>NZ_CP093326.1:0-3972796 GCF_022637435.1 Arthrobacter sulfonylureivorans
AAACAATACACCCCTCCCCGCATCCCCGCAAATCGCCCCCACCACCGGCGCAAACACCCCCCAGACCACCCGGCCGCCGGGCCCAAAAACCCCGCAACAACGAGTCACCGCACCCAACGGCAGCCGCGGCACAAGCCCAGCCACGGCCGACCAAGCACACCGGTACGGGTCCAGCTGCCAGGGACGTCAAAGGGAGGGTTGAGTCCGGGCGGCTCGGTTCCTTAGGCCCCCATCGACGGCGTCTCTCTCGAATGCCTTGACCTCCACTGAGGTCACCTTCTCAAGACGCCGTTCTCACCGTCCGTGGAAGTGGGCTTCGATGAGGGCACGAGCAACACTCCGTACGCGCCGGCGGAGTCCTCCGGAGGGGACCCGTCAGACGAGTCCTGGCAACCCGCCCTCTGCAGGCTGCGCCGAATAGTCCTGCACGAGCTTCATCGACACGAGCTCGGTGAAGCCGACGCGGCGGGCGAAGCGCACGCTCCGACGCTTGTACACCGTGAAACCGAGTTTGGCGTAGAGGCCGAGGGCGGGTGCGTTGGTGTCCTTGATGTCCTCGAGTACGTACTCGCTATACCCGGGCAGCGCCAGCAGGTGATGCAACAACGCGGTCGCAACGCCTCGCCCCTGATAGGCCGGCTCCGTGGCGACGAACCCGATCTCGGCGAGCCCGGGCCGGGCGGTGGCGGAGGCGCCCATGAACCATTTGCGGATCACCACGTAGCCGAGCAACCCGCGCACCAACCCGAGGTGCCGCCGAATCTCCCGCAATCGCGGCGCGAACAGCGTCTGGTCACCCTCGGTGAGCGAGGCGAGGCCGGCCGGTTCCCCGTCCACCAACGCGATGTAGAACCGTTCGAGCAACAGCATGTGCTCGAACGCGTCGGCCAACTTGCCGGTGTCGCGCGAGAACGCGACAAAGTCCTCCGCGAAGCTACGTACATAGACCTCGGTGATGCGGCGACGGTATTCCTCGCCCAGCACGTCTCCCCGCTCTACGATGATCATCGCTAGGCCCACCCTTTCCACGCCGTATGGCACGCACATATGCGGCGACCATACACCGACGCCACCACCCCCAAGTGGAACTGCGAGCGGACGCTCCCCTTCCGGCCCGAGGCAGTGTCCGCAAACCCCGAACCGGACGTCCGGCACAGCAGCGGTCCCGACGGCAAAGGGCGCGGACATCGCTGTCCGCGCCCTTTATTGCAATCCGGCGGTCGCTGCGCCACCCGAACGGCAGGTGGCATGCGGAGCCAGACCGCGCCCCGCCGTCGTTGTCTGCTGTGCTTTACTCCGAGATCAGGTCCCGGATCACGATGGTCTGGTCGCGGTCCGGGCCGACGCCGATGGCGGAGAACCGGGTGCCGGACATCTTCTCCAGCGCCAGCACGTAGTTGCGTGCGTTCGTCGGCAAGTCCTCCAGCGTCTTGGCGCCGGTGATGTCCTCGGTCCAGCCGTCGAAGTACTCGAAGATCGGCTTGGCGTGGTGGAACTCGGTCTGGGTCATCGGCATTTCGTCATGCCGGACTCCGTCCACGTCGTAAGCCACGCAGACCGGGATCTGCTCGATGCCGGTGAGCACGTCCAGCTTCGTCACGAAGTAGTCGGTGAATCCGTTGACCCGGGAGGCATGGCGGGCCAGCACGGCGTCGTACCAGCCGCAGCGGCGCGGCCGGCCGGTGTTCACGCCGAACTCGCCGCCCTTCTTCTGCAGGTATTCGCCCATGTCGTCGAACAGTTCGGTGGGGAACGGTCCGGCGCCCACGCGGGTGGTGTAGGCCTTGATGATGCCCACGGCGCGGTTGATCCGGGTGGGGCCAATGCCCGAGCCCACGGACGCGCCGCCGGCGGTCGGGTTGGAGGAGGTGACGAATGGGTAGGTGCCGTGGTCCACGTCCAGGAAGGTGGCCTGGCCGCCCTCCATCAGCACTACCTTGCCCTCGTCCAGCGCCTGGTTCAGCACCAGCGTGGAGTCGATGACCATGGGGCGCAGCCGCTCGGCGAAGGACAGGAAGTACTCCACCACTTCCTCCACGTGGACGTCGCGGCGGTTGTAGACCTTGACCAGCAGTTCGTTCTTCTGCCGCAGCGAACCCTCGACCTTCTGGCGCAGGATCGATTCGTCGAAGACGTCCTGCACGCGGATGCCCAGCCGTGCCACCTTGTCCATGTAGGCGGGGCCGATGCCGCGGCCGGTGGTGCCGATGGCCCGCTTGCCCAGGAAGCGCTCGGTCACCTTGTCCATGGTCTGGTGGAACGGTGCAACCAAGTGGGCGTTGGCGGAGACGCGCAGCCGCGAGGTGTCGGCGCCGCGGGCTTCGAGTCCGTCGATCTCCTCGAAGAGGGCTTCCAGGTTGACCACGCAGCCGTTGCCGATAATCGGGGTGGCGTTGGGGGACAGGATGCCGGCCGGCAGCAGCTTGAGCTCGTACTTCTCCCCACCGACGACGACGGTGTGGCCCGCGTTATTGCCGCCGTTCGGCTTGACCACGTAATCCACGCGGCCGCCGAGCAGGTCGGTTGCCTTGCCTTTTCCTTCGTCGCCCCACTGAGCTCCGACGATCACAATTGCTGGCATGGGATCCTCCCCCATTCGATGCGGCGGAAGCCCCGGACAGTCTGTACAAGAAGGAGCCGCTGCCGCGCATGAGAACGCCCCGTACTCCACGCGGAGTATTTGGGGCTCTTACCCACCAAGTTTAGCGGATGGGCCTGCGCCGCCCGGAATCGGTGCCCGCGGGGTGGAGCGGCGGGGTGTGGGCAGCGGGGACCGGCCGCGAGGGTTGCCGCGAAACTGTTGCCCGGAAACGCCTCAGCGTTGCTCCCCGCTGCGCAGATGCAGCGTGTAGTCGGTCCGCCACCATCGAGTGGAGAAAAGGTGCTGTAAATCCTGTGCTTTTCCAGCCACTTCTCTCCACTCGATCGTCGACCGGCCGCCGGAGCGGCAGATTCCACGGCCGTCCGCACTGGTCTGCGGCGGCGCGGCGGGGTAGCCTGCCGAACATGGCCGTCTCTCAACCGATGGCCCGGATCGGCATTTCCGGCTGGCGGTATCCGCGGTGGCGAGGCACTTTCTACCCCAAGAGCCTTCCGCAGCACCGCGAACTCGAGTATGCCTCCGGCCACCTGAACTCGGTGGAAATCAACGGCACCTTCTACTCGCTCCAGCGGCCGTCGAGCTTCCGCCGATGGCGCGAGGAAACTCCGCCGGGTTTCGTCTTTTCGGTCAAGGGCGGGCGCTACATCACGCATCTCAAGGGGCTGAAGGACGTCCACGAGGCGCTGGCGAACTTCTATGCCAGCGGCGTGCTGGGGCTCGGCGACAAACTCGGCCCGTTCCTGTGGCAGTTGCCGGAACGAGCCACCTACGACGCCGGCGTGATGGAGAAGTTCCTGGCCCAACTGCCCCGGAGCACGCAGACGGCCGCTGCGCTGGCCGCCGAACACACCGACCTGATGAAGGACCGGACCTGGATTCCCGACGACGGCGCCGACCGCCCGCTGCGCCACGCCGTCGAAATCCGCAGCACCACGTTCATCGCTGAGGAGTTCTACGACCAACTGCGCCGGCACAACGCAGCCTTGGTGCTCGCGGACAGCGCCGGAAAGTGGCCGATGCTGCACGAGATTACCGCGGACTTCATCTACGTCAGGTTGCACGGCAAGGACGAGCTCTATGCCGGCGGCTATCCGGACTCGGATCTGGACCGGCTGGCCACGGCGGTCAGCGGCTGGCTCTCCGGCTCCGGCTGTCCTGACGGCGCGGGCCGGGACGCCTACCTGTACTTCGACAACGATGCCAAGGTCCACGCGCCGTTCAACGCGCTGGGGCTGGCAGAACGGCTGGGCCCGCCTCAGACCTATAGCTTGCCGCCGGAGGCCTCCAAGTAGCAGGTCCCGCAGAGCGATTCGTACCAGACGTCCTCGCCGTCGATGGCGACCTGCTCGCCGTCGAAAACAATCTCCCCACCCACCCGGCGGGTGTTGAACACCGCCTTGCGGCCGCAGCGGCAGATGGTCTTAAGCTCTTCCAGCGTGTGAGCGATTTCCAGCAGCCGGCGAGCGCCGGGAAAGGCCTGGGTGCGGAAGTCGGTCCGGATTCCGTAAGCCAGCACCGGGACGTTGTCCATCACCGCAATGCGGAACAGGTCGTCCACCTGCTCCGGCTCCAGGAACTGGGCCTCGTCCACCAGCAGGCATGCCACCGGCTGGACGTCCACCCGCTCCAGCAGGGCGTCCGGATCTTCGCCGGCGGCCACCCGGCCGAAGTGTTCGCGCACCGATTCGCCGGGCGGGATCATGAAGTCCACGTCCCGGGCCATGCCCAGCCGGGAGACGATCTTGCTGTCCCCTTTGGTGTCCAGGTTCGGCTTGGCCAGCAGCACGCGCTGCCCGCGCTCCTCATAGTTAAACGCAACCTGGAGCAGCCCGGTGGATTTGCCGGAGTTCATCGCCCCGTAGCGGAAGTAGAGCTTGGCCAACACAGTCCTTTCAAACGGTCCCAGCAGTCGATTCTACTGAGCTTGGGGCGGGGTCGACGGCAGCGCCGGATCAGGGCGCGGCCTCCGCGAAGCGTTTGAAATCGCTCAGCTGACCGGAGTCCGCCTCGGCCATCGCCGCCCGGATCTGGTCCGCCATGCCGGCCAGTTCCTCGCTGATGACCACGTCGGCCGTGAGCGTCAGGCGGGTGGCGCCGCCGTCGCCGTCGAGCTCGTAGCGGTAGTACGCCTGCACGTCCCCCTGTGACGAGGCGATGGTGATGCTGCGTCCGACGTCGAGTTCGCTCACCGTACAGCTGCGATCATGCCCCTGGGCGTGAAAGTCGATGGTTTGGCCAGCGATCAAGGGGCCTTCGGCGTGCATCTCGCTCACCCCCGGCATCCAGGCCGGCGCGGCAGCCCAGTCAGTCAACAGAGCCCACGCCCGTGCCGGCGGGACGTAGACCTGCTCGGTGACCGTGAACGCAGTGTTCGCACCCATATCTGCATCATCCCTTCCCAATCGCTGCTGGGGAAGGCCCGGGCGATCGCCGGCCTGGCTTTCCGGCCGTGGGCTGGACTGTTCGCCGGCTCTGGCTTGCGAAGCACGCGGACGGCCACTGGACTGGCAACCTATGGGTTGCGTATTGTGGAGGTATGGACGCAGTTTTCGAAGCCCTCGGTCATCCGACTCGGCGGATCCTGTTGGAGGAGCTGGCCGCAAACAACGACCAGACGCTGTTCCAGCTGACCGTGGGCTTGATCAACAAGCACCATCTGGAGATATCCCGCCAGGCTGTCACCAAGCATCTGGCCATTCTGCGCGAGGCCGGTTTGGTGACGGCCAGCAGTCGGGGGCGCACCACCGTGCACCATCTGGACCCTGCCCCGCTGTCCGCCGCGCGGGAATGGCTCACGCGTTTCCCACAGCCCACCACCACTAAGGAAGAACCATGATTGTCACCACCACAAGCATTTTCGTCGACGACCAGCAGAAGGCGCTCGAGTTCTATACCAGCAAGCTGGGCTTCCAGCTCAAGAATGACGTGCCGCTTGGCGCCGACCGCTGGCTGACGGTTGTGTCGCCGGAGGCCCCCGACGGGGTGGAACTGCTCCTGGAGCCGTCCGGCCATCCGGCGGTGAAGCCGTTCAAGGAAGCCTTAGTCGCGGACGGCATCCCGTTCAACAGCTTCGGTGTGGAGGACGTGCGGGCCGAGTACGAGCGCCTGACCGCGCTGGGTGTGGAATTCGTTCAGAAGCCCGCCGACATGGGACCGGTCATCACCGCCGTCCTCGACGACACCTGCGGCAACCTGATTCAGATCGCCAGCACGAAGGCTTAGCCGCGACTACCTGAGCAGACGCTGCCGGACCAGCGCAGAAAGCTCCTCCGCCCTGCGCACCACCCGGTCCGCTTTCTGCGTGTGTTCCCGAAGAGATTCCTGCAGGGAGTCCTCCGCGATCGACGCCAAGTTGGCTTCCACCGTGATGCGCGCGGTGGCCGCGGCGGCGCGGGCCGCCTCGGCCGCCACTGCGATGTCGCTGAGAAGGTCGGATTTGCAGACGTCCAGCAGTTCCTCACCCAAACGGACGACGGCGGTGGCCAGGTCCAGTTGGGCCCTCGCCGGAAGCGTCGCTTCGACGAGTGCCTCGCGGATCGCCGCGCTGCGCTTGGCCCGCTCCTCGTCGGATCCGGACGGAAGCTTGTAGCAATCGACCACACGCTGGAACTTCTCTTCGTCGGATTCCGCCTCTTGCAGTGCGGTCCGCATCAGCTCGTCAGCCTCGGACAGGATGCTTTCGAGGTCCGTTTCCGTAGTTCCGGAACGGCCATGCTCGGCCGCAGCTACCGAACCACCTTCGGCGCTTGCTTCCGGTGGCTTGGAGAAGTTGGCAACCATCCCGATCAGCGCCGCTGCCTGTGCTGCATGAATCGCCCCGACCGCGCCGGCACCCGGCGTCGGATCGTTCGACCCGAGGCGGCTGAGATACTGCTCGATGGTCTCGGATCTGCTCACGCTTCGGCCCCGACGATCGCTGCGGTGGCTGCGCTCCAGGTGTCTGCTTCCATCTCTGCATCATGCCCAACAACGCATCGCCGCGAAAGGCCCAGACACGACCAGGCGCCGGTCTCCTCACACCGATTCAGTGGTAAATTCCCCGCATGGAATGGGCCGAGGACGAGGTTCCCGTTGTACGGATGTTCCCGGATTATGCAGCCACGGTGCTGTGGTTGGGCGGGCCTGTCGACTACGCGGAGTGCGGCCTCAGCGAGCGGCTGATTCGAGGCCTCGAACGCTGGGAACAGGGCTACAATGATGCCCTCGTCGACTTGGAATGGCGGACCCCGGAACTGGCTGCCCAGTTCACCAAAAACGGTGTTCGGCTTGCACAGCAGGTTGCCCGGGAGCTAGGCGAAGACTTCGAGGTGGAGTTCCGGTCCTACGAGAACGGCGCAGGCGTTCGCCGGTTCAGAGGCAAGGGCCCCGGTTCTCCGGCCGCAACCGCAGCCTTCGGCCAGCGGGCCGCGGACATGCGCGATGACCGGGAGCAACCGGCACGGATGAAGGCCGAGGACGAGGCCTCCGGCGCGGCAGGCCGCTGGTACGCCTACGCGCCGGAGTCCGGAACGGCCTTCCGCCCGGGACCACCGGGCGATGTCGGCACCCGCCCGGAATCACCTGATGCTGCGGATCGGGGCGAGGAATAGCCGCCTCGCGTGCCGCCACTGAAGCAGCCCGTAAGCCAGAAGCATCCGGTGGCTAGAAAACGGGAGCTGGCTCACGGCCAACTCCCGTTTTCAACCCAACCGAGTTAGACGTCAGGCGCCTTCGATGGCCGCCTTGGCGTTCGGGTCGGAGTCGGCGAGGAATTTGCCGATCCGGTCCACCTCTTCGGCCTCGCCGATGGCCCCAGCGGCCCGGCCCAGGGCGTAGAGGGCGCGCAGGAAGCCGCGGTTCGGTTCGTGTTTCCAGGGAATCGGGCCCGCCCCGCGCCACCCGGCGCGGCGCAGCGAGTCCAGGCCGCGATGGTATCCCACCCGGGCGTAGGCGTAGGACTCGACGGTCCGGCCCTCGGCGTACGCTTCATCGGCCAGGATCGCCCACACCAGTGAGGAGGACGGAAACTTCGCGGCCAGATCCACCGCTTCGTCGCCGGCATCCAGGCGGGCCAGGACGTCGGTCTCTTCCGGCAGGTAGGTCGGCTCCGGGCCCAACAGGTTTGTGCGGAAGGGCTCGGTCATTTACTTCACCGACTTTCCGGCAGAGCCAAGGCGCTGGGCGGCTTCCACCACGCGGGCTGCCATGGACTTCTCGGCGGCCGCACCCCAAACACGCGGGTCGTAGGCCTTCTTGTTGCCCACCTCGCCGTCAACCTTCAGTACGCCGTCGTAATTAGCAAACATGTGGCCGGCCACCGGGCGGGTGAAGGCGTACTGGGTGTCCGTGTCCACGTTCATCTTGATCACGCCGTAGGAGACGGCGTCGGCGATCTCCTGCTCGGACGAGCCGGAACCGCCGTGGAAGACCAGGTCGAACGGGTTGGCCTTGCCGATCTTCGCGCCGACCTCGGCCTGGATCTGCTTGAGCAGCTCCGGGCGCAGCTTCACGCCGCCGGGCTTGTACACGCCGTGCACGTTGCCGAAGGTCAGGGCGGTGATGTAGCGGCCCTTCTCCCCGGCGCCCAGCGCCTCGATGGTCTTCAGTCCGTCGTCCACGGTGGTGTAGAGCTTCTCGTTGATCTCGTTTTCGACGCCGTCTTCCTCGCCGCCCACGGTGCCGATCTCCACTTCCAGGATGATCTTGGCCGCGGCGGTGCGGGCCAGCAGGTCCTCGGCCACCTTCAGGTTCTCTTCAAGCGTCTCGGCCGAGCCGTCCCACATGTGCGACTGGAAGATCGGGTCTTCGCCGCGCTTCACGGCCGCCTCGGACTCCGCCAGCAGCGGCAGCACAAAGCTGTCCAGCTTGTCCTTCGGGCAGTGGTCGGTGTGCAGTGCCACGTTGACCGGGTACTTCTTGGCCACCTCGCGGGCGAACGCGGCGAAGCCCAGCGAACCGGCAACCATGTCCTTGACGCCGGAGCCGGACCAGTACGCGGCGCCGCCGGTGGAAACCTGGATGATGCCGTCGGATCCGGCGTCGGCAAAGCCCTGCAGGGCTGCATTGAGGGTCTGCGAGGAGGTGACGTTGATCGCCGGGTAGGCGAAGCCGCCCGCTTTGGCGCGGTCAATCATGTCGGCATAGATCTCAGGGGTTGCAACGGGCATGCTGACTCCTTGGCTAGCGATACGGATTCGAAGGCGTTGCCTCTGGGCCCATCCTATCGAGTCGCGCCCGGGGAGCAGCTTCGCGTCCGTCCGCCCCGCAGTTTCGAGAGACCCCGGGGCGGCCGCCACCAACCGGATCCGATCAGGCGTGTGTGAAGCCGGGTTACATCCGCGGCCTCGCTTTTCACTTGCCGTCGCCGGCCGCGGGCGCCCGGAGGAGCCGGTGTCCCGTGGCACCGCCGCAAGGCACTACCCCGCGGCGTGGCCTGCCGTGGCAAGCTGGAACCATGACTGAATTCCCGCCGCCGTTCCACGGTCCGCGCGATCCCGGCGACGCTTGGGTGGAAGGACCGGACGGCACCCGGATGTGGGGCCGGTTCGGCTCGGCCGGGCTGCTGGCGGTGGACCGCGAGCGCGGCATCCTGCTCCAGCACCGGGCCCAGTGGAGCCACTTCGGCGGCACTTGGGGAATCCCGGGCGGCGCTCGCCATCAAGATGAACTGGCAGTCGACGCCGCACTGCGCGAGGCGAACGAGGAGGCCGACGTCCCGGTCGACGCACTGGCGCCGCTGTTCACCTCGGTACTGGACCTGGGCTTTTGGTCCTACACCACCGCAGCCGCCAGGACCGTGCGGCCGTTCGAACCGGCCATTACCGACGCCGAGAGCCTTGCCCTGGCCTGGGTGCCGCTAGATGAGGTGGACAATCTGCCGCTGCATCCGCACTTCGGCGAGGCCTGGCCGCGGCTGCGCACCTTGCTGGAACACCCGGCGCTGCTGGTCATCGACGCCGCGAACGTGGTGGGCTCCCGGCCTGACGGCTGGTGGAAGGACCGCGCCGGTGCCGCCCGCCGCCTGCTGGCCTCGCTGCGCGCCGCGCTGGAACCGGGGTTTCCGGCCGACCTGCTGGCGGTGCCCGCCGGCACCGTGTGGCCGCGCACCGTCGTCGTGCTGGAAGGCGCCGCGAAGGATGCCGCCGCGGAAGGTCGCCACGAGTACGACGGCGGGGCGCCCCCTTCCCCGGATGGCGCCACCTCGCATCCGGCCTCCCCGAGCGACGACGGCGGTGCAGGCCAGACCTCCGCGGCGCACCGCCGCGGTGTGCAACTGGAGGTGGTGCACGCGGCGGGATCGGGCGACGACGCGATCGTGGCCCAGGTGGAGAAGGCGTTCGGCGCCGACCCCGAGGCGCCGGTGACCGTGGTGACGTCGGACCGCGGCCTGCGCGAACGGGTGGAGGGCCTCGGCGCCCGGGCAGTCGGCGCGGGAGCGCTGCTGGACCTACTCGGCTGACCGCGGCGCCCGCGCGCCCAACGGCTCTCTCGGCCCCCGGCCAAGCTCCCGGTGTCCACGTTTTGGCGGGGCCGTTTGCATCGCCGCAGGTCAGAGGCCTGTGGACAGCCAAGACATGGACAATTCCTGCTGAATCTGGACAGCTGACGCGGGGGCTTACGGCTAATTTCGGGATCTGCCCTTAGCCCCGCGCACCCGCCCCCGCGTCCGCGTCCATGCCTACGGACCGGCCGCCCCCACTGGCTGTGCAAACACGTGGCGACGGATCCACGCGTGCATGGCGATGGCCGCGGCGGCGGAGGCGTTGATCGAGCGGGTGGAGCCAAACTGAGCGATCGACAACGTGGCGTCGGCGGCCGCGTGGACCTCCGGCGTCAGCCCGGGCCCTTCCTGCCCGAACACCAGCACGGCGTTTTCCGGCAGGTCGTAGGTCTCCAGCGGCACCGAGTCGGGGAAATTATCAATCCCGATGATCCGCAGCCCCTCGCCCTGCGCCCAGGCCACGAAGTCCTCCACCGTGGGGTGGTGCCGGACGTGTTGGTAGCGGTCGGTGACCATCGCCCCGCGCCGGTTCCACCGCCGTCGTCCGATGATGTGCACTTCCTTGGCCAGGAAGGCATTGGCGCAGCGCACCACGGAGCCGATGTTCAGGTCGTGCTGCCAGTTCTCGATGGCCACGTGGAAATTGTGCCGGCGGGAGTCCAGGTCCGCGACGATCGCGTCGTGCTTCCAGTAGCGGTACTGGTCCGTCACGTTGCGGCGGTCGCCGTCGGCCAGCAGTTGCGGGTCCCAGTGGTCGCCCTCCGGCAAGGTCCCTTCCCAAGGCCCGACGCCGATGCTTGCCTCCGGGACGCCGGTTCCGGCAGCGTCGGGGCTGGCTTCGTCGGGGGCGGCTTCCATACGGTCCGCCTGGGTTTGGACTGCGTTTTCTTCCACCCCACAAGCCTAGGTGACAGACTGGGGCCGAACGCACCGCAGAAAGGGAACCATGCACCTGCAGAAGACCCGCACGCCGGCCGACATCGAATGCTGGCTCACCGACATGGACGGCGTGCTGGTCCACGAGAGCACCGCCATCCCCGGTGCGGCCGAGCTGATTCAGCGCTGGGTAGACACCTCCAAGCGGTTCCTGGTGCTGACCAACAACTCCATTTACACGCCGCGGGATATGGCCGCACGGCTGCATCAGGCCGGGCTGGAGGTGCCCGAAGAGAACATCTGGACGTCGGCGCTGGCCACCGCCCAGTTCCTGCGCAACCAGACGCCCGCGTCGGAGGGGCACGGCCGCGCGTACGTGATCGGCGAGGCCGGACTGACCACGGCTCTGCACGAGGCCGGCTTCATCCTGACCGACCGGGACCCGCAGTACGTGGTGCTGGGCGAAACGCGCACGTACTCCTTCGAGGCGATCACCAAGGCCATCCGGCTGATCCTGGCCGGCTCGCGCTTCATTGCCACCAACCCGGATGCAACCGGCCCGTCCACCGAGGGTGTGCTGCCGGCGACCGGAGCGATCGCGGCGCTGATCAGCAAGGCCACCAACCGTCAGCCGTACATCGTGGGCAAACCCAATCCGATGATGTTCCGCTCGGCCATGAACCAGATCGATGCCCACTCCGAGACCACGGCGATGATCGGCGACCGGATGGACACGGACATCGTCGCCGGCATGGAGGCCGGGCTGCACACGGTGCTGGTCTACACCGGCATCACCCAGCCCGACGACGTGGCCCGCTTCCCCTTCCGGCCCAACCAAACGGTCGACTCGGTGGCAGACCTGATTCAGCTCGTATAGGCGGCGGCCCGAACCTGGGCGACAGCCGACAGGCTAGAAGAACTGCGCCTTCATGCCAGCCACCGGCAGCGGGAAGAACTCGTCCTCCACCTGCTGGATGATCGGCACGTAGATCGCCGAGTTCCACTGCGGACTGGCGTGGGCCGGCCGGGCGCCTTCGGTCACCAGGTTGTTGGTCAGGAAGTTCGCCTCGTAGTTCACCAGCCAGCTGCGCCGGGCGGTGGTGTAGTTGATCGTCTGATCGCCCGGATTCCCCATCCACGCCATCTTAGTCTCGCCGATGCTGTGGCTGAAGCGGTGCGCGTCGAAGTGATAGATGTACGAGGACTGCGACTGGATCAGCGTGCTGGAGACGGCCAGCGGGGACAACTGCTCCATGGTCTGCTCCACGATCTGCCGCCAGCTGCGTTCGTTCTTGTGCACAATCCGCTCACCCAGCTCATATCCCCCGCGCAGATAACTCGGGACCCGGTAGCCGGCCTCGTACAGGAACACCACGCCTTCGAACATGGTCTTGTCCAGCACGTCGAAGCGGCTGTACGGGGACGAGTCCATAAGGATCAGCTCCACCGGGAAGCCCTTGGCCCGCAGCCGGGCGGTCACCTCCACCGCCACCATGCCGCCGAAGCTGTGCCCGTAGAAGTAGAGCTTCTGCAGGTTGTTGTCCTGGATGTGTTTTTGCAGCACCTCGGTCAGCTCGGCCAGATCCAGTCCGCGGTTCGAGTAGCCCGCCACCGCCAGCCGGCCGCGCTCCGCAAAGCCGGTGCGCAGCGAGTTCAGGATCCACAGCCCCTCCTCCCAGCTGGTCTTGTACCCCGGGAACACTACCCAACTGGAGCGCGGGAAGCGCCGGTCCGCGCCCTCGTCCGCCAGCGTGAGGATCTGCGCTTCGTTGCGCATACCCTGGATGGCGCGGGTGGCCGCCAGGTCCGCGGCGGTCCCGAGGCCGAACGCCGCGCCGATCAGGAACGACCGCCGCGAGACCCGGTGCAGGTCGCTGGCCAGGCGCAGCTGGCGGGCGGCCTTGTTCCTGCGTACATCCATGAGTTTGGTGGGCTTACCTGCCGCGGCTAGTCCAGGCCCAGCTCGTCCTTGCCGAAGGCGAACAGATACGGCACGCCTGCTTCAGCCTCGATGCGTTCCTTGGCGCCGGTGTCGCGGTCCACGATGACGGCCACCGCCTTGATCTGCCCGCCGGCGTTGCGCACGCCTTCCACCGCGGTCAGGGCGGAGCCGCCGGTAGTGGAGGTGTCTTCCAGTACGACGACGGAGCGATCCTTCACGTCGGGTCCCTCAACTTGGCGGCCCATTCCGTAGGACTTCTGCGCCTTGCGCACCACGAAAGCGTCCACTGCGCGGCCGGCGTCTGCCGCGGCGTGCATCAGCGCGGTGCCCACCGGGTCGGCACCCATCGTCAGGCCGCCGGCCGACTGGAACTCGATGCCAGCCTCATCCAGCATGGCCAGCATGACCCTGCCGACCAAGCGGGAGGCTTCGTGGTGCAGGGTGACCCGGCGCAGGTCGATGTAGTAATCGGCCTCGGCACCGCTGGACAGCGTGACTTTGCCGCGCACCACGGCCAGTTCCTTGATCAGTTCGAGCAGGCGGGCGCGGTCGGCCGCTGGATCGGCCGCAAAAGTCTGGGTCATGATCCCCAGTCTATGGGGTTGTTCCTGCGGCATTGGCGAATCGGTGACGCCGGGATGCCCGGCGCAGAGTTTCGTTGCTTCCGGACACCCTGCGTACCCGTACCAGTGACCATTGGGGCCCCCGCCTGTCATAATCGGGGCCACGCGAGCTAGGGGAGGTTTGCACACAATGGCCACCTTTGTGTTGATTCACGGGGCCGGGGACGTCGGTTGGTATTGGCATTTGGTGGAGGCCCAACTGCGGGCCCGAGGGCATGACGTCCTCGCCCCCGATTTGCCCAGCGAGGACGAAACCAAGGGACTGGACGAGACGGCAGACGCCGTAGTCCGGGAGATCGGCGACCGGCGGGACCTGGTGGTTGTCGGCCAGTCGTTTGGCGGCTTCACCGCGCCGCTGATCGCCGCCCGGCTGCCGGTCAAGCTGCTGGTCTACCTTGCGGCGATGGTCCCGGCCCCCGGTGAGCGGCCCGCGGACTGGTGGAGCAATACCGGATACGGCGAAGCAGCCAAGGAGCAGGCCGCCACCGACGGCGGGCTGACCGGAAACCCGGATCCGTTCATCAGCTTCTACAACGGCGTCCCGCGCGAGCTGGCCGAGGAGGCATTGAGTTATGAGCGCGGCCAGTCGGAAGCATCCCAGGCCGAGCCTTGGCCGCTGGAGGCCCACCCGGATGTGCCGACGAAGTTCATCCTGTGCAAGGACGACCACTTCTTCCCCGCCGATTTGTTCCGCCGGCTCGTGCCCGAGCGGCTGGGCATTGTCCCGGACGAAATCCCCGGTTGCCACTGCGTTGCGCTCAGCCACCCCAAAGAGTTGGCCGACCAGCTAGAGAGCTACCTGAGCGAGCAGCTGGGCTAGAGTCCGCGGACCAGCAGGTTCGGGTGCAGCTGCTCCCAGCCGTCGGCCAGGTCCTTGCTCGCGTCGTAGCCGTCGACTGCCAGCCTGGCGCTGACGCCGCCGGCACCGCTGACCTCAATCTGGCCCAGGTCGCCCGGCATGAATTGACGGGGCACTTCGGTGGAGCAGCCCGCCACCCACTCTGAGTTGATCTGCCGGTTGACGATTGCGACGCAGAACCCGTTCGGGGTCGCACGCGTCACGTAGAAGGCGAAATCGTCCCGCTCGACCAACAAGCGGGCGCTGTCAGGGTCCGCTTCCGGCGGAAGGTCTACTTGCACTGGAAGTTCGTCGCCCGCAGTGGACGTTTCCGCCAAGGCTGAGACGCCTGCCTTCGGCCCGCCGCAGCCGGCCAGCGCCAGCACTACAACGGCACCGGCCGCCACCTTGACCAATGTGCGCATGACTCCCCTGCCGTCAGTGGATGAGCGTTTGTCTCACGCTAGCCCCGGAATAGCAGACGTGGGAGCTCAAGCAGGTTGCGAAACGATAACTTCAGACCGCTCGGGAGTGAAGCAGTTACGCTGACGCCGCGGCCTCGATCGCCTCGGGCGAAAGCACATGCCCGATCGCCAGCGACACGGCTCCCAGCACGCCCGCGCGCTGCCCGGCCACCGACGGGGCAATCCGCAGGTGCTCGGTGGCCAGCGGCAGCGAGCGCCGGTAGACCACTTCTCGAATGCCGGCCAGCAGGTGCTCGCCGGCCTGTGCCAGCCGGCCGCCGACCACGATCACGGACGGATTGACCAGGTTCACGCAGGTGGCCAGCACGTCGCCGATGTCCCGGCCTGCCTGGCGCACGGCCTGGATCGCCTGCAGGTCGCCCGAGCGCACCAGGTCAATCACGTCCTGGCTGCTGTTGGCCTTCTTCCCGTCGGCCGACAGTGCTGCAGCCAGCGCCGGCCCGCCCGCCAGCGCCTCCAAACAGCCGGTGTTCCCGCAGCGGCAGGCCACGCCGTCACCGCGCGGCACCCGCACATGGCCCAGGTCCCCGGCGGTACCCTGCGCGCCGCGCTGGAGTTGGCCGGAAGAAATGATGCCGGCGCCAATCCCGGTGGCCACCTTGATCAGCATCAGGTCGGCGGTCTCCGGCCAGGCCATCGCCTGCTCGCCCAGCGCCATGATGTTGACGTCGTTGTCCACCAGCACCGGCACCTTGAAGTGTTGCTGCACCAGTCCGGGAACGTCCACGCGGTCCCAGCCGGGCATGATCGGCGGATTGATCGGCCGGCCCGTGTCATGTTCGACCGGCCCGGGCAGCCCGATGCCAATCGCGCCCAGGTCCGCCGCGCTCCGGCCGGCTTCCTGCAGCAGCCGCGCCACCGCGTCGCAGAGCCAACCCAGCACGCTGTCCGGGCCGCTGGCGATGCTCAGTTCGGCGCGCTCTTCGGCCAGCACCGCACCGGAGAGGTCAGCCACGACCACCAGCGCGTGCGTGGCACCGAGGTCCGCTCCGACCACCAGCCGCGCGGCCGGATTGAGTGCAAACAACGACGGCGGCCTACCGCCAGTCGACGTCGCTCCGCCGACGGGCGCGATCAGCCCCACGCGCATCAGCGCGTCCACGCGGGCGGTCACCGTGGACCGGGCCAGGCCGGTCAGCTGCGCCAGTTCGGCGCGGGTACGTGGCTGGCCATCACGGAGCAGCTGGAACACCTCGCTGGCTCCTGCGGCCGGCTGCGCGGCCAGGCGCTGCGGGGCGACGTCGGACTTCAACACACTTTCAGTAGAGCATGCACCACTTCCGTTTGTCTCTATGCAGACTAAGAAAGACCTCTCAACAACTTATGTTGGACTATCGACAAAAGTATGTGACGCGTGCCACAGTAGGGTGCGTGGAGCGCATTGTCAGCAACCATGCGGCCGGAATCGGCCCGGAACGGGATCAGCCTGTGCTTGAAGTGCGCGGGCTGACGAAGAGTTTCTTTGGGAACCCGGTGCTGCAGGATGCGTCGCTGACGCTGCACCCGGGCGAGGTGCACGGCGTCGTGGGGGAAAACGGCGCCGGCAAGTCCACCTTGATGAAGATCTTGGCAGGGGTTTACCAGCGCGATTCCGGAACGGTGCTGCTGCGCGGCCAGAGCGTGCAGTTCAGCCACCCCACCCAGGCACACGAAGCCGGCCTCTCCACGGTGTTCCAGGAATTCAACCTGCTGCCGGACCGCACGGTGGCCGAGAACATCTATCTGGGCCGCGAACCCCGCAAAGGCCTGCTGGTCAGCCGGGCGAAGATGAACGCCGCCACCGCGGACCTGCTGGATTCCCTCGGCATCGGGTTCATCCGTCCCACCTCACTGGCTCGGTCGCTGTCGGTGGCCGAGCAACAGATTGTGGAGATAGCCAAAGCGGTCAGCTACGACGCCCGGATCATCTCCATGGACGAGCCGACCGCCGCCTTGTCCGGCCCGGAAGTCGACCTGTTGTACGGCATCGTGCAACGGCTGGCCGAACGCGGCACCGGAATCCTCTACGTCTCGCACCGGCTGCGCGAAATCTTCGACCTCTGCGAGACCATTACCGTGCTCAAGGACGGGCGGATCGTGGATACCAAACCCGCCGCCGAACTCGACGACGCGTCACTGGTGCGGATGATGGTGGGCCGGCCCATCTCCGCCTACTTCCCGGACAAGCTGCCGGCCGAGCCTGCGGCGGAGAGCCAGACGGCCGAAGGCCCGGCGGCCACTCCCGGCGAAGCCACAGCCCCCACCCCGTTGCTGGAACTGGACGGCGCCGGCAACGACCAGCTGGACGGCATCGGGCTGAAACTGATGCCCGGCGAGATCGTCGGAGTCGCCGGACTCCAAGGGTCCGGCCGCACTGAATTGCTGCACGCGGTCTTCGGCGCCGCACCGTTCAACCGCGGCACCATGCAGCTGGACGGCCGGCCGGCCCGTCCCCACTCGCCGCGCCAAGCGGTGCGGCACGGCATCGCGCTGATCACCGAGGACCGCAAGGCGCAGGGCCTGAGCCTGAACCAGTCGCTGCTGGACAACGCGCTGGGCGTGGTCCGCGCCGTATTCCCCGGCCGCACCTCCACCGTGCGCCGCGAAGTCGCCGGTTCGTTCAGCATCTTGGAGGTGGTCGCCCGGGACCTGGACCAGGAGGTGCAGTACCTCTCCGGCGGCAACCAGCAGAAGATCGTGCTGGCCAAGTGGCTGGCAGTCTCACCGCGCGTAGTGCTGCTGGACGAACCAACCCGGGGCATCGACGTCGGCGCCAAGGTGGCGGTGTACCGGCTGATGCGCCAGCTTGCAGCCGAAGGCAAGGGCGTGCTGATGGTTTCCAGCGAACTGCCGGAGGTGATCGGCATGTCCGACCGGATCCTGGTGATGCGCGACGGCCAACTCGCCGGGGAACTCCCCGCCGGTGCCACCGAAGAAGAAATCCTGCGCCTCGCCACCGGCGCCAGGGTTCCCGGGTGGACGCCCGAGGGCGGCCACCTCACAGACCCCCAGCCCGACGGCGGGGCCCACCCGGGCGGCGGCCAGCCCGACGGCGATGGGCACCCGAGCGGCGGCCAGCCCAAGGGTTGGCCTCGCGTTCCGGAAGATGGCAGCACGACCGGAGGAACGGCATGACGACGACCAGCTCTGCAACGCGGGCCAAGCCAGCAGCACAGGCCGGCGCTTTTTTCGCCAGGCTGAGCTCAACCCAGATCGTCTATCTGGTGGCGCTGCTGGTGCTGATCGCCGGCAGCATCCTGGTGGCCACCACCGGCCGCAGCTTCTTCAGCCCGGGCAACATCTCCGCCATCCTGACCGGCACCAGCGTGCTGGGCTTCGTCGCCATCGGCCAGACCCTGGTGATTCTGGTCGGCAGCCTCGATCTTTCCGTATCGTATGTGACCAGCTTGGCCAGCCTGATCGGTGCCGGCGTCATGGCCAACCAGAGCGGGAACGTGCCGGCCGCCGTGGCCCTGGCTCTGGGGATCTCGGCTGTGATCGGCCTGATTAACGGCCTGATAGTTGCCGGCCTCAAGGTGCACGGCTTCATTGCCACGCTGGGCATGGGCCTGATTATCAGCGGCTACCTGGCCACCAATTACAAGGGCAGTTTCGGCCAGGCTCCGCTCTCGTTCCGGCTGATCGGCGCCACCGGGCTAGGGCCGGTGCCGATCTCCACACTGATAATGCTGGCCTGCGCCGCGCTGGTGCTGCTGATGCTGCACCGCACCCGGATCGGCCACCACATTTATGCGGTGGGCGGCAACCGGGATGTGGCCCGGATGTCCGGCGTCCGCGTGCCAGGCGCCGTGATCACCGCCCACGTTATCTGCTCCGTTCTCGCTGGCATGGCGGGCCTCTTGCTGGCCAGCCGACTGGGCGTCGGCAGCCCAACGGTCGGCACGCAAGGCGGCTACGACCTGCTTTCGATCGCCGCCGTGGTGCTGGGCGGAACCCTGCTGGCCGGCGGCAAGGGTTCGGTCGTCGGCACACTTGGCGGCGTGTTGATCTTCGCGATGCTGGACAACATCATGTCCGTGCTGCAGATCAACCCCTTCATGAAGGACGTGGTCCGTGGCGTGGTAATCGTGGTCGCCGTGGCCGTCTACGCCCGCCGCACCATCGTCACCCGGCCCCCGCGCTTCGGGCACGGCGGGCACCAGCAGGAGATACAGCCATGAGCACCATCCTGGACCCCGCAGCCGGCCGCGCCGTCCTGCAGCAGAACCGGGCCAGCCGCGGCGAACGATTCCTCCGCGGCCTGCGGACGCCCGGCGGCGGCGTCTTCGTACTGCTGGTCGCCCTGCTGGTTGCCATCGTCATCCAGAACCCGTCGTTCGGTGAGCCCGAATCTTTCATCCGCTTCGTCGGACGCACCGCCCCGATTGCAATTGCAGCGATCGGGCAGTACTTCGTGATCGTTTCCGGCGAATTCGACCTGTCCATGGGGTCGGTCGTCACCATGCAAGTAATCGTGGCGGGCAACCTGATCGGCGACGACGACTCCAAGGTCATCCCGGTGCTGGTGCTGATGTTCGTCCTCGGCGCGGTGATCGGCCTGATCAACGGCTTGGTCACCACGTTGCTGAGGGTGCCCAGTTTCATCGTCACGCTGGGCATGATGCTGGCCCTGCTGGGTCTGGTCCTCTTTTGGACCGGCGGCGCCGCCCAGGGCAACCCGGCGGACAGCTTCCGGCAGATCGGCCGCGGTGGCATCGAAGATGTGCCGGTACTCGGGATCATCCCCTACCCGGTGATCATCCTGGCCGCGGTGGCCGTGCTCGCCTTCTGGCTGATGCGCCGTCCCTACGGCCGCACACTGCTGGCCGTCGGAGACAACGACGTCGCCGCCGCGCTGACGGGCGCGCGGGTCTGGTGGGTGCGGACCCGCGCCTTCATGCTCTCCTCCCTCGCAGCCACCGTCTCGGGAATCCTGCTGGTCGGGTACGCCGGAGTCCATCCGTCGGTGGGGCGCGGCTATGAGTTCACGGCGATCACCGCCGTCGTACTGGGAGGGGTGGTGCTGGGGGGCGGACGAGGCTGGGTGCTCTCGGCCGCAGCCGGCGCCTTCGCCCTGGAAGCGCTGTTCACGCTGCTGAACTTCATGGGCGTGGCGTCCACCTGGCGGAACACCGTGCAGGGCGTCATCATCATCGTCGCCGTGGCTGCCGCCGCGCAGTCCTGGCAACGCAAACGCCGCGGGGGCTCTGCGGCCGCGCATTCCGAACAACAACGCATCACTGCGGCACCAGAGCCCGCTGAGGGCACCGACAAGGGAGGGAACTGACATGACGAGGAAACGTCTAAGTACCGCGGTCGCGCTCACAGCGACCGCATCGCTACTGGCCATGACTGCGTGCACCACCGATCCATCGGTGACGGAGGATACCGGCAGCCCCGCCGCGTCAGCTCCGGCGGAGACCACCGAGGCCGCTCAGGAGTGGTTCAGCCAGGCGCTCTATGACGAACAATTCGAACAGCGCACAGCCGATTTCCAGGGCGATCCGGACCAGCCGTGGCTGCAGTACATCGACGGCGACATGACCGACACAGCGAACTTCGCGGCCGAGGGTGCCAAGAAGGTCTGCTTCGCCAACGCGTCCATCTCCAACCCTTGGCGGCAGACCGGCTGGATCACGATGAACGAGCAGCTCAAGGTGCTGCAGGACGAAGGCGTGATCTCCGAGATGGAGACCCGCGACGCGCAGGACGACTCGAATACGCAGATTGCCGATATTGACTACTTCATCAGTGAAGGCAACTGCGACGCGTTTGTCATCTCGCCGAATGCGACGGCGGCGCTGACGCCTGCGGTCGAGCGGGCCTGCGAGACGGGTAAACCCGTGGTCGTATTCGACCGCGGTGTGGAGACCGACTGCGCCACCACGTTCATCCACCCGATCGGTGGATTCGCCTGGGGCATCGACAGCGCGAACTTCCTCACCAGCAAGCTCCAGTCCGGGGACAAGGTGGTGGCGCTGCGCATCCTGCCCGGCGTGGACGTGCTGGAACAGCGCTGGGCCGCGGCGGAGAAGATCTTCGAAGAAAAGGGCATCGAGGCCACTGACTACTTCACCGGGGCGGATCCGACCGAGATCAAGAAGATCATTTCCGACGAACTCGCCAAGGGCGACGTGCAGGGCATCTGGATGGACGCCGGCGACGGCGCGGTGGCGGCGATCGAGGCGTTCGAGGACGCGGGCAAGGACCTGCCGGTGATGACCGGCGAGGACGAGCTGAGCTTCCTGCGCAAGTGGAAGGACACCGGCATCGACGCGATCGCTCCGGTGTACTCCAACTTCCAGTGGCGCACCCCGCTGCTGGCGGTGCAGAAGATCTTCGCCGGCGAGGAGGTTCCGGCCGAGTGGGTACTGCCGCAAAAGCCGATCCCGGCCGAAGAACTGGACGACTGGCTGAAGCGCAATGAGGGCATGCCGGACGGCCACTACGCGAAGTTCGGCGGCGAGGACCTGCCGGGCTACCCAGAGGTCTGGCAGAAGCGCCAGATTCCGTAAGGCAGGCGTGTCCGTCCGGTGGGGGGCCGGGCGGACACGTTGTTCACGCCCGGACCTCTGTTCGGGCGGATGGCACACGGCACCAGCGGAAGTGAGGGAGGTACACGAATGGACCGGCCGATCGGGATCAACACCTGGGTGTGGCAGTCCCCGCTGACCGACGCCGTGCTGCCGCAGCTGCTGGCGAAGATCGCCGGGATGGGGTTCGACGCGGTGGAAATGCCGCTGGAGAATCCCGGCGACTTCACCGCCGGCACCGCCCGGGACGCCCTCGCGGCCACCGGCCTGGAACCCTATCTGGTGGGCGCCATGGCACCGGGCCGCGAATTGGTCCTGGCCGACGCCGGGTCGGTGCAGGCTACCCAGGACTATCTGGCGGCCTGCATCGACCTGGCGCGCGACCTCGGCGCCCCGGCCGTGTGCGGCCCGTTTTACTCGAGCACCGGCCGGGTCTGGCGGATGGACGCCGAGGACCGGGCCGAGGCGTACCGCCAGCTGCGCGTGAATCTGGCGCCGCTGGCCGCCCGAGCCGAAGCGGCCGGCGTCGTGCTGGGGATTGAGCCGCTTAACCGGTACGAGACCTCGCTGATCAACACCGTGGAGCAGGCGCTCGAGGCGCTGGAACCGCTGCTCGGGCACGGCGTGGGGCTGGCGCTGGACAGCTACCACCTGAACATCGAAGAACGTTCCAGTTCCGCGGCCATCCGCGCCGCCGGGGAACATTTGGTCCACCTGCAGGTCTGCGGCAATGACCGCGGAGCTCCGGGTGGCGACCAGACCGACTGGCCGGCGCTGGTCACGGCACTGGACGACGTGGGCTATGCCGGCCCGCTGAACATCGAAAGCTTCACCGCGGACAACGCCGCCATCGCCACGGCCGCATCGATCTGGCGGCCGCTGGCACCGAGCCAGGACCGGCTGGCCGAGGACGGGCTGGCGTTCCTGCGGAGCCTCTAACCCCGGCGGCGCTGGCCTTGGGACCGCCGCAGGTTCCGCCGCAGCACAGATCGGGCCGCAGTACGGACCGACGAGCACGAAGGAGAAGACGATGACCGCCAATCCGGACGGGCCGCCGCTGGGCGTGGCAGTGCTGGGGCACGCCTTCATGGGCAAGGCGCACTCGAATGCCTGGCGCAACGTCTCCGCCTTCTATCCGGGCGGGCCCGCGGTGGCCCAGCGGGTCCTGGCCGGCCGGGACCCGCACGGCGTGGCCGCGGACGCCGCCCGGTACGGCTGGGCCGAGGGCTCCACGGATTGGCGTGCCGTCCTGGCCCGCGACGATGTGCAGATCGTGGACATCTGCACTCCGGGGCATTTGCATGCCGAGCTGGCCGTCGCCGCGCTGGAGGCCGGCAAGCACGTGATCGTGGAGAAACCGCTGGCCAACTCGGTGGCGGAGGCGGAGCTGATGGCGGCCGCGGCCCGCAGCGCCCGCGCCGCCGGCGTGCACGCGATGGTCGGCTTCAACTACCGGCGGGTTCCGGCGCTGGCCCTGGCCCGGCAGCTGATCGCCGAGGGCAGGATCGGCACCGTGCGACAGGTGCGGATCGCCTACCTGCAGGACTGGCTGGCCGACGATGCCGCGCCAATGACCTGGCGGCTGCGCCGGGAGACCGCCGGCTCCGGGGCGCTCGGCGACCTGGCCTCGCACGCGGTGGACCAGATCCACTTCCTGCTCGGCGCGCGGGTCACCTCCGTGTCCGCAACGCTCAACACCTTCGTGGACACCCGGCAGGGTCCGGACGGGCCGGAACCGGTGACGGTGGACGACGCCGCGTGGGCCACGCTGCGGCTGGATTCCGGCGCGGTGGCCAGCCTGGAGGTCACCCGGATGGCCACCGGCCGCAAGAATGCGCTGCGGATCGAGGTGTACGGATCGGGCGGGCACCTCAGCTTCGACCTGGAGCGGCTCAATGAGCTCCACTATTACGACGCCGGTGCCCCGCCGGGGCTTGCAGGTGCGGCAAGGATCCTGGTCACCGAGCAGTCGCACCCGTACCTGCAGGCCTGGTGGCCGCCCGGGCACGTGCTCGGCTGGGACCACACGTTCACCAGCCAGGCCGCTGATTTCCTGGCCGCGGTGGTTGCCGGATCGGCACCCAGTCCGAGTTTCGAGGACGGCCTGGCGGTGCAAAAGGTGCTGGACGCCATGGTGCGCAGCGCCGCCCAGGGGGGCACCGCCGTCGTTCTGGCCGGACCCGGCAGCCGCCACGACCTTTCAGCGACAGGAGCAACCGATGCCTCGTAACTTCACCCTGTTCACCGGCCAATGGGCGGACCTGCCCTTCGAGCAGGTGGCGGAACTGGCCGCCGGCTGGGGCTACGACGGCCTGGAGATCGCGGTGTCCGGCGACCATCTGGACGCATGGCGCTGGGACGACGACGACTACATCGCCGACCGGCTGGGCATCCTGGAGCGCCACGGACTGAAGGTGTGGGCCATCTCCAACCATCTGAAGGGCCAGGCGGTCTGCGACGACCCGATCGACTTCCGGCACCAGGCGATCGTCGGCGGGCGCGTCTGGGGCGACGGCGATCCGGAGGGCGTGCGGACGCGGGCGGCAGAGGAGATGATGCACACCGCGCGGCTGGCGCAGCGACTCGGGGTGAAGACCGTGGTGGGGTTCACCGGGTCCTCGATCTGGCAGTACGTGGCGATGTTCCCGCCGGTGCCGGCCCATGTGATCGACGCGGGCTACCGGGACTTCGCCGACCGCTGGAACCCCATCCTGGACGTGTTCGATGAATGCGGCGTGCGGTTCGCGCACGAGATCCACCCGTCCGAGATCGCCTACGACTACTGGTCCACCGTGCGGGCGCTGGAGGCGGTGGGTCACCGCGAGGCGTTCGGGATCAACTGGGATCCGAGCCACATGATGTGGCAGGACATTGACCCGGTGTCGCTGATCTGGGATTTCAAGGACCGGATCTACCACGTGGACTGCAAGGACACGAAGTTGCGGATCACCGGGCGTAACACCCGGCTGGGGTCGCACCTGCCGTGGGGCGACCCGCGGCGCGGCTGGGACTTCGTCTCCACCGGGCGGGGAGACGTGCCGTGGGAGGCCAGCTTCCGGGCACTGGCGGCGATCGGGTACGACGGGCCGATCTCGGTGGAGTGGGAGGACGCCGGGATGGACCGGCTGCAGGGGGCACCGGAGGCGCTGGAGTTCCTGAAGCGGTTCGACTTCGAGCCGCCCTCGGTGTCTTTCGATGCCGCGTTCAAGCAGTAGGGGCGGGGCGGGGAGGCGGGGCGGGGCGGGGAGGCGGGGCGCTGGAGCGGCCGGTCGAGCGCGGCCGGAGCGGCGCCAGAAACGCGGCAGGGCGGTTGCGGGCGGCGCCGGTAAGGCGGCTGGGCGGTCGGCGCAGGTAAGGCGGCTGGGCGGTCCCCGGCCGTAACTGTCCATGTTCAACCAGAATTGTCCACGTCTTGACGCGGGCCGAGCCCCTGACCTGCGGCGATGCTCAGGTGCCCGCCAATACGTGGACACCCGGCCGGGGTCCTCCAGTAGGCTGTGGTCATGCGTGAACTCCAGGCCACGATCATTGACGAACTGGGCGTCCAGCCCTCCATCGACCCGGCGCAGGAAGTCGCGCGGCGCGTCGGATTCCTCAAGGACTACCTCAAGACCAGCCGCACCAAGGGCTTTGTGCTCGGCATCAGCGGGGGGATCGACTCCAGCCTTGCCGGCAAGCTCGCTCAGCTGGCCGTGGACGAGCTCAAGGCCGAGGGCGTCGACGCCACGTTCGTGGCCGTGCGCCTACCGTACGGCGTCCAGCATGACGAAGACGACGCCCAGGCCGCGATGGACTTCATCAAGCCGACGGCGTCATGGACGTTCAACATCAAGTCGGCCGTTGACGGTTTCCAGTCCGAGTTCACGTCGACCACCGGCGAGGAGATCACGGACTTCAACAAGGGCAACATCAAGGCACGCGCCCGGATGATGGCCCAGTACGCGCTGGCCGGTCAGCACAACTATCTGGTGCTGGGCACCGACCACGGCGCCGAGTCGGTGACTGGCTTCTTCACGAAGTTCGGCGACGGCGCGGCCGACGTCTTGCCGCTCTTTGGACTGAACAAGCGGCAGAACCGCCAACTCCTGGAACATCTGGGCGCCAGCGACCAGGTGGCGCACAAGGTGCCGACGGCGGACCTGCTGGATGACAAGCCGGGCCGCACGGATGAAGACGAACTGGGCATCAGCTACGACCACATCGACGAATACCTAGAGGGCGGCGCGGTCCCCGATGAGGTCGCCGAGAAGATCGAGCAGCGCTACCTGATGACCAGGCACAAGCGCACAACCCCAGTGTCCATCCTGGACAAGTGGTGGCGTAGCTAGGACCCGTCCAAGGCTGCGTCGCTGCGCAGGAGCCGGGAGCTGGAGGGTGGAGCTTGACGAATTCCTCGCGAACAGAAACCCGAAGGCCGTCTCGTTGTTCCTGGAGTTCCGGGCAATAGTCCTGTCGCTCGGTCCGGTTCAGGAGCGGGTCCACCGGACGGAAGTCGCGTGGGCAGACCAACGCGTATTCGCTGACGCGTTCACCCTTTCCGATCGATTGGAAGTTGCGATCCATTTGCTGAGGCGGGTAGAGCACCCACAGCTGCTCCAGGCTTTTCCGACCACCCGGAAGGTGATGACCCACCGGCTATCCATTACGGCCGCGGGGCAGCTCGACGACACCATCGAGGCGCTGCTGGCCGAAGCGCTCGACACCGTCGGCCCGGGGACCCGATGAAGCTCGGGCGGTCCGGGCACCTGTTGAGCGGGGTGGGCCCGGGAACCGGCTGAAGCTCAGCCGACCAGGCTCTTCGCCCGCCTCACTGCCTTACGGAAGTCTTCCTGGTTTTTCTTGCTGATCAAGGCCTTGCCGCCGGGGCTGGGCGCCTTGATGACAGTCGGCCGGGTGAACGCACCCATGTGCTTGGCCCACTGGGTCTTGGTGAAGGTTCCACACAATACGACTACTTGAAGGCGTGGCAGCAGCCCGAGGACGGTTTTGAGCGCCTTGACCCCGGCGATGGTCTGGATTGGGGTCGGCTCAGCGCCGTCCAGGAAAAAGGGAACCGTGTTCCACTGGAGGATTCCGTCGTGAAGCTCCGCCTCGTTCCGTTCGTTCCAGCACCGCTCGGCGGCCTGGTCCGGGTTGTCGACTGAGACGAATCCCAGCCCCTCGGCGGTGACCGTGTTGCTTCCGGGGCTGTCGAGCAAGAAGAGCACCCGGGCCGCGGAACCGGCATCCGCCGGGTCAAAATGCGGTACAGGCTCTTTCCGCGTCTTGGCGTATGCCTCCCGCCATTCTTCAAGCTCTTGAATGGCCGGCTCGGTTTGCAGCATGGCTTTCCTCTGCTGCTGTTCGTTCGGATCTGCGAGGGTCTGCGGCTTATCGGCGAACATATCTCCAACATACCCCCCGGCCGAAGGAAGCCGCAGGGTCGGCTACGCGGTTTCGGCAGCGCGCGGGCTGGTTCCGCCTCCGCGCGCCCCGGTTCCGCCACCCGCACTGCGCGGTTCCGCCTCCGCGCGCCCCCGTTTCGCCACAGCTCGGCGCGGTTCCGCCACCCGCACTGCGCGGTTTCGCCTCCCCGCGGCCCGTTTCGCCCGGACGAGAAGCGCAGCATGCGCCGTTTGGGTAACGTAGCTGTTGTGAAGATTGCTACCTGGAATGTGAACTCGATCCGTGCCCGCGCCGACCGCGTTGAGGCCTGGCTGCAGCGCTCCGACGTGGATGTCCTGGCCATCCAGGAGACCAAGGCCAAGGATGAGAACTTCCCGTGGGACCTGTTCGAGAAGAACGGCTACGAAGTGGCGCACTTCGGCCTGAACCAGTGGAACGGCGTGGCCATCGCCTCCCGGGTCGGCCTGGATGACGTGGAACGGACCTTTCCCGGCCAGCCGCACTTCGGCAAGACCGAAGAGATCACCGCTGCCGAGGCCCGCGCCATCGGGGCAACCTGCGGCGGCGTGCGGGTCTGGAGCCTGTATGTTCCCAATGGCCGGGCAGTCGACGATCCCCACATGCCCTACAAGCTGAACTGGCTGAAGGTGCTGAAAGAAGAAGCCGCCAGCTGGGTCCAGGCCGACCCCACCCTGAACCTCGCCCTGATGGGTGACTGGAACATCGCCCCCACCGACGACGACGTCTGGGACATCGAATGGTTCCGCGCCCAAAACGCCACGCACATCACCGAGCCGGAGCGCTCCGCTTTCCGTGCCTTCGAAGAGGCCGGATTCGTGGATGTAGTCCGGCCGCACACGCCCGGTCCCGGGGTCTACACCTACTGGGACTACACCCAGCTGCGCTTCCCCAAGAAGGAAGGCATGCGCATCGACTTCATCCTGGCCTCCCCGGCGCTGGCCGCCCGGGTCAGCGGTGCGATGATCGACCGCGAGGAGCGCAAGGGCAAGGGCGCATCGGATCACGCACCGGTTATTGCGGAGCTGGATTGAGATGAAGTTTCCGTACGTCTCCTACCTGCGGGTCTTCGAACCACTCGATGTGTTCGACGACGACCAGCAGCTGCTCATCATGAGCCAGCGCGGCCGCGGCAGGGACGTGACGGAGAACCTGGACCGCGGTGACTCGCTGCGCCGGATCACGCGCACCGTGTCCGATCCGTTCCCGCATACCAGCGAGGACCTGATCCGGGTACTGCATTACCCGACGGCGGATGGCATCACCGCCCCACGCTACTGTCCCAACCAGCTGGCCGTCCGCAGTACCTTGGCCGCCGAATCGCTCTCCAGCAGCCTGCGGGATCCGCTGCTGGGGCTGCTGGTGCCGGAAGCCGCGCGCGATGCCCAGCAGTCGCGGCTGGACCCAGACAACTTTGTGGAATCGCTGGCCAAGCTGCACACGCGCAGTTCCACCTGGGGCATCCCGTTCGGCTGGTTCGTGCTGTTCCGCGAGGACGACCATACCGAAAGGGTGGAGACCGACCACACGCTGCAGACCGTCCGCCTAGCCGCCCCGGTTCCGCAGTGCATCGACCGCGCCCGCTACGCGGCGGCATCGCTGGCCGTGGCAGCACCGGGGCTCGATCTGCTCGAAGAACTGACCGAGCTGATCGAGTGGCTGGAGACCTTCACGGCCGATGCCGTCGTGGAGCTGGACTATGGCCGCGTGGCCGAACTGGTCTACCCGGACGAATCGCCGTCGGACGTGCATGCCGGCATCGAATCGCTGGCCGACGGAGACATGACCGGCGCCGCCGCCGCGTACCGCCGCCTGGCCGGCCGCTGGATCAAGATCCGCCAACTGGCCCGCGCCTCCTGACCAATCAGCACCAATGTGCGACGACGGTGGCGGGTCCTTGGCCTCTCACCGTCGCCTTACGCGTGAGTTCCCTGCCAGTTTACGACGACGGCGGTGGCCCGGTTGACGCCCTGACCACCAGTTCGTGCGGCTGGATCCGCGGCACGTCCAGGCGCGCCTTGCCCTGCAGTTCACCCAGCAGCAGCTCCGCGGCGTAGGCCCCCTGCTCGTCAGGCCGCTGCCGGATAGTGGTCAGGCCCATCGGCTCGGCGAACTCGTGGTCGTCAATACCCACCACGGAGAGATCCTCGGGCACCCGAAGCCCTCGTTCGTGCGCGGCCAGCAGCGCGCCGAACGCCATCTCGTCCGCGGAGGCGAAGATCGCCGTCGGCCGCTCCCCCGGCGCATCCAGCAGCTGGCCAGCGGCAATCTTGCCGCCGGCGAACCGGAAGCCCCCCATGGCCTGCCATTCCGGCCGGACCGGCAGCCCGTGCCGGGCCATGGTGTCCCGGAAGGCCTGCTCGCGCCGGCGCGGCACGTCGAAGTCGATGCCGTACGCGCCGCCGCCCTTCAGGTGGGCAATCCTGGTGTGACCGAGCGAAATAAGGTACTCCGCCGCGTCGGTCGCCGCGGCGGCGTCGTCCACGCTGACGCTGCGCAGCCCGTCCACGTGGCCGCCCACAATCACATTGGGATACTCCAAGGCCTGCAGGTCGGCCAGCTCGTCCGGCGTCAACTGCATGCACATCACCAACAGCGCATCGATCCGCTTGCGCAACATGGAGCGGTGGAACACGCGTTGGCGGTTGGTGCCAGAGCCGCCCAGGCTGAACACAATCAGATCGTAGCCCGCAGCCCGCAACGCCCGGTCCACACCTTCCAGCGCGGACGCAAAGTACCACCGTTCGATCATCGGCAGCAGCACGCCCATCGCCATGGTGCGGCCGGAGGCCAAGTGGGCTGCCGACGAGGACGGCTCGTAGCCCAGCGAGTCGGCCGTCTGCAGGACCCGGTCGCGGGTGGCCGCGGAGACCCCGGTCAGCCCGCGGAGGGCACGCGACACCGTGGCCGTCGAGACACCGGCGGCCCGGGCGACGTCGTCGATCCCGGTCACGGCGCCCTCACCCCTTGAGCCCGCCCGCCATCAGGCCGCGGACAAAGTAGCGTTGCAGGCCGAAGAACACCGCCAGCGGAACGATCATGGAGACGAACGCGCCCGCCGTCAGGCGGTGCCACTCGTCGCCGCGGGTACCGGTCAGCTCAGCCAACCGCTGCGTGATTGGCGCGACGTCCGCGGTGCCGCCGGAGAACACCAGCGCCACCAACAGGTCGTTCCAGACCCAGAGGAACTGGAAGATGCCGAAGGCGGCGATCGCCGGCACGGACAGCGGCAGCACGATCCGCCAGAAGATCGTCGCGTGTCCCGCGCCGTCCACCCGGGCCGCCTCGATGACTTCGCCGGGGATCTCGGAAATGAAGTTGTGCAGCAGGAAGATGGCGAGCGGCAGCGCGAAGATGCTGTGCGCTATCCACAGCTGGGCGTAGGTCCCTGACGGCAGCAGTTGGAACTCGCCGATCTTGAGGTTGATAAACAGCGAGAGCAGCGGGATCAGCGCCATCTGCAGCGGCACGATCTGCAGCGCGAAAATGAAGATGAACAGCGTGTCCTTGCCGCGGAACCGGCCCCAGGCAAAAACGTAGGCCGCCATGGAGGCGATCACCAGCGGAATGATGGTGGCCGGGATGACGATCGCCAGCGAATTGATGAAGTACTGGCCCAGGTTGGACGCGGAGCCGCCCGCGGACGCCAGCACGTCGGTGTAGTTCTTGGTGGTGAACTCCAGGTCGCCCAGGACGTTCCACCAGCCGTTGGCCTGGATGTTGTCTTCGGGCCGCAGCGAGGAAATGAACAATCCGAAGGTGGGCACCGTCCAGATCACGGCAATGATGATCGCGGCCGCAGTGGCCCCGCGCGAGGTGAGGCGCTGTTTGACCCGACGAGCGATCGGAATCTGCGGTTCAGCGGCTTTGGCCAGGGCGGCCTCGGGAGCGGCCGGGATGGCAGGCGTTGCGCTCATCGGATTTCCCTCTGCTTCTTCAGCTGCCGGGCGTTGTACAGCACGATCGGGAGCACCATCAGGAACAGGATCAGCGCCAGCGCGGCGCCGCGTCCCGGCTCGCTGGCGCGGAACGCCTGGGTGTACATCTCGTTGGCCACCACCGACGTTTCGAAGTTGCCCGCGGTCATGGTCCGGACAATGTCGAAGACCTTCAGCGTGCCGATGGTGATCGTCGTGACCACCACGATCAGTGCACCGCGGATGGACGGGACGGTAATGGAGAAGAACTGTTGCCTGCCGTTCGCCCCGTCCAGCCGGGCCGCCTCCACAATTTCGGTGGGAATGCCCTTGATTGCCGCGGACAGGATGACCATGGCAAATCCGGTCTGGATCCAGACCATCACGGCGATCAGGAAGAAGGTGTTTTCCGGCGCGTCCAGCAGGAACTGTTTGGGTTCGCCGCCGAACCACACCAGGATCTGGTTCAGCAGGCCGATCTGCTCGCGTTCGGCCCCGCGGTAGGTGTACATGAACTTCCAGATCACGCCGGCGCCCACCATGGAAATGGCCATCGGCATGAAGACCAGGGCCTTCAGCGCCTTCTCGCCGCGCGCCCGGTCGATGAACACCGCATAGGCCAGCCCGATGCCGGTGGACATCAGCGGCACCAGCACAACCCACAGCAGTGTGTTCCTTAGCGTTACCAGGGCCTCGGGCTGGGTGAACATCCAGACGAAGTTGTCCATGCCGTTGGGCGATCCGTTGCGGTCCGTGAACGCCAGGTAGGTGGTTTGGATGGCTGGCCAAATAAGCCCAATAGCCAACAGCACGACGGCGGGTGCCAGGAATCCGATGATGGTCGCCTTATCGCGGAACGTCTTCGGGGCCCGGTCCACCAACAGCATGATCAGGGCGATGATCGCGGCAAAGATTGCCAGCGCGATCACTACCTGCACAAGCTTTTCGCCAACGTCTTCCATGGCACTTACCTCCTTGGTGCGTGGAAGGGAAGGGTCGCGCCGGCCGCGCCGCCCGCATTGGTCACGGGCGGCGCGGCCGGGCTACGGGTAGCGGCTTAGTCCGAAGGCCAGCTGGCTTCGATCGAGTCGACCACTTCCTTGGTCGACTTGCCGTTGATCCATTCCACAACGCCGCTCCAGAAGGAGTTGGCGCCCACCGCACCGGGCATCAGGTCCGAACCGTCGAAGCGGAAAGTGGTGTCTTCCGACTGCAGCAGTTCGATGGACTGGCGGTCCAGGTCGCTGGTGGCCAGGGCAGGATCAAGGCCCTTGTTGGCGCTGATTGCGGCGCCCTGCTCCACCCGCTTGTTGGCGAATTCGGGTGAGGCCATGAACTGCAGGTAAGCCGAAACCTCTTCGCTTTCGGTGTAGGCAGCCACGAACTCGCCGCCGCCGGTGATGGCGCTGGCGCCGGCTTCCTGGCCCGGCGTGATGAAGGCCCAGACGTCGCCGTCCTCGGCCACGTTGGTGCCCTCGGGCCAGTTGGCCGCCTGGAAGGTGGCCTGGTGGTGCATCGCGCAGCTGCCGTCGATCACCGGCAGGCCGCCGTCGTCCACCGAGGTGGAGATGATCGAGCGGACGTCACCGATGCCCCCGTTGACGTAGTCCTCGGTCTTCAGGATGTCGCCGACGGCATCGAACGCGTCGGCGACCTTCGGATCGTTGAACGGGATGTCGTGGTTGACCCACTGGTCGTAGACGTCCGGACCGGCCTGGCGCAGCAAGGCATCCTCGATCCAGTCGGTGCCGGCCCAGCCGGTCGCGTCGCCGGATTCAAAGCCGGCGCACCAGGGCTTCATGGTGCCCTCGTCCGCGATGGTCTTGGTCAGCGCCATCATCTCGTCCCATGTTTGCGGGACCTCCCAGCCCTTGTCCTTGAACGTGGACGGCTGGTACCAGATGTAGCCCTTGACGCTGGCCAGCATCGGCGCGGCGTAGAAGGTGCCGTCGATCGTGCCGTAGGCCTTCCAGTCCGCGGACCAGTTCTTGTCCACCAGGTCGGAGACTTCCTGCGGCGCGGGCTTGAGGTTTCCGGCGCGTGCCTGCGCGGCCAGCAGGCCCGGCTGCGGAATGATCGCCACGTCCGGCGGGTTGCCGGCCTGGGCGCGGACTTGGAGCTGCGTCTCGAATTCATTGGAGCCCTCGTACACCACGTCGATCCCGGTGCACTGCTCGAAGTCCACCCAGGACTGTTCCAGCTTGTCCTGCTCGGTATCCGTGATGGTCGAGTAGACGCTGACCTCGGCGCCGTCAAAGGTGCCGTAGGACTCGTAGGCGGAACAGTCGGCGGCTGCTTCGGACCCACTGGGCTCTTCCGTGCTTCCCCCGCAGGCGGAGAGTGTCAGTGCCATGGCGCTGAGCGCAGCCAACGGCAGGATGGCCTTTCTGGAGCGTGCGATGTGCATGATGTGACTCCTTTGTCCGGTGGCCGCGCAGACGCTGATAGGTCAGGAAGAAGCCACCCAAGTACCAATCTGGTAACTGGTAACGTAAACGCTTACTAAGTGTGCTGCAAGACACATTTTTGCGGGCGGCCGCTTCGATATCGAATCGTGATCTGCGCCGCATTCATGGCCGCCGGGCGATCGTGCCTGCCCGCGCGGTCGCGAAGATCATTAGGCTGGAAGTGGTCCTGACCCGCGAGCCGAGGAGTGTTAATGGCTGCAGCATCCGTACCGTGGTGGCGCGACGCCGTCATCTACCAGATCTATCCGCGCTCCTTTGCGGACAACAATGGCGACGGCATGGGCGACCTGGCAGGCATCAGCGCCAAAATCCCCTACCTGAAGAACCTGGGCGTGGACGCCATCTGGCTCTCGCCCTTCTACGTCTCCCCGCAGAACGATGCAGGCTACGACGTGGCCGACTACCGCGACGTCGATCCGCTCTTCGGCACGCTGGAAGACTTCGACTCCCTGCTGGCACGCACGCACGAACTCGGCGTGCGGGTGATCGTCGACCTGGTTCCCAACCACACCTCCGACCGGCACGACTGGTTCGTCAGCGCGCTGGCGGCCGCCCCGGATTCGCCCGAGCGCGCCCGCTACATCTTCCGCGACGGCAAAGGCCCGGACGGTTCCCAGCCGCCCAACAACTGGCAGTCGGTGTTCGGCGGCAACGCCTGGACCCGGACCAGCGGCCCCGACGGCGCGCCGGGCCAGTGGTACCTGCACCTGTTCGACTCCACGCAGCCGGACCTGAACTGGGAGAACCCGGAGGTCCAGGCGGAGATGGTCTCCGTCCTGAAGTTCTGGCTGGACCGCGGCGTGGACGGCTTCCGGATTGATGTGGCCCACGGTTTGGTCAAGGCCGACGGCCTGCCGGACTGGGCGGCGAAGACCTCGATGGTGGCCGGCAACGAGCGGCTGCCGGGCGAAGACGCATTGGTCGACGACGACGGGGCTGCCGTCGGCCGGCCTGCCGGCGCATCACCGGCCCCCGATGCCCGCCCGGCCCGGGAGCAGGTGCTGGAACCGGCCGGGAGCATCCAGGGCACGGCGCTGAGGCAGGAAGCCAGGCTGCAGGAATCCAGCCCGGAGGAAGCGACCGCCCACCCGGACACCCCGCCCTACTTCGACCAGGACGGCGTGCACGAGATCTACCGGGACTGGCACAAGGTATTGGCGGAGTACGACGGCGACCGCATGCTGGTAGCGGAAGCCTGGGTGGAGCCGGCCGAGCGGCTCTTTGCCTACGTCCGGCCGGACGAAATGCAGCAGGCCTTCAACTTCGACTTCCTGCTGGCCGGCTGGGATGCCCAACGTATGGCCCGCAGCATTGACGATTCGCTGGCGGCGGCAGCGGCTGTCGGCGCGCCGAGCACGTGGGTGCTGTCCAACCACGACACGGTCCGCCACAGCTCCCGCTACGGCCTGACCGACCCCACCACGTTTCCCAAGGGCATCGGCCCGGAGGACGAACAGCCCGACGAGGTACTCGGCTATGACCGCGGCCGTGCCGCGGCGCTGGTCATGCTGGCGCTGCCCGGCTCCGCCTACGTTTACCAGGGCGATGAGCTGGGCCTGCCGGAGCACACCACCCTGCCGGCCGAGGTGCGCCAGGATCCCGCATTCTTCCGCACCGGCGGCGAAGAGCGCGGCCGCGACGGCTGCCGTGTTCCAATTCCCTGGCGGGCGGAGGCGCATGGCTTCGGCTGGGGCTCCACCCAGCACGAACCGTGGCTGCCGCAGCCGGAGGGTTTCGCCCGCTATGCCGCGGACCGGCAGGTAGGGGTGCCCGGTTCCAGCTACGAACTGTACCGGGCGGCGCTGGGCCTGCGCGCCGAGCGGAAGCTCGGCCAGGGCAGCTTCGAGTGGGCGGCGGAGCACAATCCGGCGTCCGGCGTCTTGAGCTTCCGGAACGGAACGGTGCAGGTGCTGGCCAACCTGGGCAGCTCAGCGATCCGGTTGCCCGCCGGCGCTTCGGTGCTCGTAGCGTCGACGGACCGAACCGCCGACAGCGGCTCGCTGGCACCAAACGCCGCCGCCTGGCTGACCACCGGACGCTAGCCCGCCCGCTCAGGTCAGCGGACGCGGTCGGCACGGACCAGGCGCGAGCGGGCGCCGGCCACCAGGTGGATCACCACCGGGAAGCTCATGCCGAGGGCAAGGTCCAGCGCTTCGACCAGGTCGGAGACTTCGTCGGCCACGGCTTGCGGGGATACGCCCAGCCGGGGCACCACCCGGATGCGCAGGGCTCCGCCGCCGTCGTAGTCGAAGGCCGTCACGGTTGCGTGCAGGATGCTGTCGCGTTCCAGCAGCGCGGCCCGCAGCGCCTGCTCGGCCACGCCGGAACTGAGCTGGACGGCGCCGGGCGCGCCGTCGCCGTCGTAATCAGCGGCGATGGTTCCGGTGCGGCCCTTGCCTTGCTGCGCGACCCACGCGATCATCAGCAGCACCAGCAGAAGCAGCAGCAGGGACGCCACGATCCAGAGCCAGCTGTCCCGCTGGCCGGGCAAAGTGGTGGCGTCCAGCACCGCCTGCAGGTTGGCGCCGGCTTGTGCAGTGGCGGCATGCCACCAGCCCGCGAGTGCCGGAACCAGCGCGAGCGCCAGGGCGGTGCCGCCGGCGAGCATCAGCAGCAGCCCAAGGAGGGTGATCAGGATGCGGTTCAGGGTCCGGGGGGTCTGATTCACTGTCCCACCACCCCGGAGCTGGAGACGAAGACTCGGACCTGCGGGACCGGACTGATCCGCGAGCGGCGAACTTCGTCCTCCACCGCCAGCTGGATGGCATCGGCGTTCACGGGAATGCCGGACGTGGGCCGCAGCCGGACGTCCACCAAGCCACGCGACACCACCACCAGCACCTGCTCGCGCGTCACCTCCGCCTCGGTGCGGGCGCGGCGCGCCAGCGAGGATGCGAGCACCTCATCGTCCACCACCACAACTCCCCGGCGGCCGGGAATGCGGTGGCGGTGCAGATGCCCCGGCAGCACTCCCTGCAGGAAAAAGAACAGCCCCAGCAGCAAGATCAGTGCCCCGGACGCACCCAGCACGGCCGGTGCCACATTGCCCGGCAACTGGTGCAGCCAGCCGGCCACCTCCTCCGGATCGGCCAGCCAGGACGGCTGCCCGATCGCCTTCAAGGCGGCTTCGAGCAGCAGGTACAGGCCGACCAAAGCAATAAGGACGGCGGCAATCACCGACGCCGTGGCCCGGGAACTGCGCAGCTCCCGGTTGGCCAGGCGCTCATCGGCCAGACGTTGGCCGGCCGGCCGGTCGCTTTCAACCTCGGTGTGGTTCACCGGACCCGGCCCCCTTCCTGCACGCGGATGCCGGTGACCCTGATGTCCACCCGGCTCAGCTGCGAACCGCTGATCCGCGAGACCTCCGCCAGAATCGCTCCCTTGGCCGCATGGGCCCGGTCCCAGACCGAACCGCCGAAACCGGCCACCAGTTGGGGGTCGCGCAGCACCCTGTTCAGCGAGGGGATGCCGACGGGCAGCGCCAGGGACAGGGCGAGCGAACCGGCGTCGTCACTCCACGTGGCGCGGACCAGTCCGGGCGAGATTCCCAGCACCCGCGCCGCGGCGCCCTGGGCGGTGCTAGTCAAGGCCTGTGTGCTGACCCGGGTGTGCCCGGCGTAGCTCTCCGCGGGCGGCCCGGCGGGCTCTGCCGCCAACGGCTCTCCGTTCGGGCGGTAGACAGGCGCTGGCCTGGCCGGGCGGGGAGGCAGTTTCTCGGCGGGCACGGCGCGGTCCGTCATGAAGACGAGCGTCGTCCGGTCAAGGCATCGCGGATGCTGCGCCAGTCGAGTTTCCCTTCCGCGGCGCGGCCCAGCAGCGCTCCCACCATCAGGAACACCGCCATCAGCAGGAATCCCCAGAAGTGGAACACCAGCGCGGCCCACGCCAGCACCGCGCCGACGGCCATGCCGACCACCGTGTAGCTCATCCTTGCTCCTCCCACCGATCCACGCATCCTGTTACTGGGCCACCTGACGGACCGGCTTCTCCGCCGGCGCCTTGGGGTCCAGCCCGGGCACGTGCACGTCGTTGATCTCCACGTTCACTTCAACCACGTCCAGCCCCACCAATTGCTCGACGGCGGTGTACACCGCCGCGCGCACGCTGCCCGCCAGCTCGTGCAGCGGCTTGCCGTAGACGGCCACCAGGTTGATGTCCACGGCGACCTGGGTCTGGCCGACCTCCACGTGCACGCCCTGGCCCGCGTCGCTGCCACCCACCACATCGCGTAGCGCGCTCAAGGCGCGCGCGGTGCCGCTGCCCAGCGCATAGACCCCGGGAACGGAGCGGGCGGCAACCGCCGCGACCTTGGCCACCGCCGCTTCGGAAATGGTGGTGCGGCCCGGAGCGACCGGGACCACCACCGCCGAGTCGGGAAGCAGCGCCGGGTCAATCTCGGCCTGTCCCGGCGTCTGCAGGTCCGGCAGTTCCGTGCCGCCTGCAGGGGTTGCGTCAGGTGCGGAGACGGGGACTTGCCCCGGAGCATCTCCCACGGACGGGGCGGGCGGCCGATCCTCGCTGTGCATCTGTTCTCCCTGGGCTGTGCTGACTCTCAGGGCAAGCCTAACGCCTCATTCCCCGCAGTGTTCGGCCAGCCAGTCCTGCACCGGCTGAAGCGCTTCGGCAAAGGCGGTGACGTCGAAGTCGCGGTCGGGTGCTGACCGTTTCAGCAGGCGTTCGATACGGTCCAGATCATCGGTGAGCTCGGGCGGGACCTTGCGGCTGAATTCGTCCAGTTCATCCTGCAAGGACTGCAGGTCGGAGTCCTTCACGCCGGTCATAAAGCCCAGCGGGACCAGCAGGAGCGAGGCCACGTTGGCGGCCACCGCTGCGCAGGCGTCGGCCTGGTCGCCATAACGGCCCCACAAGCGGGCGTCTTTGCCTGCTTTGCCGCCTCCCTTGGCGTCAGTGGAGCCCGACGGCGGTGCCGGGCTGGGCGATGCGGTGGCGGATTGTTTGTCGGCCGGGTCAGGTGGCGTGGGTGCTTCGGCAGGGGCGGTCGGTACCGCGGCCGACGCAGAGGGGGCGGGCACCGCCGTCGTTGTTTGCCTTGCCGGGTCAGCGCTGCACGATGTCAGCATGACGGCCGTTACCAAGCCGCTGGCTGCAATCTTCAGAAGGGCCTGCACTACGCTCCTCGCTCCCATCGTCCCCGGTCAGTGCCTCATCAGGTGCAGGCGGCACTCGGAATACCCATCCATGGTAGGCCGGAGATCCTGAGTGGAGGCTGGGAACGGGCGGCGCCGCGCGTGCAGCGTTGTGTTGGAGGGGACGGCGGGGCGTGGTGCCGCGACGGCGAGGTGCTCAGGCCGGAAGCAGTGTCCGGGGCAGCACGGCCCGATCCGCCAGCCATTCCTCCAGCGTTCGGTTGAAAAGCTCAGGACGGTTCATCGGCCACTCGTGCGGGGACTTCGGTGCCAGTCCGCCGCGGGCGTTCGGCATCAGCCCGGCCAGCACCGCTGCGGACTCCCGGGCCTGCCGCGGTTCCTTTTCGCCAGCAGCGATGAGTACCGGGCAGGCGGCTTGGTCGAGGCCCGCGACGTTCGTGCCGACGAAGATCTCCGAGATGATCGCCCGGTATTGCTGCGGGTCCAGCGGCTGATTCTCCGCCAGGTATGCAGCCATCTGCTCGGGACCGAGCCGCAGGTACTTGGCCGAGGCCCGCCATAGGACGCGGTTCTTGGTCAGGCCCGCGAGGGCAAGCTGGGCCTTCAGCATCCACCGCGGCACCGGGAGCACGAGGACCCCGGTCAGCAGGGCGGTCCGCACCAGCTCCGGGCGTTGTGCCAGCAACCGCAGCCCAACGTCACCGCCCATCGACAGGCCGACCAGGTGGACCGGCTGGTCCGTGACGGATTCGATCAGTTCGGCGACCAGTTTGGCTGTCGCGTCCAGATTCTGCCAGCCGATGCCGCTGCTGGCGCCATGGCCCGGCAGGTCCGCGGCAAGGCAGCGGTGGGACTTGGAGAAGTGCTTCATTTGCTGGTGCCAGGTGATACCCGGCCAGCCCGCACCATGCAGGAAGAGGATGGTTTCGGCGGACTCGGGTCCGGAGGCTTCGAAGGCAAGACGCGGCATCAGCCCACTCTAGCGGCGGGGGAATCGCAGCCGGCAAGACCGGATGAACAAAAGGTGAACTGCCGCATGAAGTTCATCTGGGCGCTAACCGGCGGGACGCCGTGCCTACAAGGACAACTTTTCCCCCGGCGTAGGGATCCGCAGCAGGTCCTGAAGGCCGGCAGCGGCGAATGCACTGCGCAACTCCTCGTGGCCTTCGCTGTAGTGACTCCACCCCTCGGCATGGACCGGCACGACGACGGCCGCGTCCAGCGCGCGGGCAGCTGCCGCTGCGTCTTGGGCGGTCAGCGTCAAGGCGGCGTTGTCTAAGGCGCCCACCCGGGCAGCGCCGGCGAAGAGCACCGCCAAGCCAATAGGTGCGAACCGTCCGGCGACGGCGCTGACCACGTCCAGCGAAGCGTTGTCTCCACTCACATAAACGGTGGGCAGATCGGATGCCGTAAGAACGAATCCGGTCACGATACCGACCACCGGTTCGCACCCGTCGGGTCCGTGCTGCGCCGGGACGGAGGTAACGGTGACCGTCGCCCGGTCGGCAGCCTCAAGCACTGATCGCTCCCACGGAGCCATGCCGGAGACGCCCGTCATCCGTCCCGCTGCCTCCAGGGTTCCGAGCACCCTTGCGCCGCCGGATTCCACCAAGCGCCGGCCGGACGAATCCAAGTTGTCGACATGCTGGTCATGCGAGAGCAGGATCACGTCCACCGCCGGCAGGTCTTCGACCCGGATGGCCGGCCTTATGGTCTTCACCAAGGTTCCGCTCGGCGCCTGGAACTCGCCCGGTTCATCAAAGGTGGGGTCGGTGAGGAAGGTCCAGCCGCCGTACTTCAGCAAGGCCGTCGGGCCCCCAACATGGGTTAATGCGGTTTCGCTCATGTGCCTATGTTCCCGCACTAAGCCTGTTGTGGACAGTGGTGGCTCCGACGAACTATCCCACCGTGCGGACATCGGCAAAGCCTTCGGAGCCGCCATGCGACGCTGCGTAGGCATCTGTCCGCGGATGGTGCCTGACAGACCCAGCAGGGACAATCGGAGCCAAGGACGGCGACTATCCCGCCCTCACGGAATATCGGGAGGTAAGCCATGAGAACATTCGGGCAGCTAATCCTGGCCCTCGCCGCCGGCTGTGCGCTGGCAGCGATCTGGATCGCCGAGTTCCGCTGGCAGTGGGCGTTCACGGCCCTGTTGGTGTTCTTCATCGGCAGGACACTGGCCAAACGGCCGGAGCGAGAAAAGCGGCTCAGATACACCCGGGCGAACATCGACGCGGTAAACCGGCTCCTCAAGGACTAAGAGCGTCCACGCGAGTACACCGGAGGTCTCGCCACGAACGAAAGAACCCCGGAACTCGGTGAGTTCCGGGGTTCTTCATTTAGTTTTGCTGGTGGCTCCGACCGGCGTCGATCCGGTGACCTTTCGATTTTCAGTCGAACGCTCTACCAACTGAGCTACAGAGCCTGGCAACATCTCTCGATGATCACCGATGGCGTTCCGAAATCGCTCCGGAAACCAAAGCGACCCTGACGGGACTTGAACCCGCGACCTCCGCCGTGACAGGGCGGCGCGCTAACCAACTGCGCTACAGGGCCTTGCATTTTTTACGAGACTCAATCCTACCAGCCTTTTGAAGCGGTTCTGACCACTTCAGCGGCTGCCATTCATGACGCCTCGCGTACCCCCAACGGGATTCGAACCCGTGCCGCCGCCGTGAAAGGGCGGTGTCCTAGGCCGCTAGACGATGGGGGCCAGGACCACTTGGGATTCGTTTTCCCCGCTGTGGACCTATAAAACTATAGGGCCTGCTTCGGGAAAAACCAAAACCGGCCATCCGGCCCTGCACGGAGCGCACCTGCCCGCCCTTCCGAAGCTCCCCCGCAGGTAAAGTCGATGGCATGCCGATGGAGATGTCCCTGCCGGAATTCGAGGACGCGGTCAACGACGCGATCGACCAGATTCCGGAAGACATCATGCGCGAAATGAGCAACGTCGGCATCTTCGTCGAAGAGGAATACGTTCCCAGGCCGTGGGAGGACCCGGGCACGGAACTGCTGGGCATCTACGAAGGCACGCCGCTCACCGAGAGGGATCACTGGTGGGGCGCCGGGTCCATGCCCGACCGGATTGTGGTCTTCCGCGGGCCGACCCTGCGGATGTGCTCCTCCCGGGAGGAAATAGTCCACGAGATCCTGGTGACGGTGATCCACGAGGTCGCCCACCATTTCGGCATCGACGACGACCGCCTACACGAACTGGGCTGGGGCTAACCCAACTCTCGGCCTCGCCGCCACCGGCATCCGCCAACAACTCCTATCGGCGTGGCCACGAATACCCACTGCCGGCACGAACGGGTACATCAACCCGTCCGGCACGAGTACTTGGATGCCGTTCCCCGGCGCCACATTGGCCTGGCCTTCGCCAGCGAGCCGGCGCAGCTGCGGCGTGCTGGCCGCATTCGCTGCGCACCTGCACGGGTTGCCGCCTCCGCCCGCCGCCAATGTGGCTCGGGCTGCAGGGCCAGCTTGACGGCGACACGCCGCTCCCCCTCAAAACCATGAAAATGACACTGATGTTGTTTATGTTACTCATGAGGTAAATGTTGCTTAAGTGACCAAAGGTGCATATTCTCAACGTGCTGTGTGAATGCAGTTCGGTCTAGTTGGGGTGCCACCCGTTCGCACATTGACCGCTCTCGGCCCCAAGGCCGGCCGTCCCGAAAGGGCGCGTACATTCACTGCGCTCGTATTAAGGACCCGTTCGGATGAGGCTGCTTCCCTCGGGGCGTCCTGCCCCGCATCGATCGACGACGCCGATGCGCGCCGTCGCGCTCTTCTCGGCTACCGCCCTGCTCGTCTGCGTTCCGGCCTTGGCGCCGGCCGTCGCCGCTCCAGCCGGACAGTTGCCGCAGGTGACTTCGGTACGGATCACCCTGCCGGCCGCGCCGAGCCTCCCTTCCAACGACGAGATCGACGACGCCAAGGGCGATGCAGCCGCCACCCAGGCGCTGGTAGACCGGATCGAAGAACAGCTGAAGGTGGCCTCGGGGCACCTGACCAACGCCCAGTTCGATTCGATGCGTTCGCAGAACACCTACAGCGAGTCGCTGCTGAAGCAGCAAGAGCGGACCGCAGAGCTCGCTGATGCCAAGGCCAAGGCGTCGCAGGCGGCCGAATACTTCGAGTCGGTCAAGAATCAGGTGGGCCAGCTGGCCGGCGAGCTGTACCGGAACGGCGGCGTTAACCCCGCTTTGAGCGCACTGCTGGACAGCAAGGACACCAGCGATGTGCTGTACAAGGCCTCCACTCTGGATGCGCTGACCGCTAACCGCTCACAGACCCTCACCGAATCCCAGCAGGCCGCCCAGCTGTGGGCCGCCTGGGAGCTTTATGTCGCGCAGGCCGATGAGGCCGCCAAGGACGCCGCGGTGGCAGCGGAAGCCGCCGAGACTGATGCCAAAGCCGCCAGCGCAGCCCAGGAACAGCTCGTGATCCGCTACGAGGAACAGCGCCAGTCGCTCCTGGTGCATCTCGCCGAACTCAGAGGGACCAGCACCAGCGAAGAAGACGACCGCATCGCCGCCTTGGAGAAGGCGGAGCAGGACCGCCAGCTCCAGGCTTTAGTTGAGCAGTCAGCGCAAGAGGCGGCCGCCGCCCAGCGTCCGTCCAGCAGCAGCTCGAGCGCACAAGGGTCCACGGTGGCGCCGGCCAGCGACGACATCACTCCGTCAAGGCCTACGCAACCGTCAACTCCGCCGCCGTCGACGTCCACGCCGCCCCCCTCGACGCCGCGTCCCTCCACCCCCAAGCCCTCGACGCCGGCTCCCACCAAGCCCGCCACCCCGCCCTCAAGGCCGACCCCGCCGCCTGCTCAACCCAAGCCCCAACCCGAGCCGGAGCCGGAGGTGGTCACGCCGCCTCCGGTTGTTGGAGCGCCGTCGGTCAACGGCGGCATCGCCGGCGCCGCCATCAACTTCGCGATGGCAAAGCAAGCGAACAAGAAGTCCTTCTACGACTGGGGTGGCAACGGTCCGCTGGGTTACGACTGTTCCGGCCTGACACAGCAGGCATTTAGCAGCGCGGGCCGGTGGCTCCCCCGGACTGCGCAGGCCCAGCTCGACCAAGCACCCTACAAGGTTCCGCTTTCGCAGTTGCAGCCCGGCGACTTGGTGTTCTGGGGAGAACCCAATGCCATCTGGCACGTGGCGGTCTACATCGGCAATTGGCAGGTGGTCCATGCGCTGAATGAGAAGGATGGTCTGACCGTGACGAACATCAGTCACATGTACGGAAAGCTGCACACCTCGGGGGCGCGCTGGGCCGTCTAGGTCGACAACAGCTTAAAGGGGCCGGGCCCGGAACCTGGTTGGGCCGGGCCCGGCCCCTTTGTCCTGCGGTGGTTTTTATACTGCGGTGCTTAGTGTCCCTCGGCGTCGGGGAGGGGACCGAAGTTCCGGCGGTCGTCCAGCCGTGGATCCTGCCGGTCCGGGACCACCATGACCGGCCCCCTGGCGTGGTGCAGCACACCCTGGCTGGTGGAACCGAGCAGCATGCCGGCGAAGCCGCCGCGGCCGCGCGTCCCGACCACCAGCAGTTCTGCGGTGCGGGAAGCGTCGATCAGAAGTTCCACCGGCGAGCCGTCCTGCACCTCGCCGATGACGTACAGGTTCGGGAAGTGGCTCTTGATCCACGCCACGCCGGCGTCGAGCTGCTCGCGGATGTCGGCGTAAAGCGCCTCCCGGTCCAGCGGCGCGGGCACCCACGCCAGCGAGCCAGTGAATGGCGGCAGCGCGCACACCAGCTTGAGCGGGTAGCCAAGTCGCTCGGCCTGCTCTGCTGCCACCAGGGTGGCATTGCGTGCCTGCTCCGACCCGTCGACGCCGACGACGACGACCTTCTCGATGTCCTCCGGCCGCACGGCCTGTTCCTTGGACCGTGGGACTTCAATGTCAAGGTCACCCAGCCGGGGCGCGCAGGCCAGCGGTATGGTCACCGTGGGGCACTCCGCGTGGGCCGGGACGGCGCTGCTGACCGAGCCGAGCAACCTGCCCATGAAGCCGCCGCGCCCTCGCGTGCCGACCACTATCAGCTCGGCCTGTTCGGAAAGTTCCAGCAGGACGCCGGCAGCATCGCCGGTTTCCACTCTGGAGTCCACGTCGAGGTTATAGCCGGCGATTTTGGACACTGCCTGCTCCAGCACGGCTTCGGCACCTTCGCGGATCACGGAATCGTCCAGCGTGGCATAGCCGGCATCCATGCTGGATGCAGCAAAGACCGGAACGGTATAAGCGGTCACGACATGCAGTGGGGTCCGGCGCCGCTGCGCCTCCTCAGCAGCCCAAACCAACGCACAGATGCTCTGGTCGGAGCCGTCGACTCCGACGACGATGCCGTGTGGAGCGGCACCCTGTCCAGCGTTTCCGGCCGTGCCTTCTGTCATGCGTTCCGCCTCCCTCAACATTGCGCTGGCATCCTCGCCAGCTACCCTCAGCTTACTCCGCGGCAAAGGCCTTCTCAGTGGCCGGAAAGTTATGTAGGCTTCCAGGAAATTACTATTGAACAACAGTTTCACAATGCCTTGCGGGCGGCCCGTTCGCCGTCCGAGGTTCTCCCTACCGTTCAAGGAGTCCGTGCAGTGAGTGGCGTTTCCACACCAGCGGTTCCGACCGAGTACACCACCACGGTGGTCATCGGCTCCGGACTGCCCGGATTGGCGGTGGCCAGTGAGCTGAGCCGCCGAGGCGTGTCCTCGATAGTGGTGGCGGGCCTGCTCTCCCAGCCGTCCGACCCCAGCCGTCGGTCTCCGTTGGCAGACTCGTCGGTCCGCGGTGACCGCAATGACCTGGTGCGGCTACTGCAGGCATACGCGGCCAGCCATGAACTCGATATTCGACGCACCACCTTTGCCTGCGGGGTCAACCGGACCTCCGCGCAGACTGCGCACGCATTGCCACTGGATCCGCACCCCGGAGCGTTGGAGGCACGCACGACCCGCGTCCCTTCGATCAGCCGGGACAGCAAGCAGCGCTGGGTCATCCGCACCGAGCGCGGCCTGCTGGTGGCCGATTCGGTTGTCCTGACGGGCTGTGCGCAGAACCAGATCCGGCGCCTGCTCCGCAGCCTGGGCATAGCGGCGGGGGAAAACGCGGTTGCTGTCCTGAAGGCCATCGGCCTGTATCTGGTGGGCGTTGCAGACTTGCTGGCCCCGAGCACCCGGGAGATCATCCGGCAGGCGAAAGTAACCGGAAACGCCATCGCATCCTCCGGCCGCACGGCCGTCGCCTGAGGATCGGCAGCCAAGCGCCGCCGTCGTACGCCTCTGCCCGCTGCAGGAGCGTAGAATTCTGGGGAAACTTCCAACTATGCCACTCACCTGTGGAGGACATTCCCCATGCCCGCAAAGGCAGCAGTAGCCGACAAGACTTCGGTGCTCGACCGATATTTCGAGATCACCAAGCGCGGCTCCAACTATTCACGTGAAATCCGCGGCGGCCTGGCCACGTTCTTCGCGATGAGCTACATCGTGGTGCTGAACCCGCTGATCCTGGGCGGCGCCGATTCAACCGGAGCCATGCTTGGCGCCGAGCGCGTCGCGGCGGTGACGGCCCTGGTGGCCGGCGTGCTGACGATTGCGATGGGCGCGTGGGCCAAGTACCCGTTCGCCCTGGCGACCGGCCTGGGCGTCAACGCCTTCGTCGCCATCACGGTTGCGACCAACCCGGGCCTGACCTGGCCTGACGTCATGGGCCTGGTGGTGCTCTCCGGCATCACCATGCTGATCCTGGTGCTCACCGGGTTCCGGACGGCGGTTTTCAACGCCGTGCCGCAAAGCCTCAAGACCGCCATTGTGGTGGGCATCGGCATGTTCATCGCCCTGATCGGCCTGGTCAACGCTGGCTTCATCCGCCGCATTCCGGACGCGGCGGGCACCACTGTTCCGGTGGGCCTCGGGTTCGACGGCGTGCTGCTGGGCTGGCCAACCCTGGTCTTCATTTTCGGCCTGATCCTGACCATCGCCCTGGTGGTGCGCAAGGTCAAGGGCGGCATCCTGATCGGCGTGCTGTCCGCCACTGTGCTCGCGGTGATCATCGAGGCCGTGGCCAACGTCGGCCCTTCGGTGGGCCCCGACGGCTTCAACCCGCAGGGCTGGTCCCTGGTGGTGCCCGAACTGCCGAACGGCAGCTGGGTGGGGCTGCCCGACCTGAGCCTGGTCGGCCAGGTCAGCGTTTTCGGCTCCTTCGGCACGCTGGGCTTCACGGCCGCCTCCCTGCTGGCCTTTGCGATCCTGCTGAGCATCTTCTTCGACGCCATGGGCACCATGGTGGGCCTGGCCAATGAGGCAGGCCTGACCGACAAGCAGGGCAACATTCCGCACGTGGACAGGGTGCTGATCGTCGACGCCGTGGGTGCCGTTGCCGGCGGCGCTGCATCGGTCTCGTCCAACCAGATCTACGTGGAATCCGGCGCAGGCATCGGCGAAGGTGCGCGCACCGGCCTGGCCAACGTCGTCACCGGCCTGCTGTTCCTGCTGGCCATGTTCTTCACGCCGCTGATTTCGCTGGTGCCGTTCGAGGCAGTGGCGCCGGCGCTCGTCGTCGTCGGTTTCATGATGGTGTCCCAGGTGGGCAAGATCGATTGGGCCGACTGGGGCGTGGCCATCCCGGCCTTCCTGACCTTCACCCTGATGCCGTTCACGTATTCCATTGCCAACGGCCTGGGCGCGGGCTTCATCGCCTACGTGCTGGTGCGCACGTTCCAGGGCCGGGCCCGGGAGATCCACCCGCTGATGTGGGTAGTTGCCGCCGCCTTTGTGCTCTTCTTCGGCATAGGACCGGTCGAGCAGCTCATCGGTTTCCGCTGACCAACCGGCTCCCCCTGAACAACGAAGGGACCGGTGCCGCCCGCAACGGGTGGCACCGGTCCCTTTTGCTTGCCCTGGTCGGGCTTGGGTCTGCTTAGGCCTGGGCCCGCACCTCGGACCCGGCCTGGGCGGCGATGTCGGCCCGGTCCAGATCGCGCAGCGAGGCGCCCTTGGTCTCACGTGCGAAGTACACGGCCACGATGGTGATGACCGAAGCGACCACCAGGTACAGGGCCACCGGCAGCCAGTGCCCAAAGTCCTTCAGCAGCGTGGAAGCGATGATCGGGGCCAGCGAACCGGCGAAGATCGACGTCACCTGATAACCCAGCGAGACACCGGAGTAGCGCATCCGGGTGGGGAACATCTCGGCCATGATGGCCGGCTGGCCCGCGTACATCAGACCATGCACGCCAAGGCCCAGGAAGATCGCGGCCAGGATGATGATCGGGTTCTGCGTGTCGAACATCGGGAAGGCGACGAAGGCCCAGACCCCCGAGAGCACGGCGCCGGCCATGTAGACCGGCCGCCGGCCAATGGTGTCCGACAGCCGCCCGTAGAACGGAATCACCACAAAGTGGAAGGCATGCGCCAGGATCAGCAGGCCCAACACGGTGGTGACGTCGAAGTCGTGCACGGTCTTCAGGTAGGTGATGGAGAACGCCACCACGATGTAGTAAATGATGTTCTCTGCCACGCGCAGGCCCATGGCAGTGAAAACACCGCGCGGGTACCGCTTCATCACTTCCACCACACCGTAAGAGGTGGACTTGACCTTGGCGGACTCTGCTTGGGCTTCCAGGAAGATCGGCGCCTCGGTGACCTTGGTGCGGATGTAGTAGCCCACGATCACGATGACTGCGGAGAGCCAGAAGGCAACACGCCAGCCCCAGGCCTGGAATTCGGCGTCGGAGAGGATGCCGGACATGACCCACAGCACCACGGTGGCCAGCATGTTGCCCATCGGCACGCCGGCCTGCGGCCAGGACGCCCAGAAGCCGCGCTTGTCAGCCGGGCTGTGTTCGGCGACCAGCAGCACTGCGCCGCCCCACTCGCCGCCGATGGCAAAGCCCTGAATGAACCGCAGGGCCACGAGCAGACCCGGCGCCCAGTAACCGATCTGGTCGAAACCGGGCAGGCAGCCCATCAGGAAGGTGGCTGCGCCGATCAGGATGATGCTCAGCTGCAGCAGTTTCTTCCGGCCCACCTTGTCCCCAAAGTGTCCGAATACTATGCCGCCCAGCGGTCGGGCGATGAAGCCGACGGCGAAGGTGACGAAAGCGGCGATAATCGCGTCCAGTTCGGTGCCGGCATCGGGGAAGAACAGGGCGCCGAAAACCAGCGTGGCTGCCGTGGCATAAAGGAAGAACTCGTACCATTCCACGACCGTGCCGGCCATGGAGGCCGTAACAACCTTGCGCAGGACCGACGGCGGTGACTCCTGCGGGGCGCCGGATCCGGGTCCGGTGGGGGTAGCGTGGGCGCTCATCTTTCTCCTTGCTTGGCGTGCGGATACTGCGGTGCGTGGCCGCCGGAAGGTTCCGGCGCGCCTGTGAGTGAGGTCACAATGCGACCACACTGAGTATTCCCTCTCACCACGTGTGCATCAATGGCAAACTTTGCAGGCCCGGTCTGCAAAAATGCAGACATGACTTCCGCGCCTCAGCCCGCCAACCCGGACGACCTGATCATCTTGCTCGCCGTGGCACGCACCGGCAGGTACACCGCCGCGGCCGACAACCTGGGCCTGAACCACACCACGGTCTCCCGTCGGATCGCCGCCCTGGAGAAGGCCTTGGGCGGCCGCGTGTTCTCCCGCGCGCCGGGCGGCTGGGAACTGACCGACCTTGGCCGTAAGGCGGCCACGGTGGCCGAACGGATCGAGGAATCGCTGGCCGGACTCAACCGCACGCCGGATGAAGCAGACCAATTGGCCGGCGTGGTGAGAATGTCCGCCACCGACGGCTTCAGTGCTTTCGTTGCCGCGCCGGCCATAGCGCGGCTGCAGCAAAACCATCCAAAGCTCAGCGTGGAGATCGTGACCGCCGCCCGGCGGGCCTCGCAGCACCGCCCTGGCCTGGATTTCGAAGTCGTCGTCGGGCGGCCGCAAGTCAACCGTGCACGATCCATCCGGCTGGGCAGCTACGTCCTGGGCCTGTACGGTTCGCGCGACTATCTGGCCAAACACGGCACGCCGGACAGCGTTCGCGCCGCCATGAACCACCCGCTGGTGTATTTCATCGACTCGATGCTGCAGGTGGACGATTTGGACGCCCCGCGCCGGTTGCTGCCGGCGATGGTGACCGCCCTCGGTTCCACCAATGTGTTTGTCCATGTGGAGGCCACCCGCGCCGGCGCCGGCCTCGGCCTGCTGCCGTGCTTCATGGCCAACCGGCATCCGGATCTGGTCCGCATCCTGCCGGAGGAACTGGAGGAGCGCCTCGGCTACTGGCTGGTGGCACGCCCGGAATCGCTGCGGCAACCGGCCGTCGCCGCCGTCGTCGATGCGCTCAGGCGAGAGGCCCGCACCAGGGAGGCAGAACTGATGGGAAGACCGGACCGCCGGGTGGTTCCCACCGGCACCTAGGTTCCCAGCGGCACCTTGGTTCCCGCCGGCACCTTAGTTCCCGCCGGCACCCCTGGTTTCTGCCGGGCGACGCCAGCTGTCCAGGTTCAGGCATCATTGTCCATCTCTTGGCTATCCACAGGCCGCTGACCTGCGTTGATGTCGACGGGCCCACCAAAACATGGACAGCGCACCGGCGCCGGGCCTCCCGATCACTCAAGCCTCGCCACGGTTAGTAGGCCCCGTTTTCGAATGCCGGCGCGATGAGCGAAGCCGCCGCGGCCCCTCACATCACGTTTTGGTATGGCCCTCCGCCACGACACCGCAAGGGTGAGGACGAGAGGTGAAACAGCTGGTGAAAGGATTAATTAGACCGAGATGCCGGGCACTGTACCTAACTTGGGGGGATTAGGTTGTCAGCACCCGGCATCCGGCGCCGGACCAAGTCCGGCTTAGCAGACATAGCGCTCCAGCCACCATCCATAGTGTCGAAGCCGTTTTTTCTATGCCTGCCTCCGGAGAGCCCGCCGCAAGCGGCTCGCTCCCGGGCCTAATACGGCCGTGGTTCGGCCGTTCGCTTCCATCTTACAAACAAATTCGAGCCGAAGTCATAACGTTCCAGGAAAGGCGGCTAATTGACCGGCGGGTCTTGCCTGATCGCCGATCCTCTGCAAAACTGCTGAATTTTTGCCCCGTCCCACAGCTGTGCGGGCACAGCGCCGTGCAGCAGTTCGCGGATCAGCGCCGGGCCGGTCTCCAGCGGCTCGTCACTGGCGGCGATCACCACGTTTCCGTGCCGCCGGCCCTTAAGCATCGGCGGGTCGGCGATCATCACCAGGTGCTCGAAGACCTCGCCGATGGTCGCCACTTCCTCGCGCGCGCCGGCCAGTTGGGGCGTGTCGCCGCAGTTCACCAGATAGACGCCGCCTGGCGAGAGCACGCGCCGCACCGCCCGGGTGAATTCCAGCGTGGTCAGCGGCTCCGGGGTGGTACTGCCGGAGAAGACGTCACGGATCAGCAGGTCCCTGCTGTCTTCGCTCAGCGATTCGGTCACGGCCCGCGCTTCGCCTACCCTGATCCGCACCAGAGGCGCGCGCGGAATGTCGAACCACCGCCGCACCAGCTCAGCCAGCTTCGCATCAATCTCGACGACGACCTGCCGGGCTTGCGGATAGGCAGCCGCCAGATAGCGGGCCATCGAGCATGCCCCGCCACCCAAGTGCAGCACGCGCAGCTTTTCCCCGGACTCCCAGCGGGATCCGATCAGCGCCGCCATCCAGCGCATGTACTCAAAGTCCAGGCGCAGCGGATCGCCGACCACCACGTGAGAGGACTGGACGCCGTTGATCTTGAGCAGCCAGCTGTCCGCAGATTCAGGTTCGCGGATCAGCTCGGCCATTCCGGAGGAGATTTCGTAGCGTCCTTCGGCCGGCCCGCCGGACGCCTCCGGCTCCCGGGCCTCGTCGGCACGGGTGCTTCGCCGCCCCATCGGCTACTTGACCAGAGCCAGCGCGAAACCGTCCCAGCCCTTGCCACCCACGGTTTGGATCGCGGTGGCATCGAGGCGCTCGTCGGAGCCCAGCAGCGCCAGCGCGTCGCGGGTGCCGCGGATGTCGCGGTCCACGGTACTTCCGTCGCCGCCTTCGGCCAGCACTTGCCCGGAGCGGACCACGTTGTCCACCACAATCAGGCTGCCCGGACGCGTCAGCCGCAGCGCCCACTCAACATAGTTCCGGTTGTTTTCCTTGTCCGCGTCAATGAACACCAGATCGAAAGGCCCGTCGTTCCCGGCGGCCAGGCTCGGCAGCGTTTCCAGCGCAGCACCCACCCGGATGCTGACTTTATCCGCCACGCCGGCGGCCTCCAGATTCCGCCGGGCCACCTCTGCGTGGTGCGGCTCGTACTCGCAGCTGACCACTTCGCCGCCGTCCGACACTCCGCGGGCCAGCCAGATGGTGCTGTAGCCGCCGAGCGTGCCGATCTCCAGCACCTTGCGCGCACCGGTCAGCTTGGCCAGCAGCATCAGCAGCTTCCCCTGCGGGGCGCTCACCTCAATGGCCGGCAGGCCCTCCCGGTCCGCGCTCTCCCGGGCGGATACCTGGGCCTGGTCTTCGCCCACCAAGGTGACGGTCAGGTAGTCCTCGACCGCGGTCCACGCTTCGGCCCGGTCGGCGTCCTGCATGCCGCGCTCGTGGCTCACTTCTGATCCCGCTCGTTGATAGCGGCCTCCAGCCGGTCCACCTTCCCGGTGAGCTCTCCGTAATAGCCCGGACGAATATCCGCTTTGAGCACCAGCGACACCCGTGATCCGTACCGGCCCACGGCTTCGGTGGCGCGCTTGACGACGTCCATGACCTCGTCCCATTCGCCCTCGATGGTGGTGAACATGGCGTCGGTCTTGTTCGGCAGGCCCGATTCCCGGACAATCCGAACGGCCTCGGCAACGGCGTCGTGCACCGAAGCGTCGTGCGGCGCGGGACCGGTCACGGGAACCCCGGAGGGTGCAACAGAGAAGGCAACAAGCATGGCTTCAGTCTTCCACAGGGCCACAGCCAACGACAGGTCCACCGTCACCTGCAGCAATCAGCTGTCCCGTGGACCACACAGGTAGGTGACGCATCTTATATGCAAATGCATAGAAGTTTGACGGTTTGCGGACTACGGTGGAAGTACGGGCCAAGAACAATGATTCCGCCGGCCGGTCCCGCGGAAACAGCCCCGCTGATGCCGAGTCCAAGGAGATCCCATGAAAGCCTGGCAGTTCACCAATACCCACGAGCCCCTCGTACTGACCGAGGTCGACGAGCCGACAGCCGCCCCCAACGGCGTGGTCGTCGACATCAAGTCGGCCGGCCTGTGCCACTCCGACGTCGGCATGCTCGAAGACGAGGGCTGGCTCTCCACGCTGGCCAAGCGCCCCATCACCCTGGGACACGAAGTCGCTGGCGTCGTCACCGAGGTTGGCGATGGCGTGACCGACTGGAAGGTCGGAGACCGTGTTGGTTTCTGCCCCACCACTTCCGCGGGCGCTCCCGGCTACGCGTTCGACGGCGGTTTCTCCTTCAAGGCTGCGATTGATCAGGAGGCGTTGGTCCGTATCCCGGACAATGTCAGCTTCTCGCAGGGCGCGGCCGGCACCGATGCCGGCATGACCAGCCACCATGCGGTGATCGCCAACGGACAGGTCAAGGCGGGCGACAAGGTCGGCATCATCGGCTTTGGCGGCCTCGGCTCGATCGGAGCCCGCGTGGCGGTCCTGGCGGGCGCAGAGGTCTACATCGCCGAAGTCAACGAGAAGGTCTGGGACCAAGCCCGAGAGATCGGCGCCAAGGATGTGGCCAAGTCCATCGCAGACTTCAAGGAGATTGGCCTGGACGTCATCGTGGACTTCGCCGGTTTCGGCACCACCACCGCCGAGGCCATCGAGACGGTCCGCCGCGGCGGTCGCGTTGTCCAGGTCGGCATGGGACGGCTGGAATCCACCATCAGCACCAAGACCCTGATTCTGTCCGAAGTCACCTTGGTTGGCTCGCAGGGCGGCACCAAGGAAGACGTGCAAGGTGTCTACGACTACTTCGCCACCGGCAAGCTCAACCCGACCGTCACCGAGATCAGCTTCGAGGAGATCCCGGAAGGCCTTGAAAAACTCAAGAAGGGCGAAGTCGTCGGCCGACTGGTCGCCAAGATCGCTGACTGACCCCTGACTGCATGATTGACGACGGCGGTGCGCACCGCCGTCGTCAATCGCGCCTTAGGGAGGGACAACAGTCGGCTAAGGCGAGTGACAACGGTCCGTTTAAGCAAGGGCAGCCGCTCCGGCTAGCCCCAACCGGCCAGCCGGAGCAGTGCAGCCGCGGCGGCTCCGGCGATGACCACCACCAGGAAGGGCGCACGCAGCAGCAAGGCGACGGCCGCGGCCAGGAGGGCACAGATCCGGGCGTCAAACACCAACTGCTGGCCGCTGGAGAAAGTGTTGACCACGGTCAGCGATGCGAGCAGGCCGATGGTCATGGTGGCGGCGATGCGGGACATCCGCTGGTTCTTCATCCACTTGGCCGGCACCAGATAGCCCGCCAGCTTGGTCAGGTAGGAGATGGCGCAGGCGATCAGGATCCAGATCCACAGGGTCACGGGGCTTCCTTTCCGTCTGCGCCGTCGGCCGGGCCGCCGTCCTGCCCTGCGGCGCGGCGCTCGGACTCGGCGAGAGTGTGGCTGCCGTCGTGCCCGGCGTACGGTTCGTCGTAGGGCTCGATGTCCGGAGCCATCCCGGCCGGAACCGGTTTGTGCGTGAACCAACCGATGGCCGCCGCTACCCCCGCGGCCACCAGAATGGGCACGCCGCTGGGGACGAAGGGCACGGCCAGGAGCGTCGCCAGGGCGCACACCACGGCGATGGCCGCCGGCTCTTTGCCCTTCAACCGCGGCCAAAGCAGGGCGAGGAAAGCGGCGACCGCGGCCCCGTCCAGGCCCCACTGCTTCGGGTCCCCCAGCGCGTTGCCGGCCAGCGCACCCACCAAGGTGAAAAGATTCCAGAGCAGGAATATGCCCACGCCGGCGGTCCAAAACCCGCGCCGCTGCTCGCCGGGATCCTCCTGGCCGGACGCCGTGGCGGTGGACTCGTCGATGGTCACCTGGGCAGCCAACGGTCGCCGCCAGCCGCGCGGGGAGACCAGCGCATTCATCTGCATGCCGTAGATGCCGTTGCGGATGCCCAGCAAGGCAGAAGCAGTCATCGCGGCCACGCCGGTCCCGCCGCCGCCGATCACCCCGATGAAGGCGAACTGGGAGCCGCCGCTGAACAGCAGCAGGCTCAGCGCCATGGTCTGCCACAGATCGAGTCCGGACGTGACTGAAAGCGCGCCGAAGGAGACCCCGTACAGCCCGGTGGCGATGGAGATGGACAGCCCCACCTTCACGGCCGGGGACTGGAAAAACTTCACCCATCTACAGTAGCCGGGCACGCGGGCGCCGTGCGGGCACAAGGGGGCACCGCCGTCGTCGGGCAGGGAAAGAGCGAGAGGCGCAGGCTACACCGCGTCCTGCGCGTGGCCGTTGATCGCGTCCGCCGCCCGGATCAGGGCCAGATGCGAGAACGCCTGCGGAAAGTTGCCCGTCATCCGTTTGTTCACCGTGTCATACTCTTCGGCCATCAGCCCCAGCTCGTTGGCGTAGCCCATCAGCCGGTCCATCAGGTCGCGCGCATCGCCGATCCGCCCGGAGCGGGCATACTGTTCCACCAGCCAGAAACAGCAGGCCAGGAACGGATGCTCACCCGGCGACAGCCCGTCCACCCCGGAGTCGGTCCGGTAGCGCAGGATCAGCCCGTCCGCGTCCACGAGATCCTGCTCCAGCCGGGCCACGGTACCGAGCATCAGGTCGTCGTCGTACTTCAAAAAGCCCACCTGCGGCAGCACCAGCAGCGAGGCGTCCACCTCGGTGCCGCCGTAGCACTGGGTGAAGGAGTTGATCTCCCGGTTGAAGCCGTGCTCCATGACCTCCTCGCGCAGCCGGTCCCGCAGTTCCGCCCACCGCACGGCTTTGCCATCCAGCCCGTGCTCCCGCACGGCGCGGACGCCACGGTCGAAGGCCGCCCACATCATCACCCTGGAGTGCGTGAAGTAGCGCCGGTCGCCGCGCGTCTCCCAGATGCCCTGGTCCGGCTGGTCGAAGTGCTTCTCGACGTAGTGCAGCATGGCCTTCTGCAGCGGCCAGGAGAAGTGGTCCTCGGTTCCGCCCAGGTTCCGCAGCTTCTCCAGTGCCACCATGACCTCGCCGATCACGTCCGCCTGGTACTGGCAGACTGCACCGTTGCCCACTCGGACCGGAGCGGAGCCTTCATAGCCGGGCAGGTGCTCGATGATGCGCTCCTGAAGATCACGTTCACCGGCCACCCCGTACATGATCTGCAGGTCCTCCGGGTCGCCGGCCACCGCACGCAGCAGCCAGTTGCGCCATTGCAGCGCCTCGGTCTCATAGCCGTGGGTCATCATCGATTCCAGCGTCAGCGCCGCATCGCGGAGCCAGACGTACCGGTAGTCCCAGTTCCGCTCCCCGCCGAAGGACTCCGGCAGCGAGGTGGTCGGCGCGGCAACGATTCCGCCGGTGGTCTCGTGCGTCATGGCACGCAGCACCAGCAGCGAGCGCTTGACCATGCCGTTGTAGTCCCCCTGCGGCGGGAACCGCGAGCACCAGTTCTGCCAGAAGTTCACCGTCTCATCCAGCGCGGCGTCGACGTCGATCATCGGCGGGACCGTCCGGTGGGAGGGAAACCAGCACAGCTCGTAGTCCACCTTCTCGCCGGCTTTGATGGTGAATTCACCCCGGTGCCGGCGCTCCGCGGCGCGCGGCAGATCAACCCCGTGCAGCACCAGCGCGTCCGGCCCGGCAATCGCGACAATCGATTCCTTCCCGGTCTGCTCGTCCTTGACCCGGTTCACCCAGGGGACCACGTCCCCGTAGTGGAACCGCATGATCAGCTCCTGCCGGATCTTCATCTCCCCGGACAAACCCTCGACCCGGCGCACCACGGACGCCCTGCGGTCGCCCACCGGCATGAACTCGGTGATCAACGCTTCGCCCGTGCTGCTCTTCCACCGGGTCTGCAGCACAAAAGTGGACACAACGTAGGTGCGCTTAACGACGACGGCGTGCGGCTCCTCTGCTGCTTCGACGGCGGTTGGCGGACGGTGATGCCTTCCGGTCTGCGGGTGGACCGCCGCCGCGAGCACACCGCCATGGTGCATGGCGTCCGCTGTGGCGGACTGCCCGGTTCCTGAGCCGGCCGCCGACTCGGCCGTGGCACTGGTGGCTCCGGAGGCCCCGGCCACTGCCGTGCCGGCCGCGTCGCCGGATTGACCTGCTTCGCGGGCCGCGTCACCGGGCTGCGCAGCTTCGCGGGTCGCGCGGGCCGTCCCGGCAGCCCTCTTGGCCGTCTCGGTGGCGGACTGCCCGTGGATATCCGGCGTGGAGGAGACCGCTTCGTCGTGTTCCAGGGTCGAGACCGGGGGCTGGTTCGGCTGGACTTCCGCCGGAACGTTGCCCTGTTCGCCCTCCGGGCCGGCGCCCATCGGCGACTCCGTCTGGGGACGCGCTCCGTCCGGGGCCAGCAGCCAGCGGCCGTGTCCGGGGCCGCCCAAGAGCGCGGAGAAAACAGAGGGCGAGTCGAAGCGGGGCAGACAGAGCCAGTCCATGCTTCCGGACCGGGACACCAGCACTCCCGTATGCAGATCCGATATGAGTGCATAATCCTCAATGGGAGATGCCATGCACCAAATAAACCACAAAGACCAAGGTTGCGGCAGTGGCCGCGGGCTGCTTTTCGCCCGCCAGCAGCGGCGGTGGCCTAGACGCGGGCGGTCTCGAGTTGCCGGCGGACCTCGGCCGGGCGGTTGGTCGTAATCTCGCCGAAGCCCAAGTCGCGGCACAGCTTCACGTCCTGCGGATCGTCGACCGTCCAGACGCGGAACTGCATGCCGGCATCCTGCCAGCGGCGGACCAGCGGCAGATGCGAGCGCACATAGTCCACGCCAGGTCCGGCCAGACCCACGCGGTGGTCTTCGATCAGCCCTTCGCCTTCGGACAACGCCCGCCGCAACAGTCCGGCCACGGCGCCGACGGTCAGCTCGCCCATCATCAGGCTGGCTTTGAGCTCCTCGGCGTCGATGTCATCCAGCAGTTGGCAGAGATACTCGCCGGGCATGTTGTCGGCCAGGTACTTCACCGCGTCCGGGTGGAAGCTCATGAAGCTCATCTGGATGTTGTCCAGCCGGGAGGTGTCCGGGTCCCAGCCCTCTGCCATCAGGTACTTGAGCAATTCGTCTTCCAGCTCCTGCCCGTACGGGCTGGGATGCTTGAGCTCCACCGCCAGGCCCAGTGGCCGTCCGGCGCCCCGCATCAGGTCCACCAGATCGTCGAGGGTGACCAGCTGGTCCGCGGTGCCGCCGTATTCGGGCGGAATCGGCACGCCCTTCCACGAACTCACATCCAGCTGCAACAGCTCATCCAGCGTGTAGTCGGAAACGTAGCCGGTGCCGTTGGAGGTGCGGTCCAGCGTGAAGTCATGGAAGCAGACCAGCCGGCGGTCCTTGGTCAGGTGGACGTCGCACTCGATCCCGTCGGCGCCATCGGCGATCGCCTGCAGATAAGCGGCACGGGTGTTCTCCGCATACTGCTCGCTTGAACCGCGGTGCGCGTAGATCCTCTGGTCCATGAATTCACCGTACGCGATGACCGGACAACCGGACCCGCCGTAGGGTTGACTGAAGGGTGAACGGTCGATGATCGTTCGGCGATTCGGCTTCGGAGGCAACATGGGCACTCAGACGGGCGGCGGCGTCGCACCTGACACGGCGGACGGGCGGACGGACGGTCCGAGGGGCGGAAACGCGGCAGAAAACATGCCCGGAAGCGGACCGAACGGGGGCAGCCGGGCCGCTGCTGTGCCGGACAGTGTCCGGGCCGCGGGCCTGCGCCGGATGAAGCTGCTGGCCACCGGGCTGCTGGTGGTTCTGGCCCTGGTCTTCCTGGTCTCCTTCGCACTGCAGGACAGCTATCCGTGGCTGAGCTACGTTCGGGCCGCGGCCGAGGGCGGCATGGTGGGCGCACTGGCGGACTGGTTCGCGGTGACCGCGCTGTTCAAGCACCCGATGGGACTGAAGATCCCGCACACGGCGATCATTCCGCGCCGCAAGGACCAGATCGGGGCGAGCCTGGGCCAGTTCGTGGGGGAGAATTTCCTGGCCGAGGACGTGGTCAAGGCCAAGATCGGCTCGCTCGGGATTACCGCCAAGGCCGGGCTCTGGCTGGAACGGCCGGAGAACACCGAACGGGTCGCCCGCGAGGGAGCCACGGCCATCCGCGGGGCCCTGCTGGTGCTCAACGACGAGGACGTGCAGGCGTTGATCGAGTCGCTGGCCCGCCGCCACCTGTTGGATCCGCCGTGGGGTCCGCCGTTGGGGCGGCTGGCCGAGCATGTGCTGCGCGACGGCCACCACCTGAAGCTGGTGGATCTGCTGCTGGACCGTGCCGCCGACTGGGTGCTGGACAACCAAGAGACCGTGGCTCGGCTGGTCTCCGACCGCTCGCCGACCTGGGTGCCGCAGTTCGTTGATTCGTTGGTGGGCGACAAGGTCCATCTGGAGCTGTATAAGTTCATCCTTGCGGTGCAGGCCGACCCGGACCATCCGATGCGCCGGCAGTTGGACGCTTATCTCAACTCCCTGGCGCAGGACCTGCAGCATGATCCGGAGATGATGGCGCGGGTCGAAGCGATCAAGCACAATGCGCTGGGCGATCCCGAAGTGCGGGCGCTGGCGACCCGGACCTGGGAGACGCTGAAAACCGCGCTGCTGGAGGCTGTGGAAGATCCGCAGAGCGAGTTAAGCCTGGCGTTCAAGCGGGCGGTGGCGGACTTCGGCCACCGGTTGGCGACCGACGCGGAACTGGCGGCCAAAATCGACGGCTGGATCGAGGAGGCGGCGGGGTATCTGGTCCGGACCTACCGTTCGCAAATCGCCAGTGTCATCACCGAGACAGTGGAGCGCTGGGACGCACAGGAGACGTCGCGCAAGATCGAGCTCCAAGTGGGCCGGGACCTGCAGTTCATCCGGATCAACGGCACCGTGGTCGGCTCGCTGGCCGGGCTGACCATCTTCACCGTGGCCACCGCCGTCTTCGGATAGCCGGCCCGTCCGGGCTTAAGCCGTGCACGGCTGGGCTCAGTCGGCCCAGAAGAAGCGGATGCGTTGCCCGGGCCGGGCCTGGGCGAGCAGCGGCAGGTCCGCCGCTGCCACCACGGCCGGCACCGGATAGCCGCCGGTCACCGGGTGGTCGGCGAGGAACACGGTGGGCAGCCCGGACGGAGGCACCTGCACCGCGCCGGTGACCATGCCCTCGCTGGGCAGTTCCCGTTCGCCCACCCGCTGCAGCGGCCGTCCCAGCAGCCGCAGCCCCACGCGGTTGCTGTCGGCACTCACCGTCCAGTTGCCGAGCGCCAATCGTTGGCGGGTGTCCGCCGCGAACCAATCCAGCCGCGGGCCGGGCTGCAACCGCACGGCCACGGTGCCGGAGAGCGGAAGCGGCACCGGCATCCATTCTGACGCGAGGGCGGGCGTGCCGGCGCCGACCCGCAGCACGTCCCCGTCCTGCAATCGCGCCGGGCCCACCCCGGAGAGTAGATCGGTGGCCGCCGACCCCATCTGCGGCTCGGCCACGATGCCGCCGGCCACGGCCAGGTAATAACGCAGTCCGGACGTGGCCACGCCGATCTCCAGCCGCTGGCCCGCCGTGATCCGGAACGGGCGGTAGCGGTCCTTGCTCCCGCTTCCCGCGGCCGACACCTCGCCGAAGGCTCCGGTCAGCGCAACCACCGCGTCGTCGTCGAACTGCAGAACCGCCCCGCCCAGCAGCAACTCCAGACCGGCCGCGGATTCCGGGTTGCCCACCAGCCGGTTGGCAGCGCGCAGGGCCCGGGCGTCCAGCGCTCCGGACGGGCTGACCCCGATGGCGGCATGGCCCGGCCGTCCGAGGTCCTGCACCAGCAGTTCCGGCCCCGTCTTGACCACCGTGATCACGTCTACACCGCCCTGAACCGGACTCGCGTTCCCGGCGCTATCAGCGCGGGCTGCTCCCGCGCGGCGTCCCACAGCCGCGCATCGGTCCTGCCGATCAGCTGCCAGCCGCCGGGCGACGCCGACGGGTAGACGCCGCTGAACTCGCCCGCCAGCCCCACGGATCCGGCGGGCACCCGGGTCCGAGGTTCGGCCAGCCGCGGCACCTGCAGCGGATTCTCCGGGGTCACCAGATAGGCGAACCCGGGGACGAAGCCGGTGAACGCGGCCGTCCATTCGCAGTGCTGATGCCGGCGGACCACCTCGGCCTCGCTCACACCCAGCAGCCGCGCCACCGCCGGCAGGTCCTGGCCCGAGTAGTCCACCTCAAGGGTGACTATGTCCCGGGAGTCTTCGGCGGTGCTTGCCTCGGCGTCGTGCGGTGCCGTTTGTTCCAGCCATTGGCGGACGACGGCGGTGCTCGCCGGGGCCGCGAAGGTCACCAGGATGGTGCGGGCAGCGGGAACCAGCTCCGTAACCCCGGGCGGCGGCGAGGCCGAAAGAGCGGCGTAGTGCGCCAGAACGTCGTCCAGTGCGGGGAATTCGGCCAGCAGTGCGCCCTCGCCGAAGGGCAGGATTCGCACCCTACCGTCCGGATGTCCGGGCGGCATCGGTGAAGGGACGGAGGCTGATGCCCGCCGCGGCCAGCCGCTGCCGGACCAGCCGCGCCATGGCCACCGCCCCGGGGGTATCGCCGTGGACGCAGAGCGAATCGGCCGCGCCACGCAGGGAGAATTCCACCGCGCGGTCGGCAATCTTCTCCAGGTCTTCCAGCAGGTCGCCCGGCTCGCCGCGCGGAATCAGCGTGCCGTCGCTGCGATAGCCGCGGTCCACGAAGGCCTCCCGGAACACCGGCAGCCCCGCACCGGCGGCCAGCTCGAGCACGGCGGATCCGGGCAACCCCAGGATGGGAAGCTGCGGATCGAAAGCGCCGACGGCCTCCACCACTGCCGCGGCCTGGATGCGGTCGTGGACTATCCGGTTGTACAGGGCGCCATGCGGCTTCACATAGGCAATGGGCGTTCCCGCCCCGCGGGCAATCCGGTCGAGCGCAGCCAGTTGGGACGCCACATCGGCAACCAAGTCGGCCGGCGCCACCTCCATGGACCGACGGCCGAACCCTTCGCGGTCCTGATAGGAAACGTGCGCGCCCACCGCCACCTGGTTCTCGGCAGCGCGGCGGCAGCTGGCCAGCATGGTTTCGTCGTCGCCGGCGTGGTAGCCGCAGGCTATGTTCGCGCTGGTGATCAGCGGGAACATCGCGGCGTCGTCGCCCATCAGCCGGCCGTCGACCGATTCGCCGAGGTCGCTGTTCAGGTCGATCCTGGGCCGGTCACTCGCCGTCATGGTCCGCGGACTCCGTGATGGCCTTGTGGCCCTTGCGCCTGAGCACGGGCAGCTTCTCCATCATTTTGGCGGTCAACCGCCCCGGCGCTGCCGGGAGCGCGCCCAGCCGGTACCGGTTTTCGACCAGATCCTCCACCAGGGACATCGGCAGCACCAGCGGCGGTTCGCCGAAGGCCATCCTGGTGGCGCCGATGACGCGCCGGCCCATCACGTGGTTGCCCACACCGCCCACCGCCGCACCAATGCCGAACGGAATGACCCGGCCCAGCATCGCCGTACCCTGCTTGGCCACCAATTTGGCCAGGAAACGCTTCTTCAGACTGTCCAGCAGTGAACTGACCATCCCGGAGGACATGGTGCTGCCCACTGCGTTTCCCCAGGCGCGGGCCGGATTCCCGCCGCGGCCGCCGGCTTGCCCGGCGAACTCCTTGATCAGCGAGCGGCCCTCCTCGCCCATCAGGATGGCCATCACCATCGCCTGCGAGCGCTCTGGGTTTTCCGTGTCAACGCCGTGCAGTTCGGCGATGGACTGGGCGTAGAGCGCCGTGGATTCCAGGAAGCCGACAGTTGCCACCGCCGAGAGGCCCAGCGAGGCCACCGCGGTGATACCGGGGACGACGGCTGTGGCCCCTACCGCCGCACCGCCGGAACTCACCGTTGCCAAATAGTACTTCTCCAGCGTCGCGGCCAGCTCGGCCGGCGTCGCGTCCGGATTCTTGCGGCGCAGCCGGTCCAGATTGGCCAGCACCAACGGCCGCTGGACGTCCAGGGCCCTCATGAAGGCAGTCGTCGTGCCGGGCTTCGGGTTGCCCTGCTTATCGAAGGCCGCATCCGCAGCCACCCGCATGGCTGGATTGATCTTCTGTCCTTTGGCCACAAAACCTCCTGGAACTCTCAGCACCGCGATGGTGTTCCGGCCTTAAGCCTAAATCACAGCTTCCGGGACGTTCCCGCAAACAGCAAGTATGCTGACAATTGCACCGCGTACTTCCTATCCGACGGTCGGCTGCAGCACTGGCTGCGCCGACCGCCCAACGTCAAAGGAGTTGCAGGCTATGAGAATCGGATCATCAATTGCGTTGATTGCCATCGGCGCAATCCTTGCCTTCGCTGTTGCGGACGTGGTGGATTTCGTCGACCTGACACTGATCGGCTGGATCCTCATGGGGGTCGGCGTGCTGGGCCTGATCATCTCGATCGTCATGGCTGCTCCCCGCAGGGACCACCGCGTGACCGAGAGCCGCCAAGTGCAAGACCCGAGCACCGGCGAAACCATCCGTCGAGACGAAACCCGCGGCAGCCTGTAGGCCAACCTCCAGCGCCGACAGCCCGGGCCGACGGCGTGGGGCCGCAGCCCGGGAGGTTGACGGCGCTGGAGGTCGACGGCGCCGGGCCACGGAGGGTCAGCGCGGCTTCTTGCTTCCCAGGGCCACCAGCGAGAGCACGATGCCCGCCCCGCAGACCAGCGTGGCGAGGTACGCCAGGAGCGGCGTGCCGCTGGCCGCGCCCAGGGCCAGGCTGAGCGGCAGCCAGAGCACGGCCCAGCCGAGCACGGCGAACAATGGCGCGTAGCGCTCGCCCCGAGCCGTCCACCGGTACGCAAGAATCGCCAGCACCATGACGGCGAGCGAGCCGGCCAGGGAGATCCAGGCGAGCGCGCCGCCCGCGTCCGGCTCGTCCCGTGCCCCGGTGGCATAAGCGGTCAGAGCGTCCACGGCCGTCACGATGACACCGGCCGCGATGGCCAGCAGCAGGAGGTTGCCTGCCTGGATCAACAGCATGCGGCGCACATCAGGTCTCACGCTGCCTCCCCCTGCGGGTGTCCATAGACCGCAGTGCCCCGGCGGACCATGTCCGTTCGGGGCACTGCGTCCGTGTACTGCGCCGTTCTTACCAGCGCACCTTCTTCTCCGGCGGACCCTGCTTGCCGCTGGGGTGCTTCGGCTTGTGGCTGTTGCCGATGCTGTGCCAGCCAGGCAGATCGCCGGCCTTCGCGCCCTGCGGGGCCAGCTTGGCCTGTTGCTCTGCGGTCAGCTTGGCTGCGGCAGCCGGAGCAAGGTGGATGTTTGGTGCACTAAGTTCGGCGGGCTTCGGCGCCCGCGGATCGATATCAGTCATGGCTCTCCTTCGGATTCTCATCGAGCCTGCTGGAGACTTTTCCGCCGGATCAGGGCTCAAGGCGAAGATGCCAAATAGCCGGATCAGATCCGGAGAGCGGAGGTGGATTCAGGGAACCACTCGCGAGGTAGAGCCTCAGCAAGCATTGTTTCGGTTGTCGTTTTGAACCGGTCCAGGACCTGGTTACTCGAAAATCAGAATTCCCATGGCGCACAGCCTAACAGCGTTGCCCGGCATCCGGTAGATTCACAAAGAAAGGCCGGCGACAAGGGGGACCATGTCCGCATCACAGTTCGACCAGCGGTACGACTCGATCTACCAGCGGGGCGGTGAAGCCCATGAAACTGCGCGAAGCGCCGTCCGGCCCGCCACCACCAGCCCGGCAATCCGGACCGCAGCGGTGGAACCTTCCTCCGACGCCGCCGCCCAGTCCACCGATATTGCCGAGGTCATTCCGCCGGACGCGGCACCACAGGTCCGGCCGGAGGGCGCTGCTGCGGCGCGCCGGAAGATCAATCCCTTCCTCGTGGCGCTCTGGGCGCTGGGCATAGCGCTCTCCGTCTTCGGAGCCTGGGGGTCGGTCGCCCCGACCTTTATCGAAATGCAAGCCACCCAGACCACCACCTTCGGCCCGCCTTGGTATTTCGTCTTGTATACCCTGGCACCGAACGTCCTGATCGCCGGCCTGATCACCATCGCCGGTGTGCTCGTCCTGCATGCAGTCGACTGGACGCGGCGGCACGGCTGAGCAGACGCCGTCCAACTTGGATCGCCCGCAGGCAATAACTGATCAGCAGGCGCCCTTTTCATGCTCGAAAAGGGCGCCTGCTGAATAATGCTTCGGCGGAGTTGCCGCCGCGCTCAGATCAGGCCGTCGGCCAGATGGTCGGGTGTGCCGAAGCGGTGTGCGGTGATGCTGACCGCCTGCTCATGCAGGAAGGGCAGCATTTCCAACCGGCCGGCTTCAGTCACGGGGTGGGCATAGACCGCCACATCCGGCCGCCCACCGGTAGCGACGGCCAGCGCCTTGGTGTCCCCGCCAATCAAGCGGATCCGCCCGGCACCGAGCCGGGGCACCCGGGCCAGCCAGGCGCCGTCGTCCTCCACCGTCACCTCAAGGCCCAGTTCCGTGGCCACCGCCTGCAAGGACGCGGGAAGCGCGACGGCGGTGGAAACCGCCACCTCGGAGCCCGCCAGCACGCCGGCGGCCAGCACGCGGACCAGCTGTGGCAGCGGTTCGCCTTCGGACAGCCGGACCGTGACCGGAACCGGCAGGTAGCGGAACACATTGCGCTCCGCTGTCAGCCCGGAGACGTCCTTGGCCGCGCCGAACTCGTCGGCCAAGGCCGCGGCATCGGAACGCAACGAACGATCCAGTCCGCCCAACTCCTCCGCGGACAGCGCCCGCCCGGTCCTGCGCGCGGCATCCAGCAGCCTGGCCGCGGCGCCGTGCACCTGGGCCGTAGCCGTGGACGGAGCGGTCTCCCACTCGCCCAGCCCCATCAAGTAGTTGGGCCCGCCGGCTTTGGTGCCGGCGCCCACCGAGGACTTCTTCCAGCCACCGAACGGCTGGCGCCGCACAATGGCTCCGGTGATTCCGCGGTTCACGTAGAGGTTGCCGGCCTGAATGTTCTGCAGCCAGTAATCCAGCTCGTCCGCATCCAGCGAATGCAGGCCGGAGGTCAGCCCGTAATCGATGTCGTTGGTGATGGCCACCGCTTCTTCCAGGGTTTCGGCGGTCATCACACCCAGGATCGGGCCGAAGAACTCGGTCAGGTGGTAGCGGGATCCGCGCGCCACCCCGGTCCGCACCCCGGGGCTCCACAGCTTGCCGGAACCGTCCAGCTGCCGGGGCCGGATCTGCCAGCTTTCCCCGGCGCCCAGCGTCGTCAACCCGTCCAGCAGCTTGCCTTCGGCCGGCGCGATGATCGGACCCATCTGCGATGTGGGGTCCTCCGGATAGCCCACCTTCATGGACGTGACCGCGTCCACCAGCTGGTTGCGGAACCGCGGCGAGGTGGCGGCCGATCCCACCAAGATCACCAGCGATGCCGCGGAGCACTTCTGGCCGGCATGGCCGAACGCGGAGTAGGCCACGTCCTTGGCGGCCAGGTCGAAGTCGGCGCTGGGGGTGACGATGATGGCGTTCTTGCCGGACGTCTCGGCCAGCAGCGGCAGGTCCGGACGGAAGGAGCGGAACAGTTCGGCGGTCTCGTAGGCGCCGGTGAGGATCACGCGGTCCACCTCCGGGTGCGATATCAGCTGCTTGCCCAGTTCACGCTCGCCCAGCTGCACCAGTTGCAGCAGTTCGCGCGGTACGCCGGCTTCATCCAAGGCCTCCCAGACCGCTTCAACCATCACGGCACCGGTGCGTGCGGCCTGCTGGGCCGGCTTAATCACGACGGCGGAGCCCGCGGCGAGCGCGGCCAGCACACCTCCGGCGGGGATCGCCGTCGGGAAATTCCACGGCGGCGTCACCACGGTCAGTTTCGACGGGACGAACGTGGCGCCGTCCACGGTGTCCAGCGTCCGGGCCAATTCGGCGTAGAAATGCGCGAAATCGGCGGCCTCGGAGACTTCGGGGTCGCCCTGGTCCAGGGTCTTGCCGGCCTCGGCGGCCATCACCTCCAGCAGCCGGGCGCGGTTGGCGTTCAGCTTGTCGCCTGCCTTGTGCAGCACTTCGGCGCGTTCGGCCCCGCTCAGGGCCCCCCAGCTCTTGGATTGCGCCACACCCTTGGCGATCACCTGCTCCAGCCCCGCCTCGTCCCCGATCTGGGCGGCCGCAACCGTGTCACGGCCGAGCGTCGAAGCCGGCACACGGGCCAGAATCTCCCTGCCCCAGGCCAGGTTGGCGGGCAGCGACGGATCGGTGTCCGGGATGTTGTCGAAGGAGTCGGTCGGACGGGCCGGCTGCGGCTCCGTGCGGTCCTGCTGCCGGCTCGGTTCCGGAACGTCGTCGTCGAGCGCTTCCAGCGACGCGAGGAAGCGCTGCTTTTCGCGTTCGAACAGCCTCTCGTTCTTGCTGAGTTCGAAGACCGCCGACATGAAGTTTTCGCTGCTGGCGCCTTCTTCCAGCCGGCGGATCAGGTAGGCGATCGCCACATCGAACTCGGCGGGATGGACCACCGGCGTGTAGAGCAGCAGCGAACCGACGTCCTTTTTGACCGCTTCGGCCTGGCCCTGCGCCATGCCCAGCAACATCTCGAAGTCGATGCCGGCGTCCACGCCGCGCTGCTTGGCGAGCAGCCAGGCGAACGCGACATCGAAGAGGTTGTGCCCGGCCACGCCGATGCGCACGTTGCCGATCCGCTCCGGCTGCAGGGCATAGTTGATGACCCGCTTGTAGTTGGTGTCCGAGTCCTGCTTGGTTTCCCAGGTGGCCAGCGGCCAGCCGTGCAGCGACGCTTCCACCTGCTCCATGGGCAGGTTGGCGCCCTTGACCACCCGCACCTTGATGGCGGCGCCGCCGCGGGAACGGCGGGCGGCGGCCCATTCCTGCAGCCGGATCATGGCCCGGAGTGCGTCCGGCAGGTAGGCCTGCAGCACAATGCCGGCCTCCAACTGCTCGAACTCGGGCTGGTCCAGGATCTTGGTGAAGACCGCCATGGTCATCTCCAGGTCCTTGTATTCCTCCATGTCCAGATTGATGAACTTGCGCTTCGGGGAGGTGGCCGCCTGCCGGTAGAGCGGGGTAAGACTTTCGACGACGTGCTCCACTGCCTCGTCGAAAGCCCAGTGAGAGTGCGGGGCCACGGTGGAGGAGACCTTGATCGAGACGTAGTCCACGTCGTCGCGGGCCAACAGGTGCTTGGTGCCTTCCAGCCGGCGTTCGGCCTCGCGGCTGCCCAGGACCGCCTCGCCCAGCAGGTTGATGTTCAGCCGGACATCGTCCTTGCGGATTTTGGCGATCGCCGGCCCCAGCTTGGCGTCGGTGGCATCAACGATCAGGTGGCCGACCATTTCCCGCAACACCCGGCGGGCGGCAGGAATAACCACTTGTGGCAGCACCGGTGCCAAGGTGCCGCCCGTGCGCACTGCGGCACGCATGTACCAGGGCAGGAAGGACGGAGCCTTCGGCGCCAGCGTGGCCAAGTTGCGGGCCGCGACCCTCAGATCCTCGGGCCGGATCACGCCGTCGACAAATCCGACGGTGAATTGCAGGCCATGGGGATCGTTTAGCACGCCGGCCAACTGCTCGGCCGCGGCGTCGGCCGGAATTTTCTCTGCTTCGGTCAGCCAGTGACGGACCAGCTTGATGGTGTCGGCGGCGAGGTCGGCCACCTGCGTACCGGCAAAACTTGTGGTCTGCATCGGTGCCTCCTTGAGGACGTCGGTCACGGCAGCATCAGTCCCTTCAACGTAATTGCATTGCCTGTTAAGGACCAGTATGGAACTAGACTTGGTGAAGAAAAAGCGATCTTTTCCGACCGATAATCATCATTTTTAGTGATGAATGGAGCGCTCATGCTGGATGTCCGAAGGCTGCGGCTGCTGCGGGAGGTCAAAGTGCGCGGCACCTTGGCTGAAGTGGCCACCGCACTGAATCTGAGCCCGTCATCGGTATCCCAACAGCTGACGCTGCTGGAGAAAGAAGCCGGCGTGGAACTGCTGCGCAAGGCCGGCCGCCGCGTCCAGCTCACGCCGCAGGCGGAGATCCTGGTGGCCCACACGGAGTCGCTGCTGTCCCGGCTGGAACAGGCCGAAACGGACCTGGCCGCGTCCCTGACCACGGTGACCGGAAGCGTCCGGCTGGGGGTCTTCCAGTCCGCCGCCCTGGCGCTGCTGCCCGATGCGCTCACCAGCATGAGGCAGCGGTACCCGGAGGTGCGGATCGAGATGGTCCAGCGGGAACCGGAAACCGCGCTCTACGAGACGTGGGCGCGCGACTTCGACTTGGTGGTAGCCGAGCAGTACCCGGGCCATGCGGCACCGCACCATCCCGAACTCGACCGCAAAAGACTTACCACCGACGCCCTCCGGCTCGCCGTCGCGCCGGCCGGCCTGCCCGGCGGGGAGGCCCGGTTGCTTGAGGATGCCGGCGGCCTGCCCTGGGTGATGGAACCGCACGGCGCCGCGTCCCGGCACTGGGCTGAACAAGCATGCCGCCAAGCCGGCTTTGAACCGGACGTCCGCTACGAAACCGCTGACCTGCAGGCCCAGATCCGGCTGATCGAATCCGGCAATGCGGTAGCTTTCCTCCCGGATTTGGTCTGGAGCGGCCGGGGCACCCCCTGCCGGATGCTGGACTTGCCGGATCATCCCCGCCGGACCGTCTTTACGTCCGCCCGCCGGGCCTCCGCCAACCGGCCCGCCATTCTTGCGCTCCGGGAAGTTTTGGAGGAGACCGCCCGGCAGGTCAGCGGCGTGCGCCAATAGCTGGCGGTTACCCGGTCTCTACTCGGCGCTGGCGCGCCTCCTTCGACCCCCGGGGAGCCTTCGGTGGTCGACCGAGCGAGCGCCAGCGAGCGCGTGGAGACCCGTCCTCCCGCCAGTCAGCGGCGCTGGTCCAGGCTGAGGTTGCCGTGGACCGTGGCGTAGACGCGAAGGCCGCCGGACTTCACCGGCAGCCCCTCCCCCGGCGCCAGGATCCGGCGGGGAGGCCCTTCCATGCCATCCAGTCCCAGCTGCACGAACAGGTCCACCAGTACATTGCCCAGTCCGTCCAGTTCGGCCCGCGGCAGTACGGCACGGTACTCGCCGGCGTCGTGCCTGGCCTCGAAGGTCCGCGCCTCAGCAGTGCCGCGCCCGCGTGCGACCAGCCGGACGGATTCGAACGTGGCTGCCGGTTCAAAATGCAGACCGAACGCCACCGCTTCCTCGTCCAGTTGCGGCAGCAGGGCGCGTGATGTGGGCTTCAGTGCTTCCTCGGTGGCCGCCAGCTTCAGCAGGCCTTCCGCATCCCGTGCCCGGACCAGCTCCGAGCGCTGCCGGAAGGGGAAGTCCAGCTGCGCCTCCAACCGCTCCGGGATGTACTGTTCCACGAAGCCGGCGTGGGCCTCCACCCAACGCTTCCGAGTACCGGCTGGCATCGAACGGTAGCGGGAGGGCACGTAGGTGCGAAGGAGTTTGCGCCGATACAGATCCAGTACCAGCAGCTCGGCTTGATCGGCGTCGTCGTGGTTCTCTTTGATGATCCGGGCGATCTCTGCCACCGAGCCGGTGTAGCTTTCCGGGATGGCGCGCTGTGAGCTGATGTTCGTACCGTCGTGCCGGGTGCGGATGAAATAGTAGTCGTAGTCGGCCGCAATCGCGTTCCGCCTCGAGGCCAGGTAGCAGCGGGTCAGCATCATGCCGTCTTCCAGCCGGACCTTGCCTTCCGGGAAACGGATGCCGTGGGTGTCCAGCAGCTCGCGCCGGATCAGCTTCTGCGGCGAAAGCGTACCCAGGATCTTCCGCACCGGAACGTCGGGGACGGTCTCGGTGAAAAGCGAGGACTGGACCCGGCGGCCGCCGATCCCGACCATGCGGGGCGCCAGAACATCCACCTGATGCCGGTCGGCGAAGGCCACCATGCGGCGCAGCGCCTCGACGCCCAGCTTGTCATCGGCGTCGCAGAAGAAAACGTAGTCGGACGTGCCGGCGGTGATCCCCACATTGCGCGGTTTTCCCGGCCAGCCGCTGTTCTGCTGGTGGATCACGCGCCAGTTCGAGTGCTTCGCCACGTACTGGTCCAGCAGCTTGCCGCCGTCATCGGTGGATCCATCGTCCACGGCCACAACCTCAAACAGTGCCGGGTCCATGTCCTGCGCCGCCAGCGAGTCCAGCAGTTCCTTCAGGTACGGCATCGCATTGAAGACGGGAATGACCACGGACACCCGGGCCGTCTGTGCACTGGCCGTCGGACCGGAGTCGCTCTCCCGCACGCGGATTTGCCCGGCCCGCGCCGCGTACGTCTTCAACTTGCGCTGGGCCCCCGCCAGCTTGTCCTTGATGGCCACGATGTCCCCTTCGATCGTTTGCCGTTACTGCATTCTGACACCGCACGCGCCATCCAGCAGTTGCGCCAGATGGATGCCACGCCGGTGGGCCAGGTCGGTGATCTGGGTTCTGCAGGAGAACCCATCGGCCAGCAGCACGGCATCGGGTCCGGTCGACCTAACCGCCGGCAGCAATTGGGTCTCGGCGACGGCCACGGAAACGTCGTAGTGGCCGCGTTCGACGCCGAAGTTTCCGGCCAGTCCGCAGCACCCGCCCAGGCTCTGCACCTTGGCCCCGGCATCCTGGAGCAGGCCCAGGTCGGTTCCCCAGCCGAGCACGGCGTGGTGGTGGCAATGCGGCTGGGCTACTATCTCCTCCCCCACTAACGACGGCGGTGTCCACCCTTGGGTGCCCGCCAGCAGTTCCGCGAGGGTGCGGGTGGATTGGGCGACCGGAAGAGCCTTGCCGCCGAGCAACTCCAGCGCATCGGACCGCAGCACGGCGGTGCAGGACGGTTCCAGTCCCAGCACGGGCACGCCGGTGTCGGCGTACCCGGCGAGCGCGTCGACGGTGCGGCTCAGGATCCGGCGTGCGGTGTCGAGTTGTCCGGTGGAAATCCAGGTCAGCCCGCAGCACAGCCGTTCGCCGGGAACGAGCACCTCGTAGCCGGCACGCTCCAGCACCCTGACGGCCGCCTGCCCGATCTCAGGCGAGAAGTAGTTGGTGAAAGTGTCGGCCCACAACAGCACCGGCCCGTTCGGTGCCGCGACAGCTGAAGGATCCCGGTTCCGGAACCAGTGGTCGAACGTCTCCTGCGCGAACTGCGGAAGTCCGCGCCGTGCATCCACCCCGGCCAGCCGTAAACCAGCGTGCCGCAGGCCCGGGATCTTCAGCAGTCCGTTCGCGAGCGTCGGTGCGAACGAGGCCAGTCTGGCCCAGCGCGGCAGCCACCCGAGCGAGTAGTGCGACGCCGGCCGCAGCCGCCCGCGATAGCTCTGGTACAAGACCTCGGCCTTGTAGGAGGCCATGTCGATTCCGGTCGGGCAATCGGAGAGGCAGCCCTTGCAGGACAGGCACAGGTCCAGCGCCTCATGCACGGCCGGCGAGCGCCAGTCCGGCGCCGCCTCGGACGGCCCGCCGCTCCCGCCCGCCGCCGCGCCGAGGCCGGCCCCGCCGGGCCGGGCGCCGCCGTCGCCAAGCCGGGCACCGCCGTCGCCAAGCCGGGCACCGCCGTCGCCATCACCGCCCGAGGCACGCAGGATCATTTCCTGAAGCGCGCGGGCGCGGCCGCGGGTCGAGTCCTTCTCCTCCTTGGTGGCCGCGTAGGACGGGCACATCACCAGGCCCGGCCGGGTCGCCGCGTCCGTGCGGCACTGGGCGATCCCGGTGCAGCGGTGGACCGCGCGGCTGAAGTCGCCGCCGTCGTGCTGGTAGGAAAAGCCCAGCGGAATGCGGACCGGCTTGGCGGCGGCGGTGCGGATGTCCGCGTCCAGCGGCCGCGGGTCCACCAGCACGCCCGGATTGAGCAGGTTGTCCGGGTCCAGGATGCCCTTGACCGTACCGAACAGGCGGATGGCTTCCGGCGAGTAGATCCGCGGCAGCAGCTCGCCGCGCACCCGGCCGTCGCCGTGCTCGCCGGAGAGCGAGCCGCCGTAGCGGCCCACCAGGTCAGCGGCGTCGCTCATGAAGGCGCGGTATTCGGTGCGGCCGTCGGTCTCGTTGGGGCCGCGGTTGCCGAACGGGAAGTCCAGCCGCACGTGCACGCAGCCGTCGGCGAAGTGACCGTACGGGAAACCGCTGAACCCGTGCCGCGCCACCAACTCGTCGAACTCGCGCAGGTAGGCGCCCAGCCGTTCCGGCGGCACGGCTGCATCCTCCCAGCCGGAGTGCGCCGGCTCCCCGGCGGGCGAGCGCCCCGACAACGCCGAACCGTCCTCGCGGATCTTCCACAGCGCGGCGGCCTCGGCCGGATGGTCCACCACCCGGGCAGCCACCGCCTCCGGCAGCCGGAGCAGCCGGGCGGCGCGGTCCGCCACGTCGGCGGAGTGGTCGCCGGCCAGCTCCACGAACAGCCACGCGGCGCCCGCGGGCAGTTCCGGCACCGAGCCCGGCCCCTTCCGGCTGCGCACCACGTCTACAATCCGCCTGTCCAGCCCCTCGCAGGCGGTCGGCGAAAAGGCCATCACCTCCGTCACCACGTCGGCGGCGGTGCCGATATCGGCAAAACCCAGCGCCACCATCGCCTTGTGCGCCGGGTCCTTGACCAGCCGCACCTCCGCTTCCAGCACGACGGCGAGGGTCCCCTCGCTGCCCACCAGCGCCTTCCGCAGATCGAACCCCTTCTCCGGCAGCAGGTGCTCCAGGGCATAGCCGGAGACTTGGCGGCCGAAGCGGCCGAACTCCGTGCGCAGGGTCTCCAAGTGCCCGGCGGCCAGTTCGCGCAGCGCCCCGGTTTCCGGCGTCTCCGGGACGTGGTTGCCGTCCAGCCGGAGCCGGCGTCCGGAACCGGTGACCACCTGGAGGTGCTCCACGTTGTCCACGGTGCGGCCATAAGCAGGGGTTCGGGCGCCGCAGGAGTTGTTGCCGATCATCCCGCCGATGGTGCAGCGGGTGTGGGTGGACGGGTCCGGCCCGAAACGCAGACCGTGGGCCAGCGCCATTCGCTGCAGCGTGGCGTGGACCGTGCCGGGTTGCACGGTGGCCGTGCGGGCTTCCGGGTCCAGCCGGAGCACGCGGTTCATGTGGCGGCTGAATTCCAGCACCACACCGGGGCCCACCGCATTGCCCGCAATGGAGGTGCCCGCCCCGCGGGAGGTGAGCGGGACGCCGGCCTCGCGGCAGGCCGCCAGCACCGCCAGCGCTTCGTCCACATCGTGCGGGAAGGCCACGGCCGCCGGCCGCACCCGGAAGAGCGAGGCGTCCGAAGAGTACACGTCCAGGGTGGTGGCGTCGGCCCTGACGTCCGCCACCCCGTTCCGCCGCAGCGACTCGAGCACCCTAGCCGCCGCAGCACCGTCCACCGCAGCCCCGTCAACCGTCTGCATGCGGCTCACCCTACCGACCGCACCGGCAGGTGTCTGCCCCTCGGGGGCCGGGCCTGGCCCTTCCGCTTCAGCTCGTATCGGACGGTGCGCAGGCCGGGCTCCTGCTCGGGCCAGCCAGACGGGTGGGCGGCTAGGTACGCTATACGCCACATTGGCCCGCGGGTCCCACCAGCCATGGCGCAAGCGCGGAAGCATGAGGCCGATTTTCCTGCTTTTGCGGATTGTGTGGCGGCTCGATGTCCGCAATGTGGCGTATCACGCACCGTGAGGCGGGGCGACCGGCGCGCAGGAGCGCTCCACCCTGAGGCGGGGCGACCGGCGCGCAGGAGCGCTCCACCCTGGGTATGAGCCACGAGAGGCAGTTTTCAGCCTTCGGCCCGACGCGCCGACCGCGCCCGGGCCACGACGATGGAATCATGAACGAGAACCGCGACTTTACTCCGGCCCCGGCTTCCACACGTGCCTCCGCGGCCGGGCTCCTCCGGCACCCCAGCCACCCGCCGGTGCTCAGCGCCCGCAACCTCACCAAGACCTACGGCCCAACCACCGCGCTGGCCGGGCTCTCGCTGGACATCCGGGCCGGCGAGTCCGTGGCCATCATGGGCGCCTCCGGTTCCGGCAAGACCACGCTGCTGCACGTGTTGGCCGGCATCATCGCCCCGGACAGCGGGCAGGTGCACCTGAACCTTCCCGGGCAGAGCGTGCAGGTGGAAGCCCTCGCCGAGTCCGCACGGTCCAGGCTGCGCCGCGAGGCCTTCGGCTTTGTCTTCCAGCAGGGCCTGTTGATTCCGGAACTGAACGCGTTGGAGAACGTGGCGGTGGCGCTAATGCTGAACGGCGCGCCCCGCCCGGCGGCCGAGCAGGCTGCCGCGGGGTGGCTGCAGGCGCTGGGTCTGGGCGGGATGGAGCAGCGTCGGCTCGGCGAGCTCTCCGGCGGTCAGGCACAGCGCGTTGCCATTGCCCGGGCCCAGGTGACCGGCGCGGGCGTGATCTTCGCCGACGAACCCACCGGGGCCCTGGACTCAGCTACCTCGGCGGACGTGATGCAGGTACTGCTCGAGTCCACCATCGGCGCCGGGAAAACCCTCATTGTCGTGACCCATGACGACGGTGTGGCGGCCAGTTGCGGACGGGTGCTCACCATGCGGGACGGCCGGCTGACCGGCGACAGCGCCGGCGGCGTGATCGCGGCAGGCCTGGCTCGGGGCGGCAACCAATGAGCGCTCCCCTAGCTTCCCCGGCCTCCCCCGCGGGACCGGACGTGCCCAGGGGCGGAAGCACCGCCGTCGTGCCGTGGAAATTGGCGTGGCTGCTGTCCCGCCCGGGAAAATCCGGTGGCACGACCGCCCTGCTGCCGATGGTGGCGTTCGGGCTGGTCACCGCGCTGCTGCTGACCGTGTTGGCCGGTGCGCTGTCCTTCCTGCGCTGGCGGGACGAGCTGGCCTTTCTCTACCAACTGCTGGCGGTGCTGGCGCTGATCCTGCTGGTCTTCCCGCTGCTGACCCTGGGCGGTTCGGCGGCTCGGCTCTCGGCCCGGCGCCGCGACGACCGGCTGGCCACGCTGCGCCTGCTCGGCGCTACGCCGGCCATGGTTGCCGGCATCACCATCATCGAATCCACCGCGCTGGCTGCCGCCGGCGCCGTGGCCGGGGTGGCCGGCTACCTGGTGTTGGGTCCGGCTGTGCAGCTGATTCCGTTCCGCGGGGAGCCGATCGGCGGCGCCTACTGGCTGCACCCCCTGGCCGTGCTTGGCGTGCTGGCCGGCGTGGTGTTGCTTGCCGCCATCAGTGCTGCCGTGGGCCTGCGCAAGGTGGTCATTTCGCCGCTGGGGGTGCGGACCCGCCAGGCCCCGGCGACGATGCATTGGCTGCGCGCGCTGGTAGCCGCCGCCGTTGTGCTGGCCGGCTTCATTGCGATGAATGCCGGCTACGCCTCCACTGCCGTGGCGGTGGCCTGCGTGCTCGGCGCCTTCGCCGCCGGGCTGGCGGTGCTCAATCTCGTTGGCCCGTGGGCGGTGGCGGTGATGGGCCGCCGGCAGCTGCGCAAGGCGGCGACGGCGGAGAAGCTGCTGGCCGCCCGGAGCATCCTTGAATCCCCCAAGGCCGCCTGGCGGCAGGTCTCCGGGCTGGCCATGACCAGCTTCGTGGCCGTGTTCGGCGGGACCGGCGTGGCGATGACGGACGGCGTCCCCGGACCGGTCTCGGGTCCGGAGCAGTTCCTGTCCGGGGACATCCGCACCGGCATCCTGATCACCATCGTCGTTTCGTTCGTCATGGTGGCGTGCTCCGCCGGGGTGAATCAGGCGGCGGCCGTTCTGGACCGCGCGGACCTGTACACCAGCCTGGACCACCTGGGCATGCCGCGAAAAACCATGGACGCGGCCCGGACCCGCGCCGTGATGCTTCCGCTGCTGCTGGTTTCGCTCGGCTCCGCCGCGGTGTCCTTTGTCCTGATCTTCCCGCTGGCCGGGATGGCCCTGGTGCTGGCACCGTTGTCTATCCTGACGATTGCGGGCTGCCTGGGCGCAGGCATCCTGGTGGTGTGGGCGGGTCTGCGCACCACCCGCCCGGTGCTGGGCAAGGTGCTGGCGGCCGGCCGCTGAGCGGCTGGGGCCGATACCCGGATGTGAAGAGGTGGCCCGCCTTCCGCACGAGTCTGCGGAAGGCGGGCCACCGCCGTCGTTATCTGCCTGTCAGTCCGCTAGCGGCAGGTCAGTGCTACCGGCCGGCCGGGGTGAATTCCCGGGCGCCGATGTAGTCCGGCCGCGGGTTTTTGGCGGCGAAAGGATCCACCGCCGTGTTTTCCACACTGTTATACACAAAGAACAGGTTGGAGCGCGGGTACGGCGTGACATTGCCGTTGGAGGCGTGCATGCAGTTGCAGTCGAACATGGTGGCCCCGCCGGCCATGCCTTCCATCACGTCGATCCCGTAGCGGTCGGCGAACTCCCGCAGCGTTTCCTTGTCCGGGGTCCCGGCGCCCTGCATCACCAGCGACTGCTTGTAATTGTCGTCCGGGGTCGCTCCTACACAGGAGATGTACTCCCGATGCGAGCCGGGCATGATCATCAGCGGACCGTTGTAGGAGTAGTTGTCCGTGAGCGAGATGGAAATGGACACCGTGCGCATGCGCGGAAGCCCGTCCTCCGCGTGCCAGGTCTCGAAGTCGGAGTGCCACATGAACTCCTTGCCCTCGAAACCTGGCTTGAAGTTCACCCGGGACTGGTGGATGTAGACGTCGGAGCCCAGCAGCTGTCTGGCCCGGTCCACCACGCGCGGATCGTTGGCGATCTTCGCGAAGACCTCGCTGATCTTGTGCACCTCGAAGATGGAGCGCACTTCCTGGCTCTTGGATTCGACGATGCAGCGTTCGTCCGCGCGGACGGCGGGATCCGCGGCGAGCCGATCCAGCTCCGCCTGGTACGCCTTCACTTCCTCGAGCGAGATCAGCTCCTCGATGTTGAGGTAGCCCTTCTCCTCGAAGCCGGCCAGCGTGGCGGCGTCCATGGGGCCCGACTCCGCGGAGCCCCAGACAACCTTGTCCTGGCGGGGTTGCACGCTCGCGGTGCCTGCTGATCGTGTCGGATAGAGGTCAACACGGCTTTGTTCTGCGGTCGCAGTCATCTTTATCCTCCTCGTGGGTTTTATTTCTTGGGCCGGGTGCGGAAAAGCCCGGCCGGCACAGTTGCCGACCGGACCCTCCTGCTGCCGGAGTCAGTGAGCCGGCTAGGCCTGGACGAGCGGGTACACGCCGTTCTCGTCGTGGACTTCGCGGCCGGTGACGGGCGGGTTGAACACGCAGGCCATCCGCAGCTCGGTGGTGGCGCGGACGGTGTGCTTCTCGTGCCCGTTGAGCAGGTACATGGTGCCGTCGTTCAGGTCGTGGACCTCGCCGGTGACCTCGTTGGTCAGGGTGCCTTCGCCCTGCACGCAGTAGACGGCCTCGATGTGGTTGGCGTAGTGGAACGTGGACGTGGTGCCCGCGTAGATCACGGTGTCGTGGAAGGAAAAGCCCACGCCTTCCCCCGCCAGCACCATCCGGCGGCTCCGCCAGGTCTCCGACTTCACGTCGCGGTCGGTGTCGTTCAGGTCGTTCAGGTTGGTAACAATCATGGGTACTCCTCAGTGTGGATGGTCAGAAAGCTGTTGTACGAGGGCGGCGCGGCTTGCGGCGGGCGCGCGGTGGAGCGGCGGGCGCGCGGTGGAGCGGCGGGCGCGCGGTGGAGCGGCCCTGCCTTTCTAGTGGGCTCCGGCCAGTTCCGGAACCGCGGTGACGACGCGGGTGGCCTCGATCAGGATGTCCAGACCACGGTCCAGATCTGCCGCACTGATAGTCAGCGCCGGCATCAGCTTCACTACCTCGCTCTCCGGCCCGGAGGTTTCCACCAGCAGCCCGTTTTCGTAAGCCTCGGCGGCAATCCTGCCGGCGGTCTGGTCGTCGGCAAACTTGACCCCCGCAAGCATTCCCCGGCCGCGCACGCTGGCGCCTTCCACCGAGGCGGCAATCCGTTCCAGGCCCTCGTGCAGCTGGGTGATCCGGGCCTTGACCTGCTGCTGGAACTCACCGGTTCGCCAGTAAGTTTCCAGCGCGGCCGTCGCCGTGACGAAGGCCGGGTTGTGGCCGCGGAAGGTGCCGTTGTGCTCGCCGGCGTCCCAGACATCCAGCTCCGGACGGAACAGGGTCAGCGCCATCGGCAGGCCAAAGCCGGAGATGGACTTGGACAGGCAGACGATGTCCGGGGTGATGCCTGCTTCTTCGAAGCTGAAGAACGTGCCGGTGCGCCCGCACCCGGCCTGCACATCATCCACAATCAGCAGGATTTCGTGCTTCCGGCACAGCTCGGACAGGCCGCGCAACCAGCCGGCACGCGCGGCATTTAGGCCGCCTTCGCCCTGCACGGTCTCCACGATGATGGCCGCCGGCTTGTCCACGCCGGAACCGCTGTCTTCGAGTACGCGCTCCAGCCAGAGGAAGTCCGTGGTTTCGCCGGAGAAGTAATCGTCGTAGGGGATCTTGGAGCTGTTGGTTAGCGGGATGCCCGCGCCGCGGCGCTTCATCGAGTTGCCGGTCACCGAGAGCGAACCCAGCGTCATGCCGTGGAAGGCGTTGGTGAAGGACAGGATGTGCTGGCGCCCGGTGACCTTGCGGGCCAGCTTCAGCGCCGCCTCAACGGTGTTGGTGCCGGTGGGGCCGGGGAACATCACCTTGTAGTCCAGATTGCGCGGCCGCAGAATGACGTCCTGGAAGGTCTCCAGGAACTTCCGTTTGGCCGGGGTCTTCATGTCCAGCGAGTGGACCACGGCGCCGCTGGCCAGGTACTCCAGCAACGGCTGCAGCAGCTGCGGGTTGTTGTGCCCGTAGTTCAGCGCGCCGGCGCCGGAGAAGAAGTCCAGATAGGTGCGGCCGTCCTCGGCGGTCAGGCTGCTTCCCTCGCCGCGGGTGAACACGGCGGGCCAGCTGCGGCAGTAACCGCGGACCTCGGACTCCAGGGTCTCGAAAATGTCAGTCATAAAACGCTTCCTTCCTCAGTGCGGCCGCGGACGGTCCCGGGTACGGGGCAGCGCCACAGCAGCCGCAGGTCGATTCGTGCGGATGTGCGTTGGTGCAGATGGTATTGGCCGGCGTGTGGTGCGCAGTTGGCTGGACGCCGGCGGGAATTACGTGAGCGGGCCGATCCGGTACAGGTACTCGGTGTTGTGCCCGTCCGGGTAGAGCTCTGCGGTGAACAGCGGCTCGCGTTCTATCGGCGCCCCACGGCGCGACGCGAAGCCGGCGAACAGCCGGATGGAGGCCTCATTGTCCGCAGTAATGGTGGTTTCCACGCGCTCGGCCTGCACTTGTCCGGCCAGGCGGTCCAGCATCTCGGCGGCCAGCTTGCGGCCACGGAATTCGTGGTCCACGGCGACCTGCCACACCATCAGCGTGCCGGGTTCGTCGGGCCGCATGTAGCCGGTAATAAAGCCGGCCGGCTCGCCGTCCACCGTGGCCATCATCGACGTCTCGGCGAAGTCGCGGGACCACAGCAGGTAGGAGTAGGACGAGTTCAGGTCCAGGACCTGCGAGTCCCTGGCCATGCGCCACAGCGACTGCCCGTCTTGCAGGGTTGGTTTACGGAATTTTGCTTCGATCCTCGGTATGGACTGGGTTTCTGCTAGTTCTTCAACCATCCCTTCCAACCTAACGAGGATCGAGGCGTTATCAACCGGCATTCTGCCGATTTGACAACGGATGCGGGCAGAATCGCGATAGTTTCAGCTCCTCCTCAGCCCGCCGGATCCCTTGTGCCAGTTGCCCTGCAGCGGAAGGACGACGCCGGCGCCCAAGCCCCGTTTTTTCGTTATCATTTCGTGACATCCGGCTGGTGACGGACGGCTCATCCCCGGACCAGAATGGCGGCAAGATCGACCCGCGGGCCGTTACGTGGAGGGTGGGCGGTTCGTCACCGACACCCGGCATCAGCTCGGCTCGAGCGTAAAATGACCCGCTCGACGGCCGCCCTACCCCGGCGAGGCTTGAGGGATCAGGAGCGCGCCTCCCCCACAGCCACTCCAGCCGCCGCGGGCTGCCCGATCGGGGCCCAAAGACGGGAGGCACGGCCCCACCCTGTGGGCGGCACACACCGGTGCGCCGCCCACTCGCCCCCCATCCGCCGGCGCGCTGTCCATCCGCCGCCCACTCGCTCTCATCCGCCGGCACCCTGTCCATGTTTTGCCGGGCCCGCCGGCATCACCGCAGGTCAGCGGCCTGTGGACAGTCAAGAGATGGACAGTTTGGCCTGAACCTGGACAGTTCCTGCCCTCTGAGGGGAATCAGCCGCCCGATGGACAAGAAAAAGCGGCTCCGACCGGAAATAACCGGTCGGAGCCGCTTTCGCGGTGGGCCCTGCGGGGATCGAACCCGCGACCCGCGGATTAAAAGTCCGATGCTCTACCAACTGAGCTAAAGGCCCGCCAGCCGGTTCCGTCCATCCTGGTGGAGACCGGGACGTGGGCGGATTTGGCCGGTTCACAGTTTATCGCACCCACCGCCGCGCATTCGAATCCGCCGTGCCGGCCGTTCCGTTGGCCGTGCAGGACCTGCCCCTGGCCGGGGCACCGCGCCGTGCAGGACCCGCCGCTGCCCCGGGACACGGCCTCCCTGTACCGGCGTCAGAGGCGGGAGTAAGGTCGTGGCATGAGCCCGAACAACGGAAATGACGTCCCCCGGCCGCACAAGCCGAAGCCCTTTGCCCCGTTGGATTTTGAGGACTTCGCCGGCGGCGCCGACCCCGCACGAGTCTCCGAGGCTGCCCACCTGGCAGCCCAGGCTTTGGTGCACCGCGGCCGCGGCTCCGATGATCCCGAGATCACCAAGCGCCTGGTCAAACTCGCCGACCAGCAGGGCCTCGAGGCCATAGCCGAAATGTGGTCGGAGAGTCCCGCCAGGTCCCTGCCCGGTGCGCTCTGGCGGCTCTACGCCATCCGCGCCGCCGTCCAGTCCCATCCGGACAAGCTGGCGGCCTTCTTCAAGGCGGGCACGGCATCTGCTGAAGTGTCCAAGGTGATCGCGGGCGTGGCCGAGCCGCCCGGCGCCGACGAAGTGCGCACCATGGCCGACACGATCCTGTCCGGAGCCTTCGACGGCGATTTCGACGTTGCGCTGGACCGGTCCGCTGCCTTTTGCCGCATCGTCGCCCTCGGCCAGACCCATCACGCCGACTCGGCCGAGCCTTCCAATGAGAATCACGCCACCAAGCTGACGCTGAGTTCGCATCGACTGGTGAAGACCGCGGAGGACCTTGAGGCGGCGGCCGCCGCTTGGCGCCGCGACGAACTCGACTGACGGCTGGAGGGCCAGCGCGCACGCTGACCGAACGCAAGATCCGGCAGGGATTCCCTGCCCGGGCACCTTGACAATGGCCACCCCGAGGGGGCCAAATCCTCCGCGAATGGTCATCGTAGATGACTCGCGACATGACGCGCGCGTGTACCACAAATATCGTGAGTTGACACGTTTTTCCCCGGTTTTCCGGGGCTGTTGACATCGGCTCTGAGGCGTAGAAAACTGAAGGTGGTGTCGAACCGTGGCAGCCCCGGGCTCCAACTTTTAGCCGCCTCGAGCGGCCTTCCGCCGAGAGGCGCTCCCGGTTCGGCACCATTAATCTTGTTCACCCAGAGGCGCTAATCTAGGCACGGCGGATGCTTCCCTTCCGCCGTTCGGACCAGTGAGAAAACCGCCGGTGACATGAAGTTAAGCCTCTTCCCGCAGGACACCAAGAGCCTGGAGCTGCTCGCCCAGACGGCAGCCGAGCTCATGGCAGGAGTCAAGACCCTCTCGGAGATCCTCGGGGCACCTGCAGACGACTACGACAAGCTCTCCGAAGAGCTGCACGATAGGGACTCCAACGTCTCCCGCCTGCTCTTCGCACTGCTCACCAACCTGCGCACCAGCTTTGTGAATCCCCTCCCGCGCGAGGACATGTTCCAACTCTCGCTGCATCTGGTCAACACCTTCGAACACCTCGACGCGGCCGCTGAACTGATCGCCCTGAACCGGGTCAAACGCCTGTCTACACGAGCCTCCGAGCAGCTCGAAGTCATCGGGCGGATGTCAGAGATGACCCGGGAAGCCATGCCCCGGCTGAACTCCCTGGAAGACCTCGACGAGTACTGCATCGAGATGATCCGGCTGGCCAAACGGGCCGAACGCACCCACCGGGTGTGGGTATCGGAACTCCTGTCGGACCACAAGGGTGCCACCTTGGCCCGACACCGCGACGTCGCCGACCAACTGGTAGCCGCCACCAAGACCCTGCGCCAGGCGTCCCACCATGTGGGGCAGATCCTGGTCAAGGAATCGTAGGTGGAGCTTGTCCTGCTGCTGCTGGTGGTCGCATTCGCCGGCTGCTTCGCGTTCATCAATGGCTTCCATGACGTCTCCAATGCCGTAGCGACGGCGGTGCGCACGCACGCGCTCACGCCGCGAATCGCCGTCGTTCTGGCCTCCATCTGCAACCTGGCCGGCGCCTTGATTTCCAGCAGTCTGGCCCTGCTGATCAGCACCGGCTGGATCGGCCTGCCCGCGGGGCGGACCGGACTGGCCATCCTGCTGGCCGGCTTGCTGAGCGCCTGCGCCTGGGGAGTGTTCACCTGGTGGCTGCGGATGCCGTCATCGTCCACGCATGCGCTGCTCGGCGGCCTGGTGGGGGCCGGAGCTGCATCCACCATTCTGGGCGGGGAGAACATCAGCGACACCGAGAATCCGATCTGGGCCCAGCTGTGGCTGCCGTTGCTGCTGTCCCCGCTGGTGGCGTTCGCGTTGTCCTACCTGGTGATGGTACCGCTGACGTGGCTGGCCCGTTACCGGACGCCGCGCGAGGTGGGCCGGACCACCAGGCTGGCCCAGGCCGTCTTCGCCGGCACCTTCTCGCTGGGCCACGGGCTGCAGGACGGCCAGCGGACAATGGCTGTGGTGCTGCTGGCGCTGGTCGCGGCCGGTTATGCCTCGGGCGAGCAGATGCCGCTCTGGGTGCAAGTCTTCGCGGCGGTGCTGCTGGCGGTGGGCGCGCTCTTCGGCGGCTGGCGGATCTCGTACACCCTCGGATCCCGGCTGGTCCGGATCGACCCTTTGCACGGGGCCGCCGCGCAGGGCGTCAGCTCCGCCATGCTGTTCGTCGGCGCCATCGGCCTGCACATGCCGCTTTCCAGTACCCACACCATGACGTCGTCCATCCTGGGCGCCGGTGCAAGCCAGAAGCTTCAGGCGGTGCGCTGGCGAGTCGCCCTTCGCGTACTGGCCACCTGGCTGCTGACCCTGGTGGTCACCTCGCTGCTCGGCGGCATCCTGCTGCTGGCGATGGATCCGGTGCTCTGAGGACCCACAACGGCCGCTGCACGCCCCTGACGGCGGCAGCTGTGGCCCTGGCTGCCGCTCTCACCGGCCCGGAAATCCTCCCAGCCGCACAGGCCCTCCCTTAACCGCGACGGCGGTGCCTCCCGCGCGTGGGGAGGCACCGCCGTCGTGCTTGCTGAGGGGTTATCCGAAGCGGCCGGACACGTAGTCCTCGGTGGCCTTCTCGGTCGGGTTGCTGAAGATCGTTGGCGTATCGCCGTATTCGATCAGCTTGCCCGGTTTGCCGGTGCCGGCGATGTTGAAGAACGCGGTCTTGTCGGACACGCGGGCCGCCTGCTGCATGTTGTGGGTAACGATCACCACGGTGTACTGCGTCTTGAGTTCCTCGATCAGGTCCTCAATGGCGAGTGTGGAGATGGGGTCGAGTGCCGAACACGGCTCGTCCATCAGGATCACCTGCGGGGAGACCGCGATGGCGCGGGCAATGCACAGGCGCTGCTGCTGGCCGCCGGAGAGGCCGGATCCGGGCTTGGCCAGCCGGTCCTTGACCTCATTCCACAGGTTGGCGCCGGTCAGCGACTTCTCCACCAGCGCGTCGGCGTCCGACTTGGACATCCGCTTGTTGTTCAGCTTGACGCCGGCCAGCACGTTGTCGCGGATGGACATGGTGGGGAACGGGTTGGGGCGCTGGAAGACCATGCCGATCTGGCTGCGCACGGTCACCGGGTCCACGCCCGAGCCGTAGAGGTTGTCGCCGTCCAGCAGGACTTCGCCCTCCACCCGGGCGCCGGGCAGCACCTCGTGCATCCGGTTCAGCGTGCGCAGGAACGTGGACTTGCCGCAGCCGGAGGGGCCGATGAAGGCTGTCACGGACCGGGCGTCGATGTTGATGTTGACGCCCTCCACCGCGCGGAAGTTGCCGTAGTAGACGTTCAGGTCCTTGACGTCGATGCGTTTGGACATGGGGTTCCTTCTCTTTGGTTCTGGCTCAGCGGCCGGTCTTGGGGGCGAAGATGCGGGCGATCAGCCGGGCAAACAGGTTCAGCAGCATCACGAAGATGATCAGGATCAGCGCCGCAGCCCAGGCACGCTGCATGCTGGGTTCCACGTTGGTGGGCGAGGTGGGGTTCATCAGCTGCCGGTAGATATAAGTGGGCAGGGTGGTCATCCAGCCGCCGAACACGTTCCAGTTGATGCTGTTGACGAAGCCCGCGGTGACCAGCAGCGGGGCGGTCTCGCCGATGATGCGGGCGATGGCCAGGGTGACGCCGGAGGCAATGCCGGAGATCGCCGTCGGCACGACCACCTTCAGGACGGTGCGCCACTTGCGCACGCCCAGCGCGTAGGAGGCCTCGCGCAGTTCGTTCGGCACGATCTTGAGCATCTCCTCGGTGGAGCGGACCACCACCGGGATCATCAGCACGGAAAGCGCGACGGCGGCGACGAACCCGGTACGGGTGCTCGGCCCGAAGATCAGGCCGAACAGCGCGGCGGCGAACAGGCCGGCAACGATCGAGGGGATACCGGTCATCACGTCCACGAAGAACGTGATGCCGCGCGAGAGCGCTCCGCCCTTGCTGTATTCGACCAGGTAGACCGCCGTGAGCAGGCCGATCGGAACCGAGATGATGGTGGCCCACATGGTGATCAGCAGGGTGCCGATAATGCCGTGATAGGCGCCGCCGAGCACTTCGGTTCCGTTGGCTACGGTCTCGTTGTCCACCATGCCGGTCATGCCGTTCATGGACGTGAAGACGAGGTTGTAGCTCAGTCCGGCGATGCCGTTCTGCAGCACCGTCCAGATCACCGAGATCAGCGGCACCACGGCAATAATGAACGTCGCGAAGATCAGGTTAGTGGCGAAGCGGTCCTTGGCCTTGCGGGCGCCCTCCACCGAGAGCGTGACCACGTAGCCGGCGATCACGAAGATCACGGCCGAGATGAGCGCCCAGGAGACCAGACTGAAACCGATCAGCGAGGATACCGCCGCGCCGAGGATGAGCGAGCCGGCGGCCACCGCCCAGATAGCCCAGCCGGGCAGTTGATTCTTGGTGAGCGTGTTGCGTTTAGCCGGTGCGGGGGCGTCTGTGAGCAATTTGGACATTAGTTGGCTCCCGAGAATTCCTTGTGCCGGCTAATGATCCAGCGGGCGATCATGTTCACGGCCAGGGTGATGACGAACAGCACCAGGCCGGCGGCGATGAGTTCGGACAGCCGCAGACCGTAAGCTTCCGGGAAGTTCAGGGCGACTTCCGCGGCGATGGTCTGGTTGCCCGACTTGATCAGGCTGGCGATCAGCCCGCCGCCGGACAGGACCATGGCCACCGCCATGGTTTCACCCAGCGCGCGGCCCAGTCCCAGCATCACGGCGCTGATGACGCCCGGACGGGCGAACGGGAAGACGGCCATCTTGATCATTTCCCAGCGGGTAGCTCCCATGGCCAGCGCCGCTTCCTCGTGGAGTTTGGGCGCCTGCAGGAAGATTTCGCGGCTGAGCGAGGTGATAATCGGCAGGATCATGACGGACAGCACGATGCCGGCCGTCAGCATGGTCTTGCCGGTCTGGCTGGCCGGCCCTTCGAAGATCGGGATCCAGCCGGCGTTCTCCGCCAGCCAGGTGTAGGGTCCCACCAAGGCCGGCGCCAAGACCGCGATGCCCCAGGCGCCGTAGACCACCGACGGAATGGCCGCCAGCAGGTCAACCACGTAACCCAGGCCTTGGGCGAGCCGGCGCGGCGCGTAGTGGGAGATGAACAGGGCCACGCCCACGCCCACCGGGGTGGCCAGCACCAAGGCAATGGCTGCGGCGATCAGGGTGCCGATGACGATGGGCCAGATGTAGGCCCAGAAGCCGTTACCGCCGGAGATGGCGGAAGGGTCCGCCCCAAATGTCGGCAGGGCCTGCCACAGCAGGAACGCCGCCACGCAGAACAGCACGAAGAGGATCAGGCAACCTGCGGCAAGCGTCAGGCCGGAAAAGACCTTGTCGCCGGTCCGGCCTCTGCCTGTCTCGGTCAATGTTTGGGACACTTCACAACCCTTCGGGTTCCTTCTGCACTTCGTCTGGCCGTTCCTGCCAGTCTTGCTTGTTCGTTCCGGCCCGGCAATATTGCCGGGCCGGAACACGGCTGCGCCCCGCGCGTCAGATTGCGACGGCGCGGGGCCAACCGGACTTCGATAAGGACTAGGACTTCACCGAGATGGAGTCGATAGCCTTCTGGGCCTGCTCGCGCAGGGTTTCGGAGATCGGAGCGTTGCCGGCCGAGTCCTGGGCGGCCTGCTGTCCTTCTTCGCTGATCACGTAGCTGCCGAAGGCCTTCACCAGGTCAACGGTGTTCTGATCAGCATAGGTGGAGCAGTAGATGTGGTACGAAACCAGCACGATCGGGTAAGCACCCGACTCGGTGGTGTCGCGCTCGAGGTCCAGGGACATGTCCACGTCGCTGCGGCCCTCCACCGGGGTGGCCACTTCGACGGCCTTGGAGGCTGCCTCGGCGCTGAGCTCGACGTATTCTTCGCCGACCTTGACCTTTACGGTGCCCAGGCCGCCCACTGCGGAAGCGTCCGCGTAGGTGATGGCGCCGTCGGTGGCGGTGGTGGTGGAGACCACGCCGGAGGTGCCCTGCGCGTTCTCGGCCTGGATCTTGGCGGGCCAGTCGCCGGAGACCTCGTCGGTCCAGACGTCGCCGGCGGCGGCGGACAGGTACTCCACGAAGTTCTCGGTGGTGCCCGACTCGTCGGAACGGTGCACCACGGTGATGGCGGTGTCGGGCAACTCCACGCCCTCGTTCTGCGAGGCGATGGCCTCGTCGTTCCACTTGGTGATCTCGCCGCGGAAGACCTTCGCGATGGTCTCGGCGTCCATGTTCACCGAGTCGACGCCTTCAAGGTTGAAGGCCACGGCGATCGGGGAGACGTAGCCGGGGATGTTCATCGCACCATCGGGACCGCAGACTTCCTGGGCCTGCTTCCACTCTTCGTCGTCCATGTAGGCGTCCGAGCCGGCGAACTGCACGCCGCCGGCGAGGAAGGCATCGCGGCCGGCGCCGGAGCCGTCGGGCGAGTACTGCACGTTGGCTTCGGGGTTCTTAGCGGTGAAGCCGGCCATCCAGGCCTGCATGGCTGAATCCTGCGAGGAAGCGCCGGCACCGGACAGGGTGCCGGATACGGTCGACGCGGAGTCGGTGCTGCCGGCAGGTGCCTGGTTTCCGGTGGCGTTGTCCGAGCCACATGCGGTCAGTGCCAGCGCTGCAACGGAGAGGACGGCGGCCGCGCGGCCGATGCGAATTGCCTTCACGAGTATGGTCCCTTTCAGGGTGAGAACGGATCACGACGACCGGACGTTTTCCGCCCCCTTGTCGTGCTCCTTTGACGCTATGGGCGCCACGTAAAGAATGTGCACGGTTAAAGTGAACGCAAGGTGAACAAGACGGGACCGTTTGCTAACGAACGGCGCGCATGTCTTGCCTTCGTGAGCAGGCTCATACTATGGACCCCGGATTGGCGGGGTGCGGTCCGGCGAGCGGGCGCGGTCCGGCAGAATCGCCGATCGGCCCGCCTAGACTGGGAGCATGAGCGCAGGCACCCGGTTGGTACAGGCCCGGTCGTTCCTGCGCAGACGGGGACGTGCCGGCTACAGCCGCAGCAAGTCCTCGTTCATGTCCGCCCTGCGGATCACGTTATGCGCCGTCGCCGCGTATGTATTCGCCGAGCAGGTACTTGGCCACGAGGGCCCGCTGTTCGCGGCCACCTCCTCGATCATTGCGCTCGGTTTCGCCAAGGGACCTCGGGTCCGCAAAGTGCTCGAGGTCGCGATCGGCTGCACCCTGGGCATCACCGTCGGCGACCTGCTGCTGCACTTCCTCGGGCCGGGCATCTGGCAGGCGGCCCTGGTGCTGCTGGTCTCCATCCTGCTGGCCAGGTTCCTGGACAGCGGCAGCATCTTCAGCACCCAGATGGCGCTGCAGTCGGTGCTGGTGGTGCTGCTGCCCGCGCCGCTCGGCGGACCCTTCACGCGCAGCCTGGATGCGGTCGTCGGCGGAGCCTTCGCCCTGATTGTGACCATGCTGATTCCCGGCGATCCGCGTTCGGAACCACGCTCGCATCTGCAGAGACTCCTGGACGAACTCTCCGCAGTGCTGCGCGAGTGCTCAGATGCCTTGGCCAAGAGCGACCCCACCAAGGCATGGCACGCGCTGATCCGGGCGCGCGCCAGCCAGCCACTGATCGACGAGGTGCGCGGCAGTTTCTCCTCGGCCCGGGAGGTTGCCCGGATCTCCCTGGCCTACCGCCGCCATCGGGAAGAAGTGGGGGACCTGCAGGATTCTGCCGAGATGGCGGATCTGGCCATGCGCAACAGCCGGGTGTTCTCCCGCCGCCTGACATCCGTGATTAACCACGCGGCCATGACGGACGAAGCGATCGAGGCCTTCTCCGAAGTACTGCAAGAAACGGCCGACGCCGTCGAAATCCTTGCCGAGGGCCTCTCCGACCGTGATCCCGGGGCGCGCGAACGCCGGCTCTCCGGGGCCAGGAACGACTTGGCCGCGATCGCCACCCGACTGCACCCCAAGCATCTGGGCATTGCGACCATGGAAGGAGAGGGCCTGGTCTTGGTTTTCCGGCCGCTGATGGTGGATCTGCTCGAGGCCGCCGGGCTCAGCCACGACGACGCCGCGTCCTACCTGCCCAAACTCTGATTGTCTGTGGCCGCGGCTACGCTGGGTGCATGAGCACCAAGACCCGTTCCAAATCCCCTGCCTACCGCTGCGCCGAGTGCGGCTGGAGCACGGCCAAATGGGTGGGGCGCTGCGGCGAGTGCCAGGCGTGGGGAACGGTGGAAGAGGCCACGCCGGTGGCGGCGCGCACCACAGCCGCCGCCGCGGTCTCCCGGCCGGCCAAACGGATCGCCGACGTTGATGCCACGAACGCTGCCTTCCGCGCCACCGGGGTCGGCGAGCTGGACCGGGTGCTCGGCGGCGGCCTGGTGCCCGGTGCGGTCATCCTGCTGGCCGGAGAGCCCGGCATCGGCAAATCCACGCTGCTGCTCGACGTCGCGGCGCGGGTGGCCCGGCAGGACCGCGACGTGTTGTACGTGACCGGCGAGGAATCCGCGGCCCAGGTCAAGCTGCGGGCCGAGCGGATCTCCGCGATGGCTGACAACCTTTATCTGACCGCCGAGACGGACCTGGGCATCGCGCTGGGCCATGTGGAACAGCTGCAGCCGTCGCTGTTGATCGTGGATTCGGTCCAGACGCTCAGCAGCAGCGCCGTGGAAGGGGCTGCCGGCGGCGTGACGCAGGTGCGCGAGGTCGCGGCGTCGCTGATCAACGCCGCCAAAACCAAGGGCATGACCACCATCCTGGTGGGGCATGTGACCAAGGACGGCTCCATCGCGGGGCCGCGGCTCCTTGAACATCTGGTGGACGTGGTGTGCCAGTTCGACGGCGACCGGCATTCGCGCCTGCGACTGGTGCGTGCGGTCAAGAACCGCTACGGCCCCACCGACGAAGTCGGCTGTTTCGATCTGACGGAGGCCGGCATCGAGGGGCTGACCGACCCGAGCGGGCTGTTCGTCTCCCGGACCAAGGATCCGGTCTCCGGCACCTGCATCACCGTCACGCTTGAGGGCCGCCGGCCGCTGGTGGCGGAAGTGCAGGCGTTGCTGGCCGAGACTTCCAATGCACAGCCGCGGCGCGCCACCAGCGGGTTGGATTCTTCCCGCGTGGCGATGATGATGGCCGTGCTGCAGCGCCGCGCATCCATGTCGCTGCACAAGGACGACAGCTACGTGGCGACGGTGGGCGGGGTCCGGCTGGGCGAACCGGCCACCGATCTGGCCACCGTGCTGGCCATTGCCTCCGCTAAGACCAACCAGCCGCTGCCGGCGCAGTTAATCGCCTTCGGCGAAGTTGGGCTGGCCGGCGAGGTGCGGCCCGTGCCCGGAATCGGGCGGCGCATCCAGGAGGCCGAACGGCTCGGGTTTACGCATGCGATCGTTCCGGCTTCCCCGGATGGAGCGGGCCAGGTTCCGGCCGGATTCACGGTTAAGGAAGTACACACCGTCTCCGAAGCGCTGTCCACGCTGTTCCGCTGAGCGTCCGGGAGAAGGATAGCCGGAATCCGGCACTATCATGGAGCCTGAGGCTGTCCGGACGGCGGCCCCGCTTCCATGCCCGCCTGCCCTAAGGAAACTCACACATGGTCAAGAGCCCCGAGGACGCCCTCAAGGCGACCCTGGCCCGTGTAGCTCCGGGAACCCAGCTGCGCGACGGGTTGGAACGGATCCTCCGTGGGCGCACCGGCGCGCTCATCGTGCTCGGGTACGACCAGCAGGTGGAAGAGATCAGCAGCGGCGGGTTCGACATCGGGATCGAGTTCTCGCCCACCCGGCTGCGCGAACTGGCGAAGATGGACGGCGCCATCGTCTGCGACAAGGACGCAGCGGCCATCGTCAAGGCCGCGGTGCAGCTGGTCCCGGACCCTTCCATTGCCACCCAGGAGTCGGGCACCCGGCACCGCACTGCCGAACGCGTCGCCATCCAGACCGGACTGCCGGTGATTTCGGTCAGCCAGTCCATGCAGATCATTGCACTGTATGTGGAAGGCATCAGGCACGTCCTGGAGGGCTCCGAGCCGGTGCTTGCCCGGGCCAACCAGGCGCTGGCCACATTGGAGCGCTACCGCGCCCGGCTGGACCAGGTCACTGGTTCGCTGTCTGCGCTGGAGATCGAGGCCATGGTCACCGTGCGGGACGTGGCCGTGACCCTGCAGCGGCAGGAAATGGTCCGCCGCATCTCCGACGAGATCTCCCAATACGTTCTCGAGCTCGGCGTGGACGGCCGACTGCTCTCCCTGCAACTTGATGAGCTGACCTCTGGGCTGGGCCCCGACAGCGAAATGATCCTGCGCGACTACGCGGAAATTAAGGGCGGGATCGATGTCGACACCGCCCTGAAGACCCTGCGCGGTTTCACGTCGAACGATCTGATCGATTTGGGCCGGGTGGCCAGCGTGATTGGCATCCAGACCGGCCAGGACTCTCTGGACGCCGTGGTCCAGCCCCGCGGCTACCGGCTGCTGGCGGGAGTCAAGTCGGTACCGCGGGCGGTAGCCGACCGGTTGGTGGATCACTTCGGCGGCCTGCAGTCGTTGATGGCGGCCAACATCGACGATCTGATGGCCGTCGACGGCATCGGAGAGCAGCGCGCACGCGTGATCCGCGAGGGCCTGTCCCGGATTGCCGAAACCAGCCTGCTGGACCGGTTCCTCTAGGCTCCGGTGGGCCGGAGCAGCTAACGCAGTTCGAACACGGTCTTCTTGCTGGACTTCTTGTCCAGCTTGGTGATCAGAACATAGGTGCCCGGCTGCGGGTTGGCCTCCACCGAGGTGCAGCCCGGCGCCGTCCGGTTCCGCTCCCAGGTAAAACGCGCCTTTTCGCTCTTGCCCGGCTCAAGGGTCATCATCAACGGTTCGGCGTCCACCTGGCAGTCCGTGGAGGAGAAAATGCGATCGTCGCCGCTGGTGACCAAAAATTCCATGGCGTCCGTGCCGACGTTGACTTCGCAGGGGCTCTTGCCCACGTTCGCCACTTCCAGAATCAGCGTGGGGTTCTCCCCGCTCCCGTAAGCCGGCGCATCGGTTTCGGCACGCACGACCACATCCGAGTCCTCACAGCCCGTCGTGGCTGCCGGGCTGGCCGCAGGGGAGCTGGGCGCTGCCGCCCCGGCCACCTCGGCCGAGGCTTCTTCCCGTCCCGATCCCACCAGGCCGGCGACCCAGAATCCGGCAGCCACGATGGCGGCCACCACCAGCACGGCCAGCACCAGCGCTACCAGGCGCCGGCGGCGGTAGACCGCAGGGCTGGGCCGCCGGACGGATGAACCCTGTCCGCGCCCGCCGGATGTGCCGCTGCCTGCCATACCTCAAGGTTAGGAGACTGCATCGGCCCGTGTAGTCAGCACCACGCCGGGCAGTACAGTATTGGTTGGTCACATCGTAGGAGTTCCATGCCCCGCCCCGACGCCGCCGCCCCGGCATCTTCCATCGAACCGGCAGAAGCCGGCCTGCTGCACCGGCGTATCCGCGACTGGTTTGCGGCCAGCGCAAGGGATCTGCCTTGGCGCCGCCCCGGGTGCGACCCGTGGGGCATTTTGGTCAGCGAGTTCATGCTGCAGCAGACCCCGGTAGTCCGGGTGCTGCCGGTCTGGGAGCAGTGGATGCAGCGCTGGCCGCGCCCGGCCGACCTCGCCGCAGATTCGGCCGGCGAAGCGGTCAGGGCCTGGGGGCGGCTGGGGTACCCCCGCCGTGCGCTGCGCCTGCATGCCGCGGCTGCTGCCATTGTGGACCGCCACGGCGGCCGGGTGCCGGACGACCACGCCAGCCTGCTGGAACTCCCCGGCGTCGGGACCTACACGGCGGCCGCGGTGGCATCCTTCGCCTTCGGGCTGCCGGAAACCGTGGTGGACACGAATATCCGCCGGGTACATGCCCGCTTGGTCACCGGCGCGGCCCTCCCCGCGCCCACGCTCACTGCCGCCGAGATGCGGCTGGCCCAGAAATTGATGCCGGGCAGCGGCACCAAGGAGTGGAACGCCGGCGCCATGGAACTTGGTGCCCTCATTTGCACGGCGAGGTCGCCGCGGTGCGATGCCTGCCCGGTGATGGACCGCTGCGCTTGGGTGAAAGCCGGGCGTCCGGAACCCCATTACGTACCCAAGGGGCAGGCCTGGGCGGGCACGGACCGGCAAGTGCGAGGCGCCATGATGGCCGTCCTGCGCGAAGCGGAATCGTCCGTGCCGCGCGGGATCCTGCTGGGCAGTATGGAACTGGCGGTGCTGCCGTCTGCCTACCAAGGGCCTCTGGCGGCGCTGCGCGCGCTGCCGGCCGGCGACGAACAGTTGGGCCGGGCCCTCGACGGGCTGCTGACGGACGGGCTGGCCGTCACGGCAGGCGACGGCATCAGTCTTCCCGGCTAACCAGGCGGAGCCGGTCTCAGCGGGAGCGTCGGCCGGTCAGAGCGAGCGGATCATCCGGGTGTTGCCCAGCGTATTGGGTTTGACCCGGGCCAGATCGAGGAACTCGGCCACGCCTTCGTCGGTGGAACGCAGCAGCTCGGAATATACCTCCGGGTCCACCGCCGATTGGTCGGCCATCACCTCGAAGCCATGCCTGGTGAAGAAGTCCACCTCGAAGGTCAGGCAGAACACGCGGTTAACGCCCAGGTCCCTGGCCGCGCCGATGAGTTCGTCCAGCAGTGCGTGGCCCACTCCCCTGCCGCGCCAGTGCGCCGCAGTGGCCAGCGTGCGCACCTCGGCGATGTCCTCCCACATGACGTGCACGGCACCGCAGCCCACGACTTCGCCCTCCGGCGTCTCCGCGACCCGAAACTCCTGGATGCCTTCGAAGTACGCCACCGCTTCCTTCTCCAGCAGCACCCGTTCGTCGGCCAGCGGTTTCACCAGGCGGCGGATCTCCACGACGTCGGAGGTGCGGGCGGGGCGGATCTTGAAGGCGTCGGTCACCCAGCCAGTCTAAAGCCCCAGTTCTGCCGGCAGTTCCGCCTCCTGGTCGAGCACGTGCCGGGCGAGGAAGCTGGAGACTACGGTGTACCAGATTTTGGCATGCTGTGGTGAGAGCACCCAATGGTTCTCGTCGGGGAAGTACAGGAACCGATGCGGCGTCTCCCCGTCCGCTCCCGCCGCCAGCTGCGACCGGGACAGGAGTTCGTACCAGAGCCGCAGCCCCTCGCCGATCGGCACCCGGTAGTCCTTGTCCCCGTGCACCACCAGCATCGGTGTGTTGATGTTCTGCACGTGCAAGTGCGGGGAGTTCTCCAGCGCCATCTCCAGGGTCATCTCCCGCTCCCAGTAAGGGGATACGTCAGTGGTCGGGCCGAACTGGTCCAGTGCCCAGAGGCTGGCGTGGGTGACAATGGCCCGGAACCGGTCGGTATGCCCGGCAATCCAGTTGGCCATGTATCCGCCGAAGGAACCGCCCATCGCGGCCGTCCGGGTTCCGTCGATGTCCTCCCGCTGCACGGCGGCGTCGGTGATGGCCATCAGGTCCGTGTAGGGGGCCTGACCCCACTGCCCCCAGCCCCGGCGGATGAAGTCGTCCCCGTAGCCGGTGGAGAGGGCCGGATCCGGCAGCAACACGGCGTAGCCCTGCGCCACCAACAGCCACGGGCACCAGCGCCAGCTCCAGGCATTCCATGAGCCGAGCGGGCCGCCGTGCACCCACAGCAGCAGTGGCGCAGGGTTCTGCGCTGAAGCACCCTCGGGCAGCGCCAGCCACGCGCGCACCGGGGCCTGCGCGCCGTCGGCGCCCACCGTCGTCGTGATTTCTTCCAGCCGGCCGCCCAGTTCCGGGCGGGGTGCAGGAGCGGGCAGCACCGTGGTGTCCCCGGAGGACAGGTCGATGCGCACCGGCTCGGGCGGAAACAGGTAGGAGCTTCGCAGCGCGTAGGCGAAGCGCCCGTCCGGGCTGACCACGACGTCGGTGTACGCTGCATCGTCGTGCGTCACCTGCCGCACGGAGCCGCTGCCGGCGTCGACGCAGAACAACGGCGCGCGGCCGCCGTCATCGGCTGTCACCAGCAGGCCCGAACCGTCGGGCAGCCAGGCGGCCGGATGAGGCCAGCGGTCCCAGTCCGCGGCCAGCGGGCGCAGCTCGCCGCCGGCCAGCGGGAGCAGTCCCAGGCGGACCGAAGGAACGGTCTCCGGCCCGGAGACGGATTCGCAGACCACCACCACGGTGCGGTTGTCGGGGCTGACCGGGCCGGGCGTGTAGTCGGTGTCCGGGCTTTCCAGCAGGATCCGCCACCCGCCGGTGGCCGTGTCCACGGCGGCCAGCACGCTGCGGGCGTCTCCCCGCGGCAGCGGCCGGCGGACGTTGACCATCAGGGTGCTGCCGTCCGGGCTGAGTTCGGCCGCTGTTTCCATCAGGGCATTTCCGGCCCACTCGGTGAAGTTGCGCAGGCTGCCACTCGGCTCATCATCCACGGTCTGAGTAGCAGCCGCGTCGTCCGCGGATTCCTGCAGGATGAAGTGCCGCTTCTCCCCCGGCCCCAGGTCGTGGTCCCAGAAGCGCACCGGGTACCCCGAATGCAGGATCGCGGAGACCTTCTTGTCCTTGCGGGCGGCCCGCAGCTTCGCGTCGTCCTCTTCGCCGTCGGAACCGCTCAAGACCTGCCCGTCCACCACCACGGTGTCTGCGTCACTGGCACAGCGCACCGCGGCGACGCCGCCGGGACGCGACAGCACCATCCTGCCTTCGCCTCCGGCCGCCGCCAGGCGCCACAGTGCAGGCACCGCCTCTTCAGCCGGATCGTCGGGGTTCGGGCGGGCAGAGGTGAAATAGAGATCGCCGTTGCGGGCAAACGCCGCCCCGGACTCGCCCTTGGAGCTGCGCGTGATCCGGCGGGCCTGGCGCTCACCGGCGGGATCAACTTCCCAGAGGGCGGAGACGTACTCGGTGGCGGCTGAGTTCAGCACGCTGACGCAGGTAACCAGCCGGCTGCCGTCCGGGCTGAGCGCCAGCGACCCCAGCCGCGGCAGCGCGATGTAGCGGTCCAGGTCTCGGAACGGGGTGGCGGGAGCCTGCTGGAGGGGTGCCTCCGCCCGGATATCGGAAGTAAGTGCTTCAGAACTCATGGATTCAGTAAACACTACTTGTGCCGCGGATCACAGATGAATACCCAAATCAGCCCTATCGGCGTGCTTCACCGGGACGGCTAAAACGGAGAACCCCGGCCGAAGCCGGGGTTCTCCGTGCGCAGTGCTGGCTACTGGGACAGTGCCGGGGTGTCCGGAACTTCCTCAATCGCCTTGGGGGCGCTGGTACTGGTGAAGACGAACGTTGCCGTTTCGCCCTCGCCGTCGACGTCCACGTGGATGGTTTCGCCGGGGTGGAACTCACCGAAGAGGATCTTCTCCGAGAGCTGATCCTCGATCTCGCGCTGGATGGTCCGGCGCAGCGGACGGGCACCCATCGTGGGATCGTAGCCGCGGGTGGCCAGCAGCACCTTGGCCGGATCGGTCAGCTCGATCTTGAGGTTCTTCTCGGCCAACCGCTTCCGCAGCCGCTCGACGAACAGATCCACGATCTGGACGATCTCTTCCTCGCTCAACTGCGGGAACACCACCGTGTCGTCAACGCGGTTGAGGAACTCGGGCCGGAAGTGCTGCTTGAGCTCATCCTGGACCCGGGCGCGCATCCGCTCGTACCCGGTCTTGGTGTCCGTGCCCGACTGGAAGCCGGTCATGACGCCCTTGGAGATGTCCCGTGTGCCCAGGTTGGTGGTCATGATGATCACCGTGTTCTTGAAGTCCACGACGCGGCCCTGGCTGTCCGTCAGCCGGCCGTCCTCGAGGATCTGCAGCAGCGAGTTGAACAGGTCCGCGTGGGCCTTCTCCACCTCGTCGAAGAGCACCACGGAGAACGGGCGGCGGCGTACCTTCTCGGTCAGCTGCCCGCCCTCTTCGTAGCCGACGTAGCCCGGAGGGGCACCGAAAAGCCGCGAAACGGTGTGCTTCTCCGAGTATTCGGACATGTCCAGGGTGATCAGCGCGTCTTCCTCACCGAAGAGGAATTCCGCCAGGGCCTTGGCGAGCTCGGTCTTGCCGACGCCGGTGGGGCCGGCGAAGATGAACGAGCCGGAGGGACGGTTGGGGTCCTTCAGGCCGGCCCGGGTGCGGCGGATCGCCTGCGAGATGGCCGTGATCGCCTGGTCCTGGCCGATCACACGCTTGTGCAGCTCTGCCTCCATGTGCATCAGGCGGCTAGACTCTTCCTCGGTCAGCTTGAACACCGGGATGCCGGTGGAGTTGGCCAGCACTTCGGCCACCAAGTCCTCGTCGACCTCGGCAATCTCATCCAGGTCGCCGGACTTCCAGGCGCGTTCCTTCTCCGCCCGTTCGTCCTGCAGCCTGCTCTCCTGGTCCCGCAGCGTGGCGGCACCCTCGAAGTCCTGGGCATCGATGGCCGATTCCTTTTGCTTCTTCAGCTGGGAAATGCGCTCGTCGATGTCCTTGAGCTCCGGCGGTGCAGTCATCCGGCGGATGCGCAACCGGGCGCCGGCCTCGTCGATCAGGTCGATGGCCTTGTCCGGCAGGAAACGGTCGGAAATGTAGCGGTGCGCCAGATGCGCGGCTGCATCCAGGGCGCCGTCGGTGATGGACACCCGGTGGTGCGCCTCGTAGCGGTCGCGCAGGCCCTTGAGGATCAGCACTGTGTGCTCCACGGACGGTTCCTCGACCTGGATCGGCTGGAACCGGCGCTCCAGCGCGGCGTCCTTCTCGATGTGCTTGCGGTACTCGTCCAGCGTGGTGGCACCGATGGTCTGCAGTTCGCCGCGGGCCAGCATTGGCTTCAGGATGGACGCGGCGTCGATCGCACCCTCAGCCGCACCCGCCCCTACCAGCGTGTGGATCTCGTCGATGAACAGGATGATGTCGCCGCGGGTCCGGATTTCCTTCAGGACCTTCTTCAGCCGCTCCTCGAAGTCACCGCGGTAGCGGGAACCGGCCACCAGTGACCCCAGGTCCAGCGTGTAGAGCTGCTTGTCCTTGATGGTCTCGGGCACGTCGCCGCGGACAATGGCCTGGGCCAGTCCCTCGACCACGGCCGTCTTGCCGACGCCAGGCTCGCCGATCAGCACCGGATTGTTCTTGGTGCGGCGGGAGAGGACCTGCATGACGCGTTCCATCTCGTGCTCGCGCCCGATCACCGGGTCGAGCTTGGATTCACGCGCGGCCTGGGTGAGGTTGCGGCCGAACTGGTCCAGCACGACGGATCCGGCAGGAGTACCCTCCTGCTGCTGGCCGGCGGTGACCGGCTCCTTGCCCTGGTAACCGGAGAGCAACTGGATGACCTGCTGGCGCACGCGGTTGAGGTCTGCACCCAGCTTGACCAGCACCTGGGTGGCCACGCCTTCGCCTTCGCGGATCAGGCCCAGCAGGATGTGCTCGGTACCGATGTAGTTGTGGCCAAGCTGGAGGGCTTCGCGCAGCGAGAGCTCCAGGACCTTCTTGGCGCGCGGCGTGAACGGAATGTGACCGCTCGGTGCCTGCTGGCCCTGGCCGATGATTTCCTGGACCTGCTCACGAACGCCATTCAGGGAGACGCCGAGGAACTCCAGTGCTTTGGCGGCAACGCCCTCACCCTCGTGGATCAAACCCAGGAGGATATGTTCGGTGCCGATGTAGTTGTGGTTGAGCATGCGGGCTTCTTCTTGAGCCAGCACGACAACGCGACGGGCACGGTCGGTAAATCTCTCAAACATCTCGCACACTCCTAGCTACTGCGTACTTTGATGCTACGTGGCCGACTGCCTCTTGGGAGGGCCTGTTCGCCCTAGGGGTAATGCCCTGCCGGAAGAGCGCAAACGGGGCGGACAGTTGCCTGTCCGCCCCGCCGATTGATCTGCCCGTTTGGGAACGGGCCGCCCGTTATCCCCCGTGGGCGGCCTTGTAGGCCTCGATGATCTCAGACTGCACACGACCGCGGTCGCTGACGTTGTAGCCGTTGTCCCGTGCCCACGCCCGGATTGCCGAAGCATCCTGGCTGCGGGTACTGCTGGCCGGCTTGCCGGCCCTGGCGCCACGGGAAGGAATCTTCCGACCGGCGGAAATGAACGGCTTAAGAGCGTCGCGAAGGGCCGCGGCATTCGTTGAAGAAAGATCAATCTCGTAGCTGCTGGAATCCATGCTGAAGCGGATCGTTTCATCCGCCGAGCCACCATCCAGATCGTCAACCAGAATGATTTTTACTTCTTGCGCCACGGAAGGCTCCTTTAGTGAGTGAACAATTTGGCCGGGATTACCGAACCAAATTGATTATTGCGCACACTCCATTTGAAGGCAATACGAACTGATTAAGAAAGCTCAAGAGAATCTGGTATGGACCATATCGGTATAAGCCATAATGTCGGCGAAACCACATGCCCTGTAGTGCTTAAAGGAGAAACCCCAGACGATCGATAATCGTCCGGGGTTCGCAGCTATTCGGTGCCGTCTCCAGCCGCGCGCCTATCGGCTTCACGCTCCGCCTCCGCCAAGGCTTCGCGTTCTTTGCGGTCGGCATTGAATATGGCTTTCATCACGAAATAGAACAAGAGTCCGACGCCGAGCGACGGCGCGAGCACCCACAGATATTCCATGCTTAGCCCACCTCCGGCTTCAGCAGCGGAAATAGAATGGTTTCCCTGATTCCGACTTGAGTGAAGAGCATCACCAGCCGGTCAATGCCCAGTCCGATGCCGCCCATCGGCGGAGCGCCGTATTCGAGGGCGCGCAGGAAGTCTTCATCCAACTGCATGGCCTCTTCGTCGCCGGCTGCTGCCAGACGCGACTGCTCGGTCAGGCGTTCGCGCTGGATCACCGGATCAATGAGTTCGGAGAACGCGGTGCCGCGTTCCATTCCGCCGATAATGAGATCCCATGCCTCAATCAGCCCCGGCTTATCCCGGTGGTTTCGCGCCAACGGTTGTGCCGCGGGCGGGTAATCGTAGACGAAGGTCGGCTGCAGCAGGGTGGGTTCGACGATTTCGCCGAACAACTCAACCACGGTTTTCTGGGGGTCCCACTTCGGGTCGATCTTCACGCCGTGCTCGTCGGCAATTTCGCGCAGGATGCCGCCGCCCGTCTCCGGAGTGATTTCCCGGCCCACCGCTTCGGACAATCCAGGATAGACCCCCAGCCAGCGCCATTCTCCATTGAGGTCAATGGTGCCCTGCGGGGTTTCCAGCACGCGGGTGCCCAGGCTGTCGGCCACATTAAGGATCATCTCCCTAATGCGCTCAGCCATCACGAACTGGTCGGCATAGGCCTCGTAGCTTTCCAGCGTGGTGAATTCGGGGCTGTGCGTAGAGTCAACACCCTCATTGCGGAAAATCCGGCCGAGTTCAAAGACCCGGTCAATGCCGCCGACCACCGCACGCTTGAGGTAAAGCTCGGTGGCGATGCGCAGCGTCATGTGCTGGTTGAACGCATTCAGGTGCGTCTCGAAGGGGCGGGCCGTCGCACCTCCGTGGATGAGCTGCAGCATGGGCGTCTCCACTTCCACATAACCATGGGAGTGCAGGGTGTCCCTGATGGAACGGATCACGGCCGCCCGGGTGTACACCATCTGCCGGGCTTCGTCGCGGACCATCAGGTCAACGTAGCGCTGCCGCACGCGGGTCTCTTCGCTGAGGCCGGCATGGAGCACGGGCAGAGGACGCAGCGCCTTGGAGGCCATCTGCCAGGACTCGGCCATCACGGACAGCTCGCCGCGCTTGGAGCTGATGACTTCGCCACGGATGAACACATGGTCACCCAGGTCCACCAGCGCCTTCCAGCCCGCCAGCGCTTCCTCGCCGATGTTCGCCAGGCTCAGCATGGCCTGCAGCCGGGTGCCGTTGCCTTCCTGCAGCGTGGCGAAGCACAGCTTTCCGGTGTTGCGGATGAAGACCACCCGCCCGGACACGCCGACGATGTCGCCGGTGGTCTCGTCGGCCTCGAGATGGCCGTACTTTTCACGCACCTCGGCCAGCGTATGGGTCCGGTCCACACCCACCGGGTAGGCCTCCACACCGCGTTCCAGGAGTTTGGCGCGCTTGGCCATGCGCACGTGCATCTGCTCGGAGGCGTCGGCAGCCTCGGCTGCGGGATGTGGGGTGGGGGTATTTTCGCGGGTCACGGTAGTTAAGGGTACCGGTACCCGGGCCGGGCCAGCCAAACGCCCAAGCTCAGCGCCCCGGGTCAGTACCCCAGCTGCACGTTGTCGATCAGCCGCACCGGGCCGACCTTCGCGGCGACCAGCGCCAAGGCCTCGCCGGTGAACGGTGTTTCCCGGCAGTTGAAGGCCAGCGGCTCCAGGGTCTTCGGGTCCACCACTTCCAGGTAGTCCGGCTGGACCAGCGGCGCGGAGTCGATCATGGCCAGGGCGCCGCCGATGTCCAGGGCTTCATGGCGCTCCGCCTGTCCGCGCAGGTACGCCAGGCTGCGGGACAGCACCAGCGCCGCCTCCCGCTCCGCTTCGGAGAGGAACCGGTTGCGGCTGGAGAGCGCCAGCCCGTCGTCGTCGCGCACAATGGGCACCCCCACGACCTCCACGGGGAAGTTCAGGTCTGCCACCATCCGCTTGACCAGCACCAATTGCTGGGCGTCCTTCTGTCCGAAAAACGTCCGATAGTCCGCGTCGCCGGCCGGCAGCCCAAGATGCAGCAGTTTGGCCACCACCGTGAGCGCTCCGTCGAAGTGGCCGGGCCGGGAGGCCCCCTCGAACTTCGCGCCGAGTTCCCCGGCGGTAATCCTGACCATCGGCCCGCCGTCCGGGTAGACCTCTTCCACGCCCGGCGCAAACACCACGTCCGCGCCGCACTCCGCCAGCAGGTCCAGATCGGCCTCGAGCGTGCGCGGGTAACGGTTCAGGTCCTCCTCTTCACCGAACTGCAGCGGATTCACAAAGATGGAAACCACGACGACGTCGCTCGCCTGCCGCGCGGCGCGCACCAAGGCGGCATGACCGGCGTGCAGCGCCCCCATGGTCAGCACCAGTCCCAGCGCTGGCCGGCCGCTTGCCCCGGCCTCCGCCAGGAGGCTGCTGGTGGCATCCTTCAGCTCGGCTTGAGTGCTCACAAGGCGCGGACGGGTCACTGCTTCTCCTCAGGGTTGGATTGGGCCAGGATGTCAAGGATCTCCGTGGCCTGCGCTTCTTTCAGCATGCCCCGTTCCAAGGCGCGCTGGGCCGTGGCACGGGCCAGTTCTTCGTAGGCCAGCCGGATGTCGGTGCTGCCCGAATCCACTTCGCGGCGCAGCAGCGCCTCGTGGTGGCTGCGGACCGTGCCGGCATCGCCGCGCGCCACCGGCCCGGTCAGCGCCGATTCGCCGGAGGCCAGCGCGTTCTCCAGGGAGGCCCGCATCAGTGCGCTGAGCACCCGGTCCGGCTGCTCCACGCCGGCTTCGGCCAGCAGTTGGGCGGACTGCGCCGCAATGGTCACCAGATGGTTCGAGGCATGCGCCAAGGCCGCATGGTAGAGCGTGCGGTCCTGCTCGGCGATGACTACCGGTTCGCCGCCCATCTCCACCACCAGCGCCTGCGCGATCGGCAGGACCGTGGCCTCGGCGGTTACCCCGAAACTGCAGTCGGTCAACCGGGCCAGGTCAAGGCTCATGCCGGTAAAGGTCATGGCGGGGTGGATGGCCAGCGGGATGGCTCCCTTCGCCCGTGCCGGCGCGAGCACGCCGGTGCCGAAGCGTCCGGAGGTGTGCACCACCAGTTGGCCCGGTTGCCAGACCCCGGCCGCGGCCAAGCCCTCCACCAGGTCCGGAAGCGCATCATCAGGTACCGCCAGCAGGACCAGTTCGGCCCGTTCAACGACCTCCGGGATCTGCAGTATCGGCACGCCGGGCAGCAGGTTCTCCGCCCGTTCCTTGCTGTCCTCTGAGACTGCGGAAACGCCGACGACGGCATGCCCTACCCCGCGCAGCGCGGCGCCGAGGACCGCTCCCACCTTGCCGGCACCGATCACGCCAATGCCCAGCCGGCCCGGCCTAGTGCTGCCCGCCATGGCGGCTCTCCTGCTCCGTTGGGGGTCCGTTCTGCTGCGGACCGTACTGGCCGTCCGGGCGCCCGGCGGCTGCCTCGGGTTCGGGTCCGCTACTGGGTTCGGGCGTGGATTCGGGTCTGGCTTCGAGCCAGCGCTCGGGAAGACTGCGGCGCCTGGCCGCGGCCGCCCGGGCCGCCTGCTCGTCGAAGAGCCGGCGGGCCGTGTCTGCGTCGATCTGGTAGACCACCGGTGTGACCGGACCGGTGGTGGTGTGCAGCCGCAGGTCGGCCACGCGCAGGCGCCGGCCCAACGGGCCTTGGTGCAGCGCGATGGATTGGGTCCGCTCGTGCGGAACCACGGCGAGGCTGCGCCACAGCCGACCGCTGCGGGCCAGCAACGCGGTGCCCGTGACGGCAAAGCCGTTGCGGCGCCAGGTCAGCCAGGAGAGCCAGCGAACGCGCCGCGGCGAGGTGACAAAACCGCCGTCGGAGGCACCGCCGTCGTTCTGGTCCGTGGCGGCAATCCCGTCCAGCCCCGCGGTGAAGACGGCGAACGGATCATCGGTGCCCGGATCCGGGAGCACCAGGGCCAGCATCTGCATGACTTCCTGCCGCGTACCGACCGGCAACAGCGTGGTGCGGGCGCCGGAGTTCTCCGTGCTGACACCGTAGCCGGCCACGTTCACGCGCATCCGGTACCAGCCCTTGAAGCGCCACAGCGGCGACTGCATGATTTCCACTGCCTGCACCCGGCCCGGCGGAACGGTTTGCGCCCGGGTCTCCAGCAGCCCGTAGCGCAGCCGGATGCCGTCCGGGGATACCGCGGCGCGGAAGTTGTAGCCGGTGCTGAAGGTGGACCAGTAGCCGGCGGCCACACCGAAGGCCGCGGGCACCAGCAGGGCCGGCCCGAACGCCGCATCGAACACAAAGGTGGACACGCCCGCCGCAATCAGCATGATGGCGAGGAACACCGTGGTGCCGGAGAGCAGCGCCGCGCCGACGATGCGGCTGCCCGGCACGGCCAGGATCTGCTGTTCGGGGGCCTCGGGAACCGGTTCCTGGGCATGGCCCGGTTCACTGGTCAGCCCCGCGGCCCGGGCCAGGATGGTGGCGCGAAGTTCCTGCGCCGAGGCCAGCGGCAGGTACGCCAGCCGCACGGCGGATTCGCCGGCGTCGGCCACCTCGAACTTGAGTTCGGCCAGGCCGAAGATCCGCGCCAGCAGGGGCTGGATGACGTCGATCGCCTGCACCCGGTCAAGCCGGGCCTGGCGGTGCTGGCGGAACAGGACTCCGGAGTTCACGCGGACATGGTCGTCCGTCACTTGGTAACGGGTATACCACCAGGACAGGAAGAACCCCGCCACCAGCAGCAGGACGACGACCGCCACGATCAGCACGGTCCAGAGCGCGCGGCCGCCGCTCAGCCCCCAGAACTCGTCGCCGCGGAACACGGCCTCGAACCAGTCGCGGCCAAAGAAGTATGCAATGGCGGCCAGCGCGATCCAGCCACGGACCAGCGGCGAAACGGGATGCACCCGGTGCCAGGTGCCGGTGGTGTCGGGAATAAGCGGCACCCCCTGGGAGGCCGGCATCACCTCGCCGGACGTATCCGGCCCCTGCCCGTGCAGCGGGTCCTGCCCGGTGCTGCCGGGAATGGTCATAGCCCGGCCAGCCTTGCCTGCCCGCGGTCGGAGAGCTGTTCGCGCAGCCGTGCGCCTTCCGCCGCCGGGACTCCCGGAATGCTGGCATTGGTCTGCGGGCTGGCGGTGTGCAGCTTCACGGAGCACAGGCCGAAGGCGCGCTGGAGCGGGCCCACACCGACATCCACGTACTGCATCCTGCCGTAGGGCACCACCATCACGCGCTGGAAAAACAGGCCGCGCCGGATCAGCAGGTCTTCGTCCCGCTCGGCATAACCGATTGCCCTGACTTGGCGCGGGATCAACAGTCCGGACCAGACGCATATCACCAGGGTGCCCAGGCTCAGCAGCCAGGCGAGCCAAGCCGGGAACCCGGGCCAGACGCCGGCCAGCATCAGGACCAGCGGAGCGGACAGGACGGCGAGGGCAATCACTGAGGAGATCAACCAGCCGATCAGTTCCACCGTGATGCTTTTGGGCGAGACCCTGATCCAGCTAATGCCGGCCGGATCGATCGCTTCGCTAGGCATACTCCCCCTCGCCTTGGGCCTCGGTTCCGTTGTCCTTGGCCGCTTCGGTGTCTTCGGGCGGGAGCTTGCAGAAACGCTCCACCACCAGCCCTATCACCACCATGATCAGGCCACCGCCCATCATAGCCAGCACGGCGGGCAGCGCGCCGAGGCCGGGCCGGTAGAGCAGCAGAATGAGCTGGTCCAGCAGGATGCCGGCGTGCCAGCCAAAGATCAGCGAACCGGCGTAGGCGCAGGCCTGGGCCAACACCAGCGTGCGGGCCGCCAGCACCGGATTCAGTTCCTTGTCCCGTTTGCCGTTGCGCCAGCGGCGCACCTTCAGGCCCAGCACCAGCGTGAACACGGCGATGGCTGCCATCGTGACCAGCGAGGAGAGATGCAGGAACGGTACCGGCAGCCCGTTGCGCTCGGTGACCTGGTTGCCCAGCCATCCCAGCACCGCAGTGACGACGGCGATGGTCACCAGGGCGCGGTACCTGATGGTCCTCATGAAGCCCCCACCCCGCCGGACACTACTGCCCGGCTTCGAACGGTTCGGCTTCGTAGGGCTCTACGCCGTCAAGATCCCCGGCAGCCTTGGCTAGTTCGCCCACCGGGACGCCGTTGAGCGTGGCGTTCGAGTCCATCCACGCCCAAGGCGCCAGGACGAAGGCGCGTTCGTGCGCCCGCGGATGCGGGATGATCAGGTCATCATCGTCCAGGGTCAGGTCACCGTAAGTGATGATGTCCACGTCCAGAGTCCGCGGGCCCCAGCGCACTTCGCGTGTCCGGTGGTGCTTGTTCTCCACCGCCTGGCAATGGGCCAGCAGTTGGTGCGGATCCAGGTCGGTCTCCACTTCCAGCACCATGTTCAGGTAATCCGGCTGGTCCTCGGGACCGCCCACCGGCTTGGTCTGCACCACCGCTGAGACTTCGCGGAGCCGCACATGGGGTGTGTCCACGAGGTCGGCCACGGCGTGCGAGAGCGTGTCGCTGCGTTCGCCGAGGTTGCTGCCCAGCGCCAGCACGGCGCGCACGCTCATGGCTTCTCCCGGTAGATGCTGACCGTGACGTCGGAAAACTCCACCTGGATGGGTGCATGTGGTTTGTGCACGGTGACCTCGACGGCCGCCACGGAGAACGTGCGCAGCGCGTGGTCGGCAATCCGTTCGGCCAGGGTTTCGATCAGCTGCAGCGCCTCGCCGGTGATGATCGCTTCCACCTGGTCCGCCAGCTCGGCGTAGTTGGCGGTCTTCGTCAAGTCGTCGCCAGCCGCCGCGGGCCGGATGTCCGTGTGCAACGCAACGTCCACAATGAACCGCTGACCGTCACGGCGCTCTTGTTCCAGCACGCCGTGGTAGCCCACGGCGGAAATCCCGGTGAGCTTGATGATGTCCGGCCGCGCCGGTACTCCTGCCGCCATGTCCCGCCCTACTTGGCCCAGGCGGCGGCGACCTTGACAGCGTCAAGGGAGGCACCGGCGTCGTGCACGCGCACACCCCACGCGCCGTTGGCCGCAGCCAGTGCGGAGACCGCCAGCGTGGCCTGGTCGCGTTCCTTGGGTGCGGCGGCCTTGCCCGCGGTGGTCAGTAAGGACCCGAGGAACCGCTTGCGGGACGCACCGACCAGCAGTTTGTGTCCCAGCTGGGCGAACTGCCCGGTGGCGCGCAGCAGTTCCCAGTTGTGCTCGGCGTTCTTGGAGAAGCCCAGACCCGGATCCAGAATGATCTGCTCCGGCGCTACGCCGGCGGCGACGAACTTGTCGCGCAGTTCCGTCAGTTCCGCCAGCACCTCGGCCACCACGTCCTGGTACTCCGCCTTCGGATCCGCGTGGCGGGCATCGCCGCGCCGGTGCATCAGGATGTAGGGGACCTTGCGCTCCGCTACCAGCGCCGGCATCTCGGGGTCGAACGTCATGCCGGACACATCGTTGATGATGGCTGCGCCGGCATCCAGTGCCTTCGCGGCGGTGTCCACGTGCATGGTGTCCACGCTGATCAGGGCGCCGGCCTTGGCCAGTGCCTCGATGACCGGAAGAATCCGCTTCTGCTCTTCTTCCGGAGTGATCGAATCGGCGTTCGGGCGGGTGGATTCCCCGCCCACGTCGATGATGTCCGCACCGCCGTAGAGCAGTTTCAGCCCGTACGCGATTGCCGCTTCCCGGTTGGCGTGTTCACCGCCGTCGCTAAACGAATCCGGCGTGACGTTCAAAATGCCCATCACGATGGCCCGGTCGGTGGGCAGGTCAGCGAACTTCCTCGGTACGCGTGCCTTGCGCAGCACGGGCAGGGGCGAGGTGGCGGGCCCGGTTCCGGGGACTGCGGCGAGTGAATCCATCTAGTTCTACCGTCTCTATCTCTTCGCTATCGTCCAATGATCAGGCTCATGGCCTCGGCCCGGGTGGCCTGTTCGCGCAGCTGGCCGCGGACCGCCGAAGTAACCGTCTTGGCCCCCGGCTTGCGCACCCCGCGCATGGACATGCACATGTGCTCGCATTCGATGACGACGATCGCACCCTTGGGTTCCAAGTACTTGACCAGCGCCTCCACGATCTGCGTGGTGAGGCGTTCCTGCACCTGCGGGCGGCGCGCGTAAATCTCCACCAGGCGGGCCAGCTTACTCAGCCCGGTCACTTTACCTTCATGCGACGGGATGTAGCCAATGTGAGCGGTGCCGTGGAACGGCACCAGATGGTGCTCGCAGGTCGAATAGAACGGGATGTCCTTGACCAGCACCATTTCCTCGTGGTTGATATCGAACGTGGTGCCGAGGATGTCCGCGGGATCCTGGTGCAATCCGGCAAAGACCTCCGCATACGAACGGGCAACCCGCTGCGGGGTGTCCTGCAGGCCCTCGCGGTCCGGATCTTCGCCGACGGCGATCAGGATCTCGCGCACCGCCTTTTCGATCCTGGGCAGGTCGATCTGCGGGTCGAAATCCAGTTCGGCAACGACGTCATCGTATTCGGTCACGTATGCGATCCTAGCCGCTGGTGCCCAAAACGCCGCCGCGGCCGTCGTCCTCCGGCAGCTCTCCGCCGGCCGGATTCGGGTCCACAATCACCGCCGCGTGGCTTTCTTCTTCCCGCTGGCCGATGGCGGCGGCTTCGCGCTCGCGCCGCGAGATGACCGGCGGGATGTCGTGGACCGGCCGGGTCTCCTTGGACAGCCACACGTCGCGGAGGTCGCGGCGGCGCAGGTCATGGAAGATCTCGGCGATCTCGCGCTGGTTCAGCGTCTCGCGCTCCAGCAGGGCCAGGGCCAGCCGGTCCAGCACGTCGCGGTTCTCGGTCAGGATCGCGTAGGCCTCGTCGTGGGCGTCGTCGATCAGCCGGCGAACTTCCTCGTCCACCACGAACGCCACGTGGTCGGAGTAATTGCGTTCATGCGACATGTCGCGTCCCAGGAACGGCTCGCCGCCGCCCTGGCCCAGCTTCACGGCACCGACGCGTTCGCTCATGCCGTACTGGGTGACCATCTGGCGGGCGGTGCCGGTGGCTTTCTCAATGTCGTTCGAAGCGCCGGTGGACGGATCGTGGAAGACAATCTCCTCGGCCACACGGCCGCCCATGGCATAGGCCAACTGGTCCAGCAGTTCGTTGCGGGTCACGGAGTACTTGTCTTCCTCCGGCACCACCATGGTGTAGCCCAGGGCGCGGCCGCGGGGCAGGATGGTGACCTTGGTGACCGGCGCGGAGTAGCGCAGCGCGGCCGCGACCAGCGCGTGGCCGCCTTCGTGGTACGCGGTGATCTTGCGCTCGTGCTCCTTCATCACGCGCGAGCGCTTCTGCGGGCCGGCCATCACACGGTCGATGGCCTCGTCCAGTGCCCGGTCGTCGATCAGCTGGGCGTTGGAGCGTGCGGTCAACAGCGCGGCCTCGTTGAGCACGTTGGCCAGGTCGGCGCCGGTGAATCCGGGCGCCCGCTTGGCCAGCGACCGCAGGTCCACGCCGGGGGCCATGGGCTTGCCGGCCGCATGCACCTGAAGGATCTGGTGGCGGCCTTCCAGGTCCGGGGCCTCCACGGAGATCTGCCGGTCAAAGCGGCCCGGGCGAAGCAGCGCCGGGTCCAGCACGTCCGGGCGGTTGGTGGCGGCGATCAGGATGACGTTGGTCTTGACGTCGAAGCCGTCCATCTCCACCAGCAACTGGTTCAGCGTCTGCTCGCGTTCGTCGTTGCCGCCGCCCACGCCGGCGCCGCGGTGCCGGCCCACGGCGTCGATCTCGTCCACGAAGATGATGGCCGGCGCGTTGGCCTTGGCCTGCTCGAACAAGTCACGGACACGGGAGGCACCGACGCCCACGAACATCTCCACAAAGTCCGAACCGGAGATGGAGAAGAAGGGTGCCCCGGCCTCGCCGGCCACGGCGCGGGCCAGCAGGGTCTTGCCGGTGCCGGGCGGACCGTAGAGCAGCACGCCCTTGGGGATCTTGGCGCCCACGGCCTGGAACTTGGCCGGTTCGGAGAGGAACTCCTTGATTTCGTGCAGTTCCTCCACGGCCTCGTCGGCGCCGGCGACGTCGGCAAAGGTCACCTGCGGCATGTCCTTGGAGATCAGCTTGGCCTTGGACTTGCCGAACTGCATGACCTTGGAGCCGCCGCCCTGCATGCGCGAGAGCAGGAACCAGAAGATCAGGCCGATGATCAGGATGGGCAGGATCAGGCTGATGAAGCTCATGAACCAGTTGTTCTCCACCGGCTGGTCGGTGAAGTTGTCCACCCCAGAGCCGTTGATCGCATCCACGATGTCCGGTCCGCGGTCGCGGCTGTAGAAGAAGGTGACCGATTTGCCCTTGTTGGCGCCGTCGATGACCAGATCGTCGCGCAGCGTCAGGTCGACGCTCTGCGCGCCGTCGTTGATCCGGGCTTGTTCCGCCTTTTTGTCCTGCAGCAGCGAGAGTCCCACGCTGGTGTCGACCCGCGACGACTGCGGGCCGGCCAAGTTTGGCACGGCGATCAGGAGGATGACCAAGACCAGGACAATCCAGATGATTGGTCCCTTGAAAAGGTTCTTCAATTTCATGCGACTTGGGGGCTTGCGCCCGTCCCTCCTGCTTGTCCGCGCGTGATGGCAGCCCGGTGGGCTACTACAGCTATACACCGTCCGTCTTCATTCACGCTCGGCGGAGCCGATTAGTTCCCTCTCGGCGTAGCGTGGCCTGTAGAAGACCAGAAGACGGTGCTGCGGTTTATTCGTAAATGTGCGGCGCCAGCGTGCCGATGAAGTCCAGGTTGCGGTAGCGCTCGGCGTAGTCCAGCCCGTAGCCCACGACGAACTCGTTCGGGATCTCGTAGCCGACGTACTTGACGTCGATCTCCACCTTGGCGGCATCGGGTTTGCGCAGCAGCGTGCAGATTTCCACGCTGGCCGGACCGCGGGAAATCAGGTTGGTCTTCAGCCAGGACAAGGTCAGGCCGGAGTCGATAATGTCCTCCACGATGAGCACATGCTTGCCCATCAGGTCCGTCTCCAGGTCCTTCAGGATCCGCACCACGCCTGAGGATTGGGTGCCGGACCCGTAGGAGGAGACGGCCATCCAGTCCATTTTGACGTGGCTGTGCAGGGCCCGCGCCAAGTCTGCCATGACCATCACCGCGCCCTTGAGGACTCCCACGATCAGCAGATCGCGCCCTTCGTAATCCTTGTCGATCTGGGCAGCCAGCTCGGCAACGCGCTGCTGGATCTGCTCCTTGGTGTAGAGGACGTGCTTAAGGTCTTCCTGGACGTCGTTGGAATCCACCACTTGCTCCCGGGTCTAGCGGTTCGACTGACCGGGGCTGCGGCCAGTTGCTCTCAACACAAGATTGCCATAGCCGGTGCCATCTTGGGGAACCGTATTGGCATTCGTCCGCCGGTAGACGCTGACGAATCCGGCCAACTGCACGGGGCCGGCCGAACCGTGGCGGCGCAGCAGCGTTTCGGCCGCCTGCAGCCGCTCGTAGCTGGGATTCTCGCCGCCCAACTCCGCGGCGGCCAAGGCGATCACGCGGTGCTTCATGGCGGCCGGCAGCCGTTCCATGCCGTCGCGCTGCAATTCCACTCCGTCCGGCGTCACGAGCCTCACTCGACGGTACTCTTCGGCCGCTTGGGACTGCAGGTACTCCGCATCCGCGGCCAGGATCTGAGCCGAACGCCACAGCGCCTCTGCCACGCCGGGGCCCATTTCGTCCTCCAGGAACGGCATCACCCGGGTCCGGATCCGCGAGCGCATGAAGCGCGGATCCGTGTTGCTGGGGTCCTGCCAGGGCTGGAGCCCGGCCAGGGCGCAGACGTCCTCGGTATCCCGCCGACGCAGTGCCAGGAACGGACGCAGGTACTGGCCCCGCTTCACCGGCATGCCGGCCAGCGAGCGGGTGCCGGACCCGCGCCCTAGGCCCAGCAGCACCTGTTCTGCCTGGTCGTCCAGGGTGTGCCCCAGCAGGACAGCGGCCGCCCCGAATTCCGCCGCCGCAGCATCCAAGGCTGCATAGCGTGCCGTCCGGGCGGCGGCCTCCGGCCCCATCCCGGCGGATTCCACGCTCACCCGGCGCACCTGGACCGGCGCCAGGCCCAGCGATTCCAGCTGCAGCCGCGCACCCTCGGCCACCTCGGCACTGCCCGCCTGCAATCCATGGTCGACGACGACGGCTCCCACCCGGTAGGGACGGACGCCGTTGCGCGCGGGCCGGTTGAAGAATTCAGCGGTGATGGCCAGGGCCAGCGAATCCGGCCCGCCGCTGCAGGCCACCAGCAACAGCGGAGCCCCGCCGGAGTCCGCGGTGGCGGGTGCCGGCCCAAACTCTTCCAACGCCTGGCGCAACTGGTGCCGGACGGCCCCCACGCGCGGATGGAGCCGGGGCTTGCGCCGGTCCGCTGCCGCACCGCTCATGCGCGGCTGAGGTCCATGCGGCTGATCCACAGGTCGGGATGGTGGATCTCTTCCTCGGTGGGCAGATTTTCCGGACGCGCCCACACGGCGTTGAAGCCTTGCATGCCGACTTGCCGGGTCACGGCACGGACGAACTTGGCGCCGTCGGAATACTGCCGGGCCTTGGCGTCCAGGCCCATGAGCTTGCGGATCCAGTTCTCCAGCGCGCCGCGGCTCTGACCGCGGGCGTTGAATCGTTGCCGGATGGTCTTCACGGTGGGAACAATCGAGGAGTCCACCGCATCCATCACCACGTTGGCGTGGCCCTCCAGCAGGCTCATCACGGCCGTCAGGTGCGAGAAGACCGCCTTCTCCTCCGGTCCCTGGATCAGCTCCAGGATGGAACCCTTGAGCGACGAACCCGGCGCTCCGCCGTCGTCCTTCCCGCTGTCCTTGGTCGCGGCGACGGCGGCCTTGACGGCCTGCTGCAGCCGCTCGCCCAGTGTGTCCGATTTTTCCACCAGTGACGACGAGAGCTCGCCGATCTGTTCCATCATGTGGTCTCGCAGCCAGGGCGCCGCAGCGAACTGCACCCGGTGCGTTTGCTCGTGCAGGCAGACCCACAACCTGAAGTCGGACGGCACCACATTCAGTTCGCGTTCCACCGTCACGATATTGGGCGCCACCAGCATCAGCCGACCGGCCGCGGGGCCGCCGGGAAGCAGCGAGCAGAACGGGTCGTACTGGCCCAGCACCTTGCTGGACAGGAAGGAGAGGATGGCGCCCATCTGGGTGCCGGTGATGGCGCTGCCCACGGCCGTGGTGGCGCTCTTGAGCTGGTCCGGGCGCTTCTCGGCGAGCGCCGTGATGGCCGGAGCCAGCATGACCTCGAAGCTGCGGGCGTTGGCCTTTGACCAGGCCGCGCGGTCGATGATCAGCACCTCGGAATCGCGCAGGTCGCGGGCGGCATCCAGGCCGGTGATGCGGTGCACGTGGTCCACCGATTGCTCGGCAAGGCGGCGCAGCTCGTCCACGGCGGCACGGATTTCCGCGGCCTTCATCCGGGGGCCGGCCGGGGTCAGTTTGGCTGCCGTGGAGGCGGCCAGTTCCCAGTTGACCAGCCGCGGGGGCGGGCCGGGGGAGGCGCCGGATTCACTGGGGGTGGGTGCGCTGCTGTCCATGCGTCCCATCAGATCACATCAGCGCCAAGCCGGTCACTACCGGCCGTCCCGCGAATCGGTGCCCGGTCAGCGGCAACCGCAGCCGGCCAGGACCGTCGCGGCCCGGTCGGCGGCGGTGCGGGCGGCGTCGATCGAACCGGTCAGTCCATTGGCCACGAAGGCGAAAACCAAGAGCCGTCCGTCCGCGCTGGCCACGTAGCCGCTGAGCGACGTCACCGAGTTCAGCGTGCCGGTCTTGGCGCGGACCAGCCCGGCGCCGCCGGCGTTGGCCTCCAGGTACCGTCCGGACAGGGTGCCGGTCAGGCCGGCGATCGGCAGCGAACCGATTCCCGCCCGCAGGTCTGCGTCCTGGGCAGTGGCGATCAAGGTGACCGCCGCGGCCAGTTGTGCGGGACTCACCCGGTTCTTCATCGAGAGTCCGCTGGCATCGGCCAGCACCATCCCCTTCACCGGAATGCCCAGCCGTTCGGCCGCCTCCCGCACGGCCTCGGTGCCGCCGCCGAAGGAGCCGGGCTTCCCCACGGCGACGGCCGTGTTGCGGGCCAGGACCTCCGCCACGTAGTTGTCCGAGTGCTGCATCATGTAGGCCACCTGGCCGGCGACGGGTGCTGACTGCACCTCGGCCAGCACGGTCCCGTCAGCCGGTGCCGCAGCGCGGCCCACCTTGGCCGTCACGGAAAAATCCTTTCCGGCTACGGCCTGGGCCAGCGCATCCCGGAAAGCCGTCCCGGCCAGAGAAGCCGCATCGGCCACCAGGTCGCCCCCGCCATCGGCCTGGTCCCGCCCGGCATACAGCGCCAGCGGGTAGACCGGGGCAATCTCACCGTTCTTCACATCGCCCGGATCCCAGGCGGCGCTGATGGCCGGGCCGGAGTAGAGCGAGTCGTCCACCACCACGGTCAGCTCGCCCGTGTAATCGCTGGCGGCCAGTTTCCCGGCTGCCTGGGCAGCCAGCGTTGCCAGCCCGGCTTCACCCCAGACCGCGCCGGGCCGTGATTCCCCGGCCCCCAGCAGGGCATCGCCGCCGCCCACCAGGTACAGCACACCGGGGTTGCTGCCGCGCTTGACCGTGGTGCTGAGCCGCCGGTCCGCGCCAAGCGATTCCAGCGCGGCGACGGCGGTGAGAGTCTTCAGGTTCGACGCCGGAATCACCGGGTCGGCGGCACCCTTGTTGTACAGCACCTCGCCGCTGGTCGCATCGGTGACTGTCCCCGAAAAGCTGCCGGCGCCGTCGAACGCCAAGGCCTTGTCCAGCGCGGGCTTCAGCGCGGCCGGGTCGGGCAGCGGCGCCGTGCCGCTGCGTCCCGCCGGCGGCGGATCCAGTTCGGTGGGGGGCAGCTGCGCCGCCGGCGTGCTGATCACCGGCTCCGGCTGCGGCCACTCGATGGCCTGCGCCAGGTTGAATCCTGCGGGCACCGCCAGCGCGGCGAACACTACGGCCAGCAGCCCTGAGGTGAGCACACGGAAACCACGCCCCATGCTGCCCCTCCTGAGGATTGTGATTGTGTTGCTTATCCCCCCGACTCAACCCCGATGCCGGGGGGCGAAGGCAAGACCGATATCGTTAAGCGTAGTCGGCGCCGGGCAACGGTTGCACCAGCGGCGCCGAAGCCAAAAGACTGAACGTCTCCAAGGAGCGAAGCCATGCAGCATGACGTCACCATCGAGATCCCCAAGGGATCCCGGGTCAAGTACGAAATCGACCACGAAACCCACCGCCTCCGCCTGGACCGGGTGCTGTTCACCTCCATGCAGTACCCCACCCACTACGGCTACTTCGAGGACACGCTGGGCGAAGACGGCGATCCGCTGGACGCCATGGTCATGCTCCAGGACTTCGACCTGCTGCCCGGCGTGCTGGTTGAGTCCCGCCCGATCGCCGTCTTCAACATGACCGACGACGGCGGCGGCGACGCCAAGGTGCTGTGCGTCCCCGCCGACAAGCGCTTCGACCACATCCAGGAACTCTCCGATGTGCCGGAGTTCCTGATCAAGGAGATCGAGCACTTCTTCACCCGCTACAAGGACCTGGAGCCGGGCAAATGGGTCAGGGCCGAGGGCTGGGCCGACCGCGCCGCCGCCGAGGCCGAGCTGGAAGCCTCGATCAAGCGCTTTGCCGCCCAGGGCGAGGACTCGGCCGCCGACGAGCCGCAGGGCCGCGACGTCTAGCTGACGCCTCCGCCGGGAGTCGGCGGGAACAACGACGGCGGTCCGGGCCTTGGAGGCCCGGGCCGCCTGCCGTTGGGGCGCACCGGACACGCCATCAACCGAAATCGGTTGTTCCCGTTGTGGTGGAGGCAATACTGGTGCCATGTATGTGCTCACCATCAACCAGCGTGATTCCCGCGAGGTGGGCGACCTGGTGCCCGAGCTGATCAAGTCGCTGCGCCATCTGCCGGCGGCCATCCCCTTCCAGCGCTCCGTCGGCGACGAGGCCATCGGCGCGGTCGGGGAAGCGTCCACGGCCATCGACGCCGCGCTGATCGCGCTGCGCAGCCGGCGCTGGCACGTGGGAGTTGGCGTGGGTGAACTGCGGCAGCCGCTTCCATCGGAGATCAAGGACGCCGAGGGATACGGGCTGGTCTACGCGCGGCGCGCCGTGAACCGCGCGCAGAAAACCGGCGAGCGCGTCCCGCTGGCGGTCTCCGGCCCCGACGCGGACGTTGCTGCCGAAGCAGAGGCCGTGCTGAGGTTGCTCGGCCAGATTGTCGCCACCCGCACGGACGCGGAGTGGAAGGTCCTGGACCTGATGACGCCGGGAGCGCGCGGCCAGCAAAAGTTCATTGCCGAGGAGTTGGGCATTACCGGCCAGGCAGTGAGCAAGGCCGTGGTCCGGTCGCACTGGGTGGAGGAATGGGCCTGCCGGCCAGCAGCAGCGCGGCTGCTGGACCTGGCCTACGGGCCACGGTCCTTGCCGGCCGCCGCGCTGCCCTACTGACCGGCCGCGCGTGCACTGCACCAGAGCCTGCGGCGTCTAGACTCCGTAAAAGAATGCCGCCGGCTCCCGTCTGTGGCGTGGAACAAAGGAGTGCACAAATGGTCCCCGAAATTAACGTCTGGGCGGTCATCGTGGCCACCATTTCCACCATGGTCGTCGGGTCCATCTGGTACACGCCGAAGGTCTTCGGCAACTACTGGATGAAGGTTGCCAAGGTCAGCCCCGGTGAAGGCAAGAACGCCGTGCGCCCCATCATCATCACGGTCATTGTCAGCTTCATCAGTGCCTGGGTGCTGGCGGGCTCGGCTGCCATTGCGCAGGACTTCTATGGCGGCAACTTCCTCTGGAACACCGTGCTGACCGCCGTGATCCTGTGGGCCGGCTTTACCGCGGCCCGCTTCGTCACCCATGACGCCTTCGAGGGGCGCCCGGCCGGGCTGACAGTGCTGAACATCGTGCACGAACTCGTCACGTTCCTCGTCATGGCGCTGATCATCGGCCTCTTCGGGATCAGCGCAGCCTGACTCGCACGCCAAGCGCCTGGCCCCGTGCCGCGGGGCACATGAGCGGTGTCATCGGGCGCCATGTGTAATCGCTGCGGGCCAAGTGACGACGGGCACCACGTGGACTCCCCCTCGTGCTGGGATCATTGATGAATCGATTCATCACCAGTTTGAGAGGCAATACCAATGATCGACGCCCTGCAAGACTTCACCGCTTCGCTACCCGCTGTCCTGCAATGGGTAGGTGTGGTCCTCGCCGCCGCGATCCCCTTTGTCGAGTCCTACTTCGGCTCCGTGATCGGCGTGCTTGCCGGCATCAATCCTGTGATCGCAGTCGTCGCCGCCATCGTGGGAAACGTCGCCTCGATGCTGGTCTTTGTGCTCAGCGCCCACAACATGCGCGCCAAGGTTGTTAGCAGCAAGGAGCCCCGTGTGCCCTCGCCCCGCCGGCAGAAATTGCGGCAGCAGTTCGACAAGTACGGCGTAGCCGGCGTGAGCCTGCTGGGCCAGACGATCCTGCCCAGCCAGATCACCTCGGCGGCGATGGTCTCCTTCGGGGCGTCGAAGAATGCGGTGATCCTCTGGCAGATCGTCTCGATCACCCTCTGGGGCACCGCGTTCGGCATCCTCGCCAGCCTTGGAGTTTCGCTCGTGGGCTGAATCCCGCAGCAGTCTCAGCCGGACCGTGTCCGGGTGCGGCTGCACCCGGGCACGGTCCGTCCAGTTCGGTGTCTAGTCCGGCACGCTGTTAGACCGGCACGGTATCAGGCCGGCACAGTGTTAGCCTGCACGGTGTTAGTCCAGCAGGCTGAGCAGGATGGGCGCCGCGCCGTCTTCTTCCACCGTTCCGGTCACTTCGTGGGCGACGGCGATGACCTCCTCCGGCGCCTGTCCCATGGCCACCCCGCGGGCGGCCCAGTCCAGCATTTCAATGTCGTTGCGCCCGTCGCCCATGGCCACCGTGTGCGACGGCTCCACGTCCAGCTTTCGACGCAGCGCTTCCAGTGCGCTGGCCTTGGTGACGCCGTTGGCGGCGATGTCCAGCCAGGCCGTCCAGCCCACTGAGTAGGTCACGCCCTTGAGTCCGGCGGTGTCGATGGCTGCCTTGAACTCTTCGGGCGTGTTTTCGGCGCTGGATACCACCACGCGCACTGCCGTGGATTCCAGCAGTGTTTCGAAGTCCACTCCCTTGGCTTCGATGCCGAAGCTGGCGTCCTGGAAGCGCTCGGTGGCCAGGAAGTTGCCTTCTTCGTCCTCCAGCGCGAACTTTGCGGTCGGCAGTTTCGAGCGCATCACGCGCAGGGCAGGGCCGGGATTGAAGGTCACCCGGTCTTCCACCTCGTAGCCGGCGTCCAGCGAGGTGTCGATCCGCAACGTGACACCGCCGTTGGAGCAGACCGCGTACCCCTTGGTCAGGCCGATCAGTTCGATGATCGGCAGCGTTGCATTCAGCGACCGCCCGGTGGATACGACCACTTCGTGGCCGGCGTCGACGACGGCGCGAGCCGCTTCGCGCACCGCATCGCTCATATGGCCGTCATGGTTGACCAAGGTGCCGTCCACGTCCAAGGCCACCAGCTTGCGGGCCCCGTTCTCGACGAAGTTGTTCCGCCGGGCCGCATTGGACTGATCTGACTTGTTTTCTGTCTTGTTTTTCGCTATCCGCTGGTCGTCGATGCCAGCGTGAGCTTTATCAGCTGTAGTTGTCATCCACCTAGTGAAGCATGACCAAGCTACGGACCGGTAGAAGTTTTCTACGGGCGAATGACACCCCGGTGAACGGACGCGGAACTGCAACGCACGCCGTCACCCCGGGATCAGGCCGCGGAGGCGGGTTTCAGCCGAGGACCGGCAGGACTTCCATCCCGCCCAGATAGGGCTGCAGGGCGCTGGGGACGTTCACCGAGCCATCGACGTTCTGGTGGTGTTCCAGGATGGCCACGATCCAGCGCGTGGTGGCCAGCGTTCCGTTCAGCGTGGCGACCGCCCGCGTGCCCTTCCGTTCGCCCTCTGCCGAGACTTGGCGTTCGCGGATGTTCAGCCGGCGGGCCTGGAAGGTGGTGCAGTTGGAGGTGGAGGTCAGCTCCCGGTAGGCCTGCTGCGTGGGCACCCAGGCTTCGCAGTCAAACTTGCGGGCCGCGCTCATGCCAAGGTCACCGGCGGCGGTATCGATCACCCGGTAGGGCAGTTCCACCTTCGCCAGCATTTCCTCTTCCCAGGCCAGCAGCCGTGCGTGCTCGTCGGCGGCTTCCTCGACCGGGCAGTAGATGAACATTTCCAGCTTGTTGAACTGGTGCACCCGAATGATGCCCCGGGTGTCCTTGCCCGCTGCACCGGCCTCCCGGCGGTAGCAGGAACTCCAGCCTGCATAGCGGGTCGGACCGGCGGTGAGGTCAAGGATCTCGTCGGCGTGGTAGCCCGCCAAAGCCACCTCCGACGTGCCCGTCAGGTACAGGTTGTCGCGCTCCAGACGGTAGATCTCGTCGTCGTGTTCAACATCAAAACCGGTGCCCTGCATCGTTTCCGGGCGAACCAGCGTGGGGGTGATCATCGGGATGAAGCCATTGGACACGGCCTGGTCCAGCGCCATGTTCATCAGCGCGATCTCCAGCCGGGCGCCCACTCCCTTGAGGAAGTAGAAGCGCGAGCCGGAAACCTTGGCCCCGCGTTCCATATCGATGGCGCCGATCAGTTCGCCGATGGCTAGGTGGTCCCTCGGTTCGAAGCCGTCCGGACCAAAATCGCGGGGCTTGCCGACCGTCTTGACCACGTTGAAGTCTTCCTCGCCGCCGGCGGGAACACCGTCCTCGATCAGGTTGGGGATACTGCGCAGCAACGACTCCTGCTGGTTTTGGGCGGCATCCGATGCCGCCTGCGCCTCCTTGACCGAAGCCGCCAGTTCCTTGACCTGCGCCAGCAGCGCGGCCTTCTCCTCGCCCTTGGCCTGCGCCACCTTCTTGCCGAAGACATTCTGTTCGGCGCGCAGCCCCTCGTACCGGTTGATCGCTTCCCGGCGCGCCACGTCGGCGGCGATGACGGCATCGACGACGGACTCGTCGGCGCCCCGGGCGCGCTGGGAGGCACGGAAGATCTCTGGATTGGCGCGGAGTTCGTTTACATCGATCACTTGCTAAGGGTACCCAAAAAGGCGTTCCGCCCTCGATCCGGTTCGCCCCCGCCCCGGGAGCGGTCCCGCGGGCCGCCCTCGGTGCGGCGCTGGATAAGCTAGGAGCACCATGCCTGCCGAATGGATACTCGCCCTCACCGTAGCCGCAGCGGCGGCCGCCTTTGTGGTGATCTGGCTGGGCATCCGCCGGACCTCCCGGCGCCGCATGGGAGCCGGGCCCGCCGATCCGGCGCCAACTCCGGTCCTACCCGACCAACGCGTGGTGTTCATCCTCAACCCGGTGAAGAACGGAGCGACCGAGGCCCGCCGCCAGGTGGAAGCTGCCTGTGAAGCCGCCGGCTGGAGTCCTCCGCTGGTCTTGGAAACCACCCCGGACGACCCGGGCCACGGGCAGGCAAAACGCGCCCTGGAGGAGCGGGCCGACGTCGTTATTGCCGGCGGCGGGGACGGCACCATCCGGGTGGTTGCCTCGGAATTGTCCGGCACCCAGGTGCCGATGGGCGTGCTGCCGCTGGGCACGGGAAACCTGCTGGCGCGGAACCTGGGTCTGGAACCCAGCGCCCTGCAGGCCAACATCAACGTGGCGCTGCACGGTGTGATCCGCAAGATCGATACCGCGGACATCACCTTGGAGAACGAGGCCACCGGGGTGCGCGTCGAGGACAGTTTCCTGGTGATCGCCGGCATCGGGGTGGATGCGGACGTCCTGGCCGACACCCGGGACGACCTTAAACGCCGGTTCGGCTGGGTGGCTTACTCGGAAGCCGGTGTCCGCCACCTGGCTGGTCAGCGTAAGCGGGTCATGGTCAGCATCGACGGCGGCCCTGCCCAACTCCGCAAGGTGCGCAGCATCCTGCTGGCCAACTGCGGGAAGCTTCCGGCGGGAATCGATTTCATCCCCACTGCGGAAATTGACGACGGCGAAATAGACATTGTGGTGCTCAGCCCGCGCAGCGTGGTTGGCTGGCTGTGGATCGCCGCCAAGACCCTGGTGCGGCACACAGCGCCGATTCCGGTGATCGAATACCACCGAGGGCGGACGGTCCGGATTACCGCACACGACCCGATGGGCACCCAGCTCGACGGCGACCCCTCGGGGCCCGTCACGTCGCTGACCGTTGAGGTCAGGCCCCGGTCGCTGGCCGTACGAACCGAGTCGATCCCCTCCGCCGACAGCGCCGGCCCCGCAGCCTAGGTGTAGTCTCCATGGACGTTAGGTACGTCCGGCGTGGCTGAGTGACATGAAGAAGACCTCCGGGTGAGGTGGAGCTTGTCTAGAGTTCACTTCTCACCGGAGGTCTTCATGTCCCACCCTAACGCCTTCCTCGCGCCCAAGGGCCGTCTCGAGCTGGCCAAGTGCATCGTCAAGGACGGTTGGACCTACCGCCGGGCTGCTGAGCGATTCCAGGTCTCGGTCAGCACAGCCAGGCGGTGGGCAGTCCGCTTCCGCGAAGACGGCGAAGCCGGGATGGAAGACCGCTCCAGCCGGCCCCATACCAGCCCGGGGCAGACGCCGAGGCGGCGTGAACGCCGGATCATCGCTTTGCGGGTTAACCGGCGGTGGGGACCGGACCGGATCGCCTACAAGCTCGGCATGCACCCGTCCACCGTCCACCGGGTACTCTCGCGATACCGGTTGGCGAAACTTACCTGGCAGGACCGGGCCACCGGACGAGCCATCCGCCGCTACGAACACGAGTATCCCGGGGACCTGGTGCACGTGGACATCAAGAAGCTCGGCCGGATCCCTGACGGCGGAGGACACAAAGTCCTTGGCCGCGGGGCAGGGAGGAAGAACAAGACCGGAACGGACGCCAACCGCCGGCCCGGCTATGCCTACCTGCATAACGCCGTCGATGACCATTCCCGGCTGGCGTACACCGAGATCCTCACCGACGAGAAGCAGGAAACCGCAGCAGGCTTCTGGGAACGGGCCAACGCCTTCTTTGAGTCCTGCGGCGTCACGGTCAAACGGGTGCTCACCGATAACGGATCCTGCTACCGTTCGAAGCTCTTCGCCAAGGCACTCGGCGCGGGGATCAGGCACAAACGCACCAGACCATACCGGCCGCAGACCAACGGCAAGGTCGAACGCTTCAACCGCACGATGCTGGAGGAATGGGCCTACGCCAAGCCATACGCATCAGAAACCGAACGCACCGCGGCCTTCGGAGCCTGGCTACACGATTACAATCACCACAGAGGCCACACCTCACTCAAAGGTCAGCCACCAGCCAGCCGCGTACCCAACCTCGCTGGAGACTACACCTAGGACGAGGGCAGCCGCTGCCGGCTCGGGGGAGCTTGGACGGGGTGCTTACGTGTCGTCGCCGCCGGCGTTGAGCGGATCGTCGCTGGCGTCGGCCTCGTCGGTGTCGTGCAGATCTTCACCCGGAATGTCGATGGGCTGCTCGTCCGCTTCGAGGGCCGGGATCTCCGCGTCCGGCTGTTCCAGGTCTTCCTCCGCGGGAATCGGGAATTCGCCGGCCGCCTGCTGGTTGATCAACTGCTGCTCCTCGGCGAAGCGCAGGTCATTTCCCTGGTCCCCGAGGTCGCCCACGCGGTTTTCGCTGGAGGTCTGGTTCAGCGCCTCCTCCGGGGTCGGCTCCCCGTCCTGGTACTGGTCCCTGTCGTTGTGCTGTGTCATGCTGCTCCGATCTGTGGTCCCGAGGTCAGTTTTCCTCAGCATACTGACCATAACAACCGGCGGATACCCCGGCAGCCGGTGTTCAGCGGACCTGCAGCAGTTCCCTGACCCAGCCATCGGCGCGCAGGAACGCTTCGTCCTGGTTGCTGCGCGGGATCGTGTGGCCGCGTCGGTCGGCGCGCGGATAGGAGCCCAGGAACCTCAGGCCCGGGCTGAGCCGGTGCAACCCGCGAACCGCGTCCGCCACGCGCTCCTCTGCCAGATGCCCTTCCGCGTCCAGGCTGAAGAAATAGTCCCCCAGGAACTGTCCGGTTGGCCGGGACTCGATCCTGCTCAGGTTTACCCCCCGGCTGGAGAGCTGTTCCAGGATCGCCACCAGCGCCCCCGGATGGTCCTGCGGCAGCGGGACCACCAGCGTGGTTTTATCCGCTCCGGTCGGTGCGGGAAGGACGCCGGGCCGGCTCACCAGAATGAAGCGGGTGACGGCGTCGGGAATGTCCCCGATGTCATCGGCAAGCACCTGCAGGCCGCGCTGCTGGGCGACCAGCGGCGAGCAGATCGCGGCCTGGTGACCGGGGGCCGGGTCCAGCAGCCCCACACCGGCCGCCGCCGTGGACGACGCCGGAAGATATGCCGCCTGCGGAATGTTTTCGCCGCACCAGGTCCGGCACTGGGCCCACGCATGCGGATGGGTGGAGACCACGGAGATCCCCTGGCGCTCCGTCCCGGGACGCACAGCCAGCACAAACCGGATAGGCACCAGTTGTTCGCCGATGATCTGCAGCGGCTCACCGCCCGCTATCGCGTCCAACGTGGCGCTGACGCCGCCCTCGACCGAGTTCTCGATCGGAACCATCGCTGCGCCGGCTTCGCCCGAGCGGACCGCATCCAGGGCGGCCTCCACGTTAGAGGCCGGGATCCGGGGCACGTCTTCGGCCCCGGGGACCTGAAGGAGGGCCGCTTCGGTGAAGGTGCCCTCCGGCCCCAGGAAGGTGTAGACGCTGGCCATTACTGGACCCGGGGCTCCTGCCCGTTCTCCGACACGATGGGCTTGCCCGCGTCCAGCCAGGCCCCCATGCCGCCGTGGATGTTGACGGCGGAATATCCGTTCGAATTCAGCCATTCCGTGGCCCGGAAGGAGCGGCCGCCGCTGCGGCACACCACGTGCAGGTCCACATCCGGGTCCAACTCCTCCAGACGCAGCGGCAATTCGTTCAGCGGAATATGCACCGCGCCGGCGATGTGCCCGGCTTCCCATTCGTAGTCCTCGCGCACGTCCAGAATGGTGGCGTCGCCGCCTACGCTGTTGACGTCCACGTTCTCGACATCGCTCATGGCAACCTCCGCAATGCGCGGCAGCCTCTGCTGCCGCTGATGATTTCTTTACTACGCGTCCCGGCAATTCGGCCGCAACACAAGCCTATAGTGGGATCGTCCGCTCCCTTAATGAGACAGGGGTATCCATGGCCGCTGACCAGCCGACCATCCTGGCCACCTCCGGAGGTTTCAAAGCCGGTGCGCGCAGCCGGATTGCGTTCAACCACCTGGTGCACCACGCCGTCGAACTGTCAGGGGCCACCGGGCGGGCGCCACGCTTGACCCACCTGGGCACGGCAGGCGGCGACCAGCGCTGGTTCCAGGCCGAACTGGACGAGGCGGCCCGGACGGCCGGCTACGACCTGAGCCATCTGAACCTGTTCACCATGCCGAACGTGTCCGACATCGAAGAGCACCTGCTCGGCCAGGATGTGGTGTGGGTAGGCGGCGGTTCGGTGGCGAACCTGCTGGCCGTGTGGCGGGTCCACGGACTGGATACGATTTTCCGGCGCGTCTGGCAGGCCGGCGTGGTGCTGGCAGGCGTCTCCGCTGGCTCCATCTGCTGGTTCCGCGGCGGCACCACCGACTCCTTCGGTCCCGATCTGCGCCCGGTCACCAACGGCCTGGCACTGCTGCCCTATGACAACGGCGTCCACTACGACTCGGAACCACAACGCCGGCCGCTGGTACACCGGCTCGTGGCGGACGGCATCCTGGGCGAAACACATTGCACCGACGACGGCGTGGGGCTGGTCTACCACGGCATCCAATTGGCCGGAGCGGTCAGCGAGACCGAAGGAAAACTGGCCTACCGGGTGACCGCCCAGGCCGGCGACGGACCGGAAGCCATTGCGGTGGAGGAACCGATCGAAGCCCGGTTCCTCGGCTGAACGGGACGGGCTGCGCACGGCAGGACAGCGCAGGATTGGCCCGCACCGCCACGCGGGGCTACAGTTACGGGCGATGACTGCACTGCATGATTTGACGGCGGTTGCCCAGCGCGACGCCGTGGCCCGCGGCGAACTGTCGGCCCGGGAACTGACGGACCACTATCTCCGCCGGATCGAGGCGCTGAATCCACGGCTGGGCGCCTTCATTACGGTCGGCTCCGACCAGGCGCTCAAGCAAGCGCGCGCCGCGGACGACCACCAGGCCCGCGGCGGGACGCTGGGCCGGCTGCACGGACTTCCGCTGGCGTACAAGGACCTCACCGACGTGGCCGGCCTCCCGACCACGCACGGCAGCGCCGCACTGGATCACCGTCCGGCGCTGGCGAACCACCCCCTGGTCGACGTGCTCGAATCCGCCGGCAGCATCACCCTGGGCAAGACCCAGGTGCCGGAATTCGGCCTGACCTCCTACAGCGAGAACCGAGTGGCTCCTCCGGCCCGCAACCCGCTGGATCCTACGCTGAGCCCGGGCGGCTCCTCCGGCGGTAGCGCCGCGGCCGTCGCCGCGGGCATGCTGCCGTTCGCGCCGGGCTCCGACGGCGGCGGCTCGGTGAGGATCCCCGCGGCCGCTACCGGGCTGGTGGGGCTCAAACCCGGGCGCGGCCGGCTGCCCGCCGGCACCACCGGCGACGACGCCGGCCAGCTGGTGGTGGCGGGCCCCCTGGCCCGCACCGCAGCCGACGCGGGCCTGCTCATGGACGCCATGGCCGACGAACCCTCGGCCCGGGCAGCCTCCGGCGCTGAACCGAATTTCCTCGACGCCGCCCTCCGCGCCGAAGGCCGCTTCCGGATCGGCGTGAGCACCGGCTCCCCGTTCGAGTCCGCCTACCCGCTCTCGCTGGAACCGGAGGCGAGCCAGGCGCTCGAGACGGCCATGGAATTGCTGCAGGGACTGGGCCACGACCTGGCGGACGCTGAGATCCGCTACGACAACCGCTACCCGGACGCCTTCGCCACAGTATGGACCGCCGGCCTGGCCCGGCTGGATCTGCCGGCCGGACGCGAAGCTCAGCTCATGCCGCTCACCCGGACCTTCCGGCGCCGCGCCGTGAAGCGCACGCCCCAGGCGCTGGCGGAGGCTTTGTCCGTGCTGGCGCGCTTCCAAGACGACACCCGGGCGCAGTTCGGCCGCTACGACCTGATGCTCACGCCGGCGCTGGCACAAACTCCGCGGCCGGTGGGCTGGTACACCTCCACCAGCGCGGACGTGGACTACATGCGCCAATGCCAATATTCGCCGTTCACATCGCTGGTCAACGTCTGCGGCCTGCCCGCCATTGCCGTGCCGGTCAGCACCACCGAAGAAGGCTTGTCCATGGGGATCCAGCTGATCGGCCGGCCGGGCTCCGAGGGCTCGCTCCTGGCCGTTGCCGCACAGCTGGAGAGCGTCCGCTGACCCGGCGCAGAACCCCGCGCTGACCTGCGGAAACGCCTTAGCACCCGGGCGGGCGCCGGGCAAGGATATGACAATGCGTGTCGCTGAGTGTCAGAATTGAACACCGTGAGCAATACCGTGCAGTCCGGGAATCCGCAGCCGGAACAAGCTATAAAGTCCAGTCAAACCGGCAAAACATTCTTCGGGCATCCACGGATGCTGGCCAATCTCTTCTCCGTAGAACTCTGGGAGCGTTTCTCCTTCTACGGCATGCAGGGCATCCTGCTCTACTACATGTACTACTCGGTCGCCGAGGGCGGTCTGGGCATCGACGAAGGCATCGCCACCGGACTGGTGGGCGCCTACGGCGGCGGCGTTTACCTCTCCTCCATTCTGGGCGCGTGGGTAGCCGACCGCATTCTGGGATCCGAGAAGGTCCTCTTCTACACAGGCATCATGGTCATGCTGGGGCACATCGCGCTGGCCCTGCTTCCGGGCGGCGTGGGGCTGGCCGTCGGCCTGATCCTGGTGGCCATCGGCTCCGGCGGCCTGAAGGCCACCGCCAGCTCGCTGGTCGGCTCGCTGTACAGCCTGAAGGACGACCGCCGCGATGCCGGCTTCTCGATTTTCTACATGGGCGTGAACATCGGCGGCCTGTTCGGCCCGCTGCTCACCGGCCTGGCCCAGGTGCAGCTTGGCTTCCACTACGGCTTCGGCCTGGCCGCGCTGGGCATGGCAATCGGCCTGACCCAGTACGCGCTGACCCGCAAGAACCTCCCCGAGGCCTCCCACCATGTGGCCCACCCGCTGCCGCGCGGCAACTACGGCAAGGTCGCCGCCGTGGCCGCGGCCGCCGTCGTCGTTATTGTGCTGCTGGTGGCCTTCGGCTTTGTCACCGCGGAAAACCTTGCGCCGATCATGGCGTGGCTGGCGATCATCGCCGCCGTCGTGTACTTCGTGGTAATCCTCTCCAGCAAGCAGGTGGACGGCGTGGAGCGCAAGCGGGTGTACGCCTTCATCCCGCTGTTCATCGCCTCGGCCGCGTTCTGGGCGCTGTTCCAGCAGCAGTTCACCGTGGTGGCCCTGTACGCGGACAAGCAGCTGGACCGCTCGCTGGGCGGCTGGGAAATGCCGGCCAGCTGGGTGCAATCCATCAACCCGGTATTCATCATCATCTTCGCCGGCATTTTCGCCGCCGTGTGGACCAAGCTCGGCCCGAAGCAGCCCAGCTCGCCGATGAAGTTCGCCCTGGGCCTGGTGGTCATGGGCCTGGCGTTCCTGGCCTTCATTCCGCTGGCCGGCGGCGGCGCCAACTCCACCCCGCTGCTGGCGATGGTCGGCATCCTGTTCCTGTTCACGATGGCGGAACTGTTCCTCTCCCCCACCGGGTCTTCGGTGTCCACCAAGCTCGCCCCGAAGGCGTTCCAGACCCAGATGGTGGCGCTGTTCCTGCTGTCCATCTCGCTGGGCACCACGCTTGCCGGCATCCTGGCCGGTTACTACGACCCGACCAATGAGGCCCCGTACTTCGGCTTCATCGGCGTGGTGGCGATCATCCTGGGCGTCGGCCTGGCCGCTGCCGTGCCGTCGCTGAAGAAGCTGATGGGCGGCATCCGCTAACCCCGGATCTTAAGCACGACGGCGATGCCCGGGTGAGGATTGGATCCTCACCCGGGCATCGCCGTCGTTAGGGGGCGTCTGATCCATGCACTACTCCTCATCGACTACGCAGCTCCGGCCCTTCTGAGCGTTCAAAAGGGCCGGAGCTGCGTAGTCGATGGCTGAAGTGGACCAGCGGTGCACCGCCGGCGGCGCTACATGCTGCCGAGGACGCCGATGAAGAGCAGAAGGCACCAGATGCCGGCCACCGCGTAGCCCATGATCAAACCCGCCAGCGCCATGCTGCGGCCGGCCGGCTCCTTGCCCAGTGCGATGTGGCCGAACACGATGGCCAGGACCTGCGGGACGAGCACGAAGCCGAACGTCACCACGGAGATGATGCCCAGCACCAGCGCCGCAATGCTCAGGCCCTTCGGCTGGGCCTGCGGCGTGTAGTACATCGGCTGATTGTAGTCAGGGCCGCCGTACGGCTGCTGGCTGGCGTACGGCTGGGCGTCGGGGCCGGGCCGGTAGGCGTACGGATGGGGGGCATCGGGCCACGACGGCGGCTGCTGGGCCTGGCCGGCGTTCGGATCCGTGTACCAGCCCGGGTGTTTCGGATCGTTGAAGGGCGGCCTGTTTTCCGTGCCGGACATGCTCTGGATTCCCCCTGGGGTAGATTCGCTGCTTCGCGCAGCTGCGGTGCGGGTGCCATTCCAGTCTAGGCGCGGCCCCGGTTGTGCAGGTATGGCGGCGGATCCGTCACGGACCGATACGGATCCTTGGGTTTTTTGGCATGCTTGAGGCATGGCAAACCGTGCGGGCACCGTGGCCCTCCCCAGCGACCTTGTAGACCTGACCGCGCTGCGGGACGCCTACTTCGACATCAAGCCGGATCCGGCCGACCCGGCCCAGCGCGTGGCCTTCGGCACCTCCGGGCACCGCGGCTCCAGCCTGAAGGCCTCCTTCAACGAGGACCACATCGCCGCCATCACGCAGGCGATCGTGGAGTACCGCGCCGGCCAGGGGATTGCCGGCCCGCTGTTCGTCGGCAAGGACACGCACTCGCTCTCCGACCCGGCGCAGGACACCGCCTTGGAAGTACTGGCCGCGAACGGTGTCACGGTGCTGGTCGATTCCCGCACCGGCTGGACCCCGACGCCGGCCGTCAGCCACGCGATCCTGACCCACAACGCCGCCCATCCCGACGCCCAGGGCGACGGGATCGTGATCACTCCCTCGCACAATCCGCCCGGCGACGGCGGCTTCAAGTACAACCCGCCGCATGGCGGCCCCGCGGACTCGGATGCCACCGGCTGGATCGCCGCGCGCGCCAATGAACTGCTGGAAGCCGGCCTGCGCGGGGTGAAGCGGATGACCTTGGGGCAGGCGCAGTTCTCCGGCGCGGTGGGGACCTACGATTTCCTGGGCGCCTACGTGGACGATCTGCCGCAGGTGCTGGATCTGGACGCCATCCGCGCCGCCGGGGTGCGGATCGGCGCGGACCCGATGGGCGGGGCCTCGGTGGATTACTGGGGTGCCATCGCCGAGCGGCACCGGCTGAACCTGACGGTGGTCAATCCGACGGTGGACCCGCAGTGGGCGTTCATGACGCTGGACTGGGACGAGAAGATCCGGATGGACTGCTCCTCGCCGTCGGCCATGGCCTCGCTGATCAACACGGTGCGCGGCGGCGGCGCCGCCTATGACATTGCCACCGGGAACGACGCCGATGCGGACCGGCACGGGATCGTCACCCCTGACGCCGGGCTGATGAACCCGAACCACTACCTGGCCGTGGCCATCGACTACCTCTACACGCACCGGCCGGATTGGCCGGCGGGGGCAGCGGTGGGCAAGACGCTGGTGTCCTCCTCGATGATCGACCGGGTGGCGGCGGGCCTGGGCCGGCGGCTGGTGGAGGTGCCGGTGGGCTTCAAATGGTTCGTGCCCGGCCTGCTCTCCGGCGAGGGCGTCTTCGGCGGCGAGGAGTCTGCCGGGGCCTCTTTTGTCCGCTTTGACGGCAAGCCGTGGTCCACCGACAAGGACGGCATCCTGCTGGCGCTGTTGGCTTCCGAAATCGCCGCCGTCACCGGAAAATCGCCGTCCGAACTCTACGGCGGGCTGACCGAGAAGTTCGGGTCGCCGTCCTACGCGCGCATCGACGCCGCAGCCACCCGGGAGCAGAAGGCAGCGCTGGCCAAGCTCTCCGCCGCGGACGTGGCTGCCACGGAGCTGGCCGGCGAGCCGATTACCGCCAAGCTGACCGAAGCGCCGGGCAACGGCGCGGCCATCGGCGGACTCAAGGTCACCACCGAAAACGCCTGGTTTGCTGCGCGGCCCTCCGGCACCGAGGACGTGTACAAGATCTATGCCGAATCCTTCCGCGGGCCGGATCATCTGGTGCAGGTGCAAACCGAGGCGAAGGCGATTGTGGACGCCGTCATCGCCTAACAGAGCGCCTGCCGAGTCACGGAGCCGTGCGCGTCTTCGAATCGTCACGACGGCGCGGCGCCGCTGTAGGAGCGGTAGGATGTCCTGCGGATATTTCCACTGACTCCCCCGACTCTTAAGAGGCCCACCATGAGCACGCCCGTGAAGTCATCGCCGTTCCGCTGGACGTTGCATGGCGACGGCAAGAACATTTCCGCGGGCACAGTGGTGGGGCCGCAGGAGCGGCTGACCTGGCCGCGCACCATTGGCATCGGCGCCCAGCATGTGGTCGCCATGTTCGGCGCCACCTTCCTGGTTCCGCTGCTGACCGGCTTCCCGCCCTCCACCACGCTGCTGTTCTCCGGTGTGGGCACCCTGCTGTTCCTGATCATCACGGCGGGGAGGGTCCCCAGCTATCTGGGCTCCAGCTTCGCGTTCATTGCGCCGATCAGCGCGGCGATGAACCAGCATGGGATGGGTGGCGCGCTCGGCGGCCTGATCATGGCAGGCGCCGTGCTCTTCCTGATCGGCCTCATCGTGCACAAGGCCGGCACGCATTGGATCCACGTGGTGATGCCGCCGGTGGTGACCGGCGCCATCGTGGCGCTGATCGGGCTCAACCTGGCCCCGACTGCTAAGAACAACTTCGAGCAAGCACCCGTGACGGCGCTGGTCACCGTGGTGGCCATCCTGCTGGTCACCGTGCTGTTCCGCGGACTGCTGGGCCGGCTTTCCATCCTGATTGGCGTGCTGGTGGGCTATGTGGTGGCCGTCCTGCGCGGCGAGGTGGACTTCTCCGCCATCAACGACGCTGCCTGGATCGGGCTGCCTGCTTTCCATACCCCTGAGTTCCACATCTCTGTGATCGGCCTGTTCGTCCCCGTAGTGCTGGTGCTGGTGGCAGAGAACATCGGCCATGTGAAGTCGGTGTCGGCGATGACCGGGCAGGATCTTGACCCGGTGACCGGCCGCGCCCTGATGGCCGACGGTCTGGCCACCGTTCTGGCCGGCAGCGGCGGCGGGTCCGGCACCACCACCTACGCCGAGAACATCGGCGTGATGGCAGCCTCCAAGGTCTACTCCACCGCCGCCTACTGGGTTGCCGGCATCGTCGCCATCCTGCTCAGCCTGTTCCCGAAGTTCGGTGCCGCCATCGCCACGGTTCCCCTCGGGGTCCTGGGCGGTGCCGGCGTGGTGCTCTACGGCATGATCGGCATCCTCGGCGTGCGGATTTGGGTCCAGAACCGGGTGAACTTTGCCAACCCGATCAACCTCTCCGTGGCCGGAGTTTCCCTGGTGGTCGGCATTGCCAACTTCACGTGGATTGTTGGCGAACTGCAGTTCGAGGGCATCGCGTTGGGCACCGCGGCCGCGCTGATCATCTTCCACGGCATGAGCGCGGTGGCCCGGTGGCGCGGCACCGAGCCGGTGGACTCGGCCGAAGACGAAGGCGTCAAACCGTCCAAGCTCGGCTAACCGTCACCCTGCTGTTAGCGCCAGCAACTCCATGCCCAGCCACGCTCCGCGCGGCCCTTCCCTAGACCGCAGGGACGCCTGGGGCTAGCGTTACAGACCACCGGGGAGTCCGCCCCGGGGCTGTCCGCAGGAGGAAGCATGGCCAACCACGTTTACAACGTCACCGAAATTGTGGGAACCTCGCCCGACGGCATCGACGCCGCGGTCTCCAACGCCATCGCCGAAGCGTCCAAGACGTTGCGCAATCTGGATTGGTTCGAGGTGAAGTCGGTCCGCGGCCACCTCAATGAAGGCAAGGTCTCGGACTGGCAGGTGACCATCAAGCTCGGTTTCCGGCACGAAAGCTAACGCGGGCCTGGATGAGGGCTTCCGGCGGCCAACGTGAACCATCCATCTTTCGTTGCGGCGCCGGCTGTCCCGAACATGCCAACGACCACAATGCGGCCGGGCCTGCCCGTCGTCATGCGAGCCGGAGGGCTGCCACGGGGCAGACGCGGACGGCAGCCTTAGCTGCTTCGAGGTTCGCAGCGTCCACGTCTTCAACGTCAACGACCAGTTCGCCCTCGTCATCGAGGTGCATCAGCTGAGGGGCTGCCTCTTCACACAGCCCGTGCCCCTCGCACCGGGGCCAGTCAACAACAATCTTCATCTTGAGCCTCCTCGCGGCAGCGCTGCCGCCCCTTGTCCCGCCGCAGCAAGGCGGTATGTGATCTTGCTTACGCTCAGAGTACACAGTGTCGTGTGAAAATTCACACCGTAAAGCCACGCAGCGGAAACGACCTGAAACCAACCTCGAGCGCGTTCTTGTATCGTCGACATCCATCACGTGCCTGAATAGGAACTTGGCGCCACTAGTGCAGGGAGCAGACATGGATGCAGGAATACTCTGGCCCATCAAGACGAGCCTGACGGCTTACATCGAGTCCCTCGACGACGGCAAGATCGACGTCATGGACCCTGCCGAGAGCCGCCCGGCAGGATTTTGGTTTCCGCTGCAGGCAGGACGTGCCGGGACCGCGGCGGGCGGCAGCATGGAATTCGCCGGCTCCGTCCGATTGAGCGGCCACTGGGGCATGCTCGACGTCGAATTCCGGGACCCTCGCTTGGACTTCGATGACGCTGGAGCGGTTCTGCTCATCCGTGAACGCGGCGGCATCAACCAGGATCGGTTCGTGGCCATCGCCCGCCTGACCCGCCAACTCGACGCATCGGCAACCGCAACCGACTTCGCAGCAGCCCTCACCGGCGAAGGCGCCTTCCTGTTGGGCGGCCAGTACCCAGCAGGCACGGCCCTGAGTCCGGTCCGCCTCCATTCGGCAACACCGGGGTCATCGTCGGCCTGAATGCACAGCGCGCATACGAGGGATTCAAAACATTCATTTGTCTTATGCGGAGGAACGCCGTTGGATAGCCATAGTGGCGCCGGACACATAATCCGGCTCCCGGTCCAACGAAAGCCCGCAGAAGCGCCTGCCGCTACCTGCGCCCCCTAGACGATGCGAGGTACCACGGAATGGTTGCAGTGCTGCAGACGTCCGACATCGACCTTTGGTCCGACGAAGTATTGCTCGACCCCTACCCGGTGTTCACGGAACTGCGCGAGCAGGCCGCGGCCGTCCGGCTTGAAAAGAATGACGTCTGGGTATTGACCCGGTATCAGGAGATCCGCGAAGCCCTCGGCAACTGGGAGGCCTTCTCGTCGACTGCGGTGGCTTTCAACCCGGACATGAACGGCGCCCTAATCGGCACCAGCCTCGCCACGGATCCGCCGCAGCACGAGGCCCTGCGGAGCGCCCTCACCGAGAACCTCTCCCCCCGCGCGCTGCGCAAGCTGAAGGCCAGCATCGATCAGAAGGCCGATGATCTGGTGGCCGGCGTGGTGGAACGGGGCTCGTTCGACGCCATTAGCGACCTGGCCCGCGAACTGCCGCTTCAGGTGGTGCTGGACCTCATTGGCGTGCAGGGCGACGTTCGCGACAAGATTCTTGACTGGGGGGCTGCGGCCTTCAACGTGCTTGGTCCGATGAACGAACGTACCGCGCAGAACTTCCCGCTGGCCGGGGAACTGTTCCACTGGGCCACCACGCTTCAGCGCGAGGAACTCGTTGAGGGCAGCATGGGCCGGGCGATTTTCGACGCCGGGCACCGCGGCGAGATTCCCGCTGCGAACTGCGGCAAGATCGTGCACCAATACGTGGCAGCCGGCCTGGATACGACGATCGCCGCGATCGGCAACGCCATCGCGGCCTTCGGCGCGAACCCCGACCAATATGAACTGCTCCGGCAGGACGCCTCGCTCATTCCGGCTGCTTTCAACGAGACGCTCCGCTATGAGGCGCTGATGCACGCCCAGGGCCGCGGCACCACGAAGGACGTGGACGTCGACGGCACCATCATTCCGGCCGGATCCCAGGTTGCCCTCCTCTTCTGCGCCGGAAACCGGGACCCCCGCCACTACCAGGATCCCGACACCTTCCTGGTGGAACGGAACCCGATCGACCACCTGTCCTTCGGGTATGGAGTGCATGGGTGTGCCGGACAGGGCCTCGCCCGGTTGGAGGCCTTCGCGGTGCTCGACGCGCTCCGCCGCCGGGTGAAGGCGTTTACGGTCGGCGAGGGAGTGCGGAAGATCAACAACTCCAGCCGCGGCCTGGACAGCCTGCCCGTCCTTGAGGTGGTCCCGGCCTGAGCGGCCTTTCCGCATCTAAGCCTTTCCGACCTCGCCTCCACACCTAGTCATGCCCGCACCCTCGGCTTCGCTTTCACGCCGGCCAGGGTGCGGGCGTTTCCATTGCCCCGCACTCGGCGGGAGCGTTATATGATGGGATCCTAAAGTAGTGAACTACTGAAGGAATCCCATGGAACGCTTTCCCGCTGCCGATGCCCCGCTGTATGAAGTCAAAGCGAATTTGTTCAAAGGACTTTCCCATCCGGTGCGGATCCGGGTGCTGGAACTGCTTGCAGATTCTGCCGAAGTGACCGTGACCGAGCTGATGAACGGCACGAATCAGGAAGCGTCCAATCTGTCGCAACACTTGGCCGTGCTGCGGCGGCACAACCTGGTAGTGGCCCAACGGCGCGGCGTGCAGGTCTTCTACCGTCTGGCCTATCCGCAAGTGGCCGACCTGCTGACTGTTGCCCGCAGCCTGTTGCAGCAGTTCCTGCACACCACCACACAGCAGCTGGCAAGTTTCAACCCGCCGGCCGGCGAATCTGACACGTCAACGGCGGAAACCGACACCGAACCGGCACCGTCGCTGTGAAAGCTCTGAAGGGAGCCGCTGCGCTGCTGCCCGGCGCCTCCGATTACGCCCAGCTGCCGCGCACGTGGAAAAACGATCTGATGGCCGGCATCACGGTCGGCATTGTTGCCCTGCCGCTGGCTCTGGCCTTCGGCGTTAGCTCGGGCGCGGGCGCCGCCTCCGGTCTGATCACCGCCATCATTGCCGGTATCGTCGCCGCCATTTTCGGTGGCTCCAACATCCAGGTGTCCGGCCCCACCGGAGCCATGGTGGTAGTGCTGGCGCCGGTTATCGCCAGCCACGGAATGTCCTCGCTGGCCGTGGTGACTTTGATGGCCGGCGTGATCGTGCTCGTCGCCGGAGTGCTGAAGCTCGGCCGCGCAGTCAGTTTCATCCCGTGGCCGGTGATCGAGGGCTTTACGCTGGGCATCGCCGTCATCATTTTCCTGCAGCAGGTTCCGGCGGCCTTCGGGACCGAACCGGGCCCGAGCACGAACGCGGCAGTCTCGGCGGTCCAGGCGCTGGGCACCGCGTCCCTGGCCGGCATGTTCTGGCCCGTCATCCTCGTGCTGATCGTGGCCGTCATCATGCTGGGCGCACCAAAAATCCACCCGCAGCTGCCCGGTTCCATCATCGGCATCATCGTCGCCACGGCGGTGGCCCAGCTGGCCGGGCTGGACGTGGCAAGGATCGGCGCGCTGCCCAGTTCCCTGCCGGCCCCGTCCCTGCCGTCCATCGATCTGGCCATGGTTGCCGCGCTGGCCGGACCAGCCGTGACCATCGCGGCACTGGCCGCCATCGAGTCATTGCTCTCGGCCCGGGTGGCCGCGTCCATCTCCGACACCGGGCCGTACGACGCGGACCGCGAGCTGGTGGGGCAGGGCCTGGCCTCGGTGGCCTCCGGCTTCTTTGGCGGCATACCGGCCACCGGCGCGATAGCCCGGACCGCCGTCAATATCCGGGCCGGAGCACGAACCCGGGCCTCCGCCGTCGTGCATGCGCTGGTGTTGGTGGGGGTGGTCTATCTGGCCACCGGGCCGGTCTCGCAGATCCCGCTGGCGGCGCTGTCCGGCGTCCTGATGGTGACCGCTTTCCGGATGGTCTCTCCGAGCACCCTGCGCAGCGTGCTGGGCTCCACCCGGGCGGACACCACGGTCTTCATCGTCACCGCGATCATCACCGTGTCCTTCGACCTGATCCAGGCCGTGGTCATCGGCATCGTCGTTGCGGCGTTCTTCGCCCTCCGGTCACTGGTCAATTCCAGCGGGGTGCACCGGGAGGAAATCCCCGGTCCGGCTCAGGACGGCGACGAGCAGATCGCGGTATTCCGGCTGGACGGCGCCCTGTTCTTCGGTGTGGCGGACCGCGTCTTGGAGCGCGCCAGCGCCATCCGCAACGTGCAGGTGGTGATCATCCGGATGTCCCAGCTGCAGATCCTCGACGCCACCGGGGCTAAAGTCATTGCCGACCTGGTCACCGCTCTGGAGCGCCGGGGCATCACGGTGCTGATCAAGGGTATTCAGGACCGGCACCTGCAGCTGGCCCGCCGGGTGGGCGTCCTGGAGTCGCTGCGGCACCACAAGCATCTGTTCGGGGAGCTGGACGCTGCCGTGGAGCATGCCCGCAGCCATGTCCGGCGCAACCGCGAGGCGCAACAGCCCTAGCCAAGCAGCCTCAGCCGCCGGCTCGATCAGTCATTGGCCTGGCCCGGTCGCCGGGACCGCCTTCCTGCCATCGGCGGCGGCGCGGGAGGCGAACACAGTGGACGCGATCGTCAGCGCCATGGCGATGATTCCGCACGGGTTGCACAGTGCGGTGGACATCCCCAGGGCGGACGGACCGGCCAACAGCGACATGACGGACGTTCCATCTCCCGCCCCACCGCCGAAGTCCGGGACGGTGAATCCAAAGGCGATCGCCGCCAGCCAGGCGAGGGCCGGTGCCACCACGGCCCGCACCGGAAGCAGCATGCCCCGGCGCGCGGCCTCGGCCAGCTTGATGCCGGTCAGCAACAGCAGAACCAGCAGCGCCGGGCCAAGGCTGATGCCCAGCCACAGCACCATCTGGCCGCCGATCCCGAACAGCGCCCGTCCCGCCACCACCCACAGCGGCACCAGCACCGCCATCGGAAGGGCCAGCCAGAGAACCAGGGATGGAAGGAAGCGTTGACGCACCGCCGCGGAGGACGGGACCAAGGTACTGCTCATGCCCTCATGATAGGTCTGCCCCCGGGCTCAGGCCCCTTCGAGGGCGTGCTGCGTGGCCAACGTGACATAGCGCGCGGCGTGGGCCATCGCCTGCTCCTCGCTGCGGGCCGCCTCGACCAGGCTGGCGGCGGCATGCACGCCGTATTCGGCCAGCTTGCCCGGCGCCAGGCTGATCTGACCAGCAACGACGACCGCGGGGATTCCCCGTGCGTGGGCTCGTCCGGCCACGCTCAGCGGCACCTTGCCAAACTCCGATTGCCGGTCCAGCGACCCCTCGCCGGTCAGCACCAGGTCGGCACCGGCCAGCGCTGCGTCCAGCCCCAGGAGGTCTGCGACAACCTCGAAACCTCGCTCCACGCGGGCGTCGGCCAGCGCCATGAATCCGGACGGGAAGCCACCCGCCGCCCCGGCGCCGGCTACGTTCACGTCGCGGCCTGTTGCCTGCAGCAGCAGCTGCGCCCAGTGCTGCAGGGCTTCGTCGAGCAGCCGGCGGGAGACCGCATCGGCTCCCTTCTGTTCACCGAAGACGTGCGCGGCGCCGTCCGGGCCGTACAGGGGATTCGCCACATCGGCCGCGATCCGGATGACGATCTCCGCCAACCGCGGGTCCAGACCGGAGGCATCCAGTAGCTCGGCCGTTGCCAGGGCCGCACCGCCGAGCAGGACTTCGGCGCCGCCATCGTTGTAAATGCTCAACCCGAGGGCGCGCAGGGCGCCGGAGCCGCCGTCGGTCATAGCGGAGCCGCCGACGCCCAGCACGATTTCGGTGGCGCCGGCGTTGAGCGCCGCCTCGATCAGCTGGCCGCTGCCGTAGGAATGGGCCGCCAAGGCTGACTGCACGCTGGGCTCGGTGAGCAACAGCCCGGAAGCCCGTGCGGTCTCGATCACGGCGGTTTTGCGATCCGGCCGCTCAAACATCGCCCAGGACGCAGTCACTTCGCGATCCAACGGCCCGACGACGCGGTCGGTGTGCTCGGCGGCACCGGCGGCGAGGGCGGCCTCCAACGTGCCTTCGCCGCCGTCGGCCATGGGGAGCAACTGCACCTGGGCATCCGGATAGACCCGCAGCACGCCGTCGGCCATCGCGCTGGCAGCCTCGGCCGCCGAGAGCGTTCCCTTGAACTTATCCGGTGCAATCAAGACCTTCATGCTCTCTCCCTCTGCGGCCAACTGCCGCGTTCGGCCATGACGTCGGCCAGAATGTCGGCCCGGTCGGAGATCAATCCGTCCACGCCGAGTGCCAGCAGCCGCTGCATCTCGGCGCGCTCGTTGATGGTCCACACCTGCACCTGGAGGCCGGCGCGGTGGCACCGCCGCACGAATCCTCGCGTGACCACCGTGAACCGGCCGTACTGCACCGGCACCTGCACGGCATGCACCCGAAGGATCCGGGCCAGCAACTTGGCCAACCCGACGAAGCCCAGCAGGTATATTCCGGCAGTGGCATATATGCCGGCCGAGCCCGCGACCGGACGGCTGAGCCCGCGCAGCACGCGGAAGCGCCGGCGGTCCGAGAACGACGCCACCAGCACGCGGTCATGCGCGCCGTAGGCTTCGATCAGCCGGGCCAGCTCGTCCGCAGCAGCCATGTCCTTAACATCCACGTTGAGGCATACATCCGGCCAAGCGGCCAGCAGCTCCTCGAAGGTAGGAATCGGTTCCCCGGAGATCCGCAGCTGCGCCAACTGTCCTGCCGTGTGCGCGGTGAGTTCGCCGCGGCCGTCGGTGGTGCGTTCCAGCGTTGGATCATGGAACGCCATTAGCACGCCGTCGCGGGTGGCCCTGACGTCGGTTTCCAGGTACCGGAAGCCTAAATCGATGGCGGCGCGGAAGGCGGCCATCGAGTTTTCCTGTCCCGCCAAGGAAAAACCACGGTGGGACATTGCCAGCGGCCGGTTCTGCCCGGAACCGGGAAACGTAGGATTGAGGTACGGGCTGGCACTGCTCACACCCGGTACTCTACCGGCCCGTCCGCCGTTGCCGACCAGGAGGAACCCATGCGCATTGCCCTTGTGCAGGCTGCCGGGCTGCACGGCGAAGGCGCGGCGGTGCGCAGCCAGCGGTGGCTGGAACAGGCGGCCGTCCTGGGCGCCCAACTGCTGGTGCTCCCCTCGGGTTTCCCACCGGGCTCGCGCCGCGAGCTGGGCAGGCTTGCTGCGCGCCACGGTGTGGCGGTAGCCGCCGGCACCGGCACAGGCACAGGCACAGGCACGGAACTCTGGCTGCTGAACTCCGGCGGCGAGCTCCAGGCCTGCACGGACTCTGCCGCCGTGGTGCCGCTGAACGGGCGGCTGATTTGCCTGGCGACCGAGGACGACGCCGGTGCGGCCGCCTGGGGCGCTGACCGCTCGCGCCGCCGATCGGCTTCCGACGGGGGCGCCCAACTGCTGCTGGTGCCCGGCGGAAGCGCGGGGCGTGACGGCTGGTTCCGTGCGCTGGCCCGGCGCGGCGGACCTGCGCCGACGGTGGTGTGGAACGGCCCGGGCCACAGCTTCATTGCCGCGCCGGGTGCAGGTGTATCCGCCGAGGCTGGCCAGTTTGAAGAGTTGATTTTTGCCGCCGTGGACTTGCCCGCGAGGCAACGGACCGTGGGCCCCAGCTGGTTTGCCCGCCGGTATCTTTCCGAAGGTCCGGAAGCCAGGCTGCAGGCGGCGACCGGGGCGGGCCGCGGCTCCTGAGTTTTGAATCAGGCGGTGGCCACCGGTCCCCGCGGTGTCTGCGCACGGCCCGCCAACCGTTCCTCGATCACTTGGGCGACGCCGTCGTCATGAAAGGCGGGGGCACGGAACGGGGCCGCTTCGAGTGCCCGCCGATGTCCGGAGGCCATCGCGTACCCCGCCCCGGCCCACTGCAGCATCTCAATGTCGTTCGGCATGTCGCCGAAGGCCACCACGTCCCGGGCGTCTATGCCCAGCGAACCCGCATACTCGGCCAGGGTGACCGCCTTGTTGAGTCCCGGCCGGGCCATTTCCAGCAGCGGGTTGCCCGGCGCCGAATGCGTCACCGCCGCCAGATGGCCCACCGCCGGGCCGACCTCCGCCAGGAAATCATCCGGGTCAAGGTCGGTGCCACGGGCCAATAGCTTCACCACCGAATCGGTGCGGCGCAGGCTGTCCGGCAGCAGTTTGGGCACGATGCCGTCCAGCAGTTCCACCGAGCCGGGCTGGATAAATCCCGGTTCCAGTTGAAAGCCTTCGGTGGTTTCCGCCGCGAAGGTCACCGACGGGTGCAGGTGCAGGATGATGCGGCGCACGTCGAGGATATTTTGGTATGGCAGCGCCTGCGCCGAGAGAACCTGACCGGACTCCAAGTCATAGACCACGGCGCCGTTGGAGCAGATCACCCTGCCGCGGTGGCCGATCTGCTCGGCCACCGGGGTCAGCCAGCGCGGCGGCCGGCCGGTCACAAAGACAATTTCGACGCCGGCGGACGCGGCGCTGCGGAAGGCTCGGACGGTGCGGGAGCTGATTTTCCCGTCCCGGCCGATGATGGTTCCGTCCAGGTCGCTGGCGATAAGGCGCATTGCACCAGTCTAGGGATGAAGCGAACCCCGGACGCCGGCCTAGCCCAACTCGTCCCGATGCGGCGGGTTCGCCCCGGCCCTCGATACCGTGACGGCGGCAGACCGTGCGGCGTGTGCCATCAGGTCTTCCAGCGTGGAGTCGGCCATGTCCCGCAGTCGCTCCCGCCGCGCTGAACCGGAAAACCCTGCCGCCAGCAGGGCATCAAGGAGCCCGGACATATAGGCGTCACCGGCCCCTACGCTGTCCACCACGGACACCGCCGGAGCGGCGACCGTGGCCGATCCGGCACGGACCACTCCCCAGCTGCCCTTGGCCCCGCGCGTGACCACCACCGCGGCCGGCCCTTGCTTCAGCCAGTCCCGTGCCGTCTCTTCGACGCTGCGGTCCGGATACAGCCACTCCAGGTCTTCATTGGATGCCTTGACCACGTCGGCCAACACCATGAACTTTTCGGCCTGCCGGCGGGCAAAGTCCCGGTCGGTGATCAGCGTGGGCCGGCAGTTCGGGTCATAACTCACCAAGGCCCGGGGGTGCGCCCGCTGCACGGTCCTGAACACCGTGTGCGCGCCAGGCTCAAGCATGGTGGCGATCGAGCCGGTATGCAGCCAGACCGTCTCGTCGAGCAGGCGGGGCCGGACCTGGTCGAGCTCCGGCAGTTCCCAGAGCAGGTCGAACGAGTAGCGGGCGGCACCGGTGGGATCCAGGCTGGCGGTGGCAGTACTGGTGGGCAAAGCATCCGGGTCCAGCGGCACCAGCACGGAGTTGCGCCGCAGATGGCTGTGGACCAAGTCCCCGTACTGGTCCTTGCCGTACCGGCCCACAAACTGGACGGAATGGCCCAGCCGCGCCAGCCCGACCGCCACGTTCATCGGGCTTCCGCCGACATGCACACGGGGCGGCCGGGTGTCGGACCGGACCACGTCCACCAGCGCCTCGCCTATGACCGTGAGCACACTGCCAAGGTAGCAGAGCGGCGCCCGTTCCGGCAGCGGTATCAGCCCAGCCGCACCAGCACCTGCCGGATCCGGGCAAAGGCCTCCGAGGCAGGATCGATCAGGTCGAAGTGGTCCCCGGGAACGATGATCAGTTCGGCCTCGCCGCCGGCAGCTTGGGCGGTGGCAACGTAGCGCTCCGACAGCTCCCGCGGCACGTCCGCATCCTGCTCCGCGTGAAAGGCGTAGACCGGCACCGGCAGCGGCAGGTTCCGGATCGGATCCGCCAGCCGGTAGGGATCGGATCCATCGGGACCACTGGGTTCCGCTCCGGTAGCTTCCCCGCCAAGCCCTTGTGAGGCGCCCACCGCAGCCGCCGCGTCCCGGGGACTGCCCAGCAGGTTCTCCACCGCCCCGCCGCTCAGGCCCAGCTCATGCGCACGCCCAAGGTCCAGCACGCCGGACTGGCTGAGCACGGCATCGAACTGAACCCGCGGAGCCGCCCCTGACACGCGCAGTCCCGGGATCCCCGCCGGCAATCGGCCCCGCCCGGCGGCCCACACGGCCAGCTGTCCGCCCGCCGAGTGGCCGAGCCCCACCACGTGGTCGGCGGCTAATCCCAGCCGTTGCGCAGTGATGGCGAGGTGGTCGACGCCGGAGGCAACGTCGTCGAACGTCTCCGGCCAGCCGCCGCCGTTGCCGGCCCGGCGATACTCGACGTTCCAACAGATCCAGCCGCGGCCGGCCAGATCCGCCGCCAGCGGCCGTGCCAGCTCGGCCCCGTAGGCGGCCCGCCAGTAACCGCCGTGGATGAGGACGACGACGGCCGCGTACCGCCGCCGGGCAGGCACGTATAGTTCGGCGTACTGACTGGGATCCGGGCCGTAGCTGTGCCGCGTGCAGTCCATCCCTGCACTCTAACGTCGACTCGTTAAGGCACCCCGTTGGAAACGCTGTCGGCGGCCTCGTCCGAGCCGTCCGCGGCAGCCTCACCTGGCGCGCCGGCCACCGTGGTCCCTCGGTGGTGCAGCTTCCATGGTGCGGGCACCAAGCGTCCGTTGGTCGGCGTACGCCCCTCCAGCCGGTCGATCAGTAGGTCCACCACGGTGCCCACCAACGGATCCGGGCCCACCGAGCTCATCGGCGGGTCGGAGTGGTGGCCCAAGTCCGAGGTCTCCACCGCGATGATTTCCACATCCTCCGGGATCCGGAGTTCGGTCGCGGTGGCGTAACCGGAGACGCACAGTGCCTCCAGATCCGCGGTGGTGAAGAACGCCGTGGGTGGATCGGCGAGCTTCAGGAGCTCGGCTGTCACCTCGTACGCCTCACGCCAGGATCCGTGCGTGGCCCGGATCAGGTTCTCGTCCAGCTCGACGCCGAGGTCGTCCATGGCCTGCCGGAACAGCCCCAGCCGGGTACCCCGCGGGCCCGGTGCCGGTCCCCCCCGGTGCAGGACCGCGATCCGGCGGTGCCGGGCAGCCAGGTACTCGGCAGCCTGCGCGATGCCGACTTCGGCGTCAACGGAGACCACATCGTAGCCGTCCGGTTGCAGGAACTGCGAGACCACCACCTGCGCCACACCGCGGTCAGCGAGATCGCGCAGGGTGTGGTCTTCCTCCGGCGTTTCGGTGCTGAAACCCAGGATGGCGCCGTCCGCGCCGCCGGAGAGCATGAAGTTCCGCCAGGACTCCTGGCCCAGCAGGACCACCACCCGGTAGCCGTGTTCCGGAAGCACTCGGTTGGCAACCTCTGCCAACTGCCGGTCCCAGGCCGAATCCAGGTTTTCCACCACCACGGCGACCGTGTCCGTCCGGCCGCGCCGCATGCCCCGTGCCGCGTGGTTGGGCACGTAGCCCAGCGACTTGGCGGCCTCCACCACCCTTGCTTTGGTCGGCTCACTGATCCGGGTTGAACCCCCATGCCGGCCGGACAAGACATAGGACACCGTTGCCAGCGAGACTCCTGCCCGCTCGGCAACGTCGCGAATAGTCGGCTTAAATGAACTCCCCATGAGGTTCTGCCTTCTTCCCCAAGAAACATCCCCCGGAAACTTCCCCCTGAAGTTCCTCTGGGTAAAGACTAACGATTCATCGGCAGAATGATAGGGGTTCGGTGCAAAAACTTTTAAGCGTCCGGGCCCGTCCGGTCAGGGCTGGAACTGCGGAATTTCGACGACGACGTCCGACGGCTTCTTGTCCGGCCGGAAGCCCCGCCAGACCGGATGCCGCAGCTTCCCGGCCTCGGTGCGTTCGCTGAACTGCACCTCGCCGACCAAGGCAGGCCGGACCCAGTGCGCGTCCGAGGCATCCGCCGCCGGCACGCCTTCCAGCGGCGGGGTCTTGCGGGACATCTTCTTCAGCCGGGATCCGATCTCGGCCAGTTCCCGCTCGGTCAGGCCTGAACCGACACGGCCAAGGTAGCTCAGTTCCACGCCGTCGGGCACAGCCACCAGTAACGAGCCGACTTTGCGCGCGCGGGAACCCTTACCCGGCCGCCAGCCCACAATGACCACTTCCTGGGTCAGCTGGTTCTTGATCTTGATCCAACTCCTTGTCCGTAGGCCCGGCGCATAGTTGCTGTCCGTGCGCTTGGCAATAATCCCCTCCAGGCCAACCTCCCGGCTGGCTTCAACGGCTTCTGCCACGGCCGCGTCCAGCTCCGGCGGAACCTGGATGTGTCCGTCCCGGGGCGCATCCACCGCTTCCTTGAGGATTTCGCGCCGTTGGGAGTATTCCAGCCCAAGCGTTGCCGTTCCGTCCAATTCCAGCAAATCAAAAAGGAAATACTCCACCGGATATTTTTTCGCCGCCCGCTCAATATCGGCCGTCTTCACCAAGTTCATCCGGTTTTGGAGCCGGCCGAAGTCGGGCCGCCCCTTGGCGTCGAGCGCAACGATTTCGCCATCCAGCACCGCGGTCCGGGCCAGTACATGATCCGGCAGGTCTGAGAGCTCTGGGTAGGTCTTGGTCATGTCTTGGCCGTTGCGGCTGATCAGTCGCACCTCGCCCTGCGCCACCACGGCGACGGCGCGGATCCCGTCCCACTTCATCTCGTACGCCCAGCCGTCGTCCTCGTCGATGGAGGCCTCCGTACCCTGGACCGCCAGCATAGGTTTTACCGGCTGCGGCGTCCCACCGCTCCCCGGTGCGGAGCCGCTGACCGGCGTCGCCGGTGCACCGGCCGTTCCCTTGGCCGTGTCCTTGTCCTTGTCCTTGTCCTTTGCCGGCGAGCCCTGCGCCGTCCCGGTTTGCGGCTGGTCCTTCATCAGGTGCATCAACCAGTTGCTCTTGCCGTCCTCGCCGCCGGTGTGGATCAAGGCGTACCGGCGCGCACCGGAGGGACCGCCGTCGTGCGCGAGCCCCCCGTCCGGGCGGCCGTGCAGCACCACGATGACTTCCTTGCCGTCCCGCCACTTCTCCACGTCATAGCTGCCGCTGTCCCAGATGGCCATCACACCTGCGCCGTATTCGCCCTTGGGGATGGTGCCCTCGAAGGTGGCATATTCCATCGGGTGGTCCTCGGTCTGAACGGCCAAATGGTTCTTGCCCGCCGTGACCGGAGGTCCCTTGGGCACGGCCCAGGACGCCAGCACCCCGTTGCGCTCCAGTCGAAGGTCGTAATGCAGGCGGCGCGCGTGGTGTTCCTGGATCACGAAGACCGGTTGGTCCGGCTCCCGTGGCGCGACGGCCGCCGGCACAGGTTCGGGTGTCCGGTCCGGATCGCGCATGGAGCGGTAGACGCTGAGCCGGTCGGCCGCCGGCGCCACGGCCAGCGCCTCCTCGTCGGCGCTGCCGCCGGCCATGCCGGAGAGCGGGTCCCCGATCTGCTCGACCCGCTCCAGCACCTGCCGGAAGTCCAGATGGGTGAGGTCCGGATCCTGCAGTTCCTGCCAGGTCCTGGGCACCGCCACGGTGGGATGCGGCCGACCACGCAGCGAATAGGGGGCGATGGTGGTCTTGGCCCAGTTGTTCTGGCTCCAGTCCACCAGCACCTTGCCCTGGCGCAGCGACTTCTTCATGTCGCTGACCACCAGGTCCGGGCGGTCAGCCTCCAGCAGGCGGGCCAATTCGTGGGCCACCTGGCTGACTTCGTCGGACGTCTGCTTGCCGTCCAGCCCGGCGTAGAGGTGGATCCCTTTGGAACCGGAGGTGACCGGCCTCGGGTCAAGGCCCATCCCCTCCAGGATCTCCTTGATCAGGAACGCCACCTCAACACACTCCGGCAGCCCGGCGCCCTCGCCCGGATCCAGGTCCAGGACCATCCGGTCCGGGTTGTTGATCTTGCCGCGCGGACCAAACTTCCATTGCGGAACGTGGATTTCCAAGGCGGCAATCTGCGCCAGCCAGGTCAGGGTGGCCCGGTCATTGGCCAAGGGGTAGACGTTGCTATTGCTCTTGTGTTCAATGGTGTGCCGCTTGACCCAGTCGGGCGCCGACTTGTCCAGGTTCTTCTGGAAAAACACCTGGCCCGGTTCCGCCGCGGTGCCCACGCCGTGGACCCATCGCTTGCGGGTGACCGGCCGATCGGCGGCATGCGGAATCAGGTACTCGGCGATCTCGGAGTAATAGGCGATGACCTCGGCCTTCGTGGTCCCGGTCTCCGGATACAGCACCTTGTCCAGGTTGGTGAGCCGCAGCCGGTGCCCGTCGACGGTGACGGTCTCCTGCTGGCTGGATTTCCGGGTGGCCATACCGCCAGTCTGTCCGCCGCCTGCCCGATTGGCTAGTGGCTTGCCTCTGGCTTTGTACTGCCTGCGGGTGTTCACTAGTGCCATGAGAGCCATCTGGAAGGGAGCCGTGGCCTTCGGGCTGGTCAACGTGCCGGTCAAGCTGTACAGCGCCACCGAAGACCACGATGTGAGCCTGCACCAGGTCCATGACAAGGACGGCGGCCGCATCCGGTACCAGCGCCGCTGCGAGGTCTGCGGCAAGACGGTCGACTACCAGAACATCGACAAGGCATACGACGACGGCGAACACACAGTGGTGATCACCGACGAGGATTTCAAGTCGCTGCCGGTGGAAAAGAGCCGCGAAATCGAAGTGGTCGAGTTCGTGCCGAGCGACCAGATCGATCCGATCATGTTCGACCGCAGCTACTACTTGGAGCCGGATTCGAAGTCCTCCAAAGCCTACGTGCTGCTGCGCAAGACGCTGGAGGAGACGGACCGCACGGCCGTCGTGCAGTTCGCGCTGCGGCAAAAAACCCGGCTGGCCGCGCTGCGCGTCCGCGGCAAGGTCCTGATGCTCCAGACCCTGCTCTGGGAGGACGAAGTTCGGGAGGCCAGCTTCCCGTCCTTGGAAGAGACGGTACGGATCTCCGCCAAAGAGAAGGAAATGTCGGCGGCGCTGGTGGATTCGTTTTCCTCGGACTTCACGCCCGCCGACTACACCGACGAGTACCAGGAACAACTCCGCACCCTGATCGAGGCGAAGCTGGAGCAGGGCGAAGCCGTGGACACGGAAAAGACCTTCGGCGCGGAGGAAGAGGAAGAAGGCGGCAAGGTCCTGGACCTGATGGAGGCCCTGCGCCGCAGCGTGGAGAAGAACCGCGAGGCCAAGTCCTCCGCCGGCTCCCCCGCCAAGAAGAAGTCCGGCTCCAAGTCCTCGAAGGCGTCCAAGGGAGCCTAAGCGCTAGCTCTCAAGCACGACGGCGCGGCGCGGCCCCCGGCGCCGCAGCTCGCCTCTTGCGTGCCTACCAAGGGCGGTGACGTGCTCCGGCCTATAAACCAAACCGGGGGTGGGTGTCATTGCCGGTAGTGTTCCACCTCGTCCACCGGTCGGGTTTCCGCTTCGCCGGGATCCTCGCCGGCCTTGCGCTTGGCCCGGCGCTGGCGAAGCAGATCCCAGCACTGATCCAGTTGCTCCTCTAGGCGGCGGAGTTCGGCGGCACGGGCCGAGGCCTTGTCCGAATCGTCCGGTATGGAGTCCCGCAGTTGCTGTTCCTTCTCGACCAGCGCGTTGATGTACTTCTGGATGTCCTGGTCCATGGCACGTCCCTCCTGGCGGTAGTCACCTCAGGCTACGTCGCACGCTGCCGGCGGGCTAGGGTCCTCATCGATGGACTGGAAGCGAGCCCTCGACCGCCACCCGGAATCTTGCCCAGCGCCGCATCTTATGCTTGTGGGATGGAGAACACCCAGCCCGGGGCGGTGCGGGGCCACGCAGTCGACCACCGCCAGCTTGCCGTGGCATTGATCGACATTTCGTCCGATGTGCGCCGAAAATCGCATGAGAATGCAGGGATTCCGCTGCTGCCGAACGGCATGGTGGACATCATGCGCGTCATCGAATCCCAGCCTGGTATCACCGTCGCAGAAGTCGCAACCCGCTTGGACCGGCAATTCAGCAACGTCAGTACACAGCTCCGCGAGTTGGTTGCCCGCGGCCTGGTGACGCGCATCCGCGACGCGGCAGACAAGCGCTACGTCACGCTGCACCCCACCGAGGAATCGCAGCGCATCAGGACGCTCTTGGAGACCGCGTGGGCCGAGGCGCTCGGCGCCGCGGCCGCGAAGCTCCGCCCGGAGGAGCAGGAGCAGCTTGCGGGCAGCCTTCCCGCCCTGCAGCGCTTGGCCGTCCTGATCGGGGAACCTAGCTGAGGGCGCTCAGGCTCGCTCTCTCTTTTTCGGATATACTTATACTTTTGTAAGTATTATATGGCCGAGTCTGCCACCCACAAGCAACCAGAAAAGGTGTTCATGAAAGACGTCCTAGAGGAGAAAGTTCCGCCCGGAGAGGTGGAGGCGGCAAAGGCCCTAGAGCCTGAGAGGATCTCGCCCAAGCGCGTCGCCGCCGTGATCACTGCGCTGGTGCTGTCAGCGCTGATCATGATCCTCAATGAGACTGTGCTGACCGTAGCCCTGCCCAACCTGATGGCGGATCTCAGCATCCGGGCCACCACCGCGCAGTGGCTGACCACCGGGTTCATGCTCACCATGGCCGTCGTCATTCCGACCACCGGCTTCATGCTCCAGCGTTTCACCACCAAGAGCCTCTTCGTCGCCGCGATGCTGCTGTTTATCGCCGGCACGGCGCTGGCCACCATTGCGCCGACCTTCGCGGTCCTGCTGATCGCCCGCATCGTCCAGGCCGGCGGCACTGCCATCATCCTGCCGCTGCTGATGACCACCACCCTGACCTCCGTCCCGGTCCAGCACCGAGGCACGGTGATGGGCCTGAACTCCGTGGTCATTTCCGTGGCTCCGGCCATCGGCCCCACCCTGTCCGGCGCCATCATCGACTCCTTGAACTGGCGCTGGGTGTTCGGACTCATGATCCCGGTTGCCATCATCGTTTTCCTCTTCGGCGTCTTCGCGATCAAGACCGGCAAGGAAACCCGCAAGGCTCCGCTGGATGTCCTCTCGGTCATCCTGTCCGCCTTCGCCTTCGGCGGCATCGTTTACGCACTCTCCTCCATAGCCGACCTGATGGAAGGCGCCTGGGCACCGCTCGTCGCCCTCATTGTCGGCGTTATAGCGCTGGTGCTGTTCATCAACCGCCAGCGTGCCCTCCGCAAGACCGAGTCGGACCTGCTGGATTTGCGTCCGTTCAAGGTGCACAACTTCCGCATCTCTGTGGTCATCGTCATGATCGCCATGGCGACCATGCTGGGCACCGTCATGGTCATGCCCATCTTCATGCAGAACGGCATGGGCCTGGGCACCCTGACGATCGGTTTGGCCCTGCTCCCGGGCGGGTTGATCCAGGGCATCGTTTCCCCGATCGTCGGCCGCATCTACGACAAGGTCGGCCCCCGTCCTATCGTCATTCCGGGCGCCGTCCTGCTGGCCGGAGGACAATGGCTGCTGGGCAGCGTCCACATTGACACCCCGATCGCCACGATCGTCGCCTTCCATACGGTGTTCTGCATCGGTATGGCCATGCTGATGACGCCGCTGATGACCGTTGCCTTGGGCGCCCTGCCGCGCGCGCAGTACGGCCACGGCAGCGCCATCATGAACACACTGCAGCAGCTGGCCGGCGCCGCCGGAACCGCCGTGCTGATCGCGGCCATGACCATCGGCACCACCATGGCGTCCTCGAGCGGCATCGCTGACAACATCGCCCTGGTCGACGGCGTTCGCGTCGCCTTCACCGTCGGCGGCATCCTGGGCCTCGTTGCCATCGTGTTCGCCCCGTTCGTGCGCCGCCTGCAGCCGGAGGCAGACCACTAAGCGTCCACGGTTCCTCCCCGCGCGACATAAGGAAGCCGCTCATCCCGATGGGGAATGACCGGCTTCCTTATTACTGCGGCACGGGGCGAGGAGAGTCTAGGCGGCTTCCACCGCTTCTGCCTCCCGATCGGCCTCGCGGACACCGTGCAGCCCGAAGAAGCTGAGCATGGCCGCAGCCAGAGCTGCGATGGCAACCACCAAGAAGGCCTGGGTGAATCCGCTGCCGAGAGCCTCCAACGCGAACTGGCTTGCACCCGACCCGGGAGCCCCGGCGGGGATGCTGTTCAGGGCGATCGGCCCGCCGGCTTCGGCGATGCCCATGGCCGGACCCAACTGATCCGGCGCCAGCCCCGAAGTCTGCAGCGAGCCCATCAATTGGCCGCCGGCGGCGGACAGTGCGATGGCGCCCACCAGCACGGGGCCCAGGGCGAAGCCCAGGTCGCGGAGCAGGTTAGTGGTGGCGCTGGCCATGCCGGTCAGCTCCCGCGGAACCGAGTTCACGGCAACGGCAGTCATCGGGCTCAGCGTGAAGGCAAAGCCCAGGCCAACCAGCAGGGACGGCAGGATGAAGGTGGTCACGTCGCGGTTGGTCACGTCTGCGTTGGAGTTGATCAAGGCGCCAACGCTCATGGCCAGGAATCCGAAGGTCATCAGCCAGCGGGAGGAGACCCGCGACTGGAGCCGGGACAGCACCGGAATCAACACGAACGCCGGGCCCTGCAGCAGCAGGAACAGCAAGCCGAGGTACAGCGGGTTCTGGTGCTGGACCGGGCCCAGCCACATGCTCGTGGAGAAGCAGGCGCCCAGGAAGGCGAACATGCCGACCACGGCAACGATCGAGGAAATGGTGAACTGGCGGTTCAGGAACAGCTTCAGTTCCAGCAGCGGAGATTCCACCCGCAGTTCGATGGCTACAAAGACAGCCAGCAGGGCGGCACCGGCGGCAAGGGCTGCCACCACGTGGGAGCTGGTCCAGCCGTCTTCCGGGCCCTGCACCAGGCCGAAAAGTATCAGGATCAGGCCCAGCGCGAAGGTGATCTGGCCCCAGATGTCCAGCCGGCGCTCCCGGGCCACCTTGGCCTCGGCAGAACGCAGGGCGGTCAGCAGTAGGGCGGCAAGGCCGGTGAGCACCACGACTGCGTACGCGCCACGCCACCAGCCGAAGCCGGCGAACATTCCGCCGAGCAGGGGCGACAGGGCCGAACCGGCGGACAGGAATCCTGCCCAGATCGCGATGCCCCGCACCCGCTCCTGCATCGTCCGTGCCACCGACGCGACCAGGGCCAGCGACGCGGGGAAGATGGCGCCCGCGCCGAGACCGTTGATGGCCGAGCCGATCCACATGGCCTGGACGGTCGGTGAAATCGCGCAGACCAGCGAACCGATCATGACCAGTACCGCACCGCCGAGGACCAGCCTGCGGTGGCCGTACTTGTCGCCAAGCACACCGAAGGTCAGTTCAAAGACCACCACGGGGATCATGAAGGCCGCGGTGATCCAGGTCAGCTGGGAACCGAAGGTGTTGAAGGTCAGCTGGAACTCGCCATTGAGGGCGCCCGGCAGTGCGTTGGCAATCTGCGCCACCATCACCGCCAGCGAGGCTGCGGCCAGGGTACCCTTGGCGCGCGCTGGCCTGGCGTCCGCCGGCGGCGCCTGCGGCGGTGGATAGGACTGCGGTGACGTAAAGGTCTCCTGGCCCTGGCTCATATGGAACTCCTTGATGGTGCTGTGCGGAACGGGTGGCTTGTTGCGCATCAACCTCTCTCGCGACGGTGCGAGCGAATGTGACCCGCGCAACAGGCTGTGATGGCGACAACACTAGTGACTCAGACAACACGCTGTCAAGTAAAAGTGCGCCGCGTCGTTTGCAGGTGCCAGGGGCGTAGATCCGCATCGCGCCGGGCGCAGCAGGCGTTCGGCGGAGCCGCTGTCCGCGCCGTAACATTCGCGCTGTCAAGAGACGGCACCGCCAACGACTATCCTGTGACGCATGGCAACACTGCGCGAAGTCCAGAAACAGCAAACCAGGCAACTCCTCTTGGATACCGGTCTGGAACTCTTCGAGTCCAAGGGCTATGCGGCCACAACCATCGACGACATCGCGGCCGGGGCCGGCACCACCAGGACCACCTTCTACCTGCACTTCGCGTCGAAGGCGCAACTGATGGGCGAGGTCGTCAAGACCGTGGACGCCATCCTGACCAGCGTGGATGACCCGTCGCTGTCAACAGTGGTGGAACTGGGCAAGCGCGACCTGGTCCGGACCTGGCTTAACCGGAAATTTGACCAGTGGGAAGCCACCCGACCGTACCTGCATGCGGTCTATCAGGCGGCCCCGATTGAACCCGAGGTGGCCAGTACCCTGGAGGACTGGTTCCGCGATGTGGCCGCGGACATGACGTCCGGATTGGACCGGGCCGATCGGTTTGACCCGTCCAGCCGCAAAATCCGGTGCGTGCTCGCCTTCGGCCAACTCGAGTACCTGTCGCAGCGGTGGATCAGCACCGGCTGGTTTGTGGACCGCGAAACCTGCCTGGAGACGCTGACGGACTCCTGGTGCCACCTGCTCTCAGAGGACTAGGCGGGCAGGATTAAGCGGGCAGGTTAGCGTTCGCGGGCTCCGGCCAGCAGCTCTGCTATCGCGCCCCGTCCCAAAACGGGTTGGCGGTACTCGTCGCTGAGTATCTGCATCATGGAGCCGGCATATTCTTCATTCGTCGAGGCAATGACGTCCTTGGCGTAGACCACGCGGAAGTTGTGGGCGAACGCATCGGCTGCCGTCTGCGCAACGCAGTTGTGGGTGGCGACGCCGGCCAGTACCAGGCGTTCCACGCCGGCCTCACGCAGCCGCTCCGCCAGATTGGTCCCGAAGAACGCGCTGTCGCGGGTCTTGACAATGCGTTCCAGGCGCTCTGTCTGCAGGCCCGGCAAGAATTCTGCCTGCTCGGACCCCTCGAACAGAAACCCTTGGTCATCGTCGAGCATGCTCAGGGTCCAGGTAGAGCGGTCCCTGAGGTGTTGCGTGTAGACAAGCAGCACTGGCACCTGCGCCGCCGTCGCGGTCCTGATCAGGAGATTTGCGGCTTCGACCACGGTTTCCTGCCGGCTGGCCAATGCAGGGTCCTCGAAGTACGCGTTCTGCAAATCGATCATCAGCACCGCAGTTTTCATGCCCTCCGCCTTCCGCCGGCCGTCATTGCTTCCATCCTGTCAGGTGTCCTGTGCAGTTTCGGTCTTGACGCGCCAGCAGGCACAGGGTGTGGTGTGTAGTACGGGCCGAAAGGACATCATCCATGCATTCGCTCTGGCTGGATGCCGCTGCCGGTCCGAAGCCAGTTCGGACCGGCCGTTTGCACGGGTCCCGCTTCAGCGCCGACGGAAAGGTGCTGGAAGGCCCAGTCGTCAAGGACCTGGCGGGAGGGTAGCGCCTTGGGTTCGCGCCATCGCACCGGTACGCTGGTCCGGATGCCTGAGCTGAAACACCGCGCGGCCGCCCTAGGGACCGCCGCACTCATATCCTTGTCCTTGGCCGCCTGCGGTTCCGATTACCCACTGGGTCCGGCGCAAGAATCCGCCGCGGAGCAGGGCTCCTCGCTTTCCGGCACACTGACCGGAGCCGGAGCATCTTCCCAGAATGCCGCCATGGACGCATGGGTGGCCGGCTTCGGTCTGCTCCACAGCGACGCGCAGGTGCAGTATTCGCCCGACGGCTCCGGTGCCGGCCGCACCGCTTTCTTGGCCGGCGCTGTCGATTTTGCAGGGTCGGATGCGTACTTGGATGACGAGGAGCTGGAACGGTCGCGGAAGATCTGCGGCCCGGACGGCGCATTCGACGTTCCGGCGTACATTTCACCGATCGCCGTCGCGTTCAACCTACCGGGCATCACCGAGTTGAATTTGGACGCCGAGACCATCTCAAAAATCTTCCAAGGAGAGATCAAATCCTGGGACGACCCGGCCATCGCACAGCACAACCCGGGCGTTAAGCTGCCCGATCTGCCGGTCACTCCGGTGAACCGCTCGGAGGACTCCGGCACCACGGAGACCTTCACCGAGTATCTTCATGCCGTCGTGCCCGATACGTGGACGCCAGAGCCGAGCGACACGTGGCCCGCAGAATTCGCCGGCGAAAACGCCCAGGGGACCACCGGCGTCGTCAGCATGGTGGCCGGGACCAAAGGCGCCGTAACCTACGCCGACGATTCCGCCGTCGGTGCTCCGCTGGGCAAGGTCAGCCTCAAAGTGGGCGATGGCTTTGTGCCGGTCAGCGCCGAAGCAGCCGCCACGGCGCTCGACCAGGCCAAGCAGGTCCAGGGCAGGCCGGCGCACGATCTGGCATTGGAATTGGACCGGGCGACCACCGCGGCCGGTGCCTACCCCCTGATGCTGGTGTCTTACCACATCTACTGCACCACCTATGAGGACCAGAGCAAGGTGGACCTGGTCAAGGCCTTCGGGCACTACGTCCTGAGCCCCGAAGGCCAGGCAGATGCCGCGAAGTCCGCCAAGAGTGCGCCGCTGTCCGAGGAGTTGGCGCAGCGGGCCGCGGACTCGATCGACGGGATCAGCGCGCGTTCCTGACCGCTGACCTCGGCAGCCGACTTCCGGCTTCCGGGCCGCGTGACGGAAGCGCTAGCTGCCTGAACCGGGGCTGTCGTCCGTGGCCCGCGGTTCGCGCAGCGCGGGGTCATCCAGCATCGGATCGTCGGCCCACTCGCGCGGTTCGTCGTGGCCTTCCCGGGCCTGGCCCTGTTTCCTGCCGTGCAGTCTCCGGCGCTCCGCCTCGCTCAGGTCGGGGTCGCGCCTGTACGCGTAGGTGTCCTCGTTGCGGGGGATGTCTGGCTGCGACGATTGCTTCGGCGGGAAGCCGCCCGCAAAGGTCCCGCCGTAGAAGTTCTTGTCGCCCAGGTCATGGGTTTCGGATCCGCCGGATTCCACGAATTCCTTAAAGCGCCACAGCTCGTTGCGCACTTCCCGGTGGTCCGAGCCCAGAGTGGACCCTGCCTTCTCCAGCAGCGAACCCGGCTGCCAGTCGATATGGACGTGCATGGACGTGTTGTCGGCGTCGACCGCTCCGAAGGTCACCGTCCCGCCGTGCCTGACGCCGCCTTCGCCGCTCCAGACAATCCGCTGCCCGGGCACTTCCTCGGTCACAGTGGTGTCGAATTCGCGCTGCGCGCCGCCCACTTTCGTGACCCAATGGTGGGTGGTGTCGGATGTCCGGATCACGGACTTCACGCCGTGCATGAACGAGGGAAAGGACTCGAAGCGCAGCCACTCGGCGTAGACCGTCTGGGCGGGCCGGGCGATCTCAACGGTTTCATCTACAGTTGCCATGATCATCCTCAATCCGCTGAGGAACGGCGCCGCGTGCACCGCTTTCATCAGCTGCCACTTGGCTTAACGCTACAGAACGGCCGCTGGCACGGCAACGAATTGCCACGTTTGCTGAGCATTCGACGCCGGCCGCCGCCGAAATCCCACTGGTGCCGGGCGCAGGCGGACCGGCGACTTGCATTAGGTAGTCTGTGTGGTAAGCCACTGCGTTGATGTGAGGGGGAGGTATGCCGCGCTGTTTTCCGGAACAGCCTGAGTTCGGCCGGGACCGGCATGCCGAACGGGAAGTCTGGGAGTCACTGGTGCGTACGCTGCCGCCGTCCGCCGCGCTGCTGCACTCCGTCAACATCATCGAGAACGGCACCGAGCGGGAGATCGACCTGCTCGTCATTTGGCCCGGCGTCGGTATCGCAGCGATCGAAGTCAAGGGCGGCCATGTCAGCTACGAGGCGGGGCAGTGGTACCAGGCCAGCAACGGCCAGCAGCACCGCATCAAAGATCCGCTGGTCCAGGTCCAGGACGGCCGGCACATGCTCCAGCGCTATCTCGGCGCCCAACTGGGACTCGGCCGGCAGGTCCGTTTCGCGCATTTGCTGGCTTTTCCCTACACGTCCGTACCCCGGCACTGGGACATCCCCGGTCTGAGGCGCGCGATGGTGATCGGCAGCCAGGACCTGAAGTATCCGGACGATGCAGTCCGAGAAGCGATCAACTTCTGCGGCGACGGCGACGGCGACACCACGCCGGTCATCGCCGAACGCATTCTGGCGCAACTGACCCGCCCACTGCCCGGCACCGGTGCCCTCTCCGCGGCAGCGGAGCACGAAGGCCGCGCCGAGCAGATGACCCGCGACCAGGCGGCGATCCTTGATGTCCTGAAAAACCAGCCGCGGGCACGGATCATTGGCGGCGCGGGGACAGGCAAGACGTGGCTGGCGTTGGAACAGGCCCGCCGTCTGGCCCGCGCCGGAAAGCGGGTGGCGCTGCTCTGCTACAGCCGCGGCCTGGCCCGCTACTTCGAGACGGAAACCGCTGGCTGGAAGCCGGCCGACCGGCCGGCCCACGTGGGCATGTTCCACGACCTGCCGGTGCGCTGGGGCGCGCACCATCCGCTGGATCCCCGGCTGCTGACCAACCAGTACTACGAGCATTACCTGCCCCGGACGCTCAAACGTCTGGCTAAGAACCAGCCGGCCGCGGAGCTCTTCGACGCCATCGTGGTCGATGAAGGCCAGGACTTCGGTGCGCTCTGGTGGGAGTCCGTATTGGTGTGCCTCAAGGATCCCGCCGCCGGTGGGTTGTATGTCTTCATGGACGAGGACCAGCGGATCTTCGGCCGCGAGGGACGGCCGCCGATCGAGGCGCCACCCTACGTACTGAATGAGAACCTGAGGAATACCAAGCAAATCGCTGCGCTGTCCGGCGCACTGTCCACCGAACTGGCAATTCCCCGGGGCCTCTCCGGCCCCCGGATCCGGTTGGTGGAGGCACCGGCCGGATCCGTGATTGAGCGGGCGGACGATGCCGTCAATCAGCTGATTGAGCGGGAGGGCTGGGCCCCGCAGCAGGTGGCCCTGCTGACCACCAAGCGAAAGCACCCGGTCCAGCAGCAGGACGTGGATGCGCTGGGCTGGCGAGGATACTGGGACGCCTTCTTCGACGACAACGATGTGTTCTACGGAAACGTGCTTGGTTTCAAAGGACTGGAACGTTCCGTGGTGGTGCTGGCAGTCAACGGGTTCGCCGATCCGGAGCGGGCCCGCGAGATGCTCTATGTAGGGGCCTCCCGCGCACGCAGCCTGCTGGTGATTGTCGGCGAGCGTTCCGTCCTGTCCGACATCGGCGGCCCCGCCGTCATCAAGCGGCTGACCCAGACGGAAGCGTGGCGTCCGGAGCATTAGCGGCGGACAGCCAGGCACCCATTGACTTTCCGTGGCGTTCGGAGGATTCTAAAAATACTTATTCGGTTTTTAGAATTTACCGGAGGTTCCGATGGCTACCACCACTCCAACGCTGCAGCGGGTCCGGACCGAGCCTGCCTATGCTGCTTTCTGGATGCTCAGGCTGGGATTCACCGTCCTGCCGATTCTGATGGGGCTGGACAAGTTCTTCAACCTGCTCACCAACTGGGAACAATATCTGGCGCCGTGGGTTGTCAACCTGCTCCCCTTCAGCGCGCACACCGCCATGCTGATTGTCGGCGTCGTCGAGATCGCCGCCGGCATTTTGGTCTGGATCAAGCCCCGCTACGCCGCCTACGTTGTGGCCCTCTGGCTGGCGGGCATCATCATCAACTTGTTGACGCTGTCGGGGTTCTACGACGTGGCACTGCGCGACTTCGGCCTGATGCTGGCAGCACTGACCCTGGCACGGCTCGCCACCCAGTACGATCCGGCCTGGCACCGCGCCGCCCGCTGACCGATACGTAGCTGATTGGCCAGCACGCGCCCGCCTTTAATGCCCGGTAAAGGCGGGCGCCACCTTGTCCAGGAAGGCCTCCCGGCCGATCCGCGAATCCAGGGTGGTGAAGGCCTGCCCGAAGGCGCGGCGCTCCAGCCGAAGTCCCTCGCCGGTGGGAAGGCCGAGGGCCGCATCAACCGTCCGCTTGGCATTGGCGACGGCGGCCGGGGACTTCGCGGAAATCTCCCGGCAGGTAGCGGCCGCGGCGTCCAGCATGTCGTCCTTGGTGGCGAAGACGGCGTTGGCCAGACCGATCCGCAGCGCCTCTGCGGCGCCGATGCTGCGACCGGTGTAGATCAGTTCCTTCGCCCTCCCGGGGCCGACCCGCTGCGGCAGCCGCACGGTGCCGCCGAAACCGGGAATGAGGCCTAGCCCGACTTCCGGCAGGCCGAACTTTGCGTTCTGCGTGGCGTAGATGAAGTCGCAGGCCAGCGCCAGTTCCAGGCCCCCGCCCAATGCGAACCCGTTGACGCACGCGATCACGGGCAGATCCAGGGTCTCGAGAACGCGGGTCAGGTCCTGCATGGCCGCGCTGTGCGCCTCTGCTTCGTCGGGCCCCATCGACGCCAGTTCGCGGATGTCGGCGCCGGCGGCGAACGCTTTCTCGCCGGCACCGGTGATCAGGATGCTGCGGACTTCTTGGCCTTCAGGCGACCGGATGTCGGCGACGAACTGCGCCAGGTCGGCCACCACCTGCGTGTTCAGCGCGTTGAGCGAGCCGGGGCGGTTGATCACAATGGTGGCCAATTCGCCGAGGCATTCCAGCTGGAGGGTTTCGTAGGTCTTTTCCACAGCCCCACTATGCCACGCCGGCCGGCGCGGAATCCCGAGGCGGTCACCCCTGCAACAGGCTGACCACCTCGGCCACCTGCTGCCGGCCGCCCGCCACCGACCAGCGGTAGCCACCGACGTCCACGACGGCGGTGGTCCCGCCCGCCGCTTCCACCAGCGCTTGGCCTGGCAGCCAGTCCCAGTCCGGCAGCCCCTGCTGGTACCAGACCCCGAAGAGCCCGGCGGCGGTAGCGGCGAGCTCGCAGGAGGCCGACCCCCAGCTGCGGTAGGTGGCCGAACCCAGCAGCGTGCGCAAGTAGGGTTCGCCCGCGGCCTCGTCCCGCAGGTACGTGTGGTGCAGGTACGCCGCCGCGCAACTGGCCGACAAGGGTGCGCTGGCGATTTCCCCCACCGGCAGGCCGTTCCGCGCCGTGGGCAGGTCCCGGCCGCCGATCCACAGCACGTCCTCGGCGGGGTGGTAGACCGCCCCCAGCCGGGATCCGTCGTCGTCGGTCAAAGCCAGCGCCGAGCACCAGTAGTGGCCGCCGGTGAGGAAGTTGTAGGTCCCGTCCACCGGGTCGATCACCCAGGTCCGGCCCGAGGTTCCCTGGTGGCTGGAGCCTTCCTCGCCCAGGATCGAGTCGTCCGGCCGGAGCTCCCGCAGCGTGGCCACCACCAGCTTCTCCGCGGCGTGATCGGCAGCGGTGACCACGTCGGAGATGCTCGTCTTCTCCTCGAAGGTGGTCACCCCCGACCGCATGCCATTGGCCAGGGTGCCGGCGGCGCGCACCAGCCAGGCCGCAAGATCGGTATCGTCCAGATGGTCAGGGCTGCTCACGGTCATAGCTGAAGCCTAGCCAACACAGCCGTGGACCCGGCACGCAGCGGGCGGATGCTACCGGCGTCCGCGCCGCGGCCCGCGGCCCTTGGGCGTCCGCTTCCCGCCGGGCCTGCCCTTGCCCTGGCCGGACTGCTTGCCGGCCGCCGGGCCGGATGCGTGTTCGCGCCGCGCGCCGGAGCCCTTACCCGCGTTGGTGCCCGTCCCCGCGCCGGAGGCTCCGCCGTCGTTCTGGGCAGCCTTTTTGCCTTTGGTGTTCCCCTGCTGTTCCTGCACCGATGGCTGGCGGGAACTGCGCGCCGTGCGGCCCCGGACAATCCCGATGAACTCCTCGATGGCGGGGTCCGTCCGGTCGGCCAGCCAGGCAATGCCAATCTGCGTTTCGGGCTGGTCAGTGACCGTCCGGTAGACCACGTCCTTGCGGTCGTAGAGCCGGGCCACGGACATGGGCAGAATCATCAGCCCCGCCCCGGAGGCCACCACCTCGATGCCGGTCTTGGCGCCGCCCATTTCCGCCGGGTTCAGGAAGTTCTCGCCGGCGATCTCCTGGTAGGGCACCTCGTCGTCGTACAGGGCAACTTCGTGTTCCTTCGGCGCGACCACCACCGGCAGTTCGGCATACAGCGGGATGACGCTCAGGCCTTGGCGGTCCACCGGCAACCGCACAAAGCTCAGGTCTGCCCGGCCGTCGCGCAGGATGGCGATCTGTTCGTCCTGCGCGCATTGGAAAGCGGTCAGCGGGACGTCCGGCAGCCGCTCCGCCCAACGGCGCGTCCACTTCCCCGGCGTCACCCCCGGGACGTAGCCAACCTTCAGTCCGGGCGGGGCCGGCGTTTTCGGCTCGTGGTCTGCATCCTGCACTTCATCACCGTAGCGCAGGCCGGATAGGCTGGGCTCATGAGCGCGAAAACGTCCCAGTCCATGAAACCGGCCACGGCCGCCAAGAAACTGGGCATTTACCTGCCCGCGGCCCCGCAGGAGTTCCAGGACAGCCTGATTTCGCGCGAGGAGTTCAACAAGCTGCAGACGGATCCGCCGCAGTGGCTGGCCGACCTGCGCCGCAACGGCCCGCACCCGCGGCCCGAGGTAGCCCGCAAGCTCAACGTCTCCATTTCCGGCCTGGCTCGCGGCGGCATCACCGAAGCGCTGACGACGGCGGAGATCACCGCACTGCTGCAGGATCCGCCCCAGTGGCTGGTTGCCGAGCGCGCCTCCTTGGCCGCAGTGCGCGCGGAAGAGCAGCGCGTGAAGGACGCCGGCAAGAAGGCCTGACCCGCAAGGTTCGGCGGTAAATGCACTCCCGCCGCCCCATACGGGGGTTAACCCCCGCAAGGTTCGGGGGCCCGCCTGCTTCTGGCGGCCGCGGTTAGGTAGCAAGCTGTACTCATGACGAACATTGCGGCGCCGAATGCCGCCCTCCATCTGCCGGAACCTGACGACTCCCGCATGGCCGAAGGCGCCGCGCCGTACCGGTTCCTGACCGGACTCTTCCAGCGCCAGACCTGGCGGGAATTCCTCTACCACTTCGCCGCGCTGCTGCTGGCGCCCTTCGGCTTCGCCTACGCCGTGGCTACCGTCTCACTGGGAGCGTCGCTGGCCGTCACGGTCGTGGGCCTGGTGGTTGCCGCGGCCCTGATTGCGGCGGCCCGCTATTGGGGGACCGTGCAGCGGTCCCTCGCGGCGTCCCTTCTCCAACAGCACGTGGCGGAGCCGGTGCCGTTCCGGTCGAAACCCGGCTTCTTCGGTTTCATCCGCAGCGGCCTGGCTGATTCCGCCGGCTGGCGGGCCATCGCCCATCAATCGGTGTCCTTTGTGGTCTCGGTGACGGCTTTCTGCGTGAGTATCACCTTTTTTGCCACCGGCCTCGGGGCAATGACGCACTGGATCTGGTACCGCTACCTGCCGCTGCAGCAGGCCGCGGACGGCAGCTGGCACCGGGGCGCACAGCTGGGCATGGACTACTACATCGACACTCCGCCCCGGCAGTTGCTGTTTGCGGCCATCGGCGCCGTCTTCCTCTGGCTGCTGTGGCCGGCGCTGAACCACGGCTTCGCCCGGCTGCAGGCCGTCTTGGCTGCCGGCCTGCTGGGACCCACCGCGGCAAGCCTACGGCTGCGGGACGTGGAACATTCGCGCAACCGGACGGTGGAAGACGCCGATGCCAGGCTGCGGCGGATCGAACGCGACCTGCACGATGGCACCCAGGCTCAGCTGGTGGCCATCGCCATGAAGCTGGGCGATGCCAGGGACCGCTTGTCCGGCCAGGAAACCGCACCGGAAGTGGCGCATCTGCTGGAGAGCGCGCACGGCACCGCCAAGGACGCCTTGGTGGACCTGCGCGATCTGGCCCGCGGCATCCATCCGCCAGTCCTCAATGATGGCCTCGCCCCTGCCCTGGAAACACTGGCAGCACAATCACCCGTGCGGACATCGCTGGTGCTCAACATCGCCGCACGCCCTGCACCCGCAGTGGAAGCCACCGCGTACTTCTGCGCCATGGAATTGGTAACCAACGCCGTCAAACATGCCCGGGCCGGGCAGATCCGGATCAGCGTGCGTACCGCCGGCAACCGCCTCCAGCTACAGGTGGGCGACGATGGGCGCGGCGGCGCAGTACTTTCCCGGCCGGCGCCCAGCGGACACCGGTCCGGCATGGCCGGCCTTGCCGAGCGCGTTGCCGCCGTGGATGGAACGCTGCACATCGAATCACCTGCCGGCGGTCCAACCACCGTGACGATCGATCTGCCGTTGGATCCGGAGCGCCCGTGAGGATCGCCATCGCCGAAGACTCGGCCATCCTGCGCGCCGGCCTGGCCGAATTGCTGGCGGGCCGCGGCCACCGAATCACCGCGGCGGTCAGCGATGCGGCCGCGTTGTTGGAGGCGGTGGCGGCCGAGGCCCCGGACGTGGCCATCGTGGACATCCGGATGCCGCCGACGCACACGGACGAAGGCATCCGCGCGGCACTGGAGCTTCGCCGGACGCATCCCGACGTGGGCGTCCTGGTCTTCTCCCAATACGTGGAGACCAGGTACGCCGCCCGATTGTTCGCCGACCACCCCGCAGGCGTGGGCTACCTGCTCAAGGACAGGGTGGCCGAAGTGTCCTCCTTCGTTGACTCGTTGGAACGCATCCGGCACGGGGAGACCGTGCTGGATCCCGAGGTGGTCGCCCAGCTGATGCGATCCTCCGGCCAACATCGCGGGCTGGACACCCTTACTCCGCGTGAAGGCCAGGTGCTGGAGCTGATGGCCGAGGGCCGAACCAACGTGGCGATCGCCGAACACCTTTTTCTGTCCGCCGGCGCGGTGGAGAAGAACATCACGGCCATCTTCGGCAAGCTGGGGCTGGCGGCGGCGCCCGGGGACCATCGCCGCGTGCTGGCCGTACTCAAGTACCTGCAGGCCTAGGTGCACCGCCGGGTACGGGTCAGTCCTGGTGCAACTGGACCAGGTTGCCGAAGCCGTCGTCGAAAACGGCGGCCAGCGTGCCGGAGGGGTCCGGGGCTGGCGGACCGGTGAACCGCACACCGGCGGCGGTCAGCCGCTCGTACTCGGCCTGCACATCCGGCGTGCCGAAAACGATGGCGGCCATCCCGGCGTCGTACACCCCTTGCCGGTAGGCCGCGCCGATCGGGTTGTCGCTGGGTTCGAGCAACAGCCCTGCCCCTTCGCCCGGCTCGGCCGACTGGACAATGAACAGGGAGAATGCGGGCATCGCCATGAGCTCCTGGAAGCCGAGCACCTCGGTGTAGAAGGTGAAGGCGGCTTCCGGATCAGTGACGTGGATGCTGGTCATCTTGATGCGCATGGCTGGCACACTAGCCGCTCGCGCCAGAACAAGAAAGGTGCGGCTGCACTGTCCGGCACAGCCCCGATTCGGCACCCCGAACCGGCTCCAAGGGTTATAGGCCATTAATGTGTGTCCGGTAGCGCCTGATTCCCCGTGCTGGTGCGGCTAAATCCGGTTCGGCATACTCCGGATCCTTTATTCGTGGAGGGTGCTTGATTATCCGGATGATTGTGCCCTCTGCGGCGGGACGCTTAAACGCAACGGAAAAACGACTGCCGGCTCGACCCGGTGGCGGTGCAAGGCATGCGGGCCAGCACGTCCGTGCGCAGACCGCGCCCTGACGTGGCCCGCCGGCACGACCTCGGCGCATTCCTGGGCTGGCTGCTGAGCAAGGATTCCCAAGCCCAAGCCGACGGCACCACGACCGGCCGGACACTGCGCCGCCGCATCGCGTGGTGCTGGAACGTGGTCCCGCAGATACCGGCCACCGGCCCGATCCACGACGAGGTCCAGCTCGACGGGATCTACCTCTCCGGCGGCTGGTGCTGCCTGATCGCAATCGCCGGCGGGCACGTGATCGGCTGGCAGTGGTGCGATACCGAGAAAGCCGCAGCCTGGACTGCACTTTTAGAAAAGTTCCTGCACCGCGCGCCGTGATCGTCGACGGAGGCTCCGGCCTCGCGTCAGCACTGAAGCGGACCTGGCCCGAAACCAGGATCCAGCGCTGCCTGGTCCACGTCCAACGCAACGTCCGCGTGCTGCTGACGCTGCGTCCACGGACGAAAGCGGGACGGCAGCCAAGAGCCCTTTCCCTGGCGCTGACCCGGATCAAGAACCGAGACGAGGCCCTGGCCTGGCTGAACGCCCTGAACGCCTGGCACGCGGCCCACAAAGACCTTCTCGCCGAACGCACCTACCGCGGAACCGGTCCCGCACCCACACACGCCACAACGAACCAGACCTGGTGGTACACCCACTACCGGCTCCGCCGCGCCTACCAACTGCTGGCCCGCTGCGTCCGCCAGGAAGTGCTCTTCACCTACCTGCACCCCGACCTGGCCGCCCTGCAGGTCGCTTCCACCACCAACCGCATCGAGGGCGGAGTCAACGCCGGAATCCGCCACCTGCTGCGCAACCACCGCGGCCTGCCGGCAGAGCACCGCAAACGCGCCGTCGAGTGGTACCTCTACCAACGCAGCGAGAACCCCGGACCGCCCTGGAAACTGATCCGCCCGGAACACTACGAACCGGTGACAGCAACAAAGGGAGAAATCGAAGAGCAACTCGGACCGGCAGTACTCGGTACCGCGGCCGTTGCGGAAGAAGGCCTCTGGGCACGCTCAGGATGGGCAGGCAGAACATGACACACCCGAGCCAGACACACTTTTTTGGCCTATAACCCCCATCCAACCCGGGTGTTAACGGCAAGAGCCCCGATCCGAAGACCGGGGCTCTATGCTCTGCGTGCGCGAGGGGGGATTTGAACCCCCACGCCCTTTCGGACACTGGCACCTGAAGCCAGCGCGTCTGCCGTTCCGCCACTCGCGCGCAGTTGGCCTGTTCCGTTGGGTCGATCCGTTTTTCCCGGTTCGCATTCCTCAAGAACAGCGAGATCAATAGTAGCGTGAAACAGGCCCAAATTCCCAATCGGGGGTTCCAGCCCCCACTTTGCCGCACGGGTACGGGGATCGGAGGGCTTGGGCCGCCGCCGGCGCCCGCCGTCGTCACACTTTCCCCACGTGAGGTTCACCACGTTGAGGCACCGCCGCGCCTTCGGCAATCGTTACTGAATGGGGCCTTTTGGGACACGCCCAAGTAGTATCGAATGGAAGAATCGCCAGACCGGTGTGCCCTGTCCGCTTCGTGCAGGCAGGCATGCACGACGACAACAGGGAGGAGGCGGCCCGATGGGAATTCTGGACAGCATGGAACGCGGCATCGAAAAGATGGTCCGTGGCGCCTTCTCCGTGGGCGGCAAAGGCCAGGTGCAGCCGGTGGAGATTGCCAGCCGCCTGCGCCGGGAGCTGGACAATGGTTCCATCACCCTTGCCCAGGGCCGCACCTTGGCACCGAACGTCTTCGAGGTCAGGCTGGGCGACTCGGACTACGCCATGGCCGAACAATGGGGCGCAACCCTGGCCGAAGAACTGTGCGACGTGGTGATCCGCCACGTGAACAGCCAGAAGTACACGCTGCAAGGCCCGGTCCGCGTTTCCTTCGCCAAAGACGGCGGCCTCAAGGGCGGCGATTTCGAAGTCCAGGCCAGCGTGGTGAAGTCCGACGGCCAACAGCAGCGCCCGGCGCAACGCAGCACACCCGCGGCACCGTCGCGCCAGCCCACCCAGCTGCAGGCCGTGCTCGAAATCAACGGCCAGCGCTACTCGCTCAACGCGCCCTCTATTGTGCTGGGACGTTCCTCCGAGGCCGACATCATGGTCGACGACACCGGAGTCTCCCGCCGCCACCTGGAGATCCGCACCGAGGGCGGCTCCGCATTGGCCGTGGACCTTGGCTCCACCAACGGCAGCTACGTCAATGGCCAAAAGATCATTGGCCAGACCGACCTCACGGACGGATCCGTCATCACCATGGGCCGCACCCGCATTACCTTCCGCCTGCTGCCAACACGGGGCGGCGGGGCCTAATGGGGGAGCTTGTTGTCACCGCACTGCGGTTCGGTTTCCTGATCCTGCTCTGGATCATGATCATCAGCATCGTCTCGGCACTGCGGCGCGACCTGCAGATCGGCAAGCGCAGCCGTACCGGCAGCCCCACCGCGCGGGAAGTGCGCAAGAATCCTGATCTGGCCGAGGCCGCCCCGGCGCCCCGGGCCGCTCCGCGCCGGCTGGTGGTCACCGAAGGCCCGCTGGCCGGACACTCGCTGGAACTGGCCGCCAGCCCCATCCTGCTGGGGCGCGCCCAGGAAGCCACGCTCGTGCTGGAGGATGACTACGCCTCCGGCCGCCATGCCCGGCTGTTTCCGCAGGGCAGCCGCTGGTTCATCGAGGACCTGGGCTCCACCAACGGCACCTATCTGGCCGAAAACCAACTGACCAGGGCCCTGCCCGTTGACCCGGGCGTTCCCATCCGGATCGGCAAGACGGTCATTGAGTTGAGGCCCTGACCGTGGCTCTGGTTCTGCGCTATGCAGCGCGGTCGGACGTGGGCATGACGCGTTCCAAGAACGACGATTCCGCCTACGCCGGCCGTTTTCTTGCCGTCGTGGCCGACGGCATGGGTGGCCATGCCGGCGGCGATGTAGCGTCTGCCTCCACCGTGCTGGACCTGGTCCATCTGGACCGCGCGGACCATCAGGAGCCGGCCACGGTGCTGGCCGACGAGATCCAGACCGCCAATTCCATCCTCTCGGAGCTGGTGCAGACCGATCCCAAGCTGGCCGGCATGGGCACCACCGTGACCGCCCTGCTGCTGCACGATGACAAGCTCGAATTCGCCCACATCGGCGATTCCCGGGCGTACCGGCTGAAGAACGGCATCTTCGAGCAGGTCAGCATTGACCACACCTTCGTCCAGCGGCTCATTGACGAAGGCCGGCTCCGCCCCGAGGAAGCCGAAATCCATCCGCACCGCAACGTGCTCATGCGCGTTTTGGGTGACGTCGATGCCAGCCCCGAGCTCGACTTGGCCAGCCACGACGCCGAGCCGGGGGAGAAGTGGCTGCTCTGCTCCGATGGGCTGAATGCCGTGGTGCCGGACCGCGTGGTGGAGTCGGTGGTGCGCAACGCGCCCACCCTGCAGGACGCCGTGGACCAACTGGTGGACCTCACGCTCGACGGCGGTTCCCCGGACAACGTGACCATTGTGATGATCGAGGTAGCCGAGGCGCCGTCCGCGGCCGCCGATACCGCGTCCCTGAACCTCACGGCGGAACGCCCGCTGGAGTCGGGGGCAGCCGACGACGGCGGTGCCTCCCCTGCCGCCGCTGCGCCGGCGGCCGCGGCGGGCGCCTCCCCGGACGGTGCCCCCGCCATCCTGGCGGGCACCGAGGCACCCGGCGAACTCCCGGAACCCCACGAGGCGATCCGCGCCGACGCCATCCGGCGCGAGCTGGGAACGCGACCGCACGTGCTGGTGGGTGCGGCAGCCTTGGCCACGGAAACCGGACAGATACCGATCGTCACGGCCCACTCCAACAAGCGGCGCGCCGCGGCGCTGTTGACCCATAAGGCCCCGGAGGAACCGGAGGCTGCCGAAGTGGAAGCCGCCGCACCGGTCCGCAGGCCGTGGCTGATCCCGGCGTTCCTGACCGTCATGTCGCTGCTGCTGGTGGCCGTGCTGTGGTTCGGCTACCTGTGGACCCAGACGCAGTATTTCGTTGGCTCGTCCGACGGCCGGGTGGCCATCTTCAACGGTGTCTCGCAGAACTTCGGTCCGGTTGACCTTTCACATGTGGACACGGTCTACAACATCCCGCTGGAGAGCCTGCCCGTCTATCAACAGCAGCGGCTGAATTCGAGCATCTCCGCCCGGGATTTGGTGCATGCCGAGCAAATCGTGGAGCAGCTGCGGATCAGCAGCCAGCGGAACTGCCCCGAACCGGGGCCCAGCCCCAGCGCCGTGCCCACGGACCGGCCCAGCGTCTCTCCGGGCGCCGCGCCGAGTCCGGCCGCCAGTCCGGGAGCCGCCCTGCCGCCGGAATGTGTAGGTGGATAAGCCATGAGTAACATCCAGACGGCGCCCCGTTCGCGGCGCAACACCGAACTCCTGCTGCTCCTGCTGGCCTTGGTGGTCGGCATCGGCGCCAACATGCTGGTGGGGCTGGACCAAGACCGCGCCTTCGACAGCGATTTCTTCACCCAAGGCGTCACCCTGGTGGTGCTGGTACTCGTGGTGCATGTGGTGCTGCGCCTCCGTGCCAAATATGCTGATCCGGTTATACTTCCGATCGTCACCGCCCTAAACGGCATCGGATTGGCGATGATCCACCGGCTGGACATCGCCACCGGCGACTCCGCGGCAACCCGCCAGCTGTTCTGGACCGGCGTGGCCATCGCCGTCGTCGTCGCGGTCATTTGGCTGTTGCGCGACCACCGGGTTCTGCGCCGCTTTACTTACCTTTCGCTGATCGCCAGCGCCGCGCTGCTCATCTTTCCGCTGTTGCCTTTCATCGGCATGGAGGTCAACGGCGCCAGGATCTGGGTCAATCTGGGATTCGCCACGTTCCAGCCCGGCGAAATAGCCAAGATCACGCTCGCTATATTCTTCGCCGGGTATCTATCCACAAACCGGGACCTCATCCTGCTGGCCGGACGGAAAATTGGTCCGCTGCAGCTGCCGCGCTGGCAGGACATGGGGCCCATGCTCGCAGCCTGGCTGGTCAGCATCGGCGTGCTGGTCTTCCAGCGCGATCTGGGCTCGTCCATCCTGTTCTTCGGCCTGTTCATGGCCATGATCTACGTGGCCACCAGCCGGGTCAGCTGGGTCATCATCGGCCTGCTCATGATCGCCGTGGGCGGCTTCGTGGCCTTCCAGCTCTTCCCGCATGTCACCGCCCGCATCAACAGCTGGATCAAGGCCTTCGACCCGGAGGTCTACAACGCGATCGGCGGCAGCCACCAGATTGTCCAGGGCCTGTTCGGGCTGGCGAGCGGGGCGCTCACCGGTACCGGCCTCGGCCAGGGCCGCCCGGATCTAGTGACCTTCGCCAACAGCGACATGATCATTGCCGCGCTCGGCGAAGAACTCGGGCTGATCGGCCTCTCCGCCATTGTGATGCTCTATGTCCTGCTGATCAGCCGCGGCATCCGTGCGGCCCTGGGCAGCCGGGACGCCTTCGGCAAGCTGTTGGCCACCGGGCTCTCTTTCACCCTGGCGTTGCAGTGCTTCGTGGTGATCGGCGGCGTCACCCGTCTCATCCCGCTGACCGGCCTGACCACACCGTTCCTTGCTGCCGGCGGCTCCTCGCTGTTGGCCAACTGGCTGATCGTTGCCCTGCTGCTGCTCATTTCCGACGCAGCGCGCCGCCCCACCATGACCGGCCCGGCAAACGGCAGCCGTTCCCCGGGTGACCGGCCGGGGCGCCGCAGCAAGTCCGACGAACGGAACACCGGATCCACGGAGGTGATCCAGCCATGAACCAGGCCATCCGCAATACTTGGATCGTCGCCCTAGCGATGTTCGCGCTGCTCTTCGGATCGCTCACGGTGGTGCAGTTTTTCGAGGCCGAGAACCTCAACGCGAACCCGTGGAACAGCCGGACCATCTACAAGGACTTCGACAAGAACCGCGGCGCCATTCTGGTGGACGGAGATCCCATCGCCGAGTCGGTTCCTTCAGACGACGAGTTCGCCTACCAACGGGTCTACAACGAACCCGAGCTCTATGCGCCCATCACCGGTTTCTACTCGCTGGTTTACGCCTCCACACAAATGGAGTCGGCGATGAACGACCAGCTCTCCGGCTCCGGCGACGAGTTCTTCTACGAACAGATCATGCAGATGTTCTCGGGCGGCCAGGTCGAAGGCGCCTCAGTGGAGCTGACCCTGGACGCCGAACTCCAGCAGCTGGCCTGGGACCTGATGCCCGACGGCGTGAAGGGCTCCATCGTCGTGATGGAGCCGGACACCGGCAACATCCTGGCGATGGTGTCCAAGCCCAGCTTCGACCCGAACGAGCTTGCCGGCCACAACACCGAAGAGGTCACGCAGAACATGGCGGGGCTGGAGGAGGTGCCCGGCCTGTCGCCGTTCATCAACCCGGCCAACGAGAGCCTGCTGGCCCCCGGGTCCGTCTTCAAGCTGGTGATAGCGTCTGCCGCCCTGGAGTCCGGCAAGTACGACGCCGATAGCAAGCTGGACAACCCTCCGGCGTTGAAGCTTCCGGGCACCAACGTGGAGCTACCGAACTACGTCAACGGCGGCTGTGCCGCGCGGACCACCGCCGACTTCTCCTTTGCCCTGGAGCAGTCCTGCAACACTCCCTTCGCCCAGATCGCCATGGACTTGGGTGAAGACGCGATCGCGGAGCAGACCGCCAAATTCGGCTACGGCGAGTCCTACCAGATCCCCACCCACGTCACCGCCAGCCGCTTCCCCACTGGCATGAGCGATGATCTGCTCGCCCAGTCGGCCATCGGGCAGTACGACGTGCGCGTGACACCGCTTCAGGTGGCTATGACGTCCGCCGCCATTGCCAACGACGGCGTGCTGATGAAGCCGAATCTGGTCCGCACCGTGCGTGCGCCCGACCTGCGGGTCATGGACAGCCCGAAGCCCGAAGAGCTTCGGCGTTCGCTGTCCGCCGACAATGCCAAGCTGATCCAGGACTGGATGGTCAACGTAGTGGACCGCGGCATCGGCGGACGCGCGGCGATCCCGGGCGTGGAAGTAGCCGGCAAGACCGGCACGGCAGAACTCATGGCCGGCGAAGAAGGCAACAACTCCTGGTTCACCGGCTTCGCGCCGGCGGACGACCCCAAAGCTGTCGTATCAGTGGTCTTCGAAGACGTCGATGTGGCTACCGGTTCTTCTCTCGCAAGTACAAGTGCTAAGCAACTCCTAGAGGCGGTGTTAAATAAGTGAGACCTACCTCGGGTATCACATTAGGCGGCAGGTACCAGCTCACTGAACGTATCGCCATCGGCGGCATGGGTGAAGTCTGGAAGGCGCAGGACCAGGTCCTGGGCCGCATCGTCGCCATCAAGATCCTCAAGGAGGAGTACACCGGGGATCCGGGCTTCCTCAACCGCTTCCGCGCCGAGGCCCGGCACACGGCGCTGCTGAATCACATCGGCATCGCCAACGTCTTTGATTACGGCGAAGAGGCCGGATCCGCCTACCTGGTGATGGAACTGGTGCCCGGCCACCCGCTCTCGGCCATCATCGAGCGGGAGCGGGTGCTCTCGCCGGACCGGACGCTGTCAATCATCACCCAGACCGCCAAGGCGCTGGCTGTGGCCCACGCCCAGGGACTGGTGCACCGCGACGTCAAGCCCGGCAACCTGCTGATCACGCCCGAAGGACGGGTGAAGATCACCGATTTCGGCATCGCCCGGCTGGCAGACCAGGTTCCGCTGACGGCTACCGGACAGGTCATGGGCACCGCCCAGTATCTTGCACCCGAACAGGCAACAGGACAGACCGCCACGGGGCAGAGCGATATCTACTCTCTGGGTGTGATCGGTTACGAGTGCCTCTCCGGTTCCCGTCCGTTCTCCGGTGAGTCGCAGATCGCCATCGCCTTGGCCCAGGTCAACGACACTCCTCCGCCGCTGCCGGAGTCGCTTCCGCGGCCGATCCGGGCACTGCTGATGTCGATGCTGGCCAAGGACCCGGCCGACCGTCCCGCCACCGCCGAAAAGCTCGCGGAGGCGGCCGACGCCATCCGTGCCGGCGACATCCGTGCCGCCGAAGCCGCCGTTCCCGGCATGCTGCTGTTCGAGGGTGACGGCAACACCGGTTTGATGACTGCCCCGGTGCCGACCACCGGAACCGCTCCCACCCAAGCCGTCAGCGCCGGAACCTCCCAGCTGCCGGCCGTGGCCGGCGCCGAAGCCGCCAGCCTTGGCGCCGAACGGAACTGGACCGACGAGGATCTGGACAGCGACGAACCGGAGGAGACGCCGCGCCGCCAGCAGAAGAAGCGCAGCCCGTGGACCTGGCCACTGATTGGTTTGATCCTGCTTGTCCTCTTCGCCGTGGCCGGCGCGATTCTGCTGCCCATGCTGACGCCCACCGGCGGCGCCGAGTCGTCCTCGTCTGCCTCCAGTTCAGCGACACGGTCGTCCCCGAAGGCAACCTCCGCTACGCCGAGCGAGACACAGAGCGAGGCACCAAGCGAAACACCGACGGTGGAAACCAACCAGCTGTCAGCCAATTCGTTCTTGGGCCGACAGTTCAATGACGTCCGCTCGGAACTCGAAAACATGGGTTACCAAGTGGTCCCCGATCCGGTGGAGAGCAACGAATCCGAAAACACCGTCATTGACATCTCGCCGACCGGCACGGTGGAAGTGGGCAAAGCGATCACCGTGACCTATTCCACCGGTCCGGGGACCGTGACCATTCCCGGCGGGCTGGCCGGTCAGTCCGAGCAGCAGGTGCGCGAAGCCCTGATCGGCCTCGGCTTGGTACCGCAAGGCACCGAGGAGCCCAGCGATCAGCCCGCCGGGACCGTCCTTAGCCTGTCCCCCGACAGCGGCGACGTGCCGGCAGGATCCACTGTCAGCTACGTGGTCTCCAGCGGACCCGAGCAACAAGAAACCCCCGAACCGACCCAGACCGAGACACCTGCGGCAAAGGCTCCGCCGACGACCGGCCCCGACAAGGCCGGCAAGCCATGAGCGGATCCCGGTCGGTCTGATGGAAGGAAGACAACCAGTGGACTCGCCACGCATACTGGCTGGCCGCTACGAGGTTGGTGAACTCATCGGACGCGGCGGCATGGCCGACGTTCTGTTGGGCCGCGACATCCGCTTGGGGCGCTCCGTGGCGATCAAGCAACTCCGCGCCGATCTTGCCCGCGACCCGATGTTGCAGTCCCGCTTCCGGCGGGAAGCCCAGGCAGTGGCCGGTCTCAACCACCCGTCGATCGTTGCCGTCTACGACACCGGCGACATGGATCTGCCCGGGGGAGCGGCGCACGACGTCAAGGTCCCCTTCATTGTGATGGAGTATGTCCAGGGCCGGACACTGCGTGAGTTCATCAAGGGCCATGAGCTGGGCATCGACGACTCGGTCGGCTACATGCTCGGCATTCTGGCCGCGCTCGAATACAGCCACCGCTCGGGCATTGTGCACCGGGACATCAAGCCCGCCAATGTGATGGTCACGCCGGACGGGAGTGTCAAGGTCATGGACTTCGGCATCGCCCGGGCGCTGGCCGACTCGGCAGCGACGATGACGCAGACCCAGGCTGTTCTGGGAACCGCCCAGTACTTGTCCCCGGAGCAGGCCCGCGGAGAAACCGTTGACGCGCGCAGCGACCTGTACTCGGCAGGCTGCCTGCTCTACGAAATGCTTGCCGGCCGGCCCCCGTTTATCGGCGACAGCCCGGTCTCGGTGGCCTACCAGCATGTCCGCGAGCTTCCCGAACCGGCCAGCCGCTTCAATCCGGAGGTCACGCCGGCGCTCGACTCCGTGCTGGAGCATGCGCTGCAGAAGGACAAAGCCGACCGGTTCCAGACCGCCGCAGCATTTGCCGAAGCGCTGCGTGCGGCCTTGAACGGTGTACTGCACCAGGCGGCAGGTGCCGCAACGGAAGCATTTCCCGCCCAGGCCCCTGCCACGGAACTGATCACGCAGCAGGCACAGGCAGTGTCTGAGCAGACCTCGGCACTGTCCCCCACCGATTACACACCCGGGGACGACGACGGTCCCCACACGGCCTCCTACGACCGCGAGCAGATGCCCGCCGCCCTGGCCGTGGGCAATGAATACGACATCGAGCCCGAACGCCGGGCCAAGCGCCGGGCCTGGACTGTGACGCTGTTGATCGCTCTCCTGCTGGTGCTGGTGGGCGGAGGCTATTACCTGTACAACGTGCTGGTGCAGAATGCTGCTCCGGAAACCGTTGCCGTTCCTGCCGTGGCAGGTCTGGACGAAAATGCGGCCACCAATGCCATCTGGGAGGGCGACCTCAGGCCGCGCGTGGAACTGGAGTACAGCAACGACGTCGAGAAGGGGATGGTGACCCGCACCGACCCCGGAGTCGGCGAACAAGTGGAACCGGGCAGCCAGGTGTTGGTCTACATCTCCCAGGGCAACGAATTCACCACGATTCCGGACAATCTGACCGGCCGCACGGAAGCCGAAGTCCGAGACAAGCTCCGGCAACTGGGTCTGGAGCCGGGGGACAGCGAACCCGCGAACAGTGCCACCCTCCCGCGGGGCAACGTGGTCACCACAAAGCCCGCTCCCGGCAAGAAGGTGAAGACCGGTTCCAACGTGGACCTGATCGTTTCGAACGGATTGGTCAGCGTTCCCAACATGGTGGACGAGACCGTCGAGGACGCGGGAGCCATGCTCGATGATGCCGCTGTCGCCCTGCCCTACCGGGTGGAAGAAGTCGAGAACGAAGTGGTCAAGGCAGGCACCGTCGTCGGGCAGAGCGTGAAGGCCGGCACCAACGTCGAACAAGGCACCGAGATCATCCTGACCGTCGCGATTGAACCTGCGTCGCCCGAGCCGGAAACCGACAGGGGATCGGATGAGGGCAATAACCGCGGCAATGACGGGGACGGCAACAGCGGCGATGGCAACAACTCAGACAATGGGAACGGCCGCGGTACCGACTAACAGCGCGGCGCCAAGATGGCCGGAAGCTGCATCCGGCGCCGGGCCTGTCAGTGGGAGATCAGCGGGCTGAGCGTGGCCGCACGTTCAGCGGTTCCCTCCGCACCCAGCGATTCCAGCCAGTTGCCCAGCATCAAGTAGCCGCCTTCGGTCAACACCGATTCGGGATGGAACTGCACCCCCCACAGCGGCGCGCTCCGGTGCGCCAGGCCCATGACCACCCCGCTGTCGGTCTCCGCGGTGATCTCGAGCTCGGCGGGGATGGTACTGCGCACCGCTGCCAGCGAATGGTAGCGGGTGGCGGTGAACGGGTTCGGCACGCCCTCGAAGGCGTTCTGGTTGCGGTGGGTGACATCGGACGTCTTGCCGTGCATCAGTTCGGGAGCATGCGTCACGGTGGCCCCGTAGGCCTCTGCCAGCGCCTGGTGTCCCAGGCACACTCCGAACATCGGCTTTGCCTCCCGGCCGCACCAGCGGATCAGCTCGATGCAGATGCCGGCTTCCGCGGGCGTTCCGGGGCCGGGGGAGACCAAAACGCCGTCGCGTGCCCCGGCCAGTTCCACCGCCTCATCCAGCGTGACGTCGTCGTTCCGCACCACGGTCGTTTCCGCACCCAGCTGCTGCAGGTAGGCGACCAGGGTATAGACAAAACTGTCATAGTTGTCGATGACGAGGATGCGCGGGGACTTGCTCATGTGACGATCGTGCCAATCGTGGAATTGTTGCGGATGGGAGACGGGTGGAGCCGGCAGCCGGCCCCGATCCGGAAAACAGGAGCCCTGCGCCAACCAGCAGCACTCCACTATGATCGGCCCGCGGCAGCGGTCCCGGCAAATGCGCGGCGGCGAACGTCACATAGATTGGCTAGACTAAACAGCTAGACGGCCCGACGGCGGCGGACTCGCAAGGGAGCCTGCATCCGGTCCGGCCACGCTAACCGCCCCTGATGCCCCGGAGGATCTGTGCCCGAGTCGAAGCGCCGCAAGAGGACCGAACGGCGTCCCGAAGAGTTGACCGCCAAGGGCAACCAGCCCAATGCTGTCTGGTTCAAGCCGGTCATGTTCGGCCTCATGATCATAGGCCTGCTGTGGATCATCGTTTTTTACATCACGCAGGGAGCCTGGCCGCTGCCGGCAGCAGGGTCTTGGAACATCATGATTGGTTTCGGCATCGCCATTGCCGGATTCCTGATGACGACCAGGTGGCGTTCGTAGGCAGTGGTGCTGGTCGATAACGGCATCTACGTCGACGGCGTACGGGCCGCCACCCCGGAAAGCCTGGAGCAGACGTTCAGCGAACTGCGCCGGCACGGGGGTATGGCATGGATCGGCCTCTACCGGCCTAGCGAGCCTGAACTGGCCACCGTGGCAGCCGAGTTCGATCTTCATTATCTGGCGGTGGAAGACGCCCTGCGCGGCCATCAACGCGCCAAACTGGAACGATACGGCAGCACCCTGTTCACCGTGCTCCGGCCCGCCCGCTACGTCGACGAGACGGAGAAGGTGGAGTTCGGCGAACTGCACACCTTTATGGGGCAGAATTTCCTGATTACCGTCAGGCATGCCGAGTCGCCGGATCTGTCGCGCGTACGGCATCGGATGGAAGCTGCGCCTGATCTGTTGGCGGCTGGCCCGCAGGCTGCGCTCTACGCAGTCGTGGACCAGGTGGTGGATGAGTATGAGCCGGTGGTGCTCGGCCTGGAGAATGACGTCGACGAAATCGAGGATCAGCTCTTCGGCGGCGACCCCAACGTTTCGCGACGGATTTACGAACTGCTGCGCGAAGTCATCGAGTTCCAGCGTGCCATCCAGCCGCTGGAGGACATCATTTCCATCCTGCACCGCGGCCCGGAGGGCCACAAGCTGGACCTGGAGGTGGCCCGAGGCCTGCGCGACGTCCAGGACCACGTGATCCGGCTGAACGAGCGCGTCAATGCGTTCCGGGCCGTCCTGCAGAATGCCCTCAGCCTTAGTTCAACGCTGCAGGCCCAGAAACTCACAGAAACCAGCGTCGCCCAAAACGAGCAGGTCAAGCGGATCTCGTCCTGGGCAGCAATACTCTTCGCTCCAACCCTGGTGGCCGCTATCTATGGGATGAACTTCACGGCGATGCCCGAACTTCACTGGCCCTTGGGCTACCCCTTTGCACTGTTCCTCATGGTCCTGACTGCCTTCGGACTGTATTGGTTCTTCCGACACAATAAGTGGCTCTGAACGGGCAGTGACCGGGTAGAGAGGCCAGGAGCCCGCTCCCGATGCGGGAACGGGCTCCTGGCCGACTAAGGCTGTGACTACCGCACGGAATGGTCAGCCTTGTCGACGGCGGACATCACGGCGGCGGTAACCGCCGGAGCGACCCGCGAATCCAACGGGCTGGGAATGATGTAGTCGGCGGCGAGGTCATCCCCGACGATGCCGGCAATGGCGTCGGCCGCTGCTACCTTCATGGCGGACGTGATCCGGCGGGCACCGGCATCCAGGGCGCCGCGGAAGATGCCCGGGAAGGCCAGCACGTTGTTGATCTGGTTGGGGAAGTCGCTGCGGCCGGTGGCCACGACCTTCGCGAACTTGGCTGCCGTCTCCGGATGTACTTCCGGGTCCGGGTTGGACAGCGCGAAGATGATGGCGTCCTCGGACATCTTCTCCAGTGTCTCTTCCGGGATCGTGCCGCTGGAGACGCCGATGAAAACGTCGGCGCCATTGAGTGCCTGGGCGCTGCCGCCGGTGGTGCCGCGCGGGTTGGTGCGGGCCGCGTAGGCGGCCTTGATGTCGGTGAGGTCACCGCGGTCGCTGTGGATGATGCCGCGTGAATCCAGCAGCGTTACATCCGCAATGCCGGCAGCCAACAGGATCTCGGCGACGGCGATGCCGGCAGCGCCCGCTCCGGAGATGACCACCTTGAGCGAGGACAACTCGCGATTGACCACCTTGGCGGCATTGGTCAGGGCGGCGAGAGCGACGACGGCGGTGCCGTGCTGGTCGTCGTGCATGACCGGCATGTCCAGGGCTTCGATCAGCCGCGCTTCCAGTTCGAAGCAGCGCGGCGCGGAAATGTCCTCAAGGTTCACGGCACCGAAGCTCGAGCGCAGCCGCACCAAGGTCTCGATGATCTCGTCGACGTCAGTGGTCTCCAGGACCAGGGGAATCGAATCCAGCCCGGCGAACTGCTTGAAGAGGGCCGCCTTGCCCTCCATCACCGGGAGCGACGCGGCAGCACCGATGTTGCCCAGCCCCAGGACCGCAGTACCGTCGGAGACCACCGCCACCAGGCGTGAGGCCCACGTGTACTTCCGTGCAAGTTCAGGATCCGTGTTGATCGCACGGCTGACCTGGGCTACTCCCGGGGTGTAGGCGATGGACAGGTCGCGCTTGGTCTCCAGCGGGGCAGTGAGGCCGATCTGCAGCTTGCCACCCTCGTGGGCGCTGAAGATTTCCTCGCTGGTGAGATCGATTCGTGCGGAGTTGCCGGTTTCAGTAGTCACGTGTGTTTCCTTCTGTTGATCCTTCCCATCACGGAAGGGCGCATGGGTGGCCCGGCCGGGCTCAGGCTGACAGGAGCAGGTCCTGAAGGAGACCCGGCAGGCCGTGCAAAACGCGTAGGGCGCGGCACCTTCGATTCGACTGTCGACTGGGTTCGGGACGGCCGCGCAGTCCTTGGCTGGTCGAGCCAGGGACCGGATTTTCAAGATTACCCGACGGCCGGGTTGCCGGGCCCGCTTGTGTCTTTTGCCGGCCGATTGTGTCGCCCTCCACTGTAATGCTTGCGAACCTGCAGGGGCTGCAGTCTTAGTTGTCCACGTTTTCACAGTTGTAGACCGAAGTTATCCACAGAGGTGTATAACTTTGGGGATTACTCCTGCTTCCACCCGCCAATCGCTGGAATGACGTTATCCACACCTGTGGAACTACATGTGTGTAAGTTATCCTCACTGTGGACAACCCCTGTGGATAAAAACGTTTATCCAACTTCCGGGGACCGAAATTCTCCACAGTCCTACCCACAGGATGGGGACAAAGAAGCGGACAGGTACCGCATCCGATATGGACGCGGTGCCTGCCCGCCTCGGGCGGACCGGGATCCCTTAGCCGAAGGCCTTCAGCGCCGTCACGGCTACCAGGACCAGGAAAATGGCTGCGAGTCCCGTGAACTGCACGACGTTCCGGTTCTTGCCCTTGGGTGCGTAGGCCAGTACCACTGCGGACAGCGCGCCGACCAGCAGGCCGCCCAGATGCGCCTGCCAGGCTATGCCGGCCACGACAAACCCCAGCACGGCATTGATGCCGATCAGTACCAACAGCGACTTCACTTCGCCGCCACGCTGCCGCTGCACGATGAACAGAGCCCCAAAGAGTCCAAAGATCGCTCCGGAGGCGCCGACCACGGGAACATTGGGCGCCGAGAGCAGGAGCACGCCGACCGATCCGCCGAAGCCGGACAACAGGTACAGCGCAAGGAACCTCAGGCGCCCCAGCAGCGGCTCCAGGTGCCGGCCCAGGATCCACAAGGCGTAGAGGTTGAAGGCGATGTGCAGCAGGAAATTCGGGGAATGCAGGAAAGCCGAGGTGATCATTCGCCACGGTTCCGCCGGCAGGTAGGGATTCGGAATGGTGTACAGCGGCGCGTACAAGAACTGTTCGGTGAAGCCCGGAATAACCCACTGCAGCAGATACGCAACGGCGCAGATGCCGATCAAAGTCAGCGTCACTACCGGCCGGCCCATCGTCGCGGCTCCGCCGTAGACGGTACGGACCACCGGCGTGCTCCGGGAGGTTTCCCTGACGCAATCGACGCACTGGATGCCTACCGAAGCCGTGCGCTGGCATTCCGGGCAAGCCGGGCGTCCGCAGCGCTGGCAGCGCACATAGGAGACGCGGTCTGGATGCCGCGGGCAGACAGGGACATCGGTCTGCGGCGGTTCGGCCGGCATTCCGTAGGACATGGAGGCGCTCCTGCTGGGACATGGTCCCCGCCCGGTGTTCCGGGCGGGGACGGTAGGCAAACTTAGAGCTGCTCTACGGTGATGTTCTTGATGACCACATCTTCCAGTGGCTTGTCACGCATGTCCGTGGCCACGGCATTGAGGGAATCGACGACGGCGCGCGAGGCTTCGTCGGTGACGTCACCAAAGATCGTGTGCTTGCCCTGGAGCCAGGTGGTGGGGACGGTGGTGATGAAGAACTGCGACCCGTTGGTGCCGCGGCCGCCCTGGATGCCTGCGTTGGCCATGGCCAGCTTGTAGGGCTCGTTGAAGTCCAGGTCCGGGTTGATCTCGTCGTCGAACTGGTAACCCGGGCCGCCGATTCCCTGGCCCAGCGGGTCTCCGCCCTGGAGCATGAAGTCCTTGATGATGCGGTGGAAGATGACGCCGTCATAGAGGGGAGCGTTGGTCTCTTCACCGGTTTGCGGGTGCTTCCAAGTGATCTCGCCGGTGGCCAGTCCCACGAAGTTCTTCACGGTCTTCGGGGCGTGGTTGCCGAACAGGTTCACCACGATGTCGCCGTGGTTGGTGTGGATAGTGGCTTTAGCGGTAGCAATAGCAGTCATGGCACCATTCTTCCACGCCGTTTTGCGCCGGAGCCCGCCAGTGGCCGGTTCCGCGGTGAGTGAAAATCCTGCATATTCCCTTGCCGGCATAGCCGTGTCCAAGCACACGAAGTAGGCTGATGAGCGACCGTCACCATTTCCGGGAGGTAGTTGTGAAGAAATCCGATCGAGTAGCCCGCGAAGCAGAAGGCAACGTTTTGGTCGCCGTAGAAACAGCGAAGGACTGGGCCTCTCCCAAGGTGGAAGCCGCTTTGAACTGGGCCGTCCCGCGGATCGAAAAAGGTATTGGAACGGCAGCCAAGGATCTCTCCCACGGCGTTGCCACCGTGACGCCGCGCATCCAGGGCGGCCTGGACAGCTTGGCGCCCAAGATTGCCCAGGCCATGGATGAGGCGGCACCGCGGATCCAAGTCACCCTTGACCGTGCGACCCCCGCCATCACGCATGCCCGGGACAAGGTGGTCGGCGAGTACATACCGTCCGTCTCCGCCCGCCTCGGCGCAACCGCGGACCAGGTCGCCAGGACCTTGGACAAGACGGCAGTGCCTGTCTCCGTCCAGGCCGCCGTGATCAAGGCCGGCGGATCCAAACGAGCACTGAAGAAGGCCCAGAAAGCGGCCGCCGAGAGCGCTAAACTGGCCGCCAAGAAACTGAACAAGGCCCAGAAGGCGGCTGCCGGGAGCGCCAAGCTGGCCGCCGCCAAGGAGCTGAAGAAGCAGCATAAGAGCCGCGGCGGCAAGGGTTGGCTGATCGTAGGCATTCTCGCCGCCGCAGCCGTGGCGGCGGTGGCAGCCTGGCGCGCAGCCCGGCCCGTCGAAGATCCGTGGAAGACGCCCGTCCAGCCCTCCACTCCGGCTGCCGCCCCGGTACCGGGACCGACCGCTACCAAGGCAGCGCCGACTGCAGCAACCGCCGAGCCTACGTCTGGAACCACTCCTGCCGCGGCCTCGGCCAAGCATGCGGTGGACACCGCGGGTACGGATGCGGCGGCCGGCACGGCTGCCCCGGGCCAATCCGGTACAGCAGCCGGCGGCGCCAAGAGCGCCGGCAATGGCACCTCCCGCTCGGCGCGGTCGGCCGGGCAGAAGGCCGCCGAAGCAGCCGACAAGGCGGAAGAGAAGGACGCCAAGGAGTAGATCCTAGCGAACCCAAACGGCGAATGGGAGCTCCCCGATGGGGGCTCCCATTCGCCGTTTCCGACCCGGCGAGGCACGGTCCGGGCCTTCCCCGTCCGCAGGGAACAGGGCTGATAGATTCATGCCGTGAAGAGTGCCGCGCCAGGGGTTTCTATCATCATTCCCGCCTTCAATGAAGAGTCGGTCATCCGCCAGTGCATCTACGCTGCCCTGTGCCAGTCCGTGGCTCCGTCGGAGATCATCGTGGTGGACAACAAATCCACCGATGGGACGGCGGACCTGGTCCGCAATATGCAGGACGAGTATCCGGACGTGCCTCTCATCCTGCTCCGGCAGGATGCTGAGCAGGGCCTGATTCCCACCCGAAACTTCGGCTTCAACCATGCCAGCGGGGAAATCTTGGGCAGGATTGACGCGGATTCGATGCTGGAACCTGACTGGGTCGAGCACGTGCAGCGGGCCTTCGCCGACCCGGAAGTCATGGCGTGCACCGGCCCGGTGCTGTACTACGACATGCCGATGCGCCGCTTCGGGCTGCAGGCAGACGACCGCATGCGCCGCTTTGTCCTGAAGCTGGCCAAGAAGCAGTACCACTTCCTCTTCGGATCCAATATGGCCATTCGGCGCGGAGCCTGGGACATCATCAGCCAAGACGTGTGTCGCGATGAGGAGGACCAACTGCACGAGGACATCGATATTTCCGTGCACCTGGCCGAGCACGCACTCAGGATCCAGTACGTGCCGGAAATGATCAGCGGCATGTCGGCCCGGCGGTTGGAAGATTCGCCCAAAGACTACCGGTACTACGTCACGCGCTTCGAGCGGACGTACAGCGCCCACAAGATCCACCGCCGCGTGCTTCGCGTTCCGATGCTGATCTTCATGACCGTGTACTATCCGGCGAAACTGCTGCGCCGGGTCCACCAAGCCCGGACCCAGCTGCGCGTTCCCCGCGGCGGGCTGTAGCAGGCTAGTCCGGCGCGGAGCCGGTGGCTTCCGGGGCCGGCGCCGGTGCAACCAGTTTTGGTCGATTCTGCGAGAGCACGACGGCGGCCAGGCCGGCCAGGATGAGGGCGAGCCCGATGTACGTGCCCCACGGCAGGCTCTCACCCAGAAATATGGCTGCCAGGAGCGCCGCGCCGGGGATTTCCAGCAGGATGAACATGGACACCACCAGCGGGCTCAAGACGGCCAGCAGATGGTTGAAGACCGAGTGGCCCAGCAGTTGCGCAACAACGGTCACCCCGAGGATCCCGACCCAGGCCTCAGCGGAGAACCCCACCAGAGGCTGGCCGAAGGCCAGCGCCATCACCAGCAGGATCGCTGCGCACAGACCATAGCAGATGGTGGTGTACGGCCCGGTCGACAGCCGACGCCGGACCCTGCCTCCGGCCAGCGTGTAGATTCCAGCCATTGCCCCACCGACCAGGGCGAGCAGGTCGCCCAGGAGCGCCTGGTCGGAAAGCTGCAGGTCGAATCCGGAAATCACCAGCACCCCGACGAAGGCGAGGCCGACGCCGCACAGGATCAGCCGGGAGGCCTTGATTCCGCGAAGCCTGTTGAAAAGCACGATCCATGCCGACTGCAGGCAGACCAGGGCGGTTGCCGCCGCCACGGAGGTCAGCTGCAGCGCCGTGATAAAGCAGGCAAAGTGCAGCGCCAGCGCGACCGCCGCCAGCGCGCTGTAGCCAAGGTCCGACGTCGTTAGTTGCCGGAACTCCCGGCGGCGGCCGATGGCGGACGGAACGCCCATCACCACGGATCCGAGCATGTTCCGCCAAAACGCAATGGCGAGGGCCGGCGCAGCAGTGGCCGCCATGATGGGGCCAGAGGCGGAAATGCCGAGCACGGCCAGCGTGGCCAGGAAAATGATCACCCCTTCAGCGTAGGGGCGAAGCGGTGCGGTCATGCGTCATGCGCTAGCGAGAGGACGGCGCTGAATGCAACGAGGCCCCGATCCGCAGATCGGGGCCTCGTTCATCCGGTGGAGGCAAGGGGACTCGAACCCCTAACCCCCTGCTTGCAAAGCAGGTGCGCTACCAATTGCGCCATGCCCCCGGAAGGGTTCGGCCGGTACCTGTCCGGCCGAGACGGAGTCAGTCGACCTTGTCGGTCGCCTTCCTCCATGCGGATTTCTCCGCTTCGGATTCCTGCCACTTCTTGTAGGCGAACACGCCCGCAGCCGCGACTGCCAACAGCAGCAACTTCTTCACGGTGTCCTCCCGAAATCGGTGGGATTGGTAAATCCGTGGGCGTACCAGGACTTGAACCTGGGACCTCTTCGTTATCAGCGAAGCGCTCTAACCGCCTGAGCTATACGCCCCCTGCCCTTGCGGGCCGAGATACGACTTTACAGTACGCCGGGCCGGAACTTCAAATCGGCTCAGTCGTCCGTCAGCGTGACCCCGATGCCGCCCACCAGGGTGGCCGAGATGTTGTAGAGCACCGCGGACAACATGGCCAGCGCGGTCAGCAGGACCACGTTGACGACGGCGATGATGGTGGCGAAGGACGCCACCTGTCCCAAGGATGCATAGGAGCGCAGGTCGAAACCGCCGCTCTCGGTGCCGGCGATTTCCGACAGAAGCCCGTTGACGCGGTCGAAGATGCCGGTGATGTCCAGCGTTGTCCAGAGGACGATTGAAGCCACCACGGTGACGATGCCCAGCGCAACGGAGAGCAGGAACGCCATCTTCAAGACCGACCACGGGTCGACCTTGCTGACCAACAGGCGGGCACGGCGGACTTTGGCCTTCGGCGCCGGCCGGACCAGGCCGGCGCTGCCGGACTGTCCGGCGGGGCGCTGCTGGCCATTGGCAGGCCGCTGCCCGCTGCTGGCCGGTCGCTGGGCCGGGCGGGCGGGCGTGCCGCCGCGAGTGGTACCAGCCCGAGGCGCGTTGGCCGGCTGCGGGCGGGTGCCCGGCCGTGGCGTTTTAGGTGTACTCACTCGTTACCTCCGTTTTCCGGCGCCGGTGATTCGGCTGCGGACTGCGTCATGTCTGCGTCCAACGGTACTTCATCGTTGGACTGCGGCGCAGTTTCGGCGTCGGTTACGGCGCCGGTTTCAGCATCGATTGCAGTGTCGGTTTCGGGAGCTTCCGGAGCGTCCGGATTCTCGGATTCTTCCTCGCCGCCCAGGCCCCGCTCGGAGTTTCGTGCCACGGCGATGATGCGGTCCTTCTTGTCCGGCTTGGCGAAAATGACGCCCATGGTGTCGCGGCCACGGGCAGGAACGCCGGCGACGGACGAGCGGACCACCTTGCCGCTTTCCATCACCACCAGCACCTCGTCTTCTTCCTGAACAATCAGCGCGCCGACCAGGTGACCGCGTTCCTCTTGGTACTTGCCCACCTTGATACCCAAGCCGCCGCGGCCCTGGACACGGTATTCGTCGGCCAAGGTCCGCTTGGCGTAGCCGCCATCGGTGACGATGAAGACGTAGGAGTCGTCGCGCACCACGCCTGCCACCAACAGCTCGTCGTCCTCGCGGAACTTCATCCCGGTCACGCCCGAGGTCGCCCGGCCCATGGGCCGCAGGGCCTCATCCGTGGCCGTGAAGCGCAGGGACTGGCCCCGGCGCGAAACCAGCATCATGTCGTCGGTTTCGGAGACAAGCCGCGCCGAGACGAGCTCGTCGCCTTCGCGCAGGTTGATCGCGATGACTCCGGCGGAACGGTTGGTGTCGTAGTCTTCCAGCCGGGTCTTCTTGATCAGGCCGCGTTTGGTGGCCAGCACCAGGTAGGGCGCCTGCTGGTAATCCTTCAGGTCCATCACCTGGGCAATGTGCTCATCCGGCTGGAACGCCAGCAGGTTCGCTACGTGCTGTCCCTTGGCGTCGCGTCCGGCCTCGGCCAGCTCGTAGGTCTTGGCCCGGTAGACCCGGCCCAGGTTGGTGAAGAACAGCAGCCAGTGGTGCGTCGTCGTGACGAAGAAGTGCTCGACGACGTCGTCCCCGCGCAGCTGGGCGCCGCGGATCCCCTTGCCGCCGCGCTGCTGGGAGCGGTAGTTGTCGCTGCGGGTGCGCTTGACGTAGCCGCCGCGCGTAATGGTGACCACCATTTCCTCTTCGGGAATGAGGTCTTCCACGCTCATGTCCCCGTCATAGCCCATCATGATCTGGGTCCGCCGGTCGTCGCCGTACTTCTCCGTGATCGCAGCCAGTTCCTCGCTGACAATATTGCGCTGCAGGACTTCGGAGGCCAGGATGCGGTTGAACTCTTCGATCATGCGTTCCAGTTCCGCGTGGCGGTCCTGGATCTTCTGCCGTTCCAGTGCGGCCAGGCGGCGCAGCTGCATGTCGAGAATGGCCCGGGCCTGCGCCTCGTCGATTTCCAGCAGCCGCATCAGGCCGTCGCGGGCCTCTTCGGTGGTGGACGAGGCGCGGATCAGGGCGATGACTTCGTCCAGGGCGTCCATGGCCTTGAGCAGGCCGCGCAGGATGTGCGCTTCTTCCTCGGCCTTGTTCAACCGGAAGCGGGTGCGGCGGACGATGACTTCCAACTGGTGGCTGACCCAATGCCGGATGAAGGCATCAAGGGTCAGGGTGCGCGGCACGCCGTCGACAATTGCCAGCATGTTGGCCGCGAAGTTTTCCTGCAGCGAGGTGTGCTTGTAGAGGTTGTTCAGCACCACCTTGGCCACGGCGTCGCGCTTAAGCACGATCACCAGGCGCTGGCCGGTACGGCCCGACGTCTCGTCCCGCAGGTCCGCGATGCCGGCGACCTTGCCGTCCTTGGCCAGTTCGGCGATTTTCATCGCCAGATTGTCCGGGTTCGCCTGGTAGGGAAGTTCGGTGACCACCAGGCAGGTACGGCCCTGGATTTCCTCTACGTTGACTACCGCGCGCATGGTGATCGAGCCGCGGCCCGTGCGGTAGGCGTCTTCGATGCCCTTGTGGCCCAGGATCTGCGCACTGGTGGGGAAGTCCGGTCCCTTGATCCGCTGGAGCAGGGCCTCGAGGAGTTCCTCGCGGCTGGCGGTGGGGTTTTCCAGGTACCACTGGACGCCGGAGGCCACTTCGCGCAGGTTGTGCGGCGGGATGTTGGTGGCCATGCCGACGGCGATGCCCGAGGAACCGTTGACCAGCAGGTTGGGGAAGCGGGCCGGCAGAACCGTGGGTTCCTGGTTCTTGCCGTCATAGTTGTCCTGGAAATCGACGGTGTCTTCGTCGATGTCGCGGACCATTTCCAGTGCCAGCGGCGCCATCTTGGTCTCGGTGTACCGCGGGGCGGCAGCGCCGTCGTTGCCGGGCGAGCCGAAGTTGCCCTGTCCCAGCGCCAGCGGGTACCGCATGGTCCAGTCCTGGATCAGGCGGACCAGGGCATCATAGATGGCCATGTCGCCGTGCGGGTGGTACTGGCCCATGACCTCGCCCACCACGCGCGCGCACTTGTTGAAGGAGCGCTCCGGCCGGTAGCCGCCGTCGAACATCGCGTAGATGACGCGCCGGTGCACCGGCTTGAGACCGTCACGGACGTCCGGCAGCGCGCGGCCCACGATGACCGCCATGGCATAGTCCAGATAGGACCGCTGCATTTCGGTCTGCAGGTCCACCTGCTCCACCCGGTCCGTGAGGATTTCGCCCTCGATCGGCTCTTCGCCAATGCCTTCCGGCAGGTCCGGCGTCTCTTCGTCGCTCATCGTTTCAGTTCCTTTATGTCAAAGCCTGGTCGCGGTCCGCAGCCCAGGGGCCAGCCAGCGGCCGGGCCCATGGGAGGGCACGCTAGATATCGAGGAAGCGGACGTCCTTGGCGTTCTGCTGGATGAAGGAGCGCCGGGATTCGACGTCCTCGCCCATCAACACCGAGAAGGTCTGGTCCGCTGCGGCGGCGTCCTCCATGGTCACCTGCAGCAGCGTGCGGCGTTCCGGATCCATGGTGGTGTCCCACAGTTCCGTGTAGTCCATCTCGCCCAGGCCCTTGTACCGCTGGATGCCGTTGTCCTTGGGCAGCCGCTGGTTGTTCGCCAGGCCGCGGCGGACGGTTTCGTCCCGCTCACGGTCGCTGAACACATAGTCGTGCGCGTGGTTTGACCATTTGATCCGGTACAGCGGCGGCTGCGCCAGATACACGTAGCCGTTCTCGATCAAGGGACGCATGTACCGGAACAACAGGGTCAGCAACAGCGTGGTGATGTGCTGGCCGTCCACGTCGGCATCGGCCATCAGGACAATCTTGTGGTACCGGGCCTTCTCCACGTCGAAGTCCTCGCCGATGCCGGCGCCAAAGGCGGTGATCATGGACTGGACTTCGGCGTTGCCCAGCGCCCGGTCCAGCCTGGCCCGCTCCACATTCAGGATCTTGCCGCGCAGGGGCAGGATGGCCTGGGTTTCCGGGTTCCGGCCGCGGACAGCAGAACCACCGGCCGAGTCACCCTCCACAATGTAGATTTCCGACTTGGATGGGTCGCGGGACGAGCAGTCCTTGAGCTTGCCCGGCATGCCGCCGGATTCCAGCAGTCCCTTGCGCCGAGTGGATTCGCGGGCTTTCCGCGCGGCCAGCCTGGCCTGCGAAGCCTGGATGGACTTGCGGATCACATCGCGGGCCGGGCCCGGATTGCGTTCCAGCCAGTCGCCGAGTCCATCCGTGACAACACGCTGCACAAAGCCCTTGGCCTCGGAGTTGCCCAGTTTGGTCTTGGTCTGGCCCTCGAACTGCGGCTCGCCCAGCTTCATCGAAACGACGGCGGTCAGGCCCTCGCGGATGTCGTCGCCGGTGAGATTGTCTTCCTTCTCCTTGATCAGGTTCTTTTCCCGCGCGTAGCGGTTGATCAAGGACGTCATGGCGGCGCGGAAGCCTTCTTCGTGCGTGCCGCCTTCATGCGTGTTGATGGTGTTCGCGTAGGTATGGACGCTCTCCGAGTAGGAGGTGGTCCACTGCATCGCGATCTCCACCGAGAGCTTCCGCTCCGTGTCCTCGGTCTCGAACGCGATGACCTCGGGGTGGATGACTTCCACCTTCTTGGAGGAGTTCAGGTGGGTGACGTAGTCCAACAACCCGTGGTCGTACTTGTAGACGACCTGGCGGTGTTCCGCCGTGGTCTCGACGTCGGAACCGGCGGAGTCCAGGTCCACGTCTTCGCTGTCCGGGGCGTGGATTTCCGGATGGCGTTCATCGGTCAGGATGATCTTCAGACCCTTGTTCAGGAAGGCCATCTGCTGGAACCGGGCGCGCAGCGTCTCGAAGTCGTACTCGGTGGATTCGAAGATTTCCGGATCGGCCCAGAAAGTCTGCGACGTACCGGTCTCCGTGGTCTCCTCGCCGCGGCGCAGGTCGCCCACCGGCATGCCGCCGTTGGCGAACGACTGCTGCCAGACGTAGCCCTGGCGGCGGATCTCGGTCTCCACCCGGGCGGACAAGGCGTTGACCACGGAAATGCCGACGCCGTGCAGGCCGCCGGAGACCGCGTACCCGCCGCCGCCGAATTTGCCGCCGGCATGCAGGATGGTCATGACCACCTGGACCGTCGGCTTGCCTTCGGTCGGATGCATGTCCACGGGGATGCCGCGGCCGTTGTCCACCACCCGGACGCCGCCGTCGGCCAACAGCGTGACATCGATCGTGTCGCAGTAACCCGCAAGCGCCTCATCAACGGAGTTGTCCACGACTTCGTAGACCAAATGGTGCAGACCACGCGGACCGGTGGAACCGATGTACATGCCCGGCCGCTTGCGGACGGCTTCCAGGCCTTCGAGGACAGTGATGTCGCTGGCGTCGTAATGCGTGCCGTCGTTGCCCTCTGCCATTGCGGGTTCTGCGCCGGTGTTTTCCAGCTCGTTGTCCTCTGCCACAGTTGCCGTTGACTCCTTGTGTTCCGTCCGGATGGACTCGTGTGTCGGCGCCCCTCCACAGTGAGGACGGGCGCCGCCCAGTCAATTCTACCGTGTCAGGACGGTGAAACCTGCACGAACATGGCTCTAAGCGGCACGGAAACCGGCATTTAACGCGTCCGCCGGGTGCTTGATGGGACCGTATATGTCTGGAGGCCCCCGCAGCGCTCTGCATGCCGTTTACGCAGGCGCGTCCCGGATGCCGCCGGATGCACGCTTCGAGGACCGGGATCAGCCGTAGGTATCCCGCGGTCCGCGGCCGCTGACGGTCCGTTTGCCCTTGCGCCAGTTGGGCGCGGCGGGCGCAAGGACCTGGATCTTGGTCACGACGCCGGGGCCCAGCTTTTCGCCGAACCGCTTCAGCAACGCAGCGTTCATCAGCCTCAACTGCGTAGCCCAGGCGGTGGAATCGCAGCGCACCTGCACCGTCGTGTCCTCGAAGCTTTCGGGCCGGCAGTGGGCTGCAATGTCTGCCCCGACCAATTCATCCCACCGCGAAATTACCGACCCGACGGCCACGGGGGAGTTCCAGCCGCGTTCAGCGACGAACCGGTCGAAAACGCGTCCCAGTCCTTGCGGGTCGCGGCCGAAATCCTGCGGCGCGGCAACCGGGCGGTTACCCCGGGATTGACGACGGCGGCTGTTGGCCCGGGTGCGCACGTCGCCGCGGGCGGCGGCTGCCAGGCGAACCCTGTTGAGGACCGCTTTCGCCGCATCCAAGTCTTCCTCCGTGCCGGCGCCCCGGGGATCGTCTGCCGGCGGTTTCGAGGGCTGCGAATGCCCCGCAACATCCGGCAGGCCGGGTTGTCCCACCGAGTCCGCCTGTTCCTGCGGGTTCGGCCGGCGCTCAGACGGTTTCCTGGCCACTGGCCACGCCCCCCGGAACCACCTTGAACTGTTCGCCGCTCAGGGCCTCGGGGATGTCTTCGGCCACGGCGGCAGTAACGATCACCTGCTCCGCGCTGGCAACGATGCCCGCCAGCTTTGACCGGCGCTGGCTGTCCAGTTCGGCAAAAACATCGTCCAGGATCAGTACCGGAGCCGCACCGGGGGCAGGATCGTCTTCGCAGAACACGTAGTAGGAGGCCAGCCGCAGGGCCAGCGCCAGGGACCAGGTTTCGCCGTGGGAGGCGTAGCCCTTGGCCGGCGCCTGCCCCAGCATCAGTTCGAGCTCGTCGCGGTGCGGGCCAACCAGCGAGATCCCGCGTTCCACTTCGCGTTTGCGTTGCTGTTTGAAGGCCGCAAGGTACAGCTCTGCCAGCTCCGCGGCGCTCAGGCTTGCCAACGGCGGAAGTCCTGCACCGCCGTCGTTCTCCACCTCGCCGTCATCGGATAGCTGGCTGTGGATGGTGGAACGGTACACGGCGGCAGCCTGTTTGGAGCCATCCGTCAGCGCGGCGTAGGCCGCGTTCAGGTGCGGCTGCAGGAGGTCCACCAGCTCCAGCCTGGCCTTGAGCAGTGCGGCCCCGGCCTCTGCCATGTGCTGGTCCCACACCTCCAGCGTCGATTCATGGGCCGAGGTGAACCGTCCGCTGGCGCGGGCCGACTTAAGCAGCGCATTGCGCTGTTTGAGGACGCGTTCAAAATCGCTGCGCGTGGCTGCGTGGTGGGGCACCAGGCTGGCCAGAAGCTCGTCCAGGAAGCGTCTCCGGTTGGACGGGTCGCCTTTGACCAGTGCCAGGTCTTCGGGAGCAAAGAGCACCGTGCGCAGGTGGCCCAAAATGTCCCGGGCACGCACCGGAGCACCCCGGTTGATGCGCGCCCTGTTGGCCTTTCCGGCGGTGATCTCCAATTCCAGCGAAATGCTGCGTCCACCGCGGTCTACCCGGGCGCGCACCAGGGAACGCGGACTATCGAACCGGATCAGCGGTGCGTCATTACTGACCCGATGCGATGAAAGCGACGCCAGATAGCCGATGGCCTCGACAATATTGGTCTTGCCGACCCCGTTGGATCCAACAAACACGGTGACGCCCGGCTTCAGGGCGATATCCAGCTGCGGGTAGGTGCGGAAGTCGGTCAGCGAAAGGAATTCAACAAACAATGCGGTACTGCTACTTCGGCTCGGTGCCGGGGTTGGGCTGTCCGGGCTTTCTGACGGGATGACCGCCGAACTGATTGCGCAGGGCGGCCACCATCTTCATGGCTGGGGCATCATCTTCGCGTGACGCGAACCGGGCAAACAATGCGGCGGTGATGGCCGGGGCGGGAACAGCATGCGCGATGGCTTCTTCCACCGTCCACCGGCCTTCGCCGGAATCATCAACGTACCCGCTGATCTGACTTAGGCCGGGGTCCTCTTCGAGGGCCTTCACCATCAGGTCCAGCAGCCAGGACCGGACCACCGTTCCCTTTTGCCATGCCCGGAAGGTGCCCGGGACATCTTTGATGATGTCCTTGGCTTCCAGCAGTTCGTACCCTTCGGCGTACGCCTGCATCAGCCCGTATTCGATCCCGTTGTGCACCATTTTGGCGTAGTGCCCGGCACCGACGTCGCCCACATGGACGAAGCTTTCCTCTCGCGGACCTTCCGGCCTCAATGCGTCGAAGAGCGGCATCGCTGCCTCGACAAGCTCGGCACGACCGCCGGCCATCAATCCGTAGCCGTTCGCCAAGCCCCACACGCCGCCCGACACACCGACATCGAGGAAACCAATCTGCCGATCGGCCAGAAGCGCTTCATGATCCCGGTCCGTGCTGAACTTAGAGTTTCCGCCGTCAATCACCAGGTCCCCGGCCGAGAGCTTGCCGGCCAGTTCCGTGATGACCGCGGCGGTAGCCGGACCGGAGGGGACCATCACCCACACGGTGCGCGGGCTAGGCAGCGAATGGATCAATTCGTCGACGGTTTTGGTGTCGCTGACCTCGGGGTTGCGGTCATACCCAGTGACCTCAATGCCGCCGACCCGAAACCGCTGACGCATGTTGAAACCCATCCGTCCCAAGCCGATCAGTCCGATGTGCATGCTGCTCACTCTTTCCTCTCGTCAATGGGCGGTTGGGGGTTCGGTTACTGGTTGGGCAACCTCACCGGCATCAGCAGGTAGCGGTAGTCTTCCTTGTCTTCGCCCTCGAGGTCGTCTTGGGCGGATATGACCGCCGGCTTCGGCGGCGTAGTGAAGGAAAACCGAACATACTTGCTGTCGAACGCGCTCAATCCTTCGGACAGGTAGTGAGGGTTGAAGGCGACGGTGATCTCGTCGCCCGCCAGCGCAGCCTCGATCGCCTCGGAGGCCTGGGCGTCTTCACCGGTTCCTGCGTCCAAGGTCAAGAGACCGTCCGTGAAGGCCAAACGGACCGGAGTGTTGCGCTCGGCCACCAGCGAAACGCGGCGGACAGCTTCGATGAGAGTCGTGGTCTCAACAGTTGCGTGGATCGGAGTGTTGTCCGGGAACAACGAACGGATCTTCGGATAGTCACCGTCCACCAGCAGCGACGTGGTCCGGCGGCCGCCGCTTTCGAAGCCGATCAGTTCGCTGTTGTCGGACAGGGCAATGTTGAGGTCGCCGGATCCGCCAAGGGTCTTGGCGACCTCGCTCAGTGTTTTGGCTTTGACCAGTGCGCTGGTGGAAATGCCTGGGGTTGTTGGGCGCCAGTTGAGTTCGCGAAGTGCCAACCGGTAGCGGTCGGTCGACAGCAAGGTGATCAGATCGCCTTCGATTTCCATCCGGACACCGGTCAGGATGGGCAGAGTGTCGTCGCGGCTCGCGGCGATGATCACCTGGCTGACGGCTTGGGCGAAAGCCTCCCCGTCCACGACCCCGCTGACGTCAGGCAAGGCCGGGAGTTCTGGATAATCGCCCTCGGGCATGGTGGCCAGGTTGAACCGGCTGTTGCGGCACGTCAGTGCGACCTTTGAGCCGTCGGTTTCGATGTCGACCGGGGCCGACGGCAAGCTGCGGCAGATGTCGGCCAAGAGTCGTCCGGATACCAGGATGGTTCCCTCAGCGGTAACGTCCGCCGGAATCTGGAGACGGGCCGAGATCTCGTAGTCGAAACTGGCAAGGCTGACCATGCCGCCTTCGGCACGAATGAGCAGCCCCGACAGAACGGGCACCGGCGGACGAGGTGACAAGGAACGGGCTGTCCATGTCACGGCTTCCGCCAGAACATCCCGATCAACTCTGAACTTCACTGAAGTAAGCCGCCTTTCACAACGAACATGCTGGGGAAGGCCGCCTGCGTCTGGCCTGGTGTGTAAACGCTTGGACTACGGCACCGGGCTGAAGCAGATGGCAACAATTCTCTGTGCAAGCTTAGCCGCAGCAACGGTCAATGCGCACCGGCAGCATCTAGACGTTCGCTGGAGCTGTTCTGCAGGGTGTCGGGGAACCGGGACAGGGTCAAATGTTATTTGAAAGAACTTCAAATAATGGGATTCGTAGTGGTAATAACGGCTGTGGATACTGTGGAAAACCTCGGTGTCGCTTGCCGTTGCGCGGAAGTTGCCTGTTCACAAGATGTGCAGGGTGTTCGCAGTCGGTGTTGGGTGGCTGTGGAGGAAAATCCTTGTGATCTCGCGTGTCCACAGGCAACCCGGCAGTTGTCCTCTTAAGCACCGGGGTTCTCCACTTAACTATCCACAGCCTTATCCACACCTGTTAATTTCACCGGTGTAGTTCGGACCGAAAGCGGCCGGCGAGGTTAACCGTCGCGCTGCTGCTGCTTGATGCGGTTGGTCAGTTCCGTCACCTGGTTGTAGATCGCGCGGCGTTCGGCCATTAGTTCACGGATCTTGCGGTCGGCGTGGATGACCGTGGTGTGGTCGCGCCCGCCGAGTTCCTGGCCGATTTTCGGCAGGGACATGTCGGTCAGCTCCCGGCACAAATACATGGCGATCTGGCGGGCCGTCACCAGTGTCCGGGTACGGGATTTACTGGTCAGCTCCTCCATGCTGAGCTTGAAGTAGGCCGCCGTCTGGCCAAGGATCGTGGCCGATGTGATTTCCTGCGCGCCCTCGTCGGTGATGAGGTCTTTCAGGACTATCTCGGCAAGACCCATGTCCACTGCCTGTTGGTTCAGGCTGGCGAAAGCGGTTACGCGGATCAGGGCGCCCTCAAGCTCGCGGATGTTGGTGGAGATCTTGGAGGCGATGTATTCGAGGACTTCGTCGGGTACAGACAGCCCCTCGCTGATGGCCTTCTTGCGCAGAATCGCGATCCGGGTCTCCAGCTCCGGCGGCTGGATGTCCGTCAGCAGCCCCCATTCGAAGCGCGACCGCATCCGTTCCTCGAAGCCTGAGAGCTGTTTCGGCGGCAGGTCGGAAGTGATGACCACTTGTTTGCTGTGGTTGTGGAGAGCATTGAACGTATGGAAGAACTCTTCCTGCGTCGCATCCTTGTTGGCCAAGAACTGGATGTCGTCGATCAGCAGGATGTCGACATTGCGGTACAACTGCTTGAAGCTCGCGCCTTCATCGTCGCGGATGGAGTTGATGAAGTCGTTGGTAAATTCTTCGGAATTGACGTACCGGACACGGATGCCGTTATAGAGGTGGCGGGCGTAGTGTCCGATCGCGTGGAGCAGGTGAGTTTTTCCAAGCCCGGAGTCGCCGTAAATGAAAAGCGGGTTGTATGCCTTGGCGGGGGCTTCGGCCACCGCTACCGCAGCCGCGTGTGCAAAACGGTTGGAAGAGCCAATGACGAAGGTGTCGAAAATGTACTTCGGGTTGAGGCGGCCCAGTTCCTGGGATGCACTCTCCTTCGGCGGCTGAGGCAGTGCCTCGTTCCGCACCACCGATGGAGCCGGCCGAGGCTCCTGTTCGGGTTCTGGCTCGGCGTGAGGAGCCATATCTGTGTCGACGCTGAAAGCGCACAGAATATCGTCCTTGAAAACTTCGAACAGCGCGTCGTGCAGCGGATCCTTGAGCTGCTGCGACTGGAAGACTTCGCGGGTCAGTTCATTGGGGAGGGCAACCAGCAACGTTGTACCGATCAACCCTTTCGCCTGAGCCAGAACGATGAAACCGCGCTGCCTGGGTGAGACGCGATCGTCCTGTTCCAGCGTGCGGACCACTTTGCGCCAGGAACTTCCGACGTCGTTAATTTGGTCCGTGTCCACCTAGATACCCCTCAGAAGCTCAACTTGCTTCGGCCTCTGCCGACAGCGCGCCCGAAATCCACAGACTTATTCACAGACGGTGGATAAGGGGCTCCTGCAAGCGTAGAGCATGAATCTGCTTGATAACAGCCGGGATGCAGGGGCCTGTGGACGCCTTGCCCTGAGTGCTTTGAACGGCGCGAACCGCGTTCGGGCTAGAGTTGTCCACAGGCGTTATCCACGGAAACGCCCGGGCGTCGAGGCTGCGGGTTTGACGGTTCTTACTGCCATCGCCTAACGTTGACTAGTCCTTCATGTCTACTTTGGTATCCCTGCACGCCCAGCGTCCAGGACCTGAAGTAGGCCCCCTATATTAGAGCGTCGACCTGTTCTTCCCCCCTGTTGCAACGGGTCCAACCGCATCTGTCGATACGTCTTGGAGTAACCACCGTGAGCAAGCGGACTTTTCAGCCGAATAACCGCCGTCGTGCTAAGAAGCACGGCTTCCGCCTTCGCATGCGCACTCGCGCCGGCCGCGCCATCCTGGCTGCACGCCGCAGCAAGGGCCGCACCGAACTGTCGGCCTAAATAGCCAGTTTGTCGATCCGGCTGTGAGGTTCCGTTCCCGCAGCAACGCGTTTCGGCCGGCTGCGTAGCGCCATGCTCTCCAGTCAGCACCGAATGCGCGCATCGGCGGACTTCTCAACAACTGTACGTTCCGGCGTCCGATCAGGGCGCCGGAACTTGGTGTTATATGCGGCAGCGGTTAACCCGGCCCAACCGACAGCTTTTGGCTTCATTGTCTCGAAGGCTGTGGGGAACGCCGTCATCCGCAACCGCGTTAAGAGAAGACTGCGGGAACTCGCAGCCGATAGTCTGAGGGACAAGCAGTATGCCCAAGGACTCGCAGTAGTTGTGCGCGCTCTTCCGGCAGCGGCCAGTGCGGACTTCGTCGCGTTGGAACATGATTACCGGAAGGCGTTCAAAACGGCCGTGATCAAGTTGACTGCAACGCCTATCGCGCCCGCGCGCGTTGCGCCCGAGGAGAAGGGATGAGCGGCATGAGTTCCACTGCCCAGCGCCTACAGGCTCTCTCCCGCCCCATCGCCGCGAAAAGGATCCAGACGATCCCGCAGGCCGGTTTGATTGGCGCTCTGGCGGTCTACCGCAAGACCATTTCGCCGTTGTACGGCCAGGTCTGCCGCTTTTTCCCGTCCTGTTCTGCCTATGCCCTCGAGGCTGTGACCGTTCATGGTGCCGCCAAGGGCAGCTGGCTGGCGGCGAGACGGTTAGGCCGATGCCATCCCTGGAATCCCGGTGGCGTAGACCATGTTCCGGCGTCTCCGGCCTTTGACTTATGGCTGCAGGAAAACCCTGCCAGAATTCCCCGGATAATCGAACTCAATCACCCAGTCATTCCGGCCGACGATGAAGGCCGCGAAGCGGCTTGAGGAGTAAATAGACAATGGACTTCCTGAGCACGATCCTGCTGCCTTTCACGTGGGTAGTGTCGTGGATCCTGTGGGCATTCCACGCCGGCCTGTCTTGGTTGGGGTTGGATCCGGCCAATGGCTGGACATGGACCTTTTCGATCATCGGGCTCGTACTGGTGATCCGGGCCGCCCTCATTCCGGTCTTCGTGAAGCAGATCAAGGCCCAGCGCGGAATGCAGGCCCTGCAACCTGACCTGCGCAAGCTGCAGCAGAAGTACAAGGGAAAAACCGACCAGCTTTCGCGTCAGGCTATGACGCAGGAGCAAATGGCTCTGTACAAGAAGCACGGGACCAACCCGTTCTCGGCATGCTTGCCGATGCTGGTCCAGATGCCGTTCTTCTTCGCGCTGTTCCGGGTGCTCAGCACCGCCTCCCAGGCCAGCGCGAACGGTGAGGGTATCGGCGCGCTTTCCCCCGAACTCATCCGGCAGTTCGATGCATCATCGATTTTCGGCGCCCCACTATCGGCGTCCCTCCTGCACGGCGGCGGCGGCGCGAACCAAGCCGCGGTTGTTGTCCTTTCGATCATCATGATCCTGGCGATGACTGCATCGCAGTTCATCACGCAAAAGCAGATCATGGCCAAGAACATGTCTGCCGAAGCCATGCAGTCCCCGTTCATGAAGCAGCAGCAGATGATGCTGTACATCCTGCCGCTCGTATTCGGCATCGGCGGCATCAACTTCCCCATCGGTGTTCTGATCTACTGGACTACCACGAACATCTGGACCATGGCACAGCAGTTCTTCGTGATCCGCCGCATGCCCACGCCTGGTTCGCAGGCTGCCCGCGAACTGGCGGACCGACGCGCGAAGAAGGGCTTGCCGATGGTTCCGCTGCTAGGTGAGCGGAAGACAGAGGAGCCTGCTGTCGAAGCCCCCGCTGAGCCGAAGGGCCAGCGCCACCAGCCACAGCGTAAGAACAGGAAGAGAAAATGAGCAGCGAAAGCGTATCCGAAGTGACCGAAGAACTTTCCGGCGAAGCAGCTGCGGCAGACGAGCAGGAGGAAGTAGCCGTTTCGAATTCTGCCAAGCGTTTGGACGAAGAGGGAGATGTAGCTGCGGACTACCTCGAGGAGCTTCTCGACATCGCTGATATCGATGGGGACATCGATATTGAGGTACGCAACGGTCGCACGTACATTTCGATCGTGTCCGAAGACGAGGACAATGACGCCCTCAAGTCGCTCGTAGGGGCCGACGGCGAAGTGCTCGAAGCCTTACAGGAACTGGCCCGGTTGTCGGTCCTGACCTCAACGGGCAGCCGCTCGCGGTTGGTACTGGACATCACCGGCTACCGTGAAGGCCGCAGCAAGGAACTGCTCAAGATCGCCCAGGAGGCGGTCGCCGAGGCCAAGGAGACCGGCCATGATGTGGCGCTGGAGCCGATGAGCGCGTACGAGCGCAAAATCGTTCACGACGCTATCGCCGATCTTGGGCTGGTCAGCGAATCGGAGGGCGAGGGTTCCAACCGCCACATTGTGGTGTCGGTGGAGTCCTGATCTTGTTTACTGGCGGGTTTGGTAGGGCATAGGTATGTCCATAGTTGAGATGACGGTGGCCGAGTCCAAGGCTGCTCTAGCTGTTTTTGGTGAACGACTGGATCTGGCCGAGCGGTACGTCGCGCATTTAGCCACGTCCGGAATCGAACGGGGACTGCTGGGCCCCCGCGAGGTCCCACGGTTGTGGAACCGGCACGTGCTGAACTGCGCCGTTGTAGCCAACCTGATAGCCCCTGACGCCGCGGTCGCCGATGTCGGGAGCGGCGCCGGCCTGCCAGGTCTGACCCTGGCGCTAGCCCGGCCAGACCTACGCTTGACGCTGATCGAGCCGTTGGAGCGGCGGGTAGTCTGGCTCAATGAAGTTGTAGACGACCTGGGGCTCGACAACGTCACCGTAGTACGTACACGGGCAGAGCTTGCCGCGGACGAAGTCACGGCGGATGTTGTCACTTCCCGGGCAGTCTCTGCCTTGGACAAACTGGCCCGGCTGTCTATTCCACTGCTCCACGGTAGTGGTGAGATGCTCGCCATCAAGGGTCGCAGCGCCGCCGATGAAGTTGAAAAGGCTAAGAAAGTCATTCGGAAGCTAGGCGGTCGCGAAACAGAGATCCTGACCGTCGGAGATGAACTCCTGGAAGAGCCGACGACGGTCGTCAGAATCCTCGTTGCCCCGTAACCTGTTGGTCCACACACCCCCGGATCGCCCTTGAATCCGGCCGTGCGACGATAGGCTAGGAGGGGTCGGTGCCGGGAAAGTGAAAGCGGGCAAATCGAAAATGGCGATGAGCGACATGGTTTCGGGAGTGACCGGGGCCAAAGCCGATGGGTCATCTGCTCTTGACGGGCCCCATCAACCTGAGGTGGTTGTCTCGGGCTCGGGAACCGATCTCGTTTCACGTGAAACCACCCGCGCTTATGTGGCCGAATTGGCCAACTCCGATGTCAAGATAGAGGCTACGGTTCCAAACGTTATGGATTCGATCGACGAAAGCACACCTCTCGCTCAGGAATTGGCGAGCGAAAACCGCAGGCGTGAACGATTGAAGGCCAAACAACTTCCCCGGCCTACTCAGACCAGGGTACTGACGGTCAGCAACCAAAAAGGCGGCGTGGGTAAGACCACCACAACGGTCAACATAGCGGCTGCTTTGGCTATTGCTGGGCTGAACGTTCTTGTCATCGACATCGACCCCCAGGGGAACGCGTCGACGGCGCTTGGCGTCGAGCATCATGCTGATGTGGACAGCATCTACGATGTCCTCATCAACGACATGCCGTTGGGCGAGGTGATTGCTCAATGCCCGGATATCGACCATTTGATCGTGGCACCTGCCACCATCCACCTGGCCGGCGCAGAAATTGAATTAGTCTCGTTGGTGGCTAGAGAACAGCGCCTACGCCGTGCCATCGAAGTATATGCACAGGAGCGCGAGACTGCCGGGTTGCCCCGGCTGGACTATGTTTTTATCGACTGCCCACCCAGCCTTGGGCTCCTCACCGTCAACGCGTTTGTCGCGGCCCAAGAGGTTCTCATCCCTATTCAATGTGAGTACTACGCACTGGAAGGGTTGAGCCAGCTCCTTAAGAACATCGAGATGATCCAGAAGCATCTCAATGCAGGCCTGGTCGTTTCCACCATCCTGCTGACCATGTACGACGGCCGGACGAACCTTGCCGCTCAAGTAGCAGCCGAGGTCAGGGAACACTTCCCCAACGAAGTTCTCAGCGCGGTCGTTCCCCGATCCGTCCGCATCTCCGAGGCTCCTAGTTATCAGCAGTCTGTTATTACCTATGACCCATCCTCCAGCGGCGCCCTGTCGTATCAAGAGGCTGCGGCTGAAATCGCTGAGCGCGGCAAGTAACTGAGAATTCGATCTGTAACGGTAGAATTACGCCTTAAACGAGGTAGTGCGCGACAGCTCGGCGCATGACGGAAGAGGGTCCAGATGAGTGAAAAACGCCGTGGCTTAGGGCGAGGCTTGGGCGCACTAATTCCCAGCTCTCCCGTAAGCGAAGCGCCTGAATCAGCCGAAGGTCAAGGGTCTCAAGCAAAGAAGCGTACTCAGCGACCCGTCGACGTCTTCTTCCCAGCGTCCTCTAGGCGGGAAGATGCTGACGCGGCGATCCTCACCACCACGGACTCGGAGACAGTGTCCGGATCGAGCGCCGCCCAGGTGGCCGAGGTGTTGAGGGCACCCCGGAAAACGACGCCGAATGGCGCCAAGAAGCCGCCGGCCAAGAAGACCGTCAGGAGTAAGCCCTCTGCAGCGTCTCCGCTCCTGGACGGCCCGCATGCCGCGGAGGAGACCAAGGAATCCAGCGCGCTGACAACGCAGGCAAAGGAAGCGGCCGAAGATCAGCATCAGCTGGCTGGCAAGGATGTTTCACGTGAAACGGCAGGACCGGATCTAGTCGAAGTCCCAGGGGCAACGTTCGCCGAGGTTCTGGTTTCAGCAATTCAGCCGAACCGCAAGCAGCCGCGCACCGTTTTCGATGAAGAAGACATGGCCGAGCTGGTTCACTCGATTCGGGAAATCGGTGTCCTGCAGCCAATCGTTGTCCGCCCGGCTGACGACGTAGAGGCACAGTACGAGCTGGTTATGGGTGAGCGCCGTTGGCGGGCCACCAAGGCTGCCGGGCTGGAGACCATTCCCGCAATCATTAGGTCGACTTCGGATGACGATCTCCTGCGGGATGCACTGCTCGAGAACCTGCACAGAAGCCAACTCAATCCGCTGGAAGAAGCGGCGGCTTACCAGCAGTTGCTCGACGACTTCGGATGTACACACGACGAACTCGCTGATCGCATCGGTCGTTCAAGGCCACAGGTCTCCAACACTTTACGGTTGATGAAACTACCTCCGCTCGTCCAGCGGCGCGTAGCGGCCGGTATCCTCAGTGCAGGCCATGCGCGGGCTCTCCTTGCATTGACGGATCCGGCCGAAATGGAGAAGCTGGCCCAGAGGATTGTTGCCGAGGGTTTGTCCGTTCGTGCAACGGAAGAGATCGTTTCCCTGAGCGATGGCCTGCGACGCCCCAAACGAGAAGGCCGCCCCCGCGAGGGTGCTCGTCATGAGCGGCTTGATTACCTTGCCAGTTCCCTCTCTGATCGTCTGGACACCAGCGTAAAGATCACCCTGGGCGCCAAGAAGGGGCGGGTCAGTATCGAGTTCGCGAGCGTCGATGACTTGAACCGGATCATGGATGTCTTGAACCCAGCGGCCCCATAGCCGCGGGTTTCACGTGAAACGGAGGGACCCAGTCCGGTTGGACGGGGTCCCTCCGTTTCTTATTGGAGCTTTGCACGCCGAGGGCGCTCGTCACGAGCGGCTTGATGACCTTGCCAATAAACTCTCTGGTCGTTGGACACCTGTGTGAAGATCACCCTGGGCGCCAAGAAGGGGCGGGTCAGTATCGAGTTCGCAGGGCATCCACAATTGGAGCTATGCGCGGCACTCTATGGCGAGCAGAACATAGATCCGTCCGAGGCGGCTCTCGCGGCCGCATCCCTATTCTCGACTGTGGGAATGAAAGGTCTGTGGGAAAACAGCCAGGTTCTGTACCGGAGGGTTCAGCACAGCGAAGTCGTTTCACGTGAAACGGATACCATGGTACTCCACGGCATCCATGTAGGCGCTCAGGGTAGATACACCTGAGTCCGCCACGCAGGCGTGCGGTGAGCACCGTTGCACTCCAGTCTTGAGAAGCATGTCCGGGTTTCACGTGAAACACCGCGGGCACCTTCTGCGTTTGGCTTCGCGCGACGAATACCCGTCATGACCCAGGACCAACCGGAGAAAGGGTCTCGGCGGGAGGAACGTCTCCGGTCAACCTGATCCGGAAAGGGAGATTGGCAGTCACGCGGAGTCTAGCCGTTGTGGTTCCACCTGATCGAGAAGTCAGCCAGCTGCAAATTCTGGAACAGTACGTCCTAGAGGAGTTGCGCTAGGTATTTCGAGTAGGAGCATGAACTCCTTCTAGCCAGCCTGTGGTGGGGATGCCCCGTCGGTCAGAGGTTCAGCTCCGGAGACAAGCGCTTCACGTGAAACTCTGCTCTCGAGCCATGTAGCGTGCCGCCGGCCCCTCGGCGCCCAGCAACGGGACGCGAACTTAGACGCTATTTCCGCGCAGCACGGCCTGCAATCCGGCCCAATTTGTGCCGGCGTGTGCTTTGCGTGATTTACCGGCTAGCTCATGGTCGCGCCACATAGTGTGGAAGGCCTGGTACTTGGCCTACCACGGAGCCGGATCCGTAGCGTCCAAGTAGTACCTGCAACTGGCGTTCTAGGAACGTTACGTGCTGCGGTGCCGGCCAGTGTGTTTCACGTGGAACGTATGGTCTTGTTCGGAGAAGACCTTTCCTCACGCCCTACCCAAGAGCAGTAGTCCCTCGGCACCGATGCGCTTGAAAGAAGCGAGGGAAACATCGTCTTTGCTATCCTCGGACGATAGCTGCAGCCATGATCGATCACCTGTCCCTCCAGCCCAGACCGAAACGTGACGACCGCTGTTGTTGTCAACACAGGTGCGAATTTCTGACCAGATGGCAGAACACTCATCCTGACGCTTAACATGACCCAGCCTCTGGGGGGACACCTGAATGTTTATGCGACTCTCTGGAGCTGAAGGAAAAGCTCGCCTTGTGGCCCAGGTGCCCCAACCGGTCCATGCCAGATCAGTACTATGCGTTTCACGTGAAACTATGCCGTGTACCTAGGCCTCGCTTTAGTCCCAAATTCCGATTCTTCGGTGTCGAGTCGGGGCGACCCGGGCTTCAGACACGGCCAGGGGTCATTGCGGGCCGGCAAGCCCCGATGCGCTTCAACACGATCGTTGTCATTCTTCGGACCCAGGCGCATTCGAAGAGCCCATCTTAAAATACCTGTAACTGTGATGGGGGGGCACGGCCGGTGTTTCACGTGAAACAGGGCTGCAGGGATCAGTCCCCGTCTAGTGGCCATGGTCCGCAGACTTTCTCTCGTGAATACGAAGGTGGAGTCGCCAGGCTATTGCGCTTCGGTGCGGAACAGCAAAAGGGGCAGTAATCCACAACGCGGAGCCACTCTGCTTCGTCGTTGGCCGGGCGTGATGGGCTGGACGGTGTTTCACGTGGAACAACGGTTCGGCACGGGAACTGTCCAGTGTTAGCTGGGCTAGGAGTGAAGTTGTACATAGTTCGATGAATGTTCGCGAAGGGGAGCACTGAAGCCCGAATAGCCGAGCATCCGGAGCCGTAACCCATAAAGGGAACCGCGGTGGTTAGATCAGGGCCGCAGCCTCGAACGATTGACGATACCAGGTTGTGCAGATGGGAGTTATAAACATTGGCTCGTGAGGTTCTGAGTCAAGGATTGCCGGGAGAGCCCACCGCATGAACGTCGACTGCCCGTGAGTGGACGGGTGGTGACCGACCAGTTTCACGTGAAACACTGTCGTTCGCGGACCAAGATGAAGTTCTAACCTCGGCTGCCCGCGATAGAGATGTTGAACAAACGCCGATCTGAGCAAATAAGCCACACGGCCGGACACGAAATGGAGTAGTTGCTGGTCAAGCTTGAAGTGAACCCAAACACGAAATCCCGCTTCGGTCTAAGCCAGCGGACTAACAGAAAGGAACAGCGATCCATGCAGAAAGGAAACTCGTATGTATCCAGAGGACCATACTGTCTGTTTCACGTGAAACAGACGAGGAAATTGACGATCTAATACGGGGGATTGAACCTAAGCACGTCGTCTAGCGCAAGGGTCCCAGTCGGTTCATCGTCCTCTTCTAAAAGGTAAAGGCGTTGGATCGCAATGACGATGGAGTCAGCCAGGATTTGGCGGTAGATCGGATCGGCAAGCCGGGGAGAATCGAGCGGGCTGCTCAAATAACCGATGTCCAGCTGAACAGATGGCGTGCTGGGAAGGCGCAGTATGTCCCAGCTGCGGCCGTGGAGACCCAGGGAGGTGGACCCGGTTCGGGCGACGATCTCCTTCAGGATCAATTCCGCGGCACGATGACCGATAGGAGAGCGTACCTCGCCAGACTCAGGGCGGCCCCAGAAGAAGGCGCTGACGCCATTAGCCGCTGGCTGCGGCAACCAATCGCAATGGATGGCAATGCTCAGGCTCGGTGACGTCGACTTGATCAGATCAGCGCGGACATCACTTCCACCCGTGGGCTGTTTCTCGATGATCTCTACACTCGCACCAAGTTCTGTGAGGATCTTCCCTACACGGTTGGACACGTCGCCGGCGACGAGTTTCTCCGTGAGAGGCTCACCCGAGGAAATATCGACGGCTTCTGCTTGTGCGTCCACGTCAGACCCGGGCGCAATGGCGATGGTGCGACCGCGCAAGGTTGCAGATGCTTGGCTGAGGCGTTCGTAGTCACGTAGGGAAAACGCTTGGCTCGGACTGATAGTCCGGTTGATGCGCTCCATTGATGAAATCAATTGTCCGTCCGTGACCCCGGACCCTTCGAGACCAAGGTTCAGTTGCAGTTCACGGACGGCCAGGTGGGTTCGTTGCCCGTACTCGCCATCAATGTGGCCGTAGTAAAACCCGAGAAATGAAAGCTGGCGCTGCAATTCCGTGACGTCGTCGCCTCGAAGCACCGGACTTTCCGGACTGTAAGCAAGCTGGCGGGCGCCCAGTTTGAACTGGGCCTCGGCCAAAGCTCTTTCGGTCTCGGGGCCCGCGATACCGTCGACCATCAAACCCCGCTGCTGCTGAAAAGTGCGGACAGCAGCATCCACGTGGTCATCAAACACCATCGGGTTGTTTACCTGGTCCGGGGCAAGATACGCCATAGAAACGCCAGCGCGTAGCAGCCCTTCACGGAGGGCTACTACGCGCCGACTGATGTCTGAACGGCGCAGACTCTGGTCTGCCGCGTCGTTTTCCATCTTGTTAGTTGAGGAACTCAGCGAATTCCTGCTCGATGACCTGCTTCGGCTTTGCTCCGATAGAAGTCGCAGCCACCGCTCCGTCCTTGAAGACGTAGACGGCGGGGATGGACGTGATGCCGTACTGCGCTGCGGTAGCGGGATTGTCGTCAACGTTGAGCTTGACTACGTCAACCTTGCCGGAGTGCTCGGCAGCGATGTCATCGAGGATCGGCGAGAGCATGCGGCAAGGGCCGCACCACTCCGCCCAGAAGTCAACAATCACGGGCTTGGTGGACTTCAGGACATCCGCTTCGAAAGTAGCGTCGGTGACATCTTTTGCGTTGCTCATGCTGTTCTCTCTTTCTCGAACCGGTTTCAGACGGTCGCGGGCTCGGCGATGCCGGCCTGGCTGCTAGCGACGTCGGCTAGGTAATGTTCCACATCGATGGCGGCGGCGCAGCCGCTGCCCGAGGCGGTGATTGCTTGGCGGTAGGTCGGGTCGATGACGTCGCCGGCCGCGAAAACTCCGGGCAGCGAAGTCTTGGAGGAGCGGCCCTGAACCGCAATGGTGCCCTCGGGCGTCAGTTCCAACTGGTCCTGGACGAGGGAGACCCGGGGATCATTGCCAATGGCGACAAAAACGCCGGTCACTGGCAGCACCGACTCAGACCCATCGACCGTGTTCTTCAGCTTCAGCGCGGAGACCTTGTTGTCGCCTTCCAGGCCGACTACTTCCGAGTTCCAGACGAACTTAATCTTCTCGTGCGCCAAGGCGCGTTCCTGCATGATTTTGGAGGCACGCAGGGTGTCGCGGCGGTGGACAACCGTGACAGAGTCCGCGAACTTGGTGAGGAAAAGAGCTTCCTCCATGGCAGAGTCGCCTCCGCCAATCACTGCGATGTCCTGGCCCTTGAAGAAGAAACCGTCGCAGGTTGCGCACCAGCTGACGCCGTGTCCGGCGAGGCGCTTTTCATCGGGAAGTCCGAGTTCACGGTATGCAGAGCCGGTGGAAATAATCACCGAATGCGCCAGGAAGGTTTCGCCTGAACCGATGGTGACCTTCTTGACGTCGCCTTCCAGCTCAAGGCTTGTGACATCTTCGAACAGGATCTCGGTCCCGAACCGCTCGGCCTGCTTTTGGAAGTTCTCCATCAGCTCCGGACCCAGAATCCCACCGGGGAAACCAGGGTAATTTTCAACGTCGGTGGTGTTCATCAGCTCGCCGCCTGCCTCAACAGAGCTAGCGATGAGCAGTGGTTTGAGATTGGCTCGCGCAGTGTAAACAGCTGCCGTGTAGCCGGCCGGACCGGACCCAACGATGATGACGTCGCGGACGGACGGTGTGGTTTCTGTGCTCACTGCCTGCGAACCTCTTCCTCTGGTATTGGTGTGAACGAAGCCCGGCCGCCTTGAGCGGGCAACAGGGCCAACACTTCTCTCAACGGCGCGTGGTGCCGGCTTATTCCGTGCACGCGCGGCACGGCCCGCCCTCTGCGGCTAGGAGACCTCGATCTCTGCCATGCGGATGCCGTAAGGCGGACCGCCCATGGGGTTGGAGAGCTTCGGCAACTGCGTGAAGTTGATCAGGACGTACTGGGCCTTGGGCGCAGCGCCATCCTGTTCGGGCACCGGAATGGTGGTCTTCTGCGCGGTGAAGCTACCCTGGGCAACCTGGTTGGCGCCGTCCAAGGTCGGCTCGTCATTCAGGAGCACGGAGAAGTTTCCGCCGGTACCGCTTAGTTGTGTCAGCACCACGGAACTGATGCTCGACGGTTCCTCAAGCTCGACGACCAGCGCCATGTTTTTGGCGTAGCCACCGAACTTGTCCGACACGTACTGGAAGCTGCCCCAGTAGGTGGCGGGGTTGCCGTCGACGGCTTCGGACAGCTTGCCGTCGTTCTCCGCGTCTAGTTCCTGCATGTCCGGGACCTGGCGGGTGAGATCGGCGATGACCGGCTCGACAACTTCAGCGGCCGGGGCTGATTCTTCTTCCTCACCGGTTTCCGCCGGAGTGGAAGCGGCGCCGGTTTCATTTCCGGTCTCCGACCCATTGGCGATCGGGCCGCCGCGGAAGAGATTCAACTGGCTGACCGCCACGACGATGGCGATCACCAACAACACGGCCAGTAATCCGCCCACCAGCAACCTGGACGACCTCGGGCTGTTACGTTCCTCGTCGTCGTACTCGTCGTATTCGTAGTCGTCAGCCTGGGGCTCGCTGCTCGTGCGGGCGGCCGCCGGGAACATGGCGGCGGATCGGACCTCGGCCTGATCGCCGTCGTCCTCCGGCCACAAGCTGACCCGGGGCTTCTCGGCGGGCGGCTGGGCGGCTGCCGGCCGGGAGGCCGGAGCCTGTCGCGAGACAGGTGCCGTCGCCGGGCTGGGGGTCGCAGGTGCGGGCGGCGCAGACGGCGGCGGGGGCACGTGTGCACCGGCAGAGGCAGCCGCAGCGGCGGCTCCGGCAGCGGATCCGGCGCCAGAGGCCGCGCCTTCCGGCTGACGGCCGAAGCGGGCTTTGGTGTTTCCTTCCGGCGCGTTCTTGCCCAGCTTGGGCAGGTCGAGCTTGTTCAGCCGGTCGCGAAGACTCTGCCGAGGCTCTTCCTCGTATTCCTCATACTCGTCCTCGTACGGTTCCGGTTCGGTGGAGCGCACCTGGCCGAAGATTTCGGAACCGAGGGTGTCGGTGAAGAAGGGCTCCACATACGGACCATCCCGCTGAATGACCAAGTCCAGCAGGTCAGCGGCCTGTGCCTCGTTGGTGACCAGATAGGTGACCCCATCGGCGTTGCCCAGGTCCAGTATCTGGACGTTGCTAGCCCGCTCGCCGGTGGCGATTTCGCGGGCGCTCATGGCTACCTGGCTGGCATTTTCCGGTGCTGACACCAGGATACTGACGGGCCGGTTGAGCACCTGGTCCACACCGTCGAGGACCAGATCGTGTTCGGCGGAGGCAAGCACTTGGGCTGTGACCTTGTAACGGCCACCAAGCAGCATGCCCACATCAACTGGCTGCGGCACTAGTTCCTCCCGGCTGTCCTGGACTGGCGCCCCTGACTAGATAATTTGATTTCCATGCTAGCCGGTGCCGGAGCCGATTCCCGTTTCCGTCAGGCGCGTCCGGGCAACCGATTCATGATCGGCGTCAGGAAATCCTGCAGCTCCTGGACGCGCAGGGCACGCAGCAGCAGCAGGTAAACCACGGCCATCACCAGTCCGACGACGGCGATGGTCACCATCGCGGTGACGATGGACTGCCAAGCGAATCCGCCAGGAGCGTAACCCCCGAACAGCCACAGCACTGCCGCGCCCACCAGGCCGGAGCCCAAGGCCGCGTAACCGAGGCGAATGTAGGTGTCCACGACGCGTCCCGCGCCGTAGTCTCCGAGCCGTCGCCGGGCGAAGTGATGCGCCAGCACGGCCGAGACCACGTGGAACACCGCGAACAGCAGGGCCAGCGCGTAGACCACCATGGTGGGGTCGACCAGCCAGGCGATCAGCACGGCCAGCACTACGGAGGCGCCGGAACAGATGGCCTGCATGATCAGCGGCGTCTTGGCATCTTCCTCCGCGTAGAACACGCGTCCCAGGAAGAAGTAGATGCTCATGAACGGCATGCCGGCCGCCACAATGGCCAGGACCTGGCCCATCGACGCCGCGGAGGCCGCCGCGGTGGGGCCGGATCCCGCAAACAGCCGGGCCAGCGGGCCGGCCAGCACCACCACAGCGGCAGAACCAAAGACGGAGGCGATGCCGATGGTGCGCAGGCCAGAGCTCACGGTGTTGCGGACGTCGTCCACGGCGCCGGCCGATTGTTGGTGGGACAGCCTGTTGAACAGCACTGTGGCCACCGAGAGAACGAAGACCGAATGGGGCAGCATGGCGATCAGCTGGGCCGTGTTCAGCGCATACTCGCCGGGGACCGATGCACCGGATCCGGCCAGCTCAGCACGGGCAGCGGTGGCACTGGAAGCGATGGACCCATAGAAGAGGTAGGCGGTGTTGGCGATGACCATGGTGGCCAGGCTCCACAGCGCCACTTTTCCGGTGGCCGCGAAGCCCATACCGCGCCAGCCGAGCTTGAGCTTCAGGCCCAGCCCCAGCCGCCCCAGCGGCCACAGCAGAAGGAGGGCCTGCAGCACGATGCCCAGCGTGGTGCCGCCGGCCAGTACCGCGGTCTGTGCGCCGGTCCAGAGTTCCGGATCGCCCCTGCCTGGCAGGTAGCGGCCGTACAGCGCGATGTAGAGTCCCAGTGTGCCGATGGCCACCACGTTGTTCAGGGCAGGAGCCCACATATACCAGCCGAAACGCCCGTGGGCGTTGAGCACCTGGCCCACCACTGCATACAGACCGTAGAAGAAAATCTGCGGCAGGCACCAGATGGCGAAAACGGTGCCAAGCTCCAGCATGACCGGTGTCCAGTCCCGGGTCAGGACGGAAATGATCGGTCCGGCAAGGAGCGTCGCCAGCAGCGCAATCCCGGCCAGCACCAGCAGCGTCAGGCTGAGCAGGCGGCTGACAAAGTCGGCGCCGCCGTCGCTCTTCCGGCTGGCTTTGATGATCTGCGGAACCAGCACCACATTGAACACCCCGCCCGCCAGCAGCAGGTAGATGATGTTCGGGATGGTGTTGGCCTTCTCGAAGATGTCGCCCATCGTCGTGTTGGCACCGATGGCGACGGCGAGCAGGGCGGTCCGGACGAAGCCCAGGACCCGGGACACCATGGTTCCGGCCGCCATGATGGCACTGGACTTGGCCGTGCTGTGCTGCACGGGGTTTTCGGCGGGGATCTTGGTCTCGGACATCGTCCTCTATGTTCTCACCTGAAAAACGGCCGGAGGGCCGCACCCGGCAGGCGGCCTCAGACGTGGCCGGGCAGGACTTCCCGGGCCAGGTCAACGATCCGGCGCTCGTTCGGGAAGGACAGCTTCCGGCCCAGGTCCGCCAACGGCACCCACGCCACATCGACCGCCTCATGGTCCGGGTCATTCTCGATGGTCAGCAGGCCGCCGGTGGCCTCAAGCAGGAAGTGGTGCACGGTCTTGTGGACGCGGTGCCCGCTGACGGTGAACCAGTAGTCGATGCTGCCGAGCGTGGCCAGCACGCGTCCCTTGATTCCCGTTTCTTCTTCAACTTCGCGGACGGCGGCCTCTTCATTGGTTTCCCGGCCCTCCGGGTGGCCCTTGGGCAGGCACCACTCGAGCCGGCCGCCGCGGTTGAAGCGGGCGATGATTGCCACGTTCAGGTCGCTGGTGGACGTATCCACCACCACGCCGCCGGCCGAGATTTCCTCCACGGTGGGCAGTGAATGGTGTCCGGGCGCGGCGCTGCCCACTGACGCTGTCAGCGGGGTGCGCTTCGGGGCGCTCGGAACCGGGTGTGCCATGCGTCCACTCTAACGATTTTTGTCACGACCCGAGGATGTCGACGCCGAGCCGCCGGGACATTGTTAAACATCGTGCCCGGCATCTGGCACGCTTAAGTCACTATGGTTCACCTTTTTGGTTCGCAGTTCCCTTCCGCAGCCGGCTCCAACGCCCCGTCCCTGCCGTTGCCGGCCGTAGTGATCGAACTGGGAGAGCTTTTCGCGGGCGCGGGCCACGAACTCTCGCTGGTCGGCGGACCCGTGCGCGACCTGTTCCTGGGCCGGATCTCCCCGGACCTCGATTTCACCACCGACGCCGATCCGGACGCCACCATCGCCGTCGTCAAAAAATGGGCGGACACGTTCTGGGAGATCGGTCGCGACTTCGGCACCATCGGCCTGCGCAAGGGCCAGCACACCATCGAGGTGACCACCTACCGGGCGGAGGCCTACGACCCGGATTCCCGCAAGCCCGTGGTGGCGTTCGGAACGTCCTTGGAGGACGACCTGTTCCGCCGCGATTTCACCATGAACGCCATGGCGCTGCGGCTGCCCTCGCTGGAACTGGTGGACCCGTATGGCGGCGTCAAAGATCTGCAAGCGGGCCTGCTGCGCACCCCGGGCGCGCCGTCGTCGTCGTTCTCCGATGATCCCCTGCGAATGATGCGCGCCGCGCGGTTCGCCTCGCAGCTGGGCGTCACCGTGGCGCCCGAGGTGTCGGCAGCGATGAAGGACATGGCCGGCCGGATCGAGATCATCTCCGCCGAACGCGTCCGTGACGAACTGGTCAAGCTGGTCAACGGCAAGGACCCGCGGACCGGTGTGGACCTGCTGGTAGACACCGGGTTGGCCGACTTTGTGCTGCCGGAAGTTGCCGCGCTGCGGCTGGAGATCGATGAGCACCACCGGCACAAGGACGTCTACCAGCACTCGCTCACCGTGCTGGAGCAGGCCTGCAGCCTGGAGACGGACGACGACGGCGCGCTGCCGGGCCCGGACTTCGTCCTGCGGTTCGCCGCCCTGATGCACGACGTCGGCAAGCCGGCTACCCGCCGCTTCGAACCTTCCGGTGCGGTCAGCTTCCGCCACCACGACATGGTGGGTTCCAAACTCACCGCCAAGCGGATGAAGAAGCTGCGCTTCGACAACGACACCATCAAGGCCGTGTCCCGGCTGGTGGAACTGCACATGCGTTTCTACGGCTATGGAGAGGCCGGCTGGACGGACTCGGCCGTCCGCCGCTACGTCAACGACGCCGGGCCGCTGCTGGAACGCCTGCACCGGCTGACCCGCTCCGATGTCACCACCCGGAACAAGCGCAAGGCGGAGCAATTGGCCTTTGCCTATGACGACCTCGAGCAGCGGATCGCCACGTTGCAGGAACAGGAGCAACTTGATGCGGTGAGGCCGGACCTGGACGGCGCCCGGATCATGGCGCTGCTGGGCATCAAGCCCGGGCCGTTGGTCGGCCGGGCCTACAGGTTCTTGTTGGAAGAACGGCTGGAAAACGGACCGGCGGCGTCGGAAGAGGCAGAGGCGGAACTACTGGCCTGGTGGCGGGAGCAGCCGGAATTCGTCCCGGTGGTCGACCAAGGCGCGCCAGCGCCGCGCGGAGACCGGAATCAGTGACCGTGACGGGTCCGCACGACTTCCCGGTGCTGTGGCTGATGCGCCATGGCGAAACCGAGTGGTCGCGGGAGCACCGGTACACCGGGCTGACCGATTTGGAGCTCACGCCGGCCGGCGTCCAACAGGCCCGCGACGCCGCTGCGAAGCTGGCCGGAGTCCGTTTCCGCACCGTCCTGACGTCTCCCTTAGTCCGGGCGCGGCGGACCGCAGAGCTGGCCGGTTATCCGGGTGCGGAAGTGGTGCCGGAGGCGCACGAGTGGGACTACGGGGACTATGAAGGCCTGCAAAGTGCCGTGATCCGGGCCAAAGATCCCTCGTACTTGATCTGGACCCACGGCGTCCTCGGCGGCGAGTCGCTGCAACAAGTGGCAGACCGGGCCGACCATGTCATCGCGAAAGTACTGGACGGCGGGGACGGCACGGCATTCAGCAGCGGGACGTCCGGCGGTGCTTCCGCTGGGCGCCCGCCGGTCCTGGGCATGCCGTCGTCCGAAACGTCCGAACCTCGGCAGGTGCTGCTGGTGGCGCATGGACACTTCCTCCGCGTGCTGGCCGCCCGGTGGCTCGGGATGGAACCGGTCGAGGGCCGGCATTTTGTCCTGGAGACCGCTTCCGTTTGCCGGTTGGGCTGGGACAAAAAGACCCCAGCGATCGCTGGCTGGAACCTCTAGCTGCCCGGGTGCCACCGCGGGCTGGAGTGGCTCCTGCTGGTGGTCAACAGCCGAGTCGGCACACGGAGAGAGGTGGCGCACCCTCGAGGGTTCCTGAACCGTCCGTGAAGGGTGGGGCCGAGGTGCGCCGCAGCCCAACCTCGGCGTGTTGCGGTGGACACGCCGGGAAGGAACAAGAATCGCAGATGAGTTCCGCGAACTCGCTAGGCAGAAGCAGCAGTTATCGGGTACGTTAAAACACGTCCGATTGAACTTTCTCAATCATGAATGTTGAAGCCGGACTGTTTCTATTGGCGCTATTAAGAAAGAGAGGTGGGAATCGTGATTATGACCAAGACGCCGGGCGGAGTGTTTAACTCCTTCGCCGCGCTCCGACGACCCGCCTCCGCCATTTCTGCGCACTAGAACTTCGCTGGATGGGCCGGTTCATGTCTTGAACCGATTTATGCCTGTCACCGCATTTCTCTAGCTCTCCCGCGCGGAGGCCTCACCTTCTGTCTTGAGGACTTCGCTATGAGCACTTTTACCGCATTTCCCCCTGCCCCTGCGGCTGCCCCCACCGGTTCTTCAGCAACCGCCAAAGGCTTACTGCCGGCAACCGAAATTCCCGCGGATTCCGCCATGCTTCCTGCCCGCATTTACACCCATCCCCGAGAGGAAACCCTCATGAAACCGCTGGATGCAGCTATATCGCCTGCACCCGAACGATCCATCCGTCCGTCCGAACCGCGTTCGCCCGAATCGCGCCCGTCCGAACCGCGTCTGTCCGATGAGGGGCAGCGCGGCCACGGCCAGCTGATCAGCGCCGGAAGCTTGCGCGATCTTGATGCAGCCGCCGGCCCCGGGGGCAGTGTTGCCGAAGGTGCCGGTTCTGAAGCCGCCGACTCAGCTTGGCCGGCGCCGGACCCAGAACAAGCCGCAACTGCGGGAATGCCGAATTTCCTGGATAGGAGGGAGGTGAATGTCATGATCCGCAAGCTCCGCCAGAGCGTCTCGCTCTGGAAACGAATACAGAACGTGCGTGTTGATGATCGGCGCTTAGAACAAGTGCGCGACGATTTGCTGTCGCAACAGCAGCTCATCCGCTGAAGTTCCCAGCCAAGCAGGTGCAAATAAATAAGCCGTCCCGTAGGGGACACATTCGCGAGGAGGATCCGATGAATCACATTGGACCCGATGTAGCTTCAGGCCCGCGCCGGGCGCTGCCCGGCGCGGGCTTCCGCTTACAACGGGCTGACGGCTGCTCCAGTTCGGCTCCGCCGCCGGTATTCCGGGGATCACATCCACACCGCCAAACGGCCTTTCTTCTGCGCACCCGGCGGCTCATCCGACCAAGAGTGAACCCCACGGCTTGATGGAACGTTTTGCCAAGGATCGCTAAGTATGCTTATCGTAGAGGCATCGCAACCTGAGGAGGCAACATGATCGGTTTCATTATCGCTGGGCTCGTTATCGGAGCGCTTGCTCGCCTGATCAAGCCCGGAAAGCAGAACCTGGGGCTTCTGGCCACGCTGCTGCTTGGCATTGTCGGAGCGATCATCGGCGGTGTCATCGCTAACCTGCTGGGCACCGGTGACATCTTCGAGCTGAACGTCCTTGGATTCATCGTTGCGGTCGTCGCAGCGGTGCTCCTGATCGGTGTGGCCGAGAGCCTGTCCGGTCGTCGGGCTGTACGCCGCTAACGGCTGCATCATCGAAACAAACACGCAGAGGGCCTGCCGCGCGATTGCGCGGCGGGCTTTCCGCGTGTTGGCGGAACCGCAGCTAGCGGACGAACGAACCGGTCGTCGAACTCCATTGGTTCTGCCGGCGAGAGTTGCTCGGCTTGTGCCTTTCCAGGCAGGGTAGGGAAACGTTGCAGAGGCGCCTCGTATTTTGCTCCGGCACGGACCGGTGACTGCGGCGTTTGTGGCTGATACGTTGACTGTGGGCGGCACTGCTGCCCATATAGCCCATGCGAGGGAAGAAGGACGAAGATGTCTGAACCGGCTCCGCTGACCGATCTGGAGATTGCCCGCCGCGCTACCTTGCGGCCCATTACCGAGATTGCCGAGGCGGTGGGAATCCCGGCCGAAGCACTGGAACTTTACGGCAGCTACAAGGCAAAAATCGATCCGGCCAAACTCGGCGCGGGCTTCGAGGAACCCCGCGGCCAGGTGGTTCTGGTGACGGCGATGTCGCCGACGCCGGCAGGCGAAGGAAAGTCGACGCTGACGGTGGGATTGGCGGATGCGCTGGCTAAGGCCGGCCACAAGACCATGGTGGCCATCCGGGAACCGTCGCTGGGTCCGATCTTGGGCATGAAGGGCGGGGCGACCGGCGGGGGCTATTCGCAGGTGCTCCCGATGGATGACATCAACCTGCACTTTACCGGGGACTTTCACGCCATTACGTCGGCCAACAACGCGCTGATGGCACTGGTGGACAACCACATCTACCAAGGCAACGCCCTGGGCATCGACCCCAGGCGGCTGACGTTCAGGCGGGTCCTGGACATGAACGACCGGGCCTTGCGCCAGGTTGTGATCGGGCTCGGCGGTCCAACCCAGGGTGTGCCGCGCGAAGCGGGCTTCGACATCACGGTGGCCTCCGAGGTGATGGCGGTATTCTGCCTCGCGTCCGGCCCGGCCGACTTGAAGGCCCGGCTGTCGCGGATCACGGTCGGCTACACGTATGACCGCCAGCCGGTGACCGTGGCCGACCTCGGCGTCCAGGGCGCCCTGGCCATGCTGCTCAAAGACGCCATCAAACCGAACCTGGTGCAGACCATCGCCGGCACGCCGGCCTTTGTGCACGGCGGCCCGTTCGCCAACATCGCCCACGGCTGCAATTCGCTGCTCGCCACCCAGACTGCCCGGCGGCTCGCCGACGTCGTGGTCACGGAGGCCGGCTTCGGCTCGGATCTGGGCGCGGAAAAGTTTATGGACATCAAGGCCCGGGTCGGGGGATTCGCGCCGTCGGCCATCGTGGTGCTGGCCACCATCCGCTCCCTGAAGATGCACGGAGGAATCCCCAAGGACCAACTCAAGGAGCCGAACCTGGAAGCCGTCCAGGCCGGCATCGCCAACCTCGAACGCCACGTGGACAACGCGGCCAAGTTCGGCCTCACGCCGGTGGTGGCCATCAACAAGTTCACCTCCGACAGCCCCGAGGAGCTGGACTGGGTGCTGGATTGGTGCCGGCAGAAGGGGGTTGAAGCTGCGGTGGCCGATGTCTGGGGCCAAGGCGGCGGGGGAACCGGCGGCGACGCGCTGGCTGCGAAAGTGGCACAGGTGCTGCAGCAGCAACAGTCCTTCTCACCGCTGTACGACCTGGACCTGACCGTTGAGAAAAAGATCGAGACCATCGCCCAGCAGATCTACGGGGCGGACCATGTGGAGTTCACCGGTCCGGCCCGCAAGCGGCTGGCGGAGATCGAGGCGAACGGCTGGGGCAAACTGCCGGTATGCATGGCCAAGACGCAGTATTCCTTCACCGACGACCCCTCGGTCCTGGGCGCACCCAGCGGCTTCACCATCACGGTGCGCGACCTGATCCCCAAGACCGGCGCGGGCTTCATCGTGGCGCTGACGGGCGACGTGATGACCATGCCGGGACTGCCGAAGGAACCGGCGGCGGGCCGGATGGACGTGGACGACGACGGCGTCATCACCGGACTCTTCTAGCGCCATCTCTAGCGCCACCAGGGGTGGTTCCTCGGGCGGCCCGGCCGGAAGGCGTCCTCCGTTCAAAACACGCGGTTCAGCACCGGAGTCCGCAGCGCCAGCAAGGTCAGGGCGAAGGAGCCGACGGTGGCTATGGAGAACTTCAGCGATATCAGCGCCAGCGTGGGCTCCTGGTCGGGGAAGACGTGGAACGTCAACCACGTCAGGAACAGGTAGTGGCAGAGGAACACCCCGAAGGAGGCGTTCGAGAGCTGGATCAGCGTCCGTCCCAGCCAGCTGGCCGGCTGCCACCCGGCCAGCAGGTGGTACGTGGCGGTGAAGATGCATAGGGCTGCCGTGGTCACGCCCAGCCCCACATAGCTCGACGGCGTGATGATGTTGAGCAGCGGGGTGGAATCCTTGTTGATCCAGTGCCAGATGTTGAAAACGGAGAGTACGACGGCGGCGCCTCCTGCCGCTATGGCGGCACCGCGGGGGACGCGCAGCTGCGTGATGACCCAGCCCGCCATGAAGTAACCCAGATAGGGGAACCACTGGGTCAGGATGTTCCACGGATACTCCCAGCCCCATTCGAACTGGATGCTGGCCGCCTGCAGGCTGAACAGCGCCAGGGTCAGCACCAGCACGGCGCAGGTCGCGGCGGCGGCGCGCTGCAGCGGAACCCGGTTCAGGTAGCCGGCCAGCGGCGGCGCCACTAGGTACAGGCCCAGGATCAGCCACAGGAAGTAGAGGTGCGGATACACCTGGGTGTCGAAGACTGACACCAGCACCTCGCGCGGCTGCAGTTCGCGGCCCAAGATCAGGTAATTGCCAATGAAGATGTAGACCAGATGCCACACCACCAGGGCGGGCAGCAGCCGCAGCGCACGCTTCCGGTAAAAGGCCTTGGCGCCCTCGGTATGCGCCCGCGGAGCCAGCACCAAGGCACCGGAGATGGTGACGAAAACCGGCACAACCCAGATGAAGGCGATGTCGATGATCGCTGCCGGCAGCCAATCGGGCTGCGAGCGTGCGTCGTCGTCGCCGGCCAACTCGCCGAAGGAGTGGATGGCCACCACTCCCACAATGCTGACGATGCGCAAGATGTCCAGCGCATAGTTCCGGCGCGGGCGAGGGGCCGCTCCGTCAAGCTGCCCGGAAGGGGACGGAGAGGGGACGGCCATGGACCCAATCTACCCGGGCGTCGTTGCCGCCCCGGTTAAAGATTAGGGGCCGGTCCGTCGCGGACCGGCCCCTTACCTGGTGTGTGTCTTAGTTGTCGGACTCGCCGCGGATGAAGGCTTCGACCTTCTCGCGGGCGGTCTCGTCGTCGTACTGTTCCGGCGGGGACTTCATGAAGTAGCTCGACGCCGACAGGATCGGTCCGCCGACGCCGCGGTCCAGCGCGATCTTGGCCGCACGGATCGCGTCGATGATCACGCCCGCGGAGTTGGGGGAGTCCCAGACCTCGAGCTTGTATTCCAGCGAGACCGGGGCATCGCCGAAGTTGCGGCCCTCCAGCCGGACGAACGCCCACTTGCGGTCATCCAGCCAGGACACGTAGTCGGAGGGGCCGATGTGCACGTCGTCCTCGCCCAGGACGGCAGAGGTGTTCGAGGTGACGGCCTGGGTCTTCGAGATCTTCTTGGACTCCAGACGCTCGCGCTCGAGCATGTTCTTGAAGTCCATGTTGCCGCCAACGTTGAGCTGGTAGGTCCGGTCCAGGACCACGCCGCGGTCTTCGAACAGCTTGGCCATCACGCGGTGGGTGATGGTGGCACCGATCTGGCTCTTGATATCGTCGCCGACAATGGGAACGCCGGCGGCGGTGAACTTGTCCGCCCATTCCTTGGTCCCGGCGATGAACACCGGAAGCGCGTTGACGAAGGCCACGCCGGCGTCAATGGCGCTCTGGGCGTAGAACTTGGCTGCCTGCTCGGAGCCGACCGGCAGGTAGCAGACCATGACGTCAACCTTGGCGTCGCGCAGCGCGGCAACCATGTCCACGGGCTCGTCGTCGGATTCCACGATGGTCTCGCGGTAGTACTTGCCCAGGCCATCCAGCGTGTGGCCGCGCTGCACCTTGATGCCGGTGGGCGGGACGTCGGCGATCTTGATGGTGTTGTTCTCGCTGGCGCCGATCGCGTCGGCCAGGTCCAGGCCAACCTTCTTGCCGTCCACATCAAACGCCGCGACGAACTGCACGTCGTCGACGTGATAGGCGCCGAACGCGACGTGCATGAGTCCGGGGATCGTTGCGCTCGGGTCGGCGCCACGGTAGTAGTGGACGCCCTGGACCAGCGAGGCCGCACAGTTTCCAACACCGACGATCGCTACCCGGATGGGGTTCTCTGCCACGGTTCTCCTTCGAAACACTTCTGTCTGGCCGCCACGCCGATGGCGGGCAGCCTATCCAGTCTACGCCGTGTTCAACACACTGCCGGTTTAGAGCATTCCCGTGACGGCAGCGCTATTTCCGGGCGGGCGGGGGCTAACCCGTGTTCTGCTCGCCTTGTGTAATCCTCAGGCGGGAAGGCGGCGGGCATTGCGCAGCCGCCGCACCAGCTTCAACGCCGGTGAGGGCAGCACGGTGCGAAGCTTCGAGCGCAACTTCCGGCGCTGCACCGCGGCCAGCCGTTCCGGATCCGTCGCCAGTTTTCCGGCCCGGGCTCGTTCGGCGAAGTTCACCAGCAACTCGTCCAACGGCACGGTTTGGGCATGGAAGTAGTTGTCCCGCAGCCACCGATGGTCCGGGTGCCGGAACCGGCCGGCCACCAGATCCTCCAGATTCCCCACCAGCCCGGAGCCGTCGAAGACCTTGTTCAGCATCTGTTCGGAGAGGCCGAAGTCGTCCAGGATCAGCACCGGCAGACCGGCGTCGAGCGCCTCCAAGGCCGCCGTGGAGCTGACCGTGACCATGGCCGCGGCCGGCGTGAGCTGAGCGGACATGGGACCGGTGCAGAACTGCAGCTCGTGCCCGGCGACCGCCCGGGCCGCCACCAGATCCGACCAGAGCTGGTCGAAGGGGTACTGCTCCAGGTGCGTCTGTGGCTCGCCGGCCCACGCCCGCAACTTCACCCGCACCGACAGTTCCGGCCGGCGCCGCGCCAACGCCGCCAACGCCTGCAGGATGGCCACGCGCTGGTCGCGCTCCACCGGAACCTTGGCCTGCGGCGCAAAGACCACCGAACGCAGCGGGACCTGCTGCGGTTCCGGGCGGCCCGGCGAGGCCAGGAACGGCAGCCGTGAGACCAGGATCCACTGCGGCAGCCTCATGGCATCGGCCAGATCGCTGAACGCGCGGCATTCGGCATGGCTGTGCGTGATGAAAGCGTCGCCGAGGGCGCGGTAGTTGAGCGCCTTGCGGGTGGCCGGGAACGCAACGCCGGGCAGCGCGGACAGCAGCGCCGGCCGGTGCGGCATCCGGGAGGCCTGCGTGAAAACTTCTTCCACCACGGGTCCCGTGGCCGCTGCCAGCACGACGTCGGCGCCCGCCAAGGCGCTCCGCAGGCCGGACGCGGGGATCACCCGCGGCCCTTTGCCGGCTAGGAACGTTCCGGGGGTGGCTGCTTGGATCTGTTCCAGCGTGGGCAGGATAGGGGAGCGGACCAGCAGCACTTCGCGCTCCCAGCTCTCGCCGAGGGATTCCAGCGTGGCGCAGGCAAACTTCAGGTAGGAATCGCTGTCGGCTACCGCCAGCACGCGGAACGGCCGGACCGGGTTGTCCCCGCCGACTGGGGACTCGGTGGTGCTTTGTGGACCTAGCGTCATCGCTTGCCTCCTTCGCGCAGCGAACTGCTCAGGTGCCGGCGAAGCTCTTCCGTTGTCTCCGGCAACCACCAGTCGTCCGGTACCGGCTGTCCCTTCAGCGGAACGCCGGACGGGGTCAGGATCAGGCGCAAGGAGGCCAGCACTGTGGAGGGCAGCGCGCGGACAACCTGCCCGGGCCGCAGCCCGCGCAGACGCATTTCCACCGGAATCGTGTGCGGCTTGACGCGGATCATCGGGTGCCCGTCCAGTTCGTTGAGGAGGTCCGGTTGTTCCCGGCGGTGCGGAAAATAGGCCACCGGGCCCTCCTCGGTCAGCGACCGCACCCAGTCCTTGTACGGCTCCGGCCGGATCAACTTGTCGGCGGGCATGGCCGAACCAACCACGATGGTCGGTTCGTGAATGCTCTCGGTGACCGGCTGGGTGCCCAGCCATTCGAACCGGTGCCGTTCCAGATGCCCGCCGAGGGCCCTGAACTTCTTCTCCACGGCGTCCGGCACGGACAATGCCGTGAAAACCAAGAGTCGGCCCTGGCTCGCCATCCGGCGCAGGGTCCACCACGTGGCCAGGCCCAGCGCCTTCCGCCGCATGGTCGGCACAGCCCGCGGACGGATCAGCGGGGTGGGCCCATCGCTGACCAGCATCTGCAGCAGGCTCAGCGTTGCCAGACCGTCGTCCACAATGACCAGTTCGTCAGCGACCACGCCGCGCAATAGCTCGGTCTGCACCTTGCCTGAATAGGCGTCGCCGGTCACCCAGCGGTCCAGCTTCCGGCTGCGGACGGCGGGCAGCGTGGATGACGGCGGCGTGAACCGCACGCCGCTCGGTACCTGTGCCATCAGCGACTTCAGCGTGCTGTCCATGCCGACGGCGTCGCTGCGCGGATGGATCAGGGTTTCCTGTCCAAGCAGGCCGGCGCCGTGGGCCTCGACGGCGCTGAGCAACTGTAACGGCGACTCTGCCCAGACGGCGGCGCGGCCGAAGCGCGGACGAACCAGTTCACTCCGGTGCCCCGGCCTGGTGACGGATCCGGGCTTCGGGTGGGCCAGCCTGCGGTCCACCACCGGACCCAACTGGGGGAGGAACGCTGCCGTGATCGCTGTCTGCGTCATCACTTCCGCCTCACGAAGCGACAGCCGATTTGAGTTTGCGGACGGCACGCCGGCCCAGCCGCTCGACCTTCGCCAGCGGACGCGCGCCCACTGCTGGGGGCAGCCCGCCCGGCAGCTGAAGCTTGGTCAGCCGCCGCCGCTTGAAGTAGCGCATCTGGGGTCCGTCCTGAATGCTCTGCAAATAGGTTTCCGCGCTGGGGCGGACTGCCGCCAGCGTATCTGACTGCATGCAATAGGCGACGGCCTCGACCAGCGGCTGGAGTCGCCGCGCGGCCGGAGTGTCCGCACCGTCCTGGTCCGGCGCCTGGATTTTCCGTTCCAGGACGGCGTCGATGATGGTGACGGGTACGCGGTTGCTGTTTTCGTACGGACTCAGCCGCTCCAACAGCAGCGCTGTCCCGACGGCTGCGGCGTCGATGTTGAACAGGTATTTGGCTGTCATCAGGGCGGTGGAGAAGCAGCTCACGACCAGTTGCGGCTGAAGCCGCTGCATGACGACTTCGGCCGGGGCGGAGGATTCCAGGATGTCCAGCTGCACCCCAAGCTCCTGGGCCGCGGCCTCGATGGAGCGGCCGGCTCCGGGCCCGGCGCTGGGGTGGGGTTTGAACACACAGTGCCGGATTCCCCGGTCTTTGGCCTTCTCGATCATCCGGCGGTGAAGCATCACTTCTTCCTCGGCGGAGAGGATCCCAAGGTCGGCCAGATACTGGCCCAGCAGCAGGGCGGTTCCGGCGCCTGCGTCCAGGTGCCGGGCTGCGGGAAGGGCAAGGGGTGGCAACGACCGGTCCAGTTCCTCCATGGCCCGGCGCAGCGAAGCCGGATCCACCGGAATCAGTTTCGGATCGTGTTCGCGCAGCAACTGCGGGCGCAGTCCCGGAACCAGATCAACGTACAGCAGGGAATCCAGCCGCTGGGCCACGGCCAACGGAACGGGGTTCCGGGTGGGGCCGTAACTCATCAGGCCGTCCGAATGCACCGAAACCCGGGCACTGGCGAAAATGCGGGCCAACGCGATCGCAGGATCCACCTGGATGGATTCGACGTAGAGGTGCAGCGGGTCGCCGCCAAGCTCCCATTCCGAACGCAGCAGCCTCTGCCACAGGTCAAGATCTTGTTCGCGTGGACCGAACTCGCCGGGCCGGCGGGGCCAAAGCAGGCTGCTCAGGTCCACGATGCGGTCGAATCGGCTGGCCGCCTCGGTGAAACCCGGTGCCTCGTGGAACGGAACGGTGACTTCCGGAATCATCGCGTTGTTGGTCAGCACCAAAATGCGTTCATTGTCCGTCTCCGGCAAGGCTGCGACGTCGATGGCCGCCGCCAGCGAGACGCATTGATACAGCGTTGAGACGACAAAAAGCTCTTTCACTTCACTGCTCCGATTGCTGTTTCCAGCGTCTTGCGCCGACGGTCCCCCAAGGACTGAATCCCGGCGGCGACCGCAGGGGCCGGAAGGCCGGTAACGGCAGCGTGCACGCCGGACGTCAGTTCCTGGCGGACAGCCCGGGTCATGGAATTCGACCGATCGAGGTGGTGGCACGCGATGGCCAGGAATTGCCGGATGGCTTTCGGCCGAAAACGGTCTGCCTCGCGGTCTTCCGCCACCAACCGGAAGACTTCGGCGTAGCTGCGCAGGAAATCCAATTGCCTGCGGTCGAAGACCTGGCTCAACGACGTCGCGACGCCGCGGCGATAGAACGCGCCCAATTGATCCGAGACCGCATAGGAGGCTGCCTGCAGATGCAGGCGCCAGATCCACGGACGGTCCTCGGCGGTATGCAGACCGTCGAGGAAGTGCAGCAGGCCGGCCTCTTTGAGCGTGCTGTCGAAGATGCCGAAGGGCGCGAACGGGTAATCGACCATGGTCGAATCGTCCGAAGGCCCAATGTCCCGGCGAGGGTCGAGGGCGACGCCGCGCACCGCTTGCGGGGCACGGTGAACGGTCCGGACTCCGTTGGTGTGGCGGATGTGGTCCACCCGGAGGAAATCCACGCCCAGCTGCCTGATTTCCTCGGTAATCCGGGACAGATGCCCGGGGGCGTACCAATCGTCCGGATCGAAAAAGGTGATGTACCGTCCCGTGGCGGCGTCCAGACCTTGGTTGCGCGCCGCGGCTAGGCCGCCGGCGGTGTCGTTGCGGTGGATCTGCAGGCCGGGGAGCCGGCCGGTGAAGGCGGCGGCCAGCTCCCCGGTCCCGTCGGTGGAACCGTCATCGATGACGATGATTTCCATCACCGAGGGATCATCGAACTGGCGGGTCAGGCTGGTCATCGCGTCGCGGATGAAAGGTGCCTGGTCTTTCGCCGGGATGATGACGCTCAGTAATGGCTGGTTCATGGCGGGTGCTTAGCCGTCCACCCGGCGCAGGCGGGACAGCGGTGCCAGCTCGCCCGGGAAGACGCGCTTGACGCCGTCGCCCATCGCCTCTTCCAGGATCCGGATGTCGCGGATCAGCGCCTCGAAGCCCTTCGGCTCCAGCGAGGACGCCTGGTCCGAGCCCCACATGGTCCGATCCAGCGTGATGTGCCGCTCCACCGTGACCGCGCCGAGTGCGACCGCGGCGAGCGAGATCTGCAGGCCGCGCTCGTGGCCGGAGTAGCCCACCGGCACCTGGTAGCGCTCCTGCAGCGTGCTGATCATCCGCAGGTTCGCCTCTTCCGGCGGCAGCGGGTAGGTGGAGGTGGCGTGCATCAGGATCAGCTTGTCCGTGCCCAGGGTCTCCACGGCCTTGTCGATCTGCTCGATCGTGGACATGCCGGTGGAGAGGATCACCGGCTTGCCGGTCTCGCGCAGCGCGGTCAGCAGGTCCAGGTCGGTGACCGAGGCGGACGCGACCTTGTGGGTCAGCGCGCCGGCCTCTTCCATGAACGCGACCGAGGGAACATCCCAGGGCGAGGCGAAGCAGTGCAGGCCGCGGTCCGCGGCGTGCGAGATCAGCTTCTGGTAGATCGGCATGTCGAACTCCACCCGGTACCGGTAGTCCAGGTAGGTCATCTCGCCCCACGGGGTGGAACGCATCTTGTCCCGCATGTCCGCCGGGGTGGAGATCTCCGGGGTGCGCTTCTGGAACTTCACCGCGTTCGCGCCGGCCTCGGCCGCGACGTCGATCAGCTGCTTGGCGATCTCGATGTCGCCGTTGTGGTTGATCCCGATCTCGCCGATCACGTAGACCGGCTGCCCGGCACCGACCTGCACGTCGCCGATCGCGACGGGAGCCGGCACACCGGCGGGAACAGTGTTCGAAACGGTAGCTTCGGTAGTCATGAGCTGCACTCTTTCTGTTATTGCTGTGGCTTGATGTTGGCGGCCGCGTTCGTCGTCGGCACCGCTACGCGCGGCGAGGATGAGTTCGCAGACCTCGCGGACTGCGCCTTCGCCGCCATGGTGCTGAAGCACAGTCCGTGCCGCAGCTTTGACCTCGGCGCGGGCATCGCCCACAGCCACCGGCCAACCAACGACGCCCATGGCGGGCAAGTCGTTGACGTCGTTGCCCACGTAGGCAACCCGGTCGGGATCCAGCCGGTGGGCGGCCATCCAAGTGCGGACAGCTCCGGCCTTGTCCGCGACGTCCTGGAGGACGTCGATGCCGAGCTTGAGCGCCCGGGCACTGACCACCTTGTTCCGCTCGGTGGACAGAATCAGTTGGGGAATTCCGGTGCTGCGCAGCCGGGAGATTCCCATGCCGTCTTCGCGGCTCACGCGGACGAATTCCTCGCCCTCGGCATTCACAAGGGCGTGGTCGTCGGTGTGGACGCCGTCGAAGTCCATCACCAGGGCATCCACGTCAAGGCCGCCGGCCAGGGGCGCGGTTGCCTGGTCGGCCAGCGCGCGGACCACGGCCAGGTCTTCCAGCGAGTCGATTTCGACTGCGTGCTCGGCGGGCACTTCCTGCAGCTTCAGCCGGCCGAAGAAGCGGTGCTTGCGGGTCAGGAAACCCTCGGTACGCATTGCGTAGAACGCCCCGGTTTCGCGGTACTGGGGCGTGCGGTCCTGCCGGCGGGGGCGCACTTCGGCGCTGTGCCCGACGGCGGTGACGGCACCGCCGTCGTCATGCATCCAATGGAAGGCGTGGCTCTCGGTTACGGAGAAGGCAACGTCGGTGCGGTCCGCCAGCACGTCCAGCACGGCTTCGTTCAGGTGTGCCGGATCAATGAACGGGGAGGTGCACTGCATCAGGACCGTGACCGCCGGCTGCCGTGGCAGCGACGCGAGCACGTGGAGCACCGCGGATTCGCTGCTGGCGGTGTCACCGGAGAGGTCCGCCGGGCGCATGACCACGCGGGCGCCGCAGCGTTCGGTTTCGGCGGCAATATCCGGATGGTCGGTGCTGACGACGACGTCGGTCACCGCCGGGGCCGCCAGCGCGCTGTCGACGGCGCGGGCCACCAGGCTGCGGCCGGCTACGGGCTTCAGGTTCTTGAACGGGATCCCTTTGGAGCCGCCGCGGGCCGGGATGACGACCAGGACTTCCTGGGGGTCGGTGTAACTCATTGGATTCACGGTAGGAAGCGCCGGTAACGGCCCGGGGTGCCCAAGGTTACGGGAAGGCGAGCAACAGCGGACGTTTCACCCAACCCGCCCTACGGTTCCGCATCTGTGGCCGATAGTGCGGCCGCCAGTACGCTTGGAGCATGCCCGGGCCCCGCTCTTCGCGCCGCAGACCGCTGCGCATTGTGGTGCCCAGCCGCAACGACCCGTTCCTCAGGCAGTTCACCGAGCTGGTGGGCGGGCCCCTGGGCCGGCACAGTGCTCCGGGCCTGGTTTCGCCGGGCTTCTTCACCGTTGAGCGCGTGCTGATCATCTTGACCACCTTCGCCGCGCTGCTCTCGGTCCTGGTCAAAACGCCGTGCCGGCTGGACGGTTGGGCGCTGCCGGACTACTTCTACATGGGCTGCTATTCGGACTGGCCGGTGCTGTTCGAAACCCGCGGGCTGGCCGACGGCGTGGTGCCGTTCGTCAGCGCGGGCAGTTCGTTCGAGTACCCGGTCCTGCTGGGGCTGCTGGCCGGGGCGACGGCGTGGCTGGTGCCGGGCGAGGGCGTGTCTGCGGGCCGGGCCCTGGCCTATTTCGACATCAACGCCACGCTGGCGGCCGTGGCCTGGCTGGTCACGGTGATCGCCACGGCACGGATGAGCCACCGGCGGCCCTGGGACGCAGCCATGGTGGCGCTGGCGCCGGGAATCGTGCTGGCGGGGACCATCAACTGGGACCTGTGGGCCGCCATGCTGGCGGCCCTGGCGATGCTCGCCTTCGCGAGGCGCCGGCCGGTCCTGGCCGGCGTGTTCATCGGCCTCGGTGCGGCGCTGAAGTTGTATCCGATGCTGATCCTCGGAGCCATCCTGCTGCTGGCAGTCCGCACCGGGCGGTACCGCCCGCTGGCCGCGTCCGCCGCCGCTGCGGCTGCGGTCTGGCTGGCCGCCAATCTGCCGTTCATGCTGCGGGATTTCGGCAGCTGGTTCCATTTTCTGGACTACAGCCGGCAGCGCGAGGCCGGATATTCGTCCATCTGGTACGCCTACAACCTGACCGCGCAGCGGCAGCAGTTGCCCGTTCTCAGCCCGGAGTTCATTAACACTGCATCTTTCATGCTGTTCGCGGCGGCCTGCGCCGGGATCGCGGTGCTGGCCCTGGCCGCGCCGCGCCGTCCGCGGATGGCGTCGCTGGTGTTCCTGGTGGTGGCCGCATTCGTGCTCACCAACAAGGTGTATTCGCCGCAGTTCGTCGTCTGGCTGGTGCCGCTGGTTGCGCTGGCCCATCCGCGCTGGCGCGATTTTTTGATCTGGCAGTTCTTCGAGGTGATGCATTGGTGGGCCATATGGATGCACCTGGGCCAGGTCACCAGCGGCGGCGAGGCGGTGCGGAACCTGGATGCGCCCTATTACGTGCTGGCAGTCCTGGCTCACATAGCCGCAACGGCATACATCATGGGGAAGGTTGTCCGGGCCATCTGGCTGCCTGAACATGATCCGGTCCGGCGCCTGGACACCGATGATCCCCAGGGCGGCGAGTTTGACGGCGCTGCCGACAAGTTCGCGCTCCCGATGCCGGGCCGCGTTCCCTCGGCACCGGTGGGCCCGGCGCCCGGCGCAGGAGGTGCCGCACGCGAATATTCTCCAATCGGCATAGATTCCCTCCGGCCGTCGTCTCGGTGGCCGGGCATTGCCAGCGGGGACGCGGAGGGCACAAGGTTGAAGCGAGGGCCGGAAGGGGAAGATCAATCGTGACGGACGTAGCGGTAGTCGGCGCCGGGCCGAATGGGTTGGCCGCGGCCGTGATCATGGCGCGGGCGGGCCTGGACGTCACGGTCTTCGAAACGGCCGCCACGCCCGGCGGCGGCGCGCGGACCCTGGAGCTGATCGAGCCCGGCCATTGGCACGACATCTGCTCGGCAGTGCATCCAATGGCCGCAGCATCGCTGTTTTTCCGCTCGTTCGGGCTGGACCGACGGATCCAGCTGCTGGCGCCCGAGGTCTCCTACGGCCACGTGATCGACGGGGCAGCGGCGGCGGTGGCCTACCGCGACCTGGAACAGACCGTAGCCGGGTTGGGCGCCGACGGCGCTGCCTACCGGCAGCTGATGGGGCCGCTGGTGGAGCGGACCAACGCCCTGATGGAGTTCACCATGGACCAGCTGCTCCGCGTGCCGGCCCATCCGCTGACGGCCTTCAGATACGGCATCCGGACCCTGGAGCAGGGCTCGCCCGCCTGGAACCTGCGTTTTAAGGAACAGTTCGCACCTGCCCTGCTGACCGGCGTTGCCGCACACACACCGGGAGGCGTGCGGCGCCCCTCGTCGGCGGGGGCCGGACTGATGCTCGGTGCGCTGGCCCATGCCGTGGGATTCCCCTTTCCCGCCGGCGGGTCACAGGCCATCATCGACGCCATGGTCCAGGACCTGCGGGCCCACGGTGGCCGGTTGGAGACCGAGCATCGGGTCGCATCGCTGGCCGAGCTGACCGATGCCCGGGTGGTCATGCTGGATACTTCGCCCACGGAATTCCTCCGGCTGGCCGGCGGCCGGCTCCCGGCCCGTTACGCCCGTGCCTTGCGGCACTTCAGGTACGGACCCGGTGCGGCCAAGGTGGACTTCATCTTGTCCGGACCGGTGCCGTGGGCACACCCGGAACTGCGCCGGGCCGGCACTGTGCACCTGGGCGGCACACGGCAACGGATGGCAGCGTCCGAGCGGGCCATTGCCCGCGGCCGGCACTCGGAGGACCCGGTGATCCTGGCGGCACAACCAGCCGTGGTCGATCCGTCCCGGGCGCCTGCCGGCCGGCACGTGCTGTGGGCCTACTGCCACGTACCGAACGGCTCCACCCGGGACATGGAGCCGGTGATTACGGCCGCGCTGGAACGAGCCGCGCCGGGATTCACCGATCTCGTGGTCGACTCGGCGAGCATGTCCGCGGCCGACTACGCGGCGTACAACCCCAACTACGTGGGCGGCGACTTCGGCACCGGCGCGGTCAGCCTGCCGCAGCTCGCGGCGCGCCCCGTGCTGAGCCCCAAACCCTGGCGGACCCCGCTGGACGGCGTCTACCTGTGTTCGGCGGGAACACCGCCCGGACCCGGCGTGCACGGGATGGCCGGATACCGCGCCGCCGCACTCGCCCTGCAGACGCATTTCGGGCTGGCTGTACCGCCCCTGCAGCCTTGAAGCCGTGGCCCGCGGGGCGGATCGAAGGCAAGATGGTCCCATGGATCCCGTTGCGGCCCTGAATGAAATCGCCTTCTGGCTGGAGCGCGAACTGGCGCCCACGTTTAAAGTGCAGGCGTTCCGGAAGGCAGCCGCCGTGGCCGCCGGGCTGGACCCCGACGAGCTGGCCGCACGAGCGCGCAGCGGCAGGCTGAAGAGCATGAAAGGGATCGGGGCCAGTACCTTCGAAGTCATTCAGCAGGCGGTCGACGGCGAGGTCCCCGACTATCTGGTGAAGGTACGGGAACGTTCGGCGGAGCCACTGGCCGAAGGCGGCCGCGAGCTGCACCAGGCACTCCGCGGCGATCTGCACAGCCACAGCGACTGGTCCGACGGCGGCTCGCCGCCGATTGACATGGTCGACGCGGCGCGCTGGCTCGGCCGCGACTACCTGGCCCTGACCGACCATTCGCCGAACCTCAAGATTGCCAACGGCCTGAGTGCGGAGCGTCTGGCCAAGCAGCTTGACCTCGTGGCCCAGATCAATGCCGATGCCGACGGTATCCGGGTCCTGACCGGCATCGAAGCAGACATCCTGGAAAGCGGCGAACTCGACCAAACACCCCAGATGCTGGATCGGCTGGACGTGGTGGTGGCCAGCGTCCACTCCAAGCTCAGGTCGGACCGGGGCACCATGACCCGCCGGATGCTCGGCGCCATCAACAATCCGCGCACCAATGTGCTGGGCCACTGCACCGGACGGCTGGTCAAGGGATCACGGGGAACCCGCCCGCAATCGGAATTCGACGCCGAGCGGGTTTTTGCCGCCTGCGCCGAAAACGGCGTCGCCGTCGAAATCAACTCGCGGCCGGAGCGGCAGGACCCGCCGGATGAACTGATCCAGTTGGCCCTCGACGCGGGCTGCCTGTTCAGCATCGACAGCGACGCCCACGCGCCCGGCCAGCTGGACTTCCTCCACTACGGTGCCGAACGGGCCGCCAAAAACGGCGTGCCCGCGGAACGGATCATCACCACGTGGCCGGTTGAGCGGCTGCTCGAGTGGTGCAGTCAGGGGCGGTGAGGTTGCTCGACCAGGGCGCGGCGCCACCGTCACGGCGAGTCGGTAGGGATGTTCGGACTGGCATGAGGGGGAATCGTGCCACTGGTCAGCGCAATCGGACGGCAAGTTTTTGCTAGCCTGCCAGCCCCCGGGGCGGGACGTGGGTTTGCCAGTACGTGTTTCGCAGTGGTCTTCGGTGGGGGTCGATGTAGTCGGGCGGGGTGAACCACGGGATTCCGTCAATGACGTTGATTTCCCAGTTGCCTTGCTCGATCAGGTCGTGGTGCAGGCTGCAGAGGCAGACCCCGTTGTTGATGTCCGTGCGGCCGCCGGCCCACCAGGGCACGATGTGGTGCGCTTCGGTCCAGAACGCGGGCATGCTGCACCCAGGGAAGGCACAGCCCTTATCCCGTAGGAGCAGCGCCTTGCGGATGGCCCGGCTGAAGAACCGTTGCGACCGGCCCAGGTCCAGGACCTCGCCCTTGGACCCGAGAATCGCCGGGATGATTTCGGCGTCGCAGGCCATTCGGCGCACTGTCTTGGCCGACAGGGACCCGTTGAACACCGCGCTGCCGCCGCCCGAGAGCAAGCCGGCCAGTTGTTCATAGCCGGCAGTGACGATCACTTGGGTGCGGTGCCCGCCAGAGTCCGGGAGCTTGTCCACGTTCAGGGCGATCCGGCAGGCACCGATCAGGCCGGCCAGCAGCTTCTGTGCCCTGGTGAAGCCGTCCATTCCGGCAACCACCGCCGGATCCACGTCGCCGTGGCTGTGTTCCGAATCCGTGCAGTCTTCCGCGTCGGGCATGCCGGTCCCGTTTGCTCCGGCGTCGTCGGTGCCTAATGCGCCGGCATCCGTGGTTTCTGTGTTGCGATCATCGTCCGCTTCACTCTCGCCGCTACCGGGCCCGACTCCCTCGCCGATCCGAGTGCCCTCAGTTGCGGGATCTGCCGCGCCGGTGCCGGCCGTGGCGGCGTCCGTGGTTCCGGTGGGGCCTGTGCCGTTGCGGTTCGGTCCGGCAGGGGCGGCTTCGGTCCGGCTGTTCGCGGCGGTTTCGATCGCGTCGGAGCGGATGCGCGGGTTCGCGGCACTGTTCATCATGGTGGCGAGGAGTTCGTACTGGTCGTCGGTGGTGTTGATGACGAACTGGTGCAGGCCCCGTCGGCGGCCGCGGTAGAACATCCCCTGCCGGGACCGCAGTTCATCCTCCGAGGGCTCGGCGCCGTCCTGGTCGACGGCTGTTTCCCAGGTCTTCGCGACCATCGCTAGCGTGTCGGCGTCGCCCTCGGCGGCCTGCCGGACCAGCGAGGACTCCATCGCTTCCAGGGTCCCCGGGTCGGCGGCGTGGCGGGCCCGGGCGATCGAGTCGGTGACAAGGACGGCAGCGTTCCCGCTGAGCTCCCCGGCCGCCATCGCCTCCGCCAGGGCCGGCAGTGCCGGAGCGCCGGGTTCGCCGTCAAACCGGACCGGCGCGGTGATTACTCTTCCGACCCGCAGCCGGCGCCGTGCTTCGACGATGCTGATCCCCAGCCGGGAGCGCAGATACTCCGCGTTGTTGCGGAACTCGGTCTTGCGCCGGCGCTGCCGGTGTTGCGGACCCGCGCCGTCGGGTACCGCGGCGTCAACACCGCCGGGGTCGCCTGCCTCGGTTCCGGAGGCGGCGATGGCCGCGGCCGGGTTGGCCCACCCCGCCGCGCCGGAGGCGTCAGGTGATCCTGCAAGTGCACCGGTGCTGGCTGAGGTTTCCCCGTTCGCGGCGATGTCTGCCCGCTCCACCGCGTGCGCGCCGGCGGCCTGCAGGAATTCCACCGTCTTCGAAACGTCCTCGACCGCCGCTACAGTGTTGGCCAGCTCGCGGGTGCTCAACGATCCGGACTCCGCGGTGAAGCAGTGGGCGATATCCTGCAGCAGGGCGCGCACCTCGGCGAGGGAATCCTCCATCCCCCCCGGTGCGGTCCAACGGTGCAAGCGCCATACCACAATTTTATTCGCACACATATTCGACCCACCATCGAAACGGTCCAATGTGTAGGGATAGTGGCACGGGCCGCAACTGAGGCCACGATCAGCCGAACGTCGCGCTGTGCCCACGGCGCCGTGCCCGAGAGGCTCTAGTGGACGCATGCCGCCGTCAGGAAAAAGAACGACATGGTGGGTCGTTCCGAGGGACCGTTGTGGCTTGCACTCCAAAGAAAGGGCGACCAGCTAACCAAAGATTGGTCCAATTAGCGGCGTACCCCCGGCGGAGCGTCGGCGGTTGCGGTGCTCCGCGGTGCCGAGAGCCGGCCGTCGCGCATGGTGGCGACGGCATCGGTGAGCGGAATGAATTCGGTCTCGTGGGTGACCATGACGGTGGCGACGTCGAATTCCCGGGTGACCTGGACCAGCAACCGCACAACAGCCTCGGAGCGCTCATGGTCAAGCGCCGCCGTCGGCTCATCGACCAGCAGTACCCGCGGGCTGCCCATCAGCGCCCGCGCGATGTTGACCCGCTGGCGCTGCCCGCCCGAGAGCTGGTGCGGGCGGCGGTGGGCTGCATCGATAAGTCCCACGATGTCCAAGAGCTCCAAGCCGCGGGAGCGGGCGTCACGCGGTTTCTCGCCGCGCAGATGGGCTCCGATCTGGAGTTGTTCCAGGGCCGTCAGCGAGGCCAGCAGGTTGGGCTGTTGGAAGACAATCCCCACCTTCTGCCGGCGTAGTTCGGCCGACTCCTTCAGGCTCAAGGCCGTAGCATCCACGCCGTCCACCAGCACGACGCCGGCGGTGGGGCGGATGAGCGTGGCGGCGACCGCGAGGAGGGAGGACTTCCCGGAACCGGACGGACCTGCCAGGGACGTCAGGGTACCGGCCGGAACCTTCAGGTCCACCCGGTCCAGTGCCTTGGTGGTGCCGTCGCCGTCAGGGTAGTCGAGGATGACGTTGAGAAGACTGAGTGCGTGTGTCATGGGGGTGTTCCTTCGAGGAGTGGGTGCGGGTGCGAAAGCCGCGGAGGCGGTGCGTGGCGTTGCAGTGCGGAGCGCCAGAATAAGGGCCGGGAAGGGTGTCAGCTGCCGCCGAGTGCCGTCAACGGGTCCACCCGTGTCACCCGGCGGACCGCCAGCACGGCACCGGCCATGCCCAGGATCACGATTCCGGCGATGGGCAGCAGGGTGCTGGCCGGGGTCAGCAGGAACGGCGCGGCCTGGGAAGCGAAGACCCCGCCAAGGATCCCGGCGCCGCCGCCGGCAGCTGCGCCGCAGGCCAGGACCACCAAGGCCTGCGTCAACGCGTCGCGGAGCAGGTAGGCGTCCGAACCGCCCATGGCTTTGAGTACGGCGATGTCGCGCGTGCGCTGAATAGTCCAGACAGTCAGGAAGGCCACGATGACCAGCGCGGAAATGCCGTAGAGGAAGCCCTGCATCAGCATCAGCGACCCGTTTTCGCTCTTGTAAGAGCCCAAGGCCTGGAAGGCGCCGGCGACCGAGGTGGTGGTGGTGCCGGCGGTCTCATTGGCGGCAGTCGCGGCTTCTCCGGACGGATCGCCGTCGGACAGCTGAGCGGCAATAGCGGTGGCGATCGGGCCGTCGGCGGCCCCGGCGTCGTTGATGTGGCTGACCTGCTGCCACTTGGCCAGCGATGTCCACACCACCGGCGTGTGGGAGTACCACTGGTCGTCGACCACGTTGGAGACCTCCAGATCCCGTCCGGCCAGTTGGACTGTGTCGCCCACGTGCACGCCCAGGTCCTCGGCTGCTGTCCGGCTCAGCACCAGGGAAGTGTCGGTCACGGGTGCGGGCGCCAGCGCACCGCCGGGTACGACGCCGAAAACTGCCACATTGGTGCTGCCGGTTGCACTCAACCGGCTCTGGCTCACGCCGAAGGCCTCCGCACGTTCCACGCCGGGCGCTTGCTGCCAGGCGTGCAACTGCTCCTGGTTGATCTGGGACTCCGTGAACGAAGCGGCGGGGCTATTGCCCGCGGCCGAGCCGAAGACGACGGCGTTGGCGTCGGAGCCGAGCTGCCGGATGGCGGACACGGATTGGTTTCCCAGCCCGGCGGTGAGCCCGGACAGCATCACCAGCAGCAACGTAATCAGGGCCACCACGGTACCCATGAGGAGGAAGCGGCCCTTTGCGAACCGGATATCCCGAAGTGCCAGGAACACGATTGGTCCTACTTTCATTGCTTGAGTGCCCCGGTTTACGGGCTGGTTCCAGCGTCCCGCGCAGGGCGTGCGCGCGCATCCGGTTGGTGGTTGATCTGCGCCCAGCCGAAGGTTGATCTGCCGGTCAACCGATCGGTTGATGCCCGCGGTATTGAACCTCGGTACGCTGAGGACCATGCCTGCCCAGCCCCGTCCGCAAGACCGAACCGGTGCACCGCGGAACGGGAACGGCCGGACCGGAGCAGCGGAGGCATCCCCGGCGGAGGCATCGCCGGCGGAGGCGATGCGAGAGGAAGCCGCTCCTGCCGGCCAACTGGTGCTCAGGATCCTGCGCGTGGGCCTGCACGTCGGCTTTGCCGGCCTGCTTGCCATCGCGATCGCCGCGACGCTGGCCGCGGATCCGGCCAGTCCAGCCAGTTATCTGGCCGCCGCCCTGGGGGCCCTGCTGGCGGTGGTGTACGTGGCCGGGACGGTCTGGGAGAAACGCCGCAGTGCCGCCGGAACCGGTCAGGACCTCCAGCGTTATGCCCCGTGGTGGCTGGCCCTGGTCACGCTGCTGTGGACCTGCCTGGTGCTGCTGAGCGGAAACTTCGTCTGGCTGGCCTTCCCGCTGTTTTTCCTCCATCTGCACATCTTGCGCACCGGACACGCTGTGGTCGCCGTCGCCGTCCTCACCGGCCTGGTGATCGCCTCCCAGTGGTGGCACGCCGGCAGGCTGGAGGCGGCCATGCTGATCGGACCGGTAGTCGGGGCGGTGTTCGCCGTGTTCATGGGGATGGCCTATCGGGCGCTGTACCTGGACGCGCGGAACCAGCGACTGGCCCTCGCGGAGCTGCGGCGGACCCGAGCGGAGCTGGCCAGGTCCCAGCACGAAGCCGGTGTGCTGGCCGAGCGCGGCCGGCTGGCCAGCGAAATCCACGACACGTTGGCCCAGGGCCTTTCCAGCATTGTGCTGCTGTCCCGTGGCGCCGCCGGCGCGCTGGACGCCGGGCAGCGGGACACCGCGGCGGAACGGATCCGGCTGGTGCAGTCCACCGCGGCCGACAACCTGGCGGAGGCCCGGCGGTTTGTCCGCGGCCTGTCCTCACCCCAGCTCGACGCGCAGCCCGGCGCTCAACTCGACCCCCAGCCCGGCGCCCAGCTCGACGCTCAGCTCGGCGCACAGCCCGGCGGTACCAGTGCGCTGGTGTCCAGCCTGCAGCGGCTGTGCGAGGCGACGGAAAGCCAGGCCGCCGCGTCCGGCCGCCCGTTGCGCTGCCGCTTCGTGCTGGACGGCGGACCGTTCCCACTGCCGCCGGCCTGCGAGGTGCTGCTGCTGCGGGCCTGCCAGGCGAGCCTGGCCAACGTGGTGGAACACGCGGGGGCCAGCACCGCCGTCGTCACGTTGGGCTTCTTGGAGGGCGAGGTCACCGTGGACATTTACGACGACGGCGCTGGCTTCGATCCCTCGGCCGCCGGTCCGCGGGAGGACGGCACCGGGTTCGGGCTGCGCTCGCTGGCCGAGCGGGCCGCCGCGCTGGGCGGCACGATGGCGGTTGAATCGGCGCCCGGGGAGGGCACCGTGGTGGCCGTCCGCCTGCCGTTGTCCGATGCCGGACGGGAACGGCCGTGAACGGGATCAGGATCCTGCTGGTGGATGACCATCCGGTGGTCCGCGCCGGCCTGCGCGCCATGCTGACGGACTTCGACGGCATCGCGGTAGCCGCCGAGGCGTCGGACGGCGCGGCCGCCCTGCGCGAACTGGACCGGCTGGACGGCTTGCGCGAACCGGTGGATCTGGTCCTGATGGACCTGCAGATGGGAGCCGGGATGGACGGCGTGACCGCCACGGCCAAGATCACCGGGCGCGCCGCCGAGGGGAAATCGGCGCCGCCGGTGCTGATCCTGACCACCTATGACACCGACGCGGACATCCTGGCGGCGGTGGAGGCCGGTGCCAGCGGCTACATGCTCAAGGATGCCCCGCCGGAACAGATCCGCGAGGCGGTGCTGGCCGCCGCGGCGGGCCGCACCGCGCTGGCGCCGGAAGTCGCCGCCCGCCTGATGGGCCGGATCCGCAGTCCCCAGCCTGCCCTGAGCGCACGCGAGGTGGAACTGCTGGAGCTGCTGGCCACCGGGATGGGCAACCGTGCCATCGCCCGGCAGCTGTACATCTCCGAGGCAACGGTCAAGACCCACCTGGTCCACATCTACGCGAAGCTGGGCGTGGAGAACCGGACGGCCGCGATTGCCGAGGCGGTCAAACGGCGCATCATCAGGACCCCCTGAGCGCAATCTTCCGGCTGGCGGTGGCGCCAGCGTATATCGTGCAAAGGGGCGGCTTCCATGGCCGCCAACAGCTAACGACGGCGGCGCACGGCTGCCGCGAGGAGGTACAGATGCGTCTGGGAACAGTACGGCGGAACGGGACCACGCAGGCGTTCCGGCAGGACGGGGACACCACGGTCTACCTGCCGGCCAAGGACGTGGGCGAGCTGCTGCAGCGCGATGACTGGCGCACCCTTTCCGGCGAACCGGGCCCGGCGCCCCAGCACGCGGAGCTGGAAATGCCGATCCTGCGCCCCGGCAAGATCCTGTGCGCGGGCCTGAACTACTACGCTCATGCCGAAGAAGTGGGCCAGGAAGTCCCGAAGTACCCCACCATCTTCACCAAGTACGCCAACGCGCTCGTCGGTCCGACCGACGATGTGGTGTTGCCCGCGGCCAGCACAAAGATCGACTGGGAGGCCGAGCTGACCGTGGTGATCGGTTCCCGGGTCCGGCAGGCCGACGAGGCCGTCGCCCGCGCGGCGATCGCCGGCTACACGGTGATGAACGACGTCTCGGTCCGCGACTGGCAGGGCCGCACCTCGGAGTGGTTCCAGGGCAAGAACTGGGACCGGATGACTCCGGTGGGCCCCGTCGTCGTCACGGCGGATGAGCTGGATCCGGAGGCCGGGCTGGCGGTGGAATGCGAGCTGGACGGGGTCACCAAGCAGTCGGGCAACACCTCGGACCTGATTTTCTCTTGCGCCAAGCTGGTGTCCTACGTCAGCGAGTTCATGACCCTGGAGCCCGGCGATCTGCTGGCCACCGGGACCCCCGCGGGGGTGGGACTGGCGCGGAAACCGCGGGAGTGGATCCCCGCCGGCGCACAGATGGTCACCCGGATCGAGGGGATCGGCGAGCTGCGCAACCACTGCGTGCCGGAAGTGAAAGGCTAAACGTCGCATTTGCCGGACCCGCAGCTTAGGATCAAGGCGTGACACAAACCCGGCTGTACGGGCGTGAGGATGAGGTGGCGCAGTGGCGCGACCTCGCCACTGCCGTGGAAGCCGGCCATAGCATTGAACTGACGGTCAGCGGCCCGTCCGGCATTGGCAAGACCACGGTGCTGGAAACGCTGTGCGCGGATGCCTCCTCGCGCGGCTGGAAGCTGCTGCGCGCCGCCGGCGCCGCCCGTCGCTCGTTGCCCGGCTCCATGTTCTGGCAGTGGTTCGCGCCGCTGGCCCAGCAGATGCCGGACCACGGTCCGCCCTTCGACGGGCAGGGCCGGGTGCTGCATGCGTTCCTGACCTCCGCCGGCGGTCCGCTGCACAAGGACGCGCTCACCTACTCCGCGTCCTGGGTGCTGCGCTCGCTGGCCCAGGAGGCCCCGGTGATCGCCATGGTGGACGATGCCCAGTGGCTGGATGACCTTTCGCTGCAGTCGCTCTCGGACATGGGAGTCCTGCTCATCGGGGCGCCGCTGCTGATCGTGCGCGGCGTGCGTACCGGCCAGGGCTCCGAACGCGGTGACGGGATCCGCACGGACACGCTGTTGCTGGATGGGCGCGACGGCGGTGCCCGGCACGGTGCGGCCGGCCACAGCGCGGCCGGCGAAGGCGCCTCCCGCCCCGGCGGGCGGGTGCACTGGCCGTTGGAACCGCTGGACCGCCGGGCGGTGGCCGAGTGGGCAGCCCATCGGACGCCCGGCGTGGATCCCGCAGAGGCGGCACGCATCCATGCGGCGGCGGGAGGGATGCCGTTCTACGTTGAAGAGATCCTGGAGGGCGGTGTCGAGGTCGGTACTGATAGGGCCAGCGCCGAAACCGCCGTGCTGGAATTCCGCCTCGACCGGCTATCGCTGGAAGAGCGGACGGTGCTGGATGCCGTCGTCGTGCTGGGGGAGGACGCCAGCCAGCAGCTGCTGGCACGGATGACCGGGCTGCCCACAGAGGCCATCGCCCCGGTGCTGAAACGGCTGGCCGCGGAGCGGTTCCTGAGTTCGCTGCGCCCCCGGCCGCGAATCCAGCATGCGCTGGTGGCCGAGGCAGTGCTCGCCACACTGGATCCGGAACGCCGGGCTGAGCTGCACGGCCTGGCGGCGACCGCCTTGCGGGCGCAGGGGAGCGACCCCGCCGTCGTCGCGGGCCACCTGCTGGCCACCGAGCCCGGCACTGATCCCGCTGCCGCCGAAATCCTGCTTGACGCCGCCAACGGCGCCCGCCGCTCCGGCTCGTGGGAGCTTGCCGTCCGGTTGACCGGGCGGGCGCTGGCCGAAGAGGGGCTGCCGGCCGAGCTGCAGCGGAGGATCCTGATTGAAGCCTCGCTGGCATATCAGGCGGCCGACCGTATCAAACAGGCAGCGGAGTTCGGGCGCCGGGCGCTGGCGATGACCGAGGGCACGAGGGCGCGGGTAGAGCTGTTGGTGGATTTTGCCGAGGCGCAGTACGCCCTCAACCGGGTGGAGGAGAGTTCGCGCTGCTTCAGCCAGGCGCTGAAGGAACTGGAGAACGACGCCGAACCGGACACCGAACTCAGGCGCCGCGTCATTGCGCAGGCCACCGGGGCGGGCTTCCAGCAGCTGCAGTTTGCGTCGCAATACGGCCAGGAGTTGGCGGACATCCTGGCCCAGGATCCCGCCGAGGACGGCCCCAGCGACCGCATGCTGCTCATCCAGGAGGCCCTGCGGCTGAGCGTGACCGGCACGGATGCCAAGCGCAGCGGTGAACTGGCCCTGCGCGGTTATGCCGGCGGAAAGCTACTGGCGGAGGTCGGCGCGGAATCCAACATCATTAACTATGCAACGGGTGCGCTCAACGGCTCGGAACAGGATGCCGCCGCGTTGGAGCTGCTGGATGCAGCAATCGCCGAGGCGCGGGCCAACTCGTCACCGATGGCCAACGCCACGCTGAGCTACTGTCGCGGAGCCATCCACCTCAACCGGGGACGGCTGCGGCTGGCCCAGATGGATCTGGAAACCGCCATGCAGGCGGCGGACACCGGCTGGCGAACGTACTTGGAAGTGGCCTGCGTTACGCTGGCCGAGATCTATATTGCCCGGGACGATCTTGCCGCCGCCGACGCCCTGTTGAAGCGTGTGCCGCTGGATGAAGAACGCGTGCCGCTGGTCCAAGCCATGGCCCTGCAACTGCACGGTGTGGTCACCGCCGGGCACGGTGAGCACCTTCAGGCCCTTGAGTTCTTCTCCGCAGCGATGGATTTGGACGTGGGGTTGGGCCCAACGTTGAGCCTGTGGAAGCGCAGCACCATCGAATCTGCCGCCCGCGCCGGACAGACCGAATACGCCGCCGCGGTTGCCGCGGAGCTGCTGCAGGAGGTTCGGTCCTTCGGCGCTCCCCGACTGACCGGCACGGCACTTCGGCTCGCCGCGCTGGCCCAGCCCGGCCGAACCACCGTCGTCATGCTGCGTGAGGCCATCGCGCTGTTGGAGGCGCATGAAGGCCGTTACCAGCTGGCTCTTGCGTTGGCGGACCTGGCGGAGACGTGCCTGCAGTCCACACAGGCCGACGACCTGCAGGTGTTCCGCACCGAGGCCCTGGCGGCCGCCCGGAAGTCCTTGGTGCTGGCGAACCGGATCGGGGCCGCCGCGGTGGCACGCCGCATGACGCGGCTGCTGGCCCAGCAGGACTCGCAGCTGCCGTTGATCGCGGAGAACAAGGCGGACCGGCTGACGCCCGCCGAGTACCGGGTCTGCGCGCTGGCGGCTAAAGGACTCACCAACCGCAAGATCGCCGCCGAACTGTTCATCACCATCAAGGCCGTGGAATGGCACCTGTCCCGCTCCTTCGCGAAGCTGGAAATCAGCTCCCGCAAGGCCCTGCCCACGGTGATGGACCCCCAGGACTGACGGCAGCCCGCGCGAACATGCTGCCGGCGGACCGCTCAACCGACAACGCCACCAGACAAACCACCTGATAAAGGAGGGCACATGCGAGTTTCCGTACTTCATGCGGCGGGCCTGCCTCGTCCATACAGCGAATCCAAGCCGCTTGTCATCGAAGACCTCGACACGCCGATGCCCAGACGAGGCGAGGTGGGCGTCGACATCACCTATTCCAGCCTGTGCCATTCGGACCTCTCCGTCGTCGACGGCAGCCGGGTGCGCCCCTTGCCCATGGCCCTCGGCCATGAAGCCGTGGGCCGCATCGCCAGCATCGGGGAAGGCGTGGACGACGTGAGGATCGGTGATCGCGTTGTGTTGGTGTTCGTGCCCAGTTGTGGGCACTGCCGCACCTGTCTGGCCGGCCGGCCCGCACTGTGCGATCGGGCCGCCGAGGCGAACGGCAGCGGCGACCTGCTGCACGGGGAGGCGCTGCTCCGATCTGCCGACGGCGGGAGGATCAACCACCATCTCGGCGTCTCCGCGTTTTCGGATCACGCCGTGGTCGCCCGGGAGTCAGTTGTGGTGATCGACGAGAACGTACCGGATGAGGTTGCGGCCATGTTTGGGTGTGCTGTCCTGACCGGCATGGGAGCGGTGATCAACACGGCGCGGGTTGAAGCCGGGCAGTCGGTGGCCGTTTTTGGCCTCGGGGCTGTGGGACTGGCATCGGTTATGGCCGCCCGGATTTCGGGGGCATCGGACGTCATTGCGATTGATCCGAATACTGCGAAGCATGCCTTGGCACTGAAGGCGGGTGCCACCGCGGTGGGGACGCCGGAAGAAGCGGCCGCGCTGGCAGCGATGGCGGCCGGCGGCGGCGTAGACGTTGCCATCGAAGCCGCCGGTTCCGGCCGTGTGCTGGCCGGCTGCCTGGAGGTCACCCATCGGGGAGGCGCCGTGGTGGCCGTTGGCCTCCCGCACCCCTCCCAGGAGCTCAGCGTGCCGGCGCTGCAATTCGCCGGCATGGGAAAACGCCTCCTCGGATCCTATATGGGGGATGCGGTCCCGACGCGGGACATTCCCCGTTACCTCGGGTACTGGCGGGAGGGTCGGCTCCCGGTGGAACTGCTGCACACGGACACCTGCCCGCTGGACCAGATCAACGAGGGACTCGACGCCCTGGCTCAAGGGCAGGTTGTCCGGCGGCTCTTCAGGGCCTGAGAGTGGGTTCGAACCGAACGCATTTCCTCATCGGGTGCCGCAGTGGCCTGCACGTAGCCGTCACCGCTCAGTATCGTTTTATGCGGATGCCTCTGCCTGAGGCGTTTGCTTACTCCGCTCCAAGGCGCGGTGGTGGGTACGCATTTGGAGCAGCGTAGCGTCGAGCAGAGGTGTTGCGACGAGGAGTTTCCGAGCGCGGGCGGCGAGGCCTCCGAGAATGTGCTCGGACTCAACCGGATCACCGTGCTGGAGGTCCCGGTAGAGCGACGATGTGAAAGACGAGCCCGGTACGGTGAGCAGGCCAATGCTTTGGGCGTGGCTCGCGGGGCTGACGGCGTGACCGGCGACTCGGGCGATCTCTTCTGTCTCGGCGATCGCCCGGAGGATATGGTCCTCGCCGCCAGCGGCGATGATATCCCCGATATTGCCGCGGAAGAGGCAGGTGATGACCCCGGCAGAGGCGATGAATGCCCATTTTTCCCACAGCCGCGTCAGAACATCATCATCGACGGTGAGCTCGATGCCGGGAACATTGAGCGCTTCTCGGATCTCATCCTTCAACGTCGAACCGTCAAGGGTGCCGACCGTCATCGTGCACAGCGGGGTCATCTGCAGGACCGCGCCCGCCTCGTCGAGGGTCGCGACGATCTTGACGAGGCCGCCCAGGACCTGGCCGGGGTATGCCGTCTGAAGGGCATCGAGGTGGTCCAATCCGTTCAACACAGGCAGAATCATCGTCTTCGGCCCAATCGCCGGAGCAGCAGTGATGAGCACCTCGGCAAGGGCGGGAGCCTTCACGGCAACGATGAGTAGGTCGTAGTAGTCACCGGCCTCGATCGCTGTGACTGCATTCGCATGCAGGGTGCGGCGGCCGTCTGTCGCGTCCAAGGTCAGGCCATCGCGCGTGAGCACTTCCGCGCGGCGTTCGCGGACGAGGAAAGTTACATCACGCCGGGCTTCGATGAGGCGGGCGCCATAGCCGCCACCAGTCGCCCCGGCTCCGGCGATCAAGATTCTCATGGGGCTCCTTGTGCGTTGTGCGCTGACGATGCCGATCAGGGCTCACGACCATTGTTGCGCAGACGCTGCTCGTCCCACTTCTTCACGTGCCGCTCAGTTCTCGGCAAAACATCGCACCAGACGTTGCCTGCTGCTGCCGGCCTCCAGTAAGGACCGATCCACCCTAGGGTTTTCTAACTAGGGTGGATTGATCTGGAATACGCCCGCGTCCTCGACCATGATTGAAGGTGTCAGCAACCGGAACGGGAGACCGAACCGGAGGCGGCGGCATTGGGATCCGAGTTGGGGGACCTGCCTGCGGGCGGTGGATCCAGATGCCGCACACGAAATGGCTCGAAGTGAGTTGGCTAATGGGGAGGCCTGACTTTGAGCCATTTCGTATGCCCGGGCCATGACAGACTGGTTCCGTGGCCCATCTCGACGTCTCCAACATTGACTACTTCCTCTCCGACGGCCGCCAGTTGCTCAACGGCGTCGGCTTCAAGGTCGGCGACGGCGCCAAAACGGCCCTGATCGGTCCCAACGGCACCGGCAAGACCACGTTGTTGCGGATCATCGCCGGGGACGTTGCCCCGGACGACGGCGCCGTGGCCCGCTCGGGCAGCATGGGCATCATGCGCCAGTTCGTCGGCCAGGTCCGCGACCAGACCACCGTCCGGGACCTGCTGGTCGGCGCCGCGCCGCCGGCCCTGGCCGCCGCCGCCCGCGCCGTGGACGAGGCGGAGCTGGCCATGATGGAGCACGACGACGAGCCCACCCAGATGCGCTACGCCCAGGCGATCGCGGATTGGGGCGATGCCGGCGGCTACGAGCAGGAGACGGTCTGGGACGAGGTCACCATGGCCTCGCTGGGCGTGCCCTTCGACCGGGCGCAGTACCGCAACGCATCCACCCTGTCCGGCGGCGAACAGAAGCGGCTGGTGCTGGAGGCACTCTTCTCCGGACCGGACGAACTGCTGCTGCTGGACGAGCCGGACAACTACCTGGACGTTCCCGGCAAGCGCTGGCTGGAGGAGAAGCTGCGCGAGTCGCGGAAGTCCGTGCTGTTCGTCAGCCACGACCGTGAGCTGCTGGCCAACGCGGCCACCCGGATCGTCACTCTGGAGCCGGGCGCCCTCGGTGCCACCGCGTGGATCCACGGCGGCGGCTTCGAAAGCTACCTGCAGGCCCGCGATGACCGGAACGCGCGGTTCGAGGAACTGCGCAAGCGGTGGGACGAGGAGCACGCCAAGCTCAAAGAGCTGGTGAACATGTACAAGAACAAGGCCGCCTTCCGGTCCGACATGGCCAACCGCTACCACGCCGCCACCACCCGGCTGCAAAAGTTCCTCGAGGCCGGTCCGCCCGAAGCCGTTCCGATCGAGCAGAATGTGCAGATGCGGCTTAAGGGCGGCCGCACCGCCAAACGGGCAGTGGTGGCCGGCAAGCTGGAGCTCACCGGGCTGATGAAGCCGTTCAGCACCGAGATCTGGTTCGGCGACCGCGTCGGGGTGCTGGGGTCCAACGGCTCCGGCAAGTCCCACTTCCTGCGCCTGCTCGCCGGCGGCGGCACCGACCCGGAGAAGGAGCACCTGCCGGTCTCGGAGGTCCGCATTGCCGACGTGCCGCACACCGGCTCGGTCAAACTCGGTGCACGGATCCGCCCCGGTTTCTTCGCCCAGACCCACGTGCGGCCGGACCTGCTGGGCAAGTCCCTGGTGGACATCCTGCACCGCGGCGACGACCACCGCTCCGGCCTCGGACGCGAAGCCGCCGCCGCCGTGCTGGACCGCTACGGCCTGGCCCGGCAGGCGGAGCAGCTGTATGACTCGCTCTCCGGCGGCCAGCAGGCCCGGCTGCAGATCCTGCTGCTGGAGCTGTCCGGCGCCACCCTGCTGCTGCTCGACGAGCCCACCGACAACCTGGACCTGCACTCCGCCGAGGCACTGGAGCGGGCCATCGACGCCTTCGAAGGCACGGTGCTGGCGGTGACCCACGACCGTTGGTTCGCGCGCAGCTTCGACCGGTTCCTCGTCTTCGGTTCCGACGGCAAGGTCTACGAAAGCGACACCCCGGTCTGGGACGAGGAACGTGTTGTCCGGAACCGCTGAGCCCAAAGGTCGGGCGAGCAAAACGGCGCGCCGTCCTTCCGGCGGGCCGCCCCGCGAAGCGACGCTGGCGAAATACGCCACCTTCGCCATCTTCGCGCTGAACGGTCTGGTCTTCGCCAGCTGGGCCGCCCGGATCCCCGCGGCCGCGGCAACGCTGAACATCAGCGCCGGCCAAATCGGCGCCCTGCTGCTGGCACTCGGGCTCGGCTCGGTCATCTCACTTCCACTGGCCGGACCGGTCGCGGCACGGATCGGCACCGCCAACACCGTCCGCGCCGGCGGACTGATTGCCGCGGTCAGCGGCGCGGGACTGGCCGGCGCGCTTGCGGCCGGATCGGTCCCGGGCGCTGCCGCCGCGCTGTTCTGCTACGGCATCGGCGTGGCCTGGTGGGACGTGGCGCAGAACATCGAGGGCGCGGATGTGGAGCGGAAGCTGCTGCGCACCATCATGCCGCAGTTCCATGCCGCCTTCAGCCTCGGCGCCTTTACCGGGGCCATGCTCGGCGCCTGGCTCTCCGTGCTCGGCGTCTCGCTGTCCGTCCATTTGGCGGTGCTGGCGGCGGTGGTGGCGGTCGCCACCTGGCTGGTGCCGCGGGCCTTCCTGCCGCACCTTAAGCGCCATGAGGACGACGGCGGTGCTCACCGCGGGCGGTTCGCCGCCTGGCGCGAACCAAGGACGGTGCTGATCGGCGTCGTCGTCCTCGGTGCCGCCCTAACCGAAGGTGCCGCCAACGACTGGATCGCGCAGGCCACCGTCGTCGGGCTTGATGCCAGCGAAGCCATGGGCGCCGTGATGTTCGGCGTCTTCGTGGCCGCCATGACGCTGCTGCGCTTTGCCGGCGGCCGATTCATCGACCGCTGGGGCCGGGTGGCCGTGCTGCGGATCAGCCTGGGCACCGCCCTGGCCGGCCTGCTGCTCTTCGTCTTGGCGCCGAACCTGCCGTTGGCCTTCGCCGGAGCGGTGCTCTGGGGTGCCGGCGCAGCCCTGGGCTTCCCGATGGGCATGTCCGCGGCCGCGGGCGATCCCGTCCGCGCCGCCGAGCGCGTCTCCGTCGTCTCCACCCTGGGCTACGTGGCCTTCTTGGCCGGTCCGCCCTTCCTCGGTTTCCTCGGCGAACATGTCGGCATCCGCAACGCCCTGCTCGCCGTCGGCGTCCTCATGGTGGCCTCGCTACTGACCGCCCCCGCCGCCCGGGAGCAGCGGCATCCTCGGAATTAAAGGGCGGCGGTCAGAGAGATGCCGCTTCCAGTAGATGCCCGGACCGCCGTCACTAGAAATTAATCGGGCTCACATCCATCCTTGTAGAACCACTGACGGAGGCCTCAACAGCAGGAGGCAATGGCAATGAGTAATCCATCAGTTAATTCGGGGATCAAAGCAAAGCACCGGGCCATGTGGGCACTCGGCGACTATCCCGCCGTCGCCACGGAGGTGATTCCCGCCCTGGGCACCGCTCTGGTCGAGGCAAGCGGCATACAACAGGGCGACCGCGTTTTGGACGTTGCGGCGGGGTCCGGCAATGCGGCCATCCCGGCGGCGCAGGCTGGGGCACAGGTCACCGCAGCAGATCTCACTCCCGAACTGTTCGAGCAGGGGCGCCGGTTGGCCGAACATGCAGGTGTTTCCGTGGACTGGCAGGAGGCCGATGCAGAGGACCTTCCGTTCGGCGACGATTCCTTCGATGCCGCGATCTCCTGCGTGGGGATCATGTTCGCTCCCAACCATCAGGCCAGTGCCGACGAACTGGTCCGGGTGCTGCGGCCCGGAGGCACTATCGCCCTTTCCAACTGGACACCGGAAGGCTTCGTAGGGCAGATGTTTGCGGCGATGAAGCCGTACGCACCTCCGCCGCCTGCGGGTGCACAGCCGCCGCCGCTCTGGGGCAACGAGGAGCACGTGGTGGACTTGCTCGGCGACCGGGCCAGCGACGTTGTGGCCCGGCGCGAAAAGCTGACGGTCGACAGGTTCGGCTCCGCTGAGGAATTCCACGACTTTTTCAAGGCCTGCTACGGCCCCACGATCAACACGTACCGGAACATCGCGGAGGATCCTGACCGGGTCCAGGCCCTCGATCAGGACCTCGTCGAACTGGCCCGCCGGCACGATCTCGGCGGCGGCACGATGGAGTGGGAGTACCTGCTGTTCACAGCCCGCAAGAGGTGACTGCGCTGGAAGCGGTGAGGAATGCTGCATTCCCGCCGAAGGGGTTATGGTCGAGTCTGGCGCGGCACGGACACGGTGAAGTCGCGGTTTCGAAGCAGGGAACTGACCGGGGGAACCGGGTGGCCGCGGAGGTGGATTCCCACCGCGACCGCCACGGCTATCGCCCCGAGAACTCCGCAGATGATGTCCGTCATGGTGTCCTGAAGGCTGGCATTTTGTGCGTGGGTGCCCAGGAGGCCGTCGCTAGTGAACTCTGCGATTTCCCATGCGGCAGCAACGAAACCGCCAGAGGCCACCACCCCGGCCACCATCAGAAAGGGCGGAAGGTCGAGGTGTTTCCTGCGCCCGACAGTACCGAGGGCGAACGTGATGGCGCACCCCACGAGCACCCCCGAGAAGACGTGGATGACCTTGTCCCAATCGGGCCTGAAGGCATAGAGCCCCAACCGGGTGCCGGCGAACGGTCCCGCAAGCAGGAACCCCAGATAGCAGCCGTGCAACCACGCGGGGAATCGGGCCTCGATGACCCGCTCCAACGAGGAGGGAACCAGTGCGGCCACGGCCAACAGGGCCGGAACCAAGGCCTCGCTCCAGGCACTGGCTACGGCGGCTGCTCCCAGGAAACCAAGAAAAAGCAGCTCGACCGGGATCAACATCGCCATTCCGGGGACGGCCAGGAACGACCGGATGCCCGAGCGGATCGGCAGGGCCGGGGTGCCGGTATCTCTTTGCCTGCCGGCGGGCTGGCCGACCATCGGCGCACCGCTCTTCGTGGACCGTGGGGTACCTTGCGGCACGTCGGAGGCGCTGGCGGGGTCGGGGGCGGGAGGCAGACTCATGATGTGGGGCTGCCGACTAGGATGTCGCCAGTCGCGCGGCCAGAGCTGTGACCTGGCGGCGTGAAACCATGGCGGTCCAAGCGGTGATGCGCTGCCAGCGCCTCCAGGAGTAGCGCCTCGCTCTGATCCATGGACCCCCCTTTTAAGCCGGCCTTTACAAGCTTGCTTAATGTCGGTCACGCTATCGGCCCGACCCCCGGTGCGCAAGGAGTGAGATCCGGGGGCGAGCGAGGGCACTCCATTCCGGTGACTTTGTGCCTACGGGGCTGTGGTCCCAATCGCCCCAAGAACGCTCGACTGATGGTGCTGCTTAGCAGGTATCCGCATCAAGTCTGCCGCCAGACAGGCGAAACCTGATTTCATCAGCCTGGGCCGCAATGGCCCGGCGCTGGTCGCGCGTGAACCTTCTGACCTGCATGTCGAGGATTGCGCGGCATACCATTTCGTCGGCCTCCAACAGTTCGGCAAGGCGACGGATTGCTGCGTCCATGTCTTCTGAATCTTCGACTACTTGGAAGACCTCGTCGCGCCGATCCATTGCCTTAAGAAGCCCGTCCACTATTTTTAGGCTTAGCTCGGTCTGCCTCCGGTCCTCCGCATTCATGCCGTGATTCTTCCACGCACGGTTAACCAACCGAGAAAGTGTCCGTTGACGGATCGGCTTGTCCGACAATGGGACTCGCGGGAATCGACCCCATCGAGGACCAACCTCGCCTCCTCAGGGGCGCGCTCCGGGACAGCTCAGGGCTTTCCCCAGTAGAGCGGGGCGGTCCCGGCCCCGTAGCGTCATCCATTAGGACGATCCAGTCGGTCGCCAAGATCATCCCTGCGTGCGGTGTGCGGGCGGCCGGCAATCCGTAACGTAGCTAGTGGCCCCGAAAGCCAGGGCGCCATCCCAATCCACGAAGGACGGTTCAGATGATCGAGGCACAGGGCCTGGTCAAGGTCTACGGAAACAAACCGGCAGTGCAGGGCGTCTCCTTCACTGTGCAGCCCGGCCGGGTCACCGGCTTCCTGGGCCCGAACGGCGCAGGCAAGTCGACCACCATGCGGATGATCATGGGACTGGACCGCCCCACCTCCGGCGACGTGCTGGTCAACGGCAAGCACTACGCCAAGCACCGCGCACCGCTGCGCGAAGTCGGCGCCCTGCTGGACGCCAAGGCAGTTCACACCTCGCGGACCGCGTACAACCACCTGCGGGCGATGGCCGCCACGCACAGCATCCCCACCAAGCGGGTACACGATGTGATCGAGCTGACCGGCCTCGGCGCCGTGGCCAAGAAGCGCGTCGGCGGCTTCTCCCTCGGCATGGGGCAGCGGCTGGGCATCGCCGCCGCTCTGCTCGGCGATCCGCAGACCATCATTCTGGACGAGCCGGTGAACGGCCTGGACCCGGAAGGCGTGCTCTGGGTGCGCAACCTGGTCAAGGCGCTCGCCGCCGAGGGCCGCACGGTGTTCCTGTCCTCGCACCTGATGAGCGAAATGTCGCTGACGGCGGACCATCTGATCGTGATCGGCCGCGGCCGGATCATCGCCGATGCGCCCATTCAGGACATCCTCAACAACCGCGCCCAGAGGGTCCGGGTGCGCACCGACCGCCCCGACGTCCTCACCCGGGCATTGGCCGGCGAAGGCGTCAGCGTTGAAGCACGCGAACCGGAACTGCTGGAAGTCAGCGGTGTCGCCGCGCGGGCCATCGCTGAAACAGCCCTCGCCCAGCAGGTGCTCGTGTACGAGCTCACCCCGCTGCAGGCGTCCCTGGAGGAGGCCTACATGGACCTGACCAAGGACGAAGTCGAATACCACTCCGGCCCGGTGGCCGACGTACATGACCATGCCGGCACTGCAGAGTCCGGACGGCACGCTGCTGTCGCCGCCGGCGCCGGCCAGGAAGGAAACTGACCATGAGCGCTGCAACCCTGACTCCCCAAGCCGGGCGCGTCACCGGCCCCGGCGTGAGCTTCCCCCGGACGCTGAACAGCGAGTGGATCAAGTTCACCACGCTGCGCTCCACCTGGGTGCTGCTGGCCACCACCGTCCTGGTGATGGTGGGCATCGGCCTGCTCGGCGGCTGGGGCATTGCCAGCGGCATGGAGCAGATGGAAGCCGCGGGCCAGGATCCGGCCGCGGCGGGCATGGACTCCTCCCTCCTGTACCTGATGACCAGCGGCGGCCTTGACTTCGGCCAGCTGATCATCGGCTCGCTGGGCGTGCTGCTGATCGCCTCCGAATACTCCACCGGCATGATCCGCTCCACCATGACGGCCGTGCCGTCGCGGCTGTCGCCGCTGTTCGCCAAGGCCCTGGTGGTCGCGGTGGTGGCCGCCGTCGTCGGAATTGTTTCCAGCTTCATCACCTACTTCCTGCTGCAGCCGATCCTGGCCAATTACGGCAGGGAATTCGGGCTGGACGTGGACCACCTGATGCAGTCCATGCTGCTCTCCGGCGTGTACCTGGCCGTGGTGGCCGTGATGGGCCTCGCGCTTGGGTCCCTGCTGCGCAACAGCGCCGGCGGGATCGTCACCCTGGTGGTGCTGCTGCTGGTGCTGCCGATCGTCGCCCAGATCATCCCCTTTGACTGGGTCCAGGACGGCGTCATGCCCTACCTGCCTTCCAATGCGGGACGGCAAATGGTGATGCTGGAAACCGCCGACGGCGACCTGACCCAGTGGCAGGGCGGACTGGTGATGGCGGCCTGGGCCGCCGTGCTGCTGGCCGGCGCCGCGGTGACCACCAAGGCCCGGGACGTCTAAGCGCGCGGCTAGGCTCGATGCATGACTGACAAGCCTTCGGTGAGGGAGGCGGCGGAACGAACGGCCGCCGTCTCCTTCACCGAAATTTCTTCCAAGCGCCGGGGCCCCATCCGGCGCTATTTCCATACCCACCCGGTGGCGATGGACTGGGTGCTGATCGGCATCCATCTGTTGTTCGGGCTGCCGAATGCCGTGATGACCGCGGCCGACGGCGAGTGGTCGCCGCTGCTGCTGCTGTTGGCCGGCGGCGCCGCGCTGGTGTGGCGCCGCCGCTATCCGCTGGTGGTGCTGGCGGCCATTGCCATGGTGGACATGCTGATTGTGCTGTTGACCAGCACCGGCAGCGGCTCCTTCGCCATGTGGTTCGCCGTCTACACGGTGGCAACCACCCAGCCCGCGGTGCGGGCCATCGCGGCGGCGGTGCTCGCCGTCGTGCCGATGATGGTGGTCATGGCGGTCCGGATGCCGCCGGAGATCGCCAAGCAAATCGCCAGCGGGGAGGTCCCGGCATTTGTTGGCCTGATCACCGGGCTGGTGCTGATCCTGGCGAACATCATCGCCGCGGGCATCGGGGTCACCGTACGCCGGGACCGGCTTCACGATGCCGAGTTGCAGCGCTGGGCGGCGGACAACACCAAGCTGGCGTCGGCGAACGAACGCACCCGCATCGCGCGGGAGATGCATGATGTGGTGGCCCACTCGCTGTCGGTGATGATCGCGCTGTCGGATGGTGCCGCCGTCGTGGTCCGCAAGGATCCGGAACGCGCCGGGCAGGTCCTGGACCAACTCTCCGCGACCGGCCGTACCGCGCTGGCGGACATGCGCCGGGTGCTGGGAGTGCTGCGCACCGAGAACGGTGTGGAAGCGGCCCCATTGGCGCCGGCTCCGTCCGGCGATCAGCTGAGCGGACTGCTGGACGGCTTCCGGGCGGCCGGCCTTCCGCTGCGCACGGTGATGGCCGGGCCGCCGCTGCCGGAAGACCAGAATTTCCGGCTCACCGTGTTCCGGATTGTGCAGGAGTCGCTCACCAACGTGCTCCGCTACGCCAAGGGAGTGTCCCGGGTTGACGTGGCGTTGATCCGCGACGGCGACGCCGTCCACATCACGGTGGCCGACGACGGCCGGCAGGTTGGCACGTCAGACTCGCTCGGTGCCGGCCAAGGCCTTGTCGGGATGCGCGAACGGGCCGCCATCTACGGCGGCCGCGTTGCCAGCGGTCCGCGATCCGGCGGTGGTTGGATGGTGGAGGCAACACTGTATTGGCCCGGAGAGGAAGACAAGAGTGTCTGAGAGCACCGAAAGCAGCCCGGCGGGGCCGGTGAAAGTCCTGCTGGTGGACGACCAGCCGCTGCTGCGGATGGGCTTCAAGCTCATCCTCGAAGGCGAGGACGACGTGGCCGTGGTGGGGGAGGCGTCCGACGGCGCCGAGGCGCTGGAGCTGACGCGCTCGCTGGCCCCGGACGTGGTGCTGATGGACGTGCGGATGCCGGTGCTGGACGGGATCGAGGCCACCCGGCAGATTGTCGACGCCGGGCTGCCGGCCCGGGTGATCATCCTGACGACCTTTGATCTGGACGAGTACGCGTTCGCCGGGCTGCAAGCCGGAGCCAGCGCCTTCCTGCTTAAAGACGTGGCGCCCGCAGAACTTGTCCAGGCGGTGCGCCTGGTTTCCTCCGGCGACGCCGTGGTGGCGCCGAGGGTGACGGCGCGTCTGCTGGAGACGTATGTGCGCGGCCTGGCCCCGGCCGGCAGTCCGGCGGCCCCGCCGCAGCGCGACCCGCTCCTGGATGACCTGACCCCGCGGGAACTGGAAGTGCTGGGAACCATTGCGGAGGGCCTGTCCAACGCGGAAATCGCGCATCGGTTCTTTCTCTCCGAGGCGACCGTGAAGACGCACGTGCGGCGGATCCTCGCCAAGCTGCACCTGCGAGACCGGGTGCAGGCCGTCGTCTACGCCTACGAGACCGGACTGGTGGTCCCCAGCCAAGGTCTGGATTACTGACGCGGCCGGTTCGCGGGCGCGGTCTGTCGTCCTCGGCCCGGAACCTCGGCCGAGCTGTGGAGGACGGGTCGGCGGCGCGGATTTACGCGCCCGGTCCGGTGTCCGGTAGCATTGATGAGTCTGTGCTGTCAGCACCAGCCGGTAATCCTTGTGACAATAGCCAAAACACGTTGGAACATCGCTGTGCGGTGGCAGGCAGGCAACGCAACAGAACCTCCTGTTACGGAAAGACCGTGACCGCTTAGCCCGAAGGAGGTGGGTTCACAATGCGTGCTTATGAACTGATGGTAATCATCGACCCCGAGGTCGAAGAGCGTACCGTAGAGTCCTCGCTCGACAAGTTCCTCAACGTTGTCCGCAACGATGGTGGAACCATCGACAAGGTGGACATCTGGGGACGCCGCCGGCTCGCCTATGACATCAAGAAGAAGTCCGAAGGCATCTACGCGGTGGTCAACTTCACCGCAACTCCCGCCACTGCTGCTGAGCTTGACCGCCAGCTTGGTCTGAACGAGACCATCCTGCGCACCAAGATCACCCGCCCGGAGGAGCAGAAGATCTCCGCTGAGTAATCAGCTGTGATCGCCGCGTCCTTCCCGGACCGGCATTGACGAAGACAATCCCGCGCACCACCTGGCAAGCGGGACTAGGACATCAGGAGGCAACATGGCAGGCGAAACCGTTATCACGCTCGTCGGTAATCTCACCAACGATCCCGAGCTGCGGTTCACTCCGTCCGGGTCCGCGGTAGCGAACTTCACCGTTGCATCCACGCCGCGGACCTTCGACCGCCAGTCCAACGAGTGGAAGGACGGGGAAACCCTGTTCCTCCGCGCGTCGGTGTGGCGCGAAGCTGCCGAGAACGTCGCAGAGACCCTGACCAAGGGCATGCGCGTGATCGTTCAGGGCCGGCTGAAGTCCCGTTCGTACGAAACCAAAGAAGGCGAAAAGCGCACCGTCATGGAGCTTGAGGTCGACGAGATCGGCCCCTCGCTGCGCTACGCCTCTGCCAAGGTCACCCGTACCCAGCGCTCCGGCGGCGGGCAGGGCGGCTTCGGCGGCGGTCAAGGCGGCCAAGGTGGCTTTGGCGGCGGCGGCGGCGGCGGTTTCGGTGGAGGCCAGAACCAGGGCGGTTGGGGCGGACAGCAGTCCGGCCAGCAGCCCGCACCCCAGGATGATCCTTGGGGAGCACCGGCCGGCGGCAACTCCGGCGGCTGGGGCAACGGTCCGGATTCCAACGAACCTCCCTTCTAAAAACAAACCCCATCCCGTGGAAAAGATCCACGGGCTCCACGAGATAAAGGAGCTCCACGATGGCTAAGGCTGAAATTCGTAAGCCCAAACCAAAGTCCAACCCCTTGAAGGCCGCTGACATCACCGTCATCGACTACAAGGACGTAGCTTTGCTGCGCAAGTTCATCTCTGACCGCGGAAAGATCCGCGCCCGCCGCGTGACTGGCGTCACCGTGCAGGAGCAGCGCAAGATCGCACTGGCTATCAAGAATGCCCGCGAAGTTGCCCTGCTGCCCTACTCCGGCGCTGGCCGCGGCTAAGCGAAGCGAAGAGGAGAGAGTACTGACATGGCAAAGCTCATTCTGACCCACGAAGTGACCGGTCTCGGCACTGCTGGCGACGTCGTCGAGGTAAAGAACGGTTACGCCCGTAACTACCTTCTGCCCCGCGGCTTCGCCCTGACCTGGACCAAGGGCGGCGAGAAGCAGGTGCAGTCCATCAAGGCTGCCCGTGCCGCTCGCGAGATCGCATCCCTGGAAGACGCACAGCAGCTCGCAGCCAAGCTGTCCGGCAAGCCGGTCACCCTGACCGTCAAGGCCGGAGAGTCGGGCCGCTTGTTCGGCACGGTCAAGCAGGCCGACGTTGCTTCCGCCGTCGAGGCCGCTGGCCTCGGTGCCATCGACAAGCGCAAGCTCGAACTGACCGAGCACATCAAGTCGGTGGGCAACTACCAGGCGACCGTGCGTCTGCACGAAGAGGTCTCCGCTGTCATCGACCTGAAGGTCGTTGCAGGCTAATAGCCTCACGTTACGCAGCATGCCGGGTCCGATGTGGGCCCGGCATGCTGCGTTTAACGCCCGGTACGCTGTAACGCATGAGCACACACCAGTTCAGCCAAGTGGACGTCTTCGCCACCGGATGGTGCACGGGAAATCCGCTGGCCGTGGTCTCGGCAGCAGAGACGCTGGACGGCGAGCAGATGCAGCGCTTCGCCAACTGGACCAACCTGTCAGAGACCACCTTCCTGTTGCCGCCCGACAGCCCGGACGCCGACTACCGGGTCAGGATCTTTACGCCCTCCGGCGAGCTGCCTTTCGCCGGACACCCGACCCTCGGTACGGCCGCGGTCTGGCTTGCCGACGGCGGGCAGCCGCAAGCTGACGGCGTGATCATCCAGGAATGCGCCGCAGGCCTGGTGAGGGTGAAGAACGACGGCGGACGGCTGGCTTTCGCCGCCCCGCCGCGGCGGCGGACCGGGCCGCTTCCGGAAGAGAACGTCGCCAAGATCTGTGCGGCGCTTGGACTGGCACGCGGCGACGTGCTGCGCCACCAGTGGGCCGACAATGGACCCCAGTGGCAGGCCCTGCAGTTGCGGGACGCCCAGGCCGTCCTGGACGTGGTGCCCGACTATGCGGCGCTGTCCCCGTTCGGCGTCGGCCTGGTCGGCGCCCACTCCGGAGGGGCCGGCATCGACTTCGAGGTCCGCGGGCTGATGGGCTTCGAAGAGCTGCCGGCCGAAGACCCGGCGACCGGCAGCCTGAACGCGGCGCTGGCCCAGTGGCTGATCGGCGAAAACGAAGCCCCCGAAAGCTACACGGTGCGGCAGGGAACGGCGTTGGGGCGGGACGCCCGGTTATATGTTGATACCGACGGGGAGGACATCTGGATCGGCGGGGACGTGCAAACGCTGATCACCGGGACCGTTCACCTCTGAGCCCGCCGGCTCCCGGCGAACAGCCGACCGACGAATACCGGCGCCCGCCAACAGGCACCTAACGTGTGCCAGGTTAGCTCTGGAAGGATTCTGCATCCGCCGTCGTGATGGTGCGGTAGCCGAGCTTAATTAGTTCCTTGAGCACGTCCAGATCGATGTCAGCCAGCTTGTTGACATACAGGCAGGCGGCACCGGTCTTGTGCTTGCCCAGGCGCTCCAGCAGCGATGCGGACTCCGGCGCGTAGGTCAGTCCATACAGGGCCAGATTGCCCTTCCTGGGGGAGAAGCCGACGGCGGCAGCGTCACCTTCGTGTCCGCTCGCGTACTTGTAGTGGTAGCTGCCGAATCCGATGATCGACGGCCCCCACATGACCGGTTCCTGGCCGGTGATGTCCCGCATCAACTCCACGACGGTCTCGCCGTCCTGCCGCCGCACCGGATGTTCCACAGACGCGAGGAATGCCTCCACGGGAACGTCCGTCGGAGCGGTTTTGTTCTCAGCCATGGGTTGAAGTGTCGCAGAAAGCCGGAGGGGTTGCCACTATCCGCCGGACGCGTCGCCCGGCTCTGCCGTTAGGACTCTTCTTCCGGTCCAATCAGATCCACAAACTCGCGCGCGTCTGCCTCGGTCGCTTCCGAATGGTCCAGGAGCAAGCGAACGGCATCTTCCCGATCGCCACCGAGAGCCGCAGTGCGGATCCGGTCGAACACGTCGTCGTTCAGGCGCGTGCTGGCGATTTCCCTGATGGTGTCGCCTTTGGACACGATGGCCCGGTAGCGGTATCCCTTCGGCGCGGCTCGTGAGGCGGGAGCGGACTCTTGCGGCGGAGCATCCTCTGCCTGGACCGGCGCGGGGGCCTCCTGTTGTGGCTCCGCATCCTCTCGCGGCTGTTCCGGCGCTGCCTGTCCTGGCTCCGCATCCTCCCGCGGCTGCTCCGGCGCCGCCTCCCGCAGCTCCTCGGCCTCGGGTCGGAGTGTCGGGACATCGTCTGGGGACGCCTTGTATGGCTGCGGGTGCGCCGACATTTGTGCGACTGCGCCGGCTGCCTCGCGGAGTCCTGCTCCGGTGGCATTCCGATACTCGCGGATGGCGGAGAGGGCCTGCCCTTGCGCGATCAGCGCATAGATCGCCGTGTGTTGCTGCTGGTTCAGCCGAGCACTGGCTTCGGCAGCAGCTTCCCTGGACGTTGCCGTTGCGGGTTGGCCCGGCGACTTGCGCACTTGGCCCGCGCGGCTGGTCTTGTTCCGCGCCGCGAGACGCATGATGACCAGTCCGATCGCGATGACCAGTACGACGATCAGCAGCGGCACCACAAATTCCATACTTGAATCCTACGTCCCGCTCCGGAGACGGCTTCCCGGCCCGGCGGCCGACGTATTACACCGGTGTAATTCACACTGTGGATAACCAGTGGATAACTTTTGCGTACGCTGCAAATTCCGTTCTGTCAACAGCCAAAAACCGGTGAGAATTCACGGCCAAATTCTTTTAATCCACAGTCGCCGGACAACGTTTGTGCAGGTCAGGGCCATGTTACTGGTGAGTTAAGTTTAGTATCCACAGCTCTACACACAGCCTGTGCACAAGACACGCCTACGTATCCACATTTTATCCACAGGTGCGGTGGATAAGTCGCTTGGTGGAAGCGGGGAAGGGGGCTACCGTTGCGGAGTATCCCACTCAGAAGTCCGCGCACGGGCTGTAGTCCGGCGCGCCCATCCGGCAGTTCGAGCAAATGTCCGAACCGCCTGATAGGTCTGGTCCAGAAGGGGATGCGGTACCCGTTCGAGGAACAAAGAAAGCAGGCAGCGGTGTCGTTAGCGCACGCGGATTCGGCAACAGGTCGGGATTCCGAATTCGGCCGCACGCCGCCGCAGGACCTCGTGGCCGAGCAGTCGGTGCTGGGCGGCATGATGCTTTCCAAGGATGCCATCGCCGACTGTGTCGAAGTGCTCCGCGGCGTGGACTTCTATCGCCCTTCCCACGAGAGCATCTACGAAGCCATCATCGACCTGTATGGCCGTGGCGAACCGGCAGACGCCGTCACCGTCTCCGACCTGCTGACGAAACGGGGCGAGATCTCCCGCATCGGCGGACCCGCTTACCTGCACACGCTGATTCAGTCCGTGCCGACAGCTGCCAATGCGGGCTTCTATGCGGAGATCGTCCGCGAACGCGCAGTGCTCCGCCGCCTCGTCGACGCCGGCACCAAGATCGTCCAGCTGGGCTATTCCCACGACGGCGAGGTCGACGCGATCGTCAACGAGGCGCAGGCGGAGATCTACAAGGTTGCAGAGCGGCGGACCGCCGAGGACTATGTCCCGTTGAAGGACATCATCGAAGGCACCGTCGACGAGATCGAATCCGCCGGCCATCGCGGCGAGGGTATGACCGGTGTCCCCACCGGATTCTATGAACTCGACGAACTCACCCAGGGCCTGCACGGCGGCCAGATGATCGTGATCGCGGCACGCCCCGCAGTTGGCAAATCCACCTTCGCATTGGATTTTGCGCGCTCGGCAGCCATTAAAAACAACATGACGACGGTCTTCTTCTCCCTGGAAATGGGTCGAAACGAAATCGCCATGCGCCTCCTCTCCGCGGAGGCCACCATCGGCCTGCAGGACCTGCGCAAGGGAACCATCAAGGACGAGCAGTGGGGCAAGATCGCTACCACCATGGGCCGGATGAATGACGCCCCGCTATTTATCGATGACAGCCCCAACATGTCGCTGATGGAGATCCGTGCCAAGTGCCGGCGGCTCAAGCAGCGCCATGACCTGAAGCTGGTGGTGCTCGACTACCTTCAGCTGATGTCCTCCGGCAAGCGCGTCGAATCCCGCCAGCAGGAAGTCTCGGAGTTCTCCCGTGCGCTCAAGCTGTTGGCCAAGGAACTCGAGGTTCCGGTGATCGCGCTTTCGCAGCTGAACCGTGGTTCCGAGCAGCGCACCGACAAGAAGCCGATGGTTTCGGACCTGCGTGAATCGGGTTCGATCGAGCAGGATGCGGACATGGTCATCCTGCTTCACCGCGAGGACATCTACGACAAGGAATCCCCGCGTGCGGGCGAAGCGGACGTGATTGTGGCCAAGCACCGGAACGGTCCGACCAAGACCATCGTGGTGGGCTTCCAGGGCCACTACTCCCGCTTCGCCAACATGGCGGTTGAACACGGTTAGTGATGCTGTCGACTCAGGTGCCCTTGCCGCGATCGGGCACAGCTTGCGCTGTTGCCGTGAACCAGAATCAGGTCCGAAAGGGCAGGGCCGACCAGGCGTCCAAGGCGTAGTAAGTCCGGCGCTGGTATACCAGTGCAGGGGCGAGCGAGCCCCCGTCGAGCACCTGAAGAACCTGAGCGGCCAGAACGACGCCGGTTCCGGCGGGCATCCGGTCAAGGGGCTTGCACCGGAGCACTGTGCCGACGCCGCGGATGATCGGCTCGCCAGTCGGCGCGGTGTGCCAGTCCATGTCGAACCCGAAGCGGTGCGAACCGGGCCGCGCAAAAAGTTCCGCAAGCCGGCGGTTGGCGGTTGTGAGCAGGTGAACGGCAAGCGACTCACCCGCCAGTAGGGCGGCTCCGGATTCGGTGCCGCGGGCGATGGAAAGCGCGAGAACTGGAGGTTCCGCAGATACCGAAATCACCGAAGACGCGGTCATGCCCGCCGGACCACCCGGCCCCGCGGCGGTGACAATCGCTACGCCGGCGGGATGGGCGGAGAACGCGGCGCGGAAGGCATCGGCGAGGCCTGGAGGCTGGGCATCCTGCCGCATGGGACCCATCCTGGCTCCTTTCCTGCGTCGGGACCTAACGCCCCGAAGGCACCTACCGCCCATGCTAGGACCGCGGGGCATGCCCCGCCAGAGACCGCTTGTTTCGATGCGGCCGGCTGCGGCCCGAGGATCACATCATTGACCTGCCGGGATCGAGAGCCTTCAAGCGGCGCGGCCTTCACCGCAGCGAAGCGTGTTGCCGTGAGGGGTGACCTCGACCGCCGACTCGACGGTCGAGGTCACCACCGACATGGTGCTCAGGCGTCGTCCTGCCGCCGGGCTGCCTCGCGTCCGGCTAGGTAGCCGAATACCAGTCCGAGCGAGATCGTTCCGCCGGCGCCTCCGTAGAACCCCCTCGTGGGTGCGCCGCCTGCGTTGCCGGCGGCGTACAGGCCCTTGATGACCTTGCCCTCGGTGTCCAGTGCCCGTCCGAGGGCGTCGGTCTTCGGGCCACCGACAGTGCCGAGTGCGCTGGCCTCGACCTTGAGCGCGTAGTAGGGCGCCGTGTCGACGGGTCCGAGCACGCTGGAGCGCGGGCTCTTCAGCACGGGCCGGATGATCTTCGCCAGCGGCTTGACCACGACTGAACGCAGGCGCTCGGGGTCGTTCCTCTTTGCCACTCGTCCCGCGAGCTTGCTCGCAATCGGACCGACGGCCTTGGCGATGAGCACTCGGGCCTTGGCTGTCGCGGCGGGGAAGCGCGCGTCGGGCGAGTTCTTGCCCAGCCGGGGATAGTAGGCACCGAAGTAACGGTCGAACATTGTGTCGCCCCGGTTGAACTGCGAGTCGCGGCCTCGTGCGGCGTCGGGGTTGAACCGGTCGACGGTGCGGAGCAGCCCCACCTCGTCGACACCGATCTTGGCCGCCAGCTCTGCCAGGGTGTCGGCGCGGTGGAGGTACTCGGGCACCTCTCCGCCCGGGGTGACGCCAAAGATCCCGAACTTCTCCCAGTAATTGTGGTCGAAGATGAGCCATGCCGTGGCATTGGGCAGGGTGCCCGTCTCCGAGTCGACCTCGCGCATGATCTGGCCGAACTGGTCGTAGGCCAAGGCCTCGTTCGCGAAGCGCTCTCCCCTGCTGTTCACCATGATGCTGTGCGGCAGTGCGCGCTCTCCCAGGAACACACGACTAAGGGGCTGGCCTTCCAGTTCCTCGCCGGGCAGCTGCACCCCGGGCATCCACCAGGCATCGTCCATCCCGGTCAAGTCGGCACCTATTTCGTTGGCCAACTGGACTGCGATGCCATCGTGGCCCTTGGGCGAAACCTGCACGCCGAAGGGCGCCTCGAGGTACTTCGTGGTGGCCTCGTCCGAGCTCTCGAACCCGCCGCTGGCCAGCAGCACACCCTTGGTGGCGCGCACCGTGTGCTCCACGCCATCGGCCCGTACGACGACGCCCTGCACCCCCGACTCATCCGTGACCAGGCGGACGGCGGGCGTCTCGACACGCACGTCGACGCCGTTGCGCAGGCCGCCCTCGAGAAGGGCGCCGACTAATGCCGGTCCGGCGAGCCAGACGTCATCGATGCCGATTCCACCCAGCAACCAGAACGGGAGCGGGTTCTTGGCCATGCCCGTGGTCAGGGCCGGTCGGACGTACTTTGCCGCCTCGCCCAGGCCTTCGGGGGAGTAGGGGCCGGGGAAGAGCGCCCGACCGACCGATGCGCCATCAATGTCGGAGCGGTAGTCCGGCCAGATAGTCGGGATCCACCCGAAGGAGGTGTGCTCCTCGATGTACCGGGCGACGTGCGGTCCGGCTTCCAGGAACTGCTCTACCAAGTCGTGGTCGAGGACCTGGTCGCGACCTTGGCCGTAAATGTAGCGCCGGGCCTGGTCCAGGTTGTCCTTCACCTTCAGATCCTTGGTCGAGAAACCGTGGTTGGGGATCCAGGCGGCACCCGCAGAGATGCCGGTGGCGCCTCCGACGAGTTCACGGGACTCGACAACGAGAACTCGTGCGCCTTCCCTTGCAGCGGTGAGCGCCGCCATCAGGCCTGCTCCGCCAGAACCGACGATGACCACGTCCACTTCGTCGGGAATGCCCTTTTGGGAAACGGTCCCGATGGAGCCGCTGTGCTGAGTCGAACTGTCAACCACGAATCTCTCCTTGCTATTGGTTCCGCAGGTGTCCCTATCACTTGGCCATATTGAGATTGATGCCCAACGCCGGCGCAAGTATATGCAGATGCATTGATCCTATCCCATTTAGTTGATGTGTCAACTTTCTTCCGGGCTGCTGGCGGACCCGCTGTCGGTGTGCGCCTCATTCGCCTCTCGATAGGTGGTCGCTGGATCCGCGCCCGCGGATGGCGAATGCTAACGACGCTTGGCCGCCCTCCCAGCGTCTTTACACCGGAAGAGACCGCACAGCGAGACGGCCGGAGAAGCACTGCCCAGCGATCTTCAGTCATAGGTCCATCAGGCCCAGGACAGTCGACAACATCAGGACGAACTGCCGCCGTTCTGGCCTCGGTGGCCTTGTATCGAGGCCCTAGAATGGCCGCAAGGACTGGGATGGGGGACAGCAGCGTGCAGCGGATGTGGTTCAGCGGCGGTCGAAGGCGGATATGTGGACTGGGCGTGGCGGCGCTGCTGGCTATGGTCACCTTGGCAGCCTGCGGAGAGATGCCTGGAGGGCGCGGGCAAACACGTGCCGTGGCCGAGCTGGTGGATGCCGTCGACTGCACATCGGCGCAGCACGTCCTGGAACCAGGGAAGCCGTCCGCGCCTCCGCCACCAGTGGCCGGCAGCGTGCCCGAAGCATTCGTGCCTGTCGAAGTCATCCGCTGTGACGCCTTCATGATGGCGACGGTCGAAGATGCCGAGGGCCTGTGGTCGGCGGTCACGGAGGAGCGCCTCACCGGGAACATGGACGGACTGCTGGACGCCCTGGCACAGCCGAGCGACCCACCCAGAGCAAACCAGGCCTGCACGGCGGACATGGAACTGGTTCCCGATCTCTGGCTGCTGGATGAACAGGGCAGGGCAATGCGCGCGGCATGGCCGACGAATTCCTGCGGCAAGACGAAGCCCGGCGTGCGCGAGATCCTTGGTGGCATGGAGGTGGTCGAGTCGACACAGCACAAGATGGAACTCATCCAACCGAAGGCGGCACTGGACGCCAACTGCCCGGCCGAGTGGAAGGAACCGGTGGCGGGCGGAATCGACGTGGCGCCGATACCGGCCCCGGAACTGGGCGCGGAGGGCACCGGTGCCACGGTCTCCGGCTCCGCAGGCCTGGTTCCCGAGGTCGGCGAGGTGGACTCGCTCAGGGTCTGCCACTACAACATTGATCGGCCCGACGCCGGCGCGGCGCCGACCGCCGGTACGCACGCGGAGCTGGAGTTTTCAGGCACGGAGGTATTCGCCGGAGAGTTTATTGGTGGAGGCAGCCTCGACGGCCCCGGAATGAATGCCGTACTTAAAGCAGTGAAGGCGGACGCGCCCGCTGCCGAGTGCGACGACAAAGCGACGGAGTTTGCGGTCTTGTGGCCGGTTGCCGACGGGCTGGACGTCGGTGCGCCGCTGACCGTGGAAATCGATGGCTGCCAGCGGCTCTTTGGGCCTGACGGCGCAGCCCGGACCCTGCCGCACGAGGCGAGCACCGCCGTCGTCGTCGCGTTGGGGAAGTGACGCGGGGAGATGGCGATGGACAAAGTGGCACTGGTGACCGGGGCTTCCTCCGGAATCGGCGAACACACCTGCCGCGAACTGGTGAGCCGCGGTTTCACGGTCTACGCGGCAGCGCGCCGGCTGGAGCGGATGTGCCTACTGGAAGTGCACGGGGTCCGCGTGCTCGGCATGGACCTGACCGACGACGCGTCCATGGTCGACGGGGTGCAGCGGATCCTGTCTGAACAGGGCCGCCTGGACGTGCTGGTCAACAATGCGGGCTACGCGTCCTTCGGCTCCGTGGAGGACGTGCCGCTGGCTGATGCCCGGCAGCAGTTCGAGGTGAACCTGTTCGGGATGGGGCGGCTCATTCAATTGGTCGCCCCCGCCATGCGCGCGCAGGGCAGCGGCCGGATCATCAACGTGTCCTCGATCGGCGGCGTCTTCTACGAGCCGCTTGGCGGCTGGTATCACGCGGCCAAATTTGCGGTGGAAGGCTTGTCGGACTGTCTTCGAGTGGAGCTCAAGCCCTACGGCATTGACGTGGTGATCATCGAGCCCGGGCCCATTCTGACCGAGTGGAGCTCGATTGCGGTGAACAGCCTGCTGCAGAGCTCGGAGGGGACAGCGTACGAACGGCAGGCCGAGAGTGTCGCGCAGGCGATGTCAGGAGCTTATACGGAGCGGACGGGAACGCCGCCGGAGGTGGTGGGCCGGCGTATTGCCCGCGTCGCGGCCGCGCGCCGCATCCGCAGCCGGTACCCGGTGGGCCGGGGCGCGCGGACCATCATGAGCGCTCGCCGGCTGCTGCCGGACCGGGTCTTCGACGCCGTGCTGGCCCGGGTGTACCAGCGCTGAGCGGACCCCGGGACCGCGGGACATAAACGTTGGAAGTCCGGCACGTGCGCACAGGCCGGACCTCCGGGGACGCAGCGGGCGTTCGGTTACCGCTGCCCGGTTGGGGCTTGCTGCCTCAGAGGGAGGTGCCCAAGTGGTCGCGCAGGGTGCGCCCCGAATACGAGGACCGGAACCGGCCTCGTGCCTGCAGCTCAGGGACCACGCCGTTGACGAACTCTTCGAGCGAGGACGGGTAGAGCGCGGACATGATCACGAAACCGTCAGCCGCTTCCGAGTCGTAAAGTTCGCACAAGTAGTCGGCGATGTCCGCCGGATCGCCGACCGGCTGCGGGTGCAGTTGGTTCATGGCTTGGGCGTTGGCAAGGTCGCGGACGGTCATGGATTGGCGGTGGGCTGCGGCGAGCAGCATCTGTTCGAACCCCTCGCTGCCGGTGGCTCCGCGGTGGGCCAGCAGCAACTCCTCGGCGCTGCCGTCTGGGTTGAGGTCCTCCCGGGCCGCGTGCAGGAGCCGGCCCAACTTCGTCAGGACGCCTTCCCCATCGAGTGCCGCTTCCAGGCTTTGGACGGTGGCGAAGGCGGCGGCGCGGGTGGAACCGGTGATCGGCTGGACCGCCGGAAGCACGGCCAGCTGATCCGGATTCCGTCCGGCGGCCGCAGCGCGGTCCCGAAGTTCAGTCCGCACGGCCCGCATGGCGTCCGGTGTGTCGGCCACGGCGAACACGACCTCGGCCCAGCGGGCGGCGAACTCCATGCCGCGCGGCGAAGATCCGGCCTGCATGAGTACCGGCCGGCCCTGCGGACTGCGCGGCAGCGTGATCGGACCGCGGCTCAACGGCCGGCTCCTGCCGGAAAGGGGCCGTTCCGGTATCCGGTGCACCAGCTCAGGATCCGCGAACTGACGTCGCGGACCGTCCAGCGTCAAGGCCCCGGGCTGCCAGGATTCCAACAAGTCCACCACGGTCTGGACGACGTCGTCGGCCCGGTCATACCGCTCCGCCTTGGGCGGGATGGAGGTCAGGCCGAAGTTGGCGGCCTCGGCGTCGGTGGTGGAGGTGACGATGTTCCAGGCGACCCGGCCACCGGAGAGGTGATCCAGCGAGAGCAGCTTCCGGGCGATGCTGTAGGCAGGGGTGAAGGTGGTGGAGATGGTCGCGGCCAACCCCAGGTGCCGGGTGGCCCCGGCAACCAGCGACAGCGTAATCAAGGGGTCGAGATAGATGGCGCCTTTGCCGCCGGTGACCAGCGTGGTGGCGAAGTCGCCCGTGTTGTCCTCCGGGACGGCCAGCGCGTCGGGCAGGAACAGCATGTCGAAGCAGCCTCGTTCCAGCGTCCGGCCCAGATCGAGGTAAAACTCCGCGCTCAGCCAGTCCCGCCGGGAGAGCGGGTGCCGCCAATTCTCCGAATACTGGCTGGTGGGCGGGTTGACCATCGCCACCAGGTGCATGCCGTCAGCTGAAGAGCGCATCGTATCCTTCCAAAAACCCCAGGACGTGGCTGGCGTACACGATCCCGCCGAGCACGGCCAGGACGGCTGCCGCCATCAGCCAGTCGGTGCGGGTGAGGGGAATTTTCCGCCAGGTGGTCCGGGGGGTCAGCCCGAGGCCACGGGATTCCAGCGACTGGGCCATCCGTTCGCCTTTGCGCACGGAGACCACCAGCAGGGCAAAGGCCGCACGGCCGTAGGCGGCCAGGCCGCTGGGCAGCGAACCGTCCGGGCGGAGCTGCGCCCGGACGGCGTGGGCCTGACGGATGGTCTGCCACTCCCGGGGCATCTCCTGCAGCATGCGGTAGCCGGCCAGCACGGCATAGGTGATCCGGGAACCGAGCCTGGCATGTTGATGCAGGCTTCCCATCAGTGCCACGCCGTCGGTGGAAGCGATGAAGCCGATGGCGAGAATGCCGATCACCAGGGTCCGCAGGGCCAAGGAACCGCCGACCGACAGTCCTTCGGCGGTGATCCGCAGGGGGCCGGCATCCCACAGGATGTGACCCGGGCGGCTGAGCGCGTTGACCATCAAGATGCCCAGACCGAAGGCGAGGAAGGGGACGTGACCCAGCGCCAGCGTTCGGAGGGGCAGCCGGGTGGAAGCAACGACGGCGGCCAGGGCCACGACGTAGAGCACGGCCGGGGTGACCGGATCAAAAATGAAGACCATCGCCAGCGACACGACAAACAACAGCGCGAGCTTGACCGTGGGATTGCGCCGGGCGAGGACACTGCCGGAGGCGAAGGACGCCGGTGATGCGGCAGATATGGCGGTCATGCGCGGCTCCCGGCCAGATGCTGCACGGAAGACCCACCGGAAACTGCCGCATCCAGCCGGTCGAGAACGCGGCGGATTTCGCGGTCCGAATCGAACTCTGCGAGCAGCCAGTCGAGCAGCGGCGGCAGCCTGAGGCCGGCTCGCGCCAGGATTTCCGGGTCGCGCAGGAGGTCGAAGACGGGGCCGTCGGCAATCACGGTGCGCTCGGCGATGACGACGGCGCGGTCGGCCAGCGCGGCAACGGTGCGCAGGTCGTGGCTGGAGAAGAGAATGGCGCTGCCGCCGGCCGCCGCCTGCTTGAACGCGCTGGCGGTGGCAATCGTGTCCCGCCGGTCCAGGCCGAACGTCGGCTCGTCCGCCAGTAAGGACGGCCGTTCGTGGGCCAGCATGGCAGCGACGCTCAGGCGGCGCTTTTCGCCGCCGGACAGTCGGAAGGGGCTCTGGTCGGCCAGATGCGTGAGCCGGTGCTGTTCCAACAGGTGGTTGAAGAAGTCGTTCCGAGCATCGGGCAACCCGTGCCGGACTTCCTCCGCCACGGTGTGCGCCACGAACTGGTGTTCGGGGTTCTGGAACACCATGCCGGGGCGGGCGCCCAGCACCGTTCCTTCGGCGGGCGGGAGGAGCCCTGCGAGGGTGAGCAGCAACGACGTTTTGCCCGTTCCGTTGGCTCCCAGCAGGGCCGTGATCTCGCCGCGCCTGAGCTCCACGTTCACGTTTCTGAGGATGGCCGGTTCCACCCGGTCCGCGCGACGGGACCGGCGCTTCTTCCGTCCGGCGCCGCGTGAGACGGAGACATTCTCCGCGGCGAGGACCGTGTCGCCGGCACCGGGCGCGTCTGGAGCGCCGCCGTCGTCGTCGGGTAGCGCCAGAGCGCGGAGGGCAGAGCAGACGTCGGGCGAATCCAGGCCACCGGGCTGCCCGGTGACTGCCAGCAGTTCCGTTTCCAGCGGCAACCAGCATCCGCGGGCATTGAGCCGGCCGGCGCTGCCGGCCAGCACAGCCGCAGTGGCGCCATCGGCCAGGACCTGCCCTGCGTCGCCGAGCACGAGGGCCCGGCCCGGCAGCCCGGCAATTCCCGCCCGGCCGGCGTAGTCGTCGAGCCGGTGTTCGACCAGCACCACAGCCGGACCGTAGGCGGCTGCGGCCGCGTCAATAGCCTGACGCACGGCGGTGAGGCCGGCCGGATCGAGCATGGAGGTCGGCTCATCGAGCAGCAGGAGGGCCGGTTCGGCGATCAGGCTGGCGGCGAGTGCCACACGCTGGCCCTCGCCGCCGGAAAGCTTGTCCGTCTGGCGCTGCCGCAGACCGGCCGCACCGACCAACGACAGCGCGTGGTCGATGCGGGCCGATATGCGCTCCGGCGGCACGGCGCGGTTCTCCAACGGGAGGGCCAGTTCCTGTTCAACGTCCGGCAGGCAGACCCCGGAGGAGGGATCCTGGGCGAGGACCCCGACATGGCGCGAGAGCTCGACGACGGACGCGTCCGTCGTCGCCGTCCCCTTCACCGACACGCTGCCGGTCAGCGTGGACAACACCGTGTGCGGCACCACGCCCGTGATCGCCTGCAACAGCGTGGATTTTCCGGACCCCGAAGCCCCGAGCACGATCAGGTGCTCGCCGGGTTCCAGCCGCAGCGTGACGCCGCGCAGCACGGCGGCATCACGCCGGGGAAACTCCACAGCTACATCGTGGAGCGCCAGTGCAGGCTCAGCGGGCATTGGCCTTGCCCAACCGGGCGCGCCCGATCGCGAAGTTGTCCACTACGCCGGTCTTCGCCAGGGCGTCGACGATGGCCTTCGCCAGCAACCCGCCCAGCACCACGCCGGAAATCAGGTGGATGACCAGACGGGTGAAAAACAGGTCCTGGCCATACCAGCCGGACCGGAAGGCCGAATAGAAGAAGACCAGACCGGCGCCGAGCAGGCCGGACAGGGCGTAGGTGAGCCAGCTGTAGGAACGGTAGCGGGTGGCCGCAAACGGGATCTCACTGCCGATGCCTTGGATTGCGGCCGCGATGAAGAGCAGCGGGCCCACCGCCGAGCCCAGGAACACGACCTCGATCACCGAGGCCAGGACCTCCGCGATCACGCCGGCAAAGGGACGCTGGACGATGGCAATGGCGATCGGCGCGACCAGCAGCCAGCTACCGGCCAGAAAGTGCTGCGAAAGGTCTCCGGCGGGCCCCATGAGGAGCGAGAGGGCAGTCCAGGCCTGGACGAAGACCCAGTAGAGGAAACCGAAGACGACGCCGAGGACGACCAGCAGGACCAGGTCCTTCAGGCTCCAGGCAGTCCGTGTGCGGGCGGGACCAGATGATGTTGACATGGGGGTTCCTTCCGGGCCAGCGTCAGGACGCACTGGGGCTGTTGATGGACAGGGTGGCGTGCGTGACAACGTGCTGGACGGACCGCCCAATCAGGATCCAGCCAGCGGCGATGGTCTGCAGGACCTGGGCGACGTCTCCGTCCAGCCGGGTGACGTAGTGGTCTTCGGTGACGGTCACGCCGGTGGACTTGGCGTAGTCGATGGCGGCGTAGATGTCGCGCATGTGGTCCGCTGCGGCAGTGCCGGATCCGCCGTCGGCGAGCGGGTAGATCGCCCAGTCTGCCGCTGTCTTGATTCCGGTCGGTTCCAGTTGCGGGATTTCCGAATACAGCGCCGCGCCGCCCTCGGGTATGTCGCAGCTGACGCCGCCCGGGCAGCCGTGGGATAGGTGGACCGCGGCCGCTACGTGCGCTCCGCTGCGTCCGGCCCCGGCAATCACCTGGCTCAGATAGCGCAAGACGTCCTGTTCGGCGCCCGAGACGTAGGTGCTGACTTTCCCCGTCTGCACCTCGAGCCCGGTGGCGTCGGCGCTTCGCAGCGCCCCCAGGATGACGTCGACGTAGTCATCGGCCATGACCGCCAGGGTCAGTCGGGCCCCCACGCCGAATTCACGCGGCGTGGCCGTGAAGGATGTCCCGGCGTCGCCGGTGGAGGGATGGTTCGCTGCCGCGACGGCAGCGTCAGGTGTTCGCATGTTCGCGCCCTTCTGTTGAGTGAACAGGGCACGGGTGTGAGGGTTGCTCCCTGCGCTGGCATGATCCAGATCAGGTTCAACGGTCGAAACTTGAGAAGTTTCCTCTCAGCCCGGCTCACCGGACTCCCGTGTACAAGCCAGCAGCCTACCGGCAGGCCCGCCGGGTGGCGAAAGCGCGCGAGTACGACGACGTCATACTTCCGGCCGGACCTGCTGGACCGCGCGGCGGGCGGCCGGAACCTAGGGGCGCATGCTGCCGGTCTCCACGAAGCGCTGGTGCCAGGACAGCGCCTCGCCCAGCAGGTGCGGGGTGTGCTTGCCGAAGCTGTCCCGGCAGGCCCGGTCGAAATAGTCCTGCAGCATTGGCCGGTAGTCCGGATGCGCGCAGGTGTCGATGATCTTGCGGGCGCGCTGCTTCGGGGCCAGGCCGCGCAGGTCGGCCAGGCCGTGTTCGGTCACCACAATCATGGTGTCGTGCTCGGTGTGGTCCACATGGCTGGCCATCGGCACAATGCTGGAGATCTTCCCGGCCTTGGCCGTGCTCGGCGACATGAACACGGACAGGTAGCCGTTCCGGGCGAAGTCGCCGGAGCCGCCGATGCCGTTCATCACCTTGGTGCCGGCGATGTGGGTGGAGTTGACGTTGCCGTAGATGTCCGCCTCGATCATGCCGTTCAGCGCAATGCAGCCCAGCCGGCGGATCAGCTCCGGGTGGTTGGAGATCTCCTGGGTGCGCAGGATGATGCGCTCGCGGTAGTAGTCGACGTTGGCGTTGAACTCCTCGACCCCGGCCTGGCTCAGCGAGAAGGATGTGGCCGACGCCATCCGCAGCACGCCGTCCTTGATCAGCTTCAGCATGCCGTCCTGGATGACCTCGGTGTAGGCGGTCAGGCCGCGGTAGCCACCGGCGGCCAGGCCTTCCAGCACCGCATTGGGGATATTGCCGACGCCGGACTGCAGCGGCAGGAGCTTATCCGTCAGGCGGCCGCGCTGGACCTCCTGGTCCAGGAAGTCCAGCAGGTGGCCGGCAATTTGCTGCGAGGTCTCGTCCGGCGGATTGAACGGGGAGTTGCGGTCGGGGGCGTCCGTGTGCACGATGGCCACGATCTTGTCCGGGTCCACCTGCAGATACGGTTCGCCGATCCGGTCGTCCGGGTGCAGCAGCTGGATCGGTTTCCGGTTCGGCGGCAGCGCGGTGCCGTAGTAAACGTCGTGCATGCCCTCCAGCTCGGCCGGCTGCGCGCTGTTGACCTCCACAATGACCTTGTCGGCTTGTTCCAGCCAGGTCTTGTTGTTGCCGACCGAGGACGACGGAATCAGCCGGCCGTCTTCGAGGATGCCGACCACTTCGACGACGGCGAGATCCACGTCGCCGAAGAACCCGTACCAGGTGTGCTGGGCGACGTGGCTGAGGTGGATGTCGATGTAGTCCAGTTCGCCGGCATTGATCCGCTCGCGCAACGCTGGGTCGGATTGGTAGGGCAGGCGCAACTCCATGCCGTCGACCTTGGCCAGCGCGCCGTCCAGCTCGGGGGCGGTTGATGCGCCGGTCAGGACGCGGATCTTGAACTGCTCGCCCGCGGCATGGGCGGATTCCATCCTCGCGGCCAGCGCCTGCGGCACGGCCTTCGGGTAACCGGCCCCGGTGAAGCCGCTCATGGCCACCGTCATGCCGGGTTTGATCAGTTCGGCCGCCTGCTCGGCGGACATTACGCGCTCGAGCATGCGGGCATTGCGAATGCGGTCTTGCATCATGCCCCTTCGTCAGGATCTTCCCCTCCACCTTAGGCGCCGGTCACAGAGGTCAGGGCCTCGGTGACGGGCCGAAGCGCCGCACGGAGCCGGTCCTGCGCCCGGCGGTGCTATGGCTGGCGCAGTTGTTCCTCCGCGGTCTGCCGCACGCAGGCGGAGAGTTCATCGAGGATCGGCGAGCTGATTTTCCAGCGCTGCCAGTACAACGGCACGTCCACCGGCAGGTCCGGGGCCAGCTGCCGCAGCGTGCCGCGGCGGAGGTCCGCCAGGCACTGTTGTTCCGGCAGCAGGGCCCAGCCGATGCCCAGCCGGACGGCGGCCGCAAACTCTCCGGAAGCCGGCATGTAGTGGCGGGGCGCGGCCAAGTCCTCGCCGGTCAGCGTCCGGTAGAAACGCTCCTGCAGGTCGTCCTTGCGGTCGAAGTCCAGCACCGGCGCCGCGCCCAGCCACGCCAGGTCGTCATCCGGTGTCCCGCTGGGCCGCCAATGGTCCAGGTAGTCACTGCTGGCCACCGCCCGGTAGCGGAGCGAGCCGAGGGCTTCCACCGAGCAGCCCTGGACCGGTTCCGGCGTGGCGGTCACCGCCGCGGTCACGCGTCCCGACCGCAGCAACGAGGTCGAATGCTGCTCGTCTTCACGGTGCACCTCAAAAAACACGCTCCGGTCGCGCGGCATCCGGGCCAGCGCGCCCAGAAACCACGTGGCGAGCGAATCCGCATTGACCACCAGCGGCAGGGCCAGCCCGGTCACGCTGCCGCCGAGTTCGCGCTGCGCATCGGCCTGCAGGACCCGCACCTGCCGTGCCAGCCGCAGGACCACGTCGCCGGCAGCGGTCGGCTGTACCGGGGTGGTGCGCTGCAGCAGAACCTGGCCGGCCGTTTGCTCCATCGCCTTGATTCGCTGCGAGACGGCGGAGGGAGTCACATGCAGGGCGCGGGAGGCGGCATCGAAGCTGCCTTCTTGAACGACGACGGCGAAGGTCGCCAGATGCTCGAATTGGAACGGCTGCATAAGCTCATCTTACGGATCCTAAATTTCTTTAGCTGTACTGGTGTCAGCCGTTCGGATAGCGTCGTCTGCTGTGACTACCGCTATGGCCCCCACCGTCTTGCTGGGACTGGGTACCGGACTGGCCCTCATCATCGCGATCGGGGCCCAGAACGCCTTCGTGCTGCGCCAAGGGATCCGGGGCGAGCACATCGGCGTCGTCGTCCTGATCTGCGCCGTCTCCGATGCGGTGCTGATCGCCGCCGGGATTGCCGGAATCGGTGCGGTGATCGAGGCGGCGCCGGCAGTGGTGGACGTGATTCGGCTGGGCGGGGCCGCCTTCCTGCTGGCGTACGCCGTCTTCGCCGCCAAACGGGCCATCAAGCCAGGCGCGCTCACCGCGGCGGAGAATCAGCGCGGCGGTTCACTGGCCTCCGTGGCCGCCACGGCCTTTGCGCTGACCTGGCTGAACCCTCATGTGTATTTGGACACGGTCCTGCTGCTCGGTTCCATCGCCAACACCCAGGGCCCGGATCTGCGCTGGTACTTCGGCGCCGGCGCGGTGCTGGGCAGCATTGCCTGGTTCGGTGCGCTCGGATTCGGAGCCCGGCTGCTGCGCCCCATTTTCGCCCGGCCCGGGTCCTGGCGGATCCTTGACGGGCTGATCGCGGTGGTGATGCTGGCGCTGGGGCTGCGGATGGCCTTCGGCTTCTGAGCGGGTATGCAAGGATGCCGGTATGGTCAGCAAGCTCCTGTTCCTGGCGGACACGCACCTGCCGAAGCGTGCGCGGCGGCTCCCGGAGCAGGTCTGGGATGCGGTGGCCGCGGCCGACGTGGTGTTCCACGCCGGCGATTGGGTCACCGCGGAACTGCTGGACGAGCTGGAGCAGCGCAGCCGACGGCTGATCGGCGTGTACGGCAACAACGACGGCGACGACCTGCGCTCGCGCCTGCCGGAAATCGCCGCCGCAACAGTCGAGGGCGTTCGCTTCGCCATGATCCACGAGACCGGAGCGGCTAAGGGCCGGGAAGAGCGGTGTGAGGCGCGCTTTCCCAATGTGGATGTGCTGGTGTTCGGGCACAGCCACATCCCGTGGGACACCACCTCGCCCGGCGGCCTGCGGCTGCTCAATCCGGGCTCGCCGACCGACCGCCGCCGGCAACCGGTTTGTACCTATATGACGGCGACGGCCGACGGCGGAAGGCTCGTTGACGTGAAGCTGGTGCCGGTGGACAAGGCTGCCGGCCGCACGGACGGATAGGCCGTGTGCACTACGGGAGGTGCGGCGCTCCGCCGTCGTTGTCTTGTTGGACCCGGTGCACGGACAGCGCTGGAGGGACGGCCAGCGTTTGGTAGACCACGCAGTAGCGCTCGGTCAGCCGGAGCAGGGTCTCCAGATCCGCGTCGTCGGCGTCGCTGACCAGCTCGAACCGGACTCGGATGCGTTGGAAGCCGACCGGACTGTCCTTGTCCACCGCCAACGTTCCGCGGAAGTCCAAGTCGCCCTCGGCATGGACGCGGCCGGCCACCTCCAGTCCCAGTGAGGCCGCGACGGCCTGCAAGGTCACTCCGGCGCAGGCCGCCAGTGCCTGCAAGAGCATGTCCCCGGAGCAGACCAGGCTGCCGTCGCCACCGGTGGCAGGGTGCAGTCCGGCCGCCACCAAGGCACGGCCTGTGGCAACGGAACAGCTGGTTCCTTCACCGAGTTCGCCCTCGGCGTAAAGCGTGATCATCGCGGCGTCGGGCTGGTGCCGGTACTTGGCCTTCAGTGGAGCCTGAACGGCCCGCAGATTCTGCGTAGTCACGAAACCATCATGCTCCCGTCGGCCGCCGGTGTATATGCGCGCCGCCGGCCGTCAAAACCGCATGGAGACGCGCGATTTTGCCTCTGCGCCTCCTCGTCTCAGCGCGCAGTAGCCGCAGACCCGGCAGCGCGGATGAGGAGAGGGTGCCGGGCCAAACTAGTTGCCGTACGCGCAACGAAGCGCACATAGCCCTGATCCCCTCCAGCCGGCTGAACGACACGCCTTGAACAGGTCTCGATTTTGCAACGTTGATTACTTTCCGGTAGCGTCCTCGGAGTGCGCAGGTCAGATGACCACGCCAGGGGGTGCCGGAACGTACGGCGCGATCCACCCAAAGAAAATATGCCCGGACGCTGCCCACGCCTTTCGCCGTCAGAATGGCAGACGTCCACATGACCTCGATCTTTACGAGTGGCTGACGGCGGCGCAGGGATGTCCGGGGACGGACTGAGCGCAAGGCGGCCTCAGCGGAGCATTGTGAACTTACAGAAAAACAAGAACTTCAGTCGTGCCCTGCGTGGCAGCCTGGCCGCCTTGGCCCTGACCGGTGCCAGCGTGGCCATGGTCGGACCGGCGGCAAATGCCGCCGATGGCGCCACCTGGGACGCTCTGGCCGAGTGCGAGTCGGGCGGCAGCTGGAGCACCAGCACCGGCAACGGCTTCTCGGGTGGCCTGCAGTTCACCCCGAGCACCTGGGCTGCCCACGGCGGCACCGGCTCGGCAGAGAATGCCAGCCGCGCGGAGCAAATCGCGGTGGCGGAGAAGGTCCTGGACAACCAGGGCTGGGGTGCATGGCCGGCTTGCTCGTCCAAGCTGGGACTGTCCGGTGGCGGCGGAGGATCGCAGGTGAGCAGCCAGTCTGCCGAGATCCAGCAGGCCCCGGTCCAGCAGGCTCCCGTCGCCGAGGCGCCGGTTCAGCAGCAGGCGCCGGTCGAGCAGGCCCCCGTCCAGCAGGCACCGGTCCAGCAGGCGCCGGTCCAGCAGGCTCCGGCCCCCGCGGCCGCACCCGCCGTCGAGGCTCCGGCCGTGAGCGGCGAAACCTACGCCGTCCAGTCCGGTGACACCTTGGCCACCATTGCAGAGTCAATGGGACTCCAGGGCGGCTGGGAAGATCTGTTTGCGGCCAACACGGACACCGTGTCGGATCCGAACCTGATCTTCGTGGACCAGGTTCTGCAGGTTCCCGCGCAATAATTAGCACGCTAATAAGCAGGCCGTGAAGCGCCCCGTTCTCCACCTGGAGGGCGGGGCGTTTCCGTCTGGCAACGCGGCCGGGAGCCATAGACTGGCAGCAAACCGAGTGAGAGGACCGGCCGCTGTATGCCCACCATTGAGAACCGTCCCTGGCTGCAGAACTACCAATCCGGGGTGCCCGCCGAGATTGAGATTCCCACCGAGTCCCTCTCGCACATGCTGGACGACTCGGTCCGCAGGTTTGGGAAGCGGGCGGCCTTGGACTTCTTCGGGGCGTCCACCAGCTACCAGGAGTTGGGCCGCCAGATTGACCGGGCAGCCGAAGGCCTGCGCCGGCTGGGTGTGGGCCCGGGCAGCCGTGTGGCGCTGATCCTGCCCAACTGCCCGCAACATGTGGTGGCCTTCTACGCGGTGCTGCGGCTGGGCGCCGTCGTCGTCGAACACAATCCGCTGTACACCGAGCGCGAGCTCCGGCACCAGTTCGAGGACCATGGCGCCACGGTCGCCGTCGTCTGGAACAACGTGGTGGCCAAGGTCCAGGCGTTTCCCTTCGACCTTGCCGTCAAGACGATCGTGTCGGTGGACCTGACCCGCGCCATGCCGCGGGCCAAGCGGCTGGCCCTCAGGCTGCCCGTCCCCGCCGCCAGGAAATCCCGCAAGGCTTTGACCGCTCCGGTGAAGAACACCATTTCCTGGGAGAAGCTGCTGAAGTCCAAGCCGCTGAAGCAGGGCTTTCCCCGCCCCGAGGTCACCGATCTGGCGGCCATCCAGTACACCTCCGGCACCACCGGACACCCCAAGGGTGCGATGCTGACCCACCGGAACCTGCGGGCAAACGCCGAACAGGGGCGCGCGTGGATGCACGGTGTGGCCGAGGGCAAGGAGGTCATGTACGCCGTGCTGCCGATGTTCCACGCCTTCGGCATGACCCTGTATCTGACCTTCGGCGTACTCACCGGCTCGCGGGTTGTTCTCTTCCCCAAGTTCGACGTGGATCTGGTGCTCTCCGCAGCCAAGAAGATCCCGCCCACCATCTACTGCGCGGTGCCGCCCATTTATGAGCGGACCGCGAACGAGGCCCGGAAGCGCGGGGTGTCCCTGAGCTCGGTGCGGTTCGCCATCTCCGGGGCCATGAACCTGCCGCAGGCCACCGTGGACCTGTGGGAGGACACCGCCGGAGGCCTGCTGGTGGAGGGCTACGGGATGACCGAGACGTCCCCGGTGGCGATGGGCAATCCGTTCGCGTCCACCCGCAGGAACGGGACCATCGGCGTTCCCTTCCCCAGCACCGAGATGCGGGTGGTGGACCCAGACAATCCATCCCGCGACGTCGAGCCCGGACAACCCGGCGAACTGCTGATCCGCGGGCCGCAGGTGTTCCAGGGCTATTGGGGCAAACCGGAGGAAACCGCCGCCGTGCTGCTCGACGGCGGATGGGTGCGCACCGGCGACATCGTCACCGTGGACGAGCAGCACAACGCGCGGATTGTGGACCGGGTGAAGGAACTGATCATCACCGGCGGCTTCAACGTCTCGCCGTCGGAAGTCGAGGATGCGCTGCGGTCCCATCCGGACGTGGTGGACGCGGCAGTGGTGGGCATACCCCGGGCCGAGGGCGGCGAAGAGGTGACGGCCGCCGTCGTGCTTCGCGAAGAGGGCGACTTCACGCTGCGCGAGCAGGAGATGCGGGACTATTGCCGCGGCCGGCTGGCGGCGTACAAGGTTCCGCGGCGGATTATTGCCGTGCAGGAACTGCCCAAGTCCATGCTCGGCAAGGTGCTGCGCAAGCAGGTCAAGGAGCAGCTCGCCGCCAGGTAATTGCCCCGTATTTCGGCGGCGGCCGAAGCCGTCAGGGCTGGGCGGAGCGCGCCGACAGGAGTACGTTAAGGGCAACAAGCGTCCACTGGTGGGAGGCGTGGCCATGTCGGCACAGAAGAGGGGGCGCCAGGAGGCTGTCCCGGGAGCCCCCGGCGAGGCAGTTGCACCATCGATGATCGCGCGGTTGCTCGCCGAGTTCCTGGGCACGTTCATACTGGTCTTTGGCGGTGTGGGCACAGCCATCTTTGCAGCCAGCTTCCCCGGCGCGGACGCGGGCAACCCGCTGGGCGTGGGCTTCCTGGGCGTGGCGCTGGCCTTCGGACTGACCGTGCTGGTCGGAATCTACGCCTTTGGCCACATCTCCGGCGGGCATTTCAACCCGGCGGTGACCGTGGGGCTGGCATGCGGCGGCCGGTTCCGCTGGAAAGACTCGGTGGGCTACATCGTCGCGCAGCTCGTCGGCGGCATTGTCGGTTCCAGCCTGGTGTTCGCCATCGCGGCCGGCGGCCCGGATGGCTTCCTCGCTGCTGCGCAGGAATCGGGCTTCGCCTCCAACGGCTATGGCGACCTCTCGCCCGGCGGGTTCTCGCTGCTGTCGGCACTGCTAATCGAGATCATCCTGACCGCCGTCTTCGTGTTGGTCATCATGGGGGTGACCGAAAGCCGCGGCGCCAAGGCATTCGCGGGCCTGGCCATCGGCCTCACGCTGACGCTCATCCACCTGATCAGCATCCCGGTCACGAATACGTCGGTGAACCCGGCCCGTTCGATTGCCGCCGCCCTGTACGGCGGTGCCGACTATTTGGCCCAACTCTGGCTGTTCATTCTGGCACCGCTTATCGGGGCGCTGATCGGCGGCATGGTGTATCGGTTGGCACTGGAGTCTCGGGGCCGACAGGCCGTCCGCTGACCAAAGTGGGTGACGCGTCACATTTCGGCGCCGCGGCAGGGATGGCCTGTGAGCCGTGACATAGTTGTGCCGGTGGTTACGCGCTAAACCGCGCTTCCGTTGGGGGAGACCGCGGGCTGCCACCTAGTTTTTCGATTTTTAGGAAGTGACATGAAGCGAACATTCCTGACCCTGCTGGCCGGTGTCTCGGCTTTGGGTCTGGCGGCCTGCGGCTCCGGCTCACCCAGCGGCGGCGAGGCCGGCGGCAACGAACCCGCAGCCTCGGGCGGACTCACCCCAGTTACCGTCGGTGTGATCCCGATCGTTGACACCGCGCCGCTCTGGCTCGGCGATTCGAAGGGCTTCTTCGAAGAAGAGGGCCTGGATCTGGACATCCAGAACGTCGCCGGTGGCGCTGCCGCCATCCCGGCCGTGGTCAGCGGTGGCTTCGACTTCGCCTTCGGCAACCTGGTGTCGGTCATGGTCGCCAATGACAAGGGCCTGGACATCAAGCTGGTGGCCAACGGCAACTCCACCTCGGGCGATACCTCGCACGACTTCGGCGGCGTGGTGGTCAAGGGGGATTCGGACATCAAGTCGCCCAAGGACTTGGCCGGCAAGACCGTCTCCGTCAACACCCTGTCCAACATCGGCGACACCACCATCCGCAGCGTGATCGAAGCCGACGGCGGCGACCCGGACAGCGTGAAGTTCGTGGAGGTGGGCTTCCCGGACGCGCCGGCAGCGCTGGCCAACGGCCAGGTTGACGCGGCCTGGATCCTGGATCCGTTCCTGTCCCAGTCCGTGGATGACGGCGGCCGCGTGGTCTCCTACAACTTCGCCGACTTCGACAAGAAGCTGGACATCTCCGGCTACTTCGCCACCGGCGACACCGTGGCCAACGATCCGGAACTGGTCAAGAAGTTCCAGGCCGCGATGAACCGCTCCCTGGAATACGCCCAGGAGAACCCGGACGAGGTCCGCGACATCGTGGGCACCTACACCAAGATCGACGAAGCCGCCCGCGCGGAGATGGCCCTGCCGGCCTTCCGCAAGGACTTCAACATGGAGGCGGCGCAGAAGCTCGCCGACGCCGCCCTGAAGTACGGCACGCTGACGAAGCCGGCGGAGCTGGACAAGTTCTTCCCGTAAGCACCACGTCTTAAACCAGTACGACGGCGGGGTCCCCTTTCCGTTCGATGCGCCGGACAGCGTCTCTCCCGCAGGGGAGGGGCGCTGTTTGCGTTCTGCCGGCCGCAGGGCTGAGCGGTTCAGGGCTGAGCGGTCAGATCCGGCTGCGCTCGCCGGGGTCCTGCCACTTGCGGGCCGGAGGGGTCCAGCCGTCGATGGAGTCCAGCAGCTCGGCGGCGGAGCCGGCCACAATGACGGCATCGCGGTAGGCCTGCTTCAGGAAACCTGCGCTGACCAGGGAGTCGATCGCCGCCAGCAGCGGGTCCCAGAAGCCGTTGATGTTCAGAAAGGCCACCGGCTTCTCGTGGATGCCCAGCTGCAGCCAGGTCCAGGCCTCGAAAATCTCCTCGAGCGTGCCCACCCCGCCCGGGAGTGCAACGAAGCCATCGGCCAGGTCGGCCATCATCTGCTTGCGTTCATGCATGGAATCCACCACGTGCAGGGTGCTCAGGCCGGTGTGCCCCACCTCCGTCCGGTCCAGCGACGAGGGAATCACGCCCAGAACCTCTCCGCCGGCAGCCACGGCGCTGTCCGCGACGGTGCCCATCAGGCCCACCTGTCCGCCGCCGTAAACAATGCCGATGCCGCGGGCCGCCAGCTCGGCGGCAAAGGACGCCGCCTCCCGCGCGTAAAGGGCGTCTGTTCCGCTGGCTGAACCGGTGAAAACTGCAAGTCGCATGCTGCAATTATCCCAGTGCCGCTAGACTCTCGGGTCATGACCGCAGTGGATGGACAAGACCGCCCGGAACCGCCCGAAGCGGCCAACGAGCTGGACACGCTGCTGGGATTCCTGGAGTTCCAGCGGGCCACCCTGGAGTGGAAATGCGCGGATCTGGGCGCGGACGGACTCGCTGCCAAACTGCCGCCGTCCCGCATGACCCTGGGCGGCATGCTCAAGCATTTGGCGTTCGTGGAGGACTACTGGCTATCCCGCCGGCTGCACGGACAGGAGCCGCAGCCGCCGTGGGACGGCGTGGACTGGAAAGCGGAGCCCGACTGGGACTGGGAATCGGCTGCAGCCGATACTCTCGAACGGCTCCGTGAGCTGTGGGCCTCCAGCGTGGCGCGCTCCCGCGTCCTGACCGCGGAAGCAGTCGCAGCCGGCGGGCTGGATCTCATGGCCGGCAGGCCGGGCCGGGATGGCAGCGTTCCGAACCTGCGCTGGATCCTGGTCCACCTGATCGAGGAGTACTCCCGGCACAACGGGCACGCCGACCTGCTGCGCGAGGCAGTGGACGGACTGGTCGGGGAGTAGCCGCGGACACCGGCGGACGTTCAAGGCAGCCGGCCTAGGCAGGAGTTATTCTGGCTCTTCGCGAGGGTACTCTTCGTCCTCGTCCTCGCTGATCGCCTCCAACTGCTCCTGCATGTCTGCCTCGTTCGCTTCCCAGCCGACCGGCGGCAGCGTCGAAGCCGGTTGCTCCGAGGCATCCTCATCTACCGGGCGGTCCTGCCATGCGCGGTCGGCCTCGTCCGCTTCCGGGACTTCTGCATCGTGGTTGCCGGTGCTGGTCATTGCGGCCCTCCTGGTATCTGCTGCGGTTGAATGTGGCGGATGCGGTGCATCCGTCGGTGGTGCGCCGGCCTAGCCTCCGGCGACCGACTGGATGATGAGCAGTTCCTGCCCCGGGGCAACCAGCGTGGCGGGCCCCTGCAGCGTGCGGATGTCTTCGCCGTCCAGATAGAGGTTGACGTAGCGGCGGATGGCCCCGGTTTCATTGCGCACGCGCCGGTTGAACACCGGGAAGTCGGCGGCCAGGTCGTCCAGAATCTCCGCGACGGACCGCGGGCCGGACGCGGGCACGCTGAGCTCCCGCCGCTCGCCGGTTACCTTGGCCAGCAGGCTGGGCACGACGACGGTGACCGTCTTCTCTGCTACCCCCACCATGGCGAGTCCCTCCTCTTACAGACTGGCGGCCCGGACGCAGAGGACGTCCGGCAGGCCCGAGGCAACTTCAACGAAGACTTCGCCTTCGTCTGCGCTGGCGTACACCGAACCGCCGCGCGTGCCGAAGTAGAATCCGGCCGGATCGCCGGTGTCTACGGCAGCCGCATCGCGGAGCACCACGTTGTAGTCGAGGTCGGGCAGGCCGGTGCCGAACCGCGCCCAGGTGGCACCGCCGTCGTCGGTCCGATGCACCGCAAGGTGCCCGTCCGGCGGGATCCGTTCGCCGTCGGCCTTGATCGGGACCACCCACGCGGTCCGCGACTTCCGCGGATGCGTGAGCATGACGAAGCCGAAGTCGCTGGGCAGGCCGTCGGCAATGGATTGCCAGTTGTCGCCGGAATCGTCGGACCGGTAGACGCCGTGGTGGTTCTGCGCGAAGAGCGTGGACGGTTCCACCGCGTCCCGCGCGATCTTGTGGACGCACTGGCCCACCTCGGGATTCGGATCGGGCATGAAGTAGGCGCTGATGCCGTGGTTGCGGGCCTGCCAGCTCTCGCCGCCGTCGGTGCTGCGGTAGACCCCGCCGGTGCTCATGGCAACATGCACGGTGTCCGGATCATCCGGGCTCGGCAGGATCGAATGAGCGGCCGCCCCGCCGTAGCCGGCGCCCCACTGGTCCTTGTCCGGGTGGTCCCAGAGGGCGCGGTTGAGTTCAAAGTGTTCCCCGCCGTCGGTGGACTTCCAGACCGAAATCGGTTCGCAGCCCGCCCAGACCACGCCCGGACGGTCCGCCGCGTCCGGCTGGATTTGCCAGACCCGCTCCAGCGCGGCACCGTCGCCGTCGTTAAAGCGGATGGCGCCGTTCTCCGGCTCGGTCCAGGATTCGCCCAAATCATCCGAGTGGAAGACTGTCGGTCCCCAGTGCTCGGAGCGCGCCCCCACCAGCAGCCGGGTGGACCCGTTGCGTTGGTCGATCCCGATGCTGGGGATCTCGTTCATCAAAAAGTGCGGGCCGGACAGGGACCAGTTGGTCCGGTCCTGGCTGGTGGCCAGCCACAGCCCCTTCTTCGTCCCGATCGCCAGGACGGTTTCCCCAGTAGCCATGCCACCCATTCGACCACTGCGGTCCGGCGGGCGCAACGGTTTTGCGATGAAAGGCTTCGGACGGGGCAGAATGGGGAAGCCGACGCCACGCCAGGAAAGAGGACATGAGCACGCAGCCGCCAAGCCAGCCGGGGTCCCGCCTGTGGCTCTGGGTCCTGATGGCGGCCGCCGTGTTGACCCAGACGTCGCTGAACTTGGCGCGGCCGGTGGTGTCCTACAAGCTGCTGGCTCTGGGCGGCGACGCGGCGGTGATCGGTGTGGTGACCGCGGTCTATGCGGTGCTGCCGGTGGTGGCCGCGTTGTGGCTGGGGCGGGTGAGCGACCGGATTGCCTCGCTCAAGGGCATGGTGGCGCTCGGCGCGGTGATGCTGGCCGTGGCCGCCGTGGGGCTGGCGCTGGCGCAGGACTTCCTGCTGATCGGCATCTCCATGGCCCTGCTCGGCATGGGGCATTTGGTCTTCACCATCGCCGGCCAGTCCGCGATTGGGCGCTACGCCCCGCTGAACCAGATGGACAGCGGCTTCGGCTGGTTCACCGCGGCCTTTTCGCTGGGCCAGCTGCTCGGCCCGCTGCTGGCCGGAGTGCTGCTGGGCACCGGGACGGAAGGCGTGGGCCCCGATTGGCTGGGCGCCATCAACCTGGCCCTGCTGCTGGCCGCCGGTATTGCCCTGGCCGGTGCGCCGGTGATGCTGATCGGCGCGCACCCGGGGGCGGCCAGGCGGCGGTTCCGCCGCAAGAACGACGACGGTGCGGGCGCCGCTGCCGTCCGGCCGCCGATGGTGAAGGAGCCGGTGCTGCAGATCCTGCGGCGGCCCGGGGTGGCGTGGAACATGCTGGCCTCGCTGGCGCTGCTGTCCGTGATCGACATTCTGGTGGCATTCCTGCCGCTGGTCGGCGAGGAACTGGGGGTGGCGCCCTTCTGGGTGGGCGTGCTGCTGGCCGTCCGCGCCTGCGCGTCGATCATCTCGAGGATTCTGCTGCCCTGGCTGGTGCACCGCTGGAGCCGGATCCAGCTGCTGGTGGCCAGCCTGCTGGGATCCGGTGCCGCGATCGCGGTGACGCCGTTTGTGCTGGAACCCTTCTGGTTGGCGGCCGTGGCGTTGTTCGTGGGTGGTTTCCTGCTGGGCCTGGGCCAGCCGCTGACCATGACGCTGATCAGCCACGCGGTCCGGCCGGAATCCCGCGGTGCCGCGCTGGCCCTGAGGCTGCTGGGCAACCGGGTGGGGCAGGTGGTGCTGCCGCTCGCCTCCGGCCTGGTCGCCGCACCGCTGGGACCGGGCGGCGCCATCTGGTTCTCCTGCGCTGTGCTGGGCGCGGCGGCCGCGGCCCGGCTGACGGTGCGGAGCGAACCTGGCAACGGTGGTCGACCAAGCGAGCGCTAGCCCCCGGTGGTCGACCAAGCGAGCGCCAGCGAGCGCGTGGAGACCCGTCACCCGGAATCGCACGCGGCTTCGACACCTCGTTCGTTCCTCACTCGGCGAGGCGCCGCTTAGCGATTCCGGCCGCCGGGCCGAAGCCGCCGCCGTACTCCCGCTCCGACTCTAGATGCTCCCCCCGCGGGTGGAGATTACCTCGTGGACGATGTCGGCGACCCGCTGGGAATGCTGCAGGACGGCGGCTCGGGCCGTGGCGGTGTCGCGGGCGGCGAGGGCATCAGTCAAGACCGCGAAAGCGGAGACGTCCAGGAACTGCGACCATTGACGCTCATCCAGGGCGTGATGCCAAATCTCCGTGGTTGCCATCTCCTCATAGGCAGCCAGCAGTGGCTTGGAGTTGGAGAGCCCGAGCAGCAGGCGGTGGAAAGCCTTCACGGTCTCCAGCTGGGCCTCCAGCGTGGTCGAACCACTGTCGTGGAGGGCCGCGATCTGACGTCCGGCGTCTGCCAGGCGGGCCAGATGGTCGTTGTTGGCGCCCTGCAGGGACGTGTCGATGACACCGACTTCGATGGCGGCTTGAGCGGCGAAGAAGCCGGCAGCGAGATCTGCGTTGATCGGTGAGACCGTGGCCGCTCCGGCCGATGTTAGCTCGACGAGCTTTTGGGCCCCCAAGCGGACGAGGGCCTTGTTGATGTTGCCGGGGCGAAAGCCCAGGGCGATCGCCAATTCCTGCGGGTCGAGCCTTTCGTTGACCGGGGTGCGGCGGCTGAGCACCCAGTGCCGGAGCGCGGCGTAGGCCTTGTCGTCGTCGTCCTCATCGAAGCGGCCGAATATGCCGCGGTAGTAGGTCAGGGGCTCGCCGGGGGCCGAGTGCGCCTCGGCGACTTCGGCCAGGAAGACGGTGTGAGTACCGCCGGTGGCCGTTTCAACGGTTCGGCAGGCGATGGTCGCCAGGGAGCCGTCGATCAGCGGGGCGCCGTTGCCGGCGGGTGACCAGTCGACGCCGTCGAACTTGTCCGGACCTTTGCGCGCGAACTGCAGGGCGGTGCTCGTCTGGTCGCGGGCCATGATGTTGACGCCGAAGACTCCGGCCGCCTGCATGGCGTCGTGGGTGGCGCTGCTGCGGTTCAGGCAGACCAGCATCATTGGCGGATCCATCGACAGCGAGGCGACGGCGGATGCGGTGGTGCCGACTGGGCGGTCGCCGTCGAGCGTGGTGATTACGGTGACGCCGGTGGTGAACTGGCCCGCGACCTGACGGAAGGTTTCCTGATCCACGAGGGCACCGGAGGTGGTGCGGTCTGGCGTTTGGGTCGTTGGCAGGTCCATTTTCGCTCCAGAGTCGAGTGACCAGGTTCGTGGCGGAGATCGGAACATCCACCTGCGAGCCATGGTCTCAGAAACATTTGTTATTGAAAAGTGTTGTATGGATCACATTCGGTAAGTAATGTAACACCTGTTAGTGAGACTTTGGGGTGTCCGCAGGGATGCCATCCGATCGACACAAGGTGGTTGCGCAGATGACGGTCAGTTATCTTTCGCCAGTTGGCATGCTGGGCGGCGGATTCACGCCCGAATACTTCGAGAAGGCCATGGCCGAGAGGGATCTGGACTTCGTCGCCGTGGACTCGGGATCGACCGACGGCGGCGCCAACAATCTGGGCGAGGACCGGTTCTTCTTCTCCCGCGGAGCGGTGAAGCGGGACATGACGCTGCTGATCCGGGAAACCCGCAAGAGGGACATCCCGCTGCTGGTCGGCTCCTGCGGCGGCAGCGGCGGCAATTGGAACCTGAACTGGATGTGGGAGATCGTCCAAGAGATTGCCGGCGAGGAGCAGTTGAGCTTTAAGGTGGCGCTGATTCCGGCCGAACCGGACCGCGACCTGCTGGTCCGCAAGTACCGTGAGGGCAAGATCATCCCGCTGGACCCGGCCCCGGAGATCGACGAGGACACCCTCCGGCAGACCCACCGGATTGTGGCGATGATGGGGCCGGAACCGATTCAGCGCGCCGTGAGCGAGGGGGCCGACGTCGTCCTCGCCGGCCGGGCCAGCGACGCAGGCCTGATGGCCGCCATCCCGTTGATGAAGGGAGTCGCCCCCGGGCTGGCATGGCACGCAGCGAAAATCATGGAATGCGGCGGTGCCGCGGTCACCCAGATGGTCAAGCCCGAAGGCATGCTTTGCCGGTTCGACGAGGACTCGTTCGTGCTGGAACCGGTCAGCCCCGAACAGACCTGCACCCCGCTGAGCATCGCCTCGCACGCACTCTACGAGACCTCCAATCCGATCGAGATGCTCGAGCCCGGGGGCACCATGCTGCTGAACGATGTCAGCTACGAAGCCGCGAGCCACCGATCCGTGCGGGTTTCAGGCAGCCGATTCGAGCCCGCGCCCTACACCGTCAAACTGGAGGGCGCGGCGCTGCAGGGCTACCGTTCGGCGGTGCTCGGCGGGATCACCGACCCGATGATTCTGCGCGACTTCGACAACTGGTTCGAGCAAGCCAAGAAGGGCGCCGACTACACCGTCCGCCGGGCGCTGGGTGACGAACTGGTGGACCAGTGCACGGTCAGCTACCGCGTCTATGGCCAGAACGCCGTCCTGGGCGAGCGCGAGTCGCGGGAATTCACCAACGACCACGAGATCGGCATCTTCATGGATGCGGTGGCTCCCAACCAGGAGCTGGCCGCCAGCGTCATTGCGACCATCAGCCACACCATCCTGCACTTCGCGGTGCCGGCGTGGCAGGGACTCGTCTCCAACCTGGCCTTCCCGATCGCCCCGCACGAAATTGACCTCGGCCCGGCTTACTCCTTTGTGCTGAACCACGCGATGGAGCTCGACCACCCGCACGAGGCCTACACGGTCGAATACAAGGAGCTATAGCAATGCCAACACTCGGATCCATGGCGCAGCTGATCCGCAGCAAAAACGCCGGCCCGTGGAAACTGACCATCGACGTCATGTTTCCCGACAACGATGCCTACCGCCACGTGGTGGACAGCGACGTCATGAACGCGGCCACGATGGGCAAACTTTTCGGCATCGCCAAGGACAAGGTGGAAATCTTCCACTACGACCCGGCCAACGCCATCAAGATCAGTTTCCCGCGGCCCTACCCGAACGGGCATCCGCAGGACCGCGACATTTTCGGCGGCCAGCAGTTCGCCCCATTGGTGGACTTGGAGGTCCCCGACCGCCCGGCTCCGTCCGTCACCCACTAGCACCACTCGACCCATCCCAACGCAAGACTGTGTTCTACCTGAAAGGAACAGCAGAGATGCTCAAAACCATTGGCCGCGGGGTAGTAGCCGCGGCGGCCGTCAGCGTAGTTTTCCTCACCGCTGGATGTGGCGGTGCTGGCGAGCCAGCGGCCGACGCTGAAGTCGGGGCCCCCGCAGACGGCGAACTCACCGCAGTCACGGTCAGCATTCCGCCCTCGTCCTTCGCCGCCCCGATGTACCTGGGTGTATCCGAGGGGATTTTCGAAGACGCCGGCTTTGAGGTCACACTCAAGCCGGGCACGTCGATGGCCGAGATGATGCCGCTGCTGATGAACGGCCAGGCCCAATACATCTTCGCCGACCTGCACAACACGATCCTGGCGCAGACCGAGGGCATGCCCATCGCCGTCGGGGCGCCGATAGCAGTCAACGCGCAGGATGAACCGAAACAGGGCTTTGCGAACCTGATGGTGGCCGAGGACTCCGGGATCAAGGAGCTCAAGGACCTCGAGGGAAAGAAGATCGGGACCAACTCGATCGACGGCCAAGCCCAGTTGGATAACACCACCTACCTGGAATCCAAGGGCGTGGACACCTCCAACATCGAGTGGATTGCAGTGCCGACGCAGCAGGCGGTGGCTGGCCTGAAGCAGGGCCAGTACGACGCGATCACGATCGCGGAGCCAGGCGGCACGCTCGCGATGGCCGAAGGCGGCGTGCGGATGATCGGATCCGCCGATGCCGCCATGCCGAGTGCACCGATGTTCGTGCTCGCCGCGCAGACGTCCTACATTGAAGGCGACAAGGAGGCGGCCAAGCGATTCCAGGAAGCCGTTACCGAGGCGAACAAACTGGCCAACACCGACCGTGAAAAAGTCAACGCATCGCTGGCCACGTTCATGAAGATCCCGCCGGAGCTCCTGGCGAAGACCGTGCTCCCTACGTTCGCGGAAGCACCGTTCCGGCCCGCTGACTCCGAACAGGTCGTCGACCGGCTCAAGGACCACGGGATTCTTGCCGACGACGTCACACCGGACCTCGCCGCACTGTACCCGCTCCAATAGATCCACGTTCACGTAGGTCCAAGAAGGAGAGATTGCACGTGACACAACTCAGCCGCACCGCCGCCGTCCGTCGCCCAGGTGCGCCGACCACCGGCGTCGTGCCCGGACGGCGCATGGGGGAGAGGGCACGCGGGCGAGTTTCCCAAATTCTGGTGGTCATGGCCGCGGTTCTGCTGTGGCATGTCTTCTCCCTGAGCGATATGGCGGGCAAGGCCAACATGCCGGCCCCGCTGGAGACCGCCGGAAGGTTCCTGGAACTGCTGCCCACCGCGGAGTTCTGGACCACCATCGGCTCGACCATGCTCAGCTGGTGCACGGCGCTGTTGCTGAGCCTGGTCATCGGCATCCCGGTGGGGATGGGCTTGGGCCGGCACCGCGTTGCCGGGCAGAGCTCCAGGTTCGTGGTCGACTTCCTGCGGACAATCCCGTCCCTGGCGATCATCCCGCTGGCGCTGCTGTTGCTGGGACCGAACTACGCCATGGTGGTCATGGTGGCGGCCTTCACCGCCGTATGGCCGGTACTCATTCAGTCCATGTATGCGGCGGAGAACGCGGATCCGTCGCTGGGACTCGTGGGTCGGTCCTACCGGCTTACCCGCCAGGACCGGATCCGGTACATTCTGGCGCCGCAGTTCTTGGCCTTCTTCTGGCCGGGGCTGCGGATGGCGGTTACCGCGTCGTTGCTGGTGGCGGTCGGCGCCGAGCTGATCGGCGGGGCACCGGGCATTGGCTCGGCGATTCAGAACTCGCTGCTGTTCAACGAACAGGTGACCATGTTCGCCTACGTGCTGGCCGCGGCCGGTATCGGCCTGGGGATCAACTCGGTCCTGATGCTGCTGCAGCGCAAGCTGCTGTGGTGGCATGCTTCGATGAGGAAGGCGGGGTAGCCATGACCGTGAATCACGTGGCGTCGAAAACGACGAAGCGACGCAGCGGGACGGCGGTGCTGAAATCGGTGCTGCTCCAGGCCTGGCTGCCGGTAGGCCTGCTGGTGCTGGTCTATTTCCTCAGCGCGCAGAGCACATCGTTCTACTTTCCGTCCGGGGAAGCCGTGCTAAGCAAGACCTGGCAGATCTGGTTCCCGAACGGACTCATCAGCGAACTGGTGCCCAGTCTGCTCCGGGTCGTCGTCGGGTTCGGTTTGGCGCTGGTGCTGGGCGTCGGCTTGGGCGTGGTGCTTGGTCTGTTCCGTTCCGGGGAACTCGCCGTGCGGCCGCTGACCGAAACGCTGCGAGCGATACCCGGCGTGGCGCTGCTGCCCATCTCGATGATGTTCTTCGGGACCGGCGAGAGCATGAAGCTTGTGATGATCGTGTTCGTCTCGATGTGGCCGATCGTGCTGACCACGATCGACGGCGTCCGCTCCGTCGATCCCGCGCTGAAGAACGTGATGGACGCGTTCAAGCTGCGGCCGCAGGAGCGGTTCCGGTACGTCTACCTGCCCGCCGCGATGCCGCAGATCTTCTCCGGGGCCCGCATCTCCCTGGCGATCGCCGTCGCCGTCATGGTGGCGGTGGAGATGTACGGGACACCCGGCGGCATCGGTTACTTCATCCGCAACGCCCAGCAGACGTTCAAGATCACGGATATGTGGACCGGTCTGGTGATCCTGGGCATCTTCGGGTACCTGCTGAACATCGCTTTCCGAATCATTGAGAACCGCGTGCTGGGCTGGCACCAGCGCATGGTTAAGCACGTCCAAGGAGCAGCATGAACACCCACAACGGCGCACTGGCCCCTACGACAGAACTCAAGCCGGACCCGGCGAGCACTGTCGTCGAACCCATCATGGCGGTCGAAGGGTTCTCCTTTGCCTACGGGGACAAGCCGATCCTGCGGGACATCGATTTCTCCGTCGGCTCGGGGGAGTTCGTCTGCATCGTCGGCCCGTCCGGCGCGGGGAAATCAACCTTCCTGCAGTGCCTCGCCGGACTGCGGCAGCCCACGCAGGGGCGGATCTTGTTCAAGGGACAGGCGGTGACAGAACCGCCGGCGGAACTCGCCGTCGTCTTCCAGGACTACTCCCGGTCGCTGATGCCGTGGCTGAGCGCCCAAGAGAACATCGCGCTGCCGCTGAAGAGCGCCGGTGTCTCCAGACGCGAGCGCGACCGGCGGGCGCTGGACGCGCTGGCCGAGGTCGGTCTGGAGGGCTCCGCCGACCTGTACCCGTGGGAACTCTCCGGCGGCATGCAGCAGCGGGTGGCCATCGCCCGGGCGCTGGCCTACCAGCCAGCGGTAGTGATCATGGACGAGCCGTTCGCCTCGGTGGACGCCCAGACCCGCGCCGACCTAGAGGACCTCACGCTGCGGGTGAAGCAGCACCTGGGCATCACCATCGTCTTGGTCACGCACGACATCGACGAGGCCGTGTACCTCTCGGACCGGGTGCTGGCGCTCTCCGGCAAACCGGCGGTCGTGGCCGCCGTCGTCGACGTCGACCTCGGTGCGGACCGGGACCAGATCGCCACCAAGGAGCGGCCGGAGTTCGCGGAACTGCGCTCGCAGCTCTACCGGCTGATCCGCCGCCCGGCCGCAGTCGAAGGCGAGAAATAGGTGAGAAACGATGGAAGGCGCCCGCCGGCGTCGTCATCCGGGATGGTAAACCAGCTATGCATCAACAACGAGGAGTCACCATGGAAGTAACGCCCACACTCATCGGCGGGCAGTTCGTCGGAGCTCGCAGCGGCGAAACCATTGATTCGTTCAACCCGGCTACCGGTGAACTGTTGGGCCGTATTCCGCGTCTGGGCAAGGAAGACGTCGACCTGGCCGTGGAGGAATCGGCGAAGGCGGCTGTGCCGTGGGGCCGGACCAAGGTCCAGGAGCGGGTGGCGATGGTGCACCGCTTGGCCGACCGGCTGGAGGAGCGAGGCGAGGAACTGGCAATCCTGGACGCCAAAGACAACGGCACACCGATCTGGGTGATGCGCCGCATCGTGGCCATGGCCTCGAACTATATGCGCTACCAAGCGAACCTGGCGACGGAGGTCCACGGCGAGACCGTCCCGGATGAGTTCGATCACTTGAACATCTCGATCCATCAGCCCTACGGCGTCACAGCCCGCATTGTCCCGTTCAACCACCCGTTGATGAACGCGACCACCAAGATCGTGCCGGCGCTGGTAACCGGGAACACCGTGCTGCTTAAGCCGTCCGAGCACACCTCGCTCTCGGCCCTGGAACTGGCGAAGGACTTCAACGAGATCTTCCCGTCCGGCGTCGTTAGTGTCATTACCGGCTACGCGAACGAGGCCGGGAACGCGATCATCGACCACCCGGAGGTGCGCCGCATTGCTTTCATTGGCGGCGCCGCGGGCGGCCGGGCGATCCAGGAGCGGGCGGCGCGGGCCGGTGTCAAGAACGTCACCTTGGAGTTGGGCGGCAAGAATCCGCTGGTGGTGTTCCCGGACGCCGATCTGGACGCGGCCGCGGAGGCCGCCGTGATCGGGATGAACTTCGGCTGGCAGGGCGAGTCCTGCGCCTCCACCTCCCGATTGATGGTGCACGAAGAGGTGCACGACGAATTCGTCGCCCGCGTGGCCGCGAAGATCGATGCGCTTCGGCCCGGCAACCCGTTGGACGATACCGTGGACACCGGGGCGATCGCCAGCCGTCCACAGTTCGAGAAGGTGCTGCAGTACATCGAACTCGGCAAGCAGGAGGGCCGTCTGGTCGCCGGCGGCGGCCGGGCCACGGTGGAGTCGATGGAGGACGGTTTGTTCGTCCGGCCCACCATGTTCGACGGGATCGACCCGCGTGCCCGCATCGCCCAGGAGGAGATTTTCGGACCGGTGCTGGTGGCGATCAGGTTCAAGGATTACGACGACGCCGTAAAGATCGCCAATGGCATCGAATACGGGCTCACAGCCAGCGTCTTCACCCAGGACTACACCACGGCCCACCGGTTCGCCCGCGATGTGGAGGCCGGTTACGTCTGGGTCAACACCGTGTCGCGGCTGCTGCCCGGCACTCCGTACGGCGGCATCAAGAACAGTGGGGTGGGCCGCGAGGGGCACCTCGACGAGCTGCGCTCGTTCACCAACACCAAAAACATCACCTTCAAGTTCTGACCAAGACCAGTCACACCGATGTGCTGCCAGGACTGATCCAGGCAGAAGGAACAGGAGAGACCATGGAATACCGCGAATTTGGCCGCACCGGGTGGAAGGTGTCCACGCTGATGATGGGCACCATGCAGTTCGGCGGCGACTGGGGCGACCAGGAGGACGCCGATTCGGTGGCTACCCTGCATGCCGCGCTCGACGCCGGCATCAACTTCTTCGATACCGCGGACCTGTACGGGTTCGGACATGCCGAAGAGATGGTGGGCAAGGCCGTGGCCGGCCGGCGCGACGAGGTCTACATCGCCACGAAGTTCGGCTACCAGTGGGAGAAATACGGTGAGGCCGCCGGGGCGCAGCCGCGGATCTACTCCGGGCAGCATGTCCGCGACGCGTTGGAGGGCAGCCTGCGCAGGCTCGGCACCGACTACGTCGACCTGTACCAAGCACACAACTGCCCGCCGGAGGTGCTCTCCTCCGCCGAATGGTGGGAGGAGATGGACACTCTGGTCCAGGAGGGCAAGGTCCGCGCGGTCGGGGTGACCGTCGGCCCGGGTGACTTCGGCACTCCGGACGCCATCGCCGCCGCCAAGCATCCGCAGGCCGGCGCGGTAATGGCCGCCTACCACCTGCTGTCGCAGAACCCGGCGCGGGTGGCGTTCCCGTACTGCCGCCGGCAGGGCGTCGGCGTGATCGCCCGCGGCCCGCTGGCCATGGGACTGCTGACCGGCGCCTATGACGAGAACACCGTCTTCGCCGAGAACGACACCCGCCGCTGGTGGGACCGGGACGACTACCTGCGCCGCCTGGACCAGGCCCGCCAGTTCGAGTTCCTCGTTGACGGCGGGGTCAGGACCAGGGCCGAGGCCGCCCTGCGGTTCGCCCTGTCCAACGAGGACATCTCCACCGTCTTGGTTGGGATGCAGACCCCGGAGCAGGTCGCCGAGAACGTACGGGTAGCGGACATGGGGGCGTACGACGTCGACACCCTCCAAGACATCGCAGAACTGTACGACAGCTGGGACGAGCACGAATCCAAACTGCCGACGCAGATCAAGAAATAACAGGGTCCACCATCTCCATGGAGGGGGCCTTCGGCTAACCGAAGGCCCCCTCCGCGGCCGTTCCACCGCAGCGGCGTCTTGCCACGTACAATTCGGCCAAAGTAATGTCCGGAACAGCCACCGTAGAGTTTCCCGAAAGGTCAGTCCATGCCAAATGAGTCGACGGCGGTCATCGAGCAATCGATCGCAGCAGCACTCCCGCCGGTATTCCAAAGCGTCATGAAGCTCACCCGGCTCGGTGGGCAGCTGAGCCGTCCCTTCTTCCAGACCTACGCGCACGACTATTCGCTGACGCTGAACGAGTGGCGCGTGATCGTCCTGCTGCACGCCCGCCCGGGGATCGCCGCCCAAGATGTCAGCCACTACACCGGGATCCACCCGATGAACGTCAGCCGCGCCGTTAATGCGCTGCGGGAGGCCGGCCGACTGACGTCCGAGCCCGACGCAGAGAACCATCGCCGGCAGATGCTGACCCTCACCGCGGAGGGCACCGAGTTGTTCGAAGCCCTCTACCCGAGCGCGGAGCAGCAGGCGAACGGGCTCTTCTCCGTCCTGTCCGACGAGGAACAGGCCGTCTTCGGGGAGTTCCTGGACCGGCTGCTGGCGCAGTCGGAAGTGATCCTGGGCGAGGATGACTCCCGTTCGGGGCAGCCGGTGGTCCCGTCGGTCCAGTAAGGCCGGAGCACCAGCCCGACATTCCCTGGCCACAGCCGTCCCGTCCGACTGGCCGGCCGCAGAATAGGCCTATTCGTCCAGCAGCCGCTTTGATACAGCGCTAATGGTCCCGTCCGCGGGGACGGGGCCACTTGCGACTAAAAGTGAGGTGCGGGTGCGCTCGTTCACCACGTGGTGCTGGCCCGTCCTCGGCGTGGATACAGCGTGCCTGACCGGGCCCGAAGCCGGTTAGCCCGACCGAAACCGGGCATTAGAACGTTCAGGCCGGAGGAATTCACCCGCCGACGCGTTCTCGTCGCAGCGCGGCCGTTGCCTCCAGATCCAACTGCAGGCCCTCCGGGTCCCAGTCGGGGTCGCCGGTGATCACCACCCCGTAGTTCTCCCGGGCGGCCTCGATGGAAGTGTAGCCGTCGCGAACATCGCGCAGCACACGCTCCGGCTCGCGCCGCAGTGGGTCGCCCCAGCCTCCGCCGCCGTTGGTGAGGTAGCGGAAGACGGCGCCAGCCGGCGTCGGCCACGACTTGCTGCTGCCGAAGTAGGCGTATTCGCCTTCCAGGTCCACCTGGCCGGTCTTCGGGTCGAAAACGCCCGCGACCTTGGTCGCAGCGGCCAGGTCGCCGCGACGAGCCGCATCCTGCCAGAGCCAGACCCCGCCGGACGCCCCGGGCTTGGCGCCGTGCGCGCCGAACCCGGTGACCTCGCGGACTCGGTCCGGGGTGATGTTGTGCTGCGCCGGGGCCAGCCACTGTGTGTCCTTCAGGACGGCCGCGCCGCCGCGGTGGTAGCCCTCGCCGGCGGAATCCCGCTGGTATTCGCGGCTAAGCACGGCCACCGGCGCATCCACTTCGCTGATCTCAACCGACAGGTCCAGCCCGTTAGCTTGGAAGAATAATTGGTAGCTGTCTGCGTCCCCGGATTTGGTGGCGCCCCACGGGCCGCGCTCGCCGCCGCCGACTCCGCTGGAGACCCAGACGTTGCCGTCCGGGGTGAGGCCGGTGGCGGTGTGGATGTTCGGCGAGCCGTAATCCCCGCCCATGGCGTTCTCGCCCAGCACTTGGCTAAAGGCCCTCATGATGCAGGAGATGATGACGTTGGTCGCGTCCCCGTACATGAAGACGACGCCGTTCGGCGGCAGCGCGTTGGCGATGCTGCCGTCGGGGATGATGATGTCCACGTTGCGGTAGAGGCCGGAGGTGAACGCCTTCGCCGGATCCATCAGGTACTTCAGCGCCACCCCGACGGCGGTCTTGGTATCAAGATACGTGCTGTTGACCGAGGTCCGCGTCTGCCGGGCGCTGCCGCCCAGGTCCACTTCCAGCCGGTCGCCTTGTTTGCGCAGCGTGACCTTGATCGGGTACTGCTCAGAGGCGTCCAGCCCGTCGGCGTCGATCAATCCCTCGCTGACCCATTCGCCGTCAGGCAACTCCGCCAGCGCCTCCGCCATCCGCTCGGCGTCGGCGTCGACCATGTACCGGGTGGTGCCCTGCAGGGCGGGCGTTCCATAGTGGGCGACGGTTTTGAGCATCAGCTCGTGGCCCAGATCCAGGCAGGAGATGATGGTCTTGATGTCATCGCCGATGGTGCTGCCGAACCGGGCGTTGTCCATGATCAGCGACCAGGTCTGCACATCGAGCACGCCCTCGCGGACCAGCGTGCGCGGGGAGATTACCAGTCCGTTTTCGTAGATGCTGGTCTTGGTGGTCGAGAAGCCGCCCGGGACGGATCCGCCGATGTCCAACTGGTGGGCCTTGAGCGTGACGAAGTTGATCACCTCGCCGTCGAAAAAGATGGGCCGGATGAAGAGCACATCGTTGACGTGCGTGCCTGTGCGGTAGGGGTCGTTGGCGATAATGACGTCCCCGGGCTTCAGGTTCTGGTGGCCGTATTCTTCGATCGTGTTCTTCACCGATTCGGTCATGGTGCCGGTGAAGCAGGCCAGGCCCTTGCCGACGACGGGGGTCGGGTAGTTTAGGTGCCGCGGGCCGGTGACCGTGGCACCGAAGTCGTACAAATCGCGCAGCATCGGCGAGAAGGCGCATTGCAGCAGCTGGGTGCAGACATGGTCCAGCAGGTACTCGAGTCGGTTGCTCAGCACGGTGGCGGTGTAACGGTCGCAGTCGTAGCGGGATGCGAACGCGGCGTCGTCGAGTTCGCGCAGCCGTTCGATGGTCTGGGTTGGCGCAGAGGCGGTGTTCATGAAAGCTCCTGATCAGACGCGGCGGTGAGGCGGAGTTCGCCGAAGCGGCCGGCAGTGGCCTGCTGACCCCGCAGCACCACGGTGGTGCACAACTCTTCCTCGATGATGGCCGGGCCGAGCACGGACTGGCCGGGCCCGATGGACGCCCGGTCATACACCGGGGCGTTGACGGTCTCGCCGCGGAAGTAGGAGATGGGCCGGTGCGTGGCGGGCTCGGGGGCGGGGCCACCGTTCGGTGCGCCGGAGGCGGTGTATTCGAACCGCTCCGCCTCCACCACCAGCTGGACCCGGAAGGTCACCGCCTGGACCGGGATCGCCGGGAAGTTCAGGCTGTTGCGCCGCTTGTACTCCTGGTGGAAGGACTCGATGAGCCCCGGCAGGGTCTCCGCGGTGATCGGACCGGCCGGCACTTCGACGAAGGGGGTCTCCCAGGACTGGCCGTAGAGCCGGCCGTCGAAGCTGCGCTGGATCAAGACCCGGCTCGGATCGGCCCCGGTGCGCTCGATCAGCTCCTGCTCCATGGACTCGAAGATCTCCCGGATCTCCCCTGCGTTGTCCGGGGCCAGCGCCAAGTACTTTGTGCGGCTGTCGGAGAACACCGTGTCGGTGCTCAGCAAACCCAGGGCGGAGAACAGGCCCGGATTGGGCGGCACGATGATGCTCTTAAGTTGCAGGATCTCCAGCAGGGCCGGCAGCAGCATCGGGCCCGCCGAGCCATAGGCCACCAAGGAGAATTCACGCGGGTCGGTGCCCTTGCGGATCGCCACATTGGTGACCTCCTCGGCGATGTTGTGCACCGCGATGCGGTAGGCGTAGCTGACCCGCTGCTCGAAGGACAGCGGGGCGTCCAGGTCCTCGAACGCCTTCCGGGCCGGGGCCAGGTCCAGCTGGATCTGGCCCTCGGCGAAGTCCTTCGGATTCAGGAATCCCATGAGCGCGCATGCGTCGGTCACCGTCGGCAGGGTCCCGCCGCGCCCGTAGCAGGCTGGGCCAGGATACGCGCCGGCGCTCTCCGGCCCCACTTGGATGTCGCCAGTGGAGGAGATGGAAATGATGCTGCCGCCGCCGGCGCCGACGCTGGAGATATCGGTGGACAGGGCGCTGATCACCATGTCGAATTCGACCTCGAAGGAATCATTTGTGAACGTCTCGCCGGCTTCGATGAGTGCGACGTCGGTGGAGGTGCCGCCGACGTCGGCGCAGATCAAGTTCGGCTCCTGGAGCGCTTTGCCCAGCTGCACGCACGAGGCCGCGCCGGCGGCGGGGCCGGCGAAGAGGATGCGGTAGGGGTGTCGCAGCGCTTCCTGCCAGGGCACGAGCGAGGCGGTACAGTCGGCGAAATTCAGCTTCCCGTTGAAGCCTTGCTCCTGCAATCCCGTGTTGATGTCGTGGGCGTAGTCCTCGTACATCAGCTTCATCATGATGTCGATGACGGTGGTGGACGCGCGGGTGTACTCGCGGGAGCGCGGCGAGGTCTCGGAGGAAATTGAGATCGGGATCTCGCCGAGGACCTCGCGCGCCAGATCGCGCAGCTGCAGTTCGTGGGCGGGATTGACGTAGGAATTGATCAGGCAGATGGCGACCGCTTCCACCTCGCAGCGCTTGAGCACCTCCAAATGGCGGCGGGCGTCGTCCAGCTCCAGCGCCTGATGGACCGAGCCATCCGCGAGGATCCGCTCGGCAACGCCGCGGCGCAGGTAGCGCGGGACCAGGGGACGGCCCTTCGCGTCGCCAAAGGAGCGCCGCCAATGCGGGTTCAGCTGGCCTTCGAATGGGCGCCAACCGCGGCCGGCGTCGAGCATGTCCCGGTGGCCGTGGGTGGTCAAGAACCCGATCTTGGGCAGCGAACGGGTCAGAATCGCGTTCAGACCCTTGGTGCTGGCGTGGTTGAACACCGCGGAGTCGGCCACGCCGAGTCGGCGGGCACCCTCGAGTACCGCGGACTGCGGGTCCTGCGGATTGCTGGGCACCTTGGTGACCTGGACTTTGCCGTCCTTGACCGCGACGACGTCCGTGAACGTCCCGCCGACATCAACACCGAACATCAGTTGGTTTCCTTTCCGAAGCGGATGGCCGGGACGAGCCCTAGCGGCTTGTACGAGCCGAAGATCGGGGCCGGGGTCCGCGCGATGGACCGCAAGCAGGTCTGGCATTTGGCCACGTTCCACCAGCCGCCTTCGCTCAACACCCGGTACTGGCGCACCTCGCTGGCGGGACAGTGCGAGCAGCGCTGGGCGGACTCGGCCTTCTCGGTTTCGAGCAGGTGCTGCGCAGGCCGCGGGTGGGCCGGCAGGCCATCGGCCAGCGGTTCGGGGAAAGCAACGTTGTCCCACGGGGCGTTGAAAGCGGTCACGCTGGACTCCTGGCGTTGAGAGATGCTGCGCTTAGTAACAAGTGTTACCAACAGTAGGAGGGTGATCCCCATCACGCAACAGGTAATTTCCATGGCAGGGCGCACCCGGGGAGCTGTAAAGAAAGTTAGTGACATTTGTGGCCCTGATCACTAATGTAACAACTGTTAGTCAGAAATTGGGGTGGGCCCGGACCGCCGGACCATCCCCGAGCTGAGCATCCGGGGTCGGGGGATGGGAGAGACCTCAGCCCTTTCGCTGATGAATGCGGGGATGTGAGACACCGTGGTTGATCCTTCCGTCGGACCGCCGACGGCCCACGAGCGGCATCTGCCTCAGTCCGTGAACAGAAAGAACCGATATGGCACCTCGAAAGCACATGGCATTGACCGTCTTCATGATTACCGGCGGTTACCACTACGACAGTTGGCGCCGGGAGGGCAGCCGGGCCGAGGAACTCGGATACCTTGACCTGGTGGTCGACATGGCGCAGAAGGCCGAGGCGGCCAAGCTCGACGGGATCTTCTTCGGCGACACGGTCACGGCCGGCAAGTATCCAGGGATGGACCCCACGGTCGCCGGTCATTATGAACCCCTGACCACGCTGTCCGCGCTGGCCGCCGTGACGAAGCGGATCGGCCTGATCGGCACCGCCTCCACCACTTTCAGCGCCCCCTACAACGTCGCCCGCCAGTTCTCCGGCCTGGACTCGCTTTCCGGCGGCCGGGCCGGGTGGAACATCGTCACCTCTTCGATGGGTAATGAGAACTACGGCATGGTTGAGATGCCTTCGCCGGAGCAGCGGTACCAGATGGCCACCGAGTTCGTGGAGGTCGTGACAAAGCTCTGGGACTCCTGGGCGGACGACGCCGTGGCCGTCGACCGCGAACGCGGCTGGTGGGGCGACCCCGAGCGCATCCGGGCCATCGATCACGAGGGCGAGCACTACACGGTCGCCGGCCCGATCAATATGCGCCGCTCCCCGCAGGGGCGGCCGGTGATGGTCCAGGCCGGCTCCTCCGTGGACGGCATGAGGCTGGGGGCAGCGGTCGGTGACGCGATCTACACCGCTCAGCCGGACCGTGGCAAGGCCCAGCAGTTCTATGCCGAGTTCAAAGACAAGGTCAAGGACAATGGGCGCGATCCCGACCACGTGAAGATCCTGCCTGGCATCGTGCCGATCATCGGCCGGACGGAGAAGGAAGGCCAGGAACTCGCCGCCGAACTGGGGGCGCTGGTTAACATGGACACCGGCCGGCGCACGATGGAGCAGCGGCTGGACACGAAGCTGGACGACATCGACTTGGACGAGTCTATTCCGGCCGAGCGGTTTAATCTGGAGTCCTCGCGGGCCAGCCGGCAGCGGACCGAGATCTTCAAGCGGCTCAGCGTGGAGCAAGGCTACACGCTGCGGCAGCTGATCGTGGAGAACGCCCGTGGACACGGCCACGGCTGGATCGTCGGCTCGGCGTCGCAGGCAGCGGACCGGATGGTGGAATGGTTCGAATCCCGCGCTTGTGACGGCTTCTCGCTGAATTCGCCCTACATTCCCGGCGGTTTGGATGACATCTGCGACCTCCTGATCCCCGAGCTGCAGGAACGCGGTTACTTCCGGGACGAATACGAAGGCTCCACGCTGCGCGAACACCTCGGCATCGACCGCCCCGGCGCCTGGGACGCGGCCACGTCCCTGGCCTCGCACGCTTGACCGGGGTGGGGCCGCCGCACCTGATCGGAGCGGCGGCCCCGCGCCTGAACCGGGCGGTGCGGCCGCATCTCGGCGCGGAGTGACGGCCGACACCCGGACTTCACTGGCGGTCAAAGCGACTTCCCTCCATGACAAGCCCGCCGGCCAGCCCCTCGGATAGCTTGAGGAATCACTTGAGCCAAGCACGAATCCTGTACCGATATGCCGGGCTCCTCGCAGCCCTTTAACCCGTTCAATCCAAGGAGACTTTCGTGAAAAAAACACTCCGTTCCACCGCTATGGCCGCGTTGTGCGTCGGTACCCTGGCGCTGACCGCCTGTGGCGGAAATGCCTCGGCCGGGCCCGAGGGCGGCGGCGACAGCGTCAAGATCATGGTCTTCGGCTCCATGAGTCAGGCCCCGTTCGTGCTGCCGCAGATCGAAACCGGGGCTCAGGCCGCCGTTGAACACGTCAACAAGGCCGGCGGCATCAACGGCACCAAGATCGAACTGATCAGCTGCGACGACCAGATGAACGCCAACGCTGCCACTGCCTGCGGTCGGCAGGCAGTGGACGAAGGAGTCGCCGCCGTCGTCGGCACCTTCAGCCTGTTCTCCGACAACGTGCTGGAGCAGATCACTGCGGAGGGGATCCCGCTGATCCAGTCCGAGGCGATGAACCAGGGCGAGCTGAGCCAGGAGAATTCCTTCCCCGTGCTCGCCGCCGTCGCACCGAACTTTGCCGCGCTGCTCGGCCTGAAGGAACGTGGCTGCACCGACTTCGTCGTCGCGGCCCCGCAGAGTGCCACCAGTGAATATGCCTTCGGCCTGGTCGAGCCCGTCGCCAAGACGGTCGGTGTCGAAGCCAAGGCCGTCCTCTACCCGGCCAACACGACCGACTTCACCTCGGTCGCGGCCCAGTTGGTGGATAAGTCAGACTGCGTCCTCCTCGGCGGCGGCTCGGCCGAATCTGTGGCGACGCTCACCGCACTGAAGCAGACCGGTACCAAGACCACCAACGTGGCGCTGAGCACCATCGCGTTCCCGAACTCCACGATTGACGAACTCGGCGACACCGCAGACGGCACGTTGGTCTACTCGCCGCTCTTCTTCGAATCCACCGGTAAGGAAGCGGTCAGCACGGCCGTCAAGGAGATCCAGGCCATCAAGGCGGACACCGTGATCGACGAAATGACGATGAACGCGTACTCCTCGGTGATCACTTTCGCCGAGGCCGCCAAGACCATCGACGGCGACATCACCGGGCAGGCCGTTACCGACGCGTTGAACTCGGACCTGACTATCGATAACGGCTTCACTGCACCGTTCAACTTCGGCACCGACACCGAGCAGATCCCGAACAACCCGCGCGTGGTCGGCACCAAGTTCATCGAATACGAGGTCAAGGGCGGCGACTGGCAGCCCACCGGTAAGGAATTCGATCTCGCCGGGAATCTTGGCTAAGCATGATTGACGTCATTCGGTTCGCGCTCATCGGGGCTGCGTCGGGGGCGGTGATAGCCCTACTGGGACTCGGTGTGAACGTGGTCTACCGGACCACGAGGGTCGTCAACTTCTCCCACGCAGCCATCGCCATCACCGCGGCCTACCAGTACAAGGAGTTCATCGGGTCCGTGCCGTGGCCGGTCGCGTTGATCCTGGCGATCGCGGTCGGCATGGGCATCGGCTTGCTGATGGAGGTGTGCGTGGTCCGCCCGCTGCGGCACGCCAGCTTCCTGACCAAGACGATATCCACCATCGGCGTGCTGCTGGTGTTGCAAGCGGTGCTGATGATCCGCTACGGATACAACGCCGTCGTCGTGCCCTCCTGGCTGCCCACCACCTTGCTCAACCTGGGGCCGATTCCGGTGGGGCTGGACCGGGTGCTGGCCTTCGGGATCGCGCTGGTGTTGGCCGCGGCCCTGTACTGGTTCTACAGCAAGACCCGGTTCGGAATTGCGACGACGGCGGCCTCCGGCAGTGAGCGCTCGCTCGCCGCGTTGGGGACCATCTCGCCGCGCACCGTCAGCCTGGTGAACTGGCTGATCGCCGGCGGGATCGCGGCCTTCGCCGGCGTGATGCTCGCACCGATGACGTCATTGACCCCTGTGCTCGCGTTGAGCTTGATCGTGCCGATCCTGTCAGCCGCGCTGCTGGGCAACTTCTCCTCCTTCTGGCTGACCTTCCTGGGCGGTACCGCGATCGGGATTCTCCAGGCTGAGCTGAGCGTGTTTACCAGCCTGCCCGGGCTGCAGGAAACGGTGCCGTTCCTGATCATCGTGGTGCTGCTGGCGGCCCGCGGCCGCGGGCTGCCGCAGCGCGGCGAAGACGCCGAGCGGCTGCCGGTAATCGGCACCGGCCGGATCCCGGTCCTGCCGGTGGTGATCCTGGGCGTGGTACTGCTGTTCCTGCTTCAGTGGGGGCTGCCCGTGCGATGGGTGCAGGCGGTCGCCGTCGGACTCATCGCGGCGGTCATCCTGCTCTCCGTGGTGGTGGTCACGGGGTACGCCGGACAGCTCTCGCTGGCGTCCTACGCGCTGGCCGGAGTCGCGGCACTGGTCGCGGCCCACCTGGTGGCCAACGCGGGCTGGCCGTTCCTGGCCGCCGGGCTGGCCGGTGTGGTTGCGACCGTGCCCGTCGGCTTCCTCTTCGGGCTCCCGGCGGTGCGTACCAGAGGCACCAACCTGGCCATCGTGACACTGGGCCTGGCGGTGTCCTTCCAGGCGCTGATCTTGAACAACCCGTCCATCAGCAACGGCATCGACGGGCTCAAAGTCGGCCAGCCGGAGCTGTTCGGGCTGAACATCAGCAACGCGTTCGAACCGCGCCGATACGCCATCATGGTGCTAATCGTGTTCGTCGCACTGGCGATCATCGTGCTGAACCTGCGCCGCTCGGGCGCCGGGCGACAGATGATCGCGGTGCGCGGCAACGAACGCGCTGCGGCGTCGCTGGGCATCAGTGTGCCGCGGACCAAGCTTTACGCGTTCATCGTTTCGGCACTGATCGCCGGCGTCGGCGGCGTGCTGCTGGCCTTCACCAACAGCGTGGTGACGCTGGCCAACCCGGGTGGACAGTTCGACGCCACCTACTCGCTCAACGCCATCGCACAGAGCGCTGTCGGCGGCCTGGGGTTCGTCTCCGGCACCATCATCGGCACCGTCACGGTGCCCGGCGCCGTCGTCGACACCCTACTGAGATTCATCACCAGCGGAGCCTGGTTCAACCTGATCGGCGGGCTGCTGCTGCTGATCACTGTGATTGCGGCTCCGTCCGGCGTCGCGGCGCAGATTCGCGTGCCGCTGGCCAGACTGGTGCGGGTGCTGAAGCTGGTCAAGGACCCGAAGCCCTACCTGTTCGCCGCCGAAGAGCAGGCAGTGCAGCCGGTGCAGACGGGGCGGCTCGAGGTGCGCGACCTGAGCATCTCCTTCAGCGGAAACAAGGTGCTCGACCGCGTGAACCTGGACGTGGTCGGCGGCACCGTGCTCGGCGTGATCGGTCCCAACGGCGCGGGGAAGAGCACACTGGTGGACGCGATTACGGGGTTCAACCGGCCCACTGGCTCCATCGCCCTGGACGGCCGGGACCTAACCCGGTTGGGCTCGGGGGTGCGGTCCCTGGCCGGGCTGGGCCGTTCGTTCCAGTCGCTGGAGCTGTTCGAGGACCTCAGCGTGTTTGACAACCTGGTGGTGGCAGCCGACGCCGACGCTCCCTGGCACACCGCGCTGTTCGCCGGGGTGAAGCCCGGCCGCGCGGAGCTGACCGACGCTGCCCGCGCCGCTGCCCGAACACTCGGCCTGCACGACCGGATCAACGCGATGCCTGCCGACCTCTCCTACGGCGAGCGGCGCCTGCTGGCGATCGCCCGCTCGTTGGCCAGCCGACCCAAGATCCTGCTGCTGGACGAGCCTGCAGCCGGCCTGGGCGCCGCGGAGCGCCACGAGCTGGCCCGACTGATCCGCGTCATCGCGGAGGAATGGAACATCGGCGTGCTGATCATCGAGCACGACGTCGAGCTGGTGCTGGGCGTCTCGGATAGTGTGCTGGCGCTGGACTTCGGCCGCACCATCGCCCACGGCAGCCCGGAGGAGATCCGGCATAACGACCACGTCGTGGCCGCCTATTTGGGCACCGGCGACACCGACGATTCGCAGAGCGGCGACGTCCGGGATAACAAGGAAGAGGTGCGGGCATGATCCGCGCAGAACCACTGATCGAGGCTGTCGGGCTGTCCGCCGGCTACCACGGCAACCCCATCATCAACGACATCGACCTGGCCGTGCATGCCGGCGAGATGGTCGGGCTCTTCGGCGCCAATGGGGCAGGGAAGACGACGACGCTGCTCACCTTGGCCGGCGAGATTTCCCCGCTGGGCGGGTCGGTGTCGCTGCTGGGCGCCCCGCATCCGAAGTCGTTGTTCAAGGCGGCCCGACAGGGGCTGGCCCTGTTGACCGACGACCGGGCAGTGTTCCCCGCGCTGACAGCCCGCGACAACCTCCGCCTGGGGCAGGGCACCGTCGGGAGAGCCATCGAGATTTTCCCCGAACTGGAGGAACACCTCGACCGGGTCACCGGCCTGCTCTCCGGCGGCCAGCAGCAGATGCTCTCGCTGGGACGCATCCTGGCCGCGAAGCCTAAGGTCATCCTGGCCGACGAGTTGTCCTTGGGCCTGGCACCGCTGGTGGTCAAACGCCTGCTGCTGGCGCTGCGGGCGGCGGCCGACGACGGCGCCGCGGTGCTGTTGGTGGAGCAGCACGTCCCGCTGGCCCTCGCCCACGCGGACCGGGCGTGCGTGCTGGCCCGCGGCCGCATCGCGCTGGAGGCGCCCGCCGCAGAACTGCGCGAGCACCCGGAGCGGGTCAGCGATCTGTACCTCAGCGGCAGCAGGACGTGACCTCCCTGGCGGTGACCAGCCTGTTGCCGGTGCGCTGAGAGCACGGGTTCGCCAAGGCCGGGATCAGCCAGATGACCCGTCGCATGGCCCGGGCGTTGGCGGCGCATGGTCCAGGTGAATTGGCTGCTCTGCGGGCCTGCGAACCCGCGCGCACTTCGCTCGCTGTCAACTGAATTTCCCTCTGTGCACATTCCGAGTGAGATCCAGGCCACATTCGTTCATACTGGGAGGGCTACCGATCCGTTCCGCGGTCCGCGGTCTATGGGGATTGGATTCACAGGGACAAAGGAGTGTCTGAGTGACGATTAACGTTGCGGCCGCAACCGAGCTCGAGCCGCTGCACAACGGCGCGGTGAGCAGGATGTCGACAACGAACGTCGCCGAGCTGAGCCGTGTCATGTCCAGTTATTACGGCCCGGTGCGGGCGTTTCCTCTGGGTGAAGAGAAGTTCGGCGTCCAGATGAACACCAGCCGCAACAACGACGTCGTCGTGGGCGCCGTGCGGGCGCGCGGCCATCGGCTGGAGCGGACCGAGGCACTGATTGGCGACGTCGACCCGACGTATATGAATTTCGGCCTCCTGCTCGCCGGGCGCGGCTACGTGCACCAGCAGGGCCGAACCGCGACGCTGGGTCCGGGCGCCATGTTCATGAACGACCCGGACGTGCCCTACAGCCTGGCGTTCAAAGAGTCGTTCCACCTGCTGTATTTTCTCTTCCCGCGCAAGATGGTAGGCCTGTCCGCGTGGAGTCTGGGCGGCATCGTTGCCCGTGCGGTGCAGCCGGACGACGTGCTGTCGCGGTTCGTGCGCCCGTTCCTGACCCAGTTCGACCGCAGCTTCGGTGCGGTGGAGGAGCGCGCGGGGACCAGACTGCTGCATAGTGCCCTGGATTTGATCGGGACCGTGGCGCACCAGGTGCTGGAGAGTGACGCCGATGGTCAGCCAATCAGCGTGCAGCGGCAGCCGCTGCTGCAGCAGGCGAAGGATTTCATCGAATCGAACATTTCCGATCCGGAGCTGACCCCGACGCGTGTGGCCGAGTCCCTGTTCATCACGCCGCGGCACCTGCACGGCATCTTCCAGCCGGAGGGCACCACTGTCGCCGCGTGGATCCGGGAGCGGCGGCTGGAGATGTGCCGCCGGGACCTGTCGGATCCGCACCAGATGCACAAGCCGGTTTCGGCGATCGGGGAGCGCTGGGGCTTCGACGAAGCGTCGCACTTCTCCCGGGTCTTCCGCAGCGCCTACGGGGTGTCGCCGCGCCGCTACCGCGAACAGGCCACAGCCTAGGGATTCCGTCGAAGCCCTGTAAGCCGCCGGCGAGGCGACGGGCTGCCTACAGAGAACTGTGCTGCGACGTGGAGTGAGAAGACAGATGGACGGTGCCCCTCTCGAGGGACCCCGTCCATCTGCAGGCTCCGGCCGTCGACCGGTTCAAGCCATCTTCGGGCTCAGAGCCCGAAGACCACCGACTTGGGCTGCGTGTAAGCCGCCAGCGCCTCGGGCCCGAATTCGCGACCGAAGCCGGACTGCTTCATCCCGCCGAACGGCATCGCCGGGTCAAGAAGGCCCCAGGTGTTGACCCAGACCATGCCGGCCTGCAGTTGCTTGGTCACGCGGTGGGCGCGGCCGATATCCGTGGTCTGCACCCCGGCGGCCAGACCATACGGGGTGGCGTTGGCGCGGCGAACCGCTTCGGCTTCGTCGTCGAACGGCTGGACCGTGAGCACCGGGCCGAAGATCTCCTCGGCGACGATCGGGTCCTCATCGGCGACATCGGCCACGACGGTGGGCTGGTGGTAGAAACCGCCGTCGAGCTCGATCGGCTCGCCGCCGGCGACGATCCGCGCCCCGGCTTCCCGGGCGTCGCGCAGGTAGCCACTGACCTTGTCCAGCTGCTTCTGGCTGACCAGCGGGCCCATCTCGGTGGCCGCTTCCTGGGGGCGGCCCACGTTCATCCCAGGCACGGCCTGGGCCAGCATCTCCACTACCTGGTCGTAAATCGGGCGCTCGACCAAGATGCGGGTACCGGCCATGCAGAACTGTCCGGCGTTGAACAAGGCGCCGCCGATGATCGAGGGAATCGCGACATTCAGGTCGGCGTCGGCGAACACCAGGTGTGCGCCGTTGCCGCCCAGCTCGGCGGTGACCGGCTTCAGGCCCTTGCCGGCCAGTTCGGCGATGTGTGCGCCGACCTCGGTGGAGCCCGTGAATGCTACCTTGCCGACCAGCGGGTGCGAGGTGAGAGCGTCGCCGATGACGGCGCCGGATCCGGTCACCACGTTGACGACGCCGTCGGGGACCCCTGCTTCTGCCAGGATTCTGGCCATCGCCAGCGCCGTGAGCGGGGTGTCGGTGGCCGGCTTGTGCACCACGGTGTTGCCCATCGCCAGTGCCGCGGCGATCTTTGTGCTGCTGAGGATGAGCGGGAAGTTGAACGGGGTGATCGCCGCGACGACGCCGATCGCCTCGCGCCGGGTGAAGGCGTGGGCCGGGAACGGTGTTTCCCGCACCGCGCCGTCCAGCTGCATGGTCAGCGCGGAGACGTACTCGTATTGCTCTGCGGCCGTCGCAACGTCCACCGCCTGCGCGATGCCCAGTGGCTTGCCCACGTCCAGGCTTTCGAGCCGGGCCAGCTCTGCGGCGTTCTCCCGGATCAGCTCCGCGACGCGGTGCAGCACGCGGGCCCGGTCGCGGGCCGGCAGCCCGGACCAGACGCCGGAGTCGAAGGCCTGCCGGGCGGCCCGGACGGCGTCGTCCACGTCTTGCGCGGTGGCCTTGGCTACGGAGCCGGCGACCTGTCCGGTGGCCGGGTTCAGCACGTCTGTCCGTTCGCCGCTGCTGGCTTCGCGCCAGGCGCCGCCGATGTAGAGCTGTCCCTGGAGCGGATCCGGCGTCGTGGTCGTGGGGGTTTCGGTGTCAACGGTGGTCATGGTCTTCTGCCTCTCGATTGGTGGTGGTTGGTCTGGTTCAGCCGGCGTACCGGTGCTCGGGCAGGCCCCGGACGCCGAGGCCGTCGATGACGAACATCCGGCCGCCGTCCTCCTCGGCCTCCTTGCCGAAGGTGCGCGGGTCGATGGAGGTGACGAAGAGGCGGTCCAGGTCGGGGCCGCCGAACATGACGCTGGAGACCATGCTGGTGGGCAGTTCGACGGTGCGGTCCAGTGTCCCGTCCGGGGCGAACCGGGCCACCACCCCGCCTTCGCACACGGCGGTCCAGAGGTAGCCCTCGGCGTCGACCGTGGCGCCGTCCGGGATGCCCCCGAGCGAGTCGGTCTTGGCGAAGACGCGGCGGTTGGCGACGGCGCCGGTGTCCAGGTCGTAGTCGTAGGCGTAAATCGTCTTCGGCACGCTGTCGGCGTGGTAGAAGGTGGTGCCGTCGGGGGACCAGCACGGCCCGTTGGCGACCGTGATGTCCTGGTCCAGGACGACGATGGCGCCGTCGGAGCCGATGCTGTAGAGCTTGCCCAGCGGGGCGCTCACCTGCAGGTCGACGCTGCCGCAGATGTAACGGCCGCGCGGGTCCACCTTGCCGTCGTTGAGCGAGGTCCGGGGCTGGTCCGGGTCGGGATCGCCGATCAGGGTGAGCTCGCCGGTGGCGAAGTCGAACAGGTGCATCCCGTTCCACAGCGCGAGGATGGCGCCGCCGTCGCGCCGGATGCCGAGGCAGGCTACCCGGCCGTCGAAGTTCCAGGTCTTCAGGTCGCCGGTTGCCGGGTCGTACCGGTGCAGGGCGAAACCGGCCGCGTCCACGTAGTAGAGGGCCTGTTCGTCTACGTCCCAGACAGGGCCTTCGCCGAGCTTGCAGGCCGGCACGTCGACCCGGGTGACGGTGAGTGTTTGCATGCTTGTGCCTTTCAAAGGGTTAGTGGATGCTGTCCAGCGCGCGGGCATCCACGGCGGCCCAGTCCTCGGGGCGGACCAGCGAACGCAGCCCTTGGTGCCCGATGCTGTCGGCGGGCAGCGCGGTGCTGCCGGACCGGATGGCGTCGAGGCCCTGCCGGTAGCCCGTGAGGCCGGCCAGCATCAGGGTGGCCGGGTAAAGCGCGAACTCGTAGCCCATCGCGGACAGTTCCTCCGGGGTGGCCGTGGCCCAGGGGCCGTTTTCCACGATGATCGCGATGATCGAGACGGTCACGGCATCGCGGGCCCGCTTCAGCGACTCCACGTCGGGAACCCCGGTGAGCAGCACGGCGTCGACGCCGATGTCCTCGTAGAGCCGGGCGCGCTCCAGTCCGGCGTCCAGGCCGAGGATCCCGGCAGCATCGGTCCGGCCGACGATGAAGGTCGCCGGGTTCTGCCGGGCGGCCAGAGCCGCCTCGAGCTTGACCGTCATCTCGGCTTCGCTGATGACCGACGGCGGGACCCCGAGGACCGGTGGGAAGCTCAAGTCCTCGAACGACATGCCGGCGACGCCGAGCGCCTCGAAGGATCGAACGGTGCGGGTGATGGCCTTGGCGTCGCCGAAACCATTTTCGCCGTCGACCATGGCTGGCAGGGTGCTGCCCTGCAGGATCCTGCCGACCGCGTCCCGGTATTCGCCGAAGCTCTGGAGGCCAATGTCGGGCAGCGCCAACTGGGTGGCCGCCAGCGAAGCGCCGCCGATGGCCAGGATGTCAAAGCCCGCGTCTTCGATCATCCGGGCGGTGATCGCGTCGTGGGCCCCGGGGATCAGGATGGTCTGGTCCGAGCGGATGAGCGAACGCATGCCGGTCATGCCGAAGCCTGTTCGGTCGCGCGGCCGGCGGCCGTTCCGATGAATTCCGGGGCGGGGCCGCGCAGTCCGCGCTGTTCCAGCAGCGGCAGTACGGTCTCGTTGAACTCGCGGAGGCCGGATTCGAAGTCCACGAAGGTGGTCAGCACGCCGTCGACCCCCGCGTCGGAAAGCATGGTCAGGCGGTCGGCAATGTCCTGAGCGTTGCCGAACAGGTGCACGCCGCCGCCGCCGGCCGCCGCCTCGCGGACCGCGCGGAGGATTTCCGGGGCGGTTTGGGCGTGGTTTTGGATCTGGAAGCTGGCGAACAGGTCGATCGCTTCGTGGTCGCCGTGTGTATCGGTGTAGTAGTCGAAGGCGGCGCGGCCGGCGGCCGCGTCCTCGCGCTGGATCACCAGGGAATGCGCCCAGACCTGGATGTCCCGGCCGTACTTCTCCCGGGCGTACTCCTTGTAGGACTTCACCTGCGCGCTGACCGCCTCCGGAGACGGGTCCGGGATCATGATGAAGGCGACGTCGGCGTGTTTGGCGGCGAAGTCCCGACCGCGGCCGGAGCTGCCCGCGTTCATGATCGGCGGCATCGGGCTGGACGCTGGCTTCGGCGCCAGCATCGCGTCCTTGAGCTGGAAGAACTCGCCGTCGAAATCGAAGCCGTCGGGCTCGGTCCACAGCTTCTTGATGATGGTGATCCATTCCTCGGCGTGATCGTAACGCCGGTCCGGGTCGAAGTCGCCGCCGAACATCTCCATCTCCGGCATGAACCAGCCACACACCACGTTCAGGGTGAAGCGGCCGTTGGAGATGTCGTCGATCGTGGCGCCTTGCTTAGCGGCGACGATCGGATGGGTGGTGGTGGTGTGCACGGTGCTGAAAACCGACGGGTTGCTGGTGGTGGCTCCCAGCGCACCGGCCCAGACGAACGGGTCCAGGACCTGGCCGCTGAAGTGGTGGGCGTCGCCGAACGCGTGCCAGCGGGAGTACGGGACGATCGCTTCGAACCCGGCCTGGTCGATCATCTGGCCCAGCTGCGAGGTGTAAGCCCACGACGGGGTGTGCCGGTCCGGGTGCTTCGTCATCACCGTGCCGGAGCCGTTCATGCCGAATACGCCCAGCTTGAGCTTGTTGGGCCCGAACAGCGGGTGGACGCGGGGGGCGGCGGGATCATGGGAAGTCATCGATATTGCCTTTCTGGACTGTTTGACGGGGGGTGAATCGGGCCGGGCCGATGGGATCGGGTCGGCGTGTTGTCTATGCGGATTACCAGCCGGTCTTGGTCTCCCACGGCTCGGCGGCAACCACCGTCGGCGAACCGACATCGGACTGATGAGAGACCGAACCGGGGAAATCCGGCAGGTCGATGATCGGGTGCGCCGCGCGGGCGGCGTCGATTGCTTCCTGGGCTTCGAGCACCGGGGCGGGTGCAACGGCGCCCAGGACCAGGTCCGCTGCCTTCTCGCCGAGCATGGCGATGACACCGGTCGGGTTCCCGCCGATCTGCCGCGGCAGCACGGACGCGTCCGCGATGCGCAGGCCCAAGACGCCGTTGACCCTCAACTCCGGGTCGACCACGGCGCCGTCGTCGACGCCCATCCGGCAGGTGGCGAGCGGATGCTGGGTGGTCGAAGCGGCCGAGCGGAGGAAATCCTCCAGCTCCGCCTCGGTCTTGGGCAGCGAGGCCGGCCGGGCGATCGCGCCGATATGCCGGCGCAGGCTCGGCTGGTCGAGCCAACTGAGTAGGACGCGGTAGCCGCGTTTGAGGTCCTCCACATCGCGGGGGTCCTGCAGCAGGTTGTAGTTCACCCGCGGTGCGTCCAGCGGAGACCCCGAGGCAAGACGGACCTGGCCACGGCTGTGCGGGTAGGAGACGCCGGCGTTGGCCACCAGGAAGTCACCCCGTCGGCGGTCCGAGAAGGGCCGCCACGGGCGCGAGTCAGCGGTCCCGCCGAGCATGAAGCGGATGTCCGGCCCTTCGGTTTCACTGGTCGTGGAGGCGACGCCGGTAACCACCACGGGCATGCCGGAGAAGGCACCCTTCCCGGTGACGGCCCACTTCAGCGCATTCGCCGCGGCTCGGTCCCACCGCATCTCGTGATCGAAGGCGTGGTCGGGCCGGCAAGCCACTTCGACGCCGATAGCCGGCTGTTCGACTAGGTTCTGGCCCACTTCGCTCGACTCGTGGGCGACGGCCAGGCCGTGGCGGCGCAATTCGTCCGGGTTCCCGACCCCCGAGTGCATCAGCAGGTGCGGGGTCCGGTAGGCGCCACCGGCGATGATGATCTCCCGGTCCGCCCGGGAAGATTGCGACTGCCCGGAGACCAGGTAGTCGACGGCGACGGCGCGGCCGGCTTCGATCACGATGCGCGTGGCCTGCGCGCCGGTCAGGACGGTGAGGTTTTCGCGGTCCAGCACGGGCTTCAGGTAAGCGTCGTAGGCGCTGACCCGGCGACCGCGGTGAATGTTGGTGTCGGGAATGCCGAAGCCGGCCGGCTGGGCGCCCATGAAGTCGTCGGAGAGCGGGAAGCCCATCGCTTGGGCCGCGAGCAAGGCGTCGGCCGCCATCGGGTGGGTGCTGTTGAACCGGTTTACCCGGATGGGGCCCTTGTCCCCGTGATAGCGCGAACTGCCGCGCCAGTTCGTCTCTGTGCGCTTGAAGTAGGGCAGCAGTTCGCGGTAGCCCCACTGCTCGAGGCCCATCTCCTTGAAGGCCTCGTAATCGGTGGGCAGGCCGCGGTTGAACACCATGCCGTTGATGGAAGTTCCGCCGCCGAGAACTTTCCCGGCGGGGATGGGCAGCCGGCGGTTATTCAGCCCCGGCTCTTCTTCGGAGCGGAGCATCCAGGTGTGCTCTGGACTGAACCACAGCTTGGTGGACAACACCGGGACCCGGAACGGCAGCCCGGTCGGAGCGCCGCCGGCTTCCAGCAACAGCACCCGGTTCTGCGGGTCCGCGCTGAGCCTGTTGGCGAGCACACAGCCGGCCGGCCCAGCGCCGACGATGATGAAGTCGTAACCACCGGTCACGGCGCAACCTGCTCCGCTGCGTGGGCCACGGCCACCTCAGTCTCGTGGCCCCCGGCTAAGGTGGCGCCGCCGGTGGCGAAATTCGCGATGTCCGCCCCGGCTGCCTGCCCGGTCTCCGAGCCGAGCGCAGCCAGGGCGGCGTCCTTGTCCGCGAAGTACAGGTTCGCCTGGAAATACCAAGGCGAGGCGGCGTCGTCGAGCGCCTCCCCCTTGAGCGTGGTGAAGGACCGGAGGCCGGGCAGTTGCGCGGCCAGTGGCGCGTGCACCTGCTCGTAGTGGCGGTCGAACGCCTCAGAGTCAGCGGGCTGTCCATAGGTGACGGTGATCCGGTACATGTCTTCCTTTCAGCTGCCGAGTCAGCGATGGGGCCGAAGCGGCGGGACGGTGGTGCGGGTGCGGAGATGCGAGCCTCCACATCTGCTTGAAAGTGATCGTAGCCACAGGTCCCCACGCCGATCTTGACGATCCGGGAACCCCACTTGGCATTGCGGGAAGACTGGAAAAACAGCCCCGTAATTGAGCAGCCGACGCGGTTTGGCAACGCGGGAAATCGACTTGACGCACGGCGAATAGTCCGCCCCGCAGCACTGTCCCGATCGCGGACGCCAGACGTAGGCTCGGGCCACTAACAGCGGCACACTGTGCCTTCATCGGCAGGAAGTGACTATTACCGTGACGATCGCACCCAGTACTCCAGCTCCGGCAGCGGCGCTCAGCCAGGACCGGTTCCGTGAGGCCGCAGGCCATTTTGCCAGCGGCGTCGCAGTCATCACCACCGCATCCGGCGGACGGCTCTACGGCACGACGGCGTCTGCCGTGACCAGCCTGTCAATGGAACCGCCGATGATGCTGATTTGCCTGAATCGGTCCAGCAGCACCCGCGATGCGCTCCTAGACGCCGGCCGATTCGGCATCAGCATCCTCTCTGTTGACCAGCAGAAGTTGGCGCGCCGCTTCGCGGGCAAGGGTCCTGATAAGTTTGACGGAGTCGCCCCAGATCAGGTGGACGGCATACCGCTGCTCCCCGGGGCAATCGCCGGAATGGTCTGCCGCACCGAGTCGACCACTACCGGCGGCACCCACACAGTTTTTCTGGCCCGCGTGGAGACGGTCGTGACCGCACCGGGCGAACCGCTGGCTTATTTCCGCGGGGGCTTCGGGTCTTTCCTGACCGCCCGCTGACAGAGAACTCACCACGAAGGAACACCATGACAACAGTCTCCGAGCGCGTCGCAGAGGTCCTCGCCGGACAGGTCGACGAGGTCTTTGCCCTGATGGGCAACGGCAACGCCTACTTCGTCGATGCGCTGGCACGGCAGTCGGTGCGGATGCATGCGATGCGGCACGAAACCGCCACGGTTGCAGCCGCCGATGCTTACTACCGCGTGTCGCGTCGGCCAGCGGTGGCGACGACGACCTTCGGCCCCGGCTTCACAAACACCTTGACCTCGCTGGCCGAAGCCGCGCAGGCCAATACACCTGTGCTGCTTGTGGTCGGGGACGCCCCGAGCACTGGCCCGCGTCCTTGGGACGTGGATCAAACGGCGATGGCAGCCGCGATGGGAGTCAACACGTTCACGGTGACCGGAGCGAACGCTGGCCAGACTGCGCTCGACGCCTTCCACTACGCCGTCACGCGCCGCACCGCCGTGGTGCTGGCCATCCCGTACGACGTCGCGGCCTCACCCGCCGCCGATGAGGGCACCTTGGTGCCGGGACCCCTGCCGCTTGCAACAACGACGGCGGCCCAAGCCTCACTTGATGGCGTGGCCAAACTGCTCGCGCAGTCCGAACGCCCACTAGTACTCGCCGGACGGGGGGCCCGCTGCGCTGCGGGTGAACTGAGTCAGTTGGCGGATTTGGTTGGTGCGCTTACCGCTTCCAGCGCGCCGGCACGTGGCACTTTCGCCGGCCGAGCCTACGACCTCGGCGTGGCCGGCGGCTTCGCCTCCGAGCCTTCCGCCGCGCTGATCAAGGCGGCCGACGTCGTCCTGGTCGTCGGCGCCCGGCTGAATCAGTTCACCACTTCCTTCGGGCATGCCTTCGGCGGAGCCGCCACGGTTGTGCAAATCGACGTCGCCGAAGCTGCCACCTCGCCGTTAGTTGACCACTTCATCCAGGCCGATGCGGCCGATGCCATCCCGGCCTTGGTGGAGCGGTTCCGGTCCGTGGCCGGCGAGGGAAAGGCGCGGCAAATGCCCTGGGGCGGGTCTGCCGAGCAGGCGAAAGATTCTACCCTGCAGTTCGACCGCGAGCCCGGCGATGAGCTGGCCCCCGACGGTCGGTTGGACCCGCGCAGCCTGATGCGCCGGCTGAACACCATCCTTCCTGCCCAACGCCAGGTAGTTTCCGATGGCGGTCACTTCATCGGCTGGGCGAACACCTACTTCGAACTACCCTCGCCGGACAGCATCACCCTGGTCGGGACCACCTACCAGTCGATCGGATTGGGGCTGCCGTCGGCCGCCGGCGCCGCAGTCGCCCGCCCGGAACGCACCACCGTGGTGGTCACCGGCGACGGCGGAGGGCTCATGGGCCTACCGGACTTGGACACGCTGGTTCGGGTGGCGCGCAGCGCAATTGTGCTGGTGTTCAACGACGCGGCCTACGGCGCCGAGGTCCATCAATACGGTTCGCAGGGGCTGGACCAAGAGATCATGCAAATTCCGCAGGTGGATTTCGCACAGGTTGCCCTCGGCTTCGGCGCTAAGTCAGCGGTTATCCGCACCCTGGACGACCTGGACCAGATCCAGGACTGGGTCGATGCCGGCGCGGAGGGAACCTTCGTGGCCGACCTGCGGGTCTCGCAGGGCATCATCGCCCCCTACATCCTTGAAATCATCGAACTGACGCTCAAACGCCCCCAGCCGGCCGGGCGGAGCGAGTAGCGCCGGCACCTTCAGCCCCAGCACCACAAGCAAGGCAGGTGCTGGGGCCCAACCAGAAACTGGGGGACGGATTGCCGGGACCGGGGATACCTTTGAGCTGGGCCGGATCTGGGCAACTGTAGTGCTCGTTCTTAAATCACGCTGCCGGTTGCATCTTGGTTCACCAGTGCCGGATCACAGAGCGCGGACTAGAGCGGCATGCGAATCCTGCAGCCTTTGCCCAAGTCGCGCTGTTTCAAAGCCCAGTCGATTGATCCACATTTTGGACGCCCCTGACAAATTTCAGCAATGGATCAACGCCGAAGCTAATGGGCATGTCTGAATCGGGCTTACGCGTTTTCCAGTAGTCCGTCGCCCGGTAGATGATGAGAATCATTGAACTTAGAGCAGCGACGCGGCAGTCCGGCCTCTAGCATCCAAACGACGCCAGAGGCCGGACTACCGATTTTTTGGGGGGCGCTACCAGCCCCTGCTACGCCAAGGTGCCCATGCTCGCGGTTTCCCGCGACCTGATCGGTTGATGCCGCCCTGCGATCAGGACAGCTGCCGCCGCGACGCACGCAAGCAGGCAGTAATAGACCGCGATCAATGTCAGTCCGCCGCCACCGGCCTGTCCCAGGTATTGCGCAACCAGCGGTGCCGTACCGCCACCGATCGCAGCTCCCACCTGAAACGTCAGAGACAATCCGGTGTAGCGCGTTGTCGTCTCAAACAGTTCCGCCAGGAAAGCACCCAGCACACCGAGCATCGATACCTGCATCACCGGCAAACCGAGCATGAAGCCTAGGCCGATGAGGAATGGGTCATTGGTGCTGAACAATGCCATCATCGGCCACACGCCGATCATGCCCAGAACCGCCCCTGCCACGAGCATGCGGTTCCGGCCGATGCGATCGGAAAGCCAGCCGACCAGCGGGATGGTGAGAACGCCAACTGCACTTGCCGCCGTGATCATGAACAGCAGAGCGTCCACGGTGATTGCGGGCGCAACTCCTTCGCCGGCCAAGCCAGCTGATCGGCCGGCGAGGTGGGAAATCATGAAGGACGTCAGCATGACCTGAAGGAAGAGCGGTGCCAAGGCTACGAGAATTCCCAGGAGGATTTTTCCGCGAGAGTCACGCAGCACCCTCAGAAGGGGCGCTTTCTGCTTGACTGCGCTCGGCGCTGCCGCTTTGAACTCCGGCGACTCCGAGACCCGGTAACGCAGGTACACGGCGACGGCGACTACGACGATTGACAACAGGAAGGGAACCCTCCACCCCCACGTCAGAAATTGCTCCTCCGGAAGCGCCACGAAAATTCCCAGCACGAGGGTGGCGAGCACGGACCCCGCCGGTCCACCTGATACGGCAATGGATGCCCCGAAACCCTTGTTCCGCTTACTCGAGTGTTCCATGGACATCAGAGTGGCACCGCTCCATTCGCCGCCCACGACGATTCCCTGGATGACGCGGATACCGGTGAGGATGACGCCGGAAATGACCGGCCCCAGATTCGTTGGCATTAGGCCGATGGCCAGCGAGACCACACCCATCACTAGGACGGAGATAAACAGCATGGGCTTTCGCCCTATGCGGTCCCCAAAGTGGCCGAAGAGCAAGCCACCAAGCGGCCGCGCTAAGTAGCCCGCCAGCAGTGTGACGAAGGCCAACGTCGTCCCGAGGGCTGGATCCATCCCGGTGAACATAACCCGTGGAAAAACCAATGCGGCTGCAGAGGCATAAAGCAGGAAGTCGTAGGCTTCGACGACGGAGCCTAAGAAACTGGACCCCTGGGCGCGGCGACGCTCTTTTCTTGCAGCGTAGTCCGTCATCCGCTCGGCAGATTTCGAAGTTGTCATGAATTACTGTCCTTGATGTAAAGTTCACCACCTAGATGTGATGCTCCTTACATGCCACCTCATGGCTGGGCGAAACTGAACACGAAAGACTCGAGCGTTTCCTTCTAGGTCAACTCGATTGCACGGAAGATCAACCCTTTGAAGCCCTTAGGTCAACGTGATGGGGTGTACACCAATTTGTCGTGACCCATCATTTCTCTAACAACCATCCCAATTGGAAGCGCCGTAAGACGCCTCAAGACGCGCATCCAGCTCCTCGTTGAAACTAGAGACGCGCGCTGAGATTAACGATGTCCGCGGCATGACCCGCTTTACCGCACTGGTAACGAGTTGTCGCTGCATGTGCTGCGCCATACTGGGACCGAAGGAACGGATCGCCGAGGCCATGGTCACTGATATTCCACTGCGGGCAATGGCTATGGCGGCCGGCACCGCCTTGGGATCAGACCCCGAGGGTTTCGCGCAGGCGCGCTACGTGGCCCTTGGCGTCCACGTCGTACTCAGCGTGCTTGATGGTTCCGTCCGGGCCGATCACAAAGGTGCTGCGGAGTGTGCCGGTGAAGACCTTGTCGCCGAACTTCCTGTCGCCGTATGAGCCGTATGCCTTCGCCACTGCAAAATCGGGGTCGGACAGCAACGGGAAGGTCAGGCCCTCGGCGTCGCTGAATGCCTGGATAGCCTCCGGTCCGTCCGGCGAGATGCCGATGACGTCGTAGTTGGCGGCCTGCAGGGAGTTGAGGCTGTCGCGGAAATCGCAGGCCTCTGTGGTGCAACCGGGGGTGGCAGCCTTGGGATAGAAGTAGAGCACAACATTCCAGCCGGCATAGTCGGACAGCGAGACCTTCTTGTCGTCAGCGTCGGAGAGAGTGAACTCGGGGGCGGACATGCCGGGCTGAAGCTGGGACACGAACATCCTCTTTCGTCGGAAGAACCAGTGTGAACTGTATTTTCCTCACCGAGTCTAGTGGCGCGGCTGGCGCCGGAGGGCACGGCCGCTTCAACCATTGCGTGAAGCATCGGGGGCCCGGCTTGCTGAAGACCTCGGGCTAGAGTTCCGGACACAGGGGCTTCTCGCACAGGAACCTACGGGAGCCATCTACATAGCCGCCGTTAGTGGTCGTTAATGAGGTTGCCAGGAAGCAGCCCAGAGACGACATATGCGTTGTTATCGGCCTTCGACGATTTGGCCGTATCGCATTGGTTCCAGAGTAGGTCCGAGATGAATTCAGCTGGATGCCGCCTCGTTGCCGTGGTGACTGGTCCCTACGACACGCCGCGCACCTTGAAATTACTCATCCAGGGAAGTTGATGATGTTTCCGCTCATGGGCAGTTCGTCGGTGCGTGGTTGCACGGTTGCCAGATGGTCGGCGAAGAACTTTCCAGTGATGTAGTCATCAGCGGCCAGCATCAACTCCGGATTGAGAAAACCCGCGTAGGAGAAGTTGTCAAGGACGTAGGGAACTGCGTCGGCCCCAATCAGGCTAGGGTCGTTCATGAGCTGAAAATGCAGATGGGCTGCGTTGGAGTTTCCTGTGTTGCCCAGCTTGGCGATGACCTGGCCTGCCTTGACCTGGTCACCGGGTTTGACCAGCAGCGACCCTTTCTGCAGGTGGGCATACATGGCCCAGACACCGCCGCCAAGGTCCTGCACAATGTGGTTTCCGTCAACGGTTTCCACGGTGATTTGTTTGCGCAATTCGGGGTCACTGGCTGGCAGGACACCGGGTGTGTTAGCTTCAAGCGTGTCAAGCGTTGATGAGATGGTGCCATCTGCCACGGCATGGATTTCCTGGCCGTAGCCAAGGTAGCTTTCGTTCTTTGTTTTGTCTCCGGAGACGAACTCGCCGTCGTCGTTGGTGCGCATCCAGTCGATGGCCAGGCGTTGGCTGTTGGAAAGCTTGCCGCTCAGGGGCGAGAGGGACGGGATATGTGGGAATCCGACGTCGCAGCAACCGTTTTGAGCCACCCAGTTGGTGCCCCTGACTGGCGGGGAAATCACCCGGGCGGTTCCGGCCGAGATGTTCACGGGTGTCACCAGGTAATCGACGTCCGAGGGCTCCGTGGTGCCTGGATTGGCGGCGGCCTGCAGGTAGGCGTGGTGCAGGACCATTTTCGGGGCGTCGGCCAGGCTGTCGAAGGACAGGTGGACCAACAATGCCCGGGATTCCTGCGCGGCGATCTTAGTATCTGGGGCTGGGCTGGAGGGCAGGGTCCGCAGTCTGTTGCAGTCCCCGTAGTCACAGTCCGGATCAACCAATTGCTTTCCCGAGAACGACTGAATAACGGTGGCCCGGCTGGCCTCATCGACGACGTCGATCCGCTCCAAAGTTGCCGGGGCCACGCTGGCGTTCGTCAGCAGAAGGTCGTATACGACGTGAAACTTGCCGTCTGTTCCCTTGAAGGGCATGGTGGCTTCCCCGAGCTGCACAATGGCCACAGCGGTGTAGGCCGGCGGCAGCGCCACGGCAGTTCCTGTCCCGGGCCCACCGCTGACGTCCGTAGTGGCGACAGCGGTCCCGGTCTTTTCGGCTGTTGTGGTCTGGTCAGCAGTGTTAGGTCCGGAGGTGCAGCCCGCCAGGAGAAGTGCAACGGCGATAAATGCAATCATCCGGTGTGTGATTTGCATGGTCCGTTGCTCCTGGCGAACTGGATGCCTGCGGATTATCCGCACGCGCCTGAACTGATCCACAGCGCTGCCATCCGTCCAATTTCCGCCGGAGTCAACCCTTCGGCCCAGTCTACGGCGGGCCCCAGATGAGGGCCATAGGCCCAGGTCCCCACTTCCTGCCGCCGCTCCCGTTCAGAGGCGGCGATCCCACGTTGACCATGGGGTGCGGAGAGGACGTAACACCACCCCGGGTGCCAGGACCCTTCAGGCCGGTAAGTCGGGTGAGCGGTGCCTTGCCATACCTTTGCCCAAGATGACGGGAGAGGATGCCAGGCTCAGAGGGCGGGGCGTCTACCGCACGAAGTACGCCCCGAAGGAACGTGCCGCAGGGACGTCATCCGCTACATCGAGGGCTTCTACAACAGCCGCAGGCGCCACTCGGCGCTCGATTACCGGCGACCGAACGAAGTCCACCACAGTTACCAGCAGCCGGCCACGGCAGCGTAGAGAAACCACTAATCCGCTGTCCGCAACTCCTAAGCAGCCCAGGAGGAGGAATCCTCAAAGCAGCTGTTTGGTCTGTACAACGCCCTTGCTGTGATGGCCTACCTGCTCAGGGTGATCGAACCGAACAGCGGTTGGGCCGCGCGCGGTCGAGCTCATCGATTCGTTCCCCCAAACCGAACGCGTGACTAGGCAATCTATCGGCGTGCCCGAACACTGGTCAACGATGGAATTCTGGCGTTCCTAGTACTGGTCATCTAGAGCTTTGCCATCTGTGGCCCGAGTGCGCTTTGGCTCCAACCAGACGTATGCGCCGTTATCGGCGTTTCCGTCCTATCACTGCCGCGAGGGAACACCGAGGTCGAATAACAGGCTTCGCCAAGTATCCGATCCGAGTGCGCTCCTGCTCACGTTGTCGCCCGCTTCGGAAGCAACACGGTATGAATGGTTCGATGGTCGCCAAATTCACCTGTTGGCCTGTGTCCAGTACTCCCGTCTCGGCGGTATCAGTCTTAGCGGGGGCCACGTCCGCACTCGAAAGCGGAAGTCGGAAGTGGGTAGGTCTAAAAGCCTCTGATATCCTCTATTATGGATTTCAAAACTAAATAGATGTGCTCGGTCGTCCGGGGGTTCGAATCCTCCGACCACTGCTGGCAACAGTGGTATGGCTAGTCCTTTTCTGCACAGCAATGACAATTGCAGGCGCCTTCGGGTGTATAGAAGGGGGGATCATTATGATGCCAACTACTGAAATGTTTGTATCGGTTTGGGCCACTATACTTTCAGGTATTCTCTCGGGACTAGTTTCGGCGCAGGCGGCCGAAGCTTTGGGTAAATAACCCATCAAGAGATCCCACCAATTCGTCGAATTGGTGGGATCTCTTCATTTTTGCCGCTAGCCAGCTGGAGTATTTGCTGTTCTCGGCGCCTTTGCCCCTGAGCCAGTTGGGCGAAGATCCCAGTCCTTATTCCGCAGGGAGCAATCTGTTGATCCGGGCGAATAGATCTGCGAAACGCGCGATGTCCTCGTCCGGTAGCTTGTCCACCAAGGCGGGATTGCGGCTCAGGAGGCTGGCCGGGTGGTAATGATCGAACTTCTTACCAAGAATGCGTTCAACTTGGACCATGATCCGTCCAGAGTTGAGCTTGTCTGGAGTGAATGTGCCGATGCCGGATTCTTCGAGGAGCCGCAAGTACCAACTGCGATCGAAGAGGTCTTCGATGTCCGCCTCTCTGGTGCCTGTGAATTCAGTCAGCCGAACGATGGAAGCATGGTCTATGAGTCCCTTGGCAATGATTTCGTCAAGGCGCTGGTTGCCCTTTGCAGCAACATCGATCATGGCGGCGATATTGAGGTTGCTGCCTGTGAAGAGGCTGATGAAGGCTGGCATCTTCTCTATGCCTCCGGCCGGGACGACGCTCCATCTTGGGTCCAGGCCGGCTTCAGTGTTTTCGGTCCTGGTCTTGACTGCCTCAGACATGATGGTCAGGTACAGGAGGTCGCTCGGGCCTTCGACCAAGAGCTGATGCGGACCGATAAGAAGGGTCTGTGCCAGATCGACGCCGATGGCAGCGAGCAGCGGAAACATCGTTTCCTGCCCGGCCCGCAGAACGTCCGCTGTTATCTTAGTTCCCTCTTCTTCTTGGTCCTCCACGGTGCGGCATCGTTCGATGTGAGAGGGGTCGATCATGAACGGTGAATGTGTTGCGTAGATGACTTGATGATGGGGTGCCAGCTCCTCTTCGATGTAGCGGAGCAAATCTGCTTGGGCTGTTGCGTGGAGACTCAGCCCCGGTTCATCCAGCAGGATGATTTTGGGCGACTTGTCGCGGGCATACTCGCTGAAGGCGGCCAGGAATGAGAAGAACCAGAGGAACCCTCGCGAACGCTGTCCGATGTCCAGAGTAACCTGGTGCCGGTTATTGAAGACGCCTATCTTCAGGTAGGGGTCGAAGTCGAACTGAGCGATTTGCCGACCCTGATTGTTTGTTATTGACTCGACCTCGACTCGGCGCATGTCAACGTCGAGGTTAACGCGAAGATCTTTGTTCTGGCTCCAATATTTGAAGAGCTTCCTGGTTAGGCTGTTCGCAGCGCCCTCCATGGACGCTTTGCGCCTCGTGTAGTTCTCCTCGGTGAAGCGGCCAGCATCGGCTTTGGCGACTCTCAGGAGGGAGAGGGCCGTTCTTTCCGACGGAGACAACTCTTCTTCATCCTCCAGGAGGCGGTTGAGGGGGATGTCATCACCGATAGTGCCCCATTCGTCGAAGTAGACAAATTTTGGGACCCGCTGCGCGAGGAAGGTGTGGACCTCGGCGTTGAAGTCCATGGACTCGAGTCTGTTGCCAAGTTCGGCCGCAGGCGTGACCTCAGAGTCCTCCTGGAGCCGTTCCAATATGGTGGCAACCGATGTCCCAGTTCCGTATTTCTTTTCATCAATGCCCGCTGCAGAGATGAAGTGTCTCACCATGGCTAGCTCATCAATTTCGACAGAAAGGATCATCGGTTCTTTGTCATACCGGCGGCTCACGGTGATCACATTGCTCTTCAGTGTCTTCGCACCGAACTGTTTGGCGACCACATCTTCGTCTTGCTCATCAAGTGAAAACGTTGCAGTCACCGGACTTACCTTGGCGATATTGCCATCGGCCTCGTCTTCGTTGTAGTCGCCGCGGGGATAGTCCCTCAGAGCGTCAAAGCTTTTGGGGTAACCAGAGTCAACGGGATTGACCCTGTACAGTGCCTGAAGGGCTGCGGTCTTACCCGACTCGTTTTTGCCCACTAGGGCCGTGACATCCGGCTCCAATTCAAAGCTTCCTGAGTCGTCCACGCTCTTGAACCGATGGATTTCGACAGACGTTAGCCTCATGCTTCCCCCGCTCTAGTTGAGTATTGAAGTAAGTCTTGCATGCGACAGCGACAGTTCCGACCGGCACGGACGCCAAGAAGGATTGTTCTGCGCTCACGAGGGCAAGCGGCTTTTTACTGAGCATCGAACATCAGGAGACATCCCCTTTGTCGCTGGCTCCAGGGCCAACAAAAGCATCGTTGACTACTCGGATGTTACTCCGTTGTTTCTTGGCGGGTAGGTGACGTTGATCTTTCACGGTGACCAGCCTGTTCCGTTCAGTGCCTCCGATGAGGTCATCGTGCTTGAACCGGTTTCAGATGACGCTTCTGAAGATGCCTTGTTTGTCGTAGCCAGTCTGCTTACACACCAATGCGTTCTTAAGTTCGGGTTCGGTTACATGTTGACCCTGCACAGACTAAGTCGCCAGAAGATCACGATGCCCGTCACCACGAACGCCAGCGGTGAGCAGATCATCGGCTGGGAAGGGATGCACCGCCATGGCCGCGCACTCAGGGGTCGGGCTGAACGAGCAGTGGACGCAGTGCTGGAATCGGCGCAGCCATGAGTAGAGACCCTAACGAGGCCAAGGGTTTCGGGATCAAGGTTCGCGAAACCCGGGAGCTCGGCTTGTTGCAGACCGAACTCGGCAAGCGATCCCGCGTGTCTCGTCCCACGAGTGCGCGGGTCGAGGCCGGTAGCGATGTTTCGACGGTCACTCTCACGAAAGTAACTGCTGCGCCCGGGCTGAAAGTCGGGATCGAGAAGGGGCAGCAACATGACCACGTGTCCTGACTGCCTTTAGGGAGCGGGTCATTAGCCGGCGTGTTGTTTCCTTGGCTTGTGTCCGGTAGCTATGTGCCCTGACGGGGATCTCACCAGAGGACCGTTTGTTGCGACCGTGCGTTCTCCGAGCCGCCCGTCGTACAGTGTGGCGCTTTCCGGGGATTTTTCCTCGTCTCATCAATATTTGGCAAGCATCGGATATGCGAGGGTCAGCACGGTGGACCAAAACGCTGACCTTCAACATACGGCGTTGAAGGTCGCAGGATGCAGACGGATCTTTACCGACCCTGGGGTGAGCGGCACACGGGCCAAACGTCCTGAACTGGACAAGATGCTTGAGCACCTGCGCGAAGGTGACGAAGTGATGGTGTGGAAGCTGGACCGGTTGGGACGCAATACCCGCAACCTGCTGGACCTCATAGACGACCTCGAGGGGAGGGGTATCCACTTCCGTTCACTGACCGAGTGCATCACTACCACCGGCGCCATGGGCAAGGCCATGCTGACGGTAATGTCCGCGTTCGCACAGCTCGAACGCGACCAGCTCGTCGAGCGGACCAGGGCGGGCATGGCCGCAGCTGCCGCCAACGGGCGCAGGGCCGGACGACGGGAAGTTGCCGCCGGGGACTCGAAGGTGAAACGAGCCCGAGAGCTGAAGGCCCAGGGCCTCAAACCAGCGGACATCGGCAAGATCATCGGAGCTAGCCGCGCCACTGTCTACCGATACCTGAGCATGGACGCAGACTGAATGACTACGCGCCGACGAAGCCGCAACGGGATAGGTGGTTGGGCCGATTGTTGTCCCTGGCATGGAGCTGGAGGTCGACGGCGTCCTCTGACAAGATGTCAAAGCTATGGGGAGGAAGCGGTAGCTTCCTCCCCATAGCTATTGTCATGTTTCCCAGTCGCTGATGCTCATGCTGGCAAGGTGGCTACCTCTTGAGAGCTGCCATTTCCCTGCGGCTGCGGCGGCTGGGGTCCTTGTAGATGAAGATCGCGCCGAGGATGCTGATGCAGGCCAGGGCTATTACGTAGTAGGGGTATGCCAAGGCATTGCCGGTGCTGCTGTGCAGTGCCACTGCAATGTAGGGAGCGAAGCCGGCCATGATGGTGGCGAAGTTGTAAGGCAGGGCCCCCGCGGTTGCACGGACCCGAACTGGGAACAGCTCCGGCAGCGAGGTCAGGACCGGAGCACCGATCAGGGCGATTGCCAGCGTGAACATGCCTGCACCAAGCATGGCCGACCACACCGTACCGAAGTGTTCCGGCATCCAGAACATCGGGATGATGGTGGCTGCCATGAGGATGTTCCCCATGATGATGACTGGTTTGCGTCCGATCTTGTCGCTCAGCGGTCCGAATAGAAGGACGCCGAGGGTGAGGACGACGAGGCCGACGAGGTTGGAGTTGAGGGCGTCGCTGGCGGAGAAGCCGTTCTGAACCAAATACGTGACGTACAGAGCGCTGTTGGTGTAGATGCCCGTCATGTAGGTGATGGTGATGAGGAATAGGGCGATCATGGGGCGGCGGTGGTTGCGGAAAGCCTCTTTCAGCGGTGAAGCGACGATTTCCAGCTTCTCCTGCTCCTCGCGCATCGCCTCGAAGGCGGGGCTTTCATCGACACGCCGCCGGACGTAGATCCCGATTAGGCCAAGGGGAGCTGCGATGAGGAACAGGATTCTCCACCCCCAGCTCTCGAACGCGTCCTGTCCGAGGGTGAGGGCGAGAATGGCACCCAGTCCGGTACCGCCGAGCAATCCTGGGTAGGTGCTTGCGGCGAGGTAGCTAATCCACCGTGCCCGCCGGCGGGAGGGGGAGTGTTCGAAGACGAAGCTGACAGCGCTGGACCATTCTCCGCCTGCAGCGGCTCCCTGGATGAGACGCAGAACCAGGAGCAGAATGGGTGCCGCGACGCCGATGGCCGCATATCCGGGCAGCACGCCGATTCCGACTGTGGCGATAGACATGACGATAATGCACCAGGCCATGACCTTTTTTCGCCCGAGGATGTCGCCGTAACGGGAGATGATGATGCCACCGATCGGACGGGCCGCAAACGCAAGGCCGAAGACCGCGTACACGCCAAGAAGTGCAGCGAACGGATCATCCGGTGAAAAGAACGCTCTGGCGATGAATGCGGCGACGACGCCATAGGCGGCGAACTCGTACCATTCGACGAAGTTGCCGGCCAGCGCTGCCAGCACGACCTTGCGGCGGACGTCATCAGGAACATGATCGCCGAGGTCGCCATGGGCGTTGATTACTGGGTCATCATTAGGTGCCGTATAGCCGGCAGTGCCCAAGTTGGCAGCGGAAGGGGCCGGCATCAGACGGTCTTGTGTCATGAAATCTCCTCGGAAGGAAGAAGGTGTGGTGAATCACAGTGTTCGTTAACAACGAACGCGGTGTCAAGACTTTCCCAATAATTAATTCAGTAGAAACACCCGCGCTGATTCACTCCTCGCTCCTGCCCGTTAGTATCAAGGACTTTTAGGGTTCAACATTGACAGCTGTTCGAATCTACAGAACACTTGAGGCATTCAATCCCCTGAGCTGAACGGACGCCAGATGGAACTCAAAGATACGTCGATCGTGATTCTGACTGCGGACTATTTCGAGGAGTCCGAGGTCCTCTTCCCGTACTACCGCCTGCTGGGTCAGGCGGATCGGGTCGTCGTCGCCACGCCGAGCGGGTCTCCGGTGAAAGGCAAAGGAGGCTTCGGGGCTTTTGCCGCACAGGCCGCCTTTGCAGACCTGTCGGCGGACGACTTCCAAGCCGTGCTTGTTCCCGGCGGGTTCGCGCCTGATCTGGTCAGACGCAGTCCGGAGGCGCTGGAATTTCTGCAGGCAATGGACGCGGCAGGGAAGCCGGTGGCCATGATCTGTCACGGCGCATGGGTGGCCGTCTCCGCAGGTATTCTTGAGGGCCGAACTGTGACCAGCGTGCCGTTCATCCGTCCCGAGGTCGAGGGCGCAGGAGCCAAATGGATTGACGAACAGGTCGTTGTGGACGGCAATTTTGTCACCAGCAGGGTCCCCGATGACTTGGATGCCTGGATGAACGGCTTCCTCCAAGTGCTGAAGGGAGTCGGTGGCGATGACTGATGCTGTCCTGGCGCCGGTGCGGAGCCGAGTGGCCGTCCCCGAAGCAACCTACCGTGTGCGTGTGGCAGCGCGGCGGATAGTGGGTGAAGACATTGTGTCGCTGGACCTGACCCGTCTGGATGGGGAACCCTTCCCGGAGTGGGAGCCCGGCTCGCATGTTGACCTTTTCCTCGGCGAAGACGAGGACGGCGAGACCCTTTGCCGCCAGTACTCCTTGTGGGGTGCGGTAGAGGACCGCTCCGTCTGGCGAATCGGGGTGCTGAAAGATCCGAAGAGCCGCGGCGGCTCGGCACGGGTACACGCCGAACTGTTGGAGGGTACCGAACTCACGGTGCGCGGCCCCCGCAACCACTTCCCTCTCGAACCTGCCGGTGCCTATGTTTTCTTCGCCGGCGGCATCGGCATCACCCCAATTCTGCCGATGGTCCATGCCGTTGAGCACGCAGGGCAGCCGTGGAAGCTCTACTATATGGCGCGCAACCGTCCGCGGCTGGCACTGCTTGATGAAATCGGCCGGCTGCCGGCGGACAAAGTGGTGCTGCACTGCGACGATGAGAGCGGTCTCATCGACTTGGGTGCGATCACTTCGACGCTGGGCACGGCCGATCATGTCTACGCCTGCGGCCCCGGCCCGCTGCTTGACGTACTGGACAAAATGGCCGCTGACGCCGGCCGCTGGACGTTCCACTGCGAACGTTTCGCCGCAGCACCGCCGGCCGCCGGCGTCGAAGACAAACCGTTTGAAGTCGTGCTGGCAAAGTCCGGGCGCACGCTCCAGGTCCCGGCAGGGGTGTCCTGTTTAAAGGTGCTGCGCGAGGCCGGAACCGACGTCGACTGGTCCTGCACCGAGGGTGTCTGCGGCACCTGCGAAACCGAGGTGCTCGAGGGCGACCCGGACCACCGCGACGCGGTGCTGACACAGGCGGAACGTGAGGCCAATGAAACCATGATGCCATGCGTCTCCCGCGCCCGTGGACCGCGACTCGTGCTCAATCTCTAGGCCGCCCCAAGCGGGGCCCGGCTACCGTCCGACGGCGGTACCCGGGCCCCGCTGCGTTGCCAGCATGGCCCGGCGGAGGAGCGGCCGACGGCCCGGTCCCGGATCACCCGGTAACAGGTGCTGCTGATCCAGACGGTGCCGCGGCACGCAGTTGCCGTTCAAGTCCGGCGGCGGCCGCGAAAAGGAGCTCCTCATCGCCGGGGAGGCAGGCGAACTGGATACCCAAGGGCATACCGCTGGCTGGCTCAACAAGCCCGGGGACCACGAGCACCGGCAGGCCGAGCGCCTGCCACGGCCGGCTCATCAAGGGGGATCCGGTAGCGGACAAACCCTGCGGAGCCGGTCCCTGCGCGGCAGGTGCCATCAGAACGGAACCACCGGCCTGCTCTTCCTGCAGCCAGGCGAGCTCTTCGGCGACTGCCGCATGCGCGGCGGTGTACTCATCGTCCCCGGTGGCCCGCCCGGCCTCGAACAAGGCGGCCAGCTGCGGGCTGATCCCATCGGGACTGGCCGCCTCGGCGCTGCGCAGCCGCACCGCGTCGTAGGCCATGATCGCGCTGTGGGCATCGACCAGCCTTGCCCCGCGAACATCGAAGTCCAGCGGCAGGACCGGGTGGCCCAATGAAGCCAAGGACTGTTCGGCGGTCCGAAGGGCTTCCAGCATGGCTGGTTCGATAGCGAAGGAGCCGGCCGGAGTCCAGCTGAGCACCCGGACAGGTGCGGGCGCCGTTGCCGGACAGGCCGGTACTGCCGGATCGCAGTTGTTCAGCACCCGGAGAAGGAAATCCATATCCGCTACCGACGCGGTAAGGAAGCCGAGTGAGTCCAGCGAGGGACTCAGTCCGGTAATGCCCCCCTCCGGATAGGTGCCGCGCGCGGTGACGAAACCGGTTACCCCACAATAGGCAGCGGGCCGGGAGACCGAGGCAGCGGTCTGGGTGCCCAGGGCTAACGGGACCATGCCGGCGGCGACCGCGGCTGCCGACCCCGACGAAGAGCCCCCCGGCGTCCGCGAGGGGTCATGCGGATTGGCTGTCGGGCCAGGACTGAAGTACGCGAACTCGGTTGTCACGGTCTTGCCGAGCACTACCGCCCCGAGACGGCGCAGCAGTGCCACGACTGCGGCGTCGGCGGCCGCAGGAGTCCCGTTACGCAACACTGAACCGCAGCGGGTCGGCAGCCCTGCCACATCGATAATGTCCTTGACCCCTACCGGCACACCATGCAGCGGGCCGCGTTCGGCGATCGGCAGACGGTCCAACTGTTCTGCGGCAGCCAACGCCCCCGCCGCATCAACCGTAACCCAGGCATGGAGATCCGCCTCTGCCATGGCGATCCGGTCGAGCGCGGAGCATACGGTCTCCATCGCGGTACTCTCTCCCCGGGCCAAGGATGTGACGGACTTTTCGAGCGACTTCGGGGCGACATACTGCATGAAGTTTTTCCTTTCAGCTTCGGGCAGGCATTGCTCGGGAAAAGGTTATGGAGAACGAGGTCTTGACTTATGTTCTATCTGACAGAACACTATAGGAAAACCATGTGAACCCCAATACCCATCCAAGCTCAAGGAGACGCCATGCTCACCCCGATTCCCCTGGAAGAATTCGACGCCAGTTGCGGCGACATCAACGAGGTCGTTTCGCTGCCGCCGGCCACCTTCACCTCCCAGGAGTTCTACGACTTCGAGATGGATGCGGTGTTCGGCCATGAGTGGCTTTGCATCGGCCGGGCCACCGACATCCCCAATAAGGGTGACTACTTTAGCGTCGACGCATTGGGAGAGCAGCTGCTGGTGGTGCGCCAGGCCGACGGATCCGTCCGTGTCCAGTCAAATGTGTGCCGACACCGCGCCATGAAGCTGGTACAGGGCAGTGGCAATGCCCGGCGTTTCAAGTGCGACTACCACTCGTGGGTCTACGGACTGGACGGTGAACTGCAGTCTGCACCAGATCTGAACGACAATCCCTGCTTCGTGAAGTCCTCGGTGAAGCTGCCCGAAATCCGCTCCGAAATCTGGGAAAACTTCGTCTTCATCACCTTCGACCCGGACATCCCGCCGTTGGCCGACCGGCTCTCCAACCTCTCCTCTTACCTAACCAACTGGGGCCTCTCCGACCTGAAGTCGTCCTCCCCGCTGACCTACTTCCCGGTGAACTGCAACTGGAAGATTTTCGGAGACGAGTGCTACCACTGCGCGCACCTGCACTCCAAGAGCTGGTGCCCGATGTATGACACCGCCTCGGAGCGCATTGACTACGACTCCCTGGCCAACGAGCCGGAAAAAGGCATAATCGCCTACGACTTGATGAGCCTGGACAAGGACCTATCCCCAACGCGCACCGGCAAGAACCTGCAGCCGGTGCTACCCAACCTGACAGACGACCAGCGCCGCCGGCTCGTCTACGTCACCGTGGCGCCAAACCTGCTGCTGATCGCCATGCCTGACAAGGTCAAGTACTTCACGTGGCTGCCAACCGGCCCAACCACTTCGGTGTTCGCTGCCACATGGCTCTACCCGGACTCCACGCTGGCGAAACCCTCCTTCGAGGAGGAATGGAAGATGGAGGTCGAGGACCTCAAAGAGGTCATGGTCGAGGACGTCTACGCCTGGGAGTCAGTGCAGAAGGGCATGTTCTCCCGCAACGCCCCGCGCGGCCGGTACGCGCCCAGCGAGATCGTGCTGGTCCGGCTCAACGAGTGGCTGATCAACAAGTACCGCACCGCAGACGCCAAGGCACGGGGCGTCGAGGTCGTCGGTGCCGCCGAACCTGCCGGCGTCTGACCCGCCCCATCGATCAGTGCCGCACCGGCCGGACACCCCGGCCGGTGCGGCCCCGAGAAGCAAGGAGAGACAGTGTCTCCCAAGAAAGTAGTTGTCACCGGCGGCTCCGGCCGGGTCGGCCGGTACGTGCTCGACGAACTAGCCCGCGCCTTCGACGTGCGCAACGCCGACCTTGCCCCGGCTGCAGCTGGCCCGAACGGGCGCCCGCCCGCCAACGTCGAGTACATGGCCACCGACGTCATGGACCTGGACGAGGTGCGCGCGGCACTCAAGGGAGCCGATGCCGTGGTGCACCTCGCCGCCATCGATTATGACTGGAAGGCCGCGCCCGAGAAGTACATCAGGGTTAACACGCTGGGCACTTGGAATGTACTGCAGGCCGCGGAGGAGAACGGGTTGGAGAAGGTGGTGCTCTGCTCGAGCATCTCCGCCTGCGGCCTGTCCGAGATGCGCCCTGACTGGACTCCGCAGTATCTGCAGGTGGACGAAGACCACGAGATCCGGCCGGTGCAGGCCTACAGTCTGAGCAAACAGATCATGGAGAACATGGGGCAGGCGGTCTCGCGCGGTTCGGGTATGTCGGTGATCTGCATCCGGCCGCTGGCCGTGGTGCTGCCCGAGGCCCTCACCGAGTTCACCGAGTTCATTGACAACCCCGAGCTGCGCTGGCTGTTCTACTACATCGAAGCCTCAGACTTGGCCCGCGCTTTTCGCGCCGCTGTCGAAGCCGAAGGTCTCGGCTTCGACACCTTCTTCATCAGCGCCGACGACACCTGCCATCCCGAACCAACGCTCGATTGGTACCCACGCGTGATCGGCGGAAACGTGCCGCAACATGACGCCGCGCTCTTCCAAAACAACCCCCGCGCGTCAATCTTCTCCTCCGCCCGAGCCAAAGAAAAGCTCGGCTGGGCGCCGACCAGTAACTTCCTACACCTGCGGGCAGCACAAGGACATCCGCTGCCCGAAACCGCCGCCCCCTGAGCCCAGGCCGGGCCTACCGAACACTCACGAAGAGGAGCGCCAACATGACCGAGACCACCACCGCTATTCATCTCCCCGTCGTCCGACCCGGGGTCGTCGCCTGGACCGGAGACAACCCATTCATTTACCTCAAGACCGACACCGAAGGTGCATGGAGCTCGCTCTCCGTCTACTTCCGGATCGCCGCCTCCAAATACGGGCCAGGGAAAGCAGCCGTCGTCGTCGAGAACCCCTACGACGGCGCCGCTCAGGGAGCTGCGCGCCTGGTGCTGACCGACAACGTCGAACTGGCGCGCTTCCTGGTGCGCGACTTCGTCTCCAAGTTCGTGCTCTTCCGTCCGTCGCCCGTTATGGACGACTTGGAGTACGTCGATGGCGCCACCTTCGAGCAGATCCTTGACGGTAACGACTGGACCGAGACCGCAACCTCGGGCGGCCGCAGCGTCACCATGACGTGGCGCAAACTCGGTGAACCGTTCGCCGTCGATGTACCCGGCCCGGAGTCCGGCACCGGCCTGCACGAGATGTTCGCAGTGTTCCGGATTGCCGGCGGCGGCGAAGTCAGCGTCGACGGCCGGCGCCTTCCCGGCGCCACGATCGAGCGGGACTTCCTCAACGGCCGCGGCCAGTCCGCCGGCATGGCCATCTCCGAGACTTGGGTGGAGGACCAGTGAGCGCCAACGCCCAGGCTGCGGCCAGAATTGGCGCGACCGAACCGGTTTGGACGGGCATGGCGCCGCTTGCTCAGGTCCTCGCAGCCACGGGTTGCCCGGAAAGGACGCTGCTGCACGCCGGCCCAACGTTCAGCAGCCGAAACACCGTGCCGCAGCCGGTGCGCAACTCCGTGGTCCAGGCCATCCTGTTCGAGGGCTGGGCCAGCACCATGGAGGCGGCGGAAGAACTCTTCGATTCCGGCGCTGTCGGTTTAGAGCCGGCGCAGGACCACAACTGCCTCGTCCCGCTTGCCGGCGTCATCTCCCCATCCATGCAGTTGCACGTAGTGACCGACGCCGAGTCGGGCCGCGTGCAGTACGCGGTCCTGAACGAAGGCATGCGCCACTGCCTGCGCGTGGGCGTCGTCGAACCCGGACTCGTGGACCACCAGCACTGGCTGCACGGGCCGTTCGCCCTGTGGCTGTCCGACCGCCTGGCCGCGCGCGGGCCGCTGCCGCTGCTGCCACTGCTCGCGGCTTCCCTCGAACAGGGCGACGACGGGCACAACCGCACCATGGCCGGCAGCGCGCTCGTCGCGTCCGAGCTGCTTCACAACGATGCCTCCGCCTTCCGTTCGGAGGCTGAGGCCTTCCTGGCCGAGTGCCTGCCGTTCGCGCTGAACCTGTGGATGGCCGCCGCAGCGCTCTCCCTGCGCACGGCAGAGGGGACAGAAGGCTCTGACGCCGTCACCCGCGTAGGCGGAAACGGCATTGACTTCGGCGTCCAGATAGCCGCCGAGCCCGGACGCTGGCGAACGGTGGCCGGCACCCCGCCCCGCGGCCCAATCCCGGCCGAGTTCGAAGGCTTGCCTGTCCTCGGCGCCATCGGTGACAGCGCCGTCCTCGATTTCTTCGGTCTCGGCGGCGCATCGCTGCGGCACGCGCCGCTGACGCTGGGCAGCCTCGGGGAGTTTGCACCCGCAGAGGTACTCGAGCGGCCCGAAGCGCTGATGGAGCTTGAGCATCCGCGGCTTCCGATCCGCACCGGGGTCTCGGCCTCACGCATTGCTGAGGCCGGCCGGACACCCGTGGTGCTGCTGGGCATGATTGAGGGCCAGGGACTGGAAGGCCGGATCGGGGGAGGGGCCTTCGAACCCTCCCTGACGGTATTCCAAGAAGCACTTGCGGCACCTGTTTCCTAGCAAACAGAACAGTAGGCCGGCCGGGAAGTCCATAAAATGACTTCCCGGTCGGCCCTCACTGTCCCCGGGCAAACAGGGCGTTATGGTAGAGCGAACAGCACTAAACACTAGGGCGAGGAGGGAACCGTGGCTCAGGCCGAGGCAAACACCGTTGAACCGGCACGGGATCAGAACGCGGATACTCTGCCGCAAGTCCGTGGTCCGGCCCAGTCGGAGGGCCATGGCGACGTCGGGGGCCGCATCCGGGCCGCCCGTTCCGAACAGGGTATGACCCTGCGCGAACTGGCCCGACGCCTGGGTGTCTCCGCCGGACACATTTCCCAGGTCGAACGCGGACTGGTGAAGCCGTCCATTTCGCTGGTGTACTCGATCGCAGACGTCCTCTCGCTCGGCATGAGCGACCTGTTCAGCTCCTCCGTAGCCGAAGTCGCCTCGATGGAGGGGATCGCCCGGACACCTGGCGAGGACCGCTTCGTGACCCGTGCCGCGGAGAGGCGCACTATCAACCTTGACACCGGCGTCCGGTGGGAGCTGCTTACGCCCACCACTCGTGAGCCCGTGGACTTCCGCGAAATCGTCTATCCTGCCGGCAGCGGATCCACCCAGCCGGACAGTTTCATGCGCCACAGCGGACGCGAATACGGACTCGTCCTCTCCGGACGGCTGCGCGTGCAACTGGAGTTTGACGAGTACGAACTCGGCCCTGGGGACACCATTGCCTTCGAGTCCGCCCTACCGCACCGATTCTGGAATGAGGGGCCGGATGTTGTGAAGGCGGTCTGGTGCACCGTCACCGCGCCGGAGGACACAGGCGCCTTCTGACGCGGACTGCGATGGGTATGGAAACGGCCAGCTTAAACCTGACGTCCCGTCTACGTTGATGAGAATCGCGGAACCCGGTCTTCTCAAGTGCGCAGTACTTGTGGAAGTCCGGCTTCTCAGCAGGCTTGGTCCTGCTCCTGCCTGGGCGTGTGCCGGCAGATGAGTTCACTGCTGCCCACACCGGCCGTGCGGCCACCGGTTTGGACCGTCTCCGGGCCGCCGCCGCAGCTGCAGCGGTTGAGGCACCCCGCCGGGCAATATTGGGGGCGGGGTATATGCGAATCAGCAAGAGCAGTACTTGTGTGGGATATTGACCGACGGGTCGTGACTAACCTTTGTCGCAATGGGGGACCGGCTTATGAGACTGGCGGGCGGGCAACTCCCGACCTTGAGAAGGGAAGGTCTTGTTGCCTCCGGAACGAACGCCACTAACTCCCTTCAGCCACCCGTCCCACCTCAGCGGCGGGCGGGGAGGATCGTCGTCGTGACGGCCACGGCCTGCGGCGTGCGGGGGACGGAACTGAAGCCGAAGCGCACGGGCGGATCCACCGGCGCGAGGGGCCCGAGACCAGCCCCGTCCCAGCTCGCCGCGGCGCGCTCGACGCCACGGATGGAGCGCACGCCATAGTACTCCCGACGTCCGCCTCCGGCGGAGCCGGCGGTGGCCACCCCCGGGAGCAGGATCCCCGCGGCGCGGTTCACGGCAGTCAGCCACGCCGGGTGGACGGCCATCCGGGCGGGGACCAGTTGCAGCATCCAGCCCAGCGCTGTCAGGGGGCCCAGATCGGCGCGCAGCTCCAACGGGCCGCCGGAAACGCGGAGGACCAGTGCGGCGGTCCCGGGTTCGTTCCCCGGTTCCGCGCTCCGTTCCCCGGCGGGGCTCAGGCTGGCGTCCAGCGGCGCCACCACCACGTCGTCGAAGCGGTAGGTCGCGGACACATAGTCGGCGACCGCCCGGTGGGGAGCCAGCAGCGTCCGCAGCCCGTCGCGGTCCTCGGTCATGACGTCCGTGAAGGCGCCGAGCGGGGAGTCCATCCAGTGCCCGACCACCAGTCGACGACCCGCGCTGGTGCCCAGACCCGCGATGAACCCTGTAAAGCGTTCCATCCGGATACCGTACGGCTCCGGCCGGCCCCGCCGCACGCCGTTGCGTAAAATCGACGTCGCCGCCGGCACTCACCTGACGTCAGGTTGGGGTGTACCCTAACTGGCAAACACGCGGAACGCGAGCCAGTCTCCCAAGCAGGACCACTCACGATACCCGAGGACCAAAGCAAGGAGCCGTGTGTCAGCTTGGAGTTGCCGCTGTGAAAGGCTGCAGTTATGGACAACTCATCCCGGGAACATGACCTCGTTCTCTACGGAGCGACGGGTTTCGTTGGCCGACTGATCGCCGGCTACGTCGCGGAGCATGCACCGACCGGCATGCGAGTCGGACTCGCGGGCCGGTCGAGGTCCAAACTCGAGGCGGTTCGGTCGCAGTTGCCGGTCGCGGCGCACGGATGGGCCCTCATCGAAGCCGACTCGGAGGACGCGGACTCGATCGCTGCCTTGGCTGCGGGCACGCGCGTGCTCCTCACAACCGTCGGTCCATACACGAAACACGGATTACCTGTCGTCGACGCCTGCGCACGGGCCGGTACCCACTACGCCGACCTCGCGGGTGAGGTGTCCTTCGTCCGGGAGGCGATCGATCGCTACGACGCTCTGGCCAGGACGAGCGGGGCCCGGATCGTGCACTCCTGCGGCTACGACTCCGTGCCGTCCGACCTCGCTGTATTGCTGCTTCATCAGGCAGCAGAAGCCGATGGCGCTGGCGGTTTGGTCGAGGTCCAACTCGTTGCTACGGCCAAGGGTGGCATCAGCGGAGGCACGCTCGAGTCGATGCGCGGGCAGCTCGACGCCATGCGATCGAGCACCGCCCTGCGGTCATTAGCCGCGGACCCCTACGCTCTGAGCCCCGACCGCACACGGGAGCCGACGACACAACAGCCTCCCGACGCCGGTCCTGTGCGCCGTTCCGATGACGGCACCTGGACCGCGCCTTTCATCATGGCCGCGGTCAACACTCGGACAGTGCGCCGCAGCAACGCGTTGCAGGGTTGGGCCTACGGCCGCTCCCTTCAGTACGGCGAGGTGATGGGGGTAGCCCGCGGACCGGCAGGAGCGGTCATCGCCAGGGCAATGGCACTCGGGCTCCGGGCATTCACGGGCGCGATGGCGTTCCCGCCGACCCGGGGAGTGCTCGACCGCTGTCTTCCGGCACCAGGTTCGGGTCCGAGCACCCGCACGCAGCGCGCGGGCTGGTTCCACTCCCAGGTAACCGCCCGCACCGAGAACGGGCACCGATACCAGGCGATTGCTGCTGGCCCCGGCGATCCCGGCTATGCCGCCACCGCCGTGATGGCAGGGGAGACTGCACTCGCTCTTGCCCTCGACGGTGACCGGCTGCCGACTGCGAAAGGGTCGCTAACACCGGCCACTGCACTCGGCAACGTGCTCATGCAACGACTCCGTGCGGCCGGCCACACTTACCAGGTAACCAAACTCGCCTGAACCCAGATCCTGCAGGTCCCCTGATAACGGGGCAATCATTGACTGGACCAGTCCGACTAGCGGCGCGATGGGATTTCGCCGAGGGAGTATGCCAGGGTCATCTAAAGATCGCGACCAGCGATGCTTCCAAATCGGCTTTTAACCCTGGGCCGCCCCGGCGCGCACCTTCACGCGCTGAGTCCAGACCAGCACTCTGCTCCAGGTCGTGGAGCCCTTGAGCAGTCACTCCCTCTGCCCGTTTTTAAGGGCCGATAACCGTGAGTATGTGCGGACAGGCGTCTCGATGAAGAATGCTCAATAGAGACAGTAATGAACCCGGATGCAGCCGGAACACGACGCACCGGCGTTATCCAGGCACTTGCGTAAGCCCTCGCTCATCTTTGTCGCGGTGGGGGACCGGTATGCGCGACGGGGAAAAGCCGGCAAAGGCCAAGTTGGATGGTGCGCTATCCACAGGTTTGGAATCGGCGTCTCCCCGGTCTGCTGCGGAATTTGCGAGTAGTGCTGTCAACAATCCACAGGCCGTGAAAGTCCCTTTTCAAAGCAGAAATTAAGCTTGGGCGGAACTGTTAAAGGAATACACTCCCTCCCTCGTCGCCGATAATCCACGCAGGTAGTTGACTCAGGCAGCCGTGCAGAGAGTGTCTGCACAATTGCCTGCATCGTTCACTCGTCGGGTTCTGCTTCCCATGCTGTGGCGAAGGCTTCGGGCCACGGCAGTACCTGCTGTTCCGCCTTCGGCAACGAGTCGTCTGTATGAGGCGACGGCCAGCGGCTGACCCGCGCCCGTCAAGTGCATAGAAGACGGTATGTTCATTCTTCGACCCCCACACCAGGATTCTCACAGCTGGCCGCCACTGCCGTGGCAGCTTCATCTTGCGCGAACGTCAGTGTTTGGGCTGCGTGAGGGACCCAGGTGAGGACCACAGACGGACCACCTCGTATCCTTGCAGGGATTCCAGCAGCGGCTGGAAGCTGCCGGATACCAGGCAGGTGAGGACTGTCCCCGAAACGTTGACTTCGCTTACCCCGGCGGTCCGGGTCAGACGCGTGGCTGGTGGCGTTCTGGTGAGGTGGATTTCGACCCGGGAGATGCCTGCTTTCTCATTCATTTTATGGACGATATGTTCTGCAGCAGGCCAGCGGATGCGGGTAATGACTGAACTGCCACTGAAAGAGCAGGGAACCGCCCGTCGTTGGGGTGCCGGTGGTACTGTCAGCGAATGGCGAGGCAGAGCGGGCCCGCGGGAAACCTGCCGGCGGAGACCACCAGCTTTGTCGGGCGGCGGCCGGAACTCGGTGAGGCCAAGAACAAGTTCCAGACCGCCCGCCTGGTTTCCTTGGTGGGCCCGGGAGGCGTGGGGAAAACGCGGCTGTCCATTCGTCTCGCCGGACAGCTAAGCCGGAACTTCCCGGACGGAGTCTGGTTCGTCGAGCTCGCTGAGGTCCGTGACCGCACGCTGGTAGCCAGCACGGCACTCGCTGCCTTGGGCCTGCGCGAGCACGGCACAGGTGATCCGATTGCGGCCTTGTGCGCGCAGGTGAAGGACAAGCGCCTGCTGCTCGTGCTCGATAACTGCGAGCACCTGGCCGTACAAACCGCGCAGCTGGCGAGCAACGTGCTCAAGGCCGGGCCCGGGGTACGCATACTGGCCACCAGCCGGGAACCGTTGGGCCTGATCGAAGAACATGTCGTCCCGCTGCCACCCCTGGACCTGCCGCCCCTCGAGATCGAAGACCTGGGCAAACTCCGGCTGAACGAGGCTGTCCAGCTCTTCGTGGAACGCGCTGCGGCCGCCTCGGGCGTCTTCGAGCTCACCGGTGACAACCGGGCGTCGGTCGTGGAGCTTTGCCGTCGGCTGGACGGGATACCCCTGGCGATCGAGCTGGCCGCGGTCAGGACCCGGGCGCTGACGCCCGTGCAGATCTGCGGGCGGCTCGGGCAGCGGTTCTCGCTGCTCAGCGGAGGGTCACCGGCAGCCCTTCCACGGCACCAAACCCTTCAGGCGGCCATTGAGTGGAGCTACGATCTGCTGAATGAGCAGGAAGCCCAACTGCTGCGCCGACTCAGTGCCTTCGCCGGCCGATTCCAGATAGACGACGTGGAGATGGTTTGCCTCGAGGACGGCTCCGCGTCCGCGGCCACCGACCTGCTGTCCTCACTGGTAGACAAATCGCTGGTGGTCCGTGATACCGCAGCGATGACGCCCTGCTACCGTCTCCACGAGTCCATGCGCGAGTTCGGCCACCTCCATCTGGTTAAGGCTGGTGAGATCCACGCGATGCACGAGCGGCTGGCCGGCCACTTTACGCGCAGGTGCGGCCAGTTCGCGGCAGAGGGCCGTCGCCGGCTCCTGCCGTGGTTGTCCTGGATGGAGCTCGAAGCCGACAACGTCCGTGCCGTGCTCGACCGGCTTACCCTCGCCCGCGACCCGGCGGCTGTCGACTTGGCCGCCAGCCTGATGTACTTCTGGATCACCCGGGCAACCAGCGAAGGTGCCCGGCGTTTCGACTGCCTCCTCGAGAGCGGCAATGGCAGGGGCCGCCCGGTGGCGCACTTCGTCCGCGGCTTCCTGGCCGTGCTTCAGAACGACCCGGAAGTGGCCGCCCGCAGCCTGTCCGTTGGGATCGCGACTGCCCGCGCGGAAGGGCCGGACGCTGTCCTCGCGCGGCTGTTGGCGATGGCCTCCATTGCCTCAACCATGTCGGCAGATCCAAGTACTGCACGACGTCAGCTCGAAGAGGCCACGGCCATCGCCGCGGACATCGACGAGGTGGGCGCCACCCTCATGGTGCACCAGGCGTCCGCGCTGAACGGCGTCCTCGACGGTTACCCATCGACGGTCATAGCCTCGGCCACACCCGGGGCTGCCCTGAGCCGGGAGCTCGGCGACCAGTACAGCCTGGTAATGATGCTGATGAACATTGGACTCGCCACCCTGCAGCTCGGAAAGAGCGCTGAGGCCGAGCACCACTTCCTCGAGGCACTCAGCATCGCCCGGGACCTGGACGACCGGGTGGCTCAGTGCTACCTGCTGGGTGGCCTGGGATGCTGCGCCTCAAGGCGCCGCGAGCCACGGCTGGCCGCCCGGCTCTTCGGCGCCATGGAGACGTTGCGCGAGGAAGCCGGGGCCACCTTGAACACGGGGATCCGCCGCGCCCTGGCCCCGGCCACGGCGACCACTGCAGCGGCGCTGGGGCCCTCTCGATTCGCCTCCGAAACCGCGGCCGGCCGGTCGCTCGGGCGCGCCGCGGCGGTGCAGCTTGCCCTGGGAGAAAATACTCCACCCTCCGACCCGTCGGTTGGGACCACCGGTTCGGCGCCCCTGGGCCGCCGCGAGCTGGAGGTCGCCCGGCTCGTCGCGGAGGGCTGCACCAACAAGGAGATCGGTGGCCGTCTCTTCCTTTCCGAACGAACGGTGGAGAGTCACGTGCGGAACACGCTCAACAAGCTCGGCTTCAGCAAGCGGGCCCAGATAGCAGCGTGGGTGGCCGCAAACGCCAGCTGAAGTCCCGGTGCCTGTTTCAGTGCCGTCTCCGTTGTTCCACTGATTCCACCGGCGCCCGATCCGCCTACGTTGGTAATCGCCCCCACGGTCAGCCCACCGGACGGGGTTTCGGATCGCCCGCTTCCCGTTGAAGCAGGGAACGAACATCCTAAGACTCGAGCGGCCGCCCCGGGGCGAATCCGGTCCAGCCGTGCCATCACCCCAGGAGACCATCATGCCCACTGCCCGAATCGTCGACGGTACTACCGTTGATACAACCACCGCCGCCGGACAGCACGGCGGCACCGACGGGCTGTCCACCCGCCGTCTGAACGTCATGCGTGTCGGATATGCGTTCATGGGCGTGGGATTGGCCATCGTCAAGTGGCCGCTGTTCGTCCAAGGCGTCCACTCCCTTCCGCTGATGGAGGGCGTAGTCGCCTGCGTGCTGACGGCCATGTCGCTCCTGGCATTCCTAGGCCTCAGGTACCCGGTCAAAATGCTCCCGATCCTGCTGTTCGAAGTGGCATGGAAACTCATCTGGTTCGCCGCCGTCGCCCTCCCCCTCGTGCTCTCCGACAATCTGGACGCCGCTGCCGGCGAGCTCCTCTTCAGCTGCCTTTTTGTCATCGTCATCATCGCAGTCATTCCATGGGGATACAGCTGGCGGCGCTACGTCAGCGCACGGGGAGATGCCTGGAGATGATAACCACAGCTTCACATCCAGACCCCAATGAGTCGTGCAACCAATGAAAACCGAAGCGAGGCGCCGTCAAACCCGGCGCAAGCCCGCACTTTGGGGTGTGCCCACCGGGCTGATACTGCTCAGCCTCACCCCGATACTGGGCGGGGCGATGCGTCTCGCCGAGCTGGCTGGCGGTGCGGAGATCACCTCGCACAACGAGCGGTTCTTCGAATCTCCTGTCCCGGTGTCCCTTCATATCATCAGTGCCACGGTGTACTCGCTGCTCGGAGCGTTCCAGTTCGTCCCGGCACTGCGGGGGCGGAGATGGCATCGGATCGCGGGGCGCATTCTCGTGCCCGCTGGGCTGGCCGCTGCGCTTTCTGGCCTGTGGATGGCGGTCTTCTATAGCCACTCGGCAGATAGCGGTGCCGCGCTCCTCTTTCTGAGGTTGATCATCGGCTTTTCGATGGTGTCGAGCATCGTCCTCGGGTTGTTCTACGCGATTCGTCGACGCGACCTCGTCCGACACAGCGCATGGATGACTCGTGCATACGCAATTGGCGCAGCCGCCGGCACTGAGGCTCTCATCATCATCGGACCTGAGATCCTGGCCGGCCAGCCCGGCATCAGATTCCAAGTACTGATCACGGGAGCGGCCGCGGTCATCAACGTCACCGTGGCCGAGTACGTCATTCACCGTCGCGCCCGGGCAGCCGCCCGCATCGAAACAGAGCAGCTGGCAACGGAGGCCTTAGTTGAACCGACCTACGTCGGACGGCATATTCTGAATCACCGGTAATCGACGATATGACCAGTAGTTGCCACAGCAACGGTATCGGCCCTCTCTATGCACGCCGGGGGATGCCACCGTTGTATCCATGCTGTTCACAAGGGTGGCGGCTTGGCCTAGACTGAGGCCCACCTGACGAGTTCCACCATTTAAACATCGAATCAAGTCGCTTTTTGGCGATGGTCAAGGGTGTTCAGCGCTGGGGTGGAAACTGACGAAAGAGCTGACGCCTGCCATGAAGTTATCGTCCTTCAACTCCCTTCCGGCTTCCGAGGCGGCCGCGCTGCTGCTTCCGTGCGTGGATAATTCCCGCTGGGTGGCGGAGCTGGTTGCTGCCCGCCCGTTCTCTGGCAAGGAGCAGCTGCTGGCCGCGGCCGAAACCGCGGCGGATCCCTGGAGCGTGGCCGAAATCGATGCGGCGCTGGCCCGCCACCCGCGCATCGGCGAACGTGCAGGGGGCGCCAGCGCCGAAGCGGAAATGTCCCGCGATGAACAGGCCGGGGTGTCGTGTGACGGTGCGGTTCAGGCGGAATTGCGCCGGCGGAATCTGGCCTACGAGGAAAAGTTTGGCCGTGTCTTCCTGATCCGCGCCGCGGGCCGCAGCACGGAAGACATCCTCAAGCAGCTCAATAGCCGGCTGGACAACTCGCCAGAGGAGGAGATCGCGGAGGTGGGCCGGCAGCTGCGTGAGATCGCCCTGCTGCGGCTCGAGGGAGTGATCGAGCAGTGAACGCCAGCCATATCACCACCCACATCCTCGACACCGGCACCGGGAGGCCGGCAGTCGGTGTCAAAGCCTTGCTGGAGGCGCAATCGATGTCCGGCTGGCGGGAAGTTGCCTCCGGGCATACCGACAGCGACGGACGGATCAAGACCCTCGGGCCGGAGGCAGTAGACGCCGGGGTCTACCGGATCAGGTTCGAGACAGGGCCGTATTTCGCGGCGGCAGGAGTGGAGACGTTCTTTCCGTCCGTGGAGGTGACCTTCGAGATCAAGGATCCGGGCCAGCACTACCACGTACCGCTTCTGATCAGTCCGTTTGCTTACTCAACCTACCGAGGGAGCTAGCCAGGATGAGCGCAGCCGCCAGCACCGGAGCGTCCACCCGGGTGGTTTTGGGCCCTAACCAGTACGGCAAGGCGGAAGTCCGCCTGGTCAAAATCACCCGGGAGACCGACCGGCACCAGATCCAGGACCTCAACGTCACCTCCCAGCTGCACGGAGACTTCGAGCAGGCACACGTGGCCGGCGACAATGCGCACGTGGTGGCCACGGATACGCAGAAGAACACCGTCTATGCCCTGGCCCGGGACGGGGTGGGTACCCCCGAGGAATTCCTGCTCCGGCTGGGACGGTACTTCACCGGCAGGTTCGACTGGATCACCGGAGGGCGTTGGTCGGCCGAGCAGTACTTCTGGGACCGGATCAACGACCATGACCACGCCTTCTCGCGCAATAAGAGCGAGGTGCGCACCGCCGTCGTCGGTATCTCCGAAACGGGGGCCACCGTGGTGGCCGGTCTCCAGGGCCTGACGGTGCTCAAGTCCACCGGCAGCGAGTTCCACGGTTTCCCGCGGGACAGATACACCACGCTGCAGGAAACCACCGACCGCATCCTGGCCACCGACGTCACGGCGCGCTGGCGCTACCGGAGCACGGAGGTGGACTTCGATGCCGTCTACGCCAATGTCCGGTCGCTGCTGCTCAAGGGCTTCGCCGAGACCCACTCGCTGGCCCTGCAGCAGACCATGTTCCAGATGGGACGGCTGGTGTTGGAGGCGCAGCCGGAGATCGAGGAGATCAGGATGTCCTTGCCCAACAAGCACCACTTCGCCGTGGACCTGCAGCCGTTCGGCCTGGACAACCCGAACGAGGTGTTCTTCGCAGCCGACCGGCCGTACGGGCTGATCGAAGCGGCCATCCAGCGCGAGGGGAGCCCGGCCAACCACAAGATTTGGGCCACCATGCCGGGTTTCTGCTAGCCCGACGGCGGCGGCCGACCCAAGACCGATCCCCCAGGGAGGAACACGATGACGATCGCGATAACCGACCAACCGCCGGTGGCCGGCGCCGAGAAGATCCTCACGCCGGAGGCCTTGGCCTTCATCGAGGAGCTGCACAACAGGTTCGCCGGCACCCGGGACGCGCTGCTGGCCGGCCGTGCCGAGCACCGCCGCGCCGCAGCGCAATCCGGCAGGCTGGATTTCCTGCCGGAAACCGAACACATCCGGACCGGCGACTGGAGCGTTGCCGCGGCTCCGCCGGCATTGCAGGACCGCAGGGTGGAGATGACCGGGCCCGCGTCGCCCGCCAAGATGGCGATCAACGCGCTGAACTCGGGTGCCAAGGTCTGGCTGGCGGACCTCGAAGATGCCTGCGCGCCGACCTGGCACAACGTGATTGATGCCCAGCTCAACCTCTACGGGGCCGCACGGGGCGAGCTGTCGCACACCTCCGCCGAGGGCAAAGAGTACAGGCTGCGGACCGACGCGCCGCTGGCCACCGTGGTGGTCCGCCCGCGCGGCTGGCACCTGCCGGAAAAGCACCTGCTGATCGACGGCGCGCCCGCCATCGGCGCGCTGGTGGACTTCGGTCTGCACTTCTTCCACAACGCGGCGCATCTTGCCGCCACAGGCCAGGGCCCGTTCTATTACCTGCCCAAGATGGAGAGCCACCTGGAGGCCAGGCTCTGGAACGAGGTGTTCACCGCTGCACAGGACGCCCTGGGCATCCCGCGCGGGACCGTGCGCGCCACGGTGCTGATCGAGACCATCCCGGCGGCTTTCCAGATGGAGGAAATCCTCTACGAACTCCGCGACCATGCCTCCGGTCTGAACGCCGGCCGCTGGGACTACCTGTTCAGCATCATCAAGTACTTTCGCGACGCCGGCGCGGACTTTGTGCTGCCGGACCGCGCGAGTGTGTCGATGACGGCCCCGTTCATGCGGGCCTACACCGAGCTGCTGGTCAAGACCTGCCACCGCCGGGGCGCCTTCGCCATGGGCGGGATGGCCGCGTTCATCCCGAACCGACGCGAACCGGACACCACCGCCCGGGCGGTGGAGAAGGTCCGCGCGGACAAGACGCGGGAGGCCGGCGACGGCTTCGATGGCTCGTGGGTGGCCCACCCGGATCTGGTGCCGATCTGCCAGGAAGTGTTCGATGTCGTGCTGGGCGACAGGCCGAACCAGCTGGACCGGCTGCGCGAGGACGTGCAGGTCACGCCGGACCAACTGCTGGACATTCCGTCCGCAGGCGGCGAGGTCACCGAGGCCGGGCTCCGGCTGAACCTCTACGTGGCGGTGGCCTACACCGCCGTCTGGCTGTCCGGCAACGGAGCGGTGGCCATCCACAACCTGATGGAGGACGCCGCCACCGCCGAAATCTCGCGCTCGCAGATCTGGCAGCAGCTGCACAACAAGGTGGTGCTGGCGGACACCGGAAACACGGTCAGCACCGAACTGGTGGACAAGCTGCTGGCCGAGGAAACCGAGCGGCTGCGCGGGGAAGTGGCTCCCGAAGACTTTGAGCGCCACTACCTGCCCGCCAGCAGGCTCATTGGTGAGCTGGCAACCGGTGCGGAGTTTGTGGACTTCCTGACCCTGCCGGCCTACGAGCTGGTGTCCTGATGGCCCGCCGCCTGGCCTTGGGGCCGGACGCGGTGGCCCAAATCGATGCCGAACTTGCCGCCACCGACCGCCTTCTCGCCACCCATTATCCGGGCGAGCCCGCGGGCCGTCAGCCAGTTCATACCGTCTATATTCCCGCCGACGCATACGTCCCGGAGCTGCCCGCTCGGTGGGGTGCCGAGGCGCTGGCGGTTGCCAAGGCCCACGGCGGGCTGGAACAGCTGGCGGTGTCCCTGGAGCTGGGGGAACCGGGCCGGTTGGCGGAGCTGGTCCGGCGCAAGCTGGAGACCGAACCGATCGAAGACCTGCGTCTGGACTTCGAGGACGGCTACGGCCAGCGCGACGACGAGGAGGAAGACGCCGCGGCGCTGCGGGCCGGCGAGCTGGTGGCCCGGGCGGCTTCTGAAGGCACCGCGCCGCCGTTTATCGGCATCCGGTTCAAGTGTCTGGAGGCGGCCACCCGCGCCCGCGGACTGCGCACGCTGGATCTGTTCATCGCGTCCCTGACCGAACGGGCCGGCGGACGCGGCCTGCCCGACGGGCTGGTGCTCACCCTGCCCAAAGTCAGCACCGTGGACCAGGTCCGGGCCATGGTGTACGCCAGCGAGCAACTGGAGCGCGCGCACGGTCTCACACCGGGGCGGCTGCGCTTCGAAGTCCAGGTGGAGACGCCCCAGTTGATCCTCGCCGCGAACGGCACGGTGCCGGTGGCCCGGCTGATCCACGAGGGCGCCGGGCGGGTCTCGGCCCTGCACTACGGAACCTACGACTACAGCGCCTCGCTGGGAATCGCCGCCGGCTACCAATCGATGGAGCATCCGGCGGCCGACCACGCCAAGAGCGTGATGCAGGTTGCCGTGGCGGGAACCGGCGTGCGCCTTTCCGACGGTTCGACGAACATCCTTCCGGTCGGCGACCCCGGGAACGTCAGGGCGGCCTGGGCGCTGCATGCCAGGCTGGTCCGCCGGCACCTGGAACGCGGCATCTATCAGGGCTGGGACCTGCACCCGGCCCAGCTCGCCACCCGTTTCCTGGCCACCTATGCCTTCTACCGCGGCGGAATGCAGGCCGCGGCCACGCGGCTGAGGAACTACGTGCAGGGGATCGAGGGAACGGTCCTGGATGAACCCGCCACTGTTCGCGCGCTCGCCCGCTTCCTCGACCGCGCCCTGACCTGCGGCGCGGTGGAGGAGGCCGAGTTCCTCCATCTGGTGGAGGTCCCCGTGGCGCGGCTCCGTTCGCTGGCCTACCCACCCAGAGTTTCCGCGCCGGAGGGAACACCATGACCACGCACCACTACTACTCGAATCCCGCCGGACTGCCGCCGCAAACCGACCTGCTCACCGACCGGGCCATCGTTACCGAGGCCTACACGGTGATTCCGCGCGGCGTACTCCGCGACATCGTCACCAGCATGCTGCCCGGCTGGGCCGGCACCCGCGCCTGGATCCTCAACCGACCGGTCCCGGGAGGCGCCAGCACGTTCGCGCAGTACCTGATGGACGTGGATCCCGGCGGAGGATCGGGGCGGCCGGAAGAGCAACCGACCGTGCAGGGTTTCATCTTCGTGGTCAGCGGCGAGCTGTCCGTGACGATCGACGGTGAGCGTCGCCAGTTGCTCCCGGGCGGATTTGCCTACGCCCCGGCCGGTGTCGCATGGGCAGTGATGAACGACGGCGATGCGCCCGTGCAATTCAACTGGATCCGCAAGGCCTACCAGCCGCTGGAGGGCCATAGCACGGAGCCGGTCTTCGGCAACGAGCAGGAGATCGAGCCCGTGCCGATGCCGGATACGGAAAACAGGTGGCGCACCACCCGGATGCTGCCCGCGGATGACCTGGCCTACGACATGCACGTCAACGTGGTCACGTTCGAGCCGGGCGGATCGATCCCCTTCACCGAAACGCACGTGATGGAACACGGCCTTTACGTGCTCGAAGGCAAGGGGGTGTACCGGCTCAACGGCGATTGGGTGGAGGTGCAGGAAGGCGACTTTCTGTCGCTCCGGGCGTTCTGCCCGCAGGCTTGCTACGCCGGCGGTCCGAGCAATTTCCGTTACCTGCTGTACAAGGATGTCAACCGCCAGATCATGCTCTAGGGATACGGCCGCGATGCGAGATAGGAGCAAGTCCGTTGACCGAAGACGAGGAACAGGTCTGCGACCTTGTGGTGCGGGGCGCCCGGGTCATGACTCCGGACGGAACAGGGCCACGGGAGATCGGTGTTCGGGCCGGGACCATCGTGGCAGTTGCGCCACTGGGTTCAGGGCTGCGGGGCGCCAGCACGCTCGAACTTGCAGCCGACGAGACGTTGATCCCCGGCCTGGTGGATACGCACGTCCACGTCAATGAGCCGGGGCGAACCGAGTGGGAAGGGTTTGCCTCCGCCACCCGCGCTGCAGCGGCCGGCGGTGTGACCACCATCCTGGACATGCCGCTGAACAGCATCCCGCCCACCGTGACCGTGCCCGCGCTGGAGGAGAAACGGGCCGCCGCCGTCGACCAGGCCTTCGTGGATGTCGGTTTCTGGGGCGGCGCGGTGCCGGGCAACGGCACAGACCTGCGGCCGCTCCATGAGGCGGGGGTCTTCGGCTTTAAGTGCTTCCTGATCCATTCCGGAGTGGACGAGTTCCCGCCGCTGGGCCCGGCGGAACTGGAGAAGGACCTGGCCGAACTGGCAACCTGCGGCTCGCTGATGCTGGTGCACGCCGAGGATGCGGCGACCATCGACCGGGCGCCGCATCCTGCCGGGACCATCTATGCGTCCTTTCTGGCCTCCCGGCCGGGCAGCGCGGAAACCGCGGCGATAGCGGAGGTGATCGACCTGGCCCGCAGCACCGGGGCACGCGTGCACATCGTGCATTTGTCCTCCGCCGACGCGTTGGCGGAGATCGCCGAGGCCAAGGCCGCAGGGATCCGGCTCACCGTCGAGACCTGCCCGCACTACCTGACGCTGACGGCCGAAGACATCCCGGATGGAGCCACCGCGTTCAAATGCTGTCCGCCTATCCGCGGGGAAGCCAACCGTGAGCTGCTCTGGGCAGGCCTGGCCGACGGCACGATCGACTGCATCGTCTCCGACCACTCGCCCAGCCCCGTGGGCCTGAAGGACCTGGAGCATGGAGACTTCGGCACCGCGTGGGGCGGGGTCGCTTCGCTGCAACTGGGCCTGCCGCTGGTCTGGACCGAGGCGCGCAGACGGGGCGTGGCACTGGAACGGGTGGTGGACTGGATGTCCGCCCGGCCGGCCGCCATCGCTGGCCTGGAGCGCAAGGGCCGGATTGCCATCGGCGCCGACGCCGATTTCGCCGTCTTCGCCGGCGAGGAGTCCTTCGTCGTGGACGCGGCGGCGCTATGGCACAAGAACCCGGTCTGTCCCTACGACGGCAAGACCCTCGCAGGGGTCATCCGGCACACCTTCCTGCGCGGCGTCCCGGTCACCGATGAGGTGCCCCGCGGGCGGCTGCTGCGACGCGGCCGGCACTGAGGAGGTCCGGCGCCGGAACCCGGCGGCGCCAGCGGTGGCCACCCGAAGCCCGAACCCGGCGGTGCCAGCGGCAGCCACACAATTCCGGCCGGCGCTCGCTTCTGGCTTAGCATCGGATCCGTGAGTAGTGCGGAGCAACCCTGGGCGGGCCACCCGAAAGGCAGCCGGGGCTACCGCAACATGCTGCTGGCCCTGCTGTTCGGCGGTTTCGCCACCTTCGCCCAGCTCTACTCGGTGCAGGCCGTGCTGCCAGGCATCGCCCGCAGCTTCCACGTCAGCCCGGCCGACGCGGCGCTCACCGTCTCCGCCGCCACCATCGGCCTGGCGCTCGCGGTGATTCCGTGGTCGGCGGTGGCAGACCGTGCGGGCCGCAAGCGCACCATGACCTGGGCGATCAGCGCCGCCGTGGTGCTGGGCCTGCTGCTGCCGCTGGCGCCGAACTTCCCAGCCCTGCTGGCGCTGCGCTTTCTGGAGGGTGCCGCGCTGGGCGGGATCCCCGCCGTCGCACTGGTCTATCTGAATGAGGAGGTGCAGCGGCTGCACGCGGCGGTGGCCGCCGGCACCTACGTGGCGGGCACCACCGTCGGCGGCCTGGCCGGGCGCCTGATCGCCGGACCGGTGGGGGAGTGGGCCGACTGGCGCGCGGGCGTGCTGGCGGTCAGCCTCGCGGCCGCGCTGGCCGCGGTGCTGTTCGTCCGGCTGGCTCCGTCCCCGCGCGGCTTCCGTCCCCTGCGGCGCGGGCAGGGCCCCGGGCTCGGGCAGCGGATCCTGGCCAACCTGCGCTCGGTGCCGTTGCTGGCGCTGTACGCGCAGGGGTTCCTGCTGATGGGCGGCTTCGTGGCCGTCTACAACTACCTGGGCTTCCGGCTGGAGGGGCCGCCGTTCTTCCTGCCCGCGTCGCTGGCGTCACTGGTGTTCCTGGCCTACCTGGCCGGCACGGTGAGTTCCCGGGTGGCCGGCGGGCTGACGGTGCGGACCGGCCGCCTGCCGGTGCTGCTGGGCGGGATCGTGGTCAGCATTGCCGGGCTGGCGGTCACGCTGGCCGATTCGCTGCCGCTGATCGTGCTCGGGCTGCTGCTCTTCACGGCGGGATTCTTCGCCGCCCATTCGATCGCGTCCGGCTGGACGCCACGGCTCGCCACGGTAGGCGCGGCCCAGGCCTCCAGCCTCTACAACCTGTTCTACTACGCAGGCTCCAGCCTGTTCGGCTGGGTCGGCGGCCTCTTCTTCGGCCAGTTCGGCTGGACCGGCGTCGCAGCCTTCACCGCCGCGCTCGCAGCCATCGCGGGCACGACGGCGGTGCTCGCCCTGCGCCGAGCGGGCACCAGCGCGTGACGTTTGGAGTCTTGCTCTGCCGACGGTCAACAGGTGAAAGGTGTGCCTGCAAAATGCATGCACCGGCGTAGACTTACATCATGTCGGTCTCCATCACCATCCGCCATGTGCCCCAAGAGGTCAGGGATCAATTGGCTGTCAAGGCTAGCCGGTCGGGCAAATCGTTGCAGGAGTACCTCAAGGCGGAATTGGCGCAGTTGGCGGTCCGTCCCACACCGGCAGATTTCGTCCGGGGGCTCGAAGCGAATGTCGTGCTGAACACAGATGATGGCTTGACCACCGACGAGATACTTGAAGCCCTGGACACAGATCGTCGGTGACTTCTCCAACTGGCCTCGTCGTAGATGCCTCAGTCATGCTGGCAGCGTTGGTGGGAGCTCCCGCGGAACGCGCGTGGACGCACAATCTACTGAAGTCAGACCAGAACCATGCGCCCGAACTGGCGTTGTTCGAAGCGGCGAACGTTCTGCGCCGAAAAGAGCTGACGGGGCGGCTCACGGGCATTCGTGCGGCAGCTGCCTTCGCTGAGTTGCAGCAGTGGCCCCTCCAGACATGGCCGTTCGGCCTGCTCGCGGGACGAATCTGGGAGCTGAGGCACTCTATTACTGCCTATGATGCCGCCTATGTAGCGCTTGCCGAACAGCTGGAGCTTCCATTGGCCACTCGAGATGTCCGCTTGGCGAATGCTCCGGGTCCGCGGTGCCGGTTCATCACGCCCGAATCCACTCGGCCGGAGGCCTAAGCTGGAAGGCGTGAATCCGGTGAAGACGGCTGCAAAGCAGCAGGGACAGGGCCTGAACCGGCGCATCCTTGCGCTGGCCATCCCCGCGTTCGGGGCCTTGATCGCCGAGCCGCTGTTCCTCGCGGCCGATTCGGCCATCGTGGGACACCTTGGCGTGGCGGAACTGGCCGGCATGGGGCTGGCTGCCACTGTGGTGCAGACCGTCGTCGGACTGATGATCTTCCTGGCCTACTCCACCACGCCCGCGGTGGCACGGCTACTGGGCGCGGGCCGGCTGGCGGAGGCCTACGCCGTCGGCCGTGACGGGATCTGGCTGGCGCTGATCGTCGGCGTGGTGATGGCCGTCGCCGGCTGGATGGCCGCGCCCGGACTGCTCGCTGCGATGGGCGCCACCGGACCGGTGCAGGACTTTGCCGTGGACTATTTGCGCTGGTCGATGCCGGGCCTGCCGGGCATGCTGATTGTGCTGGCGGCCACCGGCGTGCTGCGCGGGCTGCAGGACACCAAGACCCCGCTGCTGGTGGCCGGCGTCGGCTTCCTGGTCAACATCGGCCTGAACTTCCTGCTGGTCTACGGCATGGGACTTTCCGTGGCCGGCTCGGCGATGGGCACCAGCATGGTGCAGTGGGGCATGGCTGCGGTCTACCTGGTCATCGTCTACCGCGGGGCGGTTAAATACTCCGTGCCCTTGCGGCCCACCTGGGCAGGGCTGAAGGCCACCACGCACGTGGGGTCCTGGCTGATGCTCCGGACCCTGAGCATGCGGATTGCGCTGCTCGCCACCGTTTTTGTGGCCACCTCGCAGGGCCCGGTCAGCCTGGCCGGGCACCAGCTGGTGATGACCATGTACAGCTTCCTGGCCTTCGCGCTGGACGCGATCGCGATCGCCGCCCAGGCCCTGATCGGCAAGGAACTGGGCGCGTCGAACAAGGCGCTGGCCCACTCGCTGACCCGGCGGATGATCGTCTGGGGCATCGGGTTCGGTGCGGTGACCGGCCTGCTGCTGGCCGCGGTTGCTCCGGTGCTCGGCTGGGTCTTCACCTCCGATCCGGCCGTGCACCAGGCCTTCACCGCGGCGATCTGGGTGCTGGCGCTGAGCCAGCCCATCTGCGGGTTCGTGTTCGTGCTGGACGGCGTGCTGATCGGCGCAGGCGACGCACGGTATTTGGCCATCGCCGGCGTCGTGAATCTGGCCGTTTATGCGCCGCTGCTGGTATGGGTGGACCGGGCCGGGCTGACCGGCACCGAGGGCCTGCTGTGGCTGTGGGCGGCGTTCGCGCTCGGCTACACGGCGGCCCGCGCCGCGACGCTGGGCTGGCGGGTGCGCAACGATGCGTGGATGATCACCGGCGCGCATTAGGCTGGAAGCCGTGACGATCCCGAGTACTACCCAGGCCGCCGCGTTCTGGCAGCCGGTCCTGATCCGTGCCCTGGTGGCCGCTGCCTTCGGCGCCATCACCATCTTCTGGCAAGAGCCCGGCCGAACCGTGATGGCGGTGGCCGGCGGACTCTTCCTGCTGCTCAGCGGCGGGGCGGTCTGGCTGCTGGCCCGCCAGCCGGCCGCCGCGGCGCACCGCCAGCTGCTCCTCCTGCAGGCCGCCGTGCTGGCCGTGACCGGCGTCCTCGCCTGCGTGTTCCAGACGGTGCCGATGTTCACCGTGCTGGCCACCGCGGCGCTGCTGGTCTCCGGCGGCGCGGAGCTGATGCTCGGCTGGAGCAACCGGCCGCCCGGTGCAGCGAAGGGCCGGCCGGCAGCAGGCGCCGGCCCTGCCGCCGCGCCCGGCTCCACATCCGGGGCCGATGGCGCCGGGTCGGTGCTGGCCCGCGACTGGCTGATCACCGGGGCGGTGTCCGTGGGCTTCGGCATCGCCCTGCCGTTCTTCTCGTACCTCGGCCCGCACGCGTTGCTGGGTGTGCTGGGCGGGGCGGCGATCATCACCGCCGTCGTGCTGCTGATCGCCGCGTTGAGCCTGCGCCACGACGCGCGGCAACCCACAGCCGGCTGAGCGGGCCCGCCCGGGCCGAGCCAGTGTGGCGCCGGCCACCGGCACCCCCTGTACCACTTCTACGACCGGTAGACTGGATATGGCTTTACCCCGTCAGCAGGAGGAATCATCGTGGGCAAGAACGCGTCTGGACGCCCGGACGAAAAGCGGATGTCCGTCAAGGGCCCGCTGATCTTTTCGGCGGTGCTGGCCGTGATCGCCGGTTTCCTCACCATGGTCTTCGCCACCGGCGGGTCCGGCAACCTGCTGCGTTGGGACCTCGGCGTGACCGCTGCCGGCATTGCCTTCATCGCCTCCCTGCTGGTGGTGGCGGTGCTGACCATGTCCACCAAGGAGAACCCCAGCCACCTCAGCGAGGGCTCCGGAATCCACCGGAGCTCGTCCAAGATCCCCGGCGGCGCCGGCAGCGTACCGGCCCCGGGTACGCCGCAGAGCCGGGCCCAGGTGGAAGCGCAGCAGGCAGCGGAAGACGCCAAGAATCCTGGCCAGGCCGGGAACCGTCTGTCGCATAACGACGACGGCGACGGCGCCACCCGCTGATGCGCTGGCGCGGGCCCGCCCGGGCCTGACAAGCTGGCAGCATGACTTCCGGTGACCCTTCCGCGCACCATCCCTTCCCGGCCGACCCCGGCAATACCGCAGCAGCGAACGCCGAGCACGCCCCCGAAGCGAAGACCACCCTCGCGGCGGAGCTCTGGTACCGTTCCGACCCCGGCCTCTTCGACGATGAACTCCGGAACCGGCTGTTGGTCGAATTTCCCGGCGCCACGTTTTCCGACGGCGTGGCCTTGCTGCCGCACGCAGAGCATTCCTTCGACATCAACGGCTCCGCCGGCGTGCAGACCGTCCATCTGAGCACCGGCCTGGCCGTTCCGCGTGGGCAGCTGCCCTCCGCCGAAGCACTGGAAGCCACGCCCACCGACCAAAGCTGGTCCTGGCCGGATGCGGAGCAGGAGGTGCCCGGCTGCAGCCACCGGATCCTGGTCACGGAAGTGCTGGCCAGCGGCTTCGAACCGAAACCGCGCGTGGAGTCCTTCCAGGGGGTGCTGCGCCTGCTGGCCGCGGAGACCAGCCCGGCCGCCATCCGCTGGCTGCACAACGCCCACTGGCGCAGCCCGGACGAACTGGAGGCCGCCCACCCGCTTGCCGGCCCGGTCAACATGCGGTTCTTCCTGGTCAGCAACGACGAAGGCGCCATGGTGGTGGACAGCCTGGGCATGTACCAGCTGGGCCTGCCGGACGTGCAGGTGCATTTTCGGGACATAGACCCGAACGTGCTGGTGGAACTGGCCTTCAACGTGGCTGCCTACCTCTACGAGCACGGGCCGGTGATCCAGTCCAAGGCCCAGCTGAACGGCCCGGAGGGAATGAAGTTCACCGCCACCTGGGAAGATTCGGTGCTGCCGCCGCTGCGCACCGTGATCGATCTGGACCCGGGCACGCCCTTTTCGGCCGGCAACCGGTAGGCCAGCCGTGGGGGAGCGGGCGCTTGGCCCGCAGCACGCCGGGTAGTCAGCTCGCGGCAGCCGACTTCCGCGCCCGGTAAGCGGCCACATGCGTGCGGTTGGCGCAGTTACCGGTATCGCAGAAAAGCTTCGATCTGTTCTTCGACAGGTCCACGAGTACCGCCGAGCAGTCGTCGGCGGCGCAGGTCCGGAGCCGGTCCAGCTGCTTCTCGCGGATCACGTCCACCAGCGCCATCGCAACTTCCACCGCAATCCGCACGTCCAGAGGTGCGGCGGGGCTGGTGGCGTGCAGGTGGTAGTCCCACTGGTCGTGCTTGATCAGCTGCGGGATGGCACCGGCGTCGGCCAGAATCTTGTTCACCATGGCGACGGCGCGGTCCTCCGGCGCTGACCAGGCCTCCTTGAGCACCAGGCGCAGCGAGCGGACCGCCTGAAGTTCCTCGTCGGAATGCGTGCGCGAGCCGGTCAGTCCGAACTCGTCGACCAGCGCGTCCAGCTCCGCCACGCTGGCCAGGCTGTCCGGATGCACCTCGGCCGTGTTGACCAGCCGCGCCGCGTCCACCAGCGAATGCTGCGTGTCATGAGCAAAAACCATCTTGACTCCTGAACCTTAGCGGTATTATTGTAAGGAGTATACCGCTTATGACTCCTGACAGGCCCACGCTGCGCCGGGAGAACCGCACATCCCTGAAGGACCACCCATGGCTTCCACCACCGCCGAGCAGCGCACCCAGACAGCCCTGCCACGCCCCGGCTCCGCCGCGGCCGGCGTCGGCATTGCCTTGGCGTCCTCCGCGGTCTTCGGGCTCTCGGGATCTTTTGCCAAGGCCCTGCTGGAATCCGGCTGGACACCCGCCTCCGCGGTGGCCGTGCGCATGGTGGCCGCGGCGCTGGTGTTGTCCCTGCCCGCCGCGATCATGCTGCGCGGCCGGTGGCACCAGCTGCAGAAGAACTGGAAGACCATTGTGCTCTTCGGATTGATCGGTGTGGCCGGCTGCCAGCTGTTCTATTTCAACGCCGTGGCCACCCTGTCCGTGGGTGTCGCGCTGCTGCTGGAGTTCCTGGCGCCGGTGCTGATTGTCCTCTGGCTCTGGCTGACCAGCCGCCGCATGCCCCGCCCGGCAACTATCGCCGGAACCGTGCTGGCGGTGGCCGGGCTGATGCTGGTCCTCGATGTGTTCGGGCCGGTGAAGCTTGATTTGGCCGGCGTCCTCTGGGGACTCGGCGCGGCAGTCTGCCTGGTGGTCTACTTCTTCATCACCGCCAAGCAGAACGATTCGCTGCCCCCGCTGGTGCTGGCCGCCGGCGGCCTGCTGGTGGGCGGTGCCGCCATTGTGGTCCTGGGTGCGGTGCAGATCTTGCCGATGGCCTTCAGCACTGCCGATGTGCAGCTGGCCGGCTGGAATACCCAGTGGTGGGTGCCGCTCGCCGGGCTGGTGCTGCTGTCCACGGTGCTGTCCTATGTCACCGGCATCATGGCCGCACGGGCGCTCGGCTCCAAGGTGGCTTCCTTCGTCTCGCTGACCGAGGTGCTGTTCGCCGTGATCTGGGCCTGGCTGCTGCTGGGCGAGCTCCCCGCCATCATCCAGCTGCTCGGCGGTGCCCTGATCGTGGGCGGCGTCATCCTGGTCCGCTCCGACGAGCTGCGCGGCCCCAAGCTCGCGAGGCGACGTCGGCAGCCTGCACCACGGGTGAACGGGCACTGAAGCGCCAAGTCATGCTTCCACGACGATCGTTCCCGCGGCGCCGTCCACGGAAAGGGTGTCACCGGTTCTGATTCGGGTGGTTGCATCGGGTACTCCGACGACGGCGGGTATTCCGTACTCGCGGGCGACGACGGCTCCGTGGGAAATGGGCCCGCCCATTTCCATTACCAGTGCTCCGGCGGTCATGAATAGGGGTGTCCATCCCGGGTCCGTCGACGGGGCAACGAGGATTTCGCCGGGTTCCAGTCGCGCGCTCACCGGGTCCAGGATGACTCTGGCCTTGCCTGTCACCGTGCCGGCGGAGGCCGGCGCCCCGACCAGGGTTCCCGGGCTCAGCTGCCCGTCCGCGGGCGATACCGCGCGGGTTTGCGCAGCCATCGCGGCTTCGACGTCGGTTCCGTCGGAAAGCAGTAGCCGGGGGATGTGCCTGCGCCGCATTTCGCGCTGGTAGTTTCGGCGGCGTTCGGCGATGGGTCCGCGCAGGTCCGCGCCGCGCAGACCCACGCGGGCTTCGGTGAAGTCGAGGAAGAAGATGTCGTCGGGGGCCGTGATGCGGCCGGCATCGGCGAGTTCCTTGCCCACCAGTTGAAGCTGCTGGCGGAGGGCAGCGAGGGTGGCGATAAGTCGGAACTTGGGTGACTCGCGCATGCCGGCGGTGGCGCGTGCGCGTCGGAGGCTGTGCGCCACGATCCTTCCCCGCAGTCTGGACCTGCCGCGGGCCCGCGCGGCCAGCTCGGCTGCTTTGGCTTCGGCCGTTTCTGCGGCTCGCTTGAATAGCCGGTCCGGCGCGAGCTCCGGGTCCGTCAGTTTCAAATAGTTGGCCAAGACGTTGATGATATGGGCCGGGTCCTCGGACCATCGGGGGATGCCGAGGTCAATCTCGGCCACGGAGCGGTGACCATAGGTGGCGAGGAAAGCGCGCAGTTCGTTCTGGCAGACGGCGGGCAGCGCGCCCTCACGATAGCGGCGGGCCAGTAACTGGGGGTCTTCCTCCGTGAGTGTACGGACCGACTGAGCGTCCTCGCGGATCACACTGGCGGTGCGCCAGAGGTCCAGATCCATCTGAGTGGTCACATTGTGCGGTAAGCCCCGCAGCACCGTCTGCAGGTCGCCGGTCTGCGCCAGCCGGCCCAGCGCCAAACGGGCCAGGCCCAGCCAAATGTACCCGGCAGCGGGCGGCGGCAATTCGCGTACCAGGACGGAGGTGACGTCTTTGCCGAGGACGCGCTCTACGAAGTCCAGCCGCCGGGCACTGGAGGCTGGCTCCTGCAGCACCAGCATTCGTTCGAACTCGTTGCGCGACCCCTTTGCCCGTGCCATCGCTGCGGCGGGGTTGGCCATCGCACGCAGGACCTGGGGAAGCAGGCGCAGTTGCGGGAAGGCGCGGAAGGTTGTCTTCAGCGACGCCGATCGGGACTCCCTGATGAGCGAGAACCGGGGGTCGGCCGCCAGGTGCCTCAACACGTCCACGGACCTGGCATCCGCCGCTTTCATCAAGCGCAGTATGCCGCTGCGGCCGCCCTTGCTGCGCACTAGCGGGGTGACGTCGAGATAAATGCGCATTCCGACTTGGGCAAACCGGTAGACAGCCTCGCCGTAGCTTGTCCACGCGGCCCGGTTGCTGCTCGCGATCATGTCGAAGGATGCCATGCCCATGGGCGTCATCGGCCGGGTCAGCCCTTGCAGCAGGCTGACACACAGATAGGCGCGGGCACCGTCGTCGCGGTCGTATGGCTCGGGCAGCGGATACAGCGTGGTGATCGGACGGGATTGCACCACCCGCACTTCGCCGTCCGGTTCGATGGCCCACTCCAGATCCTGCGGCTCGCCAAAGTGTTCCTCTGCGAGGGCGCCGAGCCTGTAAAGGTCTTGAACCTGCTCGTCGGTCAGGCACGCCTGCTGCAGGCCGTCCTGCAGCTGCAGACGCCGGGTGGCGCCACCGGGGGTGGCCCGGATTTCGATGCGTTTGTCCCCGAACCTGCGCTCAAGGATTTCACCGGTAGCTGCATCGACCCTGAACTGGTCCGGGTTCACGGCCCCGCTGACCAGTGCCTCGCCGAGTCCGGGCGCCGCATCGACCACGGTCTCCTGGCGCCGTCCGGTCAGCGGGTTGGCCGTGAACAACACCCCGGACACGGCGGCATCGACCATTTTCTGAACAACGACGGCGATGCCGACAGAGTCCTGGGCAATCCCGTGGTCCGCACGGTAGGCCACCGCCCGTTCCGTCCACAGGGAGACCCAGCATCCGCGGACCGCGGCCAGGAGCGCGTCCGGTCCGATGACGTTGAGATAAGAGGTCAGCTGGCCGGCGAAGCTGGCTTCAGGCAGGTCCTCTGCCGTGGAGGAGGACCGCACAGCCACCGGAGTGTCCTCGCCCAGACGGGTGTAGGCGGCAAGGATGGCTTCGGCGATGTCCTCGGGTATCGGGGTGGCTTCGAGCCTGGTGCGTATCTGCTCCGCGAACCCGGCCAGGTCCGGTTCCCCCGGATTGGACGCCGTCTGTCCGGTTTCCGCGCCCGGCCTGTCGGCAGACGCCTGCAGCGCCTCAACTGCCGGGCCCAGCCCTGCAGCGGCCGCTGCCTGCCGGTAGGCAGCGGTGCGGACGCAGAAGCCGTCCGGGATGGGGAATCCTGCAGCCAGGAGCACACCGAGGTTGGCGGCCTTGCCCCCGACCTCTGGCAACATGCCCGCATCCACGTCGGCCAGATCGATGACGATGCCGACTGGACGTGGTGCAACCTGCTCTGCGCTATCCATCATTGACCCCATCACCAGACGGGCAAAGCATTATTCATGCGACTCTAAGGCCAGCTCCTGCAAGAATTCAACAGGCCGCGAGGGGCGGGACCAGAGGGGGGCCGAAGTTGATCCTCGCAGGCGGAACGGCCGGGGCTTCTGGCGGAAACGCACAAGGTCGAGAGAAGTCGGTTGATCTGCCGGTCCGGCACGCTGACCTTCAGAGGTCAGCGGACAATCTTGAAGTTGAATTGGGGCGTCCCGAGCGCGGAATAGAGGCGGAGCCAGACTGGCAGGAGCATTTCGACTCCACGGGCGGTTTTGATGTCGCCGAGGTCGATGACGTCCTGATGACCGAAGTCCTTCAGGAGCCCGGTGACTGTGTTCTTGGCGTCGGCGTCGTTGCCGGAAACGAAGACCGTGCCGGGGTCGGAAAGCAGTCCTGGGCGGGCTTGGAGGTCGGCTGTGAGGGTGTTGAGAGCCTTCACCACGCGCGCCGCGGGGAAGGCCCGCTGGATCTGCTCGCCGAGGGAGTCAGTGTCCTTGACCAAGAGGGTCGGCGGTATTCCGTGACTGAAGTCCAAGGGGTTGGCGATGTCGAGGATGACTTTGCCGTCGAGGTTTTCCGCGCCGGCCTGGGCCAGGGCGTCCAGGGAGGCGCCGCCGTTGGTTGCGTTGACGATCAGCTCGGCGCCGGCTGCGGCGTCGGCGAATCGGGCAACATCGATGCCGGGGTTGTCGGCGGCCCAGGCAGCCAAGGGCGGAGTGCCCATGGCGTCTGCCGCGGTCCGGGACAGCGTAGTTTCAGGATCGCGGGTTCCGATGGTGACGGTGTGGCCGAGCTCGGCTAGGCGTGCTGCGATGGTCCGGCCGACCCTGCCGGTTCCGAGGACTGCTGTTTTCATGATGTTCTCCTGTTCAGTTCGGGGTTGCCCCGGTTGAATCTGGACGCCTTCACCACTCACTGTGCTCCTCCCGCGGGAGGCAGGCCAGCCCGGACGATAAAGCCAGGGGCAGGAGCTGTAACCCCCGCCACGAGAGCTTGCTCACATATCTATGGCGTGTGGCACAGGGCGGGGTCGCGCAGGTCATATAGTTGATGGCTCAACGAACTTACCGGACGTTCAGTTAGACACGCGGCCGCTCGCAGCGGCCGCGCCAGCAACAAGTTAGGCCCAGCTATGGATATCAAGGCCCGCATCGAGGCGGCTCCGATGAAGCGCACGCAGGTTGGCGTCATCGCCATCTGTATGGCGCTGTACATGATCGACGGTTTCGACGTCCTGGTGATGGCGTTCAGCGCCAACGCCGTGATGGAGGACTGGGGCCTGAGCGCCAGCCAGCTGGGCGTGCTGCTGAGCTCCGCGCTGATCGGCATGGCGATTGGATCCATCTTCGTGTCCAGCGTCGCGGACGTGATTGGCCGGCAGAAAACCCTGGTGATCGGTGCGGCCATCGTCGCGGTGGGCATGCTGGTCTCCGCCTTTGCACCCGGCTACGCAGTGCTGGTGGTGCTGCGCTTCATCACCGGCCTGGCCGTGGGTACCTTGCAGGCGACCGCCAACGTCTTGGCGTCCGAGTTCTCCAACGCCAAGCGGCGCTCCACCGCGCTGGCCCTGGTCAGCATCGGCCAGCCGATCGGCGGTGTGCTGGGCGGCATGGCCACCGGCGCGTTGATCACCGCGTTCGGCTGGCGCTCCGCCTTCCTCTTCGGCGCCGTTATCACCGTGGTCATGATTCCGTTCATCATGAAGGCCGTCCCCGAGTCGGTGGACTTCCTGCTGGTGCGCCGCCCGGAGAATGCCCTGCAGCGCATCAACAAGGTGCTGCGCCGGATCGACCAGCCAGTGGTCGCCGAGCTGCCCGAGCTGCCGGAGGCCCCGGCCAAGAGGAAGTCCCGCTTTGCGGATGTGCTGACCGGCGTCAACGCCCGCCGCACCATCCTGATCTCGCTGGCGTACTTCATCCTGATGGCCAGCTTCTACTTCGCCAACTCCTGGACCCCCAAGCTGGTCACCGCCAGCGGCTTCAGCCAGCAGGACGGCATCACCGCCGGCGTGCTCTTCAGCGTCGGCGCGATCATCGGCGCCGTCGTGCTGGGCGCCTTCGGCGCCCGCTTCCCGATGCGCAAGGTCCTCGCGGTGTTCTTCGTGATCGGCGGCCTGACCTTCGGCGCGTTCTCGCTCTCCACCGGATCGCTGGCCGGCGCGCTGTTCGCCGCCGCCCTGGTGGGCTTCGGCTCCAACGCCCCGATCGCCGGCATGCTGGCCATCAGCCCCACCTACTACACCTCCGAGGTGCGCGGCACCGCACTGGGCCTGGTCATCGGCATGGGCCGCATCGGCGCGATCGCGTCGCCAATCATCGCCGGCGCTCTGATGGACGGCGGCTGGCAGCCCACCGACCTCTACTTCCTGTTCATCATCCCGATGCTGATCGGCGCCGTGGTGATCTCGATGCTGGGCAAGCCGGTGCTGGCATCGGTCGCACCGAAGAGCGAAACGGCCCGCGAGCAGGAGCCGGCCGGCAAGCGCTAGCCACCTGCGGTCCTCTCTCAGAACCCCATAACGACGGCGGGGCTCGGCACACTGCCGAGCCCCGCCGTCGTACTGTGCGCAGGTGCCTGCCACCTGCGTAGCCCTTGCCATCCCCTGACCGGTTCGGGGATGATGCCTAGGCGCGGTGCTTTAGCGCCTAAGCCGAAAGGGACGCCGATGCTGCAGGCATTTGGCTGGGGCCTGCTTGCTGGCTCCTCCTACTTCCTGGGCGGATTGTTTGCCCTGCGGTGGCGGATCAACAGCGTGCTGCTCGGTGTGCTGACGGGCCTCGGCGCCGGCGCCCTGTTATCGGCCGTCGCCTACAAGCTCATCGACGAAGCCGGCCGGCTGGCCGGCGGGAGCGGTTTCGTCGGAGCCGGGCTGGTCGGCGGTGCGGTGGCGACGTCGTGGGTGGTGAACGGGGCCAGACGGGACACGCGGCTGTCCGCGCCACCGCTCCACGAGCCCCGGTTCCTGGTGATCGGGCTGTCCGTGGTCGCCGAATCCATCATCATTTCCGGTGGCTTGGTCAGTGGCTACGGCATCAGCGCCGCTATGCTTGCCGCGGTCTTCCTCTGCGGCGTGCCCGAGGCCATGGCGGACACCGGACCGCTGCGCAAGGCCGGCCTGACCCGCCGCCACGTCATGACCGCCTGGATCACCATGACGATCCTCTGCGGCCTATCCGTGGCCGTGTTCACGTTGCTGCTCACGCTCGTGCCTCCGCAGGTGGTTGCCTTCGTGCTCGCCTTTGCCGGCGGCGGCGTCCTGACGAACGTGACGGTCCGGATGGTGCCGGAGGGCATCCGGGACGCCGGCGCTGCCACCGGCATCGCGATCGCCGTAGGTTTCGGTCTCTCGTTCGCCCTCGTGGAGATCGTCGGCGCGCACTGAGGCAGCGGTGTGAAGGGGTGGTGCGATGCCGCGGCGGTGGAGCAGACTAGAACCAGCCAGCATCCACGACGCACACCGGAGGCCTGCCATGTGCCGGAATATCCGCCAGCTCCACAATTTCGAACCCGCGGCGACGAATGCCGAAATCGAGGCTGCCGCGCTGCAGTACGTGCGCAAGGTCAGCGGCAGCAACAAGCCGTCGAAGGCCAACGAGGAAGCGTTCAATCAGGCGGTGCACGAAATCGCGCACATCACCGCGCACCTGCTCGACGACCTGGTGACGGTGGCGCCGCCGAAGAACCGCGAGGAAGAAGCAGCCAAGGCCCGTGCCCGCGCGGCCGTGCGCTACGGCACGGCCGTCTAGCCCGGACCTTGGAGCGTGTAGGGGGCCTTGGTGAAGACGTTGTCGCCGATGACCTTTTTCCGCTTGTCGAATTTGGCGGTGAGTTCGCGGCTTTCAACGAACTCCCTGCTGACGTTGACCAAGAGGTGCCGGTCGCCCAGATCCACCACGTAGTAGCCGGAGAGGTCACGCAGCGAGTCGGCCGCGTTGAGCGTGCCCGGCTGGACCACGAAGTCGACGATCGATTCCCACGTAGTGAGTTTTCTACGCCGGGTCAGCGGGTGGATGACCTCGGCGCTCGGGTACTTGGCACGCACCGCGGCATCGAACGTGCCGCGTTCCTTGCCTGACTTCTTGTACTGGGTAATGTCGATTGGCTCGCGGATGATCTGCGCAGAGAACTCGTGGCCATCGCGCAGCAGGTAGTCGACACTGACATCGAACAGGGCCGACAGCGCCTTGAGGTTCGCTACATCCGGGATGCCCTTGTTGTTCTCCCACTTGGTGATCGCCTGGCGGGAGACACACAGTTTCTGCGCGAGCTCTTCTTGGGAGAGCCCTGCCTTCTTCCGGGCGGCCCTGAGTTTTTCTCCAAGCGTCATCTGTGGCTCCGTTACGGTTGGGTGAGCGGGGTTTTCTCAACATTAGCCAGCGGGACGGCAGCGAAGCCCCAACTTGTCATCCACTCCGGCTCTACTCTTCGTGGCGGGAACCCACGGGGATGACGCCACGCTGCGTGGCCGACGTTTGCGCAGGTCAGGGCGGGATTCGCCAGAGTCCGAAGCGGAGGGGAAGCCGGTCAAAGCGGCGGCAGTCCCACCGCCTACCGGCCGAAGCGGCGCAGCCGCAGCGAGTTGGCCACCACCAGCACCGAACTGGCGGCCATCGCGGCGCCGGCGATCATCGGGTTGAGCAGGCCGAAGGCCGCCACCGGGATGCCCAGCGTGTTGTAGGCGAAGGCCCAGAACAGGTTGGACTTGATGGTGGAGAGTGTCTTGCGGCTCAGCTCGATGGACTGCACCACCTGGACCAGATCGCTGCCCATCACGGTCAGGTCGGCGGCCTCGATCGCCACGTCGGTGCCGGCGCCCATGGCGATGCCCAGGTCGGCCTGGGCCAGCGCGGCGGCGTCGTTCACGCCGTCGCCCACCATGGCCACGGTCTTGCCCTCAGCCTGCAGCCGCTTGATGGCGGCTACCTTGTCCTCCGGGAGCACGTCCGCGAAGACGTCCTGGGGTGCGATGCCGACTTCGGCCGCCACCTCGGCTGCGACGGCGGCGTTGTCGCCGGTGAGCAGGATGGGGTGCAGTCCGAGTTCCTTGAACCGGGCGATCGCAGCTGCCGAGTGCTCCTTGACGGTGTCCTGGAGGTTGACGATCCCGGCGACCGTTCCATCCACGGCGACCCACACCGCTGTAGAACCGGCCTGTTGCTGCTCCAGCAGAATCCGGCGGTGGTCGGCGGAGAGGGCAATGGCGTTTTCGTCCATCCAGTTATTGCGGCCAACCACCACCGTGCTGGTGCTGCCATCAGGTTCGGTGATGGTGCCGCGGACGCCGCCGCCCGCCGTGCTGTGGAAGTTGGAAAGGGCCGGTAGCTCAGGGTCGGTTTTGCTGCCCGAGGCGCCGGTGCCGCCGTCGACCGGTGTTGCCGTGCGCGCGGCCACATCCCGGGCCGCCTCCACGATGGCCAGGGCGATCGGGTGCTCCGAGCCGGCCTCTACAGCGCCGGCCAGCAGCAGGACCTGATCTTCGCTGCGGTCCGCCAGCGCCACGACGCCCTCGACGGCCTGCCGGCCGGTGGTCACGGTGCCGGTCTTGTCCAGCACGATGGTGTCCACGTGACGGGTGTCTTCGAGGATCTGCGGGCCCTTGATCAGGATGCCCAGCTGCGATGCCCGGCCGGTGCCGGTCAGCAGCGCGGTGGGCGTGGCGAGCCCGAGGGCACACGGGCAGGCAATGACCAGCACGGTCACGGCTGCGGTGAACGCCGCCTGCAGGTCGCCGGTGAAGACCATCCAGAGGATGAAAGTGATGATGGCGATGACCAGCACAATCGGGACGAAGACGGAGCTGATCCGGTCCGCCAGCCGGGCGATCGGGGCCTTGCCCGCCTGGGCTTGGCTGACCAGCCGGCCCATCTGGGCGAGTGTGGTGTCCGAGCCGACCCGGGTGGCGCGGACCAGCAGCCGGCCGGAGGTGTTGATGGTCGCGCCGGTGACGGTGTCGTCCACGTCCACCTCGACCGGAACGGATTCACCGGTCAGCAACGAGGTGTCGACGGCGGAGTGACCGTCCACCACATAGCCGTCGGTGGGGATTTTCTCGCCCGGCCGGACCACCATGATGTCGCCGGGGAGCAGATCGGCGGCCGCTACCTTCACCTCGGTGCCGTCCCTCAGCACGGTGGCGTCCTTCGCGCCCAGGTTGAGCAGGGACTTCAGTGCGTCGCCGGCCCTCTGCTTGGCATTGGCTTCCAGATACCGGCCCAGCAGTAGGAAAGTGACTACGACGACGGCAACTTCGAAGTAGAGCGCGTGCGCGGCCATGTTGCCTTGCACGTGTTCGGTCAGCATCGGATCCATGAACAGCTGCCAGGCGGAGAAGAAGAAGGCAGCCAGCACGCCAAGCGACACCAGCGTGTCCATGGTGGAGGCCAAATGTCGGGCGTTAATCGCCGCCGCGCGGTGGAAAGGCCAGGCCGCCCAGAACACCACCGGGATGCTGAGCGCGAAGGCCACCCAGCCCCAGTGCGGGAACTGCGCGCCGGGAATCATCGAGATGACAAAAACCGGGACGGTGAGGATGGCGGCCGTCCACAGGCGCGGCCGCAGCTCGTCGGCGGTGCCGCCGTGCGCCATGTGGTCCTCGTGCTCGCCGTGCTCTCCGGCCCCGGCGTGGCCTTCCGCCTGCTCGGCCAGATGGTCCTGCCCGGAGTGGCCGGCTGGGTGATCCGTTGCAGCGTGCCCACCGTGACCGGTTCCGTCATGCCCTTGTGCCGGCGCGTGGCCGGAACCCGGCTGCTGCTTCACCCGCGCCTTGTAGCCGGTAGCGTTCACCGCCTCCAGCAACTGCTGATCGGTGACACCGTGCGGGACGTTGACCACGGCGGATTCCAGCGGCAGGTTCACGCTCGCCTCGACTCCCTCGATCCTGCCGAGCTTACGCTCCACGCGGTTCACGCAGGAGGCGCAGGTCATACCGTCGATCGCCAGTTCTACGGACCTGGCCGGAGCCGGGTCGACTACAGGGTCCTGGGCAGCGGGATGGGAGGCCATCAGCTGGTCATCTCGATTCTCGGTGGGCGGGCCGCGGGTGGACGCGGCGCATTAGGTGGTTGGCAGATAAAGGTGACTGACAGCGGCGGGAGGCAACGCCGTCGTACGCGTTAAGCGATGTTTGCGACGACGGTGTAGCCGGCTTCGGCGACTGCTTCGCCGATCTGTTCGGGGTCCAGTTGGGCGTCGGAGTTGACGGTGGCGGTGGATATGCCGCCCTTGTTCAGGTTGATCCTGACGTCGTGGACCCCGGCGAGGGCCTTGAGTTCTTCGGTGACGGCGTCCACGCAGTGGCTGCAGGTCATGCCGTCGATGCTGATGGTGGTGGTGCTCATAGAAATCTCCTGGGGGTGAGCGTTCGGGGGAGGGCGGCGTCAGCGCAGCAGTCGACCGATGGCATCCGAGGCTTCCTTGACCTTGTCCTGCACGATCCGCGGATCGCCGCTGAGCTCGGATTCCTTGGCGGCACCGACCACACAGTGTTGAATGTGGTCTTCGAGCAGGCCGACGCTCACCGCATGCAGGGCCTTGTTGACGGCGGCCACCTGGGTGAGGATGTCGATGCAGTACTTGTCCTCTTCCACCATGCGGGCGATGCCGCGGACCTGGCCTTCCACGCGCTTCAGTCGGCGCAGGTAGGCGTCCTTGTCCGAGGTGTAGGCGTGGCCGATGTGCTCGTCGGCGGCGGCAGGGTCAGTGACGCTGGGCAGGGAGGTGTGGTTCATGGCTTCCTCATTCCGGGGACTACACGACCAAGTTATACCCCCTAGGGGTATGACGCAAGGGTTTGTGACGGATGCCATGGCGGGGCGGAGCCGACGGCGGTGTCGCCGCCGGGGGATGGGGGTGACGGGCCAGCGTCCGCCCGGCCATCCGGGGTGCCCGGCCGTCCGGGGCGCCCGGCCGTCCGGGCGCCCGCGGGCTTACTGGTGCTGCGGCGTGCGCAGTGTCCGGAAGGCCAGCCAGGCGGAGGCCACCATCAGGGCGGCGGCCAGTCCGGCGGTAACGGTAACGCCGCTGTCGAAGGCGTGGACTGCGGAATCGAGCAAGGCGGCCGCGGTGCGTTCCGGCAACTGCTCCGCGACGGTGATGGCGCCGCCCAGGGTCTCGCCGGCGGCGTGCTGCTGCTCCGGGGTCAGGCCGGAGGGCAGGTCGATGTGCTGCCGGTACGCGCCGACCAGGATGCTGCCGAGCACTGCGGTACCAAAAACCGAGCCTACTTCGTAGGCGGTCTCCGACACGGCGGAGGCTGCACCGGCCTTGGCCACCGGAACGCTGGAGAGGATCAGGTCGTTCGAGAGCGTTTCCGAAGCGCCGACGCCCGCGCCGAGCAGTGCGAACGCAGCCATCAAGGTCATTGCCGATGCGTCCGGGGTGGAGGCCGCCAGCCAGTACGCCGCCGCGGACAGCAGCAGGGCCCCGGCTACCACCAGGTGCGGTGAGATCCGTCGGACCAGCGGCACCGCTAGCAATCCGGCGATGATGGTGACCACCAGGCCGGGCAGCAGTACCAGGCCAGCCCGCAGCGGGCTGAGCCCGAGGACCAGCTGGAGGTGCTGGGAGACGAAGTACAGGAAGCCCACCAGGGAGAAGACGGCCAGGAGGTTTACCAGCACGGCGCCGGTGAACGGGCGGTAGCGGAACAGCCGGACATCCAGCATGGGATTCGAGCGCTGCAGCTGGCGGCGGACAAACGCCCAGCCGGCCAGGACGCCGACGGCTGCGGCTGCCACGATGGCAGGCAGATCTCCGCCGGCGGCCAACTGTTTGATGGCGAACACCACCGGCAAGAGCGCGGCGACCGAAAGCAGGATGCTGGCCACGTCCACCGGTCCCGGCTCAGGGTCGCGGGACTCTGGCACAAACATCGGTGTCAGCACCAGCATCGGCAGCAGCATGGGAACCGCCAGCAGGAAGACCGAACCCCACCAGAAGTGCTCCAGCAGTACGCCGCCCAGCAGCGGGCCCAGTGCGGCGCCGGCCGAGAATCCGGCGGCCCAAATGGCCACCGCCAGGCGCCGCTGGGTCCGGTCAGTGAAGATGTTCCGGATCAGGGACAGCGTGGCCGGCATGAGCATGGCCCCGAAGATGCCTAGCCCGGCGCGGGCGGCAACCAGCAGTTCGGCGCTCGGCGAGAAGGCGGCTAAGGCGGAGAGCGCGGCGAAGCCTGCGGCGCCGATCATCAGCATCCTGCGACGGCCGAAGCGGTCGCCCAGGCTGCCCATCGCCACCAGCAGGCCGGCGAGCACCAGCGGGTAGATGTCGATGATCCACAGGAGCGTGGTGCCGCTGGTGCTGAAGGCCAGCGAGATGGCCGGCACGGCAAAGCTCAGCACGGTGTTGTCGACGGCGACCAGCAGGACCGGCAGCATCAACACGGCCAGGGCAGTCCATTCCTTGCGGCCGGCGCGCTGGGTGACGGTAAGCATGGTGCATCTTTCGGAGACAGGTGTTTGGGTGATCCTTCAACTATACCGTCTGGACGGTACATGAGCAAGGCGGCTGCGGAATGCCCGCGCAGCGGAAGAACTGCGTCCTAGGATGGGTGGATGGCCAGTGCGAAAGACCGGATCCTCGACAACTTCGAGGACATCCTGATCAAAGAGGGCGAGCGAGCCGCCACCATGGATGCCGTCGCGGCGGCAGCCGGAGTCTCCAAAGGCGGGCTGCTCTACCACTTCCCCTCCAAGGAGGCGATGGTTCAGGGGCTGTGCGACCGGCTCGCTGAACTGTCGGCCGCGGACGCGGAGCGGATCAGCAGTGCGCCGGAGGGCGCGGCCCGCTACTACGTGCGCACCTCCAACTACGTCGACTCACCCTTGGACCGCGCGATCGTAGCCCTGGCCCGACTGGTCCAGCAGGGCCATCCCGCCGCGGCCAGCACGTTTGCGCGGATCCAGGAACTCTGGCTGGACACGTTGGAGCTGGCCCTGGGCAGCCGGCCGGTGGCACAGGCCGTGAAGCTGATCGGCGACGGCCTGTACTTCAGTGCAACGTTCTTTTCGCCGGATGCGCAGCAGAACCAAATGGCCGACGGCGAGATGGAAGCCCTGCTGCAACAGGTCGACGCGTTGGTGGGGCGGGGCTGATTCGTGCCCTCGTTTTGGGCTTAGCTGGTTTCGTGGGTAAGGATGAATCGTATAATCACGCACCGCACCGCACGATGAGAGGAACCCATGTCCACCCCTAACGGCCCCGGGGAATACCCCGAACCCACCACGTCCGGACAGCCGCAGACGCCGCAGGGCGCCTACCCCTCCTACCCGCAGGCGGGTCCGGGCCAGCAGGCCTATCCGCAGCAGAACGCCCCATACGGCTACCCGGGGCAGCCCGCTCCCGGACAGCCCGTTCCCGGCAAGACCATGGGAATTGTCGGCTTTATCCTGTCGCTGCTCGGTCCGCTGACCGTGGCCGGCCTGATCGTCAGCATCATCGGCATGGTTCAGTCCAAGCGTGCCAACGCCAAGAACGGGTTCGCACTGGCCGGCATCATCATCGGTGCCGTCGGCACCGTTCTGCTGATCCTGTTCACCATCATCACGATCGCAGGCATCGCCTACATGGTGGAGGTCTGTGGCGACCTGGGACCGGGCACCCACTTCGTTGATGGCGTCACCTACACCTGCAGCTGACCTTCCCAGCCTCTTGGCCAGGAGCCGGTGTGACCCCTTCCCGGGGACGCACCGGCTCCTGGTTTCGGATCAGGCGGGACACGCTCCGTTGGCCAGCTCGCCTCAAGAGCACATGACTTCATGAGTTGCCGTGCGCTCTTTCAGGTTTGGGGGGATGTTTGCTCGTTGCGTGTGGCAATGACGTGGTCGTACCCTGCTTCGAACGTTGGATACTGCAAGGTTCCAAGTAACGAGAGGAGCAGTGCGCCGCTGAGGATGGTCCCGCTGGCCACGTCAGGCTGGATCCTCGGGGGTGGTTGGAGTCCCAGCCGCTGCGCGATGTAAGTGACGACCTCACCCAGCGTCGCGGGGGTCTGATCGACGGCGTGGAGGATAGGTGGCGGATTCTCAACGAACAGCAGTGTTTGCAGGGTGCGGACGAGATCGGTCTCATGGATGCGGTTCGTGCGCCTCGCGTACTGGACCGGGGCGCCATCGATGACTTTCCTCAGCAGCATCTCCCGCCCGGGCCCGTAGATCCCTGCAGGCCTGACGATATGCGCGCCGAAGAGCTCAGACGCGAGAAGCTCTCCGTCACGAAGCGTCCTACCTCGTGGAGTCAGCGGGGCGGGCGTATCCACTTCTGTGAGCGCCCGGTGGTCTGTCCGCCCTTCGAAGACCCGGGTGGAGGAGACGAACACTACTCGTCGCGGCCTACTCGGCAGTGCCGTGGCGAGGTTCCTGAGCGCGGCGAGGTAGCCATTAGACCGGTCCGCGGCCTCTTGAATATCGGGAGTCAGGGTGATCACCATCGCATCCACTCTCGGCAATTCACGCTGGACCGGTTCCCGGAGGTCCACAGGCAGGGCAGAGAATGCGCCAGGCAGGCCTGCCGTGTTGCGGCGGAGCGCGAACACCTCCGCCCCGGCACTTAAAAGGCGTTCACCCAGGCGCGTACCCAGCTTCCCGCAACCGACGAGCAGGACCCGTCCAGGCGCTTCTTGCACCGTTCCAGTTGGGTCGGGCATGTTCGACAATCCAGGGTCTCCTCCCGCTCGCGGCATCCGGAGGGCCCCAACGGTTCCTCCAACTCATCTAGGAGTATTCTCTCGCGGGCCATGCGGTCGCCGTCATCTGACAACGGAGTCTACTTCGAGTTCAACCGCGACAAGATCATAGGCAACTGCATGAACCGCGAGCAGCGAGGAGACCGGACCCCGGAGGTGCTTGCTGGATTTGCATGTGATCAGCGCTCGCCTCCTTCTTGACAGCCTTCAGCGCGGCGTCCAGTATTTTCAGCGTGCTCCCGTTGCCGGGCGTGCAGAATTCGAGGCCCGCTATGGATATGCGCTCACCTGATTCAGACGTCGGCCTTCAGCGGGTCACTGGCGCATTGTTCGTCGTCAGTGCCCTTGCGTTCGCCGCTGCGGCCACAATCCTGTCGGTGACATTTGACTGGCCGGACATCTTGCGGGAACCGGCAAGCGTTGTCCTGCCCGCCTTCTCAGCCGGCGTGCCCGGGCTGATCTGGATCTGGTTTGCGACAGCATGGGCATACGGGCTCCTGGCAGTGCCGATTCTGCTGTTGCCCGCGGCGCTCGGACTCCGCGACGATCCGGTCATACGGGTTGCTACTTATGCGGGAGCGGCTTCGGTATTGCTCTCTCTCATCGGATTCCTGCGCTGGGTGTTCGTGGTTCCACCCCTGGCCCGTTCCTACGTCACAGGTGATGCCACAGCCCGGGCGGCCGTCGACGCTGCCTGGACAGCGCAGCACCAGTTCGGCGGGGCGCTGTTGGGAGAGCATCTGGGCCAATTATTCGTTATCGGCTGGTCGGTCACGCTTAGCCTGATCATCCTGCGCGCAGGAATCCTTCCGCGCTGGCTCGGCGCCGTCGGGCTCCTTGTCAGCATCATCTACTTTTTGAATCAGGGCGACATTCTTGCCACTGCCGTCCCCGGTTTCCCCGTCTGGGACCTGGCCGGCCTGCTCGGCAGCACCGGCTGGGGGTTATGGATCACGGCCCTTGGCGTCAGCATCCTGATCCGCTCCGCACGCCGGCGGGGCGGGCAGGTCACCGCGTTTGCCGATGTCCCGCCCGGTTCCGCCCCCTAAGAATTCCCGCCGCCATCGAGCGGCAAAGAACACTGCTCCCCCTAAGTTGCACGAATTAACCTTCGTTCAGTTCGCGCAATTGAAAGACGAGCCCGCGATCCTGCTCGCCCTCAAACCTGCTCCCGATCTGGTAATCGCCATGATCGAGGAAGCAGGATTCCGAGCAGGACGCCGTGTGCTGGTGGAGCCGTTGGAGCGGGAAGGGGCATGCCCGTCGTGCGGCGTGTTTTCTTCCGTGGTGCATTCGCGCCCGGTGCACCGTGTCCGGGACGTTCAGTGCGGCGGCGGAGCATTGGAGGTGCTGGTCCGCAAGCGCCGGCTGGTCTGCCGTGAACAGCAGTGTTCACGCCGTTCATTTGTGCAGACCACAGAGCAGCTGCCGCTGCGGGCCCGGGTCACAACCCGTCTGGTTGAGGACATTGTCGATGCTCTGGCCGCCGAGTTGCGGGCGGTCTCCCGGGTGGCTTCCCAGGCAGGTGTCTCTTGGACGACCGCGATGCGCATCGTCTCCGGCACCGCTGCGCTGGAAGGAAACGTAGACCGGCGCCTGGTACGCCGGCTCGGGGTCGATGAACACCGCTTCCGCACCGTCCGCTACCTCAAGGACCACGATGGCAAAGTCATCCGGGTCGAGCCGTGGTCGATCGTGTTCACCGATCTTGACACCGGGGCGATCCTCGACATTGTCGACGGTCGGCGCGGCCAGGCCGTCAGAGACTGGATCGGAGCCCGGCCACGCTGGTGGCGCAAGCGCATCGAAATGGTGGCCATGGACATGTCCAGCGAGTTTCGCCGGGCGGTGCGGACGGTCCTGCCGAAAGCGCTGATCACCGTCGATCATTGGCACGTGGTAGCGCGGGCAAACCAGATGATCACCGACGTGCGTCGGCGCCGCTCCCACGACCTACACGGACGTCGCGGCAGGGCCAGCGATCCGGCATGGAAATACCGGAAACTGCTCACCTGCAATCAGGAACGGATGTCCCTGGCCCAGCGCGGGCGGCTAAAGGAAATCATCGCCGCCGGCATCGAACTAGGAGTCGTCTGGGGCATCAAGGAACACGTCCGCCAACTGCTGCGCACCCGCACCATCAACGACTTCCAGCGGGCGTGGGCAGCGCTGGAGCACGCGGTGAAGGCCACGAAAATGCGCGAGGCGAAGTCACTGTTCGCCACCTTGAAAATGTGGCGCCGCGAGCTGCTCACGTTCTGCCGCAGCCGCGTGACGAACGCCCGCAGCGAGGCAGCCAATCTGACCGCCAAGAACCTCAAACGAATCGGGCGCGGGTACAGAAACCATGGCCATTACCGGCTCCGGTTATTGTTGTACACGGCGGCCAAACAAGCATGCTGAACACCTGCAACCACGCTAAAAGTGGAAGAGCCAGTTTCAGTGCGCTGTTGGTGTCAGTGCTCTGCTTCTTCGGCAGCCTTCTTGGCGTTTTTCTGGGCGTCCTTTTCGGCGCGCAGAGTCTCCGTCTCGTGCTGTTCCTCGGCTTTTTCATGGTGGATGACCTCTGCGAAGAGCTTCTCCATCTCCTTGGCCACGCCGGCGGCTGAAGCCGGGTTCTGGCCGGTTACTAGCCGTTCGTCAACCACCACCTTTTCCTCAAAGACATCAGAGGAGACGTGGGTGGCGCCCTGTTCCTCAAGTCGGTCTGCCAAAAAGAACGGGATGACCTTGTCTTTCCCTGCGGCAACCTCCTCGTCGTTGGTGAAGGCAGCAATCTTCCGGCCCTCGACGAGGCGAAGCCCGTTCTCCAATTCCACGTTCAGCAGGCCGGCCGGTCCGTGGCAGACCGCGCCCACCAAACCGCCGGCGTTGTAGACGCTGGCCACCAGATTCTGCAAGGCTTCGCTCTCCGGGAAGTCCCACATGGTGCCGTGGCCGCCCACGAGGAAGACGGCGTCGTACTGGTCGGGATCGACGACGTCGACGCGGGCAGTGTTGTAGAGACCGGCGCGCGTGGTCTCGTCCTTCGTGAAGGCGACCTGGATGGGATCTTCTGAGTCCACCTCGTCGCGCGGGGGCTGGCCGCCCTGAATGGACGCGAAGTCGACGAAATGCCCGGAATCCTTGAAGACCTTCCAGGGATGTGCAGCTTCGGCCACGTTGTAGCCGGTCTTCTCTCCGGTATCGCCGATTTTGGAAACGCTGGTCAGTACCATGAGGATTTTCTTCATGAAGTGCTCCTATCGTTTGAATTCCACCCTACGCCTAGCCCAAATTCAGGTCCTCCCTCCCCGCTTCGTTCGTTGAGCGATGCGGTAAATCGTGCTGCGGGCGATGTTGAACAGTTAGGTGATCTCGGTAGTGGTGTGTTGTCCTCCCATGTATAGGGAGTCGAGGTGGGCGCTTCCTGACTCTTGGAGAGTTCGGGCTGCTTGCCGCTGAGCCGGCCTTTTGCCTTGGCGGCCTTGCCTTCCCAAGTGCGGGCGCGAATGAGGTCGAATTCGAATTCGGCAGCCATTCCCGACCGGCAGGACCTGTGTCGTCACTCGACGGTAGTCAGTAGACTGGGGCGCATGACCGAGGAGGAACCGGTCCAGCCCCGGGCCGCAGCGGCGTACGACGGCGGCGCGGGCCTCCCAGCGGACCCGGCGGCAGGGCAGGCGTCGGTCGAGGATGGCGCCGCAATAAGCCTGGCCGAGCCGGACGCAGTCGATACGACCTTGCGCAGCCCTGCGCAGCGATCCCGCACGTTCATGGGGATCCTAGTGAACACGGCATTGGCCAACATCACCACCAGCTACCTGTGGTTCGCCCTGACGTTCTGGGTGTACCTGGAGACGCGCAACGTGATCGCCACCGGCGTGATCGGCGGGGCGTACATGCTGCTGATAGCGCTTTCCAGCATCAGCTTCGGCACCTTCGTGGACCGCTACCGCAAGCTGGCGGTGATGCGCTTTGCGGCCGGCTTCACCCTGGTGATGTTCCTCTTGTCCGGGGTCATGTTCCTGCTGACATCCGAGACCTCGCTGGTGGACCTGACCCAGCCGTGGTTCTGGATTTTCGCCGTCATCATCCTGACCGGCGCGGTGGTGGAGAACATGCGCAACATCGCCCTGTCCACCACGGTCACCATCCTGATCGAGCCGGACCGGCGGGCCAATGCCAACGGGCTGGTGGGCATGGTGCAGGGGCTGATGTTCATCGTCACCTCGGTGCTCTCCGGCCTGTCTGTCGGGCTGCTCGGTATGGGCGGGACGATCGTCGTCGCGCTGGTGCTTACGGCGCTGGCCTTCGCGCACCTGCTCACCCTGCGCATGCCCGAGGAGGTGCGCGCGGCCGTCACTGACGCGCACGGCGGATTCGACCTGCGCGGCTCCATCGCGGCCGTGCTGGCCATTACCGGCCTGTTCGCGCTGATCCTGTTCTCCACGTTCAACAACTTCATCGGTGGCGTCTACATGGCACTGATGGATCCTTACGGTCTGGAGATGTTCCCCGTGGAGCTGTGGGGGACGTACTTCGCGCTCGGCGCCACCGGGTTCATCGTGGGCGGCTGGCTGATCAGCAAGTTCGGACTGGGGCGCAACCCGCTGCGGACCATGCTCATCGCGGTGGTCCTGATGGGTGTCCTCGGCGCGGTGTTCACGCTGCGGGAGTGGGCCTGGCTGTACATCGCCGGGATCTGGCTGTACCTGGTCCTGGTGCCGTTCGTGGAGGCGGCCGAACAGACGGTCATCCAGCAGGTAGTGCCCCTGCAGCGGCAGGGCCGGGTGTTCGGTTTTGCCATGGCGTTTGAGTCGGCGGCGGCACCGATCACCGCTTTCCTGATCGCGCCGATTGCCCAGGTATGGATCATCCCGTACGCCCGGTCCGCCGAGGGCGCCGCCCAGCTGGCCCCGCTGCTGGGCGAGGGCACGTCCCGCGGCATCGCCCTGGTGTTCCTAGCGGCGGGGATCTTTATGATCGTGGCCGCGCTGCTGGCTTTTCTGACCCCGGTCTACCGCCGCGTCTCGGCGACCTATGCGCGCTCGACAGAGGCCCCGGAAGCCTCATAGCCCAAGGACGCCTCGGATCAACCGTGCGTCTCGTCTTCCACCAGCGCGGTGGCGATGCTGTCCGAATCCTCGAGTGCGGCCAGGTAGCGTTCGGCGTCCAGGGCGGCGGAGCAGCCGGTGCCCGCGGCACTGACGGCCTGGCGGTAGCGGTGGTCCACCGCATCGCCGCAGGCAAATACCCCGCGGATGTTGGTCACGGTGGTGGGTGAATCCACCTTGATGTAGCCCGCGTCGTCGAGATCCACCTGTCCCTTGACCAGTTCGGTGCGCGGCAGGTGGCCGATGGCTACGAAGATGCCGGCGGCGGGCAGTTCGCGGGTCCGGCCGGTGGCGGTGTCCGCGAGAGTTACGCCGGTGACCTTGCTGTCTCCGTGGATCGCGGCGACCGCGCTGTTCCACTCGAAACGGATCTTGGGGTTGTCCTTGGCCCGCTGGGCCATGATCTTGGAAGCCCGCAAGGTGTCCCGACGGACGACGACGGTCACGGACTTTCCGAATCGGGTCAGGAAGAGCGCCTCTTCCATCGCCGAATCACCACCGCCGACGACGATAATGTCCTGTTCGCGGAAGAAAAACCCGTCGCAGGTGGCGCACCAGGACACGCCGTGGCCGGACAGCCGCTTTTCGTCCGGCATTCCGAGCTCCTTGTAGGCCGAGCCGGTGGCGAGGATGAGGGCCGGTGCCTGGTATTCGTCGCCGCCCATCGTGACCACGCTCTTGAAGTGACCCGAGAGCTCAACGGAGACAACGTCGTCGTACTCCACCGCTGCGCCGAATTTTTCCGCCTGCTTCCGGAGTTGCTCCATCAGATCCGGCCCCTGGATCCCGTCCGGGAAACCGGGGAAGTTTTCCACGTCCGTGGTGTTCATCAGCGCGCCGCCGGCGGTGACCGAGCCGGCCAGGACCCGCGGCGCCAGGCCGGCCCGCGCGGCGTAGATGGCCGCGGTGTAACCGGCCGGGCCGGAACCGACAATGATGAGCTTCTCGCTGTTCATCCTGAGCTCCTCCAGAGCGTGGGCAGGTCTACTGAGCGTCCGGGTGCAGGGCCGGCTGCAGCTCGGACATCAGTTGCTGCACGCGGTGCTTGATGTCGTCGCGGACCGCGCGGACACCGTCCGGATGCTGGCCGGCAGGGTCGTCCACATCCCAGTCTTCGTAGCGCCGGCCGGGAATCACCGGGCATTCGCCGCCGGAGCCCAAGGTCACCACCATCTGGGCGTTGTTGATCGACTCGACGGTCACTTCCGCCGGCCGCGCCGAGGACAGATCGATGCCGTCTTCCGCCATCGCCTCAACCACGGCGGAGTCCAGCCGTTTGGCGGGCCGGATTCCGGCCGAGCGCGCGTTGAGGGCGCCGTCGGCGAGCTGGGACAGGTAGGCGGCGGCCATGTGGGAGCGGCCGGCGTCGCGCACACTCACGAACAGGACAGTGGGACGGCTGGAGCCTGTGGTTGCGGCAGTCATGGCGGCCCTTCGCGTCGATCGGCTCCCGGCCACCGCTGCCGGCGCCGGCTGCTCCCTTTACTGTGCCAGAAGTTCGGGCAGACCCAAAGGGTTCGCCCGGAGATAATGGCAGGCATGAGGTACAAAGCCGAGAAGCCCAGCGTCCTGTTCGTCTGCTCCAGCAACAGCGGAAAATCGCCGATGGCCGCCGGACTGATGGAAGCCGCCGCGGCCGGCACGGTTGACGTCCACTCCTGTGGCACCAAGCCTGGTGAAACCGTCAACCCGGAGTCCGCGGCCTCCTTGGCGGAACTGGGCATCGACATCTCCAGCCAAGTCCCGACGGCGGTGACCGACGAAGCACAGCGAAGCGCCGACGTCGTGGTCATCTTGGGCAGCTACGCGCAGCTGGAGGAACTCCCCGGCACCCGTTATGAGCGCTGGGAGATCGAGGAACCGAGCCTGCGCGGGATCCACGGCGAGGAACGGATGCGCCTGGTCCGCGACCAGATCGCCGCCAAAGTGCGCGGCCTGCAGCAGGAACTGACCGGCCGCTAGCCCGGCTCTTGGCGCGCCGAAAGCGGCGGCCACCGTTAGGTCACCGGCCTGCGCGGGCGGAACTAGATGCCGGCGCCGCTGTCCGTGGCGGCGGCGTTTTCCTCCGCTACCCCCTGCAACGCCTCCGGCGACATGTGCATGATCTCCCAGACATGTCCGTCCGGGTCAGCAATGGCGGCCCCGTACATGCCAGGCATCTCTTCTTCGGCCGGCCGGTACGTGGTGCCGCCGCCGGACGTCGCGTTGGCCACGAACCGGTCCACTTCCTCGGTCGAGTCGGCGCTGAGGGCCACCAGTACTTCCTTGGCGTCCGAGCCGAGATGCGGGGTGCCGTTGCGCAGGAATTTGCCGAAATGCTCCCGGGTCAGCAGCATCACCATGATGGTGTCGGAGATGACCAGCGACGAGGCATCCGGCGAGGAGAATGCCGGATTCAGCGTGTAGCCCAGGCCGGTGTAGAAGTCGGTGGACTTCTTCAGGTCGCTGACGGGGAGGTTGATGAAAACCATGCGGTCCATGGGGGTCCTTCTCAAAAGACGGCCGCCGGATCTGTTGGCGGGCGGGTGGTTGCGGACGGTCTCCACCTTGGCATCCCGGCCGGTTCCCGCCAACGGCTATCGGCGGAGGTAGTGGTCCGCGGCGTCCGCCGGTCGACGCTTGACCGAACGTCCCTTGTCCGCTGGGGCCGACGGACCTACGGTGGAAGTACGGCGAGGCAGAGGATGCGTGAGATGGCGGAATTGCGGATTGAACAGTGGTGGCTGAAGCTGCCGACGGTGCACAAGCAGTGGTTCCGGGAGAACCTGAACGCCGACGTCGTGGATCCCGATGCGGCCGCTGCGGTCTACGAGGCCGGCGGGCCGGACCTGAAGGAGGCCACGCTGCCGGAAGAGGACTGGGAGTTTATCGAGACCCAGTCCGAGTTCGTTGACTGATAACGACGACGGCGGTCCGCCGTTTCCGGCGGATCGGCCCCGGGGCGGGTAAGTTGGTGTGAAACGGCCCACGTGGCCGCCAGACGACGTGCTCGAAGGGGTGGCCCGATGGCCGGCATCATCATCGTAGGAGTAGACGGCAGCGAAACCGCCATGAAGGCGGCGCGCACTGCGGCGAAGCTCGCCGCGTCCATGGGCGCCGAGCTCCGGGTGGTTACCGCCCATGAGTCCGATACGACCGAAGTCGTGGAGATCGGCAACGACAAGTGGTTCATCCACGAGTCGGAAAAGGCCGAGAAGGTGGCCCGCGACGTCGCGACGGAGCTGGGCGCGGAAGGGCTGCGGACCAGTTTCACAGCCGTGCTCGGCAAGCCCCAGGACGCGCTGGTGGCCGAGGCCGAACGGGTCAACGCCCGCCTGATCGTGGTGGGCAACGTCGGGATGCAGGGGCTGGGTCGGGTGCTCGGCAGCGTGGCCAGCTCGGTCACGCACAAGGCGTCCTGCGACGTGTACATCGCCAAGACCGCCTAGCGGGCGCCGGGACGTGAGTGAACTGCAGGTATCCGGCCGGGCCCAGGTTCCGCCGTTCCAGGTGATGAACATCCTGGACCGGGTGGCGCAGATGCGCGCCGCGGGCCGGGACGTGATCTCGCTGTGCGCCGGCGAGCCCTCGGGCGGCGCACCGCGGGCCGTGTCCGAGCAGGCCGCCCGGATCCATGCCTCCGGCTTGGCGTTGACCTACACCAGCGCGCTGGGCATCCACGAGCTGCGGACGGCGATCGCCGGGCACTACCGGCGCTGGTACGGGCTCGAGGTGGCGCCGGAGGAAGTGGCCGTGACCACCGGGTCATCCGGCGGCTTCCTGCTGGCGTTCCTTTCCGCGTTCAACGCGGGGGACCGGGTGGCGCTGGCACGGCCCGGTTACCCGGCCTACCGGAACATCCTGCGCGCGCTCGGCTGCGAGGTGGTGGAGATCGACTGCGGGCCCGAGGTCCGCTACCAGCCCACGCCGGAGCTGCTGGACGCTGCGGCTGCCGCCCAGGGGCCGCTGACGGGACTGGTGCTGGCCTCGCCCGCCAACCCCACCGGCACCATGGTGTCGCGCAGCGAACTGGCCGCACTCACCGCCTGGTGCGCCGAGCGCGGCGTCCGGCTGGTCAGCGACGAGATCTATCACGGCATCACCTACCCGGCCGACCCCGCGGAACCCGACGCCCGCGGAACCTGCGCCTGGGAACTGGACCGCACCGGCGTCGTTATTTCCTCATTTTCGAAGTACTGGGGGATGACGGGGTGGCGGCTGGGCTGGGCGCTGATGCCCGCCGACCTTGCCCCGGCGATCGAGGCGCTCGCCGGGAACGTGGCGCTGTGCCCGCCGGCGCCGGCCCAGCTGGCTGCGCTGGCGGCGTTCGGCGAGGAATCCTACGAGCAGGCCGATGCTGCGGTGGCCGCCTTCGCCGAGGTGCGCGCGGTGCTGCTGCAGAACCTTGACCGGCTGCAGTGGGGCACGGCGGCACCGGCCGACGGCGCGTTCTACCTGTACGCCGACCTCGGGGACCAGCTGAGCGGCTTCGCGGATTCGGCGGACTACTGCCGGGCGCTGCTGGAAGAAGAGGGCGTGGCACTGGTGCCCGGCGCCGATTTCGACGCGGTCAACGGCACCCGCTCCGTCCGGCTGTCCTTCGCCGCCGGCGCGGAAGCAGTGGCCGCAGCAGTGGAACGGATCATCCGGTTCCAGGAAAAGCGCGCCCGGAAGGGCTGATCTCCGGGAGGTCAGGCCGCCCGGTCCGGGTCAGGCCCGTTCCCAGGCCTCCACCGGCCCGTCGACCACGGTGAACAGGGGGTGCGGCTCCGGCACGTACGCCGGAACCAAGGTGATTCGGGGCGACTCTGTTCCGCCCGTCAAGGCAAGTGCGTGAGCCGGATCCCGGATGGCCACCTTGGCCATCAGGTGCTCGAATTCGTAGTGCAGCTGTCCCGTGGTGACCGGCAGGGGAGGGGCCAACGAGCCGGGCGCACACCCCGCGGCCAGCTCGGGTTTCACTCGGATGAGGCCGGCATTGAACGTGTAGCCGCGGTTCAGCGCTTCGGCCTCCATGCCGCAGAGGTAGGCGCCGATCGCGGCCATCGGGTCCGGAGTGGCACGGAAGCGCTGCAGCTGCGGGTGGTTCCGGTAGCCCTTGGTCTCCCCGGCGAGCACCTTCTGGGCCAGCAAAGTCTCCCGCCAGCACGCCACCAGGCCTTTGCCGTCGAGCAACCGGGGGTGCAGGCTCCAGATACGCATCGATCCAGAATAGGCACACCACTGCCTCCGGGGCGGATGCTGCGGCGGAGCCTTAACAGGCCGCCTGCGGCCGCCGGACGGGCAATTGGCGGGCGAAGGGAGAACTATATCTTGTCTGTGCGACAATAGGTGGCAATGTCTTCGCAGATTTCTTCTCCCCAAAAAACTTCCGACCGTCCCCAGGTGCGCCCCGCCGCCGAGGGCTGGGATCAAGCCGTCACCACCGAGGGGCGGCCGCTGCTGCAGTTCAAGTCCCCGCGGGTCAAGCAGCCGCCGGTGCATCTGGCCGACATGACGCTGGCCGAGCGGCAGGAAAAGATGAAGGAGCTGGGGCTGCCGGCGTTCCGCGCCAAGCAGCTCTCCACGCACTACTTCCAGCACTACACCACCGATCCCGAGCGGATGAGCGACCTGCCCAAGGAGCGCCGTGCGGAGTTGGCTGAGACCTTCTTCCCCACCCTGCTGACCGAGGTCAAGCGGCTGAAGACGGATAACGGCGACACGATCAAGTTCCTCTGGCGGCTCTTCGACGGCTCGCTGGTCGAGTCGGTGCTGATGCGCTACCCCGGCCGGATCACGCTCTGCGTTTCCAGCCAGTGCGGCTGCGGCATGAACTGCCCGTTCTGCGCCACCGGTCAGGCCGGCCTGACCCGTAACATGTCCACCGCGGAGATCCTGGACCAGATTGTCCAGGCCAACCGCGTGATCGCCGAGGGCGGCCTGGGTGGCAAGCGGAAGGACGCCGGCCACGACGCCGAGCGCGTCACCAACATCGTCTTTATGGGCATGGGCGAGCCGCTGGCCAACTACAAGCGCGTGATGAACGCCGTGCACCGCATGGTGGACGAGGCGCCCGAGGGCCTGGGCATGAGCGCCCGCGGCATCACCGTCTCCACCGTCGGCCTGGTGCCGGCCATCAACAAGCTGGCCGACGAGAACCTCCCCTTCACCTTCGCGCTGAGCCTGCACGCACCCGACGACGAGCTGCGCGATGAGCTGATCCCGGTGAACTCCCGCTGGAAGGTGGACGAGGCCCTCGACGCCGCGTACGGCTACTTCCAGGCGACCGGGCGCCGAGTCTCCATTGAATATGCGCTGATCAAGGACATGAACGACCACGCCTGGCGGGCCGACCTGCTGGCCAAGAAGCTCAACAAGCGCGGCCGCGGCTGGGTACACGTCAACCCTATTCCGCTGAACCCGACGCCCGGCTCCATCTGGACCTCGTCCGATCCGGCCGTCACCCGCGAGTTCGTCAACCGGTTGAACGACGCCGGCATCCCCACCACGCTGCGCGACACCCGCGGCAAGGAGATCGACGGCGCCTGCGGCCAGCTCGCGGCAGCCGAGTAACCTCCCTCTAACCGGTGGTCGACCAAGCGAGCGCTAGCGAGCGCGTGGAGACCCGTGGAGACCCGCGTCGCTGATCGCAGCCAGGCTGGCACGGGGTGTCCGGATTCTGCCCCGTTCCGCGCGGGCAAACAGGTAACGGCAGGGCCTCCCACGCGGCGCTGATGCGGTTTACCGTTGAGGAATGGGTGATGTGCGCAACGAGGTCCGGGAGTTCCTGAGCTCGCGGCGTGCCCGAATCTCGCCCGATCAGGCTGGGCTGCCGGCCTACGGCGGCAATCGCCGCGCAGCACAACTATGACGTCGGTTGGACAACCTGTGGCGCGAGACGAGTGCGGTCTTCCGCTCAATGATGACCACGTGCTCCTCGAGGGGTTGTTCACGGTCGACGGCGGGCCTCGGACGTGAGTTCGGTGGTCCCATAGCTGTTGTCGTCGGGGTTGATGGTTACGCCGGGCGCAACGATGTCATCGATCCGGTCGAGGGTCTCGCTGCTGAGCGTGATGTCCGCGGCCGGCAGCTGCGACTCAAGCTGGTCTATGGTGCGCGGCCCGATGATCGCCGAGGTGACGCCGGGGTGCCTAATCGCAAAGGCGATGGCGAGCTGGATAAGGGGCATGGCGGACTGCTCGGCGAGTTGCGCCAGCTGCTCGACGGCGTCGAGCTTGCGCTGGTTGGCCGGGCTGGACATGTCGAAGCGGGCGCTTGGCCGGGCAGCGGATGTCGGCGTACTTGCGGCGCCCTTGCGCCAGCGGCCCGAGAGCCACCCACCGGCGAGCGGGCTGTAGGTCAGCGTTCCCATGCCGTGCCGCAACACCGTAGGAAGGACGTCTTCCTCGATGCTGCGCACCAGGAGGGAATAGGGTGGCTGCTCGGTCGCAAACCGCTCGAGGTTGCGCTCGCGGGCTGCCCACTGCGCCTCAACGATCTGGCTGCCGGAGTACGACGACGAGCCAAGATAGCGGACCTTGCCCTGCCGGACCAGATCGGTGAGCGCGGACAGCGTCTCTTCGACGTCGGTGTCTGGGCTGGGGCGGTGCACCTGGTACAGGTCGATGTAGTCGGTGCCGAGCCGACGCAGAGAGTTCTCGACCTCCTGCATGATCCATTTGCGGGATCCGCCGCCGTGGTTGGGCTGCCCGTCCATCGGCATAAAGAACTTCGTGGCCAGAACCACATCATCCCGGCGCCCCTTGAGCGCTTCGCCGACGATCTCTTCGGACTCGCCGGCGGAGTAGACATCGGCTGAGTCGACGAAGTTGATGCCGGAGTCGAGGGCCCGGTGGATGATCCGGATCGAATCCTGCCGGTCCTGGTTTCCCCATGCCCCGAACATCATCGTGCCAAGACAGAGGGGGCTGACGGCCACTCCGGTCCGTCCGAGCTTGCGGTATTCCATATCAGGTCTCCGTTCGGTTGTGGCCCATGTCAGGCCTCGGGGATGGCCCGGCCGTGGGATTCGAGCGTGAGTGTTTCCGGTTCGGGGCCACGGCGCACACCCTGGTCGAGGGCGTCGATCTGGGACATCTCCTCGGCGGTGAGCTCGAAATCGAAGACGTCGAAGTTCTCAGCAATCCGATGCGGCTTCACCGACTTGGGAATCGCGGAGCGGCCCTCTTGGAGGTGCCAGCGCAACATCACCTGTGCCGGTGTCTTGGAGTGCGAAGCGGCGATTGAGGCGATGGTGGGGTCGTCGAGCGTGCTGCCGCCATTGCCCTCGTAGTAGAACGTGATGCCCCCGATGGGGGACCAGGCCTGGTTCAGTATCCCGTGTTCGGAGTCCAGCGCGAGCAACTCCCGCTGCTGGAAATACGGATGGATCTCGATCTGATTCACTGATGGCACGATCTCGGCCACCTTCAGCAGATCAGTGAGGTGCTCTGGCATGAAATTGCTGACGCCGATGGCGCGGACCTTGCCGTCGGAGTACAGCTTTTCAAGCCCGCGATAGGCCTCGAGCGTGCGGTCCCACTCTGTCGGCAGCGGCTGATGCAGGATCAACAGGTCGATCTGCTCGATGCCGAGTTTGCCGACGGACTTGTCGAACGCGTGCAGCGTCTGGTCGTAGCCGTAGTCGCTGATCCAGACCTTCGTTTCGATGAACAGTTCGTCGCGGGCGATGCCGGATTCGGCGATCGCCCGCCCGACCTCGCGCTCGTTCATGTAGGCGGCGGCGGTGTCGATGTGCCGGTAGCCGGTCTTCAACGCCTCCCTGACGGCAGCGCCTGTCTCCTCTGGCGCGGATTGGAAGACACCGAAACCCAGCGCAGGCAGTTCGATCCCGTTGTTCAAGGTCAAGTTCGTAACGCTCATCTTTGAAGGCTACGCGCGGCCGATCGGGCTTGGGAGGTCCTGTCATGCCCTGTTTCGGCAACACCACGTCAGGCTCGATAGAGCCTCCCGGTGTCTGTCCCTCCACACCCCGCTTTTAGGCGCTTCCATTCACAACCGCAGCCCACGTCATTTTTTCCGGCACCCCTGGCTGGGACGGTGGAAGCCGAAAGGACGGTGTGACATGGACAAAAACAGTGTGGAATCGCCCGTGACCGGATTCCGGGAGATATTGGCAGAGCTTCCGTTGGCGGAGAAAGTTCCCCGGCAGCGGGAATGCTTGGTGTGCTACGTCTTCCGGATGTGGAAGAAGTTCGGTGGCGGGGATGGGCTGGAGCTGGTGGCGTTGTACCGGGAATTCGCTGCAAAGGCAGATGTGCGGCTGGAGGACAGATTGCGCGCCGCAGGTTTCACCGACGACCGTTCGGTCGTTTTTTTCGGCGCATCGTCCGAATCCGCCTGAATGGGATCCCACCGCCTACTGTGCATGCCATCGGCCAGTGGATGGTGTGCCCTGGTGCAAGGAGGTGGTCCGAGGTTCCACGGCCGCGTGCGATAACTGGCTCCGCGAAGGAAACAACCGCCCCGCCGGGGCGCATGGCGTGAAGCGCCTCTGGGCTTGAAGGCTTAGGCCTGCTCGGCACTCCGGCGGACAGCGTCCAGATGTTGCCGCGGCACCCGGTCGCGGCTGTAGGTGATCTCGGTGAAGCCGTGCGGGGCCGGCTGGCCGTCCTCGCCCAGGTTGACGAACACGATCTTCTCGATGGTCAGGATGGACTGACGGGTGAACATGTTCCGCACCTCGGCGCGCATGGTCAGCGAAGTCCGGCCGAAGTGCGTCGCCGTCAGCCCCATTTCAATCAGGTCGCCCTGCTGCGCGGAGCTGACGAAGTTGATCTCCGACATGTACTTGGTCACCGCCATACCGTTGCCCAGCTGGACGATGGCGTAGATCGCCGCCTCTTCATCGATCCAACGCAGCAGACTGCCGCCAAACAGCGTGCCGTTGGCATTGAGGTCTTCGGGCCGCACCCACTTGCGGGTGTGGAACGTGATATCGCCGTTCTCCATGGAACGACCCTAGCCGACGTCGGCCGGCGGACCCTGCATCGGGGGCACAGTGGATCCGCAGCTGCGGGCGGCAGCAGTCGTCACTCGTCGACTTTCTCGACGTCGTCGGCCTTCTTGGGCACCAGCGGTATCGATTCGGTTGTCGGCGGCACCCGGGGCGTGAGCACCGAAGCATAGTCGTGTTCACTGGAGTAGTTGAGGAAGCCGAGGTGCGCCTCGTACCGGTCGAGCACATCGTTGATGACCTGTTGCTGGGTCAGGCCCATCAGGTCGTAGCCCTCGGTCCCCGTTTGGGTAAATACCTCCAGCCGATAGTAGGTGTCGATCTCCCGCGGCATGCTGCGGCCGCCAAACGTCGGCACCGGTGCCTCGACCGCGGCCACTTGGTAGTGGAAGTTACGGTGGTCGTCCATGTTCACCACCAGCGTGTGCTCGTCGATGCCGGCTTCCGCGTTCGGCGTGGTGGTCAGCTCTGCCTCGTAGCCAAGGCTGGTGAACTCCCTGGCCACTTCCTGCAGGGCCGGCAGCACGGTCCGTTCGGCGAACTGCGCCACAGCCTTCTTCGACGGGTAGGAGCGCAGGCGGGCCAGGCGCTGCCGCCAGGTCTTCTCCGGGACCTGGCCGCCGTGCGCAGCAGCCGAACGCCGGCGCAGCACCTGGCCCTCCCGCTCCGCGCGCTCCATCCGGAGCACTTTCGAGAACGAGGCCATCACCAGATACGCGATGATCGTTACCGGCAGGGCGAAGATCAAGGTGGCGTATTCCATCGTGGTCACACCGCCGGCCACCAGCATGGCCACCGTGAGGAAGGCGGTGACCAGGGCCCAGAAAATACGCAGCCACTTGGCCCCATCCATGGCCGGATCGGGGATCGAGGAGGAGAAGTTGGACATCACCATCGCACCGGAATTGGCGCTGGTGAGGTAGAACAACATGCCCGACAGCGTGGCCAGCCCGATCAGGAACGGCGCGCCCGGGAACATCTCGAGCAACGCATACCACCCATGCTCGGGGCTATCGACGGCGAGTTGTGCGAATTCCTTATTCCCGCCGAGCACCTCGCTCATGGCGCTGTTGCCGAAAATCGAGACGATGAAGAAGTCGCAGAGAACCGGAGCGGTGATCGCGGCGATGACGAACTCGCGCAACGTCCTGCCGCGCGAGATCCGTGCCAGGAAGAGTCCGACGAACGGTCCCCACGCCAGCCAGAAGGCCCAGAAGAAGAGAGTCCAACCGGCCATCCACGATGATCCGTCCTCTTCATAAGCCAGGGTCTGCAGGGTGCGCTCCGGCAGCGTGAAGACGAAGCGGCCGATGTTCTCGACCATGGCATTAAGCAGGAAGGACGTCTTGCCCGTGACGAGGATGTAGAGCATCATCGCTCCGGCCGACCACAGGTTGAGCTCGGAAATCCACCGGATCCCCTTGTCCACACCGGAAGTGCAGGCGGCGACCGTCATCACGACGGCGACCAGCACGAGGGCGATCTGCAGGGCCAGTCCCTCCGGCAGACCGAACAGCCAACTGAAGCCCACGTTGAGCAGGACGACGCCGATGCCCATCGAGGTGGCCACGCCGAAGACAGTGCCCACCAAGGCGAAGATGTCGATCACATCGCCGGTCGCCCCGCGCACCCGCTTGCCCAGCAGCGGGTAGAGGGCTGCCCGGATGGACAGCGGCATTCCCCACCGGTAGGCGAAGTAGCCCATCGCCATGCCTAGCAGCGCGTACACCGCCCAGCCGGCCACACCGTAGTGGAACATGGTCCAGACGACCGCGTCCTGGGCGGCTTCCGCAGATTCCGGGGTGGCAGTTGGGGGAGAGATGAACTGCGTGATGGGGCCGGTCACGGAGTAGAAAAGCATATCGATGCCCACGCCTGCGGCGAAGAGCATGGCGACCCAGGTGAAGAGGTTGTACTGGGGGCGTGAATGGTCCGGGCCAAGCCGGACGCTGCCCTCCTTGGAGAGGGCCACCCACAGGACGAAGAGGATCACCAACGTGACGGTCACAACGTAGAACCAGCCTAGATTGGTGGCGATCCAGATGACGGCGGTATGCATGACGCCGGCCGCGTTGCCCGGGGCGATCATCGCCCAGATGGAGAACGCCAGGATGATTGCGGAGGAGATGATGAACACCCGCCAGTTGACGCGGGGGCCGCGGTGTTCGGCTAGTTCGGTGGGCCCCTTGCTCAGCTCCGTGCTGGAAATCGGTGGACGCCGGGCTTCAACCTCGGCGTCCACGGGTTTGCGTCGTTCCACCGCGCCGAAGCGGCTGCGTTCCACCAGCGGCTTCGGGGTCTCATTCTCCGGTGTGGATGCGTCTTCGGCCTTGGCCATAACGATCTCCTTCTATCACGGGGCCGGACGCACCGCCCCGTAAGAGGCACGGTACTCGGACCTGGGCCGACGCTCCAGACATGCCGGAGCGAGGAAGCCTGGCGGTGCTCATTCAGCACTCTCGGGGCTGCTCATCGACCTGCGCCACAAGCCGTGTGGCGTCGTCTCATCGCTGTCGGTCGATGCCGATGGGCGGTCCGCTGCAGGCAGCGCGCACAAAAAATAGAACCCCGGCCCGGTGCCCGGGCTGGGGTTCTATCGTGGAGTTGCGGGGGTAGGATTTGAACCTACGACCTCCGGGTTATGAGCCCGGCGAGCTACCGAACTGCTCCACCCCGCGGCGTATTAACGACTGTAGACCCCCAAGTGACCAAACGACGAATTTGGTGAGGCGCGTCACCATGAGCAGCGAAATCCTCTGTCTTTAAAGCACGACGGCGGCCGGGCGCCTTCCGCTGGAAGGTGCGCGGCCGCCGTCGTGCGCAGAACCTGTGGAGGACTACTTGAGGTGGTCCACCAGCTTGCCGGCAATGCCGTTGTAGTTGCCCGGGGTCAGCGCCAGCAGGCGGGCTTCGGCGTCGTGGGAGAGCCCCAGACCGGAAACGAATTCCTTCATCCGCTCGGCGTCCACCCGGTGGCCGCGGGTGAGTTCCTTGAGCCGCTCGTACGGGTTCTCCATACCTTCCACGCCCGCGATGGCCTCGGCGCGCATGACCATCTGGATGGCCTCGCCGAGCACCTCCCAGTTCTGGTCCAGATCGGCGGCCAGCACGTCGGCCGGCACGCTGAGCCGGTCCAGTCCCTTGGCCACGTTGGAGATGGCCAGCAGCGAGTGCCCGAAGGCCACGCCGATGTTGCGCTGCGACGACGAGTCCGTGAGGTCGCGCTGCCAGCGGGAAGTGACCAGGGTGGCAGCCAGCGTGTCCAGCAGCCCGTTGGAGATCTCCAGGTTGGCTTCGGCGTTCTCGAACCGGATCGGGTTCACCTTGTGCGGCATGGTGGACGAGCCGGTGGCGCCCTCCACGGGGATCTGCGCGAAGTAGCCGATGGAGATGTAGCTCCAAATGTCGGTGCAGGCGTTGTGCAGGATCCGGTTGAAGCGGGCCATGTCCGCATACAGCTCGGCCTGCCAGTCGTGCGATTCGATTTGCGTGGTCAGCGGGTTCCAGGTCAGCCCGAGGCCCTCGATGAAGGACCTGGACACGGCCTGCCAGTCGGCCGACGGCACCGAGGTGTAGTGCGCCGCGTAGGTGCCGGTGGCGCCGTTGATCTTCCCCAGATACTCGGTCCTGGCGATCCGGTCCAGCTGACGGTTCAGGCGGTGCGTAATGACCGCCAACTCCTTGCCCAAGGTGGTCGGGGTGGCAGGCTGTCCGTGGGTGCGCGAGAGCATCGGCACATCGCGGTGCTCGCGGGCCATCGCCGCGAACTGCTCCACCAGGGCGCGGGCAGCGGGGAGCCAGACCTGCTCCACGGCTCCCTTGACGCCCACCGCGTAGGCCAGGTTGTTAATGTCCTCGGAGGTGCAGCCGAAGTGCACCATTGAGGTGAGGTGCTCGATGCCGATCCCGCCGAGCCGGCGGCCGATGAAGTACTCCACGGCCTTCACATCATGGACGGTGACGGCTTCGATCTCGGCCAGTTCGCGCACGGCATTGCCGTCGAAGTCGGTGACGATCTTGCGCAGGGCAGCCTGCTGGTCCTCGGTCAGCGGCCCCGCGCCGGGCAGCACGGACTGGCTGGTCAGGTGGATCAGCCATTCCACCTCGACGTGGACCCGGTCGCGGTTCAGCGCAGCTTCCGAGAGGTGGTCCACCAGCGGCGCGACCGCGTGGTGGTACCGCCCGTCCAGCGGACCGAGCGCGATAGCGGGGGTGACTTCTGCCAAGGGGACGCGGTGAGTTTCAGCCATGGCCCTTATTCTTCCACGTTCAACGTCGCCGTTTCCTGCGTGACTTCGCCTCCACAGCGGTGCTCCGTCCGACGCCGTGCACAACGCCGGATTGCCTTCGCCGCCGAGGATAGCGCCGGGCCTAGCGTCGATGGTGGAGGCGCAAAGGAGGTCTGGGTGATGTTTTGGCAAACAACGACGGCGGAGGCCGGGTGGGGCGGGCCGCCCGACCCGGGATGGGGGCTGGCTCCCGGCAAGCTCCTTTCCTGCGAGCAGGAGCTGCTGGGCGTGCGCGCGGATTTGGCGGCCGCCGCTCAGGCGTGGGTCTCGCCTGCCGGCAAGGCGTTCAGGGATCGACTGTATGAGCACCGCTACCGGATGTCCGAGGCGGCGGAACTGCTGCGCGACGCCGCGCGTGCCATCAATACCGCCGACGTCGCTGCGCAGACCGCTATGCGCTACGGCCGCCTCCCGTGATGACCGGAAAACTCTTCTTCGTTCGCCGGACTCCCGAAGGTGGCTGAGGCGGACTGGCTGCCCGGATCGCCGACGGCGGTTGAGGAAGGCTGGCTGCCCACTGGTGCGCGGTGGTGGGAAGGCGGGGCCGGGTACCGAAGCTATGACGGCTACCGGGTGGCCGGCGGCGTTGGCGGCATTGCGTTTGAATGGCAGGAGCTGGCGTCGGCCGCGACCGGACTCGAAGCTGCCGCTTCAACCATCGGCCACCTGTGGCAGCAGGTGCTAGGAGTGCAACTGCTGCTGGCCGATCCGAGCTGGGCCCTGCTGCCGGAGCGAATGGCGGCCGAAGCAGCCGTGCAGGCCGCAGTGGGATCGCTGGCCGAACTCGCCGACGCCTGCGGTGGATTGGCGGCAAAGGTGCGGCTGGCTCGCGGCACCTACCTGGCCGCGGAGCAGGCAGCCGCCAGCGGGATGCAGGCCGTTGATGCTGCGACGTGGTGGTTCACGGTCCCAGCGGGCATGGCCGCCAACGAGGGCCGGCCCACGCTGGCCGGAGGCGAGCGGCTGCTGAACCAGGGGCCGGCCGTGCTCGCCGGGGCGCTGGGCGGACCGGCGGCGGGAGTGCTGCTGTGGGACGGCCGGCACGGCGGCCGGGGGAACCAGCCCGTGAGTCGGCACTTGGCGGTTTTGCTAGGCGCGGCGGGCCGCCGTGCCGGTCTGCTCCACGGCTCCCGCATCGAGGTCGAGCGCGGGGACTCGGTAGTCGAAGAAATCGAACCGTCACCGGCCTCGCTGTCCGGGCTGCTGGAACGGACCGCCATCGCAGCCGAAGCCGGTGACGGAACCATGGAGGTCCTTGAGGTGGAGTCCGGGGGGCAGAAGCGCTGGGTGGTCGCGCTTCCGGGCACGCAGGCCGCGGGCACGGCCCAGCCGACGGCGAATCCGTTCGACGAGTCCGGGGTTGCCGAGGCCGTCGCCGCCGGCAGCCCGTTTGTTGCGGACGCCGTGTCGCGAGCACTCCGGGAGGCGGGCGCCGACGCGGACGATCTGGTGGTGCTGACCAGCTACAGCCAGGGCGGCATCCACGCCATGAACCTCGCCGCGGATCCCGCTTTCCTGGCGGAGCATAACGTGGGATTCGTGCTGACGGCCGGATCGCCGGTGGCCGGCATCGTGGCCGGCCCCGGCGTCCGCAGCGTCCACCTGGAGCATGTCCAGGACTGGGTTCCCGGGGCGGATGCCGGTCCCAATCCGAACCGGCGCGAACAGGTCACCGTGACGCTGACCGATCCCGTGGCCACTCCTGCGGGCGCAGGCGTCGGGCTGGGGCCCGGCCACGATCTGCAGAACTACGTGCAGGGTGCCCGGGCGATGGATGCGAGCGCGGATCCTTCGGTGCAGGATGCGGCAGCGTACCTGGGCGCAGCGCTCGCCGGCGGCGCCGCCCGGCAGCATCTGTTCACGCTCCGCCGCTCCCAACCGGATGGCGGACGGCCGCCCCGGACGGGTTCACCAGCCGGCCGCACAGCGCAGCAGCGGGCCGGCGCCGGCGGGTGCGGGACAGCACGGCCCTGACTCAGCGGCTGCGGGTCAAGGTGCCGGCAATCAGAGAAACCACGCTGATGATCAGCGAGCCGAGGATCGCGGTCCAGAAGAACGAATCGACGACGAACTCCACCGGGGTGAAGCTGGACAGCCAAGCGGTCAGCACCAGCATCAGCGCGTTGATCACGATGGTGAACAGTCCCAGTGTCAGGATCGTCACGGGAATCGAAAGGAAGGAAACGATTGGACGGACGATCGCGTTGACCAGGCCAAAGACCAGCCCGATGAACAGATAACCCAGCACCGTGCCGACCATTTCATTGCCAACCGCGTCGGCCGCGGCGGATCCGTGGATGTCCATGCCGGGCAGGATCCAACTGGCCACCCAGAGTGCCAGCGCATTGATGATGACCCGCACAACGAACTTTCCCATGCGCTTATGCTGCCACACCCCCGCCGTCGCCGCCCTGAATGAGATGTGCCGGGGCACACGTATCCTTAAAGGCATGATTTCTCCTGAGAACCCCATCAAGGAAGCTGCGGTTCAGGCAGCAGGAACGTCAGACCGGATACACCCGCGTCCGGTCCTCGACAGGCTGCCTAAGTATGCTGCCGGCAAACCGCCGACATCCATCGAGGGACTGCAGTCCTACAAATTGTCCTCCAACGAAAACCCCTTGCCGCCGCTGCCTGCCGTGCTGGAAGCCGTGAACGCCCAGACGGACATCATGCGCTACCCCGACCCGTTGTGCACCGCGCTGCGGACCGAACTGGGCCACTTCCTGGACGTCCCGGCCGACGACATTGTCACCGGTGCGGGAAGCCTGGGCGCCCTGGTGCAGATCCTGCAGACGTTTGCCGGACAGCACGAGGACGGCAGCGAAGACGAAGTCGTCTACCCCTGGCGGTCGTTCGAGGCCTACCCGATCATGGTGGGACTCTCCGGCGCCCGGAGCGTCCAGATCCCCAACCGCTCCGACGGTACGCACGACCTCGAAGCCATGCTGGATGCCGTCACCGAGCGGACCAAAGTCATTCTGCTGTGCACGCCGAACAACCCGACGGGCCCGGCCCTGAAGGCAGCCGACGTGGAAAACTTTGTCCGCGCAGTCCGGGACGACATCATCGTGGTCATCGACGAGGCCTACACGGAGTTCGTCCGCGACCCGGAGGTGGTCGACGGTGTCACGATGTACCGGAAGTACCCGAATGTGGTGGTGCTGCGTACTTTCTCCAAGGCGCACGGCCTGGCCGGCCTGCGTGTGGGCTATTCGATCTCGCAGCCGCAGATCACCCAGCACCTGCGAGTAGCGGCAACGCCGTTTGCGGTCTCCAGCCTGGCCGAGCATGCGGCCATCACGTCGCTGCGCCACTACGACGAAGTTGTAGAAAGGGTACAAAGTCTGGTCGACGAACGTGACCGTGTGGTCGCCGGGCTCGCCATGCTGGGTTGGAAGATTCCGCAGACCCAGGGCAATTTCGTGTGGCTGCCGCTGGGAGAGAGGGCACAGGAGTTTGCCGAACTGGCCGGGAAGCAAGCGCTGTCCGTCAGGGCCTTCGCCGGCGACGGCGTCCGGGTCAGCATCGGCGAGGTCGAGGCCAACACCCGTTTCCTGACGCTCTGTGAGAACTATACAAACGGCCCCGGCGTTTCCTGACGGTAATAGCACGGGTCCCCGGGGCCGCTGCCGTTAGGCTAGGACGAGACAAACGACCGATATATGCCGGGTCTGGAATGCATTCCCGGCCCGGCATATATGAACAGCGAAGATCGCCGGATACCGGCGGATCGGCGAGGAGTTCATATGGGCGCTGAGCACTTGCCCGCCTCGGAATTCGATATCGAAGAACTCGAGCAGTCTTTGGTGACCGGCGACCCCGCTGCCGCGCCACCGCTGGTGCAGTTGATGGCACCCGACGGGAGCGTCCGCGAGGATGCCAAGTACGGCCCGTTTGCAGCCCACCTCGACGGCGACGCGCTCCGCGCCATGTACCGGGACATGGCCCTGGTCCGCCGCTTCGACCAAGAGGCCACCGCGCTGCAGCGGCAGGGTCAACTGCTCCTGTGGCCGCCCCTGCTCGGGCAGGAAGCGGCTCAAATCGGCTCGGGCAGCGCGCTGAAACCCCAGGACTATGTGTTCCCGACCTACCGCGAGCACGGAGTCGCGCTCACCCGCGGGTTGGAACTGTCCAAGGTGCTGCGGCTCTTCCGCGGCGTCAGCAACGGTGGCTGGGACCCGCGGGAAAACAACTTCCACCTCTACACGCTGGTACTGGCCGCCCAATCGCTGCACGCGGTCGGCTACGCCATGGGCGTCCAACGCGACGGTGACGATGCCGTGACGGTCGCATACTTCGGCGACGGAGCCAGCTCGGAAGGCGATGTCCACGAGTCGATGGTGTTTGCCGCCTCCAACCAGTCACCGGTGGTCTTCTTCTGCCAGAACAACCACTGGGCCATCTCCGTCCCCACGGAAGTCCAGTCGCGGATACCGCTGTCCAACCGTGCCTCCGGCTACGGCTTCCCCGGCATCCGGGTGGACGGCAATGACGTGGTGGCCGTCCACGCAGTGACGCGCTGGGCGCTGGAGCGGGCGCGTTCGGGCAAGGGCCCGGTGCTGATCGAGGCCTTTACTTACCGGATGAGCGCCCACACCACCGCGGACGATCCGACCAAATACCGCGAGGCCGTCGAAGAAGAGAAGTGGCGCGAACGCGATCCGCTGCTCCGGTTGGAACGGTATCTGCGCAGCACCAACACCGCCGGACAGGACTTCTTCGACCAAGTCACCGTGGAGGCGGACAAGCTCGCGGCCAGCACGCGCGCCGATGTGCTGGCGATGGAGGCCCCGGACTTCGAGGACCACTTCGCCAACGTGTACGGAGATCCGCACCCCTTGGTTCAAGAGGAGCTGGAGTGGCACCGGCAGTACCAGGCCGGCTTCGCCGAGGACAACGCCGGACGGGCTGAAGGGGAGGCACGCTGATGGCCACCATGACCATTGCCAAGGCGATTACCAGCGGCCTCCGAGCTGTCCTGGCCGACGACCCGAAGACGCTGATCATGGGCGAGGACATCGGCAAGCTCGGCGGTGTCTACCGCGTCACCGAAGGGCTGCAGGCCGAATTCGGTGCCGACAGGGTGGTCGACACCCCGCTGGCCGAGTCGGGCATCCTCGGCACCGCGATCGGGTTGTGCCTCCGCGGCTACCGGCCCATCTGTGAGATCCAGTTCGACGGGTTTGTCTTCCCGGCGTTCAACCAGATCACCACGCAGTTGGCCAAGATCCGCTCCCGCAGCTCCGGCATGCTGTCCGCCCCCGTCGTCATCCGCATTCCCTACGGCGGCGGCATCGGATCCATCGAGCACCATTCGGAATCCCCGGAAGCGCTCTTCGCGCATACCCCCGGACTGCGCATCATCACGCCTTCCAACGCGCACGACGCCTACTGGATGACCCAGCAGGCCGTGGCCAGCGAGGACCCGGTGATCATCTTCGAGCCCAAACGCCGCTACTGGCTCAAGGGCGAGGTGGACACCGAGTCGGCCGGCCGCGATGCCTTCAGCGCGCAGGTGGTCCGGGAAGGGACGGACGCCACCATTGTGGCCTACGGCCCGTTGGTCCCGGTCGCCCTGGCCGCCGCGATGGCGGCCGAAGAGGACGGCAACAGCGTCGAGGTGATCGACCTGCGCTCCATCTCGCCGATCGATTTCGACACCGTCACGGCATCGGCCGAGAAGACCGGCCGGCTGATCGTCACGCACGAGGCCCCGACCTTCGGCGGCATCGGCGGCGAAATCGCCGCACGGGTGGCCGAACGCGCGTTCCTGAGCTTAGAGGCCCCGGTGCTGCGCGTCGGCGGCTTCCACATGCCCTACCCACTGGCCAAGGTGGAGGAACAGTACCTGCCGGACATCGACCGCCTGCTCGAGGCCCTCGACCGTTCGCTCGCCTACTGATATCGGAGATTCCATGTCGAACACGCAGATTTTCAACCTCCCCGACGTCGGCGAGGGACTGGTCGAAGCCGAGATCGTGTCCTGGAAGGTCAAGGCCGGAGATACCGTGGCGGTCAACGACGTGATCGTCGAGATTGAGACCGCCAAGTCCCTGGTCGAGCTGCCCAGCCCGTACGCTGGCGTGGTGTCCGAACTGCTGGTGCCGGAGGGCCAGACCGTGGAGGTCGGCACGCCGATCATCGCCGTGGCACCCGAAGGCGCCGAGCCCGCTGCCGCATCGCCGCAGCCCACCGCCGGAGCGCAAGCCGCCGCGCCGGCGCCGGAGCAGCCGGTGCCGAATGCTACCCCCGAGGCCGGCCCGCTGGTCGGTTCCGGCCCGAAGGCCGATCCGGTCAGGCGCCGGCTGCGGCGCGGCAGCGCCACTTCAACTGCCGGAACAAGAACGACGGCGGGGGATGGCTCCGCGGTCCCGTCCGGCAAGGCGACCCCGCCTGCCGCCATGCATTTGCCCGAACCGCAGGGCCAAGCACAGCACGTGCCGCCCGTTCCCGCCGACGACGACGCAGCCGTTCCCGGTGCGGTCCCCAGCGGACACCGGGGCGAAGCAGTCCAGGCGGCCGTCTCCCGGCTGCTGACGCGCGTGCTGGCCAAGCCTCCGGTCCGCAAGGCCGCCAAGGATCTGGGCATAAATCTGGCCGACATCACTCCCACCGGCAAGGGCGGCGAGGTTACCAAGCAGGACCTGCTCAGCTACCAGGCCCAGCGCGAGGCGGAACAAGCGGCCGCCCCCACGTTCTGGACGCCGCGGAAGGGCCTCCTGGACAACCGGATCGAACGCATCCCGGTCAAGGGCGTGCGCAAGGCCACCGCCAAGGCGATGGTCGAGTCCGCCTTCAGCGCTCCGCACGTGAGCATCTTCGTGGACGTGGACGCCTCTCGGACCATGGAGTTTGTGCAGCGGTTAAAGAAGTCCCGCGACTTCGAAGGCGTCAAGGTATCTCCGCTGCTCATCCTGGCCAAAGCGGTCATTTGGGCAGCCGCCCGCAACCCCAGTGTCAATGCCAGCTGGGTGGAGACGGAGTCCGGCGACGAGATCCACGTCAAGCACTTCATGAACCTGGGCATTGCCGCCGCCACCCCGCGCGGCCTGCTGGTCCCGAACATCAAGGACGCGCAGAACCTCTCGCTCAAGGAACTCGCGGTTTCCCTTAACGAACTGGCCACCACGGCCCGCGCGGGCAAGACCAAGCCCGCGGACATGCAGCACGGCACCCTGTCCATCACCAATATCGGTGCCCTCGGCATCGATATCGGCACGCCGATCATCAACCCGGGCGAAGTCGCCATTGTCGCCTTCGGCACCATCCGGCAGAAGCCCTGGGTGGTGTCCGGCGAAGTCATCCCGCGCTGGATCACCACGCTGGGCGGATCGTTTGACCACCGCGTGGTGGACGGAGACCTCTCCGCCCGGTTCATGGCCGACGTCGCCGCCATCATGGAAGAACCGGCGCTGCTGCTCGACTGACGCTGGCGCCGCGGCGGCGAGCTGTTTCGTCGCGGCGCGTTGATGCCCGCCCGCACCGCGCTTGCTAGGATCGCCGTGTGGCGAGGAGGAGCACCATCACGTGACCAATCCAGCAGGCAATGCCAAGGCAAGCACCGCCGTCGAACCCGCGTTGACGCCCACCGCCGACCTGTACGACGAACGCGGTGACGAGCTGGCCTCGGTAGCGCTCCAGTTCGGCAACTTCGGCGGCCGGGACGCCTTCAGCGGACCGGTCCGGACCATCAGGTGCTTTCAGGACAACGGCCTGGTGAAGTCGGTGCTCAACTCCCCTGGCCACGGCGCGGTACTGGTGGTGGACGGCGGCGGGTCCCTGGAGACGGCGCTGATGGGGGACATGATCGCTGCCGCCGCCGTGGCCAATGGCTGGTCCGGCGTGATCATCAACGGAGCGGTCCGGGACCGGACTGCCCTCGCGCAATTGCCGCTCGGCGTCAAAGCCCTCGGCAGCAACCCGCGCAAGAGCGCCAAAGAGAGCAGCGGCGAAACGAACGTGCCCGTCGAGATCGGGGGAGTAGTGTTCCGGCCCGGTGCAATGGTCCACGCGGACCTGGACGGCATCCTCGTGGACGCCGGGCCGGGACGGTAGGGGTGCTAATGTCCGTGAAATGGAACTGCGCCTTGAGGTCGTCCAAGTTCCGGTCTCGGATGTAGACCGGGCAAAAGAGTTCTATACCGAGAAGATGGGCTTCGTCCTCGATCACGACGTGGAACACATCCCGGGCATGCGGGTTGTCCAGCTCACGCCGCCCGGATCCTCGGCGTCCATCGTCATCGGCACCGGAATGACCAGCATGCAACCCGGCAGCCTGGAAGGACTGCAGCTTGTTGTCCCGGACATGGAGTCAACGAGGTCCGAGCTTTTGCGGCGCGGCGCAGACATCAGTGCACCGCAGGATCTCGGCGGATTCCTCTTCGCCTATTTCGGTGATCCGGACGGGAATCGCTGGGTCATCCAGGAAATCCGCCCAGATGGTGCAGTTTCCAGCGCTTCCTGAGGTATCGTCCCGACCTGTCATGGGAAGACGCGGGGAGCGGACGGCCTGTGAAAGACTGGGCGCATGAGTAACAACAGGCCCTCGGGTCGACGCAATGACTCAGGCGTGCCCAGGATCGACTGGAAGGGCACCCTGTGGGCTATGGCTGCCGTCTTCCTGCTCAGCTATGTGATGATCTGGCTAGTGCCCGGCCTGCATCCGGTCCTGCGCATCATCATCGTGATCGGGCTGTATTTCGCGGGCCGCTACGCGTACTACCGCTACATCAAGAACCGGCGCCGGCCATAGCTTTCCCAAGGACCGGGGCAAGTCTCCGAACGCCCTCCCGGATGGCCTCCTCAGGCACTGCGCTAAAGGCCAGCCGCAGCTGATTCGACGGCTTGTCCGAGGGGCTGAACGCCGCGCCGGGGATGAAGACCACTCCGGCATCGATCGCGTCGTAGAGCAGCGGGTAGGTGTCCACGCCCTCCGGCAGGGTCACCCAGACAAAGAAGCCGCCCTCCGGCTCGGTCCAGCTGGCCCCGTCCGGCATGTACTCCTTCAGGGCGGCCAGCATGGCGGCGCACCGCTCGGCGTACAGCTGCCGGTAGGTATTGATCTGGCCCAGCCAGTCATGTTCGGCCAGGTAGGTGGTGATCAGCATCTGGTTCAGCGTGGGCGGACACAGGGTGACCGCCTCGTTGGCCAGATAGAAACTCCGCTGCAGATGATCGGGCAGCAGCGCCCAGCCGATCCGCAGTCCCGGCGCCAGGATCTTGGAGAACGAGCCCAAATAAATCACGTCGTCGGGGTTGTCCGCACGCAGCGGCCGGAGCGGCTGGCCGTCGAAGCGGAGCAGGCCGTAGGGGTTGTCTTCGAGGACCAGGATGCCTGCCTTGCGGCAGATGTCCACGACGTGCTGCCGGCGCTCGGCAGCCAGCGTGATGCCGGAGGGATTGTTGAAACTGGGAATGGTGTACAGGAACTTGATGCCGCGGCCTTCACCCTGCAGTTCTTCGATGCGGCGCTGGAGTTCGGACGGGATCAGGCCGTGCTCGTCCATGGCCACCGGTTCCACCTGGACCTCATAGGCCTCGAAGGTGTTGAGCGCACCCACGTACGTCGGATCCTCGCAGAGCACCACGTCCCCGGGATTACAGAAGACCTTGGCGGCCACATCCTGGGCAGACTGGGATCCGGCCGTGATCACCACATTCGCCGGGTCTGCGCCAGTGATGCCTTCGTGCTCCATCACGTCGCAGATGGCGCGTCGCAGCTCTTCGGTGCCCTGTCCGCCGCCGTACTGGAGGGCGGCCATCCCATGCTCGGCGATCAGTCGCTGGGCCATACCGGCGATCTTCTCCAGCGGCAGGGACTGCAGGTAAGGGTTGCCGCCTGCCAACGAGACCAGGCCGGGCCGCATCGAGACGTCGAAGACGTCGCGGACGGCCGATTGCTTGATGTTGGCCGACCGCTGCGAGAAGAGATGTTGGTGCCGGTGCGCCGCCGTCGCGCGTTCCAGTGCTACTTCCGTTTCGGCTGGCAGGGCCACGTCTGCATCCTGTGAAGTCACTCACACAGGATAACGCGACAAGTTGAAGAACAGGAAACAGAAGTTTTCTATTAGTGCTGCTTCGGCTCAGAGCCAGCCGGCGTCCCGAGCCCTCAGCGCGGCCTGGAAACGGCTGTCCGCGCCAAGCTGTTCCAGCATCCAGGCGATGTGCCGCCTGCAGGTGCGGACGCTGATGTCCAGTCTCCGGGCAATGACCTCATCCGAGTACCCGGCTGCCATGGCGTTGAGGATGGAATGCTGGATGCCGTTGAGGGCGGACGCGTCGCCGTCCTGCCCGTCGAGCACATAGGGGTCCGCCAACTCCCACGCGACGTGGAACAGGTTGATGAAGACCTGAATGAGGTTGAAGTCGCGAACTACCAGGGCGCCACGGTCTTCCGGGTGCAGTTGGCGGCCGATCAAAGCGAGGTTCCGGTCGAAGATCATGATCTTCAGCGGCACGTAGGGCAATGTGCGGTATTCGCCGCCGGCCGGGGAGATTGCGGCGACCGCTTTGCGCGTGGGTACATGGTCCAAGGTGCTGGCGTGGCTGATATTTTTGCGGACCACCCCGCGGTTGAGTAGTTCGAGGTCCTTCTGGATGCCCTCTTCATGGACATCGGCCGAGGAGCCGGAGCCGGGCTGGCTGATGAGTACCTGCTCGGCAACGTCGCGGCCATAGTCCACCAGCAGTTTGCGGATCACGCCGGGGTCTTCGAGCACTTCTACGGAGGAATCGAGCGAGACGCGCTTCCGGGCCGCCAAATACGTGGGCACCAGGGCGGCCATATCGGCACGGTGTCCGCTGATCTTGGTGCGCAGGTCGATCAGTAGCCGCTCGTCGGAGTCCACCAACTGCGACAGCGCAACGTCGGGGGAAATGGCAACATAGGACTCCACGTCCGGTGCCGGCTGCTGCAGCAACTGCCGGCTGACCAGTTCCCCGATGGCAATATTGAGGTCGCGGATGGTGTAGCCAAGGGCTGTGGACACCGTTTCCTTGGTCCAGCCGGGGTGGGCCACGGCGAATTCATAGACCTCGAATGCCGTCCCGCTCAGCATGGGGCGCTCCTCCGGTTGATCCATTTATGTATCACGCAGGGCTTGCTATTACAGCCGCTGTTTGGCGGCTCTTTGGCCAGTCTAGGGCACTTCTTGGGTTGATCCTGCGCTGACCGAAGGCTGCTACTTGCTGCCATGGCCACATTATGCCACCCGCTCCCTGTGTTTGTCCGGCCAACCGCCTAACCGCCTGATTTCCGCGGTTTTACGGGGAGAAGTACGCCCTCCACGCCGTGTCCGGAACCTGTCAGTGCAAGCCTCGAGGCACGATCAGGGCATGTCCGGATGTTGCAAGTGGATTGGCTGGACAGGCGGAGCGCTAGCACGGAACTCTTGGAGTTGTCGGGCCGAACAGTTCGGCTGGATTAGCCACCGTACGAACCGAAGCCATGTGAAGGGAATGACATGTTCAAGAAGATCGCAAGCATCGCGGCAGGGCTGCTGGTTGCATTGGGGGCGGTCTCCGCGGCCACCCCGGCAGTAGCCGCCGATCTAGGTCCGGTTCCTCAGTCAGTAAAGTCAGTCAACGTCTCTACTTCCGCCCTTATCTGGGACTGGTAAAAAGCCGCCCCATCTCATCGGCACTGAGCTGAATTCGCAACCAGGATGACGACGACTATCCCTCCCCAAACCACCAGGACATCGAACCAGGAGAAGCGCATGAGCCAGCTGACAGCCATCCGCCCGACAAGTTCGGTGAACGTCAAACCGTACTGGTGGGTTCTGTCTATTTACACGGGTAGGCAGGACGTAGTCGACGCCGTCATAGGAGAACTGGTTACGCCGCTGGTCGCCCACGCTCGCCGCGAAGGCGTGGGCCGCTGGTACTTCAGCCACAGCGCCGACCAGATGGGGCCTCATTTGAAGGTCCGGTTCCTGGGTCGCCGTCCAATCCTCGATAGCCTCCAAAGGTTTGAGCTGGCGGCCCGGGACCGGGTCCTCGACATCCTCCCCGACGTGACGACCCAGGAGAACTTCGTCCTGCCTTCCGGCAGCGAGGACTTCATCCAGACTTCCCCGGGCGACGCAGTTGTCCCCGTGCCGGAAGCCGACCTGGATCGCTTCGGCGGACCGGACGGATTGGAACTGGCGGAGGAGGTGTTCGAACTTTCCTCCGAGCTGGCCATGTGGGCCACGCAGCGCTTCAGTAAGTCGCAAGGCCGTTCGGCGCTGGCCTCCTTGCTCCTCTGCGATGCCGCCTGGGCCATGATGTACGGGCCGAAAGCGCAGCAGTGGCCTGACCGCAGCCGGCTTTCCTGGGAGTATTGCTGGGACAACCACCTGAGGGTATCCACGGCCGAGTTGGGCCGCTCGGCCCCGAAGGCTCGGCACAGTCTCACGGCCGGGTTAGTCGCCCGCACAGCACCAATGCACCGGTTGATGGCAGCCACCGCGGACGAGAGCAGCGTGCAGAACTGGCGTCGCCGCTGGATCAGGACCCTTGACTCGTATCTCTACCGGGCTGATCGGGCCCGCGTGAGCCGCAGCGCCCAGCAACTGACGTTCTGCCAGGCCCACCTGTTGATGAACCGGCTGGGTTTTACTACCTGGGAGGAAGCCGCACTGGGCGTCTATGCCAGAGCATGGTCGCCTGAGGTCGAATCCTCACTGTTGGAAAAGAGGACAAAATGAGCCCGTTCGGTTTCTCGTCGATCGGACCCGAATCCAGGGTGCCGGAAGTCCCGAACGAAAGAACATCAGCTGATTTGGACCAGGTCGGCGTCCTGGGTGCGCACGGTCAGGATGACGATCTCTGGAACCTCACCGGCAGCAATTACTTGCGTGACGCCGCGTGGGCAGACCAGGCCTGGCAATAAGAGAAAAACCCGCCGGCATACGCCGGCCACCAAGCCATCCTCCCCCCCCAATAGGATCAGGCCGGAGCCTCCCCCCCCCCAACGCTCCGGCCTGATCCTTCTTTTGCGGGATCCTACTTTTGTGGGGCTCCAGGACTGGGATCGTTCCAGGAGAGCCGCCGGTCCTGCCCCAGGATGGTTATGGTCAACGGCTTTCGGTGGTCGACGTCCGGCGGGACGTCGAAAACGTGCGTCATGGGCGCGAGATCGTCCGTGCAGACCTCTGAGCGTGGATCGTCATAGGTGTCGACGGCGTCGATGGCGACGTGGTTCGGCGACATGACCGTACTGCCAGTACTGACCACCGGGCACGACGACGACCCGTAAGTGACGACGGCGAATTCGGTGCCGTCCTCGAGGAGAACCACCTGGATGGTGGATCCGGGATCTGCTAGGGCGCCGGGCTCCTGCAGTTCCGAGGCCGACCCCGGCGGCGTTCCGCGGTACATATGACTGCCCGGCTCAGGAAGCGGCCCGGACGGCCCGCTGCATCCGCAGAGAAGCAGAGCAACGGCACCGATGGCTGAAGCCCGGGACGCAGAAGGAGCGCAGCGCATGTCAGCCGCCGGTATCGGTTCCGGCTGCGGGTGAGGCCAACAGTTTGTCCAGCAGCGCATCCAGCTGTGCCACTTCCTCCGGATCCAGCGCTTCCGCCATCAGCTCGTTGACGCGCAGGGCACGCGGCATCAGGTCCCGGAGCAGCTCCTCCCCGGCATCTTCCAGCGTCACGCTCTTGCGCCGCCGGTCGGATTCATCGCGGCAGGTGCTGATGAAGCCTGACTGCTCCAAGCGCTTCAGGAGCTCGGCCAGGGTGGACTTGTCCAGCTGTGCAAGCTGGCCCAATTCGCGTTGCCCGATGCCCGGCTCCGACCGCAGCGCCAGCAGTACTCCGTAGGCCACCGAAGATACATCGGTGGACACTTCCTGCTGCCACAAGGCGCCATGGAACTGCAAAGCGCGCCGGAGCTTGAAGCTGCGGTAGCGCTCGCGGTCTAGGGAATCCTCCGCGGGCGCCACAGTGGGAGGGGGCATGTTCACGTCTACATCAATTGCTTAATGTGTGACGAAGGTCAAATTGTGATCTCCACTGGAGGCCGAGTAGGCTAACCCTCCGTATACGGACGAAGTTTCCGAACGTTCGGTCGGTGCGGGGCGCAGCGAAGCCACACACCGCCGTCGGGGTTGGAAGCAGGCGCTCCTGGCACCAGATTCAGAAGAGAAGTGGGCAGTATGGACATCAAGGCACGCATCGAAGCGTCACCGATGACGAAGGCGCAGGTCGGCATCGTTGCCATCTGTCTGGCCCTGAACTTCATCGACGGCTACGACGTCCTGGTCATGGCCTTCAGTGCGACGGCGATTACCGAAGCCTGGGGGCTGAGCGGGTCGGACCTGGGCATCCTGCTCAGCTCCGCGCTGGCCGGCATGACCATCGGCGCGATCTTCGTGGCGCAGATCGCGGACAAGATCGGTCGCCGGAAGACCATCATCCTGTCCACCTCCGTGATCACGCTCGGGATGTTCGCCTCCGCGCTGGCGCCGTCCTACGAGGTCCTGTTGGTGCTGCGCATCATCACCGGCATCGCCGTGGGAACCATGCAAACCAGCCTGAACGTGATGGTGGCCGAATACGCCAATGCCCGGCGCCGGGCCACCGCGGTGAGCATCTACGCCGCCGGCCAGCCGATCGGCGGCGTGCTAGGCGGCATCATCGTGGCCGCGCTCCTGACGCACTTCGAATGGCACTCCGGGTTCATTTTCGGCGGCGTGATCACGCTGGCCATGCTCCCCATTGTGATCAAGTGGCTGCCCGAGTCTATCGACTACCTCAATGCCAAGCGGCCGGCGAACGCCTTGGAGGAGATCAACAAGGTCCTGGTCCGGCTGGAGCAGCCCCAGCTCGAGGCGCTTCCTGCCGCTCCGGTCAGCACCGGGCGGCCGAAGAACAACCTGGTGGCGGTCTTCGCCAACGGCCAGGCCAAGAAGACGGTGTTGCTGGCCTTCGCCTTCATGATGATCATGGGCAGCTTCTACTTCGCCAACTCCTGGACCCCGCGACTGCTGACCGAATCCGGATTCTCGGCAAACCAGGGCATCACGGCCGGCGTGCTGTTCAGCGTCGGCGCCATCATCGGGGCGCTGGTCTTCGCCTGGGCCGGCGCCCGCTTCGAGCTCAAGCGCACGCTGACCGTCTTCTTCATCATGGCGGCCGCGTCCTTTGCCGTCTTCGCTCTGCTGGCCGACGCCCTCAACCCGGCGCTCATGGGGGCGGTGTTGCTCGGCATGCTCACTAATGCGTCCATTGCCGGCATGTTCACCATCGGCCCGGTCTACTATGACGCCTCGATGCGCGCCACTGCGGTGGGGCTGATCGGCGGCATCGGCCGCTGCGGCGGGATCATCTCGCCGATCTTGGCCGGAGCGCTGGTGGATGCCGGCTGGATCCCGGGCAACATCTACTTTGTGTTCGTGCTGCCGCTGGTGCTGGGTGCGGTTGCACTGATGGTGCTGCGCAAGCCGGCGTCGCCGGTGGCCCCGGCCGCCGCCCAGCCGGCCGCCGCCCAGCAGGAAGCCCTGGCCGAAAGCCGCTAAGACCCGAAGTGACGTTGCGGGCGCTCCTCCCACCGGAGGGGCGCCCGCTGCGCGTCCGGACGGGCCGGCTGCGGCACAGGATCCGGAGACCGCTGACACCAGGGCCGAAGGCTGCCTAGTGTCCGAAGACGTCGGCGTCGGCGATGTCCTTGGTGCCGCGGTCCAGGGCCGAAAGCTGGTTTAGCTCTTCGGCCTCCATCATGAAGTCGAAAATGGCGAAGTTCTCCGCCAGCCGATCCGGGTGCGAAGACTTGGGGATCGGCACGTGCCCCGACTGGGTGTGCCAACGAAGCACCACCTGGGCCGGAGCCTTGCCGTACTTCTCGGCCAGGGACTGGACTGCAGGTTCGCGGAGCAGGTCCCCGCCGCGCCCCAGCGGGCTCCACGACTCCGTCACGATGCCGTGTTCGCGGTGGATCTCCACCAGATCGCTGCGGGTGTGCCGCGGATCCAATTGGATCTGGTTGACCTCGGGTACCAGCCCGGCGTCGAACAGCCGCTGCAGGTGCGCGGGCTTGAAGTTGGACGTGCCGATGGCCCGCACGCTCCCGTCCGCCAGCAGCCGGGTCAGTCCCTGGAACGCCTCCACATAGCGGTTCTGCGCGGGATTCGGCCAGTGGATCAGCAGCAAATCCACGTAGTCAACGCCCAGCCGCCGGGCGCTGGCCTCGAAAGCCGCCCGCGCGCCGTCGACGCTGTGCCACTCCTTGTTGAACTTGGTGGTGATGAAGACGTCGGACCTGTCCAGTCCGCTGCGCCGCAACCCTTCGCCCACGCCCTCTTCGTTCTGGTAGTTTTCCGCCGTGTCGATCAGCCGGTAGCCCAGTCCGAGGGCCGTTTCGACCGTCTGGGCAACTTCGGCATTGTCCAGCGGCCAGGTCCCCAGCCCGATCAACGGCATTTTGGCCCCATTGCGCAGGGTCACGAGCGGAGCAAGCAGGTCGGCCACGATGAGAGTCTCCTCTGGTTGTCCTTCCGGCCCGACCTCCGGGCCAGTGGCACCCAGCCTAAGGGCGATAGCGTCGGCTGTGCACCCCGGCAGCGGCTGCCCCTGCCGGAACGTGGGAAGAGAGTTGTGCTGTGCTACCGGCGGGCGGGTGCAGATGAATCGCCGGATGCTTCCGGCGATGCCTCCGGCGTGCCCGGGTCCGGAGCCGCGGTGCGGGTCTCCAGCCAAGCCAGCACATCCGAGAGCCGGATCCGCCGGTGCGTCCCGCGGTACTGGACCGGAATGGTTCCGGCATCGGTCAAGCGCCGCATGTAGGTCAGCGAGACGCCGGCGACTTCGGCGGCCTGCGACGTGTTCAGCAGTTCCACCGAGGAGCTGACCATCACCGCGTCGCCGTGGGCAAACCTCCGGAGCATGTCGACGACGGCGTCCGCCGCCTGGGCGGGCAGCTTCACCGCCGTGCCATTGACGAACACGGTGACATCGGCGCTTTCGTCGAGCGCGCGCTGCAGCCGCTGCGCCTGGGCAGCGGGAAGGGCGTCGGCGGTGCGGGGCGTCAGCTGGGCCATGAATCTAGCGTAGGACACTTCCCCCGCCCGACGGCGGAAGGGTGCCCCGCCGTCGTTGTCAGGCTTCGACGCATCCTCCGGCGGTCGTTGACATTCCTTCCGGCGATGATGTTAGGTGCTCCTAGAATCCCCTTCCGGCATGGCACCGCCTCCCCATGCCGCCACCCGCCCACCCACAGGAGGACATCGTGCGGCAGACGTGTTCGCTGAGCCGGACCTGATGGAGCAGATTGCCAGGCTCCCGTTCGGGCTTGCCGCACTCACCTTGTTTGGCATCGTGATGCTGCGCGCCAACGCCACTTATTGGGCCGGCAGGGCAGTGGCCGCCGGCGGAAGGCACACCCGCCTGGCGCGCCAGTTGGATTCACCGCCGATGCGCCGCGCGGAGGCGATCATCGCGCGCTGGGGAGCCCCGGCCGTCGCGCTGTGTTTCCTCACCGTGGGCATCCAGACGGCGGTCAATGCCACTGCGGGGTTGGGCCGGATGCCCCTGCGCCGATATCTGCCGGCCGTGGTGATCGGCTCGGTGCTGTGGGCGGTGCTTTATGCCACCGTCGGGCTGGCGGCACTGGAAGCCTGGCTCGCCGCGACCGCCGGCTCCCCGGTGGGGATCGCCGTCGTGGTGCTTCTGGCAGTTGCAGTGGTGGTTGGAATCGTGCTGGCCAAGCGTCGTCGGCAGCGGGACCAGGCCTCCGCCTGATGCGCCGGAGCCGTTGGCACGGACCACGTGGCAGACGCCTCAGTCGGTATTCCTCCCGCCGTTGGTGGCTCCGGCAGCGGAAACATTAGGCTAGGGGTATGCCCGCTTTCAGAAACCGTCGTGCCGCTGCCCTCCCCGCCAAACTTTCCCGCTCCTGGCTGCTGGCCTCGGCGGCGGACAAAGCGAATTTCGGGCCGGCGCTCGCCTCTGAAGCAGACTCGGTCATTTTCGACATGGAAGACGCCGTACCCGCCGCGGGCAAAGCCGCGGCACGGGAACGCGTGGTGGAGGCGCTGTCCACCGGCATGACTGCCTGGGTCCGCGTGAACGGCATTGAAACGGACTACTGGGCCGACGACCTGGCCGCCCTGTCCAAGGCACCGGGCCTGCGCGGCGTCATGCTGGCGATGACGGAGAAGCCCGAGCAGGTCACCCACACCGCCATGCGCCTGCAGGCCGGCACCCCGGTCCTGGCGCTGATCGAATCTGCCATCGGCATCGAGAACGCCACCGATATCGCCCGCGCGCCGGGCACCTTCCGGCTGGCCTTTGGCGTGGGCGACTTCCGCCGCGACACCGGCGCCAGTGATTCACCGATGGCACTGGCCTACGCCCGCTCCCGGCTGGTGGTTGCCTCCCGCGTTGGGCAACTGCCCGGCCCGATCGACGGTCCGACCGTCGGCGCGCTCGGCGAGGAACTGCTCGAAGCCTGCAAGGTGACGGCGTCCATGGGCATGACCGGCAAGCTCTGCTTGCTCGCGGATGCTGCCGACACCATCAACAAGGGGCTTTCGCCCAGCGACTCGGAGATCAAGTGGGCGCACGAGCTGCTGGACGCGCACGCGGCCGGTGCCGTGGTGGGCGATGGCTCCTACCTGCCGCGCCTGGCCCGCGCCGAGAAGATCTCCTCGCTGGCGGATTCCTACGGCCTCTGGAACGCGTAGGGTGCTGGGCCCGGGTCAGTCCCGGGCGAACAGCTCGCGCAGGCTGAGCGCCGGACGCCCGGTCAGCAGGTCCACGTCGTGGGTTACCCGGTCCAGCTCCCCGGCGGCGATCGCCGTGTAGGTGCTGACCCAGGCGGCTACCTGCCAGTCCGGGGCGCCGTAGTGCGCCCTGCTGGCGTACGCCTCCTCCACCGTTTCGTTGAGGAACGACGTCGGACGGCCGGTTGCCTCAGCAATGGCCGCTGCGGCTTCGGCCAGGGTCACCGATTCCGGACCGGTCAGCTCGTAGGTGAACGCCGCGTGGGGCATGGGTTCGGCCAAGATGGCCGCGGCGGCCCGGGCCACATCTTCGCGGGCCACAAACCCCGCCTTGCCGTCGCCAGCCGGCCCGCGGATCACGCCGGCCTCGTCGGCGAAGAGCGGCAGGATGTCCGCGTAGAAGTTGTTCCGCAGCAGCGTGTGCTTCAGGCCGGATCCGCGCAGTTTCTCCTCCGTGGCGAAGTGGTCGCGTGCCAGCGTGAAGGTGGCGTCCTCGGCCGCGCCGATGAACGAGGTGTAGACAATGTGTTCCACGCCGGCGTCGATAGCGGCGTCGATGAAGGTGAAGTGCTGCTGAAGCCGGTCCTCGGCTTCGGCCGCGGAGACCATGAACAGGGTCCCGACGCCCTGCAGCGCCGCCGCCACCGCGGCCTTGTCGCCGTAGCTGGCGCGCGCCGTCGTCGTTCCCGGCAGTTGCGGCGCTCGAGAGGGATCGCGAAGGATCAGCCGCAGCGGCAGGTTCTGCTCCGCCAGCATGCCGGCCACCATCCCGCCCAGTTGGCCGGTGGATCCGGTGATGGCAATCGGGGTTTCCGCGGGGGAGTCGGGTGCGCTCATGGCTACAGCATATTAGCCCGCGGCAACACCCGCGGGCCTGCTACCGTGGGGACGTGCCAGCAGTCCAGAGTCCCGCCGGCCCGCTGGGCGCCGCCGGTCGGTTCGCTCCCAGTCCCTCCGGTGAACTGCACATTGGCAACCTGCGCACCGCCGTGCTGGCATGGCTCTTCGCGCGCAGCAGCGGCCGCCGCTTCCTCATCCGGGTGGAGGACCTGGACCGGGCGCGCGCCGGTTTCGAGGCCCAGCAGCTCGATGCTCTGGCCGCCATCGGACTCGACTGGGACGGCGAGGTGGTGCGGCAGACCGAGCGCGGGCCGATCTACCAGCGGGCCCTCGAGCAGTTGGCCGAGGGTGGCCTGGTCTACGAATGCTTCTGCACCCGGCGGGAAATTGCGGAAGCGCCCAGCGCACCGCACGCCCCGGAAGGCGCCTACCCCGGAACCTGCCGCAACCTGACCGACGCCGAACGCGAGGAGCGCCGCCAGAACCGTCCCGCCGCGCTGCGGCTGCGTGCGGACACCGCCAGCTATACGGTTGCCGATCGGCTGCACGGCGACTACACCGGTTTAGTGGACGACTTCGTGCTGCGGCGCAACGACGGCGTGCCCGCCTACAACCTCGCGGTGGTAGTGGACGACGCGGCCCAGGGCGTGGACCAAGTGGTGCGCGGCGACGATCTGCTGTCCTCCGCCCCGCGGCAGGCGTATCTCGCGCAGCTGCTGGGGTTGCCGCCGGTGGAATACGCCCACGTGCCGCTGGTCCTCAATGAACGACGGCGGCGCCTGGCCAAGCGCGATGGTGCGGTGACGCTGGATGCCCTGGCAATGGCCGGGTTCAACGCCGCTGCCGTGCGCCGCATGCTGCTGGAGTCGCTGCGCCTGCCGGACGCGCCGCTGGACCAGTTGGCTGCCAACTTCCGGCCGGACGCCCTGCCGCTGGAGCCGTGGATCTTCGACCCGCCGCAGGTGGCACTCTCCCGCGGCTGACCTTCCGCCCCATCTGTAGCGATGAGACCCCCTGGGCCTGACCGCGGAGACATGTCACTGGAATGACCTCCACCTTCATCTGGAGTTTGCCTTGGCTTTCCCCGTCCGCGCTAGCGTGAGCGCGTGGGCGGACTCTTCGTAGCGTTGGGCGACAGCTTTACCGAGGGCGTCGGGGACTACAATCCGAATTTCCCGAACGGGGTCCGCGGTTGGGCGGACCGGGTGGCCAAGCAACTGGGCAAGCAGGACCCGGACTTCCGCTACGCCAACCTTGCGGTGCGCAGCAAGCGGCTGCACCAAATCATTGCCGATCAGCTGGAACCGGCCATCGCCATGGAGCCCACACTCGTCTCCTTCTACGCCGGCGGCAACGACATCCTGGAGTTCAAGCGCAGCATGCCGGAGCTCATGGCCGAGTACGAATCGGCGATCAGGCAACTGTCTGAAACCGGCGCGAGATTGATCCTTTTCACCGGATTCGAAGTGATGCTGCCGCCGGTGCTGGAACCGATGCGGCGTCGAAACTGGGCGTTCAACGAGGCAGTCCGGGAACTATCCCGCCGCTACGATGCCGTGCTGGTGGACCACTGGGCATTCGATCGATACCAGGACCGCCGGATGTGGGACACAGACCGGCTGCACATGTCCTCGCTGGGGCACAGATACATGGCAGCCCGAGTTCTCGAGGCCCTCGGCGTCGACCACACGCTCCGGCTCAAGCAGCCGGAGCCCCTAGTGCCAGCCGGCTGGCGGCAGGCGGTCCGTCGCGAACGCGATTGGCTGCAGGAGTGGGTGATTCCGATGTTCGGGCGAAAGTTTAAAGGCGTCACCCTGGGAGACAACCTGCCGCCGCGCTGGCCGGAACCGGTACGCGTCTCGCGCGGTTTGAAAAAGCTTGCCAGACAGCGTTCTGCCGCCTCGGCTGGCTGATGAGCGCACCGGTTGCCGCTGCAGACCTGCCGTTTGCCGACCACGCACCTATAAACGGTGTTAGAACGTGCCTGCTTGTTCGGCAGCGGCTGTACGCTGTTGCCACAACTACAGGTTTGCGGTCATGCCGCGTCGTCGGTGAGGAGGCCGCCGCCATGACAGTCCAGGAACCGCGCGAGCCGGTGCCGGCGCTCGCTGTTCCGGCGGCGTTCCAAGAACCCGTCGCCAAGGTCCGCCCCGGCTGGGTGACCGCCGTCGTACTCACCAATCTCGGCATCAACGCAGCGTTCTTCGGCCCGCTGCAGGTCTTGCTGGCTCAGCAATCGCAGACGTTCGATGCGGTGAACAAGGAGGCCGTCCTCGCGCTGGCCACCGGATTCGGCGCTGCGGTGTCACTGGTCGCGAATCCGATTTTCGGCGCGCTGAGCGACCGCACCACGTCTCGGTTCGGACGACGGGTGCCGTGGGCGCTCGCCGGCGGCATCCTGGGCTTCGCGGCGCTGCTGCTGCTGTCCGGCGCGCCCAACATTGCCGTGATGGTGATCGGCTGGTGCCTGGTGCAGGCCGGTTGCAACGGCGCTTACGCGGCCGTCACCGCCAGTATTCCGGACCGCGTTCCCCGGCGGCAGCGCGGCCAGATCGGCGGGCTGGCAGCCATCGGCCAGACGCTGGGCATTGTGATGGGTGCCGTGTTGGCAAACGTTGCAGGCGGTTTTGCCGCCGGTTACATCTACTGTGCGCTGTTCCTGCTGGCCAGCATCATTCCGTTCGTGATTGCCGGCCGTGACACGCCGCTGGACAAAAAAGACCGCCCGGCCTTCGCCTGGTCCACTTTCCTGAAGGGCTTTTGGATCTCCCCGGCCAAACACCCCGATTTCGGCTGGGCATGGCTGACCCGGTTCCTGGTCAACCTGGGCAACAACATCTTCACCCTCTACCTCTTTTTCTTCCTGCAGGACGCCGTGGGGCATCCGAACCCCGCCGCCGGTGTGCTCCTGCTGACCGGTATCTACGCCGCCATGGTGGTGCTGATGGCCTTGCTCGGCGGACCGCTGAGCGACCGAGTGGGGCAGCGCAAGCCATTCGTGATCGCGTCCTCGGTGACCATCGCGACCGCCTCCATCATCGTGGCTGTTACTCCTGCATGGCCGGCAGTAATCGCGGCGGCTATGGTCCTCGGTGCCGGCTTCGGCATGTTCCTGGCCGTGGACTTCGCCCTGCTGACGGAGGTCCTGCCCAGCGCCGCCGACCGCGGCAAGGACATGGGCGTCATCAACATCGCGGCCTCGTCGCCTCAGGTCATTGCCCCGCTGATCGCTGCGCCCACGGTGCTCTACCTCGGCGGCTACACATCACTTTTCGCCCTGTCAGCCGTCATTGGACTGCTAGGGGCGGTCTTCGTGGTCAAGATCAAGGGCGTGCGGTAGCCCTGCCGCGGGATGTCCGAAGATTCAGGCGGCGACCGTTTCAGCGACGGCCGGTCCGTTTGGTGCAAGTGAGCGCCGATGACGGTCCTGCCCTATATCGCGCACGCTGTCCGGCAGGTGGCCGCGGAAATGCGCATGTTGGACGCGGCGGAGGAGGTGCAGGGCCTGTCGTGCAGTTGCGCGCTCCGAAGGCTCTACGGCCGTCATGGCCGCGATGAGGGCGGCCCATCGCCTGCCCAGGACGGAGGGGATGGTGGGGCGGCGAAGGGTGCGTGCCAGCAAGGATTCGATCGCGCCGCCGGGAAACGGCCTGGTGCCGGTCAGGCTCTCCATGAGTACAAGTCCGAGCGCATAAATGTCTCCCGCGGACCCTGCCACGCCGCCGTCTGCTTGCTCCGGGCTCATGTAGTGCGCCGTCCCATAGCCGGATGACGTGCAGGGGATGGCGGAGCTGCTCGCTATGCCAAAATCGGTCAGCTTGGCCTCCGTCGAAAATCGGCCGGCCGGAAGCTGGGGGATCAGGATATTCGATGGCTTGATGTCGTGGTGCATGATTCCCCGACTGTGAATATATGCCAGGGACTTCAGTAGGCTCTCGGCCCACGATATGACAAGTGTGGGGTCGGCGGCACCGGCGGACAGGATTTTCTTGAGGCTTGAGCCCTCCACGAGCTCCAAGACCGCAAACTCAGGCCGGCCCTCCGCGTCGGCGTGGTGTGAATAATCCCGCAGGGCCACGATGCCCCGCTGCCGGATCTTGCGTTGGATCAGGATTTCACGCCGCTGTCCGCCGTCATCTGCCGGCTTGCGGAAGACTTTCAGGGCAACAGGCCTTCCCCCGCGGCTGTCCGTCGCCCGGTAAACCACTGCTTCGGCGCCGCTCCCCAAGACTCCCTCCAGCTGGAATCGGCCGTTTAAGACTGAACCGGATGCCGGCAGGAATGTCCTTGTTGATTCCGTCGCCACGCCATACTCCTCTGCGTTTTGAATAATGAAATGTCCGGATCCCCCTCGGCTGCAGTGCGGCCGAAGTGAGACGGCCACTACGGATCTCTGGTGTCTACCTGCCCGACCGCAGTATATGCAGATGCATTTATATTAGCTCATTTAGTTGACGTTTCAACTTATCCTTACGGATCTTGGATGGGCCCGGCAGATGCGCTGCCATCGGTCCCGTTTCGAGGCTTCCTGGCCCCAGCGTCCAGACCGATGGCCGTGGGCGCTCTTCCCGCTGGGGAACGCGAAAGGGGCGGCGGCTTGGAGTACACCAAGCCGTCACCCCTTTCTATACCGTCGAGCTCCCGGGAGGGCCCCGCCAGTTCAGCCACGTCCGTCTGACGGGACTACATGCTGCTGACCAGCGCGTGTTCGTGCAGTGACACTCCTCGTTCGCGGGCGTTGCCCAGTCTCTGTTCAGTGGTGTTGGAGTACACGTGCACGTGGCTACGTTCGCACCATACTGACAGGTGTTCACCGATGGCGGGTACCGAGTCGCTGTCCATCAGGAGTGCGAATGATTCCCGCGAGGGAAGCTGGAGGTGCACGATTCGTTCCCTGCCGGTGGGTTCGATCAAAACGACCGTTCCCCCGGTTCTCCATACTTCCGGTGATCTGGGGTCGCCCTCGCCGGCGTGGAACCGTTCCGGCCGGACACCCAGGGTGACGGGCTCGTCTCCGCCGCCGATGTGTGCGCCGAAATGGGAGGCGCGGGTTGCGGGGTCGACGGCGAAGAGATTCATCGGGGGTGTGCCGACGAACCCTGCGACGAAGAGGGTCTGAGGTTGCCGGTAAAGCTCCTCCGGAGTGCCCAACTGTTCGATGCGTCCCTTGTTGATCACGGCGATGCGGGAGGCCATGGCCATGGCATCTGCCTGATCATGCGTGACGTTGATGCCGGTAGCTCCGACGCTCTGGAGCAGGCCGGCGATTTCGACTCGTAGCGACGCGTGCAGCTGCGCGTCCAGCCCGGAGAGCGGTTCGTCGAGCAGCACGATGCTGCTGCGTCGGGCCAGTGCCCGGGCCAGCGCGATGCGTTGGCGCTGGCCCCCGGACATCTGGCGGGGTTTGCGGTCGAGAAGGTGTTCGACCTGCATCCGGGTGGCTATATCCGTCGCCCGCGCATCGGCTTCGGCGCGGCTGAGTTTCTTTCCGTGCCGCAAGCCCAGGGTGATGTTTTCCCGGCTGCTCAGGTGCGGGTAGAGGGCGTAGCTTTGGAAGACGATTGCTACGTCCCGCGCCTCGGGAGGAATGCGGTTTTGGAGTTCACCGCCGAAGCGGATTTCTCCGGTATCGACGGTTTCCAGCCCCGCGATGGTGCGCAGGAGGGTGGACTTGCCGGATCCTGAGGGGCCGAGGATGGCGATGTTCTCACCAGACTGGACCTCAAGGTTGATGTCTTCGAGTGCCTTGACCTGGCCGAAGTTTTTGTTGACGTTCGAAATGTGGACTGCGGTCATGAATTTTCGCCCAGAACGATCGCATCAATGGTGGCTACCGCATCCTGCACGGCGGTGGCGGTTTCGGCGCCGGTCTGGAGCTGCTGGTCCATCAATTCAATGGCGTCGTAGATTTTGGCCGTGTGGGCACCAGGGAATCCGCCGCCCCACTGGGTCAGCTTGTTGTCAAACGTCCAGGCGAAGGTCATCTGCGGGCTCGCCTGGTCGGAGGCCAGAAGTTCGTCCCGGGCGATGGTATCGACGGGGATGTAGCTTCGCTGGGTCCCGGAGGCCTGCATGACGGATTCGGGGGTGAGGATCTGGCCGATGAGTTCGCCGGAGAACGCCGCCCGGCAGGAATCGTCCGAGAGGACCATGTAGCCGTTTCCGCCGGCCGGCAGTGCACGGTCCTGCACGCCGTCGATGCTGGGCAGCTTGATGGGCATCCAGTCGAACTTGTCTCCCACACCCTGGCTGATGCTGGCGATGTTGGAGGTGGTGATCATCGTGACGGGAAGCGTTCCGGAGGTAAAGATATCCACCGCCTCACTGGCGGCAGGGATTCCTGCTTCCAGGCCGTCCCGGCCGAGCTCGGACCAGATATCCAGCGCGGCGATTCCGGCGGCGTCGCCGAAGGCGGCGGTGCCGTCTTCGTTCACCAACGTGCCACCGGAATTCTGGACCAGTCCCTGGGTGTACCACTCTGGAAGTCCTGAGGGGGCAATGGAGACCGATGGCTTGCCGGTGTGATCACTGACCTGGCGCGCGACGTCCAGAAGGTCCTCGTAGGTCTTGATGTCTTCGGCGTCGCCGGCGCCTGCGGCGTCGAGCAGGTCCTGGTTGACGGCCATGACCGGCGCCGAGATCTGGGCTGGCGCCAGGTAGGTTACGCCGTCCCGTGCGGTGCCGGCGCCGAGGAACTGGGTCTGGTAGGTTTCGGGCAGAACGCCCTTATCCAACGGGACCGGGTTGTAGGTATCGACCCAGAACTGCATCTGGCCTAGGCCCGTCATGATGACATCGGGGCGCTTGCCGACGGCGATGTCCGCAACAATCTGCTGGGTCAGTTCGCCGTAGTCGGTCGAGACCGACGGTACCGCATTGATGCTCAGGCCCGGGTACCGGTCTTCGATCACCTTCACCGCGGCTTCCATGGGCTCTTTGGCCAGAGAGTTGAAGGCGACGTCGATGGTGGTTCCTTCGGCGGTGCACTGGCTGATGTCCGTGGCGGCAGCGACGGATGCGCCGTCGGCGGGCTGGTTTGCCACGCCGGCGCTGCTACTGCTGCCGCAGGCGGCAAGGCTGAGCGTGAGGGTGGCTGCGGTGGTGCCAATGATGGCACGGCTGATGAAACGCATGGTTCTAAAGCTCCTGCTGATTTGGTTGGGGTTGGGATTGGTGCAGTGGGTTGGAAGGGGGGCCGGCAACTTAGCCGGTGATTTCGGTGCCGCTCATGCCCCGGACAAAGTGCCTTTGGGCCACGAGGAAGACGATGATGATCGGGACCGTGACAATCGCGGCGCCGGCGGCCAGCGCCGGATAATCGAATCCGGTGGCTGCGTCCTGGAAGATGGCCAGAGCCAGCGGCGGAGTCTGGATTTCGGGACTCCGGGCTGCGAGCAGCGGCCACATGTAGTCATTCCAGTGCACAAAGATGGAGTACACGCTGAAGGCGGCGATTCCCGGCTTGGCCATGGGAACGACCACGCTGACCATGGTCCTGACCGGTCCCAGGCCGTCCATTTCGCTGGCCTCCATGAGCGCCCGGGGAATGGACATCATCTGGTTCCGGATCATGAACGTACCGAGCACCGACGTGGCGAACGGCAGGATCAGCGCCGCCAGCGTGTCCCCGAGCCTGAACTGGTTGATGCCGATAAACAGCGGAATCATGGTCACTTGGCCGGGGATGAGCAGGCACAGCAAGACGAAGCCGAAGAGTTTTCCGGTCCACCGTCGCCTGTGCATCGCCAGAACGTAGGCGGCCGGGATGCAGGTCAGTAGCTGCAAGGCCAGAATTGCGAAGGTGACGAGCAGGCCGACGAGCATGGCGTTGCCCAGGGCCCCGTCGGTCCAGGCCCTGGCATAGGCCTCGAAGGTGATGCTCTCGGGGAGGAACGAGAACTCGGCATTGAATACTTCGTCATGGCCGGCAACGGAGGTGCGCGCCATCCAGTAGAAGGGGAAGAAGGAGCTCACGAGGGCTGCGGCGAGGAACAGCCATTTACCGATGCGGATGGTGGCTCTCATTTGTCCCCGCTTCCGGCCAGGACCCGGCGCTGCCAGAGACCGACCGCGAGCAGCGCCGCGATCATCAGGAATGAGAGCGCCGAAGCCGCACCGAGATCGAAATACTGGAATCCCATGCGCCAGGCCATCGTTTGGATCAGCTCGGAGGAGTACTGTGGACCGCCATCGGTCATAACCCGCACGGTGTCGAACGCCTGGACTGACTGGATGATGGCCATGACGACGGCGAAGACCACCGACGGTTTCATCACCGGCAGCGTAATTTTCACCAGTCGAGTCCAGCCGCTGATGCCTTCCATCCGCGCCGCCTCGTGCATGGTGCCGGGAACGGTCGCCAGTCCGGCGAAGAAGATCATCATGGTGAACGAGGAGGTGCGCCAGATGCCGACCAGGGCAACGGTGAGCAGCGAATGGTCGGTGCTGCCGAGCCAGTTGACCGGGGCGGCACCAATCATTCCCAACAGGGTGTTCGCGACGCCGCCGCGGAAATCAAAAATGTAGGTGAAGACCACTGCCATCGCGACCATGTTCGCGGTCATCGGCAGGAAGAGCAGCGTGCGCACCAGCGCCTTGCCCCGTGTCAGCGAGTCGGCGGCGAGGGCCATCATCAGGCCCAGCACCAGGCTGGGGACGATCGTGGCGAGCGAGTAGATGACGGTGTTGACAATGGACCGCTGCACGGGTCCGTTGCTGAAAATTTCCCGGTAGTTGTCCAGCCCGACGAAGCTCCATGATCCGCCTGCCAGCGGGATGGTGAACCAGCTGCCGATGAACGTTAGAACCGCGGGCAGGAAAATGAAGATGAATGCCAAGATGGCCATCGGCGAGACCAGCACAACCGGCGCCCAGCGACGCCAGCGTGTCGCGCCGGTGCCAGCTGCGGGTTTGAGGTCCGGAGGCGGGGCTGTTGCAGCCTCCTCCCTGGTACTTGGTGCGAGCGAGATGGTCACAACAGTCCTTTCTTATCCAGGGCGAAGACGCCGCCGTCGACCCCTACGCCGATCAGGACGCTTGCGGCGTCGGCCAGCGGCGCGGCGACCGGGACTCCGACCACGACCCGGTGCAGGAGCTCACCCTCGAGGGAGAAGACCCGTACCTCACCGTCAAGGCAGGGCAGGATGATCCGGTCGCCCAGCACGGTCGGCGGTGCAAGCACCGGGTGTGCTTGTTTGGCGTAGGGCTGGAGCGGGAAGGGCGCCGAGTCGTCCACGCGGGCTTCCCACAGCTTGCGGCCGTCGGAGCGGTCGAGCATCTCCAGTCCGTGGCCCCCGACGGTGGTTATGATTCCTCGGTCCGTGGCGACGGGCGCGGACGGGCTGAAGTTGCCTTCGTGTTCCGCAACCCAGTTCAGCGCCCCGGAAGTGGAGTCGATGGAGATGGTGCTGGAGTAGCCCGGAAGCAGGATTGATCCGGTGGACGCGTCCAAGGCAGCCGTGCCCATGACGAGCAGGCGTTTGATCTCCCGGAAATCTGCTGCGGATTCGTCGGCTGAGGACGGCCACTGGTCCTCTCCTGTTTCCAGACTCAGGCCGATGGGGTATTGAGGGCTAGGCCAGTAACCGACCGCCACCAGGTCGCCGGCAATCAACGGCGCCGCATGGTTGACCAGGTTGTGGTGCGGGGCCAGGTCCGTACGGCGCCAAATGACCTTGCCCGTGGCGGCGTCGATGCGGCGCAGGTCGGCCTGGTCGCCGACAACAACGCAGCCTGCGGCAGGTGCCGGTGCGCCCCAGGCGAAGCGCCGCAGCGGGTCCGGGGACGGACAGACCCAGAGCAGGTCCCCGGTCTCTTGGCTGTAGGCGCTTACGTCCCCGGTCACTTCGGCGCTGATGACGACGTCTCCGACCAAAGCCGGGGCCGTCTTGACCGCGGAGTCCGTGCGGGAGGTCCAGAGGATCCGGCCGGTAGCCGGGTCGAGGGCCTGCACGGCTCCGCCGGGGGTGTCTTCGAATTGGGAACCGGCAAAGATTCGGTCGCCGCCGATGGCGACCCCCTGCCGGTGTCCCGACCCCGCAAGGAAGGTCCGCCAGAGAACGTCCGGAGAACTGATGGTGTGAGGGGTAGAAGCGATGGTGGACTTGGCCAGCACCGGAGTGAGGGCATCCTCCGCAGGAGCATGCAGGGCAACGGTATTGAGGGTGAAGTTTTGTCCGTCCCAAGTCACCCGCCGCCAGGACGGCGGGCTGTAGTCCAGCCCCGCGAAAAAGGCCGGCGGGGTGTTCACGTGCAGCGTCCCGTCCACGGAAACCACCCGTGATGTGTGCCAGTGGCCGGAGAAGGTGGCCAGCGGCGGGCGGGGGACATTCGCCAGCAGGGACTCGCCCGGCTGGTCGTGGAAGAGCAGGATCCATGGAGTCTCTTGGGGAACCAGCGCAAGGTCGTTGCGCAGCCACTCTTCCTGGATCGTGTTATCGATGCCGAGTTCGTGGGTGTGCCAGTCCATCGCCACAACGTGCAGTCCGGGGATGTCGAAGCTGTACCAGCGGGGACCCAGATATTTTTCGTAAGCCGCCGGGTCTGCACTGTTGGTCAGGTAGTTGTTCGCGGAGATCACCGATTCGTGCCGGCCGTCCATATGGTCGTGGTTCCCGGCGATCGTGTGGACGGGCAGCGGGCTGCCGTCCAGGATCTCAATCAGGGCCTGGTACTCATCGGCCAAGCCGTGATCAACAAGGTCCCCGGTCAGGAAGACAGCCTGCACGTCCGGTGCGGTTCGCGGCAGGCCGGCGAGGAAACTCTCGAACTGGTCGGGCAGGCCGCCCTCCGGGTACAGCGCTGCAGCACGCCGTTCGCTGCTCTCAGCCAGGCCGCCGGGGACACTTAAATGGGTGTCGGAGAGGTGTACGAATTCGAAGGGGAGACTCTGGGGCTGCTCGATGAGGTCAAAATCGATGGGCTCGGAGCCGGCCGGCGACCACCAGCGCCGGGCGGTATAGCCCTCCGGGCGGGAGAGGAGCACGAACCGGCCCCTGTCCGGAAGCGTGTAATTTCCGCTGGCATCGGTCTGCACCGCATCCTGGCCGTTGGAGACGACGACGCCGGGCAGGCCGCGTTGATCGGGCCCGCGGACGATTCCATGCATGTTCATTGCACCTTGCTTTTGTGGGAGTGGGAGTAAAAGTCAGAACCGGTGTTCGGCCAGGACTTCGGAGGCGGCACGCAGATGCCTGTCCGCGTCCGGCAGTTGCTGCTTGAGCATGATGTAGAGCGCGTCGAGTACGGCCAGATGAACCAGCCTGCTGGTCACTGCTTCCACCCGGACCCGGGTCTCTGCACTGCCGGCAATGATGGTGTGATCACAGAGCTCGGTCAGCGGTGACCGGGTGAAGCTCGTCAAAGCCATGACGCTGGCCCCGGCTGACTTCGCCGCGCGGGCCGCGGCCAGCGTCTCGAACGTCGAGCCCGTGTGGCTGATCGCGAACAGGACATCGCCGCGGCCTAGCATCCGAGCCTGAATGTGCTGTGCATGGACATCGGCGACGAACAGCACGTTCAACCCCAGCGTGCTCAGCCGGAAGGCGCAGTCACTGGCGATCATCGCCGACGTCCCGACTGCTGCGAAATGGATGCGGCGGGCTGTCAACAGCTCTCCGACGACGCCGCTGACGGAACCAACGTCAAGGACGGCGGCGGTATCCTTCAGTGCCGACGCGAAATCGCGCAAAATCCTGACGGCGAGTTCTGCGCCGTCGCCCACCGCCCCGGCGTCGAAATGGGCCGCCGGCACATGCTCGATGGCCAGCCTGGTTTTGAGTTCCTGGAAGCCTCGAAGGCCGATGCTGGTGCACATGCGCACCACGCTGGCCGCGGAGGTGTTCGCACGTTCCGCCAGTTCCGTCACCGACGTCTCCAGCAGCTCCAGCGAACCCGCCAGCACAACGTCGGCCACCCGGCGCTCGGCCGGGGAGAACGATGTCAGATGCCCCCTGATGAGCTGGCGAACATCGGTCTGGACACCACCTGGCTTGTTATCGGTCATGTCAGTCAACCTAAGGAGCCGGCATGAACCAACGATTCACCAACCATGAACGGTGAATGAAGTTTTCAGGCAACCCAAAGTTTTGAAAGATTCTTTCAAGCCCCATGTGCCACTGTTGACCCAACGTCCCCTGTCCACTCGAGCCCCTGAGCGGGCATGGACAGGAGCGGCGTAGCCCTCGTCGAACATAGGAGATTCTCTGGTGACTACCGTTGCCCACACACTTGTCCTGCTGGATTGGAACGGCACCGTCATGGACGACGTGGACCGCGCCGTCGCAGCCACAAACGATGCCACCGCAGGACGCGGGCTTCCCGTGATGGACCGCGCCGCCTTCCAGAACTCCTTCACGCTCCCGATGAATACCTGGTTCCAGGGCATGGGGATCGCCGACGGCGACACCGGCGAAGTCGAGAAACGCTGGAACGAGTCCATGAAGACCCTCGCACCGGTCCGCGCCAACGTTGCCGAAACCCTCACTCTGCTCCGGCAAGGAAGTGTGGTCACGGGAGTGGTGACTGCTGCGGACGAGACCGTCCTCGAACACGACATCCGGCACAACCGGTTGACCGGAATGTTCGATCATCTGCGCGCATCGGTCAGCAACAAAGCCGAATGTCTGGCGTCACTTCGGCATCTGGGAACGGCTGCCTACTACGTGGGCGATACCGCGTACGACATGATCTGCGCCCAGGAAGCCGGCTACGTGCCCATCTCAATAGGCGGCGGGTACCAACACCCGGACAGGTTGGCCGCCGCGGGCGCCGACCACCACCTCGACAGTTTCGAGGAACTCCTCACCCTTCTCCATCTGCCGGCCGGTGCAGGACGACCGCCGGCGCATCCGAGCCTCACTCGTTAAGCACTCCAAGCTGAACAGTCACCATCAGGACCCTTGGTTTCCGCCGTTGACGGGAGGACGATTAAAGGATCGAGGTGAAGGAGGTTTGTGATGTGCTACTCCTCGAACAGGGATTTCGGTTGGCGCTTCAGGAAGGAAGACGAGCGCACGCCGGAAACCCGCCGGGAAGACCAGGGCACCAAGGGCGAGACCTGGACGAAGTCCGATGACTCCGAAGTGAAGGCTTTCCTGGATAAGTCCCCAGCCGACGAACCGGCCAGAGACCGGGCGTTGTAGCCGAAACCGTACATATCCATTGAAGCCCCGCAGGGAATCTGCGGGGCTTCAATCACCCAGTTTCGTCGCCGTGACCGCCTGAGCCGGAGAGATCCTATGCGGCAGGAACCCAGCACTTAACCCACATCCGCCGCCGTCGCCGCCCCCTTGCCTTTTCTTTGTGTCATCTGCGTCATATTCTGGTGCCGTTGCAGCTTGCTTTTGCATCGACAGTCCGACCCTTCGGAGCCGGCTTCTCGCTCGAGAAGGAGGCGCACGATGGCCCATATCCAACTGCTGGGCACCGGCGGTACTATCGCCTCGCGCAGCCAAGGCACGCGGGGAGCTGTTGCTACAGAGGCCTCATCCGCGCTGGTCCCTAAGCAGTACGGCGATGTCACGGTCCGCGCCCGCGACATACTGACCATCGGCAGCTACCGGCTGGATCTGGCCGACCTGCGCCGGATTGCTGAGGCGGTCGGGCAGGCCCTCGCGGATCCAGACACCGACGGCGTGGTGGTCACCCACGGAACGGACACGCTGGAGGAAACGGCCTTCCTGCTCGACCTCGTGCATGCTTCGCCCAAGCCAGTGGTGGTCACCGGTGCCCAGCGGACTGCCGATAGTCCCGACGCGGATGGGCCACGCAACGTCGCAGAGGCGGTCCGGGCGGCGGCCGACGAGCGTTTGCGCGGGGCCGGAGCGCTGATCTGTTTTAACGGAACAGTCCGTTCCGCCCGGGGCGCCCGCAAGGTACACACCACCGCGGGCAGCCCTTTCGGCGGTGGCACCGAAGTGGCGCACATGGCGGGCAACCAGCTCGTAGTGACAGCTACACCCCGCCGCTACCCGCCGCTGCCGACCCCGCCGACCGCATTCGATAACACCCGGGTGGAAATCATCACTGCCTACCCCGGCGCGACGCCGGAGTTGTTGGACCACGCCGTGCAGCTCGGGAGCCGCGCCGTCGTGCTGGCCGGTACCGGGGTTGGCAACGCGGGGCCGGGGTTCGCCGAGGCTGTCAAGCGGGCGACGGGTAACGGCTGCATCGTTGTGCTCAGCACCCGGGCGCCGTGGGGGCCTGTGGTCCCGACCTATGGCGATGGCGGCGGCATCGATTTGGTAGAAGCCGGCGCCATCCCCTCGGCGGACCTCAACCCCTTCCAGGCTCGCATCCTCACCGCCGTCCTGCTTTCCTACGGCGAACCGCCAGAAGAATTCCCAGCTGTGTTTGAAAGCTACCTCTAAGTACATCCACCGCCACCAGAGGAGACATTATGTCCAAGAGAATTTACGTCTCGGTCGGTATCGACGTCGACGCTGTCGGCGGCTGGTTGGGTTCCTACGGTGGAGAGGACTCCCCGGGCGACATCTCCCGCGGGCTATTCGCTGGCGAGGTCGGTGTGCCCCGGCTGCTTCAGCTTGCCCAGCGCCGTCAGATGCCAGTGACCTGGTTCTGGCCGGGCCACTCCGTCGAGACGTTTCCAGATCAGTTCGACGCCGTGGTTGCTGCCGGCCACGAGATCGGGGTGCATGGCTATAGCCATGAAAACCCCATCGCCATGACCCGCAAGCAAGAGACCGAGGTTCTTGACTACTGCACCGACCTGATCGAGCAACGTTCCGGGCGCAAGCCAGTTGGGTATGTGGCTCCCTGGTGGGAGTTCTCTCCGGTGACCAATGAGATCCTGCTTGAGCGCGGCTTCCTCTATGACCACTCGTTGATGCATGACGACTTCACCCCGTACTACGTGCGGGTTGGGGACAGCTGGACCAAAATCGACTACGAAGCCGAGTCGGCCCGGGAATGGATGAAGCCGCTGGTACGCGGCCGGGAAACCGATCTCATTGAAGTGGCGGCGTCGTGGTATCTCGATGATCTGCCGCCGATGATGTTCATCAAGTCCAGCCCCAACAGCCACGGTTTCGTCAGCCCCTGGGACATCGAGCAGCTCTGGAAAGACCAGTTTGACTGGGTGTACCGCGAGATGGACTACGCCGTCTTCCCGATCACCATCCACCCCGATGTCTCGGGCAAGCCGCAGAACCTGCTCATGCTCGAGCGGCTGTTCGACCACATCCAACAGCATGACGGCGTTGAGTTCGCCTTCATGGAAGACCTCGCGCGGGACTTCGCCGCCCGCAACCCCCGAAAGGACTCCTGAGAGTCCTTGCGTCTAGGAAAGCAACTGCCATGTCATCGCTTCGTTCCCCCGGCGGCCGCTCCGTCGAGCCGTGGAATGTCCCCATCACCAAGAAGACAATCACGCAGGTCTCAGTCGTCTGCTTTATCGCCTGGGTCGCCTCGGTCTATGACTACACCCTCTTCGGCACCCTGCTGCCGGTCATCGCCGAGGAGTTCGGCTGGACACCCGCGCAAGCGACTGCCGTCAACACCTTCGCCACGATCGGCGTTTTCATCGTTTCCCTGCTCGTCGGCACCATCCTCGACCGGATGGGCCGCAAGAGAGCGCTGATCATCCTCATGCTTGGCGGGGCGGTGGCTTCCGGCCTGACCGGACTCGCCGCCGGCGCCGTCAGCCTGGTCATCATCCGCTCCTTCACCGGGTTCTCCATGTCCGAGGAGGTCGTCAACGCGGTCTACCTGAACGAGATCTACAAGGAGGCCAAAAGCCGGGGCCTGATGTACTCCCTGGTGCAGGGCGGTTGGCCGGTTGGGGCCCTTATTTCTGCGGGCCTCTCGGCGCTTCTGCTGCCGATCATCGGCTGGCGCTGGACCTTCGTGGTGGCCGCCGTCCTGTCCCTGGTCGTGGTGGCCTTGGCCCTCCGGCTGCCCGAATCGCCCACCTTTGCCGCCATGCAGGAGGTCAAACGCCGCCGTGCCAGCGGCGACGTCGACGGCGCGCACCGGCTGGCGGACGAACACGACCTCGAGGAGGCAGCCCACCATGCCACCGGCGTAAAGGATGTCTTCACCCCCGAGTTGCGTCGGCACACCATCCTGCTGTCCCTGTCGTGGTTCTTCAACTGGATCTCCATCATGATCTTCTCCGTCCTTGGAACCACGATTCTGGTCGAGGCCAAGGGCGTTTCCTTCGAGAACTCCCTGGTCATTCTGGTTCTGGCTAACGCGGTGGGCTTCGTAGGGTACGTCTTCCACGGCTGGCTCGGTGACAAAATCAGCCGGAAGCGCACCGTCGTCCTCGGCTGGCTGGCGGGCGGCATCGTCAGCCTGATCATGCTGCTGGGCCCGGGGATCCCGGCAATCATCATCCCGCTGTACGCGCTGACCCTGTTCTTCCTCACCGGCCCCTACGCGGCGCTGCTGTTCTACATGGGCGAGTCCTTCCCCGCCCATGTGCGCGGCATGGGCACCAACGTGGCCCACGTGATGGCGCCGGTCGGCGGCATCGCCGGCTCCGGTCTGTTGTCCATCCTGCTCGCCGCCGGAGTGGATACCGGCTGGGCGGCGATCATCACCGGCACCGGCGGGCTGTTCATCTCGGCACTGTGCATGGCCGGCACGCGCACCATCCACGATGCCCATCAGAAGACGACGGTGATCGCATGACCACCAACGCCAACTGCAAGAAAAACAGAAGGACGGTGCACGCGTGAACCGCGACGACGGACTCGAGGGCAAGGTCGCCGTGATCTCCGGCGGTGGCAGCGGGATCGGCCGGGCGCTGGCCGTAGCCTACGCCCGGGCCGGCGCCCACAGTGTGATCGGCTACCTCCCTTCGGATCCCCACGACGCGACGGACACGGTCCATGCCGTCGAGGATGCCGCCGGTCGCTGCGTCGCCGTCCCGATGGACGTTCGCCGTTTCGAGGACACGGAGAAGCTAGCCCAGGCCGCGCTGGACGAGTTCGGCCGGCTGGACATCTCGGTGGCCGCGGCGGGTATTCTGCGCCGGGCGCCACTGGCCGACATGACCGACGAGGCGTGGGACGACATGATGGCTGTCGACCTTTCCGGCGTCCTGCGCGTCTTCCGCTCGTGCAGCATGCGGATGGACCGCGGAGGGGCGATGGTCGCCACGTCCTCGATCGCCGGCGGCGTTTACGGTTGGGAAGAACACAGCCATTATGCCGCCGCCAAATCCGGCCTGCTTGGCCTGTGCCGGTCCTTGGCCGTTGAGCTGGCCCCGCGCCGGATCCGGGTCAACGCCATTATCCCGGGGCTCATCGAGAGCCCGCAGTCCCTGGATCCGGTGAACTCGCTGGGCAGGGAAGGCCTCGACGCCGCCGGATCCATCATCCCGTGGGGCAGGGTAGGCAACGTGGACGAGGCCGCCCGCGCAATCCGCTTCCTCACCAGCGACGACTCGGCCTACATCACGGGACAACAGCTCATTGTCGACGGCGGGCTGACCGTCCGCTGGCCGAGCTGAGTGTCGGACAGGAGTTGAGATGGAACGACAGCTCGCAGACAAGATCGCCGTCATTTCCGGCGGCGGCAGCGGGATCGGTGCAGCCATCGCTCTGCTCTTTGCCCAGGAGGGCGCCGATGTGGTGCTGCTGGACCGGGACGAACAGAGCGCCGCGGCCGTAGCAGCCGAGGCCGGCACCTTCGGCGGCCGCACCGCAGCCCTCGCTGTGGACGTCACCGACGGCGAAGCAGTGCGGCGGGTGATGGACCACGTCGCTGCAACGTTCGGCGGCATTGACATCCTGGTCAGTGCCGCTGGCATTCTCGACGAGACGCCGCTGCTGGAAATGAGCGAAGCGACGTTCGATAAGACCCTCGCCGTGGACCTCAAGGGCGTGTTCCTGGCTGCGCGTTGGGCAGCGCCCCACATGGTGGAGCGCGGCGGAGGCCGGATCATCAACATCGCCTCGCAGCTCGGGCTCAAAGGCGGGGTCGGCTTGACTCACTACGTGGCCGCCAAGGCAGGGGTGATCGGGATGACCAAAGCGATGGCACTGGAGTTGGCCGAGCACCACATCCTCGTCAATGCGATCGCCCCGGGGCCCATCTTTACTCCGTTGATCGAGGGACTCTCCGAGGAGTGGAAGGCCGCCAAACAGGCGGAGCTTCCCATCGGCCGCTTCGGACAGGTCCATGAGGTGGCGCCCACGGCCTTGCTGCTGGCCTCCTCGCCCGGCGGAGACCTCTACACCGGGCAGACTCTGGGCCCCAACAGCGGGGACGTGATGCCGTAACCGAGTCGAAGGTGTTGGGGTGTCCAGCTTGCCCTGGGTACAGATGTCAACGGTTCTTTCGCGCAACCCCAAGTGTTTCTACAGAGCGTAGAATTGACTTGTCCGGGCCGCTCGCCAGTGAAAGGACGTTCATGGACTTCTTCCTCGGGCTGCCGCTGGGCTGGGCGATCGCCGCGCTCTTCGGCGGTGCGATGCTCCGGTCCAACGCCACGTACTGGCTGGGCCGCGGCGTTGCCGCTGGCTGCCGCCACACCCGACTGGAGAAGCATGTGAACGGGCCGCTGATGCGCCGGGCGGAAGCGATGACGGCCAGGTTCGGTCCGTTCGCGGTGACGCTATGCTTCCTGACCGTCGGCCTGCAGACCGCCGTGATCGGCAGTTCGGGCATCGCCCGCATGCCGCTGCGCCGCTTCCTGCCCGCAGTCATCGCCGGCAGCCTGATCTGGGCCGTCGTCTACGCCACGGTGGGGTTGGCCGCGATCGCGGCCTGGTTCGCCCTCATCCTCGCGTCCCCGTGGGCGGCGGCAGGCGCAGCGGTGGCCATCGCCGTCGTCGTCATTCTGTTGGTGAAGCGGCGGCGCGCCAAGCGCCATCAGCAGATGGTGGACGACGGCGGTGCTCCGGTTGGGCCGGAAAGTCCGGTCGAGCGGCTGCCGGCTTTCACAGACCACCACTCTGCGGCTCTACCGACGGGCCTGCGGATTCGGTGAGCGGAACGGGCGGCGCAAGCCGACGGTGATCGCGGCCTTGGCCCATTGCGGCACCGTCCGTCATCGGATGTACACTGCCCCGTTCCCTGGGCCGAGCCGGAGGATTCCGCCCCAGGCGTCACCCGCTGCGGGCGATGGCCCAAAGGTGCGCGCGGAGGATAATGGTGCGCGATGAGCACGGTCCACGATAGTTCCGCTCGGCGGCGTGGGCAGCGCCTGTGGGTGCTGCTGCGTCCCGCCCTGACCGGCGTCGCCCTGCTGGTGGTTTATTACACGATGCCGCTTAACCGGGATGGCTCCCTGCCAGCGCTTTTGGTTGGCCTCGGTGCGCTGGGTGCGCTGGTCGCCTGGCAGATAAGGGCGGTGACGACGTCGCCGTCGCCGCGGCTGCGTGCCATCGAGGCGTTGGCCACTTCGATCCCGCTGTACATTGTCCTGTTCGCAGCCTCGTACGTCACTACGTCCATTTGGGACTCGGGTGCTTTCACGGAAGCGATGGACCGGACCGACGCTTTGTACTTCACCATCACCACGCTGGCCACGGTGGGATTTGGTGATATCACTCCGGTATCGCAGGCCGCACGAATCGCTGTCACCGTGCAGATGGTCACCGGGCTGATACTTCTTGGTCTGGTGATCAAGGCTTTCCTGGGCGCGGTGCAGATTGGCCTCAAGAACTCCGCGGACAGTCGCGGCGGTCACGCCGAGGCCGACGAGCCTCGACACGGCGGCGACGAAGGAGGCCCCGCTGGGGCCGATGGGCCCGCACCCGGCGACGGCGACCCCTCCGACAGTGGCCCCGCCGGCCGGTAAGCAACAAGCCCGAGTTACCAGTCAGCACCAGGATTCGTTGGTGTTGCGCCGCCCGGTGTTGCGCCCGGTGAGCTTGGTTGCTCTAACCGGAGGGCCCGCGCCTTGACGTGTTCGAACTCTTGCTGGTTGATCGCGCCGGAGTCCAGCAGCTCCTTGGCTTTGGCTATCTCCTCACTCGGACTCGCGCCAGCCACTCCGCGGATGTACGACTCGGTATCCATGCGCATCGCTTGCGACGCTGCGTGGCTGCGCTCGGCCATTCCCCTGCCGCGAGCTATCAGATAGATCAGCGAAGTCAGGAAGGGCAGGAAAAGAAGGAAGATCAGCCATACTGCCTTCAGCCACCCGTTCAGCGACCTGTCACGGAACAGGTCAGTGATGATTCCGAACAGCACGAAGAGGTAGGCGATGAAAGCGAACGCCCAAAAGAACCACCAGATCGTGTCCCAAAACGATTCCCCAAAGTTCATGGCACCCACCTCCGATTTCCCGGCACCGGCGAACCGGATAGCCTAGAGCCCTTCCAGAACGTGGGCGCAGTCTACAACCTCGCCGTGCCGTGCCGTCAAGACCCCGGCGCGCAGGGGCTGCAGCTGGCGTCCTTGGCGGCAGTCCACGCGTCACGTTTCCCGCTCGCCTTGCGACCGTCTCAGCGGCGCCGACCGTCGGCCGACCGCGGAAAGCCGGGGCATCCCTATTAGTGTGTTGTGGGTGGAAGCCCAGATTCTTGCGACCGTCGTCTGCGGTCTGCTCATCGCCGTTGGAATTGCCGGCATCGTCGTGCCCGTTTTGCCCGGCACCATCACCATTGGCATCAGCCTGCTGGTATGGGCCATTGCCCTGCAGAACATGGTGGGCTGGGTGGTCTTCGCCATCGGCATGGTGTTCGTGGCCGCCGGCATGCTGGCCAGTCTGGTGCTAACCGGCCGGCGGCTGAAGCAGCGGCAGGTGCCCAACTGGTCCATCCTGGTTGCCGTGCTGACGGGCGTCGTCGGAATGTTCGTGATTCCCGTGGTGGGGCTGTTCATTGGGTTTGCGGCAGGCCTGCTGCTCAGCGAATACGCCCGACGGCGGCACTTCGGCCAGGCAGTCGGGGCCAGTTGGGCAGCGCTCAAGGCCGTGGGCCTCGGCATGCTGGTGGAGTTGGGCTGTGCGTTCGCGGCCGGGGCCGTCTGGGTGGTCGGCGTGCTGGTGCAGTTCGTCTAGAAATCAGTCCTGCTTGAGCAGCCCGGTGGTCCGGTAGGGGATGACTTCACGCAGGAACATCTGCGTGGACGTGCGTGTGATGCCGGGGCAGAACCGGATCTCCTCGCTCACCCGGTACAGGTCGTCCGGGCTATGTGCCACCACACGGATCAGCAGGTCGGTATCGCCGGCCGGGGCATGGCATTCGAGCACTTCGGGGATCTTCCGCAGCGCTTCCACCGCATCGTTGAGCTTGCTCTGGTCCAGTTCGGCGCTCACCATCGCCATCACCCCGCGGTCCAAAGCCTGCGGAAGCACCCGGGCCGAGTGGGTGCGCAGACAGCCCGAGGCGGCGAGACGTTCCAGCCTGGAGTGGACGGTGCCTCGCGCCAGGCCGAGCCGCTGCGCCAACATCATCACCGGGACCCGCGGGTCCTCGTCCAGCGCCAGCAGGATCCTCCGGTCGGAGGCGTCCAGTTGCTGCAATTTGACCACTTCCTGCCGATAGCTCGCCGGGTACTTGAACACTCTGATCAAGTATAAGCCTGCCTCTTGCGCGGATTGTAGCCATGCTGCTGGAATGGCTATCAGATCGGGCGAAGCCACAAGCCGTAGCCCGCTGAGGTACACCGTCCAAGCTCACGACGCAGGGACAGTGTCTGCGGGCCCGCGAAGCCCGGACCTTGTTGTTCACACAGCCGAAGACCCCTGCCAGTCCGGATTCCGGATCGCCAGGGGTCTCGCTGTTTGTGGGGTCAGGGGGCGCTGCTGGATTTACTGCGCTGACTCAGGCGGCATTCGCCGGAGTGTTGCCGTTGAGCGGGGGAGTGTTCGGCTTCTCGCGTGGTTGGAAGAACCGCTTGTAACCGAGGAAAAGCACCACGGCCAGGCCCACGGTCACCACGATGAACGAGAGCGTGGTGCTCCCGGACATGAAGCTCCGCATGATGCTGTAAATCAGGGTGAACAGGCTGCCGAGCATGACGCCATTGGCCAACACCCGGTTGCGCTTCTCCACCACCAGGCTCAGGCCGAGCAGGGCAACCGAGCTGATGAGTGCCGAAATGGTGACATTGCGGTTGTAGATCTCAGATGCTTCGTCGTACTCGCGGAAAGCTGCTTCTTGCTGCATCTGGATCTCGCGCTGCTCCGCTAGCTCCTTATCCGTCGGGTTGGTCTTCTCGAAGATCGTCTCCACCGGAAACTGTGGCGCTTCCGGTGGAGCATAGAACGTGCGGATGCCCAGCCCCACGAAGAGCGCGATGATGACCCCCAAGAAGACCGTGTAGACGGCCTTGAGAACTTTATTGTCCATGGCCAGAGTTTATGGCGCGGGTTCGACTTGCCTGCGCGGACGCCAGTGAACGCTGCACATTCGTTACAAGAATGGGTGAACTGGGGCGGGGCATTGGTTGTGCCGGGCGCCACGGCAGCGTGTCTGGCGCGCAACACTGCATCCTTTCAGCTTGGCGATCGGCGCGCCGCAGACTTATGATCGAACGCAGTGGCACGGGGCTTTAGCTCAGTTGGTAGAGCGTTTCGTTCGCAATGAAAAGGTCAGGGGTTCGATTCCCCTAAGCTCCACACATCGAAGGCCCCTACTTCCTTCTAAACAAAGGGAAGTGGGGGCCTTTTGCTGTCTTGACATTAAGACCCGCCATCACTGCCGGCTCTTGGCATGAGGGAGTCCTGCCGCTTCGCCACTTGGGCCCTGACTCACCCAGCCAAGGCGGCCCACCCGCGGGGACCTGTGAGGTTTTCCGGAGATTCGCTTACGCGTGCGCCCTGTCGTCCGATTGCATCCCTTGACACCCGTGCCCCGCATTCCCGCAGTCGGCAGTACTACGAACGGATCCAGTTTGATGAAGTCACTCATTCGCGCACTCCTCGGAGCGGCCCTAGGATCGTCCCTGCTCGCGTCAGCACTGGTTGTCAGCATCCCGGCCCAGGCCGCGGCACCGTACAGTGCGACCTATCAGACCTATACCGCGCCCAACGGACTCAGCAGCAACTACCACGTCTACGCCAACGGCATCGATACGAAGAAGCCCGTGGGCGTCCTGTTCGTCTTCCACGGCGACTACTCCCAGCCGAAACAGTCCTACGTCCACCACACCAAGGGCTCCGTCATGAAGAAGATGGCGGCCGAGGCTGCCAAGAAGAACATGATCATGGTCCCGGTCATCACCCCGGACAAAAAGGGCGGCATCACCTGGTGGGAGGACGCCGACCGAAATGGGGAATGGTTTCGCTCGTTGGCGACGAGCTTGATCGCCAAATACAAGCTCGACCCCCGCCGCATCTGGCTCCACGGCTACTCTGGCGGCGCCGAGTTCATCACCTACGAACTCCTCGCGGACCGCCAGGAATGGATCAAGGGCGGCGGGGCCACCATCGTTGGCGGCGGCGGCTACGACGGGATGCAGACCGCACCTACTGCGGCCGTAAGGAAAATGAAGCTGCATTGGATTAGCGGCAGTCGCGACGGCAAGGGCGGCACCAGCTTGAAGACCTGGTCTGCCCTGGGCACCGCCAAGCGCGCGGAGAAAAAATACAAGGCCCTCGGGTTCACCAGCACGAAGATGACCGTCCTGCCGGGCGTTACTCATTACACCTACGACATGCCGAAGCTGCTGGCCAACGACCTGAAAGCCATGCCGGCCGCCATCGCCCCGCCCAAGGCCAAATCAGGCGACGTCGTAGCCGTGGACTCCGCCGGCAAGCTTTACATCTACCCGTCCGCCAGGGGCAGGGATTTGGACAAACGCCGTTACGTTTCCGCCGGCTGGGGAACATCCCTGACCGTGGAGATCGCCGACTGGAACGCCGACGGCGTCCAAGACCTGATTGCCAACTGGAAGGACGGCCGGCTCACCGTCGACTACGGGCTGAAGAACGGCGGCTTCAAACGCTCCACGCTGGGCACGAGCGGCTGGCAGCGCAACACCATCCTCGTTACCCAATGGAAGACCGCCGACAAATTCCCCAGCATCATTGCCAAGAACCGCGACGGCAAGCTGTACTCGTACGCAAACAAGGACGGAGCAAAACCCGGGCCGCGGAAACTGCTCAGCTCGGGCAACTGGAAGAGCCTCCAGGTGATGGCCATGGACTTCGACGGCAACACTAAAATGGATCTGGTCGCCCGCGATACTGCCGGGCAGCTGAAGCTCTACCGCTCCAACGGCAAGGGCCAACTCATCAAAGAGACCCGCAAGGTGGTCGGCGGTTCAAGCTGGAGGGCCATGACGCACCTGTCCGCGGCCGAAGGGCACCTGGCAACCGGCCAGCCTGGCATCCTGGCCCGCGACAAGAAGGGCAACCTGCACTTCTACCCGGTCTCCTCAAAGAAGATCCAGAAGCGCGTCACCGTTGGGCTCGGCGGCTGGAACGGTCTGAAACTCGGCTCATAGCCTCTGCGGACCCGGAGCGTTGTCGCTGCGGGCCGGGGCGGCGTTAACGAACTCATTAGTTCCTGCAGTTAGCGAGAGGGCTCGACATGGGCAGGTTCATCCAAGGCGGCTGGTTCTTTCTGGCGCTCGGCCTCGTCCTGCAGCTCAGCCGCAACGTGCGCATTGAAGGATTCGTATGGCAAAACTTGGGCGCACTCGTCCTCCTCGTTTGTCGGCGTGCTGCTGTTCCTCTGGTATCGGCCCTCATCCACAGCCGATTCTGACGAGCCCCCCACAGGAAAATAATCCCTAACGCGCATCGGAGAGCTCGACGGCTGAAAGCGTAAACGGTGCCGGCAAGGTGAGGATCGCGCACTAGCTCCGCACACATGCCGCGGATGATTTCGCCAATAAGTAGGTGCCCACGAGCGACGCCGCGCTTAACTGCAGGGCAGCAGGGGCCGAGGGTGCTGTTATGTGGGCGGCACAACGGTGTGTCCGCCAGCACCTGGGCATGGACTTGCCGTACACATGAAGGGATATGAAACGCCTTCGCCTTGCCTTCGCCGCCGTGCTGCTGACCGGACTGACTGCCTGCAGCACCCCGGTCCTTGAAGCCCCCGTTGTCACCGAATCATCGTCTGGAACCGCTTCGCCGGTGACGCCGGAGCCCAGTGTCCAAAAGAAGTCCGAGGCGCCTGAGCCCAAAGCTGAACAGGGACCCGCTGCCGGCACGGCGCTGGAGCAGCTGGCCACCATTGAGGTGAAGGGCCGGGCGCCGAAGACTGGGTACTCCCGGGAACAGTTCGGCAGGGGCTGGAAGGATCCAGACCGCAACGGCTGCGACGCGCGCAACGACGTCCTTCAACGCGATCTGGACCACGCTGTGCTCAAGGCAGGCGGCTGCGTGGTGACCTCCGGGGTGCTGGCCGATCCGTTCACTGCGGCGACCATCGACTTCGTCCGCGGAAACACCACCAGCGGCGCTGTGCAGATCGACCACGTCGTCGCCCTCTCGGACGGATGGCAGAAGGGCGCGCAGCAGTTGGCCCCGAACCAGCGTGAAGCGTTTGCCAACGACCCGTTGAACCTGTTGGCCGTCGACGGCCCTACTAACGGGGCCAAGTCCGATAGCGACGCGGCCACCTGGCTGCCGCCGAACAAGTCGTTCCGTTGCGAGTATGTGGCATTGCAGACCGCGGTGAAAGCCAAGTACGGGCTGTGGATGACCAAGGCGGAGCGGGAGGCGATCAAGAACGTCCTCAGCACCTCGTGCCCGGACCAGCCCGTCCCGGCCGGCGGGGGAGCGGTTGTGCCGGTCTCCGTAGCTCCGGCCCCGACACTAAAGCCCAAGCCTGCCCCGGTCAAGGAGGGTCCCGCACGGGCCCCGGCCGGCGGCAAAGTCTTCTACCAAAACTGCACCGCCGTAAAGGACGCCGGCGCTGCACCCATCAGGGCCGGTGATCCGGGCTGGGACACCAAGTTCGACCGCGACGGCGACGGGGTCGGCTGCGAGTCCTGATGAAGTTGTTGATATCGAAGTTGAGCTGGAAACACGAAGTGTTTATCTGAGGAGCGGCCCAGCTGCGCAGGAGTAGGGGCTCTATCCATCCCCTTCCACGGAAGGGGCGGCCTCCCGGATGGGAGGCCGCCCCTAACAGGCAAAACCGAGGGGTCAGTTGCCCTGTAGGCCAACCTTTTCGGCGGCCTTGGCGGCCTTCCAATCAGCCTTGCCTTCGGCCTTGATTTCCTTCCAGTCAGCTTGGCCCTGGGCCTTAGCGGCCTTCCAAGCAGCATCTGCTTCGGCCTTGACGGCCTTCCAACCAAATGCGGGTGCCTCTTCAGCCGGTGCTTCGTTGGCGGGTGCCTCTTCAGCCGGTGCTTCGTTGGCGGGTGCCTCTTCAGCCGGTGCTTCGTTGGCGGGTGCCTCTTCAGCCGGTGCTTCGTTGGCGGGTGCCTCTTCAGCCGGTGCTTCGTTGGCGGGTGCCTCTTCAGCCGGTGCTTCGTTGGCGGGTGCCTCTTCAGCCGGTGCTTCGTTGGCGGGTGCCTCTTCAGCCGGTGCTTCGTTGGCGGGTGCCTCTTCAGCCGGTGCTTCGTCGACGGGAGCCTCATCAACCGGTGTCACGGGCAGCTCTTCCATCGGTGCATCCTCAACCGGCGCTTCGAGCGCGTCCTCGGCGGGTGCTTCTTCAACCGGTGCGAGCTGATTGGCGACAATCAGATTTGGCGAGATGTACACGTTCTCGGCGGTGATGGACACCAACGAGTCTTGCGTTTCGTTGACGGACGACGTGACCCCTGCTTCCGCAACGGTCGGGTCCTCGGCGGCCGAGGCGATTCCTGCTCCTGCAGTGGTCACCACTCCTGCGGTAACTACAGCTGCTGCGAGACGGCCGGTCTTGGCAATTCGAAACGTCATTTTTTGCTCCAATTCTTTGTGGGAATGTTGCGGTTTAACCGTTACATCAGGGCTCGGGCACTCGCAAACGAAGAGGAAATTTAGGTGAATTTAGGGTCCGACGTGCTTAACGATGCGGACAAGGCCGCCCTATCTGTGTCACCCTGCTCCTTGCACCGTCGAGCCCCATGCACTCGTCGACCGGAACACCCGGCGGCAGCCACAGAAATGAGGTCCGGGTGGAACCCGGCTATCCCGCCGGACGGCGTCAGGCTGCCCGTCCTCGTTGGCCGGCTAACGCGGCCTATCGCCGTGGGAGGCTTGACCCCGCCTTGGGCGCAGCGCAGGGCAGCCAGCCGCCCGTGGAGTCGGGCGTGAGAGCGACGGAACCGCCGAGATCCAGGACCAGGCGATTATCACCACTCCGAGCGCACTTCCTCACGGCGTCCGTATGGAGCAGCCACGGTCGCGCTGAGCCTCAGGGCCGCGCTGGCCGCCCTACGGCCATCGGCCTCCCGGTCAGGGTTTCTTGCCGGCCAAGATGTTTTTTGCAGCCGTTCCGCGGGATCCCTTGCAGTCTTGCGTGTACCAGTTGACCGCTGCCTTCGGGTCGGCACCCATGCGGTAGGCCATACAGTCGGCCACCATCTCGACCCCGTTGCTGGACTTGAAGATCTTGTTCAACCGGCTGTCCATCGCCTCCAAGCCGTTGCCGTAGAGGCGGAAGGTGATGATATGGGCGCACTCGTGCAGCGCGATCGCCTTGTGCTGGCTGCCCTGGTATCCCGGTGCCATTTCAATCCGAAGCGAGCCGGAGTGGGCGGTGCTTGCTGACCCTCCCTTCTTCACGGTGATGATCTGGTTGGGGCAGTACTTCTTCATGTAGTCATAGGAAAGCTTGCGGTACCCGGTGTAGCTCCGTGGGTTCTCGTGACGGACGGTGCCGGTCTTGGAAGTCCATCCTTTTTCATACGCCGAGGCGTTCACGACAATTCGGTATTTCCGGGTGACGTTGGACTGCGTCTTGGGTGTCTTCGCAATTGCCAAGGGCGGCGTGCCGCTGCTCTTCTTCTTCCAGACGAGCTTCTGCACCGTGACCCATTGACCGTTCTTGTGCATTTGCAGGGCACCGATGCGGGCAGATCTGCCGGTCCAGACGTAGACGCCGTGCCGGGCTTGATCGCCCGCGGCCACCTTGCCTTCGGCCTCCGCGAACGGCTTTGTGTAGTTCGAGTAGCGGTGGTGGATGTCGGACCGGTCACGCTTCCAGGTGACCTTCTGGGCCGGGCTTGAGGCGAGCGTCCTGCCGCCCTCGGTAGCTGCGATGCGCATGTGGACGGTGCCCTCTTTGGCCATCTTGTAGCCGAGCGTCGTCTTGCCTTGCTTGCCCGGCGCCTTGGAGCCGACCGTCTTCCAGCTCGTTCCGCTCTTCAACTGCAGGGCAATCCGGTACGTGGACGCCCATGGATCATGCCAGACCGTGAACTTCTTGGACGGCTCCCAGCGATAGCTGTCCAAGGAGGATCCGTAGAGGACGGGCGCCTCATAGGCTGGGGCGGCGGGAATCGTCACGGGTTCCGCAGCGGCGGCCGGCTGTCCGGCGAAGACCATGAGGCCAACCGCGGCGGCGGCCGATGCAAGGGCGACGATCAGACGTGCGAACATAGCCTCTTCTTCCGGATGCTGACGAGGAAAGGTGCGTAGAGGCATCCGGACTGGGCAGGCTACGACTCACCGCAATCGGATTCTAGCGGCCAAATGCGGATCCACGGCGCAACACGGGGTCTCAATCTCTCGGCGGCGGAGGAAGCTCGATCGGATCGCGCAGGCTCCGTCCCATCGCGAGCTTGGCGACCAGCGGGATTCCCATCAGGCCCAGCACGGTGTTGCGCAACAGCAGTTGCCCGCGGTTGCGTGGTGCGAACGCTGCGCCGAGCCCGATCGCCGCATCCTGCTTCACGCGCACCAGCGACGCCAACTGGCGCTCGTACGAAGCGAACGCTGTGGAATGCTCCCCGCCAGAGAGTTGCAGTTCGGCCGCCAGGACGTAGGCCTCCACCATGGCGAGCGCGGAGCCCTGACCGGCCAAAAACGACGGGCACGCGGCGGCGTCGCCGGTAAGCGCCACCCTGCCGCGCGACCACGCCGGCATCCGGATCTGGCTTGCCCGATCAAGGTAGAAGGTCCGGGCCTCGGGCATCCGCCGCAGCATCTCCGGAACTTCCCAGCCTACGCCGCGCAGACGCGAACGGAGCAACTCCTGCTGGGCTGCCACATCCTCCACCGGCACGTCCCCGTCATAGCGAAAGGTAAAGCAGAACATAGTCGCACCGTCGCGCAGCGAGAAGCGGAGCGCCTGCACGCCCACCTCGGTATGCGTCACTGCGACCAACTCGTCACGCGGACCGTAGCCTTCCACGTCGAAGGCGGCCACCGTGATGCCGAGGTAGCGCTCGAACTCCTCCCCGGGCCCGAAGGTCAGCGACCGGACCCGGGAGTGCAGGCCGTCGGCCCCGACAACGAGGTCAAACTCCCGCGGAGCGCCGTGGGCAAACTCGACGCGCACGCGCCCGCCGTCGTCGTCGAGCGCCTGGACAGTGTCGCCGAAGATCGTTTCGACCTCGCCGTTCAGCGCTTCGAAGAGCACAGCCCCCAGATCGGAGCGGCCGATGCTGACATACCGGTCGCCGACCCCGCCGATGACGTTGCGCGGATCCAGATGAGCGATCTGCCGGCCGGTGGCGGACACTTCACGCAGCTCTCGGACCCGATAGCCCTTGGCCATCAGCCGGGGGACAATGCCCATCCGTTCGGCCACATCGAACCCGGATCCCCAGAAGTCCACTAGGTAGCCGCCTTGACGCAGCCGGGGAGCGTGCTCAACGAGCACCGGCTCGTGTCCCGCCCGCCGCAGCCAGTAGGCCAGCGTGGGACCCGCAATCCCTGCCCCGACGATCAGCACCCGCATGCGCGCCGCCCTCAACCATGGTCCACCGAACGGTCTCAGACTAGTGCGGGGCGCCGTCCCGCGGAAGGCCCGCTGATGCCCGCTCAGCGCGTCTTGCCGGGCAGCCCGAAGAGGCCGGCCAGCCGACGATCGGTGTCGGCGAGGGCGGCGGTGTCGAAGGTGTTGGTGGTGACCATGAGTTCGTCGGCGCCGGTGGCCTCGAGCAGCCGGCCGAGCCGCTCGGCCACCTGGTCTGCGGTCCCGTGCACTGCAGCCGCGAGGGTCTCGGATACGAGCGCCTGCTGCCGCTCCGTCACCGGCAAGGCCCGAATGGAGTCCACCGGTTCGAGCGGCGGGAACTCGCCGCGGGTGCGTGATTGCGCCATCGCCCACGCCTCGGGCAGCAGCAAGTCCCGCGCCGCTTCGGCTGATGCGGCCACCGCCACGTTCGCCGACGCGATCACGTACGGCTCCGCGTAATAAGCGGAGGGCCGGAAGTTCTTCCGGTAGCGCTCCAGCACGCCGCGGGCCAACTCCGGCTTGCGCCCGGTGAACGCCGGCCCACCAACAACGACGGCGAGGCCCGCCTTCGCAGCGATCTCCGCGCCTTTGCCGGTGGCCAGCACAAAAGGCGGCGTTGCGCCGCCGTCGTACGGGCGGGCAGTGATGGCGGCGGTGCCGCCGAGGTAGGACAGCAGCTCGGCGAGGTCCTCCGCAAAGCGGTCCGCGGCGTCCTTGTCCTGCCGCAGCGCCGAGCGGACAGCGGGCGTGAAGCCCACGGAGCGCCCGATCCCGAGATCGATCCGGCCGGGGAAGAGCGCCTGCAGGGTGGCGGCTTGTTCGGCCACCACCAACGGCTGGTGGTTGGGCAGCATCACTCCGCCGGAGCCGACGCGGATCCGCTCGGTCTGCGCGGCCACCGCCGCCATCAGCACCGCCGGGGCCGAACCGGCGATCCCGGGCACGCCGTGATGCTCGGCCACCCAGAACCGGTGGTAGCCCAGCTGCTCGGCATGCTGCGCCCGCCGGACGGTAGCGGCCAGGGCCTCAGACGCCGAGTTGCCTGCGCGGGCATTGGCACGGTCCAAGATGGAGAGGGGAATCGACGGCAGCTGCATACCAGTCACAACATGGCTAGCCGGCGGCTATTCCGTCGGCCGAAATTCACCGCGCCGATGACGCCCCGGCCGGCAGCAGTGAGGCCGCCGCCACGTCGGTGAGGACGGTGACGTCCGGGTGCAGTTGGAGCACGGAGGCCGGGCAGTCCGGGTGGACGGGGCCGGTCAGGGCCCGGCTGAGCGCTTCGGCCTTATCCCGGCCCTGGACCAGCAGCAGCAGCCGCTTGGCGGCCATGATGGTGCCGAGGCCCTGGGTGATGCAGCGAGTGGGGACGTCGTCGAGGCAGTCGAAGAAGCGCGCATTGGCCTGGCGCGTGCTCTGGGTCAGCACTTCCACCCGGGTGCGCGAATCCAAGGCCGAACCGGGCTCGTTGAAGGCAAGATGGCCGTTGTGGCCGATGCCCAGGATCTGCAGGTCGATGCCGCCGGCGGAGGCGATGGCCGCCTCGTAGTCCGTGGCCGCTTGATCCACATCCGGCTGGCCGACGTCCGGCAGCAGGACCGTCGCGGGGTCGAGGCCCAGCGGCGTGATGACTTCGCGCTCGATGACCGCGGCGTAACTCTCGGGATGGCCGGCGGGCAGCCCGATGTATTCGTCCAGGGCGAACCAGCGGACAGCGGTCAGGTCCAGGCGGCGGCGTGCCAAGGATTGGTACAGCGGCAGAGGCGAGGACCCGGTGGCCAGTCCGATGACGGCCCGGGGCAGGTCTACGACGAGCCCAGCGACCAAATCTGCGGCCACGGTCCCGATCTCCGCGGCGTCGTGGTGCGAAATGTGCAGCTTGCGTTGCTGATCGACCGTGGCGCTCATGGGAGCCACGTCAGTTTCGCGAATCCGGGACGGAGGGGGCGTTGCGCGGTGCCCATTGGCGGTGGCGGGGGCAGGTCAAAGTTCATGACACGTTCCTTCATCGGTACTTGTCGCATCCGCCGGAGGCGGTGTATCCGCTGGCATAACAAAAACAGGTTGCAGAAAGGTTACCCAATGGCGACTGCCGAAAACCTCGATCAGCGCCCGATCATGCGCTCAGCGAACTCGGCAGTCCGCCGGCTGCCACTGTCAGGTCACGACGTCGAAGCCCGCCTGAGGAGACAGCGTCCCGTTGGCCTGGACTTGGACCAAATGTCGGCCCGGGTAATGGACGCGGGTGGTCATCTGCCGGAAGCCGTGCGATGTGCGGAACCGGCGCATCTCGCCCGGTGCCAGATCAGCCACCGCCAGCTTGAACACCTTGGGGGCCAGCGAACCATTGGCCTTGACGTAGTGCACCACGTAGTCCACCGCAACGCGTGCCGGCACCGCAGCTTCATTGCGGAGTTCGACGGCGAAGCCCAGTTCCCCGGGCAGGCGGACGATGCTCTGGTCCAGTTGGGGAGCGGACACCGCCACTGCTCCGGAGGTAAAGCCCAGCGTGGCGAGGGCGCCGGGATCTGCCTTCTTCACTAGGGTGCGCAGCCCGTGCCGGACTACCCAGGCCGCGCGGTCGTCCGGCGTCGTGCTCCAGCGTTCGGCGGTGGCCACCGTTTCGGACGGGGCGTGCCGGGATATGTCGTTCAGGTGGTTGGCCACCGAGCGCCGGACGGTGTCGCTGCCGTCCAGGTACAGCTCGTCGAGGATCGGCAGCGTCGCCGCCGGCCGGGCGATGATGCCGGGTACGCGGACGGCCCACGGCAGATACGGCCGGGTGCCTTCGCTGGCCAACCGCCGAACCTGTTCGTCCGGGTGTGCCGTCCAGCCGCGGATGGCTCCCAGCGCCCGGTCCAGGTCCTGGATCAGCAGCCGCCGGATGGCAAACTCGCTACTCATCCGCGGAGTCAGTTCCGCGAGCAGGGCCAACGCGTCATCGAACGCCCGCTGGCCTCCATCCCGGAGCGCCAGGGTGACCGCGGCCTCGCCCACCGGCCACAGGATCCAGCCGGTGAAGCCGTCATCGGCGAAAGCGGTGCGGAAAACCGAAGCGGCCCGCTCGTAGCCTGCATCCAAGTCGTCGATCAGCGCGGCTGCCAGCAGGCCGGCCCGGGCCCGCAGGGCCAGTGGTTCGAGCCGGTCGGCGGCTTCCCGTAGGGCCGGCCAGGCAGGCTGGTCGGCTGCCACGGCCAGCGACGTGCGCAGTTGCGTCACCGCGGACGGACCCAGCAGGTCGTTCATGATTCCCACTGCGGTCCTCCGGGTCGGCTCAGCGATGTTGTCACAACCCAGCCTAGGGCTCCTCGGCAGCGTCACCCGGCCTCAGCCCGCCGGTACGGAAGTCTTAGGACGGAAGCTGTCCTGAATTCGGCCCGAGGGGTGTCCCGGGCCACGGTCCGGGCACTAGAGTCACCTGACATGGACATCATCTTGGTACCCGGATTCTGGTTGGACGCGTCGTCGTGGTCGGAGGTGACTCCGCCGCTGGAAGCCGCAGGACATCGGGTCTACCCCCTGACGTTGCCCGGGCTGGAGTCCGTGGATGCCCCACGGGCAGGCATCGGCCTACGGGACCACATTGATGCCACGCTGAAAGCAGTGGACGAGCTGGGCGGGCCGGTGATCCTGGTGGGACATTCGGGCGGCGGAGCCATCATCCACGGCGTGGTGGACCAGCGCCCGGACCGCATTCTTCGCGCCATCTACGTGGACAGCGGCCCGTTGGGCGAAGGCGGCGTGATCAACGACGAGCTGCCCGCCGACGGGGACGAGGTGCCGCTGCCGGACTGGAGCCTCTTCGGGGAAGAAGACCTGACCGATCTGGACGATGGGCTCCGGGCTGCCTTCCGCGCCCGCGCCATTCCGCAGCCGAGGGGCGTCGCCCAAGACCCGCAGCACCTCTCCGACGAGCGCCGGTTTAACGTCCCGGCCACCATCATCACCTGTGAGTTCACGCCGGAACAGCTCCAAGGCTGGATCGACGCCGGTGCCCCGCAGGTGGTGGAACTGGTCAATATCAAGGACGTGGAATACGTCCACCTGCCCACCGGCCACTGGCCGCAATTCACCAAGCCCGCCGAACTGGGCGAGGCCATTCTGGCCGCGGTCACCAAGACGGCGGGGGCAACACAGGCGTCATGAGCACTGCCACCCTGTTGCCCGCCGTTGAGGCGGCGCTCGCCGAGCACGGCCTTTCCTACGAGGTCCTGGCATGCGACCCGGACCTGGCGGACACCGCCGCGTTCTGCGACCACTACGGCTTCTCGCTGGACCAGTCGGCGAACACCATCCTGGTGACGTCCAAGAAAGTGGAGCCGGCCCAATACGCGGTCTGCGTGGTGCTGGGAACCACCCGGCTGGACGTGAACAAGTCGGTCCGCGAGCTGCTGGGAGTCAAACGGGCCTCCTTCGCCGATGCGGAAACCACCCAAGCGGTAACCGGGATGGAGATCGGCGGAGTGACCTCCATCGGCACCTCGGGCCACACCATCTACATCGACGCAGCGGTGCTGGAGCGCGAGCGCGTAGTGATGGGCGGCGGCAACCGCACCAGCAAGCGGCTGCTCAAGCCGCAGGAACTGGCCAAGCTGCCCCACGCCGTCGTTGTTGAAGGCCTGGCCAAGCCCGCCGTGCCGGTCCACGCCATCGGTAGCTGAGCGCACGGATAGCGCAGGCTTCCCTCAGCTTGGCTTGCCTTACCTTGGTGGCGGTGATACAAACCGGCGCATAATCTGGGAAGCATGGGACTCACAGGAAAACTTGCAGAAGCGTTTAACAACCAGGTCACGCTGGAACTTCAGGCCTCCGTGGTCTACCGCCAGCTCGCCATTGAAATGGATGCCGTCGACCTGCCCGGCATCGCCGGATGGTTCCGGGCCCAGGCCGAGGAAGAGGTGCTCCACGCCAACAAGTTCATCGACCACATGATGGACCGCGGCGCGCACCCGAAGATCCAGGCGATCACCGCTCCCACTGTCTCCGCCGGGACCGTGCTGCAGGCGTTCGAAGCCTCGCTGGCGCACGAGAAGAAGGTCTCCGAATCCATCCGCGACCTGTACCGGCTGGCGCAGCAGGAGGGCGACATCGACTCGATCCCGCTGCTCAACTGGTTCGTCGAAGAGCAGCTCGAAGAAGAAGCCACCGTCGGCGAGATCATCGGCCGCGTCAAGCTGGTCAACGACGACGGCCCCGGCCTGCTGCGCCTGGACGAGCAGCTCGGCTCCCGCAAGGCCGCCGAAGACAGCTAACGCCTGAGGTTCGTTCCCCACCTCAACCACAACCCAAAGGGCGACGTCGGTGCTCAGCTGGGCACTGACGTCGCCCTTTGGTGGGTGGCAGCACCCTTGACAGGGCGCTGATTCCGGGGTCGACTCGGTCTCAAAGCTGTGCTCGGGGAAGGGCAGAGCCCGGAGCAGACCAGGAGAAGAGAGCATGAGTACGGTTGTGGTGCAGGCGTTCATCACTCTGGACGGCGTCGTCCAGGCGGGCGGCGGGCCGGATGAGGACCGCGAAGGCGGCTTCGAGCACGGCGGCTGGCAGGCAGGCTACGACGACGGGGACATCGTAGGCGAGTGGGAGAGCAGGACCGAGGCACTGCTGCTGGGCCGCAAGACGTACGAGATCTTCGCCCGCTCCTGGGGAGTGTGGGACGAGAATGCCGAGGGCCTGCTGGGTGAACTGACCCGCAGATATAACCGCATCCCCAAGTACGTAGCATCGCGCACGCTGACCGAGTTCGGCTGGAAGAACTCGCAGCTCCTCGGCCCCGACGTGCCGGCCGCAGTGAAGCAGTTGCGTTCCGAGCCGGGCGGCGAGATCCGCATATGGGGGAGTACCCAGCTGGTCAGGACGCTGGCCGAGCACGACCTGATCGATGAGTACCGACTGGTTGTTTACCCACTGGTGCTGGGCACCGGCAAGAAGCTGTTCGGCGACGGTTTCCCGTTTAGCAGGCTCAGCCTGGCCGAGTCCCGCGCGTTGCCATCCGGGATCCTGATCAACATCTACAGGCGCTCCGACGCCGGCTGAACGTTGCATCCGCCTCTGCGATGACGCACTTCACGCCGACCCTCAAAAGGTGCGCTGCTTCCGTCGAGGTCCACTGGGGTATTGCCGCCGGTGCTCGACGCCCCTAGGTTGGAGGTGGACGCCTGCGGGGATAGGTTCCCGACCGGGAGCCGGCGGTGCGGCCAAGAAGGATAATCAGCATGGCAACAGGCACCGTCAAGTGGTTCAACGCAGAAAAGGGTTTCGGCTTCATTAGCCAGGATGACGATGGACCGGACGTGTTCGCGCACTTTTCGGCCATCTCCTCCGGCGGCTACCGCTCCCTGGAGGAAAACCAGCGGGTGGAATTCGACGTGGTTCAAGGCCCCAAGGGCCTACAGGCCGAAAACATCCGCACGCTCTAACTATCTGAACGAACTACGCCCCCGGACCCTGTGGTCCGGGGGCGTAGTCGTGCAACGTTTGTTAAACGTGCTGGTCCACGATAATCGGGTTGCCGTCCGGGTCCAGCACCATGAAGCTCGCGGGACCCGTCGATGCCTCGTCTGCTTCCGACAGAAATTCCACGCCCGCCGCCTTCAGATTCCGCTGGAGCTCACGCGCGTCCGTGAATGAATCGAGCGCTTGGGCGTTTTGGTTCCAGCCCGGGTTGAAGGTCAACGCGTTCTTCTCGAACATGCCCTGAAAAAGCCCGATGACGGTCTCGCCGTTCTTCAGGATCAACCAGTTCTGCGCGGTATCACCGCCGTGATCGTGAAAACCGAGCTTCTTGTAGAACGCAGCGGAAGCCGCGATGTCCTTGACGGCGAGGCTGACCGAAAATGCGCCGAGTTCCACGGGGTTACTCCACTCTGCAGACTGATGAACTCTTCCGATGATAGCCACGGCCGGTCCGAGTGGCGCCTGAACACAGTGCGGATTACTCCGGCAGGATCGTTCCCGCCGCAGGGAACCGCGCGGCTTCGTCGCGCATGCTGCTGCCGAACTCTCCGTGGTACAGCGATTCGGTCAGGGCGAAGTGGAAGCCCTCGGCCGACTCCAAGGTCTCAAATTCGGCAACGATCCACCCGACGTCCGGGTCCTGCTGGGCACGCCAATCCCAAACGACCGTCTGAAATGCGCCTGCGTTGAGCTCCGCCGTGACGGCGGTGATCGCTCCGATTCTGTTCATCTGCAACAAGTGGCCTTTACCAACCAGCGTGTTCATGATGTAGGCCTTTACCGAGGCGTCGACTTTGCGCCCTTCCCCGCCGGACGCGAAAGATCTCTGCATATTGCTCACCTCACTAATCGATAGGAAGTCACGCTGCCCTGCGGGTTTGAGCCGGAGTGTGTGAACTGTGAGCAGAGGGTTTGAGAAGCCGCACGGTGCGGGTTATTCGTACCAGCCGACGTTCCGGTCATATCTGGAGACGAGAGATCCCGTGCCGCGGCGGTCGCTGCCGCCGGTGGGAAAATAGATGGCGCCGAAGGACGCTCCGACGGCGTCGATCCGTTTCTGGGCCCACAGTTTGGCGTCGTTGAGGTCCGTCCGAGGCACGGGGGTGCGGGTCCCTGAACCGGCAGCGAGGTAGATTTCCAGGTGATACTCCCCGGGCCGGGACCGGTCCGGAGGCAACGAGGGGGCTTTCTCGTCTCTGATGCTGATCAGTATCTCTGCCAGGGCGTGGAGCGTGAACTGATCTCCGGCAGGCCTTCCATGCGAGATATTTTCAGTGCGCAGCTGTAGCGCTACATCTTCGACCGTCTCGTCGTCCGCGGGGACATAGCTGAAATTCTTCAACGCCGTGGCGTCGCCGCCGACGCTCTTTAAATGTTGGGTGAATTGTGCGGAGCTGGAGATATCCATATTCATTGTGCTATCCCTGCTGACTGCCGGCATTGTCACCGGCTCTTTCACACTAGCCCGGAATAAAGGAGGTAAACCGATCTGGGGAAAGAAACTTGGGCCGGGACCTGGCAGTCTGCGAGATGCCGCCTGGTTCCGGGGCAGCCGTTCATCCCACTGGACGGGTTCTTGGCGGGCCGAGTTGGGAGGCGCATCCTAAAGGAACCAGTGCAGCACGAGATGAGGGGATGGTTTCTATGGCAACAACATCGTCTACCGGCGGCGCCTTCCAGATCCGCGGCCTGTGGGCCGATGGCTTCGGTCGGGCAGGTACTCGTGCCGCGCAATTCATATTGCTCCTGATCGCCGTGTCCGTTGCGATCTACGGGCTGATACAGCTTAAGCTCATCGTGATCCCGCTCATGGTGGCCCTCATCTTGGCCGCAGCGCTTAATCCGGTCGTCGCCTTCCTGCGCGGCAAAGGACTTCCCGGTGCACTGGCGACCTGGATTACTTTGCTGTCCGCCATCGTCGTGTTCGGAGGCATAGTTACCGGCGTCGTCTTTGCTGTCCGCAGCGAGTGGAACGAATTGGGCACGGCCGCCGTCAACGGGTTCAAGGAGCTCCAGAAGTTCGTCGTTTCCGGGCCCCTACCGCTGGACCAGGAAACGCTTGACAGGGGCATCGACGCCGTGACCGCATTTGCCACTAGCAGCCAGTTCGGGGCCGGTGCGCTGGTTGGGATTTCGACGGCGGCGGAGGTCATCACGGGTGTTTTGCTCAGCGCAGTTGTACTTTTCTACTTCCTCAAAGACGGCGGGCGGATCTGGGACTTTTTCCTCCGGCCCTTTCACGGTGAACGCCGGCGTAGACTGCGCAGCTCCGGAGCGAGGACGCTTGTGGTGCTGGGCCAGTATGTGCGGGGTACGACGATCATCGCTCTGATCGAGGCTGTGGTCATCGGTGTGGCTCTCTTCATTCTGAGGGTGCCCCTGGCCCTTCCGCTGGCCGTCATCGTTTTCCTCGGGGCCTACATACCCATGGTTGGGGCGGCGGTGGCCGGGATACTTGCCGCCCTGGTCGCACTAGTTGCCAACGGGCCCGTTGTTGCGCTGATAGTCGTGGCCATCGTCATCGGAATCAACCAGCTCGACGGCCATATCCTGCAGCCGATTGTGATGGGGAGGTCCCTGCGCCTGCACGGCCTCGTCATCCTCCTGGCCCTGGCAGCCGGTGTCATCCTCGCCGGAATCATCGGCGCGTTGCTGGCGGTGCCGCTGGCGGCGGTGACCTGGGCGGTTATCCAGATCTGGACCCAACCAATGACCGACGCCGGGCCGGACCGGGTCGGTACGAAGGGCAAGTCCCGAGCACTGTGGAAGGCACATATCGCCGAGCGCAAGGCAGCAGTTGCTTCAACTCTTCGGCAGGTCCCGGGAAAACGCCGTTGAGCCAACAACCCACGGCAGGAGATGGGACCAATGCGGTTAGAGCCCCTTCTGCAGCCGCCGGAGAAGTGGGGATGCTGCCCCTACGGAAGGGCTAGTCGAAGGAAATTTCGTGGGCCAGGGTCTCGATTTCTTGCCGCCGAGCCTCATGGGCTAGGCGCTTTGACAGCGCATCTTCATCCAGTTGTTCCTGCTCTCGGCGTGTCTGATCGCTGATTTCCCGGATCAGGGAACCGATGACGGAGGCCAGGCCGGCTTTCAGCTCTTCCAAGCTGGTGTTCACGATCTCCAGCCGCGCATCGGTGATCACCAGGCTGATGTGGCCGTAACCCTGCTCCCTGAGCCGCTCGTGAGCCGCCGGTCCCTGTATCAGGCGCGCTTCGGCTGGAAGAACACGCCGGGAAAACGCAGCCGAAACCGTGTATCTGGCCGGGGCATCAGCACCGTAGAGTTCCCGCGAAACCGCAACCACGGACGTCAGCCGCAGTGTCGGGTCCGGCGAGTTTCCCCGTGCCGGTTCGTGGGATGACACGTTGATGCTCATAGGGTCATTTTCCCACCCGTGCCTGCCATTGTCCCGTACGGGAGGACGCATAATTCCCGCCCCGCGGCGGTCAGAGGGCGCCGAAATGGAAGGTTTCGTCCTGACGCCCTCGGCGCTCAACGTGGCGGTTGGTGTTAGGCTGCCGCGCCGCTTAGCGTCTACGCGATTACCAGCGATCAGGGGCAGGGCCCCGGGCGAAGCGACGCCCGGTGACCTGCTCAGGGGTGATGGCCACGAAGACGTATTTCACCGTAGGAATCCACGAATGTTGCAGCAGCTTCTCTGCGGCTTCCGTCTGTGCCCCATTAGGCAGGATTTCCGCCGTGCCGTGAACAATAACGCTCCATGCGAAATCCTCGGTGAACCCGTCGGTTTCAAACGCCACGTGACGGTTGATGGTCAGGTTTACCAGCTTGCTCCCCTCCGCCGTGCAGAAAAGAACAACGCCCTCGTGTGCGAGGTAATTGATGGGAAAGATCTCGGGCACATCGCCCACAGAGACGGCAATTCGCCCCAGTTCGGACCCAGCCAGCAGGTTCCACGAGTCGGTTGAATCGAGTTCTAGAACGGGATGCTCTTGATCTGGCATCATGAGCTGCTCTTTTCAGGGAGATGCTGAGGACGGGCGTCCAATGGGTGGTGTGAACCGATGTGACCCCCGGCTCATTGTCTTCAGTAGAAGCTCGGAGGGTCGCATTCTCGCGACAGAATCCTCATCTTCCTTCGAGAACGAACCCTGTGTGGCGACCATGAGACCAGTATGCCCGGACAAGATTCAAAGATCAGCCCCTGACGTCTGCCGGGCTCCCTACTCCTGCCGCGCCGCCGGCACCGAGCTAGCCGGCAAGAGCATGGGCTCCCCGAAAGACCCGAACTACACCGCTGCGGGTTGTTGTTTGGAGTAGGTCTTGAGGTCGAAGTCTGGGTCGGCGGCCTGTTCCGGGGTGAGGGTGCGGCCGGCGGAGAGCAGGCGGCGGGCGGCCATGTGGTCGGCGGGTTGGTTGACGGATTCGACGGCGGTGAGGGTGTTGTTGCGGAAGCAGAATACGGAGAACTTCTCCTCCGCCGGGTTCCCGCGCAGTACGGTCTGGTCGCCGGGGGCTGACAGACCGGCGATCTGCAGGCGCAGGTGGCCTTGGTTGGACCAGAACCATGGCAGGTCGGCGTAGCCGCCGGTCTCGCCGCGGGGGCCGGAGCCGGGGCCTGCACCGAGGATGGCGCGGGCGGCGTGGCGGGCCTGGTCGGTGGCGTTCTGCACTGATTCCAGGCGGGTCCGGGCTCCGGCGTGGACGTTGGGGAAGGACGCGCAGTCGCCGAGAGCGAAGATGTCCGGGTCGGACGTGCGCAGGCTGCCGTCCACCACGATGCCGTTCTCCACCTCCAGGCCGGCTGCCTGGGCGAGTTCGGTGCGCGGGGTGACGCCGACCCCGACGAGCACCAGGTCCGCCGGGTAGCGTTCCCCGGTGGTGCTGACCGCGGCGGTGACGTGCCCGGCGTCGTTGCCGTCGAAGGAGGCGATGCCCTCGCCGAGCCTGAGGGTGACGCCGAGGCGTTGGTGGGCGTCGGCGAAGAAGCCGCTCGTCACCGGGGTCAGGGCGCGTCCCATCGGCCGGTCGGCGTATTCGAGCACGGTGACGTCCAGGCCGCGGGCGCGGGCGGCGGCGGCGAACTCCAGGCCGATGAAGCCGGCGCCGATGACGACGACGGAGCGCACCGCATCGAGGCGGGCGTGCAGGGCCTGGGCGTCGGTGAGGGTGCGCAGGCCGTGGATGCCGGACAGTGCGGCGCCGGGCACGGTGAGTTCGCGGTTGGCGGCGCCGGTGGCCAGCACCAGCTTCGTATAGGCCAGGGTGGTGCAGTCGTCGAGGGCGATGGTCTTGGCGTCGCGGTCGATGGAGGTGGCGCGCACGCCGAGGCGGGCATCGACGTCGTTGGTGGTGAAGAACTTTTCCGGGCGCAGCGGCAGCGGGATCGGGTCCTTGCCGGCGGCGAGGTAGTCCTTGGACAGCGGCGGGCGCTGGTACGGGTGGTGCCGCTCTTCGCCGAGCAGCGTGATGGGTCCGGTGTAGCCTTCCTTGCGCAGCGAATCCACCAGCTGGATGCCGGCCTGGCCGTTGCCAACAACAACCACATTTTCAGGAGTACTCATCGCGTTCAGCCCCTGCCCTTAGATCTGGTCGTCCGGAACGTCGACTTCGATCTGCTCCAGACCGTCGCCAACCGTGATCTGGCAACCGAGCCGGCTACGGGTCTCGTCGCGCGGGCCGGCGGTGCACTCAAGCATCTCTTCCTCATCCTCGCCGATCTCCGGCAGCGCGTCGAGGTATTCGGGCCGCACGTAGACGTGGCAGGTGGCGCACATCGCCTGGCCGCCGCATTCGCCGACAATCCCGTCCACGCCGTTGGTGACCGCGGCCCGCATGAGCGAGGTTCCGGGGTCCACGTCCAAGACGTCAACGTTGCCGTCGGAGTGGTGGAAACTGATCTTTGCCATGGTTCTTCTTTCCTAGTTCCAGGTAACGGGAAGGCTGGTGATGCCGCGGAAGACCCAGCCGTCCCAAGTCTCGGTCCGGGTCTCGTCGGTGCGCAGTCCGGGGAAGCGCTGATAAGCCAGGGGGACGGCGATCTGGCCGATGGAGGTCTTCGCGGCCCAGTGCCCGGCGCACAGATGCACGCCGCTGCCGAAGGCAAGATGGGATGTTTTGGGCCGGAAGATGTCGAATTCGCCGGCCGTGGGGCCGAAATGGTCCACGTCCCGGTTGGCGGATGCCACAACGACGCCGATGCCCGCGCCCGCCGGCAGGCGCACTCCGCCGAGCGTGGTCTCCTGGGTGGTCTCCCGCGGGTACATGCCGATGGGGGAGAGCCACCGGACGGTTTCGTCGAACACGGCCGGCCAGAGGGCATCGTCATGGAGCACCTTGTCGAGCTGTTCGGTATGCCGGCTCAGTGCCCACACGATGTTGGTGACCATGTGCTGCGGCTCGTTCATGCCGCCGGAGATGGTGAGCTTGACGTTGGCGGCAACGTTGTCGAACGGCAGTCCGCTGTTGGCCAGGGCAGACGTCATCGACGCGTTGGGATGCTGCTGATAGAACGGGATGAGCTCGTCCAGGATCGCGTCCAGCTCGGCCCGCGACGCCTCACAGCGATCCCAGATGGCCTGGTCGTCGAGTACGTTCCCGGCGCCGGCGATGAAGTCGTGCGACCAGCGGCGCATCTGCTCCACCCTGACATCTTTCAGCCCGAGTAGGTCGATCAGGTTCTGCGAGGCCACGGGGGCGGCGTAATCACGGTTGAGATCCGCTTGGCCGGGGCCCTTTTCCTCGAGGACGTCGAGGTACGTCCGGGCGTTGCGTTCGAAGACCGGAGCCCAGGCTTCCTTGATGTTCTTGGGCCGCAGTACCGGGTTGATGGCAGCCCTGTCAGCGGCATGGTCCGGGTCGTCCTTGCGCAGCATTGGCTGGGCTCCGAGTGCACGGTTCATGGTTGCGCCGCTGACGTTGGCACTGAAAATTTCCTGATCCAATTCCACCGCGTGGCAGCCGGCGTAGCTTGTGACGAGGAACTTTTTGAGCGCCGGAACCCAAGCGACCGGAGCCTCCCGCCGCAGGCGCTCATAGGTCGGATAGGGGTCGGATATCAGCGCCGCGGGATCAACCCAGTCGGCTACAGGATAGGGAACCCTAGCTGCTGACTCCTTAGCCGGCAGGGCTGCGGGCGCCATGGCCTGGGTACCTAGGTTTTCCGACGGCGTCATGACGCTGGCGCTATCGGAGTCTCCTCCGAAGCCGAACGGGCAGCGGCCTTCGACGGTGGCAGACATGTGTCCTCCTGGAATCAAACAAGACTAGTGAGACCAGTGTCACCCGCCAGCTTCTCCTAGTAAACTGTGGATATTCGTACAACTTCTTCGATTCTGTAGGTTTAGATGCCCAAGTTCACCTTGCGTCAGTTGGAACTCTTCGCCGCGCTGCCCGACCATCCCACGCTGAGCTCTGCGGCATCGGCGCTGCATATTTCCGAGTCGGCGCTCTCTCATGCTCTGAGTGAGCTGGAGGCGGCCGTGGGGGAGCAGTTGTGCGTACGGCGCAAAGCCCGGGGCATGCGGCTGACTCAGGCCGGACAATATCTTGCCGGCAGGGCGCGGACCATCTTGAAAGAAACCGACGGGCTGGTCAGCGAATTGGCCGGTGTCGGAGGAGTGCTGAGGGGGCCGGTGGCACTGGGCTGCTACATCGGTCTGGCCAGCAATGTCCTGCCATCGGTGCTGGAGGGCTTCGGCAAGCTGCAGCCAGGCGTGGACATTGGCATTACCGTAGGCGATCACGGGGACCTGCTGCCCCGGCTGGAGACCGGTGCCCTGGACGCGGCCATCGTGTACGACATCGGCCTGCCGGCGGGGTTGCAGCGCCAGGCGATCTATCAAACAGAAGTGATGGCCGTACTGGCCGAGTCGCATCCGCTGGCCGCCAAGCCGGAACTCGACCTGGCCGATTTGGCGCCCGAACCGCTCATCATGCTGGAATCGGTCCCCAGCACCGGCTACACCCAACTCATGTTCGCCGAACGAGGTCTCACCCCGACGCTGGCGGCCCAGGTGCCGCAGATCGACCTGGTCCGGGCACTGGTGGGCCGCGGCCTGGGATACAGCCTGCTGATGTCCAGGCCCAACCAAGTCCCGGTCACCACCGAAGGCCTCCCCATCGTTTCCCGGCCGCTGCTGCCGCGGGCAGGAGGAACTTCGGTCGTCGCAGTGTGGCCCAACGGGATGGCCCTGAGTGCGCGGGCGCAGGCGGTGATGGACTACGCCTCTGAAGTGCTGGAAGGCATCGTCACCGCTTGACCGGCTACTGCTCCGGGGGGCGCCGGTGTTCCTTTCGTTCACGGACGCGCTGCTCGTGCTCCAGCCGGTGATGTTCCTCGCGCTCGTGTTCCACAGGGATCAGCTCCGGATGGTTCAGCCGCGAATGCTGGCGGCCGTACAGGAAGTAGATGGCCAGGCCGATGACCAGCCAAACCGCAAAGCGCAGCCAAGTGAGCGTGGTCAGGTTCAGCATCAGCCAGAAACACAGCACCGCGGCCAGGATCGGCACCACCGGCGAGCCCGGCACGCGGTAGGCGCGCGGCAAGTCCGGCCGCTTCTTCCTCAGCACAACGACGCCGATGCTCACCAGAATGAAGGCGGAGAGGGTGCCGATGTTGATCATCTCTTCCAGCACGTCCACGTTGGTGAAGCCGGCGACCAAGGCCACCAGTGCTCCAGACAGGATTTGCACCCGGGCCGGGGTTTTTTGATGCTCGGTGGTGTGGCTCAGCCAGCGCGGCAGCAGGCCGTCGCGGCTCATCGCGAAGGCAACCCGGGCGAGGCCCATCAGCAGGACCATGATGACAGTGGTGAGCCCGATCAGGATGCCAACCGAGATGACCTGCGCGGCCCAGTCTGCCCCGACGTCGATGAACGCGGTGGCCAGGGAGGCCTCATCAGCCTCGGCCAGATCCTTATAGGAAACCATTCCGGTCAGGGCCAGGGCTACCAGGATGTACAGGACGGTCACGATGGCCAGGCCGCCGAAGATGCCCCGCGGAAGCGTCTTCTGCGGGTTGCGCACCTCTTCCGCGCTGGTGGCCACGACGTCGAAACCGATAAAGGCGAAGAACACCAGCGCCGCGCCTGCCAGAATGCCCAGTACACCGTACTGCTGAGGCTCAGCACCGCTGAGGAAGGAGAACAACGACTGGGTCCAGACGCTTCCCCCGGTGCTCGCGGTGGGAACCGGATCCGGTACGAACGGCGTGTAGTTCTCCGCCCGCACGTACGTGAAGCCGATGACGATCACGAACAGGACAATGGCCACTTTGATGATGGTAAAAACGTTGTTCACCCGGGCCGATAGTTCGGTGCCGAGCACCAAAAGGGTGGTGAAGATGGCAACGATCAGCAGCGGGCCCCAGGTTAGCTCCAGGCCGAAAATACTGACCGTGGAGGGGACATCCATGTCGAAGAGCAGGAAAACATTGCTGAGATAAATCCCCCAGTACTTGGCGATGACCGCCCCTGCCGTGAACAGCTCCAAGATCAGGTCCCACCCGATGATCCACGCCAGCAACTCGCCCAAGGTCGCGTAAGTGTAGGTATAGGCGCTGCCTGCCACCGGGATGGCTGAAGCGAACTCGGCATAGCACATGATGGCCAGCGCGCAGGTGACGGCCGCCAGCACGAAGGACAAGGTCACGGCCGGGCCGGCAAAGCTGCCGGCAGCCTTCGCCCCCACGGAGAAGATACCGGCCCCGACGGCAACCGCCACGCCGAGGATCATGAGGTCGAAGGTGCTCAGCGTGCGTTTAAGTTGCCGTCCTGGCTCCTCTGAATCCGCCATGGACTGTTCGATTGACTTGGTCCGAAAGAGGCTCATGGGACCAGTATTCTCAGGATGGCCTGTTACGGATAGCTTTTATTTGGCCAATGTGGGCGAACAGCCCGCAGATCGCGTCCTACCGCAAGGCTAAGCCAAGAAGCTTAGGCCACCGCAAGGATACTGCGGGCCACCGCTTTTCTCTTCGATCGCCGATCGGGTCCCCTGCTGGTTACGCTCCCAGACAGATCGCCGTCATTCGTTCCCGTGTGCGGAATCAGAGGGAGGCATCGCGTGTCTAGGATTCGGCCGGCCCATCCGCACGTAGGCTCGATTCATGGAGAAGAGTCGCATCGTCGAGCTGGAAGGGCAGACCTCGATCAACGACTTGCTGGACGAGCCGGTCGGAACTACTCACATCCAGCTGGCCCTGCCTATCTACGTCCAGCACCGCCCGGGATGCATCCGACGTCTGACCTAAAGACGAAGTCAGCATGGCTGCTCTCATTGAGGAAGTTATTGCTTCGCAACATCGGAACTCTCGCGCGCCAGCCGACCCGCGGTTAGCCTGAGACAAACCTTGCCACGAAGCCAAATACGCGGTGAGGCGGCAAATACCCCTTCAGACAGGGACGTGATGCGCACTTTGACTAGACTGGCAGCCGGTGCTGCGGTAGTCCTGACGCTGGCAGGCTGCACCAGCGGGCCAAACTCGGCGTCATCCGATTCGGAGGTCTCGGCGGGAAGACACGACGCACCCGCCGGCGATTCCAAGAAGTTGCCCGTGCAATCATCCAACAAGCAGTTGCTGGCGGAAGAGGGCGATTTCAAGTTCTACTCCTTGGTGCCAGTGGCGGGCAGCGCCGAGAGCAGCGGCGGCAGCCTGTGCGTCGTCATCCAGAAGGGGACGCAGGAAGCTGTTGGATGCAGCGGGCCCACCCCCTACATGGGCTGGGAGGTCGACGGAAATCCCGGCCTTCTGGAAGCGAAGCTGGTATTCGATGGCTACAACGCTGGCAAGGAAGTGGCCGAAGGTTGGCGCTACCTGCACAAGAACCTGCTGGTGCGCGGCCAGAATGATCCGCAACCCCGGATGGCGGTCCTCGACGCTCCGGAAGAACCGTCCGACACTTTGACCGCCGACGCCAAGCATCTATTCGGCGTCAAGGCAGACAGTGCACGGCTGCTGGTCAAGGACGACGACCGTGCGTTCTATGCCGCAATACCGAACGATCCCGATAAAGGCGATATCTGTGTCGTCGTCGAGAACCTGAAAGCCGACACGGCTTCTGCGGGCTGTGGCGACCTTCCCAGTGTCGAACTGGGCGCCGCTGGCGTGAAAGCGAAGCTGGTTGTCGATGACTACGACGCCAGCAAGGAATTGGCGGAAGGCTGGCGCCAGCTGCACGAGAACCTGCTGGTGACTCCCTGATCAGCTCCGCCCATACCCTCAGCTCAACGACAGGAGACAGACGTGGAATTCGCCATCATCATTGCGATCCTTCTTGCGGCGTGCATCGCCTGGGTGGTTCTGGGTGCCCGCGCTGACCGCCGACGCGCAAAGGGTGCCCGGGGTCCCGTGAACACGGAGGCGGCCAGCACGGCAGGCTTTGGCGCCACCGTCTACGGAGGAGACGGCGGTGGCGGCGGCGGCGACTGCGGCTGACAGAACGAAGCAGCCCTCGGTTTTTTCCGATGAGCACGATGAGCTGCATGCAAACCGATTGGATCGTGGTCGGACGCGGCTAGTCGATGAAGGCGGCCTTCGAGCTGTACTCCTGATAGAGCCTGGCCGCATCGCCCAGCGGCAGCTCGCCGTACTTCAAGGCGGTCAGCAGCCCGTCGAGCTGCGCGCTGGCCGATTCTGCCGTTGAGATCTGCTCTGCGCTGTTGCGTGAGTTGGCAAGGCTGGACGCTATTGCAGCGACCAGGGAGAGGATCGAAGCAAGGATGCAGATGACCTGCCAGACGACCGAAGGGCTGGACAGCGAAAAAATGCCAGCCACGGCTGCGTTGAAACTGTCCTGACCGAAACCGGGCCCGGCCGTCAACGCGGCGACGACGGCGCTGGCGACGATGCTGACGGTGGTCAAACGGTTGCGTCGGGGACGCGCGTGGCGGAGAAAGGCCCTGATGTCATCACGCCGCTCGTCGATTTGCCGAGTCAGGTCCTGGCGGTTCTGTGCGTCATCCATGATGTCCTCGTCCCTGCCGGTAGATCTGCGGCTGCCTTCCGAGAGGTATCGCTGCACGGTATATCAGAATCTCCGGTACGGCCATCCTGTTGGTCTGCCCGGGCGATGTTTTGCTGAGGGTTGGCCGGCTCCATTTCTACGCCGACATCTGAGCAGGTTGGTCCCACCACGCCAAAACGCGGGTGCCGTAGAACGTGAGCCATTTGGACGGCTCGCCGGGCGGCACGTCGACCTCGAACCAGACGCGTCCGGGGTGGCGGCGTTCCTGCAGCCACGTCCCGTCGGGCCGGCGGGCGGAGCGGATCACTTCCACTGGATCGGCCAGCCGGGGGTCGGGTGCGCCGCCGTCGTGCAAGTTGGAAGACCTGAAATAGTCCACTGCGTGCAGTGCGCTGTGGATGAACCGGAACGGGTAGGCGAAGTGGGTGGCCCACGGCCCGACGAGTTCTCCGGTGGACTTGGTGTAGAGCAGGCGGCGTTCCAGCAGGTACTCCTCGCCTGTGTGGCGGGCGGCGCGGAGTTCGTCGGATCCGCCGGTGGCGGACTCGTAATACAGCAGGCCCTTCAGCGTGTTGAGCGTGGAGTGGAACGAGGAGCGAGTGGAGCCCTCGACCCACTCGCAGTTCCAGCCGCCGTCAGGCAATTGGTGCTCAAGGAACCAGGCGGCGATTCCGCTGACATCGGCTCCGAGCCAGGCGCCGTTGGCGAGCGTGAACGCGTTGATGCAGCAGTCCACTTCGCCGTCCCAGTATGGCAAGTTGTCATACTCCCAGCGGCTGTTGGCGGCGAGCCGTTCGGCGGTGCCGTCGAGCGCGGCCGCATCGAGCCCCCAATCGCGCAGCGTGTTCAGTGTCCAGGTGGTGGCCGTCCACGGCTGCCCGGCGTCCTCGGCTGCTTCCGGGCCCTGAAAGTCGAAGTCGGCCGGGAAGTAGGCGCCGCCGGCCCACTGGCCGTCGGCGTCCTGATGCGCCAGCAGCTGCGCCCCGAATCCCTCGGTGGCCACGCGGGCCCTGGTTGCCATCCACTGCTCGGGCGGCGCGTGGGCGAGGTCCCGTTCGACCTGCCAGCGCAGGGCCGGGTCGGAGTTGCGCATCCAGTCGAGTGGCACCGTCTCGGGGTCCAGGGGGAACAGAGTAGCGGCCGCCCGGACCGAACAACACCGACCGTGAGCGGTGGGCGGCAGAAATGGTGGGGAAACCACAAGGACGACGTCGGCACCCGGGTGGGCACCGACGTCGTCCTCTCAAGCGCGCAAGGCGCTGTCAGGGATCAGCCGCCGACGACTTGCGCGTCGATGAGCACCGGACCGGTGCCTTGCAGCGCCTTCTGGTAGGCCGCGTCGAACTCCTCGCGGGTGCTGGTCCGCTGGGCGGGCACTCCGTAGCCCTCGGCGATGGAGACGAAATCGATGCCGCCGAGCTTGAGGCCGGGCACGTCCGGCACACCCATCCGCTGGGCGAAGCCGGCGAGGGCGCCGTAGCTGGAGTTGTTGACGATGACGAACACCGTCCGGGTCTGCCGCTGGGCCGCGGTGTAGAGCGCGGTGATGCCGTAGTTCGCGGAGCCGTCGCCGACGGTCGCCACGACGGTCTTTCCGGGATCGCCGAGGGACATGCCGACCGCCACCGGCAGGCCGAAGCCCAGACCGCCCGAGGCCGGGAAGTTGTACATGCCCGGGCGGTCGATGGCGATGCGCTCGAGGTAGTCCAGATCCAGCGTGGTGGTCTCATTGACGTAGGCGACCGTGTCATTGACGTGGGTATTGAGTACTTCAAGGATTTCGGTGCCGGTCATGCCGTCCGGCGAGGTCTTGGCCGCCGGCAGCTCCCGGCTGCCGGGGTCGCCGCGCCGCTGGCCCCGGTCCCTCACGCCCTGGGCCAGGGTCTTCGCCGCGCCTGCCACGTCGGCGACGACGGACCGGCCGAACGGCGCGCGGGTCGCCTCGCGGGGGTCCTGGGTCAGCTGGATGACTTGGGTCCCGGCCTCAAGGTAGTTGCTCGGCTCCCAGCGGTGATACCGGAAGACGGCGGCACCGAGGACCAGTACAACGTCGTGGCCGGCGAGGCGGTCGCGCACCGACTGGATGCCCGGGACGATGACGCCCTCGAAGTTCGGGTGGGTGGTGGGGAAGGGGCCGCGCGAGGGCGAGGGCGCGACGAAGACGGAGGCGCCGGTTTTCTCCGCCAGTGACACGACGGCGTCGAACACGCTGGGATCGTCGACGGCGGCGGCGTCCACTTGCGGGCCGACAACGAGTGCGAGCCTTTTCGCGCCGTCGACTGCCGCGATGAGTTCCCGCGCCAGGGCATCGGTGAGGCCGCCTGCGGTGACCACCGATCGCTCGGTGAGCAGGGCGTCGTCGTCGAGGGCGGGTTCAGCCCAGTCATCGAGCGGGACCGAAACGTAGACCGGCCCGCGCGGCTGGGCGGAGGTCTCGAACACGGCCTGGGAGAGCGTGCGCGGCACGTCCGCGGCGGCCAGCGGCTCGTGCGAGTACTTGACCAGTGGTGCCGGCAGCATCGAGGCGTCTGCGCTGGCCAGCATCGTCTCCTGGCCAACGGTGCGGCGGACCTGCTGACCGGCCAGGATGACCATCGGGATGTGGCCGTAGTGGGCGTTGGTCAGCGCGCCCATAGCGTTGCCCGACCCGGAGGCGGCGTGGAGGTTCACCAGGGCCGGCCTGCCGGTGGCTCGCGCATAGCCCTCGGCCATCCCCACCACCACCTGCTCGTGCAGGCCCAGGATGAAGTCGAATTCTTCGGTCAGGCCGGCCAGGAAGGGGAGCTCGTTGGACCCGGGGTTGCCGAAGATGGTGGTCATCCCGTGCGCACGGAACACATCCAAGGTCGTCTCCAGTACCGTCTTCTTTATGCTCGCCACTGGTCTGCCTTCCTAGTCTTTTCGTTGGTTGCGGTTACTGCGTTGGCCGGGCCGGGGCGGCCCGGCTCTTGAGGAAGCTCCTGCGAAAGATTGAGGGCGGCTGCCTCACGCACAGACGCTGCAGCTTTGACCAGGGCAGCCTGCTCCTCGGGGGAACCCTGCCAATCGGTCCTTTTGACCTTGCCGGAGCCCATTGTGACCGGCAGAGCGATGAAGGCCTCCTCAAGCCCTTGAGCTCCCGCGGTCCATGCGGCTGCGGGAAAGGTTTCGCCGCGGGCCATCATGGAGATCATGCGGACCACACCGAGCGGGGTGGTCCAGCCCGAACTCCGGCCCGGCTCTAGGGCAGACCAGCGTTGAAACCAGCCATCGATGTCCTCGCGGATCTGTTCCTGCTGGGAAGCGGTCAAGGTGACCGGTGCGCCGTCGATGAGCACCGAACTGAAGCACGGCACCTGTCCCTTGCCATGCTCTCCCAGGACCTGGGCGCGGACTCGATGCGGTTCTACTCCGATTTCCCTGGCTACTGCGGCCTGGAACCGCACCGAGTCGTTGATGCTGTAACCCAGGATCCGGTCTGGGGCTATGTCGGTGATCCGGTGCAGGCACTCGGCGAGGACGTCGACTGGGTTGGATAGCAGCAGGACTATGCCGTCGTTGCCAGACAGCTTCTCAATCGTGGGGGCCAGCAGCCTGAGTAACCGCAGATTTGCGGCCAAGAAGTCGCGCCGGTCCCCACCTGGCACTTCCGGGGCAGACGCGGCCACGATGACCACGTCAACTTCGTCCCAGGAGTCCGTAGCTGATGGATCAACAACGCTCAGTCGGGGTGCCCTGACGCCGGCCAGGATCTGGGCCTCGGAAATGTCGATGGCATGGGCTCGCGCGACGTTCTCTTTCACATCAACCAGATGGATCGTGTTGCCCACGCCGGCCAGTGCGAGTTGGTACACCACGCCCGACCCGATGAGCCCGGCAGCACCGATCACGGCGATGCTGCGGGGCCACGCCTGACCGTCGTCCGGGCTCTGCTCGACGCCCGCCGGATTGGTTTCAGCTGTCACGGGCTCTTCTTCCGTCTCAGGGAACTGATCGTCGCTACCCAGGGTCTTGTGCAGCATACCCACGTCCGAGCCACGCAAGGACGACGTCGGCGCTCGGGTAAGCACCGACGTCGTACCTTTCGGTCGGGGAGACTACTTCACCTTGTCCTTGAGGAACTGCACCGCGCGGCTCCAGGCCAGCTTGGCCGCCTCAGGCCGGTAGTTGCCCTGCGGGTTTTCGTCATTGTGGAAGGCGTGCGGGGCGTCATAGAAGTAGTAGTTCACTTCCGCGCCGGATTCGCGGCGGATCTGCTCCTCCTGCGCCTTGGCCTTCTCCGCCGGGTACGAGGTGTCCCGCTCGCCGTAGTGGCCCTGGATGGCTGCGCGGACACCTTCATAAGACTTGGGAACGGCCTGACCCACGCCGTAGAACGGAACGGCGGCGCTGATCCGTTCGCCTTGCTGCGCGGCCAGCGCGAGCACAAAACCGCCGCCCATGCAGAAGCCGATGGTGCCCACGGTGGAACTGGTGACCGCCTCGTGGGCCAGCAGGTAGTCCACGGCGCCGGCCAGCAGGCGCGCGCCTTCCGCCTCGGGCAGCTTGGACATCATCTGCCCCGCTTCCTTGCCGTCGTGGGCGATGCGCCCGCCGAACAGGTCCGGAGCCAGCGCCACGAAGCCTTCGGCCGCCAAACGGTCAGCCACGTCGCGGATGTGGTCCACTAGACCCCACCACTCCTGGATGACAATGACGCCGGGGCCGGACCCGGACTCCGGCAGGGCCAGATAACCGTGGGCCTCGCCGCCTGCGGACTCGAAGGTGACATTCTGAAAGGTCGGGTTTTCGGCCAAAGTCCTACTCCTGATCGCTCGGGGCATACGGCATCAGTCTAGGGACAGGCGCCGGAGTTGTCTCGCGGCCGACTCCGCATTGCGGGTCCGTCAGGTTGCGGTCCGGCCTCAGGCCGCGGTGCTTTCGCGGAAGCCGCCGAGCCGGCCGCCGTGGAAAACCAGCGGGTCGCCGTCGTCGGCCGCCATCTCCAGGACTTTGGCGATGATCAGGACGTGGTCGCCGCCGTCGAGCTCCTGCTGGATGGTGCAATCGATCCAGCCCAGGGAGCCGGCGATGTGCGGGGTGCCGTACGCGGAGTGTTTCCACTCGATGGCCGCGAACTTGTCCTCGGCCTTGCCCGCGAGTGCCCTGCAGACCGGCTGCTGTCCGTCGGCGAGCAGATTGACGCTGAACATGACGGTGCGGCGGATCTTCGGCCAACTGGTGGACGTGCGGGCGATGCTGAAGGTGACCAGCGCCGGGTCCAGCGAGAGGGCCTGGAATGTTCCCACGATCAAACCGCAGGGTCTGCCGGTGGCCTGATCCGCGGAGCAGATCGCTGCGACGCCGGTGGGGAAGTGGCGCATAACGGCGCGGTATTGATCGGGCTGGATTGCCGGGGTGACGGCCGCGAGGCTCATGGCTCTTCCTTAGCTCGTGGGGGCGAGTTCGGCGGTGGTTGTGGTGATGCTGGCCTGGACGTCCCGCGCCGCGCGCAGGCCGCTTTCGATGGCGCCGTCGATGAAGCCGGCCCAGATGTTGGCGTAGTCGCTGCTGGCGAAATACAGCACGCCGGTGTTTTCCTGCTGGGCGGTGAGATACCGGGTCAGCTGGCCCGGCTGCTGGATCAGCCAGGTTTCCTGCGAGTACTGGTCCGCCATCCAGTCGTGGCCGGTGGTCTCCAGGACTTCGAGGTCATTGCGCCACACCTTCAGCGCGCTGCGGACGGCCTGGATGTCGTTGACGTCGAGCCGTGTGGCGTCGGCGCCGAAAGCGACCAGCACTGCGTCGGTTTCGCTGATGAATTCCGTGCGAACCACCGAGAGCGGGTGGTGCTGGGAGGAGTAGGCGAAGAATGGTTTGATCGGGCCGCGGACCCGGATCCAGGCTTTGACTCCCTGCGACGCGGTCTTCTCGATGCTCGGCCGGATCTTGCCGTCCGGCAGGGCGGGTGCCACGTCGAGCTGGTGCAGGGTGTTCTGCGGGACGGTGAGGACGACTCGGGATGCCGAGATGCTGCGCCCGGCACCGTAGCTGACCAGGGCGGACTCGGCGTCGTGCTCTATCGAGAAGACGGGGGAGTCGAGCCGGATATCGGCGCCCGAGTCGCGGGCAATGGCGTCGACCAGGCTGCGGGTGCCGCCGGCGAGGCGGAAGATGGCCGACGCCTCGTGCATGAGATGCCAGGAACCGGCCGTAGCGGCCGTCCAGCGGAGGGCGTTGGTATAGGCGCACCTTTCCAGCGGGGCGTTGAAGTGGCCAACCCAGGCCGCTTCGTTGGCATTGCGCTCATCCACCGAGAGATCCAGCTGGTCGAGCATCTCCTGCAGGTTGAACTGGTCGACCTCCTCGATCCCGGGCGCCGTCAGCGGCATGTCCGGGCGTGGGATCCACTTCATGGTGTCTTCGAGCAGGCGGGTCATGCCCGGGTCGATGAGCTTCATGAAGTCCTCAAGGTTGCCGCGACGCACCTGGCTGCCTGCCAACCAAAAGGTCTCCTCGGAGCGGGGGCCGCGGGTCACCTCCAGGCCGTAGCGGGTGACCTCGGCCCAGGAATGCGGCTGCGTCCAGTGCAGCCAGGTGCCGCCCATCTCCAGGTCGTGGCCAAGCCGGTGGTCGGTCCAGGTGCGGCCGCCGATCCGGTCCCGGGCCTCCAAGACCACGACGTTCAGGCCCTGGCGCGTTAGTTCGCGGGCCGTGATCAGTCCGGCGAATCCGGCGCCGACAACGACGACATCGGTTGTTTCAGTCATCTGTGGTTCTCCTGCTTGGTCTGTTTGTGGGTCGTGCCGGGGCCGGATTAGGAGGCGATCGCGACGGCGGCGCCCGCGCGATGTCCGGTGGCCGGATGTCCCGGAAGTGTGTACTGATGCCCGGGGCCGTACAGCTTTTCGCGCAGCGTCAGCGGCGCGTCGGTGGACTCGGGAGCTTCTGCGGCGAGCCCCTGGCGGCGCAGTTCGGGCAGGGCGTGCTCGATGAAGCGTTTCCAGCTGTCGGGCTTGGTGGCGTAGCTGAGGTTGATTCCGTCCACGTCCGCTTCGTCGCGCCAGCGCCTGATTTCGGCGGCGACAGTACCGGGCGAGCCCACAATGGTGCTTCCGGTGCCGCCGATCCCGAGGAACTCGGCGACGGCGCGCGGTGTCCACTCGCGGTCCGGGTCGGCCTTGGAGAACATGTCCACGATCGACTGCACGCCGCGTGTCTTGACGTGCTGCAGCGGCGCGTCGAGATCGGCGGCTGACAGGTCGATGCCGGTCCAGCCGGCGAATCGGGCCAGGGCACCCTCGACGCTGACGTTGGCGCGGGCCTGTTGGTGCAGGGCCTCGGCCTCTGCATCGGTCGGCGCGACGATGACCGTCAGCAGGACCACCACCTTGATGTCGTAGGGGTCGCGGCCGTTTTCGACGGCGGCCTGCCGGATCTTCTCGACGCTGCGGCGGGCTTGTTCCACCGAGACGGCGTTGATAAACACGGCCTCGGCGTGGCGCCCTGCGAAGGCCATCCCACGCGGTGAGGAGCCGGCTTGGAACAGCACGGGAGTTCTTTGCGGGGAAGGTTCGCACAGATGGATGCCCGGGACGGTGAAGTACTTGCCGCTGTGCTCGATCGGGTGGACGCGGGCCGGATCGACGAAGGTGGCGCCCTTTTGGTCACGCACGACGGCGCCGGGCTCCCATGACTGCTCCCACAGCTTGTACAGGACCTCCATGTACTCTTCGGCCAGTTCGTAGCGCTCATCGTGCTCAAGCTGCTGCGACATCCCCACGTTGCGGGCCGCGGACTCCGAATATGAAGTGACGATATTCCAGCCCACGCGTCCGCCGGTCAGATGGTCCAGTGTGCTGAAGCGCCGCGCCATCAGGTACGGCGGCTCGTAGGTCAGCGAGGACGTGACGCCGAAGGTGAGCCTCTCGGTCACGGCCGCCATCCCGCTGATCAGCAGCATTGGATCGTTGACGGGGAACTGTGCAGCATCGCGCAGTGCCGCGTCCGGCCGGCCTTCGTAGACGTCGTGGTAACCGATGGTGTCGGCGAGGAAGATCCCGTCGAACCCAGCGGTTTCGAGCATCCGGGCAAGGTCCTTCCAGTACGACAAGTCCTTGTAGCGGTGACCCTGGTCCGCCTCGTGGCGCCACGAGCCCGCGGTCAGATGAGCCGGGGAGTTGGTATCGAAGGCGAAGAGGCTCAGGGGTTGGTCTTTCATAGCAGCGACACTTCCTTGCACCGTTGGAAAGAGGAGAGCTTTATGTTCAATTTGTGAACGTGACGTTCAATTTAGCGATGGGTGAGGGTAGTGTCAATGGTGTTGGCTCATGTTGTCTGCCAAGGCCGAGGTCGCCGGTCGAACACGACGTTCGGTAGGTGAACGTGGAGCTGCCTCTTCCCGACATAGGGTAGTAGTGACCGCCACAACACGGGCCCGCACGGCCGAGAGGAATGCATGACCATGCCGGAGACAGATTCGGTCGCAGAGGGCGCTGAGATGCCGGACCTCACCAATAAGTCCGTCGTCAAAGCCATGACGTTGCTGCGCGAGCTGGGCCGCCACCCCCAGGGGATCACTGTCACCGAACTGGCGCAGAACGTAGGCCTGACGCGTCCCACGGCCTTCCGCCTGCTGTTGAGCATGGAGCAGGTCGGGTTCGTCGACCGGTCCGACAACAACTACACGCTCGGCTGGGAAATGGCGCGGCTCGGCCGGCTCGCCGACCCGACGGCTGGCGTGGGCGCGAAGGTCCAGCCGATCCTTGAGCGGTTCGCCCAGGAGATTAACGAAACCGTCACCTTCGCACTGAACAAAAGCGCCACGGAGTACGACCTCATAGCCGAGGCCTCGGCGTCGAGGATACTCAGCGTTTCGCAGCTGTATGTGCATCGCCAGTACCCGCTGTATGCGAGTGCGACAGGCAAAATCCTGCTAGCTGATCTGGACGACGAGAAGATCATCCAGTTGCTGCCCGAAACGCTGACCCCGATCACTCGGCGAACCATCACCGACCGCGGTGTCCTGCTGCAGGAGATCCACGAGGTCCGGCGGAACGGGTATTCCGTCCTGGACAACGAACTCGAGGAAGGCCTGTTTGCCGTAGCGGTCGCCGTCCGGGATGCCGATGGATTCCTCCTCGGCGGACTCACCGCGACGGGGCCGGACCAGCGGATGAAGTCCGGCCGCCTGCCCAGCATCGTGGAGCACCTGCACACTACAGCCGAGAAGATCGCCAAGGCCCTCGGCTAGCCCCGAGGGCGGGACTAGCTGGCGCTGGCTTCTTGCTCCACATGGGCGGCGAGGTTCGCCAGCGACGAAGCCAGTCCGGCTTCATGATCTGCAGGGGAAATTCCTGGCGGAACATGGGTGGCGGCAACGCTCACCAGTGTTCCCTCCGGGTGCGGCTGCAGCTCCCACGTCATGATCATCGTTCCGGCGAAGCCGGCGTCGTCGGACGTGAATCTGACCTGCTGCACGATGTTCTGGTCCGGGACCAGGCCAACGAATTCGACGTTGGTGACGTCCGTCGTGTCGGAGGTCTTGCCGTTGCCCGAGGCGTCCAGGTAGGTCAGGACCATGCGGAAACCTCCGCCGACCCCCGGCGTGAACTGCTCCACGCGGCCCGCCATACCCTCCGGAGGCAACCACTTTTCGAGGCTTTCGGGGTCGGTCAGGGCCCCGTAGATCGTTGACGGCGGCGCGCTGATCAGCAGGCTTCCCCGATCGACCCTGTGCGCGTTCTCGTCCATGATCCTGCCTTCGCTGGATAGTCCCATCTGGGCGCGTCTTTCGGCTTCGACGGTAACAGCTGTTCCCAGGTCTTCACGAGGCAAATCCGCTGAAGCTTGTGGCGCGACGGCAACGGCCCACGCCTGGCGGCAGCCGGCGGAAGCAGGCGCCTCGCCGTCGTGCTCTGAAGCAAGTGTTTCCGGGCAGCCATTCCAATGCAGGTGTTCACGTTTTATCATGAGGCAGTTACTGCGACGAGCCGACCGGAGATTGCTGAGATCCAGCCCCATGTTCCGACGGCGGAGGAGCGTGAGGCAATGGAGCCGCATCAGGTGAAGGTCAACGGCGTGCCGCGGGTGTTGGCCGCCGGGCCGCAGGTCAGCTTGCTTGACTGGCTGCGTGGCCAGGGCCTGACCGGGGCCAAGGAAGGCTGCGCGGAAGGGGAATGCGGCGCCTGCGCCGTTTTGGTGGCGCGCGCCGATGGTCCGGACCGCACCCGCTGGACCGCGGTCAATTCCTGCCTGCCGCCGGCGCTGGCTTTCGACGGCGGGGAAGTTGTCACGTCCGAAGGGCTCGGACGCGCCCCGGGCGCCTGCACTGCCGAGGAGCTCCACCCGGTCCAGCGCGAAGTGGCGGACCGCGGCGGCTCCCAGTGCGGCTACTGCACGCCTGGCTTTGTCTGCGCCATGGCGGCCGAGTACTACCGTCCCGAACGGCGGCCCGCCGCCGCCGGCGAGCCTGCTCCCGACCACGGCCCCAACGGGTTCGACCTGCATGCGCTGAGCGGAAACCTGTGCCGCTGCACCGGCTACCGACCCATCCGCGACGCCGCGTATGCCCTAGGTGCGCCGGCGGACGGGGATCAGTTGGCCGCCCGGCGGGAGGCGCCGGCGCCGGCCCTCCGGTTGACCCGTTTCGTCTCCGAGCGGGCGGAATTTATCCGTCCCGGGACGCTGCAGGAACTCCTGGATCGGTTGGAGCAGGAGCCCGACGCCGTCCTCGTGGCGGGGGCCACCGACGTCGGGGTTGAACGGAACCTGCGGCACAGCCGCCCGCGGTTGGTCCTGGCCATCGACCGGATGGAGGAACTGCGGCGCCTGGACGTGGGAACCGACCACGTGGATATCGGGGCTGCCCTCACGCTCACCGAGGTGGAGCAGGGACTGGGCGGGCGGGTGCCGCTGCTGAACAAACTCTTCCCGCAGTTCGCTTCCCGGCTGATCCGGAACAGCGCCACGCTCGGGGGAAACCTCGGGACCGGATCTCCCATCGGCGACGCCGCGCCGGTCCTGCTGGCCCTCGACGCCACCCTGGTGCTGACCTCAAGACGCGGCGACCGGCCAGTGGCGCTCGCCGACTACTTCACCGGTTACCGCCGGAGCGTCCGGGAACCGGACGAGATTATCCGCGCCGTTCGGCTGCCGCTGCCGCTGGCCCCAAGCACCGCCTTCCACAAGGTGGCCAAGCGGCGCTTCGACGACATCTCCTCCGTGGCGGTCGCCTTCGCGGCCCGGTTCGACGGCGCCGTGCTGACCGATCTGAAGATTGGACTGGGCGGCGTGGCCGCGACGCCGCTGCGAGCCCGGGCCGCCGAGGACGCGCTGACCGGCACGGAACTGACCGCGGAGAGCGCGGCGGAAGCTGCCGGCATCCTGGCAGGCGAAGGCACACCGATGGACGACCACCGGGCCAGCGCCCGCTACCGCACCGCGATGCTGGAGCAGGCGATGCTGCGCTTCTACGCCGAGAGCGCCCCGGAGCTGGAGGTGATCCGGTGAGCGCGCTTGCCGACCGGCCAGCCAATCCCGCCGTGGGACAGACGGTGTCACACGAGAGCGCGGCGCTGCATGTGACCGGAACCGCCCTGTACACGGACGACCTGGTCGGCCGCATGCGCGGATGCCTGCATGCGTGGCCCGTGCAGGCACCCCACGCCCACGCCTACGTGACGGCGTTGCACACCGAGCCGGCGTCGGCCATTCCGGGTGTGGTCCGGGTCCTGACGGCCGCTGACGTGCCCGGAGTCAACGACGCCGGCGCCAAGGACGACGAACCGCTCTTTCCCCGCGAAGTGATGTACCACGGCCACGCCGTCTGCTGGGTGCTGGGCGAAACCGCCGAGGCCGCGCGGCTGGGGGCAGCGGCCGTGGAGGTCGACTACGAAGAACTGCCGTCGCTGCTGACCCTCACCGAGGCCATCGACGCCGCCAGCTACCAGGGACACCAGCCGGTGGTTGCCCGCGGCGACGCCGAGTCCGGGCTGCAGCGCGCGCCGCGCCGGTTCAGCGGAACGTTCGAGTTCGGCGGCCAAGAGCACTTCTATCTGGAGACCCACGCCTCGCTGGCCCACGTTGACGAGTCCGGGCAGGTCTTCGTGCAGTCTTCCACCCAGCACCCCTCGGAGACCCAGGAGATCGTCGCCCACGTGCTGGGCCTGTCCAACAGCGAGGTCACCGTCCAGTGCCTGCGGATGGGCGGCGGGTTCGGCGGCAAGGAAATGCAGCCGCACGGGCTGGCTGCCGTCGCCGCGCTCGGCGCGGTGCTCACCGGGCGGCCAGTCCGGCTGCGGCTGAACCGCACCCAGGACATGACCCTGACCGGCAAGCGGCATCCGATGTGCGCCAGCTGGGAAGTGGGGTTCGACGACGACGGGCGCCTGCTCGCGCTGCGCGCCACCATCACGTCCGACGGCGGGTGGAGCCTGGATCTCTCCGAGCCCGTCCTGGCTCGCGCCCTCTGCCACATCGACAACGCCTATTTCATCCCCGACGTTGAGGTCCACGGCCGGATCGCCAAGACCAACAAGACCTCGCAGACGGCGTTCCGCGGGTTCGGCGGCCCGCAGGGCATGCTGGTCATCGAGGACATCCTGGGTCGCTGCGCTCCGGCACTGGGCATCGATCCGGCCGAGCTGCGCCGCCGCAATTTGTACGCACCGGGCCAGAGCACTCCATACGGCCAGCCGGTCCGGCACGCCGAACGGCTGCATGACATCTGGGCACAGCTGTCATCGCGGGCGGACGTCGAGCGGCGCCGGGCAGCGGTGGAGCACTTCAACGCCACCCACGAGCACAGCAAACGCGGGCTGGCAATGACGCCGGTGAAGTTCGGCATCTCCTTCAACTTCACCGCCTTCAACCAGGCCGGAGCGCTGGTGCACGTCTACAAGGACGGTTCGGTGCTGGTCAACCACGGCGGCACGGAGATGGGCCAGGGCCTGCATACCAAGATGCGCCAGGTGGCCGCCACCGCCCTGGGCGTGCCGCTGGACTTCGTGCGGCTGGCCCCGACGCGGACGGACAAGGTGCCCAATACGTCGGCCACGGCAGCGAGTTCGGGCGCCGATCTCAACGGCGGGGCGGTGAAGCACGCCTGCGAGCAGATCCGCGAGCAACTGGCCGAAGTAGCGGCTCGCAAGCTGGACACCCAGCCCTACAACGTGCGCTTCGTCGACGGCCGCGTGACCAGCCTGGGCTCAACCGAGAGCCTGTCCTTTGCCGAGCTGGTGCACACGGCGTACTTCCAGCGCACACCGCTCTTCGCCGCCGGCTTCTACCGGACCGAGGGCATCCATTGGGACGCCGCAAATATGCAGGGGGAGCCCTTCAAGTACTTCTCCTACGGCGCCGCGGTCTCCGAGGTGGAGGTGGACGGCTTCACCGGCGCCTACCGGTTCCTGCGCACCGACATAGTGCACGACGTCGGCGACAGCCTGTCCCCGCTGATCGACCTGGGCCAGATCGAAGGCGGCTTCGTCCAGGGCACCGGCTGGCTGACCCTGGAGGAACTGCGCTGGGACACGTCTGCCGGGCCCGGCCGGGGCCGGCTGGAAACGCAGGCCGCCAGCACGTACAAGATCCCCAGCTTCTCCGAGATGCCCGAGGAGTTCAACGTCCACCTGTACGAGCGGGCCACCGAAAGCGGTGTGGTGTACGGGTCCAAGGCGGTGGGGGAGCCGCCGTTGATGCTTGCCTTCAGCGTGCGCGAAGCCCTGCGCGCAGCCGCTGCTGCCTTCGGGCCGGCAGGCCGTCCGCTCGAACTGCCCAGCCCGGCGACGCCGGAAGCCGTGTTTTGGGCTGTCCAGGACGCCCGGGCTGCCGCCGGAGGGCGCGCAGTACCCGCGACGACGCCGGCCGCATCGGGAGCGGGCTGATGATGGACTGGCTCTCTGCAGTGCAGAATCTGCGCGACGACGGACGCCCCGGCGTGCTCGCCACCGTGGTCTCCGTGCGGGGCCATGCACCGCGGGAGGCCGGCGCCAAGATGGTCATCGCCGCCGACGGCCTGTGGGACAGCATCGGCGGCGGCAACCTTGAGGCCGAGGTGATCGATCGTGCCCGCCGCATGATTGACGAGGCGTCCGGCGCGCCCGAAACCCTGACATTTGCCCTCAACGAGCACGCGGCAAACCAGCACGGACGCCAGTGCTGCGGCGGCGAGGTTCAGGTCCTCCTGGAGCCGCTGCGCAATGATCCTGTAGTGGCGATCTTCGGCGTCGGGCACGTGGGGTTCGAGTTGGCCCGGATTCTCTCCCGGCTGCGCCTGCGCCTGTACCTGATCGACAGCCGGACCGGGCAGCTCGATCTGCTCCGGCTGGCCGACGTGACCGCCGGCAGCGCCACCGTCACGGTCCACCACACGCCGGCACCGGAGACAGTGCTGCAGGCGTTGCCGGCCGGTTCGCATGTCTACATCATGACTCATGACCACGCCGAGGATTTCCTGCTGTGCGACGCCGCGCTGCGCCGCGGCGGATTGGACGTTGGCCTGATCGGCTCGACGGCTAAGTGGGCTCGGTTCCGCCAGCGGCTGCGCGTGGAAGGGCATGAGGACGTCGACTCCATCCGCTGCCCGATTGGCCTGCCCGGCATCGGCGGCAAGGCCCCGGCCGCCATCGCCGTCGCGGTCGCCGCGGAACTGCTTGGCACGATGGGCGGCGCGGTGTCGGGAACCTCCGGACCAGAATCCTCAGAGCGGCGGGTTACTGCTCCTCCGAATGCCGGCTGAACCCGAGTACTTCGCCGCGGGTGCCGTCCATCCAGATGCTCTGGCAGGCGGCAGCCATCTCGGTCGTCGTCGCTGTAACCAGGGTTAGGACGGTGCGGCGAAGCCCAGCTTTTTGTCGATCACGTTCTCCAGCGGCTGCTGCCGGACGTAGCGGCCGAAGTTGTCCGCGAACTGGCCGGCGAGCTGCGGCAGCCAGCCCCGGGCGTCGCCGCTCAGGTGCGGGGAGATGATCACGTTGTCCATCGTCCACAACGGGTGGTCGGCCGGCAGCGGCTCGACTTCAAACACGTCCAGGGCCGCGCCGGCGATGGCGCCAGCCTGAAGCGACTCCACCAACGCCTCGGTATCCACGCTGGCGCCGCGGCCCACGTTGATCAGCCGGGCGGTGGGTTTCATGGCCTTCAGCACGGGCGCGTCGACCAGATGCCGGGTCTGCTCGGTCAGCGGGGCCGCCACCACCACCCAGTCAAAACCATCGACGACGGCGGCCAGCTCCGATGATGCGTAGACGTCGCCGAAATCCGCATCACCGCTGCGTGCCGTGCGCCCGGCCCCGGCGACGAGCAGGCCCACGGCTTTGAGGACGCGGGCGATTTCACGGCCGATGGCTCCGGTGCCAACGATCAGCGCACGGCTGGATTCCAGCCGCTCGGTCTCCCTATGCTGCCAGGTCCGCTCCCGCTGCAGGGACAGCAGGCCGGGCAGGTTCTTGGCGAAGGCCAGCATCCCGGTGAGTACGAATTCTGCCATCGGCCGGTCGAAGATGCCGCGGGCATTGGTCACCACCACGCCGGATTCCCGCAGGTCTTCAAACAGGAGCTTGTCGACGCCGGCGGCGGCCACATGGAGCCACTCCAGCGAGCTGGCGGCATGCCAGGCATCCTCCAGCGCGGAGGAAAAGAAGTCCCAGAGCAACAGTACGTGCGCCCCCTGGAGCGCCTCGGCCAGTTGGTCCGCGGTGGCATACCGTACCTCGGCGACAGCCTCCACGTCCGCCATGCCCGGCGGGAGATTGTCCTTGTACAGGACGGCGACCACCGGCTTGTCGGCAGCCATCAGGCGCTCTCCGCAGCACTGGGCTCAAGGGCTTCGCGTTGCAGTAAGGTCTCCCGCATCTCAGCCATCATCCATCTTTCCGTTGCCGCGCTGCCTTGGCCCCGGTGGCCGTGACCATCCTAGAGGAGTCAGCGGTTCCGTTGTGGCCGGGGGCGCCGCCTCGAGGCCCGCCGGAGCGGCGCCCCGGCTACTGCTTCTTCAAGGTCGCTTCGATGATCTCCAGGATGTACGGGGCCACAACGCCCCCGGAGACCCGGAGGTCGGCGACGAAGGTGCCGCTGGCGCCGCCGTCGACCCATGCCTGTACAGCAGCCAGGTCGTCAAGTGTCTGGATGACGGCGGACTGGGCGCCGAAGGATGCGCCGGCCAAAGCAAAATCCACTTGGTTGATTCGCATGATCTCCTGGTCCAGGCCCTGCGACCCGTACTGGTGTACCTCGGCGCCGTAGGCGGCGTCGTTGAAGACCAGCACGACGGCGCTGCGGGCTGTTCGGATGAGCGAATCCAGGTCCGGCAAAGCCATGAGGCCTCCGCCGTCCCCGGTCACGGCGACAACCGTAGCGTCCGGCCGGGCGACGGCGGCGCCGACGGCGGACGGCAGGCCAAGACCGATGGACTGGTAAGCGGTGCCGACCAGCGTGATGCTGTCGGCGGCAGGCAGGTCAAAATAGGTGTTGGCCCATCCGATGAAGTGGCCGCCGTCGGAGGCGACAACCCGGTTTGTCGGCAGGATATCGTTCAGCTGCCGCATCGCACTACGCGGGTCCAACCGGCCGTCCGGCGCAGCCACCTCGCCTGGCTCCCGGTCGAAGTGGTGCCGGCTGTTCTTCGCTTCGGACACGGTTCCCTGCCAAGGCTCACGGGACGAAACCGGCTCTCCGAGCGCCTCGGCCAGCGCCTTGACGGCCAGCAGCGCATCGCCGCGGACAAAATCCGTCACGAGCGGGTTCGTGCGAGCTTCGGCGATGTCCACCTGAATGATCGCTGCATCCGGAGCGAACGCATGCCCGAAAGCAGTCGTGAACTGGTTCAGTCCTGCCCCCACCACCAAGACGGCGTCGGCCTGCTTGATGAGGGAGCCGGATGCTTCCGACGCGAAGCCTCCGGCTCCGCCCAAGTCCCACGGCTGTCCGGCGAACAAGCCGCGGGCGGGAGCCGTGGAGGCAGTCAGCGCGCGCAGCTTGCCGACCAGACCGTGCAACTCGGCCGCCGCCGCTTTGGCACCGCGGCCGGCAAGAACCAGGGGGCGCCGGGCGGAGGTCAACACGGCGGCAGCACGCGCCACGGCCTCTGGCTCCGGTGCCAGCGGCGCCGGCAGGGCCGGGAGATCGGGGATGGCCTCCGACTCGACCGCCTGAGGTGCCAGATCGTAGGGAATGGCCAGGACAACAGGCGTCCGGTGGGCCAGCGCATGGTGGATGGCCTCAACGGTTACCTTCCCTGCAGAGGAGGCATCCACGGTGAAGGTAGGAACTCCAACGGCGGCCGCAATCGCGGCCTGGTCCACATCCCAGGCTCGCGGGCCCGGCGTCGGTGCATCCCCGGTGACCAGAACCAGGGGGGTGCGGGCCTGGGCCGCCTCGGCCAACGGGGTGATGGCATTGGTGAACCCTGGGCCGTAGGTGGTTGTGGCCACTGCGAGTTTGCCCGACACCCGGTGGTACGCATCGGCGGCTGCCACCGTCCCCGCCTCATGCCGGACCGCCGTGACTTCCACCTGAGTCTTGGCTAGCGCGTCAAGGAACCAGGCGTTGCCATTGCCCATGAGTGCGAAAGCATGTGAAACATGCTTGGCCACGGACTGGGCCACCAAGCCGGAAACAGTGGTTTTCAAGGTCATTCCTCTACGAGAAGGCGCAGGAAGTCGTTCTTCCCAACGCAGCCAAGATGAAATCGTGGGGGGAAGCGCTTGCGAAATCCCACGAGACGGGAATCACATTATCAACATATAGGAAGTACGCCCAACGCGGAATGTATCTCGTGGTTAAATCGCGAGGGCTTCGGTAATGCGGCGCGCGGCTTCACTCACCTGGGGGCCGTAATCTTGGCCAACAGTGGTTCGGATTCGTGACACTGGAACGGCAAGGCAGACCGTGGCTACGATGGCGCCCTCGGCCCGGACGGGAGCGCTGACCGACGCCAGCCCCGGAGTGCGTTCGCTGTCCGTTTCATCCCAGCCGTTTTCGTCAATGGCCTGGAGCGCTTCCGGCAGGCCGGCCAGGATTCGGCCGCTTGAACCGGCGGGGAGGGGGAGGCTGCTGCCCCGTGCCAGGGTGACCCGCAGCTCGCTGCGGCTGTCGGCGCTCACTTGGCAGACTCGCTGCGATCCGCGGCGGACCCAGAGCTGCGCCGTCTCGCCCGTCTCGTCGCGCAGCTCGGCAAGTGCCGGTTCGGCAATGGCCAGAAGCGGCGAGCGGATGAACCGGGGGCCGAGCCGGAAGTCACCGGACGGGGTGCGGGCCAGATAGTCATAGTTGGCCATGGCCTGGGCGAGGCGGTGCGCCGTTGAAACAGAGAGGGAAGTGCGGTGCGCCAACTCGGTGGCGGAAGCGGCGCCCCCGTCGACGGCGTCGAGGATCGCCGTGATGCGGTCAAGCATCCGGTTGCTGTTGGCAGATTCTGCGGGCATGAGTCATAGGGTATCCGCTGGCCGACCAGCCAAGAACAGGACAGCCCGGAGCTCTTCGGCACCTAGAGTTTCACGGGCGGGGCGGCTGGTTGCCCTTGGTCTTGAGTTCTCCCAGCTGGCCCTCGACTTCCGCGCTGGCCTCGAGCCATTCGAAGGCGGCCTGTACCTGGGGCGAGTCCGGATCCGACCAGGCAATTTCATTACGGGCAGCTGCCTCGGCCTCGATTCGGCGGGTCTCCCGCTCGGCATCCCGGGCAGCGGACTGGATGCCGGTTGCGCTGCCGGCTGCCGCCGACGCGGCCTGTTGCATGCCGAGCGTGGCTTGGGCCACGCTGTGGCGGGCTTGAAGGGCCTGGAATTGCATCCGACTTTCGTCGATCCGAAGAGACAGCCGGCCCAGCTCGCCGTTCAGTTGGCGCCACTGATCGGCCATGCGCTCATACTGCCGGGAGAGCGCTTGCACCCGTTTGGACGCGGTGATGCTGCGGTGCAGGGCCTCGCGGGCACCGTCGTCGTCGCCCCTGGCTACGCACTCTTCGGCGTAGCGGTCGCAGTAGGCCTGCTCTGCCTTGGCCTCGTCCAGCAGCAACTCGATCCGGCGGCAGTCAGCGGCGATGTCGGCAACGCTGCGTCGGGCTTGGTCCACGGCTTCATACTGTTGTTGCTGGCTGGCCGCGATGGTGGCCAGTGGATCCACCGGCGCCTCTTTGGCCGTACGGTTGGCACGGATAATGCGTCCGATGCGGCGTTTGATGGACACATTAGCTCCTGGAGGGGTTGGGCCGGCGCTTCGCCGGAGCGGACTGGCGGCGCGGCTGGACGTACAGCCAACCTCGTGGCGGGACAACGGTGCCGTGGCCGTCAGAGGTGCCTCTGTACGACGAAGACCACGCATTCAACGCTTCGACCTCGCGGGACAAGTGCCTGTTGGCCAGTTCCAACTGTTCGGCGTCGGCTGAATAGCCGGCCTCCATCAAATGCTGGCGCAGCTCGCCGGAGAGCTTGTTCAGCTGTTCCGTACGGCCGGTCAAGCTGGCGGCCAGCGAGCGCTTCACCCCTGGCTCCGGCTCTCCCTCGGCCAGCTTCAACTGTTCATCCAAGGACCGGGACGCGGCCTGCAGCCTGCCCGCCACCAGCGGCAGTTCGCCGACGGGGCGGCCTTCCGCGAAGGCAGCGGCCAACGCACGTTCCGTCGCTTCGGCCGAGCGCTGCAGGCCGAGCCGATGCCGCGCAAGGCGGCGGCCGGCGTCGTCCTTGGTATAGCTGTGCACAGTCAGGGTTCCCCTGCGCAGCCCGTTCCGGAGCCTGCGGGAGCGCCGGATCCTGCGAATCACCAGCCACAGGCCCACGGCCGCAGCAGTGCCGACGCACAGCATGGTGATGCCGGTAAACAAGAGGATCTGCAGGACCATGTCGGCCAGGAAGGATCCGGAACTGGCGGTCGCTGGGGTCAAGGGCATGCCTTAAGTTTGCCCCCGGATACCCGATTCCTGCCAGTGGGAGGGAAAGTCGCCGGCAAACAGGAAAGCGACGGCACAACAATGGAGCCGGTTCCCGTGCGGGAACCGGCTCCATTGGAAAGACTAGTGCGGCGTTACCGCTGCCGTCTTAGAGGCCGCGGATGTTAGCAGCCTGCAGGCCCTTGGGGCCCTGCACGGTTTCGAATTCAACCTTCTGGTCTTCACGCAGTTCGCGGTATCCGCCACTGTTCTCGATGGCCGAGTAGTGAGCGAAAACGTCGGCCGAGCCGTCGTCCGGAGCGATGAAGCCGAAGCCCTTTTCAGAGTTAAACCACTTGACGGTTCCAGTTGCCATTTTTTGTACTCCTCCGAGTAATTCACAATCCGCGGACTTCACGAATCGCTTGCAGCGGTGTTTTTCGTCCGCCGTTCAGAGAAGCACAAGTCCTTCGGTGAAGGACCTGTTGCTCAAAATCAAATGCGCAACACAACAACTACAAGATTCACTGTACAGGATAGCGGCCGGGATGCCGAATGGCAGTACCACGGCCGTGCGGCGTTCAGCGTGCGTTCAGCATGTCCGAGTAGAGTGATCTTCATCTACGGGGTATCCGCCCTACTGAAGCGGCTGGGAAGTCGGACTCGATCCACTGAAGGCCGCATGAGCATATCTGTATCTCCACCAGCAACCTCCACCCGCAGCAAGCGCGGTTCGTCGGCTGCCACCGGCTACTCCCAGCTGCTGAACACGGTCCGGGATGCCGGCCTGCTCAGGAAGCGCAGCGGCTTCTACATCAGCCTGTTCGTTGCGCTGGCGCTGGGACTCGGCGGCGCGGTGACAGGGTTCGTGCTGCTGGGCGACAGTTGGTTCCAGCTACTGATTGCCGCAGCGCTCGGAATCCTGTTCACGCAGTTGGCGTTCCTAGCCCACGAGGCGGCCCACAGGCAGGTCTTCGAGTCCGGTCCCGCTAACGACCGTGCCGGAAGGTTCCTGGCCAACGCTGTTGTGGGAATCAGCTTCCAGTGGTGGATGAACAAGCACAGCCGCCATCATGGCAACCCGAACACTATTGGCAAAGATCCTGACATCGAACAGGACACCATTTCCTTCCTGCCGGAGCAGGCGGCCGAGCGCAAGGGCCTGATGGCCTGGTTCACCCGCCGCCAGGGCTACCTTTTCTTCCCGCTGCTGATGCTCGAGGGCCTCAACCTGCACGCCACGTCGATCAAATCGTTGTTTGCCCGCGGTCAGGTCAAGGGCCGCAAGCGAGAACTAGCTATCCTCTTCGCCCGGTTGTCGCTGTACATCGCAGCGATTTTCATCTTCCTGCCCACCGGTATGGCGTTCGCTTTCATCGGGGTCCAGTTGGCCGTCTTCGGCGTCTACATGGGTGCGTCCTTTGCGCCGAACCACAAGGGCATGCCGTTGATCCCCAAGGATTCCAAGGTGGACTTCCTCAGCCGGCAGGTCCTGACCAGCCGTAACATCATCGGCCGTACCCGGTTTGGAAGCGGCTCCATCAACGCCTTGATGGGCGGGCTGAACTACCAGGTGGAGCACCACCTCTTCCCCAGCATGCCGCGGCCCAATCTGGCCAAGGCCGCCGAGATCGTGCGCGAATACTGCGCCACCCACAAGATCCCGTACACGGAAACGTCGCTGCCCAAGTCCTACGGAATTGTGGTGCAGTACCTGAACAAGGTGGGACTCTCCGCCCGGGATCCGTTCGACTGCCCGATGGTGGCCGAGTACCGCCGGCTCTAGCCCTCAGTCTCTAGCGCTCAGCAGGTTCCCGACGGTTGCCGGTGTCCAACGCGGACACCGGCAACCGTCGTTTCTAGAGCTGGGTGAAGTCGGCCGTGGCCGGATCGGCGCCCACGCGGCCGCCGGCGTCGAGCGCAGTGATGGCGGCTAGGTCCTCCGCATCGAGCGTGAGCCGGGCTGCGGCCAGGTTTTTCGCCATCCGGTCTGGATTGGCGGACTTGGGGATCACAATGTTGCCGTTCGCCAGATGCCAGGCGAGCACCACCTGGGCCGGGGTGGCCAGATACTTTGCCGCGATGGAGGTGACCGTCCGGCTCTCCAAATCAGCGCCCTGGCCCAGAGGGCTGTAGGCCTCGACGGCGATGCCGTGCCGGCGGCTGCTCTCCGCCACGTCGCGCTGCTGGAAGGTCGGGTGGATCTCGATCTGGTTGACCGCCGGCACCGTGCCCCCGGCGGCCAGCAGGTTCTCCAGATGCTCGGCCAGGAAGTTCGAGACGCCGATCGCGCGGCTGAGGCCTTCGGTATAGATCTCTTCGAGCGCTCGCCACGCCTGCACATACAGGTTCTGCGACGGCACCGGCCAGTGGATCAAATACAGGTCCACGAAGTCCAAGCCGAGTTCGCGCAGGCTGTTGTCAAAAGCCCGGCGGGCGTCGGCCTGTTCGCCGTTGCGGAGCTTGGTGGTGATGAACAGATCCTCACGCGCGATTCCGCTGGACTTAATGGCCGCGCCAACGCCGGACTCGTTCCGGTAGGCGGCGGCCGTGTCGATGTGGCGGTAGCCCGCTTCAAGTGCAGCTTCGACAGCCTGCTGCGTTTCGGCCGGCGGCACCTGGAAAACGCCGAAGCCAAGCTGCGGGATGGCGACGCCGTTGTTGAGGTCGATCGTGGGCACAGTGACCATGGGATGCTCCTTCGTGCAGGGGGTGCGGAACTACTTCTTCGGGACCAGCACGCCGAACACGCGCAGTTCGGCCAGATGCTGCCCGTCCTGGTCGTGGATGGAAATATCCACAATGTTGTTGCGGCCGAAGCGGGTGCGCTCGATGCCGGTGGCGACCAGCCGTGAATCCGCCGCCCCGGGGGCGATATAGGTGATTTCGGCCTGCCGGGAGACGGACGGGCGGCCCAGCGACTCGCACACAAACGCGAAGCACGTGTCGCCCAAGGTGAACAAGTATCCGCCGTGCAGAATGTGGTGGCCGTTCAGCATGTAGTCCTGGACGGCCATTGCCATGACCACTCGGCCTTCTTCGGCTTCGAGCACCTCAATGCCAAGGTGCTGCGATGCTTTGTCGGACGCGTAACGGTGGCGGACAAGGTCTTCGACCGTGGCAAACTGCGCGTTGGCGGCGGGGGTGGTCAACGGGGTCCTCCCGGACGTGGCATGGATCATTGGCGTGACCCACGCTACCAACATCGGCCTCGGACAATGCGCCCCGCGGCCCCTTGGAGCCCCGCTGTCGGACATCAGTCTTCGCTGGAGAGAACCTTCCGCCTGGTGCTCAGCAGGTCGACACCCGGCCGGTAGGCGATGTAGTTTTCGGCCGTGTCCAGCACCTGCACCACATGGGCCCGATCGGCGCCGACCAGGCCGATGCCCAGTTCCGCCCGCCGGTAGAGGCTTTGCTGGCCGACCTCGGCCACGGAAACATCGAACCGTTTATGCACCTCGGCGATGATCGGCCGCAGCACGGATCGTTTTTCCTTCAGCGAATGGACATCGCCCAGGAGCAGGTCGAACTCAATCCAACCGATCCACATGCGGACGAGTCTAGGGCAGGTGGTCCATCGCCTCGCACGGGTTGGAGTTCGGCTGGGCTCGATGGACCTCCATGGCGAGCCGCTGGATGAGTCCGGACAACAAGGCGACCTCCTCCTGCGCCAGGCCGGAAAGCAGGCTCTGCTCGGCAGCGGCCACGCGGACCTCGTACGTCGAGAGCGCCCTGCGCCCTTGCGTGGTCGGGATGATCTTCCGCGCGCGCCGGTCGTTGGCCGCGGGAACGCGTTCCACCAGTCGGGCAGCAACGAGTTTGTCCAAGAGGTACGTGAGCACCGTGCGGTCGATGGCCAGATGCGAGCCCAGCGCCTGCTGGTTCGGCGGATCCCGGTGGACGACGGCGGAGAGGACCTGATAGCCGCGGATCCCCTCGGGCATGTCGGCGACGGCCTCCTCGAACCTGGACTGGTAGCCGCGCAACACCATGCCCAGGTTCCAGCCGAGATCGCCGGGGATCTGGCCATGCGTCCGGGCGGCGGCCGCTGCGGGTGCTCCTGTCATGCCACCCATCATATCCGGTTACACGAAGTTGCGCAGATAATCTGTTGACAATATAGTCTGTCCAGCAACATATTTTTTCTCAACTGGAGTTGGCATGGAGCTTGGCGTGATTGGCATTCTGGGAGCGGGACGGGTGGGCACAGCTGTGGCCCGGCAGGCGCTCAAAGCCGGATACCGGGTGAGGATCGCCACGGCCAAGTCGGCGGACGAGATCGCCTTGCTGGCCGAGATCATCACGCCGGGCGCAGAAGCGGTCGATGCGGCCGAAGCCGCGGCCGGGGACCTCGTCGTCGTGGCCGTTCCTCTGCACAAGTACCGCACGCTGCGTCCGGACCTGTTGGCCGGAAGGACCGTCGTCGACGCGATGAACTACTGGGCGCAGACCGATGGTGTGATTGCCGACTTCGACGACGACGCGCGCGGCAGCAGCGAGGTCATTCAGGAGTTCCTCGCCGGCGCGCGGCTGGTGAAATCGCTGAACCACATTGGCTATCGGGAGCTTGAAGTGGACGGCCGCGAAGCCGGCTCCGCCGATCGCCGGGCCCTGGCGCTTGCCTCGGATGACGACGACGCCAAGGCCAAGGTCGCCGGATTCATCGACCGGCTCGGCTATGACCCGATAGATGCCGGCCCGCTGTCGGCCGGCCGCCTCTTCCAGCCCGGGACCGCCATCTTCAACGCGGCCCACACCGCCGAACAGCTCCGCGGCCTCTTGGCCGAGGCCAACGAACCAGCCCTTCCCTGACGACGTCATCGGGCAGAACAGGAACCACCATGGAAATCGGTGCCTACAGCTTCGGCGACACGCAGCTGAATCCGGACGGCTCGCAGCGCGAGACGTCCGAGGCGGTCCGCAACCTCTTCGAGGCGATCGTCCACGCTGACGTGGCCGGTCTGGATTATTTCGGGATCGGCGAACACCACACCACCAGCATGCCCGCGTCCTCACCCGGCGCGATCGTCGCAGCAGCAGCCGCCGCGACGAAGCAGATCAAGCTCGGCAGCGCCGCCAGCATCATTTCCACCGACGACCCCGTCCGCGTCTTCCAACAGTTCGCCACGGCCGACGCGATCTCCGGCGGGGGCCGGATCGAGATCACCGCGGGCCGCGGTTCCTCGGTCGAAACCTTCCCGCTCTTCGGCTATGACCTGGGCGACTACGACGAACTGTATGCGCAGAAGCTGGACCTGCTGATGACCATCAACAACAGCGCCGCGCCCGAAGTGACTTGGAGTGGCTCCCGGCGGCCGGCCATCGCGGACCTGGCCGTGGTGCCGCGCCCTGCCTCCGGACGGCTGCCCATCTGGCTGGCCACCGGAGGGAACGCCGGTTCATCGGCCCGGGCCGGACAGCTGGGACTGCCCGTCTCCTTCGGGATCATCGGCGGTGCTCCGCACCGGTTCGCGCCGCTGGCCGAGCTGTACCGGCGCAGCGCTGCCCAGGCAGGCCATGCGGGTCCGGAGATCCAGGTGTCGGTGGCCGCCCTGGGGCTGGTGGCGCCAACCAAGCAGGAAGCGCTCGAGCGGTTCTACCCCGGCTGGCGCAACCTCAACGTAGAAATGGGGCGGCTGCGCGGCTGGCCCGCGCCGGACAAGCGGGCCTTCCTGGCCCAGGCGGATGCCCCCGGCGCTTACTACGTGGGTGACCCGGATGAAGTGGCCGAGCGCATCGTCCATCTGCACGGCTATCTGGGGCACATGCGGCACTTCCTCCAGACCGACATCGGCGGGCTGCCGCACGAACACCTGCTCGAATCCATCACGTTGCTGGCCGCCGAGGTAAAGCCCCGGGTCACACGCCTGTTGTCCCGCAAATAGGCTTGGCCAGGGTGCGGGCACTGCGCAGTGCCCGCACCCTGGCCACGGGGCGGTCCTAGTTGGCTACCGTGAAACGCCGGTTTTCATGCTGCGGGTTCTCCAGTTCGTCCAGCACGGCCACGGCAAAATCCTGGGTGGAGACGCTCTCGCCGACGGGTGAGTCGGCACCCAGCTTGTAGGTGCCGGTGCGCTCGCCGGGCGCGATCTGCGGCGCGGGAGCCAGCATGGTCCACTCCAGACCGGACGCGGAGCGGTACAGTTCCAAAACTTCGGCCATGGTGGTGGCTTCGGGCTTGTAGTCCTCCGGGAAGCCGGGCAGATCCTTCAGCTGCACACCGTCTACCTCGGTGGCACCGGCGCCGCCTACCACGAACAGCCGCGCCGGGATGAGGGTCTCGGAGATCGCCTCGTGCGCGTCCACGAACGGCGCGTGCGGTTCTCCCGTGCGCGACGGCGGAATGGAAAGGACGACGACGTCGTGCTCGCCGGCAATCTGCTTGTAGGTCTTCACATCGGATAGCTCGGCCGCCCGGGCCGTGGCGCCGTCCATCGCGGTGCCGCTGCGCGAAATCGCGGTGACTTGATGGTCGCGGCGCAGTGCCTCTGCGGTGATCTGGCTGCCGACCATGCCGGTGGCGCCGTAGACGGCAATCTTCATCTGGAAGTCCTCTCGTGGGGTGAAGCGGTCGACTGGAACCAACGATTTCCGCCACGGACCTAAGCTAGGGGACGTGGACAACGCGGTGGACAGTCAGGCGAACCAAGCGGAGCTGGCGGCAACAGTCGTTTTGTTGCGCGACACTGCAGACGGACTCGAGGTCCTGATGCTGGAACGGCCTGGCAAGGGAACCTTCGCCGGGGCCTGGGTATTCCCCGGCGGCAAGGTGGACCCGGACGACTATCTGGAGGCCGAAGCGGAAGCCGGCGTGCCCGCAGCGGCGGGCACCGCCGTCGTCAAGGACCTTGCCAAGCAGCTGGCGGCGGCGAGGACTGCCGGCGTCCGCGAGACGTTTGAAGAAACCGGGCTGCGGATCGCCGGGCGGGAGCTGGTCCATCTGTCCAACTGGGTGCCCCGGCACAGCCTGGTCCGCCGCTTCCAAACCTGGTTTTTCGTGGCAGCCGCGCCGGCCGGAGAGGTTCAGCTGAACGACGGCGAGCTGGCCGGCTACGCGTGGCTGTCGCCAAAGGAAGCGCTCCGCCTGCACCAGTCCGGTCGCATGCAACTGGTGCCGCCGACCTGGGTCACGCTGCACGAGCTGAGCGGCTTCGCCACCGTAGCCGATGCTTTGGATGCAGCTCGCGGCGCGCGGCCCTTCGACTTTGAGAGCTACGTGATCGATGATCCGGTCACCGGCCGGTCCATCGTCTGGGCGGGCGACGAGGCCTACCCCGGTCCCGGGCCGGCTGCTTCCGCCGGGGCCAGGCATCGGCTCTCCACCGGTTCGCTCCCGTGGCGGTACGAACGGGACCACTGAACCCCTACTCCCTCCGCGGTTGCGCGCCTAGACTTGTGGCACCTGCTGCCTGCATCGACCGGGAGACCGCCATGAAGAACGCACTGAAGAGGGCCACGAAGAAAAAGTCCTTCAAGGATCTGAGCGGGGGGCAGAAACTGCGCGTTGCCGTGACGGCCGCTGTGCAGATTGCCTTGCAGACCGCCGCGCTGAGGGACCTGAAGAAGCGGCCGGCGGCCCTGATCAACGGGCCGAAGCCGGCGTGGTTCGCGGCATCCTTCATTAATTTCATCGGCCCAGTGGCCTACTTCCTCTTCGGTCGGAAGCGCTGAATCTCTAACCACAAATCGTTGACTATTTCAATCTACGAGGGTTAAACACCGTCAAACACTGTCTTGGGGTTTCGGCTGCGTAACGATGCCCTAGAGTGTTTGACGTCACTGAGTGGCATCGACCACACTTGAAATAGTGAACGCGTGTTCGGTCAGCGAACAAGCGCGGTCTGTATCCCCGTTCTCCTCGGGGCAGAAGGAGTGGAAATGAAATGTGCGCTGAATAAAGCGCCGCACCAGGATGAGCTGCTGCCATGAGCGCTCCGGCGGTGACAACAGACGGCCAGGGGGCCGCGGCCAGCCGGCCGCGCAGGCGTCCGGCGAAGAAGAGGCCGACTAAGCAGTTGCTGGGGCTGGCCGGGATTTTGGCGTTTTTGCTGGTGTGGGAGCTGGTGCCGCGGGTGGGGATTGTTGAAGCGCGGTTTTTGCCGCCGGCATCCGAGGTTATCGCGATGCTGTTCAACGATTTCGGCTTGACCGCTTTTTGGCTGGCGGTGGGCGAGACCATGCTGGCTTGGTTCCTGGGCTTGTTGATGGCCGTGGTGCTGGCGGTGGTGCTTGGTTTCATCATCGGTTCGTCCAACTTCCTGCGGAAGGTGACTAACTCCACGGTGGAGTTCCTGCGCCCGATTCCGTCGGTGGCGCTGATTCCGTTGGCCGTGCTGCTGTTCGGCGTGAAGATCGAGTCCTCGCTGATGCTGATTGTGTACGCATCGTTCTGGCAGGTCTTTATCCAGGTGCTCTACGGGGTGGCCGATGTGGACAACGTGGCGATGCAGACCGCGAAGTCCTACGGTCTGGGCCGGTTCGCCCGGGTCCGTTACGTGGTGTTCCCCACGGCGTTGCCGTACCTGATGACCGGGGTGCGGTTGGCGGCTGCCGTCGCGCTGATCCTGGCGATTACGGCCGAACTGGTGATCGGTTCTCCGGGCCTGGGCAGGGAGATCGCGCTGGCGCAGTCCGGCGGAGCGATTTCCGGGATGTATGCGCTGGTATTGGCTACCGGTTTGATCGGTGTGCTGATCAACCTGCTGATGCGCTTCATTGAGCGCAAGACGTTGTCCTGGCATTCCTCCATCCGTTCCGAGGTGATCGTGTGAAAATCCTGAAAGGCTTTGCCTACGGGCTGGCGCTGCCGGTCATCCTGGTCCTGATCTGGTGGGCCTCCACGCTGGGCACGACCAACTTCTTTGTGCCGACCCCGGCGACGCTGGCGGAGGCGTTTGCCGAGACCTGGTTCGGTGAGCGGATTGTCTCCGACGTGTTGCCCTCGATCGGCCGTCTGCTGATCGGTGTGGTGGCCGCGATCGTGATCGGTATTGCCGCCGGCCTGCTGATCGGTTCGGTCAAGTGGCTGCGTGACTTCACCGAGCCGGTGCTGGAGTTCTTCCGCGCGATCCCGCCGCCGGTGCTGATTCCGGTCCTGATGCTGCTGATGGGCATCACCGACTCGATGAAGGTTGTGGTCATCATCTCCGGCTGCATCTGGCCGGTGCTGCTGAACACGATCGAGGGTGTGCGGGCGATTGACTCGGTGCTCTCCGATTCGGCTCACACCTACGGGATCGGCGGTTGGGCCCGGGTGCGTTACCTGGTGCTGCCTTCGGCCGGACCGCAGATCATGGCCGGTGTCCGCCAGTGCCTGTCGATCGGTTTGATCCTGATGGTTATTTCCGAAATGTTCGCCTCGTCCTCGGGGCTGGGCTTTACCATCGTGCAGTTCCAGCGTTCCTTTGCGATTCCGGAGATGTGGTCGGGCATCGTAGTGCTGGGCCTGATCGGTGTTGCCATGTCGTTCATTTTCCAATTCACCGAGCGCAGGATCCTGCGCTGGTACCACGGCCTGCGAGAGGTAGAAAATGCAGCCTGAAACCACTCCCGTTTCGACCGGCAGGACCCTGCCCGAGGGCCAGGCGATGCTCTCGGTCCGCGGTGTCAAGAAGGTCTATCACACCGACGGCGGCGACATCGAGGCGGTGCGCAACCTGACCTTCGACCTGAAAGCGGGGGAGCTGGCCTGCTTGGTGGGCCCGTCCGGTTCGGGCAAGACCACCTTGCTCAAGTGCATCTCCGGCCTGCTGGCCCCGACCGAGGGCGAGGTGCTGCTGGACGGGGCCCGGGTGACCGGCCCGCCGAAGAAGATGGCGGTGGTGTTCCAGGAATACGGCCGCTCGCTGTTCCCATGGATGCGCGTGCGCGAGAACGTGGAGCTGCCGCTGAAGAACGCCGGCATGGGCAAGGCCGAGCGCGACAAGCTGGTGGACGAGGCGCTGGAGGCCGTGGGCCTGGACCATGTGCCGCAGTCCTACCCGTGGCAGCTCTCCGGCGGTATGCAGCAGCGCGTGGCGATCGCCCGCGCAGTGGCCTACCAGCCCGAGGTGCTGCTGATGGACGAGCCGTTCGCCGCCGTCGACGCGCAGACCCGCGCCGATCTGGAGGACCTGATCCGTACGGTCTGGAAGAAACTGGGCGTCACCGTCCTGTTCGTCACCCATGACATCGACGAATCGGTGTACCTGGGCCAGCGCGTGATCATCTTGTCCTCCTCGCCGACCGTGATCCAGGAAGACCTGGAGATCGACCTGCCGGACGAGCGCGACCAGCTCAACACCCGTGCGCTGCCGCGGTTCACCGAGCTGCGCCACCACGTGTACGAGCAGATCCAGCGGGCCAAGCAGGGCCACCGCCCCGCCGCCGCCACGCAGGCCGGCAGCGCAAGCTAGCCACGGTTCGATACGCGCCGGAGCCGGCCACTTCCTTCGCGGAGGTGGCTGGCTCCTTATCTTTAACCAGCGCACCGGCCCCGGTGACACCTCTGAGATCGAGTACGCAGGTAACGCCCTTTTCAGCGCTGAAAAGGGCGTTATCTGCACAGTCGTTGGGGGTGGGGGTGAGAGTTCTTTGGAGGCGGGGAGGGGGTGGAGCCCAGGCAGGGGTAGCTGGAGCGGGATCAGAAGGCGATGCGGCGGAGCAGGTCGCGCAGCGTCTCGCGCTCCTGGTCGTTCAGCTGGGCCAGGGATTGGTCGGAGGCCTGGCGGATGATTGCTTCGGCCCGCTTGAAGAGCCGGCGGCCGGCGGCCGTGGGGGCGATGACCTTGGACCGGCGGTCGCGCGGATCGGCTTCCCGCGTCACGGCTCCGCGCTTCTCCAACTGGTCCACCAGCGCCACAATCTGGCTGGGGTCCAGGCTCAGGAAATCTGCCAGTTCGCGCTGCGACGGGTTCTGTCCGCTGCAGGCCAGCGAGAGGACCGAGTAGGACCGCACCTTCAAGTCAAGTTCGGCCAGCATGTTGTTGGCGCGACCGGAGCCAAGCGACCGCGCCCGTGCGGTGAGGAATTCGATCTCGCTGGCCAGGTCCGTGGTGTACAGCCGCTCGAGCCCGTTTCCTGCCGTGGGCTGGCTGGAGGCGGTCGCCTCGGCCGTGGTTGGTGCGGGCATGTTCCCTCGCTACGTCTTGATACCGGAAAATATGATTGACTTTTTCAATCATATGGGTTGTCATAGGTTTTAGACCAGCATAAACCCATGAACCCCTCTGGGGCAGGAACAAGGAGCATCAAATGTCACTGGCCGGAAAAGTAGCCATCGTTACCGGAAGCGGCCGCGGCCTTGGCCTGGCCTACGCCCAGGAGCTTGCCCGCCAGGGCGCCGCCGTCGTGGTCAATGATGTTGACGCAAAGGTGGCCGAGGAGGCCGTCGCCAGCATCACGGCCGCCGGTGGCAAGGCCACCGCCGTCGTGGCTCCGGTGGGCTCCACCGAAACCGCCAAGCAGCTGGTGAGCACCGCCGTCGAGGCCTTTGGCGGCCTGGACATTCTGGTGACCAACGCCGGCGTGCTGCGGGACAAGTCGCTGCTGAAGATGACGGATGAGGACTTCGACCTGGTGATCAACGTGCACCTGCGCGGCACCTTCACCTGCGTCCGCGAGGCCTACGCGTACTTCAAGGAAAACGGCGTGGCCGGCCGGATCATCACCATCGGCTCGCCCACCGGCCAGCGGGGCAACTTCGGCCAGACCAACTACGCCGCCGCGAAGGCCGGCATTGTGGGTATGGTCCGCACCTGGGCGCTGGAGATGAAGAGGGCCGGCGTCACCGCCAACGCCATCATCCCGGTGGCTGCAACGGCCATGACCAAGACCGTGCCGTTCTTTCAGAAGGCTGTCGAGGCGGACGAGCGCGGCGAGGCCATGCCGGACTTCTTCCGCAAGGACCTGGGCTTTGGCACGGCCGACGACGTTGCCGGCCTGGTTGCCTACCTCGCCTCCGACGCGGCCGCCAAGGTGACCGGCCAGGCGATCGGCGTGGGTGGCGACCGGCTGCAGCTGTGGTCCCACCCGGAGGCCGTGGCCACCGAGTTCCTGGACGGCGGCTGGACCTACGAAGCCCTGAGCGAGCGCTTCGAGGACCTGTTCGGCGGCCGGCTGCAGAGCGTGGGCGAGGAATTCCCCGAGCTGCCGGCCGAACTGCAGCCCGAGCCGGCGGCGAAGTAGCCATGGCACCCACGCGCTACGAACTGGGCCTGGACGTCGCCTCGCTGACCGCGATCGACATGCATGTGCATATCGAGATCGACGGCCACGGGCACGTCTCGCTGCCGCAGGACCTGATGGACGCCTCGAGCAAGTACTTCAAGGCCGAGGAGCGGACCCCGTCGCTCGATGCGATCGCGGCGACTTACCGGGAGCTCAAGATGGCGGCCGTGGTGTTCACCGTGGACGCCCGGACCCGATTGAAGCACCAGCCGAACAGCATCGAGGACATTGCCGAGGGCGCGGCCCGGAACAACGACGTGCTGATCCCGTTCGGCTCGGTTGATCCGCTCACCGGTGCCGAAGCGATCGACCGGGCCAAACAGCTGGTCGAGGACTACGGGGTCCGCGGGTTCAAGTTCCATCCGAGCCTGCAGGGGTTCAACCCGTCCGATGAACGGTATTACCCGCTGTGGGAGGCGCTGCAGTCGCTCGGCCTGCCGGCGGTGTTCCACACCGGTCAGAACGGCATGGGGGCCGGCACGCCTGGGGGATCCGGGATCAAGCTGGGTTACTCCAACCCGCTGCTGCTGGACGAGATCGCCGCGGACTTCCCCCAGTTCCAGATCATCATGGCGCACCCGTCGGTGCCGTGGCAGGACGAGGCCAACTCGATCGCCACGCACAAGTCGAACGTGTTCATTGACCTGTCCGGCTGGTCGCCCAAGTACTTCCCGGAATCGCTGGTGAAGCTGTCCAACTCCGTGCTGCAGGACAAGGTGCTCTTCGGCACCGACTACCCGCTGATCACCCCGCAGAAGTGGCTGGGTGCCTTCGCGGACCTGCCGCTGAAGGACGAGGTGCGTCCGAAGATCCTCAAGGGCAACGCCGTGCGTCTGCTCGGGCTGGACGGGGCGCAGTGATGAGCGCCGTCGCCGAAGAAAGGGCCGGGACCATGGCCGAACAGTTCTACCCGTCCGACCAGTACGGTTACGCCACGCTGCTGACCGACGCCGAGCGCAGCGTCCTCAGCCGGCTGCGCGCGGTGCTTGAGGAGCAGGTCCACCCGCTGCTGGCCGACTACTGGGAACAGGGCGAGTTTCCGTACCAGATTGCCCAGCCGCTCTACGACCTGGACCTGATGGCTCCGGCGGAGCTGACCGAAGGCGGCGCCAAGCCGTCCGGGCTGTATGCGGGCTTCCGCAACTTCGAACTCGCCCGGACGGACGCGTCTGTTGCCACGTTCTACAACGCACAGTCAGGGCTGTTCCGCACGGCAGTCAACCTGGGCGGCAGCGCCGAGCAGGCGGCCCATCTGGACCCGAAGATCCGCAGCTTTGAATTCAAGGGCGTTTTCGCGCTGACCGAACCGGAACATGGGTCTGACATCGCCGGCGGCCTGGAGACAAGTGCCCGGCGCGACGGCGATGAGTGGGTTATCGACGGCGCCAAGCGCTGGATCGGCGGTGCGGTTACCGCAGACGTGCTGGCCATCTTCGCCCGCGACCAGGCCGACGGCCAGGTCAAGTGCTTCCTGGTGCCGACCGATGCCGCCGGCGTCGAGCTTTCCAAAATACTGCGGAAGACGTCGCTGCGGATGATGCAGAACGCGGACATCACGCTGGCCGGCGTGCGCGTCCCGGACTCAGCCCGGCTGCAGAATGTGAACTCGTTCGCGGACGTGGCCTCGCTGCTGCGGAACATGCGCTCGGACGTGGCCTGGATCGCCACCGGCGTCCAGGCGGGCGCCTACGAGGCCGCGCTGCGCTACGTCAAGGAGCGGAAGCAGTTCGGCAAGCCGCTGGCCGGCTTCCAGCTGATCCAGGAGAAGCTGGCCACCATGCTCGGGAACGTCACCGCGTCGCTCGGCATGGCGGTGCGGCTGACCCAGCAGCAGGAGGAAGGCATCTACAAGGACGAGAACTCCGCCTTGGCCAAGATGTTCTGCAGCGCCCGGATGCGCGAAACCGTCGCCCTGGCGCGCGAAGTGGTCGGAGGCAACGGCATCACGCTGGACACCGACGTCGCGCGCTTCCACGCCGACGCAGAGGCCGTCTATTCCTACGAGGGCACGCACGAGATCAACGCCCTGATCGTCGGCCGGGCCATCACCGGCACCGGCGCATTCCGCTAGACCACATCAGCAACACCTTCCCTAAGGAGCAACCATGAGCAACACCGTCGTCAACTTCGAAGATCTGCCCGGCCTGGTCGGCAAGGACCTCGGTTACACCGACTACCGCGAGATCACCCAGGACCAGATCAACACCTTCGCGGACGCTACCGATGACCACCAGTGGATTCATACTGACGTGGAGAAGGCCAAAGAAGGCCCCTTCGGTGCGCCGATCGCCCACGGCTTCCTGACCCTGTCCCTGGTCATCCCGCTGTGGAGCGAACTGTTCGACGTCGAAGGCGTCAAGACCAAGGTCAATTACGGGCTGGACCGGGTGCGCTTCACGAATCCGGTCAAGGCCGGTTCCAAGGTCCGCATGCACTCCACGATCTCCGAGGTCACCGAAGTCAAGGGCGGCGTGCAGATCAAGACCAACAACACCATCGAGATCGAGGGCGAGGAACGTCCCGCGGTCATCGCCGAGTTCCTTGCGCGCTTCTACGTCTGATAGTTAGGCCGCGTCCGGCCGCGCAGCTGGGCGAGTATTACAAACAGGCCACAACTATTGATTTATTCAACTATTGTATCTACGTTGTACTTAGCTGTGGTGCTGGTCACAGTCAGCTCCCGATGGTCGGGGGACGGCACCACGGAACACAAGGAGCATTCATGAAGAAGCATTTGGCTAAACTTCTGGCTGGCGGCGCCATCGCGGCATTGGCGCTGACCGGTTGCGGATCCGGCTCTCCGTCCGGGTCCAACGAAGCCCCGGCCGCCGAGTCCGGCGCCGCCGACAGCGGTCTGACCAAGATCACCGTAGGTGTCCTGCCGATTGCCCCGTCCGCCGCCATGCAATACGGCATCGATGAAGGCATCTTTGAAAAGCACGGGCTCGACGTCGAGCTCCAGACGGGGCAGGGCGGCGCGGCAATGCTGCCGGCCGTTTCCACCGGCACGATGAACTTCGCCGTGGGTAACCCGCTGTCGGTGATGACCGCAGTGGACAAGGGCCTGGACATGAACATCGTCACCGGCTACAGCAACTCCAAGGCCGAGGGCGACGACATCAACGCGGTCATCGTCAAGGCTGATTCCGGCATCGAGGACTTCTCGGATCTGGAAGGCAAGACCACCTCCGTCAACACGCTCAAGACCCAGGGCGACCTGACCATTATGGAATCGGCTGCAATCGACGGGGGAGACCCGTCCAAGCTGAAGTTCAGTGAAATGCCTTTCCCTGACATGGAAGCCCAGCTGGAGCGCGGCAACGTCGACGCCATCTGGGTGCCGGAACCGTTCCAGTCGAAGGCCCTGGCTAATAAGGACTACAAGCTGCTGGGCTACCCGAACCAGAAGGCATTGCCGGGCCTGCCGACCATGGTCACCTTCACCAGCGGCAGCTATGCCGACCAGAATGCGGAGATCGTGGCCGACTTCAAGGCGGCCGTTTCGGAAACCCTTACTGCCGCGGAAGCGGATCCGGCCGGCGTCCGCGCTGTCTTGCCGGAATTCATGGGCATGCCTGAAGAAGTTGCGAAAAACCTGAAGATGGAAACGTTCGACGGCGAAGTCCCCGTCGACGTGCTCAGTGACATGGGCGAGCTGATGGTCAAGTACAAGTACGTGGACAACCAGCCGGATGTGCCGGCCATGGTTGTGCAGTAGTTCGATTCAGCATTGAGCAGGGGCGGTTCCCGGTATGCCAGGGGCCGCCCCTGCGGCGTGTGATGCCATGGCGGCACGGAGGGGCCGGGCGGCCCTCAAAGAATTAGCTGCATTTGACGGGGCTGGTCAGCCCATACGGTGGCCTGACAGAAGGCCGCTGCCTAGACTCCCAAGAAGCCGTGAAACCACACGAGGGAGTGCATTATGAAGCGACTTGTCACCATGGTCTGTGCCGCCGCCGTCGCGGCAATGCTGGCGGCCTGCGGCGGAGGATCGCCGTCCGGGCAGTCGGTGGCAACTGACGACGCCGGTTCGCCGGCACAGGGGCTGACCGCAGTGACAGTGGGTGCGATTCCGATCGCCGATGTGGCTCCCATCCACCTGGGCAAGGCCAAAGGGTTCTTCGAAGAGGAAGGGCTCGACCTGACCATCGAGAACACCACCGGCGGTGCCGTCTCTGTCCCCGGCGTGGTGAGCGGCAGTTTCGACTTCGCCTTCGGCAACACCGTCTCGCTGATGGTGGCCCGCGACCAGGGGCTGGACCTGAAATACGTGGTTAACGGAACCCGTGCCTCCAACGAGGATGCCGTCGACTTCGCTGGAGTAGTGGTGGCAGAGGATTCGGACATCCAAACGGCCACCGATCTGGAAGGCAAGACTGTCTCCTCCAACAATCTGGCCAATATCGGCGACACCACCGTCCGGACTGCCGTGGACAAGGCCGGCGGGGACGGCTCCAGCCTGAAGTTCGTGGAAGTGGCCTTCCCTGACGCGCTGGCCGCTGTGGAGAACGGCCAGGTGGACGCCGCACTCATCCTGGAGCCGTTCCTGACCTCCGCGATCAAGAGCGGGGCGCGGGTAGTGTCCTGGCCGTACCGGGAAACCCACCCCAACCTGGATATTGGCGGCTACTTCACCTCCGCGGACAAGATCAAGCAGGATCCGGAATTGGTGGAGAAGTTCACCGCGGCGATGACCAAGTCGATGAACTATGCCCAAGAGAACCCGGACGAGGTCCGGAAGATCATCGGCACTTACACCAAGACCGATCCGGCGCTGCTGGAGGAAATTGTGCTGCCGCGCTTCGACCCGGAGTTCGACCGGGACGCCGCCCAGACGCTCGCGGAAGCGACGCTGAAGTACGGCACCGTCGACAATGAAGTAGACCTCGACGCCCTGCTGCCGGCAGGAACCCAGTGATGCCGTAGCAGCAGTTGTCGGTTCCGCCGGCTGCTAGGCGCACGAGTCGGCCGCACCGGCCATGCCACGTCGAGCCGACGGCGGTAGGCGCGCCGTTGATAACAATCCGGATGCTTCGTTGACGTCGACCACTATGGACGTAGATACTGTGAGTGAGCTGGGGCACATTCGTGCATTCTGGAGTGATGGAGAGGGAATCCGTGAAGAAAATCAGGGCAGCAGTGGCACTGGCGGCGGTGCTGGCATTGACGGCGTGCGGCGGTGGAAGCCCGTCGGGCGGTGGCGGGGAAACAGCTCCCGCGGGCGGCGGCGAAGCGTCAGGCGGAATGACGAAAATCAACGTGGGTGTCATCCCCATCGTGGACGTAGCACCGATCTACCTGGGTAAAGAGGAGGGCTTCTTCGAAGAGGAGGGGCTGGACCTGGAGCTGACCTTGGCGCAGGGTGGTGCGGCCATCATTCCGGCCATCACCAGCGGCCAGATGGACTTCGGCTTCAGCAACGTCACTTCTTTGGTCATCGCCCGATCTAAAGGGCTGGACATGAAGATGGTTGCCAACGGCGTCGCGACAACGGGCGACCGGGATAAGGATTTCGCCGCTGTCATGGTGAAGCCGGACAGTGGCATCAAAGACATCCCCGACCTCGTGGGCAAGCGGATCGGTGTTAACACGCTCAATAACATCAGCGATTCCACTATCCGGGAGGCTGTTGAGCAGTCCGGTGGCGATTCGTCCAACCTGAACTTCGTGGAAATGCCGTTCCCGGACATGCCGGCGGCCCTGGCGAACGACCAGGTGGACGCGATTGCCGCCGTCGAGCCGTTCGCGACCATTGTGGCAGGCGACGGCGCCGTGCCGGTCTTCTCCAACTATGCGTATCCGGTCAAGGATCTGACCGTCGCTGCCTACTTCACCTCGGACAAGAACGCGCAGGAGAAGCCGGAAGTCACCGAAGCGTTTGTCCGCGCCATGAAGAAGTCGCTGGCCTTCGCCGATGAGAATCCTGACAAGGTCCGCGAGATCCTGCCCACGTACACGAAGCTGGATCCGGCCACCATTGAGAAGCTGACCCTGCCGAAGTTCCCGCAGGAAGTGAACGCCGACTCGATCCAGGAGATCGCCGACATCTCGCTGAAGAACGGGCTGATCGAAGAAATTCCGGATATGAAGGCGCTGCTGCCGCAGCAGTAGGACCCGCACCAAAGCGTCGATGATGCCTCTTCCCTGGCGGAAGGGGCATCATCGTTGTCTGCGGCCATCCCGGAATTATGGGAAGGCAATCTCAACTATTGACTTTTTCAACTAAAACGCATTAGGTTGAAGGGGTGATGCTGTGATGCGCTTCACGGCGGCTCCGCTGGGTAGCCCGGGCGCCGGGTACGTCGAAAGGGTTTGAACGATGCAGAATCAGGGGCTCGGTGCCTGGATCCACAAGCGCCGCATGAAGTCCGCGGCCAAGACCGCGATCATTAGCACCGCGGGCGAGATGAGCTACGGCGCATTTGCCGAGCGCGTCGATCGGCTGGCCAATGCGCTGGCGGACCGCGGCATCGCCCAGGGTGACCGGGTGGCCTACCTGGGCGAGAACCACCCGGCCTTTTTGGAGACTTTCTTTGCCTGCGGCACCCTGGGCGCGATTTTCGTTCCGCTGAACACCCGCTTGGCGCCGCCTGAGGTCCAGTTCGCCCTGCAGGACTCCGGCAGCAGCATCCTCATCCATGCCCGCACGTTGGAGCCGCTGGCCGTGCGCGGCAGCTCCCTGCTGGGCATCACTCACCGGATCGTGGTCGAGGACGGTCCCGCGGGAAACGGGAACGGTGGTTCCGCCGGAAACGCAACGGAGGCAGGCGGGCAGGGCACCGCCGTCGAGCTGTTGGAAGAGGTTATTGGATCCGGCAGCGAGGAGCGCCGGGACGTGGCCGTCTCGCTCGATGATCCGGCCATGATCCTCTACACCTCCGGCACCACCGGCCGGCCAAAGGGTGCGCTGCTCACGCACGGCAACATGACCTGGAACAGCATCAATGTGCTGGTGGATTTCGACATGGCCAGCACCGACGTGGCGCTGATGATCGCGCCGATGTTCCACGTTGCATCGCTGGGCATGGGCGTGCTGCCGGCACTGCTCAAGGGTGCCACCGTGGTGCTCGAGCCGAAGTTTGAACCCGGCCGGACCTTAATGCTAATCGAGAAGTACAAGGCCACCAGCATCAGCGGCGTGCCCACCACCTATCAACTGCTGTGCGAGCACCCCGACTGGGACAAGACCGACATCAGTTCGCTGAACAAGCTGACCTGCGGCGGCTCCGCGGTGCCGATGCGGGTGCTGGAGGCCTACGAGGCCCGCGGGCTGTCCTTCACCAACGGCTACGGCATGACGGAGACAGCGCCCGGCGCCACCACGCTGGCCGCGGAGAAGTCGCGCCCGAAGGCCGGGTCCGCGGGACTTCCGCACTTCTTCACCGACATCCGGATTGCCGACCCGATGGGCGATGTGCTGCCGGCGCGCGAAGTGGGCGAGGTCCAGATTTCCGGTCCCAACGTGATCCGCGAGTACTGGAACCGGCCCGATGCCACGGTCGAAAGCTATGCCGACGGCGTCTGGTTCAAGTCCGGCGACATGGGCTACGTGGACGAAGACGGCTTTCTGTTCATTTCCGACCGGCTCAAGGACATGATCATCTCCGGCGGCGAGAACATTTATCCGGCCGAAGTGGAGCAGGTCATTCTGGAGTTGGAGGCGGTCAGCAGTGCGGCCGTGATCGGTGTTCCGGACGAAAAGTGGGGCGAAGTCCCGCGCGCGGTGGTGACCGTCCGCGAAGGCTTTGCGGTGACCGCCGAGGATATCCAGCAGCATCTGGACGGGCGGCTGGCCCGCTACAAGATCCCCAAGTCCGTGGTGATTGTGGAGGACCTGCCGCGGACGGCCAGCGGCAAGATCCGCAAGGCCGACCTGCGCAAGGAATACTCCAACTAGCCTGCCGGTGGCCGGGTGCCGCGGCTCGTACCCGCTGCGGCTGACGACGGCGGTGCCCGGCTCCGTCCTGCGGCTGACGACGGCGGTGCCCGGCTCCGTCCTCTTCCGGAACCGGGCATCGGGCTACTTCTTGGCGCCGGCCGCCTGCCGGGAGCCCGGCCGGTTCGCGTAGAGCTGGTCGATCAGGTCCAGCCCGTGCTGGGCCCAAGCGATCTCCTGGTCGGCCCGGGCCACAAGGCCTTCATACGTGAAGCGTTTGAAGGCCTTGACCCGGTCGCGGTCGGCTTCGGGCGTGCCGGCCAGGCGGCGGTTGAGCATTTCGCTGCGGTCCTGGTCGATCTCCCGGATCCGCTGCTCCCATTGCTGGCGCAGGCCCGTGTGGTGTTCAATGTGCGCGCGCATCTGCTCACGCGCCGCTTCGGGCGCGGCCCATTCAAGGTAGGCGGCCTTCAAGTGAGCTGGATCCCGCACCCGGGTGTACTCGAGGGTGGTGTTCATCCAGTCCCGGAACGCCTCCACGCCGGCATTGGTGATGTGGTATCGACGCTTCTTACCGCGCTGGCCCCAAGTGACCTCCTCGCCCTCGAGCAGGCCTTCCTTCTCCATCCGCCGCAGCTCCGGGTAGATCTGCGAGTCCGGAGCGTGCCACACGTGCCCCACCGAGGACTCGAATTCCTTGTAGAGGTCGTAGCCGGTCATGGGTTCAACGCTGAGCAGCGCCAGCAAGGCGTAGCGGAGACTCATTGATCCAACTTTCTTGTCGACTGTGTTGCCAATCACTATATCCATCGATAGTCTGAGATTCACGCCACTATCTATTTTGATAGTTAGTTAGCGGATCCGGAGACGGCACCGCCATCGGGCAAATATAACTGAGCCAGCGTCACTGCTGATGTCGGCTCGCGCTACCGGAAGGAACAGTTGTGACTGCTGCTGTGCAGACCGCCAGCTCCACCACCCATAAGGTCATGGGCCACCCGCTGAACGCGTGGTACGTGGCGGGCTGGGACCACGAGGTCACCCGCAAGCCGATGGCCCGGCGGATCGCCAACCGGCCGCTGGCGCTGTACCGCACCGAGGACGGCAAGGCCGTGGCGCTCGCCGACGCCTGCTGGCACCGGCTGGCGCCGCTCTCCATGGGCAAGACCATGGGCAAGGACGGGATCCAGTGTCCGTACCACGGCATCGTCTACAACTCGGCCGGGCGGTGCGTCTCAATGCCGGCGCAGGAGACCATCAACCCCTCGGCCACGGTGCCGTCCTTTCCGGTGGTGGAGCGCCACCGGTACGTCTGGGTGTGGCTGGGCGACCCGACGCAGGCCGATCCGGATCTGGTCCCGGACATGCACCAGATGGACTCGCCCGAATGGGCGGGCGACGGCGAGACCATCCACGCCGACTGCAATTACCAGTTGGTGCTGGACAACCTGATGGATCTGACCCACGAAGAGTTCGTGCACTCGTCGTCCATCGGGCAGGAGGAGCTCAGCGAGTCCGACTTCGTGGTTTCCCATGAGGGCAACACCGTCACCGTGACGCGCTGGATGCACAACATTGACGCGCCGCCGTTCTGGCTGAAGAACATGCGGGATAAGTTTCCCGGATTCGAAGGCAAGGTGGACCGCTGGCAGATCATCACCTTCCAGGCCCCGTCCACCATCTGCATCGACGTCGGCGTGGCCAAGGCCGGCACCGGTGCGCCGGAGGGAGACCGCAGCCAGGGAGTAAACGGTTTCGTGATGAACACGATCTCGCCGGAGACCGACAGGTCCTGCCACTATTTCTGGGCGTTCATGCGCAACTACCGGTTGGACAGCCAGCTGATCACCACCCAGCTGCGGGACGGCGTACACGGCGTGTTCGGCGAGGATGAGGAGATGCTCAAGGCGCAGCAGCAGGCCATCGACGCCAATCCGGACTACGAGTTCTACAACCTGAACATCGACGCCGGCGGCATGTGGGTGCGCCGGCTGATCGAGCGGATGTTGGTGGCCGAAGGCCGGATGGCTTCCGCCGTCCAGGCCGGCATCTGAAGGAAGGTGTAGACGGCAACATGGCAGCAACAAACGTAGAAGTCTGGCAGCACGCCACCGTGGTGGACGTGCAGGACGTGGCGGCCGGCATCCGCCGCATCGTGCTGGAACCGGCCCTGCCAAAGACCGCAGAACCGGGAGCGCACATCGACCTGAAGGTGCGGATTGCCGGCCAGGAGGATAGACGGTCCTACTCCATCGTGGACTCGGCCGACGGCGGACGCCGCCTCGCGCTGAGTGTGCTGAAGGCCCCGGCTTCCCGGGGTGGATCGGAATTTATGCACACGCTGGCCGCCGGCGACACGCTGGAGGTCACCCAGCCGCTGCAGAACTTCCCGCTGCGGGTCGGGGCCGAGCAGTACATCCTGTTGGCCGGCGGCATCGGCGTGACCGCGATGATCAACATGGCCCGTGTGCTCAAGGCCGTGAAGGCCGATTACCGGATGGTGTATGCCGGCCGCAGCCGCGATGCGATGGCCTATCTGGACCGGCTGCGCGAGGAGCACGGGGACCGGTTGCAGGTCCACGTGGACGATGAAGCCACGTCGCTGCAGGTGGGCGAACTGGTGGTCGGCGCGGACATGGATACCGAGCTATACATGTGCGGGCCGATCCGCCTGATGGACGCGGTCCGCCGGGCCTGGACGGAACGCGAACTGCCGGTGGCGAACCTGCGCTACGAGACCTTCGGCAACAGCGGCTGGTACGACCCGGAGGAGTTCGTGGTGAGGATCCCGCGGTTGGGCATCGAGGCCACGGTCGGCCAGGGCCGCTCGATGCTCGAGGCCCTCGAAGAGGCCGGCGCGGACATGATGTTCGACTGCCGCAAGGGCGAGTGCGGGCTCTGCGAAGTGCGTGTCCTGGCCCTGGACGGCGCGATCGACCACCGGGACGTCTTCTACAGCGAACGCCAGCAGCATGCAGCGGAAAAGATGTGCTGCTGCGTCTCCCGGGCCGTCACCTCCGGCACCGGCGCGCAATCCGACGCCGTCCCCGGCCGCGGCCCGGCCGTCGTCACCATCGACGTATCCTGACCGTCCGCTTGGTCGACAACCTGAGCACGGTGATCGACCAAAGGCGCTTGCGCCTGCGTGGAGATCCGCGGCGATAGTGTCGCCACGCGCTTCGCTTGGTCGACAACCGGGCGCTTGCGCCTGCGTGGCGATCCGGCCGAATGGCCACTGCCGCCCGACCTAAATCCAGCGCGGTGCTTGGGGCACGTCCGTCCTGTTCGAGGTGATGCCGTGCGTGGACCGACCGGCAGCCCAGCCGGTGATGTCCGGCAGGGTGCCGGTAATGATTTCCGGGGCTGCCGCCGCGGTGTCGCCGAGTTGCGTAACGCCGCCTGAGCCCAGGACTTCCAGACGAAGGTCTCTGTCGTCGCCACGATGGTGCCAGGCTCCGGTGATGTCTCGGAGCAGGCGTTCGAGGACATCGGCGGGCACGTCGTCGAAGCTGGCGCCGTTGTCGAGGTCGACGGCGTGGATCCAGACTTCCCGGGTCCGCATCCACACGGTTTCGGAGGCCGGGACGGTGCGGCCCTGGGCGGTTTTGACCTCATGCCGCCACGCTTCTTGCGCTGTGTCCCGCCATTTGGCACTGAGGTCTGTGGCGGAGTGTTCATAGAGGTTGCGCAACTCGATGGGAGAGAGCGTGGCACCATAGTCGATTTCCTCGTTCCGGGCCTGCCAGGAGGAATACATCGGTGTTTCCACACCGGTGTTGGCCCACTCGATCAACCGTGCGATGGCGCGGGCGTTGTAGCCGATATGGGCGATGACGTGACGGCGGGTCCAGCCGGGCAGCAGCGATGGCGCGTCGAGGTCGTGGTCGGAGAGCTCGTTGAGCTTGCGGCCGAAAAAGGCGGTGCCGCGGCGGGCTGTCAGCAGCGCGCTGTTGAGGTCCGGGTCCTGGGTGAGGTCCTGGCGTGCAACCATCGATCCTCCTGCAAAGGTGGCGGCGCGGCCCGCTTGCACGGGCGGCGCCTGGCGGTTCGGTTTCCGCTACTGTCCCAAAAAGGTCCTGTCCCCTTGCTCAAGCGTAGCGCTCGGAGTGCCGCGGGCTCGGGGCAAGGAGGGGAGGTTCGTAGCGCCGAGGGCAACGGCGGCACCCAGGAGAGCGCGCCGTCGTCGTTGGGTGTTGAGGTTTGCCGCTAGGCGCTGGCCGGCTCCACCGGTTCCAGTTTGCGTTCCAGCGGGTGCTCGATCTCGTCCTTCAACATGCCGCCGAAGGTGAGCGCCAGCACCGCCAGGAGCGGCAGGGCCAGGCCCACCAGCAGGAAGATCAGCCAGATCGGCACCACTTCGCCCAGCGGGCCGGCCAGCGCCATGGACACCGGCATCAGGGCGAGCGAGACGAAGAAATCGAGGCTGGAAATGCGGCCGAGCAGGTGCGACGGCACCCTGCGCTGCAGCAACGTTCCCCAGATCACCTGGCCCGCGCTGCCGGTGGCCCCGACCACGAACAGCGCCACGGCCATCACCCAGAAGCTGTCGGTGAAGCCAATGACCGCGATAGGCAAGGCGCCCGCACCCCAGCACAACAGCATCACGGAGAGGTAGCGCCTGGGCAGCCGCAGGGACGCGGTGATCAAGGCCCCCACCGCACCGCCGATACCGAAGATACCGAGCAGGAATCCGAAGGTTTTCGAGTCCCCGCCCAATTGGTCGGCGACGGCGAAAGGCAGCAGCACCTCGATCGGGCCGATGAAAATGAGCACGCTCACGACAGCCCACAGCAGCGTCCACAGCAGCCAGGGAGTCTTCAGGGTGTAGGACACGCCCTCGCGCAGGTCGGCCAGGACGGAGCTGCGCTTGGCCGTGGGCTCGTCCTCAGCGGAGACGGACGCGGCGGTGCCCGGATCCGGAACCAGCTCCTGGCCCAGGAAGTTCAGGATGACCAGCGCGGCCAGATGGCACAGCGAGATCCAGCCGATGGCTGCCCCGGGCGAGAAGGACGCGACGACCATTCCCGCTACGGCAGGGCCCGCGGCCTGCTGCAGCAGCGGACGCATGGTGCCTTCCATGCCGTTGGCCGCCAGCAGGTCCTCGGCTGGCAGGATCCTGGGCAGGATGGCCGAGTAGGCGGGGAAGAAGAAGGCTGCTCCCACACCCAGCAGGAAAGCCGCCGCGGCCAGATGCCACAGCTGCAGCAGCCCGGTCATGGCAAGCAACGTCACGGCAGCGATGGCCACCAGGTTGGCGGCCTCGACGCTGATGATCAGGCGGCGGCGCGGAAGCCTGTCGGCCGCGATGCCGCCCATCAGCACGAAGGCCAGCAGTCCGATGCTAGAGCAGGTGGCGACGAGCGAGAGCTGGATGGGGCCGCCGCCCAGCGCAATGACCTGGTAGACCATGGCCACGGCCCACATGCCAGTGCCGAATACCGAGATGGCCAGGGCCGAAATGAGGACCCGGTAGTTGCGGTGGGCGAAGGGCCTCAGCACGCGGGGCGTGGACATGGTGGTTCCTGTAGTTAGAAGGGAAGGCCTCAACAGTATCCGCCCAGTGATTGAGAAAAGCAAATCACTCCCAACCCTCTATGTCCGTAGTGGGTTTGCGGCTAGACTCGCAGCAGGCCGGACAGAAGTGACCGGCACCACAGGTGGAAGGACTTAGATCATGGCCGACCCGAAACACGCTGTATCGGACGCTGCCCGTGCGTTGCTCGACGACTTCTCGCTGGAGATGACCGGTAAGGATGTTCCGGCACTGGAAGACGCGGCCGGCACGATTCCTCCGGGCACGCTGATCAACGTGACGTTCCTGGGGAACGAGGACCTGCCCATGCGAGTTTCCGCGGCCGCTGCGGTGAAGCGGCACGGCTTCGTGCCGGTGCCGCACGTGTCCGCCCGACGGTTGGCGTCGCAGGCGGAGCTGGAGGATTTTCTGCGGGCCTTGTCCGCCGACGCTGCCCCCGAGGATGTTTTTGTGGTTGGCGGGGATCCGGCGGAACCGATGGGCCCCTTTGCGGACTCGCTGGAAGTGATCCGCAGCGGATTGCTGCCCAAGTACGGCATCCGCCGGGTGGGCATCAGCGGTTATCCGGAAGGCCACCCGGATATTTCCGACGACGTGCTGTGGAAGGCGCTGGAGGACAAATACGCCGAATTGCAGCAGCAGAACCTGGAGTCGGTCATCATCACCCAGTTCGGCTTCGACGCCGATCCGGTGTTCGAGTGGCTGGCGGAGGTCCGCCGCCGCGGGATCAATGCGCCGGTGCGGATCGGCGTCCCGGGGCCGGCCGGGGTTAAGCGGCTGCTGAACTATGCCAAGCGCTTCGGTGTGGCCTCCTCGGCCGGGATTGTGCACAAGTACGGGTTCTCGCTGACCAACTTGCTGGGCACCGCCGGGCCGGACAAGTTTCTGGAGGAATTCGCCAGCCGCTACAACCCCGCCGTCCATGGCACGGTGAAGCTGCACTTCTACACCTTCGGCGGGATGAAGGCCACCGCGGAATGGGTCGAGGGCTTCCGCGGCGGACGGTGACGGGCGGACGGTTACGGGCTTTCGCGGGCGGCCGGTGACGGGCTTTCGCGGGCGGACGGTGACGGGTTGTCGCCGCGAAGCTGTCCACGTTCAGGCGGATTTGTCCATCTTTTGGTGCACCGTGACGCCCTGACAAGGGACGATGCTTGAGCCGGTCACAAGACATGGACAGCGCCGCTCTTTGGCGGCGCTCGCCGGAGTTGAGGGCGGATTGGAATGGACTTGAGGCCGGATTAGGTCACTCGATGGTCCCGCTCCAGCCGGCCGGAAGGGCTCCGAGCGAGCGTGATGCGCGGATCCCGGCCCTGTTGCACGTGGCGGCTCTGTGATTAGGTGAAGTTAAGGCGCACGGGCGCCTGACAGGAGGAGTTCCATGAGCGAGCAAATCAACAATCCGGACCGCTACGACCGGAAGGACCGGGACGAGAGCGCGGGCGAAACGTCTCGGGATGAAGAGGTGCTGGCGCCGGGTGAAATACCCCCGGACGCCAAACAGGGTCTGGCCAACGTCTACGGCGACGCCGATCGGACCGCCATTGATGACCCCGTCAGCGCGCCTGGCCCCGAGGACGCCGCCGCCATTGAGCACATGGAACAGCACTACAGCGTCCGCGAGACCGAGTCGGGCGAGCGCTACGTCGAGGAGACGGTCCTGCCGGAGGATGGCGACTGACAGACGCGTCCGGCCTGGGTTCGCTGGGGATTGCCGGCGACGCGGGCCAACCGCCAGTTCATCGCTGATGCGCCCGCCGGCGACGCGGGTCAACGAACGGCCAGCTGATGCGCCGGCCCGCGTCCCATTAACCCAAGCGGCGGGGAGGGTGCCCAGAGGCACCCTCCCCGCCGTTCGTCGTCGTGCCCCCTGAGGAGCAGCCGGACGTCAGGCCTGCTTGCCGGAGCGCCAGCCGCCCGGGTAGTCCTGGCGGACCGCCGAGGAGTACGGTACCGGGCTGACGATGGCGCGCACGTTCAGCTGCTGGTGCGGCTCCACGGTGGTCTTGCGGGACCCGCCGTCGGGTTCGCCCCAGACCACGGTGACTTCGGTGCCCTCCGGCACGTCCGCGTCCACGGTTGCCAAGGACAGTCCCTTCTTCTCGTTCGCGGAGTAGCCGGTGAACATGGACAGGCCGATCGTCTCGCCCGCGGCGTCCAGCACGGCGTCGTAGTTCGACGAGCCGTAGTTGGCCAGCGGCAGGTCGAAGTACTTGTACGACGTGCCGTCGGCGTCGAAGAGCGAGGCGAAGATCTTGGCCAGGTCCTCGGCGTTCCACTCGAGCGTGACCTTCTTGCGCTGCGTTGCCGGATCGATCTTCTCGAGTGCCTCGCGGCCAATGAAGTCGTGGTCGAACTTCACCATGTGGCCGTAGCCGAGCTCCCACGGGTTCAGGTAGTAGTCCTCGATCTTGTCTGAGACAAAGCTGCCCGCCACGGCGTTGACCGCCTCGTAGCTGTCGGCGCCGAGCCACTCGCGGTAGGGGCGCAGCTCCTCGCCGGTGTAGATGGCCGGCAGCGGCGACGGGATCCAGCCGGATTCCAGCGTGTTGGACGGGTAGGCACGGGAGCCGACGGCGAGCATGTCGAACTCCTGGCCCGCCTCCAGGATGGTGTCGCGGATCTGGTCATAGGTCTCATACGGCCCCCAGATCTCCAGGCCCGGGGCCCCGGCCATGCCGTGGCGCAGGGTATGGACCTGGCGGCCGGCCACCTGCATGTGGTCCATGTTGAAGAACTTCAGCTGCGCCACCGGGCCGCCGTTGACCTTCTCGATGATCTTCCAGGCGTTGGGGCCCTGGATCTGAAAGCGCCAGTACTTGCGCTTCACGGGCTGGCCCATGGGCCGCGACGGGGACCGGCGGTCCACCTCGATATCCACGTCGTAGCCGCCGGTTTCACCGTGGTAGATCAGCCAGTTGGCCGCAGGGGAGCGGCCCACGTAGACGTATTCGCCCTCGGCCTCGTGGAACAGGATGCCGTCGCCGATCACGTGTCCGGCCGGTGTGGTGGGAACGTACTGCTTGGCTTTGTTAACGGGGAAGTTGGCCACCGAGTTAATGGCCGTATCCGAAATTAGTTTCAGGGCGTCCTTGCCCTTGATGAACAGGTTGTCCATGTGGTGCGACTGGTCGAACAGCACGGCGCTCTCACGCCAGGCGCGCTGCTCGCTGCGCCAGTTGCTGAATTCAGGGGCGACGACGGGGTAGATGTAGGCGCCCAGCTGCGAGTTCCGCAGCATCTCGACGGTGTTGCCGGTTTGGTCCAGGACTTCCTGGAGGTTCTTTGCGCTCATGGGTACTTGTCCTCCTCGATGGCGGCTGGATTGTGATGCAGTACACAATCCCAAGACAGCACGACTCTATATCTATGGAGGTAGTTATGTCGACGGCTTTTACCCGGGCAACATTTGCCGGCCGGGAAATACGGCACGAAAATCTGCCTTTTTGATTGGCCGCAACAGGCATAGCGTGGACATGAGCCAGTTTGTCCAGGACGCCCGTCTAGGGCGACAGAAGCATGGAGGAACCGCCATGACCACAACAGCTCACGTAACCGATTGCAGCGTCACCAACTGCTCTTTCAATGACCACACCGAGTGCAACGCCGGGGCCATCACCGTTGCCGGCGGCGAAAACCACGCTGCCTGCGCCACGTTCATCGACACCGGAGTGCACGGCGGCTTGCCTAAGGTTTTGGCCGGAGTGGGCGCTTGCCAGCGCGCCGAATGCACGCACAACGACCACCTCATGTGCCAGGCCCCGGCGGTCCACGTGGGTCCCGGCGCCGATAACGCCGACTGCCTGACCTACACACACCGGTAGACGCGACCGTCCGGGCGACGGATAGTCCGGATACTTGGCGCCCGTCCCGGACGAGACCCGGGGCGCTCCCGTCCCGGACGACGGAATCCCCACCAACGCGACAGGCGCCCTTCCCGACGTCGCCAGTGGCGGTCGCAGGGCAGGGCGCCTGTGTGGACGGCTAGGGACGGGTTAGCGCTCGGCGGAAAGCATCGGAGCTTCTGCCGCATGGACCCGGTGGACGGCTTCGTCGAACTCCGCCTCGATCTCCGGTGAGGGCTTGTGCGTCAGGAGGCTGACGACGACGGCAACGACCACGTTGAGGATGAAGCCCGGAACAATCTCGTACATGGTGTCGGACAGCGCCGACGTGCCCCAGACGAAGACCGTTGCCGCACCGGCCACCATGCCGGAGAGCGCGCCGGCCACGGTGAGCTTCCGCCAGAACAGGGACAGGATGATGGTCGGGCCGAACGAGGCGCCGAACCCTGCCCAAGCGAAGGCCACCAAACCCAAGATGGTGTCGTTGCGGGCCCAGGCCAGGATGCCGGCCACAATCGCGACTACCAGCACACCCATCCGGCCGAGCATCACCTGGGTCTTCGCCGGTGCATGCGTTCGCGCGAAGATCTTGTACAGGTCCTCCACCAAGGCCGAGGAGCAGACGATCAGCTGCGAGGAGACGGTGCTCATGATCGCCGCCAGTACGGCCGCCAGCACAAAACCTGCGACGAACGGATGGAACAGGATCTGGGACAGGTCCAGGAAGACCGACTCGGCCGACTTGGCGTCCGTGAGGACCACGTCCGGGTTCTGCTGCAAGTAGGCCACGCCAACCAGCGCGGTGGCCACGGCACCCAGGACGGTCAGGAGCATCCAGCCGATGCCGATCCGCCGGGCGGCTTTCGCCTCGCCGGGCGTGCGAAGCGCCATGAAGCGGACGATGATGTGCGGCTGTCCGAAGTAGCCCAGCCCCCACGCGGCAGCCGAGATGCCGGCGACGGCACCGCCGGTGAACAGGCTCAGGTGGTTCGGGTCCACCTGCCGGATGGATTCGATGGTGGCGCCGAGGCCGCCGGTGGCGGAGACTCCCACGATCGGCACCAGCAGCAGGGCGGCGAACATCAGCAGACCCTGGGCGACGTCGGTGTAGCTCGCGCCGAGGAAGCCGCCGAACAAGGTGTACAGCACCGTGACGCCGCCAACCACCAGCATGCCGACCTCATAGGAAGAACCGAAGGACGATTCGAAGAAGATGCCGCCGGCCACCATGCCGGAGGAAACGTAGAAGGTGAAGAACACCAGAATGATCACGCCGGAGACAACCCGCAGCAGGTGCGACCGGTCCTTCAGTCGGTTCTCCAGGAAGCTGGGAACAGTGATCGAGTCATTGGATACTTCGGTGTAGGAACGCAACCGCGGGGCCACGAACTTCCAGTTGAGCCAGGCGCCGATGGTCAGGCCGATCGCAATCCACGCCTCGAACAGGCCGCCGACGTAGAGCGCGCCCGGCAGCCCCATCAGCAGCCAGCCGGACATGTCCGAGGCGCCGGCGCTCAATGCCGCGACGCCCGGCTTGAGCCCGCGGCCGGCCAGCATGTAGTCGTCAAGATCGCTGGTGCGCCGATAGGCCCACCAGCCGATGGCCAGCATGCCTGCCATATAGATCAGCATCGCGATGATCTGGAAAATCTGGTCGTCCAAGATTGGGTCCTCCCCAAGTAGCGGTTTGGTGCGGCCCAGTATTCCAGCACGCGTACATATGACACCAGCCACAGTGCCGTCCGCCGCCCGATTCATGACAAAATCGTTTAATCACGCGAGGCGCGAGGGCGCTGAATCCCACCCTCCGATTGAGTTTCGCCAATCAGTGAAAAGGTGTAGCCTCTATCTGGCCTCACTTCAACCCTTTGCCCGAAAGTTGCGTCACATCCAGATGCTGCTCCGTTTAATTCGCCATTATGGCCGCCCATATCTTCCCCTCGTGTTTGCCGTGGTGGTGCTGCAGTTGATTGCCACCATCGCGGCGTTGTATCTGCCCAGCCTGAATGCCCAGATCATCGACGAGGGCGTAGCCCGTGGCGATACCGACTACATCTGGAGCACCGGCGGCGTGATGCTGACCGTCAGCTTTGTCCAAGTGGCCGCCGCGATCGCCGGCGTCTACTTCGGTTCCAAGGCCGCGATGGCGATGGGCCGCGACCTGCGCCGCGGTATCTTCCACAAGGTCACCGGGTTTTCCGCCCGCGAGGTTGGCCAGTTCGGCGCTCCCAGCCTGATCACCCGCGGCACCAACGATGTGCAGCAAGTGCAGATGCTGGTGCTGATGGGCCTGAACTTCATGGTGATGGCTCCCATCATGTGCGTGGGCGGCATCATCATGGCCGTTCGCGAAGACCTGCAATTGTCCTGGCTGGTGTGGGTCTCGGTTCCGCTGCTGTTCGTGGTGGTCGGTCTGCTGGTCTGGAAGCTGATGCCGCTCTTCCGGACTATGCAGGAGAAGATTGACGGCATCAACGGCGTGCTCCGCGAGCAGATCACCGGTATCCGCGTGGTCCGGGCCTTCGTCCGCGAGCCGTACGAGGCCAAGCGCTTCGAAAAGGCCAACCGTGAACTGACCGACGTCTCGCTCTCGGTCGGCAACCTGTTCGTGCTGATGTTCCCCTCGATCGGCATGATCCTGCACCTGGCCACGGCCGCGGTGCTGTGGTTCGGCGGCCTGCGCGTGGATGCCGGGGACATCCAGGTTGGTGCTTTGACAGCCTTCCTGCAGTACCTGCTGCAGATTCTGATGGCGGTGATGATGGGCACCTTCATGGCGATGATGATCCCGCGCGCCTCGGTCTGTGCGGAACGCATCGGTGAGGTGCTCGACGTCGAGCCCTCGGTGCATGAACCCACCAAGCCGGAGGCGGCGCGCGAGCCCGCCGGCGTGGTCGAGTTCCGCAACGTGACCTTCGCCTATCCCGGCGCCGAAGTGCCGGTGCTGCGCGATGTCAGCTTCACCGCCCGGCCCGGTCAGACGACGGCGATCATTGGCAGTACCGGCGCCGGCAAGAGCACGCTGATCAGCATGCTGCCGCGCTTGTTCGACGCCGGCAGCGGCGACGTGTTGATCGACGGCGTTCCGGTCACCCGGATGGCCCGGACCGACATCACCGACCGGGTTGCCCTGGTGCCGCAGCGGCCGTACCTCTTCTCCGGCACGGTGGCACATAACCTGCGCTTCGGCAATCCGGACGCGACGGACGCTGAACTCTGGGAGGCGTTGCGCGTGGCCCAGGGCGACGGCTTTGTCCGCGCCAAGGACCACGGGCTCGAGTCAGTGGTTTCGCAGGGCGGCACCAACGTCTCGGGCGGCCAGCGCCAGCGGCTGTGCATTGCCCGCGCGCTGGTGGCCCAGCCCAAGGTCTACCTTTTCGACGACTCGTTCTCTGCGCTGGACGTGGCAACCGACGCCAGGCTGCGGGCCGCGCTGAAGGGGACCACCAAGGACGCGACCGTGATCATCGTGGCCCAGCGCGTGGCCACGATCATCGAGGCGGACCAGATCCTGGTGATGGAGCACGGCCAGATTGTGGCCCGCGGCACCCACGAGCAGCTGTTGGAAAGTTCCGAAACCTACCAGGAAATTGTCAATTCGCAGACCGCGGTGGAGGAAGTGGCATGAGCCCGGACAGAGAAACCCAGTCCGAACTGGCCGCCGGGCCCGACCCGGTGACAGCGCCCACCCCGGCCGCTGCCGCGGAGGCCGAGGCCGAGATCCTGGAGGAGCAGTTCCAGCCGGGCGAGGCGGACCAGGACTTCATGACCGGGACCCCGGTCCGCAAGGCGCAGCACTTCTGGCCGTCCGCCAAACGCCTGTTCGGGTTGCTGAAGCCGGAGAAGGCCAGCATCGCCCTGGTGCTGGCCATGGTGGTGGTGGCCGTGGTGCTCAACGTGATTGCGCCCAAGGTACTGGGCAATGCCATGGACGTCATCTTCAACGGCGCGATCGGCATGAACCTGCCGGCCGGTGCCAGCCAGGCGGAAGTCATCGCCGGGCTCCGGGCACAGGGCCAGGACCAGTTCGCGGACCTGCTCTCCGGCATGGAACTGGTGCCCGGCGTGGGCATCGACTTCCAGCTGCTGGGCAACCTGATCCTGCTGGTGCTGGGGATGTACGTGGTCTCGTCGCTGTTCATGTGGCTGCAGGGCTGGTTGCTGAACCAGATCGTGATGCGGGTGGTCTTCGGCCTGCGCCGGGATGTGGAAGCCAAGCTGAACCGGCTTCCGCTGAACTATTTCGACACCCGCCAGCGCGGCGACATGCTCTCCCGGGTGACCAACGACGTCGACAATATCCAGCAGGCACTGCAGCAGGCCTTCGCACAGCTGATCATGTCAGCGCTGAGCCTGCTGGGCATCACCATCATGATGTTCATCGTGTCCTGGCAGTTGGCCCTGATCGCGTTGATCGCGCTGCCGCTGTCCGCCGTCGGCGCCGGCCTGATCGGCACCCGCAGCCAGAAACTGTTCACCGCACAGTGGAAGCACACCGGTGCGCTGAACGGACACATCGAGGAGTCCTTCAGCGGCCACGATCTGGTCCGCGCCTTCGGCCGCGAACAGCAGTCGGTGGAACAGTTCGACGAGAAGAACGATGAGCTGTACAAGGCCTCGTTCGGTGCGCAGTTCGTCTCCGGCATGATCATGCCGGTGATGCAGTTCATCTCCTACCTGAGCTACGTGGGCATCGCCGTGGTCGGCGGCCTGCGGGTGGCGTCGGGGTCCATGACCCTGGGCGACGCCACCGCGTTCATCCAGTACTCGCGCGAATTCAACCAGCCGCTGAGCCAGATGGCGGGCATGGCCAACATGCTGCAGTCCGGCGTTGCCTCAGCGGAGCGGGTTTTCGAACTGCTCGACGCCGATGAGCAGGAGCCGGACACGGCCACCGAGACACTGCCGGCCAAGACCGACGGGCACGTGGAGTTCCACAACGTCAGCTTCAGCTACACCGCGGACAAGCCGCTGATCGAGGACCTCTCCTTCTCGGCGGCCCCGGGGCAAACGGTGGCCATCGTGGGGCCGACGGGCGCGGGCAAGACCACGCTGGTGAACCTGGTGATGCGATTCTACGAACTGGACGCCGGCCGGATCACGCTGGACGGCGTGGACATCACCGCGCTCAGCCGGGCCGAACTGCGTTCCAAGGTGGGCATGGTGCTGCAGGACGCGTGGCTGTTCGGCGGCTCCATCTTCGACAACATCCGCTACGGCAACCTGGATGCCACCGAGGAAGAAGTCATGGCGGCGGCCAAGGCCACCTACGTGGACCGCTTTGTCCGGGCGCTGCCGGACGGCTATGACACGGTGATCGACGAAGAGGGCAACAACGTCTCCGCCGGCGAGAAGCAGCTGATCACCATCGCCCGGGCGTTCCTGGCCAACCCGTCGCTGCTGATCTTGGACGAGGCCACCAGCTCGGTGGACACACGCACCGAGCTGCTGGTCCAGCACGCGATGGCCGCGCTGCGCAGCGACCGGACCAGTTTTGTGATTGCGCACCGGCTCTCCACCATCCGGGACGCGGACGTGATCCTGGTGATGGAGGACGGCAAGATCGTGGAGCAGGGCAACCACGCCACGCTGCTGGCCGCCGAAGGCCCTTACTACCGGCTCTACATGTCCCAGTTCGCGGCGGCAGCGGATCCGGTGTCCTGATGCGCTGAACCACCGGATAACGACGGCGGTGCCCGGGTGAGGATTCGCATCCCACCTTCGGCGCCGCCGTCGTCCGTTAAACGGGGGTGCAGCCTTCGGCGATCTGCTCGGCGGCACGGCGGAGCAGCGGAAGATGGGCAGCGGTCGCCGCCAGGAGGGTGTCCGGAGTGGCCAGCATGTTGACGCCGACGGCGGCGACCACCGCTCCGGCAGCGTCCCTGACCGGCACGGAGACGGTGCGGTGGCCGGACTGTAGTTCGCTGTCGTTGACCGCATAGCCTTGCCGGCGGACCTGCTCGATCTCCAGCCGGAAGCGTTCGGTGCTGTCGATGGTCTGCTCGGTCAGCCGGCTGAATTGGCTGCCGTCCAGGGCGGCGCGGAATTCATCTTCGCTGAGTCCGGCCATCAAGACCTTGCCCATGGAGGAGGCGTGGGCCGGAATGCGGGCGCCGACGGTCAGCCCCGCGCGGATCATGCCGGGAACCCGGGTGGCCGCGATGCAGATGACGTCGCCGTCGGCCAGCACGCCGGCGGTGCACGGTTCCTCGAACTCGCCGGTTAACCATTCGACGCCCTGTCGGGAGGCCAGCACCAAGGGGGAGCCGGACAGGTAGCCGTAGCCCAGCTCCAGTGCCTGGTGGGTCAGCGCGAACTTCTCCCCGTGGCAGCGCACGTAGCCCAACTGGACCAGCGTCCGCAGCACCCTTGCGGTCGCCGCCCTGTTCAGCCCGGCCCGGGCAGCCACGTCGGCGGCACGCATGGACGGATTGCCGTGGTCGAACACGCTCAGCACGGACAGCCCGCGCGCCAAAGTGCGCACGGAGGTCTCGGTGCCGGCCCGGAGAGCGGGCTCGCTGGTGATGGTCATCACTGAAGAGGATACCCGGCCGGCCCTCTGGCCGTGATGCTCGTTACACCGTGCGTAGCGCCGTCAGTCGGTGCCGGCCTGGTCCTCAAGTACGCCCCGCACGGAGGACTCCGGAACCCACATCACGTCCCCGTGTTCGGCGTTGGCCGCCCGGCCCATCACGAACAGCAGACCCGAAAGCCGGTTGAGGTAGACCGCGGTCTCGCGGTTGACCACGTCGCCGTGTTCGTCCAGCGCCGCCCACACCGTGCGTTCGGCCCGCCGCACGGCCGTCCGGGCCTGGTAGAGCAGGGCGGCGGAAAGCGTTCCGCCGGGCAAAAGCATTCCGCTGAGATCGCCGGCTTCCTGCCTAAAGTGTTCCATGGCGCGTTCCAGCCGCTCCGCATGCTCCGGGATGATGCGGGCGTCCACCGGGAGGTCGCTGGGATACGGCACCTGCAGGTCGGCCATCAGGTCGAACAGGTCGTTCTGCACGCTGACCAGCATCGCGTTGACCTCGGGGGGCAGCCCACCGCCCGCCATGGCCACCGCTACGGCGGCGTTGGCCGCGTCCACCTCGGCGTGCCCGATCACCCTCAGGTCGTTCTTCGACACCTCGCCGTGACTGCCGAACAAGGTGCGGCCGGAGTCACCATAATGGTCGGGTTCCGCCTGGTTGTCCGCTGCAAATTCGCCACGTTCATTCATGCCTGCAACTATACTTACGAGACGTTTCACATCGAAGAGCCACAGGAAGCCCGGGGCTGCGCAACGCCCCGGTGACAAGAGTGAGGACCATGATGAGCAGCGAATACACCGGCCCCTTGCCGACCGTCTCCGAGGAATCGGACGACGGGAGGCGGGGCTGGCAAACCGTCGACAAGACGGTTTTCTTTGTTTCGGGCGGCATCATTGTCGTCGTTTGCCTGCTGGGCATTTTCTTTACGGAGCAGGTGACCGAAGTCGCCGGGGCCCTTCTCGGATGGGTGACCAGCACTTTCGGCTGGCTGTTCATCCTCGGGGCAACGGGCTTTGTGCTGTTTTCGCTGGTGCTTGCTTTTGGCCGGTACGGCAATATCCCGCTCTCGCGCGAGGGGGAGACGACCGAGTTTTCCACCCTGTCCTGGATCGCCATGATGTTCAGTGCGGGCATGGGCATCGGCCTGATGTTCTTCGGTGTCTATGAGCCGGTTACACATCTGGCCTCGCCGCCTCCTTTTGTGGATGCTGCCCCCGGATCGCCCGAGGCGGCGAACAGCGCCATGGCCTACACCCTCTTCCATTGGGGCCTGCATCCATGGGCCATCTACTCGGTGGTGGGCCTGGCGCTCGCTTATTCCACCTACCGAATGGGCCGGGGCAACCTGATGAGCTCGCCGTTCCAAGCGCTGTTCGGCAAGGAAAGGATCGAGAAAAAGGGCTGGGGGAAGCCTATCGATATCCTGGCGATCATCTGCACAAAGTTCGGTTCAGCGACCTCGCTGGGGCTTGGCGCACTGCAGATCGCCGCTGGCCTGGCGCTGCTGAGGACCGGCCAGTTCCAGGAAAACCCGGGAGCGGCTGCCCCCATCCTGATCATTTGTGTGCTGACCGTGGGCGTGGTGATTTCGGCTGCGAGCGGCGTCTCGCGCGGCATCAAATGGCTCAGCAACACGAACATGGTGCTGGCCGCCGTCCTGCTCGTGTTTGTTTTCGTCCTCGGCCCGACCGTCTTTATCCTTGACCTGGTGCCCGCTTCGATCGGTGACTACCTGGCCAACCTGGTGCCCATGAGTTTCCACTCGGCCGTCTTCGGCGGTACCGAATGGCTGGCCAGCTGGACCATCTTCTACTGGGCCTGGTGGATCTCCTGGACGCCGTTCGTAGGCACCTTCATTGCCAAGATTTCCCGCGGCCGGACGATCAAGGAGTTCGTCCTGGGCGTGCTGTTGGTCCCCACTTCGGTGAGCGTGATCTGGTTTTCCATCTTCGGCGGCGCCGGCATCTACCTGCAGCTGGGCGGAGAAGACATTGCCGGGGCCGGGAACGAGGCGGCCGCCTTCTTTGCTACGCTGCAGCACTATCCCTTCTTCATCGGTGCCGCCATCGTCGTGATGGTGTTGACCGCGGTGTTCTTTGTCAGTGGTGCGGACGCCGGCGCCGTGGTGCTCGGAACACTATCCTCCCGCGGCCGCAAAGAACCGTGGACGCCGTTGGTCATTCTCTGGGCCGTGCTCACCGGCGCGGTGGCGGCTGTACTGTTGTTCGTCGGCGGACTGAATGCCCTGCAGACTTTCACCATCCTGGCCTCGACACCGTTCGTGCTGATCATCATCGGGTTGTGCGTCTCGCTTTACGTGGACCTGCGTCGGGATCCGTTGCGGCAGCGGCGGATGGGGCCGGTGCGCGGCGCGGTCAGTGTGCCCACCACCGCGCCGTTTGCGGTGCCGACGACCTCCGAAATCGAGGTGGTCGACGTCGACCGAACAAAACGCATCGACGGTTCCGGCAGCACGGACCATCCCAAGGGTGGCCTGCCGGAAGACACCGGCGACGGTAGGAAACACGGGCACCATGCGTAGGTAAGTAAGACGGGACGGGGTCCGGCGAATGGTCGCCGGCCCCGCCCCCTTGCTTCAGGTTGTTGGCAGTGAAGGCTAACCGAGCATGATCCCGGCGAAGAAGTCAGCCAGTTCCCGATGCGCGTCGAGCGGCAGGATGTGGGCGACGTACTGATCTGGGCGGACCACCACCATGGCGCCTTGCTGGCGGTCGATGCCGCGCGAGTCGAAGATGTCCTCGCCGGCCTTCAGGTCGGGAGTGAAGACTTTCTCGTAGTCCTTCAGGCCAAAGGGAGCCTTCTGCGGAAACAGGAAGGATGGCACGTCGTTGGCATCCAGTTCCCGGTGGCCCTGCTGGAAGACGGCGCGGACATCAAAAACGGCATCGGCGTCGGCTCCGGCGGGCGTGTAGCGCCGGACCGGAGAGTCTTCGGATTCGGCCAGGAAACGGCACAGTTCGGCCAGCCGGGAGTCTGCCGCACCGGAGTGGGCGGAGTCGGCGAAGGCGTAGATCCGCCAGCGGCCGTCCGCCTGTGCAACGTGGCCCAACCCCACCGGTTTGGCGTCGGCCAGGCGGACAACCGGGGCCGAGTAGAACCGCTCGCCGATCGGGAAACCCTTGGCCAGATGCTCGTGGGTGTCCTCACCAGTGATCATCGACGGCGTGTAATCGGTGGCGAAGCCAGCGGTAAAGCGGCCGGCCTCAACGAACTGCCGTTCCAACTCGGCTGGTTCCAGGCCTTCGTCGTCGGGCCGGTTCGGGTCCTTCGGGCGGGAACTCACGGTCTTGGACCAGCGGATGTCGAAATCGATTAGTTCCTTGGCCACGGCGTGGCGCTCGCCGGAGTAGGTGTCCAGCAGGGACTCGGGGCTGCGGCCTTCCAAGACAGCCGCGAGCTTCCAGCCCAGGTTGAAGCCGTCCTGCATCGAGACGTTCATGCCCTGGCCCGCCTTGGCGCTGTGTGTGTGGCACGCGTCGCCGGCGATGAAGACGCGCGGGGTGCGCCGGCCACGCTCCTCCGGCACGACGTCGTCGAACCGGTCGGCGATGCGCTGGCCCACCTCGTAGACCGACCACCAGGCGATGTCCTTGACCTCCAGCGTGTAGGGGTGCAGGATCCGCTGAGCCGCCTCGATGATCATTTCGGAAGTGAACCGCTGCCTGGCCTCGCGGTCGGCCGGGTCAAGATCGCCCAAGTCCACGTAGAGCCGGATCAGGTAGCCGCCCTCGCGCGGGATCAGCAGGATGTTGCCATCCTGGGCCGACTGGATGGCGGCCTTGAAGCGGACGTCGGGGAAATCCGTGACGGCCAGGACGTCCGCCACGCCCCAGGCATGGTTGCGGGCGTCGCCGCGCAGTTCCAAGCCCATCGATCTCCGGACCGCGCTGCGGGCGCCGTCGCATCCCACCACGTACTTGGCGCGGACGGTCACCTCTTCCGACGGGTTTTCCGCGTCGGTCCGGCGCATCGTCACCCGCACCGGGTAGTCGCCCGACCCTTCGACCTCGACGCCGGTGACTTCCAGACCGTAGTCCGGTTCCAGCCGGCTGGGGGACTTGCGCATGTGCTCCAGCAGGTAGTCCTGCATCCGGGCCTGGTTGACGATCACGTGCGGATACTCGGACAGCCCGTCCGCAACGTCCTGGACCCGTCCGCTGCGAACAATCCGTGAGCGGTCCTGGTCATCCGGCCGCCAGAACACCGTTTCGTTGACCCAGTAGCCTTCGCGGACCAAGCGCTCGGCCAGGCCGAAGGCGTTGAACATCTCGACCGTCCGGCAGGCCACGCCGTCGGCCTGCCCCAGCGCCAGCGGGCCTTCCCGCCGTTCGACCACACGCGTGGTGATGCCCGGGAACTCGGCCAACTGGGCGGCCAGCACCACCCCGGCCGGTCCGGTGCCGACCACCAGGACATCCACTTCTTCCGGCATGGCGCCCTGGCTGTCCGGGCGGCCTTCAGCAGCCGGCCGGAGTTCAGGATCGCCTGGATGGTAGCCGTCTAGATAAAACTGCATGATGCTCCTGGTGGTCTGTCAGGCCTTGTCCGGGCCCGGGTGTTGTCGCGTCGCATCACATCGTAGTGATCGGCGCCACTGATCAGCCAAGAGATTCTGTCCAGCAGAATACTAGGCGGCGGGCAGTACGCCGTCGGCGTGAAGTTCGCGCAACACAGCTTCGCAGGTGGCATGGAGGGCCTGGATGACCTTCGGCTGCTGGATATCGCCGGCGCGGGACAACGGAGAGCTGATTGATATGGCCAAGGCGGCGGGCCGGCCTGCGGTTGCCAGCGGTGCGCCGACGGCGGCGAGGTCCGCTTCGGTGCGCCCGAGGTTGACGGCATATCCCTGCGTCCGCGCTTCCGCCAGTTCGCGCTGCAGGCCCTCCAGTTCCGCCACCGCGAGGCCGCTGCCGCTTTGTTGTGCCTGCCTGCCGGTGTAGAACTGCGCAACCGTCGGCTCCGGAAGCGTGGCCAGGATGGCTTTGCCGCCGGAGGAGAGATGCGCCGGAAGAACCGTGCCGGTGCGGTTGCCTACCCGGAGCAACTGCGGACCCTCAGCCGTGAACAGATAACGGGCTGTGACGCCGACCCGTTCGACGAGGTTCACGGTTTCACGGACCGAGAGGGCCAGCGTCACAAGGTGCGGGCGGGCGATCGAGACGGCGGTCCGGGCAGGGCCAGCGGCCGTGTCGGCCCGCAGGGCAGGGCCGGCGCAGTAGCGCCGCTGATCATCCTGCAGGGCAAAGCCGCGGTACACCAGCATGGCCATGAGTCGGTGCGCAGTGGACGGAGCCACGTCCAGCGCGTTGGCCGCGTCGGTGATCCGCAGCCAGTCCCGCTCCTGGAGAAGCATGATCAACTGCAGTGCCCGGTCGACGGAGTCCACGGCGTAGCCGGGCTTCTTCACGATGTTCATGTTCTGCACAGCAGAAGTTTAGTCCGGAAGTCTGGAGCGGGAAGGCGTCCGCAAGGGCCCGGGGTGGGCGGTCGAGCAGGGGTGCGCGCAGATCCGTCCACTCGCTGGCCCACCATTCCCGGGTCCACCTTCCGCGAGCCGCCGGACTGCCACCGCAGGCCCGCCGCCTCAAGCGACAGGTTCGGGTGCTGGGCAGCTAAGTTACCACCGGGTAGCATGACGGCATGCACCTGATCATTCGGACCCTGTTGCTGCTTGTCACGGCGCGCCGCCGGCCCGCGCTGGGTATTTGGGATTCGTCCTCTCTGCCCTTGCGCGTGCTGCCCACCGACATCGACATCGCCATGCACGTCAACAACGGGATGTACTTCTCGCTGATGGACCTCGGGCGCTTCGAGCTGATGGTGCGCGCCGGCGTCTGGGACGTCTTCCGCCGCAAGGGCTGGTCGCCGGTGGTCAGTGCGGAGACCATAGCCTTCCGCAAGTCGCTCACACTGGGCCAGCGGTACAACATTGAAACCCGGATCATCGGCTTCGACGACCGGGCCATCTATTTTGAGCAGCGCATGGTTTCCGACGGCGAGATCTACGCCCGCGCCTACATCGCCACCCGGCTGGTGTCTGCGCAGGGGCCGGTCGCTAACGAGGAGATCTTCACGGCAACCGGCCAGCAACCGCCTGCCGATCTGGTGCTGCCCGAATGGCTGCATGAATGGCGGGAGAACAACGCGCTGCCCAGCACCCGTCGTCCGGCTCCGCACCGCTGGGTGCGCTGACTCTGGTCGGCGGCACCTCGTTGCCCTACGCTATGGGGGAGGGAGGTGAGCGGTCATGATCGCAGCACCCGGAGACCGCATCGTCATCAGGGGAAAGACGGTGGAATCCGCGGATCGGCACGGTGAAGTCATCGAGGTCCGCGGCGCCGGCGGCGCCCCGCCTTACTTCGTCAGATTCGACGACGGACACGAGAGCGTGGTCTTCCCAGGCACCGACTGCAGCATCGAGCACGCTGCCAAGTAAGCGCGCGCCGAAGGCCAACGCGATGCCCGGATACACGTGCGCTGCCCGGTTAAGGAGCCCGGCGCAAGGCCAAGCGCCCTGTCTGGCTAAAGAACCAGCCGGCGGGCGCGCAGAACGCTGTCGGTTAGCGTGCCCGGTTCACCGTCGGGGCCCGTGACATCGCGCTCCACCGAGTCCACCGTCTCCAGAATCCAGCCCGAACCGTCGAGCCCAAGCTCAGCGGCGAGTTCGGCCGCGGTGGGTAGCGCCTCCTCCGGCTCAGGATGCCTGGACCACGGCGGAAACGATTCGTGGCCGACGATCAGCAGCTGGCCGCCGGGGGACACAGCGCGAGCTCCCGCTGCGAGGATCGCGTTCCGCGGCAGCTCGACCGGTGAGTGGAGGAACTGCGCACAGACCAGATCGTACTGCTCGCCGGCTGCCCAGCCGGCCAGGTCCTGCCGATGCCATTGGACCCGGTCCGCGACGCCGGCTTCTTCGGCATGCAGTGCCGCCCGCTGCAGTGCGAGCCCGGACATGTCCAGGCCCGTGACCTGCCAGCCTTGTTCGGCGAGCCAGATGGCATCCGCGCCCTCGCCGCATCCCAGTTCCAGCGCCGTGCCGGGGGTCAGTCCGGAGAGTTCGCGGACCAGCATGGCGTTGGGCCGGCCGCTCCAGATCTGGTCCCGCTCCGCGTAAAAGGATTCCCAGAACTCGTCGGGATCCTCCGCATGGCCTTGATGGCGATGTTCCATGCCTGAAGACTTTACGCTGGCAGACCTCCGCGCAGAACGGTCCGGCCACCAGCCACGACCCGCCGAGGGGAGGGGGAAGAAATAAGGCGGGCACCGCCGTCGTTATGCCGAACGTGTGCCCGCGGCAACTACCGTGGGTCATCCCGCAACGAAAGGCCCGCCGGCGTGAACGTACCTCTGTCCATCCTTGACCTGGCAACCATCGGCACCAACGAGACCGTGGGCGAAAGCCTGGCCGGCAGCGTGGCGCTGGCGCAGCGGGCCGAGGAACTGGGATACCGGCGCGTCTGGTACGCCGAGCACCACAACATGGCGTCGATCGCGTCCTCCGCCACCAGCGTGCTGATCGCCCACGTGGCCGCGAACACCAGCACCATCCGGCTGGGCGCCGGCGGCATCATGCTGCCCAACCATGCGCCGCTGACCATCGCCGAGCAGTTCGGCACCCTGGAAGCGCTGCACCCGGGCCGGATCGATCTTGGACTGGGACGCGCGCCGGGCAGCGACCAGAACACCCTGCGGGCGCTGCGCCGCGATCCGATGAGCGCCGATTCCTTCCCGCAGGACGTTCTGGAGCTGCAGGGCTATCTCACCGGACAAACCCGGATCAAGGGCGTGGATGCGACACCGGGCAAGGGCGCCAATGTGCCGCTGTACATCCTGGGCTCCTCATTGTTCGGCGCCAAGCTGGCCGCCGCGCTGGGGCTGCCGTACTCATTCGCCTCGCACTTCGCGCCGAACGCGCTGCAGGACGCGGTGGCCGTCTACCGCCGCGAATTCCAGCCCTCGGAGCAGCTCGCGGAACCGTACGTGATCGCCGGGGTGAATGCCATCGCGGCGGACACCAACGAGGAAGCGCAGGAGCAGTTCCGGATTGTCCGGCGCAGCCGGGTCTCGCTGCTTTTCGGCCGCGACCGGACGTTCACGGACGAGGAAGCCGACCTGATCCTGGACTCACCGCAGGGCCAGCACGTGGAGCAGATGGTCAAGTACTCGGCCGTCGGTACGCCCGATGCCGTGACGGAGTACCTGGAGGGATTCGCCAAGCACGCCGATGCCGACGAGCTGATCGTGGCGTTCCAGGCCCCGACCGTTGCGCAGCGGCTGCGTGCCCTGGAGCTGACCGCGCAGGCCGGAGGCCTTGCCGCCTGAGCCGATGGGGGCGGCTGTCTCGGAGCCGGTGGAGATGGCGTAATCTGCGCCATAAACCGCGATGCCAATCGGGGCTGCCGGTACAGTGGTGCCAGATCCGGATCCGGAGTTTCGCAGGGATAGACCCCTCGAGAAGGAGCAAACATGAGTACAGCCGTCGTCGCACGCCAGGGTGTTCTGGCCGATGCCCTCGTTCCCAGCACCGCCCTGGCCAACACCGCGCTGGTGGTCGGCGGCGCCGGCCTGACCGCCGTGATGGCGCAGCTGGCCGTGCCGCTGTGGCCGGTCCCGATCACGGGCCAGACCCTGGCCGTGCTGCTGGTCGGCAGCACTCTGGGCCCGGTGCGCGGGATGTTGGCGATGGCGTTGTACTGGGTTGCCGGTGTCGCCGGCATGCCGGTGTTCTCCGAGGCGTCTTCCGGCCTGGCCGCAGCCGTCGGCCCGACCGGCGGCTACCTGGTGGGCTTCGTTGCGGCCGCAGGCCTGACCGGCTGGCTGGCCAAGCGCAACTGGGACAAGAAGTTCCTGGGCGCCACGGTCTCCTTCCTGGCCGGCACCGTGATCACCTTCGTCTTCGGCATGGCCTGGCTGTCCATCTCGCTGGGCGCCGATCTGCAGCAGACGCTCGAGTGGGGCCTGTACCCGTTCATCATCGGCGGCATCGTGAAGTCCTTGATCGCGGCCGCCGCCATGCCCGCCGCGTGGAAGCTGGCCGCCCGGCTGCCCAAGGATTCCGCCCGCGCCTAGCGTGTGGGCAGCAGGCTTCGCGCCCGCTGCAGCCTGACAACTTCACAGCACGACGCCGGTGCCCACGCGGGGATTCTTCCTCGCTTTGGGCGCCGGCGTTTGTTGTGCGCGCATGCCACCCCGCGCAACGAGTGGCAAGAAGATGGCATCTGTGCACGTCCGGGATGGCGTTTTCCTGCCCACTCCATCGGATACGATCAAGCAGCGCCCGCCGAGCTAGGGACAGGCTCGCTTGGTCTCCGGAGGCGTTCGCCGAACTGAAGCGACGAGGCAGGATCTCCCGCGGAGTCCGCCGAGGGGCCGTGCGTTCTCGCGGGTTCTCATCGAGTGGCGAAAAGATGCACCGAACACGCCACAACGGGGCCATCTCGCTGCGTTTTTCCGCCACTGGATTGCTGACAATCCCGGAGACAGACTCCGGGTCAGCTGCGGCTCGCTTGTTCTGCGAAGCGGATCGGATACGTTGGGAATGTGACGACGCGCCAAGGGATCCGGGAGTTCGTGGAGCGGCTGGGGAGCTTCGAGACAGGCTCGGTGAGCCGCAACTTCTTCTCCACACAGTTGCCAGAGAACGCGGCCCGCCGGCGCAACGTCACCCGCTACTTTGAGCAGATGCTGGAACGCCGGCCGACCGTCCTGCTGGTCGGGGAGGCCCCGGGCTACCGCGGCATGACCGTTACCGGTGTCCCGTTCACCAACAGGGCGCTGATCTCCGGCAACGACCCTTTCGGCATGTTCGGGCCGGCGAACGGATACGTGATGCCTCCGGAGGTGCTGGCCGTGCCGGCAGAGCCCACCGCCACGGTGATGTGGAACGTGCTGGCCGAACTGGACTTCCTGCCGCTGCTGTGGAGCGCCTATCCGTTCCATCCCCACCAGCCCGGGCGGCCGCAGTCCAACCGCACGCCGTCGGCGCCGGAGATCGCGGCCGGCACGATCTTCTGGCAGGACCTGGCCCGGCTGTTCGGTATCGACTCCGTCGTCGCGGTGGGGAACATCGCGCACCGGAGCGTAACCGCCAGCGGGCTACAAGTGCCCAAGATCCGCCACCCCGCCCACGGCGGCAAGGAACTTTTCCGGCAAGGCCTACAGGACCTGCTGGACGCCGGCGTTATCCGGAGGAACCAATGACCATTCGTAGCTGCGGCCCCGGGCGTGCGGAATGACCAGCCCGCAGCTTCCGGCGTGGCCACCGTCCAACCCCGCGTTCCGCCGGGCGGAAGTTTCAACGGTATTGGGAAGCGGCGATGACCTCCTGGGACCGGGCCACCAAGGAGGTGCTGTGCTGGAAGGTGAAAACCGCGAGCGGGTTCTCAGTGTCCTCTGCGGAACCGGTGCGCCAAGGCGATCGGGTTCTCATCACGGCCAGCCTGCTCGGAGTGAGAATCCTTGAGCCGGTTGAAGTCGTGGCCGTTGTCGAAACCGCCCGCCGGGTGGGGTTCGGCTACCGCACCCGGCCGGGTCATCCGGTCAATGGTGAGGAAGCGTTCATCGTGCACCGGGACGGCGAGGAAGTACATTTCACGGTGCGCTCGCTGACCCGGGCAGCGCCGCAACAGCCGTGGCGGACTCTCTACCCACTGCTTCTGATCGCGCAGCGCATGGCCCGCCGGCGGTATATGCGTGCGCTGCGATAGGCGTTGCGATAGAAAAAGCGGGCGCCCGGGGTTGCGCCAAAAACGACTGTGCGGATCTGGCCCTCCCAGAGATTCCGGACGGGCCAGATCCGCGCAGTCGATGGATGGTGGACTGCGGGTCAGGCTAGACGGCTTCGAGCACGCTGACGTAGTTGGCGATCGCCAGCCCGCCCATGTTGTGCACGGCGGCTCGCCGCGCACCCGCCAGTTGCATGTCCCCGGCGGTGCCGGAGAGCTGCATGGCCGTGACCACGTGCTGCGAGACGCCGGTGGCGCCGACCGGGTGCCCCTTGGCCTTCAGGCCGCCGGACAGGTTCACCGGCAGTTTGCCGCCGCGGTACACCATGCCCTCCTCGATGGCCCGGCGGCCCTCGCCGGCAGCGGTCAGGCCCATGACCTCGTACATGATCAGTTCGGCGATGGTGAAGCAGTCATGTACCTCGGCCAGGTCCAGATCCTCCAAGCCCACACCGGCCATGCCCAGCGCCCGCTGCCACGCAGCCCGGCTGCCGGCGAAGGCCGTGGGATCGCGCTTCTCGGCCGGCATGAAGTCGTTGGCATGGCCGAATCCGGCCAGCCGCACGGCGGCGGCTGCGGCACCGGAACGCGACGCTTCCGTGCTGAGCACCACCGCGGCGGCGCCGTCCGAGACCGGCGAGCAGTCGGTCCGGCGCAGCGGCTCGGCGACCACCGGGTTCTTGTCCGAGACGGTCTGGCAGAACTCCTCGCCCAGGTCCTTGCGCAGCTGGGCGTACGGATTGGCCACGCCGTTGCGGTGGTTCTTCGCCGCGATCGAGCCGAGCACGTCGCCCACGTCGCCGTAGCGCTTCTGGTAGTGCTTGGCGGTTTCGGCAAACAGCCCGGCAAAGCCGGTGGAACTCGGCTTGCCCGCCGCCTCATAATCGGCGCCTAGCAGGGCGGCACCCACCACATCGGCACCGGCGTGGGTCATCTTCTCCGCGCCGATCACCAGCACGTTGCGGGCGGTCCCGGCCAGCAGCGACTTGGCACCCTGCTGCACAGCGGCGGAGCCGGACGCACAGGCGTTCTCCACCCGCGTGGCCGGTACGTTGGCCAGCTCATCGGAGACCTGCAGTGCCAGCGAGGACGCGAAGCCCAGCGGCACCATGCCCGAGTTGAACTGGCCCAGGTAGACCTCGTCGATCTGCCCCGGCTCCAGCCCAGCGTTGGCGATGGCCTCCCGGGCCACGCCAACAATCAGCGACTCCAGCGTCTCATCTGCCAGCTTGCCGAACGGGGAGTGCCCCCAGCCGGTGAGCAGGATGTCCTTGCCGAATTGTTCCCTCAGGCTCATCGGTATGCTCCTTCCAGGGGGCCTTCCAATGCGGCTTCCCGCGCCCCGTCCGGCGCCTCCTCCAACTCGGGCGCGACGGCGAAGTCCGGCTCGGTCTTCTCCCGCACCTCTGCCACGGTGACCCCGGGCGCAAGGCGAACCAAGCGCAGCGAGGGGGCACCGCCGTCGTTCTCAATATCAAAGACCGCCAGGTCCGTGATGATCCGGTCCACCACCCGCACGCCGGTCAGCGGCAGCGAGCACTCGTTGACGATCTTGGGCGTGCCGTCCTTGGCCACGTGCTCGGTCAGCACCAGCACGCGCGGGGTGCCGGCCACCAAGTCCATCGCACCCCCCATGCCCTTGACCATCTTGCCCGGGATGGTCCAGTTGGCCAGGTCGCCGGTGGTGGAGACCTGCATGGCGCCCAGCACGGCGATCTTCACATGGCCGCCGCGGATCATGCCGAAGCTGGTGGCCGAATCGAAGATGGAGCCGCCGGGCAGCACCGTGACGGTCTGCTTGCCGGCATTGATCAGGTCCGCGTCCTCGTCGCCGTCGTACGGGAACGGGCCCATGCCCAGCAACCCGTTCTCGCTCTGCAGCACCACCCGCACGCCGTCGGGCAGGTTGTTGGCCACCAGCGTGGGAATGCCGATGCCGAGGTTGACGTAGTCACCGTCGTTCAGTTCGCTGGCGGCGATGGCCGCCATTTCATCTCGTGTCCAGGCCATGGTTCTCTCCTTCAGGGGTTTGTCTTCAGGCGCCGACGACGGCGGGGCGGGGGCGGACGGTGCGCTGCTCGATGTCCTTGACGCGGCCGGACGCCTGCACCAGCCGCTGCACGTACACGCTTGGGGTGACGATGTGGTTCGGGTCCAGCTGACCCGGTTCCACGATCACCTCGGCCTCGGCAATGGTGACGCGGCCCGCGGTGGCCACCACCGGGTTGAAGTTGCGGGCGGTGTGGCGGTAGATCAGGTTGCCGTCGGTGTCCGCGGTGTGCGCATGGACCAGCGACAGGTCGGCCACGATGCCGCGCTCCTGCACGTACAGCTCGCCGTCGAACTCCTGGTGCGGTTTGCCCTCGGCGATCACCGTGCCGACGCCGGTCTTGGTGTAGAAGGCCGCGATGCCGGCGCCGCCGGCGCGCAGCCGTTCGGCCAGCGTGCCCTGCGGGTTGAACTCGACCTCCAGGGTGCCGGCCAGGAACTGCTGGGCGAACAGCTTGTTTTCGCCCACGTAGGAGGCCAGCACCTTGCGGACCTGCCCGGCTTCGATCAGTACGCCGAGGCCCTTGCCGTCGATGCCCATGTTGTTGGACACCACGGTCAGGTCCTTGACGCCGGAATCACGCACCGCGTCGATCAGGTCCGCGGGGATGCCGGAGAGTCCGAACCCTCCCACCGCAATGGTCATGCCGTCATGCAGCACGCCTGCCAGCGCGGCGGCGGGTCCTGCGGTCAGTTTGGACATCTGCTTCCTCCTCGTTGAGTGCTTTCCCCTGCTGTGGGTCCACTGGTTCTTGCCGTGCTGTCCATCTTGTGGACAGCGTCTACCCCGCAGCCTAAAGGTGTTTCGTAGGTCACGTCAACGAGGCCATTGCTGCCCCATTCACACTGTGGACAGCGCCGGATAGACTGTCCACATTGTGGATTGCTACCGGTAAAGGGCTGCTAGCGAGCACCCGCCGGTCGAGAAGGGAACATGATGCCGGACAAACAAGTGCAAGGCGCCCAGGTGGTCAGCCGGGTGGCCAGGCTGCTGCGGATCGTGGGCCGCGCGCCGGAGGCCGGCGCCGCCCTCGGCGACATTGTGCAGGCGTCAGGCCTGACCCGGCCAACCGTCTACCGGCTGCTGAACTCGCTCGCCGCCGAAGGCCTGCTGGACCACCACACCCAGACCGGCAGCTGGCATCTGGGACCGGAGCTCTACGTGCTCGGCTCGGTGGCCGCCAGCCGGTTCGCCATCGAAGACCTGGCCCGGCCCAGCCTGCAGCGGTTGGCGGACGAGACCGGCGAGAGCGCGTTCCTCTCCATCCGCCGCGGCGACGAGACCGTCTGCCTGGTCCGGGTGGAGGGCAGCTTCCCGGTGCGCTCCTTCGTGCTGCACGAAGGCGTCCGTTTCCCGCTGGGCATCGCCTCCGCGGGGCTGGCCATTATGGCCTTCCTGGAGGCTGAGGAGATTGACCGGTTGCTTGACGACGGCGGTGCTCGGCTGCAGCGGTTCGGACCGGCCCATGCGCCGGAACAGATCCGCAACAACTTGGCGGCGACCCGGGAGCGCGGCTACACGGTCAATCCCGGACTGATCCTGGAAGGCAGCTGGGGGATGGGCGCCGCCGTCTTCGACCGGCAAGGCCGGCCGGCCTGGGCGCTGTCGCTGACCGGCATCGAACAGCGCTTCCGCCCCGACCGGCAGGAGTTCCTGGGCAAGCTGCTGCTCGAGGAAGCGCACAAGCTCACGCAGAAGCTGCGCGAGCAGCCGCACGCCGGCCGGTAGCTCGGACGCAGCCGGCAGCCAGCAGCGGTAGGCTCGGACACAGCCGCCACCTCCGGGTGGCATCGGGAGCACACGAGGAGTACCCATGGCCGAACACCGGCCACTGCGCACCGCCTTGATCGGCTTTGGCCTCTCCGGCCGGGTCTTCCATGCGCCGTTCCTGGAAGCCTCGAGCGGCTATTCGATGGACGCAATCGTGACGTCGAGTCCGGAGCGGGCGGCGCAGGCTGCCGCCGTGCACCCCCGGGCGCGGATTGTGGCGACGGCGGAAGAGCTGTTCGCGGCCCCGGAGCTGCTGGATCTGGTGGTGGTGGCGACTCCGCCGGCCAGCCACTCTCCGCTTGCCGCGGCGGCGCTGGACCGCGGCCTGCATGTGGTGGTGGACAAGCCCTTTGTCCCGGTTTCCACCCAGGGCGAGGACCTCATCGCCAAGGCCCGGCAGGCCGGCGTGGTGCTTTCCGTCTACCAGAACCGGCGCTGGGACGCGGATTTCCTGACCCTGAAGAAGCTGATCGACGGCGGCGAACTGGGCCGGGTGCACACGTTCGAATCACGCTTTGAGCGGTGGAAGCCGGAGGGGCTGCGGGCGTGGAAGGCCACGGCTGACACCGCCGCGGGCGGCGGCATCCTGTTCGACCTGGGCGTTCACCTGATCGATCAGGCGCTCACGCTCTTCGGCCCGGCCGCCACCGTCTACGGCGAGACCGCCCATCACACCTCGGCTGCGGGAGGCGAGCCCGGATCGACGGCCGGGTCCGGCGCGGACGAGGATGCGTTTGTCTCGCTACTGCACGAATCCGGTGTCCGCTCGCGGCTGTCCATGAACCTGATCTCCGCGCTGCCGGCGCCGCGGTTCCACGTCCTCGGCTCGGCCGCGGCCTTCACATCCTGGGGGACAGACGGCCAGGAGGCCGCACTGAACGCGGGTGCCGTGCCCGGGACAGACGGCTACGGCGTGGAACCCGAAGAGCGGTGGGGCACCCTCGGCACACCGGGTGACACCCGCAAGGTCCCGTCCGAGCGCGGCGCCTACCCGGAGTTCTACCGGCAACTGGCCGAGGCCATCAACGACGGCGCGCCCGTTCCGGTGGAGCCGGCGGAGGCCCTCGATGCCATCCGCGTCATCGAGGAGATCCACCGGCAAAACCGGGCCTGAGCACCGCTCGCGGCGGTGCCGGGCAGGGGATCCCCGTCAGTCGTTCCGGTCCGTATACCGCGCCGGCGCGGCGTGCGGAATGTGCCAGCCGTAATGCAGGGAGACGACACGCAGCCCGAACACCACGGCGGCCACGCACATGGCGGCCGCCGTTCCGTAGATCCCGGCGGACCACAACACCACCACCAGCGCCGAGCCCAGCATGGCCGGCACAGCGTAGAGGTCGTCCGGATTGAACAGTTGCGGCACCCGGTTGGCGACGACGTCGCGCAGCACCCCGCCGCCTACGGCTGTGGTCAGACCCAGCAGCGCCGAAGCAACCGGGTTCATGCCCAGACTCAGGGCCTTAACGGTTCCGGTGATGCAGAACAGGGCCAGCCCGCCGGCGTCGAAGATCAACAGCGGACGCTGGAACCGTTGCACGCTGTGGAACAGGAAGAACACCAGCAGCGCGGCCAGCACCGGCGGGACGAAATACAGCGGATTGTTGAAGGCACTGGGGACGGTGCCCAGGATCAGGTCCCGGATGATTCCGCCGCCCAAACCTGCCAGCGTGCCCAGGAACAGCGACCCGATAATGTCGAACTTCCGGCGGGCCGCCAGGATGCAACCGGACATGGCAAAGAAGAAGGTGCCGAAGAGGTCCAGTACCAAGCCGATGGTCATGCCTGCCATCCAATCATTCTTCGCTCCCGTTCACGCCGCGGTGCCGCCGCCCGATCAGCATGGCGGTGCACCGCAGGGTTGCCCGTACGCCGTCAGCCGGCCCGCCCGTAGCGGTGCTCGGGCCGCCCGGTGGTGCCATAGCGCAGATGGATCTCCACCGCGCCGTCGTCGGCCAAGGCGGACAAGTAGCGTTGCGCGGTGGCCCGCGAGACGCCGACCGACTGGGCCACCTCCGCCGCCGAACGCTGCAGCCCGGATGCCAGCGCTTCCAGCACTGCGGCCTCGGTTGCGGACCGGGTGCGCGCAGCCACCGCAGCCTCGGCCGGATGCAGCGCATGCAGCGCCCGGTCCACCGTGTCCTGATCTACGGCAGGCTGCTCGGCCAACAGCCGCCGGTAGCGGGCGTAGGCGCGCAGCTTCCGCGCCAGCGCCTCGGCCGTGAACGGCTTGATCAGGTAACCGAGCGCACCGCGGCGCAGGGCCTTGCGGACCGACGGGGCATCCGCGGCGGCGGTCAGCATGATGGTGTCCACGTCCACCTTGCGCAGCAAGTCCAGCCCCAGCGCATCCGGCAGGTACACGTCCAGCAGCATCAGGTCCGGCTCATGCCCATGCACGGTGCGCAAAGCCTGTTCCGCCGTTCCGACCGGCGCCAGCGCGCTGAAGCCCGGGACGGAATCCACATAGCCGGCGTGCAGGCGCCCCACGTGAAAGTCGTCGTCCACAATCAGTACCTGAAGGTCAGTCATGGTTTGCTCCTGGTGATGCGGGTTCAACGGTGCCCGGCAGCCGGGCGCAGAATACGGCTCCGGGGCCGCCCGGACGCCCGGGATCCGCCACCCAGACGTCCCCGCCCCGGCGGCGCGCGAGCCTGCGGATCAGCGACAAACCGAAGCCCTGGCCGTGGATGTCCGGCAGTCCGGCCGGATCGGTCTCCGCCACACCCGCGTCCGCCGCCGCCTCCGCAGGACCGTTCCGGGAGCCGCCCGCCGTCGAATAGCCTTCGGCGAAGATCCGCTCAGGCCCGGAGCCGCCGTCGCCTGCGGCCGTGCCGTCGGCGAGCCCGGGCAGCCCGTCCCCGGAGTCGGCGACCACCAGGTGCAGCGTTCCGCCGCCGTCGGTCAGTTCGTCCATGATCTCCACCTCCACCCACCGGTCCGGATCGCTCCCGTGCACCGCCGCCCGGACCGCGTTGTCCACCAGGTTCCCGATCACGGTGGTCACGTCCTGCGGATCGGTGACCCGGCCGCGGACCAGCGTTTCCGGGCCCACCCGGAGCGTCACTCCGCGTTCGGCCGCCTCCATGCTCTTGGCACCGATGAAGGCCTGCAGGTACGCATCCTGCAGCAGCTCGGCCTGTTCGGCGGGGTAGTTCAGCGGGCCGGTCTGCATGATCGAGGTGAGGTAGTCCTGCGCCTGGTCGGGATTCCCGGTGGCCAGCAGGCCGGAAATCGTGTGCAGTCGGTTGGCGAACTCGTGTCGTTGCGCCCGCAGCGCGGTGCTCAGCGCGCCCACGGCATCCAACTGGCGGGTCAGGGACTGGACAGCGGTGCGGTCGCGCAACATGATCACCCAGCCCAGCTCGGGGGCACGCGGAACAACCGCGCCGGTGCCCGTCCCGGGGCGGTAGCCGCGCCGGCCTGGAGTTCGGCTGGCCTGCACCTCCCGGGCGGAGAGGATCAGCACGCGGGAACCGACCACCAGTTCCACCGTCGGGGACTGCGGGTCGGCGTCATCCAGCAGATGTCCCAGCGCATCCGGCAGGGCGGATTCCTCCAGGCCGGGCAGCTGCAGCCCCGCCAGCGGACTGCCGACCAGCTCGGCATCAATGGCGAAGCCCAGCAACCGCTTGGCCTCGCGGTTGAACACGGTGATCCTGCGGTCGGCGGAAACGCCGATGACGCCCTCGTCCACGCCGCGCAGCACCGCCTCCTGGTCCTGGGTGAGGGCGGCAATCTCCTCGGGTTCGAGTCCGAGCGTCAGCCGCTTGAGCCGCCGTCCCAGCAGCAGCGATGCCGCCAGACCCAGTGCCAGCGCTCCCGCAGTGGTAGCGGCGATGGGCAGGATGCTGCTGGCCAGGGACTGCAGGACGTCCTCGCTGGAGAATCCCACGCTGACCTCGCCCACCACGGATGCGGACCCCGGGGCGTACACGGGTACCTTGGCGCGCGCCGAATGGCCCAGCGTGCCCTGTTCCTGTTCGGTGACCTCACGTCCGGCCAGCGCTTCGGAGGGGTCGGTGCTGACCATCCGGCCCAGCTCCGCCGGATTGGGGTGCGCCAGCCGCAGGCCGGAATCATCGGTGATTACCACGAACAGCGCGCCGGTCCGCAGCCGGATATCTTCGGCCAACTCCTGCAGCGGTCCGTCGGCCAGGGCCTGGCCGGAAAGCTGTTCAGGCCCGGCGTCAGCCAGCGCGGCGGTCCCGGCCCGAACGGCATCTGAGGCCGCGACGGTGCGGGCTACGGCGAGGGCCTGGCCCTCGGCATCTTCGCCCAGCCGCTGGTAGGTGAGCCAGCCAAGCACGACGGCGGAAAGCAGCAACACCACGGCCACAACGGCTACTTGGAGGAGCAGCATGCGGCCGGAGAAGCCCATCCACGGACGGCGGCGGCCCCCGTTCTCCATGGTGCCTCCCGGGTGCGGCTTCCACCGACTGTGAGCTAAATGAGCAAAACGTGCGCAATAAGCAGTATGCACCTGAAGGGGGCTAAACCGCCATCCGTGACCCGCGCCACCCTAATGTCTGTAGGGCCGGTCACACCGGCTGCGTTAGAACAAAGGAGTTGCTGTGCTGGTATTTCTCGGCTTCGCAATGATCGCGGTCTTTATGGCGCTGATCATGACCAAGAAACTGACACCCGTTTTGGCCCTGATTATTGTGCCGACGATCTTCGGCCTCTTCGCCGGGGCAGGCCTTGGTATGGGCGACATGGTCCTCGAGTCGATGAAGTCGTTGACGTCCACAGCAGCTCTGCTGATGTTCGCCATCATTTTCTTCGGCCTGATGATCGACGTCGGACTGTTCGACCCGCTGGTGCGCTTCATCCTGCGCACCCTGGGCAATGACCCGGCCAAGGTGGTGCTGGGCACCGCGGTGCTGGCCGCCGTCGTCTCGCTGGACGGCGATGGTTCCACCACCTTCATTCTGACCACGGCTGCCATGCTGCCGATCTACCTGCGGCTGGGCATGAGCCCGGTAGTGCTGACCTGCGTGGCCGGCCTGGCCAATGGCACCATGAACATTGTTCCCTGGGGCGGCCCGACGGCGCGCGCTGCCGCGGCACTTGATGTCTCGCCGACCGATGTCTTCGTCCCGATGATTCCCTCGCTGCTGGCCGGCATCATCATTGTGATGGTGTTCGCCTGGATGCTCGGCCTGAGCGAGCGCAAGCGCCTGGCCGGCGGCAACCCGAAGGCCACGGCCAAGGGCAAGCCCGACCTGTGGGCCGAGGCTGCGGAGAACAACGACGGCGGCGCCGGTACCTCCCGCGGAAAGGCTGGCTCGGTCTTCGGCGGTGGCCGCGGCAGCCGCGGCGCTGGCAAGCCGGTTCCCGGCACTTCTCCGGCCGGCGGTTCGGTGGCGGTCCTGGAGGCGACCGCCGAGGAGGACACCGCCGGCGGCTCGCTGACCGATTCGGCCCTGGACCCCAACCGCTCCACCCTGCGCCCGCACCTGTTCTGGTTCAACCTGGTCCTGACCGTAGCCGTCATGGTGATCCTGGTGCTGGACATCGTCCCGCTGGCCTACGTCTTCATGGTGGGCGCCGCCATCGCCTTGGTGGTCAATTTCCCGAACGTCAAGGAGCAGGCCAACCAGTTGGTGGCGCACGGCAAGAGCATCGTCGCCGTCGTCTCCATGGTGATGGCAGCAGGCGTGCTGACCGGTGTGCTCAACGGTACCGGCATGGTGGACGCCATGGCGGCCTGGCTGGTGGACATCATTCCGGATTCCATGGGCCCGTTCATGGCCGTGATTACCGGGCTGCTCAGCATCCCGATGACCTTCTTCATGAGCAACGACGCGTTCTACTTTGGTGTGCTGCCGGTGCTGAGCGAGACCGCCGCCCACTTCGGCATTGCCCCCGCCGAAATGGCGCGGGCATCGATCACCGGCCAGCCGGTGCACATGCAGAGCCCGCTGGTTCCGGCCATCCTGCTGCTGGTCTCGCTGGCCAGCGTGGAACTGGGCGACCACCACAAGAAGGTGCTCTGGCGCGCGGCCATTGTCTCGCTGGTCATGCTGGCGGTCGGCATCCTGCTCGGCGCGATCCCCTGGGGCTGAGCCACCAGATCAACAATGACGGCGGCGCCCGGGTTCTGGTTTTGACCAGTCCGGGCACCGCCGGCGTTTAATGGCTCGTCCCCCCGTAGGGTCATCCGTGCGGAAGGCAGAGAAAAGAATGCTTCTCGAACTATTTAACAAATGCGAATAGGCTTTCTTCATTTTTGTATTCGCTCACAGTAAACCGAATATTGGCCTTAAAGCATTTCGCTGGATACAATCCGAGTGGGTGGCGAAATTCCTGCATTCCGGCGCAGATCCAGAAATAAAATTCAGGAAGACCCACCTGACGTCGTGATGAAGCTCTGTGAGGCCGTTTTGTCGCGGCGAACACTCCAGACCACCACGACGACGGAAGCTCTCGGCGGTGCAGGCCGTAAGGAGATGTGGATGCCCTTATCCCCTGAAGAACAAAAGCAGCTTGAGGCTATTGAGCACTACCTCAGCCTGGATGACCCTGATCTTGCACAGAAACTGCGGTCAGGATCTCATGCCGCTTCGAGCAATGTGCGCAATGTCTGGGTGCCGTTGATGCTGCCGATTGTGATCATGGCCCTGCCCGTGGGTATCGCTGCCAAGCTTGCGGTGGTCGCCCTCACAGGATTCATTCTCGCCGCGGCCGGAGTCTACGGAGTTCTCAGCAATTCACGTCTTGAAAACCCTCAGGGCGGCACGCGGAACAAAAGCCGGGAAGAGCCGGAAAGGCGTTAACGACAACATGGCCGGCGCGGTCCGCATAAAGACGCGCCGAGCACTGATTAAGGAGAAAAGTGTGACTCAGAACAAGATTGTCTTCACCATGACAGCGTCACCTCACAAAGGTGGCGAACAGGTCTTCCACAACAGCATCGAACTGGTTGTGGAAAATGGCGTTGGGGGTGCCAGTTTCATACCGCTTGAAGTCGGCGGCACACAGGCGGTTTTGCAAGGGGAGATCATCGCCGATCGTCGTTTAGACAATATGAACGGGACGGGTGATTGGCTCGCTGTCGGCCCGGATGGCCATTATCGCCGGTCGGCCGCGTAGCGCCGGCTTGGCAGCGTCCGTCCAGTACAGCAGCAGGCGGCGCCCCCGCGGCCTGCTGCCCGGCGGTCGGTGATGTCCTGTATCCGGACGGACAGCAGGTATGTCCGTTCGCTGGAACCGGGGCCTTCCTTGTCACAGGTCCGCGGGTTGCCATCGGCTATCCCCTTTGCCCGAGGGGCTGCCGGGGGTGCAATGGTAGTGCCGCATGTGAAGCTTGGGAGGTCCCGGCTATGTTCGAGCATACTTTCATCGGTCTTGACGTTCACGCCGTCGACGTCGTTGGCTGCGCCCTCAACCCGGAAACCGGGGAACTCGTCCGGAAGACGCTGCCGCCTGACCCGGCGGTGGTCCTTCAATGGGTGCGGCGTTTTAAACCGCCAGTCAAGGCAGTGTACGAATCAGGGCCGACCGGCTATGTCCTGGCTCGGTTCCTGCAAGAAGCAGGCATCGATTGCGTGGTCGCGGCATCGTCCAAGCTTCTGCGAGCCCCGGGCGACCATGTGAAAACCGATCGCCGGGATGCACGCGTTTTGGCCGAGATGCTGGCCGTCGGCAGTGTCACCGAAGTCCGCATACCCGATGCCGAGACCGAAGCTCTCCGCGATCTCTCCCGACTGCGTGCGGCAGCGGCCAAGGACCTTGCCCACGCCCGCCAACACGTCAACGCCTTCCTGCTCCGCCATGGCATCCGCTACCCCAAAGACACCAAGTGGACCCTGGAGCATCATGCCTGGCTGCACCGACAGCGCTTTACCGACCCCGTTGATCAGTTCACCTACGACGCCGACCTGGAACAGGCCGAACTGCTCGCCGTTCATCTCAAACGCATCGATAAGCAGCTCATGGCCACGGCGTCACGCTGCAGGTATGCCCCCGTCATCAACGCGTTGATGTGTCTTCGCGGCATCCAGGTAACCACCGCGTTCGGCCTCGCGGTCGAGATCGGTGACTGGACCCGTTTCACCGGATCCTCCATCGGCTCCTACCTGGGCCTTGTTCCCAGCGAACAGTCTTCCGGCCAGTCCCGAAGTCAGGGCCCGATCACTAAAGCCGGCAGCACCTATGCCCGTAAACTCCTGATCGAAGCCGCCTGGCATCACCGCCGACCGTTCTCCCGCCCCGGCCTCAGGATGCTGCACCAACTGGATCTGGTCGACCCGGCAACCCGGATCCGCGCGCTGGAAGGGAACCACCGGCTGCACCGCAAATGGGAGCATTTCGATGCCCGGAAGAAGAAGTCCGTCAAAGCCAACACCGCGATTGCCCGCGAACTCGCAGGCTGGTGCTGGTCGCTGGCAGTCCCGCTCCAACTAGGAGAACCCATGAACGCGGCCTGCCCCCCCCAACAACGTGCCCACCGGCCGACCGCGGCAGCGACGTGGCAAGCACGCGGAGCCAACCGGAGACGCGACTATGAGCAGGCGCCTGACACGCTCCGACGCTCGATTTTAGACACCCGAACGCTCCGGCCGAATAATCGTCATGCGGTACCCAACCCGCGAATATCAGTCTGACCATGCCAGTCGAAAATGACTCGCCCCGCTGCCGTCGATCAACCGTATTGGGCACAAAAGTGAGCGGCCCCGGAACCGAACACCCGGGAGCCGCTCACCTACGACTCTTGACAGCCAAACCTACATATCAGTCACCGACCGTGCGCTGGCGGAGTATCTGGAGGATACCTTGGCATCGAAAGAGAGCATACACCTTGATCTCAGCGTAGTGCTCGGGGAGCGTTCCTTGGGGGAGTGCCTCCGCGCAGCGTGAGCGGTCGGGCCCTTCCGACGAGGAAGGCCCAGTCGCTCGATCCCGTGGGCATTCCGTTCCTTCCACTTCTGCGCTAGGCTCCTCGATATCTTGGTATACCAAGATATCGATTGTGAGAGGAAACGTCCATGTCCCTAGGTCTTGCCCCTGCTGCTCCGGCAGAGGGGGAGCAGCATATTCACGCCCCGCTGAGTTCGACAGTGCGGGAGGCGTTGTTCCGCGTCAGTACGGCGACCATCACCACGCAACTGATGTCCCGCGGTTACCGCAACACTTACCTCGAGGGTCTGGCGTTCTCGAATCCGTCCCGTCAGCGCATGGTGGGCGAAGCCTTCACCATGCGGTGCATCCCTGCGCGGGAAGACATCGACATTCCCGAAATCTTCCAGGACTACGATCATCCGCAGCGTACCGGCGTCGAATCTGTGCAGCCCGGCCAGGTTCTGGTCGTCGATTCACGCGGGCGCAAGCGGGCGGCGTCGCTGGGGCACATCCTGGCCACGCGGCTGAAGGTCAAAGGAGCCGAGGGGATTGTCACAGACGGCTCTTTCCGGGACATGGCAGGGTTCGAGGAGCTGGACCTGCCGACCTTCTCCGCCGGCGCATCACCGACAACCAATCTGGCGCAGCACCACGTGGTTGACGTCCAAGTGCCCATTGGCTGTGCCGAGGTGCCGATCTACCCAGGCGACATTATGGTCGGAGATAGGGACGGCGTCGTTTGTATACCGCGACATCTCGCGGAAGAAGTTGCCCGGGACGCCCTGGAGCAAGAACGGCTTGAAGAGTTCATCCTGGAACAGATTGAAGGCGGAAAGCCGTTGCGCGGAACCTATCCGCCCAACGAGCAGGTGCGCCAGGCTTACCGGGACAAGCTGTCGCGCTCCGCGGAATGACCATCCGAGCGGCGCTCGTGACGCCTGACAAGGTCTATGGAGGCCGTGATGTGGTCACGCATCATGGCAGCGGCCGCCTTGGCATCCCCTCGGTGTGCAGCCTCGTAGATCGCCTCGTGTTCGGCCGCCTCGGCAGCACCGCGCGGCCACCGTTCCCAGAGCACCCCGACGACGGCCAGGGCAGTGAGGTCTTGGAGGCTGTCCAAGGCCTTGACCACGAAGTCGTTCTCGCAGCTCGAGTACATTCCGCGGTGGAACCGACGGTTTGCCAGAGCCTGGCCGGCGGTATTCCCGTCCTTGGCGTGCTGCCGGGCATCATCCAGAGCCTGGCGCGCAGCCGCAAAACCTGGATCGATCCGGGCTGCATCCTCGATGGCCCACGGCTCAAGCAGGACCCGCTGCTCGTAGATATGGCGGACATCGGTAAAGCTCAGCCGACGGACTTCGATGCGCCGGTTGAACGTGGCCACCAAGCCGGACCGTTCCAGGACGATCAGCGCTTCCCGGACCGGGGTCTTGGAAACGCCCAACTGGTCGGCAATCCTTCGCTCCACGAGGGTTTCACCGGGACTCAGCTTGCCGGAGAAAATGGCGCTCTTCAGGGACTCGACGATCAGGCCGGAGCGGGTCGGTGCCGGCCCCAAAGCGGGCAACGGGGACAAGGAAACAGCGTCCGGCAACGAGGTCATGCAGGTCAGCTTAGTTCACCTTTCCCGAGTCGAGGCGCCGACCACCGCTCATGATCTCCCGGACCGGCCCGGCCGCCCGGCTTCCATATCTTTCCCATCTTCCTAAGGAATCAACGATGTTTTCTTCTGATGAACACAACACGAGGCGCGGTTCGTTCCGTGCCACGATCGTCATCGCTGCTGCGGCGGCACTCACTTTAAGCGGATGTTCCGTGGCCAATTCGGAGGCCGATACTGCAGCCAGCGGGCAGGCGCTGAGGCTGGTCCTGCCGATGGAACCGACGACGCTTGAGCCGTGTGACTCGTCGCTGGCCTCCACCGGCGTCGTCGTCCGCTCCAACATCACGGAACCACTCATCGAGCGGGATCCGACCAGCGGCGAACTCCATCCCCTGCTCGCAACCAGCTGGGAAGCAACCGGAGACACCGAATGGACCTTTACGCTGCGCGAGGGCGTCAGCTTCCAGGACGGGACGCCCTTCGATGCTGACGCGGCTGCATTCGCGATCAACCGCGCCGTCAATGGTGACCTCAGCTGTGACGTCGAAGGACAGATTTTTGGCGACGCGGATCTGGTCGTCGAAGCGGTGGACAGCCTGACCCTCAAGGTCAGCACTCCTGACCCGGACCCCGTTCTGCCGCTTCGCCTTTCCTTCATCGAGATCGGCGCTCCGACAGACGCCGAAGCCAAAGTGCGCGAACCCATCGGCACCGGTCCTTACGCCGTCGCCAGCTGGGATGCGGGACTCAAGATCACGCTGCAGCGGAACGAGGACTACTGGGGCGACGCTCCCGCTTACCAACGTGCCGAGTACCAATGGCGGTCGGAGGGCACCGTCCGGGCCGCGATGGTCACTGGAAACGAAGCCGACATTGCGATGGGCCTGAGCGCCGACGACGGCGCGGGAGAACTGGGCATCGACTATCCGAACAACGAAACGGTTGCGCTGCGGTTCAGCGGCGATATCGCGCCCTTGGATGACATCCGGGTCCGGCAGGCCATCAACTTTGCCATCGACAAGACCGGCATCACCCAGTCTCTCTACGCGGGCAAGAGCGAGCCGGCCTCGCAGATCATTCCGCCGGGCGTAGTTGGCTACAACGACGGTCTTGAACCGTGGGAGTTCAACCTGCAAAAGGCCAAGGAACTGGTCGCGGCAGCAAAAGCGGACGGTGTGCCCGTGGACCAGAAAATCACCATCGTTGCCCGGAGCGGACAGTTCCCCAAGATCGACCAGTTGACTGAAGTGCTGCAGGAACAGTTAAAGCAGATTGGCCTCAACGCCGAAGCCAAGGTCGTCGAAACCTCTACGGGGCTGCAGTACCAAGTGCGTCCGTTCATCCTGAACGAGGGAGCCATCGCGATGGTCGTCCAGCACGGCAACCAGGCCGGCGACGCGTCCTTCAGCGTCGACTCCTACATGACTACCGACGGCCAGATGAGCATGTTCGGTACGGAAGCGTTCGATGAAGTCCTGTCCCAAGCCTCGGCACAGACTGGCGAGGAACGGCAGCAAGCCTTTGCCGACGCCTTCGCGTACGAACGGAACGAGGTGGTGCAGTTTGCCTATATCGCGCGGATGACCGGTGTGCTGGCGAAGGGCGCGGGTGTGGCCTATGAGCCGAATTCGGCTACCGGGGACGAATTGCGCCTGGCTGCGGTCAGCCCGGCGAACTGATAAATGCGGTGAGTCCAATGCGGCCCGCGGTGTCATCGACGCCGCGGGCCGCTTCGCTCTCGGACCACCGGCTAGCCCAGCAGCAGGGCAACGAGCAGGACTGCGGGGAGCGAGAGCATTGAGCTGAGGAAGATGATGTCCCGCACCAGGGTGGACTGCATCCTGAACTGGCTGGCGAACAGGAAGACGTTCTGTGCGGTGGGCAAGGCGGCCATGACCACAACGCCCAGCAGCGGGACGCCGTCCAGTTGGAAGAGGAAATGCCCGATCGCCCACGCGAGGGCCGGCATCAGGATGAGCTTCACTACGGTGCCCAGTGCCACATCCGCACGCAGGCTCCGCTGGGTCAGCGGCTTTTGCCCGTACAGGCTCATGCCGAACAGCATCAGCAGCAGGGGAATGGAAGCGTTGCCCACCATTTCTATCGGTGCCCAGAGCACCTCCGGAAAGTGCAGCCCAGTCAATGACATCAGGGCGCCGACGGCGGTGGCAACGGTGACGGGGTTGAGGATGGACCTCACCACGGTGCGCCACAGCGGCACAGTAGCGGGAGCACCGCCGTCGGGATGACGGGGTTTCACGGCCTCAGCCTTCCGCTGGCACCACGCGAAGATGGACAAGTAGATCGGCGCGATGACCAGCAATTGGGCCAGCAGCACCGAGACCACCGGGTCTGCGCTGCCCACCGCGTAGAGGGCGATGGGCACACCGATGTTCCCGGCGTTCACGTAGGTGGAGGCCATGGCGCCACCGGCCGTTTGTGCGGCCGAACGCCGCAGCACAAAGCGGCTGAACAGCGCATAGGCCGCGCCGGCAACAGCGGCAGTGACCAGAGCGATCGGGGTGTACACGCCGACCACCGACGCCAGGTCCGTGTCCGCGAGCAACACCAGCATCAGCGCCGGATTGGTGATGTAGAAGATCACCGGCGTGAGCCCGCGCTGCATGTCCGGCGCCTTCTGCGGCAAGATGGCTGCGGCCAAGAAGCCCACCGCCACGATCACCAGCACTACGCCGAAGCCGAGCAGCACTCCTTCCACGGAACCTCCTGAAGTCACGGCAATGTCCGGTCGGCCAGAAACGGCCGACCGGACAGAGCATCACACGATAAAACACAAAAATCCGCCCGCCCCGCGGGCGCGGAGCGGGCGGAAGATCCTAGCGGACCAAGCAGGGGCGCTTGGGATCGAATTCCCAACCCTGCACCAGGTACTGCATGGTGACGGCGTCGTCGCGCGCGCCGAGGCCATGCTCCAGATACAGTGCGTTCGCCTCGGCCAGCCGCTCGCGATCCAGTTCAACACCCAGACCCGGAGCCTGCGGCACCTTGATCTCGCCGTCGCGGATCAGCAACGGTTCCTTGGTCAGGCCCTGGCCATCCTGCCAGATCCAGTGCGTGTCCAGCGCGGTGATCTCGCCCGGGGCAGCAGCGCCGACCTGGGTGAACATGGCCAGCGAGATGTCGAAGTGGTTGTTCGAGTGCGAACCCCAGGTCAGGCCGAACTCGTTGCACAACTGCGCCACGCGGACGGAGCCGGCCATGGTCCAGAAGTGCGGATCTGCCAGCGGAATGTCGACGGCGTTGGTGCGCACGGCGTGGGCCATTTCGCGCCAGTCGGTGGCGATCATATTCGTGGCAGTCTGCAGTCCGGTGGCCCGGCGGAACTCCGCCATGACTTCACGGCCGGAGAACTTGCCTTCGGCACCGCACGGGTCTTCGGCGTACGCCACCACGCCTTGCATCCGCTTGCCCAGCCGGATGGCGTCCTGCAGCAGCCAGCCGCCGTTCGGATCCAGCGTAATGCGTGCGTCCGGGAAGCGATCCTTGAGCGCGGTCACCGCGTCGACTTCCAGGTCGCCGGCCTGGACACCGCCCTTGAGCTTGAAGTCCTGGAAGCCGTAGCGGGCCTGCGCTGCCTCGGCCAGACGGACCACGGTTGCGGGCGTCATGGCCTCTTCGCGGCGCACCCGCTCCCAGTCGTCCGCCCCGTTGGGCTCGCGCAGGTACGGCAGATCGGTGGCGTCGGGATTGCCTACGTAGAACAGGTAGCCGAGCATCGGCACCGCATCGCGCTGTTGGCCGTCGCCCAGCAGTTCGGCCACGGGAACGCCGAGGAACTGCCCGTGCAGGTCCAGCAGCGCGGATTCGAGGGCCGTCACGGCATGCACGGTGGTGCGCAGGTCGAAGGTCTGCAGCCCCCGGCCCCCGGAGTCGCGGTCGGCGAAGGCGGCGGCAATTTCGCGCAGCAGGCTGCGGAAACGTGCCACCGGCCGGCCCGTGATCATGGCGCCGGCGTCCTCGATGGTGGTGAGGATCTTCTCGCCGCCGGGGACTTCGCCCAGGCCGGTGCGGCCGTCGGAATCGGTCACGATGACCACATTCCGGGTGAAGAACGGACCATGTGCACCGGAGAGGTTCAGCAGCATCGAGTCGTGCCCGGCGACCGGGACCACCTCGACGGCGGCAATGGTGGGTTGGTTGCTCATGCCCCTGCGCCTTCAATGGTGCCGTCGATGCGCCGGTTCAGCCGCCACGGGTTGGACTGCTGTAGGGGTGCCGGCAGTAGGGCGTCCGGGATGTTCTGGTACGCCACCGGGCGGAGGAACCGCTCGATCGCCAGCGTGCCCACTGATGTGGTGCGGGTATCCGAGGTGGCAGGGAAGGGGCCGCCGTGGACCATGGCATGACCCACTTCAACGCCGGTCGGCCAGCCGTTGGCCAGGATGCGGCCTACCTTGCGCTCCAGTACCGGCAGCAGCGGAGCCACCATCGACTGGTCCTCGTCGGTCATGTGCAGGGTGGCGGTCAGCTGGCCTTCCAGCCTCTTGGCCGCCGCCAGCAGGTCGTCGGTGGAGGTGTAGCGGACCATCAGCGACGCAGCACCGAAGATTTCCTCGTGCAACACGTTGTTGGACAGGAAGGTGGGGATGTCGGTGCCGAACACGGCCGGGGCCGGGGCATTCTCAGTGGCTCCGTCCTGGCCGCGGGCCACCAGATCCACGCCATCCTGCTTGCCGAGGGAATCGACGCCAGCGGTCCAGGAGTCGGCGATTCCGCGGGTCAGCATGGTTTGTCCTGCAGCCGGGGCCATGGCGCGGGTTACGGCAACTGCGAAAGCGTCTCCGGTTTCGCCGGCCGGAACGAAGACCAGGCCCGGCGCCGTGCACAGCTGGCCGCTGGAGCCGGTGACCGAACCGACATAGGCGGAGGCCAGCGCGTCCAGGTCGCCCTTGAGCGCGCCGTCGAAAAAGAAGACCGGGTTGATCGAGCTCATCTCCGCGTAGACCGGAATCGGTTCCGGGCGTGAGGCGGCAGTAGCCACCAGGGCGGTGCCGCCGGAGCGGGAACCAGTGAAACCGACGGCCTTGATGGCCGGGTCGGCGACCAGTGCCTGGCCGATGCTGGCGCCGGGACCGTAGATCAGCGAGAACACGCCCGGATGCAGGCCGGAGTCCCGGACGGCCTCGGCAATGGCATGGCCAACAATTTCGCTGGTGCCCGGGTGGGCGTTGTGGGCCTTGAAGACCACGGGGCAGCCCGCGGCCAGGGCCGAGGCGGTGTCGCCGCCGGCAGTGGAGAAGGCGAGCGGGAAGTTGCTCGCACCGAAGACGGCGACCGGGCCCAGCGGAACCTTGCGCTGGCGGATGTCCGCCCGGGGCATCGGCTGGCGGTCCGGCTGGGCCGGATCAATGCGGACGCCGCGGTGGTCGCCCTGGCGCACTACCGCGGCAAACAGGCGGAGCTGGCCGGTGGTGCGGCCGCGTTCGCCGTTCAGCCGGGCAGCGGGGAGTCCGGTTTCAGCCATCGCACGCTCGACCAGTTCGGCGCCGACGGCTTCGATGTTGTCGGCGATCTTCTCCAGGAATGCGGCATGCGTTTCCGGATCCAGCGAGCTGAAGGAGGCGAACGCCTCCTCTGCTGCAGCAGTGGCGGTGGCGAGCTGGGCTGCGTCAATGAGGCTGTAGGCCGGTTCGAGGACTTCGTTGGTGGCAGGGTCGAAGCCGTTGACGGTACCGCCGGTGCCGGTGACGGATTCGCCGGCAATGATCGAATGGCCTGTCAGGGTTGTCTGCGTGGTGGGCATCGGATGCTCCTTCTTTACTGCTTCTTTACTGCGGATGGTCGGCTGTGGCTGAGGGCCGGAAAGCGGCCGCCCGTATCGGGCGGCCGCTTCGGGGCATGGAACCTAGGCGTTCTGCAGGGCAGCGTCCGCCGGGCGGATGCCAGCGGCGTCGATCAGGGCCGCCAGGTCGGCGATGTCCTTCTCGGTCAGGTCCTGCAGCGGCGGGCGGACCAGGCCGCCGTCGCGGCCGATGGCCTTCAATCCACCCTTGACGATGGAGACGCCGTAGCCCTTGACCCGGTCGCGGATCTCCAGGTAGGGGAGGACGAAGCGGTTGAGCTTCTCGGTCACGGCATCGCGGTCTTGGTTGCGGACATCGCGGTAGAAGTCCAGGGCGAATTCCGGAACGAAGTTGTACATGGCGGAGGAGTAGGTGCTCATGCCCAGCTGCAGCAGCGGCAGCGCGAAAGTTTCCGCCGTCGGAAGGCCGCCCAGGTAGAACAGTCGGTCGCCGTTCTTGGCGTAGACCTTGGTGAGGTGTTCGATGTCGCCCAGCGCGTCCTTGAAACCGATGAAGTTTGCGTGACGGTCGGCCAGCGCGGCCACGGTGTCCGCGGAGTAGATGGCGTTAGCGCGGTTATAAACGATGACGCCAACGTTGGTGGCGGCGCAAACGGCGGACACATGGGCCAACAGGCCGGCCTGGTCGCATTCAGTCAGGTACGGAGGCAGCAGCAGTAGTCCTTCGGCGCCAGCGGCCTCGGCGTCCTTGGCGTTCTGGATTGCCTGCGCGGTGGAACCACCGGCGGAAGCGAGGACGGGAACCCGGCTGCCGGCTTCCTCAACCGCCATGCGGACAACGCGGGCTGACTCTGCCGGCGTCAGGCTGAAGCCTTCTCCCGTTCCGCCGGCGGCAAACAGGCCGGCAACGTCGAAGCTGGACTGCCAGTCCAAGTGCTTACGGTAGGCGGCTTCATCAACGTTCAAGTCCGCGTCGAAGGCCGTGACCGGGAAGGACAGCAGGCCGTCCTTGAGCTTGTCTGCGAGTTCATGGGGCGTGTACTGGGCCACGTGCATCTTCCTTTGCAATGGTGCCGGTAGCGGCGGGGTTGAATGCGTTGGTTACACCCTAGGAAGCCCGGATGATGCCTGTCCAAGCCCACTTTTGTATGGATTGATGCACTAAGAGTATTGCCCTGCTGGGCGGGCGCGGCGTCCTGGTGGCTATGCGGCCTTGGTCCAGACACTGTCGAGCATCCTGCGCAGCGCGGGGTTGTGCGCGTTCCGGTTCCAGATGGCGTGCAGTTCCACCGAGTCCGGCGCCAGCCTGGGCAGATGCAAGTAGCTGACACCGTCGACTCCCAGCAGCTGTGCCGACTCGGGTACGAAGGCGACGCCGCGGCCGGCCGCCACCAGCGCCACCATGGTCAGGATCTGGCTCACGGTGTGCACCACGTTGCCGTGTTCGATCGGAATCTGGCGCACCACCAGATCGTAAAAATAGCGGGCCTTGGTCGGTGAGTGCATGATCAGCGGCATGTCCTTCAGGTCGGACACGGCCAGCGGCCGCGCCAACTGGTCCAGCGGGTGCCCCCTGGGAACCGCCAGCATCAGGTTTTCCGAGAACAGCAGGTGCGATTCGAAGAGATCGGTGTCGAACGGCGGACGGGCGAGACCCAGATCAAGGTCGCCGTCCACGAGGGCCTGAACCTGCTCCCCGGTCACCATTTCCCGAAGATCCACGTCAACGTCAGGTAGTTCCTCGGCTATCTCGGCAAGCAAGGGCCCCAGCAGGCTGAACGCCGAGGCAGCAGTGAAGCCAATGCGGATCTCCCCTGCCCGCCCGGCAGCGATACGCCGTGCGGTGCGCGGTGCTCGGTCCGCCGAGACCACCAGTTTCCGCGCTTCGGCCAAGAACGCATGTCCGGCAGCCGTCAGCGCCACCTTGCGGTTGTCCCGCTCCAGGAGTTCCACGCCGATGCTGCGTTCTAGTTTCTGGATCTGCCGGCTGAGCGGGGGCTGGGTCATGCTCAGCCGCTCGGCGGCTCGGCCGAAATGCAATTCTTCGGCGACGGCGATGAAACTGCGGGCCTGATCCAAGGTGAACATGATGCCTTTCCAGTATCATTCAATGCACTAATGGGCTTGGACATGCATCATAGTCTCTTTCTAAGCTCGATGTCCGAGCCACAGTGACCTGCTTCATATGAACCGCGTCACGGCCAATACCCGTTCGAACAACGCTGTTCATCGAGCAAGGAGCCCGTAGTGAAAGCACTCTCCATCCGCCGGACCGTTCTAGGTCTGACCGCCGCCTCTGCTGCGCTGGCGTTGACCGCCTGTGGCGGCAACGTGGGCGGCAGCGCCGCCTCCAAAGAGGGAACTTTCCCCGAGGGCGCCATCACCCTGACCGTCGGCCAGGCTCCCGGCGGCTCCACGGACCTGATCGCGCGCACCGCGGCCGAAGGCATGGCGGACGAGCTCGGCGTCGCGGTACCGGTGGTCAACAAGCCCGGTGCCAACGGAGCCCTCGCGACCCAGGAAGTCGCAGCTATGGAGCCCGACGGGCAGAACTTGGTTCTGCTGAATGCCTCGCTGATCACCATCACGCCGCTGGCAGTGTCCGAAGGCGAAGCCGTCACCCTGGACGAGCTTGACGTCATCAAGGGACTGTCCCAGGACGACTACGTGCTGGTGGCCAGCGCCGACTCCGGCTTTGAAAACCTGGACGACATCAAGAACAGCTCCAAGAAGCTCACCTTCGGCACCACAGGAGTGGGCACCGGTTCGCAGCTGTCGCAGGCCATCCTGTTCGCCCAGGCCGACATCAAGGGCACCGCGGTCCCGTTCGATTCCGGTTCTCCTGCGCTGACCGCGGTCATGGGCAACCAGGTCCAGCTGGCCACCATCCAGCTCGGTGAAGCCAAGCCGCAGATCGACGCCGGCACCGTGAAGCCGATTGTCGTCTTCTCCGACGAGCGCAACACCTTCCTGCCGGACGTCCCCACCGCCATCGAAGAAGGCTACGAGGTTCCGGTGTCCCAGTACCGCGCCCTGGCTGCCCCCAAGGGACTGCCGGAGGACGTGAAGGCGAAACTTGTCGCATCCGTCGAAGCCGCCCAGGCCTCCGACAGCTACAAGGCGTTCAACGAGAAGAACATGCTGACCCCCAAGGAGATCTCCGGCGAGGAAGTCGTCCAGCAGTGGAACGACTTGGCTGCCAAGTACAAGGAGCTCACCGAAAAGTACGACATCTCGCTGGCCGGCGAGTAGCACCACCCACGTAAGGCCGACCGGCCTTCACAGCGAATCGAGTAAACCATGACGCCCCACCGCGAGACGCCAGCAGAAGGCAGCGAGGCAGTCAACGTCATCGACGATGACCTGACACCGGAGGAACTGGCAGCCCAATGGGAGGCCGAGGCCCCGCCGCCTGCAGGACCCATTGCCAACCTCGCATCATCCCTCGTGGTGCTCGCGCTGGGCGTGGCAGGGCTCGTCATGTCGATCGGCCTGGGGCTGGGAACTCCCTCCCAGCCCAGGCCCGGAATGTGGCCGTTCGTGGTCAGCCTGATCATCGCTGTCCTCGCGCTCGCCCAGCTGATTAATGGGCGGCGCGGGGGCCGCGACGGCGAGAAATTCTCCAAGCTGTCCTGGTTGGCTGCCATCGGGTTCGTGACCCTGCTGGCCATGGTGTGGCTTATGCCGATGATCGGTTTCGAGGTCCCGGCACTGCTCCTCTGCTTGATCTGGATGAAGTTCCTCGGCGGGGAAACCTGGCGCGGAGCCGTCCTATACTCCCTGCTGGTTGTCGCGGCCTTCTACGGCATCTTCATCCTGGCCTTGGGAACCTCGATTCCCCACCTGTTCTAGCGGGCGGTGCGCTCCCACAGCGTCGGCTACGCCGCCACCGTGGAACCCTGCGCCCCACCCTTGCCCACTGATCCAAAGGTATTCGCATGGATTTCCTGCAACCGGTCATTGACGGCTTCGGCGTCGTCCTCATGCCCTCCAACCTGCTGTACTGCCTGTTGGGTGTCGTCATCGGCATGCTCATTGGCGTGCTGCCGGGCCTCGGTCCGGCAGCGACCATCGCCATCCTGCTGCCGCTGACCTACGGGATCGAGCCCGTCACGGCCATCATCATGCTGGCCGGCATTTTCTACGGGGCGCAATACGGCGGCACCATCACCTCGGTGCTGCTGCGGCTGCCGGGCGAGGCGAGTTCCGTGGTCACCGTCTTCGACGGCTACCAGTTGGCCCGCAAGGGTAAAGCCGGAACAGCCCTGGGGATTGCAGCCATTGGTTCGTTCATCGGCGGCACAGTGGCCATCATCGGACTCACGTTCCTGGCTCCACTGGTGGCCAGCTTCGCCCTGGACTTCGGCCCCCCGGAGTACGCCGCACTCGCTCTGGTCGGCATCCTGCTGGTGGCCACCATCAGCAACGGCGCCAAGATCAAGGCCCTGATTGCGGCCGCGTTCGGCCTGCTGCTCGCCACAGTGGGACGCGACATCTTTACGGGTGCCGAACGCTTCACTTTCGGCAACCTGAGCCTGGCGGACGGCATTGACTTCGTCCCGGTGGCCATGGGCCTGTTCGGTGTTGGAGAGATCCTCTACAACCTGGAAGAACGCCACCGTGCGGCACAGGCACCTGCAACCGTGGCCAACGTGTGGCCGTCCAAGAAGGACCTCAAGCAGTCGGCCGGGGCCATCGGGCGCGGCTCGGTGCTTGGCTTCTTCCTGGGCATCCTGCCTGGCGGCGGGGCCACCATCTCCTCACTCGCCGCCTACGCGGTGGAGAAGAAGCGCGCTAAGAACCCGGAGCGTTTCGGCAAGGGAGCGGTCGAAGGCGTCGCCGGTCCCGAGACTGCCAACAACGCCGCGGCCACCAGTTCCTTCATTCCCCTGCTGACCTTGGGCATACCCGCCAACGCCACCATGGCCATCATCTTCGGCGCACTGCTCATCCAGGGCGTGACCCCGGGGCCGCAACTGATGGTCGACAACCCGGACCTGTTCTGGGGCGTGGTCAACTCGATGTACATCGGCAACATCCTGCTGCTGATCATGTCCATCCCGCTGGTCGGCCTGTTCGTCCGCATCCTGCGGGTGCGCGCCGCCATCCTGGCACCGATTACCGCCCTGATCACACTGCTGGGCGCGTACACCATCCGCAACTCGATGTTCGATGTGCTGCTGGTGGTCCTCTTCGGAGCCGTCGGCTACCTGATGAAGAAATTCGGCTTCGAGCCGGGACCGCTGGTGCTGGCCTTCGTGCTGGGCGCGCTGCTGGAGTCCAGCCTGCGGCGCTCGCTGCTGGTGCTCGACGGCGACGTCGCCGGATTCATGGGCCGCCCGATCTCCGCCACGCTGCTGGTGGTCTTCGTGCTGGTCGCCGTGTGGCCGATGGTCAAGTCCGTCATGGACCGCCGGAAGAACTCCCAGACCGCCCCCCTCATTAAATCTAAGGAGAACGCATGAGCATCCTGGTCGGTTATGTACCCACCCCGGTGGGCGAGGCGGCCGTGGCCGCCGGGATCGCGGAAGCAAAGCTGCGCGATGAAGAGCTGCTGATCGTCAACTCCACCCGGGAGGGGGCTCTGGTTGACAAGACAGTCGCCTCCGAGAGCGACATCCTGCGGCTGAAGTCGGCGGCCGATGCGGCCGGCGTGACAGCCGAGGTCTTGCGCCCGACGCACCGCGATGATCTGGCCGAGGAGATCCTTGAGTTGGCCCGCGAACGCGAGGTCTCGCTGATTGTTATCGGCCTCCGCCAGCGCAGCCAGGTGGGCAAGTTCATCATGGGGTCGCATGCCCAGCGCATCCTGCTGCAGGCCGACCGGCCGGTGCTGGCCGTCAAGGCAGCCGAGTAGCCCACCTCAGCCACACCACGCGGCAACCACGAAGCGGCAGCAGACAAGTGTCTGCTGCCGCTTTGCTGTCCACCGCGGGCCGGGCGGGTCAGTGCCCGGACTCGCGCTCCAGCCGGTGCAGCGAGTTGACCAGATGCGTGCGCATGGCGGCGGCGGCGGCCATGGCATCACCGGACTCGACCGCGGCCAGTACGGCTGCGTGCTCCGCGGCCACCTCGGCAAGGCGGCTGGTTTCCCCCTCGGCCGCGCTGGCCTCCAGCCGGTAGCGGGGCATGGCGATCATGGCCGGGCCGAGGGCCGCTATCGCATCCTGCAGGAAGGGGTTGCCGCTGGCCTCGGCGACGGTGCGGTGGAACTCGAAGTCGTGGGCCAAGGCCGCGGCCGGGTTGGCACCGGCGCGGGAGAAGTCTTCGTTTGCGGCGCGCAGGGACGCCACCTGCTGGTCTGATCGCCGGACGGCGGCCAGGGCTGCGGCTTCGCTTTCCACCCCGGTCCGGAACTCCACTAGCGCCCGCCGATCCTGGAGCGTGCGCACCGGCCGGGCTGTCCGCGACACGTCCGGTTCAACAGGCGGGGTCAGGGCATAGCTGCCGCTGCCGCGCCGGGTATGCACCAGCCCCTCGGCCTGCAGCCGGGTGATGGCCTCGCGCACCACCGTGCGGCTCACGCCGTGCTCGGCGATCAGCGTGTTCTCACTGGGCAGCTTGTCGCCCGGGGCGATCTCGCCGTCGACAATGCGCCGGCGCAGCTCATCGACTAGGGCGGCCGTCAGGTTCGGTTTCATCGCCGGTGCCTTCCTTCGTGACAAATGGGGGAACGACGGCGGTGCGGGGCACCGCCGTCGTCATGTGGACCAAGCGCGGCCGGCTCAGGCGCGGCCGAACTCCACGCTGTCCGTGGTCCAGGCGCGGGCCTGGTCGCTGAAGGTGAAGCCGAGGCCCGGACGGTCCGGCACGATCATCCGGCCGTCGCGGGTCTCGAGGCGCTCGTTGAACAGCGGATCGAGCCAGTCGAAATGCTCTACCCACGGCTCGCGCGGGTAGGCGGCGGCCAGGTGCAGGTGGATTTCCATGGCGAAGTGCGGGGCCAGATCCAGCCCGGCCTGGTCGGCCAGAGTGGCCAACCGAAGGAATTGGGTGATGCCGCCGACGCGCGGCGCATCGGGCTGGATGATGTCGCAGGCACGGGCGGCGATCAGCCGTTCGTGCTCGGCCACCGAGGCCAGCATTTCGCCGGTCGCGATCGGTGTGTCCAAGGCGGCGGCAAGGGCGGCGTGGCCCTCGGCGTCGTAAGCGTCCAGCGGCTCTTCGATCCAGACCAGGTCGAACTGCTCCAGGCGGCGCCCCATGCGCAGGGCAGTGGCGCGGTCCCACTGCTGGTTGGCGTCCACCATCAAGGGCACGTCGTCGCCAATGTGCTCGCGGACGGCGGCAACACGGCGCAGGTCTTCCGCGGTGTCGGGCAGTCCGACCTTGATCTTGATGCCGCCGATGCCCTCCTCGATGGAGCGGCTGGCGCGGTCCCTGACCTCGTCGATGGAAGCATTGAGGAAACCGCCGGAGGTGTTGTAGGTGCGGACCGAGTCGCGGTGGGCACCAAGGAACTTGGCCAGCGGCAGCCCGGCCCGCTTGGCCTTGAGGTCGTAGAGCGCAATGTCCAAGGCGGCCAAGGCCTGGGTTGCCACGCCGGAGCGGCCCACCGAGGCGCCGGCCCACAGCAGCTTGTTATACAGCTTGGCGATGTCGTTGGGGTCCTCGCCAATCATCGTGTCGGCAACTTCCTTGGCGTGGGCATACTGGGCGGGCCCGCCGGCGCGCTTTGAGTAGCTAAAGCCCAGTCCCTGGTGGCCCTGCTCGGTGGCGATCTCAGCAAACAGGAAGACCACTTCGGTCATCGGCTTCTGGCGACCGGTAAAGACCTTGGCGTCAGAAATCGGCGTGGCCAGAGGCAGCGTGGCGGTAGAAAGCTTGACGTGCCGGATGGCATCGGGTGTGTAGGGCATGACGGTCCTTACGCGGGATGTGCAGATGGACTCATCCTACAAGTGGCCAACTTGTTCTACAAGTATCGGCGGCCCAAGGGAGCGGCGGTGCGCCGTCCCTTCAGCCCAGCAGGCCGGCCAGCCCCCCGACGGTCTCCTCCGTGACCGCAGCGGTCTCCCGGAGGGCTGCTGCGATGTCGCGTTCCCGCGCCGAACGCAGCTTGGACAGCGGAAGCGATACGGAGAGCGCGTCGACGCCGTCCGGCCCGCAGTCGACAGCGACCGCCACACAGGCGATGCCTGCGGTGTTCTGTTCGCGTTCGACGGCGTAGCCGCGGCGGCGGACGGTGGCCAGTTCGCGGGCCAGAGCGGCCTGAGAGGTGATGGTCTTGCCGGTCAGGGAGATGAGTTCGGCCGGCAGCTGCGACCGCAGCGCAGCGGGGTCCAGCGACGCGAGTGCCGCCTGTCCCAGGCCGGTGGCATGGGCGGGCAGCCTGCGGCCCACGCGTGCGGCGGTGCGTTCCTGGCCGGGCGCCTCCCAAGTGGCCAGATAGACGATGTGGCCGCCGTCCAGTCGGCCGAAGTTCACGGTGCAGCCCACCTTCTTGCCGAGCAGACCGAGTTGGGGCCGGATGACTTTCAGCAAGGGATCCGCATCCAAGTAAGTGGTCCCGGCCAGCAGTGCACGGATGCCGATGCTGTAGGTGGTCCGGGACGGATCAGTGCGGACCCACCCCGAGTCGATCAGGGTCCGAAGCAGCGCGTAGACGCTGCTCCGCGGGGCATCCAGGACAGAGCAGAGCTCCCGTATGGTGACGGGTGCATTGCCGCGGGCCGCGAGCACCTCGAGGATGTCGATGGTGCGGGCCGCGGATTTCACTTCGCGCACTCCGGATGGATGATCGGCTGGATCCGCCATGGCGCCCCTTTCCCACTGTCTGAGCCCATCCTAGGGGGCGGCGGCAGCCGGTGGCGGCAGCGCCCGGAGCCCGAACGGCGGTCCGGGCGCTGCCGGGCTTTAACCCACCGGGGTGACCAGCGAAGCATCGCGCAGGTAGCTGCGCAGGTTCTCCAGTGTCAGCGCGGCCATGTCGGCGCGGGTCTCGCGGGTTCCGCTGCCGACGTGGGGGAGCAGGACAACGTTCTCCAGTTCCATCAGCTCGGCGGGGACATGGGGCTCGGACGCGAAGACATCCAGCCCGGCACCTGCCAAGCGGCCCTCCGTCAAGGCGGAGACCAGGGCTTCTTCGTCCACCACGGTGCCGCGGGCGATGTTGACCAGGTAGCCTTCCGGGCCGAGCTTGGCCAGCACAGCGGCGTCCACCAGGTTGGCCGTCTCGGGGCCTCCGGCCGCGGCGATGACCAAGACGTCCACGGCTTCGGCCAGTTCGGTCGGCGAGGCTTGGTAAGTGTAGCCGGAGCCTTCGACGGGACGGCGGTTGTGGTAATGGATTTCGCAGCCGAAGGCCTCCAGCCGCTTGGCGATGGCCTTGCCGATCCGGCCGAGGCCGAGGATGCCGACCTTTTTGCTGGAAGCGCGGGTGGCCAGCGGGTAGGAGGGGGTTGACTCCCACTCGCCGCGGCGGACGAACCTGTCGGCGGCGGTGGTCTGGCGCAGTACATCCAAGTAGAGGGCCAGAGCAGTGTCGGCCACGCAGTCCGTGAGCACGTCGGGTGTATTGCTGATCGGGATGCCGCGCTCGTTTGCCTGCGCGACGTCGGTCGCATCGTAGCCCACGCCGAAGTTCACGATGGCCTCGAGATTCGGCAGTTGGCGCATCAAGTCGGAGTCCACGCCGAAGCGGCCGGAGCAGACCGCAACACGAACGCCGTCGGCGTGCCGCTGCAGGAATTCTGTGCGCTCGGGACCATCCGGAAGCCGCGCGGCACCGAACTCGTCGGCCAGTGCAGCGGCCACGGTGGGATTCACCGGTCCGACCTGAAGGATCTGCTTGCCGCTGATGGCGGTGTGGTTCTCGGCCTGCGCCGCTGCGTGGGTACTCATGTCAAGAACAGTAAGAAAACCGGTGATTCACGTCCAACACGCAGATTGCATTGATCAATACCCCTGGGGCATGGATCGCGGTTTTCCTTGCAACGGCGCGGAATTCGGCGGTTCCCGGCGACCCTCCGCGGCAGTTCCGGGCGCGACGCAAAAGTCCTGCTCTTGACGTACGGTGATCGCGCTCACAAGGCTGTTGCTTACCAATCCAACCGCCGGCTTCATATGTAGACAAGCCCGGCCCCTATCATTCGCTCCCTCGGAGGAAACAATGTCGTTTGAATCCCTTACCGGGTCGTCGGGAACGACCGGTACGACCAAGCGCCGTCGCCTGAGTCTGGCCGTGGCTACTGCGGCGGTCGGCGGCACCATGGTGCTCAGCGGCTGCTCGGTGGCCAACTCGGAGAACGCGGCCGGCGGAGCCACCGGCGCGGCTTCGGAAACCCTCCGCGTGGTGCTCCAGCAGGAACCGCCCACGCTGGAACCCTGTGAATCGAACCTGACGAGCACCGGCGTCGTCGACCGGTCCACCATCACGGAACCTCTCGTTGAGCGCAACCCGTCCACCGGTGAACTCGAGCCTAAGCTCGCCACCGAGTGGAGCTCGGAAGACGACACCGTGTGGACGTTCAAGCTCCGCGAGGGAGTGACCTTCCACGACGGCAGTGACTTCACCGCAGAGGACGCCGCCCACACCATCGAGCGCGCGGTCAACTCCAAGCTGGGCTGCAACGTTGAGGGCTACGTCTTCGGCGACGACGACCTCGGCGTCGAGGTGGTCGATGCCACCACGCTGAAGGTCACCGCCGCTGAAGCAGACCCGATCCTGCCGCTGCGTCTGTCCTTCCTGGAAGTTGTCCCGAGCGAGACTTCGGACACCGAGAAGGTCCGCGAACCGATCGGCACCGGTCCCTATCAGCTGGACGAGTGGCAGGCCGGCCAGAAGATCACCGTCTCCGCCTATGACGGTTACTGGGGCGAGAAGCCGGCCTACGCGGCTGCGGAGTACCAGTGGCGTTCCGAAGGCAGCGTCCGCGCCGCCATGGTCACCTCCGGCGAGGCCGACATCGCGATGGGCCTGAGCCCGGAGGACAACATCGGCGATCTGGGCGTGCCGTACCCGAACAACGAGACCGTCGCGCTGCGCATGCACAACGACAAGGCTCCGTTCACCGACATCCGCGTCCGCGAGGCCGTCAACTACGCCATCGATAAGGAAGGCATCGTTTCCAGCCTCTACGGCGGCCGCGACAAGGTGGCAGCGCAGCTGGTGCCGGAAGGGGTCGTCGGCCACAATGCCGCACTCGAAGGCTGGCCGTACGATCCGGAGAAGGCCAAGTCCCTGGTAGCCGAGGCCAAGGCCGATGGAGTCGACACCAGCGCCCAGATCAGCCTGATTGTCCGTACTGCCCAGTTCCCGAAGATCGAGGAACTGGCCCAGGTCATCCAGGAACAGCTCACCCAGGCCGGCCTGAACGTCAAGCTGAAGATGATGGAAACCAGCCAGCACCTGCAGTACCAGGTCCGCCCCTTCGTCGACGACGAGGGAGCCATCATGCACATGGTCCAGCATGGCAACCAGGCCGGTGACGCTGCCTTCAGCGTGGAGCAGTACATGATGACCGACGGTGCGCAGAGCTCCTTCGGCACCCCGGAGCTGGACAAGTTGATCGAAGAGGCCAACGCCGCCACCGGTGCTGACCGCCAGGCGGCGTTCGAAAAGGTCTTCACAGCCCAGAACGAAGATGTTGTGCAGTTCGCCCACGTCTCGCACCAGACCGGCATGATCGGCAAGGCCGCGACGGTGAACTATGAGCCGAACTCGTCCAGCGGTGACGAGCTGCGCTTGGCCGAGATCACCCCCGCCCAGTAGGCCTCGCGGCTACCGGAGTTTGAGAAGGAGAGGGAAGCTGTGCTGACCTATCTACGGAAACGGATCATTTCCAGTGCCTTGCCGCTGGTGGTCGTGGTCATCGGAGTCTTCGCCCTGGCGAGGCTGACCGGCAATCCGGCCAGTCTGTACCTGCCGCTGAATGCCACCGAACAGATGCGCGCGGATTTTGCCACCCGGAACGGGCTGGACCAGCCGTTGCTGGTGCAGATGGCGGACTACTTCGGCGGAGTCCTACAACTGGACTTCGGCACTTCCCTCAGGACGGGAGAGTCCGCGGCAGCCATGGCGCTGCGGGCTTTCCCGGCCACCCTTCAACTGGCGGCCACCACCATGGTGATCGCCATCATCCTGGCCGTGCTGGTGGGCAGCTGGGCGGCCTTGAAGCCCAACGGTCTGGCCGACCGGGTTGCCAGCTTCGTTTCGATGGCGGCGGCCTCAATCCCCGATTTCTGGCTTGCGATTGTCGGCATCTGGGTCTTCGCGATCACGCTGGGCTGGGTCCCGACCTCAGGCGTCGGCGGTGCCGAAGCCTGGGTGCTGCCGATTGCCACCTTGTTGATGCGCCCGTTCGGTGCGCTGGTCCAGGTGGTGCGCGGCGCCATGGTCTCGGCCTTGTCTGAGCCATATATCAAGCTGGCCCGCAGCAAAGGCGCCTCGCAGACACGCGTGGTCACCCGGCACGCGCTCCGCAACGCGGCGGCACCGGCCCTGACCGTGGCCGGTGACCTGACCGTGGGCCTGATTAACGGTGCCGTGGTGGTGGAGACCATCTTCGGCTGGCCCGGCATCGGCAAACTGATGATCGATTCGATCCTGCAGCGGGACTTCGCCGTCCTGCAGGCCGCCGTCCTGCTGACCGCCATCGCGATCTTCGTACTGAACATCCTGATCGACCTGGCCTACGCCCTGCTGGACCCGCGGGTCCGCCCGGCCGGCGCCGGTTCGCGGCGGCGGAAGAAGGCTCCGGCCCGGCCCGATGTCCCCGCGGAAGCCGAAATTGCTGAAACCACCCCTGCCGCTCCGGTCCGGGTCTAGGAGGACACCATGAGCGAAACCATACGCACAGAAGCCGCGCCCGGCGCCGGAGACCGGCGGCAGGCCAAGGGCAAGATGGCCGCCAAATCCAATGACCCCAGCATGCTGCGCATGCTGCTCCGCGACAAGTTCGCCAGCACGGGAGCGGTGATCCTGCTGATCGTGTTCGCCACGGCGGTGTTCGGCCCCATGCTGATGGGCGAACTGGCCACGAAACAGAACCTGATGTTCGCGAACAAGCCCCCGTTCGACCCGGCCAATGGCTGGGAGTATTTCCTGGGCTCCGATTCACTGGGCCGCTCCGTGCTGGCTCGCCTGGTCGTGGCAACCAGGACCACCTTGCTAGTAGCCATTCCGGCGGTGGCGGCGGCGCTGCTGATCGGTTCACTCTGGGGTGTGTGGGCCGGCTACCACCGCGGCTGGCGGGAAAACGTTTCCATGCGGGTGGCCGATGTGATCATGAGCTTCCCCTCGCTGCTGCTGGCCGTCGTCGTGCTGTATGTCTTCAGCCCCTCGGTCGCCAACATCGTGCTGATCCTGGCGCTGACCCGCATCCCGATCTACCTCAGAACCGCGCGGGCCGAGTCCGCCGAGCTGCAAAGCCGCACCTTCGTGGACGCGGCCCGCACCTTTGGTTCCACGCCGAACGCCATCATCCGGCGGCACGTGATTCCGGTGGTCGCGCCTACCCTGCTGACGCTGGCCACGCTGGAGTTCTGCTACGTCATGCTGGCCGAGTCCTCGCTGTCCTTCCTGGGCATCGGCATTCAGCCGCCGGACATCAGCTGGGGCCTGCTGGTGGCCCAAGGACGGCAGTACCTGCAGACCGCCTGGTGGCTGTCCATCTTCCCGGGCGTTGCCATCGTGATTACCGCCATCGCCGCGAACATGCTGGCCGCCTGGCTGCGCATCGCCACCGATCCAAGCCAGCGCTGGCGCCTGACGCTGCCGGGCCGCAAGAAGTTCATTACCCGTATTTCTGCCAAGGAGTCCAAGTGACCATGACGGCAACCACTGACACCACACGCTCCGACGCCCATCCCGTGGTCCTGCGGGTCGACGGACTCAACGTCGACATCCGCACTCCGCTGGGCACGGTGCGCGCCGTCAGCCAGGCCGGTTTCGAGGCCCGGGCAGGGCAGACCCTGGCCCTGCTGGGCGAATCCGGCTGTGGCAAGTCGATGACGGCCAAGGCCATTGCCGGGCTGCTGGATCCGGTGGCCCACGTGGCCGGCGGCTCGATGGAGCTCGAAGGCAAGGAACTGGCCGGCATGGGCGCCAAGCAGCGGCGCAAGATCGCCGGTGCCGAGCTGGGCATCGTGTTCCAAGACGCCTTGACCGCGCTGAACCCGGTCTATCCGGTCGGTGTTCAGATCGGCGAGGCGTTCCGGATCCACCGCGGCCTCTCCGCCGCGGATGCCCGCAAGGAGGCCATCGCGCTGATGGACCGGGTAGGCATCCCCCATCCGGAATCCCGGGTAGATGCCTTCCCGCACCAATTCTCCGGCGGCATGCGCCAGCGCATCCTGATTGCCATGGCGGTGGCTCTGGGCCCGCGCCTGCTGATCGCGGACGAGCCGACCACCGCGCTGGACGTGACCGTCCAAGCCCAGATCATGGACCTGCTGCGCCGGCTGCGCGAAGAGGAAGACATGGCCGTGGTGCTGATCACGCACGACCTCGCCGTCGTCGCAGAAGAAGCCGACACGGTCTGTGTGATGTATGCCGGCACTGTGGCCGAATCCGGACCCGTGGCCGAGGTGTTCGCCAACCCCCGTCACCCCTATACCAAGGGCCTGCTGGAGTCAGTCCCGGCCCAAGCCGAACGCGGGGCGATGTTGGCCTCGATCCCGGGCAGCCCGCCTGAGCTGAAGAACATCCCCTCCGGCTGCGTCTACCAAGATCGCTGCCCGCTGGCGCAGGAACTCTGCCGCGCCGAGCGGCCGGCCCTGCGCGAGACCGCCCCGGGGCGCTACGCGGCCTGCCACTTTTCCGACCTTCTCGATCCCGAGACGTCCCTTCAGGAGACCCAGTCATGACCGCACAGCTCGACAGTGTGCAGGAGGCCGGGACCGCGGCCCTCGAGGTCCGCGACGTCACCAAGACCTTTCACGTGGCCCGCAGCGGCTCTGGCAGCAACCAGCTGCGCGCCCTGGACGGCATCAACCTCTCGGTGGGCCGCGGCGAAACCCTGGGCCTGGTCGGCGAATCCGGCTGCGGAAAATCCACCTTGGCCCGCACCCTGATGCTGCTGGAAAAGCCGGACTCCGGCACCGTGGCCTTCGACGGCAAGGATCCCTTCAGCCTGCGCGGTAAGGAACTCATGGCCTGGCGCCGGCGCGTGCAGATGGTGTTCCAAGACCCGTTCGCGTCGCTGAACGCCCGGATGACTGCCGGCGAAATCATCGCCGAACCCTGGGCCACCCACCGCGGACTCTTCCGCACCGGACGCGAACGCGAAGCCCGGCTGCACGAACTGCTGGAACTAGTGGGTCTGCGCGCCTCGGACGCAAAGAAATCGCCGCAGGAATTCTCCGGTGGGCAGCGCCAGCGCATCGGCATCGCCCGGGCCTTGGCGCTGAACCCGGAACTGATCATCCTGGACGAGCCGGTCTCCGCCCTGGACCTCTCTGTGCAGGCCCAGGTGCTCAACCTGCTCAACGAACTGCAGGAGAAACTGGGCGTCAGCTACATTTTCATCTCGCACGATCTGTCGGTGGTCCGCCACGTCACGGACCGGGTGGCCGTGATGTACCTGGGCCGGATCATCGAAACCGGCACCACCGAAGACGTCTTCGAACGCCCGCTGCACCCCTACACCGCAGCGCTCATGTCGGCATCGCCGAAGCTGGACCCGGCCGACCGTCCCGCTGAACGGATTGTGCTGCGCGGCGAACTGCCCTCGCCGCTGGACCCGCCGTCGGGCTGCCGATTCCGCACGCGTTGCTGGAAGGCAGAGGACATCTGTGCGCGGCAGGCACCGCCTGCCCAGACGGCAGAACACGTCGGCCGGGTGCAGCTTGGCGTCCCGCAGCTGCGCGGGGCAGCAGCACCGGCCCACGCCGCCGAATGCCACTTCCCGCTGACCGATGCCGCCGAACCCGGCCTCCAGCCGACTACGGTTGGGGAGTGAACCCCGCGGACTATCTGATTCTGGCGGTGGCGGTCTGTGCCGCCACCGCCCTGCAAGGATCCATCGGGTTCGGCGCCGGACTGGTGGCGGCCCCGGTGATCGCCTTGGTGGCCCCGGAACTACTGCCGGCGCTGGTCGTGATGCTGGCCTGCCTGGTCACCCTGCTGGTGACAGTCCGTGAACGTGCCCATCTGGACCTCAAGGGTGCCGGCTGGGCGCTGGCGGGACGGATCCCGGGCAGCGTCCTGGGCGCGTGGCTGGCTGTGGCGATGTCCACGGCGGCACTCTCCTGGCTGGTGGCCGGCTGTGTCCTGGCAGGCGTCGGCTCGGCGTTCCTGGGCTGGCGGCCGGTACCGAACCGGACAAACCTGGTGGCTGCCGGCGGTCTCTCCGGGGTGATGGGAACGGCGACGGCGATCGGCGGCGCTCCGATGGCTCTCGTCTGGCAAGGTCAGCCGCCCGCACGGCTGCGCGGCACCATGAGCGCATTTTTCCTGGTCGGTTCCGTGGTTTCGGTGAGCCTGCTGGCGGCAGCCGGAGCCGTCACCAGCGGCACCGTGGCGGCATTCCTCTGGCTGGCCCCGGTGGTGCTGGTTGGCTTCTTGGTGTCGCGCTGGCTCAATCGTTTCCTGGATGCGCGGCGGCTGCGCTTGGTTGCACTGATCGCCTCGGCCGGCGGGGCGGTCCTGCTGATCATCCGGCTGGTCTTCGGCGGCTAAGCAGCGGGTCGGCGGCCGGCGCAGGCAGCCGGCCCGTTTGCAGCGCATCTGGTCAGCTTCCGGTCAGCGCACCTGGTTCCGCACCGGCTGCCCCGCAGCGACCCGGTTGACGTTTCCCGCGATATCGTCGGCCCGCAGTTCGAACGTGGAGCGTGCATGGCCGGAGTAATGCGGCGTCAGCACCACATTTGGCAGTTCGCTGAAGGGAAAGTCCGCCGGCGGCGTGCGTCCGGCTTCCGGCGCACCCCACCAGACGTCGATCGCCGCGCCGCCGATCTGCTTGTCCACCAGCGCCCGATAAAGGGCGGCCTGATCCACCACCGGCCCGCGTGCCACATTGACCAGCACGGCATCCTGCCGCATGGCAGCGAACTCGGCGGGACCGATCAGGCCCTCGGTGGCGTCGTTGAGAGGAACGGTGACCACCACGACGTCGGACTCTGCCAGCAAGCGGGGAAGGTCGCCGACGCCGCCCACCCAGCGGGGCAGGGCACCCATTGACAGCGGGGCCTCCGGCCGGTTCCGCACAGCCACCACATCCATGCCGAGTGCGGCTGCCAGCCGCGCGGTTTCGCGGCCGATGCCACCAAAGCCCACGACCCCCAACGTCATGCTGTCCAGCGTGCGGTGCAGCGGGACGGCGTCGTCGGTGGCAATGGTCCGCCACACGCCGGCGCGCAGTTCGCCGCTGACGGCGGGAAACCGGCGGGTCAGCGCCAGGATGGACATCAGCACATGTTCGGCGATGGGCCTCTCATGATGAAAGGTGTTGGCAACCGCCACGGCCGGCCGCAGCGCGGCCACCGACACCCGGTCCAGGCCGGCGCCGGTCACCTGCACCAGGCGGGCGTTGCAGGCGGCGGCCTCCTTCGCGTCCATCCGCGCGCACACCACGACGTCGGCGCCCGCCAGGGCATGCGATCTCACCTCCGGCGGCGCGTCGGCTAGGAACCGCCACCGGTGCCGGGGCGCGCCGGCTTGGAGGCGTTCGGCGAAGCGGGAAATGATCGGATCGGTGACCACCACGTCAAGCACGGCTGAATCCGCGGGCACTGGGACGCCTGGCGTGGCGGCTTCCTCGGTTACCACCGCGGACTCTTGAGCTCGTAGCCGGGCTGGATCCGCCGCATATAGCCGGTGTCGTCGCGTTCGGTGATGCCGCTGGCCAAGTACTGCCGGTGCAACCGGTCCAGGGCCTCCGGGTCCAGTTCCACCCCAAGTCCGGGCGCAGCGGGGACGGTCACTGCGCCGTTGCGGAACGCCAAGGCACCGGGGAGCACTATGTCCTCGTCCGCGCGCTTCCAAGGCCAGTGGGTATCGCACGCGTAGTCCAGGTTGGGGGTGGCCGAGGCCAGATGGACCATGGCGGCCAGGCTGATGCCCAGATGGGAGTTGGAGTGCATGGACAGGCCCAGGCCGAACGTTTCGGCGATGCCAGCCAGCGTCTGCGACCGGCGCAGCCCGCCCCAGAAGTGGTGGTCGGAGAGCACCACGTCCACGGCCCCGCCAGTCACCGCCGGCGGGAGGTCGTTGAAGCTGACCACGCACATGTTGGTGGCCAGCGGCAGCCGCACACGGCGGCGGACTTCGGCCATGCCCCCGATCCCGGGCGTGGGGTCCTCCAGATACTCAAGGATTCCCTCAAGCCGGCGGCCAATGCGGATGGAGGTTTCAACAGTCCACGCGGCATTGGGATCGATCCGCAGCGGGAGGTCGGGGAACTCCGCCCGCAGGGCTTCAATGGCGGCAGCCTCGGCGTCGGGCTCAAAGACGCCGCCCTTGAGTTTGAGCGCGGTGAAGCCGTAGGCGTCGACCATGCGCCGCGCCTGAGCCACGATTCCCTCGGGATCCAGCGCCGCGCCCCACTCGTCGTCGGCCAGCCCCGGGTGGCCCGCCCACTTGTAGAACAGGTAACCGCTGAACGGTACAGCGTCGCGGACCGCGCCCCCCAGCAGGGCGCTGACCGGCAAGCCGAGCAGCTTGCCCTGAATATCGAGGGCCGCCACATCGAACGGCGAGAGCACGCGGTCCGCGGTCGAGGACCCGGTGACCATACCGCTCATCCCATGGCCGCCCTGAGTGCTGTCGGCGGCCAACGCCCGGGCAACGCGGGCGCGCAGGTCATTGATGTTAAACGGGTCGGCACCCGTGACAGCATTGGCGGCCATCCGGAGACGCGCCAGATGGGCGGCATCCCCGTAGGTCTCGCCCAGCCCGGTGACGCCCGCATCCGTGTGGAGTTGCACGATGGCCCGGAGCGCATATGGTTCGTGGACGCCCACGGTATTCAGCAGCGGCGGATCGGCGAAGGCTACTGGCGTGATGGTGACCCCAGTGATGGAGGCCTGGCCGAGCGGTGAGGCGCTGTTGTCGCGGCGGCCCTGGGTTTCGAAGACGGTGGACATCGCAGTCCTTTCTGGCGGAGGGGAGAGTGACTCCCTTCACGCTAAACGCCGTGATCCATGCCTGTCCAAGCTAAGATATGCACGAAACCATGCAAGGAGTGTATTGATGTTTTCGCTGATCCAGCTGGAGTCTTTCGTGGCCGTAGCGGAGGAGCTTCACTTCGGTGCGGCCGCGGCGCGTCTCAACATGACGCAGCCACCGCTGAGCCGCCAGATCCAGCTGCTGGAACGTGACCTCGATGCCCAATTGTTCGAGCGCAGCAGCCGGAAGGTCGAGCTGACGGCAGCGGGCAAGGTGCTGCTGCCCAGCGCGCGCCGGATCTTGGACCTGTGCACGAAGACGTCGCTGGATGTGCGCCGCGTAGCCACCGGCGATGCCGGTTCAATTGTTATCGGTTACACGGCGATAGCCGGCCAGGCGGCTTTGCCGGGCATCCTCCGCAAGGCCGGGGAACAGATCGCAGGGGTGTCCCTGGTCCTGCGTGAAGCGGTCTCGGTCGACCAGCTGGAAGCGCTCTCCCGAGGGGCAATCGACATCGGTTTGCTGCGGCCTATCGTTGCCCGCCCGGGAGTGGTCACGCGGCCGTTCATGGAGGACCGGCTGGTGGTGGCCTTGCCTGAGGGGCACGATCTGGCGACCGGAAACGGGGTTTTCCTCAAACAGCTGGACGGGCTGCCACTGATGATGTATTCAACTGCCGAAGCCCGCTACTTCCACGATCTGGTCATGCGGCTCTATGAAAGCGCTGGAGTGCAAGCGAACATCACCCAGTTCGCCAGCCAGGCACCGGCGTTGTTGGCATTCGTGGCCGCCGGCCTGGGGGTGACCTTGGTGCCGGGCTCATCCATGGACTTTGCACCACCCGGCGTCAGCTTCGAAGAGTTGCGGGGGCCTTCCGGGCTCGCCGACCTCAATCGGGCGGACCTGCACGTTGCTTGGAGCGAAGCCACCGCGAACCCGGCAGTGATTCGCTTGCTCGAGCTGATCCTGGACGACCCTCAGGGTGCAGTGGGGCCGGTGGCCTGATTTACGGGAGCGATGTCGGGTCGGGGCAAATTGGCGGCCGCCCAGCGCGACGCGGTCAGGAACCAGACCAACGGGCCGAGGAGTGGCAGTGCCAGCACCACCAGGGACCAGCCCGACTTAGCTGTGCGCTGCCGGTTGCTGCGCCAAACGCTGACCAGCGCTCCGGCTGCCAAGAGAAGGGCAAACGGGCCGGCACAGACAAGCGCTGATATCCACGTGACTGAGTCGAACAGCAAAGGCCCCCCTCCCTGAATAGCCCTCAAGCCGGCCGCGCCGGCTCATGGACTGCCTGTTACGAGTCTAGAAGCGCCACCTTGCGGCGGGCTATCCTCCGAGAGGATGAATTTCGGTGCTGGTCCTCTCCACCCGGGGTAGCACGTGCCGCCGGAGACCCGTTAGTTCTGCGGCGGAAACTTGGCCAGCACCTTGTGCATCGTGTTGAGGTTCCTGGTGGTGGTCAGCGGCTTGTACTTCGCCTTGGCTAGATGCTTGGAAAGTTTCGACTCCAACGTGCTGCCTTTGGGCACCTCCCAGTACAAGATGTCCCCGCCAGCAGCCGCACGCTCTTCGGGTGAAAGCTCGGGGCAGTCCGCAAGCAACTGTTTCACTACGTCCTGGCCGGTGGTCATCACCGCGTAGGCATGCCGGGGGACTCCGTCGTCGGCCGGCGTAAAAGGGTAGCCGTCGATGATGGCCGCCACTTGTTCCCTGCTCTTGACGATCACCCAGGCGTCGTAGCCGAAGGCTGCGCGCAAGGTGTCTTGGACGCTTTCCTTGACGGCTGCCGGAGCATCCGTCTCGGTGCGGAGTACTACGTTGCCCGACGCCAGGACCGTCTGCACCTCCGCGAAGCCGGATTCGGCGAGGACCTGACTCAAATCCTTCATGGCAATCCGAATTCCGCCGACATTGATGCCGCGCAGGAAGATCGCAAAGGTGTGCGCAGGCCGGGTTATGACAGACATATTTTCATTCTCCCCTGAGCGTCGCGGACGGGTCGGTTTTTCGTTGTATGCGGCAGGTGTAATCGGTTGACCGGATGGCCGGGTGAACAGTTGACGGCCTGCAGATGCAAAGAACGGCATATGTATCAAAGGAGCGTTGTACTGTCCGGGAAGTTAGTGCTGTAGGCGGTAACCATTAACCACATTCCGAGTGAACCATTAACCAATTTCGGAACGACCGGATCAGTCACTCCGGGCCGAAATCTTCCCTTGTCTTAGCTCTGAAGCACTCCTACGCTAATCAATGTTGGAACGGCATCGCGAAGGGTGCCGGATTCACTTTTGGGGCACGCGGTTGCGGGTGTCATTCGCAGTGACTGCACATGGACGCGGGCGGGCCGCGGGGGAAGCAGAGCGGGGCTCTGGAAACAGTCTGAAGAGCGGTGGGGGGACGTTCCTCGCTGGACGTCCAATGGGGGATTCATGGCCTATGTACTGAGTGTCGATGTCGGCACAAGTTTCACGGCAGCAGCGACTGTCCGATACGGGGAAGGGGATCTTGACGCTCAGCAGCCGCAGGCTGTTGTTTTGGGTTCGCGTGCGGCAGCGGTGCCATCAGTCATCTATCTAGGTGATAACGGTACCGTCCTGGTCGGTGAGGCCGCCGAGAGGCGCGGAACAAGTTCCTCTGAGCGCGTGGTTCGCGAATTCAAGCGGCGGATCGGCGATTCCGTGCCGATCATGGTGGGGGACCTGTTCGTTACCCCCGAGAGCATCTTCGCCACGGTAGTCCGGTGGGTTGTCGACCGGACGCAGGAACGCGAAGGCGAAGCCCCGGAGAGCGTGGTGGTCTCCCACCCGGCTAGCTGGGGCGACTACAAGGCGGGACTGATCCGGGACGCCCTGGCCGCCGTCGGACTGGCTGACGTGGTGCTGCTGAGCGAGCCTGAAGCTGCCGCCTTGCACTACGCCTCGCAGACACGGGTGCCGGCCGGAAGCCTGATCGCGGTCTATGACTTCGGCGGCGGCACCTTTGATGCTGCCGTTTTGCGCAAGGACGACACATCCTCATTCACCTTGCTGGGCAGGCCCGAAGGGCTCGAGCGGGTGGGTGGAGCGGACGTCGACGATCTTGTCTTTTCCCACGTGGCTGCAAACCTGGACGGCGGGCTGAGCGGTATAGACCCCAGCGCGCCGCAGACGCGGCTGGCCCTGGAGCGAATCAGGCGCGAGTGCGTCGAAGCCAAGGAAGCCCTCTCTGCGGACTCCGAGGCGACGATCCCCGTTTTGCTGCCGCACGTGCAGACTGGAATCCGCCTGGTGCGGACCGAATTCGAAGGCCTGGTCGAGTCTCTGGTGCGCGATACGGTAGGTTCCCTGGCCAGGGCACTTGAGGCGGCGGAGGTTGCCGCCGCCGACCTGACCGCGGTCCTGCTGACTGGCGGCTCGTCCCGGATCCCGTTGGTCGCCCAAATGCTATCCGCCGAGTTGGGGCGTCCCATCGCCATAGACGCGGATCCGAAGGCTTCGATCAGCTTGGGCGCCGCCTACTACGTGGCCCGGAACCGTCTGGCCTTGGCCCGCGAGCACGCCCTGGCCCACGAGCACAGTGCGGAAGCGGGAGCAGCCAGCACGAATATGGCGGACGAACGGAAGGTTCCGTCCTTCGGTCTTCCTGCTGACGTAGCGTCGGCTAACGACGGCGTGGGTGCCGCCCGGAAACCCGCCTTCACCATGCGCGCCGCCGCTGTGACAGTGGCGGTGGCCGCCCTGACCGCGTTGACCGCAACGGCCGCTCAAAGTCCCCAAGATTTCGGTCTGTTCGGCTCATTGCCGGGCATCGCGCAAGGCAGCGCCGCAGAACGGAACAGCTATATGCCCGGAAGTGCTCCCCAGCAAAGCGAAGGCGCCGGTCCGGCAAATTCCGTGCTGGCCGCCGAGACACCCCCGCCCGGTATGAGTCCTGTTGTTTCGTGGGATACCCCGGACGCAAAGGCGGCCGACAAGTCCGGCCAGAGCGCCGAGGACACGCCCAAGTCCGGCACCACCGGGAACACCCCGCAGGATAAGGCGGCGCGAACATCAACGACGGCGCCGAACGGCACACCGGGGACTGTTCCGGGCGGCACGCCCACCACAGGTACCGGCAGCACACCCTTTGGCACCCCCGACACGGCACCCGATTCCGGCAGCAACAGCGGCACCGGTTCTCCTGCTCCGGCACAGCCTGGAACGCCGGTGCCGACCCAACCAACACAGCCGAGTCCCGCGGCGGCCCCGATTGTTACTCCTGATCCGACAACCGAACCAGAACCCCTGCCGGCGGAGACAACCTCTGCGCCGGAGCCGACGCCGTCAGAGACAGCCGCCGTCGAAGCTCCGCCAGCCGACGCCCCGACATCACCGGCTTCGACCGGCACCGAACAACCGCTTGCTCCGGCCGCCGAGTCGACTCCCTCGGTGCCGGCATGACGGCTGCGAGAACCGTCCACGTGGCCGCTGGGCGACGGCTGGTAAACCGGAAGGCGGCGCAATTGTTGACCGAGGCCTCGACAGATCCTCGGTCGCAATTGCTGGCCAGCGTGTCGGGACCGGGCGGCTCAGGCAAGAGCACCCTGCTGGAGAACCTGGCGGTTGTCTACAGCGAGGCAGGAATCCCCGTCCGTACGGGAAGGCAAGTCCTGCAGCAAGGCGCAGTGGACGAGGGCACCACCGTGCTGATCGACGACGCACACCAGTGGGACGACCCTGAACTGGAGCGCATCCACCGGCTGGTCGACGGGCAGCCGGTCAACGTCGTCGTCGCGTATCGCATGTGGCCCCAGCTGCCGGCTTTGAACCGGCTGACGACAACCCTTGAGACCCACCGCCGGCCGGTCCTGCTGGGACCGTGGAACCGGGACGAGGTCGCCGCCCACACCGCAACTACCCATGGGGAACCGCTTCCCGGTTCCGTCGTTGATCGGATCTTCGAGCTCACGGGCGGCATGCCGTGGTTGGTCCAGCATGCTTTGGAAGCGATGAGCAGCAGGGGCCGCACGCTGCCGCAAGATCCGCTGGAGTTCGGCGGACTAGTCGATCAGGTGGGCTATGAACTGGAACGGTTGGCGCCGGACCTTCGCGAATTGCTGCTGGCACTGGCGGTCGGTTTCGATCCAGCCGGGCCTATGCCGGCCGAGGTGGAGGACACGCTGGGCGGCATCGACCCGCTGATGTCTCAGGCGGCGGCGGCGGGATTGATCCTGCCGGAGGGCAGCCTTCCCCCGCTGATGCGCAGCGTCCTTCTTCAGACCACCCCGCTGCATCACGTGCGGACGGCCCAGCATGCCTTGGCCGGCCTCCTGTCCACCGGAGAGACCCCGGATCCCACTGACGTGGCCCGTGGTCTGGCCCAGAGCGGACTCCAGGATCCGCGGGTGGCCAGCACTCTCCAATCGGCCGGTGATAGTGCTCTGGCAACGGAGCCGCACTTGGCTGCAACACTCTACGAGGAAGCGACCGCTGCCGGTGCGCCGGGAGTATCGACTGCGGCGCGCCGCGCCCAAGCAGCCTTGGCCACCGGAGACCTTGAAGGCGCCGGTCGGCTTGTGGACCCTCTCCTGTCGCAACCCGAGGCACCAGACAAGCAACGGGGCGCGGATGTGGCAGCGTCGTTGTGGGCCCAGCGGGGCATGCTGGCGCGGAGTGCCCAGGTCTACCGCTGGGTTGGCGCCCCTGCCGCGGATGCCTCCAAGGCTCTCGCCGCCGTCGTGATGATCGGTACCGGTGATCGCGACGCCGCCCGCAGCCTGCTCGCCGCCGACCGGCTGGAAGAATCACCAACGCTGACGAACGTGGCCGTTTCACTCATGGGACAAGGTGTCGCGGAGTCCGTTGGTGAACACACCGAGCGCGCACTTCCAGCCCTGGTCCGTGCTTCCGACATGCTGACTGCCTCCGGCGCCGCGATCCCGCTGCCGGACAGCCCGGCGGCACTTGCCGCACTGGTGGCACTGCACAGCGGGGAGCTTTCGGTGGCCGAATCGGTGCTCGACGATGCGCTGCGCGGAGGCCAGGGCGGGCCGGCAGGACGGCTCCGGTTGCTGCTCCTGCGCGCGTGGGTTGCCATGCTGCAGGATCATCCGGATAACGCCGGGGCTGCGATAGCGGAGGCGACCGCCGGCGGAACCTGTCCTGCTCCGCGCGACGAATTGTTGCTGGACGCTCTGCATGTGGGCCTGGCCCGCCGGACCGATGACATGGCTGGCTTGGTGCGTGCCTGGGAACGGGCTCGGGGACGGCTGCTGCACGTCGCCGTCGACCTCTATAACCTGTTGCCGCTGGGCGAACTGGCGGTGGCCGCCGCCCGCCTGCGCGATTCCGAACGGCTTCGGCCGCATTTGGCAGACGCGTGGGCGTTGTTGGACAAGCTGGACCAACCTGCATTGTGGTCCACGCCGCTACGCTGGTACGCCGTTCAGGCGGCCATCCTGGCGGAGAAGCCCACCGAGTTGGCACCTCAGGCCTCGGCGCTGGTGCGCGCATCGGGAAAGCATCACTTGGCCGCCGTGCTTGCGTCAGCCGGCCGGTCCTGGGTATCCGTCCTCGCGGGCAGGATCGAACCGCGGGCCGTCGAGGAATCTGCCCGTGCGCTCGCAGCCGTCGGCCTGACCTGGGACGGGGCCCGGCTGGCCGGTCATGCGGCAGCGCACGCCGAAGAGCGCAAGGACATGAGCCGTCTCTTGGCCTGCGCCCGGGACTTGCACCCAGGGACGCGAGGCGCGACCACAACGGAGCCCAACCATCCAGCCCAGTCCACCGCCGCCGAGCACGAGCCGCGGATGACCGTGACCACCGGAAAAGCATCTGCTCCGGAGGGCCCAGCCTTGAGCGAGCGGGAGCGCGAAGTGGCCCGGCTGGTTCTGGAGGGCAAGACCTACCGGGAGATCGGCGCCGCGATCTTCATTTCGCCGCGGACCGCCGAACATCACATCGCACGGATCCGCCGGCGGTTAGGGGCTTCCAACCGCTCCGAGCTGTTGACCCAGCTGCGGCTTGCGCTGGGCGAAGACGGCTCCCAAGGCCCGTAGTTCCGCGTCGTAGCGGGATCTGGACCCGCCCTACCTAGCCCCCGGAAGCCGCAATCCCCCTCAGGGGGCCGGGGAGCGGGGGAGGAAGCCCCGATGCCGGCAGCAGCACCCCGACCGTAGCTTTGAATCAAGCCAAGCAACCTAGCTCGGCGGGCCACCATCCATAGTTTTGGCCACATCCAGTAGGACCTAGATTGGGGAATCAACATAATGCCTACGCTTGCTAGCTCACTTCTCGAATTCATCATGAACCTGCTCCGGGATCCGCGCGCTGCCGACGAATTCAACGAAAACCCGGACGCAGCCTTGGCCAGCGCCGGCCTGTCCAACGTGTGCTCGGATGATGTGGACGCGATCATGCCTGTCATCCTGGACTACGCCCCGGTTGGTTCCGGGTCGTCCTTCGACCGCGAGTACAACACCGGTGGCAACCATGGTGGCAACTCCGGCGATTGGTCCAGCGACAACAGCGGCTGGGGCCACGGACGCGACGAGGACGACGATGACGACCATGGGCATGGACGTGGCCGGGACGACGATGATGACCGCGGCGGCCGGGGCCGGGACGACGACGATGATGACCGCGGCCACGGGCGTGGCCGGGACGACGACGATGACCGCGGCGGCCGGGGCAGGGACGATGACGACCGCGACGGCGGCGGCCGGGGCCGGGACGGCGATGACGACCATGACCACGCGGTGCAGCAGTTGACGCACATCGTCAACAACTACTCCTACACCTCTGTCGTGGACGATCGGGACACCATCACCGACCAGTCCGTGAACCAGAACATCTGGGCCGACGGCGACGTCACTCAGTGGTTCGACAACGACGCCGTGGTGGCGTCGGGCGACCACTCGACCGCGGCCGGCGACGATGTGGATAATTCCACCGGCGACGAAAACAACCACTCGATCAACCTGACGACGGGCGACCTCGGCGGCGGCATCGCGATCGGCAATACGGACAATTCCGTCGATAACTCCATCAACGACTCCTATAACGAGGACCACTCCACCGAGGACTCGTATAACACGGACCTCGATCTGGACGTCGACGTAGAAGATTCGTTCAACGACAACTCCACCGACGTTGATCTGGAGAACGTGGGGAACGACAATTCCGACAACTCCACGGATGTGGACGTCGATCTGGACAACGTCGGCAACGACTACTCCGACAATTCCACGAACGACTCCAACAATGACAACTCCACCGAAGTGGATGTTGACGCTGATCTGGAGAACGTTGGAAACGACTACTCCAACGATGTGGACGTCGATCTGGAGAACGTTGGCAACGGCAATGCCATCGGCAACGAGGACAACGATCTCATCGTCCAGGACAATGTGGTCGCGGTCGGCAACGAAGACAACTCCACCACCATCGGAGACATCGACGCCGAGTTCACCGGGATTGACGAGTCGGTCAACGACTCAGTCATCATCGCGGACAACGACAACAACGATCTGCTGACCGATAACGACGTGGTCGATGCAGATGTTGTGGTCGAATAACCGATCTGACAACTGAATCACGATAAATCAGCTGCCGTGCAGGAGGCCGGGGGACCTCCTGCACGACGGATCAACTGTCCAGCAGGAGGCCGGGGGACCTCCTGCTGGACAGCGTCACGGTCCGGCTAGGGCCGGAAAATGGGAGGGATACGGTGGCCGAGCTCGTCAAGCTGGTGGAACAGGGCCTGGAACTGGCCAAGAGGGGCGAACGCGCAGACTTGCAGCGGCGCCTTGAACAAACCCGCAAGCGTCTGAAGGACCCGACCACCAGAGTGATCGTCGTCGGCGAATTCAAGCAGGGCAAGAGCCAGTTGATCAACGCGCTGGTGCATGCGCCCGTTTGTCCTATCGACGACGACGTCGCCACCTCCGTGCCTACCGTGGTGAAGCAGGGGGATCCCGCCTCGGCCGTGATCCTGGTGCCGACGGACGGCAGCGAATCCGCGGACGGGGAAGCGGAACTGGAACGTCATCCGATCGCTCTCGAGGAGCTCGCCCAGCACGTTTCGGAACGGGGCAACCCGGGCAATGAGCGCCGATTGGCAGCCGCGGAAGTCATGCTGCCGCGCAAGGTCTTGGACGGCGGGCTGGCCCTGGTGGACTCCCCGGGCGTCGGCGGACTGGACTCGGCGCACTCCCTGACCACGCTGACCGCACTGCCGACGGCGGACGCCATGCTGCTGGTCTCCGATGCATCGCAGGAGTTCACCGAACCGGAACTCCGGTTTCTCCGGCAGGCCCAGCGGATCTGCCCGAATGTGGCCGGTGTCCTGTCCAAGACCGACCTGTATCCGCGGTGGCGGAAGGTGGCGGATCTGGACCGGGGCCATCTGCAGCAGATCGGGGCGGACATGCCGCTGATCCCGATCTCCTCGGAACTGCGCCTGCAGGCCGCCGCCCTGCGCGACAGTGAACTGAATGCCGAATCAGGCTTTCCGGAGCTGGTGGCATACCTGCGCAACAACATCCTGGCCCAGAGCGAGCGGCTCCAGCGGCGGTCGGTGGCGCAGGATCTGGTCTCGGCGACCGATCATTTGCGGCTCTCGCTGAGGTCCGAACTGAGCGCGCTGGAAAATCCGGACGGCACGCCGGAAATGCTCGCCGAACTGGAAGCGGCCAAGGAACGCGCAGATGAGCTCCGCCGTCGTTCTTCCCGCTGGCAGGTCACGCTCAACGACGGCATGAGCGATCTCATCTCAGACATGGAACATGACCTACGTGACCGGCTGCGCAGCATTATGCGGGATGCGGAGCAGTCCATCGATGCAGGCGATCCCGGGCCGCAGTGGGAGCAGTTCGCGCACTGGCTGGAGCAGCGGGTCGCTTCGGCCGTATCGGACACCTTTGTATGGACGAACGAACGGTCGCTGTGGCTGGCGGAAAACGTCGCCGAGCACTTCAACCGGGACGAGGTGACACTGCCGCTGCTGCAAGTGGACTCTACGGAGAACGTGCTGGATCCGGTGGAGGGGATCCCGGGCCTGGATCCAGGCCGGATGGGGCCGGTCCAGAAAATCCTGATCGGCATGCGCGGCTCGTACGGCGGAGTGCTGATGTTCGGCCTGTTGACCGGAATTATGGGCTTCGCATTGATTAACCCGATCTCGGTCGGCGCCGGCCTGCTGCTCGGCGGCAAGGCGTACCGGGAAGACAAGGAAGCCCGGCTCAAGCGGCGCCAGCAGGAAGCCAAGGCGTTGGTCCGGAAACAGGTTGACGAGGTGGTGTTCCAAGTGGGCAAGCAGCTCAAGGACCGGCTCCGGATGGTCCAGCGGGCCACCCGCGACCATTTCACCGCGCTGGCCGAAGAGCACCACCGCTCGCTGGCCGATTCGGTGCTGGCCGCACAGAAGGCAGCGAGCCATTTCAACCAGGAACGCGACGTGCGGATTCGGGAGATCAAGGCGTCGCTCGCCCTGGTGGAATCGCTGCGGAAACAGGCTGTGGCGCTGGATCCGGCGCCACAGCTGGCGGCACAGGCATGAACGGAGGGGGAGCGGACCTGGAAGCGGCCCGCGGGCTGGTCCGGGAGGCGATCGAGGCTTACCGTGATGACCCGGCCGTGCAGCAGGTGCTTCAGGCCTATGCGCGCCGGCTCGACGAGCCCCTGCGGGTGGCCATTGCCGGCATGGTGAAGGCTGGCAAATCGACGCTGCTCAACGCCATCATTGGTGAGGAGATCGCGCCGACCGACACGGGGGAGTGCACCAGGGTGGTCACCTGGTATCGCTACAGCGACACTCCGCGGATCACCCTGTACCCGCGGGTTGGACCGCCACGGAATGTGCCGATCAGGCGAACGGGCGGCCGGCTGGTCTTCGAGCTCGGCGGGATGGAGGCCGCCGACGTCGCACGGCTGGTGGTGGACTGGCCGTCCAAGACCTTACGGGACATCACGCTCATCGACACACCTGGCATCGCCTCGCTCTCCAGGGACGTGTCCGCCCGCTCCACCGAGTTCCTGGCGCCCACCGACGCGCCCTCGGAAGCGGACGCCATCATCTACCTGCTGCGGCACCTCCACGCCTCCGACCTCGGCTTTTTGGAGTCGTTCCGGGACACCGCGGCCGGGCAGAGCGGTACGGTGAACGCGCTGGCGGTGTTGTCCCGCGCGGACGAGGTCGGTGCGGGCCGGATCGATGCCCTGCTCTCCGCCCAGGAGATTGCCGCGCGCTACCGGCGCGATGGCGCCTTGCGCTCGCTGGCGCTGGGGGTGGTCCCGATTGCGGGCCTGCTGGCGCAGACGGCCCGCAGCCTGCGGCAGGCGGAGTTCTCCATCCTCACCGAACTCGCGTCCCTGGACAGACGGGAGCGGGAGCGCCTCCTGCTGTCCGCGGACCGGTTCGTCCGCCCCGGGGGGCCGCTGACGGCGAGGCCGGAGGCGCGCGCGGACCTGCTGGACCGGTTCGGGGTCTTCGGGCTCAGGCTGGCAGCGGCGCTGCTCCGCGGAGGCATCTCGGATCCGACCGTGCTGGCCCACGAACTGGCCCGCCGAAGTGGGCTGGACGAACTGCTGGCCGTGATGGCCGGGCAGTTCCGGGCCCGTGCCGGACAGCTGAAAGCCCGCACCGCCCTGGTCGGCATCGAAAAGCTGCTGAAGGACCATCCGCGCTCGGGCACGGACGCGGTCGCGGCAACCCTTGAACGGCTGCTCGCCGGCGCCCATGGCTTCCGCGAACTGCGGCTGCTGGCCGTAGCGCGCACCACGGGGCTGCCACTGGAGCCGCAGTTGGCCGCCGAAGCCGAACGCATGATCGGCGGCGACGGTGTTGCTGCCCATGAACGGCTGGGGCTGCCCCGGGACACGCCCGACGACGAGCTGCAGGAACACGCCCTGGCGCGCCTGCGGCGTTGGCACGCGGTGGCGGCTGATCCGCTGCGCGGCCGGGCCGTCGCCGAAACCTGCCAAACGGTTGTGCGCAGCTGCGAGGAGCTGCTGGCCGGCATGCAGGCCGCCTCAGGTGGCCGGGTGGCCGCGCGTCTGGTTCTCGGCTCGGAACCATTGGCCGGCCCCGTTCAGGACGCTGGCGACTACCGCCGCGCCGGCTAGGGCCAGCTGCAACACCAGCAGGACCCTGATGCCCAGCTCTTGATCGCCGGGGGCCGCCAGGAAGGCATCGGCCAGAAGCGTCACCACTCCATGGACCAGCAACATGGCCAGCAGCACAAAGCGCACTTTCCCGTGCCGGCGTAGCAGGACAACCAGCAGCACTGCTTCGACCAGGATGACCAGCGCCAGCATGCCCAAGGTCCCCCAAAAGACCACCACCGCGAGGGCCTCCACGGTCTCCTGGTCGTCGCCCCGTTCCAGACCGTTGATCAGGCCCCGCACGTGTTCCAGGATCGCGTCCTGGGCGAAGAACGCGAAGATCCCCGCGATCAGCCCGGAAGCGAAACTCAGGATCCACAGGAAACGGACCCTCTTCACTGCAGGCGGCGGCGTCAGGATCTCTTTGATCGGTGCCGGTGTGTGGTCGGACAGTGGCGGACGCGGCGGCGCAGGACGTGCCGGTTCGCCGGACAAATCGCCGGTTCCCTGAACTCCAGGCGCCCCCATTCCTGGTGCATGAGACATGCCAGTAATCTAACCGCCGCCCCGTCGGACCGCAACGGTGCCACCTATGCCTCCCGGGTCTATCAGCCGACATGGATTCCGGGGCGGCGGGCCGGATCGGGCTCGTTTTGGCGGATAATTTCGCGGACCACCGGCGCGGTGTCCCCCTGCCCCAGGAGCAGATAGCGGAAGAGATGGCCCAGCGGGTTGCCCTCGGACCATTCGAAATAGGCATGCGGCCGGACGCCGGTCGCGTCCCGGACCGCCAGGAGAATGGACGCGATCGCGTTTGGTACAGCGGGACTGTCCGCCCGCAGCACACGGTACCCATCGACGTCGACGCCGCGGACGCGCAGCACCTTGGTGAAGGCAGACGGGTCAACAATGTCGATCTCGAGGAACAAGACGTCCGCTGTTCCCGGGACGGCATTCATATACCGTTGGGACGCCTCTTTGGCGCTGTAGTCGGCCTGGCTGCCGGGCCGGCGTTTGGCAATGAAGTCCAGCGCGCCGTCGTAGTCCAGTGAATCGCTGATGAATCGCCGGGCAGCCTGGTCGAACTCGATTCGTTCGGTGCGCAGTTCAGTGGTCCGGGCAACCCGGGAGACCAGCGAGACCGTGACCATGCCGAGGACGAAGAGCCCGCAGATGGCGATGCCGTCCGGCTTTTCCACAATGTTGGCCAGCAGCGCGTACAGCAGGACCAAGCTCAGCGCGGCATAGCCGGCGGCGGCGCGGCGCTTCTTCCGGCGGGCCACGGTGAACGTCACCGCGATGGCCGCTGAGACCATCATGGCCAGGATCCCGGTGGCGTAGGCCCCGGCTTGGGCATTGACGTCGGCTCGGAAACCCAGGGTGATCAGGATGCTGACGCCGGTGTAGACCAGGACCACCGGCCGGATGGCCCGGGTCCATTCGGGTGCCATGCCAAATCGGGGCAGGTATCGCGGGACAATGTTGATCAGCCCCGCCATAGCCGAGGCTCCGGCGAACCACAGGATCAGGATGGTTGCCGCGTCATAGAACGTCCCGATTCCTTCGCCAAACATCCCGTGCGCCAGGTAGGAGAGCGCCCTGCCGTCAGCGGGGCCGCCGGGAGCGTAGGCAGCGGGCGGAATCAGGACCGCCGTGACGAAACTGCTGCCCAGCAGGAAACCGCTCATCACCGCCGCCGCACAGGTGAGCAGCTTCCTGCTGTTGTGGATGCGCGAGGCCAGACGCTGGGCCCGGGTATCTCCGGTGGAGGCGACCAGCGGCATCATGCTCACGCCCGTTTCGAATCCGGACAGCCCCAGGACCAGCAGGGGAAAGGCCAGCAGCAGGGTCAAGGCCAGGCTGCCAGGAGCCGAGCCTGCCGACGTCACCGCTTGGGTCCAATCGGAGAGCAGACCAGGTTCCTGGACGATCGTCGCCAGTCCCGCCGCGATCACGATGGCGTTCATGACCAGGAATACGGAGACCAGCGGTACGGCAAGGGCCACCGCCTCGCTGAAGCCCGTGAGGAAGATTCCACCGAGGACCAGCAGCAGGATGATGGTAACGGGAACGGCGCCGCCCTGCAGGAAATCGGGGACATACGGATTTTCGAGCACATGCACGGTTGCATCGGCGGCGGAAAGCGTGATGGTGATGATCCATGAGGTAGCGATGAAGCCAAGCAGGACAAGGATGATCACCTTGCCCTTCCAGAACGGCAGCAGCCGGTCAAGCATGGCCACCGAACCCTGTCCATACGGGCTCTCAACGGCCACCCGCCGGTAGAGCGGGAGCATGCCCAGCAAGGTAAGCCCCACGATCAGCAGAGTGGCCAGCGGCGATAACGGTCCAACAGCGATCAAGGCGATTCCGGGAAGGTAGGAGAGGGTCGAAAAATAGTCAACGCCGGTCAGGCAGACGACCTTCCACCAGGGGTAGGACGCGGTTCCCGGAGCGCTTTCCCGGCCCACCGGCGGGACCTTCTCCTTCACCAGCCAGCGGCTCAGCGGGTGGCGGAGCGGCGGCGGGGGAGCCGGTCTCGGCACCACGGCCGGGACCGTGTGTTCAAGCGACCAACGCACCGGATTCTCCAGTTGCCCCGGCCGGCGGACCCCGGTTTGAGGCCCTGTCGCGGGGCGTTCCCACAGTATAGATCCGTCATGGGCAGGGCACGAGCGGTTGCCGGGTCGCCTCAATCTCCCAGCAGGGGCTCTTCCCCCGGTGTCGCCAAAGTCAGGACGGCTTCTTCGATCAGGTCGTGCTCCTCGAGGGCGCGTTCCACCCGGCGCAGCGCCACCGCCACATCGTGTTCGGGCAGGTCGCCGGCCATGTCTACCGCTGCCACCAGGTACAGCCGGGAGGGTCCGACGAATTCCATGTGCAGGTAGGTCACCCGGTCCACGTCCGGGTTCTGCAACAGCAGATTAACGACGGCGGTGCGCGCCTCGCCGGTCGCGGGTTCACCGACCAGGAACTTGCGGTTCCGGTCGATCAGCACCACCGCGATGGTGCCGAGCAGCAGGCCCACCAGGATGGAACCGATGGCGTCCGGGACCGGGGATCCGGTGATTTGATGCAGGGCGACGCCCGAAGCCGCAATGGCTATGCCGATGAGGGCCGCAAAGTCTTCGGCGAACACCGCCCGCAAGGTGGGGTTTGAACTGATGACGACGTACTCCAGCGTGTGGCGCCGGTAGCGTCTGGCGCCCTTCCGGGCCTGGCGCAGCGCCTGCGCAAAGGAAACCCCTTCCAGCACAAACGCCAGCGCCAACACCACATAGGCCACGATGAAGTCGCTGGCCGGCTCGGGGTTGGCCAGGACCTGGATGCCGTGCCACACCGAGACGACCGCACCCGCGGTGAACAAGCCGAAGGCGGCGAACATCGACCAGACATAGGCTTCGCGTCCGTAGCCGAGCGGGTGGCGTGCATCCCGCGGCTTGTTAGACCGGCGTTCGGCAATCAGTAAGAAGACTTGGTTCCCGGTATCCGCCCACGAGTGCGCTGCCTCCGCCGTCATCGACGCAGACCCGGTCAGGACGGCGGCGACAGACTTAGCCACCGCCACCAGTGCATTGGCGCAAAAGGCGATGATGACGGTCAGGACGCCCGACTTCTCCTCCGCCTCGCGGGCGGGCACCGTAGCCTTCATGGCTGGATCACCTTCTCCGGCGCGGTCATAGGGCATCGAGGCCCAGCGCCGTGACGAAACCCAACGCCGCGGTGAAGCCGGTGAGGAGGTGATGCTCTTCGAAGGCTTCGGGGATCATGGTGTCGACGATCATGGCGAGAATAGCGCCGGCCGCAAGCGCGTTGATGAAGGCCACGGTCTCTGCCCGGGCGTCTTGGAGTGCAACGTAGCCGACCAGCGCGCTGATGCCGGAAAGAACAGCAATTCCGCTCCACACGCCAAAGACATAGCGGGCGCTGCGTCCTGCTTTCTTCATCCCTGCCGTGCTGGAGAGCCCTTCGGGGATATTGGAAATAAAGACCGCCCCCAGCATCGCCGGGCTGATGCTGCCTCCGGCGACCAAGCCCAAACCGAGCACCAGGGATTCCGGAATCCCATCCAGCAGGGCGCCCACGGCGATCGCCGTGCCGCTGCCCGGATTCTCGCCCTCGGCAGGCTGCTGATCGCCCGACCGCTTTCGATGTTGCGCGCCCTTCCGGGCCAGCAGCACGTTGGCGGCCACAAAGAGGCTGGCGCCGACGAGAAAGCCTGTGATGGTAGCGCCGATTCCGCCGGTTGTTACCGCTTCATCGACCAGTTCGAAGGCGAGAGCCGAGATCAGGACGCCGGCGCCGAACGCCATGATGGTGGAAACGGCCTTGGCGGGAAGGGTCCACTTCCAGGCGACGGCACAGCCAATCACCAGCGCGGCCCCGCCGAGCAACCCGAAAGCCAACGCGGTCATCCACAAGGGCATCGGCGCTCCTCCCGTCCAGCTCAGGCTAACGGCGGGGTGGCGATATCGCTACGGCTCGAAGCAGCGGGGTCGCAAGCAGGAGGGTGTCCCGGGGAGCCGGTAATTCGCTACCGGCCGGCGCGCTGGCACGCTATGTGCCGGGGGCGCAGGTGCGCTACTTGCCGGGGCGGCCCAATCCGGTGCGCGCCATCGCATCCGCGTAGGCCTCATGCATGACGTCCAGCCATTCCTGCTGGCGTGCCGGCGAACCGGCGAACGCCCGGCCGCTGAGCGCCCGCACCTTGAACGTCTTGAAGCCGCGCCGCCAGAGCAGCGGGTTCTCGGTCTTCAGCAGCAGCGCGGCGAGCCGCTGCGCCTCCGTTCCATGGGCTACCAGCACCGACGCCCGCGGCACCAGTGCCAGCATCCGCAGCAGGGGCTTGAGTCCGGCGCTGATCTGGTTCGGCGTCAGCTTGCCGTTGGCTTCGCCGGGGGTGAACCACGGGTGCACGTTCCAGGGCATGACGCATTCCGGGCGCAGGCCCAGCTGCCACTGCAGCCCGAGCATCCGCGTCGCAGCCTCCTGATCGCCCGGCCAGATAAAGCCGGTGTCCGAGGCCTGCCCGATGTTGGAATAAAGCGACACAATCCGGCATTCGTCGGCGTTGTGGATCGGGTCAACATACGGGACCTCGGTGCCCGGCTTCTGCTCGCGCAGTTCGTCAATCAGGCGGTTGATGTCGGCCACGCCGGAATCGTACCTGCGGTCCATGAGGTCCTTGTGCTGATCGGATACTGCCGGGCTGGTCATCGGGGTACGGGTCTCCTGGAAGGAAGGGAAAATGAACGGTAGGTGAATCGGTCTGCCGAGAACGACGGCGGTGCCCGCCTGTGGCGGACGGCCGCCTGCTGCGGGAGGCGGGCTATTGAGCATAGCAACCGAAGCTGGGAGCCTCCCGATGCCGCGGTGCGGATTCTAGCGCCCGGCATGCCGGGCCTGTGACCAAGATGACCCGGCCGTTAATCCGCGGTGAACTCAATACTGTGCCAACCGCTGGCGCCATCCGGGGCCGGAGGCGCCGGAGTTTCCGTCTGCAGCTTGCCGTCGCCATCCCAGGCCCGTACCCGCAGCCTGTGCTGGCCGGCGGATACATCGTCCCGCACCACGTACCACTGGCGCCACGTGTCCACAGAGGCCTCCGCGGCCAGCTTGGCGTCGGCCCAATCGCCGTCGTCCAACTGCACTTGAACTTTCGAGATGCCTCGGTGTTGCGCCCAAGCCGTTCCCGCGAAGGCCGTCCGGCCGGCGGCGACACGGGCCCCGGCGCGCGGCACGTCGATCCGCGAGGCGGTCTTGATGGGGCCATGGTCCGACCAACCGCGGCTGGTCCAGTACGCAGTCTTGTCCGCAAACCGGGTGACTTCCAGGTCCACCACCCATTTGGTGGCGGACACGTACCCGTAAAGCCCCGGCACCACCATTCGCACCGGGAAACCATGTTCCAGTGGCAGGGGCTCGCCGTTCATCCCGATCGCAAGCAGCGCGTTCCGCGCATCGGTGAGCACGGCCAGCGGAGTGGAAGCCGTGAACCCGTCGATGCTGGTGGACAGCACCATGTCAGCCTCCGCCAGCGGCCGCGCACGCGCCAGTAGTTCGCGCAGCGGATAGCCCAGCCAGCGTGCGTTGCCCGCCAGCCCCCCGCCCACCTCATTCGAAACGCAGGTCAGGGTGGTGTAGCTCTCCTCCAGATCGGCCGCGAGCAAGTCCTGAAAGCCGATGCTGAAGTCTTCCTCCACCAGCCCGTGGACGCGCAGTTGCCAATCCGCGGGATCCACCGATGGGACGAACAGTGCGGTATCGATGCGGTAGAACTGCGCGTTTGGCGTCACGAACGGAATGGCCCCGTCCACCGGGGCCTGCACCCCTTCCGGCAACGGCTTCGCCGGCCGCGCCGGCGCCGGCAGACCCAAGGCCTCTCGCACCTGCCGTGCACCGTTCCGGGCGGCGGAGACCGCGCCGGCCGCAATCCCCATAACCACGGCGGCGCCAGCCATCAGCCCTGCGGTCGCGAGGAATGTGCGGCGCCCCTGATCCGAATCCTGCGTGGCCGCGTCCGAATCGGCTCCCGCTCCGGCGGCTGGGGCGGCCGGACCTGGCAGGAGCCGGATCAGCCAACGCAGGCAGAACAGGCCAACGGCGGTGCCCAGCGCGGTCGGGATGGCATCCGCGGGGACGGCCCCGGCGCGGGTCAGGACACACACCACCATGCCTACGCCCAGCGCTGCCACCGCCAGTGCGCCCGCGGTCCAGTTCCGGAGGGCCAGCACGCCGATCCCCGCGGCCAGAATAGTTGCGCCGATCCCCATGGAGATGAACAAGACCAGTTTGTCCGCCGTTGCGAACGTAGAGATGGCAAACTCGGTCAGCCATGGCGGCGAAAGCTCGACCACGGCGGCGCCCACCGAACCAAACGGCGAGGCGGCCGGACCGAAGAATGCCGCAGCCAGTTCCGCCACGGCAAAAAGCACGGCAGCTGACACGATGCCCGCCAACATCGCGGGCATCCACGCCGTCAACACTGCGGCCTTCGACACTGGCGGTGCTGCCATGCCGGTCCTTGCCCTTCCATCGGTTCCGGGCCCGGCATCCCCGCACGAAAGACACCGCACGAGAGACACCTCGGGCCCTGGTTCGATCATCTACCCCACATGACCGCAACACAACCACTCCCGGCTGATTCTCCGCCCCGCCGGATCTCGGTCTGGCTCACGGGCGCCACATTGGTTCACCGGGCGTCACATTGGTGCGCAGCAGCATAGTGGGCTTCCGCAACTGCGGCGCTGAAGTAGACGCCGTTCCGAGTATGCGGAGTTCCGCTTGGGCGGCGGGAGTCAATGTGGCGCCGGGCAATCAGTTTCCTGCCCGTTCAGAAAAAATTGGTTGACACTTCAACCATCAGGTGTTATTGTAGATGCATAAGCATGAAGTTCACCTGAGCTTCAGCCCAGACTTCAACCAGGAGGCACCACATGGCCGTACAGCTCACCCCAGGAACTTGGAACCTCGATAAGTCCCACACCGAGGTCGGCTTCTCCGTCCGCCACGCCGGCATCAGCAAGGTGCGCGGCCAGTTCACCGATGCCGACGCCACCCTGGTGGTCGGCGACAGCCTGGCCGCGTCCTCTGTCGAAGCCGTCGTGAAGACCGCCTCGTTCGACTCCAACGATGACAACCGCGATGCCCACGTCAAGGGCGAGGACTTCTTCAATGTGGAGCAGTACCCGGACATGACCTTCAAGGCCACCAGCGTCGAGGGCAACCCGGAAGAGTTTAAACTGGCCGGCGAGCTGACCATCAAGGACACCACCAAGCCCGTGGTCTTCAATGTCGAGTTCGGCGGCATGGCGGTTGACCCGTTCGGTGCGACCCGCGCCGGCTTCTCCGCCAGCACGCAGATTTCCCGCAAGGAATTCGGCATCACCTGGAACGCTGCCCTGGAAGCCGGCGGCGTGCTGGTGGGCGACAAGGTCACCATCACGGTGGACTCGGCCTTCGTTCTGCCGTCCAACTAGTTCCCGCGCCACGCAGGCAGGGTCCGGACATTGTCCGGTCCCTGCCTGCGGCGTTTAACACGCCTTGTTGGCTCCGGCGCCCCATCCTGATCCGGAGGGCGTCCTGATCCGGGGCGCCGGCCCCGCCTGCCGCTAGGCTGGCCTCGTGAAGATCGCGATCCTCGACGACTATCAGGACGTAGCGCTCAGCAGCGCGCCGTGGGAGCAGTTGCCGGCGGGCATCGCCGTCGAACGTTTTACTGACCATGTTGACGACGTCGGTGCCCTCGCCGAGCGCCTGGCCGGCGCGCAAGTGGTGGTCACCATGCGCGAACGGACGCCGATTACCGCCGAGCTGATGGGCCGGCTGCCGGACCTCAAACTGGTCACCACTACCGGAATGCGCAACGCCTCGATCGACCTGGACGCCGCGCGCGAGCGCGGGGTGGCCGTGTGCGGAACGCAGAAAGGCACCGCGGCGCCCGCCGAACTGGCCTGGGCGCTGGTGATGGCGGTGGCGCGGGAGATCCCGCAGAATGACCGGGATGTGCGTGCCGGAATCTGGCAGGCCCGGATGGGAATCGATCTGGCCGGGTCAACAATCGGGCTGCTTGGACTCGGCCGGTTGGGGCAGCTGATGGCCGGCTACGCTGCGGCCTTCGGCATGGAGGTGCTGGCGTGGAGTCCGCACCTGACCACCGAACGCGCCGCGGAGCACGGGGCGCAGTTGGTGTCCAAGGAGGACTTGTTCCGCCGCTCGGACATTGTCAGCATCCACCTGAAGCTCGCGGAATCGACGGTGGGGATCGTCGGCGCCGCGGAGCTGGACCTGCTCGGTCCGGCAGGCCGGCTGGTCAACACCTCGCGCGGCCCACTGGTGGATGAGGCGGCTTTGCTCGCGGCGCTGGCCGAAGCGAAGATCGCCGCGGCGGCCCTCGATGTCTACGACGTGGAGCCGCTGCCGCAGGACAGCCCGCTGCTCGACGCGCCCAACCTGATCCTCAGCCCGCACGTCGGTTTCGTCACCGTGGAGGCCCACCGGCTGGGCTACACCCAGATGCTCGAGAGCATCCTGTCCTACCTCGACGGCGCACCGATCAACGTCCTGGCCTGACCGCGCCAGCGGGTGGCGGTGGGCGGTGCTGGCGCCCGGCGAGACGGACAGAGCTGAGGCTCCGGGGCGCCCAGGCGGCGCTGGCGCGACGCCGCCGTCGTGCTGTGGATCAGGCCGGTGCGTCGGCCGGGGCCAATTCCATGGCGTGTTCCTCCACGTAGTCCAGCGCCAGGCGAACCGCGCCGGCGGCCACAATCACATCGCCGAACTCGGACACGGCCACGCGCGGAGGGGTGGCGGTGAGCCGGGGAAGTTCGCGGGTGATGGTGGGAAGCAGGGCCGACGCCGAGGCCGCCACCGCGCCGCCGATGACCACCAATTCGGGGTTGAAGAAGGTCCCCAGTACGGCGATCACCCGGGCCATGCGCAGGCCGATCCGGTCCAGGATCCCCTGGGCCACCTCGTCGCCGCGCGCCGCCGCCTCGAACACGAAGCGCGCCGACACCCGGCTGGTTCCCGGCCCGACCAGTTCGCGGATCAGCGTTGGCTTATCCGCGGCGAGGGCTTCGTTGCCCCAGTAGCGGGCGAGCCGGGCGATGCCGTCCTGGCTGCCCACCCCGTCCACCAGTTCGAGCGTGCCCACTTCACCGGCGCCCCCATTGCAGCCGTGCAGCAGCCTGCCCGATTCGATCAGCCCGGTGCCCAGGCGCTCGCCGGCCAGCATGACGGCCAAATCGTCGACGCCTGTCCCAACGCCGCTCCAGCGCTCGGCCAGCGCCGCAAGATTCGCATCGTTCTCCAGTAGCACCGGCCAGTCATAGTCGGCGAATACTTCGGCCTGCAGGCCGATGTCGAAGTGCTCGGAGAGTTCGTGCCCGGCAGCCACCTTGCCGTGACGATCCACCACCGTGGAGACGCCGATTGCGGCGGCCAGCACGGCTGACGGCGGCAGCCCGGCCTCATCCAGCGCGCTGGCGACAACCTGTTTGATCGTGGCTCGGCGCGAAGCTGCGCTGGCCGGCGGCTTCTCGAACCGCTCGGACACCCTGGCCAGCGTCCGGCCCTTCAGGTCAGCCACCAGCACGGTCGCGGTGGCCATGCCCACGTCCATCCCCAGCACGCAGCCGGCCGCCGGGTTGAATTCGAACCGCCGTGCCGGTCTGCCCTTCGTGGTGCCCACAAGGCGTTCACCCGGCAGCTCGCGGACCCAGCCCCGGGCCGCCAGGTCGTCGCAGACCGCGATGGCCGTGGCTCGGGTGAGGCCGGTGGCCGCGATCAAGTCCGTGCCGGTCACCGCGCCGTTCGCCCGCATCACGGACAACACGGCTTTCAGGTTGGCCAGCCGCAGCACTTGCGGAGTGGTGGCTGTGGTGCTCACATCGTTCCCCTTGACCTTGTCGGGCAGCATCAGGATAATAGTAATGGAACATAAATTTAGACGCTAAATAAAAGGAGTTCCCGTGGCAGTTCGGATTGGTATCAACGGTTTCGGGCGGATCGGCCGCAACTACTTCCGGGCCGCCATGGCGCAGGGAAAACTGGGTTCCGACCTGGAGATCGTGGCCATCAACGACCTCGGCTCGCCGGAGACCCTGGCGCACCTGCTCAAGTACGACTCGGTGGTCGGCCGGCTGGCTGCTGACGTTGCGGTTGCCGACGGCGACCTGGTGGTGGACGGCAGGGTTGTCAAGGTCCTCGCCGAACGCGATCCCGGCAACCTGCCGTGGCGTGAACTCGGCGTGGACATCGTGATCGAATCAACCGGCCGCTTCACCAGTGCAGCTGATGCGGAAAAGCATTTGGTGGCCGGCGCCCGCAAGGTGCTGATTTCCGCCCCCGCCAAGGGCGACGTGCTCAGCGTGGTGATGGGCGTCAACGACGGGGAGTACGACGACGGGGCGCACCACATCGTCTCCAACGCCTCCTGTACCACCAACTGCCTGGCCCCGCTGGCCAAGGTGCTGCACGAAAACTTCGGCATCGAGCAGGGCTTGATGACCACCATCCACGCCTACACCGCCGACCAGAACCTGCAGGACGGCCCGCACCGCGACCTGCGCCGTGCCCGCGCCGCCGCCATCAACATGGTTCCCACCTCCACGGGTGCCGCCAAGGCGATCGGGCAGGTGCTGCCGGAGCTGAAAGGCAAGCTGGACGGCTTTGCCATCCGCGTGCCGGTGCCCACCGGCTCCGCCACCGACCTGACCGTCACGGTGGGCCGCGAGGTCACCGTGGAGGAAGTCAACGACGCGTTCAAGGCGGCCGCGGCAGACCCGCGCCTGGCCGGTATCCTCACCTACACCGAGGATCCGATCGTCTCCTCGGACATCGTCACCGATCCGGCATCGGCCATCTTCGACTCAGGCCTGACCAAGGTGATGGGCAACCAGGTCAAGGTCATTGGCTGGTACGACAACGAGTGGGGCTACTCCAACCGCTTGGTGGACCTGACCTCGCTGGTGGCGTCCAAGCTCTCTTAATCCGCTCCGGGAACACCCAACCCCGGGATGACTATTCAGCAGGCCCCTTTTCAGCCGTGAAAAGGGGCCTGCTGATTCTTCGATGGGACTAGGCGCGGGAGCGTCGGCGGGGCCAAAAGTCCGGGATGCTCTCCGGCCGGCTCAGGTGTACATCAACGAACCCGGGGTGGTGAGCAGTTCGCCGGTTTCCAGCCAGGTCTTCAGTCCGGAGAGGATCATGGGCCAGCCGCCGTATAGCTGGTCATTGGCGCCCTCGCGCAGCTGGTCGTGCGTGACGGTGAGCCGGCAGGAGTCCTCCACCTGCTCAATCTCCCAGGTCACCCGAGATGTGCCCTCGGCGATCACGTCCTCGCCCCAGAGCGCGCGCATGGTCTGCACCAATTTGCGCGGCGGGTCCACTTCCAGGTTCTCGCCTTCGCCCAGCGGGGCATCCGCCCTGGGGTTGGTCATCGTGTAGCCGGAGCCCGGTGTCCAGTCGGTCTGGATCCGGTTGCCGAAAGTGTACTTGCTCCTGGTCTCGCTGTCCGTGATGGCCTCCCAGAGCTTTTCCGGGGTGGTGCGGATGTAGATCTCAAAGATCTTTTCCATCGGATTTTCCAATCGGGATTTGAGGTCGCTGAGCTCAGCGGCCCACGGCTGTGCATATTTGCTCACCCAGCGGTCGTGGATGAGCCGGATGGGCACCGGATTGAGGAAGTGGAGTTTTTCCCGGCCGCGGCGGCGGGTGACCACCAAGTTGGCCGCTTCCAGCTGCTTCAGGTGCTTCATGACGCCGAAGCGCGTGATGTCGAAGTGCGCTTCGAGCGCGGTGAGGGTCTGCCCGTCCTCGCGGAACAGTTCATCCAGCAGTTCACGCCGGGTGGGATCCGCCAACGCTTTGAACACGGCATCCATAGGACCCATGATAGGTGACCATATAGTCACATGTCGAGGGTTTTCCGAGTCAAGGGTTTGGCTGCAGCACGGCTTTGATCAGCGGCCGTCCGGCGGCGTCGGTGCTGCCGTCCGCGGTGAGCCGCAGCGCTTCCACGGCACGGTCCATCGGATAGGTCGTTATCAGGCGCTCGCCCAAATCCGGCAGGGTGGCGAGGAAAGCAAGGGCCTGTTCGAAATCCTGTCGGGTGGAGATGAAGCTGTGCAGGACGTCAAGGTTCTTGCTGGTCCGGACCACGGGCGCCGGGGCGGTTCCGGTGGCATACATCGCCACCATGACCAGGCGGCCGAGGGGACGCAGTTCCTGGACGGCCCGTGCCAAATGTATTCCCGCACCGGTCGCTTCGATCCACACATCGTAGGTGTCGGGCTGCCGCCCGGTGGTGCTGTCCAAGCCAAGGCTTGCGGCCAAATCGACTCGAGCCGCGTGCCCGGGACCTTCGCGGCCGATCATCGTCACCGTGGCGCCGGCTCGCTGTGCCATCAAGCCGGCGAGCAGGCCAATGCTGCGGGTGGTCGAAACCGCCACCCGCTCCCCGGGCTGGATCCGGGCAACGGTCGAGACTGCGCGCCAGGCGATGGATGCAGGCTCGGCGAGAACCGCGGTGGTATCCGGCACCGAGTCCGGCACGGGTACTAAATTGCGCCACGGAACCAGCGCTCGTGCGGCTGCCTGGCCGTGCTGGGTCAAGCCGAGGCCGGAACGCCTGGCGCACAGGTGCGGCTGGTCCGCCCGGCAGGCCTCGCAGTGGCCGCAGCCGACGGTGGAAATCGGCACCACTCGGGTCCCCGGCGCGAGCCATTCCGGAACGAGCAGCCCAGTGCGGACCACCGAGCCGACCGACTCGTGGCCGATCACCATGCCGAGCGGAACCGACGACGCAGCTGGGTCGGCACGGTAGATAATGACGTCCGATCCGCACAGCCCGCAGAGGCTGACCCGCAGCTCCACCTCGTCTGCCCCCGGTGCGCGCAGCGGGTGGTCCATCAGCCCGACACCGCCGGGCTCAGCCGAGGTGCGTGCCAGAGCGGGATTCATGGCCGCATGACCGAGCGAACGGCCGCCTGCAGCTGCCACTTTTCAACCTCCTCGACCATGCACAGATTCCTTGCTCCGATCTTAACGCCGCCGCGCGGCCTGAACGCCGGTGCGGCGCTTGACGACGACGGCGGCGCTGCGGTGGGCTGCGAAACCCAACCGAAGCGCCGCCGTCGTTGTCTGTTGGATCAGTAGCTGGCGGGCGTCCCGGCCTCGCCGTCCCCGGCCGCGGGGAGGTACTTGGCGGCCAGGGCTTCGGAGCCGCGGGCCAGCAGCGCCACGTCGGCGCCGACGCCCACAAAGTCGGCGCCCCACTCCATGTAGCGGCGGGCCGAGGCCTCGGCGAAGGCGTTGACCCCCACAAACTTGCCGGCCGCCTTGGCAGCCTTCAGCGCCTTCTCCACGCCGGCAACCACCTGGGGGTGCTCCTGCTGTCCGATCACGCCCATCGACGCGGCGAGATCGGACGGGCCGATAAACACGCCGTCCACGCCGTCCACCGCGGCGATGTCGGCAGCGTTCTCCACGGCCTCCGCGGACTCGATCTGCACGATCAGCGTCAGCGTTTCCTCCGCCCGGGTGAGGTAATCCGGGATCCGGTTCCAGCGGGCCGACCGGGCCAGCGCGGAACCGACGCCGCGCACGCCGGCCGGCGGGTAGCGGGTGGCTGCCACGGCCGCCCGGGCCTGCTCGGCGGTGTGCACCATCGGGATGATCAGCGTCTGCGCGCCCAGATCCAGGTACTGCTTGATCAGCACCGTGTCGTTGACCGGCGGCCGGACCACCGGGATGCCGGGGTAGCCGCGCACCGCCTGCAGCTGGGCCAGCACGGACTCCAGCCCGTTGGGGGAGTGCTCGGCGTCGATGAAGATCCAGTCGAAGCCGGCACCGGCGCACAGCTCCGCGATCAACGGCGAGCCGGAGCAGACCCAGATGCCGGCCAGCGGGCGGTCGGCGGCGGCCAGCGCGTCCTTGAAGGACGGATCGGGTTCTACTCGAAACGGCATGTGATGGTTCCCAGCTGTCCGTAGTCCGCGAACACGGTGTCCCCTTCGTGCACCCACATGGGGCGGGTGAAGGAGCCGGCGAGAATGGTTTCGCCGGCCTTGAGGTGGTCGCCGTGCGGGGCGATCTTGTTGGCCAGCCAGTAGACGCCGGCGGCCGGGTGGTTGAGCACGCCGGCGGCCACGCCGGTCTCCTCCACCGTCTGGTTCTTGTACAGGATGGCCGAGATCCAGCGCAGGTCCACGTCCTGCGGGCGGACCGGGTTACCGCCGATCACCATGGCGCCCATCGCGGCGTTGTCCGAGATGGTGTCCACGATGGTGCGGCCCTCCATCTCGATCCGCGAGTCCAGGATCTCCAGCGCGGGAACCACGTATTCGGTGGCGTTCAGGACGTCGAAAATGGTGGCGTTGGGACCCTTGACGTCGCGGTTGAGCACAAAGGCCAGTTCAACTTCGATGCGCGGGTGGGTGTACTGGTCCCACTTCACCGTGCAGCCGTTTTCCAGGATCATGTCGTCGAAGATGATCCCGTAGTCCGGTTCGCTGATGCCGGTGGCGTACTGCATGGCCTTGGAGGTCAGCCCGATCTTGCGGCCGGCCAGGGTCCGCCCCGCGGCCTCGCTGCGCTCCCGCCACAGGTTCTGCACCTTGTAGGAGTCCTCAATGGTCATCTCCGGGTACCGGGCGGTCAGCCGTTGCACCGGCGTCCGGGTCCGTCCCGCCTCCACCAGCTCGTCGGCGATGGACTCAATCGTTGACTGGTCAAGCATGCTTGTGGCACCACTTCCTTGTTGCTCGGGCGGCCGCCTACCTTGCCCGAGGGGCGTTGCTGCGGTCCCGGCGCCGCATGGGGAGGGCGCCAGCACCATCTTACGGTGGCGCGTGTCACCCTTTGTAAGTTGGTTACGGCGGGAGGGAACAACGACGGCGGCGCCTCCTTGGGCGGCGGGGCCTCCTTGGGCGGCGTGGCCGCCGGTGCCAGTCCTTGGCCGGATAGCCGTGGACCAGGCGCTGGCCGAATAGCCGGCGCCACATTCACCTCTCCAGCGCCATGACACCTGATGCTGAGCCCTCGCTGTCCCGGTCCGGCCGGATCAAGCGCAGGACGGAGCGCAAGTATTGCTGAACATCCATGGGCAATGTGGCACCGGCTTCGGATGGGCCAGCCGCTGGCCGAATAGCCGGCGCCACATTCACCTCTCCAGCGCCATGACACCTGATGCTGAGCCCTCGCTGTCCCCGGGCCGGCCGGATCAAGCGCAGGACGGAGCGCAATTATTGCTGAACATCCATGGGCAATGTGGCACCGGCTTTCGGATGGGCCAGCCGTCCGCGCAGCCTTGCGCCCCGGCACCCAGCCGCCGGCACAGCCTTGCGCCCCGGCACCCACCCGCCCGCACAGCCTTGCGCCGCCCCGGCACACCCGCCCCGCCCAGGCATCCACGAGGGAGGCGATGCAGGGCCCCGAATTCCAGGACCTGCCGAAATCCCGAAGCCACGGCGACTGCGGCTCGCCATGCCGTTCATCCCGCCCGGCTGCTGCGCCGCCATCCGTATCCTGCCGGTGACCGGGGTGGCCCCCGGCTAGGGTAGGCAGGTGAACTCCTTCCTCCGCAAGCCCTGGACCGGACGGATCGGTGCGCTGCTGGGCATCCTGACCATGGCGCTGAGCTTGCGCGCTGCTGTCTCCGCGGTGGGTCCGCTGCTGGGTGAACTGGGGCCGGAACTGGGCTTCGACGCGACCACTATTGGTGCGCTGGCCATGCTGCCTCCGCTCGTTTTCGCGGTGGCGGGCTTGTGCACCCCGGCACTGATCCGATGGCTCGGGCTGGAAAAGGTGCTGGTGGCGGCCGTGCTGCTGGCGGTTGCCGGACAACTGGGCCGCGCCGCCGTCGACGGGGTCTGGCCCTTCCTGGCCCTCAGCGGGGTGGTGATGGCCGGGTATGGGATCGGCAATGTGGTGCTGCCTCCGCTGGTGCGGAAATACTTCCCGGACCGCATCGGGGTGGTCACCGCCGGCTATGTGACGCTGCTGGCGGTGGGCACCGCGATGAGCCCGCAGTTTTCGGTCCCGTTGGCGGAAGCCGCCGGCTGGCGGGTATCGCTGGCGCTCTGGGCATCGGTCAGCGCCGTGGTGCTGGTCCCGTGGGCGGTGCAGGCGGCGCGCGACCGCCGGAAGGGCAGGACGTACGACGGCGGTGCCGTGGCTTCGGCGGCTTCCTCGCCTGCCCCCGGGAAGCTGAATCCCTGGCGCTCGCCGGTGGCCTGGGGGCTGGCGATTTTCCTGGCCGGCAACTCCGCGCAGACCTACGTGTACTTCACCTGGTTGCCGCCGTACCTGACCGAGCACGGCGTCGACGCCGCGACGGCCGGTTCGGCTTTGGCCTACTTCGCCATCCTGGGGCTGCCGGTCAGCCTGCTGGTGCCACTGATTGTGCCGCGGCTGAAGCAGCCGATCACCGCCATCCTGATCTTCACTGCTTGCTGGATTGGCGGGCATGCGGGCCTGCTGCTGTCGCCGGACGCCGGCACCTGGTGGTGGGTGACACTGTCCGGGCTGGGCCAGGGCACCTTCGCCACCGCGCTGCTGATGGTCAACCTGCGCTCGCGCACCACCCACGGCTCGGCCGTGCTGTCCGGCTTCAGCCAAGGCATCGGTTACGCCGGTGCCAGCGTGGCCCCGCTCTTGTTTGGGGTGGTTCACGAATCCACCGGTTCGTGGACCGCTTCCTTTGCCATGCTGGGCGTCTGCATCGTGGTGATGCTGGTGGGGGCGGTCATGATCAACGGTCCGCGCCGGATTGAGGACCCGGCGGGAGCCGGCCGCAGGCGCAAGGCCGCGCTTTACCCGGTGGGCGGCACGGAGCGAGAAGACGCACACCGCTGAAGCACCAGGCAGGCCCCTTCCGCCGCCCCGTCCGTGCGGCCTAGACTCGATTCACTTGATCATGAATCACATTGGGGCCCCTGCCCGGGCCCGCCTCGGGGCCACAAGACCTGCCGGGACGGGGGCCGTTCACTCCTGAGAGGCACCGGCCGATCGGCGGATCGCGGCCGGAAGCCGGCAAGAGGAAGAAGCGCGGCATGCGGATCGCCGTCGATCTCACTAAATGCCAGGGGTATGCCCAGTGCGCCTTTCTTGCCCCGGAGGTCTTCAGGATCCAGGGGGACGAGGCGCTGACGTACGACCCCGATCCTGACGGTGCGCAGCGCACCCGGATCCGGCGGGCCGCCGCTGCATGTCCGGTCCAGGCCATCACCCTCGAACAGATGGACGGGCCGAACGGATCGCAGCATCCCGATACGCGGCCGAGGACGCGGCCGGGGCCGGCTCACCCCGCCGGGGACGGTGAGAACGCGTTCAAGAAAACTGGGCGAATCGTCATCGTTGGAGCCTCCCTGACTGGGCTGCACGCGGCGGAACGGCTGCGCGAGGAAGGCTTCGCCGGCTCGCTGACCCTGGTCGGCGAGGAACCCCACGAACCCTACGACCGGCCGCCACTGTCCAAACAGCTCCTGGCCGGGTCGATGCGCTCGGCCGATACCTCATTGCCGCGCCGCCGGGACGTGGGTGCCACGTGGCGGCTGGGAGTCGCGGCGACCGGTCTGGACCTGCCGGCGAAGCACGTCCGGCTCGCCGACGGCAGCCGGATCGAATTCGACAAGTTGTTGATCGCTACCGGCCTGCGCTCGCGCCCATGGCCGAACCCTGCGGAGGCAGCACTTGACGGCGTGTTAACGTTGCGCACCCGGGAAGACGCCTCGAAACTACGGCAGTTTCTGGCCGGCCGACCACGCCGGGTGCTGGTCATCGGCGCCGGATTCATCGGTTGCGAGGTCGCGTCCGTGTGCCGCGAACTCGGCCTGCCGGTCACCGTCGCAGAGGCCGGGCCGGCCCCGCTCGTCGCTGCCCTCGGCGGCACGATCGGCGCCATTGCCGGTGAGCTGCACATCGAAAAGGGCGTGGATTTGCGCTGCGGCGTCCGGGTCACTTCCCTCGAAGGTGATGCCGCAGGACAGCTGCGCCGGGCGGTGCTGTCCGACGGGACAACGGTTGAGGCCGACGTGGCGGTCGCCGCGCTGGGCTCCGTGCGCAATGTCGAGTGGCTCGCAGATTCCGGGCTGGCATGCGGCGTGTGGGGCGTTGCCTGCGACGCCGGCTGCCGGGCCTTCGACGCGAACGGGCTGGTCACCGATGACGTCTTCGTCGCCGGGGACATAGCGCGCGCGCCGCAGCCGATGTACGGCTACCAGTTCCTGGCCGTTGAGCATTGGGGCAACGCCATCTCGCAGGCCGAGGTCGCGGCGCACAATATGGTCAGCCGCGAGACCGATCGGTGGCCGCATCTGGCGGTGCCGCAATTCTGGTCGGTCCAGTTCGGAACCGAAATCAAGAGCGTCGGGGTTCCCTCGGCCGCGGATGAGGTAGCCATCGTCCAGGGATCGGTGGCAGAGCGGCGCTTCCTCGCCGTCTACGGCTACAAGGGCCGCATCGTGGCGGCTGTTGCCTTCAACCAGAACAAGTGGCTTGAATTCTACGAACCGTTGATCGAGCAGGCCGCACCCTTCCCGCCCTCGTTCCACCACGTGGACGAGTCGGCCGATGGACACGCCGTACCCGCCGGTTTCAGGCCGGCGGTCAGCCCCACGCAGGACGCAACCGTAGTGGTGACCGGCCACGACCCGAACGAACGCCGCGCCAGATTGACCAATCCCGCCGCCGGTGACACACCGTCCCGGAGACCGGCGGAAACCGCCCCGCGATCGAAGGAGCATTCACCATGAGCCACGCCAGCTCCTGGGAGCAAGTCCTCGACTACTCCAACCGGGCCAACCCCTACCCGTTTTACGCTGAACTCCGCAGGTCACCGGTGACACGCCTGCCGGACGGAACCTACCTGGTCAGCACCTATGCCGAGATTGCCTCGCTGCTGCACGATCCGCGGGTCAGTTCCGAGATCAGCCGCAATCCGGCCACAGCCGCCGCGGGCGTCTCCGCGGAGGAGGGCGACGGCGCCGACATGACGCCAACGTTCCTGAGCATGGATCCGCCGGATCACGATAAGTTTCGCCGGATGACCATGCGCCACTTCGGACCGCCCACGACTCCCGGCCGGATCGCCGGGCTGGAGCCCCGGATGGAGGAAATCGTCACCGAACTGATCGACAAGATGGCGGGCCGCAGCAGGATCGACGTCGTCGATGAGCTGGCCTATCCGCTGCCGGTCACGGTGATCTGTGAGCTGCTCGGTGTGCCTCCGAGCGATAGACAGCGCTTCCGGGTCTGGGTGGACATCGCCTTGCAATCCATCGATCCCGGCCTCGATCCCGAAACCCAGCAGAAAAAGCGGGCGGAAGCCGGTGCGGAGCTTCGCGCTTTCATGGAAGAGCTGGTCGAATCCCACCGGAAGTCACCGGGCGACGACATGCTCTCGGCGATGGCCACCGACGACAGCCCGGAAGGCAGCTTGCCGGCAGAACAGCTGGTGGGCACCGGACTGCTGCTGCTCATCGCCGGACACGAAACCACCGTGAACCTCATCGCCAACGGCGCACTGACCCTGCTGCGCCACCCGCAAGAACTCCAGAGGCTGCGCAACGACCCAGACCTGGCCATCCCCATGGTGGAGGAACTGCTGCGCTACGAGCCGCCCGTGCATTTCGTCCCCTTCCGCACCGCGCTCGACGATATCGACATCGGCGGCACCACCATCCCGGCAGGGGCCTCCTTCACGCTGCTCCTGGCCGCCGCCAACCGCGACCCCGCCCACGTCACCGACCCCGACCTCTTCATCCCGGACCGGCCCAACAACGGCCATCTGGGCTTCGGCGGCGGCATCCACCTCTGCTTTGGAGCACCCCTGGCCCGGCTGGAGGCCCAGATTGCCCTCACCGGATTTGCCAGCAGAATCGAAAACCCGAGGCTGGTGGACGATCCGCCTCCATACCGGCCGAGCCCGTTCCTGCGGGGACCTTCCCACCTCCTGGTAGAGATCGACGACATCTCGGGCTAGGTCGTTCGGAACGTAGGATGGGTCCGGATAAGGAGGCCCATCATGGTTCGCCTGCGCATTGCGGCTCGGCTGGTGCTGCCGGCCCTCTGGCTCGGCCTGATCATCGGAATTTCGCTGATCGAGGCGCCGCTGAAGTTCCAGGCTCCCGGCATCACCATTCCGCTGGGGCTGGGCATCGGCCGGTTGGTGTTCACCGCAATGAACATCGTGGAACTGGGCCTCGCCGGGCTGCTGCTGTTATCCCTCATTGGGCAGCGCGTGGACCGCAGGTTCTGGGCTCTGGTGGGCGGCGCCGTCGTCGTGCTGTTGGCTAAGGTGATGGTGATCCGGCCGCTCCTTAACCGCCGGACGGATATGGTGCTGGCAGGCACCGACGACGGCGGTTCCGCCCTCCACTACATCTACATCGCGGCAGACGGCGTCCTGATCGTCCTGCTGGTACTCATGCTCATCGCCGCGGCCCGCCGCTGGGTGCCGACGCCCGTTGTCGAACCGGAGCGGCACCGGCGCTGAGCCTCCTGCCGGTCGGCGGGCCCCGTCGGTAACCGCCGGGTAACCTCGGTTACCACTCGCCCGGGAGCGCGTAGGGCCGGGACCACAACGCTATCTGCAGGACCACGGCCTTGAGCCAGGCCTGCATCATGGCATCCACGTCCTGTGCGGAATCGCTGCCGCGAGAGAGGAATGGCCGCATGGTGGTAACCACCGGCCCGATCAGCGCGATGAGATACCGCAGTGGAACAACCTGGGTGGACCCGACATGGTCGGTGTCATTCTTATGCTCGGGAGTGTGGCGCAGGGCGATCTCGTTCTGGTAGTCGAGCCACTCCTGGTCGTAGGGCTTGGTGCAGGTGTCCCGGATCCACTGGCCGAACCGCAAGCGAACCGCCGCCAGATAGTCCTCGATCGGCGGGCCGTCCGGCCGGGAAAAGTGGGCCACCAGATGCGGCTGCCCGGCGATGAAGCCGTACCAGACGTCCAGTACGTCCTCCACCTGATCGTCCAAAATCTCGCCGGCACGGCGCAGTGAAGCGGCGTCCTCGTCTCCGAACATGACACTCGCTTTGAGGTCGTCGAGCTCGGCCAGAGTGACCGGTGATTGGGACACCGTGCCGTACTCATAGCCCGGAATGCTTGAACCGCCGGATGCATGGACCGACATGGCAGTGCCTCCACTGGAAGGTTTGGCGCATGGCGCCCTGAACGGCCATTAATACTCCGCGGCGCCGGTAGGGTCAACGGCGCCGGTAGGGTCAGCGCGTCAGTTGCCGAAGGGAGGCGGTGCGACCTCGTCGGGCCGTGCTTCTTGTTCCTTCTTGCTGCGCTCGGACGGTACGGTGAGGATGATCGAGGCGATCGCGATCACCACCATGAACACGTTGAACAGCAGCCCGACCGCCCCGCCGAAGCGCAGCGCCACGTTGTCCTGCCGGCCGAGGAACAGCCCCCAGGACTGGATGATTTGTGGGTCCACCGCCTGGGCCGCCACGTACAGGGCAGCGGAAATGGCGACGCCGATGGCGTTGCCCAGCGAGGACGCCATCTTGTAGATGCCGGAGGCGGCACCGACCTGGGCATCCGGGACGTTGGACAGGGCGGCATCGGTGGACGGGGTGGCGTAGAAGCCCAGGCCCACGCCGAAGAGCGTGAACCCGATGACGGTGAGCACGATGTACTCGCCGATGCGCAGGAAGGTGGTGGAGCACAGCAGGATGCCGATGCCGGTGATCATGCTGCCCCACAGCATCGGCTTCCGCGGACCGAACCGCTGCAGCAGCTTCTCACCCACGCGGATGGTGGCCAGGATGGCGATCAGGTAGCCGAGCGTCAGCAGGCCCGACTGCAGCGAATTCATTCCGGCGGCGACCTGAACCAGCCCAAGGGCAACGATCAGGGTGCCCGCGGCGCCGTTGAGCAGGAAGTTGGACAACGTCGCGCCGGTGAAGGTGCCGTTGCTGAAGAGCTTCAGGTCCACGAACGAGTAGCTGCGGCGCGTCTCGATCTGCAGGAAGAGCAGGCCGAACACCACGAACGCGGCCACCAGGGCCAGACCGGCCCCGCTGAACCAGCCGATAACGGGGCCTTGCGAAATGTAGACGTTGATGGCCACCAGCATGATGATGAAACACGCCAGTCCGCCCCAGTCGAAGTGATGCGCAGCGGTGTCAGGATCCGCCGCGGCACGCGATTCCGGCGTGCCGCGGAGCAGGAACAGTGCCAGCACGGACAGCACAATCGAGATCCAGAAGATGGACCGCCAGCCCAGGAAGGAGGAGGCCATCAGCCCGCCGAACAGTGCACAGAAACCGGACCCGCCCCAGGAGCCGATGGACCAGAACGAGAGTGCGCGCTGCCGGTCCTTGCCCTCGTAATAGCTCTTGATCAGCGCCATGGTCGAGGGCATGATGCACGCCGCGGACAGTCCTTGGATGGCGCGGCCGCCCAGCAGCATGAAGTCCGTCAGTCCGCCGAGGTTTTCCGGCGTCAGCGCGATCAGCAGCGACCCGAGGATGCTCAGGTAGATGCCGATGTACATGATCTTGGCCCGACCGATCCGGTCGGCCAGGCCGCCGGCGACCACGATGAAAATTCCGGAAAACAGCGACGTGATCGATACAGCCAGGTTGGCCAGCGTTTGTTCGACGCCGAGTTGGTCCTTGATACCGGGGATGACGTTGAGGAGGGTCTGGGCGAAGAGCCAGAAGTTGATGACGGCCAGGACGATGCCGAGCAGCCACTTGTCGGTCGGTTTCCAGTCGGTCCGGACCGGGACTGAAGTTGATGAGGTCATGGGAAACAACCCTTTACTGTGCCAAATAGGCTAGTGCGGCCACGATCTGCGCCTGGGTGGCGATGGAGAGCGTCGGGTCGATGGCGGGGGAGAAGAACGGTGAATGATTCGCCGGAATGTCTTGGGAGACAGTGCCGTTCTCCACGGCTTTCCGGTACATGTCTGCCGGGACGGAGCCCACCGTCCAGTAGGTGTACGGAACGCCGAACGCATCTGGAATCCGGCTGAAGTCCTCGGAGGCCGTGACCGGTTCGGCGTGGAAGACCTGGCTGCCGCCAAAATGCTCGTTGAACGCGGCGGTGATCTTCTGGGTGGTTGCGGCATCGTTGTTGGTTAGCGGGAACTGGTCGTAGTACTCGAATTCCGGTTCGCGGGGTGATCCGGCCGCCGCGCACTCGCCCCGGACAATCCGTTCGATCGATGCCATGATCCGTTCCCGCAGCGCCGCATTGTAGGTGCGCAGGTTCAGCAGCAGTTCCGCGCGGTCCGGAATAATGTTGGACTTCGTGCCCGCGTTGGACGCACCGACGGTCACCACCGCGAACTCGCCCGGCTTGGTCTCGCGGGAGACGATGGTCTGCAGCCGCAGCACGATCGACGCGGCCAACACCACCGGGTCCACGGCGTTGTGCGGCATGGAGCCGTGCGCACCGCGTCCGTGGACGGTGACCTTCAGGGAATCACCGGCCGAGAGGATCGGTCCCGCCGTCGTGCCAATAGTGCCCACCTCAAAAGGCATCACATGCTGGCCGAAGGCCACATCGGGCTTGGGCAGTTTGGCGGCCAGTCCGTCGTCGACCATTGCCTGCGCGCCGGCGGCGGTTTCCTCGCCGGGTTGGAAGAGCGCTACATGGGTGCCGGCCCAGCCGTCGCGGTGGGCGGCCATCAGTTTCGCTGCTCCCAGCAGGGAGGCGATGTGCAGGTCGTGGCCGCAGGCATGCATCACGCCCTCATTTTCGGAGGCATAGTCCAGTCCGGTGGCCTCGGTGACGGGGAGGGCATCGATGTCCGCCCGAGACAGCACGGTGCGGCCCGAACCGTTCTCCAAGACGCCGACGACGCCGGTGCCGCCGATCCGCTGGACCTGGTAACCGAAGCCGGTCAACTCCTGCTCGATCCGGTCCGCTGTACGGTGTTCTTCCATGCTGAGCTCGGGGTTCCGGTGCAGTTCCTTGTACAGGTCCCGTTGCCACTCCAGCCCGTGCTCAAGGGAAGTGAAAACGTCATCCGCGATCGCCATAGTGCGCACTTCCTGTCCGCCGGCACGGGAAGCGCGGGCACGCGGCTCCCGGAGGCGCGGTTTAACTAACCGTAGACCCGGGTCCGGCAGCACACAACGACGCCGCGGCCCAGGGCTGCGGACCGACCGAAGGTCTTTTACCGTTGATGCGGCCCCCCGGCGTTTCCAGCCGCCGGGCCCTGGATGCGTGACCGCAGGACAGACACGCCTGGTCCGTCGAGCTCATCGAGGTAGGTTTCGCGGCCAGCCATACCCATCACCAAGGCGAGGGTCGAGCCCTTAACCAGCGGCCCGCTGCCCGCTCCGAACGGCCCGTCGTTTGCGCGCAGCTCCAGACCGGTGACGTGCGTTCGGCTGGCAACGGTGAAATCGCGCCGGGCGAAGAATTCAGCCACGGGTGTCAGCGCGTCGACGGCCGGTCTCCGGGGAAGCCCGAGCGGCCGGCGGATGTCCTGGGCGTGCACGACGACTTCGCCAAGATAGGCAGGGGTGTGTCCCGAGGGGGCCGTGGTGCTCCTGATGATGGTACGGAAAAGCTCCAGTGTTTCCGCGGGAGTTTCACCGCGGCACTCGGCCAGCCTGCGCTGATTGTGTACGTCGGGACGGAACCGTGCGCCGAGCATGCTTCGAAGCCACTGCCACTGGTTCAAGCTGGCCGCTGCCGTAAGGTGGGCGAGGACCTCCTCGACGTCCCATTGCCCGCACAGGGTGCGGCGCCGCCACTGTTCTGCCTTGAGGCCAGAAAGGTCCTCAGCTAAAGCGGCTCGCTCGGCATGCACCAGCGCCCATAGTTGGTTGCTCCGCGAGCTCTTCGTATCGCCGCCGCCACTTCTCATCGGTGAGGCGACTCAGGGTTCGTCGGCGTGTGCGCTGCTGTATCGGCGAGGCGGGAAGCGCCGCTTCCCTTGAGCCGTTCCCGGTCCACCTGACGCCCGGAGACTGCGAGCAGCAGATCGATGGAATCAGCTTCGACAGCGTCTCCTTGCCCCCAAACCGCCGCGGTCTTCCGGTCGATCAGCCGAAGGCCTGCCGCACGCTCGCGTCCTCCTCCGAAGGATACGGGGGTGCGCAATTGGTAGGCCAGGGCCTGCGCAACCGCATCTTCGGGGTAGCTTCCGCCAATGCCCAGCGGCCGGCGGATGTCCTCTCCGTGCACAATCGCCTCGACCAGACGTGTTGCGAGGTGCGCCGGCGGTGTCCGCGTGAGGTCCGCCGCTTCCATGAGGGCCGCGATCGTATCCTGAGGATCCTGCCGCTTCTCCCGGGCGATGCCATTCTCGTTTGCGCGATCAAAGTCCAGGCGCGCCTTCACGAGATCACGGACGAAAGAGAGCCTGCTGGTGAGCGCCGTGTCAACGAGATGGGCAAGGACATCATGGATATCCCAGCCCGGGCAAAGAGAAGGGAGGAGCCACTGTTCGTCTCGCACGACGGAGAGATCGGCAGCGAGTCGACGCCTCTCGGAATGGACCACCTGCCAGGTTGCTGCTGCAGACATGCGCATATCGGCTCTTTCTCGGGTCAGGCCTCCAGCCCGGAAATGACTACTTCGGATACTGACGGGAACTCTACTGTATTCGTAGGATCTCTCGACGTACTTGGAGGACAGCACGACGACGGCACCCGGGTTCCAGCTGTGGAACGCGGGTGCCGTCGACTTGGTGAGCAGCGCGGTGCGGGCGTCAGCCGACCGCACCGCCATCGGTACGAGCGGTGTTTACGAGCGGTGTTGCTTAGAACGGGTAGTTGGCGATCTCGGGGCGGACGGTGAGCCACTGGGTTTCGGTGAAGGATTCCATGTTGGCCTGGTGGCCGCCGATCCGGGAGCCGTTGCCGGAGTTCTTGGTGCCGCCGAACGGGGAGTTGGCTTCGTCGGAGACGGTTTGTTCGTTGATGTGGACCTTGCCGGAGTCCACCCGGTCGGCGACCTGCATGGCCAGTCCGACGTCGCCGAGGATGGAGAGCGAGAGCCCATATTCGTTGGCGTTGGCCAGTTCCACGGCTTCGTCGATGGTGGAGAACTTGATCACCGGGGCGACGGGGCCGAAGATCTCGTCCTTCCACGCGGTGTTCTCCGGGTCGAGGTCGGCGAGCACGGTGGGGGAGTAGAACGGGCCCTCGTTAGTGCCGCCGGCGGCCAGCCGCGCGCCGGCGGCGACCGCGTCCTGCACGATCGAGTCGATGCGCTTGAGCTGGTTCTCATCGATGATCGGGCCGAGGGCGACGGTGCCGGTCTTCGGGTCGCCGACGGGCAGGTTCTTGGCCTTCTCGGCGAGGGCGGCGACGTAGTCCTCGTAGATGTCTTCGTGGACGATGTGCCGGCCGGTGGTCATGCAGATCTGGCCCTGGTGCATGAACGAGCCGAACGCGGCGGCGGATGCGGCCTTGGCCAGGTCGGCGCCGGGGAGCACGATCATGGCGTTGTTGCCGCCCAGTTCCAAGTGCGCGCGCTTGAGGTTGCGGGCGGCGGATTCGCCGATCTTCCGGCCGGCGGCGGTGGAGCCGGTGAAGGAGATGACCCGGACCTCGGGGGCCTCGACCACGGCGGCGCCGATGTCCGCGCCGCCGGGCAGCAGGGACAGCAGTCCGGCGGGCAGGCCGGCTTCCTCGAAGATGCGCATCAGGGTCACGCCGCCGCAGACTGCGGTCCGGGGGTCCGGCTTGAGCAGCACCGCGTTGCCCAGCGCCAGCGCCGGGGCGACGGCGCGGATGGAGAGGATCAGCGGGAAGTTGAACGGCGCAATCACGCTGACCACGCCGACCGGGCGGCGGCGGGCGAACGACCAGCGGTCCTCGTTGGAGGTCAGCACGTCGCCGGCCGGCAACGAGGGCAGCGCGGCGGCTTCGTAGCATTCGTTGGCGGCGATGTGGGTTTCCAGCCCGGCCTTGGGGCCGATGCCGCCGGATTCGCGGACGATCCAGGACTGGATCTCATCGGCGTGTTCTTCCCACAGCGCGCCGGCGCGGCGCAGCACCGCGGCGCGTTCCTCGGGTTTGCGCGCGGCCCATTCCTTCTGCGCGGCGGCGGCAACGGCCGCCGCCGCGTGCACGTCCTCGACCGAAGCCACGCCGTAGGTGCCCAGCGTGTCGCCGGTGGCCGGTTCCACGGAGGAAGCGGTGCCGGCACCGCCGTCGCGCCAGCCGTTGAGGTAGATCTTGCCCTCCCACAGGGAAGCATCAAGCAGGGACATGTCCCGTCCTTTCAATGATGGGTAGGTTCGTTTCGGCCGCCGCGTGGCGGGCCGAGGGTATGAGGTCAGGAGGTAGTTTTCAGCACGGCCTTGATGGTGCCGCCGGAGGTGGAGTCGGCGACGGCCGTGTCGATCTGGTCGAAGTCGTAGTACTTCACCAGCTTGTCGAACGGGAACCGCCCGGCCTTGTACAGCGCGATCAGGCCGGGGATCAGTTGCGCGGAGGTGCTGGAGCCGCCCAGGGTGCCGATGATCCGCTTGCCCCAGAGTGTGCGCAGGTGGTCCACCGAGAACCGCGCCTCCGCAGGCGCCCCGCCGATCAGGATCAGCGTGCCCAGCATGCCCACCGCCTCCGCGGCTTCCTCCAGCACCTTGATGTTGCCGGTGCACTCCAGCACGTAGTCGGCCGGGCCGCCGCAAATTCGCTCGATTTCTTCCAGTGCGTTGGTCTTGCCGGAGTTGATGGTGTGCGTGGCGCCGAGTTCGCGCGCCAGTTCCAGCCGCGAATCGTGCAGGTCGATGGCGATGATGGTGGCCGCCGGCGTGTTCTTCGCGGCCATGATGGCGGCCAGGCCCACCGCGCCGGCACCGTAGACCACCAGCGACTGGCCCGGTTCGGGCTTGGCGGTGTTGAAGACCGCGCCCGCGCCGGTGGTGATGCCGCAGGCCAGCGGTCCCACCAGTTCCAGCGGGATGTCCTGATCCACCTTCACCAGCGAGGTCGCCAGTGCCAGCGAATAGTCCGCGAAGGAGGACTGCCCGAAGAAGTGGCCGGAAATCTTGCTGCCGTCGGCCCGGGTGTACGCGGACTTCCCCGAGTCAGGCCCCTTGAACCGGGAGCCGCTGACCAGCGCCTCGCCCAGCCGCAGGCAATAGCGGTGCTCGCCGCGCAGACAGTTCTTGCACTCGCCGCAGTGCGGCCAGCCCATGATCACGTGGTCGCCCACGGCAACGTTGGTCACGCCGGCGCCGATGGCCTCCACCACGCCGGAGCCTTCATGGCCCAGCACGCCCGGCAGCGGCAGCGGCATGTCGCCGGCCTGGGTGATCAGGTCCGTGTGGCAGAGCCCGACGGCGGCCACCTTCACCAGCACTTCTCCCGGTCCGGGAGCGTCCAGCTCCAACTGCTCGGGCGCGAACGGGGCGTTCTTCTCTTCGACTACCAGCGCATTGATCTTCATATTCCTGCTCCTAGCCCTGAGAGATTTTGTTGATATGTCAATCATTAGTCCAACGGGCGACGGCGGTGCAAACCGTCCGGCGTGGCGGCACCAGGGGAAACTCCCGGTTCCGGCGGTGTCCGCTGGATGCCCTCCCTGTCTACCGCAGGGTCGGCGGCAGCGTCCATGGTTGGTTGAGCCGGTAGCCGACTGGGAAGAGCAGGATGCCGGTTTTGTTGGTGATGGTGCCCCAGAGGCCGCGGGGGAGCCAGATGGCTCCGGCCACGCCGATGGCGCCGAGGATGATCATGTACCAGGAGCCGTAGCCGGCGAGCAGTTGTTGGAGCGCGTAGAAGACGATGGCTCCCAGCAGCGGGCCTTCGAGGTAGCCGATGCCGCCGATGATGACGATGAAGATCATGTAGGCGGACCATTGGACGGAGAAGATGGCGTTGGGCTGGACGCTGAGCGAGTCGATGATCAGGATGCCGCCGGCGGCGCCGCAGCCGGCGGCGGAGACCAGATAGACCAGTCGTTTGGACCAGGTGACGTCCACGCCGTTGGCGCGGGCGGCGGTTTCGTCGTCGCGCACGGCGGTCAGGGCCAGTCCGGTGCGGCCGCGCATCAGCAGGTAGCAGCCCAGGATGGTCAGCGCGGCCAGGGTGAGGGCGGCCCAGTAGGTCAGGGCGCCGCGCAGTACCGGGTCCATGCCGGTCAGGCCGGGCAGGGACATGCCGCTGGGCCCGCCGAGGCTGTCGAAGCGGATGATGATCAGCCGGTAGACCTCGGCGATCACCCAGGTGCCGACGGCGAAGTAGTCGCCGCGCAGGCGGAAGGCCAGCCAGGAGGTGGGAATGGCGAACACCGCGCAGGTCAGGGCCGCCAGCGGCAGCGCGACGAACGGGTTCATGCCCAGGTTGGCGAAGGCCAGGACGGTGTAGGCGCCCACGCCGACGAAGGCCTGCTGGCCGACCGAGACCATGCCGCCGAAGCCGGCGAGCAGGTTCCACATGCTGGCCATGATCAGCAGCACGAAGAAGGTGACCATGGAGCTGGTGGTGCCGGCGAACGCGATGTAGGGCAGGGCCGCGAGGACGAGGACGGCCAGGCCCAGCAGTCCGGCGCTGGCTTTGGAGGCGCGTCCGGCGCGGGTGACCAGGGCACCGGTGAACAACGGGACGGCAGCTGCGGCGGCCGACACCGGCGTCGTGCCGTCTTTGGTGGGTTGGGGGGTGTGTGCCATGCTCACACCGTCCTTTGCGGGATCAGGCCCTGCGGGCGGAAGGCGAGCACGGCCAGGAAGACCAGGTGTCCGGCCAGGATGGTCAGGGACGGGTCCAGGTGCGCGGCGAACGCCTGGGTTAGGCCGAGGACGGCGCCGCCGGCCAGGGTTCCCCAGAGCGAGCCGAGTCCGCCGATGACCACTGCTTCGAACGCGAAGATCAGCTGCGCCGGTCCGATCGAGGGGTCGAAGGAGGAGCGTGCGCCGGACATGATGCCGGCCAGTGCCACCGTGCCGAACGCGATGGCGGTGGCGATCGCGTAAAGGTGCTTGGAGTTGGCGCCCACCAGGGAGGCGGTGTCGGCGTCGTCGGAGACCGCGCGCATCATCTTGCCGGTCCGGGTGCGGGAGAGGAAGAGCTGGACTCCCGCGATCACGGCCACGGCCAGGACCAGGGTGAGCAGGCCCAGGTAGGAGATGGAGAGTTGGTTGTTGAGGTGGAACGCGCCGGTGTTCAGGACGCCCATGTCGATGGTGCGGGTGTCGGCGGAGAAGCCTTCGAGCAGTCCGTTCTGGATGATGATGGACAGCCCGAACGTCACCAGCAGGGTGGAGAGCGGGCCGGCCTTGAGGCTGCGGCTGAACAGGCTGCGGTGGATGCCGTAGCCGATCACGGCGAAGAGGGGCAGGGTGACCAGGACGACCAGCCAGAGCGGGAACATGGTGCCGCCGAGGAGCACCAGGACCAGGTAGGCGGCGACCACCGCCAGGTCGCCGTGGGCCAGGTTCACCATGCGCATGACGCCGAACATGATGGACAGGCCGGCGGCGAACAGGGCGTAGAGGCCGCCGAGCATCAGCCCCTGCACCAGGGTATTGAGCAGATCCATGGGGTAGTCAGTTTCCTTCCGGGCCGCCGCCGGCGTGGGCCAGGCCGAAGTAGGCCTGTTCCACTTGGGCGGAGGTGAGATCGTGCGGGCTGCCGGTGAGCACGGTGCGGCCTTCAAGCAGGCAGTGCACCAGGTCGGCGGCGGCCAGGGCCTGTGAGACGTCCTGTTCGACCAGCAGCACGGCGGTGCCGCGCTCGACGATCCGCGGCAGCAGCGCGTACATCTGCTTGACCACGGCCGGGGCCAGGCCGAGGGAGAGTTCGTCGATCAACAGCACCTTGGGGTTGGCCACCAGCGCCCGGCCGATGGCGACGGCCTGCTGCTGGCCGCCGGAGAGCGAGGCGGAGTTCTGCCGGGCGCGTTCGCGCATCCACGGAAACAACTCCATCACCGCGTTCACGTTCCACGGGCCGGTGCCGGCACGGTAGGTGCCGGTTTCCAGGTTCTCCTGCACGCTCAGCGACTTGAACAGCCGGCGGCCCTCGGGCACCAGACAGATGCCCTGGGCCACCCGGCGGTGGGCGGGCAGTCGGGTGATGTCCTTGCCGTCGAGGCGGATGGCGCCGGCGGTGGGCAGGTGCGAGCCGGCGATGGCCCGCATCAGGGTGGACTTGCCGGCGGCGTTGGCGCCGATCACGGCCACGGTGGCGCCGGGTTCCACGGCCAGGCTGAAGCCGCGGACGGCATGCAGCTGGCCGTGGTGGACGTCCAGATTCTCAACTTCCAGCAGCGTCATCGCGCCGCCTCCTCTCCGGGTGCGGCTGGCAGGGATTGCGACGCCGGTGCCCCGCCTTCCGCTGGACCGCCGGCCGGCTCCTCGTCCGGGATGGTGACGGCCTCGGGGCCGGAACCGAAGTACAGTTCCAGCACCTGCGGATCGGCCAGTACGGTGGCGGGGTCGCCGTCGGCAATGAAGCGGCCGCCGGCCAGGCAGAGCAGCCGGTCCACGGACTTCACCAGGGCGTGGACCACGTGTTCGATCCAGACCACTGCCACGCCGCGGGCCTTGACCCGGCCGATCAGCTCGACCAGTTCGAGCACTTCGGGCTCGGTCAGCCCGCCGGCAACCTCGTCCAGCAGCAGCAGCTTGGGGCCGGTGGCCAGGCCTCGGGCTACCTCCAGCCGCTTGCGCTGCAGCAGTGACAACGAGCCGGCGCGCTGGTTTGCCGCGCCGGCCAGCCCGCATTCGGCCAGCACCTCGGCAGCCTGCTGCTGCGCAGCGCGGCCGTGCAGGCCGCCGCCCTGCGAAGCAGAGACCAGGACGTTCTCGAATACGGTCATTCCCTCGAAGGGGCGCGGCACCTGGTAGGTGCGGCCGATGCCGGCCCGGCAGCGTTGGTGCGCCGGGCGGGAGGTGACATCCTCGCCGTCGAAGGCGACCCGGCCGGCGTCGGGCTTCAGGTCCCCGGAAACCATCGCGAACAGCGATGACTTGCCGGCGCCGTTGGGGCCGACGATGCCCACGGCCTCGCCTTCGGCGACGGCCAGGTCAAGCGCTTCGGCCACCACTACCTGGCCGAAGCGCTTGTCCAGTCCGGACAGTTGGAGCAAAGGGGTCACGCGTTGGTCGCTTCCAGATCGCCGCCGACGGGGACGTCGGGGTTGGGCGTGTTGTCCACAATGGTGATGTCCCAGTCGAACTTGGTGCCCTTGCGCCACTGGCCGCCCACCGGGTGCTGGACGGCGATGCCGGGCTCCGGTCCCTTGGTGAAGTCCAGCGGGCCGGACATGCCCACGGTGTTCATGTTCCGGAGCTTGTCCGCCACGTCGTCGCGGTCCTTCGGATCGCTGGCCTGCTTGAAGCCTTCCACTGCCAGTTCGAACAGCGAATAGACCGAACCCAGGGCCTGGGTCCACTGGTTGCCGGTCTCTTCGGCGAAGCCGTCGGCCAGCTGCTGTGCGGTGGTGCCGTCCAGCGAGGACTGATACGGGTGGAACGGGCTCCACCAGATGTCCGTGGCGATGTTGTTGGAGAGCTTGCCCAGCGCCTCGGCCTCGGACGGGAAGAGCATCACCTTGGCCACGGTGGCCAGCTTCGGCCGGTAGTCCTGCTGCGCGGCCTGCTTCCAGAAGGTCTGGAAATCCGGCGGAATCGGGGTGCAGGTGAACAGCTCGGCGTTTTCACCCTTGAACTTGGCAATCTGCGAGCTGTAGTCGCTGGCGCCGTTCTGGAAGGCACCGCCGTCGATCATCTTGAAGCCCTGGGCCTCGGCCAGCGGGGTCAGGCCCTTGCGGAAGGCATTGGCGTCCGTGTCGTCCGGCCACAGGGCCGCAACGTTCTGGTTCGCCACGTCCATGCGCTTCCACATCGGGGTGAAGCAGTCGGCGAATTCCTGCATGCCGAAGAAGAACAGGGTGGTGTACTTGAAGCCCTCGCCCGAGACGCCGCTGCGGCCGTGGAACCAGGCCTCCCACGGTGCGATCGTGGTGATGTTCGGGACGCCGGACGCTTCACACTGGTCGGCGACCGGGTTGGTGGTGTCCGGCGTGCCGGAGCCCACCACAATGTCCACCTGGTCCTGGGTGATCAGTTCCTTGGTCACCGCGGTGGCACGGGTGGAGTTGGACTGGGTGTCCTTGACAATGATTTCGATCTGCCGGGTGGAGCCGCCGGCAGTGAACCCCTTGGCCAGCGCCTGCTGGACCTGCTTGACCACGTAGTTGTCCGCGCTGGCGAAACTGGCCAGCGGGCCGGTCTGCGGGCTGACGAAGCCGATCTTGAGCACGTCGCTGGTGCTGCCCGCCGAACCTTTGAGGCCGCCGCAGGCCGTGAGCGTGGAGGCGCCGCCGATCGCGGCGGCGCTCAGGCCCAGGACCTTGAGCAGCTGGCGGCGGTCCATGCCGCCGACGATCGTTTTGGACATACGTGTCTCCTTTGACGCACAAAAAAGTGAACGGGGGTGAGCGCCGGACACGAACCCGGCGTAACCGTCAAATGAACACCAACTACTGTTGAATGAACACCGACCACACCAAGATATGGTGCGCATCACCGTAGGTCAAATGGTCTGCATCACATTCGTGTCACGATGCGGCGGGGCCATTCAGGGGCAGGCCGGGAGGGCCGAGGGCTCAGCCGTTTTCGGGTGCAGGAACTTCTTTCAGCGCCGTCGTTCGCGGGAAGGTGTGCACGATCCACAGGGTGCAGTCGCCGCCCTCGGCCTGCCAGCGGTGCGACTGGTCGGCAAGGTAGGTGACGTAGGTGCCGGCGTGGACCAGTACTTCCTGTCCGATCGGTCCCAGGCGGATGGAGCCGGTTCGGATGAACACATGCTCGCGCGTGCCCGGACCGTGGGAGACGGAGAGCTGTACTTTCCCGTGGTGGAAGGTCTTGGCGTGGATTTCCACCGTTCCGGCGCCGACCAGTTGCCGGCGCAGCACATGGCCGACGGCGGCCTCATCGGTGATTTCCTCGCCTTCGCCGTCCAACATGATTTCGACGGCGGGGGCCTGCGGCGGTGACAGCAGTTCGGTGACGTGGATGTCGAAGGTCTGCGCGATCGCCTGCAGCGTCTCGATGTTCGCGTTCGTTTGGGCCCGCTCCACCTTGAACAGGGTCCCCTTGGCCACGCCTGACTTTTCGCCCAGCTGGGACAGCGACATCCCATGGATATCGCGCAACCGGCGGACGTTGGCAGCCAGGTGCTCCAAAAGCTCACTCATGGAAACATTCTGCACTACGCATGAAAGCTGTACATTCACCCTGTGAGCCTGTTGAGGGGTGGGGGTAAGGACTGGTGGGACTGGCTGTTCATCGCCGGGGTGGTCCTCAAGGGACTGGACGGTGCGGTCGAAATTATCGGCGGCTTGCTGCTGCTGGTAGCTGATCCGGCCCAGATCCACGGCCTTGTCCTGCAGCTGACCCAGCCCGAACTCGCTGAAGACCCGAAGGACTTCATCGCCACGCATTTGCTGCATGCGTCGGGCGGCTTGACCGGCAGTGCGGTAGCCTACGCGGCCGCCTACCTGCTGGTGCACGGTGCAGTGAAGGTCGTGCTGGTGACGGCCGTGCTGCTGAACAAGCTCTGGGCCTATCCATGGATGATCGCGGTCCTGCTGGCGTTTATCGCCTACCAGCTCTACCAGCTCGCGGTCTCGCCCACGCCGGGTTTGGTTGCCCTGACCGTCTTCGACGCACTGGTTGTGGTGCTGACCTGGCACGAATACCGCCGGCAGCGGGAACGCCGCTTCGCCTGACCGGCAGCAGGGCGCCCTACGCGGTGGTGCCGATTTCCCGTTCCATGTCAGCGGTGCTCAGCACCCGGCCGAAAAACGTTCCGACGGCGTCCAGCGTGGCGGCTTGGGCTGCCTCGGACCGGCCCCCGGTAGCGTCCGAAAGGAACGCCACCTTGTAGTCGTTCATGTAGGCGCTTCGGGCAGTGGATTCGCAGCACACTTCGGTCAGCGTGCCGGCGATGATCACCGTGTCCACGGTATTTAGCCCGCGAATGGTGGCCAGCACACTCTTGAGCTGGGTGTTGTGGAAAGCGTCGTAACGGTGCTTGTCCAGCACATAGTCGTCGGCTTCGGGCTTCAGCTCCTCGACAACTTCCACGCCGTCGGTTCCACGGCGCATGCCCACCGTCTGCAGCCGCTGGTTGTAGGTGGTCTCCAGCGGCGACACATCGAACGAGTCAAGCAGCACGTGCCGGCTGTAGATCACCGGGATGCCGGCCTGCCGGCAAGCGGCGACGGCGGTCACCATCTCGGGCAACCGCTTGCGTGCCATCGGCACCTCCATCGGCGCGCCTTCCAGCACAAAGTCGTTCTGCATATCGATCATCAACAGTGCGGACCTCGCCGCATCGATGCTCCACATGGTGCCCCCTGAGATTCTGGCCGGCGCGCGGCAGCTGACTGGACTTGAGACCTAGGTTACATGGCCCGCACGGTGCAGCCGGCAGCGGACGAGGGTCCGGCAGTGACGGGTAGGGGCTAAGCCTGCTGGTCCAACTCCCGCTGTGCGGCGGCGGCAGCTTTCCGTGTCCGGTCGGCGGTCTTGGCCGCAGACACCAGATCCTCTTCGGCCGCTTCGATCTTGCGGTCGGTGGAGGCCACCTCACGCTTCAGGTCCTCGATGCGCTGTTTCAGCTCGGTCACTTCGCCGGCGAGTGCATCGCGGCGGTTCTGCAGCTGGTCCAACTTGTCCAGGACCTTCTGTTCTTTGGCCTCGGCATCAACTTTGCGCTGCTCGGCTTTGTCCACCTCGGCCCGGGCCAGCCGGCGCCGCCGCTCCGCCTCCTCCGCTTCCTGCTTGGCGGCCCGCTCGGCCCTGGCCGTCCGGCGTTCGGCGAGTTCGTCCCGCGCCGGAGTCTTTGCACTGCGGCGGGGCGGGGCGGGCGCGGGCGATCCGACGGCTTCCGGCACGGCGACGATCTCGTTCAAGTCCACCGGGTCCAATCCGGTCGAGGAGAACGACTCGGTGAGTAGGCCACTGGCCAGCGCAGCCCCGGCGGCAGGGTCGGACATCGCGGCCCGCAGCGTCTGCTCCACTTCGGTGGCCACGGCCGGGCTGACCGGATGACCCAGTTCGTCGGCCAACTGCCGGCCACTCGAGGCCATGGCTGACAGAAGTCCGCGTCGTTGATCGCCCAGCGCACGCATCTGACCGGGGTCCAGCTCCTGCTGCGCCTGGCTCATCGCCGCCCCCAGTTCGATGACCCCGTCGATCTCGTCGCGTCGGTGGCGCGCCATCATGTTGAGCAGCCACGCCGCCGCCGTCGGTTTCGGCAGGCTACGCAACCGGGCGGCCAAAGCCTTGTCTCCGTCCTGCGTGGCTTCCTTGGCCTTCGCGTTGCGGGCAGCGGTGAACTCACCGGGCAACAGCGCATACAGCTCCCGCGCCGCGCTCTCCAGATCCATGCGGCCTAGCCTAATCGGACCTGTCCCCGGCGCCTCGCAGGCACGGCGCCGCTGACTACCGGGACTTCCGAGTCTCCCGGTCGTTGGCCTTGCGCAGCGCTTCGACCAGCTCGGACTTGTCCATCTTCGACCGGCCGGGGACGTCAAGCTTCTTCGCCAGATCGTAGAGATGCTCCTTGGAGGCGTTCGCATCCACACCGCCCTGGGTCTCCCGCGAGGTGTCCTTGCCGCCCTTGGCCTGCTTGTCCGAGGGGCCGTACTTATCCTTCGGCTCCCAATGGTCGCCCACTTTTTCATGCGTGTGCTTGAGCGCGCTATAGGCCACACGGTGTGCGCGTTCCTCGTCGCCGTACGTATCGGCGGCCGAGTCATGGGCCTCGGCGAACGTCTCCTGCGCCTTCTTGCCTGAACGCTGCAGCGTACTCGGCAGCTCGCTCTGCTTCGGCTTGCCGCTCTTGCTCGTCTTAGGCATCGGACCACGTCCCTTCACCAAGGATTGTTTCCGTTTCCACTTCCAACGTGGCACAGTTCCGCGGCCCTGCCAAGGGACAAACCGCGCCTGTGGAGGGAAGAGCGACGGCGGGGCCACCGCATCCGCCCACGGCACAATGGAAGGGTGACCCAGCCAGCCTCCCGCACCACCCAACCTCCCCGCAGCCGGTACCGGCCGTTCGATCTGGAGGCCATCGGCGCGGGATTGATCTTCGCCCGGTCTCTGGACGATTTGGCCGCGGCGCTGACGGTGGGTCCTGACGAGTCCCGCCCCGGCACTTCCGCAGCGGAGCCCAGCGCAGGCGGCACCGCCGTCGTGCAAGCCCCGCCGGGCACGGGCAAGACCACGCTGGTGCCGCCGCTCGTGGCGAACCTGGCCGCCGGGACCGCGGCCAACCGCCAGCCGCGCATCGTGGTCACCCAGCCGCGCCGGGTCGCGGCGCGTTCGGCGGCGCGGCGGCTGGCCTTCCTCGACGGCAGCAACCTGGGCGGTCGGGTCGGCTACACGGTCCGCGGCGAGCGCCAGGCCGGCGCGCAGACCCTGGTCGAGTTCGTCACGCCGGGGATCCTGCTCCGCCGGCTGCTCGCCGACCCCGGGCTGGAAGGCACGGACGCGGTGATCCTGGACGAGGTGCACGAGCGCGGGCTGGAAACCGACCTGTTGCTGGGCATGCTCGGCGAGGTGCGCCAACTGCGCGCGGACCTCACGCTGGTGGCGATGTCCGCCACCCTGGATGCGCCGCGTTTCGCCTCCCTGATCGGCGCGCACGACGGCGCTGGGCCGGCTCCGGTGGTCGACTGCCCTTCCGCCCTGCACCCCTTGGAGGTACGGTGGGCGCCCGCGGCCGGACCGCGGCTCGATGAGCGGGGCGTGGCGCGTGGTTTCCTGGACCACATTGCCTCCACCGCGGTTGCAGCCCATGCCGAAGCGCTCGCCGGCGATCCCGCCGTGGATGCCCTGGTCTTCGTCCCGGGCGCGTGGGAGGTCCAGCAGGTGGCAGCGCTGATCCGGGACAAGGTTCGAAGCGCCGGCCGGAGCATGATCGCCAGCGCCGGCGGGCGCACCGGCGGCGGCACCGGCACGGAGGAGGCCGGAACCCGGAACACCGAGGTGCTGGAACTGCATGGCCAGGCCGATGCCAGCACGCAGGACCGCGCCGTTTCCGGCCGGGAACCCGGCGGGGCGCCGCGCGTCATCGTTTCCACCTCCTTGGCCGAGTCCTCGCTTACCGTGCCCGGTGTGCGGCTGGTCATCGACTCCGGTTTATCACGCGAGCCGCGGCGGGATGCCGCCCGCGGGATGTCAGGTTTGGTCACGGTCTCCGCCTCGCGGGCCTCCGCCGACCAGCGCGCCGGCCGGGCCGCCCGCCAGGGGCCGGGCACCGTGCTGCGCTGCTACGACCAGAAGACTTTCGGCGCCGCGCCGGCGCACCCCACGCCGGAGATTGCCGTCGCCGACCTCACCGCCGCCGCCCTGGTGCTGGCCTGCTGGGGCGCCCCCGGCGGCGAGGGGCTGCAGCTTCCGGACACGCCGCCGGCCGCGGCCATGGACGAGGCCCTGCGCACTCTGCATGATCTGGGCGCCATCGACGACAACGGCCGTGCCACCGAGCTGGGGCAGATCCTGTCCCGGGTGCCGGCCGACCCACGGCTGGGCCGGGCGCTGTTGGACGGCGCGGCGATTGCCGGACCGCAGGGCGCCGCCGACGTTGTTGCGCTGGTGGCCGGGGACCAACGCGCACCCGGTGCCGACCTGGCCAAACTGCTGGCGTCCCTCCGCGCGGCCGGCCGGGGCGACCCAGCGGCCCGGCGCTGGCGTGAGGAGGCGCGGCGGCTGGCGGAGATCGCGCGGCAGGAGGGCACCGCCGTCGTGCCTTTCCGCAGCGGGGCACCGCTAGGCGCGGCGGAAACGGCGGGACAAATTGTGGCGCTGGCCTTCCCCGAACGGGTCGCCCGCCGCGTCAACGGAGCCAGCGGCCAGACCTACCTGCTGGCGTCCGGGACCCGCGCCGGCCTGCCGGCGGGCAGTCCGCTGGCCGGCCACGAATGGCTGGCCGTGGCCGAAGTGTCCCGGGCGCAGGGCCGCGATGCCGCCGGGACCGGGGCGGTAATCCGTGCCGCGGCCCCGCTGGAGGCGGACACCGCGGAAGCCGCCGCCGAAACGCTGCTGACCGACCGGGTGGAAGCGCGGTTCGAAGCCGGCAGGGTTGCGGCCCGCCGCGAGCGTCGGCTGGGGGCGATTGTGCTGACCTCCACGCCGGTGAAACCCTCGGCCGCCGAAGGCCGGGAAGCAGTGGCGCGCGCCCTGGCGTCCGGCGGGCTGGGCATCATCGGCTGGTCGGAATCCGCCGAGACACTGCTCCGCCGGCTGGCCATGCTGCACCGCGAGCTGGGGGAGCCCTGGCCCGATGTCGCCGAACCGGCGCTGCTGGCCCGGCTCGCCGACTGGCTGTCGCCGGAACTGGAGGCGCTGGCCGGCGGCAAGCCGGCCGCGTCGGTGAACCTGGCCGAGCCGCTGCGCCGGCTGCTGCCCTGGCCCGACGCCGCCCGCTTCGATGACTTGGTGCCCGAGCGTCTCCAGGTGCCCAGCGGTTCGCGGGTGCGGATCGATTACCCGGCACCGGAGGACGCCGGCCGCCCGGTGGTGGCGGTGAAACTGCAGGAATGCTTCGGCTGGGCGGAAACGCCGCGGCTGGTGGACGGGCGGGTCCCGGTGCTGTTCCACCTGCTCTCGCCCGCCGGCCGGCCGCTGGCCGTGACCGACGATCTGGCGTCTTTCTGGTCCGGTCCGTATGCGCAGGTACGCGCGGAAATGCGCGGCCGGTACCCGAAGCATCCGTGGCCGGAGGACCCGTGGACGGCGCCGGCCACCGCCCGGACCAAGAACCGGATGTAGCCCGGCACAGGGGAGGAGGGCCGCGGCGCTACCGCGTGAGTTGGCGGGAGATCAGCAGTCGCTGGATCTGGTTGGTGCCTTCAAAGATCTGCATCACCTTCGCCTCGCGCATGTACCGTTCGGCCGGGAAGTCACGGGTGTAGCCGGCCCCGCCCAGCACCTGCACCGCGTTGGTGGTCACGCTCATGGCGTTGTCGGTCGCCACCAGTTTGGCGATGGAGGCCTCCCGGCCGTACGGCAGGCCGGCGTCCTTCAACCGGGCGGCGGACAGATACACAGCACGCGCGGTCTCCGTTTCCACGGCCATGTCGGCCAGCAGGAAGGCCAGTCCCTCGTGCTCGATCAGCCGCTTGCCGAAGGCTTCCCGTTCGTTGGCGTAGGACGCCGCCAGGTCCAGCGCTGCCTGCGCCAACCCGGTGGCCACGGCGGCAATGCCCAGTCGGCCGGAATCGAGCGCAGCGAAAGCAATGGCCAGTCCCTGGCCCTCCTCGCCGATCATCCGGTCGGCGGCAACATGCACGTCGTCGAAATGCATGGTGGCCGTGGTGGAGCCGGTCAGCCCCATCTTGTGTTCCGGCGGCGCGGCAGTCAGCCCGGCGGCGTCGGCCGGCACCAGGAAGCAGGAGACCCCGCGCCGCGGATCGTCGGAAGTCCTGGCCATGACCGTATAGAAGTCGGCCTGGCCGGCATGGGTGGTCCAGGCCTTCGCGCCCCGGATCAGGTAACCGTCGCCATGCCGCACGGCCCTGGTCCGCATCGCCGCCGGATCGGAGCCGGCGTGCGCTTCGGAGAGGCAGTAGGCGCCCAGGGTGTCGCCCGAGAGCATGTCCGGCAGCCAGGTCTTGCGCTGCGTATCGCTGCCGAAGTGCACCAGCGGAAAGCAGGAGAGGGCGTGCACGCTGACGCCCACGGCCACACTGCTCCAGGCCGCGCCGAGTTCCTCGAGGACCTGCAGATAGACCTCGGCCGGCTGGCTGCCTCCGCCGAACTCTTCGGGATACGGCAGGCTGAGCAGCCCGGCTTCCCCCAGCGTCCGGAAGACATCGCGCGGAAACCGTTCGGCCTCTTCGGCAGCGGCAGCCTGCGGCATCAATTCGCGGGCGGCGATGTCCCGCACCAGCCCAAGCAGTTCCTGCGCTTCCTCCGTCGGCAACAACCGCTGCACAACCATCGTCACTCACCCCTCCGGCTGCCGGCCTGGGTGCGGGCCGGCTTCAGGACGTCCGCAGCACCGGCGGGTTCGCCGCCGTGCCACCGAGCATCCGCATGTCATTGCGTGGGTCAACTACAACACGGGGCCTGTGCAGGGACAAGCACGTGCGCATCACGATGTTGGCTGCGGTGCCCACTCCGCTGACGCCGTGCAGGGTTCCGGGTGCTTTGACCAGTGACCGCGGCCTCCCGCTGGCGTAGTCTGGGACCGAGCCCTTCAGCATCGGAAGGTGATGTGTCATGGCCGGGACTTGGAAGCGGTGGCTGCCTGCCGCCGTCGTGCCTGCCGTGATTGCCGGCGGTGTGCTGACCGGTTCGCTGCAGGCCAACGCCGCAGCCGATTTGCCGGACAAAACACCGCAGCAGTTGCTGGAAATGGCGGCGGGCAGCGACGTCCGTGAGCTGTCCGGGACCGTGGAACAGGATTCCGCGCTGGGGCTTCCCGAACTGCCTCAAGACAAGCCCGCGGGCGAGGGCGGGCAGGTGGCGGACGCGCTTGCGTTGCTCACCGGCTCCCATGCCGCCCGCGTCTATCTGGACGGCCCGGACCGGGTCCGGCTGCAGCTTTTCGACCGCTTTGCCGAGCGCGACCTGATCCGCAATGGCGCCGAGGCGTGGTTCTACAGCTCCAAGAAGAACGAGGCTGTCCATCTGACCCTGCCTGCCGGCAAGGGGGACACGTCCGACGGCGGTGCTTCCCCACAAGCCGAGGCATATACGCCGCAGCGGCTCGCCGAGCAGTTGCTGCAGAGCATCACCCCGGAATCCAAGGTGTCCGTCGGCGACGACACTTCAGTCGCCGGCCGCAGTGCGTACCAGTTGGTGGTGGAGCCCAACAGTACCGAAACGCTGGTGGGTTCCATGGTGGTGGCCATCGATGCCGAGACCGGCCTGCCGCTGAACGTGCAAGTACAGGCGCGCGGACAGCAGGAGCCGGCGTTCCGGTTGGGCTACACCAAGCTGAGCCTTGGGGCACCGGACGCCGGGCTGTTCGACTTCACCCCGCCGGCCGGCGCCACCGTGACTGAGCACGCCGTGCCGCAGCACAGCCCGAAGGCTGAGAAGCCACATCTCAAGGGCAACAACGACGGCGGTGCAGGCGTTCGGGATCAGGTCACCAAACATGGCTCCGGCTGGGAGACCGTGACGGAAGTTCCCGCGGCGGCTCTGCCGGACGGCTGGGCGGATTCTCCGCTGCTGGCCCAGGCCACCGAAGCCGTGGACGGCGGCCGGCTGATCTCCACGTCACTGGTCAACGTCTACCTGACCGATGACGGCCGCGTGTTCGCCGGATCCGTTCCGCTGGGGCAGCTGCAGGCAGCCGCGGAGGGCCGGTGAACGGCAGCGGCACTTCCGCCGCGCTGGCCATCGAAACCTCCGGACTGACCAAACGCTTCGGCCGGCAGACCGCCGTCGACTCTCTTGACCTGGCTGTTCCGCACGGCTCGGTCTTCGGCTTTCTGGGCCCGAACGGCTCCGGGAAAACCACCACCATCCGGGTGATGCTCGGGCTGGCCGGCGCCACCAGCGGGAGCGTCCGAATCTTTGGCCAGGAGATGCCCGGGCACTTGCGGAGCGTACTGCCGCAGGTCGGGGCACTGATCGAAGGCCCGGCGTTCTACCCGTTCCTCTCCGGCGCTTCGAACCTGCACCGGTTGGATACCGCCGACCGGCACGCTCCGGCAGCAACCCGCCGCCGCCGGGTCGGCGAGGCGCTGGAGCGGGTCGGGCTGACGCACGCGGCCAACAAGAAGGTGCGGGCGTATTCGCTGGGCATGAAACAGCGGCTGGGCATCGCCAACGCGTTGCTGATGCCGCGCCAACTGCTGGTGCTGGACGAACCGACCAACGGGCTGGATCCGCAGGGCACCCGCGAGGTCCGCAGCCTGGTGCGCTCGCTGGCCGGGGGAGGAACCACGGTGTTCGTCTCCAGCCACCTGCTTTCCGAAGTGGAACAGATCTGCAGTCACGCCGCCGTGATGCGCGCCGGCAAGCTGGTGGCTCAGGGGACCCTGGACGAACTGCGCCGCGTGGGCCTGACCCACCTGAGCATCCAGACGCCCGACGCCGAAGCCGCCCGGGCTGTGCTGCGCCGGCTCGGCCTGGAGCCGGAAGGACCGGAGGCGGCTCTCGACGGGCAGGTCAGCACACCGATGAACCGCCCCGAACTGCTGCCCGAGGACATCGCCGCCGCGCTGGTGGCCGACGGAGTGCGGCTCCGGGGGTTCGTGGTGGAGGCGGGCAGCCTGGAGGACCGCTACGTGGAGCTGACGGGGGAGGGGTTCGACGTTGTCCAGTGACGCGCAGTCTGTTCCCGCCGAGGCCGATCGCCGAAGCCCCGAACCTGTGCACCATTCTGGAGCCGGACCTGCCGGCCGCTTGGCCCCTGCCACGCCTGAGAACCGCCGGCCGTCCGCCGGCTGGGCGCTCTTCGGCTCCGAACTCAGCGTGCTGTTCCGGCGGCTTCGGACCTGGGCCATGCTGCTGGCCCTGGCGGCCGTTCCGGTTCTCATCGCCGTGGTGGTCCGGGTGGCCGCAGACGAGGGAGGGCCCGGCGGCGGCCCGCCGTTCCTGAACCAGATCAAGCAGAACGGCTTGTTCGTCGCGCTGACGGGTTTGGTGGTCTCCATCCCGTTGTTCCTGCCCCTGACCATCAGCGTGGTGGCCGGCGACACCATCGCCGGCGAGGCCGGCCACGGCACGCTCCGCTACCTGCTGACGGCCCCGGCGGGCCGGCTGCGGCTGCTGGCGGTCAAGTACGGGGCAGCCGTCGTCTTCTGCATTGCGGCCGCGCTCGCCATCGTGGTGGCCGGCGCGGTCATCGGTACCATCCTGTTCGGCACCGGGCCGGTGACCCTGCTGTCCGGCGACACCATTGGCGTCGGCGAATCCCTGGTCCGGCTGCTGCTGGTGGCCGCCTACGTCGCTTTGTCACTGGCCGGTCTCGCCGCGATCGGGCTCTTTATCTCCACCCTCACCGAGGTTCCGGTCGGGGCGATGGCAACGACGGCGGTTCTCGCCGTCGTCACCCAGATCATCGGCGCGCTGCCGCAGCTCGACTGGCTGCACCCTTGGCTGTTCACCCACCACTGGCTCGGCTTCGCCGACCTGCTCCGCCAGCCCATCTCCTGGGACGCCTTCGGCGCCAACGCCCTCCTGCAGGGCGGCTACATCGCCGTCTTCTGCGCCCTCGCCTACAGCCGCTTCAGCACCAAAGACGTGCTGTCCTAACAAGAAGCCGCATCGCTCGAAGGATGGGAAATCTTCCGAGAGGGGCACGATATTAGCCAGAGTCGAGCCCGGCCTTTTCGCAGTTACTGTGTTCCGGCTCGTTCGTCTGGCTGGTGAATGCCGATGGTGTTGCCTTCGGTGTCCAAGTAGTAGCCCTGCCACGCCATGCCTGGCAGGGCGAACTTTGGCAGAGCTGTCTGGCCTCCGGCGTCCAGAATCTTCCGTTCCGTCGCGTCGTAGTCATCCACCTCCATGGTCACCACCCAGGCGTTGGTTCCTTGTCCGGCCGCCGGGGCGGGAACAGGGCGCTGCTGGAGGCCGCCATTGATGCCGGGTTCACCTTCCGGGCCTGTCAGGACGCCAAAATACGGCGTGCCGGTCATTTGCGAATAATCCTCGAACGTCCAGCCAAACGCCTTGGTGTAGAAGGCCTTGGCGCGCTCGACGTCGTCGGCCTGGATCTCAAAGTGGACTGGGCGTGCCATGAGGTACTCCTTTGCTGGACTGCGGATGTCGACGCTGTCCATTCATTCGGCCCTCCTGATTCCTGTCAAGAAGGCATCAAGGATCGGGACCGACGGCCAAGCGAGTCTGCCTGTCGCCGCAAGGTACTGGGATAGCCGAGACCACCCGCAGCGTGTGCACATCAAAGTCACCCCCTGTGGGTGACGTGGTCGCCGCGAGGTTCATGCCATGCTTGCGGAACTTCAACAAGGGAGCATCGAATGGCGACATCCGAGGCAGCAACGTCCGATCCGGGCGTCGGCGTCGGACCCACGAGCGAGTTCAGCCTGTTCTTCCGGGTCAAACCCGGTCAGAGCGAATCGCTGCGGGCCGCGCTGAACGACCTGCAGCAGACAGCTGGCTACCGGCCAGGGGATTACGGCATGGCGATCACGACTATTCACGAGGCGCGGTTCGTACTCTTCGACGACGACACCCGACTTGCGTTCATCACAAGTTTCGATGGCCCCTGGGACGCCTATATGGAGGATTTCTTCAACTCGGGGCCGACGCTCGCGCTCTTCGATGTGATCTTCCGGCACGCGGAGGGCTACGACGGCCTGCCCGATCTGGCCACCGAAAAGGCGTTCATTCTCGGCGCGCAACGACGTGCGGCCGCGTACGCGCGCAACTACCCCGGCACCGTGAAGGAAATCCGCAAGGCGCAGCGAGTGAACGCGGCGTTCCAGCGCGTGCTCGACCACCCCGACGCCGCGGCAGCGCTTCAGCACCCTGCGCTGCAGCCGCTGCTCGACGAGGCCGGGGATTGACGCCATGTCGGATCACATTTCGGGCCCCAGGGCGCTGGCCAACCCGATCGCAGACATCACGGATGTCTACGCATTTCCGAGCCCGGACCGGGCCGGACATCTGGTTCTCGTGATGAACACGCTGCCGTTCGCCAAGGTCTCCAACGCGTTCTCCGACGGGCTCCTCTACCGGTTCCGCCTGCGACCGCTGGCGGCGAACGCAGCCGGCGATGCAGTGCCGTTCGCTGCCGGCGCCGAGGAGTTCGTGTTCGACTGCGTGTTCGCTGCGCCGATCAGCCCGGACGGGCAGCCCTTCGAGCAGGAGGGGACCTGCACCACTCCGTCGGGCGAGACCGTCTCATTCCGAGTCAACGACGACGGCGGCGGTTCCGGCCACGGCGTGCGGGTCTTCGCGGGTGCGCGGTGGGATCCGTTCATCCTGGACGCTCCGGCTGCGCTGAAGACGGTCGCGACGGGCCAGCTTGCCTTTATGGACCCGGGGGCGATCTACCTTGACGGCAAGAACGTCCTCGGGCTTGTCGTCGAAATCGATTGTTCCCTGTTCGAGGGCGCGACGCTCGTTGGCGTGGTTGCCGAGACGCTGACGCGAGGCACGTTCAACGTGCGTATCGAACGCGTCGGACGGCCCGAGGTGAAGAACCTGATGCTGGGGCCCAAGCAGTTCGATCCGGTCAATCAAGACCTCGAGATCCGCGACCTATACAACATGGAGGACGCGTTCCACCTCGCGCACGGATACGAAGGTGCCTACCGCGCGCGGCTAGACGCCAACCTCGCCTTCTGGGACGGCCTCGACGGGAAGACCGACTGGCCGGCCAACGGCAACGGCCATCCGCTGACCGGGCTCGTTCTCGCCGACTTCCTCATCGTGGACGTCACGAAGCCCTATCAGGAACAGGGTTCGTTCCTCGAGATCGAACTTTCCGCCCGCCAAGGTCGGTCCCACGAGAGCTGCGGGGGGCGCACGCTCAACGACGACGTGATGGACAAGTTCTTCACGACGCTGATCAATGCCGGCAACGGGCCGATCATCCGCGATGGAGTCGATGGGTCCTCGCGGCCGGCTTCGCGCAGCTTTCCCTACCTCTCCCCGCCCAACCCCAACCCGCCCGAACCTCCGGAACACCACTGACCATGCCCGCGAATGACGGCGTCAAACTCGAGCTCGACGACATTCAAAGCGGTGCACTGCACGGGCGCCCCTCGCCGTATGTCGGCGCCTACCTGCTGCTGCGTATCGATGACCGTGCCGACGGGCGCGAACTGGTCCGGCGGCTGGTGGCGGTCGTCGACTCCGGGAGGCCCTCGGCCGATCCCGCGCACGACGCCTGGATTACCGTCGGGTTCACCTATCGCGGACTCGAGGCGCTCGGGGTGCCGCAGCCCTCACTTGACAGCTTCGCCCCTGAATTCCGCGAAGGGATGGCTGCGCGTGCGACGCACCTCGGGGACGTCGGCGAGAGCAGCCCGGAACACTGGGAGCAGCCGCTCGGCACGCCCGACGTCCACATCGCCATAGCGGTGCTCTCACCCGACCTCAGTCGCCTCGAGGCCGTCACAGAAAAGGCCCGCCGTGCCCATCAGGAGCTGAACGGCATCTCGGTGCTCTGGCGTCAGGACTGCTACCAGCTCCCGACCGGGCGTACCTCGTTCGGATTCAAGGACGGTATCAGCCAGCCGGCGGTCGAGGGCAGCGGCCAGCCAGCATCGAACCCGCACGAGCGACCGCTCAAAGCCGGCGAGATCATCCTCGGCTACCCCGACGAGACGGGCGAGTTGCCGGCGATGCCGACCCCGGACATCCTGGGCCGAAACGGCACCTATGTGGTCCTCCGAAAGCTGCACACAAAGGTTGCGGCATACCGGCAATACCTCCGCGCGAAGGCTGCAACCCGTGAGGAGGAGGCACTACTTGGCGCGAAGATGGTCGGGCGTTGGCAAGGAGGAGCCCCACTCCCGCTCTCCCCGGATCGGGACGATCCGGAGCTTGGCGGCGACCCGCAACGGAACAACAACTTCCTTTACGGCGACGATCCCCGCGGGTTCAAATGCCCGGTGGGCGCCCACGCACGACGCGCTAACCCGCGCGACGCGCTGGACAGCGACGGCAGCGTCAACGTCCGCCTGCACCGAATGATCCGGCGCGGCACGAGCTACGGCCCGGAGCTTCCCGATGGAGTGCTGGAAGACGACGGCAAAGATCGCGGCATCATCTTCGTGTTCGTCGGCGCCCATATCAAGCGCCAGTTCGAGTTCGTCAAGACCCAATGGCTCAATGACGGGATTTTCATCGGCGCCCCGAGTGAAGCGGACCCGCTCGTCGGCACGGGCGATGGCACAACCAGCTTCACCATCCCCCAGCGGCCGATCCGGCGCCGGCTGCACGACCTTCCACCATTCGTGACCACGCGCGGGGGCGAGTACTTCTTCGCCCCGAGCCTCTCGGCGATGCGCTGGCTGGCGGAATTACCATGACCCGTCCCGACCCAGGGGAGCACGATATGACCACGACCTCCGCGGGCGCCGACCGTTGGAAAAAGCTCGATTTCGCCCACCCCTCCCCGGATGCCGAGGAACCAGAGTCGCCCGTTCTCGTCGACTATCGCAAGGACAACCAGATTGCGGTGATCACGCTCAACCGCCCGCACGCCGACAATGCGATCACGACCGAGATGGGCGCGCGTCTGACTGAAATCGTCGAAACGATCGCCGTCCGCACCGCCGTACGGGTCGTGGTACTCACAGGCGCCGGCGAGCGGGCCTTCTCCGTTGGCAGCGACCTGCGACAGCGCAACAAAATGACCAAAGAGGATTGGCTGCGCCAGCGCCAGGCCTTCGATCGCACGCTCTACACCGTAAGGCAACTGCGCAAACCGCTCTTCGCCGCCGTGAACGGAATCGCCTATGGAGGCGGATGCGAACTCGCCCAGAGCTGTGACTTCATCATCGCCTCCGAGAACGCCACCTTCGGCCAGCCGGAGGCGATGATCGGCCTCTCGGCCGGTGGCGGCTCACCGGTGTTCCTGCCGCGCCTCCTCGGAACCGGACGGGCCATGCAAATGCTCATGACCGGGGAACCGATCACGGCGGCCGAGGCGCACCGCCTCGGCATGGTCAACGAGATCCATGGCCAGCACGAGTTGGCAGATGCGGCAGATCGCATCGCGGAAACGATCGCGAGCAACTCCCCGACAGCCGTCCAGGCCGTCAAACGCGCCGTGCAGCTCGGAGAGGGGCAGCCGGTGGAACAGGCAATCGCGACCATGATGGAAGCGCACTGGCGCTCGGCCGTCCATCCCGACCGCATCGAAGGCATCGGCGCCTTCAACGAAGACCGCGTACCCGTCTTCCGCGACGCCGACTACTGATCAGGACCCACGAGGAGGATTAGCCATGGAAGTGACCGATGAACTCGGCGCCGCGCGTTCTGCGCTGCAGATGATCAACCCGGCACCGTACAACGCCGAAGCGCCACCCGCGGCGCTCCTGAGCGAGATCACCTCCACCGAGCTCCACTACGTCCGAAGCAACTTCGCCCTGCCCGCCCACGACGGAACGCTCGAGATCGGCGGCGCCGTCGGCCAACCCCTGACACTGACACTCGACGACCTACGGGCCATGCCCGCACACAAACGGGCGGTCACGCTCGAATGCGCCGGGAACGGGCGGCTGGAAATGCGTCCGCTGCCCAGCGGTGAGCCCTGGGGCGACTACGCCGTATCGACGGCCCGCTGGAAGGGCGCCTTCCTGCACGAAGTGCTGGCACAAGCGCGCCCGGACGCAAACGGCGTCGACGTGCGCTTCGAGGGCGCCGACCACGGCGCCTACCACCTCACCCCGGTGCTGGCCGACACCGACAAGAACAACCTGAGTTTCGTCCGCGCGCTGCCCTTGGCCCAGGCCGCCGATCCGGCCGCAGAGATACTCATTGCGTACGAGATGAACGGCGAGCCTCTGGGCCCGGACCATGGGTCGCCCTTCCGGCTCATCGTCCCGCGCTGGTACGCCGTGGCCTCCGTGAAGTGGCTCAAACGAATCGACGTCCTGACCGAGACGTTTGTCGGCGAGTTCCAGACCGGGCACTACATGTACGAATGGGCAGACCGGCCACCGGAACCCGTCGACATCATGCACGTACGGGCGCGCATCACCGATCCGGCCGCCGGATCGACCATCCCCGCCGGCACCTATACGGTGCATGGCAAAGCCTGGTCCGGTGCGGGTCCAGTGTCACGCGTGGAGGTCAGCCTCACCGGCGAAGGCGAATGGCACCGGGCCAGCCTTAAGCCCCCGACCGGCCCGTACCACTGGCAGGAATGGTCCTTCGAATGGGAGGCCCACGACATTGGACGTCACACCCTGCGTGTGAGGGCCACCGACGCGGCGGGAAATGTCCAGCCCGAAGTCCCGCCATGGAACCGGCTCGGCTACGGCAACAACGCCGTCGAGGTGGTCTACGTCGACGTCATCTGACTTCGAGGCGCCGATTCCTCTGTGTGTGGTCCTAGTGAGGGCGGCGTTCAGGCCAGGCGGTGCCGGCCGGTTCCGCGGCTCCACGGAATCCAGCGACGGGCTCGGCGTGCCGGGAAGATGTGCCCGTCCCTCTCCATCGGGTCGGCGGCATCGTCCGGGAGCTGCCGGTCCTCGCCGAAGACAACATGGGCAGTCCCCGGACCGGGTATTTGGGCGGCCGCAAGATTCGGCATGCCGATGTCGTGGCCCTCGCCGTGGAGGGGCTTGCGTCCCATCCGCTCCATCGGACCGATCGGATTGGCTACTGGCTGTTCCTGATTTTCCCGCATGATTGCCCCCATGGCTTCTCGGTAATTCCCCTGCGGCCTAGAGTAAACCGGTTTCCTTGAAAATGGGTCGAAAATCTCAACAAATTTGTGCCGGTCGTTCCGCGCGACGGATCGTTACATCGGCGGTGCCCGGCCAAAGGCCGGACCCCGTCGTCATCATAGGGGCGAAATAGCAGGAATCAGCCGAGAGATTCCGTGAGGATGTCCAGCGCCTCGCTCCAGCCGTCGTAGACATTGTTGTCGCCGGCGAAGCCAGCGAAGCCGCGGAGGTTGAAGGTCATCTCGGTGCGGCCGCCGTCAAGTTCGGCCAGTTGCACTGTGATGACCGGTGAGTCTTCGATCCGGTCACCGGGCGAGGCCCACGTGAAGACGAGTCGTTCCGGTTCCACCACTTCGAGATACTGCCCGGCAGTGGGATACTCGCTGCCGTCGGGCGCGATCATCTTGTATTCATAGGTCCCGCCGACGCTCGCGTTGATCCGGACGAACTCGCGCGGGCTGGCGACTTCGCGGGGATGCCACCAGCGGGCGGCTTCGTCCGGGTCGGTCCAGGCACGCCAGATGATCTCGCGCGGCGCGTCGAAGGTGCGCGTAATGGTGAATTGCTTGTCCTGTGTAGCGGTTTGCTCAGTCATTTCCGGCTTTCTCCTTGAGTTCGCGGAGTCGCTCGTCCAACAAATCAAAGCGCTCGTTCCAGAGACCTCGGTGGTGGTCGATCCAGGCCGAAACGTCGTCCAGGGGTTCGGTGCGGAGCGTGCAGTTGCGCCACTGCGCGGAGGCGGTCCGCTCAATCAGGCCAGCCTTTTCCAACACCCGCAGGTGCTGTGAAACGGCTGGCCGGCTGATGTGGAACGGTTCTGCCAGTTCGCCGGCCGTGGCCGAACCCTGCCGCAATCGGGACAGGATGGCCCGGCGGGTGGGATCCGCCAGGGCGGCAAAGACCAGGCTTAGCTGGTCCGGTGCCCCTGCCATGTAAGCAACTCCTTATGTAAGTTACGACTTAAATATACTCCTGTCTGCGGGGCCGTCAAGAGCTCAAGCTACCCGGCCGCAAGTCCTAGAATCTGGACGAGCTGCCCGATCCGCTGAAGCTCCCGCCGCTGCTGCCGTAGCCTGTGGTGCTGCCGCTGCTGCGTGAAGAATCGACGCTGCTTTGTGCCGAGCTGTAGCCGGCGTTGAAGGCGTAGGCGGAGTAGAACATGTACGGCGGGTACACGGTGTCCAGGATCGTGGAGGACCGGCGGTCTCCGCTGCGGAGTTCTTCGTCCATGTCCTCGCGCATCTTGTCCTTCTCCGACGACGTTTTTGCGTATGCGTCGATGACCGTGTCCGCGTGTGCCTTGAGTAGGTCGGTGAATTCGCTCCGGCTGTCCTGGATCAAACGCAGGGCCGTGTCCGGTGTGGTCCTTCCGTCGGTGAGGGCGGCGGCCCAGTCCTCCAGATCCTCCCGGGTACGGTCGCGGAAGGAGCGTAGGGCGGCAGCCGTTGCCGCAGACCTGGCGGTCTCCGGCCCCTCCTCTATCAGCGTATCGATGCCGTCCAGGTCCTCGCGCAAGGGCGCTAGCTGCCGGTCCCAGGCCCGCTCCCATCCGGAGGCCAGGTTCAGGAACGTGTTGGTGTCGGCGATGACGTCGTCCAGTGCATCCAACTCCGTCGCAATGCGCGCGTACTCGGCGGCCGTCTTGACGTTCTTACCCGACTTCAGCTCCTTCTCGCTCATGGCGTGGACCCTGTCGTTGAGCTTGCTGGCTTCGGTGTAGCCGGTCATGAAGCCGCGGTATTTTTCCAGCACCCGTGAGCCGTACTCAGACGTCGGGGGAATGGTGTTCGCGTTGACCTCCGTGGCGTCGAGGTCCAGGGACACGTTGGAGTAGCTGCGGTCCCCGCGTTCGATCTCGCGACGTGCTCTGGCTAGATTCTGCCGACGCACCCCAAAGCGGACTCCAAAGAACCCGACGACGGCGATGCCCGCCGCCCAGAGGCTGCCGATGAAGGCCCCGGAGCGGTACCACGGGCGGTTGATCAGCTCCGCGCCGCGCTCTATGCCCGCGATGGTTCCGTCCGTCCACTGGGCGTCCCGGAACAGTTCCTTGGTAGTCTCCTGGATGTCCTCGCGCTGCTCCAGCGGGATCTTGCGGTCCTCGCCCATATAGGTTCCGACCCAGCGGCCGACCGGGTCCAACGCGAAGATGAAGAGTCCGTCCGCCCACTTCTGGCCGTCGGCGCTGAGCCACTCCGGATGCTCCGCGCGGGCGAAGCGAAGCACTTCTTCGTTGAGGTTGGCAGAGGCAGAGCCGTTGTAGGTGTAGATGGCCACCTTGGTCGGCTCGTAGAAGTCGATAGCCTCCACCGCGGGCAGGAGCGTGGCCTGGTCGAGGACGCCGGCAGTATCCTCTACAACCACCTCGGTGGGAGTCACGGCGTGCGCGGCCGGTGCCGCACCCAGCAGTCCGGCCAGCACCAACAGCAGCGTGCCGATCATCCTCTTCATCTGTCCGGTTCCTTCGGTTGCGCGGTTATGGCTTCACCGGAACCCTACCCGGTGCGGGGAACAGGCAGACGGACGTGACATGCAACGGTGGGCCGGCTCCGAGAGCCGGCCCACCGCCGTCGTTATGCGGGTTCTGTCGAGGCGTGAGGGCTAGAGGCTGACGCCGAAGACCAACGGGAGCAGGGTGTAGAGCGTCACCACGATCAGCACCAAGGAGACTAGATTCAGCCAGAGGCCGGCCCGCACCATCTGTTTGATGGACACCTCGCCGGAGCCGAAGGCCACCGCGTTCGACGGCGTGGCCACGGGCAGCATGTAGGCCGAACAGACAGCGAGGGTCATGACAATGGTCATCAGGAGCGGATCGATGCCGACGCCGACGGCGACGGCACCCATGATCGGGAAGAATGCCGCCGCGGTGGCCGTGTTGCTAGTGAGCTCGGTGAGCCCCAGACCGACCACGGCGGCGACCAGCACGATAACCACGGGAGGCATGCCGTTCAGTCCGCCGACCTGATTGCCGATCCATTCTGACAGGCCCGTTGAGGTGAACATGGCAGAGAGCGAGAGGCCGCCACCGAACAGCAGGAGCAGGCCCCACGGGATGTCGCGGGCCGAGGACCACTGCAGCAGCGGTGCCGATCCCTTGCCGGCCGAGCGCTTGTTGGCCGGGACCAGGAAACAGGCAATGGCAGCGCCCATGGCCACCTGCGTGTCCGAGATGGTTGCGAGAAAGGGCAGGGCATGGGCTACTGCGGGAATTTGGGCGATGAAGGGCACTGCCACCCAGCAGAAAATGGCGGCCAGGAAGATCGCGCCGACGCGCCGCTCGGGGGTTGTCATGGCCCCGAGCTTCGCGATTTCGTCGCGGATGAGCTGTGCCCCGCCGGGAATCTGCTCCAGCCGGGTACGGAAGACGAGCTTGGTCAGCACAAACCAAGCGATGAACAGCATGACCGCCGCGAACGGCACACCGACCAGCATCCACTGGCCGAACTGCATCTCGTAGTTCTGTTCAGAACCGAGGTAGGCGGCCATCAGCGCCATGGGCGGCTGGCCAATGAGGGTGGCCATGGAGCCGATGGTGACGCCGTAGGCGATGCCGAGCATCATGGCCGCGGCGAACTTGGCGTCCACCGCGTCTCGGTCGATGTTGCGGATCAACTGGAGGATGGAGACGCCGATGGGCACCATGATCACGGCCGTGGCGGTGTTGGACACCCAGGCAGAGATCATGGCCGAGGCGACCATCAGACCGAGGACGATCTGCGCGGGGCGGGTTCCGACGGTTCGGATGGTCAGGAGCGCAATGCGCCGGTGCAGGTTGCTCTTCTCCGTGGCCAGGCCCAGGATCACTCCGCCCATCACCAGGAAGACCACCGGGTTGGCGTAGGGTGCGGCGACATTGGCCATGCTGTCCATCCCGAATAGCGGGAAGAGGACCAGCGGCAGCAGCGAGGTCACCGGGATGGGGGCGGCTTCGGTCATCCACCAGATCGCCATCCAGAGCGCACAGCCCGCGACGGCGCGGCCTTCGAACGCCAGCGACTCCGGCAGGATGAAGAAAAGGGCCAGCCCGGCCAGCGGCCCGGCGAGCAGCGCTACGAGCTTCCTGCCGGTGCGGGTCTCGGGGGCTGTGGTCTGTTCAGCGTCGCCGCCGGGGCGCGCTTCGGCCGCCTCGGGGCGGTTCTGGGTTTCCTGTGACATGGATCGTCCTTGGTTGTGCGACGGGGACCACATAACCGTAGTCAGGTGACTGGGCCAACAGAAGTACTTATTTGGGCCTTATTGATACGTCAGGAGTCATAGTCCGCCCCCGGCCTCGTGTTGCCGCGGCCATGGAGGGGTGAGACCCGCGGCACAACGTGAGGCGGGCATTGATATGCAGCGTGTATCAGTGGCGGGAAGCTAAGTATTTTACCTGCCTAATTCCCCGGCCTAGAGTGGGTCAGAAGCCAGCGACCAGGCTGCGACCGGAACGGATTGGAGGCCGGCATGGAGACCCGCCAGCTGCGATACTTCGTGGCCGTGGCCGAGGAACGCCATTTCGGCCGTGCCGCGCTGCGCCTGCACATGGCCCAGCCGCCGCTCTCGCACCAGATCAAGCAGCTCGAGGAGCAGCTGGGCACGCAGCTGCTGGTCCGCACCACCCGCAAGGTGGAGGTGACGCCGGCGGGCGAACTGCTGCTGGTCCGGGCCCGCGGGCTGCTGGCCGAGATCGACCAGCTGGGGCAGGACGTGAAGCTGGTGGGCCAGGGCGCCAGCGGCGTGCTGCGGGTCGGCGTGGTTGGATCCGCCACTTACCGGTTGATGCCGCGCATTGTCGAGACGGCAGGAAGGCGGTTGCCGGGATTGAAGCTCCATGTGCTGGGTGAAATGCTCACCCCTGCCTTGGAAGAGGCGCTGGAGGAAAACCGCATCGACGTCGCCGTGCTGCGTCCGCCCGTGCGGTCCGGAGAGCTTGAACTGAGGTTCTTGGAGCAGGACGAACTCGTCGTGGCGCTTCCGGAAGACCATCCCTTGGCGTCACACGGGTCGCTGGAGCTGGCCGACCTGGCCGGAGAGAAGTTCGTTTCCTATCCGCGGACCTCGGCCGTGTGCGGCATCTTCATGGACGCCTGCCGCCGGGTCGGCTTCCGGCCCCGGATTGTGCAGGAAGCCAGTGAGACATCCACCCTGCTGGCCTTCGTGGCCTCGGGCATGGGGTTGGCGCTCGTGCCGATGACACGCCGGGTGTTCGCCCTCCAGGGTACGGTGCTGCGCCCGCTGCGCGACGCCCCGGCGGTGGATTTGGCGCTGGCTTGGCGCCGCGGCAGCGATTCCCCGCTGATCAAGAACTTCGTAGACCTGTTCGAAACATCCACTGTCCCGGAAGGAACCACCCGTGAAGATTGAGCGGATTGAAGCCATTCCCTACGCCATCCCTTACACGCACCCGCTCAAGTTCGCCAGCGGCGAGGTGACGACCGCGGACCACGTTCTCCTGCGCGTGCACACGGACACCGGGCTGGTGGGGGTTGCGGATGCGCCACCGCGCCCGTATACCTACGGCGAGACCCAGGCATCGATCGTGGCCATCGTGGAACAGGTCTTCGCCCCGCAGGTGACCGGGCTGGACGTGCTGGACCGCGGCAAGATCCATGCGGTGCTGAACCGCACCATCCACAACCAGGTGGCCAAAGGTGCGCTGGACATCGCCCTCTGGGACCTGATGGGCAAGGCCACTCAGACCCCGGTGCACAAGCTCCTCGGCGGTTACACGGACCACATGCGCGTCAGTCATATGCTGGGCTTCCGTCCGGCCCAGGAGCTGCTGGACGAGGCCCTGCGGTTCGGTGAGGAGTACGGGATCACCACGTTCAAGCTGAAGGTAGGACGCCGGCCGCTGGGCCTGGATATTGAGGCGTGCCATGTGCTCCGGGAAGGGCTGGGCGAGGACGTCGACATCTATCTGGATGCCAACCGCGGCTGGACCGCGAATGAAGCACTCGAAGTCCTGCGCCGCACCGAAGGCCTCGGCCTGAGCCTGTTGGAGGAGCCGTGCGACGCAAAGGAAGCCATGAGCCGACGCCGGCTGGTGCAGAAATCTCCCATCCCGGTTGTGGGAGATGAGTCCGTCCCCACCGCCGGGGACGTCTCCCGCGAGCTGCTTTCCGGGGGCTGTAACGCAATCTGCGTCAAGACCGCCCGCAGCGGGTTCACCGAGGCGCAGCAGATCCTGGGCCTGTGCACCGGGCTGGGCGTGGACGTCACCATGGGAAACCAGATCGACACCCAGATCGGTTCCTTGGCCACGGTCACTTTCGGTGCCGCCCACGAGGCCACCAGTCGGCGCGCCGGGGAGCTGTCCAACTTCCTGGACATGGCCGACGACCTGCTGGCCGAGCCTATCCGGATTGAAAACGGAACCATTTCCGTCCGCGACGTGCCCGGCGTCGGCGCTGCCATCGACGAGGGCAAACTCGCCAAGTACCGCTTGTCCTGAACCCTTCACCAAACACCCAGGAGAATTCACAGATGCTGTTCCTCGCCCGAATGGAAGTCCAGTTCCCCGCCCACCTGTCCGCGGAGGAGGTCACCCGGCTTCAGGGACTGGAGAAAGAGTACTCGCAGGGCCTGCAGCGGGACGGCCGGTTCGCCGGCATCTGGCGCGTCGTGGGGGAGTACGCCAACTACTCGCTGTTCGACGTGGCCTCGAACGACGAGCTCCACGAAATCCTCAGCGGTTTCCCGATGTACCCCTACATGAAGATCAAGGTCACGCCGCTGGCCAAGCACCCCAACTCCATTAAGTGACCGCCGCGCGATTCATATTGAATCGGTCCCAATGATGGCCCAATAGGTATTTCCCTCGAGGGCGCCGCGGGCCTAAATTGAGAGCCATATCACCGGCTTTCGCCGACACCCCACCTCATCCACCACATTGCACGAGGGAGCGCCATGTCCATCGAATCCACCGCCAGCGCCGCAGCCTCTGGAAGCGCCGCTACCGACCGTTTCCGCCAGTCGGGCAAGACCTCCACGGTCCACGCCAGCCAGGAGCGTGTGAACCTGCTGGCCAGCAAACTGGTCAATGCCGTCAACGACATAGTGCTCGAAGAGCGCGTGACGTATGACGAGTACAACGCCTTCAAGGCGTGGCTGATCAAGGTGGGCGAGGACGGCGAATGGCCGCTGTTCCTGGACGTCTGGGTCGAGCACTCCGTGGAGGATGTAGCCACCAGCCATCGCCATGGGAACAAGGGCTCCATCGAGGGGCCGTACTACATCCCCGAAGCCCCGGAGCAGAAGTCGCCGGCGAAGATCAGCATGCGCCCGGATGAAAAAGGCACCCCGCTGCTCTTCCAAGGCCAGGTCCGCTCCACCGACGGCTCGCCGCTGCCTAACGCCAAGATCGAGCTGTGGCACGCCGACGAAGAGGGCTATTACTCCCAGTTCGCTCCGGGCATTCCGGAGTGGAACCTGCGCGGGAGCTTCATTGCCGATGCGCAGGGCAACTTCCACATCGACACCATGCAGCCGGCGCCGTACCAGATACCAACCGACGGCGCCTGCGGCCAGCTGATCGCCGCCGCCGGCTGGCATGCCTGGCGCCCGGCCCACCTGCATCTGAAGGTCTCCGCGCCCGGCCACGAACTGCTGACCGCCCAGCTGTACTTCCCGGGCGACCCGCACAACGAGGACGACATCGCCACCGCGGTCAAGCCGGAACTGATGCTTGACATCAAGCCGGCCGAATCCGGCACCGGCGTGCAGACCACCTACGACTTCGTCCTGGACCCCGCGTCCTAGCCGGCCGTCCCGACGCCGAGGGGGCCTCATGTCGCTGCACTCTGCCCTGCCCGCCTTTGATGCCCGGGGGCTGATGGAAGCCTTCACCGGCTGGGGCAGTGCGGTTACCGTCGTGACGGTGAACGGCGGAGACGGTGTTCCCTGCGGCGTCGGTGCAAGTGCTGCCGGCCCGGTGTCGCAGGATCCGCCGCTGATCCAAGTCACTTTGTGGCGCAGCCCCGCGGCGCGGCGCGTGCTGGGCAATTCCACGTTCGCGGTCAACGTGCTCTCGCAGGACCAGGCGGACGGCGCCCGCCGCATTGCCCGCGGGTCGATTTCCGGCCCCGCATGGCGGAACGACGGCGGTGTCCCCGTCCTGAGCGGCAACGCCGCCACGATCGTGTGCGCACCGTGGAATGTGTATGACGGCGGCGACCACGTTCTCCTCGTGGGCGAAGTCTTGAAATACGATCTGGGCGCTGCCCGGCCGCTGGTGCTGGCGGAGGGCCTGCAGTCCGCGGCGGGCGACGACGGCCAGCTACCGGAGCCGGCGCTGTGGTCCTGGGGCCGGTCCGGGCCGTGATTCTCCCGCTGCCCCGGGCGTGAAGGCTTCCTGGCAGGGGTAAACAACGGTGGGCCGGCTCCAAGAGCCGGCCCACCGCCGTCGTTATGGGGAGTAGCGAGGTTTAGAGCTGCGTGCCGGTAGGGCCGCTGTCGCTCACTTCGCCGCGCCAAGCGCCGGTTTGGGTGCCGCGGGTTTCAAGGAACTCCTTGAACTTCTTCATGTCCGACTTCACTTGCTTGTTGTCGAGGTTCAGGGCCGCACCGGCCTTCTCGGTGAAGGTTTCCGGGTTCCATTCGAAGCGGACGGACACCTGGGTGCTGTCGGCACTGAGCTGGCTGAACGTGACCACGCCGGCGTGCGACTTGCCGTCGATGCTGCGCCAAGCGATGCGCTGGTCCGGCTGCTGTTCGACGATCTCGGTATCGAACTCGCGCTCCACGCCGCCAATCTTGGTCTTCCAGTGGTTGGTGGTGTCGGTCAGCTGGGTCACCGACTCCACGCCGGACATGAAATTGGGAAAGGACTCGAACTGCGTCCACTGGTCGTACGCGGTACGGACCGGAACGGCTACATCAATGGTTTCTTCCACGGTCTGCATTCATTGCCTCCTTTGGAATCGGGCCGGCCCCGCCATTGCGGGTTCGTGACGGCCTCACGGCCCACGGTACACAAAAGACAGCTTGCTGACTAATTCCGGCGGGGTGCGTAGGGTGGCTGGTGGGGGCATCAGCAGAATCGATCGAAGGAGTGGAGCATGCGCGCTGTAGTGTTCGAGGAATTCAAGACCTTCCCCACGATCAAGGACGTGGAGCGGCCGAAACCGCGGGCCGGTGAGGTGCTGCTGAAGGTAGCCGGCGCCGGCGCCTGCCATTCCGATGTGGCGATCTATAACGACTTCGAAGCCGGCGGACCGGGCGCAGTGCCGCCGCCGTTCACGCTGGGGCACGAGAATTCCGGCTGGGTGGAGGAGCTCGGCGAAGGTGTTGAGGGGTTCAACGTCGGCGACGCCTACCTGGTCTACGGGCCGATCGGCTGCGGGCACTGCAAGGCCTGTTCGCGCGGCCAGGACACCTACTGCGAGAACGCCGCCAAGATGCCGTACCTCGGCGTCGGCCTGGGGCGCGACGGCGGGATGGCCGAATATGTTTCGGTCCCCGCCCGGAACCTGGTGCCGCTGGGCGATGCCGATCCGGTTGCCGCGGCGCCGCTGGCCGACGCCGCACTCACCCCGTACCACGCGATCAAACAAGCGTTGCCTCACCTGGCCGGCGGCGGCAAGTATGCGCTGGTGATCGGGCTCGGCGGCTTGGGCCAGATCGCCGTGCAGATTCTGAAGGCTCTGACCGGCGCCACGGTGATTGCCACTGACATGAAGGAAGACGCGATGCGCAAGGCGGAAGAAGCCGGCGCGGTGACAGTGTCCGGCGGCGAGGGACAGGCGCAGAGGATCCGGGACATCACCGGCGGCCGCGGCGTCGATGCCGCCTTCGACTTTGTGGGCGTCGGGCCGACCGTCCAGACAGCCGCAGCCTCGATGGCCCGGCTATCCCGGCTGACCGTCGTAGGGATCGCCGGCGGCACCCTCGAATGGAGCTTCTTCACCAACCCGTACGAGTCCGTCGTGACCAACACCTACTGGGGCACCATCGAGGACCTGCACGAAGTGGTGGACATGTACAAGGCAGGCCAGATTGTGCCGGAGGTCCATCGCTTCAGCATGGATGAGGCGCTGGACGCCTACCGCAAGCTGCAGGCCGGCGAGATCTCCGGCCGGGCCGTGATGGTCCCGCATGGCAGCTAGCCAAGGTCATGGTCCGACGGCGGTCGGTCGGCTGCGATAGATGGCCCACCGCCGCGGTTGATTGGCCCACAGGCGTCGTCGGCGGCCTCGACTACGCTGGCCCCGTGACTGAATCCCGGCGCGCGGCGCCTACTTCCCGGCGTCCGGACCTTTCCGGTCGGCGCGCGGCGCTGGTTTTGGGTGTGGCTTCTTCGGCGGTCTGGCTGCTGACCGCCAGTGCCTTTGCCCTGGTGACTGCCAGCGGTCGGCCGTTTCCGATGAGTGTGGTTGGTTTGGTCTTTCCGGCCACCTTGCCAGGCTGGCTGGCATCGTCGGTGGCACCCTGGCCACTGGCAGCGGTGCTGGTCTCCGCGCTGGTGGTCGGCGGCGTGGCCTACGCCCTGGCACCGCTCGCCACCGCCGCTGGCACCACCCGAGCCGGCACATTTCGCCGCGGCACGCTGATCCTGGCGCTGTGGTTCATCGTGGTTCTCGCTGCCGCGGCAACCGGCGGACTGGTAGCACTCGGCGGGATCGCTGCGAACTGGCCGCCGCTCCGGTTACTGGAGCTGGCAAGCCCGGTAGCGCCAGCGGTGTCAACGGCCGCTTATTGGGGGCTGGTCTGGGGATGGCTGCCGGCCATCCTGGCGGCACGCCCGCTGCTGCGGCAAGCGGCCTCCGCCAACCGGAGCAGCTCCGCAACGTGGAGCGGTAGCGCAGACCCAGCTGGCTCAGCCAGCCTGAACGGTTCCGCCAACCCCGTCGCCTCCGCCACCCGGCGTGAACCAGGGTCTCCGAGCTGGCTCCGGCCGGTCCCGGCTGCGTTGTTCGCGGTGTTGCTGGTCGCGGCTTTTCCGCTGGCACAGAACGCGAATGATGCTGCAGCACCTGCGCCGCCGGCTGCCGAACCGCTGCCCGAGCCCGTGATCTACGGTTCGCCGCTGGTGTCGGCAGCTGTTGAATCCGGGGCACCGGAATCACCCAACCCCGAAGATGAGCCGTGGTGCACCGGCGGGGACACCGCCGTCGTTCTGGGAGGGGGCGATGCCGCGACGGGGCACCGCGCGCAGGAGCTGCTCATCAGTAACACCGGCGAAGAAGCCTGCCTGCTGGCCCGTTATCCGGACGTGGCGTTCGACGACGAGGGCGGCTCCGCCATGAGCGTGCTGGTTTTCCGAGGCGGCACCTTCATGACCGACGACCCCGGGCTGGAACCGGTCATGCTGCAGCCGGGAGCCTCGGCGCGGGCGCTGCTGGGCTGGAACGCCATGGCCACGGCCGGCGACATCCCGGTCGGCGCGGTGCTGGTGGCACCGTACGCGGGCACCGACCGGGAGAAACTGCCGGTGCTGCTGGACATCGTCAACGGCGGGGCCGTGGCCGTCACCGCATGGCAGGCCGTCGACGGATAAGCCGTCGGGCCCGCGGCGGTCCGACGCCGGGCTGCCCGGCGGAATCAGCGCAACGGAATCACCGGAGCCCCCGCGGTGTTGAGCCGAATGTGAAGCGTCTAGGTTTTCTCTCCTTCGGCCACTGGAGCCCGGCTGTCGGCTCGCCCGTCCCCACCGCAGCGGAGGGCCTGCTGCAAAGCATCGATTTGGCCGTGGCCGCGGAAGAGGCCGGCGTGGACGGCGCCTACTTCCGCGTGCACCACTTTGCCCGCCAGCAGTCCTCACCCTTTCCGCTGCTGGCCGCCATCGCCGCGCGGACCAGTCGGATCGAGATCGGCACCGGCGTGATCGATATGCGCTACGAAAACCCGCTGTACATGGCTGAAGAAGCCGCGGCGACGGACCTGATCAGCGGCGGGCGCCTGCAGCTGGGCATCAGCCGGGGGTCGCCCGAACCGGCGCTGAACGGGGCCGCGGCCTTCGGGTACCGGCCGGGCGAGGGCGAGACCGACGCGGACATGGCCCGCCGCCACACCACCGTGTTCCGCCGCGCCATCACCGGTGCGGGAATGGTTCCGGCGGACCCGAACCACATGCAGGGCGGGCATACCGGCATGCTCCCGGTGGAGCCGGTCTCTCCGGGGCTGCCCGAGAGGATTTGGTGGGGCGCGGGGTCCCGGGCTACGGCGGTCTGGACCGCCGAGCAGGGAATGAACCTGATGAGCTCCACGCTGCTGATCGAAGACACCGGCGTGCCGTTCGACCAGCTCCAGGCCGAACAGATCCACCTGTTCCACGAAGCGTGGCAGAAGGCCGGCCATGCCCACGCTCCGCGGGTGTCCGTCAGCCGCAGCGTGATGCCCGTTGTCGACGACGAGGACCGCCGGTACTTCGGGCTGCGCGGCCAGACTGACCAGCATGATCAGGTCGGCATGCTGGACGGCACGCGGTCACGGTTCGGCAAGAGCTACATCGGCGAGCCGGACAAGATAGCCGCGGCCCTGGCCGCCGACCGGGCCGTGCAAGCCGCGGATACGGTGCTGCTGACCGTGCCGAACTACCTGGGCGTGGACTACAACGCCAAGCTGCTGGGCAACATGGTGCAGCATGTGGCGCCGGCCGCCGGCTGGCGGTGACCCCGAAGAAACCATTCCGCACATCTGGCCCGTTGAGCGCGCGTTGATGGGCCGGATCTGCGTAGCGGATCTGCTCGGACGGCGGCGGACCTAAAGCAGTACGTCGTTCAGGTCGTAGGTGACCGGCTCGTCCAGCTGCCCGTAGGTGCACGATTCCGGATCGCGGTCCGGCCGCCAGCGCACAAACTGCGTGGTGTGCCGGAACCGCTCGCCCTCCATGTGGTCGTATTTGACCTCCAGCACGCGCTCCGGCCGCAGCGGCACGAACGACAGGTCCTTGCCGCCGCTCCACCGGCTGCCCTCGGATGTGAGCGGCGTGCGCTGGCCGGCCTCGTGCTGCTCCCGGTTCCAGGGATGGTCGTTCGAATCGGCGATCAGCGGTTGCAGCTCCTCGAACAGCTCCTCGCGGCGCTTCATGCTGAACGCCCCGGCCACGCCCACATGGACCAGTGTTCCGCCGTCGTTGTAGATGCCCAGCAGCAGCGACCCCACCCGGCCCGGGCCGCTCTTATGCACGCGGTAGCCGGCGAGCACACAATCGGCGGTGCGCTCGTGCTTGATCTTGAACATGGTCCGCTTGTCCGGCTGGTAGGTGCCGTCCAGCGGCTTGGCCACCACACCGTCCAACCCGGCGCCCTCGAATTCGTGGAACCACTTTTCTGCCAGTGCCGGATCATCCGTGGTCCGGGTCAGATGGATGGGATTGACGACGGCGGAGAGCGCCTTCTCCAGCGCGGCGCGCCGTTCCTCGAACGGGCGGGAGGTCAGGTCTTCGTCGCCGAGGGCCAGCAGGTCGAACGCCACGAACCGGGCCGGTGTCTGCACCGAGAGCAGCTTGACCCGGCTGGCCGCCGGGTGGATGCGCTGCTGCAGCATCTCGAAGTCCAGCCGGTCGCCGCCCTCGCCCACCAGGATGATCTCCCCGTCCACCACGCAGCGCTCCGGCAGCTGCTCGCGGAAAGCCTCCACCAGCTCGGGGAAATAGCGGGTCATCGGCTTCTCGTTCCGGCTGCCGATCTCCACGGCGTCGCCATCGCGGAAGATGATCGAACGGAAACCGTCCCACTTCGGCTCGTATTTCATCCCGCTGTCGGGGATCTTGGCCACCCCCTTGGCCAGCATGGGCGGTACGGGCGGCATCAGCGGCAGGTCCATGCGCCCATTCTGGGTGCTGGCCCAGCCAGTGTCCATGCCCGCGCGGTCAGGGATGAGGTTCAGGGACCGGGAGGAATCCCGGCGGGCATGGCCGGCACTGTGTCTGCACCGCCCGTCTGGAGGCCTCAGACCCGGCGGTAGATGTCTGCCACTGGACAATGAAACGGGTCGGAAGCGGCCAGTCCGACCGCCCCAAGATAGCGGACTATGGCCGCATAGGACTCCAGCAGGCTGGTCTCCGTGTACGGAATGGAATGTTCGCGGCAGTATTGGCGAACCATCGGCGCCGCCTTGCTCAAGCAAGGACGGGGCATGTCAGGGAACAGATGGTGCTCGGTCTGGCGGTTCAGGCCGCCCATCAGCAGATCCATCATCCAACCGCCGCGGATATTGCGGGACGCTGTGACCTGGCGGGTGACAAAGTCCGGCCGGCTGGACTGGGGATAGATCGGCATGCCCTTGTGGTTCGGCGCAAACGACGCACCCATGTAGAAGCCGAAAACCGCCATCTGAACGCCAATGAACGCGAACGCCTGCCCAAACGGGAGCAACCAGAAGACAACCGCGAGCAGCAACGCGGCGCGGGCAGCGAGGATGCTCAGCTCCACCCAGCGGTGCTCCACCTTGTCCTGCCGGATCAGGTACTTGAAGGAATCCAGATAGAGGCTGAAGCCCAGGAACGGCAGCAGCGGGAACAACAGATATCCCTGGAGCCGCGTGACGCGGGCCATGGCCCCGCGGCGCCCTGCCGCAGCATCCGGATGGAACGCGATGGCCCCGGTCTTGATGTCCGGATCCTTATCCACGGTGTTAGGGAAGCCATGATGCCGGGTGTGCTTGCGCATCCACATGGCGTAACTGATGCCTACGAGGCTGGTGCCGACCAGCCGGGCTGCCCATTCATTGACCCGCTTGGACTTGAACACCTGATGATGCGCAGCCTCGTGGGAAAGGAAAGCGAACTGGGTGAACAGCGCCCCTATCGCAGACGCAATCAGCAGCTGGTACCAGCTGTTGCCGAGCAGGGAGAATCCAGTCCAGGCCGCGGCAAGCAGGGCCAGCAGGACCGTGAAAAGCGTGATGTAGTACCAGCGGCGGCGTCGCTGCAGTCCGGATTGTCTGATCTTTTCCGCTAAAGCCAGATAGCCCGCGGCAATATTGTTCGGAGGCTTAGTGGCCGGAGCTTCGGTGGCCGGTGCCGGAAAATTGGGCGCGACTGACTCGGGCTGGGGGTCCATGGGAATACCTCGAAACCAACCGGTGGCGGTACAGCAGAAATATCGCACGAGCACCGGTCTCTGGCTGGAATCTACTCCTGTTGGACCAGCTTGTCACCGGGTACGGAGATAGGGACTCCGACGGCGGTGCCGGCAGGCAGATACCCGAGAGGGGGGTGCCTTGCATACGCGGATCCCGAGAAGCGTTCGCTCCGCTCAGCGCCGGACCCGTGGGCGAGGTGCGCTGGGCAGATATTCCATCGAATCGAGCGACGAGCTCACCAGCGTCCGGTAGCGGCCGCCGGGAGGCGCAGCCGGGTCATTCGGGGGAGCGTACGCGGCATGGAGGTCCTTGCTGATGGCCTGCGCCGCGGCTTGGAGCAGCCGCACGAACCCGGTGACAGGCGCGTCGTCGTTCGGCACCACCACACTGACTGCGGCAACCACCACCTCGTTGACCCCGCGGATGGGAACAGCGATTCCGCGCGCTTCTGCATGGATGTAGCCCCTCCCGCAGGCGTAGCCGTCGCGGCGGATCTGCTGCAGCAAGCCGCGCAGGTCTTCCGGTGCCTGGACAGTCTGGTCCGTGTAGCGGAAAAGATCACTGGCAAGGACCTCGTCTTGAAATGCGGCATCGGCATAGGCCAGCAACACCAAGCCACTGCTGGAGGCATGCAACGGCAGTCGGCCGCCCACCAAGGTCACGTTCACCACGGCGTCCCTGGTGGACAGGCGCTCCAGAAACAGCACTTCGTGCCCTTCCAGAATCCCGAGTTGAGTATGCTGGCGCACCCTTGCCTGCACTTCCTGCAGGTACGGTTTGGCAATCTCACGTAGCCCCAGCGCGCCCGGTGTCCGGCAGGCAATTTCCCACAGCCGCACGCCCAAGCGGTAGGTCTTGTCCGGCTGGCGTTCCAGTAAACCAAACTGTTCCATCTCGGCGACCAGCCGGTGGGTGGTCGCCAGAGCCAGCCCGCTCCGGACAGACAACTGCGAAACGGTGAGGAACACGGCGTCAACGTCGAACGCGGCAAGGATCTGCATGATCCGACTCAAAGCAGACCGTCCGGCTGACGACTTCGCCACTATTTTTTCCTTTCATCGGAAAGCACCCTGTTGGGTAATTGTGGCACAGCTCATAGTTCTGAGTGCCGGCAGAGGTGCCGGGAAGGACTGATGCGGGGCGACCACGCCCGGCGCGGGAAGGATGAAGATGCTTCGACGGAGAAACATCACCACAGCGGCAACCTTCGCAGTATTGACGACGGCGGCGCTCGCCTTGAGTGCGTGCGGCGGAAATGCGACGGCAGGCTCGGCAGCCGGTGCAGGAGAGGGCGGGCCGGTCCAGGTGGGCTACTTCCCGCTGGTTCACACCTCCACCGCAGTCAACGCAGATGAGGCCGGAATTTTTGCGGAGAACGGGCTGGACGCTGAGCTTGTGGCCACACAAGGTGGTGCCGCCGCCATTCCGGCGCTGATCTCTGGGAGCGTCGACTTTACCTACAGCAATTACACGTCGGCGTTGCTGGCTGTGGAGAAGGGCTTGCCCATCCGGTTGGTCTCCGGCAATGACGTAGGCAGCGCCGATCACGGCATTTTCGTCAGCGCCGAGTCCGGTATTGAGGAGGTCGCGGATCTGAAAGGCAAGACGTTCGCGGTGAACAACCTGCAGAACATCGGAACCGTGGCGATCAAGGCACTGATGGAAGATGCCGGTCTGGCTGCCGACGACGTGAAGTTGGTGGAGATGCCCTACCCGGACATGCAGGCAGCCCTCGAACGCGGAGCGGTGGACGCGATCTGGCAGGTGGAACCCTTCCAGTCCAGCGCCAAGGCAGCGGGACTGGTCAAGATCGGCGACTTGTTCAGCGGGCCGGTGGCGGACATGCCGGTGGCTGGCTGGGTCACCACGGAGGCCTTCGCCAAAGAGAACCCGGAGGCAGTCGAGGCCTTCAAGAAGTCCATCGCGGCATCCGCGCAGGAACTGCAGGACAACCGGGAGCTCCTGGTCGAGCTGGTGCCGAGCTTCACCAAGGTGACGGCGGAGGTGGTCGAGGCCGCGGAAATGCCCCGATTCCAAGGCGAATTGGATGTGGAGCAATTGCAAAAAACCGCCGACCTGATGCTCAAGTACAAGATCACCGGCAGCGAGCTGGACGTCCAGTCGCTGGTCGCGGAGTAGGAGAATCCCATGACCGCCGAAACCCTCGCCGTGAAAGCGCCGGTGCTGGACCTTGATCCGTTCAGCGACGACTTCCTCACCGATCCGTACGACGCGCATGAGCAGATGCGTGAAGCCGGCCCTGTCTTCTGGCTGGAGCGTTACGGGGTCTATGGCGTGGCCCGCCACGATGAAGTCGCCCGGGTGCTGACCGATCACGGAACCTTCGTCTCCTCTCGCGGCGTAGGCATTTCCGACTTCGTGAAGGAGAAGCCTTGGCGGCCGCCGAGCCTGTTGCTGGAGGCAGACCCGCCGCAGCACACGAAGGCGCGGCAGGTGGTCACCAAGATCCTGACCGTGAAGCTGCTGCGCTCGCTAAAGGACGGTTTCCAAGCGCACGCGGATGAATTGGTGGCCCGGGTCGCCGCGCAAGGCGGCGTCGTCGACGGCGTCCACGACCTTGCCGAGCCCTATCCGCTGGCAGTGTTTCCGGATTTTATCGGACTGTCCAAGGACGGCCGGGAGAACCTGCTGCCCTACGGCTCGATGGTCTTCAACACCTTCGGTCCGCGAAACGGCCACTTCGAACGCGCTCTCGAGCGTGGAGCCGCAGCGCAAGGCTGGATCATGGAACAGTGCCGGCCGGGTTCCCCGTCGCCGGACGGGCTGGGCGCCCAGATCCACGCCGCTGCGGCGGAGGCCGGGTTCAACGAGGAGGACCAAGCCAAGCTGCTCCGCTCCTTCCTCTCCGCGGGAGTGGACACCACAGTGCACGGCATCGGCAACGCTTTACAGTGCCTGGCAGAGAACCCGGAGCAGTTCACGGCCTTGCGGGAAGATCCCTCGCTGGCACGAGCCGCCTTTGAGGAAACCGTGCGCTACTCCTCGCCCGTGCAGACCTTCTTCCGGACCACCAACAAAGCCACCGAAGTCTCCGGCATCGCGCTGCCGGAAGGCTCCAAGGTCCTGATGTTCCTGGCCGCTGCCAACCGGGATCCGCGCCAGTGGGAGAACCCGTCCGCGTTCGATATCCGGCGCAAGGCCGCCGGGCACGTGGGCTTCGGCTTCGGCATCCATGCCTGCCTGGGCCAGATGCTGGCCCGGCTGGAAGGCGAGTGTTTCCTGACGGCCCTGGCCCGGCACGTGTCCCGGATCGAACTGGCCGGCGAGCCCCAACAGCAGCTGAACAACACCCTGCGCGGCCTGGACAGCCTCCCGCTGCGCCTGACCGCCGCCTGAGCACCACCGGAGGATTGAACCATGCCTAAAGTAACCTTCATCCAGCCCGACGGCATGCAAAACGTGCTGGACGCCGAGGCCGGAACCAGCGTGATGCGCACGGCCGTTTCCAACGGGCTCCCCGGAATCGTTGCCGAGTGCGGCGGATCGGCAATGTGCGCCACGTGCCACGTCTACGTTGAAGACGGGTACCTTGACGGACTCCCGGAGATCAGCGATGTGGAGGACGAGATGCTGGACTGCACCGCCGCCGAACGCTGCGCCAACAGCCGGCTCTCCTGCCAGCTGCCCGTGGTGTCCGACCTCGCGGTCCGGTTCCCGGACGCGCAGGTCTGACCATGACGATGAGCACCGGCACCCTGATTATCGGGGCGTGTCAGACCGGAGTGCAACTGGCGGCGAGCCTGCGCGAGTTGGGCGATACCTCGCCCATCAGCCTGGTGGGGGAGGAACCGCATGCCCCGTATCAGCGCCCGCCGCTGTCCAAAGAACTGCACACCGGAACCGTCGACGTCGCCGCGCTGTCCTTCCGCACTGCGGACTGGTACCAGCGCCAGGGCATCTCCCTGATCACAGGCGAGCGGATTGTCCAGCTCGAACGGAACAACGACGGCGGCGTCGCGACCTCCGTGGGCGGCCGCACCTTCCGCTTCTCCCGGCTCGCCTTGGCCACCGGGGCCGCGGTACGGCGGCTGCCGCTGGAGGGAGCGGAGCTGGACGGCGTGCACTATCTGCGCGATGCCTCTGACGCCCGGCGGCTGGCGGCGGACCTGGCGACCGCCCGGGATGTTGTGGTCATCGGCGGTGGCTTCATCGGCTTGGAAGTAGCCGCCGGTGCCCGCACCACCGGAAAGCGCGTCACGGTCCTGGAGGCCGCACCACGGCTGGTGGGCCGGGCCGTGGCCGAGGAGACCAGCGATTACTTCCGTGCTGCGCATCAGCGCCGCGGCACCAACGTGGTGCTGGATGCGCGGATCAGCCGGTTGACCGGCACCGGCGGGCGGGTGGCCGGCGTCGAACTGGCCGATGGCACCCAGGTGCGCGCCGACGTCGTGCTTATTGGCGTTGGCGTGGTGCCGCGCACGGAACTGGCCGAGCAGCTGGGACTGGCCGTGGAGAACGGGATCGAAGTCGATGAGCACGGACTGTGCTCGGACGGCATGACCGTGGCGGCCGGCGACTGTGCCAGCCTGCCCAACCCGTATGCCCGGGGGAACGGCGGCCGGGTGCGGATGGAATCCGTTCCGCACGCCATGGAGCACGCGAAAGCTGCTGCGGCCACGCTCCTGGGCCGCCGCGAGCCGTACCGGATGCTGCCGTGGTTCTGGTCGGACCAAGCGGACATCAAGCTGCAGATCGCAGGCCTCTCCGCCGGTTTCGACGAGACGGTGCTGCGGGGTGACCCTGGGGCTGACAAGTTCTCGCTGCTGTACTACCGGGAGGGCAGGATCATCGCCGCCGATTGCGTCAACTCTGCAGTCGATTTCATGGCAGTGCGGAATGCCTTAGCCCACGGGCAGGACATTCCCGCCGCCGCGGCCGCGGATCCGGGTGCACGGTTGAAACAGTTGGTCGTGGCGCCTGCCATCGTTTGAACGGTCCCGTTCCGGCCCTCACCGGGTTACCCGGCCACCCACCCCAAACGACTATTGAGCAGGCTTCCTTCCCACGAGTGGAAAGGAAGCCTGCTCAGTAATGGATGTGAATCTGCCGGGGCTTAGTCGCCGATGTAGAAGAGGCGCTTGTTGACGAATTCGTCCATGCCCAGCGGGCCGAGTTCGCGGCCGAAGCCGGAGCGCTTTACCCCGCCGAAGGGCAGGTCCGCTGCCTCGCCCACGCCGTTGACGTTGGCCATGCCGACCTCCAGACGCTGGGCGATCTTGCGAGCGCGTTCCTCGTCGGTGGAGAACACCGCGCCGCCGAGGCCATAGTCGGTATCGTTGGCCAGCTTCAGGGCTTCTTCGTCGCTGGAGACCTTGTAGACCACGGCCACCGGGCCGAAGAGCTCTTCGCGGTAGGCGCGCATCTCCGGGGTGACGCCGGTGAGTACGGCCGGGGCCAGGTAGGCCGCGGGCCCGTCGTGCAGGGTGCCGCCGGCGTGCAGGGTGGCGCCCTTGTTGACCGCATCCTTGAGCTGTTCGTGCAGTCCTTCGGCGGCGGCCCGGGAAGACAGCGGGGCGTAGGTGCCCTCGAGTTCCTCGGCCGGGTTTCCTGGCTTCAGGTCCTTGGCCAGATTGGTCAGCTCGGCCACGAAATCGTCGTAGATGTCCTCCATGACGATCATGCGCTTGTTGGAGTTGCAAGCCTGGCCGGTGTTCTCGATGCGGGTGGCCCAGGCCGCGGCAGCCGTGGCCTTCACGTCGTCGGTGTCCAGCACTACGTAGGGATCGGAGCCGCCCAGTTCCAGCACGGCCTTCTTCAGGTTCTTGCCGGCCAGCTCCCCGATGATCGCGCCGGCCCGCTCGGAGCCGGTCAGAGAGACGCCCTGGATACGCGGGTCCGCGATGATGTCGGCAATCTGTTCGTGGCTGGCGAAGACGGTGATGTACACGCCCTCGGGGACGCCGGCGTCGTCCATGATCTGCTGGATGGCCAGCGCCGAGCGGGGGCAGGTTTCCGCGTGCTTCAGGACGATGGTGTTACCCAGCACCAGGTTCGGCGCGGCGAAGCGGGCCACCTGGTAGTAGGGATAGTTCCACGGCATGATGCCCAGCAGCGGACCGACCGGTAGCCGCTGGATCATGGCGCGGCCGCCGCCAATGGCCTTGATCTCCTGCTCCGCAGCCAGCGCGGGCCCCTCGGTGGCGAAGTAGTCGAAGATATCCGTGCAGAACTCGGCCTCGCCCTTGGATTCGGAGAGCGGCTTGCCCATCTCCTCGGTGATGATCGCAGCGAGCTCGTCGGCGCGTTCGGTGAACAGCTCAGCCAGGCGGGCCACCACCTTGGCGCGGTCCGCGATCGGCACCTCGCGCCAGGAAGTGTAGGCGGCCTGGGACCTGGCGATGGCGTCTTGGATCTCGGCATCCGTGGCGGTGGGGAACTCCGCTACCACCTCACCGGTGGACGGGTTTTGGACCCGGTAGCCCGGCTGGGTGGACGAAGCGGCGGGGGAAGTGGTGGTCACAGCCCTGGTCTCCTTCAGATAATGACAAATCAGAGGGACGGCTGCGTGGCCGTCTCCGACTCCCATCTTGTACCGTCCGGCCGGTTCTGTGAAGTGGGTTACGCTCACGGCATGAGAGGAAAAATGACCGCACTGGCGGTGCGTCGGGAGGCAACAAGAACTAGGGGTGCGGAATGAAGCGATCCGGCTCCATCGTTATCCACCGGCCCGCGGATGAAGTGTTCGCTTTCCTTGCCGAAGTGCACAACGAAACCAGCTGGCGTGACTCGGTTACCGGCTCCGGATACATCGGTGAAGGATCCGCTGCGGTGGGGACCGACGGCTATACCGAAGTCTCGATGGGCGGCAAGCAGGTCCGGATGGATTGGCGCATCAGTTCCTTCGATCCCGGCCGGCACGTGGCATGGCAGTTGACCGGCGGGCCGTGGCAGGGTGGCGGGTGCCTACACCGTTCGGCCGTTGAGCGACCGCACCGAGGTGACGGCGGACCTCGAAGTCAGGCTGGCCGGTGCCCTGCGGATGCTTGAGCCGGTCTTGGGTTTCCAGCTGGGCCGCGGATTGAGATTAGACCTCGCTCGACTGCGGCAGCTGTTGGTTGTTCCAGCGAACTGAGGCACTCCCGGCGCCAGAGCACGCATTCGGTGCCTGGCGCGGCTGCCCCATAGCCACCCGGACCGATCCACTTCTAGCGGGGCAGCTTGCTCCTAGCGTTCGCCGAGCAGCTTCTCCATGTCCCGCCGGTCCTTCTTGGTGGGCCGGCCGGTGCCGCGGTCGCGCTGCGGGATGCCCAGGGCCGGGGCCACCGGACGCGGCGGTGTGTGGTCGGTGAAGCAATGCGAGGCTGCCTCGGCGCCCACGCGCTTGGCGATCAGCCGGCGTACTTCCAGGATCCGCTCGTAGCCGGGCTGCCGCACTCGCAGGGTGTCGCCTGGCACCACCGACTGGGAGGCCTTGACCGGATTGCCGTTCAACCGTACGTGTCCGGCGCGGCAGGCTGCGGTGGCCGCGGAGCGGGTCTTGTAGGCGCGGATGGCCCACAGCCACGCGTCAACGCGCACCGAACTTGGGGTTGTGGCTGAAGTGTTCATGCCCTTCCGAGTCTAGCGCCGACACGATGCGAGCCCCTGGACAGAAGGCGTCCGTCCTACCGCCGACGGAAGTGATTTTTCCTTTCACCGGCTGTTCACAACCAGTTGGCCAGCAGGTTCGCAACCGCTGTGAAGCTCGATCGAAGGGGGGAACCGCACGAACACCACCTACGAAGGGCGTCATTCCCATGGCATCTCGCTTGATCAGAACGTTGACTTGCTCCGTCGCGGCCGTTGCCGTCGGCGCCACCCTCTCTGCCATTCCGGCCAGCGCGCAGAACAGCGCACAGAACAAGCCCGGGCAGGAAGAAGCTCCGCTGCTGATCGGCCACCGCGGTGCCGCCGGCACGGCGCCGGAGAACACGGTGGCCGCGTTTAAGGACGGCCGCGCCTCCGGTGCCGACTTCTTCGAAATCGACGTCCAGCTCAGCGCCGATGGCGTGCCGTTCCTGTTCCACGACGACACTCCCGCCCGGACCACCAACGTGGAAGAGGTCTTTCCGGACCGCGCCGGCGACCCGGTCACGTCCTTCACCTGGGATGAACTGCAGCAGCTCGACGCCGGATCCTACTTCGGTGCCGAGTTTGCCGGCGAACGCATCCCGCATCTGGACGACGCCGCGAAGGTCGCCACGGTGAAGACCGGGGTGTACATCGAGATCAAGTCGCCGAAGAACTCCCCGGGCATCGAGCAGTTCGTCGCCGATGAGCTGCGGACCGACGCCAGGTGGAAGAAGCTCGTCGCAGCGGACAAGATCCAGGTCCTCAGCTTCGATGAGGCCTCCAACCGGACCTTCGCCCGGATCGCTCCGGAGATTGTGCTGCAGCAGCTTTCCAGCACCGTGCCGGGTCCGGCCGTCCTGGAATCCTGGGCCGGCTTTGCCGATTCGGTCGGTACCAACTACCGCACCCTGACGGCGCAGAACGTGGCCGACACCAAGGCGGCCGGCCTGGTCATCGGCGTGTACACCGCCAACTCGCCCGAGGCCGTCCAGCATTCCATCGATCTGGGTGTCGACGCCGTCACCGGGGACTTCCCGATCCAGATCGCCCGCTACCTGGACGGGCGGAAGCCCTTCCCGGCCGGCGCCGGCGTGGAGATCGCCGGTGCCGTGAACGATCCGGCCGGCAATGACTTGCAGCCGGAGACCGGCGAGCACGTGGTGCTGCGCAACGCCACCGGGCACAACCTGGACGTCAGCGGCTACATTATCCGCGACGCCGCCAACAACGTGCTGGAAATCGGCGACGGCTACGTCCTTGCCCCGGGCGCCGAACTGCGCGTCTACACCGGTCCCGGCACCAACAGCTCGGACGCCTACTACAACGGCGGCACCGCATCCGTGCTGAACAACGGCGGCGACTCGGTGGCCCTGTGGAGCCCGCAGGGCCAGCTGCAGGACGTCTTCGCCAACTAACCGGGAGCATCCTTCTCTACTAACGACGTCGGTGCTTGGGGACGGGCTCGCTGCCTGCCCCAAGTGCCGACATTGTTTGAGTCGGTCGGCCAGGGTGTCCGCTCCTGCTGCACCTGCGGTCCCCTCATTCTGGCGTCCGCTGCCGTCGGCGAAGGTTCCGTTTGATCCGCGGGCTTTCGTCGCAAACATCAAACGTCTAATGTTTAGGGGTGACATTGGACCGAACCTCACCGGACGTCTCCCACCGCCTGCCGGACGCCGACCAAGACCGCGCGGCGGCGGAGTTTGCAGACGCGCTGGCGCCTGCGCTGGACGTCCCGGAGCCGGCCGGGAAGCCTACCCCGGAGCCGGCCCAGAAGCCAACCCCGGAGCCGGTTCCTGCCGCCCACCGACGCTGGTTGACCGCGGCGGCGGTGGCCGCCGTCGTCCTCATCGGGCTGAACCTGCGCGCGGGCATTGCCAGCGCGGCGGCGCTGTTCCACGATCTGCAGCAGTTGTTGGGCTACGGGCCGCTGGTCGCTGCGCTGCTGCCGACGGTCCCGGTGCTGTGCTTTGCGCTGGCCGGGGCCGCGACCGCCTGGTTGAGCAGCCGGATGGGGCTGGAACGGGCCATCGCGCTGGCGCTGGCGCTGTTGGCCGCGGGGCTGGGGCTGCGCGGCATCCAGTCCGTCGGCTTCCTGCTGGCGGGCACGGTGGTGTCCATGTCCGGGTTGGCGGTCTGCAACGTGGCGATGCCGACGTTCATCCGCAAGTACTTCGCGCACCGGCCGTCAGCGATGACCGGTACCTACACCATCTCCATGTCCGTCGGAGCAACCGTGGCCGCAGCGGTCAGCGTGCCGCTGGCCATGCAGTTGGATTCGCCGCTGCTCGGTCTGGCCGCTTGGGCGCTGCTGGCCGTCGTCGGGCTGGCGGTCTTCCTGCCCATGACCTTCGTGGGCAGGCGCCAACTGGCTCCCGGGACCCGCGCCCACCTGTCGCCGTGGCCCCTGCTGCGCACGCGGAAGGGCCTGCTGCTGACCGGGCTGTTCACCATCCAGGCGCTGCTGGTCTACACCGTGATGGGCTGGTTCCCGTACATCCTGATCTCCCGCGGGATGGCCCCGGCGGCGGCCGGGCAGACGCTGGCGCTGGTCCAGGTGGTCTCCATTCCCGCTGTCGTCCTGCTGCTGGCGATGGCAGCCCGGCCGGGCCTGCTGCGGCCGGCCTTTATGCTTACCTGCGCCGCCTCGTTGGCCGGCTATCTGGCCCTGCTGGTGCTGCCCGCGGAGCTGGCCGTGGTCCCCGCCGTGCTGATCGGCCTGGGCTTCGGTGTCTTCCCGCTGCTGATGCTGGTGATCAGCCGCGCCGGTTCGGACGCTGCGGAGACCACCGCGCTCTCCACGCTGGCCCAATCGGTGGGCTACCTGTTCGCCGCGCTGGGACCGTTCGGCCTGGGCCTGCTGCATGACGCGCTGGCGGACTGGACCGTTCCGCTGGTGCTGCTGGTGGCCGGCGCGGTGCTGCAGCTACTGCTGGCGCACGGCGTCAGCTCCCTGGTACGGGAGGGGCGGAAATGACCGCGGTTCCGGGGCAGGGCCCCCTGCACCGGCCACCGCTGGCGGAGGAAGTCACCGCGCGGCTGCGCGAGTCCATTGTGGCGGGGCGCTGGCCGCTGGGCGGACGGATTCCGCCGGAGCCGGAGCTGGTGGCCAGCCTGGGGGTCTCCCGCGGCACGCTGCGCGAGGCGGTCAAGGCCCTGGCCCACGCCGGCATGCTGGAGGTCCGGCGCGGCGACGGAACCTATGTGCGCGCCACCAGCGAGATCAGCGGCACCGCCCGCCGTGCTTACCGCGAGTACGACGACGAGGACGTGCTGCAGGTGCGCTTCGCCCTGGACACCCAGGCCGCCCGGCTGGCGGCGCAGGCGCAAGAGTCGTCTGCCAAGGACGACGGCGCCGTAGCGGCGCTGCGCGAGATGCTCGCCCGGCGCCGGCAGGCCTGGGAAGAGCACGATCTGGAGGGCTGGATCGCCGCCGATTGGGACTTCCACCAGGCGGTGGCCGCGGCCTCCGGGAACCCGCTGCTGCACGAGCTGTACTCCAGTTTTGGCGACGTGTTCCACGGGACCAAGATGGCCCAGCGTTTGCGCGACGGCTTCGACGGGTGCCTGCGCGCCGGCCACGAGGACCTCGCGGACGCCATAGAGGCGGGCGATGCCGATGCTGCGGCGCAGACGGTCATCGCCAATCTGCGGTACTGCCTGGAATGGATGCCGCCGCGCAAGCCGTAGTCCCGCGGCGGCGGGCAGCCCGGCCGTAAGCGGGCACCATATCGCGCACCATATCGCGCGGTCAGCGGAGCGCATGGGGCAGGCCACAACCGGCCACCGGTGGGGCTTGTGGCACGATCCCGCGCGGCCGGGGTACCTTGAATCACGAACCCCGGAACGCACGGGAAGCAGGAATGAGGAAAGCTGGCAATGTCCACTTCGACGAAACCGTCAGGAAGCACGCGCAAGACGTGGCTGAAGATCACCGCGGCAGTGGCCGGCGCCGTCGTCGTGCTGTTGCTGTTGGTGTTGCTGGCCAAGTGGCTGCGGACCATGCCGGGCGTGCAGGACTTCCTGGCCGCCTACCCGGGCCGCTCCGAACTTCCCGAGTCGGCCCCGCTGGGGCTGCCGGCCTGGCTGGGCTGGCAGCATTTCCTCAACTTCTTCTTCCTGGTGCTGATCATCCGCACCGGGCTGCAGGTGCGCACCGGCACGCGCTCGCCGGCCTACTGGACGCGCAACAACCAGGGCCTGATCAAGACCAAGAACAAGCCGACCAAGATCACGCTGAATCTCTGGTTCCACCTGACGCTGGATGCGTTGTGGGTGCTCAACGGCATCGTGTTCATGGTGCTGATCTTCGCCACCGGGCACTGGATGCGGATTGTGCCCACCAGCTGGGACATCTTCCCGAACGCGCTCTCCGCGGCCCTGCAGTACGCCTCGCTGGACTGGCCGCTGGAGAACGGCTGGGTGAACTACAACGCGCTGCAGCTGCTGACCTACTTCGCCACCGTCTTCATTGCGGCGCCGCTGGCCATCATTTCCGGCCTCCGGACCTCGGCCGCCTGGCCCAAGAAGGCCGCGGTGAACAAGTACTACCCGATCGAGGCCGCCCGGGCCATCCACTTCCCGGTCATGATCTACTTCGTGGCGTTCATCGTGGTCCACGTGACGCTGGTGCTGGCCACCGGCGCCCTGCGCAACCTCAACCACATGTATGCGGCATCGGACGACGCCGGCTGGGCCGGCTTCTGGATCTTCGCCGCCTCGCTCGCGGTGACGGTGGCGGCGTGGCTCCTGGCCCGGCCGATCTTCCTCCGGCCGATCGCCTCGCTGACCGGCAAGGTCACCTCCCGCTGACGGCTGACGGCTGACGGCTGACGGCTGACGCCTGACGCCTGACCGGCAAGGCCAGCTGCGGCCAACCGCGACACGCTCCAGCCGTTGCCACAACGCCGGGCGCCGCGCCCGGGCACGGCTACACTGCCCACGTGATCACTGTTGCGGCCGTTGCCGCCTGCTGCGTCCTTGCCCTGCTGGCCCTCTTCCAGATCCTGCTTGCCGCAGGCCTGCCCTTGGGCCGGTTCGCGTGGGGAGGCAGCCACCGTGTCCTGCCGGCCAAGTTCCGGATTGGCAGCGCCGTTTCGGTGGTCCTGTATGCCTTCTTTGGGGTCATCATCCTGGACCGGGCGCAGCTTCTGGACGCGCTGCCGCACACCGTGTCTGTGGTGTTGATCTGGGTCCTGACGGCCTACCTTTTCGTGGGCGTCCTGATGAACGCCATCTCGCGGAGCAAGCCCGAGCGGTGGACCATGACGCCGGTGGCCCTGGTGCTGGGCATGCTCAGCCTGGCGGTCGCCCTCGGCTGACGGACTGTCCCCGGCCTTACCGGGAAGACAATGCCGGGGAGACAAAAATCGGGGCTTGCCCCGAGCGCACGGCTGCCTCACGATTGGTTCACTACGGCCAATCAGGAGGCAGCCATGAAGGTTCGTTTCCGCCGCGCGCTGATTGCCCTTGCGATGATTGCCGCGGTTCCGGCGGCCCTCGCCGGCGGCGTGGTCTTCTGGCTGCGCTTCAGCCCTCGGCCGCTGGCGGTTTTGCTTCGGGTGTTGGCCGAGCGGGACGGCCGTCGCACCGCCCGCGCCATGGCCCGCCATGTGCCGGACGGCGTCAGCGAGATCCTGGACCAGCAGTACCTGAGCGACCATGGCCACACCTACCTGGACGTGTTCTTCCCGGACGAGGCAGCACGGGATTCGCTGCGCCTGCCAACTATCGTCTGGATCCACGGCGGAGCGTGGATCTCCGGCACCAAGAACGACGTCGCCAATTACCTTCGGATCCTGGCCTCCTACGGCTTCACCACAGTGGGCGTGGACTACTCGCTAGCGCACAAGCGCCGCTATCCGGCGCCCGTGCGCCAGAGCGCCGCCGCCTTGCGCTATCTGGAGCACAATGCCCAGCGGCTGCACATAGATACCGAGCGGATTGTGCTCGCGGGGGACTCGGCCGGCGCCCAGATCGCGGCGCAGTTGGCGCTGGTGGTCTCCGACCCGGACTATGCCCAAAAGCTGGGCATCGCCTCGCCGACGGCTCCGGACCGGCTGCGCGCGGTGCTGTTGCACTGCGGCGGCTACGATCTGTCGCTAACCGGGGCGGACCAAGCCGGGAACCAGAACTATCTCCGCACCGTGCTGTGGTCCTACACCGGGGCCAAGGATTACCTGGAGCGGCCGTACACCGCCTTGGCCTCGGTTGCCCGGTATGTGAGCGACAAGTTCCCGCCGGCTTTCGTCTCCGCGGGCAATACCGACCCGCTGCTGCCGCACTCGCTGGCGTTGGTCAAGGAGCTGAAGAAGAACGGCACGAAGGTCGAGGAATTCTTCCCGCAGACGGCTGCCGGGCTGGGGCACCAATTCCAGTTCAACCTGGACCTGGAGGCGGCGTGGCGGGCGCTGGAGCGCAGCGTGCACTTCCTCCGCCAGCACACCGGCTGACTGTCCGCGCCTTCCCTGCTAAACGGCGGCGAACTCTTCGGTGTCCACGTCGGCCCGGGTGGCTGCGTTGTAGCGCGGGCCGTGGACGGTGTCTTGGTTGATCAGCGCCTCCAGCCGCTGCAGCACGTCTGCATCCAGTGCCACCTCCGCGGCACCCAGGTCTTCGTCCAAATGGGCGATGCTCCTGGTGCCCGGCAGCGCGATCACGTGCTCTCCGCGGGACAGCACCCAGGCGAGGGCCAGCTGGGCAGGTGAGCAGCCGGCGTCGTCCGCGATGGCACGGAAGCCATCGAGCAGCGTCAGGTTCTGCGGGTAGTTTTCCGGCCAGAAGCGCGGCATGCCGTGGCGGATGTCCTTCTCCGGCAGCGCCGACGGCTCATCCAGGGTGCCGGTGAGGAATCCGCGGGCCAGCGGGCTGAAGGCGACGAAGGCCGTGCCGAGTTCCGCACAGGCTGCCAGCGTTCCCAGTTCCGGGTTGCGCGTCCACAGCGAGTATTCGGTCTGCAGGGCCGCAATCGGGTGCACCGCGTGTGCCCGTCGCAGGGTTGCGGCGGAGACCTCGGACAGGCCGATCGCGCCGATCTTGCCGGCAGCGACCAGCTCGGCCAGCGCGCCGACCGACTCCTCGACGGGGATGGTCTTGTCCCAGCGGTGCAAGTAGTAGAGGTCAATGTGGTCGGTGCGCAGCCGTTGCAGTGCCGCGTCGCAGGTTGCTTTGAGCGTCTCCGGGCGCCCGTCGATGACCCGCCGGCCGGCCACACTGGTCATCCCGCACTTGCTGGCCAGGAAAAACTCGTCCCGCCGCGGGCCCAGCACCTCGCCGATCAGCTCCTCGTTTGCGGTGGCCCCGTACAGCGCGGCGGTGTCGAAGTGCCGCACGCCCGCGTCCAGGGCATGCAGCAGAAGTTTCGCCGCATCCTCGCGGGCCGGCGGGACCCCGTACGCGTGGCTGAGGTTCATGCAGCCCAGCCCGATGCTGCCGACGTCGAGCGTTCCGATCGTTCGCGTAGTCATGCTTTCACGTTACATCTGTCCGGGGACGCACCGTGCCGCGGGCCCGCCGCCGGCTCACTCCTGCCGGCCCGCCGCCGGCTCACTCTCGGCTCACTCCGGCCGGTCCCGGCTGGCCGGGGTGCCCACTTCCTCCGAGAGCGGGATCTCCTTGACGAAGCAGGCGAGCACCAGCGCTGCGAGCACGATCGGCACCGCGTAAAGGTAGATCGGCGGCAGCGCCTGGGCGAAGGCATGCGCGATGAACTCCTGGGTCGGGGCAGGCAGCGATTTGAGCGCAGCGGGGCCGAGCGAACTGAAGCTTTGGCCACCGCCGGAACCAATGGTCGACACCAGGTCGTGCGGCGCCGTCGAGAATTGCTCGGTCAGGCGGCTGATGAAAATAGCGCCGAACAGCGAAATGCCGAAGGTGGCGCCGATCTGGCGGAAGTAGTTGGTGGCCGAGGTGGCCGTGCCCAGATCCCGGCGTCGGACGCTGTTCTGCACGATCAGCACCAGGTTTTGCATGATGGAGCCCAGCCCCAGTCCCAGCACCAGCATCCCGGCGGCGGTGAACGCGTACGGCGTGGTGTCGGAGATCTGCGAGAGCATGACCAGTCCGGCCGCGATCAGTATGGTGCCGATGATCGGGAAGATCTTGTAGCGGCCGGTGCGGGTCACCAGTTGCCCGGTGGCGGTGGTGGCTCCCACCATGCCCGCAGTCATGGGGATCATCATCAGGCCGGACTCGGTGGCGCTGGCGCCGTTGACCATCTGCAAGAACGTGGGCAGATAGGCGATCGCGGAGAACATCGCGATGCCCACGCACACGCCCATCAACGTTGGCAGCGTGAAGTCCCGGTCGCGGAACAGCCGCAGCGGCAGCACCGGTTCCACGGCCCGGCGTTCGGCCAGCACGAACAACACCGAGGCGACCACCGTGACCGCGCCGAGCACGATGATCACCGGGCTGTCCCAGGGGTAGGTGGTCCCGCCCCAGCTGGTGAACAGGATGACGGCCGCACTGGCGACCGCCAGCAGGAAGGTGCCCAGATAGTCCAGCTTGGGCCGCGGACCGCCAGGTTTACGCAGGTGCAGGGTGGTGGAGATGACGGCCAGCGCCGCGGCCCCCAGCGGCAGGTTGATGTAGAAGATCCAGCGCCAGTTCCAATGGTCGGTGATGAACCCGCCCAGCAGCGGTCCGCTGACCGAGGCGAGACCGAACGCCGCCCCGATCAGGCCCATGTACTTGCCCCGCTCGCGCGGCGAAACAAGGTCGCCGATGATCGCTTGGGCGCCGATCATCAACCCGCCGCCGCCAACCCCCTGGATGGCGCGGAAGGCGATCAGCTGCGGCATGCTCTGGGCCATGCCGGAGAGCATGGAGCCGCCCAGGAACACCGCGATCGCGAAGATGAAGATGCTCTTGCGGCCGAACAGGTCGCCGAGCTTGCCATAAATCGGCAGCCCGATGGTGGCGGCCAGAATGTAGGCGGTGATCACCCAGGAGATGTGCTCCAGCCCGTTCAAATCCCCGACGATCGTGGGCAGCGCGGTCGCCACGATGGTCTGGTCCAGCGCGGCCAGCAGGACGGCGAGCATCAGGCCCAGGAACACCACCATGATCCGCGGCTGCGGGGTGGCCGCGCGGTCCCGGATATGGTCCCGGTCCTGATCCGTGCGTGCGGAAACCGGTGCGGTTGAAGGACCGAAGGGCTGAGGGCCCCGGTCCGGGCTGGGAGGAACTGCCATGGTGAAACTTCCTGGCGGTGCGGGTGGCGCAGGCGGCCTGATGATGGTTGCCTGGGGACGCTATCCGCCCCGCGACTGCTACCGTACTGCCGTCCGCGGAGCGGCACAACCCCCGATTTCGGCACGGCTTTCGGCACGGCGCTGACGTAGGCTGGAAGCCTGCCCAGCGAAGGGACACACCAATGGACGACGCCGGATCCCGCCTGATCTTCGGCGCTATGGGTTTGGGCGGTGGCTGGGGGAGCGGCCCGTTGGAGGCAGCCGACATCGCCGCGGCCCACACGGCCGTGGAGGCGGCGGTGGACATCGGCATCAGGATTTTCGACCACGCCGACATCTATGCCCACGGCAAGGCGGAGGCCGCTTTCGGCCGCGTGCTGGCCGAGCGTCCGGACCTCCGGCAAACCATCCAGCTGCAGAGCAAATGCGGCATCCGGCTGCCGGTTCCCGGGCTGGTCGGCCAGTATGACTCATCCCGCGCGGCGATCGTGGCCGGCACCGAGGAGAGCCTGCGCCGCCTGCACACGGATCACTTGGACACGCTGCTGATCCACCGGCCGGATCCGCTGGCCCCGGCCGAAGAGATTGCCGCGGCGTTCAGCGGCCTCAGGCTCGCCGGGAAGGTCCGCCGCCTGGGTGTCTCGAACATGTCCGGCGAGCAGATGCGGTGGCTGCAGACCGCGCTGGACGAGCCACTCACGGTGAACCAACTGGAAATGAGCCTGTACCGGCGGGACTGGCTTGAATCAGGCGTGCTGGTCAACCACCCGGAAGGCGCGGCCGTCAGCTTCCCGCACGGCACCCTGGAGTACTGTGCTGCCCACGCGGTGGAGCTGCAGGCCTGGGGCTCGCTGGCGCGGGGCCGCTACAGCGGCCGGCCGGCGGAGCGTGCCGACGGCGCCGACGGCACCGCTGGCGACGGTGGTGCGGCAGCCGCGGATGGGGCGACGGCTGCTCTGGTCTCCGAATTGGCCCGGGACAAGGGCTGCACGCAGGAAGCGGTGGTGCTGGGCTGGCTGCTGCGCCATCCGGCCCAGATCCGGCCGGTCGTTGGAACCAGCAATGCGGATCGGATCAAGGCCTGCGCCCAGGCCGAGGAGATCGGCGCCGCAATGACCCGGCAGGAATGGTACGCGCTGTGGGTGGCGGCCCGAGGGCGCCCGCTGCCCTAAACGAACGCTGCCCTAGACGAACGCGGGCTGTACCAGCCGGCGGAACGCGGAGTCGTGGAAGACCAGCGGATCGTGGGCGCCGTCGTGCGTGCTCAGTCCGTGTACCTCCAGCAGCACCACCTGATGGTCACCGGCCGGGAACTCCTGATGCACTGAGCAATCCAGCCACAACGCTGCGTCGTTGAGGAATAGCGCGTCCTGGTCGGTGCGGTGCAGGCTCAGCCCGGCGAAGCGGTCGCCGTTCTTGGAAGCAATCTGGCGGCAGACGCCGTCGTGCTCCGTGCCCAGCACCGAAACACCGATCCGGCCGGCGTGCCGGACCAGCGGCCAGGTCCGGGAGGTGTTCTGGACAGCGAACATCACCAGCGGCGGCTCCAGCGAAACGCCCACGGTGAAGGAGGAGGCGACGATGCCTTGCGGCTTGCCGTCGATGACGGCGCAGAGCGCTGCGATTCCGGAGGGAAAGCGCCCGAAGGCGGAGCGCAGGGTGTTCGGGGTCAAGTCGTTGTGCAGGGACATGGCCATCCTTGGGACTCAGGCGCATCCGCTGCTGCCGGAGGATACGCGTACTTGCCTGCCGACAAACCCGGCGGGCCGAATCATCACCTGGAGCACCCCGCTACGGTAGAGGGTTGCCGGCCAACTAGCCAGGGCTGTGAAGTTGGCGCTCGTGATTCATTTCCAAGGTAAGAGCGGGACGTGGCCCCGGTCAAACGCGGGTAACAGTTCGTTAAGAACTCCGTCAAGAACTCCGCGTGCCAGGCATCGGCACGGGGCTCCGCTGCCTTAGGCGTCGACCGGCTGTTCCGCGTCGCGGTGCAGCCGGAACGGATGCGCGGGATAGACGCCCAGAATCCGGATTTCGGTGGTGAAAAATTCCAGTTCCTCGAAGGCATGGACCATTGACTGGTCCTCCGGATGGCCTTCGACGTCCACCATGAACATGGTGGCCGCGAATTCGCCGCCGACCATGTAGCTCTCCAGCCGGGTCATATTGATGCCGTTGGTCGCGAAGCCGCCGAGTGCCTTGTAGAGCGCCGAGGGAACGTTCCGCACCCGGAAGACAAAGCTGGTCACCGCGGGACCGGGCAGCTCCTCGCGGCTGGGCACGGGCCGACGGTCGGCCAGCACCACGAACCGGGTGGTGTTCGTTGGATCGTCTTCCACTTTCTCGGCGAAGACTTCCAAGCCATAAAGTTCTGCGGCCATGGGGGGCGCGAGCGAGACCTTGGTCGGATCGTTCCATTCGGCTACCTCACGGGCGGAGCCGGCGGTATCACCCGCGATGACCGGCGTCAGCCCCAAGCGGCGGATCAGCTTGCGGCACTGTCCCAACGCATGGATGTGGCTGTGCACTTCACGGGCCTGTTCCACCGTGGCCCCCGGAATGCCCAGCAGACTGAAGCGGATGGGCAGGAAGAATTCCTCCACGATCTGCAGCGTGGTCCTGGGCAGCAGGGCATGGATGTCCGCCACCCGGCCGGCGATCGAGTTGTCAATGGGGATCATGGCCAGTTCGGCCTCCCCGCTTGTGACGGCGGCGAAGGCGTCTTCAAAGCTGGCGCACGGCACCGCGTCCCAGCCGGGCCGGACCGCAAGGCACGCCATATGCGAGTTCGAGCCGGGTTCACCTTGGTATGCGATTGCTGGAGCCATGGGCGAAATTATCCCACCGGGACAGCCCGGGGCATTATTCGGCGGGGTCCGGCCGCCGTCACAAAGCCGGAGTGATGGAGCGATACGCCGATACAGTGGAGGGCGTGGAAGGATCCAACCCCCGTGCCGTTGCCCTCTGGCTCGCTGCCGCCGTCGTCGCCCTCTTCGCCGTCAGTCTGACCGTGATGCCGTCCATCATGGGGCTGGACATGATGCCGCCGCTGATCGTAATGTCTGTGGTGCTGCTGATCGGCGCCGGAGCGCTGGCCGGCATGGCTATTGCAGCCAGGCGGTCCGGGAGGCGGTAGGGCCGGCCCCCGGGTCAACCAAAGGGCTGGCCAATAGTGCTGGCTTCGGGGTCGTCCGCAGGACCAACCAGCGGACCCTTCGGCAACAGCCGGCGCGCTCCCGGGCCGTTTTGCCCCAGCCGGTCGGCCGGATTGTTGAGCGTGCAGGTTCGTAAGGAGAGGCAGCCACAGCCGATGCAGCCGGTGAGATCGTCGCGCAACCGCTGCAGTTCATCGATCCGCGCGTCCAGATGATCCCGCCATCCCGCAGACAGCCTCGCCCAGTTGGCCTTGGTGGGCGCCCTGTCCTGTGGCAGCGAGTCCAGCGCCGCCTTGATCTCCCGCAGCGGAATGCCCACCTGCTGCGAGACCCGGATGAACGCGACTCGGCGCAGCATGTGCCGCGGATAGCGCCGCTGGTTTCCGGACGTGCGACGGCTGCTGATCAGCCCTTCCCGTTCATAAAAATGAAGTGCGGAAACGGCAGCCCCGCTGCGCTCGGACAGCTCGCCGGGGGTCAGTTCCTTTAAGTTTGCCGCGGGCATGGTGATGGTCGCCCTCCATCCTCTTGACCTGAAGCCTAGTTGAGGTTGTCCACTGGGGAAATCCCGTAGTTGCGGACTGCAGACCCAAGGAGAAACTATGCACGCAATAGTCCAGCGCGAATTCGGCGGCCCCGAGGTTTTGGTCTACGAGGAGCTTCCGGATCTTGCTCCCCATGCCGGTGAGGTGCGCATTGCCGTCAGCGCCAGCGGTGTGCACTTGCTCGATACCAGCATCCGCAGCGGCACCAACTTCGGTGCGATGCCCCGGCCGGAGCTGCCGATGGTCCCGGGCCGGGAAGTGGCCGGTGTGGTGGACCGGGTGGGGCCAGGGGTGGACGCGCAGTGGCTGGGCAAGCGGGTGGCCGTTCATCTGGGCATGGCCAGCGGCGGCTACGCTGACCAGGCGCTGGCGGCAGTGGACTCCCTGCATGAGCTGACCGCGGGCCTGGGCTTTGACGCCGCGGTCGCTGCGATCGGCACCGGCCGGACCGCCGCCGGCATTCTCGACCAGCTCACGCTGAGCGCCGAGGACACTGTACTGATTCCGTCGGCCGCCGGCGGGCTGGGCATCCTGTTGGTTCAAGCGGCGCGGAACGCCGGGGCCACCGTGATCGGACTTGCCGGCGGGCCGGCGAAGGCGGCCCATGCGCTGAAGGCGGGCGCCGGCGTCGTTATTGATTACCGTGTCCGGGGCTGGCAGCAGCAACTGCGGAAACTCGGCCGCCCCACCGTGGTGTACGACGGCGTGGGCGGAGAGGTGGGGCGGATCGCCTTTGAGCTGCTGGCCGATGGCGGAACCCAACTGGTGTTCGGCTGGTCGTCGGGTGAGGAAAACACGTACCGGCACGAGGGGAAGACGGCGGTCACGGTGTTGGGGCCGGCCCTCACAGCGCGCGTAGGAGGGCTGCGCTCGCTGGAGGCGGAAGCGCTGGAACGCGCGGCGGACGGCACACGGACCCCGCTGACGGACACCGGCTTCCCGCTGTCGCAGGCAGCCGAGGCGCACCGTGCGCTGGAGGCGAGGGAAAGCTTCGGCAAGGTGGTCCTGCTTGCCGACGGGTTAGCAGCCTAGATTCGGGAGTCAAGGCCCGCGGCGGCCCGTGCTGGTGGGCCCAGCCGGCGTGGCGGGTCCTAGTCGAGGTCGGATTCCTGGGTGATGCCGTAGGGCACGTCGTCGCTCAGTTCCACAGTGAACTGCCCGGGTCCGGTGCGGGTGACCAGAATGCCGCAATCGCCGTCGATGGCTGCGATTGATTGCAATTCTTCCACCGCAGCATTGAGGAGGTCGTGGGCCTCGGAGGCCGTCTGTGCCGTCAAAGACTTGGTAGCCAAAGTCGTGGCCATGGTTCTGCCTTTCGTGACCGGAGGCCGCCGCAGAGGAGAAAGTGCGGGATGGGTAGCTTCCGGCCGGAACGTGGTGCCATGCGGAACGGTGCATGGAGGTTTACATTCTGCCATTCCAATGGACATCAGATGAATTTTCAAGCGGCGTGCCGTGTAACTTCTTTCGCGATTCAGCAGCTCTGGCGCGGATTTGGCGGGATCGGCGGCTGAGGAGTGTGGTCAAGAATACGTAGTGGGGACCGACGTAACCGGGGCGGGTTGCCGATAGTGGGAAGCATGAGCTACCGCTACTTCCCGCCAGCTGCCGGCCTGACCGTATGGGGCATTGTCCTCTTTGTTGCTGGAGGTGCGATGAGCGGATGGATGTGGGCCTCGGCAGTCCGCGAGTCCTTCCGGGAGGCCACCAGCGTGTTCTACAGCTCGAACGCGGACGTCTACACCGGCTTTGCGGTGCTGTTCGCGATGGTTTCGATCGCCGGCTTTGTGCTGCTGACGGTAGGGATTTCGCGCGCCGTGAAGCGTGCCGACCAGCGGTACGACGGCTGGTTCCGGACGTTGCAGCTGGGGATCGCGGCCGCACCACACCCGGCGCCGCTGCCGGCGGCTCCGGTTCATGGTCACGGACGCCCTCATTCACCCGGGCCGGGAATCCCACCCACGGGAATCCCAACCACGGAAATCCCACCGATGCCGATGCGCGGGCCCTCGCAGCCCGGCCGGTAGCGGCAGCCATCGAATATTCGGCAGGCGCCCTTTTCGGCGTCGAGAAGGACGTCTGCTGAACAGCGGACCTGCCGGCCCGCACCCAGGGTGTGGGGTTCGCCCCTAAAAAGGGTTCAGCAGCCGGTGGACGAACTGCCGGGTGCGCTCTTCCTGCGGCTCGCGCAGCACCTGATCGGGGTGGCCGCGTTCCACCACCACGCCGCCGTCCATGAACACCACTTCGCTGGCCACTTCCCGGGCGAACGCCAGCTCGTGCGTCACCAGCGCCATGGTCCAGCCTTCGTCGGCCAGTTCCTTGATCACGTGCAACACATCGCCCACCAGTTCGGGGTCCAGCGCCGAGGTCGGCTCGTCGAAGAGCAGCAGCGAGGGTTTAAGCGCCAGCGCCCGGACAATGCCGACCCGCTGCTGCTGTCCGCCGGAGAGCTGGTGCGGGTACTGGTCTTCCTTGCCGGTCAGCCCCACGCGTTCCAACAGCGACATGGCCTCACGTACAGCTTCGGCCCGGGGCCGCTTCTGGACCTGGACCGGACCCTCGATGATGTTCTGCAGGACGGTCATGTGCGGAAACAGGTTGTAGTGCTGGAACACCATGGCGCTGCGGTCCCGCAGCTCGGAGATCTGCTTGCGGCCCACGGGCGAGCCGAAGTCCACGGCGGGTCCGCCTGCGAAGCCGACCCGTCCGCCGTCGGGAATCTCCAAGCCGTTCAGGCACCGCAGCACGGTGGTCTTGCCGGAGCCGGAGGGGCCGATCAGCGCCAGCACGCCTCCGGTCTGCACCGACAGGTCGATGGACGTCAGCACCTGGTTGCCGCCGAAGGACTTACGCAGACCCTCGACGGAGAGCACAGGATCGGCTGGGGCGCCGGAGGCCGACGCCGTGGGCGGAACTTCAATGGGCGACATAGCGGTCCAGCCTCTTCTCAAGTCGAGTCTGCCCGGCGGACAGGACCAGGCAGAACACCCAGTAGACCACCGCGGCCTCCATGTACAGCAGCAGGAACTCCTGGCTGAAGGCTGCGATTTCCTGGGCCACCCGGAACGCTTCGGTGACCAGAATCAGCGAGGCGAGGGACGTGTCCTTGACCAGCGAAATGAAGGTGTTGGACAGCGGCGGCACGGAGACCCGGGCCGCCTGCGGCAGGACGATGCGCCGGAGCGTGGTGGTGCGGGCCATGCCGATGGTGTGTCCGGCTTCCCACTGGCCCTTCGGCACGGACAGGATCGCCGCCCTGATCACCTCTGCCGCGTAGCCGCCCACATTCATCGAGAACGCGATGATCGCGCTGGGCCACGGTTCGAGCACCACGCCGATGCTCGGCAGGCCGTAGAAGATCACGAACAGCTGGACCAGCAGGGGAGTGCCGCGGATGACCGAGATGTAGGCCCGGGCGGCACCGGCCAAGATCCGGTTGCCGCTGATCCGCATCAACGCGAGGAGGAGCGCCAGGACCAAGCCGATGGCGAAACTGGCCAGCGACAGCGGGATGGTGCCGGTCAGCCCGCCCTGGACGATAGGCCAGAACGAACTGCGCAGCAGCTCCCAGTCGATGTTCATACGGCTACGTTAGCGTCTTGCCCCTGCCCGTTTACTTGGTCCGTTTACTTGGTGACGTCTGCGCCGAAGTACTTCTCGGAGATTTTGGCCAGCGTACCGTCGTCGCGCAGCTCCCCGAGCGCCTTGTCAAAGGCCTCCACCAGATCCTCGCTGCCCTTCCGGAAGGTGAAGGCGCTCTGCGACTCTTCATCGGTTTCCGCGGCCACCTTGATGTTCTGGTTGTCATGGCTGGCCTGGTAATCCAGGTACGTGAGCTTGTCGTTGACGGTGGCGTCCACGCGGCCCTGCTCCAGCAGCGAAACGGCCTGCGCCCAGCCCTCGACGGCCTGGACCTTGGCGCCGGCCTGCTTGGCGAGCTCATACCAGTTGCTGGTGAGCGACTGGGCGCTGGTCTTGCCGTTGAGGTCGGCCAGCGAGGAAATATCGCTGTTATCGCTCTTCACGACGACGACGCCGGTGCTCACCGTGTAGGGGTCGGAGAAGTCGTACTTGGCCTGGCGCTCTTCGTTGATGGAGACCTGGTTGGCGATCACATCGAACCGGCCGGCATCCAAGCCGGCGAAGATGGCGTCCCACTGGGTCTCTTCGAACTTCACGTCCACGCCGAGCTTATCCGCTACGGCCTTGACGATCTCGACGTCGTAACCGGTCAGGTCGCCTTGGCCGCCCTCGTGGAAGCTGAACGGGCGGTAGGTGCCCTCGGTCCCCACGGTGATCACGCCGGCGTCCTGGATCTCCTGAAGCGAGCTGGCTGCGGCGGAGGTCGACGGCTGCGACTCCGACGGCGAGGAGGTGCTGCAGCCGGCCAGCACCAGGGCGGCAGCTGCGGCGGCACCGAGTACGGACAAACGACGACGAATCATGGTGGAAATTCCTTGTGGTCTAGGACGGTAAGCCTGCCGGTGGGGTGGCCGGCGGACGCTGAACGCTAGCACGTACAACAACCGCGACCTCAAGATATGTTCCGAACTGTGTCGATACTGTGAGCAGCCGCACGCCGCCCGGGACGCGGCGGCACGCAGCCGCACCGTCGCCCGGCGGCACGCACCGCCGTCGTCCTTGGTCAGTCCGCCGCTACCCGGACCCGCAGTGCGCCCGGATCCACGCGCATGGAGAGCCGGGAACCCAGGCCAATATGGTCCCCGTCCAGCTGCATCTCCTGTGGCCGGCCGGCGGTGATCTCCACTTCCTTGCCCTGGTAGTAGTCCACCGACGGGTCCACGCTCCGGCCGCGCTTGGCCAGCCCGGCCAGCACGCCGAGCCAGCCGAGCCGGCCGCGCGGGGAAATGGTCATGATGTCCAATAGCCCGTCATCGATCTGCGCACCGGGGAACATCTCGAATCCGCCCTGGATCTTGCCGCAGTTACCGCCCATCACGCTGCGCATCCGCAGGGTGATGGGTTTGCCGCCGTCGATGGACAGCGTGGCACGGACCGGCTTGCCCGGGAGATTGCGCAAACCGGCTTCCACGTAGGCGAGCCAACCGATTCGGTCCTTGAGCCCGTCGTCCGTGCCGCCAATGACGGCGGCGTCAAAGCCGAGTCCGGCCATGACCAGGAACACCGCGCCGCTGCCCGAGTCGTCCACCTTGGCCAGCACCGCGTCGATAGGCCGGTCGCGGCCGGCCAACGCGATGCGCACCGCGGTCTCCGGGTCGTCCACCGGCAGGTCCAGATTGCGTGCCAGCAGGTTGCCGGTGCCCAGCGGGATCACGCCCAGCGGCGTGTCCGTTCCGGCCAGCCGCCCGGCCACGCGCCGCACGGTGCCGTCGCCGCCGGCCGCGATGACAAGGTCGACTCCGGCTTCCATCGCCTGCTGCGTCTGTCCGGCACCGGGGTCCTCCAGCGTGGTTTCCAGCCACAGCGGCGGCTGCCAGCCGGTTTCGGCGCACGCGCCTTCGACCAGCGCCACTAGATCAAAGCTGAACTTCTTCGATGGATTCCAGACCACCGCGGCACGGCGGGAGCCTGAGGGGGCGAATTCGGTCATGATGTCCTTTACCTGGGTCCTGTCCGGCCGGCCGTGGCCTTGCAACCCGACGAAACCCATTCAAGCAGCATTCGCCGGGCGCGGTCCGGCTCGACATCGCCCCGGGGCGATAATAAGTTCGAACAGGACACTCTCGGATCCAGGAGAAGAATGCTTCGGCGCGCACTTGCACTCATCATGGCCCTGCTGCTGACGGTGGCGATAGCTGCTTGTGCACCCGAGCGGGAATCGCCGGACCCAACCGCCCAGGCGCTGGCCGAAGGGCTGGCCGCCAAAGACGTCTCGGCGGTGGCCTTCGCCGATGCCACCGGTGCCCAGGTGCAGGAGCAGTTAGCCGCGCTGACCAAGGATATGGACGCGTGGCAGCCCGACGTCACCGTGACCGGCGTCGAAGAAGTCGAATCCAACCTGTTCCGGGCCACCCTTTCCTATGACTGGCCGGTGCCGGACTCGGAGCAGGGCTGGAGCTACACCACGACGGCGGACCTGCATTATGCGGACGACCGCTGGCAGGTGCGGTGGACACCGCAGGTCCTCGAACCCTCGCTGGCGGAGGGCGAGCGGCTGGTGCTGGCCACCAAAGAGCCACAGCGCGGCCAGATCCTCGACGCCGACGGCGAAGCGATCGTCAAGAACCGCCCGGTCAAGATTGTCGGGATCGACAAGACCGGGCTGGACGAATCAACCGCAGAGGACTCCGCCCGCGAGCTGGCAGCGCTGGTCGAGATTGACGCCGCAGGCTACGCGAAAAAGGTTGCCGCCTACGGGCCGGAGGCCTTCGTTGACGCGATTACCCTTCGCGAGGGCGCCTTCAAGGAACTGGACCAGGGGAAGCTGGAGGACATCGACGGGTCCCTGGCCGTGGACGACCAGATCCCGCTGGCGCCCAGCCGCACCTTCGCCGGGCCGGTGCTGGGCTCTGTCCGGGAGGCCACGGCAGAGGACATCGAGAAGTCCGAAGGCAAGGTGGTGGCGGGCGAGACGGTCGGCTCGTCCGGTCTGCAGGCGGCGTTCAACAAGGAGCTCTCCGGCACCCCGGGAACTACGGTCTCCGCCGTCGCGCAGCCGGCCGAAGAAGGCGCCGAAGCGCCGACCCGCCAGCTGTTTCACCAGGACCCGGCCGACGGCACGAACCTGAAGACCACGCTGGTGCCTGACCTGCAGTCCGCCGCCGAGGACATTCTGGCCGACACCAAGTCGCCGAGTTCGATCGTCGCGTTGAGGCCGTCCACGGGTGCAGTCCTGGCGGCCGCCAACGGGCCGGACAGCGAAGGCTACAACACCGCGTTCCTGGGTCAGTACGCGCCCGGTTCCACCTTCAAGATCGCCACGGCTCTGGGCCTGCTGCGCAACGGCATGACTCCGGATTCCACCGTCACCTGCGACCCGGACCTGGTGGTGGACGGCCGCACCTTCGAGAACGCGGACAGCTACCCCGCGGCCTTCACCGGCAAGATCACTTTGACCGAGGCCATCGCCCACTCCTGCAATACGGCGTTCATCTCCGAACACGAGGAGCTCTCGCAGGACCAGCTCGCGGATGCCGCCGGTGCCCTGGGCGTCGGCATGACGGCCAACCCCGGGATCGAGGCCTTCCTGGGCACTGTGCCGCGCGAAGACTCCGAGGGCACCGCTCACGCCGCCTCGATGATCGGCCAGTCCCGCATGCAAACGTCGCCGCTGTCGCTCGCCACCCTGATGGCGGCCGTGGTGAAAGGCGAATCCGTGGTGCCTACCTTGGTGGACGGACACGATCCCCAAGCCAAGCTTCCGGACGTGCCGAAGCTGACCGAAAAGGAGGCCGAGCAGCTGCGCACCATGATGCGCTCGGCCGTGGTGGACGGCTACTTGGCCAATCTGGCGGACCTGCCCGGCAAGCCCGCGATCGGCAAGACCGGAACCGCCGAATACGGCTCCGAGGACCCGCCGCAGACCCACTCCTGGGTGATCGCCGGCCATGGCGACCTTGCCATTGCGGTGTTCGTGGAGGACGGCAAGCTCGGCGCCGAGACGGCCGGCCCGCTGGCCGAGGCCTTCCTGGAAGCCGCTGCCGGCTAACCCACCGCCTGCGGTACCGCCTACCAGCGGTGAGCCACATCGACCACCAGCCGGGACATGTTGCCCGGGCCATCCAGGCTAAAAACCCTGAACGGCAGCCGGGCGCGCACGCCCAGGCCGATGGTGGTGTAGCCTTCGAAGCTTCCGCCCCAGGCGAGCTGGCGGAACGTGGTGTAGCCACGGACGTTGGCCAGTTCCTTCGGGTTGGCGGGACGGTAGGTGGCGCGGCCGCTCGAATTGTAGGCCGGCGCCCTAACGACCACGGCCAGGTCGGCGCCGCCGCGCAGCGGGATCACGCGGCCGGAGCCCTGCGCCCGCACCGTTCCGTAACGAACGGAGTAGCCGGCAACATCACCGCGGATGCTGATGACCATGCGGTCGTAGCAGGTGTGCCGTCCAGTGCGGACATTCGTGATCGGGGCGGTGGTGCTCCCGGGCGCGGATTTTGCCCCCGATCCCCAGGAAATCCCGCAGTAGGGAGCGGCGGCCGCGGGGCCCGGTGCCACCAATCCCAGGCCCAGGACCAGCAGGATCACGGAAAGCCATGTGGGGAGCTTCCTCATGGCGCACGCCTTTCATCGGGGGAGCGATGCCCTCAGGATAGAAGCGTTTTTAGGCGCCGGACCGGGCGGATTCGAGATGACGCTGAAACCGTTACGGAGCGCTGATTCCGCCGGCGTTTCCTTGATCTTCCGGTGACCAGTCCGTGTCCCGTCCGACTGGGAAACCGGACTGTTACGCGGATACGTAACATAAATCACAATGCTGTAGTTTGTGCGCGACGAGTGGCATACTTTCAGCGTTAGCCGGTTACGGACCCCCATCATTACCGGGCCGGCGAATCCCCCAAGAGCCAGCCCCGCGTGAACACCCCGCGGGGCTGGCCGATTTAAACGTCACACCGGGCTGCTGGCGTTGGGAAGCCGGCGTCAGTCAGCCCTGACGTCCATCACCACGGCTGAAGTGATCCGGCGCAGGTCGTCGAAGCCGATCGAGAACATCGCCCGATGATCACCGGCGCCGGCCCACAGCACGGGATGGCCGGCCAGGGACCGGTCCAGCACCGTGCGGATCGTCGCGGGGTGTCCCACCGGTGCCACCCCGCCGATGGCTTGGCCGGTGTGCGTCAGGACGAAGTCCGCATCGGCCCGCCGGATGCGGTCCAGTCCCAGCTCGGCCGCTACCAGCTTCGTGTCCACCCGTGCTGCTCCGCTGGCCAGGATCAGCAGCGGGCTGCCGCCGGAATCGAACACCAGGCTGTTGGCGATGGCCGCCACGTCGCAGTCCAGCACCCTGGCCGCTTCGGCCGCGGTGGGAACCTCGTCGTCGAACACCGTGACGGTATCCGCAACACCACGTTCCACCAAGGCAGTCCGGACGGCGGCTACTGGGTTATTCATGACCCGATCGTACCCAAGGGGCCGGAGCCTCAGCCCACGTCGAAGCCGTTGAGCCCGCCCGTCGCGGCCGCGTAGGTTTTCTCAACGCGCCTGACCCGGCCCGGCGCGTTGCCGGATTCGAGTGCCGACACCAGCTGCTCGACTGCATCCTGCGGGCCCTCGGCCACCACGCCGACGGTTCCGTCGGGCTGGTTCACCGCCGATCCGACCAGCCCCAGCTGCTCGGCCTGGTCTCGAGTCCAGTAGCGGAAGCCCACGCCCTGGACCCGACCGCTCACGGTCGCGCTGAGGCGCACGTTCCCGCTGATCCCGTGCTGTGCGTCCAAGCGTCCCTCCTCGCGGATCTGCGTCCAGCGTACGACGACGGCGGCTCGCCTCAGGGGGTGCCGAAACCAGCGGTGCCGAAACCAGTGGTGCCGGAACCATAGGGGCGGGTGATTGCCTCCAGAAAATGGCCGGACGGGTCGGTGAAGTAGACGCCGCGGCCGCCGTCGTTGTGGTTGATCTGCCCAGGCCGACTCCTCGCTGGGTCGGCCCAGTAGTCGATTCCAGCCGACTGGATGCGCGCGAAGACTCCGTCGAACTCGTCTTCGCTGACCAGGAAGGCATAGTGCTGGGGTTGGACGCTCCCGTCCGAGTCGGCGTAGTCCAGCGCCACGCCGCCCTCCAGGGTGACCGTCATGAAGTATCCGAACATCGGCTGCGGCGGACTGAGTCCAAAGATCTCGGCGAAGAATTCAGCCGACGCTTTCTTATCCGCGGCATACACAATGGTGTGGTTGAACGAGACGGCCATGAGGCTCTCCGGTTGCGGTGTCCGGACCTCTCCCGTCCGGCGGTTCCCGGTCTATTCAACTCCGCGACCGGCTGTTGGACAAGGTCCGACTGGAACCGTCATGGCGCCTTAACGCAGTAACGGACGAACCGGCACAGCAGTGGGTGCCGGCGTCGTCCGCCTGTGGGGGTGGTGGTGCCGCTCTTTACGCCTGCTGGCTGGGCAAACGCCAGACCGTGCAATCCTGGGTGCTGATGGCGCGCCGAGAGCCGTCGGCGTCGTCGCGGATCCAGACCAAGCCGACACCCGGCGCGGTGCGGTCGACGCGGCCCCGGTACTGGACGGCGTTGTCCATGCGGGCCTCGACCGAATCGCCGCGGCGCAGATGCCCGAGGTTGCGGATCCTTGTGGGGGTGGAATTGACCTGCGGGGACTGACTTGTTGTGGATAGTGTCATGCATGACCTCCTGTGTAGCGGGCGGTAAAGGCGTGCCCTAGTAGGCCGGATCAGCGGTGAGGCCGGCCTGCCGCGGCAACGTTCGGGGACTGCTGGTTAGGCAAAAAGGCCGGTTCATACCGGCTGCAGAAAGGCGCTAACAATGGGGGCGGGGGAGCAAAGCGGCAGGGCGCGGGAAAGAACTTCTCCGCTGATCTCCTGCTCCAAGCATGCTGATCCCTCAATAGTCCATTCGCAGTTTCGGTTAAGGGAACGGGCCTCCAATCGGGTTTATTCCGATGCGGGCAAAAAAGTTTGGCTCCCCGGACGTTGTTCCGGGCGGACTTTACTCACCGGGCCGGCGGAGGAAACCTGCTTGGTGAACCGGAGGCCAGGCTTTTGTAGTGCCCAGATCAGGGAGTGCCCCGGGGCGGCAGCTGCTGCAGCGACCAGGTGTTGCCGTCCGGGTCGCTGAAATACACGAAGTGTCCCCAGGGCTGTTCGTCCACGTCACTGGCTTCGACACCGCGGCCGAGGAGTTCCTCCCGTGCTGCCCGTGCGTCGGCGACTACCATCTGCAGGCCTTGCTGCGAGCCGGGTGCCATCTGGGTGATGCCATCGCCAATGACAATGGAACAGGCTGATCCGGGAGGCGTGAGCTGCACGAACCTCAACTCCGGATTCACCTGGTAATCGTGGTCGGCGTTGAAGCCCACCTGTTCCACGTAGAACTTCTTGGCGCGGTCGACGTCGGTGACCGGCACGGCAACGAGTTCGAGTTTCATGTCCATGTCGGACACGCTAGCGTCGGCATGGATGTAGGGATAGGGGCAAGCCTCCGCCCGCGGTCAGTTCCTGTCCCTAGCCAGGCAGAGCTGGTACCCCTCGGACTTTTCGAACAGGCTGCGCGGGTGTGAACCGTTATTGGCGAGCCAGACGATGTCCGCATCGAGGGTTACCGCATCAATCCGTCCGGTCCGCAGCATCATCCCGTCCTTGTGGACTTCCACCAGGGTGCCGGGAACCAAGTCCCAGTTTTCGAGCGGGTTATCAGGCATGTTGTGCTCCTCAAGTCGGGTCAACGCCGATGCATCTACCTCGACAATGCGGGCGGTGTGTGGCGGCCACAAGGGGACCCGCCCGATGTTTACGACGAATTCACACAGGACGCCGTGCTGCGGCCGGGGCGCTAATTCGTGAAGTGGCTTCGCTCCGACAAGGGCCCGGGCGGGCTATACAAACAGACTGAACTGCGTTCGCCGGCTTTCCAATCCGCTTCGGTGGGGGAGAATGGCCGGAAGCTATGACCGCGAGCCAACTTCTCGATGTGCTGTTCCAGAAAATCTGCACACAAGCGGTTGGACTCTCGGCTGAGCGAGTGCTCTCCCGGATATGGCTGGTTCCCATGGGTGACGACGCCGAAGACCTCACCTTCGTGTGGCTCATCGCAGGGCACGGGGAAGAGGGCAGTCTGCGTGGGGCCGGAGGAGTATTCCCAGTCGAAGAACACGCAATCGCCGGGAAGGGCAGCGCTCACAGTCGAAGGTTTGGCCCCTGCCTTCCACTGCTCGGCCAGGAAGCTGTCTATGTAGGCGGTATTGGCCGCTGATTCCTCTTCGCTGAGGGCAACCTCCGGCTCAATGGAGGACCCGGTGGAGGAACCGGAGGGCAGGGGAGCGGCGAAGCGGCCGGACACCGGGGCAACGCTACTCGCAGAACCGGACGATCCGCTGCCGGCGGCCGGCACCGCCGTCGGGCTTTCCGTTCCAACAGGTGCAGCACGTGCGTCGGATGCCGCGGGCCCCGAACACCCGGAGAGCAGCAACGCGGCCAGCACCGCTAAAGCGGCCGATAGCTGGATCCGCATGGTCCCCCGATGTCAGCGCCGAGGCCGCCTACGACAGGCAGCCGGAACGTCAGCAGCCTAACAGGGCGCTGCCGTTCTATCCGGACGCTGCGTCACGGCCGGTGCGATCACACAGCGGTGGCGGCTGCGGCGTCGGCCGTCTTCTTCCGGTAGATGGCCAGGAAGGAGGAAATCCGGCGCACCGCTTCTTCAATGTCCTCCACCGAAGGCAGGATCACGAAGCGGAAATGGTCCGGCGTGGGCCAATGGAAGGCCGTGCCATGCGAGACCAGGATCTTCTCCTCCTCGAGCAGGTCCAGCACGAACTTTTCGTCGTCCTCGAAGGGGTAGACAGCGGGATCGAGCTTGGGGAACAGATACATGGCCCCGGCGGCAGGGACGCAGCTGACACCGGGAATCTGGTTGAGCAGCCGGCAGGCCAGATCGCGCTGTTCGCGCAGCCGACCACCGGGCTTCACCAGATCGCCGATGGACTGGTAGCCGCCCAATGAGGTCTGGATGGCGTGCTGCGCCGGCACGTTGGAGCACAGCCGCAGCGAGGCCAGCAGCTCCAGCGATTCCCGGTACGCGGCGGTCTCGGCGCGGGGGCCGCTGATGGCCACCCAGCCGGCCCGGTAGCCGGGCATCCGGTAGGCCTTGGACAGCCCGCTGAAGGTGAGCACGGGCAGGTCCGGGGCCACGGAAGCGGTATGGATGTGGACGGCGTCCTCGTAGGTGATCTTTTCGTAGATCTCGTCCGAGAACAGCACCAGATCGTGCTTGCGTGCCAGCGCCGCGAACTGCTCCAGTACGTGCCGCGGGTAGACGGCGCCGGTGGGATTGTTGGGGTTGATCAGCACGATCGCGCGGGTCCGGCCGGTGATTTTGGCTTCGACGTCCGCCATGTCCGGCCACCAGTGGTTGTCTTCGTTGCACAGGTAGTGGACGGCCTTGCCGCCGGAGAGGGTCACGGACGCGGTCCACAGCGGGTAGTCGGGTGCGGGGATCAGCACTTCGTCGCCGTTCTCCAGGAACGCCTGCAGCGTCATGGAGATGAGTTCGGAGACCCCGTTGCCGATGAAGATGTCCTCCACGCCGATCTGCATCAGGCCTTTGGTCTGGTAATACTGCGAGATCGCCGTGCGGGCGGAAAAGATGCCCTTGGAATCGCTGTAGCCCTGCGCCCCGCGCAGGTGGTGGATCATGTCCACCACAATCGATTCCGGCGCTTCCAGCCCGAACGGCGCTGGGTCCCCGAGGTTCATCCGCAGGATGCGGTGGCCCTCGGCTTCCATCTTCTTGGCCGCGTGCAAAATCGGGCCGCGGAGCTCGTATCGAACGTTCTGGAGTTTGCTGGAATGCTGCATCGGACGCATGCCCTATGTTTTCATATCCGGCACAAAGCGTTCATGTGGTGTTCAACACGATGCGTGTTAATCCCGGCCGGTTTCAACAGTCCGGTTCAACACGGCGCAGGGGTGCGCTCCGACGGCGGCAGGTCTGGTGCCCGACGCCGTAACCGCCTAGCGTGATGAACCTCAACGCGGAGCAGCTACGGAGGAACGCCATGAGCCTGAAGCACATCAACCCGGACGGCATGTTCCGCAGCCCGGCTTTTTCCCAAGGCGTGCTCGTCGACGGACCCGGGCGACTGCTGGTTGTGGGCGGCCAGAACGGAGTCAATGCCGACGGCGAAATGGTCAGCGACGACCTCGCCGGCCAGACCAGGCAGGCAATGCGCAACGTGCTCGCAGTCCTCAAGGATGCCGGCGCAACACAGCAGGACGTCGCCAAACTGAATATTTATCTGGCGGCCGGACAGGACCCGAACGAGGGGTTCGCGGCCGCCGCCGAGGTCTGGGGGCAGGTGCCGACGGCGATCACCGTCCTGCAGGTGGGCTCCGCCCGGCCCGGCGTGCTCGTGGAGATCGATGCCCTCGCGCAGGTTCCGGGACAGGTCTGACGGACGGGTTGCTGTCCCGGGGCCCGTGCGGGAATAGCTGCTGCGGCGGCACGGTTGGGGCTCATCGTGAGTAAGCTCTTCGAACCCGCTACCCTGACCACCCCCGACGGCACCGGACTGCAGTTGCGCAACCGCACGGTACTGGCACCGATGTGCCAGTACTCGGTGAGCGCACGCGATGGGGTGCCCACCGACTGGCACCTGGTGCACCTCGGAGCCCGGGCCGCCGGCGGCTTCGGGCTGGTCGTCGCCGAGGCAACCGCCGTGGTGCCCGAGGGCCGGATCTCCGACCGGGACGCCGGACTGTGGAACGACGCGCAGCGCGACGCCTGGAAGCCGGTCGTGGACTTCGCCCGCGCGCAGGGGGCGGCGATCGGTATCCAGCTGGCACACGCCGGCGCCAAGGCCTCCACCTACCCTTGGTTGCCCGCGCAGGCCGAGGGCTCCATCCCGATGGGCGACGGCGGCTGGGAGACGGTGGGCCCCTCAACGACCGACATCTTCGGGTTGGAGCGGCCGCACGCCCTGGACATCCCTGAGATCCAGGCGTCCGTCCAGGCTTGGGCGGACGCAGCCCGCCGAGCGGACGAGGCCGGGTTCGACGTTGTCCAGATCCATGGCGCCCACGGCTACCTCATCCACCAGTTCCTCTCCCCGCTGACAAACCACCGTGAAGACGCCTACGGGGGCAGCTACGAAAACCGCACACGGTACGCGCGCGAGGTCATCAAGGCGGTGCGGGCTGTCTGGCCGGACCACAAGCCGCTGGCGATCCGCCTCTCCGGAGACGACTGGGTCGAGGGCGGGTGGCGGCTGGCCGACACGGTCCGCTTTGTCCGCGAGGCGAGGGAACTCGGCGTCACCGCGTTCGACCTCTCCAGCGCAGGCATCGGGGCGTATCACGGCCCCTCCGGTCCGGGCTTCCAAGTGCCGCTCGCTGCTGCAGTGCGCGAGGCGCTGGATGGCACGGATTCGTTCGTCACCGCCGTCGGGCTGCTGACCGACCCGGCACAGGCGGAACATGTGGTGGTCACCGGGCAGGCCGACGGGGTAAGCGTTGGCCGCGCTGCGCTGAAGGACGCGCACTGGCCGGCGAACGCGGCGAAGGTCCTCGGCGTCGCCCGCGACGGGAACCCTCGTGCGGACCAGTACTGGCGAGCCGCCTGGTAGCCGGAGCTAAACCCCCACGGCCGAGCGCACCGGCGCCGCGGCCGAGGACGGGGTGCTCACCCCGCCCCCGTGCGCCCCGTTACCCCAAGGCACCACGACGGCGGGGTGCGACACCTTCGGTAGGTGCGCCCCCGCCGTCGTCCGTTATTTGTTGGGGCGGACGCGGTGCTTGCTGACGATGGAGACCCGGTTGAACGCGTTCATCGCGACCGTGATCCAGCTGACCGCGGAAAACTCCTCGTCCGTGAGCTGTTCACGGGCGGCAGCGTACTCCCGCTCCTGGCTGTGGTGGGCCGGCAGTTCGGTCAAGGCCTCGGCAAGGGCCAGCGCCGCGCGTTCCTTGTCAGTGAACACTTCGGTGTCCCGCCATGAGGGGAGGACGGACAGCCGCTGCGCCGTTTCTCCCTCGCCCAGCGCAAGCCGGGTATGCATGTTCAGGCAGTAGGAGCAGCCGTTGATTTGCGAGATACGCAGGTTGAGCAGCTCGACCAGCTTCCGGTCCAGGCCGGCCGCATCGGCGGCCTCGCCGACCTTGAGGGCCAGGCCGTTGAGGGCGCGGTACGCCGCGGGGTTCTGCTTGTCGATGTAGATATTGGCGCGACGTTCGTCGGTGCTCACTCAAGCCTCCTGTTACTGGGGTGAATTCCCATTCTGGCACCCTGCCCGCCAAGGCCCGAGGAGAGTAGCGTGTGCCCCATGGAATTCGAGAAGCCGTTTACGGAGCCCACCGGTCGCCGGATCCGGGTCCGGCTGGGCGGAGGTTTGGTGGCGGACAGCGCCCGGGCCAGGCTGCTGGTCCAGTACGGACGAGGCGAACTGCCCACGTACTACCTGCCGCGGGAGGACGTGGCAGCGGGAGCGCTCGCCAATCCGCGCGCCGGGTCGGCCGGACAGCAGATCTGGGATGTGGCCCTCGGCAGCAAGCGGGCGGAAGCCGGCGCCTGGGAGCACCCCAACCCCACCGGAGAGCTGGCCGATCTGGCCGGACACGTGACCTTCTCCTGGCGGCAGCTGGAATGGTACGAGGAAGACGAACGGGCGCTGGTGCATGCACGCGATCCCTACAAACGGGTGGATACGCTGCGCAGCTCCCGCCGCGTCCAGATTTATCTGGAGGGCCAGAAGGTGGCCGACAGCATCCGGCCGCTGCTGCTCTTCGAAACGTACCTGCCCGTCCGCTACTACTTGCCGGCCGAAGACGTACGGACGGACCTGCTGGAGGCCAGCGACACCGTCACCAGCTGCCCCTACAAGGGCATGGCCCGGTACTGGTCCGTCCGGCTCGGCCAGAACCTGGTCCGCGACGTGATGTGGAGCTATCCGGATCCAATCCCGGAAAACCCCAAGATCCGGGACCTGTTCTGCTTCTTTAACGAGCGCGTGGACCTGGTGGTTGACGGCGCCCCGCAGGACCGGCCGGAGACTCCCTGGTCCTGACCCGGCACTTCCCCCAGCCCGCACCGGCCTCCGGGGCCGCGGAGGCGTAGTAGTCCAGCCAGCCGCTCGGCACCGAAAAATTCGGCCCGCCGTCGGCCTGCTTGGCCCGCCGTCTGCCTGCTTCTGCGGCTTATACCTTCTTCTCCGCGGAGAAGAAAAGGCTTTTGAGCATTTTTCCCACCCCAACCTGTTGCATAATCAGTATGCTTATGATTTCTTGGGGGGACGTGGTTCTGATCCCGCACTTCCCTGAGTGAGAGTGGTCCGACGATGCATTGCGACGAGGAAGCCTTGCAGGTTTTGTTCCGCAGGGCGAGGTGCGCCAAGGGGTCCTTGCGTGCGGCATTGGAAGAGGAGCTGCTGCTGGGGCACCTGGGCATCGCCGAGAGAATTGCCCGCAACTACTCGGGTCCGGGCCGGGAGCTCGATGATCTGCAGCAAGTGGCCCGGCTGGGACTGCTCAAGGCGGTCCGTGGCTTCGATCCGGACCACGGCGCCGACTTTGCTGCCTATGCCGTGCCCACCGTGCACGGCGAGCTGAAGCGCTATCTGCGGGACAGCTCGTGGGTGGTCCGGCCGCCGCGCCATCTTCAGGACCTGCGGACGGCCGCCATCAAGCTGACGCCGGAACTAGCCCAGCGCCTGGGCCGCGAACCTCGGCTCCTGGAGCTGGCCGGTGCGCTCGCGGAAAGCCCGGACACGGTGGCCGAAGCGCTGAATTGCCACGGCAGCCTGCGGCCGGAATCGCTGGACGGGACCCCTGAAGGGCAGAGCCTTGCCGAGTCGCTGGCCGTGACGGACGGCGGGACCGAACGGACCGAAGAACTGCTGATACTGCGGAGCGCCATCCAAGAGCTCGAACCGCGGGAACGGCAATTGCTCTTTTACCGCTACTTCCAGGAAGAATCGCAGCGCCGCATCGGCGAACGCGTCGGCATGACGCAGATGCAGGTGTCCCGGGCGCTGGCCCGGATCTTGGTCAAGCTTCAGCGCCGGGTGCTGGGGGAACAGCCAGCGCCGGCCCGGCAGCCGATCCGGACGGCGTAGCCACCGGGAGCAGCGCAACCGCCGACAGGACATCGTCGGCGCTGACGGCCAGCAGTGCCGGGTCGGGATCCGCGGCGAACGTGTCACCCAGCCGCAGGCTTGCATCGGTCAGGACGGTGTGCGGTCCCGGCGGCGGCCCCCAGACGCCGACCGGCGCGGGGCCGAAGATGACAACAGACGGTCTGGCGTAAGCGGAGGCCAGATGGGCCGCGCCGGTGTCGGCGGAAATAACCACGGCGGCCTCGGCGACCGCGGCCGCAAATTCCGCCAGCGACAAAGTGCCGGCGACGACGGTTTCCGGCCCCAGCCCGGCCAGCTCGGCGACGGCCTGTGCCCGCGGCCGTTCGGCCGTGCTTCCGGTGAACAGGATCCGGTGCCCCTGAGAGACCAGACCGCGGGCGACGGCGGCGAACCGGTCGGCCGGCCAGAGCCGGCTACCGTAAGCGGCACCGACGTGCAGGACCGCCGCTCCAGGGCATGGGCTCGGCATCACCGGCTTGATGAGCCGGTAGTCCAGCGGATCAGCGTCAATCCCGTGCCACTGCAGCAGGCGGGCCCAGCGCTCGCGTTCGTGTACGCCCTCCAGCCATTCGGGGCCGTTCCAGCCCGGTGCCTGATGGCCGATGCGGACCGCGGGCTGCAGGGCTTCCAGCCGGCCCCGGCTCTCCGGGCCGTTGCCGTGCAGGTTCACGGCGATCTCCGCCCGGCCGGGCGCCAAGGCCACCGGAACATCCAACCCGTGCGTGGGCAGCAGGTCGTCCACCGACCCGGTGAGTTCGAGGACGGGCCGCAGCCAGGCCTGGGCGGCGTAGAGGATCCGGTGGTCCGGGTACGCCGCGCGCAATGCCCGCAGCGCAGGAACCGCCACCAGCAGATCGCCCAGCTTCAGCGCCCGGAGCACCAGCAGCTCCGGCCGTCCGTCCCGTTCCAGTTCTTGGGGTTCGGCCACTGCGCACTTCCTTCCCAGCCGGCTGTGGCCCATCCTGCCAGATGCCTGCAGCATCCGCTTCCCGCCCCATCCTGCCGCGGGAGGGGAAAGCGGATGGCAAAACCAGTAGCGGCAAAGTGTTTAGGTCGCGGCTTTGCTGGGAACAGTGCTGGTATGAGCGCAGCCGCCCTCTCCCCGCCGCGGGCCATCCTGTTCGACCGGGACGGCACGCTGGTCACGGACGTGCCGTACAACCCGGATCCGGCGAAGGTCCGGCCGGTAGCCGGCGCCCGGACGGCGCTTGAGGCGGTCCGGGCTGCCGGGCTGCCCTGCGGGGTACTGACCAATCAATCCGGCATCGGACGCGGATTGTTGAACCGGGAGCAGGTCGACGCGGTCAATGCGCGGGTCGAAGAGCTGTTGGGCCCCTTCGACGTCTGGGAGATCTGCCCGCACCACCCCGACGACGGCTGCGGCTGCCGCAAACCGCAGCCCGGGATGATCCTGGCGGCTTGCCGCCGGCTGGGGCTGGACCCGTCCGAGGTGGCCTACATCGGGGACATCGGGACCGACGTCGAGGCTGCCGCCGCGGCCGGCGCGAGCGGAGTGCTGGTGCCGACGCCGGTGACCCGGCGCGAAGAGGTCGAGGCAGCCGGACTGGTGGCAGGGGATCTGGCCGAGGCCATTTCCCTTCTGCTGGAGGGCCGCCCGTGAGCCGCGTGCTGGTGGCGCGGCTGGACAGCGCCGGAGACGTGCTGCTGGCCGGGCCGGCGGTGCGGGCGGTGACGGCCGGCAACGGCGGCGGTCCCAACGACGTCATGGTGCTGTGCGGCCCGCAGGGCAAAGCGGCCGCGGAATTGCTGCCCGGCGTCGCCGAGGTTTTCAGCTGGGCCAGCCCGTGGATCGTGGACCCTGCGCCGCCGGCAACCCAGGACCACGTTGCCGCGCTGGCGGACTGGGTGCGGAAGACCCGGATCTCCGAAGCCATTATTCTGACCTCCTTCCACCAGTCGCCGCTGCCGCTGGCTCTGCTGCTGCGGCTGGCCGGCGTCGGGCACATCACCGGGGCTTCGGTGGACTACGCCGGCTCGCTGCTGGACCGGCGGCTCCGGCCGGGCGAAGACTTTCCGGAGGACCAGCCGGAGGCCGAGCGTGCGCTGGGCATCGCCGCAGCCGCCGGCTACCGGCTGCCCGGCGGCGACGACGGCCGGCTGCAGGTGCGCAACATACCGGATACCTCGTTCCTGACCGGGGACGAGCCGTATATCGCGGTCCATCCCGGCGCGGCGGTTCCCTCCCGTGCCTGGCCGCCCCTGCACCATGCCGCCGCGGTCGAGCTGCTGATCGGAGCCGGATACCGGGTGGTGGTCACCGGCGGGCCGCAGGAACAGGAACTGACGGCCACCGTGGCCGTCCCCGGTGCCCTGGACCTGGGTGGGCGGACCGATCTGCGGAGCCTGGCCGGGGTGCTCTCCGGAGCCTCCGCCGTCGTCACGGGGAACACCGGACCCGCGCATCTGGCCGCCGCCGTGGGCACCCCGGTGGTGTCCCTGTTCGCGCCGGTGGTGCCGGCCATCCGCTGGGCGCCCTACAAGGTTCCGCTGGAGCTGCTCGGCGACCAGCATGCGCCGTGCCTGCTCAGTCGCGCCCGCATCTGCCCGGTCCCCGGGCATCCCTGCCTGTCCACTGTGGCCCCCGAAGAAGTGCTGGCGGCCGTGCAGCGGCTGACCCGCGGCGTGACGTACCTGTCCGCCCGGAGAAAGACGAGGAACGCGTGAAGATTTTGCTCTGGCACGTCCACGGCGGCTGGACCGATGCTTTTGTGCGCGGCCGCCACGAGTACCTGCTTCCGGCCACGGCCGAGGGCGGCGCGTGGGGATTGGGCCGCGCCGGACGCGACTGGCCGCCGTCGGTGCGGGATGTGGAGCCGGGCCGGCTGCGCGACGAGGAACCGGACGTGGTGGTGCTGCAGCGGCCCGAGGAGATGGGGGAATGCGAGCGGCTGCTCGGCCGCCGGCCGGGACGGGACATTCCCGCGGTGTTCCTGGAACACAACACGCCCAAGGGCGATGTGCCCAACTCGCTTCACCCGCTGGCCGACCAGCAGGACATGACGATCGTGCATGTCACCCACTTCAATCGGTTGTTCTGGGACTGCGGAACGGCCCGGACCACCGTGATCGAACACGGCATCGTCGACCCCGGCAAGCTCTATACCGGAGAGCTGGAACGGCAGGGCGTGGTGGTCAACGAACCGGTACGCCGCTGGCGCGTCACCGGGACGGACCTGCTGCCGGCTTTTGCCCAGGCGGGGCCGCTGGAAGTGTTCGGCATGGGAACCGACCAGCTGGCCGCTGCCACCGAACTGGGCCCCGACCAGCTGCGCGTCCGCGGAGACCTGCCAAGCCACCTGCTGCACGCCGAGCTGGCCCGCTGCCGCCTTTACCTGCACCCGCTGCGCTGGACGTCGTTGGGCCTGGCGCTGCTGGAAGCCATGCACCTGGGCATGCCGGTAGTGGCTCTGGCCAGCACGGAAGCGGCCCGGGCGGTTCCGCCGGAAGCAGGGGCCATCTCCACGGATGTGGACCAGCTGCGCCGCCAAGCGACCCGCCTGCTGAAGGACCCGGACGAGGCCGCGGCACGCGGCGCCGTCGCCCGCGAGGCGGTGCTGCAGAACTACGGGCTGCAGGCTTTCCTGGACAACTGGGACAGCTTGCTGGCCGACACCACAACCAGTACCGGACGCGCCATGGCCGCCAACTAGAGGAGAGAGCCATGAGGATATCGATGGTTTCCGAACATGCCAGCCCGCTGGCCGCGCTGGGCGGAGTTGACGCCGGCGGCCAAAACGTGCACGTGGCAGCCCTCTCCGCAGCGTTGGCGCGGCGCGGGCACAGCGTGAGCGTCTACACCCGCCGCGATGATCCGCTGCTGCCGGCCCGCGTCACCATGCGGCCCGGGGTGGAAGTGGTGCACATCAACGCCGGCCCGCCGGAGCCGGTGTCCAAGGACCAGCTGCTGCCGTTCATGGGCCAGCTGGCCGACGGCATCAGCGCCGACTGGGCGGAGAACCCGCCGGACGTGGTGCATGCGCACTTCTGGATGTCCGGCGTCGCCGCCCTCGATGCTGCCCGCCGCCCGGGCAGTTGCCCGGTGTCGGTGCTGCAGACCTTCCACGCGCTCGGGACCGTGAAGCGGCGCCACCAGGGCGCGCAGGACACCAGCCCGGCACAGCGTGCTTGGCTGGAACCGTCCGTGGGCCGCGACGTGGACCGGATCATCGCCACCTGCTCGGACGAGGTGTTCGAGTTGGCCGCCATGGGCATCCCGCGCGGCAACGTGTCCATCGTCCCCTGCGGCGTGGATTTAGGACTGTTCACCGCCGACGGCGAGGCCGAACCGCGCGGCCGGACCCACCGGATTGTCACGCTCGGCCGGCTGGTTCCGCGCAAGGGGATCGATCTGGCGGTACGGGCCGTGCGGTTGCTCAAGGACCAGGGCATCGACGACGTCGAACTGCTAGTGGTCGGCGGAGCTGCCGGGGCGGCGGGACTGGCCGCCGATCCGGAAGCCCAGCGGTTGCGCGGCTTGGCCCGGGAGCTCGCCGTGGCAGACCAACTGGTGCTGCGCGGACAGCTCTCGCAGGAGCACATCCCGCCGGTGCTGCGCAGCGCCGACGTGGTCATCTGCGCGCCGTGGTACGAACCGTTCGGGATTGTCCCGCTGGAAGCTATGGCCTGCGGTGTTCCGGTGGTCGCGGCCTCGGTCGGCGGCCTGATCGACACCGTGGTGGACCGGAAGACCGGTCTGCACGTGCCGCCGCGCGACCCGCAGGCGGTGGCGGACGCCGTGGCCGAGCTGCTGGACAATCCGCAGCTGCGCATGGAGCTCGGCAGGGCCGGTCAACAACGCGTCGCCACCCGCTACTCCTGGGACCGGGTGGCGGCCGACACCGAAAAGGCCTATCACCTGGCGATCAGTCAGGGGGCCGGATCAGTCACCGCCGGAGCCCGGCAACTGGAAGGAGAGGCACTGTGAAACGCGCAGTTTCGGGCGGCAGCCCATCGACCGCCAGCACCGGGGCACTGACCGCTGCCGCGCCGCTCGCCGCGCCGACCTCCTCGGCCCCGCCCGAAGCCTATCTGCGGCCGCCGGGCCCCGCACTCGTTCCATTGCCGTCGGCTCCCGGCCGGCACACCGGAACCGAGGCTGAATCCCACGCCGTGGATGCCGTGCTGGCGCACCTGCAGGCAGTCGGGCCCGCGGTGGAGTCGCTGCGAGCCCAGGCCGGCCGGCTGGCGGGCTGGGGGACCGAGTTGGCCCGGCGGCTGCTGGACGGCGGGCGGCTGCTGGCGGCCGGCAACGGTGGCTCCGCGGCGGAAGCCCAGCATCTCACCGCGGAATTGGTGGGCCGTTTCGACGGCGAGCGGCAGGCCTTCTCCGCCATCTCGTTGCACGCGGACACCTCGGCCGTGACGGCGATTTCCAACGACTACGGCTACGACCATCTCTTCGCCCGGCAGGTGCTGGGCCATGGCCGGGCCGGCGATGTGCTGCTCCTGCTGACCACCAGCGGCAAGAGCGAGAACCTGCTGCGTGCGGCCGAGGCAGCCCGCGGCATCGGCGTCACCAGCTGGGCGCTGACCGGCAGCGCCCCGAATCCGTTGACCAGGCTCTGCGACGACTATGTGGCCGTGGACGCGCTGCCCGCCAATGTGCAGGAGGGCCACCTGATGGCGCTGCACGCCCTCTGCCGGGCGTTCGACGCCGAGGTGGCGCGGCACGCGAACGCCGCCGCGGGCGCGCAACGCGGACCGCACGGCGGGGCGGCCCGGTCATGAGGATTGTGGTGGTGGGCGACGTCCTGCTTGATGCCGATGTGGAAGGGGCGGCCACGAGGCTGAGTCCGGACGGACCGGTGCCGGTGGTGGACGCTGCCGAAACCACCTACCGGGCCGGGGGAGCGGGGCTGGTTGCCCGGATGTTGGCCCGTGACGGCCGGGACGTCCTCCTGGTCACGGCATTGTCCGACGACGATGCCTCCTCGCGGCTGCGCGAGGCCTTGGACGGCATCCGCGTGGTGGCCGGCCCGTCGGGTGCGCCGACGCCGGTGAAGACCCGCATCCGCGCCGGCGGCCAGTCGGTGGTCCGCGTGGACGAGGGCTGCGCACCCGGACCGCTGCCGGTCCCGACACCGGACATGCTGGAGGCGCTCGGGACGGCCGATGCCATCATCGTGGCGGACTACGGGCGCGGTCTGGCGGCTGCACCCGCGCTGCGCGATGCGCTCGCGCCGCTGGTGCACCGGATCCCGGTGGTTTGGGATCCGCACCCGGCCGGCCCGGATCCGGTCGACGGCGTGGCTGCCGCGACGCCGAACCTGCCGGAGGCGCTGCGGATGGCCGGACTGGCGAAGGGCGGAACCGGCGAAGCAGCGCTCGCCGCCGCCGAACTGCGCTCACGCTGGAACAGCCACGCCGTCGTCGTCACGCTGGGCGCGGAAGGGGCGATGATCCAGAAGGAGGGGGACCTGCCGCAGGCAATTCCCGCCCCCGCGATGGGCGCGGCCGATACCTGCGGGGCGGGAGACAGGTTCGCCGCCTCGCTGGCGGTGGGGCTGGCCTCCGGGCGCTCACTGACCGCCTCGGTAGAGGACGCGGTAGGGCAGGCCGCGGCCTTCCTCGCGGCCGGCGGCGTGGCCTCGCTGCGCCGGGACGCGGCCCCGGTCCAGCTGCGCGGGCCCGGGGTGGACGCCATGCGGGTTGCCGCCCAGACGCGCGAAGCCGGCGGCACGGTGGTGGCCACCGGCGGCTGCTTCGATCTGCTGCACGCCGGCCACGCCCGGACCCTGGCTGCCGCCCGGAAGCTGGGCGACTGCCTGATCGTCTGCCTCAACTCGGACGCTTCGGTCCGCCGCCTGAAGGGCGAGGAACGCCCGATCATGAACCAGGAGGACCGCGCCGAGCTGCTGCTGGCCCTGGAATGCGTGGACGCCGTGCTGGTGTTCGATGAATCGACGCCGGAAACGGCGCTGGAACGGTTGCGTCCGGACATCTGGGTCAAGGGCGGCGACTATACCGCCGATCAACTCCCCGAAGCCCGGCTGCTGCAGTCGTGGGGCGGTCAGACCGTCACCGTGCCCTACTACCCGGCCCGTTCCACCACCGGCCTGGCCGCCGCGCTGGAAAAGGTTGGCTAAAGCACCGAACCATCAACCATCCAGTGGAGAGAAGAGTGGACTCACGGGTGCACGGGATGCCGTTTTCCCTCCACCCGACAGCCCGATGGAAACCACCATCCCTGAAACCGAGGAGGAAAACATGAGTAGTGCAGCAACCAACCCCGGCCGTGTCCTCGTCACCGGCGGAGGATCCGGACTGGGAGCCGCCGTCGTGGACGCGGTCCTGGCGGCCGGCGGCATTCCGGTGGTACTGGACCGCGACGTGAGCAGTGTCAGCCAGGCCAAGAGCGTGGAGGTGGACGTCGCCGACCGCACCGCCGTCGAGACAGCCGTGCGGCAGGCCGTGGACACGCTCGGCGGGCTGGACGCCGTGGTGACGGCCGCCGGCATTGACCGCTGCGGACGGCTGGAGGACGTTCCGGCCGAGGAATGGGAGAAGGTCATTGGGGTCAACCTGATAGGCACGGTCTCGGTGGTGCGGGCGGCCCTCCCGCACCTGATGTCCTCGCACGGACGGGTGGTCACGGTGGCCTCCTCGCTGGGGATCAAGGCCGTCTCCGACGCGACCGCCTACTGCGCCTCCAAGTTCGGCGTGGTTGGTTTCAGCCGCGCGCTGGCGGCCGAAACCCGCGGACAGATCGGCGTCACCACCATGATCCCTGCAGGCATGAAAACCAGGTTCTTCGACGACCGCACCGAGCAGTACAAGCCGCAGGACGACTCCCGGCTCAACGACCCGGAACGCGTGGCCGACGCCATCATCTTCGCGCTCTCACAGCCGAAGGGCTGCGAAGTGCGCGAGATGGTCATTTGCCACGAAGAAGAAGACTCGTGGCCCTAAGCTGGCGCAGATCCGCGTAGACATCCTCTGCGCGGATCTCCCGCGTCAGGGAGAATTCGTGCGGGCAACGCTCCGCCGTCCAGCCCACCTGGGTCAGATCCGCCGAGCAGACCGGACAGCGCGTCAGCCAGGACAGGTGGACCCGGTGCAGGGTCCGGCCCAGCGGCCCGGCCATGATCATGTTTCCCACCCAGTAAATGCCCACCGTCGGGGTCCCGACGGCCTGGGCCAGGTGCCGCGGCCCGCTGTCGTTGCCGAGCATCACGTCGCTGGCCCGCAGCACCGCGGACAGCTCAGCCAGCCCTAGCTGGCCGGCCACGGAGCTGATGCCGCCCCCGTTGCCGGATCCAGCTCTCTCGCAGCCGCGTTCCACCACTTCGTTGGCCAGCGCGGTGTCGGATGGGTCGCCCACCACCAGGACCTGGCACCCATCGTCGGCCGCCCGAGCCGCAACTTCGCCAAAGTACGACGCCGGCCACCGCCGCCGCTGGTCAGTGGCACCCGGGTGGATGGTCACCAGTGACGGCCGGCCGTCGGCGAGCAACCCGGCCAGCAAAGCTTCCTCGCCGGCCAACGGCTCCAGCTCCGGCTGGAACGCGGCCGGAGCCGCGCCGGCCAGGCCCACCACCTCCAGCGCACGCAACACCTCGTGCTGGTAGTAGAGGTACGGGATGGACCGCTCAAGCGGCGCCGCGTCTTCGGTCCGGGTGCCTACCGTGTGCCGTGCGCCCAGTTCCAGCAGGAACGGGTTCGAAAACCTCCCGCCGCCGTGCAGCTGCACCGCAAGGTCGAACTGCTCGGCGCGCATCCGCTGCTGGAACAGCGCCACGGCCTGCGGGTCCTCCGGTCCCGGTCGGACACCGTGCGCGAACGGCAGCGGCTCCACCCGGTGCACCGGGCCGGGCCTGCCGCGGAACAACGCTGCATGAGCTTCTGTGCCCAGCAGGGTCAGCGTCGCCTCCGGATAGGCGGCAGCCAACGATTCCAAGGCAGGAACCGAAAACAGCACGTCGCCCAGGCCACCGCCGCGGAGCACCGCAATCTTGCGTACGTCCTCGAAGGGCTGCAGCACCGGTCCGATGCCGAGGCCGTGCCCAGCATCGGTACTCAGCCGCTGGTCGCCGAAAGCGGCGCCGCCCGTAGGGGAATCTGTCATCTCCACCTCCTGCGTGCACTTCACCCTAAAGCGCATCACGGCCGCTGGCCAGAGCCCGCCAGCGCCCTGGATGCGCCGCCGGCCCGGCCGCAACCCCGTTTTGCCTCGGAGGAAACAGAGGCCCAGCCAGCGGAATCCTGCCTCGGCTGGACCGTCTGAAAACGCCCGGCGAGGGGTAGGAGACCAGTACCACGCGATGCGGCAGGCGTTGCTGTCGGCGGGGAGAATGCCCGCTGTGCGCAGCGCACCGGCGTCTGCGTGAACGTGGACTCAGACCAGAGACCAGCGGGGGCCTTGGCCCCGCCTTGGACGGGAGGAGCGATATGACCACCGATTCCGATACTGCCCGGAACCTTGCCTCGCTGGAGGTGTACGACCCCAGGGATGGCAGCCTGGTGGGATCGCTGGAGGAAGCCAATCCCGACGAGGTCCGCGTCGCCGTCGCCGTCGCCAAGGCGGCCCAACCGGGTTGGGCCGGCACCGACGCTGCCGCCCGCGGTGAACTGCTGGAAGCGGCTGCCGCGGCGATGCAGGAGCGTGCCGGGGAGTTGGCTGAGATGAACGCCCGCGAAACCGGCCGGCCCGAACACGAAGCCCTGGAAGGCGTCATGGCGGGGGCCGGAACGTTGCGGCAGTATGCACAGCTGGGCCCGGTACACCGCGGACGCAGCCTGCGCGGTGGTCAGCTGGCCGTTGACTACACCGTCAACGAACCGCGCGGCGTGGCGGTGGTGCTGACGCCTTGGAACGATCCGGTGGCGGTGGCGGCCGGACTGCTCGGCGCGGCGCTGGCGACCGGCAACACCGTGCTGCACAAACCCAGCGAACGCTGCCCGCATCTGGGTGCGCTGCTGGGAAGGATCCTCTCGGATGTGCTGCCGCCCCAGGTCATGACCACCCTGACCGGCGGACCGGCAGTGGGTGCCACGCTGGCCAGCCATCCGGACGTGGACGTCATCGCGCACGTGGGCTCCAGCCTCACCGGCGCCGGGATTGCCCGCGAAGCGGCGCTCACCGGTGCCCATGTCATCCGGGAGAACGGCGGCAACGATCCGCTGATCGTGGACGATGGCGTCGATCCGGCGTGGGCCGCCGAACAGGCTGCCATCGGCGCGTTCACCAACAGCGGGCAGGTTTGCACCTCGGTGGAACGAATCTATGTGCACCGGGCAGTCGCCGGGCCGTTCGGTGAAGCGCTCGCCGCCGAGGCCCGCAGGCGCAACGTGGGCGGACTGATGGCCCCGCTGGTTGACCGCAGGCTGAGGGACAGCGTCCACGGGCAGGTGGCTGAGGCGCTTTCGCTCGGTGCGGCTGTGGCGGAGGGCGGTGCGGTGCCCGAAGGCCCCGGGGCGCACTACCCGGCCACCGTCCTGCTGGACTGCGCCGACCACATGGCCGTGATGCAGGAGGAGACCTTCGGCCCGGTCGCCCCGGTCCAAGTGGTGGACAGCTTCGCCGACGGGCTGCGGCACGCGGCGGCGGGCCGGTACGGCCTGGCCGCCACCGTCCTGACCGCGGACATGGAACACGCCCACCGCGCAGTGGCGGCGCTCCAGGTGGGCACCGTCAAGGTCAACGCGGTTTTCGGCGGCGCGCCCGGCGGTTCCGCCCAGCCCCGCCGGGACAGCGGCGCAGGCTTCGGCTACGGGCCTGAACTGCTGGACGAATTCAGCGCGGTCAAAGTGGTCCATATGGGCCTGCCCGGCGGAGCGCGGTGATGAGCACCCCGCTGTCGGATGTCTCCGGGCTCGCCGACTGGCTGCCGTCCCGGCTGGCCGAGGCCGCACCGCAGGTCGCCGTGGTGGGTGACGTGATGCTGGATGGCTGGTTCAGCGGACGGATCGAACGGTTCTGCCGGGAGGCGCCGGCGCCGGTGGTGGACATGACTAAACGGGAGTATGCCCCGGGCGGCGCCGCCAACACGGCCCTGAACCTTGCCGCCCTCGGCGCGCGGGTGCGCATCGTCGGCTTGATCGGACCGGACGACGCCGGACGGCGGCTCCGCGCCCTGCTTCAGGGGGCGGGGGCGGACACCTCGGGGCTGGTGGAACACGAAGACGTCCTGACCACCACCAAGTACCGCATCATCGGTGGCGACCAGATCATGCTGCGCCTCGACGAGACCATGGACCGGGTGCCCGAAGCCGCCCAGGAACGACTGGCCGCGGCTGTGCCCACTGCCCTGGCCGGCAGCGACGCAGTAGTGGTCTGCGACTACGGCACCGGCGGGTTGGGCGAAGCCGTGCGCACCGTGCTGGCCCGGCACCGCGGCGGCCGACTGCTGGTGGTCGATGCCCACGACCCGCGGCTTTGGTCCGGAATCGCACCGGATCTGGTCACCCCGAATGCGGCAGAGGCAGCCGCCCTGCTGGGCATGACCCTGGACCCGGACACGGACCGCGCTGCCGCAGTGGCCGGCCAGGCAGGCAAGCTGCTCGAGTCAACCGGGGCCGGCGCCGCCGTCGTCACGCTGGACAAGGACGGCTCCCTCCTGATGATGCACGACGGCGGGACCCACCGCACGTGGGCAAGCCCGGTCACCGAGAAGCAGGCATCTGGGGCGGGCGACACATACGTGGCGTGCCTGACCCTGGCTCGGGCCGCGGGCCTGCCGCTGAGCACCAGCCTGGACTTGGCCCAAGCGGCCGCTGATGTGGTGGTGCACCGGCGCGGCACCTCGGTCTGCAGCACCACCGACCTGGCCGCGCACTTGGGCACCTTTTCCGACTCAGCACTGGACGCGGAAGAGCTCAGCCAGGCAGTGGCGACCGAGCGGGCGGCGGGCCGGCGCATAGTGCTGACGAACGGATGTTTTGACGTGCTGCACCGCGGACACACCCGCTACCTGACCCAAGCCAAGCAGTTGGGCGATGTGCTGGTGGTGGCGCTGAACAGCGACGCATCCGCACGGCGCCTGAAGGGGCCCGACCGGCCGATCAACGCCGCTGCGGACCGGGCCGGCATCATCGCTGCGCTCAGCTGCGTGGACTACGTGACGGTGTTCGACACGGACACGCCCATCCCGCTGATCGAAGCGATCCGGCCGGATATCTACGCCAAGGGCGGCGACTATTCGCCGGAGATGCTCGAGGAGGCAGCGGTGGTGGAGGCCTGCGGCGGCGAGGTCTGCATCCTGGATTACGTGGCAGACCATTCCACGACGGCCGTGGTCCGCCGCATCCGTGGCTCGGCGCCGACGGCCATTACAAACCCGTCGCCGACGGCCGGTACAAACCCGGCGCCGGCAGCGGGAGCCGATCCGGCATGAGCCGCAGGAGTGCCGGCAGTTGGGCCGTGCCACCACCGGGCTCAGCACCCGAGCTGGATGTGCTGGTGCCCAGCTACGGCCGGGAAGCCGAACTGGCGGTGACGCTCTCCGGCCTGGCATCCCAGGACGGCCCGGCGTTCTCCGTGGTGATCAGCGATCAGTCCGACGGAGCGCCCGCCTGGGAGCACCCGGCAGTCGCCGCAATGACCCGGGTTCTGAAGGCCCAAGGCCGGCCGGTCCGGCTGGAACGGCATTTGCCCCGGCACGGCCTGGCCGAGCAGCGCCACTTCTTGCTCGGTCTTGCCACCGCCGAACTCGTGCTGTTCCTGGACAACGACGTGTGGCTGGAACCGGGCATGCTGGCACGGATGACTGCGGCCATCCGGCAGGAAGGCTGCGGGTTTATCGGGGCGGCCGTTCAAGGCATGTCGTTCCTGGACGACGTCCGCCCGGGGGAGCAGGAGCCCTTCGAACTCTGGGACGGTCCGGTATCCCCGGAGCACATCCGGCGCTCCGACGAACGGTTCGCTCGTTGGCAGTTGCACAACGCGGCCAACCTGACCCATATCGCCGCTGAGCTGGGGATTGCCGACGGCGGTTGGCGGCTGTACAAGATCGCGTGGGCCGGGGGCTGCGTGCTCTACCGGCGGGACGCCTTGCTGGACTGCGGCGGCTTCGAGTTCTGGCGGGAACTGCCGCCCGATCACGCCGGCGAGGATGTGGTGGCGCAATTGAAAGTCATGGAGCGCTATGGCGGCGCAGGCATCCTGCCCTCTGGCGCCGTGCACCTGGAATCACCTACCACCGTCACCGACCGTTCCACCGAAGCCACGGACGTGGTCCTGCGCGAATAAGGTTTTGATGCCACGAGCGGCGGCGCACCGCTCGTACAGGCGTCAGAACGGCGGCGGGTCCTGCCGTTGGCTCGGTGACGGCGTGTCCTGTTGCCGGTTGTCTGCCGGCGGTTGGTCCTGCTCCTTGTCGGCTGCACGGTTCTTGCGGGCGGGGTGCCAGGGCGGCAGCCAATCGTCAGCCGTGGAGCCGTCCCCCGGCCCGGGTCCCGTTGGCGGTTGAATGACCAGCGGTTCGATTTGCCGGCGCTGATCCTCGGGGAGCGCAACGGCGACGGCGGGCGGATAGGCCGGTCGGCCGGGCGGGGCGACGTCTTCGCCGGGCCGGTCGGTGTAGGTCCGGCCGGCCGGGGTGGTCACTTCGAATACCCCGGGCGAGGGCTGCGCCATTTTCCAGCCCGCGTTCGTTTTCAGCCCGTGGTGGGTTTCGCAAGGAGGACCCAGGTTCCCGGCATCGGTTTCGCCCGTCGCGCCGTCGGCGCGGAAGGCTTGGGTGTGGTCGATCTGGCAGGCCTTGCCGTGTTTGCGGCAGCCGGCAAACGGACACACCTCGTCCCGTTTCCGCACCGCCCGGGCCAGATCCGCCGGCGGCCGGTACCGGGTCTTGCCGTAGGAGAGCCTGGCCCCGGTCTCCGGATGCGTCAGGATCCGGTAAAACGACTTCGCATCCGCACACAACTGCCGGGCCGCGTCCGCCGGGATCGGACCGTACCCGTCCAGCGTGGCCGGTTCCTCGCCCAGCCCCAGCAACGAGAGCACCGGGACGGTGACCGACGGTTCGGCGTGGATCCCGGCCGCCGGGCCGGTATCCATCCCCGCGTGCACCAGCAGGTCCGCGAACACGTCCGCCCGCAGCTGCCCCCTGGACCGGGTCTCGCCGTGCTGGCCGCGCAGGTGGACGGCGGTCCGGGTGAGCCGGTCATCGATCGCGGCGGCCTGCTCGGCCGGCAGGTACGCGTTCAGCCACGCCATCCCGTCCGGCGCCGGTTCCACGCCCACGTTCCGCCGCTCCTCCGCGGTCCGGCGGCGCCGAGTGATGGTCTCCGGGTGCGTGCGCTCGCGCAGCCGCCGCGCCATCTCCCGCAGCGACCGCAGCGACCTGCCCTTCACCCGGCCCAACAAGGCCTGTTCAAACCCGGCCGTGGCCTCCTCGGGCAGGGACCGGCCCTGGACGACGATGACCGCGGCCTGCTCCCGGTCCAGCTCCCCGGCGCCCATCGCCGCCAGCGTGGCGGGAAACAACCGGTGCAGGTCGCCCGCCTGGTCCAGCCTCGCCCGGGCCCGCTCCTCGGGCAGGCCGAGCAGGCAGCCCAGTTCCTCCGCCGCCGACGTTGCGGCCAGCAGCTGCCGCTGCCGCAACGTGGTGCAGCCCGGCCCCGGCGGCGGCAACTGCGCCAGCGCCGTTTCCCCCAGCCGCGCTTCCAGCGCCACCTCCCGGCCGTCCAGCCAACACCTCACCCGGTGCACCGCGGCCAGATGCTCCACCGTCTCCTGATACCCCAGCCCGCCGGTGCCCGAACCGGCCAGCATGGCCAGCAGCACCGCAGGCTCCGCCCCCGCCACCAGCGTTTCCAGGCGCTCGGCGAAATAGTCAGCGTGCGCTTTCGACTCGAACAAACCCTCCGGCAGCCAGCACCCCTCGGGCAGGTTCGGCAAATCGGCGAACTCCGCCGGGACCGGCCCCACCCCCGGCGGCCGGTCGGTGCCGTCGTCGAGCTCCCAGGCCGCGAAGTCCTCCCGATACGCCCGGTTCCCCTGGTCAAGCTCCTCCTCCGGTGCCGGCGGGACCTCCAGCCCCGCGGACGGGTCGGGACCCGGCTCGAACACCGGCTCCGCCCACCGCACCGGCACCGGCTCTTTCCGGGCCGGTTTCATCCGCGCCAGAATCGCCGCGATCGCCGCCTCACGCTCCTCCTGCGTAGGCAACCGCCGGCCCTCCCCAGAAACCGGTCCCCGCTCCGCCGTGCCGTCCATAACCCAACTCAACCAGCCGGGTATGACAGTTTGGGCACCGCCAATTCTGAAGTCAGAATTGGCGGTGATAGCAGCGTCCGGCGATCTGGGGGGAGGGAAAAATCCGGGGGCGCGGCGGGAAAGCTGTGTCGGGCCATAAGGGGCGGGGAAGGTCCGGGCCGAGAGTCGAAAGCTGGGCGGAGGTAATCCTAAGGGGCGGGGAAGGTCCAGGCCCAGTCGAAAGCATGGCTGGGGGACCGGCGCCGCCGCGACCTGAGCTACAGCGCCGGAACCCGGGAGAGCCGGGCTACTCGTGGTCCTGCCAGCCGTCGCTCTCCGTGTAGCTGGCGAGCAAGGTGCCAGCTCCAGGCTGCATTGAGTCGTCGGGGTCGTCGAAGAGCCGTGCCCGGTCCGCCTTGCTGTGGGACAGGATGGACTCCGCAGCTTCTTTGGCTTCCGCCAGGGACGCCCCGAAGACCTCGGTGCGGACGGGCAGGTTGTCGGTGATGATGACGTCGGCATCGGTGTCGCTCAGCGGCACGGTATAGCCGCGCTGCTCATCGCTGACCGGAAACTCGAAGTTCCCCTCGGCCGGATCAGCCGGAACGACGTACTCCACGTAATAGGACATGGTGGTGCTCCCTTCAGCGTTGGCCGGCTTCGAGTTCGTCGCGCGGCCGACAGTTCGTCGAAAGCTATCACCCGGGCCCGGCGTTGCCTACAGAGTGGCCTTGGGCGAGAAGCCCCGGCGCGTGAGTTCCCCGGCGACGGGTGCGCCGAGGAGTCGAGGCCGGGCCCAGACGATCAAGGATGTGGAGCCGCGGAGATTTCGACGTCGGTGCTGCCGCCTTCTGCGACGACGAATGCTGCGCTGGTGCCGGTGAAGTCCGGCCCAACCCCTCCGGGGTCGGTGCAGTAGGTTGCCAGGTTATTTTCGCCCGCCGGCAATTCCAGCACCGTGGTGCCGCTTTCGTTGGCATCAACGGCCAGACCGTCACCGCTGCCGGACATGGAGCCCTCGGTCGAAGAAAGGCTGACAGCGGAGGCGCCAATGAGCTTGCAGACGTAGGTACCGTGTCTGGTCTGGCCGAGGGCGCCGCCTCCAGCTACGATCCGAGCCTTGGCCTTGCCGGTGGGCGAGTTGGATGTACTGGGAGGCGTCACGTCGGCCCGCGGACTGGGACGGGCCGGGGCACCGGGGGAGTTGGCTGCGGAAGCCGCTTTCGTCGTCGAGATGCTGCCGGACGCAGCCACGTCCGTCGTCGCGGTTCCCGCGGATAATTCCCGTTCGGCCACGGGCGGCACGGCGGCGTGGTCCGCGCCTGCGGAGCACCCGGCCAGGGCAGCGAGCAGGACGGCACCGATCAGCAGCGGCAGGACCCGTTCCATAAACAGATCCTGCCCGGACCACCTTGGATTTCCCTTGCAGCATTAGCCGAGCACCGCCGTCGTCGTTAGACTGACAACTGCGTAAGGGAGTATCCCCCATGCGCTGCAGCCGTCAACACGTAGGGCACCGACGCCCGGCCGGCTGCAGCGACCGGCAATGCCGGAGGAGAGACTTGCGGGCTAGACCGCTACCCGCTTACGAAAGGGAACCATGAGCGTTTCTCCCCTGATCTGGGGCATCACGATCGCCGTTATCGTCGCGCTGCTCGCCTTCGACTACTTCTTCCACATCCGCAAAGCGCATGTGCCCTCGCTTAAGGAAGCCGCCATTTGGTCCGCCCTCTATGTGGGCATTGCCGTTGTCTTCGGGATTCTGGTGCTGATCTTCGGCGGGACTGCGATGGGCTCCGAATACTTCGCCGGCTACATCACCGAGAAAGCGCTCTCGGTCGATAACTTATTTGTTTTCCTCATCATCATCGCCAGCTTCAAGGTTCCCCGCGAAGACCAGCAGAAGGTGTTGCTGTTCGGCATCGTCTTCTCGCTGATCGCGCGGACCGGGTTCATCTTCCTGGGCGCCGCGCTGATCAATTCCTTCGCGTGGGTGTTCTACATATTCGGCCTGATTCTGATCGTGACGGCCGGCAACCTGCTCAAGCCTTCCCATGGTGGCGATGAGGCGGACAACTTCATCATCCGGATGGCCAGGCGCTTCTTCCACACCACCGATTATTACGACGGCGACAAGCTGTTCACCATCCAGAACGGTAAGCGGGCCCTGACTCCGATGCTGCTGGTCATGGTGGCCATCGGCGGCACTGACATCCTGTTCGCGCTGGACTCCATCCCCGCGATCTTCGGCCTGACCCAGAACGTCTACATCGTCTTCACCGCTACGGCGTTCTCGCTGATGGGGCTGCGCCAGCTGTACTTCCTGATCGACGGCCTGCTGGACCGGCTGATCTACCTCTCCTACGGGCTGGCAGCCATCTTGGCGTTCATCGGCGTGAAGCTGATCCTGCACGCCCTCCACGAGAACAACCTGCCTTTCATCAACGACGGCAATCCGGTGCCGGTCATCGAAATTTCGACCGGACTCTCGCTGACCGTGATCATCGGCGTCCTGGTGGTGACCGTCGTCGCTTCGTTGCTGAGCAAAGCCGGCAAGGCACAGACTGCCATCAACAATGCTCGCCGCCACGCGCTCAACTACATCGATCTCTCCTACACTGCAGACCATGCAGAGCGCGAACGGATCTACGGGCTGCTGGTGGAGGAAGAGCGCCAGATCGAGCAAATGGAGCCGAAGTACCGCAACAAGGCCAAGGACGTGGACAAGATCCGCGAACAAGTGGCCGAAGCGCACCGCCAGCACGCGGAGTATCAAAGGGGCTAAGCCGGCCAGGTCCGGAGGGGCTGGTGTGGCTCCTCCGGACCGGCCTACGGTGGAAGCATGGCTGATGAACGCAGGACTGGCGGGCAGCCCGGCAACCCGCTGATGATGGGCCTGATCTTCGGGATCCTGCTGGGCGTGGTGATCTCCTCGGTGACCGGCCAATGGTGGTGGATTGCCATCGGCGTGGCTCTGGGGGCCGCGGTCAGCGGGGGCCGCGCCGCGGCCACCAGAAGGGGCCGCGGGCCAGGTCCGGACAGCGAAAATCCGCATCCTGGCCGCCGTTAACCGATGGCGGAAACCGGCCCCGTTAACTGATTCGCCAAGCCGCTCCGGATAAGTTCTGCAGCCCCTTCAAGGGCTAAACTTCCGGTGCTACGGTGAGGGCTACTGATCAAGAAAACCCGCATTTCCAATTCGCCCGGGAAGGTGATCATGATGGCCGAGCAGGTCAATACGACCCACGCTGCGAACAAGAAGTATGCCGAGCTCTACAAGAAGCCGGGACCGTGGATTACGGTCTATGTAGATGCGAGCGCCGGGACTGCGGAAACGCTCCGCGCGGGGGACGTGCTGCCGGACAGACTGCGTGAATCGCTCGAAAAGCAAGGCGCCGCGAAAGCGGACATCCGGGCCGTGATCGACGCCGTTTCCCCCGCCACGGGCATGCCGTCGCCGGTCAGCCGCTACGTGCTGGTCCGCGAGGGCGAGGCAGAGGTCAACGAGGTGCTTCCCGGTGCCATGTCCGGCCCCGAAGTCGTCGAGGCCGGTCCGATTCCCGACCTGGTGCCGTTGTTGAAGGCGCGCGGTGAGGACTTCCCGTACGTTGTGGCAGAGGTTGGCCGGGACGGCGGCGAGGTTCACCTGCAGTACGCGCGCCGAAACGGTGTGGCGGAGACGACGACGGTGGAAGGCGACCGGGAGAACCTCACCAAGATCCCCGGCGGCGGGTGGTCTCAGGGCCGCTACCAGCACCGCACCGAGGAAATTTGGCGCAAGAACGCCGATGAGATCGCGGCCGAAATCGATCGCGTGGTGCAGGCCAGCAAGGCGCGGCTGCTGATCATCGCCGGGGATATCCGGGCCCGTGAGCTGGTGGTCGAGCAGCTGTCCGAAGCCAGCCGTGCGATCGAATCGACCTTTGAATCGCACACCCGCACCGGCGGCGCCGACAAGGAAGCGCTCCGGACCGAAATCGCCGCCCGGGTGGCCCATGTCTGGACCGAACAGCGCAAAGCCATCCTGAACCGGCTGGCCAACCAGACGGGGCAGGCCCATCCGGAGTGGACCGTGGGCTTGGGCGAGTGCATCCGCGCGCTACAGCAGGCGCAGGTCGGCACGCTGATCATGAACGACAACGCTCTCGCCGATCACAATGTGAATGTCCTGAACGTGGAACCCTGGATTGCCACGGCCGGTGAGCAACCGGTCAACGGCGAGCTGCTGGCCAAAATTCCGGCACCGGCGGCGCTGGTACGGGCCGCGGCGCTGACCGACGCCCGGGTGGCCATGGTCCCTGAAGGTGCGCTGCCGGGCGGGAAGAGCATCGCGGCTTTGCTCCGCTGGCCCACCGGCCCGGACGTACCGCGAGGCTAGCGGGGGTCCCGTCCCGCTCCGCCCTGCACGGTTGTGGCCGGGCTATAGGTCATGGTGCTCCACGGGTAGCTCCAACGTGGGTGGTTAGGCCAGCGAGAGGAAGAGTTTTTCCAGCTCTTTCTTGTCCATGCTTGCGTCCTTCTGGACGAGGCACTGCTCAAGGCCGGTAGCGATGATGGCGAACCCGGCGCGGTCAAGTGCCTTGGAGACGGCCGCAAGTTGGGTGACAACTTCTTTGCAGTCCCGCCCTTCTTCGAGCATTCGGGTGACTGCGGCCAGCTGGCCCTGGGCCCGCTTCATGCGGTTGATGACGGGCGTGAGCTCTGACGGATTCAGTTCCAAGATATTTCTCCAAACATGGGCGGCGGATCTGCCAACAAGTGTATACCCCCTAGGGTGTTTGACTTACCCCCGGGGGTATCTGTAATACTCGGTGGGGTATCCGCCATTTCCCATCGAGAGGCCATCCATGACTTCCCCCTCTACGGCCAATGCCGTTACCGCACTGACTCCGGAAACCCTGCGCTCCTGGGTTTCAGAGCACCAGGACCTGATCGTGATCGACGTCCGTTCCGCCGCAGAGTTCGAGTCCCTGCACATCCGCGGGTCCTACAACGTGCCCTTGCCGCTGCTGTCCGAACACACCGATGAGCTCGCCGCTCGCCTGGGCAGCCGCGTGGTCCTGGTCTGCCAGTCGGGAGCGCGCGCCGAGCAGGCCCGCCAGCGGCTGGGCGCGTACGGGATGAGCACCGCCTACGTCCTGACCGGCGGCGTGCCCGGTTACGCGTCCGCCGGCGGCGACGTGGTCAATGGCAAGGGCCGCTGGGACCTGGAACGCCAGGTCCGCCTCGCCGCCGGCTCCTTGGTGGTGCTGGGTCTGGCGGGAGGCAGGTTCGTTTCCCCGAAGGTCCGGATGCTGGCCGGAGCCATTGGTACCGGCCTGACGTTCTCCGCGGCGACCAACACCTGTGCCATGGGCAAGGCCCTCTCGGCCATGCCGTGGAACAAGGCAGCCAAAGAGCCCACCCGGGAGAGCGCCATCCTCCAGCTCCCCGTCCCCACAGTTAAAGAAGCCCCGGCTAAAGAAGCCCCGGCGGCATGACCCTGTCCCTGCTCCTGGGGCTCCTCGTCGGGGTTGTCCTGGGTCTAGTGGGCGGCGGCGGGGCGATCATCGCTGTGCCGGCCCTGGTGTATGGGGTGGGCATGATTCCGGCCCAGGCGATTCCCACCTCGTTGCTGGTGGTGGGGGTGTCCTCGCTGGCGGCCCTGCTGCCCCGGTTCCGGGAAGGCCTGAACTGGCCGGTCATCGCCCTGGTGGGTGCAGCCGGTATCCCGGCCGCTTGGGGCGGCGCCGCCGTCGGCCGACTCCTTGACCCGAACGTCCTGATGCTGGCATTCTCAGCAATTATGGTGCTCGCAGGCATCCGGATGCTCGCTGGGACCCGCGAAACCGACGGGTCCTGCGGCATGGGGCCGGGCAGGTCATTCCGGGCATGTGCCCCCAAGGCGTTAGCGGTGGGACTGCTTGTCGGGTTCCTCACCGGACTCCTCGGGGTGGGCGGCGGCTTCCTCATCATCCCGGCGCTGACCATCTTCCTGGGGCTGCGCATGAAGCAGGCCGTCGGAACCTCCTTGGCAATCATCGTCATCAACTCCGCCGCGGGGTTCAGTGCCCACGCCGCAGGCCTCAGCATCGACTGGCCCATCACCATTGCGTTCGCAGTTCCCGCAATCGTGGGATCCGTCGTCGCGGCCCGGCTGGCCCGCAGCCTGAAGGACAAGCACGTCCGCATCTCGTTCGCAGTACTCATCTTCGCCGTCGCGGCGTGGGTCACCGCCGGCACCGTCACTGTCTGACCCCGGACGCTTACCCAAAACCGAAACCTCCCACCCCTTTCAATCGAAGGAGAGCACCAGATGCTTATCGAGCGCATTTACGACGAAGACCTCGCCCAGGCCAGCTACCTGATCGGCTGCCAGGCCAAGGGCGAGGCGATTGTGGTGGACGGCCGCCGCGACATCGCGGTGTACCAGGATCTCGCCGAAAAGAACGGCATGAAGATCGTGGCGGTCACCGAGACGCACATCCATGCCGACTACCTCTCCGGTACCCGCGAGTTGGCCGCCGCCACCGGCGCGAAGATTTACGTGTCGGGCGAGGGTGGGCCGGACTGGCAATACCAATTCGACGGCGAACGGCTGTACGACGGCGACACCATCACCTTGGGCAACATCAGCATCAAGGCGGTCCACACCCCCGGACACACCCCGGAGCACCTGTCCTTCCTGCTCACCGACGGCGCCTTCAGTGAGCAGCCTGGCTACCTGCTCTCCGGAGACTTCGTCTTCTCTGGCGACCTGGGCCGGCCCGACCTGCTGGACGAGGCCGCCGGCGGCATCGACACCCGCTTCGAGGGCGCCAAGCAGCTGTTCGCCAGCCTGCGGGACAAGTTCCTCACCCTGCCCGACTACGTCCAGGTCCACCCCGCCCACGGCGCTGGCAGCGCCTGCGGCAAGGCACTGGGTGCCATCCCGTCCTCCACCGTCGGCTACGAACGCCTCTACGCCTGGTGGGGGCCCTACCTCGACGCGAACGATGAGCAGGGCTTCATCGATGAGCTCCTCGACGGCCAGCCTGATGCGCACGCCTACTTCGGGCGGATGAAGCGGGAAAACCGGGATGGCCCGGCCGTGATGGGCGAACGCGCCCCGCTGGCGGAACTGAACACGGCGGACGTCGCCAAGGGTCTGGCCGAAGACTCGCTGACCTTCATCGACACCCGCTCCAACGGCGACGTCCACCGGGGGACCGTGGTTCGGTCGCTGAACGTTCCGGCCGGCAAGCCCGTGGCCAGCTACGGCGCCTGGGTGGTCAACCCGGAGACGGACCAGAACCCGCTGGTCCTCCTGGCACCGGACCGGGAGGCCGCGCAGGACATGTGGGACCATCTGGTCCGCGTGGGCATCGACAACGTGGCCGGCTATGTCACTGGCATCGACGGGTTGCCCACCGTTGTCCCGAAGCTGATCCAGCCCGGGGAACTCGACGGGTTCGACGCCGCCATGGTCCTGGATGTCCGCAACAAGACTGAGCACACCTCAGGGCACATCCCCGGCTCGCACCAGCTCAGCGGCGGCCGCGTCATGTGGCACCTGGATGAACTGCCCGCCGACGGCACCATCGTGACCTACTGCCAGTCCGGCGTGCGGAACTCTGTGGCGGCCAGTGCCCTGCGCCGGGCCGGGTACGAGGTCGTCGAACTCGACGGCAGCTACGCAGCCTGGACCGCCTGGCAGCGAAGCGTCGCCGCAGCCTAACCAGTAATAACCAGCCCAAGGCCGCCCGGGCGGGACCCCTCCTGCCCGGGCGAACGGGCGATCGTCAGTACTGATCGTCAGTACTAGAGCGCGCTGGCCCTGAAGCCGCCCAAGGCCAGTGCCACGGGCACCGCGGCCGCGGCCGCACCGGCATGCGGGCGGCAGGCCGACGGGTAGGGCAGCGGCGGGCGGACCTCCAATGCGGGCTGGCCGCTGAAGAGTTCCGGCAGTCGGTAGTCGAAACCCTCGGCGGCATCGAGCAGGCCTGCCGCCAATTGCGCGGCCTCCTCCTGGAAACCGGTGCGCAGCAACCCCATCACAATCCACGCCGTGTCCTGACTCCAGACCGCCCCCGCGCGGCGGCGGGTGGGCCAGTATCCCGGGTTCGTGGTGGACAGCGTGCGAATGCCGTAGCCGGTGAACAGCGTGCGGTCCATCAGCCGACCGGCCACCGTCCGGGTTTCCTCGGCGTCCAGCAGCCCGGTGCCCAGCAGATGCCCCATGCCGGATCCGACGCCGTCTACCGGCTGGTTTCGGTCGTCGAGGGCCATCGCCGGGTAAGGTCCGGCGTCGTCCGAACACCAGAACCGGTTGCGGAAGTTAACCGCCAGCCGGGACGCGTACTCCCGCCACTCGTCGCCGGCGTCGGCCTCGCCGAAGTAGTCCAGCAGCACCGATGCCGCGCGTGCCGCCTCGTAGGCATAGGCCTGCACATCGGCCGGCGCAACGATCCCGGTTGCCGCCCTGCCATCCAGATGGAGGTAGGCGCCGCGGGTGTCGCCGGCACCTTGATGCCCCGGCCCTTGGAGGGGCGGGACCGGCATCCTGATGAAGCCGTCGCCGCCGGGGTCGGAGTGACGCCGCAGCCAATCCAGCGCCGCGTCCAGCTGGGGCAGCAGGTTGCGGACGGCGTCCTCGGGCATGCCGGAATGCCAGGCATCGTGCAGCAGGACGATCCAGAGCAGCGTGGCGTCCGGTGAGCCGTAGATGACCGGCGGAAGCTCCCGGACCACGGCGTCTACGGCCATCGACAGGCGACGTTGCCGCACTTCCTGGACCATGAGGCCGGGCTGTTCGCCGGCCTCGTCGCTCTCCGCGGTGCCCTGCCAGCGGGCCACCGCGCGCAGCGTCCCTTCCGCGACGGCGGAATCGATCGGCAGCAGCAGCCGGGCGGCCACCAGCGATTCCCTGCCGTACAGCGTCAGGAACCACGGGGCGCCGGCCGCCAAAAAGACGTCGGCCGGGGCATCCCGCCCGGCCATGCGCAGGCTGTTGAGGTCCGTCAGGGAGCGGCTCATCAGCCGCTGCAGCCGGGTGTCACCCGTTACCGACGGCGTGCGCAGCACCGGTGCCGATGCGGCAGTGAGGGGAGCCCCGGCGTCGTCGTAATCGATACCCCAGGAGAGGACGACGACGGTGCCCGGCTTGAGCAGCGCCGTCCACTCCAGCCGGACCAAGCTGCCGTCGAAGTGGGCCTCGGCGCCCTCGGCCGTCAGTACGGCGCGCGTACCCTCGCGCCAGCTCCACCGGGCCTCGCCGGGCGCCACCGAACCGGCCTCGCCGGCCGCCCCAGCACGCACCTGCTCCAGCGGGATGGCATCCGCGACCAGATCAACCCGGACCTGAAGTTCCAGCTCATCCTGCAGCGCGGAGGTAAAAGTCAACGCCTCGCCCAGTCGGCCGCCTTGCGCCGCCCGGGAACGGTTCAGGGTGACCAGCGGGTCGGTTCCTTCCGCTGTGGCCCGGAGGAAGGAGAGGAAATCAGCCCGGCCCGCGGACCGCGATTGGGTGGAAATCCATTCCGGCTCTTGGCCGTTGACCGTCAGCAGGCAGCGGGCCAGGACCCTGTCGTCCCCGAAGTACACGCCCTGCGCACCATGTCCCCGGATCTGTCCGTGCGGTTCGCTCCACGCCTGGAGCGGAGCCGCAAAAACTCCGGTGAGGTCATGGACATACGGCTGGCGGTAGACCATGAACTCATCTTGGCAGTATCGGCTGCTGCGGAACAGTCTTTGGCCCGCTGCCGGTCGGCCGATACGCTTCAGCCTCCCGCGCCTCCGGCATCAGCATCCTGCCCGCCCGGCGACCAGGAGAGCTGGATCTGCACGCCGCTCTCCGTCTCCTCGATGACCAGGTGCAGATTTTCGCCGTACAGTTCGTCCGGCGATGCAGCATCGCCTTCGCTCTGCTCCACCAGGTCGGACAGCGCGGCGGCCATGGCCCGGCCCCAGTCGTGGGGATTCTTGCTGTTGGCGGTGGCGGAAGCCGTATAGGTGGCGTTCACGTTTACCCCAACACCGTACATGGCGTTCAACCGGGCACCTCCTGACTGCACGTTTAGAACCTGCCGCACGACGCTGTGCTGCAGGTCTCATCAGACTAACCAGCGGTCTGACCCCGATCCACCTTTTCACGTACATTACTTGTATGTGACGCCAGTCATAATCACTTATCGGCAGGAGGTCTTCATGATGGGCAGCGAGGCCGATCGGGCGCAAGCGGACAAAGCGGACAAAGCGGACAAAGCGGTCCAGGGGGTGCGGGACGAGATCCTGTCCGGCGGACTGGCGCCTGGCATCACGGTGACCGTGTCCGGGCTCGCCGAGCGTTTTGGCACCGAAGACGCGCTGATGCACGAGGCCGTCGCGGCCCTCGCGGAAGAGGGGCTGATCGAGGCCGAAGGGCATGAACACCGCATCGCCAACCTCGGCCGGCATCAGGCTGTGCAACTCCTGGATGTGATGGGAGTGGTGCTGGTGGCGTTGTTCGAACGCGCAGCCCCGCGGTTATCAGCCGACGAAATCGACAGAATGGCAACGTTGGTGGATGAGCTGCGGACCGCCCTCCAGCTCGAAGACATGCTGGCGTCCCACCGCGCCAATGGCGAGCTGGTGGGCATCATTCTTCAGGCCGGCGACCATCAGGAACTGCGGGACGTGAACACCCATGTGCTCGGCCGTTCGCTGGCCCGGCTGCACCTCTTCCAACATGCCGTGGCCTATCCCATCTGGACCGACGGTTGGGACGAGACCGTGCAGTACTTGCAGCGCGGCCAGCCCGAGGCCGCCGTGGAAAGGCTGCGCCGGACCTTCTGGATCCTCGCCGAAGAACTGGCGCCGGAGAGTTCTTAGCCGGTCTGCGGGTCTACCGGGTGGCGGCGACGTGAAGGGATAAGGTGAAACCCGGCCGGATCCACACGGCCGTCCCTCCCGGCCGTTCGACCCCCTGGACCAAGCTTGACCTCGCCCGCACAACAGACTGCCGATACCCGACCGCGTTCCGAGGACCGCTCCCGCTCCAGCCATAGCCCGGCGCCCCGGAAGACCTCCCCGTTTACTGGCCGCTTGACCGTTCTTGCCGGCATCCTCTTGCTCGCGTTGAGCCTGCGGCTGGCCGTCTCCGGCGTCTCGCCGGTGCTGGCGGGCATTGTTGCGGAGCTGCCGTTCGGTACCGCCTCCACCGGCGTGCTGGGCATGCTGCCCACCGCGGCCTTCGCCGCCGCCGGGTTCGCCGTGCCGGTACTGATACGGCGGATCGGATTGGAAGCCCTGCTGCTGGTGGCCATCATCATGGCCGCGGTCGGCCAGCTGGGCCGGGCGATGGCCTCCGACGTGCCGTCCTTCCTGATCCTGTCCGCCCTGACCATGGCCGGCTACGGCGTCGGCAACATCCTTCTGCCCCCGCTGGTGAAGCGCTATTTCCCCGACCGAATCGGCCTCATCACCGCGCTGTACGTGACGCTGCTGGCGGTCAGCACCGCGTTCAGCCCGCTGCTGGCAGTGCCGCTTGAGCAGGCCGCGGGCTGGCGTTTCTCGATCGGGGTCTGGGCGGCCGTGAGCGTGGCCGCCCTGGTGCCGTGGCTAGTGACGGCCTGGACAGAACATTCCCGGCGCAAGATCTCCCGCCTGGTGCTGCAGCCCTACCGTCCCGGCGGCCTGGAGCCGGATCATGGCGACGGCGCCCCGTCGCACCATGCCTTGGCCGCGGCGGGGGTGGGTGGATCCGGTGCGTCCTCGGTGGCGGGCACGGGCAGTCCCGCTCCGGGAGCGCCGGCCACAGCGCCGGCCACAGCGCCAGCCAGAGCCACAACCACCAGCACGACGGCGGTGCGCGTCTGGCGTTCGCCGCTCGCCTGGGGCCTGGCCTTGGTGTTCGCCGGCACCTCGGCGAACACCTTTGCGATGTTCACTTGGCTGCCGCCGCTGCTGGTGGATAGCGGAATGTTGCCGCCGATGGCGGGCATCATGCTGGCCTACTACGCCATCCTGGCGCTGCCGACCAGCCTGCTGGTGCCGCTGATCGCGGCGCGGCTGCGCAATCCATTGGGCCTGGGCCTGCTCTTCATCGGCTTCTACGCGGCCGGATACGCCGGCCTGCTGCTGTCGCCGTCGTTCGGCACCTGGCTTTGGATCACCCTGGCCGGCCTGGGCCAAGGAACCTTCGCCCTGGCCCTGCTGCTGGTCAACCTCCGGACCCGAACCACGGCCGGCGCCGGTGCGCTGTCCGGGTTCGCGCAAGGAATCGGCTACACCGTCGCCTGCGCCGGCCCGCTGGCCTTCGGACTGCTGCGCGACGTCAGCGGCGACTGGCGCGCTTCCTTCGGCCTGTTGGGCGCCGCACTGCTTCTTCTGGCGGTGGGCCTGGTCATCGTGGGGAGGCCCCGCTATGTGGAGGATTCGGGGCAGGGCTGAAGCGTAGGCCCGTTCCCCGGCCGGCCCGGCGCCGGTAGGCTGACGCAAAGTCCGCCACGAGGAGGCGCCATGAAGTTCAACGACCTGCTGGCCGATGCCTACGGGCGGATCCAGGAACGCGTCCACCAGGTGCTGGCCGGCTTGGACGCCGACCAACTGGTTGTCCGGCCGGGCGGCGACAGCAACTCGATCGCCTGGCTCGTCTGGCATCTGACCCGGATCCAGGACGACCACATTGCCGATGTTGCGGGCACCCGTCAGTACTGGCTTGCCGGCTGGTCGGAGCAGTTCGACTTGCCGCTGGCCGAGAAGGACCATGGCTACGGCCACACTTCTGATCAGGTGGCGGCCGTCCGGGTGGAATCGGCAGACTTGCTGCGCGGCTATTACGACGACGTGCATGCGGGCACGCTGGCCTATCTGGCCGGGCTCACCGAGGACGACCTGGACCGGATTGTTGATACCCGGTGGGAACCGCACGTGAAGCTGGGCGTCCGGCTGGTGAGCGTCATGGACGACTGTCTGGAGCACGTCGGCCAGGCCGCGTACGTCAAGGGCATGCTCGACCGCGGGGAAGCCTAGCGGGCTGGCCCAGGGGGCCTGCACTGGCTCCGACGCTGGTTCCGGCACGGTCATCACCTTGTTGCCCGCCAATGGCTGGACTACCATTCAAGGAGTTAGAAACAACTGCATACAGCCTTCGACATGCGGCGGGAGAGTCCTGCTGAGCACTAGGTCAGCAGGCGCCGTAGGAGCAATACCTCCCCAGGAATCTCTCAGGCCCCTGTACCGCCGCGGAGAGGCAACTCTGGAAAGCAGCCGGACCGTCCCTGGACCGGCTCACCGACGGTGCAAGCAGGAATCGGCCCCCGGGCCGTCCGCCTGCGGAATCTCTCAGGTCCAGTCACAGAGCGGGGAGGAACCCTTCACTACCGGTATGGCCACCCCATGCCGGGGATCAACTGGAGTTCCTCAATGACGGCTAAAGCCAACCTCGCCACCCGGCCCGGCAGCACTTCCTTCGCAGACCGCCACATCGGCCCGCGGCGGAACGACGCGGAAGCCATGCTCAAGCAGTTGGGCTACGGAAGTATCGACGATCTGGTGGACGCTGCGGTACCCGCAGACATCCGCCAGCAGGAACCGCTTGCCCTGCCCGCCGCCCGCAGCGAGGCCCAGGTCCTGGGCGACCTGCGCGCCCTGGCCGCCAAGAACGTGACGGCCGTGCAGATGATCGGCCAAGGCTACTACGACACCATCACTCCGGCCGTGATCCGCCGGAATGTGGTGGAGGACCCGGCCTGGTACACCGCCTACACCCCGTACCAGCCGGAAATCTCGCAGGGCCGACTGGAGGCGCTGCTCAACTTCCAGACCATGGTGCAGGACCTCACCGCGCTGCCGATCGCCAATGCCTCGCTGCTGGATGAAGCCACCGCCGTGGCCGAAGCCGTGCTGCTGATGCGCCGCTCCAACAAGTCCAAGGCGGCCGGCAAGACCGTGCTGGACGCGGACCTGCTGCCGCAGACCATCGCCGTGGTCAAGGGCCGGGCCAAAGCCCTGGACTTCGAGGTGGAGGTGGCCGACCTCGCCGCCGGGCTGCCCGACGGCGACATTTCCGGCATCGTGCTGCAGCAGCCGGGAGCCTCCGGCCGTGTCTTCGACCACGCTCCGGTGATCGCACAGGCCAAGGAACGCGGCGCCATGGTCACCGTGGCCGCAGACCTGTTGGCCCTGACCCTGATCACGCCTCCGGGGGAGCAGGGGGCGGACATCGCCGTCGGCAATACCCAACGTTTCGGCGTCCCGCTGTTCTTCGGCGGCCCGCACGCCGCCTACATGGCCGTGCGCAAGGGGCTTGAGCGCTCGCTGCCCGGCCGCCTGGTGGGCGTTTCCAAGGACGACGCCGGCCGCCCCGCCTACCGCCTGGCGCTGCAGACCCGCGAGCAGCACATCCGCCGCGAGAAGGCCACCTCCAATATCTGCACCGCGCAGGCGCTGCTTGCCGTCGTGGCCAGCATGTACGCGGTCTACCACGGCCCCGAGGGGCTGAAGGCGATTGCGCAGCACGCCAACGAGGCCGCCCGCACCCTCGCCGGCGTGCTCACCGGCGCCGGTTTCAGCCTGGTTGCCGAGACGTTCTTCGACACCTTGACGGTGAAGGCTCCGGGCAAGGCCGCGGAGATCGCCGCAGCCGCCGAGTCCAAGGGCGTGAACCTGCGCCGCATCGACGCCGACCACGTGGGCATTTCCACCGATGAAACGACGACGGCGGAGCACCTCGGCCTGGTGGCGGAGGCGTTCGGCGTGGAGGGCGCGGCCGGCAAGACCGTCGATGCCTCTGCTGGAACTGGCTTCGAGCTGCCGGAAGACCTGCTGCGCAGCTCCTCCTACCTGGATCACCCGGTGTTCCACAGCTACCGCTCCGAAACCCGGATGCTGCGCTACCTGCGCCGGCTGTCCGACCGCGACCTGGCGCTGGACCGGACCATGATCCCGCTGGGTTCCTGCACCATGAAGCTGAACGCCACGGCGGAAATGGAAGCGATGACCTGGCCGGAATTCGCCTCCATCCACCCGTTCGCTCCCGCCAGCCAGACCGCCGGCTGGCGCGAACTGATCGCCGGCCTCGAGGAACGCCTCGCCGCGATCACCGGTTATGCGGGCGTCTCCATCCAGCCCAATGCCGGCTCGCAGGGCGAATACGCCGGCCTGCTCGCTATCCGCCGCTACCACCTGGCCAACGGCGACGACCAGCGCGACGTCTGCCTGATCCCCGCCTCCGCGCACGGCACCAACGCGGCCTCGGCCGTGCTGGCCGGCATGAAGGTAGTGGTGGTCGCCACCGCACCGGACGGCACCATCGACCACGCCGACCTGCGCGCCAAGATCGACCAGCACGCAGATGCGCTCTCCGCCATCATGATCACCTACCCGTCCACGCACGGGGTGTACGACGCCGATGTGCGCGACGTCTGCGACGCGGTGCACGCGGCCGGCGGCCAGGTCTACATTGACGGCGCCAACCTCAACGCGCTGGTCGGACTGGCCCAGCCGGGCAAATTCGGCGGCGACGTCTCGCACCTGAACCTGCACAAGACCTTCTGCATCCCGCACGGCGGCGGCGGCCCCGGCGTCGGCCCGGTGGCAGTGGCCGAGCACCTGGTGCCGTTCCTGCCCGGCAACGCCGCGCTGGCCGAGCATGAGGGCAAGGGCGTTCCGGTCTCCGCCACCGAGTACGGCTCGGCCGGTGTGCTGCCGATCTCCTGGGCCTACGTGGCGATGATGGGCGCCGAGGGCCTGACCGAGGCAACCAAGAGCGCACTGCTGGCCGCCAACTATGTGGCCAAGCGTCTGAACGAGCACTTCCCGGTGCTCTACACCGGCAACGACGGCCTGGTGGCGCACGAATGCATCCTGGACCTGCGCGAACTGACCGCCAAGTCCGGCGTGACCGCCGAGGATGTGGCCAAGCGGCTGATCGACTACGGCTTCCACGCACCGACGCTGTCCTTCCCGGTGGCCGGCACCCTGATGGTGGAACCCACCGAGTCCGAGGACCTGGAAGAGATCGAGCGGTTCATCGACGCGATGATCTCGATCCGGGGCGAAATCGACCAGGTACTCAACGGCGACTTCCCGTTGGAGAACAGCCCGCTGCGGCTGGCACCGCACACCACCGCCGCCGTGGTCAGCTCCGACTGGGACCGCCCCTACACCCGCGAACAGGCCGCCTTCCCGGTCCACGGCCTGCAGGTGGACAAGTACTTCGCTCCGGTCGGACGGATTGACGGCGCCGCCGGCGACCGCCACCTGATCTGCTCCTGCCCGCCGCCCGAAGCTTTCGAGAACTAGGAAAGGTCTGCACCCTTTGACTACCGAGACCACCACGCCCCGGCACACCGCGCTCTACGAGGAACACGAGCGGCTGGGTGCTTCCTTCACCGACTTCGGCGGCTGGATGATGCCGCTGAAGTACAGCAGTGAACTGGCCGAGCACCATGCCGTGCGCAACAGCGCCGGTCTATTCGACCTCTCGCACATGGGTGAAGTCTGGATCACCGGTCCGGAAGCCGGAAAGTTCCTGGACTACGCCCTGGTCGGCAAGCTCTCTTCCGTCGCCGAGGGACGGGCCAAGTACTCGCTGATCTGCAACGCCGACGGCGGGATCATCGACGACCTGATCATCTACCGACGTCCCGCGAACCAGGACGGGGACCGCTACCTGGTGGTGCCCAATGCGGGCAACGCCCCGACGGTCGCCGCGGAACTGGCCGCGCGGGCAAAGGGCTTCGACGTTACCGTGGAGGACGCGACGGCCAACACCTCGCTGGTGGCCGTCCAGGGTCCCAAGTCGGTGGAGATCCTGCTCCAGTTGGTGCCGGCGGCCCAGCACGCCACTGTGCGGGAGATGAAGTACTACTCCGCCGACGAGGTGGACTTCACCGTGGCCGGAGCGCCGCTGAAGCTGCTGCTGGCCCGCACCGGCTACACCGGCGAGGACGGCTTCGAGATCTACGTCCCGAACGCCAACGCCGGCTCGCTCTGGAACGCCCTGCTGGAAGCCGGGCAGAGCGCGGACCTGTTGCCGGCCGGACTGGCTTGCCGCGACTCGCTCCGGCTGGAAGCCGGCATGCCGCTGTACGGCAACGAGCTCAGCCTGCAGGCAAGTCCCTTCGACGCCGGCCTGGGCGGTGTGGTCTCGCTCAAGAAGGACAGCGACTTCGTGGGCCGCGCGGCCCTTGAGGCGCAGAAGGAAAAGGGCTCGGCCCGCAAACTGGTGGGCCTCAAGGGCGCCGGTCGGCGCGCCGGCCGCTCCCACTACCCGGTGCTGAAGGACGGCCGGACCATCGGCGAAGTCACCTCCGGCCAGCCCAGCCCCACGCTCGGCTACCCGATCGCGCTGGCCTATGTGGACGCCGAGTACGCCGAGCCCGGAACCCGGGTGGAGGTGGACCTGCGGGGCAAGCCGGAGCCGTTCGACGTCGTCGAACTGCCCTTCTACCGGCGGGAACTGTAGCCGCTCCCGCCACCAAGGCAGCTGCCGTCCCCGCGACCGCGGGGACGGCGCCGCCGTACCTCCCAACCGCTTGATAAGGACAGGGAAGACATGGCTGTAGGCGTTTTTGACCTTTTCTCCGTGGGCATTGGCCCCTCCAGCTCGCACACGGTGGGCCCCATGCGGGCCGCCGCCGGGTTCGTGCGCGAGGTGGCCGATGCCGGCCTGCTGGAGAAGGTGGGCGGGCTCCGCGTGGACCTGTACGGTTCGCTGGCCGCCACCGGCCACGGCCACGGCACCTTCACCGCCGTGCTGCTGGGACTGGAGGGCTTCGAACCGGAGGCGATCCTGCCGCAGCAGGTGGAAGAACGGCTGGCGGACATCGCCGCGACCGGCCGGCTGCAGCTGGGCGGGGAATTGCCCGGCGCCACCGCGCGGCCGCTGGAATACGGCGTGCAGGACATGGTGCTGCATCCGCTCACCGTGCTGCCCCGACACACCAACGGCATGCGCTTCCAAGTGCTGTCAGCAGCGGACGACGGCAATGCCCAGGTTCTGCACGAAGCCACCTTTTTCTCCGTGGGCGGCGGATTCATTATCCGCGACGGCGAAGAGGAAGCCGCCCGGGAAGAACTGGAGTCCTCCAAACAGCAGCTGCCCTATCCGTTCCGCACCGCGGCCGAACTGCTGGCACATTGCAGCAGCACCGGCCTGGGGATCAGCGACATCATGATGCTCAACGAGCAGGCCGCCCGCCCGCGCGAGGAGATCGAGGCCGGGCTGGTGCATATCTACGGTGTGATGGAGGAGTGCAAGGATTCGGCGATCCGGCGGGAAGGCGACCTGCCCGGAGGACTCAACGTCCGCCGTCGTGCTCCAGGATGGCATGAGCGGCTGCGCAAGGAAGACCCCCACCGGGACCACAAATACTGGCAGGAATGGGTGAACCTGGTGGCGCTGGCCGTGAACGAGGAGAACGCCTCCGGCGGCCGGGTGGTCACCGCGCCCACGAACGGCGCCGCCGGGATCATCCCCGCCGTGCTGTTCTACGCCACCCACTACGCCCCGGGTATGGAGCACGCCACCCGCGAGGACAAGGAGCAGGTGGTGGTGAAGTTCCTGCTGACCGCCGGCGCCGTCGGAGTCCTCTACAAAGAACAGGCGTCCATCTCCGGTGCCGAAGTCGGCTGCCAGGGCGAGGTCGGGTCGGCGTCTTCGATGGCTGCCGCGGGCCTGGCGGAGGTGCTCGGCGGAACCCCCATGCAGGTGGAGAACGCGGCCGAGATCGCCATGGAACACAACCTGGGGCTGACCTGCGATCCGATTGGCGGGCTGGTGCAGATCCCGTGCATCGAGCGGAACGCGATCGGCGCCGCCAAAGCCGTGAACGCTGCCAAGATGGCGCTGATGGGCGACGGCACGCACCGGGTGTCATTGGACCAGGTGATCGTGACCATGCGCGAGACCGGGCGCGATATGAGCGACAAGTACAAGGAGACCGCCACCGGCGGCCTCGCCGTCAACGTGGTGGAGTGCTAGGACGCCACATCATCCAGCCCGCGGCCGTCCAGGCCGTCCCGTCCTGACCGGCCGCCGCCCGGCGTGCCGGACGGACGCCGTGGCGGCATCGGCGGCCGGCGGGGAGCTGGTGGCTTGGGGGCGTTGCCGGGAGCGGCGCCGGGCAAACGTTTGACTGCCGGGTGCTCTCGGGCGTCCGGCTGCCGTCCGGTGTGCGATCGGAAGTGTTCCCCGGCTCCGCGCAGTTGCCGCGCACTCGATCGGAGCTGACCCACGCCGGCTTTGGTGGCTGTGCCGAGGCCGCTGGCCGCCGGACCCAGCCTGCTGCCCAACTCCTTGGCCCGGCCGGCAGCGGCGGCCCACGGCAGCGCGGTGACGGCCGACCCGGCGGAGCGGGCCGCGGAGGAAAGCCGTTCCCCAGCGGGCCGGCGGTCTTCCGCCGCAGGCCGATTGAGCAGCATGAAGATGGCCGCGAGCAGGCCGACCGGGAGGGAGACCAGCACGGCCACGGCGCCGGCGTACATGGCCAGGAAGAGTTTGGTGGGGGAGTCGAACATACCCGCGACGAAAGCGGCGGCCCCCAGCAGCAGCCAAAGCCAGAAAATCGCCACGCAGATCAGGGTGGTGCGTGCCCTGCGGTAGGTACGGAGCGACCGTCCGCGCACCGTGTGCTTTGCCGCCTCCACCGCTTCCTGCTCCCCCGCAACAGCCCCACTGACGGAGGCACTTGAGCACATTGTAAGTCGCTGCCGACGCCGGAACTGGCAGGGCACGCCGGTGGATTCGCCCACGGGAATGCGGCCCTGCCGGCGGCTGCGCCCGGACCGAGGGTTTAGCTGTGCACGGGCCGGTGCTAGTGTGGCCGCAGGCTGGCCCGGAAGGCTGCCGGCGAAGGATGCACCAGGACGACTGATTCACTGTCGACAACAGGGAGGGAGCCTGGACCATGTCCACTTCAGCGACGCCTCACATACTCATTTTGGGCGGCGGCTACGTCGGCCTGTACACGGCGTGGGGGATCCGCAAGCGGCTGGGGCCGGAGGCGGCCCGGATCACCGTGGTAGAGCCGAACTCCTACATGACCTACCAGCCGCTGCTGCCCGAAGTAGGCGGCGGTGAAATCGAACCGCGGATCGTTACCGTCAATCTGCGCAGTGCGCTCAAGAACGTTGACATTGTCCGCGGCAAGCTCGTTTCCCTGGACGTGCAGGCCAAAACGGCAAAGCTGCGCGAAATCGGCGGCGGCGACCTCTCGCTGGACTACGACCAGGTGCTCTTCGCCGTCGGCGCGGTGACCAGGACGTTCCCCACGCCGGGGCTGGAGGAACACGGCATCGGCTTCAAGACCGTGGAAGAGGCCATCTACTGCCGGGACAAGGTGCTGGACAACGTGGCATTTGCCGCCGGCACCAGCGACCCGGAGGCGCGGGCCAAGGCGCTCACCTTCGTGGTGGTCGGCGGTGGCTATACCGGCGTCGAGGCCCTGACCGAACTCAGCGATCTGTCCAAACTCGCGGTCGACGCACACCCGGAACTGGACCGCTCCCAGCTGCGCTGGGTGCTGATCGAAGCGCTGGACCGGGTGGCTCCCGAAGTGGGACCGAAACTGTCCCAGTGGACGCTGGGACACCTACGCGAGCGCGGCATCGACGTACGGCTGAAGACCACCATGCCGTCCTGCGAGGACTCGGTGGCCGAACTCAGCACCGGCGAACGCATTCCCGCCGGGCTGATCATCTGGACGGCGGGCATGAAACCCAACCCGGTGCTGGATGACACCAATGTTCCGCGCGGGTCGAAGGGGCATGTGAACGCGAACGCCAGGCTGCAGGTCATCGACGATGCCGGCCAGGTGGTCCACGGCGCCTGGGCCGCCGGCGACTGCGCCCAGGTTCCCGACCTGGCCGCCGAGCAGCAACCCGCCTACTGCCCACCGAACGCCCAGCACGCCGTGCGCCAGGCTAAGGTGCTGGCCCAGAATGTGGTCAACGCGGTCCAGGGCCAGGGCCCGGCGGAGTACCGGCACAAGACGCTGGGAACGGTGGCGACCTACGGCGTGGGCCGGGGTGCAGCCAAGATCCTGGGCTATGAGATGAAGGGCAAGCCGGCCTGGTACGCGGCGATGGGCTACCACGGCCTGGCCCTGCCCACCTGGATCCACAAATGGCGCCTGCTGGCCGGCTGGAGCTCGCTGATCCTAGGCGACCGTGACATCACGTCGATGGGAGCCACCCGGCATCCGCGGCGGGCTTTCGTGGACGCGCACGCGGATACGCAGAAGGGCAAGAAATAGGACGGCTGCCCGCCACCTGGGTCGTGCAGGCGCAGGCAAAGGTGAGCTAACTCTCCATTGTTACGGTGCGGGTCCGGACTGCTGCGACACCTGCCGCGGGGAAGGCCGGCACTGGGAGTACCCTGCTGGACGGAGCCCGATCCGCGCAGCAAGGAGTGCAGCATGTCCAAACAGCCCAGTGGCGCGCTGCTTTTTGTCCTGACGTGCGCCATGGGTGTGGGCCCGCTGCTCAACTACGGCCTGAGCACCGTTAGCCCGCTCGTCATCGAGGACCTGGACATCAGCGAGGGCCAGTTCGGCCTGCTGGCCACCGCCATCTTCGCCAGCGCCGCGGTGTGCAGCATGTGGCTGGGGAAACTCAGCGACAGGATCTCCAACCGGGCCCAACTGGTGCTGATCTTTGCCGGCACGGCCGTTGCCCTGGTGATCGCATCGTTGGCCCACAGCTACCTGGTCTTGGTGATCGCCGCGCTGCTGGCCGGTCCCGCCCAGGCCATCTCCAACCCGACCACCAACCGCATCATCATCTCGCAGGTCCCTGCTCACAAGCGGCCCGGCTGGATCGGCGTGAAGCAGTCCGGCGTCCAAGGCAGCCAGCTTTTCTCCGGCCTGTTCTTCCCCATCGTCGCCCTGTGGGCCGGCTGGCAAGGCGCCACCGCGCTGGCCGCCGTCGTCGCCGTCGGGCTGCTGCTTTACGGCCTGCGCAAACTCCCGGAAAACCCCATAACGACGGCGGTGCCCGCGCCTTCCGCCGCCACCCCGCCGTCGCGCGTCGCACCGCCTGCCGCTGACTCTGCCTCCTCCTCCCGGTCCGCGGCAACGCCGAAGGGGTCCGGTACCCAGACCCGGTTCCCGCTCTCGGTCTGGCTGTTCGCCGGCTACTCCCTGCTCGCCGGCCTGGGCATGCAGGCCACCAACGTCTACCTGCCGCTGTTCACCGTCCGGGAACTGGGTTTCAGCCTGGTCATGGGTGGCGTGGCGGCTGGCGTGTCGGGCGTCGTCGGCGTGACCTCCCGCGTGCTGTGGGGGCGGCGGATGGCCAAGGGTGTGCGGGCCTCCACGCTGCTCATCCTGTTAGGGTTCGGCGCGCTTACCGGGGCCGCGGCCTTCTTTGCGGCGGGGGCGCTCGACCTGCCGGCGCTGCTCTGGCTGGGCGTGATCCTGCACGGTGCCACCGTGCTGGGCGCCAACGTGGTGGTGATGGCGGGCGTGATGCGGGTGGTTCCGGCCCAGCGGGTCGGGGCGGCTTCCGGCATCGTGTCGATGGGAATGTATGCCGGTTTCGCGGCCGGACCGCTGCTGATGGGACTACTGCTGGAGGCCACCGGCAGCTTCCACACCGGCTGGCTGCTGGTCGGTGCCGGCTACCTGCTGTGCTCGGCGCTGGGGTTCGCTCTGCGCGCCTACGGCAACCGCACCGGCGTCGTCCGCTGAACCGGGCTTGGGCCCCCGATGGCCTAGGGTAGATGGTTTGTGGCGGTCCCGGGGACCGCAGAGAGGGGCATGGTGAAACGACGCTCGCTAGGACGGTCCGGCTTGCAGGTCTCCGAACTCAGCTTCGGTGCCGGCGGATACTGGGGAATGAAGGCATTCCCTGAACGGCAAGCGGCACAGCTGGTCGATCAGGCCCTCGAAGGCGGCATCACTGTCTTCGACACCGGCCCGAACTACAGCCGAGGGAACGCCGAAGAGCGGCTGGGCCGCATCCTCAAGGGCCGGACGGAGAACCTGGTCATCTCCACAAAAGCGGGGTCCCATTGGATCAACAACCGCAATGTGAAGGACTACTCGCCCCGGGCCATTGAAAACAGCGTGCACACCAGTCTGCGGAGGCTGCAGATCGACCACCTGCCGCTGCTGCATTTCCACGGATTCCCGCACCCGGCCGAGCCCGCGATCGAAACGGTGCTGAAGCTCAAGGAGCGGGGGACGGTCGGCGCGCTTGGCGTCTCCACCGGCCGCGGCGGAGCCAGGAAAGCGCTGAAGCTGGGCATCTTCGACGCACTGATGGTGGAGTACAACATCGTGGACCGCTCGCTGGAGGGTCTGATCTACGAGGCGCAGGAAGCCGGGGTGGGCGTCATGCTCAAGTCGCCGCTGGCGCAGACCCTGTACTCGCGGGACATTTTCAAGATCGGCGGGCCCAGCGACGTCTGGTACCTGCTGCGGGCGCTCAAGAACCACCGGCACAAGTTTGTCCAGGGACGGAAATACCGGTTCATCAACGACGTCGACGGCCTCGCCGCGAGCGAGATTGCGCTGGCCTTCGCCCTGAACCATCCGGGGGTTTCCAGCGCCGTGATCGGCACGGTGAAGCCGGAACATCTGAGCTCCAACCTGCGGGTTCCCCATCTCCAACTGCCGGCGGAATTGCTGGAACGGATCGAACGGGCAGGATCAGCCGGCCGCGGGTGACACCGCGCGAGGGCTGACCACGCACGGGGAGCTTCGGACTGCTCTACGGCAAGTAGGCGGAGGCGGTCCAGAGGTGGAAGACCGCGTAGGCGCGGACCGGAGCCCACGCTTGTCCGATCTCGCGGGCTTGTTTGGCGGTCTTCACCGCGAGGGCGCGTTGCAGCACCAGGTCGCCCTCCGGATAAGCGTCGCGGTCGTGCAGTGCGCGCATGGCCAGATATTCGACCGTCCACGGGCCGATGCCGGGTAACGCCAACAGGCGGCGGCGGGTATCGGCGTGGTCGGTGTCGGGGGTGATACGCAACCCGTCAGCACAGGCTTCGGCCAAGGCCTGGACGGTGCGCGCGCGGGCGTTGGTCAGGCCAACGGCCTCGCGGACGGCGTCCGGTCCGGCTGCTGCCAGCGTCTGCGCGGTGGGGAACAGGGCCAGGCCGCCGACGGGGGAGCCGAAGGCGGACACCAGGCGGCCGGTGAAGGTGCGGGCTGCGGCCAGCGAAACCTGCTGGCCAACCACGGTGGAGACGCCACCTTCAAAACCGTCCGGGTAGCCGAGGATCCGCAGCCCGGGGCGGGCGGCAACCAGCGGACCGACCACGGCGTCGCCGCCCAACATCGCCGCCACCCGCTCCGGTTCCAGCTCCAGATCGAGCCAGCCGCGCACCGCCGTCGTTATGTCCGCCACGATGGCAGGGGAATTGCTGCCGACCTCGAGAGTGACGGAGTCAGGCGACAGGGTGGCGGTGACCGGCACCGGGCCGGCGCCGGTGTTGAAAAGGCGGCTGCAGGTGCCGGCCGCTGGATCGACCCGCTCGAGGCCGGGTACCGCGTGGGCGGCCAGGGCTGCCAGCGCGGCGGGGGCGTCGAACGGAGGAGCCAGCGGCAGGTTGACCTGCATGGATCAGCGGGCCTTGACCGCCAGGACCGGGCAATCGACGGTCAGCAGGATTTCCTGGGCGGTGCTGCCCATGATCAGCTTGCCCACCGGCGAGCGCTTGCGCAGGCCGATGACCAGCAGCGAGACGGAGAGCTCGTCGACCAGGTCGACGATTTCCTCCACGGCGTCCTTGCCGCGGACAAACTGCTTGAATTCGGCGTCCAGGGCCGAGTTGTGCAGTTCCTGCTGGACCCACGCCGAATCGTGGGCGTTGGAGAAAGATTCGTCCTTCTGCGTCCCGCCCGGGCTGGCATTAACGACCACCAGCTTCTCGTTGTTCTGGGTGGCCATCTGGATGCCCTTGCTCAGGGCCGCTCGGCCTTCGGGACGCGGGGCGTAGGCGACAAGAATCGTCAACGTGGTCTCCTTACGGGAAAACTCTTGCAGTGTCTGGCTTGCGGCCGGGCGGGCACGTCCGGGTCCCGCGAAGCCAGCGGGTGGACCTTATTGTGGCACGCATCTCAGCATGCAGCCGGATGCATGAAGTGATTGTGAAAGCGGGGCCTTTAGTTCCAGACGCCGGAAGAGCCGCGGCGGTGGCTGTCCACCAGATGGGTGTCGATCATGCCGATGGCCTCCATCAGGGCGAACATGGTGGTGGGCCCGACGAACGCGAAGCCGCGCTTGCGCAGCGCCTTGGACAGCGCGACGGATTCCGGCGACGTGGTCGGCACGTCCCCGATGTGGCGCGGCGACGGTGTGCGCTCCGGCTGGAAGGACCAGACGAACTCGCTCAAACCGCCCTCCGCCCGCAACTCGATGGTGGCGTTGGCGTTGGTGATGGCGGCGCGGATCTTGGCGCGGTTGCGCACAATGCCGGCGTCCTGCATCAACCGTTCCACGTCGTCCCCGGTGAACGCGGCGACGGTGTCCACCTGGAAGTCGTGGAACGCGTTCCGGAAGGCCGGGCGTTTGCGCAGGATGGTGGCCCAAGAGAGCCCGGCCTGGAAACCCTCCAACGTGATGCGCTCATAGACGCCTTGCTCGCCGCGGACCGGCATGCCCCATTCGGTGTCGTAGTACTCGCGCAGCAGCGGATCCGTGGCAGCCCAGGCCGGCCGGGCCAGGCCGTCCTCGCAGAGCACGACGCCGGAAGCGGTTTTCTCCATGGACTGATTCTCTCCTAGCCCGCCGGGTGTTGTCCTGTCCTGCCCCAGTGCTGTGGACAAGGTGAAGGCCGTTCAGCCAAGACCTGTCACCCGCATGGTCAGGTTCAGCCGGCCTCCGGTCAGCCCGCAGGCGGGGTCGGTGGTGGCCGGGTAGATCTTGGGGACGCCATGGTAGGCGAACCGGGCCGGCCCGCCGAAGACGAACAGGTCGCCGGAGCGCAGCCGGATATCCGTGTAAGGCCTGGTGCGTGATTCGGTGTTGCCGAAGCGGAACAGGCAGTCGTCGCCGACGCTGAGCGACACCACCGGGAAGTCTGCCTGCTCGTCCTTGTCCTGGTGCATGCCCATCTTGGCGGTGTCGTCGTAGAAGTTGATCAGCGCGGTGTCCGGCTCGTAATCCCGGCCCGCGGCCGGGTCCTGGTAGGCGTCGACGAGTGCCCGCCGCCCCCACTCCGCCAGCCAGTCGGGGAAGTCCAGCACGCGCTCGCCGTTCACGTCGTCGGCCGTCCGCGTGTACTTGTACGGCGCCCAGTGCCAGCCCAGGCACAGCGTCCGTACGCTCATCTCGTGTCCGCCCGGCAGCTTGGCCGCGCGGTAGGGGACCGGCCCGCGGCCGAATTCGCGGCAGGCTTCGACCAGTTCCCGCTGCTGCTCCACGCTCAGCCAACCTGGCACGTGCACCGCCCCCGGCGCGATCTCGCTGTGACCGGCCGGAGCGTCGTCGAACAGGGTGCTCACGCCGCGGACTCCAGCCCCAGCAGGTAGGCCTTCGCATCCGGCCCGCCCAGGTAACCGCCGAAGGCACCGTCCGAGCGGAGCACGCGGTGGCAGGGCACGACGACGGGCAGCGGGTTGGTGGCGCAGGCGCTGCCCACGGCGCGGACGGCCTTGGGATTCCCGACGGCGGCGGCCACCCGCGCGTAGCTCTCGGTCCGGCCATAGGGGATCTCGGGCAGGTGGTTGAGCACGTCCGCGCGGAATCCTTTGGACAACCGTCGGTCCAGCGGCAGGTCGAAGAAGCGTCGGTGGCCCGCGAAGTATTCGTCCAACTGCCGAACGGCCGGCTCTAGGCGGGCCGGGGAGCGCAGGATGCGCGGGCTGATCATTCCCGCCAGGCCGGCGAGCACGTCGTCGTGGTGCTCGCTGGCAAAGGCCACACGGACCAGGCCTTCATTCGTGGCGACCAGCAGCAGCTTTCCGACCGGAGTGTCGGTGGTGGTGTAGGCAAGGTCGACGGCGCCGACGGCCGCCGCCTCGTGTTCCAGCCGGCTATGCAGCCGCTCCAGTTGCGCCGGGTCCAGGCGGGTCAGTACGTCCAGTTCTTCTCCGGCCCCAGTGTTCTGGACCGCGTATCGTTCGGCAGTCATCGGAATGCTCCTTCGCTTGCATCGGGTGCGGCCACCTCCGTGGCGCGCTGCTGGCCACGCCGGTAGAACGCCCGCAGTTTGGCCATGCCGTCGGCGGCCGCGCGGCGGACCGCGTCCGTCGTGGAACCGGTGAGTTCGGCGGCCTCGGCGTACGGCAGCCCGGCCAGATAATGCAACGCCACGGCTTCGCGCTGCTTCAGGGGCAGGGCCGCGACCGCCTGGCGCAGTGCGTCGTCGTCATTCCCGGGCAGCCCCAGCGAGGACGGCGATTCGGGCAGGTGCTCTGTGGGAGTCGGGATCCGGGCCCGCCGCCGGACCACGTCGATGGCCTTGCGGTGGGCGATGGTCACCAGCCAGGCCTCGTGGTTCGCGTCCGAAGGCAGCTGGGGATAAGCCTTGAGCGCGGACAGAAAGGCTTCAGACCACGCGTCTTCGGCATCCGGGCCGGGTCCCAGCACCGCCCGGCAGACGCGCAGGACGGTAGGGCCGTGGTCGGTGACCAGTTGCTCGAAGGGTTTCATCTGCACACCCGGTAGACGGCCGCCGGCCCGGCTTCGTGAGGGGTGGGCATCAGAAAAGCTTGCCGGCTTTCACCTCGGCCGACTCCTCCAGCTCCAGCAGGAACCGCTTGCGTTCCAGCCCGCCGGCGTAGCCCACCAACGAGCCGTCCGCGCCGACCACCCGGTGGCACGGCACCACAATGGAGATCGGGTTCTTGCCGTTGGCGTGGCCCACTGCCTGCGCCAGATGCACATCGCCCAGGGCGGCCGCGAGCTGCCCGTAGGAGCGGGTCTGGCCGTACGGGATCTCCCGCAGCAAAGCCCACACTTTCAGTTTGAAGGGGTCGCCCTTCGGCGCCAGCGGGAGGTCGAAGTCCCTGCGCTGGCCGGCGAAATACTCCGCCAGCTGTTCCGTGACTGCTTCGAAGCCGACGGCGGTGCGCTCGCCGAACGTCGCAGCGTCCGGCATCCGTTTATGGCTGGGGAAGTAGAGCGCGGTCAGCGAACCGTCCTCGGCGACGGCCGTCAGCTCCCCGATCGGGGTATCGATGAGGGTGTGCACGCGGGTCATGGCGCTCCTTCGTCCGCTTCCATTCTCTCCTGTGCAGACGTTCCCGCGCGTTGAAACGTGAGCTCTGATTGTCTGGACGCGGGCTAACCGCCTGCGCCGTGGCTTACTCGGCCTGTCTCCGTGCCGGCATACTGCTGCAGCGGCGCGCGATCGTCGCAGACTAGCGGATTATGAGTCGAAGCCCATGCCGACCACATCCATGGCTTTCAGCCAGGGGCCGCGGCGTCCTTGGCTGCGGTCGGCGCGGACCAAGGCCGCGGTGGTGAGCTTGACGCCCAGCCAGGCGAGCGGCTCGGGCGGGAACGGCAACGGCTTCTTCCGCACCAGCTGCAGCCGGGTGCGCTCGGTCGGTTGGCCGGAGAGCAGGTCCAGCATCACGTTGGCGCCGAAGCGCGAGGCCCCCACGCCCAGGCCGGTGAAGCCGGCGCAGTAGGCTACTCGGCCGCCATACGCGGTCTCGAAGAAGGAGAAAAAGCGGCTGCAGGTGTCGATGGCGCCGCCCCACGCGTGGCTGAAGCGGACATCGGCCAGCTGCGGGAAGGTTGCGTAGAAATGGGCGGCCAAGCGGCGGAACGTCTCCGGGCGCTGCTCGTGGCTGTGCCGGAGCGACCGGCCGTAGTGGTAGACCGCGTCGTAGCCGCCGAACAGTATCCGGTCCCGGCCGTCGGCGTCGGTGCTCAGCCGGTAGTAGTGGAAGCGGTTGTCATTGTCCGAGAGGCCGAACCGTTCGGCCCAGCCGAGTGCTTCGCGCTGAGCGCCGGTGAGCGGCTCGGTCATCAGGGCGTAGTCGTACACCGGGACGGTGTGCAGCCGGGTGCGCGCCAACAGCGACGGGAAGGCGTTGGTCGCCAGCGCCACACGCTGGGCTGCCACCGAGCCGAAGTCCGTACGCAGCGCCATCAAGCCCGCGCGCCCTGCCACAGAACGTACCGGGGTGTGTTCATAGATTTCGACGCCGGCGCCCAGGCAGGCGTCGCGCAGCCCCCACGCCAGCCTGGCCGGGTGCACCAGCGCCGTCCCGTGCCGGTCCCGTAATCCCGCGCGGTAGGCCGGCGAGGCGACCTCCCGCTGCACGGCGGACCGGTCCAGGAACTCCAGCGCCGGGTCCTCGGCGGCTTCCTCCTGGAGCCAGGCCACGTGGTGCTCCTCGGTGGCCACCGAGAGTGTTCCGGCCCGCTCGAAACCGGCATCGATTCCGTACCGGGCCAAGGTTTGTTCGATCTCGTCCAGGTTCTGCAGGCCCAGTTTGCCCAGCAGTTCGGTTTCCTCCGGCAGATGTTTCTGCCCGTTCGCGCTGCCGTGCGTCAGGCTGGCCTCGCAGAATCCGCCGTTGCGGCCGGAGGCGGCCCAACCGATCCGGTTGCCCTCCAGCAGCACCACCGAACGGTCCGGGTCGCGTTCCTTGGCCAGCAGCGCGGTCCACAAGCCGGTGTAGCCGCCGCCGACCACGGCCAGGTCCGCCGTCACCGGGCCACGCAGCGGCGGCAGCGACTCAGGGCGGGAAGGATCGTCCAACCAGTAAGGCGTGGGGGATGCCCCGGCCAGCGCCGCGTCGATTCGGGCGGCGGGGATCTCTTCTTCTGCCCGGTCGTAGAACGTCTTCATGCCCGCACCGCCTGTAGCTCGAAAACCGGTTCGCCGGCCACGAACGTCATGTCCGTGCCGACTGTATGCAGTTCCGCCGCCGGCAGGCTGAACGGATCGGCGCTCAGCACCACCAGATCGGCCGGCGCTCCGGGAGCAATCCGGCCGCCGTCGTCATGGCGGTTCAGCCAGGCCGAGCCGGAGGTGTAGGCGGCCAGCGCCGTCTCCAAAGACAGCGCCTGATCCGGCAGCAGCGGCCCGTCCGAGCCGTCGTCCGGGTGCCGACGGTTCACCGCCACATGGATGGCCTGCCATGGATCCGGCGTGGAAACGGGCCAGTCCGAGCCCATCGCCAGCCGGGCGCCGGACGCCGCCAGGGAGCGGAACGGGTACTGCCAGCCGGCGCGTTCCTCGCCGATCAATGGCACGGTCAGCTCGCGCATTTGGGCGTCGTTGCAGGCCCAGAGCGCCTGCAGGTTAGCGGTGACGTCCAGTTCGGCGAAGCGGGGCACATCGGCGGGATGGATGATCTGCAGGTGCGCCATGTGATGCCGCCCGGTGCCGCGGCCGTTGACACGGCGGGCGTGCTCGACGGCGTCCAGCCCGTCGCGCACCGCGCGGTCGCCGATCACATGGAGATGCAGGTCGAATCCGGCCGCATCCAGTGCCGCCACCACTGCCACCAACACGTCCTTCGGCAGGTAGCTCAGCCCGCGGTCGGCCGGCGTACCGCCGTCGAGCACGGCGATGCCATCCTGCCCCGCCATATCTTCGCAGGCGCACGGCTGAAGATACGGCTCCAGCATGGCCGCGGTCCGGTTCTCCGGCACACCGTCCACCATGATTTTGGCGCTGGTGGTGCGGAATCCGGCGGCCGCATTCTGCTCCCGCCGCTGGACGAACTCGGCCACCAGGGCCGGAACCGACTCCACGGTGGTGGACCGCGGTACCCAGAGCGCTCCCGCGGCACGGCCGGTCAGCAGGTCCTGGTCCAGCAGCGTGCGGTAGGCGGCGCTGGCCTCCGGATAGCCGGCATAGTCGCCCAGGATCGCCTCCTGCCAGCCGGTGGCGCCCACCGAGTGGAGGTAGCGCTGGGCTTCCAGCAGTCCGGCCCGCATCTCCTCTACCGTGGCGCGCGGAATGACCCGGTTCACCAGGTCCATGGCGCCCTCGTGCAACGTTCCGCTCGGGAAGCCGTCGGCGTCGCGCTCCAGCCGTCCGTCCTCCGGATCGGGCGTCGCGGCATTGATTCCCGCCAGTTCCAGCGCCCTGGTGTTGACCCACGCGCTGTGGTGGTCGGCGTTGACCAGATAGACCGGCCGGTCCGGAACCACCGCGTCCAGCGCCTGGCGGGTGGGATAGCCGCCCGGAAAATCGGCCTTGTGCCAGCCGCCGCCGGCGATCCAGCCGCTGCTGGGCTCGGCTGAGTCGGATGCAGCGGATGCGGCGATCTGCGCCAGCACGGCATCGGCTCCGGCACAGTGTGACAGGTCGCAGCCCAGCCGTTCCAGCCCCGCCATCACCGCGTGCACGTGCACATCGGTGAACCCGGGCGTCAGCAACCGGCCGCGCAGGTCAACGCCCGTTGCACCCGGCCCCGCGGCCGCCCGGGCGTCGGCATCGGTTCCGACGGCCGTGACCACCCCGTCCGTGACGGCAACCGCCGAGGCCACCGGATGCAGGCGCAGGCCATCGAAGATCCTGCCGGAGTGGAAAATCCAACCTGCCGCCATGGCCGCTCCTGGGTCCCCGGCGCGTGCCGGAAATGAACGAGTTTCACTTATGACACAGGGAGCGGCGGACTTTGTCAACGGTTCGCCGAGAAGGCGGCGGCGCACCGTCGTCGAAATACGCAACAAAGTAGTTGCTTATTCCAACTAAGCATAGGCTACCCTTACTTTTGTTCGTTTCCCTTTGATTCGAGGAGGCCCCACGTTGGCCGTTTCACGCATGCGCGGTCTGGTAGCTGCCGCCGCCGTCGTCCTGATGTCCCTGACCGCCTGCTCCACCGGCCCCGCCGGCGGAGGTTCCGAAGGCGGCCAGTCAGCCGCAGCGACGGACCAGTTCCCGGTCACCGTTGAACACGCGTTCGGTGAGACGGTGATCGAAGAGCAGCCCGAGCGCGTGGCCACCGTGTCCTGGGTGAATTCCGATGTGGCCCTGGCCCTGGGCGTGGTTCCGGTCGGCATGCCGAAGGAGGACTGGGGCGGTAACGAGAACGGTTCCACTCCCTGGCGGGACGCCAAGCTGGAGGAACTCGGCGCCGCGATCGGCTCCGAGAACGCGCCCACGCAGTACTCCGAGGTGGACGGAATAGCTTTCGACGAGGTTGCCGAGCTGGCCCCGGACGTCATCCTGGCGGCCTACTCCGGCCTGACCCAGGAGGACTATGACACGCTGAGCAAGATCGCCCCCGTGATCGCCTACCCGGAGACCCCCTACGGAACCGACTGGCAGGACTCCACGCGGATGATCGGCCAGGCGCTGGGACTGAGCCAGCAGGCCGAGGACCTGGTGGCGCAGACCGAGCAAACCATTGTGGCCAAGGCTTCCGAGTACCCACAGCTGGCCGGCAAGAGCTTCATTTACGGCAACCTCGAGCCAGCCAAGGGCGACGGCGTCAATGTCTACACCGCCAATGACAACCGGCCGAAGTTCCTGACCAGCATCGGCATGGTGCAGGCGGACGTGGTCACCGAGGCCACCAAGGACTCCGCCGAATTCTTCATCCCCTGGTCCGCGGAGAAGGCCAACGAGCTGGCATCCGACGTGTTCGTGACCTGGGTCCCGGATGACAAGACCGCCCAGCAGATCACCACCGACCCGCTGCTCGGCCAGATCCCCGCCATCAAGGACGATGCGCTGGTGGCGGACTCGGACAACACCCTGACGCTGTCCATCTCCGCGGCCTCGCCATTGAGCCTGCCCTGGGCGCTGGACACCTTCCTGCCGATGCTCGGCAAGGCGGCTGACGCGGCGGACGCTGCCAAGTAGCAGCTCCGGCCTCCACCCCAGTACGACGGCGGAGGGGCACCCTCCGCGCGGAACCTCCAGTTCCTGCGCGGACAGGGTGCCCCTTTCTGTGTCCTGTCGCATACAGTTGCCTGAGACTACCTATTGTGGAAGGGAGTGGGCGTGCGGGAAACCCGCGGGACCAGCCGGGCGCTGTCGGCCGGATTGCTGATTGCCGGCATCCTGGTGGTGGCCGCCAACCTGCGCCCGGTGCTGACCAGCGTGGGCCCGCTGCTGGACCAGATCGGCGCGGAGACCGGACTGGGCGTTGCCGCGTTGGGCGTGCTGGCCGCGGTGCCGCTGCTGGCCTTCGGCGCCGTCTCTCCACTGGCGCACGGCCTGAGCGAGAAGTTCGGCGTGGAACGCACGGTCTTCGGCGCCCTGCTGCTGCTGGTCGCCGGTACGCTGCTGCGACCCATTCCGGGCTCCCTCGCGAATCTGTGGATCGGCACCATGCTGATCGGCGCGGCCATCGCCGTGTGCAACGTGATGCTGCCGGCGCTGCTCAAACGCGACTTCCCCGAACGGATGGCCTCGCTCACCGGAGGCTATTCCGCCGTGCTCGGCGGCTGCGCCTCGCTGGGCGCCGGACTCGCCGTGCCGCTCTCGCTTGTTCCGATCGGCGGCGAACCGGCCGGCTGGCGCTTCGCCCTGACCGCCTTCGTGGTGCTGACGGTGCCGGCTGTGCTGCTCTGGCTGCCCCGCCTGCGCCGCGGCAGCCGGCACCCCGATCAGGCCCGGGAAGCGGCTGCCGCGCCGGCCCTGGTCAGGGGCTCGGTCTGGAAGTCCGGGATCGCCTGGCAGGTGACGCTGTACATGGGCTTGCAGTCCATGATCTTCTACATCCTCATCACCTGGCTGCCCACGCTGGAACGCTTCCACAGCCGCAGCGCGCTGGCGTCCGGCTGGGACCTGATGATGTTCCAGCTGATCGGCGTGGTGTCCAGCCTGATGACGCCGGTGGCCCTCCGCGGACCGACACAGCGCCTGGCGGCTTCACTGCCGCCGCTGCTTGTACTCGCCGGGGTGCTGGGCATACTGCTGATGCCCCAGATCATGCTGTTCTGGGTGCTGGTGGCAGGCTTCGGCTGCGGCAGTTCGCTGGTCACCGCGCTCTCGCTCTTCGGCCTGCGCACCCGCACGCACCGCGAGGCGAGCGCGCTCTCCGGCATGGCCCAGTCGATCGGTTATCTGCTGGCCGCCGCTGGTCCGCCGATCTTCGGCGGGCTCTTCGCCGCGTCCGGCGCCTGGGCGGCTTCCCTGACCTTGCTCTGCATCATCGCCGTCCTGCAGGCAGCCACCGGCTTGCTGGTTGGACGGGACCGCTTCGCCTTCGCCGGCTAGCCCGCGCCGACTATCAGCATGGTTGCCGCGAACACCAGACCGGAGGCGATCAACGTGACCATGGTGTAGCCGAGGATGTCGCGCATCTTCAGCCCGGCGATGGCCAGCAGCGGTAGCGCCCAGAACGGCTGGATCATGTTGGTCCACTGATCGCCGTAGGACACGGCCATGATGGCGACGGCGGGGTCGACGTCCAGCCGCGCCGCGGCGTCGAGCATGATGGGACCCTGGACCGCGAACTGGCCGCCGCCGGAGGGGACGAAGAAGTTCACCAGCCCGGCGGAGAGCAGCGCCAGCACGCCGAAGGTCTGCGGGGTGGAGATGTCCACGAAGAAGTCTGAGAGCACCGTGATCAGGCCGGTGGCGGTCATGATCCCCATGATCCCGGCGTAGAGCGGGAACTGCAGCAGGATATCGCCCACATTGGACGCCGCATTCTTGATCAGCGCGATCAGTTCGAACGGGTTGCGGACCAGCAGGAAGATCAGCGCCAGGAAGGACCAGTTGACGATGTCCAGCGTCAGTGTGCCGCCGGTGCCGAAGTGAACGGCCAGATAGGCGACCAGTGCCAGGCCGACAAGCAGGGTCAGGATGCGACTGGCATCGAGCCGATCGGCCGGGGTGACCACGTCGTCGTCGTAATCAGCTTCCCCATCGCGGGCATCGATCTCCAGTTCCACGATCTTGTCATCGCCGCGCGGAGCCACCAGGGACAGCGCCGCACCCACCACAATCACCGTGGCAATCGCGGCCAGAATGTTCCAGAGCGAAAACGTAGTTTCGCTGACCGGAATGGTACGGCCGATCTGCTCCGCCAGGAAGGACCCTTCCGTCGCGGCGGTCAGCGGACCGGAACCCGAGTAGCCCATGTGCCAGACCACGAAGCCGGAGAAGGCGGCGGCCACCAGCATGGGGAAATGCAGCCGGATGCCCTTCGCCTTCAGCTGTGCGGCGACTTCCTTGGCCAGCAGGGCGCCGACCACCAAGCCCAGACCCCACGTGATCAGCGACGCCACGGCCGCCACCACGAAGACGAAGACGTAGGCCTGGATCGGCCCGCGCGGAACTCCGCCCAGGAAGGAAAGCAGGCGGCGGACCGGCCGGGTGTTCGCCAGCGTGTGGCCCAGCAGCAGGATCAGCGCCATCTGGGTCATGAAGGACAGCAGGCCGGACAACCCGTCACCCCAGCCCTGGACCACCTCCACCGGACTTGAGCCGGTGAGGGCCAGGGCCATCAAGGCCACGACGACCGTTAGGACAATGGCGAAGACCAGTGCACTAGGGATGAAGCGTTCAACGAGGGAATTGACCGGCCGCATGGCGGCGGAGACCGGATTGGATCGCGTCTGGCTTGTGCGGGACATGGCACCTCCTGCTCGGATCCGTGCCTACGTCGCAGCGGATCGTCCAACGTTTCACCACAGCGTAAGTAACCGCCGTCACGAAACCTAGGTCTCCGAGTGCTGCAGGGGCCCTTACATGCCCAAGCGGTACGTCTCCAGCTGCCGGAACCGGCGCTGCAGCGACTCGCGCCGGTGTTCGTCATCACCGGCGGTGAGCTCGATGTGGCTCCGGCCGAAGCGCCAGAGCAGCAGGTCGTCCAGCAGCCGGTCCGGGCCGGGGGAGTACCTGTGCTCCAGGGCGGCGCGGACATCCGTGATGGTTTCCGGATTCAACAATGCGGCCAGCTCGGTGGTGGTCTTCAGGCCGTGCGCGGCCAGCAGTTCCGCCGCCCAGCCCCAGTCGTCGTCGGACTTGCGGTCCACATGCGGCAGCAGGGTCTGCCAGACCTCACGGACGCGGCGGGGAGTCAGCGGCGCCGCGCCTTCGCCCTCTTCGTCCCAGTACCCGGTAACGGTCTCGTACCGCTCGTGCAGTTCGGCAAAGGCCGACTCGACCGCCTCCAACATGGCTGCCGTGGCGGTGAACTGGCGGTCGAAGTAGGGGCTCCAGGCCCGCGGATCCGAGGACTTGAAGCGGATATCGTGCTCCAGCTCCGACCAGGCGTGCGAAAGGATCGTCCGGATCTGGACCTCGAAGAGGTAGCTGCCGGTGGCGCGGGCCGGTTCGCCCAAGGCCTGCTGGTAAGCCTTCACCGTGTTGTTCTGCAGCGTGCGCATGATCAAGTGGCGGCTGGCGTAGCCGTAGGTGCCGGACTCGATCGAGCCGATGTCCTTCTCGCGGTCGGCACGGCAGTCGAAGTCGCTGCGCTGTCGCTTGATCAACGCTGCGGCCTCGCGGATTTCGTGCGGCAGGCTCACGATCACCCGGACGCCGACCAGATCGTGGATCTCCCGCAAAGGATCGGGGAACTCCAGCGCCGGGGCACCACCCGGTTCGGCAGGCTGCAGCATCCGCGACGCCTTGTCCCGGAACGATTCAACGCTCTTGGTCCGGGCGGTGACGAACAGCGGCGTCAGTTCGGCCGAGCGGAAAATGTCCCGGATGCCCGACTGCAATTGGGATGTGACGGTTGCCAGCGACGGGCGCACCCGCTCGTACTGCGCGGTGTTGGCCTCCACCTGCGCACGTAACCGCTTGTCCAACCGGTCCCAATGAATGCCCATGCGCGTCTGGCTCTCCTGCGGTAGGTATGTGTGGCTGAAGAACAACCTACCAAGGCATGCCGGGAGGGCCGGTACCGGAAGCTTCGCCCGGCCCGGCCCGCGAAGCCCTCAGTCCTCGGCGTGCGCGTCAGCCAGCGTCAGCGCCTCGTCCAGGATGGCCAGGCCGGTCCGGGCGTCCTGGACGCTGATGTTCAGCGGCGGCACCACGTGGATCCGGTTGAAGTTGGCGAACGGCAGCAGCCCGCGGGACTTGCAGGCCGCGATCAGCTCGTTCATTTCCGGGCTTGAGGAGCCGTACGGTGCCAGCGGCTCGCGCGTGGCCCGGTTTTTCACCAGTTCCACTGCCCAGAAGGCCCCGACGCCGCGCACCTCGCCGACCGATTCATGTTTCGCCGCCAACTCCGCGAGCCCGGGACCGAACACATCGGTACCCAGCGAAGCGGCATGCTCCACCATCTGCTCCTCACGCATCGCGTTGATCGTCGCCACCGCCGCGGCACAGGCCAGCGGATGTCCGGAGTAGGTCAGGCCGCCCGGATAGACCCGCTTGGCGAAGGTCGCGAAGATCTCCTCGGAGATCGCCACACCGCCCAGCGGCACGTAGCCGGAGTTCACGCCCTTGGCGAAGGTCAGCAGGTCGGGCACCACCTCCGCGTGGTCGATAGCGAACCACTTGCCGGAGCGGCCGAAGCCGGCCATCACTTCGTCGGCGATGAACACGATCCCGTACTTGGTCGCCAGTTCGCGAACACCCTGCAGGTAGCCCGGCGGCGGCACCATGATGCCCGCGGTGCCGGGGATGGACTCCAGCACGATCGCGGCAAAGCGGTCGGCGCCCTCCAGCTGGATGGTGGTCTCCAGATGCTCCAGCGCACGCTGGCATTCCTGCGCTTCGTTCTCGGCGTGGAACTGGCTGCGGTACAGGAACGGCGCATGGAAGTGGACCGTACCCGCATTGCCGTAGTCGTTGGCCACCCGCCGCGGGTCGCCGGTGATGTTCACGGCCAGCGCGGTGCCACCGTGGTAGGAACGGTAGGCGGAGAGCACCTTGTAGCGGCCGGTGTGCAGCCGGGCCATCCGCACCGCATGCTCCACGGCCTCCGCGCCGCCGTTCGTGAAGAAGATCCGGTTCAGGTCGCCGGGGGTCAGCTCGGCGATCAGCCGGGCGGCCTCCGAGCGGGCGGCGTTCACATGCTGCGGCGCCACGGTGCACAGCAGCCCCGCCTGCTCCTGGATCGCAGCCACGACCTTGGGATGTTGGTGGCCGATGTTCGTATTGACCAGCTGCGAGGAGAAGTCCAGCAGCTTGTTGCCCTCGCCGTCCCAGACCCAGGAGCCTTCCGCCCGGGTAATAACCATGGGCGTGATCAGTTCCTGCGCGGACCAGGAATGGAACACATGCCGGCGGTCCAACTGGTACGCGCGGCGGCCGGCTTCCAGTTCCTCGGCGCTCAATGCTGTGCCGGTGGTGGTGGTCATCTGTCTCTCCTCAAACTACGACGGCGGATGGTCGGCTCGGCGGGGCAGCTGCGGCAGGCGCGTGCCGGCCCAACCGGATCAAGCATTCTGCGGGAAGCCCAAGTTGATGCCGCCGTGGCTCGGGTCCAGCCAGCGGGTGGTCACCACCTTGCCGCGGGTGAAGAAGTGCACGCCCTCGGAACCGTGTGCGTGGCTGTCGCCGAACAGCGAGTTCTTCCAGCCGCCGAACGAGTAGTACGCCATCGGCACCGGGATCGGGACGTTGATGCCCACCATACCCACCTGCACCTCGTTCTCGAAGCGGCGGGCAGCCCCGCCGTCGTTGGTGAAAATCGCGGTGCCATTGCCGTACGGGTTCTCGTTGATCAGCGCCAGCCCCTCGTCGTAACCGGGCACCCGCACCACGGACAGGACCGGCCCGAAAATCTCGTCGGTGTAGATGGACATCTCCGGCGTCACCCGGTCGAACAATGTGGGGGCCAGGAAGAAGCCATCGCCCTCGGCATCCGGTTCCACTGTGCGCCCGTCCAGTACCAATTCGGCGCCGGCGTCCTCACCCGCCGTAATGTAGCCGGCCACCTTGTCCCGGTGCGCCGCCGTGACCAGCGGCCCCATGTCCGTGCCGCGCATGCCGTCGCCCACGCGCAGCTTCGCGGTGCGCTCGGCAATCTTGGCCACCAGTTCGTCGGCGACCGACTCCACCGCTACCACCGCGGAAATCGCCATGCAGCGCTCGCCGGCGGAGCCGTAGCCGGCGTTGACCGCGGCGTCCGCGGCCAGATCCAGGTCCGCATCCGGCAGCACCAGCATGTGGTTCTTCGCCCCGCCCAGCGCCTGCACCCGCTTGCCGGAGGCCGTGCCGCGCTCATAGACGTAGCGGGCGATCGGCGTCGAACCGACGAAGGAAACGGACGTGATCTCCGGATGCTCCAGCAGCGCGTCCACGGATTCCTTGTCGCCGTGCACCACATTGAACACGCCGTCCGGCAGCCCTGCCTCCTTCCACAGCTCGGCCAGCCAGTTGGCCGCCGTCGGATCCTTCTCGCTCGGCTTGAGCACCACCGTGTTGCCGGCGGCAATGGCCACCGGGAAAAACCACATGGGCACCATCGCCGGGAAGTTGAACGGGGAGATGATCGCCGCCGGTCCCACCGGCTGCCGCAGCGAATGCACGTCCACCTTGGTGGAAGCGTTCTCGGTGTAGCCGCCCTTGAGCAGATGCGGGATGCCGCAGGCGAACTCCACCACCTCCAGCCCGCGCGACACCTCGCCGAGCGCGTCGTCCAGCACCTTGCCGTGCTCGGCCGTGATGATCGCGGCCAGCTCGCCCTTGCGGTCGTTCAGCAGCTCGCGGAAAGTGAAGAGGATCTGCACGCGCCGCGCCAGCGACGTGTCCCGCCAGGCCGGAAACGCTGCCGCCGCTGCCTGCACCGCTTGATTCACGACGGCGGAGCTCGCCAACGCCACGCGGGAGGAGACCTTGCCGGTGGCCGGGTTGGTCACCTCGCCCAGCCGGCTCGCGGGATCAGGATTGGCGTAGCTGCCGTCGATCCAATGCTGGATGGTCTGCATGGTGCTCCTTGGTGTGGTTCAGTGCGGCGTAGTTCTGTGCGGGCAGGGCCGGTCGGTGCATCCCGGTGGTCGGATCGTCCGGATACGGCCTCTCGGTCTTGGGAACATCCTCCGCCGGCCGCCCGCAACCCACCACTTACACCCTGTCGGATCTCGCCTTTGGAGCCTTACACTGTGTCAATGCTGACTGTGCGTGACGTCTTGGACCTGGACGTGGTGCGCGCCGGAGCGCCGGAGGTACTCGCCGGAGCGGAAGCCTTGTCCTCGCCGGTCCGCTGGGTGCATGTGGCCGAGCTGAAAAGCCTGGCCGGGCTGCTGGAAGGCGGCGAGCTGGTCCTCACCACCGGCCTGGCGTTCGAGGATTCCGCCGCGGACGCAGCCCGCTATCTCGGTGAGCTGGCAGCGGCAGGTGCCGCCGGCGTCGTCGTCGAAATCACCGCGCAGCGGCCGCAGACCGCAGCGGCACTGCGCCAGGCCGCACAGGATGCCGCCCTACCGGTGGTTCTGCTGACCCGGCGCATCCGTTTCGTAGAGGTCACCGAGGTAGTGCACCGCCTGCTGGTGTCCGGGCAGTTGGCGCAGCTGGAGCGGGCCAGGCAGGTGCACGAAACCTTCACCATGCTCAGCTTGGAGAATGCGCCGCCGGAGGAGATCGTGGCGCGGGCGGCCGAGCTGATGGGCGCGCCGGTGGTGCTGGAGGACGTGGCGCATCTGGTGCTGGCCTTCGCGTCCGCCGGGGTGCCGGCCTCGGAACTGCTCAGCGGGTGGGCCGAACGGTCGCGGCTGGTGCATTACCGCGAGGAGACGGCTCGGGCCGGGGCCGCGGGATGGCTGCAGACGCCCGTGGGGCTGCGCGGCCAGCGCTGGGGCCGCCTGGTGGTGCCTGCTCCCGGGGGACCGGCGGGCGCAGACGGCGACGGCGCCATGGTGTTGGAACGGGCCGGCCAAGCGTTGACCATCAACCGGATGGCCGAACGGGACCAGCGCGAACTCGGCCATCAGGCACGCGCCGGATTGCTGCACGAACTCCGCCGCCCCGGTGCGCTGGAGGAAGCCGAAGCCTTAGCGCGCGCGGCCGCCCTGGGCCTCGCCGCGGCTCCGGTGTACCTGCCGGTGGTGTTCCGGTTGAGCCGGCGGCCCGGCGAAGAACCGATCGAAGTGCAGCGACGCGAGCGGGCGCTGCTGGACATGCTGCACAGCGTGCTGGCAAACGCCCGGGTGCCGGCCCTGGCCGCCAGCCTGCAAGCCGGTGCCCTCGGGCTGTTGGTGGCCGTGCCCGCCAGACAACTCGAAGACCCTGTGCTGGAACGGCTGTGCGGGCAGTTGGCCGAGCAAACCAGCGTCGATTGGGCGGTTGGCGTAGGCCGCGGCCGGCCGGACCTGCTGGCTGCCGCGGCAGGACTGGACGAAGCCGCGCATGTGGCCGAATCTGCGGCCGGGCTTGGCTCCGCCGCCGGGCTCGGCGGCAGCCGGCGGTTCTACCGATCGGCCGATGTCCGGCTGCGCGGATTGCTCTCTATGTTGCGCGACGACCCGCGCGCGGCAGCCTTCGCGGACGCCGAGCTCGCCCCCATCAGCCAGGACGCCGAAGCCCTCGACCTGCTCATGCACTACCTGGAATCCGGTGGGAACAAGGCCCAACTGGCCCGCAACGGCTACCTCAGCCGTCCCACGCTGTACGCCAAACTGGCGCGGCTGCAGGAGAAGCTGGGCGTCACGCTCGACGACGCCGAGTCGCGGACCTCGCTCCACGTTGCGCTGCTGCTGCGCGGGCTGCGCAGCTGACCCAAGCCAGCGGACCCGGACCGTACAACACCTGGATCCCGCAACATCCGGGACCGCACCAACTAAGGGACGCGGCCCATCCCACCGAAGCCAACCCGCAGATATGGTGGAAGCATGAGCCACACCAGCGATACGGCACAGTTCAGCACCAAGGGCGCCTACGTCCACAGCGGCGAAGAATTCGACCGGGACACCAGCTACATCGAGGACCGGATCGTGGCCGACCCCGACGCCGTCCGTGCCTCGGACGGGCCGACCGGCGGCACAATCGGCAACCCCAACGGCGGACTCGGCGACGGCGCCAAAGCCTGGCCGGTGGAGGCCGGCCGCTACCGCCTGGTCGCCGCCCGCGCCTGCCCCTGGGCCAACCGCGCCATCATCGTGCGCCGGCTGCTCGGGCTTGAAGACGCCATCTCGTTGGGCCTGCCCGGCCCCACCCACGACGCCCGTTCCTGGACCTTCGACCTGGACCCGGATGGCCGGGACCCGGTGCTGGGCACCGAGCGCCTGCAGGAGAACTACTTCAAACGCTTCCCGGACTACCCCCGCGGCATCACCGTTCCGGCCATGGTGGACGAGGCGAGCGGCGCCGTCGTCACCAATGACTACCCGCAGATGACCCTGGACTTCTCCACTGAGTGGAAGGATTTCCACCGCGACGGCGCCCCGGACCTGCTGCCGGCCGACAAGCTCGATCAGATGCAGCCGGTCATCAAGCGGATCTACACCGAGGTCAACAACGGCGTCTACCGTTGCGGTTTCGCTGGCTCGCAGGAAGCCTACAACGCCGCCTACGACCGGCTCTGGGCCGCCATGGATTGGCTCGAGGAGCGCCTCACCAACCAGCGCTACCTGATGGGCGACAGCATCACCGAAGCCGACGTCCGCCTCTTCACCACGCTGGCCCGCTTCGACGCTGTCTACCACGGGCACTTCAAGTGCAACCGGAACAAGCTGAGCGAGATGCCCGCGCTGTGGGGCTACGCCCGCGACCTGTTCCAGACCCCGGGCTTCGGCGACACCACCGACTTCGTGCAGATCAAGCAGCACTATTACATCGTGCACGAGGACATCAACCCCACCCGGATCGTCCCGCAAGGCCCCGACCTCTCCGGCTGGCTGACCGAGCACGGCCGCGAAGCCCTCGGCGGCAGCCCGTTTGGAAACGGCACCGCGCCGGGCCCGGTGCGGGAATCCGAACGCGTCATCCCCGGCCACAATCCGCTCTACCCCGCCTGATCGCCGTGTCCCGCCCCTTGGATGACGACGGCGGCGGCCGCCCGCGGATTGCCGTCAGCTACGCGCGGGACGCGCCATCCCATCCGGCGTGGTTCTCAACGCATCTGGCGGACTTGGCCCAGCGGGCCGCTGTCGGCCTGAGTTCCGCCGGAGCGGAACCCATCGTCCTGAATTCGGCCTCCGGACATGTCTTCAGTGCGCTGGACTACGACGGCGTGGTCATCCTTGGGGGCGGCGACGTGGACCCCGCCCGCTACGGCGGCGATACCGACGAACCGACCGTGCACTGTGTGGATACCGGAGCGGACGAGGCCGAGATCGACTTAGTCAACGGCGCCATCGAAAACGGCCGACCCGTGCTCGGAATCTGCCGCGGACTCCAGCTCATTAACGTTGCCTTCGCGGGCTCGCTGATTGAAGACCTCGGCCCGGATTCCCCCCACAAGATCCACCAGTCGCAGCCGCCCATGGCGAACCACCCGGTGCACATTGCACGTGACAGCCTGCTGGCCAGCGCACTCGGCACGGACTCCATTCCGGTCCAGTCCGGCCACCATCAGGCGGTTCGCCGGCTCGGCGACCGGCTACGCGTGGTGGCAACGGCGGCCGACGGCGTGGTCGAAGCCGTGGAACTAGCCCGTCCCGATGAAGGCTGGCTGCTCGCAGTGCAATGGCATCCCGAAGAACCCGGCTCACCCGACGGCCAACTTCAAGCGTTGCTCAAACCCTTCGTCGAAGCCTGCCGACAGACTCCTCTAGGCATGGACGGGTAGGGCAATTGCCTCATATAGTCCGATTCCTCAACGCTCGGTGCGGGCACTAGCCAGTTCTTAGCTGTAGTCCGGCGGGAACCGTTCTCATCGGACTTCGGGCCGTTTCTAGGAGCCATCCGACTCCATCCGAAAAATGTCCGACCCGGCTTATAGGCTGTTTTCATTAGCAGTTCAGTACCAAACGTTGGCTATCAGGGTGGGGTTTTCCTGGTGGCGTTGGCGGGCTTTGTCCCGCGACCGTTCGTAGTCGATGCCGCGCCTCTTAAGGGCGCGCTGAAGATTGAGACGCACTGATGGTTGATCCGGCAGCACCTGAACCACCCGCCTCGGGCAACGGGTTTGCGATCGCGTTGCCGCCGGTCGATCTGGAGGCGCCTGCGGCCGGGTTGGTGGACCAGATCACCGCCAGGGAGAACGCCAAGGACGCGATCGCCGCGGAGCAGGCCAGGCTGATGGTCGCCCTGGATCAGCGGATCCGGGCCGAGCGGGCCGCCAAGGGCGTGCCCGCCGCCCGGCAGGGCGAGGGGATCGCCAAGCAGGTCGGGTTGGCGCGCCGGGAGTCACCGAACTACGGCGCTTTGCTGCTGGGCCGGGCCAAGGTGCTGGTCAACCAGATGCCGCACACGCTCCAGGCACTCGGGGCGGGGAGACTGAACGAGCATCGGGCGGCGATCCTGGTCAGGGAAACCGACTGCCTGAACCTGGAACACCGGGCGGTGGTGGATGAGGAACTGGCCGGGAACCCGGACCGCCTGCACGGGCTCGGGAACCGGCAGTTGGAAGCCGAAGCCAAACGCGCCGCCTACCGGTTGGACCCGCACGCGGTGGTGAAGCGGGCCGCGAAGGCCGAAGCGGACCGGTATGTCTCCTCCCGGCCCGAACCGGATGTGATGGTCTCGGTCCGGACCCTGTTGCCGGTGGTGCAGGGGATCGCGGTGATGGCCGCGCTGCAGCAGGAAGCGGACCGGCTGGCCAACGCCGGGGACCCGCGGACCCGCGGCCAGGTGATGGCCGATACCGTGTTTGAACGCGTCACAGGCCGTTCCACCGCCGACCCCGCCGCCCTGGAACTGCAGCTGGTGATGACCGACCGGGCGCTGCTGCAGGGCGAGAGGGAACCGGCCTGGCTCACCGGGTACGGCATCGTCCCGGCGCAGTACGCCCGCGACCTGATCCGCCTGCCCCAAGACCCGCAGGAGCTGGCCACTGCCGCTACCGGTGGGAATCAAGCCGGCCAAAGCCCACCGCCTCGGAACCCGTCCGGTCCACCGGGCAGCGGCTTCGGGCAGAAGGCTCCGCCTGGTGCGGGAACCGGGCAGAAGGCGCCGCCGGCCGGGACGGAGCCGGGCTGGAAGACCGCCCGCGAGCAGGCCCGGCTGGTCAGGCTGCGGAACCTGAAGGTCGGCGGCGTGGAGGATGTCTGGATCCGGCGGCTGTATACCGCGCCGGGGACGGGGCAGTTGCTGGGCATGGACTCGAAGGCGCGGAAGTTCCCGGACGGGATCCGGCGGATGGTCATGGCCCGGGACGCGTTCTGCGGCGGTCCCTGGTGCGACGCGCCGATCCGGCACATCGACCACATCGTCGCCTGGTCCGAGGGCGGACCCACCACCCTGGCCAACGGGCAGGGGCTGTGTGAGCGCTGCAACCACGCCAAGGAAGCCGACGGCTGGTCCGCCAAACCCGTCGACGCACCCCGGCACAGCGTGGAAACCACCACCCCGACCGGCCACACCTACACCTCCACCGCACCACCCCTACCCGGCACCACTCCGAGCGGACCGATGGCAGCGGCAGTGGCTGCACCGCGTGGACAGCAAACTGCACGAGAGCCGCGGCTCTTGGTGGGGGCTGCCCTTCGCCAAGCGGGTGCTGCCGACGGCGGCCGACCCGGTAGCGGTACAGAGAGTGGCTGGGCGGTTGTCCGTATCCCGCGGAAAGAACTGATTCGCCCTGCGGCCTGATGGCAGGGAGCGGAGTGGGGACAACCAGGGCGGCTGGTTCCCACGCCCCTTGTGCGGAGCCTATGCCAGGTGTCTGTCGGCATAAACCTTCATGGCGTCCCGGACGAAGGCTGCGCCTTGCTCCCCGCCATAGTTGGCGCTGAACCGCGGGTCGGCCACGTACATTTCGCCGAGGCCGGTGAAATAGCCGAAGGACACTTCCTGTCCGCCGTTCGCGCTGGCCAGCCAGTCGAATTGACGCTGTGCCAGAGCCTGCGCCTCATCGCTATCGGCAGCCATCCCGGACTGACCTGCGGCAACCCAACCTGACATCAACTGCTGTGAGTGTTCCCTCCACGATGTCCGCTCGGCGTCGGACATGCCGCGCCACCACCGGTCGCCCTTGGCATAAGCGTCCTTGCCCCAGCGCTCTTCGACTTCCTCCTTGTATTGGGTGTGGTCGAATCCGTCGAACATTTCCTCTGCCACGAGCTGTTCGCCCCTTTCCGTCTTGTCGATAGTGGTCTTGACGGAGGCGATCTGCTTTTCAAGTCGATCGCGCTCCTGCAGGAGAAGTTCCAGATGCCCGCGCAGGGCGGCCGTCGTATCCCGTGTGCCTTCCAGCACCTTGTGGATCTCACGCAGACCCAATCCAAGCTGGCGCAGCAGGAGGATCCGCTGCAGCCGAAGCAAGGCCTCGTCGTCGTAATAGCGGTAGCCGTTGTGGCCCGTGCGGCTCGGCTCAAGCAGGCCGATGTCTTGGTAATGGCGCAAGGTCCTGCTGGTTGTCCCGGCTGCTTTGGCGACTTCCTGAATCGAATACGTTGTGACCTCCGGTGTCATGCCCATAGCAACCACTATGGAGCTTGACGCAACGTCAAGGTCAAGAACTGTGGGGCCTGATTAAGGCTCGTACCGTGCGGCTGCCACGGGCGGGCGCAGACAGGAACGGCCGGGAGGGCTAACATCGGCACGTGCACGCAGACCGACCCGCTGATTCTCCCCGCGGCAGCCGTGGGAGGGTGCATCTGCCGGGCGGGGGGGGGCTCCCATCAAACGCGAGGGCATCCAATTGCCGGTTGCGCTGGCACTGCTGCTGGCGCTGGTCGCAGGCGTGGGGCTGGCCGTGCAGAGCCGGATCAACAGCCAGTTGGGTATCGAACTGCAGGACAGTGTGGGAGCAGCCTTGGTCAGCTTCGGCACGGGCTTCGCGGCGGTAGTGCTTTTTGCGCTCGTGCGGCCGAAGGTGCGGGCAAAATTGCGTGCTGTCCCAGGACTGCTGCGACGGCGGGTGTACCCGCGCTGGTACCTGCTGGCCGGCGTCGTCGGTGCCCTCTACGTGTTCGCACAGGCGGCAACCGTGGGGCCAATCGGATTGTCCCTGTTCACCATAGCGATCGTGACCGGGCAGATGGCTTCCGGCCTGCTGATGGACCGGTTGGGCATCGGAGCTGGCCGGAAGATTGCGGTCAGCGGGGCCCGGATCACCGGTGCCGTGCTCGCCTTCCTGGCAGCGGTCCTCGCCGCCAGTGCCCATTTCGGGTCGTCGAAGGCAGTAGGTCCGCTGGTGTTGTTCATGCTGATCCCGCTGCTGTCGGGGTTGTTGCAGAGCGTGCAGCAGGGAGTCCTGGGCCAGATCGGTACGGCGCATGGCAGTCCGGTGATCTCCACCCTTCTGAACTTCGGTGTGGGAACGGTGGCCCTGCTGGCGGTCTGGGTTGTGCAGGCGGCGATCATCGGGCGGGCCGACCTCCTCACCGGGCAGTGGTGGCTGTATCTGGGTGGTCCGCTCGGCACCATGATCCTGGCCGCTGCCACCATCTGTGTGGCCAGTACCGGCGTGCTGCTCATGACGCTGACCGTGATCGGCGGACAGTTGGTGGGCGCTTTGGCCGTGGATATTTTCTGGCCGTCTGCGGGCAGCGTGGTTGGGCCGGAAACGCTGCTGGGCATCGGACTGACCGGCGTGGCACTGCTGATTGCGGCGCGTGCCAGCGGCCCGCGGTCGGCTCGCTGACAGGCCGAATCGGCTGATCCGGACGCTGGGCCTGCTGCCCGGGGACCGGTTAGGCCCAGCGGCCACGTCAGCGGAAGGCGGGGATGCCGGTGATTTTCTGGCCGAGGATCAGGGTGTGGACTTCGTCGGTGCCTTCGTAGGTGCGGACGGATTCGAGGTTGTTGGCGTGGCGCAGCGGTGAGTAGTCCAGGGTGATGCCGTTGCCGCCGAGGATGGTGCGGCATTCGCGGGCGATTTCGATGGCTTCGCGGCAGTTGTTGAGTTTGCCCACGGAGATCTGGTGGGGCTGCAGGTTCCCGGCGTCCTTGAGTCGGCCCAGGTGCAGGGCGAGCAGGAAGCCCTTGTTGATTTCCAGCGCCATGTTGACCAGTTTTTCCTGGGTGAGCTGGTAGCCGGCCAGCGGTTTGTCGAACTGCAGGCGTTCCTTGGAATAGTCGACGGCGGCCTGCCAGGCGTCGCGGGCGGCGCCCATGGCGCCCCAGATGATGCCGTAGCGGGCTTCGTTCAGGCACTCGAACGGCCCGCGCAGGCTATTGGCCCCGGGCAGGAGCGCGTCGGCGGGCAGGCGGACGTCGGTGAGTTCGATGTCGCACTGGATGGAGGCGCGCATGGAGAGCTTGGGTTCGATCGGGGTGGCCTTGAAACCCGGGGTTTCGGTGGGCACCACGAAGCCGCGCACACCGTCATCGGTTTGGGCCCAGATGATCGCTACCTTGGCCACGGAGGCGAGGCCGATCCAGCGCTTGGAGCCGTTGAGCACCCAGTCGGCGTCGGGACCGGAGCCGTCGCGACGTGCAAAGGTTTTCATGCTTCCCGGGTCGGAGCCGGCGGTGGGTTCGGTCAGGCCGAAGCAGCCGATCGCTTCGCCGGCGGCCATCTGCGGGAGCCACTGGTGTTTTGTTCGTCGGAGCCGTGTTTGTGGATGGCACTCATGGCCAGGGAGCCCTGCACGGAGACGAAGGTGCGCAGGCCCGAGTCGCCGGCTTCGAGTTCCGCGCCGGCGAGTCCGTATTCCACGGCGGAGCGGCCGGCGCAGCCGTAGCCGTCCAGGTGCATGCCGAGCAGGCCGAGTTTGGCCATCTCGGGCACGATCTCCAGCGGGAAGACCGCCTTCTCGTACCAGTCGGCGATGTTCGGCTTGATCGCGCTGTCCACAAAAGACCGGACGTCGTTGCGCAGCGCGAGCTCGGCATCACTCAGCAGCGAGTCGAGATTGATCAGATCGGCTTCAGCGGACAAGTGGAGCCCCTTCGCTCGGAACAAGGATTCCGGCTTGATGGCAGCCGGGTGCTCCCACGATAACCTCTGGCAGGAACCACGCGCCGTTGCGGCGCTACCATGGGCGAATGGACGACGGCGGTGCCTCCTTCGGCCAGATGCGCTCGGTTGGCGGAACGGATCCGGAAGGCCGGGCGGCGTTGGCCATCCTGCAGATGCTGCAGGACGTGCAGCCGTGGCTGCAGCGGGGCGAGGCTCCGGTTGAAGAGGGGTCCCCGCTGGCCCAGCTGGACGAACAATTCAACGCGGCCCAAAGTGTGAGCAGCCTGCTGCGCCAGTCCTTGGCCGCGGCCACGGACAATGTGCTGGCCCTGCGCCGGCTGTTGTTCGAGGAACATGGCGGGCACGGGCCGGCGGAATACCGGTTGCAGACGCACGCGCCGTACTCGTTGGTGCGGACGGTTATCGAATGCACTTCCGCCGTGTTGTGGGCGCTGCTGCCGGCCGAGGGTACCGAACGGGCCCGGCGCAGTCTGGTGCTCATCGCGCGGGATGTGTTCAACGCGGCGTCGTTCTGGGATGCCTATCTGGCGGACTTCCGGCCGGAACGGCATGCCCGGGCGATGGAGTATTTCAACGGGCTGCGCCGCACGGTCAACGAAGTGGCGGAGTCGTTGGAGTTGCCGCCGATCTTTGCCAGAAAGGCCGACAATTCCTGGGGCTACGCCACCAAGAACCGAACCCAAACCTCCATCCTGAAGGACCTGCGGGCCGAGGACCTGCCGCCGTCGCTGATGTACGTCTGGCAGTTCTGCAGCGGGCACTCGCACGGGCTGGAGTGGGCGGCGGTGGGCGGGGCCCGCTATCCGGATCCGTTCAGCGAATCCGGCACCGCGCCATTCCGGGCCGGGAGCATGGAGCAGTTGCGGCAGATGTGCGACGTGTCGCTGGGCCTGGTGCCGCGGGCCTGGGACGTCTTCGACGGGCAGCGCCGTGTGTGGCCGGTGCTGTAGGCCGGGTTGAATCAGCGGTAGGCGCGGTGCAGATTCTCCTTGCTGGAGACCCCGGTTGGGCGCTCCGAGATCCACGGTCCGGTGCCCTCCGAAGGATCCAGGACGCCGGCTTCGAACCAGGTGTAGTCACCGGCGAGCACCCGAGAGGCCAGCTTGCCGTCGCTGGCGTCCGAATTGCGCCAGAGTTCGCCGAAGAGCTGGTGGATCCGCTCCCTGGACTGCAGGCAAAAGGCGTCCGCCAGCTGGTACGCTGCCTTGCCTTGTGCCGGGTCCTGGCTGCGCAGCATCTCGGCATGGCTGCAGCTGGCGGCCATGGCAAAGAGCTCGGCGCCAATATCCACGATCCTGCCGAGGAACGCCTGCCGCTTCTCCAGCCCCGCCTGCCATCGGCCCATGCCGAGGAAGGTCTGCCGGGCCAACCGGCGTGAAGATCGCTCGATGTAGCGCAGGTGCTTGGCCAGCAGGCCGAAGTCTTTATAGGCCGTGGGATTCATGCCTTGGCCGGCGAGCAGCTGAGGGAGCCATTTGGCGTAGAAACCGCTGGCACCCATGGCCGCTTTTGCCTTGGCCTGAAGATCGGCGTCGGCCGAGGCCAAGTCTCCGGCGGCGGACAAGTGCGCGTCCACAGCCTCCCGGGCAATCAGCAGATGCATGATTTCGGTGGAGCCTTCGAAGATCCGGTTGATCCGCATGTCGCGCAGCAGTTGCTCGGCCGGCACTGCGCGTTCGCCGCGGGCAGCCAGCGAATCGGCGGTCTCAAAGCCTCGGCCACCGCGGATCTGGACCAGCTCGTCGGCAATCTTGTAGGCGAATTCGCTGGACCACAGCTTGGCCAGCGCCGCTTCAATCCGGACATCCTTCATGCCGGCATCGGCGAGTCCGGCAGACAGTTCGAAGACTGCGTTGAGGGCGAAAGAGCCGGCGGCGATGAAGGCGATCTTCTTGCTGACCGCCTCATGCTTGCCGACGGGCTTTCCCCACTGCACGCGGGCGTTCGACCATTCCCGGGCGATCTTCAGCGACCATTTGCCGCCAGCCGCACAGAGCGCGGGGATGGAGAGGCGGCCGGTATTCAGCGTGGTCAACGCGATTTTCAGGCCCTGGCCTTCGCGGCCCAGACGGTTGGCCGCGGGCACGCGGACGTTGTCGAACCGGGTGACGCCGTTTTCGATGCCTTTGAGGCCCATGAAGGCGTTTCGGTTTTCCACCGTGATGCCGGGGGAGTCGGCCTCCACCACGAACGCTGAGATGCCGCCGTGCTGGCCGTCATGCTCCGGGACCTTGGCCATCACTACCACCAGTTCCGCGATCACACCGTTGGTGGTCCAGAGTTTGCTGCCGTTGAGCAGGTACGCCCCGCCGTCCTCGGTGGGCGTGGCGGTGGTGCCGAGCCGCGCGGGGTCGGAGCCGACGTCGGGTTCCGTGAGCAGGAAGGCGGTCACGGCGCCGGCCGCGCAGCGGGGCAGGTATTCGCGCTTTTGCTCCTCGGTGCCGAACACCTTGACCGGCTCGGGAACGCCGATGGACTGGTGGGCCGAGAGCAGCGCCCCGAGCGAAGGATGTACCGAGCCCAGCAGCATCAGGGCGCGGCCGTAATAGAGCAGTGACAGCCCCAGGCCGCCATATTCGACCGGGATCTTCATGCCGAAGGTGCCCAGTTTGGCCATGCCGGCGATGTATTCGTCCGGGATCTTCGCGTCGCGTTCTATCCGTGCGCCGTCCATGGTGCGGGCGTACTCCTCCAGCGTCGCCAGGAACAACTCGCCGGCCTCACGCTCGGCCGGGGTCGGCAGCGGATGCGGGTGGATCAGGTCCAGGTCGAACCGTCCCATGTACAGGCCCTTGGCGAAGCTCGGCCGGGTCCATTCCGTTTCGCGCGACGCCTCGGCAAGTTCGCGGGCGTCCCGTTCGCTGGTCTCCGCCGGTCCGGCCGTCCCTGCCTCGGCTGGCAACGGTCCAGCGGCGGCCTCCTCGCTGGCGCTGGCGTTTTTCTGGTCGGTCTCGGCGCTCATGGCAGTCCCCTTCGACGCGGGCCTGCCGGGCTTCAGGCCCTGTGCTGTCCCCTCATGTTACTTCCCGGTAGCTCTTTTGCCGAGGGTCTTTTCTTGACGTCGGGAATTTCCCGGATTACCTGAAGCTTCAACTAATGGAACACTGCACGCGACCCCGGGAGCATTCATGGACTTCGGCATCTTCACCTTCGGCGAACTGACACACGGCCCGGACGGTGAGGCGTTGTCGCCCCGGCAGCGCCTGGAGGAGCTGGTCCAGCTGGCGAAGATCGCCGATCAGGCGGGAATCTCCTTCCTGGGGCTCGGCGAACACCACCGCAAGGACTTCGCCATCTCGGCACCCGAAGTGGTGCTGGCCGCCATCGCCCGCGAGACCACTACGCTGCGCCTGGCCACCGCCGTCACGGTGCTATCCACCCAGGACCCGGTGCGGCTGTTCGAACAGTTCGCCACGCTGGACCTGCTCTCCGGTGGCCGGGCGGAAATCATCGCCGGCCGCGGGGCCTTCACCGAGTCTTATCCGCTGTTCGGATACGACATGGCCGACTACGACGGCCTGTTCGAAGAGAAGCTGCAGCTGCTGCTGGCCGCCCGCGAGCAGGAGAACCTGAGCTGGAACGGAACGCACCACCACAGCATTCGCGGCATGGACGTGTCGCCGCGGCCGCTGCAGGAGAAGCTGCCGGTCTGGGTAGGCGTGGGTGGCACGCCTTCCTCCTTCGAGCGCGCCGGCCGGCTGGGCCTGCCGCTGTACTTGGCGCTGCTCTCCGGGCCGCAGCACTTCACCCGCCACCTTGAGTATTACCGCGAATCCGCGTCCGCGCACGGGCACGACCCGGCCACGCTGCCGGTGGGGACGGGTGGCCACTTCTTCGTGGCTCCCACCTCTCAACAGGCCCGCGACACGTTCTATCCTTACTACCGCTCCTACTTCGAGCAGAACATGCCGCGGCCGGCGGGGCATTTCCCGCGTGAGACCTTCGAGGCGTGGGCTGGCCCGGGCGGCGGGCTCTTGGCCGGTAGCCCGCAGGAAGTGATCGACAAGATCATGGAGCAGTACCAGTTGTTCGGCCACGACCGCTACATGGCGCAGGTGGGCCTGGGCGGACTCCCGTTCGCGGACACCGCCCGTTCCATCGAACTGCTCGCCACCGAAATCATGCCGGTGGTCCAGCGCGAAACCCACCCGGCCAAACGGCCCTAGCCGTCCTCCGCTGACTCAACATGCCCCAGGATCGCCTCGGCGCATGCGGCGGGCTGCTCCCAATGCACCATGTGCCCGGCATCCTGCACCGAGGCGTGCCGCCAGGTCGGATGCATGGCGAGGAAATCCGCGACGGCGGCGGCTGGCCGGGTGGCATCCCGCGTGCCGGTCACCACCAGGGTGGGTGCCGACACCAGTTGTGCCACCTCCGGCGCCGCGCCGGTCACTCCCGCCGGCAGGCTTTGGCGGACGACGGCGGGGTGTCGCCTGAAGGCGGCCAGGAACGTTTCGCGGTCGTCGCCTTGCGGCTCGGAGCCGCCCCGAAACCATGCACCAAGCAGTTCCTCGCCGGCAGCCAGGTCTGCTTCCGGATCGGAAGAATCCCCGCCGAACAGCCGGGTCAGCTTGTCCACGGTTGCCGCCGACGGTGCCACCGGGACCATCCCCACCAAGGTGAGCGACGCCGTCGTGCGCGGGAAGCGTGCGGCGATGGTGGCGGCAATGCTGCCGCCCAGCGAGTGCCCCACCCAGTGCGCAGGCCCGCCGCCGAATTGTTCGGCCATGGCGGTGGCAGCGTTCTCCACCGTCCAGTCGAAGCCCGCGCGTAGGTCGCTGCCGTAGCCGGGCAGGTCCGCGGCCACCACCGTGCGGCCGCCGGCGGAGAGTTGGTCCGCCAGCGGTTTCCAGTACGCCGCGGAGCAGGCCCACCCGTGGAGCAGGACGATGGGATGTGGCATGACTTGATTATGCACGGGCCGGTGCCAGCCCAAGGTGCAGCAGGCTGGCGACACCGAGGCGGGTTGCGGACGGCAAATAGGGCACCAAAGCGTTTCTTAATCTACAGAAGCATAGGCTAGCCTTACCTGAGTTGCTTTGTTCCGGCTCAAAGGGGGGTGCGCATGCCAGCTGATCTGGCAGCAACAGCGCCGTCCCAGCAGCTACCCCATGGCCCCGCCGGCCGCCTACCTGCCGGCCGCGCGCCCGGCGGCACGATGGGAAGCGGGCAGCAGTCCTCGTCTCCCGGTGCCGGACGGCGGAATACCCGCAGGGCGCTGGTCGGCATTCCGGCCGCGCTGATGGTGCTGGCCGTGGTCTGCTTTGCCTCGCTGGCTCTGGGCGCCCGTCCCATTAGCCTGGAGACCTTCATCCAGGCCTTCACCGGCTTCGACCCCTCCAACGGCGATCACGCCGTGGTCCACTCACGCATCCCGCGCACCGTCACCGGCCTGCTGGTGGGTGCTGCCTTAGGCGTGGCCGGTGCCGCCATGCAGGGCGTGGCTCGTAACCCGTTGGCGGATCCGGGCATCCTGGGCGTGAATGCGGGTGCGGCGCTCGCGGTGGTTGCCGGCATCTTCGTGTTCGGCGTCACCCAGCTGTCCGGCTACATCTGGTTCGCCTTCGCCGGTGCCGCGCTCGCCGCCGTGCTGGTCTACGGCGTCGCCAGCATGGGCCGGGAAGGTGCCACGCCGGTCAAGCTGGCTTTGGCCGGGGCGGCGCTGTCCGCCGGACTGAGCTCGCTGATGTACTCCGTGCTGGTCACCAACCAGGACACGCTTGAGGGTTTCCGGTACTGGCAGGTGGGTTCCGTTTCCGGCCGCGGCTGGGACCTGATTGGCCAGGTAGCCCCGTTCATTGCCGTGGGCTTGGTGCTGACGCTGTTCACCGGTCGGATCCTGAACAATCTCTCGCTGGGCGACGACGTGGCCCGCGGCCTCGGCCAAAAGGTGGCGCTGTCCCGGGCGGTCACCGCGCTCGGCGTGGTGATCCTCTGCGGCGCGGCCACCGCCATCGCCGGCCCGATCGCGTTCGTCGGCCTGGTCATTCCGCACATGGTGCGCGCGCTGACCGGTCCCGATTACCGCTGGATTCTGCCGTATTCCATGCTGCTGGCCCCGATGCTGCTGGTGGCGGCCGATGTGGTGGGCCGGTTTGTGGCGCCGCCGGGCGAAATCGAAGCCGGCATCACCACCGCGATCATCGGCGCGCCCGTATTCATCTGGCTGGTCCGGCGGCGGAAGGCGGCCGGCCTGTGAGCACGTTGGACATGCAGCACGCAAATCGCCCAGGGCAGGGTTTGCCGTCGAGGGCAGGGTCCATGGAGGGTGCCCTCGACGGCAAACCCCGCCCTCGCGGCGGCACCCACGATGGAACCGCAACGCCAGGCAGGGCGGGGCGCTCCAGCCGGCGGCGGGTGGTCCTCGGCACCCTGGCGGGCACCGTCGTCGTACTGTTTTTTGTCAACGTGCTGCTGGGCAGCTACACCGTGACCGTTCCGGATTTCTTCCGGCTGCTGGCCGGCGAGCAGATTCCCGGCGCCAGCTTCATCGTGATGGAGCACAAGCTGCCGCGGGCCGTGATCGGGCTGCTGGTCGGGCTGGCGTTTGGCTTGTCCGGCAGCATTTTCCAGACCATGCTGCGCAATCCGCTGGCCAGCCCGGACATCATCGGCATCAGCTACGGGGCCAGCGCCTCTGCGGTGACCGCGATCGTGGTCTTCGGCGCGGCCGGCCTTGCCGTCTCGGCCGCCGCCATGGCAGGTGCGCTGGTGGTGGCCGTGGCGATATACGCGATTTCCTACCGGCCTGCCACCGTCTCGGGCGCGGCCGGTTCGCGGCTGATCCTGGTGGGCATTGGCTTCGCAGCCGTGCTGCAGGCCGTGGTCAGCTACCTGCTGACCCGCACGGATATCCGCACCGCGCAGGGCGCACTGGTCTGGCTGAACGGCTCGCTGAACTCCAGCAACTGGGACCGCGCCGTGGTGCTGGTTGCCGGCCTGGCCGTGCTGGTGGTGGCGGTGGCCTTGCTGGCGCGCAGCCTGCGCGGACTGGAAATGGGCGACGACACCGCGGCGGCGCTGGGCGTCCGCGTGGCCCCGGCCAGGCTGGGCCTGATGGTGGTTGCGGTGCTGCTGGCCGCCGTCGCCACTGCCGCGGCGGGGCCCGTGGCCTTCATCGCGTTCCTGTCCGGTCCGATCGCCCGCCGGCTGCTGGGCGGTGCGGCATCGCTTCCGGCGGCGGCACTGGTGGGCGCCGTGATCGTGTTGGCCGCCGATTTTGCTGCGGCGAATCTCATTCCGATGTATCTGACCAGCGGCACGACGCTGCCGGTAGGGGTGGTGACCGGTGCGCTGGGCGCGCCGTTCCTGCTCTGGCTGCTGGTCAGCACCAACCGCCGAGGCCAAGGAGGCTAAGTGCGTACGCTCGAATCCCGGAATCTCACGCTGGCGTACGACCAGCGCACGGTGGTGCAGGACCTGACCATCCGGCTGCCCGAGGGCAAGGTGACGATCATTGTCGGGGCCAACGCCTGCGGCAAGTCCACGCTGCTGCGCGGGCTGGCGCGGCTGCTGAAGCCGGCCGGGGGATCGGTGCTGCTGGACGGCAAGGACATCCACCGGCAGTCCACCCGGGAGGTGGCCAGGGTGCTGGGCCTGCTGCCGCAGAGCCCGGCCGCGCCGGAGGGAATCACGGTGGCGGAGCTGGTGGGGCGGGGACGGTATCCGCACCAGGGCTGGTTCCGGCAGTGGACACGGGAGGACGACGACGCCGTGAACACGGCTTTGGCGGCGACCGACACCTTGGAACTGGGCGAGCGGAACGTGGACGAACTCTCCGGTGGGCAGCGGCAGCGGGTCTGGATTGCAATGGCGCTGGCGCAGGAGACCGACGTGCTGTTGCTGGACGAGCCGACCACCTTCCTGGACGTGTCGCACCAGGTGGAGGTGCTGGACCTGATCACCGACCTGAACCGGCGCCGTGGTACCTCGGTGGCCATTGTGCTGCACGATCTGAACCTGGCCGCCCGCTACGCCGACCACCTCGTGGCGATGAAGTCCGGCCGGGTAGTGGCCGAGGGCGCGCCCGCCCAGGTGGTCACGGCGGAGTTGGTGCACACGGTGTTCGGGCTGGAGTCACGGGTGATCCCGGATCCGGTCTCCGGAACGCCCATGGTCGTCCCGGTAGGACGGCATCACTGCGAGGCCCCGGCCCCGGCCCCGGCCGGCGAGCCGGCGGAACCGGCGGATCCTGGCCCGGCGCTGGCCCAGGTGGACTTCCAGCACAAGGAACCGGCAGCATGAGCCGGTCTAACCAAAAGACTGTGCGGATATGGCCCTCGCCAGCCGCGCAGAGGGGCCATATCTGCACAGTGGATGGATTGGAAACGGAGAACGGAGCACGATGACTGCTGTAGCTACTGAGACATCCGCGGTAGTGCCGGTGCTGGCCTTCGGCGTTGCCGTCAGCCGGGTGGAGGACCTCTCGCCGAGCTATCGGCGCATCACGTTCGCCGGCGAATCGTTGAGCCGTTTCGGCGTGGACGGGCCCACGCTGGACCTGCGCATCAAGGTGATGATCCCGTCCCTCGGCGCCGATGGACAACAGATCCCGCTGCCGGCGTTTGGGGTCTCGACAAGCTCGACCAACGGAGTGCGCTCGACCAACGGGATGGGCTCGACCAACGGGGTGGGCCCGGACACGGCGGTGGAACTGGGCGGCGGCTGGTACCAGCAATGGCTGGCGATGGACCCGGCCGAACGGGGTTCGATGCGCACCTACACGGTCCGGGAGTTCCGTCCGGCGGCTGGCAACCTCGGCGCCGAACTGGACGTTGACTTTGTGCTGCATTTCGACGCCGAGGGCAACGGCGGTCCGGCATCGTGCTGGGCGGCGGCGGCCGTTCCGGGCGACGAAGTCACCATCATTGGCCCGAACGTCGAGGCCGCCAAGTGCGCGACGGCGAAAGCCTACGGCGGCATCGAGTGGCGTCCCGGACTGGCCTCCCACGTGCTGCTGGCCGGCGACGAAACCGCCCTGCCGGCCATCTCGGCCATCCTGGAAAGCCTCCCGGAGGACATGACCGGTAACGCCGTGCTCGAGGTGCCCGACGCGGCGGACTTCCAGGACATCCGTTCGGCCGCAGACGTGCAGATCGCCTGGCTGGCGCGAGGCGACCGCCCGCACGGCGAGCTGCTGGACGAAGCGGTACGCACCGCCGTCGTTGTTCCCGGAGCGGGGCTGGCCCCGGTCACAGGGGAGGATCCCGAGGAAGTGGACGTAGACCAGTCGATCCTGTGGGAGACCACCACCGGTTCCACCCGTCCGTTCTATGCCTGGATGGCCGGTGAGGCGGCGGTGATCCGCGAGCTCCGGCGCTACCTGGTCCGGGACGTGGGCGTGGACCGCAAGCAGGTGGCCTTCATGGGGTACTGGCGGGCCGGTAAAGCCGAACTGTAGCGGTTGCCATTAGCCTGTCCCTAGCGGGCCGTTGATCCGGCGGCCGGGACAAGGAGTTGGTGTGGCGATTGTCAACGGCGCGGTGTCTTTTTGGTATGCCGACGGCGGGCTGCCCGAGCCCGGCCCGGAACTGACGGAGGGCACGACGGCGGACGTCGCCGTGGTCGGCGCGGGTTACACCGGTTTGTGGACGGCCTACTACCTGAAACAGGCGCGGCCGGATCTTGACGTGGTGGTGCTGGAAAGCCGCTTCGCCGGCTTCGGCGCGTCGGGACGCAACGGCGGCTGGCTGACCAACAGCATGACCGGCGGGCGCGACGGCTACGCCGCCAGCCACGGCCGCGAGCTGACCGGCCGGTTCCAGACGCTGCTGAACCAGACCGTGGACGAGGTCATCCGGGTGGCCGCCGCCGAAGGAATCGACGCGGACATGTACAAGGGCGGCGAACTGATCGTGGCCCGGAACCCTGCGCAGCTGCAGCGGCTGCAGGCGTGGGCCGCGGCGGAGTCGGTCTGGCCGGAGGCCGGTGCCCGGCTGCTGGACGCGGCGGAGACCAACCGGCGGATCCGGATCGACCGGGCGGTGGGTTCGCTGTTCCAGCCGCACTGCGCGCGGATCCAGCCGGCCAAGCTGGTCCGCGGGCTGGCCGACGCCGTCCGGCGGATGGGGGTGCGGCTGTACGAAGGAACCACCGTCACCGAGATCCTGCCCGGCCAGGCCCGCACTGACCACGGGACCGTCCAGGCGCGGTACATCCTGCGCGCCACCGAAGGGTTCACCGCCGGGCTGAAATCGGCGCACCGGGACTGGCTGCCGATGAACTCGTCGCTGATTGTCACCGAACCGCTGCCGAAGGACGTCTGGGCGGAGATCGGCTGGGAAGAGGCAGAAGCCCTGGGCGACATGGCCCACGCGTACATGTACGCCCAGCGCACCGCGGACGGACGGATCGCGCTCGGCGGCCGGGGCGTGCCTTACCGCTACGGCTCCGCACTGGACGCCGACGGCGCCACGCAGCCGAAAAGCGTGGCACAACTGGCCGAGATCCTGCATTCGATGTTCCCGGCCACCCGCGCCGCCCGCCTTGAGCATGCCTGGTCGGGCGTGCTGGGCGTCCCGCGCGACTGGAAGGCCACGGTCGGCCTGGATCCGCAGACCGGGCTGGGCTGGGCCGGCGGCTATGTGGGCACCGGCGTGGCCGCCACCAACCTGGCGGCCCGCACCTTGCGTGACCTCATCGTCGATCCGGACAGCGAGCTGGCGCGGATGCCGTGGGTCAACCGGAAGGTGCGCCGCTGGGAGGTGGAACCGCTGCGCTGGATCGCCGTCCAGGCCATGTACGCCGCCTACCACGCGGCCGACCGCGCCGAGGACGGCCGGCTGAAATCCACCTCGCTGATTGCCCGGGTTGCCGATAAAGTTTCCGGGCGCGGCTGACCCCGCCACTGCCATACTGAAACCATGGACGTTGACGGACAGGTGGAGCCGGACGGGTTCTGGACCCTGGTGGCAGAAGGTGAACAGCGCATCCGGGAGACTTTCCCCGAGCTGCCCTGCTTCACCCTTGCCCATTGGGACGGCCCCGTCATGGTGGGGGAATGGAATGAGGATAACGGCCCGCACGGGCTGCTGCATGGCGATCCCGGATTGGGCATGCCCCATGCCCAGGTCCTGACCACCGTGCACGGCGTGAACCAGAGCATCCGAACGATGCGGCTGGGAGCGGGCGCGACGGTGCCGGACAAGGACTCCTTCCGGCAGAAACTCAACGATTTGGAGCTCCAGGAACCGCGGATGGTGGGCATCGCCGTCGACGGTGACGAAGTGGAGTTTGCGCTCTGGCAGGAGGGCGGCAAATGGTGGGCCGGCGCCGAGCGTGACGGCTACGGCATCATGATCGAGGCGGCCGGGCTCGACCTGGACCAGATGGCGCTGCAGAGAGTGGAGAACATCGAACCGTACCTGGACGCGCGGCGCGTCTGGCTGCGGCAGGTGCGCGGCGAAGTCTAACAACGACGGCGGGTGGCCGGCTGTGAGCCGGCCATCCGCCGCCTTCTCATCCCAAGGTCGGGCTCCCACCCCTTGGGGGTCAAGGGGTGCTGGTCAGAGGTGGTTCATGCCTTCCACCAGCACGGAGCGCAGGATCTGTTCAATCTGGTCGAACTCGCGCTGGCCCACGGTCAGCGGCGGTGCCAGTTGGACCACGGGGTCGCCGCGGTCGTCGGCGCGGCAGTAGAGGCCGGCGTCGAACAGCGCGTTGGACAGGTAGCCGCGCAGCAGGTGCTCAGATTCTTCGTCGTTGAAGGTTTCCTTGGTGGCCTTGTCCTTGACCAGTTCGATTCCGTAGAAGTAGCCCTCGCCCCGGACATCGCCGACGATCGGCAGATCCAGCAGCTTTTCCAGGGTCCTGCGGAAGGCCGGGGCGTTCTCCTTGACGTGGTTGTTGAGGCCCTCGCGTTCGAAGATGTCCAGGTTGGCCATCGCGACGGCGGCGGAGACCGGATGCCCGCCGAAGGTGTAGCCGTGGTAGAACGTGGTGTCGCCGTGCTTGAACGGCTCGAACAGCCGGTCGGAGGCGATCATGGCACCGATCGGGGAGTAACCGCTGGTCATCCCCTTGGCGCAGGTGATCATGTCCGGCACGTAGTCGAAATCGGTGGAAGCGAACATGGAACCGATCCGGCCGAACGCGCAGATGACCTCGTCGGACACCAGCAGGACGTCGTACTCATCGCAGATTTCGCGCACCCGCTCGAAGTATCCGGGCGGCGGCGGGAAGCAGCCGCCGGAGTTCTGCACCGGTTCCAGGAACACCGCGGCCACGGTATCCGGACCCTCGAACTCAATGGCTTCGCCGATCCGGTCGGCAGCCCAGCGGCCGAACGCCTTCGGGTCTTCCAGACCCGCCGGTGCGCGGTACTGGTTGGTGTTGGGAACGCGGAAAGCGCCCGGGACCAGCGGTTCGAAGGGCGCCTTCATGTCCGGGATGCCGGTGATGGAGAGCGCGCCCTGAGGAGTGCCGTGGTAGGCGACGGCGCGGGAGATCACCTTGGTCTTGTTGGGTTTGCCCTGCAGCTTGAAGTATTGCTTGGCCAGCTTCCACGCCGATTCCACGGCTTCGCCGCCGCCGGTGGTGAAGAAGACACGGTTCAGGTCGCCCGGGGCATGGTGGGCAAGGCGCTCGGCCAGCTCGATGGCGGCCGGGTGGGCGTAGGACCAGAGCGGCATGAAGGCCAATTCCTTGGCCTGGCGGGCGGCGGCCTGGGCCAGTTCTTCGCGGCCGTGGCCCACCTGCACCACGAAGAGCCCGGCGAGGCCGTCAATGTACTCGCGGCCCTGGTCGTCGTAGATGAGGTGGCCTTCGCCGCGGGTGATCACCGGGACGTTGCCTCCGGCGGCCAGCGGCGCATGCCGGGCCATGTGCATCCACAAATGGTCGCGGGCGGCCTGCTGGCGGTCCGTTCCCATCGGAGTGGTGTAAGTCCGGCGCATCGGGGCGTCGGTGGTGGTCCCGGCCGGTGTGCCTTGGCCCGGAATGCTGGTGCTTGGCGATGCGGATGTTTGTGTCATCGGGTTCCCCAGTTGTATTCCTGCTTGCGCAGCGAGAGGTACATGAATGTTTCAGTGCTCAGGACGCCGGGAATGCCGCGGATCTGGTTAACCAGCCGCAGCAAATCCTGGTCGTTTTCGCAAATAACTTCGGCCAGAATGTCGAATGACCCGGCGGTGACCAGGCAGTAATCCACCTGGTCCAGTGCGGCGATCTTGTCCGACACCTCCAGTAGATCGGCGGCGGTCTTGATGCCCAGCATGGCCTGCCGGGCGAAGCCCAACTGCAGTGGGTTGGTCACCGCAACGATCTGCACGATGCCGGCATCGGTCAGCTTCTGCACGCGCTGCCGCACAGCCGCCTCGGAGAGTCCAATGGCCTTTCCGATGGCAGCGTAAGAGCGCCGGCCGTCTTCCTGTAATTGCTCGATGATGGCCTTGGAGACCTCGTCAACCGCAGCGCTGTGGGAATTGCCGTTGTGGCCGTGTCCGGCGCTGGGCAGCAAGGTCAAGCGTATCCACCTCCTGTGAAACGGATCTCCGCCATCGGCGGGATTGCTTGCTATTGAATCCGTTGTCTGCGGCTTGCGCAAGTAGTGGATTCGAAAAAATATGCAGCTGTAGCTATCGAAATACGAACTTCTTGAGGCTACTATCTGTTGTGAAGCGGGTCACAAACCTTTTCTGGTGCAGGCGGTCCGGCCCAACGGTGCATACTTCGCGGGTGCACTGGGCAGGGTCGGGGCAATCGCAACCCAGGGGGCGTGTCCTGCTTCGGATTCCGTCGTGTAACCAAAAATTTACAACTGAAACTATTGTCGGGTCCTCCGGTGTCTGCAAGTATCAACGCACCGAGTGAGGTCCAATCCGTCAACTGGGAGCATCAGATGCCGAAACGACTACCTGAAGACCCACGTCTGCGCGGCCTCATTGCTGCGCAGATGTCCCGCCGCAACGTGCTGATGGGGGCCGGGGGGCTAACCCTGGCCGGGCTGCTCGCTGCCTGCGGCACCGGCGGCACCGGAACCTCGACGAATACAGGCTCGGCGGGTGGACTGGCGCCGGCGGAAGACCTCTCGGACCAGGAAAAGGTAGTCAACTGGGCCAACTGGACTCTGTACCTGGACTATGACGACTCCACCCAGAAGTATCCGTCACTCGAGGCCTTCAGCAAGCAGAGCGGTATCCAAGCCAAGTACTCCGAGGATATTGACGGCAACGACACATACTTCGGCAAGATCCAGGGCCAGCTTGCCGCCGGGCAGGACATTGGGCAGGACATCATCACGCTGACCGACTGGATGGCAGCGCGCCTGATCCGGCTGGGGTACACGCAGGAACTGGACCACGCGAACATTCCGAACGCGGCCAATCTGTTGGAGACCCTGAAGAACGTGGACTTTGATCCCGGCCGGAAGAATTCCCTGACCTGGCAGTCCGGCTACGCAGGCATTGCCTGGAACAAGGAAGCCGTTCCGGGCGGCCTGAAGACCGTGGGCGACTTGTGGAAGCCGGAACTCAAGGGACGCGTAGAGGTACTGGACGAAATGCGCGACACCATGGGCCTGCTGATGATGGAGAACGGCGTGGACATCTCCGGCAGCTGGGGCGCCAACGAATACGACGCGGCGCTGGAGGTTCTGCAGAAGCAGATTTCCAGTGGACAGATCCGGCAGGTCAAGGGCAACTCCTACAAGGAAGACCTGATCTCCGGAGATGCCCTCGCGGTGATCTGCTGGTCCGGCGACATCACCCAGTTGAACTTCGAGGAAGGCGACAAATGGGAATTCGCCATTCCGGAAGCCGGCGGCACCCTGTGGTCGGACAACCTGATGGTGCCTATTGGATCGCCGCATAAGAAGAATGCGGAAGCCCTGATGGACTACTACTACGATCCGGTAAACGCAGCCACTGCCGCCGCCTATGTCAACTTCATCTGCCCGGTGGAGGGCGCTAAGGAGGCCATGGAGAAGATCGATCCGGAGCTGGTGGACAATCCGCTGATCTTCCCGACCGAGGAGGACCTGGCCAGAGTCAGCGTGTTCCGCAGCCTGGACGCCGATGAGGAAACCGACTTCAGCGACCGGTTCCAGCAGACGATTGGCAACTGATGACTCAGGCACCCCTGCGGACAGAGAATGCCAGCGCCGTCGGCGAGGAGAGCGGAGCGGACTTGGTGCTGGGAGCCATCACCAAGCGGTTCGGCGATTTCGTCGCGGTGGAGGACCTTGACCTGACCATCCCGGCAGGGAAGTTCTTTGCCCTGCTGGGGCCCTCCGGCTGCGGCAAGACCACAACGCTTCGCATGGTGGCCGGCCTGGAACAGCCCACCTCCGGGACCATCAGCATTGGCGGCAAGGACATCAGCAGGTCCGGCGCCCATCAGCGACCGGTTAACACGGTCTTCCAGAACTATGCGCTGTTCCCGCACATGAGCGTGCTGGACAACGTGTCCTTCGGGCTCCGGCGTCGTAAAGTCCGCGATGCGCGGGCACAAGCCGAGGCGGCGCTGGAGTTGGTCGAGTTGTCGCACCTGGCCGCGCGCCGGCCGGCCCAGCTCTCCGGCGGACAACAGCAGCGGGTGGCCTTGGCGCGCGCCATCGTCAACCACCCGGCCGTGCTGCTGCTGGATGAGCCGCTGGGCGCCCTGGACATGAAGCTGCGCCGGCAGATGCAGGTGGAACTGAAGAAGATCCAGACGGAGGTCGGCCTGACCTTCGTGCACGTCACCCACGACCAAGAGGAAGCTATGACCATGGCGGACACCGTGGCCGTCATGAACGCCGGCAAGGTGGAGCAGATGGGCGCACCGCGCGAACTGTACGAACTGCCGCGCACCGTCTTCGTGGCGAACTTCCTGGGCAAGTCCAACCTGGTTGCCGGCGACATTGTGGAGGACCGCGGCGACGCCGTCGTCGTCAATGCCAACGGGAACAGGCTGGCCGTGCTCAAGGAGCGCTCCACTGTGCAGCAGGGCAAGGCCCTGATCGGGATCCGGCCGGAAAAGCTGAGGATGATGTGGCCGCAGGACGCGCCGGCCGATGCGGCCAACGTCCTGCACGGCACGGTGCTGGACACCTCGTTCACCGGGGTCAGCACCGATTACCTGGTGGAGGTGCCAGGGATCGGTACCGTGGGCGTGTTCAGCCAGAACCACGGCCAGCAGTTGGCCCAGCCGGGCGACGGCGTGGTGCTCAATTGGGACACAGAGCACGCCTTCGGCCTGGACGGCGCCGAGGACGCGCAGTACGGGGCGCCAGAGGTTGACGACTGATGAGCGTTCAGGCCGCGGCGGACAAGACACCGGCGCCGGATAAGCAGCGCGGCGGCAGTGAGCGCGGCAGCGGCGAACTCAAGGAGGAGCGCCGCCGGGGGCGGATGGGGTACTGGCTGATCCTGCCGGGGTTCTTGTTCCTGCTGCTGTTCTTTGTGCTGCCCGTGTTCTCGCTGCTCGCGACGTCGCTCTATGCCAAGCCGCCGGGGGCGGACATCGGCCAGTTTGTGCCGGCGCTGGAGTTCAACAACTATGTGCGGATGTTGGGCAGCTACTGGCCGGAGCTGCTGCGTTCCTTCGGGTTCGCCCTGATCGCAACGGCCGCGGCGCTGGCGATCGGCTATCCGATGGCCTACCTGATTGCTGTCCGGCTGCGTCATCATGCGTTGCTGCGCGGCATCCTGCTGGTGCTGATCATCGCCCCGTTCTTCACCAGCTTCATCTTGCGCACGCAGGCCTGGAAGCAGATCCTCGCCGACGAGGGGCCGGTGGTTTCCGTGCTCCGCACGTTCGCTTTGCTGCCCGACGACGGACGGCTCACCGCCACCGCCTTCGCCGTGGTCTGCGGCCTGACCTACAACTTCCTGCCGTTCATGGCCCTGCCCATCTACGCGAACCTGGAACGCCTGGACATCCGCTTGATCGAGGCCGGAAACGATTTGTATGCCAGCGGCTTCACCACCTTCCGGACGGTGACGCTGCCGCTGTCGATGCCCGGCGTGATCGCCGGAACGCTGCTGACGTTCATTCCCGCTGCCGGCGACTACATCAACGCCGCTCTGCTGGGCAACAACCGGGACACCACCATGATTGGCCAGGTCGTGGACTCCAGATTCTTCCGGGTGGTCGACTATCCCGGGGCCTCGGCACTGTCCTTCGTGCTGATGCTGGCGATCCTCGCCCTGGTCTTCATCTACGTCCGCCGCTTCGGCACCAAAGAACTGCTGTAGGGGGAAACCACGGTGAAAAACTCTCTCGGCCGCTGGCTGGTCCCGGTGATCGGCGGACTGGCGTTCGTCTTCCTGCTGGTCCCGATCGCCTACGTCTTCGTGTTTTCCTTCAACGACGCCGGGCGAACCAACCTCACCTGGCGCGGCTTCACCTGGGACAACTGGCGCAACCCGTGCGGCGCTCCGGAAGTCTGCTCGGCCCTGGGCAACAGCCTGCAGATCGGCGCCACGGCGACGCTGATCGCCGTCGTCCTCGGAACGGCCATCGCCATTGGGCTGGTCCGCTACCGGTTCAAGTTCAATGCCACCGCCAACATGCTGATCTTCCTGCCGCTGGCAACCCCGGAGGTTGTCCTCGGCGCCTCGCTGCTGGCGCAGTTCCTGAATGTGGGCGCGGAACTGGGCAAGGGAACCATCATCATTGCGCACACCGTTTTCTGCATCTCGTTTGTGGTGGTCACGGTCAAGGCCCGGGTGGCCAGCCTCGACCCGAAACTGGAGGAGGCAGCGGCCGATCTGTACGCCTCGCCGATGCAGGCGTTCTGGCGGGTGACCTTCCCGCTGCTGCTGCCCGGAATCGTGGCGGCCGGCCTGCTGAGCTTCGCCATCAGCTTCGACGATTTCATCATCACCAACTTCAACTCCGGCAACGTGGATACCTTCCCGAAGTTCATCTACGTGGCCGCCACGCGCGGCATCCCTGCGCAGGCCAATGTGATCGGCTCCGCGATGTTCATCGTCGCGCTGCTGATCGTGATCGGCGGCCAGGTCCTGGCGCACCGCCGCCGCAAGATGCTGGCCGCTCGCTGACGCCCCCGCCGCCCGGCGTGCTGCCGGCCCGTTGCTAGGAGTACTTCATGATCGATCGGAACCGGCTGGCCGAGCTGTTCGACCGCGAGCGGCAGGACTTCGAAGCCAAGCACCCCCAGTCCAAAGCGCTGTACGACGGCGCCGCCCACCTCTTCGGCAAGGTCCCGATGACGTGGATGAACAAGAAGGCCGGCGGCTTCCCCATCTATCTGGAGCGCGCACGCGGCTGCCGGGTGTGGGACGTGGACGGCCTGGAGTACGTCGATTTCGCGCTGGGGGACACCGGCGCGATGGCCGGCCATTCCCCGCAGCCCACCGTCGACGCCATCATCCGGCGTGTTGCCGACGACGGCGGACTGGCCACCATGCTGCCGACTGCCGATGCAGAGTGGGTGGGCGCCGAGCTGGCGCGACGGTTCGGCGTGGAACGCTGGAGCTTCTCGCTCACCGCCACGGACGCCAACCGCTGGGCCATCCGGCTGGTCCGCGCGCTGACCGGCCGGGGCAAGATCCTGTTCAATCCGTACTGCTACCACGGGTCGGTGGATGAGTCGCTGATCGTGGCCCGGTCCGACGGCGAGGGGATGAGCCGCCCGGGCAATGTCGGGGCGCCCGTGGACGTCACGGAGACCAGCAGGGTGGCGGAGTTCAACGATCTCGCTGCCTTGGAACGGCAGCTTGCCCACGGCGACGTGGCAGCGGTGCTGATGGAGCCGGCACTGACCAACATCGGCATCGTGCTGCCCGAAACGGGCTATCTGCAGGGTGTGCGGGAGCTGACCCGCCGGCACGGGACGCTGCTGATCATCGACGAGACGCACACCTTCTCCGCCGGTCCCGGCGGGGCCACGGCGGCGTGGGGACTTGAGCCGGACATCGTGGTGATCGGGAAATCGATTGGCGGCGGCATTCCGTGCGGTGCCTACGGGCTTAGCGCCGAACTGGCCGAGCGGGCCCTGGGCCGGACCGACTTGGACCTGGTGGACATGGGCGGCGTCGGCGGCACATTGGCAGGAAACCCGCTGTCCGTGGCGGCCATGCGGGCCACACTGGAACACGTCTTGACGGACCAGGCCTTCGCAGCGATGATCGCCCGGGCCACGGAGTTCGCCGCCGGCGTGCAGAGAGTGATCGACTCCTATTCGCTGCCCTGGACGGTGTCCCAACTGGGCGCGCGTGCCGAATACCGATTTGCCAGCCCTGCACCCCGCAACGGCACCGAATCGGCGGCCAGCCACGACGGTGCGCTGGAAGATTACCTGCACCTGTATCTGGCCAACCGCGGCATCCTGCTCACCCCGTTCCACAACATGGCCCTGATGTGCCCGCAGACCACCAGCGCCGACGTCGAACGGCATCACGAGATTTTCGAAGAAGCCATCCGGGAGCTAACCAACCACTGACGCCGCACCGGGACGGCTGACGGCTTGGGACAATGGCTCCATGACGTTCGCCAAATCCGCCATCCTGTTTGTCCTGGCCGCCGTTGCCGAGATCGGCGGAGCGTGGCTGGTGTGGCAGGCCGTGCGCGAGGACCGGGCCTGGTGGTTTGCCGGCCTGGGCGTGATGGCACTGGGCCTGTACGGTTTCATTGCCGCGCAGCAGCCGGATGCCAACTTCGGCCGGGTGCTGGCCGCGTACGGCGGCGTGTTCATCGCGGGATCGCTGGCCTGGGCCATGCTGCTGGACGGTTTCCAACCGGACCGCTGGGACTACATCGGCGCCGGAATCGCACTCGCCGGCGTCGCGGTGATCATGTACGCCCCGCGCAGCGGCAGCTGACGGGCCGAGCCGGGCCGGAAGATTGGGTGAACCGGGCCGCGGCCGTTCTTTGTTAATCTGTTCCGGTGACATTTGCTAAGCGTTTTGTGGCCCTGGGGGATTCGTTCACCGAAGGGGTAGGGGACTACGACCCCACTTTGCCCAACGGCGTGCGCGGCTGGGCGGACCGGGTGGCCGAGCAGCTCATGCTGGCCGATTCCGGCTGGGGCTACGCCAACCTTGCCATCCGAGGCAAGAAGATTACCCAGGTTCTGGACGAACAGGTTGACGCCGCCGTCGCGCTCAAGCCGACCATGGTCACCCTCTACGCCGGCGGAAATGACATCCTGCGCCCGCGGGTGGACATCGACGCCCTGATGGCCGGCTACGAGGCCGGAGTGGCCAGGCTGGCTGCCACCGGCGCCGACGTCGTGCTGTTCACCGGCTTTGACAGCGTCGCCTCGGCGGTCTTCGGCAAGACCCGGGGCCGCACCGCCATCTACAACGAATGGGTGCGGGAGATTGCCGACCTGCACGGAGCGAAAATCGTTGACTACTGGCGGATGCGCGAGTTCCGCGACTGGCGTTACTGGGACGCCGACCGGCTGCACATGTCCACCGCGGGCCATACCTTGATGGCCAAAAAGGTGCTGGAACTGCTGCAGGCGGAGGACGTGATCGATCTGCCGGCACTGCCGGATCTGGCGGTGCTGTCCCGCCGCGCTGCCATGGTGGCCAATGTCCGCTGGGCGCGCGAGTACCTGGGCCCGTGGATCGGGCGGCGGCTGCGGGGCACCTCATCCGGTGATTCGCTCACGCCAAAATACCCCCAGTTGACCGGGCTCCACGCCACCGCCTGAACACAGGGCGGGCCGGACAAAGTTCCCGGCCAGCTGCTGAGGGTTGGCTGTCCTGTCTGGAAGCTGGGCGCGCGGAGTGCTTGGCTTGGACCATGGACGCAGATGCCCGGATCCAGCCAGCGAACCAACCCGAGTTCCACGACGATGAACCGCACGACGTCGCCGGTCTCGCCGCCCGTCTGAACTGGCTGCGCGCCGGTGTTCTCGGGGCGAACGACGGGATTGTTTCCGTTGCCGCGCTGGTAGTGGGCGTCGCGGGTGCCACCAGCGACTTCGGGACGCTGCTGACGGCGGGCCTGGCAGCGGTGATCGGCGGCGCCATCTCCATGGCCTTGGGCGAGTATGTCTCCGTTTCCAGCTCCAGCGACAGCCAGAAGGCGCTGATCGCCAAGGAAAAGCGGGAGCTGCAGGAACAGCCGGAAGAAGAGCTTGCCGAACTGGCCGCGCTCTACCAGGAACGCGGGCTGACGCCGGGGACGGCCATGCAGGTGGCCAAGGAGCTGACCGCACACGATGCGCTGGCGGCGCACCTGCATGCGGAGCTGAACATCCAGGACGACGACCTGGTCAGCCCGTGGCATGCGGCCTTCGCCTCCGCCATTGCCTTCCTGCTCGGTGCCGCCTTGCCCATGCTGGCCATGTTGCTGCCGCCCGCCGAGCTGCGGATCCCGATCACCTTCGCAGCGGTACTGGTGGCGCTCGCCGCCACCGGAGCGATCGGCGCCTGGCTGGGCGGCGCCAAGGTCTTCCGGGCCGCTTGCCGGGTGGTGATCGGCGGTGCACTCGCCCTGGTGGCCACCCTGCTGATCGGCACCTGGCTGGGCGGCACCGGGGTGGTTTAAGGCCAAATTCGGGCGGCTGGTGGCGCATTTCACAAAACTCGTGCGCTGCCGTCTTCAACAAGCGGCGTGAAGCACAGCCGCGTTCATCCCGAGATTCGCGCGGAATCTTGCGGGTAACCGGGCATCGCCGGAGTCGCAATTTCGGGCTCCGGCCGCGGGTGTCGGAGCCTGCCCAACGACTGCCGTCGGGGCGTGTTTTTCGAGGTCCCGGCTGGGAGAGAAGACGTCGCAGCCGGTAACGTCGTGTGCCTGCCCCGGCCGGAAGGCTCGGGGCTTACGACGCGTCACAAGCAAATGACCTCTATGAGAGAAGCCCAAATGCTGAAGGACAATCCGCCCGCCGCGCGAGAAAAAGCGCCAGATTTCCCTGCCGGAAAAAACACTGCCAAATCCTCCCCACGGCTGCCCCGACTACGCCGCCGGCGACTTCGCGTGGACGATGTCACCGTTGTCGAGCGGCCGATGCTGCGCCGTGCCGTCGGCGGAACAGTGGTGGGCAACGGCATGGAATGGTTCGACTTCGGTATCTATGGCTACTTGGCCGTCACCATGGGCCAGCTGTTCTTCGCCGGTGGTCAGGAGGGGGACGGGCTGCTGGGCAGCCTGGCCGTCTTTGCTGCCAGTTTCGTAGTCCGGCCGCTCGGTGGGTTGTACTTCGGTCGCCTGGGCGACCGCATTGGCCGGCAGAAAACGCTGGCACTGACCATGATCGCCATGGCTGCCTCCACCTTCGCCATCGGCCTGCTGCCGACGTATTTGGCCGTGGGCGGATGGGCCACCGTGCTGCTGGTGCTGTGCCGCCTGGTGCAGGGCTTTTCCACGGGCGGCGAGTACGCCGGCGCCACCACGTTCGTGAGCGAATACGCCCCGGACAAGCGCCGCGGGTTCCTGGCCAGCCTGCTGGATACGGGCAGCTATCTGGGCTTCGCCCTCGGTGCCGCCGTGGTGTCCGGGTTGCAGATCCTGCTGGGAAGCGACGCGATGCTGGAGTGGGGTTGGCGCCTGCCGTTCCTGCTGGCCGGCCCGCTGGGACTGGTGGGGCTGTACTTCCGGCTGAAGATCGAAGAATCGCCGGCTTTCCAGGCTGCCCAGGACGCGCAGGAAGGCAAGACCAAGGCAGCCGTCGGGGACGGACCCAAGAGCTACCGCCAGATCATCACCGGATCCTGGCGCCCGATCCTGCTGGCCATGCTGGTGGTGGCCGCCGCCAACACGGTGGGCTATACCTTGACCTCGTACATGCCCACGTACCTGCAGGACACCATGGGCTACGACGCGTTCCAGGGGACGCTGCTGACCATCCCGGTTCTGGTGCTGCTCTCGGCCGCCATTCCCTTCGCCGGAAAGCTGTCGGACAAGGTCGGCCGCCGCCCGGTGCTGATGACCGGTTCCGCCATCACCTTGGTGCTCGGTGTGCCCGCCTTCATGCTGATTGGCATCGGAGAAATCTGGGCCACCCTGCTGGGCCTGGCGATCCTGGGCTGCGCCACCGCCTTCTACGTTTCCATCCTGGCGTCGGCGCTGCCGGCCATGTTCCCCACCGCCAGCCGCTATGGCTCGATGGGCATTGCCTACAACTTTGCGGTGGCGATCTTCGGCGGCACCACCCCGCTGATCACCCAGGCGCTGATCGACGCCACCGGGAACAAGCTGATGCCGGCGTACTACCTGGTGGCCATGTCCTTGCTGGGCCTGGTGGCCATCTGGCGGATGCCGGAAAGCTCCTGCCGGCCGATGCCTGGTTCGATGCCGTCGGTGGATACCCAGGCCGAGGCCCGTGAGCTGGTCGCGGGGCAGGACGGAAACCCGCTGCTCGGTCCGGAGCACATGCCGCTGGAGCGAATTCTGGAACCGGGCATGGGGCTGGATGAGCGCGGGGCCAAGGAGCCCGCCCGGGTATGACCCGGGAACCCGGACACCCCTAGTACAAGAGAATGGCCGGCAGGTGCGTCCTGCCGGCCATTTCCGCGGCTAACAGTTGAAGGATCAAGTTTTGTGGCAGAATGGAGGCATGACTTCTGCACGCTGGCTCGATCCCGAAGAACGCCAGGCCTGGCTGGCTTTGCTGGCGGTGTCCACTCTGTTGCCCGGCACGCTTGACGCCCCGCTGTACCGCGAAGGCAAGCTGACGCTGTTTGATTACCATGTCCTGGCCATGCTGTCCGAGGCGCCTGACCGCTCGCTGCCGATGAGTGAGCTGGCCTCGCGGACTTATTCCTCGCTGTCCAGGCTGTCGCATGTGGTCAAGAAGCTCCAGGGACGCGGCTGGGTCGAGCGGGCCCAGTGCGCCAACGATGCCCGGGTCACCATGGCGCTGCTCACGGAGGCGGGGATGGAAGCGATCCAGTCCCTGGCGCCGGGGCATGTCGAAGCCGTCCGCCAGGCGGTTTTCGATGGACTGGACCGCCGGGATGTGCAGGACCTGGAGCGGATCGGCAAGAAGATTGTGCAGCAGTTGGAGCCCGGCAGCTGGGTGCTGCGCGAGCCTCGATTGAATGCCTGAGGCGCCCCTTCGCCGCCGAGGGGGCCGCCGCCGTCGTTGGTCGTAGTGCCTCACGTCAATATGCTCGCGAAACGTTCTCTGCGTGCCTCACCTAATCTGCTCACGAAACGCGGTTCCTGAAGGCGAGTGTTTTGGTTTTGGCTGCCTTGATGAGTTCTTGCTGGAGTCTAACGATGTTCCGCGTCAGCCCGGCAGGATTGGTGTTCCTGCGCAGGTCTTCGATCTGTGCGATCTTCTGCGCGGAGAGGACGCCGCTGTCGATGACGCGTTGGAAGGGTGTCTTCGGGGCATCGTAAGTGCGCGTGCTCCGCCCGGATCTGGTGGTGCGCCAGCCGTTGGCCTTCTTGGTCGGCAGGAACAGGTTCTTGCGCAGGTTCACGTAGCCCCAGAGCTCGTTGAGCAGGCTCAGTTCCGCCGGGGTGTCGTAGCGGTAGCGGAAGGCGCTCTTGCGGACGATGTCGCCGTTCTTCTGCTCGACGTGGGCGTTGTCGTTGGACTCATGCGGGCGGGACCGGGTCATGAACAAGGTCCGTTCGGCAGCCCAGCCGACCAGGGCGTGGTTGATGAACTCGCCGCCGTTGTCGCAGTCCAGTCCGGCCATTGGGTACGGCAACCGCTTCGCGACGGTGGTCATGGCCTGAACGACCCATTTATGCGCCCGGTTCTTGATCGCGATGTTCTCGGTCCAGCCGGTGAACACATCGGTCGCGGTCAGGGTGTAGGCGAACTCGCCTTCCAGCGAATGCCCGCAGTGGGCCACCAGATCGATTTCCAGGAAACCGGGGCGCTGTTCCATCTCGTCCAGAGCCTGGCGCACAGGTATCTCCGAACGCAGGAGCGGACCGGGCCTGGTTGATGAAACAGCGTCGGGATACCGGGCGTCCTTGGCCGGCTTCAGCAACCGGTCGATGGTCGCCGCGCTCATGGCCACCAGCTGTCCACGCACATGATCGTTCAGGCGGTCTTCGACCGGTTTCAGCTCGCCGAAACGTTCCAAGGACTCGAGCATGTCAGCCATGATCGGCGCCAGGTATTTGCCGCACGGCTCGCCGGAGAGCGTCCAGACCAGCTGCAGGACTTTCAGGGTGTCGTAGCCGTAGGTCCGCGGTCTGGGCTTCCGCTTCACCGCCGAAGCAGGTCCTTTCCGTTTCCCGGCCGCTTTCAGCTGGCGCCTGGCGTTGGCGCGGGACCAGCCCATCGTCGCGGCGAGCTCGTCAAGGATCCGTCCCTTCTCCTTTTTCGACGCCCGGTCATACTCCCGGGCCTTCTGCTTCGTGATCTCCCGCTTCGTCGCCATCGACAATCCCTGACCCATCCGCCATGGTCCCAGCCGCCCGCCGCTCGGCCCCAGACTTTCGCGAGCATTTCCCAAATGAGGCACGCGCCCCGTTTCGCGAGCACATTAGATGAGTCTCGTCGTTGGTTTGATCCAAACGGCTGCTGCCCCTAAGATGGAAAGGCGTTAAGTCACGCAGCATCGGCACCCCCTTGCCAAGGTAAGGCGGTGCGGGCATTGCGTGGCGTCCGTGTTTACCTAGAAATGAGGATCGCGGATAGGCCGTTCTTCCCCCGGGAAGATGTGGTTTATTTGCACCTGACTTCACCGTCTTCCCCGCGGCGAGGCACTTCGGCTGGATCTCACCCCGCCAGGTTCACCTCCGGAAAGTCGCAGTAATAACGGTGTCACAACTGGTGGCGGGCGCTCTTACACGCAGATTCGCAGGCCGCTTTACTTCGTCTCTGCGTCAGGTCCGTCATATTTACTACAACTGGAGGAGAGATCATGGCAGCACACTGCCAGGTGACCGGAGCCGAGCCCGGCTTTGGCCACAGCATTTCGCACTCGCACCGCCGCAACAAGCGCCGGTTCGACCCGAACATTCAGAAGAAGCGCTACTGGGTTCCGTCCCTGCGCCGCAATGTCACGCTGCAGGTTTCGGCCCGCGGCATCAAGACCATTGACGTCCGCGGCATTGACGCAGTCGTCACCGAGCTCCTCGCGAAGGGTGTGAAGCTCTAGTGGCAAAGGACAAGGACGTACGTCCCATCATCAAGCTGAAATCCACCGCTGGCACCGGCTTCACCTACGTGACCCGGAAGAACCGTCGTAACGACCCGGACCGCATTGTCCTGAAGAAGTACGACCCGGTCATCCGCAAGCACGTTGAATTCCGAGAGGAGCGCTAAACATGGCCAAGAAGTCCAAGATTGCTCGCAATGAGCAGCGCAAGGTCGTTGTCGAGCGTTACGCCGCGAAGCGTGCCGAGCTGAAGAAGACCTTGGTCGACGCCAACGCGACCGACGAGGCCCGCGAAGAGGCCCGCCTGGGCCTGCAGAAGCTGCCCCGCAACGCTTCTCCGGTCCGCGTCCGCAACCGCGACCAGATCGACGGCCGCCCCCGCGGCACGCTCCAGAAGTTCGGCATCTCCCGCGTGCGGTTCCGTACCATGGCGCACAACGGCGAACTGCCGGGCATCAAGAAGTCCAGCTGGTAAAAACCTGCTGGCTTCATCATGAAGCTGCTTGAAGGGCGGCGGTCCCAGTCCGGGACCGCCGCCCTTTTTCATGCCCGAAAGTCGCCATCGGAGCACGCTCAGGACGTCCGGGAGCACCCTCGGGGACGCTCAAAATCACGACGGCGATGCCCGCCCCGCTGCGGGGGAACGGCGCCGCCCGCGCGGCGCGCGGAGGGCGCACATCATATGCTCTGGGCGGAAAAAGCGGGCCTCCCGGGGCAGAATCGGCTCAAATTCCGGGTAATTCGCTAAAAATTCCGCCAGATTCCGCGGATTTTGCCGGATCTGGGTGGCCAAGCTGGTAAGTTTTCGCACAGTAGCTTTCCGCAGCCGCGGAAGCTCTGACCAAACCAAAGCAGTCCAGGAGGACAAAAATTGGCTATCAACCGCAGTGAACTTGTTGCAGCTGTTGCAGAGAAGGCTGGCACCAGCCAGACCGCAGTGAACGGTGTCCTGGACGCTGTCTTCGACATCTTCGCAACCTCCGTCTCCAAGGGCGAGAAGATCACCATCCCGGGCTGGCTGGCAGTCGAGCGCACCGACCGTGCCGCCCGCACCGGCCGTAACCCGCAGACCGGCGAATCCATCCAGATTCCGGCCGGCCACAGCGTCAAGCTGACCGCTGGTTCCAAGCTGAAGGCTGCTGTCTCCAAGAAGTAGTCCACACCCTTACTTCCGCAGGACCGTCACCGGCAACCGGTGGCGGTCCTGCTGTTTAACCCCTTGGCTTCTACGGGCGGTAAAATAGAGGCCGGGTGTGCGCCGTATTGCGCCGCATCCGAAGAATTATCAGGACGGAGGACTGAGGGCATGGTCCAGCGGGAAGGTCGGCTGCTGCGCGGCTGGCTGGGCGCTGCCGTAGCCACTTCCCTCGCCTCGCTCTCGCACCTGTCCGGCGGCGGGCACGTCCCCGAGCCGACCGTCTGGCTTCTGGCCTTTGCCCTCGCCGGGTTGGTCTGCGTCGGATTGGCCGGCAAGTCGCTGTCCTGGACACGTCTGCTGGCCGCGGTGGGAATCAGCCAAGCGATCTACCATCTGCTCTTCCAGTTGGGCCACGCCGCGCCTGCCGGCGTCCCGGCGGCGGTCGGCCATGCGGGCCATCACCCAGCCCTGCTGCCGGCCTCGCTGGTCCCCGAAGTATCTGCCCAGACGGCCACGGCCGCGACCGGTGCCATGCTGGTGGCCCATCTGGCTGCTGCTGCCGCCACTGTGCTGCTGCTGCGCCGAGGCGAGCATGCTGCGGCCGCGCTGGCCGGAACAGTGGCCCTGGCCGCGCCCCGCAGGCTGAGCAGTTGGCGCCCGATTCCCCGGGTTCGGCTGGCCGTCCCGGTGAAACTGCTGAACCAGCCCTTCGCGGCCTTGGGCATCCCGCTCCTGTCCTTGCGGCACCGGGGGCCGCCGTTGCATCACGCTTTCTGACCCGCGCACTGCGCATCCACCGACGAAAGAACGTGATGAACCACCACCTGAACATCCCTGCCCCTGTGCGTGTCAGCACCGACCGGTCTTCGGTCTCCCGGCGACGCCAGGAGGAAGTCCTCCGTGTTGCCCGGCAAGCGATGGCCCGCCGGCTGCTCGCGGCTGCCCTGATCGCCATGCTGCTCTGGTTGGCCTTGGCGCTGGCGCTGGCGCGCCCGGCCGCCGCCCACGACGAACTGATCAGTTCGACACCTGAGAACGGGGCCGTCCTCAACACCCTGCCGGCGGAGGTCACGCTCAAATTCAGCGCGAACGTGATGGACATCGGCGCAACCACCCAGGTGCTGGACGACGAGGGTACCGATTGGGCAGCCGGAGCGCCGGTACTGAGCGGCAGCCAGGTCAGCATTCCGCTGCGGGAGGGTATGCCGGACGGTGGCTACCAGCTGGGCTGGCGCGTGGTTTCCAGTGACGGCCACCCGATCGAGGGCACGCTGAAGTTCTCGGTGGCGGCGTCGAGCCCCGCAGCGTCCTCCCCGGCCGACGGCGCCGACAACACCTCGGAGGCAGCCGGAGAAGATGATGGTCCCAGCAGCACCGGACTCTTCGTCGCGCTGGGCGCCGGCGCACTGGCCATCGCCGCAGGGCTGGCCGCGTTTGTGATCAGCAAGCGTGGCGGAGGCACGGACGCTCGTGGCTGAGCGATTGGCTCCACCGGCTAAACAACGTCCCGCGGCGATCACTGCCGACGGGATCGGCAGGGGATGGGTCCTGGCCGGAGCCGTTGTTTTGGTCCTGGCACTGGTGGCCGCCCTGCTCTATTCCGGGTCTGCTGCCGCCCGGCAGCTGTCCGATCCCGGCGCCCTGACCCGCTGGGCGCTGCCGGTGGCCAAGGCCGCCAACAACACGGCGCTGTCCGTGGTCATCGCTTCGCTGCTGTTCGCCGTCGGGATCTTGCCCAAGCAACTGCGTCCCAACCGCAGGCCCGGCAGAGGCGAGGACGGACCCGAGCACCCGGCGTTCACGGCGGCGCTGAGGCTGGCCGCGGTTGCGGCGGTGGTCTGGACGCTGGCCGCGATGGCCGTGCTGGTCTTCAGCTTCTCCGACATCGCCGGCCTGCCGGTCAGCGGGGATGCCAGCTACACCGCCGGCTTCGTGGGATTCATGACGGATATCGGCACCGGCCAGGCGTGGCTAACCATCACCATCGTGGCCGCCATTGTTGCCACGCTCATCTTAGGAATCCGCTCGCTTCCGGGGCTGGGCATGACGCTGGCGCTGGCCACCATCGGCGGATTGCTGCCGATGGCCCTGATTGGGCACTCCGCCGGCGGCGACGACCACTACGGAGCCGTCAACTCGATCGGCCTGCACCTGCTGGGCGCCTGCCTCTGGGTGGGCGGCATCATTGTGCTCGCGGTCATTTCCGGAACGTTGGGCACCAAGGACATCACCGGACAGGTGCTGCGCCGCTACTCCTCGCTGGCGCTGATCAGCTTCTTCCTGGTCTTCTTCTCCGGCATCATCAACGCGTCGATCCGGATCACCTCGCTGGACCAGCTCTCCAGCCCCTACGGCGTGCTGGTGGTGATCAAGGCCCTGGCCACGCTGCTGCTGGGCGCGATCGGCTTCATGCACCGGCAGTGGATCATCCCCGAGCTGGGCACCAAGTCCGGCAAGCGGGTCCTGTGGCAGCTCATCACGGTGGAACTGCTGGTTATGGCGGCCGTGTTCGGGATCGCCACGGCGCTGGCGCGCACGGCGCCGCCCACGCCGGAAGAATTACCGGTGGACGCGTCCCCGGCCCGCATCCTGACCGGGTACGACCTGCCGCCCGAACTCGTGAGCGGCAGTTGGTTGACCGTCTGGCGCTGGGACTGGCTGTGGGTCACCTTCGCCTTGGTCGCCGGCATTGCCTACCTGGTGGCCGCGGTGAGGCTGCACCGCCGCGGCGACCGCTGGCCGGTGGCGAGGACCGTCAGCTGGATTGTGGGCTTGCTGGCCCTCACCTACGTCACCTCCGGGGCTCCGGCTGTTTACGGGATGGTGCTCTTCAGCGCGCACATGCTCGACCACATGGCGCTGACCATGGTGGTGCCGCTGTTCCTGGTCCTGGGCTCGCCGATCACGCTGGCGCTGAAGGCGCTGCCGCCCCGCGGGGACGGGAGCAAGGGCCTGCGCGAATGGATCCTCTGGCTGGTGCATTCGAAATACTCGCAGGTGATCACGCACCCGCTCTTTGCCGCGGCGAACTTTGCCGGCTCGATCATCATCTTCTATTACTCACCGCTGTTCCGGTTTGCGTTGGACGAACACACCGGCCACGAGCTGATGAACCTGCACTTCCTCCTGACCGGCTATATCTTCATCCTCACGATGATCGGCCAGGACCCGCTGCCGCGGCGCGCCCCGTATCCCATGCGGCTGTTGATCCTCTTCGCCACCATGGCGTTCCACGCCTTCTTCGGCGTGGCCCTGACCAGCTCGACGGCCCTGATCCAGGCCTCCTGGTTCGGCAGCATGGGGCGTGAGTGGGGCCTGTCGGCCATGGACGACCAGCAAGTCGGCGGAGCCATCATGTGGGGCGTCGGTGAAATACCAACCCTCTGCGTCGCCGTCGGGGTGGCGATCATGTGGTCGAGCTCAGACGCCAGGGAAACAAAGCGTAAAGATCGTTCAGCCGAAAGGAATAACGACGCCGAGCTGGCAGCTTATAACGATATGTTTGCCAAGATGGCCCGGCAGGACGAACGCATGGTCCCGCCCGGGGCCGTCAGGCCGGCCGCCGGTCACCGCGCGTCCGGGGGCAACCAAGACGCACCGAAAACCACCAACGGGCAGGAGCCCGCTCCGGACCCGGATAACGCCGGCCGGACCCAAGGAGAATCCAGATGACTGAGGCAGCCGAGACCATCCGCACTAACTACCGGGTCCGTGGTTCCGACCTCGTGGGCCGCAACTGGCTCAACACCGGCGGCAAGCAGCTGGGATTGGATGACCTCCGCGGCAAAATCGTGCTGTTGGATTTCTGGACCTTCTGCTGCATCAACTGCCTGCACGTGCTGGACGAGCTGCGGCCGCTGGAAGCGAAGTACAAGGACGTGCTGGTCACGGTCGGCGTGCATTCGCCCAAGTTCGAGCATGAAGCGGACCCGGTGGCGCTGGCCGCGGCCGTGGAGCGCTACGAGATCCAGCATCCGGTGCTGGACGACCCGGAGTTGGACACGTGGCAGGCCTACGCCGCCCGGGCGTGGCCGACGCTGGTGGTTGTCGACCCGGAGGGCTACATTGTGGCGCACCTGTCCGGCGAGGGGCACGCCGGCGGCCTGGAGTCGCTGGTGCAGGAACTGGTGGCCGAGCACGAAGCCAAGGGCACGCTGCACCGCGGCGACGGCCCCTATGTCCCCGCGGAGACCACCGCCGGCGACCTGCGCTTCCCGGGCAAGGTCATCCCGCTGCCGGACGGAGTCGGGTCCCAGGGCGGATCTTTCCTGGTGACTGACACCGGACACCACCGGCTGGTGGAACTCGCGGCTGACCTGTCGACGGTGCTCGCGACCTACGGCTCCGGCGACAAGGGCTGGCAGGACGGACCTGCCGGCGAGGCCAAGTTCAACGAACCCCAGGGCCTGGCCCTGCTGCCGGAAGAGATCCGCACGCAGGCGGGCTACGACGTCGTGATTGCAGACTCCGTGAACCATCGGCTGCGCGGGCTGTCGCTGGCCACCGGCCAGGTGACCACGGTGGCTGGGAACGGCGTGCAGCGCCTGCTGGACGCCGACACGCAGCGGACTGGCCCGGGGATGGAGCAAGCGGGTCCCGGATCGGTCGCGGACGAAGCCCCATCCGGCGAGGCCCTGGAAGAGGAGCTGGCCGAAGCCATCGCTTCCAACTGGGCCCAGTTGGCTGCCGATCCGCTCGCCGTCTCGCTCAGTTCGCCTTGGGATGTCTATTGGTCGACGCGGCTGAACGCTGTGGTGATCGCCATGGCCGGCGTGCACCAGATCTTCACCCTTGATCCGGTCTCCGGCAAGGTGGCCATCTTGGCCGGCAGCGGCCTGGAGGGCCTGCAGGACGGGGACGCCACCGTGGCCTGGTTCGCCCAGTCCTCCGGACTCGCCGGTGACGCGGCCGGCAATATCTGGGTTGCGGATTCGGAAACGTCGGCGCTGCGCAAGATCTCCTTCGTGGACGTCAACGGCGAAAACCGGGTGCAGGTGTCCACCGCCATCGGCGCCGGTCTCTTCGACTTTGGCTTCCGCGACGGCGCGGCCGCCGAGGCGCGGCTGCAGCATCCTTTGGGTGTGGCGGTCTTGCCGGACGGGTCCGTGGCGGTAGCCGACACCTACAACGGTGCGGTGCGCCGCTACGATCCGGCCACGGAGACCGTCTCCACGCTGGCGCGGGGCCTGGCCGAGCCGTCCGACGTGCTGCTGGACACCTCGGCCGTGGCCGACGGCGGCGAACCGCTGCTGCTGGTGGTCGAGGCGAACAAGCACCAGCTCATCCGGCTGCCCATCCCCAAGGAAGCGCTGACCGTGGACGAGGGCGCCTCGCAGACGCAGCGGCCCAAGACCGAAGTATCGGCCGGTCCGCTGGCGCTGACCGTCCGCTTCGCCGCCCCCAAGGGCCAGAAGCTGGACGACCGCTGGGGCGATCCCACGCAGTTGAAGATCTCCTCCTCGCCGGAGAACCTGCTGGTCTCCGGCGGCGGCACCTCGGTGGGCTTGCTGCGCGACCTGGTGCTGTCCGACGAAGTCACCGAAGGCGTCCTGCACATCACCGCCCGGGCGGCGGCGTGCGACGGCGAGCCCGGCGGCGAGATCCCGGACCACGCCGCCTGCCACCTGTATCAGCAGGACTGGGGCATCCCGGTAGTCATCGGCTCGGGCACCGGAGACCTGACGCTGGACCTGCGCGGGCTGGACTAAACCAACCGCAGCACATAAGTGCCGGGGCGGACAGGAATCCCTGTACGCCCCGGCACTTATGTGCGGGCCGAGCTGCTAGTACTCCACCACGGGGGTCAGGGTTACATGTCCGTCATTGACGGACAACTGGCCGGTGAAATCGAACGCCTGCTTCAGCTCGCGTTTCACGGAGGCGCCGGTGAACAAGTCAATTTCCACCACGTTCAGCTTCACCACCCCGCTCAGCGGGCTGATTACCCAGCTGCCCTTGAACGGCTCCACCTTGACCTCGGGATACTCCACGATCGACCAGTCGATGGTGTTGTCCTGGACCCTCTCCATCGATGCGCTGAACGGGCAGCCGGAGGGCTGCAGCACGCGCTGCTCCGCACACGAGTCAAGGAAGGCATTGACCTGGCCGCTCAGGTCGTCCACCAGCTTGGGCGTGGCCTCCGTTGCCAGCGAGAGCCGCGCGTCCTGGGCGTTCTGCGGGCCGGTCAGGACGGATTCGACCACCGGCGCGGCGAAGTAGTCGCTGGCATAGTGGGCCTCGAAGCTGCCGGGGTAGAACACGGCGAAGGAACTCTTGCCCTCCGGCAGGGCCACTCGGGTGCCGTTCAGCGAGGCCTCGTTACCATTGACCACGTCCACGCTGATGGTGGGCAGCGTGCTTGGCACGAAGGACCACTGGTTGAAGAAGAGCCACGTGGTGCCGGTCTTTTCCAGGGTGAAGGTTGTGCTGTGGGCAACGCCGTCGACCGTGTAGCTGACCGGCTGGTCCACCCTGTTGTCGCCCGCCGGAACCGGATCCTGGATTTCCAGGTTGTCGAGCGTGTCCACGGAGGCTTTGAGCGCGGCGCCGTCAAGCATGGCGGCATTGGCGTCGGGCACGGTGGCGTGGAGCAAACCGAGCGCGGTCCCGCCGTCGCCGTCTTCCAGAGCATTGAAGTAGGCCTTGACCTGGTGCTGCGGACTGAACACGAACGCATTGACCAGCACAATAGTCAGCGCGGCAGCGGCCACGGCAAGCATCAAGCACAGCAGCCACGTGGCTACGGTCCTCAGTACTTTTGAATTTCCCACCAACCCTACGTTACCCGCTGGCGGGACGGTTGCCGGGATCGGCATGAGGCAGGTTGCAGCGCGGACGACGGCGGGGCGCCCCCTACCAGTGCCGACGACGGGGATGCGCCTCCTATCAGCGCCGGCGGCGCCGCCTGGTCCCGAACAGGCCGCGCATCAGTTCACGCCCCAGGGCCGAGGCGGTTTGCAACGCAAAATCCTTCAGGTCGTCGTTGTTGGCACTGCCCTGCTGCGGAGATTCCGTCCGGGACGAAGGCGTTTTGCCCGGCCGGGACTGCCGCGGTGGTGCTTCGTCCGGCAGCGGGGCGGGCGCGGGTGCCTGGCTGTCCGGTGCCGGCGGGGTCGGTCCGGCCGGACGTGTGGACGGACGGCCGAGGATGGTTTCTTCAATACGGCGGGCCTCGGCGTCCATGTCCGCCGGGGTCGGAGGGGTGGTTGACTGCGGGGGCGAGCCGTCCGCCGTCGTGCTAGCCGGCACCGGGGCGCCGGTGAGTTTCTCGAACGCCGAGCGGCTGTCCACCATCGGCCCGTACACCGGCAGCAACGACGAACCGTCCACAATGGCCTGCACGGTGGCAGCAGGGGAGGGGCCCATGGTGGAGCCGGGGGAGCAGAGCCGGGTCCAGGCCACCGGCGTCGGGGCACCCTTCTCATTCATCACGGTCACTACCGCTTCGCCAATCCCCGCGCTGGTCAGCACTTCCTCCAAGTCGTAGTCGCTGACCGGGAAGGTGGAGACGGTGGACTTCAGCGCCTTGGCGTCCTCGGGGGTGAAGGCGCGGAGCGCGTGCTGCACGCGGTTGGCCAGTTGGCCCAGCACGTCCGCCGGAACATCGCGCGGTGTCTGGGTGACAAAGAAGATCCCCACGCCCTTGGAGCGGATCAGCCGCACGGTGCTGGCGATCGACTGCAGGAACGCCTTGGACGCGTCGCGGAACAGCAGATGCGCCTCGTCCAGGAAAAACACCAGTTTGGGTTGTTCCGCGTCCCCGACCTCCGGCAATTCCGCAAACAGGTCGGCGATCAGCCACATCATGAAGGTGGAGAACAGCAGCGGGCGCTGTTGCAGCGAGGACAGCTCCAGGCAGGAGACGATGCCGCGGCCGTCGCCGGCAGTACGCAGCAGCTCGGCGGTGTCGAACTCGTTCTCGCCGAAGAACGTGTCCATGCCCTGGGCCTCCAAGGACACCAGTTCACGCAGGATCACTCCGGCCGTGGCCTTGGACAGTCCGCCCAGGTTCTCGAGGGCCTCTTTGCCGTCGTCGGAGACCAGGAACTGGATCACGGCCCGCAGGTCCGCCAGATTGTAGAGCTCCAGGTCGTTCTTGTCCGCGTAGTAGAAGACCAGCTGCAGGCTTGATTCCTGCGTCTCGTTCAGTTCCATCACCCGGGACAGCAGCAGCGGGCCGAAGTCGGAGATCCGGGCGCGGACGGGGACACCGGCGCCGTCACCGCCCAACGAAAAGTACTCCACCGGGTAGGCGGACGGCTTCCAGTCCTGCCCGACGCTTGCCGTCCGCTCGGCGAGCTTGGTGCTCCCGGCCGACGGGGTGGAGAGGCCGGTCAGGTCGCCCTTGATGTCCGCCAGGAACACCGGGACGCCGTGCGCCGAAAGCTGCTCGGCGACGACCTGGAGCGTGATCGTCTTGCCCGTGCCGGTGGCACCGGAGATCAGGCCGTGCCGGTTCATCATGGACAGCGGCAGCCGTACCGCCGCCTCCGGATGCACTTGGCCGTCCACCAGTGCTGCGCCCAGATGGATGGACACCCCGTCAAAGCTGTAACCCTGCCGGATTGCTGCCACATGTTCTGCCGGAGTCCGCACCATGGCAGCAGCGTAGACCACGCCGGTTGTTAGCCATAGACCCGGCCGCGCCGGTCTCTGCCATAATCAGCGCATGGAACTGGCACCGGAGGACCTCAGGCATCTGCGCCGCTGCGTGGAACTGGCTCGTGAAGCCTTGGACGACGGCGATGAGCCGTTCGGCTCGGTGCTGGTCGACGCGCACGGCAGCGTGGTGTTCGAGGACCGCAACCGGGTCAAGGACGGGGACCAGACCCGGCATCCGGAGTTCGAGATCGCCCGCTGGGCGGCCGGCAACCTACCACCCGGGGAACGGCTGAGTGCGACCGTTTACACCTCCGGTGAGCACTGCCCGATGTGTTCGGCCGCGCACGCTTGGGTGGGGCTGGGCCGGATCGTCTACGCTGCGTCGTCGGAACAGCTGGGCCGTTGGCTGGCGGAATGGGGCATCGGACCGGCACCGGTTGCCGCGCTGCCTATCCAGACGGTGGCGCCGGGGATCGAGGTCGACGGACCGTCCGCCGAACTGGCGGACGAGGTCCGTGGGCTGCACCAGCGGTTCCACCGGCGCTGAACGGCCTGCCGGCTGGGGCCGGGGAGGCTACTTAACCGCGTAGGGCGGCCGCATCAGCCCTTCGATCACTGACTCAGCGGGGTCGGAGCCCAGCTCGACGATCTTGTTGTCCGCGTCCACATGCACCACGGAGGGAACGAAGGACCGCGCCTCGGCGTCGGTCATGTCGGCGTAAGTGATCAGGATGACCAGGTCGCCTTCATGCATCAGGTGCGCGGCGGCGCCGTTGATACCGACGACCCCCGAACCGCGTTCACCGGCGATGGTGTAGGTCTCCAGTCGGGATCCGTTGGTGATATCCACAATGGACACCAGCTCGCCGGGAAGAATGTCGGCAGCGTCCAGCAGGTCGAGGTCCACGGTCACGGACCCGACGTAATGCAGATCGGCGTGCGTCACCGTCGCACGGTGGATCTTGGACTTGAACATTTTGCGCATCATCGGGTCCAAGTTTAGTCCCCCTCCGGCCGTTGGTGAAACGCATCCGGTTCTGGTTTGCCGGTAGCGCCGCGACTAGGGTAAAGCCACCAGAAAGCAGCGATGTGATCCGTCGAAGCAGGAGGCATCATGAGTTCGGATATCGGCAGAGATCGGTACGACGACGGTGGTCCCCGGCCGGGAGCCGATGCTCCGGCAGGTTCGGGGGAACCTCAAGAACCCGGACCAGCGCCGATGGAGGCATCAGAACCGCCCACCCAGGCCATGCCGGCCGCCACACCACCGGCACCTGCGCCCACGCAGGCGACCCCGGTCGCGGGCTCCGACCAACAACAGGCCGCCGTCTTCGACCGCCGGCCCACCGCGGACAGCATGGACCCGGACGCCGGCCGCGGCAGTCCAAACGGAGCAATAGCGGCCGAACGGAACTACAGCGACACCAGCGCCTACCGGCCCGAGGCCGCCCTCGACGCGGAGTCGCTGTATCTGCGGGAACACCATGCCTACGGCGGGGTGAGGTTGGGCTCTGCGTTCTTCGGCTGGCTGACGGCAGCGGGCCTCATTGTGCTGTTCACGTCGGTGGTGGTGGGCGTGGCCGCGGCCTTCGGGATGGCCAATGAGGCCGAAGTGCGCGGCTGGTTGGATAACATCGCGGAAAGCAGCGGCGCGGCTGCCATCACCGCAGGGGTAGCGCTGGGGGTCATCGTCTTGCTGGCGTATTTCGGCGGCGGCTACGTGGCTGGACGGATGGCACGGTTCGACGGCGTCAGGCAGGGCCTGGCGGTATGGCTGTGGGGCATCGTGATGTCGGTTATTGCGGGACTGATCGGCCTGGCCGCCGGCGGATTGGGTGTGCTGACCGGGCCGGCGCCCGTGCCGGTCGTTGGGCGCCCCATCCAAGAGCTGACTTTTCCGGGCCTGATCGGGCTGGCAGTAGTGCTGCTGGCCAGCCTGGCCGGGGCACTGCTGGGTGGTGCCGCCGGCATGCACTACCACCGCGCCGTTGACCGATCCGGCTTCGAACCAGACGAGGACATCGAGTAGCACCACCCACCGACAGCCGGCAGGGCAAAGAAAAGCACCCCGGCCCAGGGGCCGGGGTGCGCGGTGCGAGTGGAGCGGGCGACGGGAATCGAACCCGCGTATCGAGCTTGGGAAGCTAGCGCTCTACCATTGAGCTACGCCCGCACAGAATCCGGCGAGGAAGCCGGATCCGGTCAAACAACGAAACCGAGTTTACCCCAGGTCAGCGGCCAGCCGGAATTCACACCGGCTGCCCGGCCGTGGAGGCCTCGCGCTCGCGGGCTTCGCTGATTTCTTCGGCGCGGGCGGTGTTGGCCTCCTGGGTCAGGGCTGCCCCGGCTTCGGCATCACGAGTCAGGTTGTCGCCGGTTTCGGGGTCGAATATGTGCATCTTGCGGGTGTCCAGCCAAAGTTCCGCCGAGCGCCCGCCGCGGATCCGGCTGGCGGCGTCCAGCGTGACCACGATCTGCGGCCGCAACTCGTCGGCATCCATCTCCGCGGCCAGCGAATTCAGCAGCTCGCGGACCTCCGGATCCGGGTCGAAGTTGATGTAGCCGTACTGTTCGTTGCCGAGCCACTCGGTGTGGGTCAGCTCGGCCATAAACGTGGAACCCAGGTCCTTTTTGTGCTCCTCCACCAGCGAGGCATCCTCGAAGAATTCCGGCCGCAGGCCCACCAGCACTACTTTCTTGCCCGCGGCGGCCCGGGCCTTGTCCTCCGTGACCTGGATGTCCCCGACCGCCGTCTTCAGGACATTGCCCTCCAAGGTGGCCGGCAAGAAGTTCATCGAGGGAGAACCAATGAAGCCCGCCACGAACAGGTTGACCGGCTGTTCGTAGAGTTCACGCGGGGAGGCGATCTGCTGCAGCACCCCCTTCTTCAGCACTGCCACGCGGTCGCCCAGCGTCATGGCTTCGGTCTGGTCGTGTGTGACGTAGACGCTGGTGACGCCGAGCCGGCGCTGCATCTGGGAGATTTCCGAACGCATCTGGCCGCGCAGCTTAGCGTCCAGGTTGGACAACGGCTCGTCGAACAAGAACGCATCGGCCTGCCGGACGATCGCCCGTCCCATGGCCACGCGCTGCCGCTGGCCGCCGGAGAGATTGCCCGGTTTGCGCTCCAAATGATCGGTCAGCTCCAGGGTCTTTGCGGCGTCCGTGACCAGCTTCCGGATTTCGTCGTCGGTGTGCTTGCCCTTGGCCAACCTCAGCGGGAACGCGATGTTCTCGAACACGGTCAGGTGCGGGTAGAGGGCATAGTTCTGGAACACCATGGCCAGATTCCGGTCCCGGGGCGCCTTCTCATTGACACGCTTACCGTCGATCAGCAAGTCGCCGGAGGTGATGTCCTCGAGCCCCACGATCATGCGCAGCAGTGTCGACTTGCCGCAGCCGGATGGACCCACCAGGATGATGAATTCGCCGTCCTCGATGTCGATGCTGACGTCGTTGACTGCGGGGAAGCCGTCGCCATACTGCTTGACGAGGTTCTGCAAGGTGATCGATGCCATGGGATGTCCTTTCCTGCCGCGGGCCTAGCCCTTGACGGCGCCTTGGGTCAGGCCGGAGACGATTTGGCGCTGGAACAACAGGACCAGCAGCACAATGGGAATGGTGACGATGATTGCCGCCGCGGAGATCGCGCCAACGGGGGATTCGAACTGGGAAGCGCCGGTGAAAAAGGCCAGTGCCGCAGGGACCGGCCGCGCGGCCTCAGTGGAGGTCAGCGAGATGCCGTAGACGAAGTCGTTCCAGGCGATGAAGAAGGCGATGATCGCCGTGGTGAAGACGCCGGGCGCGGCCAACGGCACGATGGCCTTGCGGAACGCTTGCCAGGTGGTGGCTCCGTCCACCTGCGCGGCCTGTTCCAGCTCCCACGGGATCTGGCGGAAGAAGGCCGCCAGCGTCCAGATGGAGATGGGCAGGGTCAGCGACAGGTAGGGGATGATCAAGCCCGGCCACGTGTCGTACAGGCCGATGTTCCGCCAGAGATTGAACAACGGCGTGACGATCGAGATCACCGGGAAGATGGAGACTGCCAGCGCGGTGGTGAGAATGACCTTTTTGCCCGGGAAATCCAGCCGGGCAATGGCGTAGGCGCAGAGTGTGGCTAGGACGACGGCGATGAACGTTGCGATCAGCGCGATGCCGATGGAATTTCGCAGCGAGCTGAGGAACAGATCCTGCGCTGAGCCGACCAGAATCTGTTCATAGTTGGATCCCGTCCAGCTGCTGGGCAGGAACTTGCCTGAGGTCAGCTCGCTGGGCAGCTTGAACGACGTGGCCATGATGGACACCACCGGGAACAGCGCATATAGCAGCACCAGTACGGAAATGATGATCCAGGTCACCCGCTCCTTGGTCCGGGACGCTTTCATCACTTGTCTCCTCTCTGGCTGGCCAGATCCACTTTGAACAGCTTGATGGCGATGAAACAGATCAGCAGCACGCAGACGAACAGCAGCACCGACACCGCGGAGCCCAGGCCGATTTCCAAGCGTCCGATAGATGTCCGGTAGGCCAGCAGCGAGAGCACCTCGGTATTGAACGCGCCGTTGGTCATGATGAAGACGTTGTCGAATATTCGGAACGCATCGAGCGCCCGGAACAGCACGGCCACCATGATGGCGGCTTTCATGTTCGGCAGGATCACCCGGCGCATCCGCTGCCACCAGCTTGCGCCGTCCACTTCCGCGGCTTCGGTCAGTTCGTCGGGCACCTGCGCCAGTCCGGCCAGCAGCAGCAGCGAAATGAACGGCGTGGTTTTCCAGATTTCGCTGGCCATGATCACTGCCAGTGAGGTCCACGTTCCGGCGAACCAGTTGAGGTCCGGATCGATCCCGGGCACCCAATTGAACCAGGTGTTCACGAAGCCGGAGTTGATATCGAACATGTAGAACCAGGCAAACGCGGACACCACGGTGATGATGCCGTACGGGACCAGGATCGCGGTGCGCAGCCAGCCGCGAACGGACTTGAGCGCCTTGTGCATCACCAGCGCCAGCGCGAAACCCAGGATGAGTTCCACGACGACGGTCACCACCGTGATCAGCAGCGTCACCCCGAGGTCCCGCCACCAGACCACGTCCGTGAGAACCACGCCATAGTTGCCCAGCCCGATGAACGTGCGCTCGTCGGGGGCCGTCAGCCGGTAACTGAACAACGAGTCATACAACGCCTGCAGGATCGGATAGGCCGTGACGGCCAGCATGATGACGAAGGCCGGGCCGGCCAGCCACCAGCCCAGCCGGCGCTCGGCCTTGGCGCGCTCGCTGAACTGTTGGATGGCGCGGCGCCGGCCGGTGCGCCCGGCTTGGCCGCTCGGGTGCGTGGGCGTTTCGGTCGTGGTGCTCACAGCAGGTTCTCCCCCCGTAGGACGGAAACGATGAAGTCCGACGTCTCCTGCGGCGTGATCGCGGGATCCACCTGATCCGGCGGAGCGAAATTCTGCTGCAGGCTGGTGGAAACTTCGTTGTAGAACACCGTCTGCGGACGCGGCGCCGACAGTTCCAAGGATTCGCGAATGGTGTCGGCCATCGGGAAGGAATCCTTGATCCGCGGATCGTTGTAAGCCTCGGTGTTCGAGGGCGGGTTGCCATTGGAAATGAAGTACTCGGCCTGGTTCTCCGGGGTGACGATGCACTCGATGGCGGCGTAAGCCAGATCAGGGTGTTTGCTGGCGGCCCCCACGCCCAGGTTGATGCCGCCGAGCGGCGGCGCAGATTGCTCGCCTTCGTTCATCCGCGGGTACAGAGTCCAGCCGATGTCCTTGATCAGCGACGCATCCAGTGTGCCGTCCTCCACGGAGGCGTTGGTGGCCGGCCAGACGAACGGCCAGTTAACCATGAACGAGCCCTTGTCGCCCTGGAACAGGATCATCGAATTGTTCTCGTCCTGGGTCGGCAGCCCCGGCCCGCCCAGTCCGTCCTTGCCGATGGTGGAGATGATTTGGGCGGCTTCCGTGCCGGCCTTGCTGGCCAGACCCAGCTCGATCTGGTCGGCCGTGGCCTCCGGATTCTCCAGAATGTGGCCACCGGCCGATTCGACCAAGGCATTCAGCCAGACGGTCATGGATTCGCCGCGCTGGCCCTGCACGCCCAGGAACTTGTCTTCCTTGGCGGCGGCATCGATCAGTTGTTGCCAGGTGACCGGCTTCGTCATGTCCAGGCCGGCTGCCTCGGCCACCGACTTCCGGTACCAGAGCAATTGAGTATTGGCCCAGAACGGGACGGCCACGAGTTTGTCTTTCCAGGTGGCCCCGGTGAGAGCACCCTCCACCACGTTCTGCGTGGTCCGCTGCGCCACAGGGTCCGGGACCGGAGCCAGGAATCCCGGCTCCGCCAGTTCGGGGATGAACGGTGGGTCCAGGCTCATAATGTCCAGCGACGAGTCGCCGGCTGCCAGCCGCCGGGCCAGTTGCTCCCGCTGCGAGGCGGCGTCATTGGGCAGCAGCGAGGTTTCGATCCGGTACTCGCCGCCCGCGGCCTCGGTACATTTTTCGGCGATCGCTGCCTGGCCGCCTGCGTCGGGGTTGATGTACCAAGTCAGAGTGGGAGGCCCCTCCTCGGCGCTGCAGCCTGCCAGCAGCGTGGCTCCGAGCGCCAGCACCACGGCCGCTCCGGTTCGAGCTGTGCCGCGCCGGTAGCGCGGCCGGTATCCGTCTCTGGGCATCGGCACTAGCCTCCACGTTCTGGTAGACGCTCCGGCTGCCCGGCTTCTGTCGCTCTTATGTGCCACGCAGCCTCGTAAAAATAGAGCGTATTCTCCTGCAGGCAAATGCGCCATGGTTCGCGCGGGCCCGGAACCGGCTGGCCGGGGGAATACGGTGGACGGAAAGGAACGTTGTGCCGCATACCGCCCGGCGACTGCGGGCGTAGCGCGAGGGAAGGCGAGCATGGGGAATTCAAGTGACGACGCCCGACGCCGGGAAAGCTGGCTGCGCTTCCGGGATCACCGGAACCAGGCGCTGGCCGTCGAGCACGGCTGGCTGACGCTGACCTCGCTGCAGTGGCTGCCCGCCGAGCCGGCACCGCTGGACCAGATCACGGGCCTGTGGAGCGCCTACGGTCCGGCATCCGCCGGCGGACATGCCACCCTGACTGCAGAGGCGGACGACGGCTTGTACTTCATGGAAACCGGCGAGCCGGCGGTCGGGACGTTTACGGCCACTTTGGGCAACGAGGAATCGCTGCTCTGGGTGCGCCGCGGCAGCATCGCCGTCGAACTTGCCGCCCGTGGCGACCGCTATGCCATCCGGACCCGGGACAATGCTTCGCCGGTGCATGCGGACTTCGAGGCCGTACCGGTCTTCGACTACAACCCGGATCTGGTGGTGGCCGGCAGGTTTGACGCATACGACGAACCGCGGACCCTGCCGATCGCCACGTCGAACCCAGACGTACCCGGCGCCATCTCCGCGGTGGGCACAGTCAGCTTCGAACTGGACGGTACCCGGCACACGCTGGTGGCCGAGCCGGAGAGACTGGGGGCGTTGTCGCTGAACTTCCATGACGCCACCAACGGGGAAACCACCGCGGGCTGGCGTTCCGTTGCGACCCGCCGTCCCGGCCCTGACGGTACCGTGCTGATCGATTTCAACCGCGCCACAAATTTTCCCAGCGCGTTCACCGACTTCGGCACCTGCCCGATGCCGGTTGACGGCAACGTCATAGCGGCCCGGTGGAAGCCGGTGAACGCCGGGCGCGCTGACTTCCAGGCCGAATGGTGGCGCCGGAGGCCAAGCTGCGGGAGGATCGTCGGATGGGACCGACGGCGGACGACTTCCGCACCATCACCGACGACCTGACCGGCCGCTTCGCGGAACTGCCGGACGTTGCCTGGGGCAAGCCTGCGCTCGAGCTGGACTGGGACTGCCGCGAGACGGCCGCACACCTGATGGACGACTTCGCCTTCTATGCGATGCAATTGTCCGGCCGCCGACCGCCGCAGGATGACTACGTGGTGTTGGTGGATCCGCCCCCGTGGCAGCCGGGCGGGCCGGACATCTTGTTCTGGCCCGATCCCGCCACGGGGACTGCCGGAATCGTCAGCTGCTTCGACGCCGCAGCCGGCCTGCTCTATGCCGTCACGGCCACTGCGCCGGCAGGTCACCGGGGCTACCATCCGGCGGGAACCTCGGACGCTTCCGGTTTCGCAGCGATGGGGGTGGCTGAAGCCGTGCTGCACGGGTTCGATATCCTCGCTGCACAGGGGATCGACTACCGTCCGGATGCTGCGGTGGCCGGTCGGGTATTGGACCGGATCTTCCCGGCTGCGGAGCGGACCGGCGATCCCTGGCTGGACCTGTTGAGGGCCAGCGGCAGGACCCCCGAAACCCGCGGACAGAAGTGGCGATGGGACTCGTCGGTCCGCGGCTGAGGGGGAGTGTACCGGCCGGGAGCGTGGCGCGGGCCGTAGGCTGGTAGCAGTCCTGCAATGAGGCAGGGGAACCGACGGAAGCCGCTATGACCGTAGACAAGAACACCCGCCGGCTCGAAGACAATATCGAGACCGACTTTTCGGACAAGATGAGCTATGGCTCCTACCTGTCACTGGACCAGTTGCTCGCTGCCCAGCACCCAGTCAGCCGTCCGGAGCACCACGACGAGCTGCTGTTCATCATCCAGCACCAGACCTCCGAGCTGTGGCTGAAACTGGTGCTGCACGAGCTGCGCGCGGTACGGCAAAAACTGCGCGACGACGATTTGCGCTTCGCGATGAAGGGCATCGCCCGGATCAAGCACATCCAGCGCTCGCTGACCGAGCAATGGTCGGTGCTGGCAACGCTCACCCCGTCCGAATACGCCGAATTCCGCGGGGCGCTGGGATCGTCGTCGGGCTTTCAGTCCTATCAGTACCGCGCGGTGGAGTTCCTGCTGGGCAACAAGAACAAGGGCATGCTGGACGTCTTCGCGAATGATCCGGCCGCCCAGGCCTTGCTCGCGGAACTGCTGGAGCAGAGCAGCGTGTACGACGAGTTCCTGGCCTACCTGCACCGGCACGGTTATCCAATCCCGGCGGAGTTGCTGGACCGGGACGTGACCGAGGCACACGTTTTCAACCCGGAACTGGTGCAGACCTTCACCTCCGTCTACGAGAATGCCGGGCGGAACTGGGACGTCTACGAGGCCTGCGAGGAACTGGTGGACCTGGAAGACAACTTCCAGCTCTGGCGCTTCCGGCACCTGAAAACAGTGGAACGGACCATCGGCATGAAGCGCGGCACCGGCGGATCCTCCGGCGTCGGCTTCCTCCGCCGGGCGCTGGAGCTCACGTTCTTCCCGGAGCTGTATGCGGTGCGCACGGAGATCGGCAGGGCAGGGCCGGCTGAATAGGGCTGCGGAAGAGGGCTGCCGGCGGAGGCCGTTCGTTCCCCCGCCGGCAGCGGTTTGGTGGCCGCCAACGGATCTCGTGCGGCCCGACTGATTCCATGGTCGCACCCGAACACGGATCGGGACAGGGGCCGGAGCGCGGACGCTTCCAGGGGGCGGCCGCGTCATGCGGCAGGGGAGGGGCCCGGTCCCGTGTATTTTTAGAGTGTGCTGATCTCCGACCGTGATATTCGTGCCGAAGTGGACTCCGAACGCATCATTCTTGATCCGTTCCAGCCGGACATGATCCAGCCCTCGAGCGTGGACGTGCGGCTTGACCGGTTCTTCCGGCTGTTCGACAACCACAAGTACGCCCACATCGACCCGCAATTGGAGCAGCCCGAGCTCACCCGCCTGGTGGAGGTGGACCCGGAGGAGCCTCTCATCCTGCATCCGGGCGAATTTGTCCTCGGCTCCACCTATGAGACGGTGACGCTGCCCGACGACATCGCCGCCCGGCTGGAGGGCAAGTCCTCGCTGGGGCGGCTTGGCCTGCTGACGCACTCGACGGCAGGATTCATCGATCCCGGCTTTTCCGGACACGTGACGCTTGAGCTCTCCAACATGGCAACGCTGCCGATCAAGCTCTGGCCGGGCTCCAAAATCGGCCAGTTGTGCTTCTTCCGGCTGTCCTCGCCGGCAGAGCACCCGTACGGCTCCGGCGAATACGGCAACCGGTATCAGGGCCAGCGCGGCCCCACAGCCTCGCGCAGCTACCAGAATTTCCACCGCACGGTCATCGAACGCTGATCCGGCTGCGCCCGGCGGCGCAACCGGTTCCCGCGGGACCCAGCCAGGTCCCGCGGGACTCAGGCCGAGGGAGTGGTGGCCTGCTGGATCTTGGCCGGGGGTTTGACCGGCAGCAGCAGCAGCAGGCCGGCCAGCAGCACCACCAGGATGCCCAGGATGCCGTAGCGCTGTTCGCCGAAGACGGTGATGAACAGTGCGAACAGCGACGGCGCCAGGAAGCTGACGGCTCGCCCGGTGGTGGCGTAGAGGCCGAAAAACTCGCCTTCCTCGCCGCGCGGCGCGAGCCGGGCCAGATAGGCGCGCGACGACGACTGGGCCGGTCCGACGAACAGGCACAGCAGCAGGCCGAACACCCAGAAAGTGGTATCGCCGGTCCAGACGTTGCCGAAGAACACATGGTCGCCGGCGCCCAGGACGAAGATGGCGGCAGCCGCGACGATCAGTCCGGACAAGGCCCAGACGATGACATTCTTCGGGCCGACCCGGTCGTCCAGTACCCCGCCGCACACCGCCCCCAGCGCCGCCACGACGTTGCCGGCGATGGCGAAGACGATCACCTGGCTGAGCGAGAAACCGAAGGTGCCGGCGGCAATCACCCCGCCGAAGGTAAACACCGCGGCGAGCCCATCGCGGAAAATGGCGCTGGCGATCAGGAAGAAAATCGTGTGCGGGCTGGAGCGGAAGATCGCCTTGATACGGCGGAAGAGCAGCCCATAGGACGCGAAGAAACCAAGCGACGCGGCCGCCGGCTGCCGAGGGACCTCCGGAACGGCAAACAGCACCGGCAGCGCGAAGACCATGAACCAGACGGCACAGAACACGGCCACCAGGCGGATATTCAGCCCGTTGTCAGCGGTGGCGCCGAACCAACCGGCTTCCGGCAGGACAAACCCGACGAGCACCAGGGCCAGCGCCACGACGCCGCCAACATAACCCATCGCCCAGCCGAAGCCGCTGACTTTGCCGATGGTTGACGGGGTGGAAATTTGCGTCAGCATCGCGTAGTAGTTCACATTCGCGAACTCGAAAAAGATGTTGGCCAGCGCGATCAGCGCTACGCCAAGGAACAGGAACCCCGGCGACGGGAAGACGAAGAAACAGAGGCCGGTCAGCACCGCCACCGCCACACTGTTGACGCCAAGCCAGAGTTTGCGGCGGCCGCCGGTGTCCGAACGCTGGCCGGTCACCGGCGCCAGCAGCGCGATGGCCAGCCCGGCGATGGCCAGCCCGTAGCCGAGGATTTCCGAGGCGAACGCCTCGCCGCCGAAGGCATCGCTGGTCAGATAGACGGTAAAGACGAAGGTCGTCATCACGGCGTTGAACGCCGCCGACCCCCAGTCCCAGGACGCCCAGGCCAGGACGTGCTTCTTGTTCAGCCGTTCCGCTGCCGCACCGCCCGCTTCTTGGGTTGCCGGCATGCCGGCCGAGTCAGTCATACCGCGATGCTATCCGTTTCGCCCGGTGCGAACTTTGAGCAGCGCCGTCAGCCGCGTGAATGTTTGACGAACAGCGAGTCTGAAGGCCTGCCGGAGGAGGCCCGGCGGCTGGATGTGACGCCCCGGCGGGGGGAAGCGTTTATGCCATGAGTAGAATGGAGCATGGCCTCGTCCGCCTGATCCTTGCCCAAAGCTGAAGGAAGTTCCGGAGTATCCCCGTGCTGATTGTGCTCACCCTGCTTTTTGCGGTGGCCTTTGTAGCGCCTTTGATTTTCCGGAAACTCGGTCGCTCAACCTTCTACATTCTGGCTGCGGTTCCCGCCGCCGGATTCATCTGGTTGATCGCCACGTTCGGCAGCTACACCAACGCGAACCAGAAGGCACTGGACGGCGCCCCCAACGCTCCGCCGTCGGAAGTCTTCGCCTGGGTGCCGGGCCTGCAGCTGGAGCTGGCCTTCCGGATGGACACGCTGGCCGCGGTGCTCTGCATCCTTATTCTCGGTGTCGGGGCCTTGGTGCTGTTCTACTGCGCCCGTTACTTCAAGGCCGACGATCCCGACATCGGTCCTTTCGGCGCACAGTTGCTGGCCTTCACCGGGGCCATGTTCGGTTTGGTCACCGCCGATGACCTGATCCTGATGTACATCTTCTGGGAACTGACCAGTGTGCTCTCCTACCTGCTGATCGGGTATGCCAGGCACCGGCTCTCGGCGCGTAGGTCGGCGCTGCAGGCCTTGATCGTCACCACATTTGGTGGCCTGGCGATGTTGGTCGGCATCCTGATGATCGGCCAGACCGCCGGCACCTACCGGATTTCCGAGATCCTCGCAGAAGCCAGTTCGCTGATGGCCTACGGGCAGATCATCGATATCGCCATCCTGCTGATGCTGGTTGGGGCGATCAGCAAGTCGGCCTTGGTGCCGTTCCACTTCTGGCTCCCGGCGGCAATGGCCGCGCCGACGCCGGTCAGCGCCTACCTGCATGCTGCCGCCATGGTCAAGGCCGGCATCTATCTGGTGGCCTTGCTGGCTCCCGGATTCTCCAGCACCGACTACTGGCACCCCGTGGTGCTGGGACTCGGGCTGCTGACCATGCTGGTGGGCGGCTGGCAGGCCCTGCGCCAGCACGACCTGAAGCTGATCTTGGCCTACGGCACGGTCAGCCAATTGGGTTTCCTGACCCTCGTGGTCGGACTTGGCTCGCAGGAAGCCGCCTTGGCCGGCTTGGGCTTGTTGCTGGCCCACGGCTTCTTCAAGGCGACGCTGTTCCTGGTGGTGGGCATCATTGACCACCAGTCCGGAACGCGTGACATCCGCGAACTGTCCCATCTGTACCGCAAAGCCCCGAAGCTGTTCGTGGTGGCCTTAATAGGCGCCGCCTCCATGGCCGGCCTACCTCCGTTGCTGGGCTTCGTCGCCAAAGAGTCGGTCTACGAGGCCTTCATCCACCGTGAGGAGGCCTCCGGCTGGGTGGGCGGACTGCTGCTGGCAGGCATTGTGGTTGGATCCATCCTGACGTTCGCCTACAGCGCCCGGTTTATCTGGGGCGGGTTCGCGGCCAAACCCGGACTGGCGGCCATCGAGTTCAAACCTGTTCCGTGGGCCTTCCTGGCGGCGCCGGCCATCCTGGCCGTGGCCACCGTCTTGTTCGGGCTGTGGCCGGTTCCGGTGGAAAACGCCGTCGAACCGTATGCAGGGCTTTTCCCGCTGGATACGGTCGTCACGCATCTGGCGCTCTGGCACGGACTGACACCGGCGCTGGGCCTGACGGCGATCACGCTTGCCGCCGGAGTCGCCTTGTTCCTGCTGCGCACGCCGGTGGCCGCCTTCCAAGCCAAGATCCACTTCATTCCCGAGGCCGATCGGATCTACCGCGGCATTATCGGCGTGTTGGACGAGGTGGCCATCTGGGTCACCGGCCGCACCCAGCGCGGTTCGTTGGTCTTCTATCTGTGCGTGATCCTGATCGTTGCCATCGTGACGCCGCTGAGCGCCGTCGTTCTGATGGATGCCCCGCTGCCGGAAAGCCTGGTGTGGTTCGATACGCCGGCGCAGGCTATTGCGGGGCTGATCGTGGTGGCGGGAGCGCTCGGTGCCATCCGTGCAAACAAGCGATTCATGGCCGTGCTGATGGTCTCGGTGACCGGCTATGGGCTGGCCTTTATCTTCGCCATCCAGGGTGCTCCGGATCTGGCCCTGACCCAAATGCTGGTGGAAACGATCTCCCTGGTGGCGATCGTGCTGGCGCTGCGTTCCCTGCCGGCGCGGCTGTGGCTGCGCACACCCGGCCGCTTCAAACTGCTCCGCGCCGTCATTGGCGCCGCCTTTGGCTTGACGATGATTGTGATCGCGATGACGGCGATGGCCGCACGCACGGCAGATCCGGTATCACTTGCCCTGCCGAAGTTGGCCTACGAGGACGGCGGCGGCAGGAACATCGTCAACGTCATCCTCGTGGACATCCGTGCGTGGGACACGTTCGGGGAAATTTCCGTGCTGGCACTGGCAGCTACCGGCGTGGCCAGCCTGATCTTCATCCGCGGCCGCGGCGACCAGCGCCCACCGTCAGTTGACGCCGTCGCCAGCGGCTCCGTGGGCCGCGGCTACGAAATGGTGGCGCACTCGGACCGCGAGGCAGCGGCCCTGGCAACTGCCCGCAAGTTCGCCGTTGTGCCGCGCGACGCCTGGCTCGTGGCCGGCCGGACGCTGGCGCCGGAACGCCGGTCCATCATCTTCGAGGTGATCACCCGGCTGCTCTTCCACTCCGTGATGATCTTCTCCGTTTACCTGCTGCTGGCCGGCCACAACCTGCCCGGCGGCGGGTTCGCGGGCGGGCTGCTGGCCGGCATCGCGCTCACCATCCGCTATCTGGCCGGAGGGCGGGTCGAGCTGGCTGAAGCCACGCCCGTCAGTGCCGGCCTGCTGCTGGGCGTAGGGCTTGCCGCCGCGGCGCTGACCGCCGTCGTCCCGCTCTTCCTGGGCGGCCAGGTCTTCCAAAGCGCCATCATCGAGTTCAGCCTGCCGGTCTTCGGCGACCACAAGTTCGTCACCTCGACGATCTTTGACATCGGCGTCTACCTGGTGGTGGTCGGGTTGGTGCTGGACGTGCTGCGCAGCTTCGGCTCGGAGATCGACGAACGAACCGAAGAGCGTACCTCCCGCGGCCGCAAGGCTTCGGAGCTCCACGCGCCGGCAACGATCGAGGAGGAGGTGTCCAAATGACGGTCAACCTGATATTGCTGCTAGTGATGGGCGTGCTGTTCGCAGTGGGCGTCTACCTGATCCTGGAACGTAGCCTGACCCGTGTGATGCTCGGCCTGATGCTGATCACCAACGGCGCCAACCTGTTGCTGCTCAGCACAGGCGGGCCCGCGGGACTAGCGCCGATTTTCGGCGTTGACGTCCCCGCCGAGGCCTACAGCGATCCGCTGCCGCAGGCCTTGATCCTCACGTCCATCGTGATTTCCTTTGCGGTCACAGCGTTCATGCTGGCCATCATTTACCGTTCCTGGGTGCTGGGACGGCAGGACGAGGTCCAGGACGATATCGAAGACCGCCGCGTGGCCAACCAGCCGACCTTCGATGCCGAAGACGACGCCGAGATTCCGGCGGAAACCACCGAGTTCGTCCCGCCGGACGAGGCGGAGGAAACACCTGCTACCAACAGGGCCCGGACGGAGAGGGAGAAGTGAACGCCGCACAGATTGCTCCGCTGGCAGTTGTCCTGCCGCTGCTGGGCGCTGCCTTGGCGTTCGTGCTGATCCGCCATCCGAATGCGCAACGCCGTACCGGTGCCATCACGCTGACCGTGACGCTGGCGGTGGAGGTCGTCATGCTGGCCTCGGCATGGGCCAACGGTGCCCAGGCCGTGAATATCGGCGGCTGGATTCCGCCCTTCGGGATCACCATGGTGGTCGACGAGCTGTCCGCACTGATGTTGGTGGTCTCCTCCGCCGTCAGCTTGGCGGTGCTGCTGTATGCCTCCGGCCAGGGCATGGCGGACAGCGACGAAGAGGGCCCGGTTTCGATCTTCCACCCGACCTACCTGATCCTGGTGGCCGGTGTGTCCAACGCCTTCCTGACCGGGGATCTGTTCAACCTCTATGTGGGCTTCGAAATGCTGCTCACGGCCAGCTACGTGCTGATGACTCTGGGAGGCACCAGCCCGCGCATCCGCGCAGGGGTGACCTACGTCGTCGTCAGCGTCATCTCCTCGATGCTGTTCCTTGTGTCCATCGCGATGATCTACGCGGCGACCGGAACCATCAACATGGCCGATCTGGCGATCAAGCTCGGCGAGTTGGATCCGTCCACGCAGATGACGCTGCACCTGATGCTGCTGGTGGCCTTCGGCATCAAGGCGGCGGTCTTCCCCCTGTCTTTCTGGCTGCCCGACTCCTACCCGACGGCGCCGGCGCCGGTCACCGCGGTGTTCGCCGGCCTGCTGACCAAGGTCGGGGTCTATGCCCTGATCCGGACCGAGACGCTGCTGTTCCCGGGCGACCGCCTGAACACGTTCCTGATGGTGGTGGCCGTGCTGACCATGTTGGTCGGCATTCTGGGTGCCGTGGCGCAGATCGACATCAAGCGCATGCTCTCGTTTACGCTGGTCAGCCACATCGGCTACATGGTGTTCGGTTTGGCGATGTCCTCGGTAGTGGGGTTGGGCGCAGCTGTCTATTACGTGGCGCACCACATCACGGTGCAGACCAGCCTGTTCCTGGTGGCCGGCCTGGTTGAACGCCGCGGCGGCACCACCAACATGGACCGGCTGGGCGGTTTGGCCAAGCTGTCGCCGATGCTGGCCATCCTGTTCTTCGTGCCGGCCATGAATCTGGCCGGGATCCCGCCGTTCTCCGGCTTCCTGGGAAAGATCGGATTGGTGCAGGGAGGCGTGGACCTAGGCAGTCCGATCGCCTGGGTGCTGGTGGCGGGCAGCATGATCACGTCGCTGCTGACGCTGCTTGCCTTGGCCCGAGTCTGGAACCGCGTGTTCTGGCGGCGCCCGGAAGACGCCGAGCACCCGGATCCGGTCCTGGTGGCCACCAAGCCCGACGGGTCGGCGGTACGGACCACACGCCACGTGGAGGAGCGTCCGCACGGGCGGTTCACCGGGCGGGGCATCGTTCAACTGCTGCCCATGCCGATGGTCTGGCCCACGATCGGTCTGGTGGTGATGGGCGTTGCCCTGACGGTATTCGCCGGGCCGCTCTTCGAGCTGAGCGACCAGGCGGCGCGGGAGATGCTGCAACGCACGCCGTACATCGAGGCGGTCCTGGGTGAAGGCGCGATGCAGGGAGTTGCCCCATGAGGAAACCGCGCATCTCCATCTGGGTCGAGCTGCCCCTGCTGGCTTGGCTGGTCTTCCTCTGGGGAGCCCTGTGGCAGGATTTCAGTGCCGGCAACCTGATCTTCGGTTTGCTGATCGCGCTGGTCATCGTAAACCTGTTCTATCTGCCGCCGGTCGAACTCAGCGGGCGCTTCAATCCACTGGCAGCGGTGGTCTTCGCCGCGACCTTCGTGTGGAAAGTCGCAGTGGCGAGCTTCGAAGTACTCTGGCTGGCCCTGACCACCGGCCCGAGGCTGCGCAACGCCGTGGTGGCGGTACACCTGCGAAGCCACTCGGACCTATTGGTGACGGCCACCGGGCATGCCATCTCGTTGATCCCGGGCAGCTTCGTGGTGGATGTGGACCGGTCCACGTCCACGCTCTACCTGCACGTGATCGACGTGGCAACCAGGGAAGCCGCCGAGGACTTTGAGGCGGAAGTGCGGAAGATCGAGGCGGGCCTGATCAGGGTGATGGGGTCCAAGGAAGAACTGGAACTGGTCAAAGCTGAAGGTACCGGCAGAGGAGGGGCAGCGTAAACGTGGAAGTCATGGCTGTTGCCCAAATCATCGTCAGCGCTGTCCTGGCCCTGGCCGCGGTGCTGGCGCTGGTCCGCCTGGCCCGCGGGCCGTCCCTCTTGGACCGGTTGCTGGCCATCGACGTGCTGCTGGCGGTTGTCTGCGCCGGACTGATTGTGGACATGGCCGCCGGTGGCCACATGAATAATCTGACGCTGGTGGTGGTGATCTGCCTGGTCGGTTTCATCGGCTCGGTTGCCGTGGCCCGGTTCGTCACAGACGGGCGGCCACGTGAACACTGACCTGATCCTCGACATCGTCACCGCCGTTTGCTTGATCACCGGCGCGCTGATGTCCCTGGCCGCGGGCATCGGCCTGCTGCGGTTCCCGGACCTGCTCTCCCGTATGCACGCCGCCACGAAGCCGCAGGTTTTCGGCTTGCTGCTGCTGCTGACTGGCTTGGGGCTGCAGCTGGGCAGTTGGGCGGCCGTGCCGTTGCTGCTCATCGCGTGGCTGTTCCAACTGCTCACCGTGCCGGTCTCGGCACATATGGTGGGCCGCGCCGGATACCGGACCAAACATTTGCGCCGGGAAATCCTCAGCGTGGACGACCTCGACGCGGTGGTGGAAGCGGCGGCCGAAGAAGAGCCCGAAGCGGAGATCGACGCCGGTGACGTCACCGCGGGTGACTTCGACGCCGGTGACGTCGAGGCTGCCGAAATCGAAGCTGCGGAGGCCGACGCCGCTGCAACTGCGGCTGGTCCGGTCCGAAACGACCAGGACGCTACCGGGACACGCAAGGACTAGCGGCGCTAGCGGGGGCCGCAGCCACGCCCCCGCCAGCGTGCCCCTCGAACGTGCCGCTTAGACGATTTCCGGGGTCTTCTCGTAGTGCAGGACTGCCTTGGCTGTGGCCCGCTTGAGCAGTACTTGGATCACCCGGCCAACCGTGCCGGACACCACCGCGAAAACCAGAGCAGAAGCAACGCTGTTCTCCAGGTCATCGTCGGCCTGGGGTGCGTCACGGCCGGTGACCATCTTCCACACGTAGCCCAGCAGGTGGGTGGCTGCTAAACCCGCACCAAGACTCACCAGGGTGCCCAAGAGCTTTAATACAACGGTCATGCCTGCTCCTTACCGGGGCGCCGCGTCCCCTTGTCATCAGCTCTGCCGCTCCCAGCCTACTGCCCGCACCCGCCCATCCCGGCGCCGTCGTGCATTCTCCAACGGCTGGTGGCCGAATGGGCCCGCGAAGCCGGGCGAGTGTAGACTGGTGCGTGCTGCTAGACAGCACCAATAACGACAGGGGAGCGTCCGACCGACCGGCACACGCCGGACACGGGGAGGGACGCTGAGAGTGCGGAAAGACCGCAGACCCTCGAACCTGCTCCGGTTAGTACCGGCGAAGGGAGTCGAGTTCTCGGGGTGTGCCACACGGCCGCCCTCCCCTCCTGCACCCAGGAGGATTCCATGAGCACCGTTTCGAATGCACCGACCACGCCCACTCCCGCGCGCAAGCAGCGCTACGGCTGGCGGGTGGTGGACATCGTCGTCGCCTCGGTGGTGGCCGTGGCCGTCGGCGTCATCTTCTGGGCCTGGTCGGCGGCTTGGCCGCTGGTTGAGGGCCTCACCGTTGCCTTCCCGCCCGCTGCCGGCCTGTACACCGGCGGCTGGTTGATGGCCGGCGTGCTGGGCGGGCTGATCATCCGCAAGCCCGGCGCCGCGATCTACTGCGAGATGCTGGCAGCCATCGTCTCCGGCCTGCTGGGCACCAGCTTCGGCATGAGCGTGCTGGTGTCCGGCCTGATTCAGGGCCTCGGCGCCGAAGTCATCTTCCTGCTCTTCCTGTACCGGAAGTTCAACGTGATGGTGGCGATGCTGGCCGGCCTCGGCGCTGGCCTGGCGCTGTCGATCAGCGAGAACATCCTGTACAACATGCTCTGGGCCCCCGAATGGCAGTTGGCCTATGTGGTCTGCGCCGCCGTATCCGGCATGGTGATCGCCGGGCTGCTGCCCTGGCTGGCGGTCAAGGGCCTGGCGAGGACCGGCGTATTGTCCTCCTTCGCGGCGGGCCGCACGGCAGACGTCTGAGCCGTTATGGGACTGCAGATTACGACGGCGGTGCCCGGCCCGGTGCCGGTCCTAGCCGAGGGGTGGGGCTGGCGCCATGCCGGTCGCAAGGACCCCGCGGTCAGCGGGGCCAGCTTCAGCATTGCACCCGGGGAACGGGTCTTGTTGCTGGGCGCTTCCGGCGCCGGGAAGTCCACGCTGCTGCACGCCATGGCCGGCGTGCTGGGCGACGACGGGGAGGGCGAGGAAGCCGGGCGGCTTACCGTGGCCGGGCTGCGTCCCTCGGATGCCCGCGGCCGGGCCGGGCTGGTGCTGCAGGACCCGGAAAGCCAGCTGGTGCTGGCCCGCGTGGGCGACGAGGTGGCCTTTGGGGCGGAGAACCTGTCCGTGCCGCGCGCAGAGATCTGGAACCGGGTCCGCGAATCCTTGGCCGATGTTGGCCTGGACGTGCCGCTGGACCATCCCACCGCGGCCTTGTCAGGCGGCCAGAAACAGCGGCTGGCGCTGGCCTCGGTGCTGGCCATGCGGCCGGGACTGCTGCTGCTGGACGAGCCGACCGCGAATCTGGATCCGGAGGGCGTGCCGGAAGTGCGCGACGCCGTGGCCCGGGTGCTGGACAGCACCGGCGCCACCTTGGTGGTGGTGGAGCACCGGGTGGCCGTCTGGGCGGACGTGGTGGACCGGGTGATCGTGCTGGCGGCCGGGGGCGGCATGCTGGCAGACGGCCCGCCGGCCAAAGTGCTGGCCGAACGCGCCACCCGCGCCCGGTTGGCGGAGGCCGGCGTCTGGGTCCCCGGACACACTCCCCGGCTGAAGCTGCCCGCCGCTCCGGCACCCGGCGGACCGTTGCTGCAGGCGGTGGGGTTGGACGTGGCCCGGAGCCGGAAGACCGGGCCGGTGCTCCGCGGCGTGGACGTGGACCTGCTCAGCGGACAGGCCCTGAGCATCACCGGCCCGAACGGCGCCGGCAAGTCGACGCTGGCACTCACGCTGGGCGGCCTGCTGGCGCCCAGCCGGGGGGAGCTGACCGCCACCCCGGCGCTGCACCGTGGCGCGGCGCAGTCCCCGGTGAAATGGAAGTCCGCCCAGTTGGTGGCCCGGATTGGCTGCGTGTTCCAGGAACCGGAACATCAGTTCCTGACCAGCACGGTGCTCGATGAGCTGGAGTTCGGCCCGCGGCGGGTGGCGAAGCTGCCCGAGGCAGTGGTCCGGCAGCGAGTGGATACCATCGCCGAACGGCTCCGGTTGACCCGGCTGCTGCAGGCCAATCCCTTTACCCTGTCCGGCGGCGAGAAGCGCCGGCTCTCGGTGGCCACCATGCTGGCCACCAGCCCGGACATCTTGATGCTGGACGAGCCGACCTTCGGGCAGGACGCCAACACCTGGGCGGAACTGGTCACCCTGCTGGCCGAGTTGGTGGCCGACGGCAAGAGCGTGGTATCGGTGACGCACGACGCGGATTTCACGGCAGCGCTCGGCGGTGCCGCCGTGCGCGTGGCCGGCGGCGGAGTCCAGCCGGTCCAGACGCTGAGGAGGGCAGCATGAGCGTGGATCTGATGACTCCGCGGCTCACCGCTTCGCCGTTCAGCCGCGCCAACCCGGTGTCCAAACTGGCGGCCGCCGCCGTGATCACCGTGGTGGTCATGCTCAGCGTGGACTGGGTCAGCGCGTCGGTAGTGCTCGCGGCCGAGTTGCTGCTGATGCCCGTGCTGGGCGTGAACCCGTGGCTGCTTTTCAAGCGCGGCTGGCCCCTGCTGGCGGCGGCGGCCACCGGGGCCTGGGCCACGGCGCTGTTGGCGGAGAAGACCGGAGCCGTGCTGTTCCAGCTGGGTCCGGTGGTGTTCACCGAGGATTCGGTGGCCGGCGGGATCGCCATCGGCCTGCGTTCGCTCGCCGTCGCCCTGCCGGGCATTTTCCTGCTGCTGACCACCGACCCCACCGACTTGGCCGACGCGCTGGCGCAGAAACTAAAGCTGCCGCACCGCTTCGTCCTGGGGGCGCTGGCCGCCATGCGGTTGGTCGGGCTGTTAGTGGAGGAATGGCGCACGCTGGGCCTGGCCCGCCGCGCCCGTGGTGTCGGTGCCGAGAACCGGCCCATCGCCAAGGCCGGCGCGTTCGTGGGCCAGGCGTTCGGGCTGATCGTGCAGGCCATCCGGCGGGCCACCCGGTTGGCGGTTGCCATGGAGGCGCGCGGTTTTGGTGCAGGTCGGCGGACTTGGGCGCGTGAGTCCACCTACAGCACGGTGGACGTCTGGGTGCTGCTGGGCGGCGTGCTGATCGCCGGTGCGGCGGCCGCGGCCGCTGTAGCCGCCGGCACCTGGAACTTCATCTTCGTGTGAGCTTGGCGCGGACGGCGCCGGGAGCCTGCGGAAGCTACTCCCGACTGCCTTCGGCCAGCAGCGCGGTCAGTTCCTCGGTGAGCTCCGGCGACACCGGGATTTCCTTGCCGTCGATGCTCTTCACCGGCGCCAGCAGCCGGATGCTGGAGACCAGCCAGACGGCATCGGCCTCATAGAGGTCGTCCGGTTCCAAAGGCCCGTAGCCCAGCTGCCATCCCGCCGAGGCGGCCGCCTTGAACAGCACTGCTTGGGACGTGCCCGGCAGGATTCCGCTCTCCAGCAGCGGCGTGACCAAAGTCCTGACGCCATCGCGCACCCGGGCCATCAGCACGGTGGAGGTAGGTCCTTCGAGGACGCGGCCGTCGCTGGACGTGAAGATGACGTCGTCGGCGTCGTTCTTGCGGGCGTAGCGCAGGGCCGCCATGTTGACCGCGTAGGAGAGCGTTTTGGCGCCCATCAGCAACCACGGGGCGCGTTCGGCCAGCGAGCTGTCATAGCCGCGGTCCAACAGCAGCACCGAGATCCCGTCGGTGCGCTGGCGCTGACCGGCCGATGGCGGCAGCGACGCCTGGACCCAGGCAGTGGGCGCGGCGGCGCCTTCCACGCCACGGGTCACCAACAGTTTGATCACCAGCTCCTCGACCGGCGGGTGCTCCGCGATCGCCGTCTTAATCGCACGCTCCCACGCGTCGGCGGGTGGCAGCTGCAAATCCATGGTTTGGGCGGATGTGGCCAGCCGGTCCAGATGCGCCTGCACCTTACGCGGTATTCCGTTCACGGCCAGCAGGGACTCGAAAATGCCGTCCCCGCGGGTGGCCCCTTGATCGGTGGCCATGAGCTGAGGCTGTGAAGCATCTGCGATGCGCCCCGCCTCGTAGGCAGGGTCCAAGAACACCAGAACTGTCATACGGCTAGCTTAGTTTGTCGCTGGCCGCCGGGTAGGCTGGGGAGGATTGCGCCGGCACACGGCGGGAGGGGAGGAGCAGCCGCGTGCTGTGGTCGTTTGCGGGGCTGGGCACATTCCCCGACTGGGTCGTCGCCATTCTCGGCGTGATAGACATGGCGATCCGCATCATCGCCTTGGGCGTGATTCCCGGCAACCGGCGGCCCAACACCGCCATGGCCTGGCTGCTCGCCATCTTCTTCATCCCGCTGATCGGCCTTGCGCTGTTCTTCATGTTCGGCAGCTACCGGCTCTCGGAACGCCGGATCGCCAAGCAGGCGGAGATCAACCGCCGCGTCTGGGCCGCCACCCATGATCTGGAGGAGCCCCGCAGCGAACGGGAAGCACCGGCCTGGGTGCATTCGGCGGCCGAGCTGAACCGCCGGCTCGGCGCCTTCCCCATGGTGGACAGCAACCACGTGGAGCTGTACCCGGACTACGACGCCTCGATTGCCGCCATGACCGAGGCGGTGCGCGAGGCCCGCGAGTTCGTGAACATCGAGTTCTACATCATGAGCAGGGACGACACCACGGGCGAACTCTTCGCCGCGCTGGAAGAAGCCGCCGCCCGGGGCGTCCGCGTGCGCCTGTTGTTCGATCACATCGGAGCCCTCCGGGTGACCGGCTACCGCAAGTTCCGCCGCTGGCTGGAGACCACCCAGATCGACTGGCGCCGTTCGCTGCCGGTGCTGCCGGTCCGCGGCCAATGGCGCCGGATCGATCTGCGTAACCACCGCAAGATCCTGGTTGTGGACGGGCGCGTGGCCTTCACCGGATCGCAGAACCTGATCGAACCCGGCTACCGGCGCACCTCCAGCGAAAAGATCGGCCGCAAGTGGGTGGAGCTGATGGCACGCTACGAAGGTCCCATCGTCACCGCGCTCAACGTCGTCTTCGCCACCGACTGGTTGAGCGAAACCGACGACATCCTCGAAACCCAACTGTTCACTCCGGTTCCGTCCCGCGAGCCCGGGCCGATGACGTGCCAGGCCTTGCCCAGCGGCCCCGGCTTCGTCACCGAAAACAACCTGCGCCTGTTCAACACGCTGATCTATGCGGCCGTCGAGCGACTGTCCATCTGCAGCCCATACTTCGTGCCCGATGATTCGCTGCTCTATGCCATTACGACGGCGGCGCAGCGCGGGGTGAAGGTGGAGCTCTTCGTGTCCGAGGTCGGCGACCAGGCGCTGGTCCACCATGCCCAACAGTCCTACTACCAGGCTCTTTTGGAGGCCGGCGTACGGATCTACCGCTACCCGAGGCCGCTGGTGCTGCATGCCAAGCACTTCACGGTGGACAACGAAGTTGCCGTCATCGGCTCCAGCAACATGGACATGCGGTCCTTCTCGCTGAACCTGGAGGTCTCCGTGATGATGCTCGGCGACCACATCGTGGAGGAGCTGTCCGATATCCAGGACAGCTATCGGGTGATCTCCAAGGAACTCACGCTTCAGGAATGGCGGCAGCGGCCGCGCTGGCAGCGCTACGTAGATAACGTGGCCCGGCTGACCGCCACCCTGCAGTAGCCGGGTGCGCTAGTCCGGGAACACCGCCCCCAGTGCCGAGAGCACTCCGAAGGCTTTGGCCCGCACTTCGTCCCACTCGTCGTCGGGCACGGAGTCTGCGGTGATCGCACCGCCGACTCCCAGGCTGAGCCGGCTGCCGTCCATCACCAGCGTCCGGATCACCACGGACAGGTCCGCGGCCCCGTCCAGCGAAAAGTAGCCCACGGCGCCGGAGTAGACGCCGCGCGGTCCGGTCTCCAGCCGGTCCAGGATGTCCATGGTGCTGATCTTCGGTGCGCCGGTCATCGAGCCGGCGGGAAAAGCCGCCGCCACGGCCTCGGCCCGGACAGCCCCGGGCAGCAGTTGTGCGTCGATGGTGGAGACCATCTGGTGCACGGTGGCGTAGGACTCGATGGCGCACAGCCGGCTGACCTGCAGCGAACCCGGTATGGCAAAGTGGCTCAGGTCGTTCCGCAGCAAATCAACGATCATGATGTTTTCGGCCCGGTCTTTGATGCTGCCGGCGAGCTCCCGGACCACTGCCGCATCGGCGTCGGGATCCGCCAGGCGCCGCCGGGTGCCTTTGATCGGTTCGGCCCGCAAACCGCCGTCGGCCGCAATGCTGAGGAAGCGCTCGGGCGACGTGCTCGCCACGGTCAGCGTCCCGAACCGCAAGAGGCTGGCAAAAGGCGCGGGATTGCGACGGCGGAGGGCCAGGTAGGTGTCCAGCGGATCCAGCGGTTCCGTCGTGGTGGCGTGCAGCTGGGTGGTCAGGCACACCTCGTAGGTGTTGCCCTCGCTGATTTCCGCCTGTGCTTCGCGGATCTTGGCCAAGTAGGCCCCGCGTGAGTCGCGCGGTTGGAAAACCAGAGCGGCAGGCCGCCGTGCCGGTTCCGGCGACGGGCCGGAAGCAGGTGGCAGGGTGCCGATGACTGCTGCCGTGCCGGCGATCCACTCAGCGGCTTCGTCCGTGCGGGACGGTCCGGCCAGGGCCAGCAGCCACGTGCACCGCCGGACATGGTCCAGCAGGACGGCGCGGCCGGCGAACAGCAGCGCGGCATCCGGCGCGTTGCCGAGGGCGTTGTCCTGCAGGCTGTCCGACGCCCCGTCCTGCACAGGGGCGGAGGTGTCCTTGCCGCCGGTCTCACGCTTGAGCTCGTAGCCCAGGTAGCCCAGCCAGCCCAGGGCGAAGCCGCCGGGCACCTCCTCGGCGGCGGTGGCGGGGCGGTGTCCCCAGGCGCTGTCCAGCCAGCGGAAGAACCCGCCGCCGATCCGAGCGGTGGTGTTGTGCTGGCTCACCAGCGTGGTGCCGTTCCGGTGCTCAGCCCACTGGCCGAAGCTGCCGCCGTCGTCGGCCATGATGCTGATCCGGTTCCGGTCGGCGGCTTCGTGGACGTTGGAACTGTCCAGCCAGACGCTGCGGACCGCGCCGGCATACAAGCGGCGGTAGACCGCCTCGGCGTCCGGATAGGCATCCACGCGTTCGGCCACCAGCCGGATGCCCTCGCGGGTCGCCCGCTCCGGGGCCAGGGCGTGTTCGAGCACCGGCAGCGAGGCCAGTGCTGCGAGGACCTGCTCGGGGGCGGCGCCGGCGGGACCGGATTCGACCACGACGTCCGCGGCGGCGGCCGCGTCGTCGCCGGCCAGCCAGGCCTCCTCCTGGTCTGCCCAGATGTCCCAGAACGGCTCATAGGTAGCACCGTCGCGGGACAAGGCCCTGGTCCGCCGGGCCTCGGACGGTGCCTGCAGCCACACCACGGCGTCGAGCAGGCCGCGGGCGGCGGCGTGCGCAGCCCCGACGCCCTCGAGGACCACCACGTCGGCGGGTTCCGTGCTACGGGAGGCACCGTCGTCGTCCTTGTTCCAGTCCCAGGCGGTCCAGTGCGCGGCCTCCCCGGCCGCCAACGGACGCAGCACGCTCTCCAGATAGCGCCGCTGTCCGCCGGCCAAGCCGTGCCAGCCCGGATAGATGTCCTCCAGGTGGAACAGCGAGACCGTGCGGTGCACCCGCAGCAGCGCCGCCAGCTCCACCGCCAGTGTGGTCTTGCCGGATCCGGAGCGTCCGTCGACGGCGATCAGGACCGGCTTAGCGGGCATCGAGTTCCTTGCGCACGAACTCGATGATTCCCTTCAGTGCGGCGTCGATCATCTGCCAGCTGGCGTCGAAATCGGAGGCCTCGCCGAACCACGGATCGTAGATCCCCTGATCCGCCGGACCAAGATGGCTGACGGCGGGGTCGAAGGAGCGCCAGAGCCTGACCTTGTCCCGGGCGGCGTCGTGCGGTGCACCGTTCCGCAGTTGGTCGTAGTGGTCCACGTCCAGGGCCAGGATCAGGTCGCGCTCGTCGTACCAGGACGCCTCGAACTTGCGGGCCCGGTGGTCCAGCGCGCTGAGGCCGGACTGCTCCAGGCGCTGGCCGGCCCGCTGGTCGATCGGCCGCCCCAGCTCCCAGCCGGTGGTGCCGGCGGAGTCCACGCTGACCTCGCCGCCCAGTCCTGCTTCCTGGAGCGCGCGGGCCAGCATCCGCTCGGCCATGGGGGAGCGGCAGATGTTTCCGGTGCAGACAGCGATGATGCGGTACATGACTCGAGTCTATGAGAAGGCGGCTACAGGAAAGCCAGCATCAGGCCAACCGCGATGAAAAGTACACCGAAGGCCCGGTTCATCATTGTCAGCCCGCGCACCGTCCGGGTGAACCGCTGGAAAGACCTGGCCGCCGCGGCGAAGAAAAACCACATGACCAGGATGTCCACGGCCAGCACCGTGGCGATCAGGACCAGGTACTGCGTCAGCTGCGGCTGGTCCAGCCGGATGAAGCCCGGCATGAACGCCAGGAAGAAGACGATGGCCTTCGGGTTGAGTAGGTTGACCCACATGCCGCGCCGGAACATGGAGAAGGCCGGCTCGTCGCGGCGCGCCGCTTCGACCTCCGCGTTGCCTGTCGGCTTGGCAAGGAACTGGCGCAGGCCAAGATAAATCAGGTAGGCGGCACCGGCATATTTGATCGCGGCGAACAGGACCGGGGAGTTGGAGACGAGCAGGCCGAGGCCCAGCGCCACAATCGCCACATGGATCACCAAGGCGGCCTGCTGGCCCAAGATGCCCCAGATGGACCGGCCGAAGCCGGCATTGAGCGAGTTGCTCATGGTGTTGATGGCTCCGGCACCCGGGGTGAAGCTAATCACTACCGTGGCGCCGAGCAGCGCCAGCCATAACGAGAATTGCACCAGATGATCCTACGGTGCAGCCCAGCGCAACCCGCTCAGGCGCTCGACGAGGTTACGCGCCCGTTTTCGGGGTGCCCTCTTCCAACACAGCCATGGCCGCGTTGTGGCCGCCGAGGCCGCTGACGCCGCCGCCGCGGCGCGCGCCGGCCCCACAGAGCAGGATCCGTTCATGGGCCGTGGCCACGCCCCAGCGCTGCGCCGGGGTGTCGAGTGGCTCGTCGTCTTCGGCGAACGGCCAGTCGAGCGGGCCGTGGAAAATGCTCCCGCCGGTCAGGTTCAGAGCGTGTTCAAGATCGAGCGTGGTTTTGGTTTCAATGCACGGCTCTCCGCGGGTGTCGAGCAGGATGCAGTCTTCGATCGGCTCGGCGAGCACCGAGTTGAGCGAGTCCAGCACGGCCTGTTGCAGCCGGGCGCGGGTCGCGTCGTTGTTCTCCTCGGTGAGCAGCCGGTGCGGGGTTTGCAGCGTGAACACGGTGAGGGTCTGGGCACCGGCTGCCTGCAGTTCGGGTGAGAGGATGGACGGGTCGGTGAGCGAATGGCAGTAGATTTCCGCGGGCAGCGGATCCGGGATCCGGCCTGCGGCGCCTTCCGCGTAGGCCCGCTCCAGCTGTGAGTACAGCTCGTTGATATGGAAGGTGCCGCCGAAGGCCGCGTCCGGCGCCACGGCGCTGTCCCGCAGCTTCGGCAACCGGGACAACAACAGGTTCACTTTGGCCTGCGCTCCCTCGGACGGGGGACCAGGCCGCGTGGCCGGTTCCGCGCCGCCGGCGGCCAGCAGTCCGTTGAGGACCGCGGGCGAGACGTTGGCGAGTACCCGCTTCGCGGAGACGACGACGTCGGTCCCGCCGCCGTCGTCGTACCGCACCTCTCCGTCCGGAGTCACCGAGGTGGCCTCCGCCGAGGTGCGCAGTTGGGCACCTGCGTGGCGAGCGGCCGTTTCCAGCGCGGCGGTGACCGCCCCCATGCCGCCCTCGGGTACGTCCCAGTCGCCGGTGCCGCCGCCGATCACGTGGTAGAGGAAGCATTTGTTCTGCTGCAGGTCGTCGTCGTGGGCGCTGGCAAACGTGCTGATCAGCGCGTCGGTGAGGACCACGCCGCGGACCAGATCCGAGGCGAAACTGCGTTCCAGGACGTCGCCGATCGGCGTCTCAATGAAGTCGTTCCAGGACTCGTCATCGCCCAACCGGCGGCGCAGTTCGGAGCGGCGGGGGAGCGGACCGGTGACCGTTGGCCACACTGCCTGGGCCAGCCGGCCGGTGCGCCGGTAGAACTCGGTGAACGTGCCGAAGTCTGCACCGGCGTCCACGGCGCCGAAGGAGGCGCGGGTCGCATCCGGGTCCTGATTGTCCACCAGCAGCCCGGTGGACGTGCCGGGCAACGGCGTGTAGGACGAGTAGCGCCGGCGCAGCAGCCGCAGGTCCAACTCCAGGTCCTCGATGATTCGCCGGGGCAGCAGGCTGACCAGATACGAATACCTGGAAATGCGGGCCCCGGTGCCGGGGAAGACCTCCGCGGAGACGGCGGCCCCGCCGAGCCTGTCTTCGCGCTCCAGCACCAGCACGCTCTGCCCTGCGCGCGCCAGATAGGCGGCGGCGACCAAACCGTTGTGGCCGCCGCCGATGACCACTACGTCATACTGTCCGCGCATGTCCGCTGAGGTCCTGTCTGCCGTCGGGTCAGGGCTTGCGGGCCAGGATCTCGCCGTTGGGAATCAGGAACCAGGCGTCCGGGGCGTCTGCCCAGGCCAGCCAGCCCTGCGCAATCCGGTCCAGCCCGGCCTGGTCCAGCAGCCCGCGTTCCAGCGACTGTTCCGCGTAGGCCGAGTGCAGGACGCGCTCGGACCACACATCGCCCTGCCAGCGGCGCTGTTCTTCGGTGGCGTACAGCCAATTGGACGACGACGGCGTGATCTCGCGGAAGCCTGCCGCCTGCGCCCAGGAAATCAGGTGCCGGCCGGCGTCCGGTTCCGCCCGGTTGCCCCGGGCGATCTGCTGATAGGTATCCATCCAGTCGGTGAGTTCGGGCAGTTCCGGGTACCAGCTCATGCCGTGGAAGTCGGCGTCGCGCACGGCCACGATGCCGCCGGGCTTGAGCACCCGCCGCATCTCGTACAGTGCGGCCACCGGATCGGTCAGATGCTGCAGGACCTGGTGGGCGTGGACCACGTCGAAGGTGTCGTCGTCGAACTCGAGGTCGTAGATGTTGCCGCTGACGAACGTGGCGTTCTCGATGCCGCGCAGCGCCGCGAGTTCGGCCGCCTGGGTCAGCACATCGTCGGACCGGTCCAGGCCGATGACCTGTCCGGGAGCCACCCGCTCGGCCAAATCAACCGTAATGCTGCCGGGGCCGCAGCCCACGTCCAGCAACATCATGCCGGGCTTGAGCTCGGGAAGAAGATAGGCTGCGCAGTCCTCTGCGGTGCGGATCGCATGGGCGTTGACCACGCTCTTGTGGTGGCCGTGGGAGTAGACCTCGTCCTTCATAGTGGGAGACTACTCTGCGCCCCTGCCGGCACGTAGCTGCCGTGCCGGAATGTTGCGCTATTTGTCGACGCCGGGGGTCCCCGTCGCAGCTTCGCCGTCTGGGTGCCCGTCGCCGCCCGGGTCCCCGTCGCGGCCGGTGACCTCCACGCAGGCGGCCGACGTGGCGGTGATGATGTCGGCCAGGAAGCCGGCTAGCCGCTGGCGGTCCTCCGCCGGGTAGCCGTCCAGCACCTGGCCGATGTTGCGAGCCAACGGGGCGAACATCGCGCCGCCGGTGGCGCGGGCCTTGTCCGTCAGCTCCAGATGCACCTTGCGGCGGTCCGTATCGCTGCGCGTGCGATTAACGTGCCCGGAGCGGTCCAGCCGGTCGACCAATGCGGTGGTCGCAGGAGAGCTGAGGTGGAGTTCGGTCCGCAGCAGGCCGGGAGTAACGGTGCGGCCGGCCGCGGCGGCCCGGACCATCGCCGCGAGGGCGTTGAGGTCGGTGCGGTGCAGGGCGTCCCGTTCGCTGACCGCTTCAACGTAGCGCTCGCTCTCAACGACGAACTGCTGCAAGAGCAGCATCAGCCGGTCCGTGCGTTGTTCCACGTGGCCCTCCCTTCCATCAACCCAACAACAGGATAGTTCACTGGGGGTTTATCTCTAACGTGGAACTAATCTATAGTGGAGCTTGTTTTCCGCTGCCTAGATTCCGAAGGATCGATCGCCATGGCCCGATGGCTCAGAATGCTCCTCCCCGCCTTGGTGGTGGCAGCCTGGTTGGCTGCCGCCGGCCTCGGTGGGCCGACTTTCGGCAAGCTCTCCGACGTCTCCACCAACGATCAGGCCGGTTTCCTGCCGGCCAGCGCCGAGTCAACCACCGCAGGCGAATGGCAGGAGCGCTTCCGCGACTCCGATGCGGTGCCGGCCATCGCCGTCGTCGAATTCGACGAGCCGATCCAGCCGCAGCAACTGGCGGACTACGCCCCGCTGGCCGAACGGCTGGCGGACGCGGCCGGCCTGGAGCGCGGCGGTGCGAATCAAGTGGTGGGGCCGATCCCGTCCGAAGACTTCCAAGCGGTGCAGTTCATCGTGCCGGTGCCGGAAGACCTGGATGCCGGCGAGGTGGTCACCGACCTGCGCGCGGTCCTGGCGGCCGAGCTTCCGGAATCCGCCACCGGCTATGTGACCGGCCCGGCCGGGTTCATCGCCGATCTGGTGGAGGCCTTCGGCGGCATTGACGGATTGCTGCTGGGCGTGGCGCTGGGTGCCGTGTTCGTGATCCTGTTGCTGGTCTACCGCGCGCTCCTGCTGCCCTTCCTGGTACTGCTGACCTCCGTGTTCGCGCTCTGTGCGGCCATCCTGGTGGTGTACTGGTTTGCCCTGCAGGGCTGGATCCAGCTCAGCGGCCAGAGCCAAGGCATCCTCTCCATCCTGGTGATCGGCGCCGCCACCGACTACGCCTTGCTGCTGACGGCCCGATATCGCGAGGCGCTGGGGGAGCAGGAGTCGAAGTGGGCGGCGATGAAGACCGCCTACCGGGGTGCGGTCGAACCGATTGCAGCTTCCGGAGCCACCGTGATCCTGGCGCTGCTGTGCCTGCTGTTCTCCGACCTGAACTCCAACCGCAGCCTGGGTCCCATCGCCGCCATTGGCATTGTGTTCGCGGTGCTGGCAGCGCTGACGTTCCTGCCCGCGGTCCTGCTGTTGACCGGACGCAGCGCCTTTTGGCCCATCGTGCCCCGCCCGGGGCACCACGCCCACGTCGCCCCACCCGAAAACGCGGTGGCCGGAACCGAGGGTATGCGCGGGTTGTGGCTCCGCGTTGCCAATCTGGTGGCACGGATGCCCCGGGCCACCTGGATGGTTTCGGTACTGCTGCTGGTCGCCGGGGCGATGGGTGTGCTGCAGCTGCAGGCCCACGGTGTCCCGCAGTCGGAGCTGGTCCTGGTGAAGACGGATTCGGCGGACGGGCAGGACGCCTTGGTTCGCCATTTCGACGCCGGCGCCGGCAGCCCGGCCGTCGTCGTCGCCGACAGCGGCAAGCGGGACCAGGTGCTGGAGGTGGTCCGCAGCGAGGACGGGGTCGCCTCCGCCGAGTTCTTCACCCGTGACGACCAGGTGGTGGAGCTCGACGGCCGGGTGATGATTAATGCGACGCTGCAGGATGTGCCGGACTCAGACGCGGCCGAGGCCACCGTTGCCGACCTGCGCACCGCACTGGACGCGGCCGATCCGCAGGCCTTGGTTGGCGGCGTCACGGCGGTTGCGCTGGACACGAACGTCACGGCGCAGGCCGACCTGCTGAAGATCACGCCGATGGTGCTCGGCGTCATCCTGCTCATCCTGATCTTGCTGCTGCGCTCCATCCTGGCGCCGGTGCTGTTGATCCTGTCCGTGGCGCTGTCCTACCTGACCGCGTTGGGCGTCTCCGCGCTGGTCTTCAACCATGTCTTCGGGTTCCCGGGGGCGGATGCCACGGTGCCGCTGTACGGCTTCGTCTTCCTGGTAGCGCTGGGGATCGACTACAACATCTTCCTGATGACCCGCGTGCGCGAGGAATCGCTGCGGCTGGGAACCCGGCCCGGCATTCTGCGCGGGCTGGGCTCCACTGGTGGCGTCATTACCTCGGCCGGCGTGGTGCTGGCTGCTACCTTTGCCGCCCTCGGCGTCATCCCGATTCTGTTCCTGGGCCAGCTCGCGTTCATCGTGGCCTTCGGCGTCCTGCTGGACACGGTGCTGGTGCGCTCGCTGCTGATCCCGGCGCTGTCGTACGACATCGGGCCGAACATCTGGTGGCCGTCCAAGCTCGCCCGGAAAGAGTCGCGGGAGCGCGAACTGGTGGCAGCGGGCAGTGGGCACACCGCGGACTGAGACCGGGGCGGCCGCGGGCCGCTGACGAACGGCGGGGGCGGGGGTAACCACCAGCGCCCCCGCCGTCGTCGTCTCACGGCCACCCTCTAAAGTTGAGTGGAGTACGCTCAACTTGGTTGACAAAGCCGAGGGCCTGAGTAAACTTGAGTGCAGAAGGCTCAACAGCCGCCGTTCCCTGGCGGCAGCCGTCGGTTTAGCCCCGACGGCCGGGCCGCCACAGTGAACAAGGCCGTAGCTGCGGCCGCAAAGGAAGGACACGCGTATGTCTCGTGCAGTAGGTATCGACCTCGGAACCACCAACTCCGTTGTTTCTGTTCTGGAAGGTGGCGAACCCACCGTCATTGCCAACGCCGAGGGTGGCCGCACCACTCCGTCCGTTGTCGCTTTTTCCAAGTCCGGCGAGGTGTTGGTCGGCGAGATCGCCAAGCGCCAGGCCGTGAACAACATCGAGCGCACCATTGCCTCGGTCAAGCGCCACATGGGCACCGACTGGAAGGTCGAGATCGACGGCAAGAACTACACCGCACAGGAAATCTCTGCCCGTGTGCTGCAGAAGCTCAAGCACGACGCCGAGTCCTACCTGGGTGAGAAGGTCACCGACGCGGTGATCACCGTGCCGGCGTACTTCAATGACGCCGAGCGCCAGTCCACCAAGGAAGCCGGCGAAATTGCCGGCCTGAACGTCCTGCGCATTGTCAACGAGCCGACCGCTGCCGCGCTGGCCTACGGCCTGGACAAGGGCAAGGAAGACGAACTCATCCTGGTCTTCGACCTCGGCGGCGGCACCTTCGACGTGTCCCTGCTGGAAGTCGGCAAGGACGAGGACGACTTCTCCACCATCCAGGTCCGCGCCACGTCGGGCGACAACCGCCTCGGCGGCGACGACTGGGACCAGCGCGTGGTGGACTTCCTGCTGCAGCAGGCCAAGGCCAAGGGCGCCGACCTGTCCAAGGACAAGATCGCCCTGCAGCGCCTGAAGGAAGCAGCCGAGCAGGCCAAGAAGGAACTCTCCTCCGCCTCCTCCACCAACATCTCGCTGCAGTACCTCTCGGTCACCCCGGATGGTCCGGTGCACCTGGACGAGCACCTCAGCCGTGCGAAGTTCCAGGACCTCACCAAGGACCTGCTGGACCGGACCAAGAAGCCGTTCCACGACGTGATCAAGGAAGCCGGCATCAAGGTCTCCGACATCGACCACATCGTCCTGGTGGGCGGCTCCACCCGCATGCCGGCAGTCGTTGACCTGGTCAAGGAAATGGCCGGCGGCAAGGAGCCGAACAAGGGCGTGAACCCGGACGAGGTCGTGGCCGTGGGCGCAGCCCTGCAGGCCGGCGTCCTGAAGGGCGAGCGCAAGGACGTGCTGCTGATCGACGTCACCCCGCTGTCGCTGGGCATCGAGACCAAGGGCGGCATCATGACGCACCTGATCGAGCGCAACACGGCGATCCCGACCAAGCGGTCCGAGACCTTCACGACCGCTGACGACAACCAGCCGTCCGTGGCCATCCAGGTCTTCCAGGGCGAGCGCGAGTTCACCCGCGACAACAAACCCCTGGGCACCTTCGAGCTCACCGGCATCGCCCCGGCTCCGCGGGGCGTGCCGCAGGTCGAGGTCACCTTCGACATCGACGCCAACGGCATTGTGCACGTCTCCGCCAAGGACAAGGGCACCGGCGCCGAGCAGTCGATGACCATCACCGGCGGCACCGCGCTGTCCAAGGACGACATCGACCGCATGGTCCGTGAAGCTGAAGAGCACGCCGCCGAGGACAAGAAGCGCCGCGAGGCCGCCGATGTCCGCAACTCGGCCGAGCAGCTGGCCTACTCCGTTGACAAACTGCTCGCCGACAACGACGACAAGCTGCCGGAAGCGGTCAAGACCGAGGTCAAGGCCGACGTCGACGCCCTGAAGTCAGCCCTGGAAAAGCAGGACAACGACGACGAGGTCAAGGCCGCGTTCGAGAAGCTGCAGACATCCCAGACCAAGCTCGGCGAGGCCATCTACTCGCAGGCCCAGTCCGGCGCAGCCGGTGCCGACGGCGCTCCCGCCGGTGAGGGTGCCTCCGAGGCCGGCGCCGACGAGGACATCGTCGACGCCGAAGTGGTCGACGAAGAAGACGAGAAGAAGTAACCATGGCGGAAAACGGTAACGAAGAAGAACGCCAGTCAGAGCCGGTGAACTTCCGCGACAACCGCAAGATCGATCCGGAGACCGGAAAGGTCCGCGGAGCTGCCGCCGATGCCGGCAACGGCAACGCGGACCAGGCAGCGGAAAAGACTCCCGCCGCCGGTCAGGGTGCGGACGCGGACGCGCTGGCCCAGGCTGAGGAGATCCTCAACGGGGCCGAGGTCCCGGCGGGGGAGTCCGTTGCCCAGGGCACCACGTCGCAGGAAGCAGAGGAGCTCAAGAACGACCTGCTCCGACTGCAAGCCGAGTACGTGAACTACCGCAAGCGGGTCGAACGCGACCGTGCGGTGGCCGGCGAAATGGCTGTCATCGGTGTTATGAACTCGCTGCTTCCGGTCCTCGACGACATCGACGCGGCACGCCAGCACGGCGACTTGGCCGACGGTCCGTTCGCTGCCATTGCCACCAAGCTGGACAGCGTGCTGGCGACCTACGGCCTGACCCGTATCGAGGAGACCGGCGTGGAGTTCGACCCGAACATCCACGAGGCCTTGATGCAGCAGCCCGATGCAGAGGTGGAAGTGGACTCGGTCAGCCAGATCCTGCGCCTGGGCTACAAGTCGGGCGACCGCGTGCTGCGCGCCGCCCAGGTAGTGGTGGCTGTACCGGCTGAATGACGCCCGCCAGGGTGCCATGACGGAACAGATGACGGGTTGGTTTCCGGTCCGCCGGAGGCCAACCCGTCATCGTCCGGGCCGGAAGGCCCATAGACTTTGTGAAACTGAAAGGAGGCGCCTGCATGGCTAGCCAGGACTGGGTCGAGAAAGACTTCTACAAGATCCTCGGTGTCTCCAAAGATGCGTCCGACGCCGACATCAAGAAGGCGTACCGCAAACTCGCCCGGACGCACCATCCGGACACCAACTCGGGCGACGCCGCGTCGGAGAAGAAGTTCAAGGACGTCTCCGAGGCGTACTCGGTCCTGTCCGACCCGCAGGAACGCGAGCAATACGACGCGATCCGGGCGATGGGCAGCGGCGCCCGCTTCAGCGCCGGAGGCCCGGGGGGCGCCGGTGGGCCGGGGGCCGGCGGCTTCGAGGACATTTTCGGCAACCTGTTCGGCCAGGGTGCCCGCACCCGCACCAGTTCCTCGGGAAACGTTCCGCCGGAGTTCGCCGACCTGTTCGGCGGATTCGGCGGCTACCAGCAGCAGGCGCCGCGCAAGGGTGCGGACCGCACCGCGAGCACCAGCATTTCCTTTGCCGGTTCCATCAACGGCACCACCATCGGATTGCGCGAGCCCAGCGGCGAGGTCATCGATGTGCGGATCCCCGCCGGCATTAAGGACGGGCAGAAGGTCCGCGTCCGCGGCAAGGGCCAGCCGGGTCCGGCCGGTGCAGGCGACCTGATGGTGACCGTCAACGTCAAGCCACATACCTTTTTCCAGCGTGACGGCGACAACATCCGCATCCACGTCCCGGTGACCTTCCCGGAGGCCGCGCTGGGGGCGCAGATCGAAGTGCCTACACTGGCCGGTGAACTCGTCAAGGTCAAGGTGCCGGCCGGAACGCCGTCCGGTCGGACGCTGCGCGTGAAGGGACGCGGGGTGAAGACCGCGAAGAACACCGGTGACCTGCTGGTAACCATCGACGTGGTGGTCCCGCAGAACCTTGGCAAGGAGGCAGAAGACGCGGTCAACGCCTTCGCGGCGGCGACCGCCGGATCCGATCCGCGCGGCAACCTTGCCGCCAAGGCGCGGTTGTAGCCGGTCGGAGTTTCAGCAGACCGGAAGGACCGGGCGGAAAACGCGCGCAGCGCAGGAGGGAGAGCACCGTGGGTATAGATATGAATGCGCCGATTTTCGTGATTTCGGTGGCCGCCGAACTGGCCGACATGCACCCGCAGACCCTGCGCCAGTATGACCGCCTGGGGCTGGTCTCCCCATCGCGCCAGCGGGGCAGACAGCGCCGCTACTCCCAGCAGGATGTGAACACGCTGCGCGAAGTCCAGCGGCTGTCCCAGGAAGGCGTCTCACTGGAAGGGATCAAGCGCATCCTCCAGCTGCAGAACGAGGTGGCAGCCCTGCGGGCCCAGGTCCAGGACCTGTCCGAGGAACTGATGGCCAGGCAGCGCCGCGCCGATTCCAGCCGCGTGTTCGCCGCCGGGCTTGCCGGCGACGTGGTCAGTCTGGTCCGCGGCCAGCGGCCTCGTCCGCGCAGCCAAGCGATGGTGGTTTGGCGCCCGCAGCGCTGATCCGTTCGCGTGCAGCCGCCCGTCGCGCCAGTTCCATGGCGCCGGCAATGCGGGCGGCCAGCGCTCCGCCCACCCCCGGGACGGCCAGCAGTTCCTCGACCGAGGCTTCCCGAAGCCCGGCCGGACCTCCCAGTTTCTTCAGGACCGCGTGCGCCAGTTCGACGCTGCTGGCCGTGCGCGATCCGGAGCCAACCACAAGCGCCATGACTTCGGCGTCGCGCAGTCGGCGCATTCCGAAACGCGCAAGGCGCTCGCGCGGCCGGTCTTCTTCGGGCATCTCGGCAATGCTGGTATGGCTGTCCATGGCTTCACGGTAAGACGGCGGCAGCCCTGCCAGCTATCCCGGGGCGGACGGGTGTGGACATCCGGTTCCCGAACCGCGCCTGTGGAGGCAGGCTGCTGGCGCGGCCTCTGCGAGCACGGACCGGGGAGCGCAGGCGGACGTGCCGTGGCAAGGGAACCCGCAGCTACCCTGCCCCAACTGGGCAGCTGCGGGCGGATGGTGGCGCGGATTACTTGATCATGTCTCCGTTGGGGGCGACGACGTACCAGACCTCGTTCACGTCCTGCCCGGTGGTGTCGCCGGGGGCTTTGTCCTGGGCCCAGTAGTAGATGGGCATGCCGTTGAGGGTGACTTGGTGCTTCCCATCGGGAGTGTCGATGAGCCCGACCTTGGCGGTGACTCCGTCGAGTTTCGGCTCTGTCTCAGCCAGCACAGGCGGCCACGCCGCCAAGCAATCGCCAGTGCAGGCGCTCTTGCCCGAGTCGGGAACGTCTTTGGTGAAGTAGTAGACCGTCATGCCTGCCCCGTCTACAACGATTTTGCCGAGGTTGGTGTCCGCGGTGGCCAGCGTGTCGGTAGCGCCGGCCATTTCCCCGCCGGTCTGCCCGCCCTCCGACATCTGCGGGGAAGACGATTCTGTGGCCATGCCGGATTCGCTCGCCGGCGGCGCCTGTGTCGCTGCGGGCTCTTCCGTGCCGGAGTTGCCGCCACAACCGGCCAGGACCAGCATGCCAGCGGCCAGCAGGGCGGCCCGGGCTGTCTGTGTGATTTTCATGAGGGTTCCTTTGCCGTCTCCCGGGTGCTGCCCGGAGTGCGGTGCCGCGGGGCGCGACCCGCTATTGGAAAAGACGCCGCACGCGCCCACAATGGTTCAACGCCGGGCGATCGGGATTTCCGCCACTGGCGATTTTCGGTGCGGCTGAACCGGAAGGCCGCCGCCGTCGTCGTACTGGATAGAAGAGCCGGGACGGCACCGGCGCCGCCGGTTAGCGACCGCCGTCGGTTAGCGACAGGGCGGTTCCCGGCCAGGGAGGAGGCGGCCGTGTCACTCGATGACGAGGCTGTGGCCCGTCTCTACCGCGAGCATGCCACAGCGCTGCGGCGGTTCGTGCGCGCCGCCACCTCCAACGCGGACCAAGTGGAGGACGTTGTCCAGGAAACGATCCTGCGGGTGTGGAAGCGCGGCCCGGAAACGGAGAATATGCGCGGCTACCTGTACCAGACTGCCCGGCACGTCATCATCGACGGTTACCGGCGCCGCAGCCGTAGGCCGGAGGAGACCGGATGGGGCGAGGACGAGCCCGCCATTGAAGAAGACCAGTTTGATCGACTACTGCTGCGCGTGGTCATGGAGGAAGCCCTGGCACGAATCAGTACGGACCACCGCAACATCATTTTGGCCCTGCACTACCAGCGGCTCACCGCTGCCGAGGCTGCGCAGTCGCTGGGCATTCCGCTGGGCACCGTGAAGTCGCGCGCGTTTTATGCCGCGAAGGCCCTGCGGTCGGTACTGGATGAGATGGGGGTGGGTCAGTCGTGAACACCAGCGAGGAACAGCACCAACTGCTCGGCCTCTATATCCTGGGCGGGCTGGACCGTCATGAGCGGGCGGCATTCGAAGAGCATCTGGCGGACTGCCTGGAGTGCCGGCGTGACGCGGCCGAACTGGAATCGCTGCCGGATCTGTTGGACGCGCTGCCGCGCGGCGCGGCGCTGGACTTGGAATCCCCGCCGCCGCAAGAACTCGAGGAACGCACCCGCGAACTCGTGGATGAACTGGCCCTGCGGCGCCGGAAAGAACGACGCCGGTGGACCGGGCTGGTGGCAGCCGTGGCGGGGGTGTGCCTGGTGGCCGGGGCATCGGTCGGGCCGCTGCTGGCCCAGCAGCCGCAACCGCCGTCGGATACCTACACCATGACTGCCGACGGCGGCCTGCAGGTTGAGCTGGCCCTGGTGCACAAGACCTGGGGGACGGAGATGGACGTGGCCGGGGAGAAGTTGCCCCAGGACGGCATCCTCACCCTGTGGGTGACCGGTAAGTCCGGTTACACCTACCAGGTGGCATCCTGGCAGGCCACCCCGGCCGGCCGGGCCACCCTCACCGCGTCCTGCGCCATGGACACCGACGAAATCGCCCTGGTGGAACTGCGCAACGACGCGGATGCCACGCTGGCGGCAGTGACCACCAACTGAGTCCGGCCGGGGAGCGGAGCGGATCAGTTCCTGCGGTAGGCGAGGTCGAAGATCATCCGTCCCGCGTCGTGCGCCTTCTGCTCGAAGCTGGTCATGGTCCGGCCGTCGAAGCGGGGTGCCCAGCCGCCCAGCTCGTCCATGCCTTCGCCGGTGCTGGCGTTGCCGGTGCTGACGGGGACCTTGCCCTCGCGGACCGGCGCGCCGCCGACGACCCCTTCGACACCGCTCTCCCAGACCTGGGTCAACGGGCTGTCCGCGCCGGTGCGCTCACCTTCGTGCAGGTTGCTGAAGTCCGGCGAGGCATCGACGACCCGGCGCATCTGGATGGCGTAGTCGGACCAGTCCGTGGCCAGCCGCCAGGTCCCGCCGGGCTGCAGCACCCGCGCAGCGAGCTCCACGAAGCTTTCCTGCACCAGTCGGCGCTTGTGGTGGCGGGTCTTGTGCCACGGGTCGGGGAAGAACACCCAGAGCTCGGACAGCGAAGACTCGGGCAGCATGGTGGCCAGGGCGTCCGGTGCGTTGACCTGGGCAACGCGGACGTTGGCCAGATCCCGCTGGCCGATCCGCAGCAGGGTCTGCGCCAGTCCGGGACGGTAGACCTCCAGGGCCAGGAAGTTCCGTTCCGGATCTTGTTCGGCGGCATGGCAAACGGCTTCGCCCAGGCCGGAGCCGATCTCCACCACCAGCGGCGCGGAGCGCCCGAAGGCTGCCGCCGCATCAAAGACGTAGTCCGGGTCCACGGTGGTGTCGCCGCCGTCCCGGGGGAGGTCGACGGCGAACTTCGGGGCGTATTCGTCCCAGGCCTGCTGGCGCCGGCCCTGCAGCCGCGAGCCGCGGCGCACAAAGCTGACCGGCTGGGCGAGGTGGATGGGCGGCGTGAGGCGCGCACCGTCGTCGTACGCGGAAGAATCAGGGGTGGGGGAGTTGCTGGTCATCCCTACCAGCGTATCGCCAGTGCGGGTGCGGCCCGGCCGTGCTGTTAGACTGGGGGTACTCGAAAACGCAATAGACGCGTTTTCCTGCGTCGATGAACGCTTTCATTTGCACCGCCGCTTTTCCGTCAGATGACGTGACCGGGCTGATCCGGGGCGGTTGGCACTGTCTGATTTTTCTTCGGCGACCCTGGGCTAACCTGCCGCGGGGACACTGACCGGAAGATATTCGCACTTTATTATGACTACTTTTGCTGCCCTTGGCGTGCCCAAGCCCCTCGTTTCGAAGCTCGCCGCCGATGGCATTGAGGCCCCCTTCCCCATCCAGACCGAGACGCTGCCCGATACGCTGGCCGGCCGTGACGTGCTGGGCCGCGGCCGCACCGGATCCGGCAAGACCCTGGCCTTCGCGCTGCCGATGGTGGCACGGTTGGCCGAGCGCGAAGCCGCCCATTTCCGCAAGCCGGGACGCCCGCTGGGCCTGGTGCTGGCGCCGACCCGCGAGTTGGCCACGCAGCTTAACAACACCATTGAACCGTTGGCCGTCGAGCTGGGCCTGAACACCACCGTGATCTACGGCGGCGTTTCGCAGCAGCGGCAGGAAAAGGCGCTGCGCGCCGGCGTCGACATTGTGATTGCCTGCCCCGGCCGGCTTGAAGACCTGATGAAGCAGAAGATCATCACGCTGGAATCGGTGGAAATCACCGTCCTGGACGAGGCAGACCACATGGCCGACCTGGGCTTCCTGCCCGTGGTGAAGAAGCTGCTGGACACCACACCGACCGGCGGCCAGCGCATGCTGTTCTCCGCCACGCTGGACAACGGCGTGGACAAGCTGGTGCAGCGTTACCTGTCCAGCCCGCTGACCCACTCCGTGGACGACCCGCAGGCCGCGGTCACCACGATGGAACACCACGTGCTGGTGACCCGCGATGCTTCGGAAAAGAAGCAGGTGCTCAACAAGCTCGCCGCCGGCACCGGCCGACGCGTGCTGTTCACCCGCACCAAGCACCACGCCCGCAAGCTGGCCAAGGCCCTCACGGCTGCCGGCATCCCGGCGGTGGACCTGCACGGCAACCTGTCGCAGAACGCCCGTGACCGCAACCTGGCCGAGTTCTCCACCGGCAGCGTGCGCGTGCTGGTGGCCACCGACGTGGCGGCCCGCGGCGTGCACGTGGACGAGGTGGAACTGGTGATCCACGTGGACCCGCCCACCGAGCACAAGGCGTACCTGCACCGCTCCGGCCGGACCGCCCGCGCCGGTTCCGACGGCACCGTGGTGACCTTGGCGCTGCCGGAACAGCGTCTCGAAGTCGGCAAACTGATGAAGGCCGCCGGCGTGGACGTGGCCTTCGAGAACGTCACCGCCTCCTCCGAACTGCTGGCGAACCTGGTGGGCGAGGTCGCCGTACCGGTGGATCCGCAGTTGCGGGCCCAGCAGCAGGCATCGAAGCAGCCCCAGCGCGGCGGCGGTACCTCTACCGGCGCCAACGCCCAGCGCAAGCGTGCCCTGCGAACCGGCAGTGGCCGCAGCGGCGGAGGCTCCCGCAGTGGCGGAGGAGCCCGCACCGGCGAAGGAGCCCGCGCCGGCGAAGCCCGCCAGCAGGCCGGCGCCGCGCGTGGCGGTCGGTCCGAGGGCGGCCAGCGCCAGTCCTCGCGCGGCGAGAACCGTGGTGGCCGCTCACAGGACGTTGCGGCCCCCAGCCATGGCAGCCACCGGAGCGCCACCGGCAACTCGGGCTCCGGCGGGCGCCAGGGCCAGGCCGCAGCAGGTAGCCGCGCCGGCTCGGGTGCACGCTCCGGCGGTGCCGGTCGCACGGGCGGCGCCCAGCGCGCCGCCGGCGGTTCGCAGCGTTCTGCCGGCGGCACCCGTCCGGTGTACCGCTCCGAAACACCGGCTGCCGAGCGTCCGGCACGGCGTGGACCGCGCCGCGCAACGGCTCCGGCGTCGCAGGAGAAGCGCCGGACCAGCTAGCCAAGCCGGCTAGCCAGGCCGGGGCCCGGCTCCGGACCCATCCGCACTAACGAAGGCCGCAGGGCTGACCCTCCATTTGGAAGGGCTACCCCGCGGCCTTCGTGCTGCCCGCGGCCCTGGCTGCACGGTGCCTTCGCTGCCGGGTGCCTTCGCTGCCGCAGGCGGGGTGATCCGTGGCCAGATGCATCGTCGTCGTCCATATCAGGGGGTGTGCGGGGTGATCTCGGCGAGGACCCCCGTCCTAACGACGAGGGCAGGGGCCGTGGAGGATGATCTCGGCGCCTAGCCCTGACCTGGGCGATGGATGGGCGCCCCACACGCGGCCACGCCCGCTTTCCGATCGTTGGAGGGCAGGGCCTTGCAGCTCAGGGGTTATTCAGGGGCGCCCCGCATAGCGGTCGGCGGCAGCAGCAGTCAGAATAGTGGGATGAAGGCCCTTCTGAACATTATCTGGCTGCTCTTCGGCGGCATCTGGCTGGCCTTGGGATACTTCCTGGCCGGCATTGTGTGCTGCCTGCTGATCGTGACCATCCCATTCGGCATCGCGTCGTTCCGGATTGCAGGCTACGCGTTGTGGCCGTTCGGGCGCATGGTGGTGGACCGAGGCGGACGCACCTACTTCCTGTCCACGCTGGGAAACATCATCTGGTTACTGGTTGCCGGCATCTGGATCGCGATCGGGCATGTGCTGACCGCCATCGCGCAGGCCATCACCATCATCGGAATCCCGCTGGCGATTGCGAACCTGAAAATGATTCCGGTCTCCCTCACGCCGCTGGGCAAGGAGATAGTGTCCACCGACCGGACGTTCCGCGGTTTTGTCGCCGGCTATCAGCCGGGCACTGCCAACTGGCGCTGATCTCCACGGCTTGCCCGCGCCGGCGGCCACCGCCGGCCGCCCCACAGCGTCCTACCGGGCCGCGCGCATCGGCCGCCGGGCAGCGCCCTACTCGATCCGGAACCGGTGGCTGTCGCTGAGCCCCGGGCCGCGGCGGGCCGAGGCCGGCACCACAAACCGCCGTCCGGTCACGACGGACGGGACGATGCGGACGAAATTGTTCTTCTCGCCGGACTGCCACGGGAACAGCGGCAGCATGGCCGATTCCAGCACGTCGTCGATGCTGGTCATCCGCTGGGCGCTGCCTCGCGCCACCACGCTCCACGCGACGCTGGTGTCCGGATTGAAGCCGTCGACCTCCATCGCTACCTCATTCGCTAAGGCAGCGTCGAGCTTGGTTCCCGGGGCGGAACGGAACACTATGCTTCCGTGGTCCACCACGTAATTGACAGGGAAGATCTCCGGGTGGGACTCGACGATGACTCCGAGCCGGCCGAAGTCGGCGCTGCGGAACAATTTCCAGCAATCGTCCGCCGGTAACTGGGTAGTTGATGACGGCATCTCGTTCGCGGTGGTCATGGCATCAGTGTATTGGTCCCCGGCGGGCCGGGACAGGGGCTGGAGCACACCGGGCGCGCGCGCGTTTGCCGCCGGAGGACCGGCTCGGAATTTCAGCGTCAATGTGGTGCATTGCTCCCCATTATGTGTTGGAATTACCACACGAGCCGCACGCGGCTGAAGGGGACGGCCAGGCGCATCGTTCAGTCATTGGGGGAGACAGCGCCTGTGCCCACGAGGAGGAGGCTCTGCCATGTCCGAACTGACTTCGGATCTATCCGGCGAGTGGCGGTTCGATCCGGCGCATACGCGCATCGGCTTTTCCACCCGCCACGCCATGGTGACCAAAGTCCGGGGAGCGTTCAACGACATCGAGGGCGTCATCCACGCAGACGTGGACAACCCTGCCAATTCCTCGGTCAGGCTCACCATCAAGGTCGCCAGCATCGATACCCGCAGCCCGCAGCGCGACGAGCACCTGCGGACCAACGACTTCTTCGACGCGCCAAACTACCCGGAGATCACGTTCGTCAGCACCCGGATCGACCAGGTGGAGGCCGGAAACTTTATTGTGAACGGCGACCTCACCATCCGCGGCGTCACCAAGCAGGTGGCGGTGCCGATCGACTTCATCGGCGTGGAACGGGACCCCGGCGGCCAGCTGCGCGCAGGCTTCGAAGGTTCCCGGCGCATCGACCGCCAAGAGTTCGGGGTCAAGTGGAACACGGCACTGGATTCGGGCGGCATGCTGGTTTCGGACCGCGTGATGCTGGAATTCGAGGTCTCCGCCGTCAAGGTAGAGTCCGCCGCCGGGCGGTAAGCGGGCAGTAAGAGAGTCCTGACCACGCCTGGCCGGAGGCCGCCACCTTCGCCGGCCTGGTCACCAGCCGGCCTTGGTCACCAGTCAATGAGCCGCGCTCAGTCCTCGTCCGGATAAACCGAGACCAGCGCCGCGAAGCCGCGCCCGCTGACCTCCGCGGGAACCGCCGAGCCGGCCACTGTGTCGTAGGCTTTCAGCGGGTGGGCCGTGCCGTCCGCCGTCGCCTGCGCCTGGCCCTGCAGCAGCACCAGGAACTGTCCGTCGGCAACGGCCAGCGGCCGCTTCTTGGAGAGTTCGACGATCAACAGCCCCGCACCCCAGGCCCCGCGGCGTGCCATCACGTTCAGCGCACGGCACGGTCCGGTGGGCAGGCTGCATTCGGCGCTGCTGCCGCCGTCGAACCGGAACGGCCGGAAGCGCTCCATCTGGTGCTGGGTTCCGTCCACGGTCAGGAAGGCGACGTCGCCGTCCACCACGGTGAAGATCCGGTCCATGCCGGGAAACTCGGAGAAGCTGCCGTCGGTACCGATGTCCGCCAGGCTCAGCCGCCACGCCGGGAGCCCGTCAGCGCCAACGTCGCCGGCGGCCACCTCCCGGGTCACTCCGCCGCCGTTCCGCCACCGCTGTTCCTTCAGCGACGCTGCAGGGATGATTTCCATGGGACTCCTTGTCCGGATACTAAAGCTGCCGGTCCCAGTTCAGCACATATGCATCTTGGTAGCCGTCCGGGCCGCTGATGGCAGCCGCCGCATGGCGTTCGAAGCCCAGCGACGTGACGATGCGGATGGAGGCGGCGTTGTCCGGATGAACCAGCGCCAGGACGGGCGGCAGCTCCAGGAACTCATTGATATGAACGACGACGGCACCCACCGCCTCGCGCCCGTAACCTCGGTGCCACACGGCGGGGTCGAACCTGTAATAGAGGTTCAGCACCGGCCGGCCGGACAACGAGACGTGCTTGACCCCGGCGAAACCGATGGGTTCTTCGCGGCCGGGCAGGCGGACGGCGAAGTAGCCCACCCCGTGGTTCTCCCACTGCGCTTCCCATCGCTGGAACAGGCCGTCGGCTTCCTCATTCCATTGCAGCGCGTCCGAAGGATTGAAGCGCGTGGTGCGCCGGTCGGAAAGGATGCGGAACATGGCGTCGATGTCTCCGGGAGTCGGCTGGTTCAGCAGCAGCCGGGCCGTTTCCAGCATCGTTTCCATTGACCGCCCACCTCGGTTCAGAATATTTGAGCACGTCCCGCCTACAGCCTAGGCGTCCGGGGCACTTCCGGGCAGGCCGGGGTAGGGACAGGATGGTAGGTGTCAACGGGTGCCGCAGCCTGTGGATAACTTTACTTTGAAAGTTGAGTTGACTAGACTCAAGTTAGTCAATTTGACCAGCACCGCTGCGGCTGGCCGGATCCATCACGGAGCGAAAAGGGAGATGAACGTTGGACGCTAAATTCACCACCAAGAGCCAAGAAGCGCTGTCGGCCGCCGCCATGAATGCGTCGACGGCGGGCAATCCGCAGATCGAGCCGGCCCACCTGCTCAAGGCGCTGATGGACCAGCGCGACGGCGTGGCCGTTGCCGTGCTGAAGTCAGCCGGGGCCGATCCGGATTCGGTGAGCGTGCAGGCGAGTACCGCGATCAAGGCGCTGCCGTCGTCGTCGGGGTCTTCCGTAGCCCAGGCACAGTATTCCCGGGGTTTACTCCAGGCGGTGCAGGCGGCACAGCAGGAGGCCGAGAAGCTTGGGGATTCCTATGTCTCCACCGAACACCTGCTGCTGGGGCTCTCGACGGACAGTGCCGCCGTCGGGAAGATCCTGCGCGACGCCGGGGCCTCCCATGAGGCGCTGCTCGCCGCCCTGCCGGGTGTGCGCGGAGACCGGAAGGTCAACAGCGCGGATCCCGAGAACACATTCCAGGCGCTGGAGAAATTCGGCACCGACCTGACCGCCATCGCGCGGTCCGGCAAGTTGGATCCGGTGATCGGCCGCGACGCTGAAATCCGCCGCGTAATCCAGGTGCTCTCGCGCCGGACCAAGAACAATCCGGTGCTGATCGGCGAGCCCGGCGTCGGCAAGACCGCCGTGGTGGAGGGGCTGGCACAGCGGATGGTGGCCGGCGACGTGCCCGAATCGCTGCGCGGCAAGACGCTGATGTCGCTGGACCTCGCCGCCATGGTGGCCGGCGCCAAGTACCGGGGCGAGTTCGAGGAGCGGCTGAAGGCCGTGCTGGAGGAGATCAAGAACTCCGACGGGCAGATCGTCACCTTCATCGACGAGATCCACACGGTGGTGGGCGCGGGGGCGTCCGAGGGATCGATGGACGCCGGCAACATGCTCAAGCCGATGCTGGCCCGCGGCGAGCTGAGGCTGATCGGGGCCACCACGCTGGACGAATACCGCGAGAACATCGAGAAGGACCCGGCGCTGGAGCGCCGCTTCCAGCAGGTCTACGTGGGCGAGCCGAGCGTGGAGGACACCATCGGCATCCTGCGTGGGCTCAAGGAGCGCTACGAGGCGCACCACAAGGTTTCGATCGGCGACTCGGCCCTGGTGGCCGCCGCGACGCTGTCCAACCGCTACATCTCCGGCCGGCAACTGCCGGATAAGGCCATTGACCTGGTGGACGAGGCCGCCTCGCGGCTGCGGATGGAAATCGATTCGGCGCCGGAGGAGATCGACCAGCTGCGCCGCGCCGTCGACCGCCTCACCATGGAAGAGCTGGCGCTGGCTAATGAAACGGATGCGGCCTCGCGGGAGCGGCTGGAAGCGTTGCGCGCCGACATGGCGGACAAGAAGGAACAACTGGCCGGCCTCAACTCCCGCTGGGAAGCGGAGAAGGCCGGGCTGAACCGAGTGGGCGACCTGAAGGCGAAGCTGGACGAGCTGCGCTCGCAGGCGGACAAGTCCCAGCGCGAGGGCGACCTGGCGGAGGCTTCCCGGATCCTGTACGGCGAGATCCCGACGCTGGAGAAGGAACTGGCCAAAGCCCAGGCTGCCGAAGAGCAGGGCGGCGCCGGCCGCGACCTGATGGTCTCCGAAGAAGTGACCGCGGACGACATCGCCGAAGTCATCTCGGCGTGGACCGGCATCCCGGCCGGCCGCATGCTGCAGGGCGAAAGCCAGAAGCTGCTGCACATGGAGGAGTTCATCGGCTCCCGGCTGATCGGCCAGAGCCAAGCCGTTGCTTCCGTGTCCGACGCCGTGCGGCGCGCGAGGGCGGGGATCAGCGACCCGGACCGGCCCACCGGCTCGTTCCTCTTCCTGGGGCCCACCGGCGTCGGCAAGACGGAGCTGGCCAAGGCGCTGGCGGACTTCCTGTTCGACGACGAACGCGCCATGGTCCGGATCGACATGAGCGAGTATTCGGAAAAGCACTCCGTGTCCCGTCTGGTCGGCGCACCGCCCGGATACGTGGGCTATGAAGAGGGCGGCCAGCTCACCGAGGCAGTCCGCCGGCGCCCTTACTCGGTGGTGCTGCTGGACGAGGTGGAGAAAGCCCATCCCGAGGCCTTTGACATTCTGCTGCAGGTGCTCGACGACGGACGCCTCACCGACGGGCAGGGCCGCACCGTGGACTTCCGCAACGTGATCCTGGTGCTGACCTCCAACCTGGGCTCGCAGTTCCTGGTGGACCAGTCCCTGGACCAGGAGAAGAAACGCGAAGCCGTCCTGGGCGTGGTGCACGCGAGCTTCAAGCCCGAGTTCCTCAACCGGCTGGACGACGTGATCATCTTCGACCCGCTGAGCATCGACGAACTGTCCCGGATCGTGGACCTGCAGGTGGCCTCGCTTGGCGCCCGGCTGGCCGACCGCCGGCTGGCCCTGGAGGTCACGGACGCGGCCCGGGAATGGCTGGCGCTGACCGGCTTCGATCCGGCCTTCGGTGCCCGGCCGCTGCGCCGGTTGGTGCAACGCGAGATCGGCGACAAGCTGGCGCGCGGCCTGCTGGCCGGTGAGATCAGCGACGGCGACACCGTGCTGGTGGATGCGCCGGAGATCGGCGCCGAGGGCGGGGCCGGCGGCCTCACCGTGCAGGCACAGGTGGGCGCGGTCCGCAACGGCTAAGGCCGGAGCGCTGAGCGCTCCCGGAACTGAAAAGTCCGGCGACGCCGCATCAGCGGTGGTCGCCGGACTTTCGGTTTCAGCCGAGTTACTGGCCGATCAGAGTGCCGGTGATCTGTTCGCCTTCGGCGGCGATCTTGAAGCAATCGATCCTGCGGTCGCCCTGGGCCCAGGTTTCCTTGGACGGCATCCCGTAGGAGTCCTTGAGCTCGGGCGCCTCTGCCGCGGCGTCGTTCAGGACGACGGCGGTGCAGACCGCCTGCGCCTTGATGTTCAGTTCGTCGGCACCCGGGAACTCTTCATCGGCGCCGTAGGAGAACGTTCCGACCAGCTGGGCCGTGTGCGGGGTGTCGCAGGTGACCACGGTGGCGTCGCGCATCACGGCTTCGAACTCGGTGAAGCACTGGCCCTGCTTGAAGTCGAACGGCGAGACGTCCTCGGCAACCACTCCGTCGGCATTCGCCGTCTCGGTCTCGCTCTGGGACGACGAGGGGCTGGCCGCCCCGCCGGCCGGCGAGCTGCCGGTCAGGCTGGAAACGATGATGGCGATAATCACGATGGCTACAACGACCACCGCGCCGATGATGATCAGCGGCTTCCAGTCGATGTTCCGACCCGAGCCGGCAGCGGAATCCTCGGCGGCGGCGTCGTCGCCCGCGCCGTTCGGGGGTGTGGCTCCGGCGGGGGTCGAATACCATTCCTTTTCCGGCGAGGAACCGTCGGTGCTCGCCGGCGCGGAGTCCCAACCCGACGGCGGGACCGCGGGTGAGGTGGTGGAGGCGGCGGGTGACGACGGCGGGACGGCTTCCGGTGCGTTCGCGGTCGGGACTGCGGGTGATGTGAGGCCGGCTGCCGGTGCGTCGGCGGCCGGGACCACCCCAGCGTTGTCCACCTGGGCCTGATCGCCCGCCGCTGCTCCGGCAGGTGCGGTGCCGCTGGCCTTGATAGCACCGTCGCCGAGCTCGCCGCCGGCTAGCCGACCAACAGCCTCGGCTTCCTCCTCCACGGCCTGTGCTTCGGCTTCAACATTCGCCAGGTCGGCCTCGGCCGCAATTTCGTCGCTGATGTGTGCCTGGCTCAGGTGCGGTTCAGCCAGCTCAACGTCGTCGGCACTGACTTCGAGCTCAACGTCGTCGGCAGTGACTTCGAGCTCGACGTCGTCGGCACTGACGCGGAGATCGGGTTCGGGCAGGTCGAGGTTCTCCGCGTCGAGGCTCTCCGGGCGCTCCTGCGGAGGCCTCCCGCGGTCGTCAGGCCGCTTGTCCTGTTCGCTCATGGGGAAACTTGCCTTCCGTGCGTGTTGTCCTCCAGGAGAAAAGGAGAACTGGTCCACGATGACTTTAGCCAACAATCCCGTTGTGCGGCACGATTTTGTCGTTTCCGGACGTGGGGGAGCCGCTTCGCGGCGACTGGCCGCCCTGCCACGAGCAGAGTGGAAAACCATGTACCCTAGAGGTACGACAGAATTGATCAATTATTCCGGAGCCTCGTGCGCAAGCCGTGCGACCACCTCCGGATCGACGTACAAAGGGGGTCACGCCATGGGGCGCGGCCGTCAGAAGGCAAAAGCAACCAGGCAAGCCCGGGACATGAAGTATTACAGCCCGGCCACTGACCTCACTGCTCTCCAGCGCGAACTCGGCGCTGCGAAACGCCACACCTCCGACGCATTCTCCGATATTCCGCCTGAGCCGGATTATTCGGGTTATGAGGATAAGTACGCGGATCAGTACGACGACGACGAGGACGAAGGCAGCCGCAACGTCGGTTAGCCAGCTTCGGTCGCTACTTCCTGTCAGGGCCCTTTCGGTCAGGCTCAACGCTCCTGAACCATCAGGGGGTCCGGGCTGAACACAGTTCCGGGTTGCCTCCGAGGGGCTTTAATCTGGCTGCGCGTAGCCGCGGCACCGTGGAAAGTCCGTCTCCTTGCCGGCGGTGGGGCTGATTATTCAGATCCCCCACCGTCGTCCAGGTCAGGGGCTGTAGGGGCTATTTCTCGGCGCCATTCCCTGAGCTGGCCCGACCTCAGGGGCGGTGGAGGGTGTCTTCGGCGCTGTCCCCAGACTTCCCGCCAAGTTCCACACGGCGAGGACCCGCCGGTGTTTTGAATCCCCGTCGGGCCGCATATCCACCAGCGCAGCTTGCTCCACGCGGACAACTTCGCCCGGCTGAAGCCGTCCTTCCGCCTGGTGGCTGATGTGGGGGCGGAAGTTCTGCCGGGCGTGCTGCGGGCTGAGCAGGTGGACGTCCGTACCGAGGGCGTCGAACAGGCGGTCGTGCAGCAGCTGCAGTTGGGGATGTGGCTCCAGCAGCGAGACCGGCACGGAATGGTTTCTGCCGAAGAAGTCGTCCGCTCCGGTGCGGACATCAAACTCCAGCAGGCCGGCGAATGCGCGGCCGATCCGCTCGCCTACGCCGTCGGCCGGCTCCTTGCTGTCGAAGCGCGCCAGCGTGATGTGCAGCGGCCAGTCGCTCCGCGGGAACGTGCGCCCGGCCCGCACCGGCCGGATGAACACCACCACCACGTACGCACCCATACGCCCAGTGTCCCACCGGGTATGGATCGTCAACATGTCCGGCAAAGCAAAACCGCCCCTGCACCGGATTACGGTGCAGGGGCGGTCGGGTGTCCGGGACGGCTCAGGCGTATGAATTGACCAGGTGGACGGCCCCGCCGTCCACGCCCTTGGCGCCTTGGACAAAGTCGACGCCGCCCAGCGAGGCGTCAATGGGAGCAACCTGCCCCATGACCCAAGCGGGCATGCCGCGCTCGTTCAGCCGCTGCAGGGCGGCATCGGCCCCGGCGGCATCCACGATGGCGACCATGCCCACGCCGAGGTTGAGCGTCCGCTCCAAATCGGCCTGCGGCACGTTGCCGAGTTCGGCGATGAGCTTGAAGATGGCCGGCAGCTCCCAGGTGGAGCGGTCCACCGTGGCCATCAGCCCTTGCGGCAGCACACGTGCGAGGTTGGCGGCCAGGCCCCCGCCGGTGACGTGGCTGAAGCCGTGGACTCCGGCCGCTTCAAAGCGGGCCAGATCCAGGCAATCTGCGGCGTAGACGCGGGTGGGCTCCAGCAGTTCCTCGCCCAGCGTCCGGCCGAACTCGGTTACCTGACGGTCCAGCGCCCAGCCGGCGTGGTTGATCACGCGTCGGACCAGGGAGTACCCGTTGGAGTGGATGCCGGAGGATGCCATGCCGATCACGACGTCGCCGTCCTTGACCCGCTCCGGACCGAGCAGTGCGTCGGCCTCCACCACCCCGGTGGCCGCTCCGGCAACATCGTATTCGTGCTCGCCCAGCAGGCCGGGATGTTCAGCCGTTTCGCCGCCCACCAGCGCGGTGCCGGCCACCTCGCAGGCGGCCGCGATGCCGCGAACGATGTCCGCGATGCGCTCGGGGACCACCTTGCCGCAGGCGATGTAGTCGGTCATGAACAGCGGTTCCGCGCCGACCACCACAATGTCGTCGACGACCATGCCGACCAGGTCGAAGCCGATGGTGTCGTGGATGTCCATGGCCTGGGCGATGGCGACCTTGGTGCCCACACCATCGGTGGAGGTGGCGAGCAGCGGCCTGCGGTACTTCAGCAGCGCCGAGACGTCGTACAGCCCGGCGAAACCGCCGACCCCGCCGATCACGTTGGAGTTGTGCGTGGCCTTGATGGCACCCTTCATCAGCTCAACCGCCCGGTCGCCGGCTTCGACGTCGACGCCGGCGCTGGCATAGGTGATCTGGCCCTGTTCGGGGGAGGTCATACTCGCTCTTTCTTGTCTTCGGCGGTCAGGAGGTTCTCCAGGTCCGAGTCCGGCCCTGGGTCGCAGGAGCCGTGCTCCGGTTCGTCGCCGCGCTCGAGCAGATTCTTGCCCAAACGGTCCGCGGACGGCAGTTCGATCGGATACTCGCCGGTAAAGCAGGCGGTGCACAGCTGCTCCCGAGGCTGTTCGGTGGCTTCGATCATGCCTTCTTCGGAGATGTAGCCGAGGCTGTCGGCTCCGAGGGACGCCCGGACATCTTCGACGCCGATGCCGTTGGCGATCAGCTCGGCCCGGGTGGCGAAGTCAATGCCGTAGAAGCAGGGCCACTTGATGGGCGGCGATGAGATCCGCACGTGCACCTCCGCCGCACCGGCCTCACGCAGCATGCGGACCAGGGCCCGCTGGGTGTTGCCGCGGACGATCGAATCGTCGATCACTACCAGCCGCTTGCCTTGCACGACGGACTTCAGCGGGTTCAGCTTCAGCCGGATGCCCAGTTGGCGGATGGTCTGGCTGGGCTGGATGAAGGTCCGGCCCACGTAGGCATTCTTGACCAGGCCTTGGCCGTAGGGGATGCCGGAGGCTTCGGCATAGCCGATGGCTGCCGGTGTTCCGGACTCCGGCGTGGGGATCACCAGATCGGCCTCGACGGGATGTTCCTTCGCCAGCTTGCGGCCCATCTCCACCCGGGCAGCGTGGATGCTGCGGCCGTTGATGGCGGTGTCCGGCCGGGCCAGGTAGACGTACTCGAAGACGCAGCCGGCGGCCTTTTTCTCGGCGAAACGCTGCGAGCGCAGCCCGTTCTCGTCAATCGCGATGAATTCGCCGGGCTCAATTTCGCGGACGAAGGAAGCGCCGACGATGTCCAATGCGGCGGTCTCCGAGGCCACCACCCAGCCGCGCTCCAGCCGGCCGAGTACCAGCGGACGGACTCCGGCTGGGTCGCGGGCAGCGTACAGGGTGCCTTCATCCATGAACGTGAAGCAGAACGCGCCGCGCAGCTTGGGCAGCAGTTCCAGCGTGCGCTCTTCGAGCGACTGGCCTTCCTGACCGGCCATCAGCGCGGTGACCAGCGCGGTGTCAGTGGTATTGCCCTGGGCCATTTCGCCGCGGTCGGGCTTGCCGAATTTCTCCAGCACCTTCTCGTACAGCTCCGCGGAGTTGGTCAGGTTGCCGTTGTGTGCCAGCGCCACCGTGCCGGTGGCAGTAGCGCCCAGGGTGGGCTGTGCGTTGGCCCAGGTGGAGTCGCCCGTGGTGGAGTAGCGGCAATGGCCGACGGCGATGTGCCCGGTCAGCGTGTTAAGCGTGGTTTCGTCGAAGACTTGGGATACCAGGCCCATGTCCTTATAGACGTTGATGCGTTTGCCGTCGCTGGTTGCAATCCCGGCGGACTCCTGTCCGCGGTGCTGCAAAGCGTACAGGCCGTAGTAGGTCATTTTTGCTACTTCTTCACCGGGGGCCCAGACGCCGAAGACGCCACAGGCATCCTGGGGTCCCTTTTCGCCGGGAAGAAGATCATGGGAGAGTTTTCCGTCACCGCGTGCCACCCGCTTATTCTCTCATGTGCCCGGCGGACAGCATCACCGAGGTGATGGGAATTACGGCCGTCGGCCGGCAGGTTACGTCCGGCGTTCGCCTTCGGATTCGCCGTCTGGTTCGCCGCCGGCAGCTGCGCTGCTGTCCCGCTGCGTGGACTCGCCGGGAACTTCATTGCGGTTCGCGGGGGCGGCGGGCTGGTCGTGACCCGGAGCATCTGACTGGCCGGCGTCCACCACGGAGCCAGCGGAGACGTCCTGCCCCGGCTCGGCAACGGCCGTCGCCGGCTTGGCACGCTTGACGCTGACCCGGTCGATGACCAGGAACAGCAGCGATCCGATCAGCACGCCGGCCAGTGCGAACAGCACGGCCAGGAAGGCGAAAATGGTGCCGCGGGTGAAGTCGGGGTTCTCCGGTCCGGTGTAGGCGGAGACGGCGGCAGCAATGACGCCCACCAGCGCCCAGATGAGGACGAAGGGCACGAATTTCGGCGCCCGGCGGACGGTGACGTCCCGGTGTTCCGGCTCAGCCTGCCGGTCGTCGCGGGCCGGTTCTTGCTCAGAAGTCATGCATTCCAGCCTACCGGGCGAAGAGCGGCAGCCTGTCAGCCAGTCCGGCCCTCAGGCCAGAGGCAGCGACCTTGCCGTCGGCGACGGCGCTGTCCCACCCGAGGGCGCCGGTCACCAGTGCCAGCCACGTGGCGGGATCGGTTTCCACCACGTTCGGGGGAGTGCCGCGGGTATGTCGCGGACCTTCGATGCACTGGGCAACCCCGAACGGCGGTACCCGCACTTCCACACTGTTGCCCGGAGCGCGCTCGGAAAGTTCCTCCAGCGCGTACCGCACCGCCGTGGCGGTGTTCTTCCGGTCGGTGGCGCCCGCCCGCCACGCAGCCAACGCGGCGTTGCCCTCTTCCGCCGAGATCCGGCGTCGTGCTCCCATAGCTGGTGCTCCGGCTCAGTCCAGCAGGGCGACCATGGGCGGTGCCAGCCGGAGCCGGCCAACAGGCTGGCCGCCGCCGAGCACCGGCTTGACCACTTCCTCCAGCACCGGGCCGACCTTGTCCACGTCGATGGCGTCGCAGGCGGCCAGCAGGGTCAGCGCGATCAGCGAGCCGGCGCGGGAACTGCCGTCCAGGATCTTCACCGCTACCGAGACCCCCGACTGCGTACCCATCACCATCACGCCTTCGGCGCCGGACTTAGCGATGATCTCCAGTTCCTGCATCACCACGGTGTTCTCCTGGCCGTACCCGTGGACCGCCCACGGGTAGTCCAGCATGGCGGTGGCGATGGTGGCCGCGCGGGCATCCGCGTTCTTGTCCGCCGGGGCCTTGGCCAGCTTGCCGACGGCCCGGGCGAGGCCGGTCAGGGACAGCGCCGGCGCCGGGGCGCCGCAGCCGTCGACGGCGATGTGCTCGATCTTCTCTTCGGCGTATTCCTCAAGGACTTCCATCACCCGGCGCTGGAGCGGATGGTTCGGCTCCAAATAGTTGCGGGTGTTCCAGCCGTTCTCCACGCAGGCCCACAGGAAGGCGGCGTGCTTGCCGGAGCAGTTGAAGGCCAGCCGCTGCTGGCCCCGGTCGGTGCGGACCAGCCAGCCGCGCGCCTGTTCGTCCTGCGGCCAGGCCGGCGGGCAGCGCAGATCGGCATCGGTCAGGCCGGCGGCCTTGAGCATGCCCTCCACCACGTCCATGTGCTCCAGCGATCCCACGTGGCTGGCACAGGCCAGGGCCACCTGGTCGCCGCGCAGCGGGACGCCGGACTGCATCGCCGCCAGGGCCTGGAAGGGCTTGAGCGTGGAGCGCGGGAAGATCGGGGCGGTGATGTCGCCGAGCTCGGTCACCACGGTGCCGTCCGCGGCCATCACGACGGCGGAGCCCAGGTGGCGGGATTCGATGAAACCGTTGCGTTCAACGACGGCCAGTTCTACGGCATCCGCGGCTTTGAATGTCTCGGGCATGGACTTAGTTTAGGTCCGGCGCAACAACTTCGAGGCTCCGCCCCGCGCCAAGTAGGGTAGTTCTTTGTGAAGGTACTTGTGATCGGCCCCGGTGGCCGCGAGCACGCAATAATCCGTTCCCTGTTGGCCGATCCGTTTGTGACCGAGGTCCATGCGGCCCCCGGCAACGCCGGCATCGCGCAGATCGTGCCCACCCACCCGGTGGACGCCAGCGATCCCGCCGCCGTCACCGCGCTGGCCCAACGGCTGGAATCCGACCTGGTGGTGGTGGGTCCGGAGGCGCCGCTTGCCGCAGGTGTGGCGGACCCGTTGCGCGCGGCCGGCATCCCGGTGTTCGGCCCCAGCAAGGAAGCCGCCCGGTTGGAGGGCTCCAAGGCCTTTGCCAAGCAGGTCATGGCCGCGGCGAACGTGCCCACCGCCATGGCGCATGTGGCCACCAACGCCGAGGAGGCAGCTGAGGCCCTTGATGCCTTCGGCGCGCCGTACGTGGTCAAGGACGACGGACTGGCTGCCGGCAAGGGCGTGGTGGTGACCGGGGACCGCGAGGCCGCCCTGGCCCACGCCCAGGCCTGCTTCGACGCCGGAGGCTCCGTGGTGATCGAGGAATTCCTGGACGGCCCGGAAGTCTCCCTGTTTGTGATTTCCGACGGCGAACGCGCCATCCCGCTGGTGCCCGCGCAGGACTTCAAGCGGATTTTCGACGGCGACGAAGGCCCGAACACCGGCGGCATGGGCGCCTACACTCCTTTGCCCTGGCTGCCGGCCGGATTCGTCGATGAAGTGATGGACCGCGTTGCGCTGCCCACGATCCGCGAGATGGCCAACCGCGGCACACCGTTCGTTGGCGTGCTGTTCTGCGGTCTGGCCGTGACCCGGCGCGGGGTACGCGTCATCGAGTTCAACGCCCGCTTCGGCGATCCGGAAACCCAGGCCGTGCTGGCCCGGCTGCGGACGCCGTTGGGCGGACTGCTACTGGCCGCGGCCAAGGGGGAACTGGACGACGCCGAACAGCTGGTGTGGTCCAGGAGGTCCGCGGTGGCAGTGGTGCTGGCCTCGGAAAATTACCCGGGGACGCCGCGCACCGGCGACCGGATTCGCGGGCTGAAGAAGGCCAACGCAATGGACAACGTGCATGTGATCCACGCCGGAACGGTGTTGGACGAGAACGGCAAGGTAACCAGCGCCGGCGGGCGGGTGCTCGCCGTCGTCGCCTTGGGCGAAGACTTGGTGGAAGCCCGCGAGCGGGCCTACGACGGCATCGGCACTATCGGCCTCGAAGGCTCGCAGTTCCGCAGCGACATCGCCTTGTTGGCAGCCCAAGGCGAAGTCACCGTGCCCGAACCGGCCACGCACGACGTGCCCCAGGCCGAAGCACAGAGAGACTAGGAACGCCATGGCATTCGCCCCCGACGTGTTGGAACTGCCCGGCTGGAAGCACGTCTACTCCGGCAAGGTCCGCGACCTGTACGTGCCGGCCGTGTCCCAGCAGGTGGAGACCTCCAGCGAGGACATCGCCGCCGAAGGCCTGCTGGACCAGCGCAACGACACCGTCCTGGTGGTGGCGAGCGACCGGATCAGCGCCTTCGACCACGTGCTCTCCAGCGAGATTCCGGACAAGGGCCGCATCCTCACGCAGTTGAGCCTCTGGTGGTTCGAACAGCTCGCCGCAGGAGAGCGCCCGATAGCCAACCATGTGGTGTCCACGGATGTGCCCGAAGCCGTCGCCGGCCGCGCGATGGTCTGCAAGAAGCTGGGCATGTTCCCGGTGGAATGCATTGCCCGCGGTTATCTGACCGGATCCGGGCTGGAGGAGTACCGGCAATCCCGGACGGTCTGCGAGCTTCCGCTGCGCGCGGGCCTGGTGGACGGCTCCCGGCTGGAGCCGGCCATCTTCACCCCGTCGGCCAAGGCCGAGGTCGGCGAGCACGACGAGAACATCACCTACGACGCCGTGGTGCAGACCGTGGGGGCGGAGACCGCCGGCCGGCTGCGCGAGCTGACCCTGACGATCTACACCCGCGCCGAGGAGATAGCCCGCGCACGCGGAATCATCCTGGCGGACACCAAGGTGGAGTTCGGCATCGATCCGTCGACGGGGGAGATCACCTTGGGGGACGAGGTGCTGACCCCTGACTCCTCCCGGTTCTGGGATGCGGACACGTACGAACCCGGCAAGGCGCAGCCGTCCTTCGACAAGCAGTTCGTGCGCGACTGGCTGACCTCGCCGGCCTCCGGTTGGGACAAAAACAACAACTCAAACACCCCGCCGCCGGCGCTGCCGGAGGAGATCGTGCAGAAAACCCGGGCCCGCTACGTGGAAGCCTACGAGCGGCTCACCGGCCGGAAGTTCGCCTGACCGGCAGGAAAGCTCGGCCGGCTTCCGGGAGACGGCTTTGCGGGCCGGTTTCCGGGAGGCGGCCCGCTGCCCGCTCTGCCTCTGTGAGGCGTGCCGCGGCTTCGGCGACCGCCGTCGCGAAGCAGCCGGCACCGCCGTCGTCGGCCGGACCCAGGGAGCGCAGCGCATCGGCGCGTTTCATGGCACGGAGCATCGCCGCTGTCTCCGGCCGCGAGACATCCGACATGTCCGGGTAGTCGATGGCCAGGGCCGGATCCAATTCGTACACCAGCCAGCGGGTGCGGGCAGCATCGTGGCGGGCGGCCGCTTCATGCCAGTCGCGCGTGTCCTGGTAGCGGACGGCGGCGGCGGCCCGGCGGGTAATCCGCCAGACAGCGGGAGCGGCGCAACCGGCGGCGAGCAGCAGCCAGAGCGGCACGGCCGCCGGGAAGAGCGCAGCGGCGGCGAGCACCACGGTCAGCGCGCAGCAGAGCCCGGAAAAGCAGTACCAGAACGCCGTATCGGCGTCAGGGGAGCGGCGCAGGCCGCGTTCGACCGCGTAAGAGGTCAGGAAAACCACAGCCGCCAGCACCACGGTGGCCACGGCCAGCTGCGCGAACTGTGCAAGGAACATCTGCACCCCTGAGGGACGGAGTTACCTCTATTCCAGTACGCGCGCGGGCATCCGTCAATGGTGCGGTCAGCTGGTGCGTGACGGATTAGCTTTTAACGCGGCCGACGACGTCGTCCAACTGCCGGTACACCAGTGCCTGCGGCAACATGCTGATCATCGAGCGCTGGAGTTTTTGCTTCCACGGCTTCTGCTCCCGGGCCATGCTGGCCATTTTGCGTGAGCCCTTCACCACCTTGGCCGTGTGAGGTGCCCGCGCCTGTTCGTAGCTGCGCAGGGCGCTGGTGATGTTCCAATCCGCGGCGAGTGCATCGGCCAGTGCGACGGCGTCCTCGAGGGCCTGGCCCGCACCTTGGCCGAGGAACGGCAGCATGGGGTGTGCGGCGTCGCCGACCAGCGTGGCATGGCTGCCGGACCAAGCCAGGACCGGCTTCCGGTCGAAGAGCTCGTGGGCCATGATGTCTTGGCTCTTGGTGGCGAGGATGACCCCCCGGATGGCCGGGTGCCAACTGTCGAAGCGCTGCAGCGCCAGGGTACGCCAGAGGACGTCGCCGTCCTGCGCCAATGCCGCATTCGGCATGGTGGCATACCAGTAGACCAGCCCGCCGGGCAGCGGGACCATGCCGAAGACCTCTCCGTTGCCCCAGGATTCACCCCACGGGAGCCATTCGGGATCAAGATCGCCGATGGGGCAGACGGCTCGCATCGCGGTGATGCCGGAGGCACGAGGGGCACCGTCGCCCACCAGATCGTGCCGGACCAGCGAGCGCAGGCCGTCGGCGCCGATCACCAGGTCGGCGTGCATGTTGCCACCATTGTTCAGCATGACGGTGCCGCCGTGCGGATCGCGGCGGAACTTCACTGCCTGCAGGCCCAGGTGGACGGTGTTGACGTACAGCGAGTCGTTCAGCAGCGTGGTGAGGTCCGAGCGGTGGATCGCCCGCAGGGGGTGGCCGTACCGGTGGCGCATGTCATCGCTGCTGAAGCTGGCGAGCACGTTGCCGAACTGGTCGTGGGAGCTGCCGCCGACCGGGAGCGAGGCGTCCTGGAAGGCGCCGAGCAAACCGAGGCGCTCCAAGGCGCGCGTCCCGTTCGCCCAGATGGTTATTCCGGTACCCATCGGCTGCAGCGTTCCGGAGCGCTCGACCACATGGACTTTCCAGCCGGTTCGCTGCAAGGCCCGCGCAGTGGCGAGCCCGGCGATTCCGGCCCCTACGATGAGCGCCGAGCGCTGCTGTGAAGCCATGGGTCCATACTTCCCGCTTTAGGGGCGGGTTCACAACTTCCCGGCGGTACAAATCGGGTTGGGGAGGAGGAAAAGCAAGAACTCCCGCCGCTCCGGAGAGCAGCGGGAGTTCTTATCTGGTCGGGGTGACAGGATTTGAACCTGCGACCTCGTCGTCCCGAACGACGCGCGCTACCAAGCTGCGCCACACCCCGATACCGGTGCCCCGCCGTCGTTATGATAACCGCGAAAGCAACTGTTCAAGGATAGCGGAGACAGGTCCGAAACGAGAAATCGGCGTCCGGCCACCCGCCGGGATCAGATCAGTGAATCCTTCCACGCGGCGTGCAGCTGCGCGAAGCGGCCGCTGCCGGCGATCAGCTCTGCGGGGGACCCGTCCTCCACCACCCGGCCGTCATGGATCACCAGCACGCGGTCGGCAATCTCCACGGTGGACAGTCGGTGCGCGATGATCAGCGCGGTGCGGTTGCCGAGCAGCGTCTGCAGGCCTTCCTGGACCTGGCGCTCGCTCGGGACGTCCAGCGAGGCGGTGGCTTCATCCAGGATCAGCACGGCGGGATCCGCCAGGAACGCGCGGGCGAAGGAGACCAGCTGCCGCTGGCCGGCGGAGACGCGACCGCCGCGCTTGTTCACGTCGGTGTCGTAGCCCTCCGGCAGGGACAGGATGAACTCGTGGGCGCCGACGGCGCGGGCGGCATCTTCGATTTGCCCGCGGCTGGCCTGCGGGTTGCCCAGGGCGATGTTCTCCGCGACGCTGCCGCTGAACAGGAATGCCTCTTGCGTCACCATGACGACGGCGCGGCGCAGGTCCTCGTTGGACAGCTGCCGCAGCTCCACGCCGTCCAGGGTGAGCGAGCCCGAGGTCAGGTCGTAGAAGCGGGCGATCAGCTTGGCGACCGTGGACTTGCCGGCTCCGGTCTGACCGACGACGGCGACGGTCTGGCCGGCGGGAATGTCCAGGTTCAGCTGCGGCAGCACCAGCCGCCCGTCGCCGTAGCCGAAGACCGCGTCGCGGAACCGGATTGCGCCCCGGGCGTTCTTGAGCGGAACAGGAGTTGCCGGCGGGACCACGGTGGGTTCCTCCTCCAGCAACCCGGAGACTTTTTCCAGCGCCGACGAGGCAGATTGGAACGAACTGTAGAACATGGCGATCTGTTCGGTGGGGCGGAAGACCTGCTTGGTGGCCAGCAGCACCGCCACCAGCGTGCCGATGGCAAGGTCGCCGTCCAGCACGCGGAAGCCGCCGATCAGCAGCACCGCGGCCACGGTCAGGTTGCCGATGCCGTTCAATGCCGGCTGGAGCACGCCGAAGTACTTGATGTTCCGCAGGGTGGCACGGCGGTAGTTGCCGGCCAGCTCGTCGAACCGTGCGGCGTTGTCCCGCTCGCGGCGGAAGGCCTTGACCGCCCGGATGCCGGTCATGGTTTCCACGAAGTGCACGATCAGCCGGGCCGAGACCACCCGGGACGCGCGGTTCGCCAGCTCCGAACCCTTCTGGTACCACCGGGTGACGAAGGCGATGGGAATGGCGGCGATCAGGATGATCACGCCGCTCTTCCAGTCCAGGCCCACGATGCTGATGGCAGTGAAGAGCATGAACATCACCCCGGAGGTCAGCTGGGTGACGCCGTTGTCCAGCAGCTCCCGCAGCGCCTCCAGATCAGAGGTCTGCCGGGAGATGATCCGGCCGGAGGTGTAGGTTTCGTGAAACTCCAGACTGAGCCGCTGGGTGTGCCGGAAAACCCGCACGCGCAGGGCCAGCAGCATGGCCTGGCTGAGCCGGGCGGTGACGTAGGTGTAGGCGGCCAGCAGCGAGCCGCCGGCGACCGCGATGGCCGCGTAGGCGGCGCCTACCAGCACCAGCGGGGCAGCGTCGCCGCCGGTCAAGGCCGGCAGGGCGTTGTTGATGCCGAAGGCCACCAGCACCGGGCCAGCCGCGCGGGCGGCATTGCTGACCACCACCAGCACTACGGACAGCGCGAACAGCCGCCGGTGCGGGGAGACCAGTTCGCCCAACAGGTGCAGCGACCGCCGGCGGACGGCTTTGCGGTCGGCCTTGTCCAGGTTGATGTTGTCTTCGCCGGCGACTCCGGTCATGGAACTCATCGGGATTCCTTCGCGTCCAGGACGTCTTCGACGGAGGGCTCGGCCGCCAGCGAGGCGATCACGTAGCGGTAGTGTTCGTTAGCCCGCAGCAGTTCGGAGTGGGTCCCGACGGCGGCGATGCGCCCGTGCTGCAGCAACGCCACCCGGTCCGCCAGCGCCACGGTTGAGGGCCGGTGGGCCACAATCAGGGTCGTCGTACCCTGCAGTTCTTCGCGCAGCCGCTGCGTCACCGCTTCTTCGGTCCGCACATCCAGGGCCGAGAGTGGGTCGTCCAGCACCAGCACGGCAGGACGGGCCGCGATGGCCCGGGCGAGCGCGATCCGCTGCCGCTGCCCGCCGGAAAGGCTCAGCCCTTCCTCACCGATCTTCGTCTCCACCCCGTGCGGCAGATCGTAGGCGAACCGGGCTTGTGCCACCTCGAGCGCGCGGGCCAGCAGCTCGTCCGGGTTTTCGCCGCCGGGCCGGGCGCCCAGCAGCACATTCTCCCGGACCGAGGTGGAGAACAGTGTGGAGTCTTCGAAGGCCACCGACACGTGGCTGCGCAGTTCGGTGAGCGGGAAGCGGCGGATGTCCGTACCGTCCAGGAACACGGCGCCGTCGGAAACGTCATACAGCCGGGGGACCAACTGCAGCAGCGTGCTCTTGCCCGAGCCGGTCACGCCCACCAGTGCCATGGTCTCGCCGGCGCGTACGTGCAGGTCCACGCCGTCGAGGACCGGTGCCGTGCCGGGCGCGGCGTCCGGATAGCGAAAGACCAAGCCGGCCAGGCGCAGGTCCCCGCTGACGGAGCCCGCCCGCCGCGGTTCTTCCGGATCCGTGATGGTGTTTTCCGTGTCCATCACATCGAAGTGCCGGTCCAGGGCCGTCTTGGCCGTCAGCGTCATGCCCATCAGGGATCCGATCGCTTCCACCGGCCCGGCCACCACTGCCGCGGTGGCAAAGAAGGCGACCAGCTCGCCCACGGTCATGTGTCCGCCGGCTACTTGGATGATGCCGATGACCAGGGCGGCGCCCAGCACCAGGTCCGGCAGGGAAACAACGGTGGCCAGGAACTTGGACAGCGTGCGGGCTTTGGCCAGTTCGGTCTGGCGTAGTTCTTCCGCCTGCCCGTGGAAGTTGTCCAAGGCGTACGGGCCCCGGCCGAAAGCCTTGAGTACGCGGATGCCGTGCACCGATTCCTCCACCGTGGTGGCCAGGTCTCCGGCCTGGTCCTGGCTGAGCCGGGAGGAGGCACCGAATGCCGTGCGGAAGCGGAACCCCTGCCAGATAAGCGGCACGGCAGCGGCCAAAAAGATCAGTCCCAGCAGTTGGTTCAGCGCGAACATCAACGCCAGGCCCACGGCCACCGTCACGAAGGAGACCACCAGCATCAGCGATCCGAACGCCAGCCAGCGGCGGATCAGCCCCAGGTCGGCCATCGCCCGGGAAAGCAACTGGCCCGACCCCCACCGGTCGTGGAAGGCGGCCGGCAAGTGCTGCACATGCTTGTAGAGGCGGGTGCGCATGCCCATCTCCACATCCGTGGCCGGCGCGATCGCGAAAACCCGCCGCAGGTACACCAGGCCCGCTTCGGCCAGGCCCAGCACGGCAATGACGACGGCGGGGCCCCAGACTTCGGAAGGATCGCCTCCGGTGTGGATGGTGTCGACGAGCCCGCGGAGCACCTGCGGAATGGCCAACGCCACGAGGCTGGCACCGAGGGCACTGAAGAATCCCATAATCAGCCGGGGCAGGATGGGCCGTACATAGTCCTTGAGCCTGGCAATGGTCCGCCAGAGGGAAAGCTCAGTCATTTCATCGATTCATCGGATGTGTTCGTCAGTGGTGCCTTGTGCACCGCAGCAACCATCCTAACGAGCCACGTGAGGCGCCGGTCACCCAGATGGTGCCTGCGGTGATGCACCTGCTCCAGCGGTAGTGCTTGGTAGTGTTGGCGAAACCGTTCACCAGGGGAGCGCATGGCACTGATCGAGGCATTCAGCAGCGTTGATACAGTCGTGATTTGGGTGCTCCTCCCACTGTTGAGAATGCTGACGGTGCTACTGCTGGCGCTGCGGAAACGGGCAGGCTGGCTGGTGCTGTTGGTGGAACCGGCCGGGGCTCTGGTTTGGATGGCGGCGAGCGGCGGGTTCAGCTTCGCATTCCTGCTGCTACCGGCGGTTGCAATGTACGGCTGGTGGCGGTGGGGCAAGCGCGCGGCCGACGGGTTTCCTGCCGTGCATTCTGCGCAGCGGGAGGATTGGCTTGCCGCGGCTGCATTCGTTGTGCTGACAGTTGTGGTCGACTGCATCCAGACCCTGCCGATGATGATGATGCACATGACGGGCGTGTCCGTGATAGTCCAGACGCTGTTGGTCAACGCCCTCACCATGCTGCTGTATTTTGGCCTGGCGCGTGGAGTGGTTGAGGCGTGGTGGCTCGGCATCGTCCTGTCGCTGATGGGGCTGACCAATGCCATCGCAACCCCGGGCTCAGCGGGCCCGGGAGTCATCTGGTTGCTGGAGGGACTGACCATGACCGTGCTGTCCGGGCTGCTCTACCTTTTCGGTTGGTTCCGATGGCGGGCCGCGCGTGCTCAGACAACCGTTTCCTAATTGTGCTCGCCGGCGGTAACTCCGACGGCCTCAGACGAAGCCCGTCGCCTAGCAAGTCTCGGTGCGCCGTCGGAGGCTTTCTTGTGCGGTAGCCCTAAAACTCGGGCTCGCTCTGCTCGCGAGGGTCCCGGCGCCGGTGCAGACTACTCCTACACATTTGCGGACTTTCGCTAGGGGTCGAAGCTGTGTGCGAATAAAATTGTGGTATGGCGCTTGCAGCGATGGAACGGACCGAGGAGACGGCAACGTCTCTGGCAGAGGTGCGCGCCATGCTCCAGGACATTGCTGACCGCTTCGTGGCGGAAGCGCCGTTGCTGTCCTCCCGGGATCTGGCCAACAGGGTGGTGGCGGTCGAGGACGTTTCGAAGACCCTGGAATACCTGCAGGCGGCGGGCGCGCATGCCGTGGAGCGCGCCGACCTTGCCGCCAATGGGGAATCCGCCGCCCGCACCACAGCCTTCGCCGATTACTGCGCTCCCGGGATGGCGGGGGAGTGGGCTGATCCGGCCGCAGCCATCACCGCGGGCGGCGGAGAGCTCCCCGAGAGTGCTGACGGCCCCGGCATTTCTGATGGTGCTGGGCCGGAGAAACGGCAGCGCCGCCGCAAGACCGAATTCCCTAACAACGCCGAGTACCTGCGCTCGCGGCTGGGCATCAGCATCGTTGAAGCGCGGCGGCGGCTGCGGGTCGGCAAGGCCGTGAGTGCCCCGGCCAGGCTGGACGGCGGAGCCGGTATCCCGGATCTGCCAGTACTGGCAGACCCCATGGCCCGTGGGGACGTCAGCGGCCAAGACGCGGCCCTCATTACCGATTCCCTCGGCCGGGCCCGTCACGCCGCTGATCCCGGGACCCTGGAGGCGATGGAAGCCTCGCTGGTCGCCCAGGCCATTGAAACTGACACCGACACGCTGGCGATGGTCGCCAAGACCTGGGAAACAGCCGTGGACCAGGACGGTGCGGAACCTTCCGAAGAGGAGTTGCGGGCCCGGCAGGGCATGTTCTACCGCGGGCGCCGGCGAGGCTTGCACCAGTTCGTCATCAACACCACCGACGACCAGTACGAACTCCTCGCCACGGTGATGAACAGCGCCGCGAACCCGCGCATCCGCCCGGAAGCCATCGAAGCGGCAGCAACCGGCCCCGGTCAGGGAGGCATCGGTGACGGCGCCGCCAACACAGACAATCCCGACGCAGATACAGCCGCTGCGGACCACGACTCCAAAGGCATGGCTCCCGAGGACGCGGTCCCAGAGGGCACTGACTCCGACGGGATAGTTCCCGAAGGTGTCGATCCCGTGGTCCTAACGGGTCTTGATCAGTTCACCCGGGCGCAGAAACTTCTGGCAGGCCTGATCGGTGCCTGCCGGATCGCCCTGAACGTTGACAAGCTCCCGGAATCCGGCGGGCTGCGCACGCAGATGATCGTCACCAGCGGGTATGAACAACTCGCCGGGCTGCTCTCGGGCGGCGGCAGTGCCGTCTACAACGGGTCGCTCTCGGCTAAAACGGTGCGCCGGATGGCCTGCGATGCTGACATCATTCCCGCGGTCCTCGGCTCCGAGGGCGAGGTCCTGGACCTGGGCAGGTCCCAACGCTTTTTCAGCCGGGCCATCCGCAAGGCGCTGATAGCGCGGGACAAAGGTTGTGCCTTTCCTGGCTGCACCATGCCCGCACTTTGGACCGAGGCACACCACATCGTGCCCTGGTGGGCCGGCGGCCGGACGGACGTCAACAACGGCGTTTGTCTTTGCGGCGCGCACCACGACCTGATCGAGCAAGGCAACTGGGAAATCAACGTCCTCCAAGACATCCCCTGGTTCACCCCGCCCGACTACATCGATCCCCGCCGCAAACCGCTCCGAAACACGTACTGGCAAACCCAGGTTCCGGTCCGGCCGTTGCCGCCCCGGGCCGCGAACGGGACGGCAGCGGGCGCACGCCGCAAGGTGAGGTGAATCGTGCGCCGCCAATCGGCAACGCGGTGCTTTCTAGAAGCGGCAGCGCTATGACCTGAACGCTCAGCCGAGCCGGAGCCCTCCGGCGGGGGCGCCACCGGCGGTGGCGGACGGTGAAGGCGTCAGCGTCAGCAGCACTGCTTCCGGGCGGCATGCGAACCGGATCGGAGCCAGCCGGGACGTTCCCAAACCTGCCGAGACGTTCAACGGGACGCTGCGCCCCTGATAATCCCAGTACGTCAGGCCACGGGCGCGCCAAGTCGGCAGATCGCAGTTGCTGATCAGGGCCCCGTAACCGGGCAGGCAGACTTGGCCTCCGTGAGTATGTCCGGCGAGGATCAAATCGGCGTTACCCGCGGTGAACTGGTCCAACACACGCTGGTACGGCGCGTGCGCCACGGCGATGCGTAGATGGGCTGCGCTGTCCGCAGAACTGGAGCCGTTGGGAAAGCCCACGTACCGGTCACGCTGCAGGTGCGGATCGTCCACGCCGGTGAAGTCCAAACGCACTCGGCCCACTACCAACGACTGGTTCCTGTTGGTCAAATCAATCCAGCCGGCGGTGCCGAAAGCGGCGTGCATTTCGCGCCATGGAAGCTCCCGTGAACTGTAGTCCTCGGGCTGTTTCGACGGTCCGGTGAGGTAGGAGAACGGGTTTTTCATCACCGGGGCGTAGTAGTCGTTGGAGCCGGGAACGAAAACCCCCGGCACGTCCATCAGTGGAGCCAACGAGTCCAGCAGGGGCTTCACTGCTTGGCGGTGGCTGAGGTTGTCACCGGTGTTGACCACCAGATCGGGTTCCAGTGCAACCAGTCGCCGCAGCCACTTCTGCTTGAGCGTCTGTCCGGGCGTCATATGGATATCGGCCAGGTGCAGGATCTTCAGCGGCCGCTGCCCGGCCGGCAGGATGGGCAGCGTTTCTTCGCGCAGTCCGAAGAGGTTGCGCTCGATGACCGAGCCGTAAACGAGCGCGGCCCCGCCCGCGGCAGCAGCCCCAAGGGCCAGCTTGCCTGCGGTGCGGAGCCGTGCTCGCAGCGCTTCAGCGTCCACGGTCAGTCATCGCTCCCGTTGCGGTTTCCGTTGCCGCCGCCGTTGTCGGAGCCGCCTCCGTTGCCGTTGCCGTTGTCCGAGTCGCCGGAGTCGTTGTCGGAGTCACCGCCGCCGTCATTGTCGCCGGAATCCGAGCTCTTCTTATCGTCGGTCTCGACCTTCTTGGGCTGCGGCGGATAGAGCATGCTGCTGGGTGCGGAGCCGAAGCCACCGGTCTTGTACAACCCCGCGACCTTCTCCATGTAGCCGGTCCACTGGCCACCGGCGATGGTCGCGCCGTCAACATAGCTGCGGGTCACGCCGTTGATCGGGATGTTGTTGATCGACTTGTAAGCGTGGGGGTTGCCCACCCAGGAAGCAGTGGAGATGCCCTTGGTGTAGCCCACGGTCCAGGTGTACTCGGACTTGTCCGTGGTACCGGTCTTGGCAGCGGCGGGAACACCGATCGGGTGGATCGCTCCGAGCCGCAGGTTGACCAGGTTTTCCAGCGGGACGCTGACGGCGGCGGCGACGTCTTCGGAGATCGCCCGGTCACAGGACTTCTTCGGGACCTTGTACTTGTTGCCCGCGGCGTCCGTGACGGAGGCCAGCGCGATCGGCTTGCAGTACACACCGCCGTTGGCGAATGCCGCGAAGGAGGCGGCCATTGTCATCGGGGACACGTTGGTCGTGCCAATGATGAAGGACGGGTGCTCGATGCTGATCGGCTCTTTGTCCGTGGCCGTGCGTACCCCAAGCCGGGTAGCAGCGTCCTGGATGTCGCACAGGTCCAACTGCGCGGCCATTGCGGCTGTGGCGGAGTTGATCGACCAGGTCAGGCCTTGGCTGGCGGTCATGCTGCGCTCGTAGCCGGGCAGTGCGTTCTTGAACGGCCACTCGCTGAACCAGGCGTCCGGCGGCAGGCAGCTGGCCTTCCACGGGTATTGCGCCGGGTACTCGGTGCGGCGGGCATCGACCGAGGCATTAAGCGCCTTGCCGGCTTCCAGCCAGGCGACGGTGGTGTAGGGCTTCATCGTGGAGCCGGGCTGCCAGCCGTTGCCGCCGCCCATATCAGCGTCCACGTTGTAATTCAGCTCCGTGTTGGCCGCCCCGTCTTCCGGGCTGTATTTGGTGTTCTGGGCCATCATCAGGATCTTGCCGGTGCCCGGCTCAACCGAAACCATGGAAGATCCGACACCGGACTTATCGCCCTTCGGGACTTCCTGCTCGATCTGCTTCTGGGCTTCCTTCTGGAGGCGGGAGTCGAGCGTGGTCTTGATGGTCAGGCCGCCGCGGGCCAGCAGCTTGGCGCGTTCGGTGGAGTCCTTCCCGAAGGCGTCCGACTGCATGATCGCGTGCTGGACGTAGCTGCAGAAGTAATCGGCGAAGTTGGCCGCCACACAGCCGGAACGGACGGGCTTGAGGTTGAGATCCAGGTCGGTGGCGACGGCTTCGTCGTATTCCGCCTTGGTGATCTTGCCTGCGCTGAGCATGGCCGCCAGCACGGTGTTGCGCCGCTCCAGTGTGGCCTCTGGGTTGTTCACCGGGTTGAAGTAGTTCGGCGACTGCACCATGCCGGCCAGCATGGCCGACTGCGGAATGGTCAGTTTCGCGGCGGAAACGCCGAAGAACGTCTTGGCAGCGGCTTCAATCCCGTACACCTGGCCGCTGAACAGCACAATGTTCAGGTAGCCCTGCAGGATCTCTTCCTTGCTGAATTCCTTCTCGACGGCGATGGCCAGCTTCGCCTCGCGGAGCTTGTCGCCAATGTCCTTGGTGCCGCTGATGGTCAGCTCGTCGGCTCCCTTGCCCGCGGACGCACCGGCGTCGATCAGGACGTTGTTCACGTACTGCATGGTCAACGTGGACGCTCCCTGCAGGTCTCCGCCCGCCAAGTTGGTCACGGCCGCACGCATGATGCCCTGGGGATCCACGCCGTTGTGCTCGTAGAAGCGCACGTCCTCGATGGAGGTGATGGCGTTCTGCATATGCGGGGAAACCTTGTCCAGACTGACCGGGACGCGGTTTTCGGCGTAGAACGTAGCGATCAGTTTGCCGTCGGAGGAAAGGATCCGCGACGGCTGGGACAGCGGCTGCGTCTGGAGTTCGTCCGGCAGCTGGTCGAAGTACTCGATCGAGGAGGTCGCTCCGACACCGGCTACGGCAGCGGCCGGGACCAGCAGTCCTGCGGCGAGCACGCCACAGAGCGCACTGATACCCAGGAAGCCAACGATCTTGCCGAGGGTGGTCGCAGTGTCGAAGAAGGGGGATTTGCGAGCGGCCATGGGGTCCACTTTACAAGCAAGCGCTAGGCTTTCATTCATGACCAAATGGGAATACGCGACAATTCCGCTCATTATCCACGCGACCAAGCAGATTCTTGACCAGTGGGGCGACGACGGCTGGGAGCTCGTCCAGGTGTTCCCTGGCCCGAACGGGACCAACCCGGTCGCCTATTTGAAGAGGGAGAAGCAGTAGCCATGAGCGGAACGACCGAAGCCCGGATGTCCGCCGTCGAAGAGCGGCTCGCCGGCCTGGGCCTGTCTGTACCGGAGGTCGCTGCTCCGGTGGCCGCCTACGTGCCGGCGGTAGTGACAGGAAACTACGTCTACACCTCCGGGCAGTTGCCGTTTGTCAAGGGAGAACTGCCGGCTGTGGGCAAGGTGGGCGACGGAGCCGGCCTGGTCAGCGCCGAGGAGGCCAAGAAGCTGGCTGCGACGGCCGCGGTGAATGCGCTGGCAGCGGTCAAGAGCGTCATCGGCGACTTGGACCGGATCACCCGGATCGTCAAGGTTGTAGGTTTCGTTGCGTCCGATCCCGCCTTCACCGGCCAGCCGGGCGTGATCAACGGGGCGTCCGAGCTGCTGGGACAAGTTCTCGGCGACGCCGGCGCCCACGCGCGCTCCGCCGTCGGCGTGGCAGTGCTGCCGCTGGATTCGCCGGTTGAGGTAGAACTGATTGCCGAATTCAGCTAGTCCGCTTCGAGAGGAGCAACGGCTGTTCCCACTGGCTCCGGACCAACTGGGGGCGGCCCACAGCTGGTTCGAGCACGGGGAACGCTCACCGCGGAAGCCGCGCCTGGCGTCCTCCGTGGTCTTGGTCCGGGACGGGGCTGCCGGCACGGAAACCTACCTCGGATACCGTTCGGGCTCCTCTCCTTTGGGCACTGTGGCGTTTCCCGGCGGCAGCGTGGACGATGCCGACGGCGAGCCCGTCACCTGGTTCGGGCCGTCGCCGGCTAAGTGGGCCGAGACGATGGGGATCAACGACCTTCGCGTTGCCCAGGGGCATGTGGTGGCCGCAATCCGCGAGCTGTTCGAGGAAACCGGTGTGCTGTTGGCCGGCCCTGACGAGTCCAGCTTGCCGGAATCAACCTCCGGCGCCGACTGGATGCGTACCCGCGAGGCGGTGGCCGGACAGGAAAAGTCTTTCGCCGAGGCACTTTCCCGGCGTGGGCTGGGTGTGCGCACTGATTTGCTCAAGCCGCTGTCCAACTGGCTGAGCCCGGACTTCGCCCACCGCCGCTTCGACACGCGCTATTTCGCGGCCGCCCAGCCGGCCAACCAGCGGCCGTCCCTGCTGGAGAGCAAGGGCGTGTGGGCCGCCTGGCTGTCGGCGCAGGAGCTGATGGCGGGGCGGGAAACCACGGCGTTGGGCGATCTGGTGGATCAGCCGGACACCCGGGGACTCACGTTCAGCGAAGTGACGTCGCCGGCGGTAGAGATCATCGTCGAGAAGATCGCGTCGGCCCGCGGCTGCATTGCCTACCTCTCCCACAAACGTCCGCAGCGGATCTACCACCCGGAGCTGGTTCTGGTGGATGGCGTGCCCATGCTGCAGGTTGTGGCCAGCGCCGCTGCCGAGGGCGGAGCCGTTCAGCGGGGGCGCTGAGCGAACTGTCCATCACCACGCAGCCAGTACGACGGCGGGGGCCCACCTTAAGGTGAGCCCCCGCCGTCGTACTTTTCAGTGGAGAATCAGCGAGAACGCTGGCGCAGACGCTGGATGTCCAGGATGACCACGGCGCGTGCTTCCAGGCGCAGCCAGCCGCGCTGGACGAACTCGGCCAGGGCCTTGTTCACGGTTTCACGGGAGGCGCCAACCAGCTGGGCCAGCTCTTCCTGGGTCAGCTCGTGCGCCACCAGGATGCCGTCCGTGGCCGGGCGGCCGAAGCGGTCGGCCAGATCCAGCAGGGCCTTGGCCACACGGCCCGGAACGTCGGAGAAGACAAGGTCGGCCAGCGAGTCATTGGTGCGGCGGAGGCGGCGCGCCAAGGCCTGCAGCAGTTGCGCCGAAACCTCGGGACGGGTCTCCAGCAACCCGCGCAGGTTCTCGTTCTTCAGTCCGGCCAGGCGGGTTTCGGAAACAGCCGTTGCCGAGGTGCTGCGCGGGCTCGGGTCGAACAGGGCCATTTCGCCAAAGAGTTCGCCCGGGCCGAGGATGGCCACCAGGTTCTCGCGGCCGTCGTTGGCAGTGCGGCCCAGCTTGATCTTGCCGGAGACGATGAAATAGAGCTGGTCGCCTTGGTCACCTTCGCGGAACACCGAAGCGCCGCGGGACAGGTCGACCTCGGTCAACTCGTCGGTCAGCGCTGCAAATACGTCGTCGTCAAGGGTGGCAAAAAGAGGTGCGCGGCGAAGGATCTCTACGTCCATGAATTCTCCAAATTTAGTACTGTTCGGCGTCTGTCAGGCTGCTCTCCCGTGGGGGCACTGGCTCCATTTTGCCGTATGTAAAGCGTTTGTGACATCTTCCACAAGGCTTTTCGCTCCCAGAGGACGGGAAAACCGGCGGCGTCGTCGGCCGCGCAGCATCTACCGGAGTGGTCAACGGCCAGACTGCCTGAATAATTCCCACAGGTGGACGGCTTAGACTAGTGCACATCCGACCGCTACGGAGAATGTGTGATTTTCGGCCTGACCATCCTGGACATCGTCCTGCTTCTGATCCTCCTGTCCTACCTGGTTTCAGGCCTGCGCAAGGGGTTTGTGGTCACGCTCGGCGGCATTGTTGGCATCGTCGCCGGAGCGGTGGCGGCCTTCTTCGCGATCCCGCTGGTCAGTCAGTGGGTGCCGGACAGCGGATGGCGGCTCACTGCAACTATCGCCGTGGCGGTGTTGTTGGTGGTGCTGGGTCATGCCCTCGGATCCGGAATCGGCGCCGGCATCCGGCGGCGGATGGACTTCCCGCCGCTGCGGCCGGTGGACCGTTTGCTGGGTGGCGCCATGAACCTGGCCGTGACCGCGCTGGTGATGTCCATGCTGGCGTTCAGCCTGGGCACCATGGGCGTGCCCGTTATTTCCCAGCAGATCGCTGGGTCAAAGGTGATTGCGACCATCGAGCACCTGACCCCGAATCCGGTGAAGGCTTGGGCGGCCCAAGTGCGTTCCGCCGTGGTGGCCGACGGCATCCCGCTGGTGCTCGATCCGCAGGCGCCGCGGGCACCGGCGCAGATCCCCGACGCCAGCACTGACACCGCGGCGCTGAACGAGGCATCGGCATCGGTGCTGCGGATCGCCGGAACGGCCTTCCAATGCGGACAGAACCAGACGGGTTCGGGCTTTGCGGTGGCGCCGAACCGGGTGATGACCAACGCGCACGTAGTGGCCGGCGTCAATGAACCGGTGGTGGAGATCCCGGACGGGCGGGTGCTGCCCGGCCGAGTGGTGTTCTTCGACGCGGTGCGCGATCTGGCGGTGATTGCCGTGGACGACTTGAACGTTCGGCCGCTGCCCTTGGGCGGTGAACTGTCCGAAGGCGACTTCGCTGCCTTCCAGGGCTACCCTGCCGGCGGCCCCTTCCAGAGCAACCCGGCCACCGTCCAAGGCCGATCCCAGGTGCTGGTCCAGAACATCTACGGTGCGGACCCGTCCTCGCTTCAGGTGTACACCCTGGCCGCCGAGGTGAAGCAAGGCAACTCGGGCGGGCCGCTGCTGGACGCCGACGGCAACGTTGCCGGTGTGGTGTTCGCGAAGTCCACCCAGAACGTGCCGGTGGGTTATGCGCTGACGCTGGAAGAGGTCCAACCGGTGGTGGATGCAGCACCTGGCTACCAGGAGACCATCTCCGCCGGCCAGTGCGTGACCCGCTAGAGGCTGTCCGGCTAGAGGACCTCGGCTAGGTATTCGACCGCCAACCGGTAGCCGGCAATGCCTGCGCCCGCGATCACAGCGTCGGCCACACCGGAAATGTAGGAGTGGTGGCGGAACTGTTCGCGCTTGTGGATGTTGGTGATGTGCACTTCCACCACCGGCAGTGCCACACCGGCTAGCGCGTCGCGGAGGGCCACGGAGGTATGGCTGTAGCCCCCCGGGTTGATGATGATCGCATCGGCAGTGTCCCGGGCAGCGTGGACCGCATCGATCAGCGCGCCTTCGTGGTTGGACTGCACGCACTCGGCGCTCCAGCCGTGCGCCGTTGCGGCCTCGGTGGTTAGCTTCTCCACGTCCGCCAATGTTGCGGTGCCATACACCTGGGGCTCGCGCGTGCCGAGCAGGTTCAGGTTGGGGCCGTTCAGGACCAAGAGTCGGCGAGATCCGGGAGTGTCTGCAATCATGCCCTTACTATGCCTCAATCCCGCCGCAGGCGAGATCTCCTGTTACGCGTGGTGTGGCAGTGCAAGGCAACGCCGGGGGGCTTCCCGCCCAGAAGGTGAGCGGGCAGCCCCCGGCGTGTGCCTGGGCTGGGTGTCAGGCCTTCAGCGAGGCAGCGATCTGCTGCATGACGGTGTTGTCGGCCAGGGTGGTGGCGTCGCCGACTTCACGTCCTTCGGCCACGTCCTTGAGCAGCCTGCGCATGATCTTGCCGGACCGGGTCTTGGGCAGTTCCGGCACCACCAGGATGGTGCGCGGCTTCGCGATCGGACCGATCTCCTTGCCGACATGTGCGCGCAGCGTGGCGACGATGTCCGGGTCTTCCGCCGCGTTGCCGCGCAGGATCACGAAGGCGACGACGGCTTCGCCGGTGGTTTCGTCCTTTGCTCCGACGACGGCGGCTTCGGCAACCGCGGGGTGGGAAACGAGGGCTGATTCGATCTCGGTGGTGGAGAGCCGGTGGCCGGAGACGTTCATGACGTCGTCCACCCGGCCGAGCAGCCAGATGTCGCCGTCGTCGTCCTTTTTGGCGCCGTCGCCGGCGAAGTACATGTTCTCGAACCGGGACCAGTAGGTTTCCTTGAACCGTTCCGGGTCGCCCCAGATGCCGCGCAGCATGGCCGGCCACGGCTCACGGATCACCAGGTAGCCGCCATGGCCGGCCGGGACGGAAGCGCCGAGCTCGTCCACCACGTCCACGGCGATGCCCGGCACGGCGACCTGCGCGGAACCGGGCTTGGTGGCGGTGACGCCGGGCAGCGGGGCGATCATGTGTGCGCCGGTCTCGGTCTGCCACCAGGTGTCCACAATGGGTGCCTTGTCGCCGCCGATGACGCGCCGGTACCACATCCAGGCTTCGGGGTTGATGGGCTCGCCCACGGAGCCGAGGACGCGGATGGAGGACAGGTCGTACTTGGCCGGGATGTCGTCGCCCCACTTCATCATGGTGCGGATCGCCGTCGGCGCCGTGTAGAGGATGGAGACCTTGTACTTTTCCACGATCTCCCACCAGCGGCCCTGGTGCGGCGAGTCGGGGGTGCCCTCGTACATGACCTGGGTGGCGCCGTTGATCAGCGGCGCGTACGTGACGTAGGAGTGGCCGGTGACCCAGCCGATGTCGGCGGTGCACCAGAAGACGTCGGTTTCCGGCTTCAGGTCGAAGACAACCTTGTGGGTGTAGGCGCACTGCGTGAGGTAGCCGCCGGTGGTGTGCAGGATGCCCTTGGGGTTTCCGGTGGTGCCGGAGGTGTAGAGGATGAACAGCGGGTGCTCGGCGTCGTGCGGCACCGGGGTGTGCTCCGCGGACGCGGTCTGCACAGTGTCCGCCCACCACTGGTCGCGGCCTTCGTGCCAGTCCACCGGTTCGCCGTTGCGCTTGACCACCACCACGTTGGTCACCGTGTGGCCGGGGGCGGAAAGTGCCTCGTCCACGGCGGGCTTCAGCGGGGAGGGCTTGCCGCGGCGCCAGGTGCCGTCGGCGGTCACCACCAGTTTCGCCTCGGCGTCGTCGATCCGGGAACGCAGCGCATCGGCGGAGAAACCGCCGAACACCACCGAGTGCACGGCGCCGATCCGCGCGCAGGCCAGCATGGTGATCACCGCTTCCGGGATCATCGGCAGGTAGACGGCAACACGGTCGCCCTTGGCCACGCCGAGGGATTCGAACGCGTTCGCAGCCTTCTTCACTTCCTCGGTCAACTGCGCGTAGGTGTAGGTTCGCGTGTCGCCGGGTTCGCCCTCGAAATGGATGGCCACCCGGTCACCCAGACCGTTCTCCACGTGCCGGTCCAGCGCGTTGTAGGCCGCGTTCAGCTCGCCTCCGACGAACCACTTGGCGAAGGGCGCCCCGGACCAGTCCAAGGCCTGAGTGAAGTCCGTGTCCCAGGACAGGACCTCGCGGGCCTGCTTGGCCCAGAACGCCGGCCGGTCCGCCTCGGCTTCCGCGTAGACACCCGGCTTGGCCACCGCTGCCTCAGCGAATTCAGCGCTAGGCGCAAACTTGCGGTTCTCTTGGAGCAGGTTCTCCAAAGCATCGCCGGCGGCGGTGGAAGTCTGCGTTCCGTTGGCTTCAGACATATGAAGGCCCCTTCGTTTTGCTGCGGTCGTTGGCGTGCACCGGCTTTCGTCGGCCGGGCGCATCTGCTGCTTTTCAGCCTAATCCTTTGTACGCCTCCCTCAGTGTTGACCGTCACAATGCTCGATGCAAAAGGTCTCAAATCTGCGCTGAACGGCACATGCAAGTGCGTTCGACGGCGGTGATCCGGCTAGTGAAGGGTGGGTTCCTTGACTACGCTGAGACCAGCGCCAGAACGTTGCACGGTGGGCTGGGCCCGCTCTGCAACCGCAACGACCCGGAGGATCGACGATGTCACAGAGCTCCCAGACCCACGGCACGGCAGGAACTGCCGTGGCCGGCCCCTTCACCGCGCGAGACCTGGTGGTGGGCATCGGCATCATCCTGCTGTTCCTCTCCTCAGTGCTGCCGCTCGAAGTTCTCCGGGGCATCGGTGTGAACTTGTGGAACTCGGCAGGACTGTTCCAGCTGGCGCTGGGCATCCTGCTGCCGGCGGTGGTGCTGGTGCTCTTTGTGGTCCGCCGTTTGGCGCCGCAGACGCCGCTGCGGATCGGCTCCTTGTCTGTTGATCAATTCGCCTCGGTGGTGGCATCTCTGGCCTTGGCCTTCTACTTCCTGACCATCGTCACCATCTACAGCGTCAGCGGAATCATTGGATTCATCGGCGCACTGGTGCTCTTCGCCGGGACCGTCTGCGCGCGATGGATCCCGCAGTTGGCCGCAGATTTTGTGGGCCGTCCCGAGACGCCGGCCCACCCGGTGGCGCGGGATGCCGTCCCGGCCGCACACAGGCCGAAGGCGCCGCAGCCTGCCGCGCAGCGCCCGGCCTCCGCGGCCGCCGAGTACGGGACGGACGCTGCTAGCCAGCATCAGACCGTTTCGGCCGGCGCAGCCGGTGCCTATGGCTCCGCAGCCCCGGCTGCCGCGGGCTGGGACCAAAGCAGCGCGCAACAGCCGTCCACCGGCCAGTTTGCCGCGCCGTCCGGCACCGGAGCAGCCGGGGTGGCCGGTGCTGCCGCAGCTGCCCAAGCAACGCAATCACCGGAGTCATCCACAGACGCCTCGACGCACACCACGGGGCGGGAAACCGCTGCCACCCCGGCCGGCGTCCAGCAGGCCACGGAACTCGAAGCCGACGATTCCGTTGCGCCGGGTGCCGCAGACGGGGAGGCCGTCGGCATCCCCGTAACTGAGGACTCGAGCGGTTCATCAACCACAAGGGCAGGTGCCCTCGCGGCAGGCGGTGTTGCCCGCGATGTGGGGTACTCCGCCAAAACGGTGGTGGGAAGCCCTAACCCGGGACCCGGCGACGGCCGGCGGGTCCCGGAGTCTGCCCGAGCAGACGTCGAGGCTCAGGAGCGCGGCAACGGCACGGCACAGACCCGCGCTGGCGACCCGCAGGCAGAGACAGCCGTCCCGGTCGGCGGAGCGGTTGGCGGGGCCGCTGCCGAGCAGGCCGGGGCCGACGGGGCTACCGCTGCTGCCGAACCAACCGCCGCCCGGACCGGCGCGACTCGTGCCGACGCCGTCCCCGAAACGGCGACCGCGGCCATGCCGTCCATCGCATCGAATGCCGCTGACCGCGCCCCCGCTGAGGCTGCCTCGGCGTCCTCTCCGATCAGCGCCACGCGTGAACACTACGAGGAAGCCGATGAGGAGTACGAGGCCTTCTGGTTTGCCGTCGGACGCACCCGACCGGTTCTGGACGAGAACACCGGGCAGGTCATGTTCACGGTCGAGCCGGGGTCATGGATCCTGGCGTTGCAAGACCGGGGGGATGAGTTCCTGGTCCAGCACACGGACGGCAGGGTGGGAGTCTTGAGAGACCTGACGAACATTGAGCGTGCCTGACAAGGCGCCGGCAACCCGCCGGCGCAAGACTGAAGAATCGCTGCTGGCACGCAAACGCCGGGCCCGGCGGATCAACAAGGAACTCGCCGAACACTACCCCTACGCGGTGGCCGAGCTCGATTTCAGCAATCCCTTCGAGCTGCTGGTGGCAACCATCTTGTCCGCGCAGACCACGGATGTCCGGGTCAATATGACCACCCCGGTGCTCTTCTCTCGCTATCCGGATGCCCGCGCGCTCGCCGAGGCAGACGAGCTGGAACTGCAGGAACTGATCAAGCCCACCGGTTTCTTCCGTGCCAAGAGCCAGAGCTTGCTCAAGATGGCCGGCCAGATTGTCGATGAGTTTGATGGTGAGGTCCCGGGCAACCTGGATGACCTGGTCAAGCTCGCCGGCGTAGGACGCAAGACCGCCAACGTAGTGCTTGGCAATGCCTTTGGCATCCCGGGCATCACCGTGGACACACACTTCCTCAGGTTGTCGCGCCGTTTCGGCTGGACCGATTCCACCGATGCAGTCAAAGTGGAATTCGACGTGGCGGAGCTGTTCGAACCCAAGGACTGGACCATGCTCTCCCACCACGTGGTCTTTCACGGCCGCCGCGTGTGCCACGCCCGCAAGCCGGCCTGCGGCGCCTGCCCGGTGGCCCAATGGTGTCCGGCCTATGGCGAAGGGGAAGTCGACCCGGAGAAGGCACGGAAACTGCTGAAGTACGAGCTGGCCCCAGGACGTGAAGAACTCCTGGCCCGGATGATGGCCGGTGAGACCCGCAGGGAGCTTCGCGCCGCAGGTTTCCCGCTGGGAGCCTGACTGTGAGCGCCAAAAAGGATCTGCAGCGGTTGATGGAGCTGCCGATGGAACAGCGGCTCTCCGTCCGTGAACGCGAGCGGTGGTACGACGTCGCCTTGGACGCGGAAGCGGTTCGGCCAGCAGCCGTGCTCCTGCTCTTCGGTGCCTTGGACGATGCGCCGGCGCACTTTCACGATTCCGCCGTACCGGATGACCTTGACGTGCTCTTCGTGGAGCGCGCGGCCAATCTTTCTTCGCATCCAGGTCAGGTGGCCTTTCCCGGTGGTTCCATTGATCCCGACGACGACGGCCCTGTCGCTGCCGCCGTGCGTGAATCGGTGGAAGAGACCGGGCTGGACGCTACGGGAGTCGAGGTTCTGGGAGTCCTGCCGGACATCCCGCTGTCGGTCAGCAACTTCCTGGTCACTCCCGTCCTTGCCTGGTGGGCTTCTCCCTCGCCGGTGGCGGTGGTGGATTTCGCTGAGTCCGCACAGGTTTTCCGGGTCCCGGTCGCGGACCTGCTGGATCCTGCCAACCGGCGAATGTCGGTGCTCCGGCGCGGCGGCCAGATCTTCCGCAGTCCGGCGTTCTTGGTCCACGGAGTGGTGGTCTGGGGCTTTACCGCGATCCTACTGAGCCATCTTTTTGATGATCTGGGCTGGACTTTGGCATGGGACACGTCCCAAGAGATCCCGGCCCCGATCGCTTCGCCCCCTGGCGACGACTGACGATATCCCGGATGCCTGGCGTAGGCGCGTCTGCGCGCGGCGGGGGAGCCGTCGCAGGCGGCGGGACTGGCCGCGCAGGGCGGCCGGCGGACGACCGGAAGGGATCCGTTGGTCCGGCAGTGGCCGCTGTGCGAGGCAGCGGCGCGGGCGTGGGTTGTCGCGGCGGCGTTGGCGCGGAGCCCGGTTTTAGCGGTGGCATGGGGGCGGGTCCCGGGCGGGGTGCCGGGGTTGGCGCGGGTCCCGGGCGGGGTGCCGGGGTCGGCGCGGGTCCCGGGCGCGGTATCGGGGTTGGCGCAGGCCCGGGGCGCGGCGCTGGCGAGTGATGGTCCCGTGCCGGCGGCACAGCGCGGCCGCCGCCCAGGACTTGTTTCAACCAGGAGTCCTTCGACGAAAGCGTCCACGCGCTGTCGGCCCGCTGGGCCCAGTTGTAGGCCGTGAAAACGGAGAAAACGAACGGCACCAACCTCCCCGGCTTGAGGACGGAAGTCACTGGGTTCGCTGTGGGCACCGGGGAGAAGAGCTGCGGCGCCAGCTGCGCCGTCAGTCGGCGTTGGGCGGTCTGGCCGGCAAGCTGCAGTACCAGGCTTTCCGGGCCGGCGGCCAGCACACCGAGGACGGAGTCTCCGTGGCGGCGCGCCAGAGCCCGGGCGGCCGCCATGTTCTCGGAGGCAAGGGCCAGCTTTGCACGATTGGAGGCCTTGACCATCCCGCGGGCCGTGACAGTTGTGGAGGAAGCAGCGATCCCGCGCATGCGGTGTGACGCGGCGGCAATCCGTGCCATCGCGGCGGTACTGGTGCCGACAGCCCGCGCGGACGCTGCACCCAGCGCCCCGACCACCGAACGGAAAATGGATGCCGCAGCAGCCAGCCGTGCAGCACCGGCGGCGCCGGAGATAAAGGCCGAGAGCCCTGCGCTGACCGGTGCCAGCGCGAGGCTCACACCCAAGGTCAGGGCGACGTCGCGGGTAAATGCGGTGGCCTCCTCAACCAGTTGCCGGTGCGCCAGTTCCACCGCCCCGGCATACTCGTTGCATCCCTCGGCGAGGGCGTCACAACCGTCGGCCAGCACGGACGCGCACGTCGTGAGTTCACCGTGTGCATCGAGGAGCAGCAGCACATCCGTCCCGCGAAGGCCGGACAGCGCGTGCGTCGCCGCTCGGTCGGCGACGGCCGCATGTGTCCTGGCCTCTCGGCCGATGTCCTGCCAGACGCCGGCTATGCTGCGCACTGCGGCGGCGTCGCCGGACGGCCACAGCACGCCGGCGGCATCGGCGATCAGCTGCCCGAGTTCCGGAGGCAGCGGAAACCTGCCGCCAACGGCTGACTCCGGCAAGGGAAGGCAGCGCTCGCCGTGCGGGGGAGCCGGTTGTTCGAAGGCTGCGGGGGATCCCGCGGCCGCATGTTCCGCGAACCGGTAGAGCGCCGCGGCGCACTGCGTGGAGAAGCGGAGCCGGCCGTAGGCGCCAACAAGTCCTTCAATTCCGCGCAGCAGCAGCGCTGCGTCCCGGTCGTAGGCATGGCCCCACGACGAAGCGTCGGCCTCCCATCCCGACATCCCAGCGCCCACGCCCAACCGGCCGTTTGCCGATTCCCGTAAGTTCTCGTAGCCCGCGGCTGCCGTTCCCGCCGCCGCTGCGGACTGCGCCAGGGCGGCAGTATCAATGGCGAGCATTCCCATCGGCATCCCTCCTCCAGCACCGCCGACCGGCGGCCGCCCACCGAGGGACTCAACGCTACGGTGGAAGGAGGAGGCCGACCATGGCAAAGGTCCGCGTTGTGGATAACCTTCCACTCCGAGCGGGCCCGGAGGATTTACTTGGCGTCGGCGTAGGAATCGACGACGGCAACACTGACCGGGAACTCCACGGGGATCCGGCCGAAGACCAAGCGGGTGGCCGCCGCGGCCGATTCTTCGACCAGCCGACGGGCCATGTCCGTCCGGTCCTCGTGGACATGCAGCATGACCTCGTCGTGCAGGAAGAACACCATGTCCCCCACAGAGGTGCCCTCGGCAGCGCATCCGCGCAGCCGTCGTCGTAATTCCGCCAGCCAGCAGAGTGCCCACTCCGCAGCAGTGGACTGCACCACGAAGTTGCGCGTGAAGCGGCCGCGGCTTCGAGCCAGGCCGTCGGCCCGTCGCTGCTCTTCCGCGGTGGTGGTCCGTTGCGCGGCCAGCCACCGGTCAGACGGCGGAGGGCAGCTGCGGCCAAGGTAACTGCTGACCACCTGGCCTGCCTCGCCGGCCCGTGCCGCTCGTTCGACCACCGCGATGGCCTGCGGATAAGTGCGCGTGAGCTGCGGCATCAGCCGGCCGGATTCACCGGTGGTCGCACCGTACATGGCACCCAGCATGGCGATCTTCGCTTTGGCCCGGTCACCGCCGAAGCCCGCGTCGGCAATGCCCTGATAGAGGTCTTTGTCCCGCCCTGCCGCTGCCAAGGCGGAGTCCTGCGCCAGTGCAGCCAACACACGCGGTTCCAATTGAGCTGCGTCAGCGACGAGGAGCTTGCGGCCGGGGTCGGGACGGACGGCATCCCTGATCTGGCCGGGTATCTGCAGGGCACCCCCGCCGCGCGAGGCCCAACGCCCGGTGACCACGCCGCCCGCAACGTACTCGGGCCTGAAACGGCCGTCCCGGACCCACGCATCGAGCCACGCCCAGCCATTGGCCGTGAACAGACGGGAGAGCTTGCGGTACTGCAGCAGCGGTTCGATCGCCGGATGGGAATGCTCCTTCAACTCCCACGAACTGGTGGTTTTGACCTCGATGCCGGCCCGGTGCAGGGCACGGATGAGCTGCTGCGGGGAGTCCGGGCTGAAGCTGGGATTGGCTAGCTCCTGTCCGAGCTTGACGGCGAGATCCTCCAGTTTTTCCGGCCGCTGGCCTTCCCTCGGCCGCTCACCCAAGTGGGAAGAGAGAATGTCCAAGTGGATATCCTCGCTCCACGGCACGCCCGAGTGCTCCATCTCGGCGGCGATCAGGGCGCCGGCCGATTCGGCTGCCAGCAGCAGTTGCAGCCGGGCGCGCTGCGGCGAGGCAGCAACAGCGGCCAACTGGTCCTGCAACTCGGCCACCAGGTCCTCCAAAGCCGTCCCGTCCGCCCGCGGCTCGTCGAAAAGTGTGAATTGGTCCGGGGACTGCTGCAGCGGCGGCAGATGACGGGGGAGTTCATCATCCTGGTGCGCTATCGGTTCCTCCCTGAGCGCGCGGATGTATGCCGTGTCCGGGGTATAGACGGACAGTGACAGGATGCTGCGGACCAACGCCAGATCGTGGCTGCGGTCCACGCCCGTTCCGGCGGCGAGCAGCGGCAGATAAGCGTCGCGGGTGGAGTCGAAGACCCAGCGAGGGGCACCTGCATCTAGGCCGCGGACCGTCTCGGCCAATTTTCCGGCGGGTACGACGGCGGGTGGCCCGGCGGGTGCGCCGTGCGCGTCGGTGCGCTGCAGGTACGCTTCCGGCTCCGTCCCCGCGGGCACAGGAATGTTTCGCGCTGCGGGGGCCAGGACGATGTACACGCCTCAATTCTCCCCTGACCTGTCCTCCACACAGGCACGGCAGGCCGCCGCCGTACACATCGGTCGGCACCCGGGACCGGCACCGGCCGGACTCACGGGACGATCGGAGCATGCCAAGACACCAGACGGTCAACGAACGGACGCTTTGGAGACCGGCGGAAGCGACCGACGTCGTGCTCCTGGGCGGGACAGACCGGTTGCGCGATGACATCGCTCGGATTGCCGCGGCGGCTGGGCTGGCCCTTCGCCCCGAGTCCCCGAGGGAAGCGCCGGTGTCCGCTGCCGGAGCCACCCCGGTGCTGTTGGGAACCGGGTACGCGCGGGTACCGCGGACCAGTGCCGAAGTCATCGTGGTCGGTTTCATCGATGAGGCGCCGGCCCTCTGGGACTTGGCGGCCTCGACCGGTGCGGGCCGGGTCGCTGTGCTGCCCGACGGCGCGGCGTGGCTGGCTGAATACTTGAGCCGGACCTGGCGGCGTGAAACTACAGGGAAGTTGGTTGCCGTTCACGGGGCCAGCGGCGGAGTGGGGGCTTCGGCTCTGGCCGGATGGTTGGCCGCCACCGCAGCACGTTCCGGAACAGCCACGGTGCTGGTGGATGGGGATCCGCTGGGCGGCGGACTCTCGTCGGCCATGGGCGCCGCCGACGTTCCGGGGCTGGTCTGGCCGGATCTGACGGAAGTGCAGGGGACGGTGAACCCGGTGCAACTGGCGGCGTCGCTGCCTGCGATCGCCGGCTTCTCCCTGCTGTCCTGGCCCGGGACAGGGGAAGCATTCCTTCCGGAGACGCCGGCGATCGACACTGCGGCGGCGATCATGGCGGCCGCCGCGGGCGCTTTTGGTTTGGTGGTGATCGACGCCGGACGGCTGGGGACGGGGCATGACATTGGTTCACCGGCGGACGACATTGTTCTGCTGACCAGAGCAGATTGCCGCTCCCGCCGGGCCGCAGCGACTGCTGTAACGGCTGCAGTCGGCACCGGTGCCAATGTACACGTGGTGGTCAGGGGGCCGCTGCCGGCAGGGACCGACGAACAACTGATTGCCGATGGGCTGGGTGTGCCGCTGGCTGGATATCTGCCGCATCTACGGGCGGTGCCGGCCTGCCAGCGCGACGGACGACTGCCGGAGTTGGCGTCCAACAGGCGCATCCGGTCCTTGTGTGCCAGTGTGCTGGACCGGCTGGATACGGGACACAAACCGGGGAGGCTGCCATGAACGGCGTTGGTCGGGGGCGGCGGGCTGCGCCGGCCGAGGCCCGCGGCATCAGCCTGGAGCCCTTCCGCAGCGCCGTGTTATCGGACCCGTCGCCGGTGACCGGGGCTCGACTGGCGGCAGCGGTCCAGTCGAGCGGTCGGCTGCTGGGAACGGCCGGCACGCTGCAGGCGGTCGACTCACTGTCCGCGGAGCTACGCGGGCTTGGGCCTCTGCAGCAGCTGGCCGAGGCCCGGGTGACGGACATTCTGGTGAACGGCCCGCACGACGTCTGGACCGACGGCGAAGGAGGCCTGCGTCGGGCCGAGATCGCTTTTGGCAGCGATGCCGACGTGCGGGCGCTGGCCGCACGTTTGGTCGCGGCCGGCGGGCGCAGGCTCGACGACGGAAATCCGTGCGCGGATGTACACCTCGCGGGCTACCGGGTCCATGCCGTGCTGCCGCCGGTTTCGACCGGCGGCACACTGCTGTCGATCCGTCTCCACCGGCCGCGTCGCTTCGCACTTGCGGAACTGCTCGTCGCCGCCCCGCAGTGGCAGCCGTACCTTGAAGCCATCGTGCTCCAGCGCCTGAATTTCCTGATCTGTGGCGCAACCGGATCCGGCAAGACCACGATGCTCGCGGCAATGCTGGGGACCGCTTCCCCCCAGGAACGGATGGTTTTGGTGGAGGACGCCGCCGAACTTAATCCGGGCCATCCGCATGTGGTGGGTCTGCAGAGCCGGACCAGCAATGTCGAGGGCACTGGGGCGGTCGGGATGGCGGAGTTGGTCCGGCAGGCCCTGCGCATGCGCCCGGACCGGCTGGTCGTCGGGGAGTGCCGGGGTGGAGAAGTCCGGGAGTTTCTGGCCGCGATGAACACCGGCCATGCCGGCGCCGGGGGCACCATCCACGCGAATTCGGCGGCAGCCGTACCGGCGCGGCTGGCTGCCATGGGTGCGCTCGCAGGCATGAACGCCGACTCGATTGCGCTGCAGGCAGCAAGCGCACTGGACCTGGTGATTTCGATGCAGCGGACCGATGCAGGGCGTTGCGTGCAGGAAGTTTGCCTGCTGCAAACCAACGATGCCGGACGCTTGCACACGATCACGGCATTGGCCGCCGACGGAGCCGGTGTGCGGCATTGCCATGGCTGGGACGAACTCCGCGGACGGCTGTTCCCGTGACCGGGTTTGTGGTGTTCCTGCTGACGGCGACCGCCTGCCTGCTGTTGTTGCCGTGGAGGCAGGCCGGCCCAGCGGAGATGGAAGCGGGCTCCCGGCGAAGGGCATTCATCAACGGCAGGCGGCGGCAAGTCGCCGCGGCGCAATTGGACCAGTTGCCCCTGTTCGTGCGGCAGTTGGCCGCGCTGCTGCGTTCGGGGCGCACCCCGGTACAGCTGTGGCCGGACATGCTCGCGGTCTACGCTGTACCGGGACCGCCTGACGGAGAGCCGCAGGGCAGCCGAAAACCAGATCGGACGGGGCCGGAATCAGGTGCGCCGGCGGGAGCGGCAGCGTTGGTGCTGCCCAGTCTTCAGGCGGCGGCACAAGCCGCGGCACTGGGACTGGGCATCGGGCCGGTTCTGCGCCGACCGCAGCCGGCCAAGGGCAGGCGGATGGACGCTGCCGCCGCCGCGACACAACGCATGTGGCATGACCTGGCCTCCTGCTGGGAGGTTTCCGAAAGGACCGGGGCACCCCTGGCGCTGCTGCTGGAGAATTATGCGCGGCACCTGCAGGATCGGCTCGATGGCAGGGCTGCGCGCCGGACTGCGCTGGCGGGACCGAAGGCGACGGCCACCCTGCTCGGCTGGCTGCCGCTGCTGGGACTCGGCCTCGGAACCGCCATGGGAGCCGACCCCCTTGGCACGCTGCTGCTGTCGGCGTCGGGGTGGCCGGTCCTGGTCGTCGGGGCAGCATTGATGATAGGTGCACGCCTCTGGTCGCGCGAACTTGTCCGACGGGCAGCCGGACCGGACGCCCTGTGATCGCGGTCCTAACGGGCGTGCTGCTCTTTGGCGCCGCCATATTGCTGTGGCCGGGGCTGTCCGGAGCGGCTCCAACCGCTGCCAGACGGGCCACGAGCGCAGACCGGGGGAGTGACGGTGGGAACGAAGCGCCCGAAGATCCGGCGCTGCACCTGGACCTGCTGGGCGCCATGCTGGCCGCGGGCCTGTCCCTGCCTCATGCCGTGGCTGCCCTTGCTGCCACTACTCGCGGACCGCAGCAAATAGCCTTGCAACGGGTCGCCTCGGCACTGTTGCTGGGGGTGGACTGGCAGGAGGCCTGGGCGCTCGGCGGACGCGGAAGCGGGCTGGACCTGCTCCGCGACGCTTTACGCTTCGGTGCCGCTACGGGCGCTCCGTCTGCAGCGGTGCTGTTTGCCCAGGCCGACCAGCTGCGCCGGCGGCGGCGACAGGAAGACCAGCAGCGGGCGGCTGCGCTTGGCACAAAACTCGTCCTCCCGCTGGGCCTATGTGCCCTGCCCTCCTTCATCGCGCTGGGAGTTGTGCCGGTACTGGTCGCCCTCGTGCCCCGGTTCTAAGCATTCCTCCACAGTGCATCCGAGGCCGCATGTTGTGCACCATCACCAGATGGGCTCTGCCGGGTTCATGACGATGTCCGAGAAGCTCGAATAACCGCAATCCGGCGGTCACATCCAGGAGGAAAACATGTCATTGTTACTGGCTAATTGGCGGGATCGGACAGCCCCGAACCGGCTGCCGCTGAACCCGCCGCCGGCGGAAGGACCCGAGGCCGAACATGATGAAACCGATAATTTGGCGGAGGTGATTGCCTTTCCCGGCGGCGGACAGAACCGGCTGACCCGGAAGACCTGGCGCCAGCTGGGCGGCTCCGAAGCAGGGATGGCTACCGCCGAGTACGCCATAGCGACGCTTGCCGCCGTAGCCTTCGCCGGTCTCTTGGTCCTGATCCTGCGCAGCGGCGAAGTCCGCGGCATGCTCACGGGCTTGGTGGAACTGGCGCTAACGGCGGTCTGACAGATGAGAAGCCGCCGCGGGCCTGGCCGTCACCCTTGGCGCGGTGCGAGCGCCAACGGCCCGGGCGCCGACGAACGCGGCAGCGTTACGGCGGAATTCGCCGTCGCCCTGCCGGCGGTCGTCGTTGTGCTGGCGTTCCTGTTGGCGGGGGCGGCAGCCGGGGCAGTCCAGCTGAATCTGGAGAAGGCGGCGCAGGCGGCGGTCCGTGAATTGGGCCGCGGCGAGTCGGAGGCATCTGCCGCGCACACCGTCCGCTCGATTGCAGGGGAGGGCGCCGTCGTGGCTGCGGACAGCAGCGGCGGCTGGGTGACCGTCCGGGTCACAGCCTCGGTGTCTGGCCCCTGGCCGGAGTTCGGCGGCTGGACGCTGGCCGCCGAAGCCACCGGACCCGCCGAGCTAGGCGGCGGGCCGGTGGTTCCGGCGAGAGCAGGCAGCGGTGGCAAATAACGAGCCTCCGCCGCCGCGGGTGGCCTCACACCGTTCGGGTGCCAGCGCTCCCTCCCGAAACGGCGAGGACCGCGGGGCCGGAACGGTCCTCGCAGTCGGACTGGTGCTGCTGCTGTGCCTGATGCTCGCAGTGGTCGCCTCGGTGCTTCAAGCGGGAATGGCATCGGCGCGGGCCGGCAAGGCCGCCGATCTGGCTGCCCTGGCCGGTGCCGATGCAGCCCGCGGGTTGTTGGCAGGCGACCCTTGCAGTCTTGCCGCGGAAGTGGCGGGCAAGCAGGGCTCCGAGCTGTCCGCGTGCAGCCGGTCCGGGCCAGGCGGTGTTGCGGTCGACGTGCGTTCCCGGACCGCCCTGCCCGATGTCTTTGGATGGCTCAACGGGGAGTGGACGCATGCCGAAGGCCGGGCACGGGCTGGGCCGCCGCCGGAGACATAGACGACCGACGGCGGGGCGGCAGCAGCCGGAGTCCGGCTTCGCGGCGGTGCCGCCCTGCTACACCGCCGTTGCCTGGTGCCGTTCTGCCCGGGCAGGGCCGGCGTGGGAGAGCAGCGCCTCGATCAGCGTGACCGCACCGGGCTTGTCCAGCGGATTGTTCTTGTTGCCGCATTTCGGCGACTGCACGCAGGACGGGCAGCCGGTTTCGCATTCGCAGGAACGGATGGCGTCCCGGGTGGCGGCCAGCCACGTCCGCGCCGCCTCGAAGCCGCGTTCGGCGAACCCGGCGCCGCCGGGATGCCCGTCGTAGACGAAGATCGTCGGCTTGCCGGTGTCGGCGTGTAGGGCGGTCGAGACTCCGCCGATGTCCCACCGGTCGCTGGAGGCCACCAGCGGCAGCAGCCCGATGCCGGCATGTTCGGCGGCATGCAGGGCGCCGGGAACGCGGGCCGCGACCAAACCGGCGGAGGCCAGTTGCTGCTCGCCGATGGTGAACCAGACGGCCTTGGTAAACAGCTCCCGGGCACCGAGATCCAGCTGTTCTTCGCCCAGAATCTCATTGGAGATGAACGCTTTGCGCTGGAAGGAGATGACCTTCGTGGTGACCTTGACGTCGCCGAAGCACGCCTGAACCTCACCCCAGTCCTCGGTCCGTTCGGCTCCGAGCACTTCAATCTGCGTGATGTCGCGGGCCTGCGTGTAATAGTCCGGATTGGCACGGGTCACCATCGCGCAGTGGTCCTGCTCGTTGAGTTCATCCACCACGTAGGTTGTGCCCTGATGGACGTACACCGCGCCGCTGTGCGCCTGATAGTGCGACTGCGGCGAGTCCATGGTGCCCAGCAGCGTGCCGGATTCCGACTCGACAATGCTAATCGGTCCGCCGCCGTCGGCCCGCAGATTGACCATGGCGGCTGCGCTTTCTGGATGGGTCCAATACCAGCCGGCGGGCCGTCGGCGGAGGTAGCCCTCGGCCGTCAGCCGGTCGAGCAGGCCGGGGGCAGCCGCACCGAACAACCCGATGTCCGCTGGCGTCAACGGAAGCTCCTGGGCGGCCGCGCACAGGTGGGGGCCCAAGACGTAGGGATTCGAGGGGTCGAACACGGTGGCTTCGACCGAGACGTCGAATACCGCTTCGGGGTGGTGCACCAGATACGTGTCCAGCGGATCGTCGCTGGCAACAAACGCCGCGAGCGCGTCCTGGCCGGACCTGCCGGCCCGGCCGATCTGCTGGAACAGCGAGGCGCGGGTTCCCGGCCAGCCCGCGACCAGGACGGCATCCAGCCCGGAAATATCGATGCCAAGTTCCAGTGCCGAAGTGCTGGAGACGCCCAGCAATTGCCCTGACCGGAGCTTGGCTTCCAGCTCGCGTCGTTCCTCCGGCAGGTAGCCGGAGCGGTACGCCGCGACCCGGCCCGGCAACGAGGGATGGACGTCGTCCAGCAGCCGCTTGGTGATAGAGGAAATCGTCTCGGCGCCGCGGCGCGACTTGATGAAAGCGATCGTGCGAACCTGCGCGGACACCAAATTGGCCATCAAGTCTGACGTCTCAGCCACCACCGTGCGCCGTTCTTTGGCTCCGTTCTCGCCTCTAAGCTCCGTGAGCTGAGGCTCCCAGAACGCCACGGTGGTGGATCCGTGCGGCGAACAGTCTTCGGTGACGGCGTCGGCGTCGGCGCCGATCAGCCGACCGAACGAGGTTCCAGGGTCCGCGGAGGTGGCCGAGGCTCCGATGAACACCGGGTCGGCCCCGTAGCTCGCGCAGATCCGGCGCAACCGACGCATCAAGTTGGCCACATTCGAGCCGAAAACGCCGCGGTAGCTGTGCGCTTCGTCAATGATCACGTAACGCAGCCGGCGGAAGAACCGCGCCCACCAAGCATGATTGGGAAGGATGCCGAAATGCAGCATGTCCGGATTCGCCAGGACGAAGTTGGCATGGTCCCGGATCCAGCGGCGGGCCCCGGGGTCGGTGTCGCCGTCGTAGGTTTCCGCCCTGACAGTGGGCAGCTTCAGCGACTTGATCGCTGCCAGCTGGTCGGCTGCCAGCGCCTTGGTGGGGGCCAGGTACAAGGCGACGGCACCATTGGGCTCCAGGCTCACGGCGTCCGCGAGCCCAGTCCGGTGGATGGCATCCAGCGCCGGCAGCTGGTAGGCAAGCGATTTTCCAGAGGCGGTGCCGGTGGCAATGATCGTATGCCGACCGTCGTGGGCGCTCTCGGCCGCCTGAACCTGGTGGCGCCACGGCTGGTGCACGCCAAGCATGGCGTAGGCAGCGCGGACATCGTCGTGGACCCAGCCCGGCCAGGGCTCGACCACGGCCTCCCTGGCCGGGAGCTCGCGGACATGCACCAGCTGCTCGGGCTCCGGACCGGAACCGAGCAGCGGAATCAAAGAGTCGTGCATCGCCACCCGAATATTGTGTCATCACCTCGGGAAGCCACGCGGCACTCCAGCCGGGACCGCCGGGACGGCCAGGACCGGCCGCAGCCGTGCGTCAGCGCAGACGCCTGCAGCGTCAGCCGGAAGTGATCAGCTCTCCGCGGCGGGCTTGAGGATCATCACGTCGCAGACGGTGTCCCAGCCCAGGTGGTTGTAGAGCATCTGTCCGTCGTACGAGGCGATCAGCAGACCGGTTTCCACCACATGTTCGAAGGTGGAGGCGATCAGCGCCCGCATCACGTGAGTGGCCAATCCGCGGCGGCGGTAGTTGATGTCGGTTTCGATGTGGTCGAAAACAGCAAAATTGTCGACGACGGCGACCACGCCGTGTGCCGCCTCGTTGCCTTCATGCACTACACGGACACGGTGGACGTTGCCCGTTTTTTCCACCTCGGTTTTGAAATCGGCGTCGCGGTACCACGGATCCTCGGCGTCCTGCCCGGACATGTCCGTGACCATCAGCGACTGGGCATAGTGGTGCACGCGGAGACCATGCTGCGGGGCCAGCTGATGGATCCGCTGCGCATCGCGGGTCAGTACCGTGAAAATACGTCCCGGGGACTTGGTAGTGTCGCGGGCCACCGCGGCGAACTCTTCATCGCCCGGCTCAAACGCAAAGTATTCCCAGTCTCCGGTCTTATCGGCCAGCAGCACCGCGGGGTGGCCGGCAACCTCTTCGGAGGAGTAACCCCGGCAGGCAGACCAGCCGGCAACCCAGACGGAAAGGACGTCGTCCGGAACGTCAGTCGTGTAATCGTTGCCCATAGCAGGACTGTACCTAACAGCGGCCGCCGGCGGCACCTGAAAGCGATGACAACCCTGTCACAATCCCAAATTCCGCCCCGGTGGGAAATTAGCGATTCCTTACCACCGCGTAATCTTGATGGGTGGCTTTGAACCGAATTGTGCTTTATTACGCTTTCACTCCGCTGCCGGACCCGGATGCCGTCCGGCTGTGGCAGCGCGCGCTGGGTGAGAAACTCGGCCTGCGCGGGCGGATCCTGATCTCCAAGGACGGCATTAACGGCACCGTCGGCGGCGAGCTGAACGCGGTGAAGCAGTATGTGAAAACCACGCGCGAGCACCCGGCGTTCCGCAACCTTGACGTGAAATGGTCAGACGGCGGGGCGGAGGACTTCCCGCGTCTGAGCGTCAAGGTCCGCGACGAGATCGTCTCCTTCGGCGCCCCGGGCGAGCTCAAGGTGGACCAGGACGGCGTGGTCGGCGGCGGCAAGCACCTGCGCCCGGAGGAACTGCACCAGTTGATCGACGCAAAGAAGGCCTCCGGCGACGATGTGGTCTTCTTCGACGGCCGCAACGCGTTCGAGGCACAGATCGGCAAGTTCAAAGACGCCATCGTTCCGGACGTGGCCACCACCCACGATTTTATCAAGGAACTGGACTCGGGCAAGTATGACGACCTCAAGGACAAGCCGGTGGTCACCTACTGCACCGGCGGGATCCGTTGCGAAGTCCTCTCCTCCCTGATGGTCAACCGCGGTTTCCAAGAGGTTTACCAACTCGACGGCGGGATTGTCCGCTACGGCGAAACCTTCGGCGACGCCGGGCTGTGGGAGGGTTCGCTCTACGTCTTTGATCAGCGCATGCATCTTGAGTTCACGCCGGACGCCAAAACCATCGGAGAGTGCGTTCGCTGCCAGGCGCCCACCAGCAAGTTCGAGAACTGCTCCAATGCCGAATGCCGGCAGCTGACCCTGTACTGCTCCGCGTGTGCTGCGGATCCGCAGACCCAGCGCTGCCCGGACGGCTGCCCGGCATAGCCGCGGTTTAAGCGGCCGCGGTCTCCGGCCACAGCCCGGCGGTGGCATCCTGCGGTTCGGTTTCCTCGACTTCCGTCTTGAACACGTTCATGCCGCGCGCCTGGTAATTGGCAACGGCCGCCGGGCCGTCCAAGGAACAGGTATGTACCCAGACCCGCCGCACCGGCGGGAACCCGTCGCAGCGTCCGTCCAATTGCCAGGCCTGGCGGATGCCTTCGGCCAGCAGCGCCCCGCCCAGACCGCGGCCGATGGCCTCCGGGAACAGCCCGAAGTACATGATTTCGACGTCGGTGCCCGCCTCGGCTCGGCGGCCCAGCAGTTCCACGTAGCCGGCCGGCGCGCCGCCGGTGTCAAGCACCCAGGTTTCGGAGCCGGGAGTGCGGACCACCTGTTCCCATTCGCTGCGCGTGAGCGTTAGCCGGTCGACCCAGTTCCAGCTGCTGCCTACGCTCCGGTAGAGGAACTTGCTGAACTCCGGGCTGATCTGGCGCACCTGCACAACGGCGGCGTCGTCCGGCAGGGGGCGGGACCCGGGCACCAGTTGGGCGGGATCGGTTTGTTCAAGATGGGTGGTGGTGACGAGCATGCAGTCATTTAACCACCGGGGCGCGGTGCCGGTCTCACAGCACAGCCGCGGGCTGCGGCCGCTGGAGCGCGGCCAGGGCCTGGGCGCCTGGCAGATCGGAGGCACTGGCGGGGCGGGAAATGTAGTAGCCCTGCGCGGTGTCGCAGCCCAGCTCCCGCAACACCTCCAGCTGCTCCGGCCGTTCAACGCCCTCCGCGGTCACTTTCAGCCCCCACGCGTGGGCAATGTTGATCAGGCCGCCCACGAAGGCGGCTTCGCGCTCGGAAGTATCGATGTTGTCGATGAAGGACTTATCGATCTTGACGGTGTTCAGCGGCAGGTCCCGCAGCATTCCCACGGAGGAGTACCCGGTGCCGAAGTCGTCCAGATCGACGCCGATGCCGGCCTCCCGGAGCTGGGCCAGCTGTTTGATCGCGCGGGGGAAATCCGCAATCGCGGAACTCTCGGTGATCTCCACCCGGATCAGTTCCGCCGGAACGCGGTGCGCGGCCATGGCGGCCAACAGCTCGCCGACCACCTTGTTCGCGGCCAGCTGGATCGGCGAGACATTGATGGAGATCGTCCGCGGGCTGCCTGCCTCCAGCCAGGCGCCGGCCTGGGCGCAGGCTTCGTTGAAAACCCAACGGCCGATCTGCTGGATCAGGTTCACGCTTTCGGCCACCGGGATGAATTCCGAGGGCGGTACCGAGCCCAGCACCTCGTCGTGCCAGCGCAGCAGAGCCTCCACGGCCAGACTGCCGTCGGTGGCCAGGTCCAGCAGCGGCTGGTAATGCAGCCGGAAGCCGCCCGCCGCCACCGCCAGCTGCAGCCGGCGCCGCAGCTGGGCCTGCCTGGCCACGGGTGCCGTTTCGCCGCGGGCGCTGAGCCAGACCACCCGGCCCTTCCCTGCCCGCTTGGCCGCCAGCATGGCGCCGTCCGCCTGCCGCAAAAGCACGTCCAGTTGGCTCAGCTGCTCTTCTTCGACCACGTCGGATGCCAGCGCCAAGCCGATGGACGCGGAGATGTGCAGCTCGTGGTCATCGAAGGGGAAAGGTTTAATCGCTTCGGCCAGGATGCGGTCCGCGATGCTGCGGGCCTGGTCAGGGCCGACATCGACCAGCAGCACCGCGAACTCGTCGCCGCCCAGCCGGGCCACGATGTCACGGCCGCGCACGGTGCGCTGCAGCCGGCTGGTGAAGCCCGTCAGAATGCTGTCGCCGGCCCGATGTCCGAACGTGTCGTTGACGTGCTTGAACCGGTCCAGGTCGATGCACAGGATCGCTACCCGGTCGGGATCGCAGTCGCCCACCAGCTCTGCTCCGCGCTCGTCGAGCAGCCGCCGGTTGGGCAGCCCGGTCAGCGGGTCGTGCATCGCGTCATGCTGGAACAGCGCCGAAACCTCTTCGAAGATCCGCGAGACGGCCACCACCCGCGGCCCGTCGGGGCCCACCACCAGGAAGTCCTCGTAACGGGCGCCGGAGGGCCGGGCCAGAATCCGCCGCGCGGCCTGCGTCATGGACAACCCCGGGTCCACCTCGAAGGAGTGGTCCGGCCGGAGCTGGCCCACCCGCGTGCGGCTGTTCAGCGCGCGCCCATAGCCCAGCCGCCCGCTGAGCTCGGACTCCAGCCGCTCCCGCAGGAGCAGCCAGTGCGGCCCGTCGGCCTCCACCGCCACGGCTTGCAGCGAGCGGTCGGCTTGGAACCAGCCGTTGACCTCCATGATCAGGGTGTCGGCGGACACCACCGGGACCTTCTGGCCCAAGTCGCCGACCCGTTGCGGCCGGTCCGCGAGGGGCAGGGCCGCCCCGTTGGTACGTGAATCCATGCCCCAGTCAGTACCACACGCTTGCGGCTCCCGGGTGAACGGGAGGGAAACCGGCCGGCTCACTAGACTTGGCGGGTGGACTTTGCAGACTTCTCCGATGTGCCCGATGCCCCGGCCAGCACCGACCCGCGGCTGCTGGTGGACCTGGCCGCCGACCTGACCGCCCTGGACTACAGCGTGGACGGGGTGGCGGCACTGCTCGGCGACCAGGCCTGGGCGGCCTTTGACCGTGACCAGCTGGTCCCGGCCGTGCTGACCACCGCCCGCTTGCTGGAGGATCCGGCACACAGCCGCCTGGCCGCCGTCGTGCGTTGCTGGCTCTTGGGCCGCACCGTGGCGCCGGAGCAGTTGGCGCCGGCGTTCCCACGGACCGGGCTGGACGGCCTGGCCGCCCTGGGGTTGGTGGAGCACGACGGCGGCGCGTTGCGTGCCGCCGTCGACCTCCGTCCGTACGCCTTTGGCGGCACCGAACTGTGGGTGGCCAGCGACCTGGGCGCGCACCAGCGGCCCGGCGTCCTTCGGCGCGACCATGTGCTGGGCATCGGCCAGGCCTCGCTGACCTTGGCCCAGCTGACCATTCGAACAGAAGTGGAGCGGGCGCTGGACCTAGGCACCGGCTGCGGGATCCAGGTGTTCCATCTGCTGGGCCACTGCCGGCACGTCACGGCCACCGACATCTCGGATCGGGCGCTGGCGTTCACCCGGTTCAATCTGGTGCTGAACGCCGGCGCGCTCGGGCTGGATCCGGACGATCTGGCGGCGCGGGTCAGCCTGCGGCTGGGCAGTCTGTTGGAGCCGGTGGCGGGGGAGCGTTTTGACCTGGTGGTGTCCAACCCGCCGTTCGTGATCACGCCGCGGCTGCCGGCGGAACGCGCCGACGAGCAGTTCACGTACCGCGACGGAGGGCTGCCCGGGGACGACATTGTGGGTTCCCTCTTCCGCACGCTCCCGTCCGTGCTGGCCGACGGCGGGGCTGCACAACTGCTGGGCAACTGGGAAATCCCCGACGGTGCCGTCAACTGGCATGCCAGGCTCGAGCAGTGGCTGACCCCGGACACCGACGCCTGGGTGATCCAGCGCGAACAGCTCAGTCCGGCGCAGTATGCGGAAACCTGGCTGCGCGACGCTTCGGAGAACCGCGATCCCGCCTTATTCGCGTCGGCCTATGCCGCCTACCTGGAGGACTTCGAGTCCCGCGCAGTGGAGGCCATTGGCTTCGGCATGGTCTGGTTGCGCCGTTCCGCAGCAGTCCCCGGGGCGACGGCCAACGGTACGTTGCGTCGTTTCGAGGAGATCACCTATCCGATCGAGCAACCCATTGGGCCGCATCTGGCAGCAGCCCTTGATCGGTCCGATTGGCTGGCCACGCATATTGCGGACTTCGGCGGCCAGCATCTCCAGGTTGCCGAGGACGTGACCGAGGAGCGGCACCAGCGGCCCGGAGCAGAACATCCCGGCGTGATCTTGTTGCGCCAGGGCGCGGGACTGCGCCGGACCAACCTGATGAGCACCGAACTGGCGGGCTTCGTTTCTGCCAGCGACGGCGAACTTGGCGTGGACCAGATCATCGGCGCCTTGGCCGCGCTGCTGGACCGCCCGGAACCCGACTTCGCCCGGCAGCTTTCGGAGGAGGTGCGGAACCTGGTGGCCGACGGCTTCCTGGTTCCTACCGGCCAGTAGGCCTGATCGTTTCCTGATTGCAGCCTGTGGGAATGAGGAACACCGCCGCCATGGGCCGTGAGCGGCATTACACTTACTGATCATGACTAAGGGTTCAACCACCACGACCGGCCGGGCGGCTGCTGTTGCAGCAGACCCCCAGCGGGAGCCTGCAGCCGGGGACCGGGTCAATATCTCCGATGCCCGGGCCATCCGGGCGCTGGCCCACAACGTGCGGTTGAAAGTCATCGAGGAGCTCTTCGATACGCAGCAGCCGGCCACCGCCACCGAGTTGGCCCAGCGGCACGGGCTGACCCCCAGCGCGATGAGCTACCACCTGCGCGCCTTGGAGAAATGGGGCTTCGTCAAACGGTGCGCCAACCAGGGCGACGGGCGGGAGCGGCACTGGCAGGCGGCCGCGGGGCGGCTGGACGTGACCAGCGTGGCGGACAGCCGCGCAGCCACCTTGGGTGTGGTGGACGTGGAACTGAACGATCTTCGCGAACGTCTGTCCAAATATGTCAAACGGGACAAGCAAGCGCCCGATCCGGACACCTGGCGGCAGGAAGGACACCTGGCTGCGCTCAGCACGGGAAGGTTCTATCTGACCGAAGAACAGCGTAAGGACCTCGGCCGCCGGATCGGCGAGATCCTGCTGGAATTCAGCCCAACCACCAACCCGGAGAACAGGGGAGAAGGGGCGGAGAAACTCTATTATGTCTTCTCCTTCCTGCCCGGCGACATCGACAACGACTAGGGCTCCGGCAGGGCCACTGCCAGCCTCCCGCGCACCCCGAAGCCAGCCGCTTCTTCAGATCGCGTGTTCTGGTTCGCGGTACTGTTGCGGCTAACCTAGTGCTGACGGTCCTCCACCCCGCCGGGTTGGAGGACGTACTTACAAGCGCATCAATACCTTTCTTTCTTTACGTAGGAGCACAGTGCCAGCCAAGGCCCGCGAAAAAACCGGCAAGAAACTCGTCATCGTCGAGTCTCCGGCCAAGGGCAAGACCATCGCCGGGTATCTCGGCGAGGGTTACGAGGTCACGGCCTCCATGGGTCATATCCGTGACCTGCCCCAGCCCTCCGACCTGCCTGCTGAACTGAAAAAGACGTCGGTCGGCAAGTTTGCGGTGGACATCGAAAACGATTTCGAGCCCTATTACGTGGTGTCGCCGGACAAGAGGAAGAAGGTGGCCGAGCTCAAATCGATGCTCAAGGACGCCGACGAACTCTATCTGGCAACTGACGGTGATCGCGAGGGTGAAGCCATCGCGTGGCACTTGCTCCAGGTGCTCAAGCCCAAGGTGCCGGTGCACCGCATGACCTTCAGCGAGATCACCCGCGAAGCCCTGCAGCGCGCCCTGACCGAGGTCCGCGACGTCGACACCGATCTGGTGGACGCGCAGGAAACCCGCCGGATCGTGGACCGGCTGTTCGGCTATGAGCTCTCGCCGGTGCTCTGGCGCAAGGTCAAGGCGGGCCTGTCCGCGGGACGCGTGCAGTCGGTGGCCACCCGGCTGGTGGTGGAGCGTGAACGTGAGCGGATGGCTTTCCGAGCGGCCTCCTACTGGGACCTGCTGGCCACGGTGCAGCCCGAGGACGCTTCCAAGGGCACGGCATTCAAGGCCAAGCTGGTTGCCGTCGACGGCGGCCGGGTTGCCGTCGGCAAGGACTTCGACGATCTCGGCCGGCTGAAGGCACGCTCGGCCGTCCACCTGGACGAGGCCGCCGCCACCGGCTTGGCGGACTCGCTGCGCAGCGCCGAGTTCTCCGTCCGCGCCGTGGAGAACAAGCCCTACACCCGCCGCCCGGCCGCCCCGTTCACCACCTCCACCCTGCAGCAGGAAGCGGCCCGCAAGCTCCGGTTCTCCGCCCGCTCGACCATGCAGGTGGCGCAGAAACTGTATGAAAACGGCTACATCACTTATATGCGTACCGACTCGCCGGCGCTGAGTGACCAGGCCGTCAACGCGGCCCGCCGCCAGGCCTCGGAGCTGTACGGTCCCGAATACGTCCCGGATTCCCGCCGGGTTTACAAGGGCAAGGATAAGAACGCCCAGGAAGCCCACGAAGCCATCCGGCCCGCCGGTGATTCGTTCCGCACGCCCGGACAGGTCCGCAGCCAGTTGTCCAGCGACGAGTACCGGCTCTACGAGCTGGTCTGGAAGCGCACCGTGGCTTCGCAGATGACCGATGCCAAGGGCTCCACCTCGACGGTGCGCTTGGGCGCCATTGCCGGTGACGGCAGGGACGCCGAATTCACCGCATCCGGCACCGTGATCACCTTCCCCGGATTCCTTGCCGCCTATGAGGAGGGCAAGGACGCCGGCCGGGAGGAGGACGACGACGCCAGCGGCGGCCGCTTGCCGAACCTCGCCCAAGGCGACGCCCTGGAAGCCCAGTCGGTCGACGCCGTCGGACACGAGACCTCCGCGCCGCCGCGCTACACCGAAGCATCGCTGATCAAGACGCTGGAAGACCGCGGCATCGGGCGTCCGTCCACCTACGCCGCCACCATCTCCACCATCATGGACCGCGGCTACGTGCGCACCAGGGGTTCCGCGCTGGTGCCGAGCTGGATCGCATTCTCCGTGGTCCGGCTGCTGGAGGAACATTTCAGCGACTACGTGGATTATGACTTCACGGCGGAGCTGGAAGAGGACCTGGACCGTATTGCCCGCGGCGAGGCCAGTCGGACCGAATGGCTCTCCGGCTTCTACTACGGGGACCGCAAGGAAACCGGCCTGAACACCGTGGTCAACGACCTGGGCGAGATCGATCCCCGCCAGATCAACTCCATCGACATTGCCGACGGCATCACCCTGCGGGTGGGTAAATTCGGCCCCTATCTGGAGCGCAACGGCAACGGCGAAGGGGACGAGCCGCAGCGTGCCAATGTCCCCGACGATCTGGCGCCGGACGAGCTGACGGCGGAGAAAGCCGTCGAGCTGATGGAAACGCAGGGCCCGGGCGAGCGCGAGCTCGGCACGGATCCGGAGACGGGCCGGGCCATTGTGGCCAAGGAAGGCCGGTACGGCGCCTACGTCACCGAAGTGATCCACGAGCCGACGGCTGAGGAACTGGCCGCGCAGCCGGTGGAGTACTACAAGAACGGCAAGCCCAAGCCGCCGAAGAAGCCCGTCAAGGTCAAGCCGCGCACCGGGTCCCTGTTCAAGTCGATGAGCGTGGACACGGTGACCCTCGAGGATGCACTCAAGCTGCTGAGCCTGCCGCGTGTGCTCGGCACCGATGCTGAGGGCGCGGAAATCACCGTGCAGAACGGCCGCTTCGGCCCGTACCTGAAGAAGGGGACGGATTCGCGGTCGATCGGTTCGGAAGAGGAAATCTTCACCATCACGCTGGAGCAGGCGCTGGAGATCTACTCGCAGCCGAAGACCCGCGGTGGCCGCACCGCCGCCGCACCGCTGGCCGAGTTCGGCGTGGACCCGGTGTCGGAAAAGAACATCGTGGTCAAGGACGGCCGGTTCGGGCCGTACATTACCGACGGTGTCACGAACATTACGGTGCCGCGTTCCACCAGCCTTGAGGAACTGACGCGGGAGCAGGCCGTTGAACTGCTGGCGGAAAAGCGGGCCAAGGGACCGGCGAAGGGGCCCGCCAAGAAACCTGCCCGGCGCAAGGCAACCGCCAAGAAGTAGCCGACCGGCCGCTTCGGCAGCCTCGGCAGCTGCTGCCGAAGCGGGGTCCGGTTGCAGTGCCGGGGCAACGGCGCTGCATAATATGAGAATGCGTCTGGGCGTCCTCGACATCGGTTCCAACACTGTGCACTTGCTGTTGGTGGATGCCCACCCCGGCGCCCGTCCGGTGCCGTTCGCGTCGCACAAGCGGCCGTTGTCGCTGGTGGCCTTCCTGGACGCCGACGGCAATATCACCGAGGAAGGCCAGCAGGAACTCATCGGTTTCGTGCGGGAGGCCTGGCGGTTCGCCGGACTGCACCGTGCTGAAGACATGCTGGCCTTCTGCACCTCCGCCATCCGCGAGGCCGGCAACGGCCGGGCCGTGCTGGACCGGGTCAAGGCGGAAGCCAACGTCACGCTGCAGGAGCTGACCGGCCCGGAAGAGGCCGGCATGACCCTGGTGGCGGTCCGTCGTTGGTACGGCTGGGGTTCGGGCACCGTTCTGGACCTGGACATTGGCGGCGGTTCCTTTGAAATGGCGATGGGGCACGACGAACAGCCCGACCTGGCCGTATCGGTTCCGCTGGGAGCCGGTCGACTGACCAGGCAGTGGTTACCCGAGGACCCGCCGAGCGTGAAGAGCATCAAGGACCTGCACGCCTATATCCGTGACACCATGACGCCCGCCGTGGCGGAGTTCGCCGCCTTGGGCCGCCCGGACATGGTGGTGGGAACGTCCAAGACCTTCCGCTCGCTGGCCAGGATTGCCGGAGCCGCTCCCTCCGCGGCCGGACCCTACGTGCGGCGCGAATTGCACCGCACCGACTTGTCCCTGTGGGCCCGGAGACTGGCCGCCATGCCGGTCAGCGACCGCGTGAATCTGCCCGGGGTCTCGGCCGTGCGGGCGCCGCAGTTGTTGGCGGGCGCGATGGTTGCCGAAGCGGCGATGGAAATGTTCCGGATCGAGACCTTGCAGATCTGCCCATGGGCGCTCCGCGAAGGCCTGATCCTCAAACGCTTCGACCACCTGCTCTTCGACAGCGATGCCCCGGTCAGCCCGGTGGGCACCATGCTGGTGCAGAAGGCCGTGGAGCCGGCTCCCGCCGTCGAGGCGGTGGGAAGCCAATAAGCCAGCCCTGGCGCTAGGGGAGCCGTGGCACGTAGCGGAGGACAGTGCTGATGGAGCACAGTGCTTAAATGGCGGCGCCGGCGAACGTTGCGGTCGGTTGGGGGAGTCAACCGCTGTTCGCCGGCGCCCGGACCGGACCAGCAGATCCGGTCCATCATCACTCGCACCTTGATGAGGTCTTATAGACATTAGGGGGCGAAGTTGAGATAACCCCCTTAAGAACCTGAAAAGCAGCTGTGAGTTGTTGTCGCTGGCCGCCGAAGAGGGGAAGCCCCGCACAGCGTGGGCCGGGCTGCCCCGCGTGATTCAATGGCAGACATGACTGCTGAAGCCACTGGGACCCCATCCACCCGCCGCACCGTCTTTCTGGGCTGTGGCTCCATGAGCGAAGCCATTCTCGTGGGCCTGCTGTCCGCCGGAACACCTGCGGAGAACGTGACGGCAACAGTACGCCGCAGCGAGCGCGCCGAGGAGCTGCGTGGCCGCTATCCGGGCCTGACGGTACTGGCGGAACAGGACGACGCCGGTGCCAACGCCGCCGCTGTGCAAGGCGCAGACGTTGCGGTGCTGGGCGTCAAGCCGATGGGGATAGCCGACATGTGCCGCAGTATCGGACCTGCGTTGGATCCGACCACGGTGGTGGTCTCCGTGGCGGCGGCAGTCACTATTGCCACCATGGAAGCGGCGCTGCCGACAGGCCAGCCGCTGGTTCGCAGCATGCCCAATACGCCGCTCAAGGTCGGTCGCGGGGCCGTTGGCATCTCGGCCGGCAGCCAGGTGACCGATTCCCAGCTGGACGCCGCCCGTGCGGTGTTCGCCGGAGCCGGCACCGTCGTCGTCGTACCGGAGGACCAGCTGGACGCGGTGTCCGCGGTCAGCGGTTCCGGTCCCGCCTATGCGTTCTACCTGGCCGAGGCAATGGCTGCCGCGGGAGTGGAGCTGGGCCTGGACCCGGAGCTGTCCATGACGCTGGCCCGCGAAACGGTGGCCGGGGCAGGCATCATGCTGACGGCGCAGGACGCTGACCCGGCGGTCCTGCGACGCAATGTCACCAGCCCCAACGGAACCACGGAGCGGGCCATCGCCGCTTTCGACGCGGCGGGGCTGTCACAAATCATCGCGCGCGGCGCCGCGGCCGCCGCGGAACGGGCCGCCGAACTGTCCCGCGAACTGGCCTGAGCCAGCGAGCCTGGCCTGCCCTGGCATCGGGCCAGCCAATCGGTCCGCGCCGCGTCAGGGCAGGGTCAGGGCCGCGTCAGGGGCGGGCGGCGAAGCGCTCCAGCAGGTCCACATGGCCGGAGACAATCAGCATGTCCCGGCTGGACACCTTGGTCTCCGGGCGCGCATACGTGAAGTCTTCGCCCGGGGACTTCACACCCACCACGGTGACGCCGTACTTGGAGCGCACCTGTGACTCACCGAGCGTGAAGCCCTGGGTTTCCTTCGGCGGGTACATCTTCACGATGGCGAAACCGTCGTCGAACTCGATGAAGTCCAGCATCCGGCCGCCCACCAGGTGGGCGGCGCGGCGGCCGGCGTCGGCTTCCGGATAGATCACATGGTTGGCGCCGATGCGGGAGAGGATCTTGCCGTGCGATGGCGTGATGGCCTTGACCCAGAGATGTTCGATGCCCAGGTCCACCAGGTTCACGGTGATCAGCACCGAGGATTCGATCGACGTGCCGACTCCGACAACTGCTGCGCTGAACTCCTGGGCGCCCAGCTGCCGCAGCGCGTCGATATTCGTGGCGTCCGCCTCCACCACATGGGTCAGCTGACCCGACCACTTTTGCACCAGGGCCGGATCGCGTTCGATCGCCAGTACCTCGCGGCCCTGCCTGACCAGCTGTTCGGCCGTGGACGCGCCAAACCGGCCCAGTCCGACGACCAGCACGGGCGCGTTGTGGGCGGGGCGTTTGTTCGATGCGGACTTGTCAGCCAATGATGGGCCTCTCTTCTGGGTAGTGGAACAGCTGGCGCCGTTCGCGCAGCGCCAGCGCGGCGGCCAGCGTGATGGTGCCGACGCGGCCCGCGAACATCAGCGCGCAGAGCACGTATTTGCCCTCCGGCGGCAGTTCGGCACTCAGGCCGGTGCTCAGGCCGCAGGTGGCGAACGCTGAAATGACCTCGAACAGCACCCGGTCCAGGCTGTCGCCGGTGAGGGCCAGCAGCAGTCCGGCTGCTCCGGCCACGAAGGTGGCCCCCATGACGATCACCGAGATGGCCACCCGCATGGCGCCTTCGGGGATGGTCCGGCCGTGGATCTTCACGTCCCGGTCGCCGCGGGCCTCGGCGACGATGGCCAGGAACACGATAGCGATGGTGGTGACTTTAATGCCGCCGGCGGTCGACGCGGAACCGCCGCCGGCGAACATCAGGGCATCGGAGAACAGCATGGTGGTGGGCTCCAGGTTGTTCATGTCCACCAGGTTGAAGCCGAGCGAGCGGGTCATGACGGACGCGAACGTGGCGTGGAGGATCTTGTCCCAGACGGTCATGCCGCCAATCGTCGCCGGATTGCTCCACTCCAAGGCTCCCCAGACCAGGGTGCCGACCACCAGCAGGATCAGCGACACCTCGACGGTGAGCTTGGTGTGAAGGTTCCAGTTCTTGAACCGCCCGCCGCGCTCCAGCAGCACCATGACCACGGGGAAGCCGAGGCTGCCCAGGAACCCTCCCACCATCAGCGGGATAAGGATCCACTCGTCGGTTTCGTAGGGGACCAAACCATCGGTGTGCGGGGTGAAACCGGCATTGTTGAAGGACGAAATGGCGTAGAAGATGCCGTGCCAGGCGGCCTGGGGAAAGGATTCGCCAAGCATCAGGAAGCGGGGGAACAGTATCAGGGCCAGAATCACTTCGATGATCACCGAAGTGGTAATCACAATCCGCAGCAGCGTGCCGACCTCGCCGAGACGCCCGGCGTTGCTCATGGCTGACTGGGCGATCAGCTTGCCACGGACGCCCAACCGCTTGCTCACCATGAGTGCCAGCAGCGAGGCCAACGTCAGGGTGCCCAAACCGCCGATGAAGATGGCCAGCAGGATTACGGCCTGGCCCAGGAAAGTCCAGTGCAGGGCGGTGGAAACCACCGTCAGCCCGGTGACACAGACGGCGGAGACCGCGGTGAAAAAGGCGTCGTACAGGGGGGTGATTTGCCCGTCCCGGGAGGCGGCGGGCAAGGACAGCAGCCCGGTGAAGATCAGGATCACTGCCACGTAGACGATCAGGGCCAGCCGCGCCGGCGAGCTATTGGCGACGCTGTCGACGAAGTCGCGGAGCGTGCGCAGGAGCCAGAATCGTCCGTGCTCCCGCTCGGCCAGCCACGACGGCTGCTGTCTGGTCATTCCGATCGCTTCTGTCCGGCTCCGAAATCGCTGATGTGTTCCTTGCAGTAGTAAATCATCATTTAACCGCGCAGGGGCGGGACGAATGCGTGCGGGGCAGCGGTTTCGCGTAGCCTGTCTGTGATGTCAGCTACCCCAGTTCCCGCGGTTCCCACTCTGGCGGTGTGGAGCGATTCCCTCCTGGCGTACAATTTCGGCGCGCACCATCCCATGTCCCCCATCCGGTTGGAGCTGACCGCGCGGCTGGCCGACGAATACGCCATTTTCCACCGGCCGAACGTCACCCTGGCCGCGGCCGAGATGGCCGGGGACGCCCAGCTGGAAACCGTCCACGATCCGGCCTATGTGGCCGCGGTGAAGGCGGTCAGCGACAACCCGGCGGTGGTGGATGAAGAGCGGGGACTCGGCACCGAAGACGACCCGGCGTTCCCGGGCATGCATGCCGCCAGCGCCCTGATTGCGGGAGCCTCGCTGCAGTCCGCGGCCGCCATTCTGGACGGGTCGGCGCTGCATGCGGTCAACTTTGCCGGCGGCATGCACCACGCGGCCCGCGGCAAGGCGAGCGGATTTTGCATTTACAACGACTGCGCGCTGGCCATCCAGCACCTGCTGGACCGCGGTGTGCAGCGGGTTGCCTACGTGGACGTTGACGCCCACCACGGCGACGGCGTGCAGTCGATCTTCTACAACGACCCGCGGGTGTTGACCATCTCGCTGCACGAGACCGGCACCCACCTGTTTCCGGGAACCGGTTTTGCCAACGAAAGCGGTGGCCCGGGCGCGCTGGGCAGTTCGGTGAACGTGGCCCTGCCGCCCCGCACCGGTGATGCCGCCTTCCTGCGTGCCTTCCATGCGGTGGTCCCGCAGCTGATCAGGGCTTTCGCACCGGAAGTGATCGTCAGCCAGCATGGGTGCGACAACCATGCCCGCGACATGCTGAGCAGCCTGCGGCTGAGCATCGACGCGCAGCGGCAAATGATGCTGGACATGGCCGATTTGGCCCGCGAGGTCGCCGGCGACCGGTGGATCGCCACCGGCGGCGGCGGCTACGACGTCTTCAACGTGGTCCCGCGGTCCTGGACCCACATGCTGGCCATTGTTGCCGGCCGACCCATCCCGTTGCACAGCGAGGTGCCGCAGTCCTGGCACGAATACGTGGAGGTCCGGTACGGCCAGCAGGCCCCGCTGTACATGGGCGACGACGCCGACCTGTGGTGGCGTTCGTGGGAAGTCGGCTACGACCCGAACGACAGCGTTGACCGCACGGTGATGGCGACCCGCAAGGAAATTTTTCCGTACCACGGCCTCGATCCGTGGTTCGACTGAGCTGTCCCCGCACGGCCCCTGGCGCTGTCCCGTCCGGCTGGGTGTAACGATTTCGCCATTCCGCGCGGGACAGACCGTCGCCGGGGGTGCCTGCAGGGCATATATGCGATTAGGGTAATGGAATGGCCATCGATGACGTCTTTGCAGTAATTGCTGAAGGTACGCGCCGGGACATACTCGGCTCGCTTCGCGGCGGAGACAAAGCGGTCGGCGAACTGGTCGAAGAACTCGAAGTCAGCCAGCCGACAGTCTCCAAGCATCTGAAGGTGCTGCGCGAGGCCGGCTTGGTGTCCATGCGCGCCCAGGGGCAGAAGCGCTACTACTCGCTGCAAACCCGGCCGCTGCAGGATGTAGCCGAATGGATCATCGCTTTCGGCATTGATGTGCTGCCCGCGGCCGAACCGGTGGCCCCAGCGGTGGCGGCCGCCGTCGTCGCTCCGCAGGAGCCGGGCCATGCCGTATCCGGGCGGAGCCTGGAGGTTCCGGTTCCTGCCAACCTCAGCCGGTCGCTGGGCCAGGCCGCCAACAAGGCAACAACCAAGGCCGCGGACCTTTTTGCGCATCTGCCCAAACTGCCGCGCCGACGCCGCGGCTGAGCGCCGCCCGGCAACGGTCGGCGCCGGACGCCGGACGGTGATGACCCGCACATTCCGAGCCCCGCAGGCTGTCCCGACCGCGCGTGACCGCCCGCACAATCCGTGCCCCTGAAGGCCGGACAAGGCCTGAATTTTGGGCCTCCGCAGGTCGCTATGGCCGGTAACGCCGCCGGTCAGCGCGTTACGAGGCGCTTCGGCGATATGTCAGATGTGTTTCTTGGTTCCCGCCTCCGTATGGTTTTCTTTGTGAGGGCCTGAAGCAAGTTGAGTGCCCCAATACGTCAGCTAGGGAAGGGACGCACCCATGGATGCCCATCTGCTTGAAGTCCGCGACGAAGTCTTCCGCCGCAATCCAGGCGAAACGGAATTCCACCAGGCCGTCAACGAAGTCTTTGACACTCTGGCGCCGCTCTCCGCCCGGCACCCCGAATACACCGACGCCGCGATTTTGCAGCGGATCTGCGAGCCCGAGCGCCAGATCATCTTCCGGGTCCCGTGGATGGACGACGCCGGCAACGTCCAGATCAACCGCGGCTTCCGCGTCGAGTTCAACTCCGCACTGGGCCCGTACAAGGGTGGGCTGCGTTTCCACCCGTCGGTCTACCTGGGCATCGTCAAGTTCCTGGGCTTCGAGCAGATCTTCAAGAACGCGCTGACCGGCATGCCAATCGGCGGCGGCAAGGGCGGCTCCGACTTTGACCCGCGCGGCCGCTCCGACAACGAAGTGATGCGCTTCTGCCAGTCCTTCATGACCGAGTTGTACCGCCACATCGGCGAATACACCGACGTTCCCGCCGGCGATATGGGTGTGGGCACCCGCGAGATCGGCTACCTGTTCGGCCAGTACAAGCGCATCACCAACCGCTACGAGTCCGGCGTCCTCACCGGCAAGGGCACCGGCTGGGGCGGATCCCTGGTCCGGCCCGAAGCCACCGGCTACGGCGCCGTGCTGTTCACCCAGGAGATGCTCAAGACCCGGGGCCAGAGCTTCGACGGCCAGCGCGTGGTGATCTCCGGTTCCGGCAACGTGGCGATCAACGCCATCGAAAAGGCCCAGGAACTGGGTGCCAAGGTCGTCACGGCCTCCGATTCCGGCGGCTACGTGGTGGACGAGGCCGGCATCGACGTCGAACTGCTGCGCCAGATCAAGGAAGTTGAGCGCGGCCGCATCTCCGACTACGCCGATCGCCGCGGCGCGTCCGTTCACTATGTGTCCGAGGGCAACGTCTGGGATGTCGATTGCACCGTGGCGCTGCCCAGCGCGACGCAGAACGAGCTGGACGACAAGGCCGCCCGCCGGCTGGTGGAATCCGGCCTGATCGCCGTGGCCGAAGGCGCCAACATGCCCTGCACCAGCGAGGCTGCCTCCATCTTCCAGGAGGCGAACGTGCTGTTCGGCCCGGGCAAGGCAGCCAATGCCGGCGGCGTGGCGACCTCCGCTCTGGAGATGCAGCAGAACGCCAGCCGCGACGCATGGAGCTTCGAGTACACCGAGCAGCGCCTGACGGACATCATGGTCGGCATCCACGACCGCTGCTTCGAGACTGCCGACAAGTACGGCATGCCCGGCAACTATGTGGCCGGCGCCAACATCTCGGGCTTCAAAAAGGTTGCAGACGCCATGCTGGCGCAGGGGCTCATCTAAGCCCGCTGACCCAGCAAAGTCCTGATCACGACGACGGTGCCCGCCACTCAGGCGGGCACCGTCGTCGACTTGGTCCCGGGGCAGAACTGTAAGCTCAGTCCATGGTTCAGACACTGATCGGGCTGGATATTGGCGGCAGCAAGACGCACGGTATCCGGCTGGACGACGGCCGGGTGGCCGCCGAAGCGACAGCCGGCAGCGCCAACGTCCAGAACACCAGCCCGGCCCAGGCCGCAGCCGCCTTGTCCGAGGTGTTTGGCCGGCTCGGCGCAGCCCAGGTCGCTGCGGTCTACGCCGGGGCCGGTGGAATCGATACCGACGGCGACGCCGATGCGCTGCGTGCGCTGATTGCCCCGCTGGCTCCCGGGGCGGACATCCATGTTGTCCACGACACCCGGCTGGTGCTGGCCGCCGGACACCGGAGCACGGGAATCGGCGTGGTTGCCGGCACCGGCACATCCGTGTGGGGCATCAACGTCGCCGGCGAGGAAGCCCGCGCCGGCGGCTGGGGGCACCTGCTGGGGGACGAAGGCAGCGGTTACTGGCTGGGCCGCGAAGCCGTCCGGCATGCGCTCTCCCGGCTGGACGCCGGCCTCCCGCCGGACAGGCTGTCGGCGCTGCTGCTGGCTGACTGCGGACTGCGGAAACCCGTGGACCTGATAGCACTGTTCCACTCGCCGCAAACCGACCGGCGGTTCTGGGCGGGCAAGTCCCGGGTAGTGGTGGCCGCCGCCGAAGACGGTGAGGTGCCTGCTCAAGCGATGGTTGACCGGGCCGCGGCCGACCTTGCCGGCCAGATCCGCCTGGTGGCAGATCGGCTCGGCTTCGCCGGTCCGGTGGTCCTGGGCGGGGGCCTGGGCGTCCACGTCCGGCGCTTCCAGCGGTCGGTAGCTGCGGCGCTGGAGCCGCACGGCATCACCGACATCCAACCGCTGGACCGGGAACCGGTCTTCGGCATCGATGTCCTGGCGGGGTTGGCCTAGGCAGCATCTTTCCAGCCAGGGCAGCGAACGGGTTCAGCGGCCCGCGGGAGGCCGAGCCGCCGTCGTCATAATCGGTCATCTCGCGACGGCCGGATTTCCGGCTCCGACAGGTCCGGCGTAGAGTGCCGGTATGACGACTCGTTGGTATGCGTATTTTGCGTTGGCTCTGGAGGGGCCTGACGTAACCGCTTAGCGCGTACGCATACTAACCTTCAGAGCCAACAGGGCAGAGATGATTCTCTGCCCTTCGCCATTTCTCCGGCGGGTTCTGGATCCGAGGTCCCGCCACCAACAGACGGGACACCCACCATGAATGCAGCTGCCAACCACCTCTTGGAATCAGCCGCGCAGTCCAACGCGACGGCGCTGGGCACGGTCGACCTGGCCGGCGGACACACCACACCCCGCGGCACCAACAACCTGCGGGTGAGCAGCTTCAGCCCGCTGCCGACGCCGGTAGAGCTTATGGGGGAGCAGCCGCTGACCGCTGAAGCCGCTGCCGTCGTGGCCCGGGGCCGGGAGGAAATCCGTGCGGTCATGGACGGCGTGGACGACCGGCTGCTGGTGATCGTTGGTCCGTGTTCCATCCACGATACGGAGGCCGGCCTGGACTATGCGCGCCGGCTGGCACAGGTGGCACGGGAACACCGCGAAGAGCTGCTGATTGTGATGCGCACCTACTTCGAGAAACCGCGCACCACGGTGGGCTGGAAGGGCCTGGTCAACGACCCCCGGCTGGACGGCTCCCACGACATCGCCGCCGGGCTGCGGCTGGCACGGACCTTCCTGCTGGAGGTGGCGGAGCTGGGCCTGCCCGTGGCCACGGAGTTCCTGGAACCGATCAGCCCGCAGTACCTGGCGGACCTGGTCAGCTGGGGTGCGATCGGTGCGCGGACCACGGAGAGCCAGATCCACCGCCAGCTGGTGTCCGGCTTGTCCATGCCGGTGGGCTTCAAGAACGGAACCGACGGCGGCCTGCAGGTGGCACTCGACGCCTGCCAGGCAGCGTCCGCCGCACAGGCGTTCCTGGGCATCGACGGCGACGGGCGTGCGGCGCTGGTGGCCACCAACGGCAACCCGGACACCCACCTGATCCTGCGCGGCGGCAAGAGCGGCCCGAACTACGGCGCCGACCAGGTGGCCGCGGCGTCCAATGCCCTGACGAAAGCAGGTGTGAATCCGAGGCTGATCGTGGACGCCAGCCACGCCAACAGCGGCAAGAGCCACCACCGCCAGGCCGAGGTGGCACTGGAAATCGCGGCGCAGCTGGAAGCCGGCGGCAGTGCCATCGCCGGCATCATGCTGGAAAGCTTCCTGGTGGGCGGAGCACAAAAAATGGACGTGTCTGAAAACGCCGACGGGGCCGGGCTGGTCTACGGACAGAGCGTGACCGACGCCTGCATGGAGTGGGGCGTAACGGCCGATGTATTGGCGCAGCTGGCTGCAGCGGCCGGACATCGCGGAGGAAACGGCGCCCCGCGGACAAAGACCGTGCAGCAATAAAACCCTTAAGCTACAGTGGCCGCTTTCACTTTCGCCACAACAGCCTCTAAAGTATCTAGGAAGAGGGTTTGGGGCAGGGCAAGGCGGCACGCCGTCGTCGTTGCTTACAGTAAAGGAACAGTGCGAAATGGCTGACGAGAACAACTTCTCGAATGTGCGCTTCTTGACGGTGTCGGAAGTGGCCGCAGTCATGCGCGTGTCCAAGATGACCGTTTACCGGTTGGTGCATTCGGGCGAGATGCCCGCTGTGCGCTTCGGACGTTCCTACCGGGTGCCCGAGTCTGCCGTGGAGGAGTACCTGCGCGGCGCGGTGATTGACCGGGAAACCGGCACCGCCTGACGCCCGGGCACCGACTCCGCGGCGTCGGGCGGTCAATGACGGGTGCGCGGAAGCTGTACCCTGTTAAGGAACGTTTTACGTCATCGTCGAAAAACCGTAAGTTGGTGTGTGCCCCGCCGGGCGCCGGCAGCACGGAAACTATCAGTGAATGAGGGACTCGTGGGTTCAGTTATCAAGAAGCGCCGCAAGCGTATGGCCAAGAAGAAGCACCGCAAACTGCTTCGCAAGACCCGCCACCAGCGCCGCAACAAGAAGTAGGACCCGTTAGCGGGTTCCCTTTTCTTCCACGGTCCGTCAGGAAACTGGCGGACCGTGTGCGTTTAACGCCACGCCTGGCCGGGGGAGTGCCGGTGCTTAAGCAGCCGGCCGGCGGAATTTGCTCACGCCGCGCCAGAGCCCGTAGACCGCGCCCGCGCCGGTGGCGGCCTTGAGCCCGAGCGTGGCCGCGCGGCGTCCGCTGCGGAAGTCATAGACCGGCCAGTTGTTCTCGCGGGCGTGCCGGCGAAGCCTGGCATCCGGATTGATGGCCACCGGATTGCCCACCAAGGTCAGCAGCGGGACATCGTTGTACGAATCGCTGTAGGCCCAGCACCGCGCCAAGTCCAGGCCCTGCCGGGCAGCCAGCTCTTCGACCGCAACCGCCTTGGCCGGACCGTGCAGGATGTCCCCGATCAGTCGTCCGGTGTAGGCCCCGTTCTCGACTTCGCCGACCGTACCCAAGGCGCCGGTCAGGCCCAGCCGGTCCGCGATCACTGCGGCCACCTCCACCGGTGTGGCCGTGACCAGCCAGACCTTCCGGCCCACGCGCAGGTGCTGGTCCGCCAGCGCCCGGGTGCCGGGCCAGATCTTGGAGGCGATCACTTCGTCGTAGACTTCGTCGCCCAACTGCTTGACGTCCTCGCTCAACAGGCCGGTGGCCAGGGCCAATCCCGTGTCACGGATGGACTGGATGTCCTTCAGGTTTTCCCCGCGCATCAGGAAGCGTGCCTGCTTGAAACCGAAGCTGGCGGCGTCACGCATCCGGAAGGCGCCCCGCTGGTACATCTTGCGGGCCACGTGGAACAAGCTGGCGCCGCGCATGAGCGTGTTGTCGACGTCGAAAAAGGCCGCCTCCGTCCCCGGGTCGGCGGAGACCGAGGCTCGCTGTGCATGGCCGGCGGCGGACTTGGACATACTTCGAGTCTAACGAGGCGCCGGGGATTCCCTGTTCACCGCCGCCGACGGCTACCGTGGAAGGCATGAACGGATCCGAGGACCGCAGCCACGAATTGGTGCTGCTGACTAAACCCGGCTGCCATCTGTGCCAGGCTGCGCGGGAGACGGTGGAGCGTGTTGCGGGGGAACTCGGTGTGCCCTGGGAGGAAAAAAACATCCTCGAAGACCCGGAGCTTGAGCGCCGCTTTGCCGAAGAGATCCCGGTGGTCATGATCGACGGCGTGCAGCGGGACTTCTGGCACATTGATCCGGAGCGTTTGCGCCGCCTGCTCACGCAATAGGGCGACCGCTCCCGCGTCATCGGAATTGGAGACCGGCGCGGCGGAGCTTAATCTAAGGGGAACACCAGCCTTCGGTAGGACAACCGCCGGGGCAGCCAGGATCCGGAACGGCTGGAGACAGCCGGGACGGAGCCCGCAGCAGGCATCGGAGCGAGAACAGTGACCCACCTGACGGATACCGAGGCGGCCAAGCCTTCCGGACAGGAGATCCCGCCGGCTGCACTCGCACGCCTGACCATCTACCTCCGGGTGCTGAATTCGCTGATGGCCGCCGGCACGGAACGCATATCCTCCGAGCAGTTGGCCGAATCCGCCGGAGTCAGCCCGCCCACCTTGCGCAAGGACCTGTCCCACCTGGGGTCGTTCGGCACCCGCGGCGTGGGCTACGACGTGCGCCTGGTCAGCCAGGAGATTTCGGCCGCCTTGGGCCTGATGCATGAGTGGAAAGTGGCGATCGTCGGCGTCGGCAACCTGGGCAGGGCACTGGCCGGCTACTCCGGCTTCAGCACCAAGGGGTTCGGCGTCGTGGCGCTCTTCGACGCGGACCCGCTCGTCGTCGGGTCGGAGGTGGCAGGGCTGCAGGTCAGCCCCATCACCGAACTGGAATCCGCGCTGCGGAAGACCGGGGCCAATATGGCGGTGATGGCCGTGCCTGCCGGCGTGGCCCAAGGACTCTGCGACCGGCTGGTCGCTGCCGGCGTGATGAGCATCCTCAGCTTCGCACCGGTGGTGCTCCAGGTGCCGGCGTCCGTGCAGCTGCGCAAGGTGGACATGGCCACCGAACTGCAGATTCTGGCCTACCACGCGCAACGGGCGCAGGAAACAGAGAACAACTCCGAGTCCAGCGCCCGTCCCTAGCCTTACGTGGTGCAGCCGGCTGCGTACTGTTTTAGCGGCCGTAGATGCCGAACTTGTGGGCCTTGGTGGCCTTGAAGAACTGGTTCGACGCCGGCAGGAACAGCAGCACGATTGCCGCGATGCCCAGCAGCACGGACAAGGTGCCGAACCAGATGTTGAACAGGCCAAACAGCGACAGCGCGGCAAACACGGTGCCGGTGATCCGGGCCCAGTTCTTGCCTGCCTTCACGCCGAAGGCCACCAGCAGGTACAGCCCGACGGCGATCACCGCGGTGATGACGATGATCACTCCCGCCGTGCCGCTCATCATCTGCGAGAGCTCTGCGTCGGAGAATTGACCGCCCTGCTCACCGAGCGCCTCACGGACCGACGGATCCTGAAGCACCGCTGCCATGGTGCCATCGAGGTTCGAGAGCTCTGTCAGCATCTCGATGGCGGTCATCGCCGCCGCCGCGATGATCAGCCAGAAAGCAATGACCACTTCACGCGGTCGGGTCGGCTTGGCACCAGTCTGCGGCTGGCCGCTCGGGTAACCGTACTGACCGGGCACAGCGTTCTGGTAGCCGTACGGCTGCTGCCCGTATTGCTGGCCGTACGGAGACTGGCCCTGCTGGCCCTGTCCATAGGGCTGCTGGCCGTACTGCGGGGCGTTCTGCCCGTACTGCGGCTGGCCCTGGCCGTACTGCGGGGCGTTCTGCCCGTACTGCGGCTGGGCGGAGTCGGGCTGCGGTGCGTTTTGGCCATACTGCGGGGCATTCTGCCCGTACTGCGGCAAATTCTGTCCGTATTGAGGCTGTTGCTGGCCGCTGGGCCGGCCTTCCCCGTCACCGGGTGTGTTCGGTTCGTTCTGGGGGGTGCTCATGGCCGGATCCTTTTCATCTCATCCACTCGGGCCGGGTCTGCCGGCCGCGGAGGCTCTTGGCAGCTGTTACTGCCACACTACAATGCAGGTCAGCGCCGTGTCGGTCGCCCGGAAGGATGATTTTGTGGCCCTCCGGCCACGGAACCACCCGGACCGGCGGGCGAGGGGGGCTTTTGGGCAAACACGCCCAGTTTGAGACACTTGTACCCATGCCCGAAGCCATTGTCCATCTGCTCCGCCACGGCGAGGTCCACAACCCCGACCGTGTGCTTTATGGCAGGCTGCCGAGCTTCCGACTGTCTGAGCTGGGGCAGGAAATGGCCCGGCGCGCTGCAGACTACTTTTCCGAGCGCGGGAAAGACGGCGCCACGATCAGTTATCTGGTCGCCTCGCCGTTGACCCGGGCGCAGGAGACCGCCGGACCGACCGCGGAGGCGCTCGGCCTCGAGATTGTCACCGACGAGCGGATCATCGAAGCCGAAAACCACTTCGAGGGCCTCAGCGACATCCGCTCCCACCTGCGCGAGCCGCGGTACTGGCGGCGCCTCTACAATCCGTTCCGGCCGTCCTGGGGGGAGCCGTATGCGGCGCAGGTCGCCCGGATGCGTGATGCCATCATTGACGCCCGGCGCCAGGCAGTCGAACGCGGCGGCCCGGGGGCCGAAGCGGTCCTGGTCAGCCACCAGCTGCCCATCTGGGTCACCAGGTTGGCCAGCGAGGGTAAGCCGCTCTGGCATGATCCCCGCCGCCGGCAGTGCACGCTGGCGTCGGTGACCTCCCTTGAATTCGACGACGGGCGCCTGAGCGCGGTCCGTTATGCCGAGCCCTGCGCCGACTTGCTGCCCGGTGCGGCGAACTTGCCGGGAGCATAATAGAATTACTACGCGTTGTAGAAGTGGGATGCCCTCAACCCCACGAAGAAGAGTGTGACTGTGACTGCCGATAATCCCCGTTCGTTCAACCGCCGTACCGTGTTCAAAGTCGGTGCGGGGCTGTTTGGTGCCCTGTCGCTGGCTGCCTGTTCCGTCGAGGACCCGCTGGCCCAGCAGGCCAACGCCGGAGACAACAAGAACTACATCGCCGGCGACGGGTCGGTGACTGAGTACGCGCCCGGATCCCGCGGCGAACCGGTGCAGCTGACCGCCAAGCTCTTCGACGGCACGCCCGTCGATGCCGCCGACTGGGCCGGCCAGGTCACGGTGCTGAACTTCTGGTACGCCTCCTGTGCGCCCTGCAGGCTGGAAGCCCCGGACCTGCAGGCCCTCAGCGAGGAGTTCGCCGACGGCGCTCAGTTCTACGGCGTCAACATTCGGGACGAGCGGCCCACCGCCGAGGCCTTCGAGCGCAACTTCGGCATCACTTATCCCAGTTTCATGGACAAGGACGGCGGCATCCTGCTGGCCATGACGTCCTACGTGCCGCCGCAGGCTGTCCCCACCACGCTGGTGCTGGACAAGGACGGCCGAGTCGCCGCCCGGATCCTGGGCGTGGCGGACAAGGGCACGCTCAAGGCCCTGATCAAAGACGCAGTGGCCGCGTAGCCGTGGGGTGGGCGACGGCCTCGCTGCCGATGACCTTGGGGGGCGCCTTCGGCGACACGGTGCTGAACGGCTCCGTGCTGCTGGCCATCCCCGTGGCCATGCTGGCCGGGCTGGTCTCCTTCCTGTCCCCGTGTGTACTGCCGCTGGTGCCCGGCTACATGGGCTATGTCACCGGCCTGACCGGTGTGGACCTGGAACGCCAGCAACGCGGACGGATGTTCGCCGGCATTGGCCTGTTCGTGCTCGGCTTTTCCATCGTCTTCGTGTTCATCGGGGCGGTCTTCGGCCAGTTGGGCGCCTGGCTTAAGGGCAGCGATGCCGACTGGATCACCCAGCTGCTCGGCGTCGTCGTCGTGGTCATGGGCATCATCTTCATGGGCGGCCTGTCCTTCTTCCAGCGGGACCGCAAAATCCACTCCCGCCCGCCCGCGGGGCTGTGGGGTGCCCCGGTGCTCGGCATGACGTTCGGGCTGGGCTGGGCGCCGTGCATCGGCCCCACCTTCTCCGCGGTCCAGGCGCTGGCGTACTCCGGCGGCGCGGACGCGGCCAAGGGCGCCTTCCTGGCCTTCGTGTACTGCCTGGGCCTGGGCATCCCGTTCCTGCTGATCGCGCTCGGTGTGCGGCGGGGGATGGGCGCCATGGCGTTCTTCCGCAAGCACCGGCTGTTCCTGCAGCGGGCGGGCGGAGCCATGTTGGTAGTTTTGGGCCTGCTGATGGCCACCGGGCTCTGGGGGGACTGGGTGACGCAATTGCAGGATTGGTTTGCAAATGAAGTGAGGCTCCCGATCTGATGAGTCAGACCCCCGACGGCGCTCAGCGCCATGACGACGCCGGTGCACCCGCACCGGGCGGACCGGGCACCGGCGGCGGCAAGGGCCGTGCCGGCACCGACCGCAAGCCCAGCCGCAAGCGGGACGACGTCGCCGTTCCCGCACTGGGCTTTCTGGGCATGCTGCGCTGGGCGTGGACCCAGCTGACCAGCATGCGGACCGCGCTGTTCCTGCTGCTGCTGTTGGCGGTTGCCGCGGTCCCGGGCTCGCTGTTCCCGCAGCGCCCGGCCAGCCCCGCCGTGGTGACCCAGTACCTCACGGACAATCCGGAGGTCGGACCGTGGCTGGACCGCTTCCAGCTCTTCGATGTGTACTCCTCGGTGTGGTTCTCCGCGATTTACCTGCTGCTGTTCCTGTCGCTGATTGGCTGCGTCATCCCGCGCGCCATCCAGCACTACAAGGCCATGCGGTCGCAGCCGCCCCGGACGCCGCGCCGGCTGTCCCGGCTGCCCGAGTATGGTTCCATGGCTGTTCCGGCCGAAGCCGGCGTCTCCGCACGCTCGGCGGTCGAAGAGGCCGCCCGGCTGCTGAAGCGCCGCGGCTACCGGGTGAACGTGCGCGACGCGGACACCGACCGGCCCTCCGTCGGCGCCGAACGCGGCTTCGCCAAGGAAATCGGGAACCTGATCTTCCACACCTCGCTGATCGGCGTGCTGGTCTCCGTGGCGGTCGGCGGCCAGTTCGGTTACACCGGCCAGCGGGTCCTGGTCGAGGGCGAAACGTTCGTGAATTCGCTGATCGGCTACGACAGTTTCAACCCGGGAACCGGCTTCACCGAGGACCGGCTGGACCCGTTTTCCCTGACCCTGGATAAGTTCGAGGTGGTGTTCGACCGCGAATCGACCACCCACTACGGGCAGCCACTGGACTTCACCGCCACCATGTCCGTGCGCGATGAGCCGGGGGCACCCGCCGAGCAGCAGGTCCTGAAGGTCAACCACCCGCTGACCATCGGCGGCAGCAACGTCTACCTGATGGGCAACGGATACGCGCCCGTTGTCACCATCCGGGACGGCGACGGCAACATCGCCCACCAGGGCCCCGTCGTCGCCATTCCCAACGACGGCGCCTACACCTCCACGATGGTGATCAAGGTGCCGGACGCCAAGCCGGAGCAGCTCGGCTTCGTGGGCTTCTTCCTGCCGACTGCGATGGAAGGCGACGACGGCGTGGCCTACGGCAGCGACCCGGACCCGATAAACCCGCGGCTGTACTTGAACTCCTACTACGGCGATCTGGGCCTGGACAACGGTGATCCGAAGAACGTCTTTGTCCTGGACACCAGCAGCCTCACGGTGCTCAACGACCGCAACCAGGACAGCGGCGGCATCGAGCTCGCCGCGTACGAGACGAAGGAACTGCCCAACGGAATGGGCAGCATCACCTTTGACGGATTGGTGCGCTACGCCGCGCTGGACATCCACCACGACCCGGGCAAGCTTGGGGCACTCGTCTTCTCCTCGCTGGCGATGGCCGGCTTGGGCGCGTCGTTGTTCATCGGGCGGCGCCGCGTCTGGGTGCGCGCCGGCACCCACGAAGATGGACGCACGATGGTGGAGTGGGGCTTGCTGGCCCGCGGCGAAGACCACCGGCTGGCCCCCGAAGCTGCGACCATCAGTAAACTTCTCCGCGACCAATGGCTGACGGATCCCGGCCCACAGGCGCACAATAGCAAGAGCGCCGCCGGCGTTGACAACTCCTAAGGACACCTCTTTCCATGCGCACGATTGACCAAACATTGGCCCAGTACAGCGAGCTGTTTATCTTGCTCGGTGCGATGGCGTTCACCGTCGCCTTCATTGCCTTCTGCTGGGATTTGGCGAAATCCAGCAAGACCATCCAGGCGGTCGAAGACCGCCTGGCCGCCGAGCACGCCACGGCGGACTCGGCAGTGCTGGTCGGCGCGGCCGGAGCCACGTCAGGGTCCGCCGCAGGCGGCAGCGGTGGCGGCACAGGCAATCAGGCGCACGCGGTCGAAATGGCCCCGGACTCGATGAACTACGGCAAGGAACGCCGCGCCGCCGCGCGAATCGGTGTGGCCCTCACCGTGCTGGCAACCGTCATCCTGGCCGCTGGCGTGGTGACCCGGGGGATGGCCGCGCACCGGGTGCCGTGGGGCAACATGTACGAATTTTGCACCACGGGCGCGCTGATGGTGGCGGTGGTCTACCTGATTGCCCTGACCCGGAAGGATTTGCGGTTCCTCGGCTCGTTCGTTATCGGCCTTGTGGTGATCATGCTGATCGCTGCCACCATTGGATTCCCGACGCCGGTGGCCCACCTGATTCCCGCTCTGCAGAGCTACTGGATCATCATCCACGTCTCGGTGGCGGTGCTGGCGTCCGCGCTGTTCACGCTGACCTTCGCCATGTCCGTGCTGCAGCTGATCCAGGGTAACCGCGAGGCCCGCGGCCGCGCCGGCAAGGCGGACAAGCTGGGCTTCATGCGGCTGGTCCCCTCCGCACTGACGCTGGAGAACGCCGCCTACCGGATCAACGCGGTCTCGTTTGTTTTGTGGACCTTCACCTTGGTGCTCGGCGCCATCTGGGCCGAAGAGGCCTGGGGTCGTTACTGGGGCTGGGATACCAAGGAAGTCTGGACGTTCGTGATCTGGGTGGTCTACGCCGGCTACCTGCACGCGCGCGCCACCCGTGGCTGGACCGGCACCCGCGCGGCCTGGCTGTCGATCGTGGGCTACCTCTGCGTGGTCTTCAACTTCACGATTGTCAACGTCTTCTTCGCCGGCCTGCACAGCTACGCCGGAGTCTAGAACACAACCGGGGCGGGCCTCGCCGAAGGAAACCGTTCCCGTCTCCGTAAGGAAAGAAGGCCCGCAGCTCTGGATTTACTCAGAGCTGCGGGCCTTCTTCGAAAACCGGGGGGCATCAGCGGCGATGAGCCGCTCTTCGACGCTAATCTGGGGACACCCCAAAGCAAAGGAGAGTCCCATGGGCCAGGTGGTCATGTATAGCTCGGTGTCGGTGGACGGCTTCATCGCGGACGAGAACGACCAACCCGGACCCCTGTTCGACTGGTTGACCAGCGGCGACGTGCCGTTGGACGAGAGCGGTGAGTTGAAGGTGTCGCAGACGTCCTACGATTACACCCGGCCGTACTGGGACCAGATCGGGGCGACCGTCGTGGGCCGCCACGTCTTCGACATGACGGATGGTTGGGACGGGAAGCCTCCGGGCGGGGTCGACCACGTGGTCGTCGTGACGCACCGGCCGGAGCCTGAGGGCTGGGACCCCGAGGCGCCGTTTCACTTCGTCGACGGCGTCGAGGCAGCCGTGGCCAAGGCGCAGGAGCTTGCGGGTGACCGCCTGGTCGAGGTCGCTGCTGGCGACGTCGGTAGCCAGGTGCTTGCCGCGGGCCTGATCGACGAGGTGCGCATGGACGTCGTACCCGTTGTGTTCGGGTCCGGCAAGCGCTACTTCGGTTCGGTCCAGGCGCAGCACCTGTTGGAGGATCCTGACGTGGTGATTCAGGGCAACCGGGTGCTTCACCTGCGCTATCGGGTGCGCCGTTGACCGACCGAACTGAGCGCTGCCCACCTGCGCCGCGAGAGTCGCAGCGTGAACACCTTTCAGCAGGTCAATTCAGCACGAACCGCGAAGAGCCTGATTAGTGCGGACCGTTGTCCGGGTCGTCTTCGCTCAAGTGCCGGCCGTCATGGGTGGCGGGCTTGTCCTTGTTCCCGTGCTGCGGGTCCTCGGTTTTCTTCAGCTCCTGCTCACGCCGGTGCAATTCCTCTTCGCGCTGTTTGGCGCGGCGCTTGGCATCGAGCGTGCGCAGGAAGGCAATGTCATCGTCCGGAGCCGCCGGGCGGGGCGCTTGCTGGGTTTGCCGGCCCGCCGCGCGCGGGCGGCCCCACATGAACCACATCAGGGCCCCGATCAGCGGGACCAAGATGATGGTGAGGATCCATCCCGGTTTGGAGATACTGCGCACCTCATGGGACCTGGACCGGATGCACTCGATCAGGGCATAGATCACCACCGATAGAGCCAGTACCGCGAGCAGGACATAGAGACGGACCATGACTTAATTGTAGGTGAGCGCTGCGCTGCGGACTGCGGAAACCTTGGACTGTCCGGGTGATCTCGCGGGCAGCGTAAACTTGAGGCGTGGCTTTTTGGAAATTCAGCGCCCTGCGGCTCGGCATCATGGCCGTCATCTTTGTTATTTGCCTGTTCCTGAGGCTGGGCATCGTCTACTCCGCCTTAGCGGCCGCGGTCATGGGCTGGTGCATTACCTACCTGTTCTTCCGCAAGATGAGGGACGAAGCCGGGAGGGCACTCGCCAGCCGTTTCAATAAGGGCGTGACGGCACCGCGGACCTCCACGGAGATCTCCGATGCCTTGGCCGAGGACTCCGCGGTCGAACAGCACGGCGAGTTGCGGGTGGATTCCGACCGCAAGCCCAAGCCGGCACCGCAGCAACCGGCACAACATCAGCCGAACGAACCCCGGCCCGAGGACCAGCCGCGCTGACCCGTACCGGCAGCCGGTCCGGTTCCGGCTCGCGGCGTTGACCGCGGGCGTGCGCCCGCGGCAGCTGCCTACATGATCTCGCTGAGCACCAGGCCCAGGCCGAAGGCCACGGCGAACCCCAGGTTGATTAGCCCGGTCTGCTTCAGCACCGGAATCAGGCTCTCGCGCTTTTTGCCCTTGAGCATCAGCCAGCTCGGCGTGAGGCAGGCCGGGACCAGCAGCAGGACCAGCAGGATCCACGGGTAGTCGTAGACCAGAAGCAGCGGCAGCAGGATGGCTACCGCCAGCATCATGACGTAGCTGATGCGCGCAGCTTCGTCGCCCATGCGGACCGCCAGCGTCATTTTCCCCACCTCGCGGTCAGTGGGGATGTCGCGGACGTTGTTGGCCATCAGCAAGGCCGTGGCAATCAACCCGGTACCGACCGCGCCGATGAAGGACTGCCAGCTGACCTGCAGGGCCTGGGTGTAGGTGGTTCCCATGGTGGCGACGATGCCGAAGAACAGGAACACGTAGACTTCGCCCAGCCCACGGTAGCCGTAAGGGTTGTTGCCGCCGGTATATCCCCAGGCCGCGATCACGCAGCCCACGCCCACCAGCAGCAGCGGCCAGGTCTGGGACAGGATGATCAGCGCAAGCCCGGCCACCATGGCCAGCCCGAAGCTGCCGAACGCGGCAGCCTTGACAGCTTGCGGCGTGGCCAGCCCGGAGCCGGTCAGCCGCAATGGGCCGACGCGCACGTCGTCGGTGCCGCGGACCCCGTCCGAATAGTCGTTCGCGTAGTTCACCCCCACCTGGAACAGGGTCGCGACCAGCGCGGCCAGTACGGCAAGCAGCGGCTGGAAGGAACCCAGTTCGTAGGCGGCCGCGCTGCCGATGATCACCGGCGCGATCGACATCGGAAGCGTTCGGGGCCGCGCCCCTTCGAGCCATTGCCCGGCTGTAGCCACTGTGGAAGATCCTTACCTGTGGGGGACTTGTACATCATGGGCTGCGGGCATCCGCAGCAAGGTTCTATTCTCGCCCATGGGGGCCGGTGGGCCGTGCAGCTGGCGGAGCAGGAGTGCCGGATGTCACGGTTGCGGCGGTTCCGTGCCACGCTGCCCGTCGCCGTGCGGCACGGCCTCCGCCGCTGACCGGCGCAGCATATCGGCCACGGCCAAGCGGTCCGGTTTCCCGTTGGACAGCAGCGGCAGCGCGTCCAGGTGCACAACGTGGCGCGGGACGGCCGGGCTCCCCAAGGCCGCGCGGACGCGCGCCCGGATCTGATCCACGGTGGCGGAACCGACGACGGCGGCGCACACCTTGGTGCCCCACTCCGGATCCGCGATTCCGGCCACCAATGCCGTCCGCACCTCCGGGAGCCCTTCAATTGCCTCGGCCACGGCAGCCGCAGATACCTTGACGCCGCCGGTGATCAGCACGTCGTCCGCGCGCCCGCTCACGGTGAGCGTACCGGCGTCGTCGACCTCACCCAGGTCTTCGGTGCGGAACCACCGGGTGCCGCCGGACTCGCTGAAGTGCGCTGCCGTCAGCTCCGGATTCCCCAGGTAGCCGCCGGCCACCACGTCGCCGCCGATCAGCACCCGGCCCTCCTGGAGCTGCAGCCTGACGCCCTGAAGCGGCACGCCGTCGTACACGCAGCCGCCGCAGGTCTCGCTCATCCCGTAGGTGCGCACGATCTTCAGGGAATGCTTGGCCGCTTCCGTCCGCAGCGCCGCCGGCATCCGGGCCCCGCCCAGCAGGATCGCGTCGAAGCGGCGCAGCGCCTTGACCGTGTCCGGCGCCGAGGCGGTGAGCAGCCGATGCAGTTGAGTAGGCACCAGCGAGGTGATGCGGAACCGGTCGGTCAGCGCGGAGGCGGCGTCGGTGAAGGCCTGTGCGGTGAAACCGTGGGACATGTCCATGGCCCAAGGCCGGGTGCCGGCGTAGAGCGATCGGACCAGCACCTGCAGGCCGGCGACGTAGTTTGGTGCCAGCGTCAGCAGCCACTGCCCCTCGCCGCCCAGCCGCAGCGCAGTGCCCATTGACGACGCGGCCAGCGCGTCGATCCCCAGCATGGTGGCCTTGGGTGTGCCGGTGGAACCCGAGGTCCGGACAATCGCGGCGGTATCCGGCGCCAGCCCGGGGGAAGTCACCGGCAGCGGGGTACCATCGGCCGCGATTTCGACGGCGGGGCCCTCGCCGCCCAGCGCTGCCGTCAGCGCGGACAGGGCCGGATCGATGTCCATCCCGGCCGCCTTAGAAGTAGTAGGGGAACGAAGACCAGTCCGGGTCGCGCTTGGCCAGGAACGCCTCCTTGCCTTCGACGGCCTCGTCCGTCATATACGCCAGTCGGGTGGCTTCACCGGCGAAGACCTGCTGGCCGGCCAGCCCGTCGTCGGCCAGGTTGAAGGCGAACTTGAGCATCCGGATGGCCTGCGGCGATTGCCGCGCGATGTCCGCGGCGTACTCCAGCGCCACCTCTTCGAGACGCTCATGGTCGACCGCCTCGTTGACCGCACCCATGCGGACCATGTCCTCCGCGGAGTATTCGCGGGCCAGGAAGAAAATCTCCCGCGCCGCCTTCTGGCCGATCTGCCGGGCCAGCAAGGCGGAGCCGTAGCCCGCGTCGAAGCTGCCCACGGTGGCATCGGTCTGCTTGAATTTGCCGTGCTGTCGGGAGGCGATGGTCAGGTCGGAGACCACGTGCAGCGAGTGGCCGCCGCCGGCTGCCCAGCCGTTGACGACGGCGATGACCACCTTGGGCATGGTGCGCATCAGCCGCTGGACTTCCAGAATGTGCAGCCGGCCGGCGCGGGCCGGATCGATAAATTCTGCGGATTCCCCGGCGGCGTTTTCTACCGGGTAGCGATACCCGTCGCGGCCGCGGATGCGCTGGTCGCCGCCGGAGCAGAACGAGTGGCCGCCGTCCTTGGCGGAGGGGCCGTTGCCGGTCAGCAGCACGGTGGCGACGTCCGGTGTCATCCGTGCATGGTCCATCGCCCGGTAGAGCTCGTCGACAGTGCCGGGGCGGAACGCGTTGCGCACCTCTGGCCGGTTGAACGCGATGCGAACGGCGGGCAGGTCGCGGACCACGGTGCCGTCGGCGTCGCGCTCCACCTGGCGGTGGTAGGTCATGTCTTGGAAGTCGAAGCCTTCCACGACGCGCCAGCGCTGGGGGTCGAAGAGGTCGGAAACCTTCTCCGGAAGGTCAGGCTGCGCCTGGCCGGTGCTGCTGGCGGAGGTGGTGCTGGCTGGGGTAGGGGTCTCGGAAGTCACCCTTCGAGTTTATCGTTGCGGTTGCGAGGATCTTTTGCGGGTCCCATGCCCGGGAATCCGGCGGTGATTTCAGTTCGGCGGTGCCGCCCCAGACGCCCACCACACCACGCCAAGGCAGCGGGCGAGGTCTGGCAAGACAGCACAGCGTAGACCGTCGGCTGGAGGTGGTTTCAGCACGATAATTTTTGGCCGACAGGGGTTGCAGGTGAATGCTAAGCATGCTTTGCTTACAGTGTAAGCAACCTTCCGGCCAACAGTGGAACAGAACCAGGGGTCGGCGTAAAACGGCCTTCCGGCCCTCCTGACAGCTCGGGGGCTGAACCCGCTGGGGGAATGTGAACCCAGCCCGACGGCCTACCGATCTGACCGCCTCTACCCGTTCGAGCGGGGGACGGCAGAAGCATCCAAAACCATCATCGCGCCCGGCAGCACACCCGTGCCGGCGGAGCGTCCGCGCCCCGGTCAAGCCGTGGCAGGTGGAACCAATAAGGAGATGAAATGATCGCCAAGGATAAAATCGACCGTCTGGTCGGCAGCAGCGCCAATGTGATCGATTCCGAAGGAAGCAAGATCGGATCGCTCGGGGAACTCTACCTCGACGACCGGACCGATGAGCCGAGTTGGGCAACGGTCAAGACCGGCCTGTTCGGCATGTCCGAAAGCTTCGTCCCGCTTGACAATGCCACCACCGAGGGCGGGGACCTCCGCGTGCCCTACACCAAGGACCAAATCAAGGACGCCCCGCGCGTGGACCCGGAGGGACATCTGGACGAGTCAGAGGAGGATCGCCTCTACCGTCACTACGGCTTGGCCGCAGGCAATGCAGGCAATGCAGGCAATGCAGGCAATGCAGGCAATGCAGGCTACAGCGGAGACGGCGGCACTACCCGCACCGGAACGGCCGGGACCACCGGAACCGCCGGGACCACTGGCACCGTTGGTACCACCGGCATTGCGGACAGGGACACCTCCCGCGAAACCGCCGGCAGGCACGGAACGGACGAAACCGCCGGCAGGCACGGAACGGACTATGACACCTCCCGGGCAGGGGCCGACGACGCTATGACCCGTTCGGAGGAGCGGGTGCGGGTGGGCACCGAATCCCAGGAAGTCGGAAAGGCCAGGCTGCGCAAGTACGTCGTCACCGAGAATGTCACCCGCACGGTCCCCATTCAGCGTGAAGAGGTGCGCCTTGAGCGGGAACCGATTACTGACGCCAACCGTGGCGAGGCGCTCTCCGGTCCAGAGCTCAGCGAGGCTGAGCACGAAGTGACCCTGCACGCGGAAAAGCCGGTGGTGGACAAGGAAACTGTCCCGGTTGAACGCGTCCGGCTCGATAAAGATACCGTCACCGACCAGGAGACCGTTTCCACGGACGTGCGCAAGGAAGAGGTCGAGGCCGAAGATGATGTGAGGGGCGGCAAGCGCCACTGATCGCTACGTGTTTGTCGCCGCGCGGGGCCCCGGGGGATTTACCTCTGGGGCCTCTCGCTGGCCCGCAGCCTCTAGGAGATGCAGAACTCGTTGCCTTCCGGGTCGGCCATCGTGTGCCAGCCGTGCGGGCCCTGCGACTCCGAGTACAAGAAGGTGGCACCACGGGCTTCCAGCCGTGCCCGGACCTCGTCCTTGTCTTCCCCGGCCAAACGGACGTCCCAGTGGATCCGGTTCTTGACCGACTTGGACTCCGGAACCGGCTGGAAGAGGATCCGCTGCCTCGCTTTGCTCTCTACCTGATCCGGGGGGCAGATTGCCGCTCCGTCTTTCCACACGCGAACGTTGTTGTGGACGATCGTGTCGGCGTCGGTGGCGAACCCTTGCTCGATCATGCTGGTGATGAAGTCCTGGTCTGTGGGTTCCACCGCCCAACCCAGCGTTTCCGCCCACCAATCGGCCTGGGCGTGCGCGTCCTTGCAATCAACCGCCATCTGGATGTTGTACGTCATGGCGTAGAGCGTAAAGGCTCCGGCTCGCAGGCGGTAGGGGGACGCGGACAGCAAGGGTCCTCAGTCGGCCAGCCGTCGCATGATGGGCCGCTTCCGCGCCGCCGGTCCGCCACCCTTGACTCGCGGCTGCTCTAAGACCCACAGGCTCTCCACTAGGCTGTTGGCAGACCAACGTCTCCTGCCGAAAGAGCCACAGTGGGCCATCACCTTGAACTAGTCCAGCACGTCAACGCGCCGGCCGAAGCCGTCTGGCGCGTCCTCACCGACATCCCTGGTTCCGCCCGGACACTGAGCTCCATATCCCGCGTGGAGATCCTGACGCCCGGCGACTACGCCGAGGGCTACCGGTGGCGTGAGACCCGGAAGATGATGGGCAAGGAAGCCACCGAGGAGATGTGGGTGGCGGACATGGATGCGCCGACCTCCACCACGGTCAAGGCGAAGTCGAACGGCGCCGCCTACACCACCCGGTTCACACTCGCGCCGGCAGGCGACGGCACCCGGCTCAGCATGTTCTTCGGCGCCGAGATGGAGAGCCCCGGCGCTTTCGCCAAGGTGATGCTGGCGCTGTTCGGGAAGCTCGCAATGGGTATCACGCGCAAGCAGATGGCCAGGGATCTGGAAGAGATCGCGGCCAAGGCCGAGGGCCGGGACCAAGCCGCAGCGTGATGCTGGATCAGGAGGAGACCATGTCCGGCGGCATTGACCCCCAGGTTAGCGTGGACCGCAGCGGACCCGGGCAGCCGGTACTGCTGATCCGCCAACAATTCGACCACGGCGCCAACCGGCTGTGGCGCGCGCTCACCGAGGACGACGAGCTTTCGGCCTGGTTCCCCTGCGGTGTCAGGCTGGACCTCAGGATCGGCGGCACCATCCAGTTCCTGTTTCCCGGCGAAGACCCGGATGCCGGCCAGGTGCTGGAGGTGGTGCCGGGGCGGACCCTGGCGTTTAGCTGGGACCAAGAAGTCCTGCGATGGACGGTGGAGTCGGCGGAACGGGGAGGCGGCACGCTGTCCCTGGCGAATTCACTGCAAGACCCCGCGTGGGCGGCGAGGGTGGCCGCCGGCTGGCATCAGTGCTTTGAGCAGTTGGGGGCGTTGCTAGATGGCAACCCCGTCGGCCTGGCGCCCGGCCGGCCCATCGAGGAGCTGGTGGAAGAGTATGGCCGCCTGGTTTAGCTGCCGGGCTCTGCCGCCGTGCAGCTGTAACTTCGCCCCTGGCCGTCACACCAGTTGACCGGCCCAGAGCGGCGTGGGATTCTTTATAGAACGGTCGGTCGGTAATTTTTGCTGTCAGGCAGCCGGAGCGGCCGCTCACCGTCATCGTTGATCGATCAAGCGAGGGATTATTTCTATGGCTGAGGCATTCCTGATTGGCGGGGCGCGGACCCCGGTTGGCCGCTACGGAGGCGCACTGTCCGCAGTCCGTCCCGACGATCTGGCGGCGCTGGTCGTCAAGGAGGCCGTCAACCGGGCCGGCATCGATCCGGATGCGGTCGAGGAAGTCATTCTCGGCAACGCCAACGGCGCGGGTGAGGAAAACCGCAACGTGGCCCGGATGGCTTGGCTGCTGGCCGGCTACGCCGACCAGGTTCCCGGCATCACGGTCAACCGCCTGTGTGCCTCCGGCCTGAGCGCCATCATCCAGGCCTCGCACATGATCAAGGCCGGCGCGGCAGACATCGTCATCGCCGGCGGCGTGGAATCGATGAGCCGGGCCCCGTGGGTCCAGGAGAAGCCGGCCAAGGCCTTCGCCAAGCCGGGCGAAATTTTCGATACCTCCATCGGCTGGCGCTTCGTCAACCAGCGTTTCGCCAAGGGCGACCTCAGTCGCGGCGGCAAGATGACCTACTCCATGCCGCAGACCGCCGAGGAAGTGGCCGACGTGTACGGCATTTCCCGCGAGGACGCCGACGCGTTCGCGGTCCAGTCGCACGAGCGCGCCATCGCAGCCATCGAGGCGGGCCGGCTCAAGGAGGAAATCGTCCCGGTGACGGTCAAGGGACGGAAGGGCGACACCGTCGTCGACACCGATGAGGGACCCCGGCCCGGGACCACGCTGGAGGTTCTTGCCGGACTCCGGCCCATCATCAAGCCGGACGGCGTGGTCACCGCGGGCAACTCCAGTTCGCTCAACGACGGCGCCTCGGCGATCGTGATTGCGTCCGAGGCCGCGGTCAACAGGTTCGGCCTCACACCCCGCGCCCGCATTGTCGACGGCGCCTCGGCCGGCGTCGCCCCTGAAATCATGGGCATCGGCCCGGTGCCCGCCACCCGGAAGGTGCTGGACCGCGCAGGCTGGAGCATCGATGACCTGGGCGCGGTGGAGCTCAACGAAGCGTTCGCCACCCAGTCGCTCGCGGTGCTGCGTGACCTGAAGCTGGACCAGGGCATCGTGAACAACGACGGCGGTGCCATCGCTTTGGGGCACCCGCTCGGTTCCAGCGGCTCCCGTCTGGTGGTGACCCTGCTGGGCCGGATGGAGCGCGAAGGCGCACAGCGCGGCCTGGCCACCATGTGTGTGGGGGTCGGCCAGGGCACGTCGATGATCGTCGAGCGGGTCTGATGCTCTTCGCCGACTACTCCTTCAGTACGCTGCGCGTGGATGAGCGGGATGATCGCGTCCACGTGACGTTGAACAGGCCGGAAGTCCGCAACGCCATCGACCAGGCCATGGTGGACGAACTGCACTCCGTCTGCGCCGTGCTGGAGCGCGAACCGCGGATCCTGATCCTGTCCGGCACCGAGGTCAACGGCAAGGGGATCTTCGCCTCCGGCGCGGATATCTCCCAGCTGCGTGAACGGCGCCGCGACGACGCGCTGGCGGGCATCAACTCCACCGTTTTCCACCGCATCGCACGGCTGCCGCTGCCGGTCATCGCCGCGCTCGACGGCTTCGCCCTCGGCGGGGGAGCGGAACTGGCCTACGCCGCCGACTTCCGCATCGCCACGCCGTCGGTGAAGATCGGCCAGCCCGAAACCGGCCTGGGCATCATGGCCGCGGCCGGAGCCACCTGGCGCCTGAAGGAACTGGTGGGGGAGCCGCTGGCCAAGGAGATCCTGCTGGCCGGCCGCATCCTGGACGCCGACGAAGCGCTGGCGGCCCGACTGGTCACCGAAATCCACGAGTCCGCCAACCTGATCGAGGCCGCGCATGCGCTGGCGGACCGGATCGGCAAGCAAGACCCGCTGGCCGTCCGCCTCACCAAGACCGTGTTCCACACCCCGCGTGAAGCGCACCCGGTGATCGACACCGTGGCCCAGGGCATTCTGTTTGAGTCCCAGGCCAAATTCGACCGGATGCAGACTTTCTTAGATAAGAACGCTGCCAAGAGTGCCGCCCGTAGTGCAGCGAAGCAGAACGAATCCAAGTGAGCGAGATGAATCCTGTGCAGAGCATTCCCAACAACGTAGGTGTCCTCGGCGGCGGCCGCATGGGCGCCGGCATTGCCCACGCGTTCCTGACCGCAGGTGCCGACGTCGTCGTGGTGGAGCGTGACGACGCCGCGGCCCAGGCCGCGCACGAGCGGGTGGCCGGCGCGTTGGCCAAGAGCGTGGAGCGCGGCACCACCGACGAGTCGCTGGATGCGCTGACATCCCGGCTGTCCGTGTCCGTCGACTACGGATCGTTCGCCACCTGCGGCCTGGTGGTGGAGGCCGTGCCGGAGGATTTCGAGCTTAAGTCCACCGCGCTGAAAGCCGTGGAAGCCCAGCTTTCGCCGACCGCGTGGCTGGCGACGAACACGTCCTCGCTGTCCATCACCAAGCTGGCCGACCAACTGCAGCGGCCGGCGAACTTCTGCGGCCTGCATTTCTTCAATCCGGTGCCGGCGTCGCAGCTGGTGGAAGTGGTGCTGGCTCCGAAGACTTCGGAAGAGCTCGCCGCCGCCTCCCGAAGCTGGGTCGAGGCACTGAAGAAGACCGCCGTCGTCGTGAATGACGCGCCGGGCTTCGCCTCCTCGCGGCTGGGCGTGGCCATTGCGCTGGAAGCCATGCGGATGGTGGAAGAAGGCGTGGCGTCAGCGGAGGATATCGACGCCGCCATGGTGCTGGGCTATAAGCACCCGGTGGGCCCGCTTAAGACCACCGACATCGTGGGGCTGGACGTCCGCTTGGGCATCGCCGAGTACCTGCATTCCACGCTCGGGGACCGGTTTGCTCCGCCGCAGATCCTGCGGGACAAGGTGGCCCGCGGGGAGCTCGGCCGCAAGTCCGGCAAGGGTTTCTTCGACTGGGAGAAGTAGCCGGGGCAGCGTCTCAGCGGGGGTGCGGTTGTAGGCTGCTGGGATGGCTCTGTTCGAACCGCTGACGCTGACCGGAAGCCTGGTGAAGCTGCAGCCCCTGCGCGTGCGGCACCTGCCTGAGCTCCAGGACGCGGTGCGCGACGGCGAACTGTGGAGGCTCTGGTACACGCAGATCCCGTCGCCGCTCACCATGGAACTGGAGATCCGGCGGCGGCTGGAACTCCAGGACCACGGACGGATGCTCCCCTTCACCGTCCGCCGGCTCTCCGACAACACGGTGCTGGGCATGACCAGCTTCTGCCACATCGACGAAGCCGCGCCGCGGGTGGAGATCGGCTACACCTGGAACCGTGCCAGCGCGCAGGGCACCGGCACCAACCCGGACAGCAAGCTGCAGCTGATGGGGCATGCCTTCGAAACGCTCGGCTGCTGTGCGGTGGAGTTCCGCACGGACCGGCTGAACCGCCAGTCCCGTGACGCCATCGAACGGCTCGGCGCCCGGCAGGACGGCGTGCTGCGCAGGCATACCAAGATGCCCGACGGACGGATCCGCGACACCGTGGTCTACTCCGTCTTGGACTCCGAGTGGCCGGACGTCAAGGCCCGGCTGCGAAAACGGGTGGACAAGGAGCGCAGACCGTGAGCGGCCGGGCCAAGGATTCCCACCCCGCCGGCTCCGGTGCTACTGGCTCCGGCGCGCCGGAGGTCGGCGACGCCGCACTGGTACCGGAGCGGGGCACCGCGGCTTCCGATGCCGTCGACTGGGAGGGTGCGGTCAACGCCCGCCTCGTGGCGGGGGATATTTTCCGGATGGGTCGGGCGGAATGGCTGACGGCCGCCGGCTGGCAGCAGGCGTACGACGACGGGGTGCGCACCATTGTGGATCTGCGGAACCCAGGTGAACGTTCGCGCCGTCCGACGGATCCCGTGGTTCCGCCGGCGGCGCTGGAAAAGTTCACCGTGCTGAACCGGCCCACCGAAGAGCCCGGCCACCCGGAACTCGCGGCCAATGCGCCGTACATGAACCACCCTCGCTTCTATCTGGACAACGTGCGGATCTTCCCGCAACTGATCGCCGAGGTTTTCCGCACGCTGGCGCACGCGGAGGGCGCCGTCGTCGTCCATTGCTCCGCCGGGCGGGACCGCACGGGAATGGTCTCCATGATGCTATTGCAGCTCGCCGGAGTTCCCGCCGGGCAGATCGCGGATGCCCATGAGCTGGGTATCCGCGGCATCAATGACTGGCATCGGATCAGCCCCTACCGGCATCCGGTGGAGAGCTACATCAGCGGCGACGAACTGGAAGTGCGGGTGGCCGACATGCGCGGGTCGCTGCTGCAGGTGTTGTCCCAGCTTGAGGTGGAACCGTTTCTGCTGCGCCACGGCCTGGCCCGAAGTGACGTCGAAGCGCTCCGCGCCCGGATGGCCGGCTGACGGCCCGGCACGCTGATGGATTGCAAGCTGATGCACGGCAAGCCTGGCCAGCGCCATGGGCTGGGGGCTGTGCGCGGCAGCACGGTCATGTAGGCTAGGTACGTTACCGACCGACCGTTCAGTATTTTAAGTTCCCGTCGGGCATCCGCTTTTCAGCGTCCGGCCCGGGAAGAGAAAGGGCTGTCAACGATGACCTCTACCGCCGTTGATGTCGAGATTGTTCCCAGCTACATCCAGGATGCCTGGTGGACGCCCGCCGGTGATGTCTCCGGCACCGAGGTCCGCGATGCCAGCACCGGCGATCTGCTGGCCCGGGTTAGCACCGATGGGCTGGACCTGGCTGCCGCCGTCGAACACGGCCGCACGGTCGGTCAAGCCTCACTGGGCAGGCTCACGTTCCACCAGCGCGCGCTCAAGCTCAAGGAGCTGGCCCAGTACCTGAACGCACGGCGCGAAGTGCTGTATGAAGTCTCGCACCGCACCGGCGCCACCAAGATCGACAACATGATCGACATCGATGGCGGGATCGGCGTGCTGTTCACTTTCGGTTCCAAGGGCCGGCGCGAACTGCCGAACTCGCAGATCGTGGTGGACGGCCCGGCAGAGGTCCTGGCCAAGGACGGCTCGTTTATGGGCCAGCATATCTACACCCGCATTCCGGGCGTGGCCGTGCAGATCAACGCCTTCAACTTCCCGGTGTGGGGCATGCTGGAAAAGCTCGCCCCGGCCTTCATTGCCGGTGTGCCGACCATCGTCAAGCCGGCCACTCCCACCGGCTACGTCGCCGCCGCTGCGGTGAAATTGATCATCGAGTCCAACATCCTGCCGGCCGGTTCGCTCCAGCTGATCTCCGGTTCTGCCCGTGACCTGCTGGATCATCTGGACTACCGCGACGCCGTGGCATTCACCGGGTCCGCCTCCACCGCGAACCTGCTGAAGTCCCACCCGAACGTCGCGCAGGGCGGCATCCGCTTCACCGCCGAGGCGGATTCGCTCAACGCGGCGATCCTCGGCCCCGATGCGGTGCCGGGCACCCCGGAGTTCGACGCGTACATCAAGTCGCTGGTCACCGAAATGACCGCCAAGGCCGGCCAGAAGTGCACCTCCATCCGCCGGGCCATCGTTCCCAAGGACCGCATCCAGGATGTTGCCGATGCCGTCCGTGCCCGGATCGAGCAGCGCGTTGTGGTCGGAGACCCGCGGGCCGAGGGCGTGACCATGGGCGCGCTGGCCTCGCTGGAGCAGCTCAACGACGTCCGCGCCGCGGTCCAGGCCATGGTCGACGCCGGTGGCGAACTGGCTTACGGCACGCTCGACGCGCCGCAGGTCACCCGCGCCGACGGGACCGTGGGCGACTCTGAAGGGGCCTTCATGTCCCCGGTGCTGGTGACCTGGGCTGACGCGGAAGCCGAGGCCGTGCATTCGCTCGAAGCCTTTGGGCCGGTGTCCTCCGTGATCGGCTACGAGGATTTGGCCGACGCAGTCCGGCTGGCTGCCATGGGCGCGGGCTCGCTGGTAGCGACCGTGGCAACGAATGACCCGGAAGCCGCGCGCGTGCTGGTGACCGGCATCGCCGCCCACCACGGCCGCGTACTGGTCCTCAACCGCGAGGACGCCAAGACGTCCACCGGACACGGTTCGCCGGTGCCCCACCTGGTTCATGGCGGTCCCGGCCGCGCCGGCGGCGGCGAGGAATTGGGCGGCATCCGCTCCGTGCTGCACCACATGCAGCGCACCGCCGTCCAAGGGTCGCCGAACATGCTCACTGCGGTGACCGGTGTGTGGCACACCGGCGCCGACCAGAATTTCGACGACGTCCACCCGTTCCGCAAGAGCCTGGCCAAGCTGAAGATCGGCGATGCGCTGCGCTCTGAACTGCGCCAGGTCACGTTGGAGGACATCACGGCGTTCGCCAACGAAACCGGCGACACGTTCTACGCGCACACCAACCAGGAAGCTGCGGCCGCCAACCCGTTCTTCCCCGGCATTGTGGCGCATGGCTACTTGCTGCTCGCCTGGGGCGCCGGGCTGTTCGTTGAACCCGCGCCGGGACCCGTGCTGGCCAATTATGGCCTGGAGAACCTGCGCTTCATCACGCCGGTGGCCGCCGGGGACTCGATCCGCGTCACGCTCACCGCCAAGCGGATCACGCCGCGGGAGACGGACGAGTACGGCGAGGTCGCCTGGGACGCGGTGCTGACCAACCAGAATGACGAGATCGTGGCGACCTACGACGTGCTCACGCTGGTGGAGAAGTAGCCGGAGCTCCTCCTGCCGCGTCCCCGGCGGCTTCGGCTCCGGGGACCGGCGGGTAGTAGACCACGGTGTGCCAGCGCCAGAACGCGAACAGCACCAGCAACACGGTGGCGCCGTTCAGTAGTTGGGAGGTCGGCGGACTGGGAAACACCAGCGACGTGGCCAGTTGCACCACGGCGAAGGCCAGCCACAACCACCACGCCTCATAGATGCGGTGGGCCAGGCCCAGATACACCACCACGACCACGGCTGCGTACAGCGCCTGCAGCACCAGGACGGTCATCAAGCCGCCTTCCATGGGAAAGCCCGCTTGGACGTCGCTGGCCATGAACAACAAGGTGGCAGCTGGCAGCACCAGCAGGGCGGCACCCCATTGTCGGCCGGTTGCCCGGCGGATCTGCACCGCGGCCAAAGCGGCGCCGGGGTCACCCGGGGCAACGGGCAAGGCCGCGGCCCGCCAGCGCCATGCACCGTAGCAGGGCAGCAAGAGCGCCACGGCAATAGAGGCGTTAACGAAGAAGGCGGCGCCGCCGTCGAAATTCGGGATGATGAGCAGCAGGAAGACCATCGCCTGCTGGACCAGCAGCACGGGCCAGGCCCAGCGGGTGCGGAGCCCGAACAGGAAGACCGCGAGCAGCCCGACCAGTGCCTGCAGGTGGCCCACGGAAACCAGCGCGCCGGCAGAACCGTCCGGGACCTTCAACGCCATGATCCAGTCCATGATGCCGGCCTTTACATGGGCTGGTTACGCGGTCCGGCCCGGGGCGCCGGTGCCGGGTGTGGCTGGACGGCCGGGATGGGCTGGCGCCAGTCGATGTTTGCTCCGCATCGGCCGCCGCATCGCGTGCTGCCAGGTCAGGTAACCGAAGACTTGAAGTCCGGCCGCGATCGCGCCATACAGCGAGAACCACACCGGTGCGTTCTGGATGGTGGAGAGGAACATGGTGGCCAGCGAGAGCGCCACCCCCAGCCACCAAGACTGCGTGATCCCGTGCGCGAAGCCCAGGTACATGACCGCTGGAAGCGCGGCCAACAGCGCGTTGAACAGATACACCGGGCCGATCTCGGCTACCGGCGTCACCCCGGCGAACGCGTTTAGGAGGTACAACAGCAGCAACAGGCCGGCTCCGATTCCCCACTCACGGCCGTGCGCCGAGCGGAGTGGCACGTGGATGCCTTCGCGCCGGTACTGGGTCCACTTCCACAGGCCGTAGAGGGCGGCGGCCAGCACGAAGACGGTGCTGGTGTTCAAGCGTCCATTGGGGATACCGGTGGCCAGCAAGACGGCCGTGGTGGTCACCGGCAGCAGCCAGGCCCAAGGCACGCGGTAGGAGAACAAAACAATGGCCGCAATCGTGAGCGCCATATTCAGCGCCGGCACCCACCAGGACACCCCATCCATATCGATCACGTCCCCATAACGCCGACTGGTTGACGCCAGCCTAGCAGGCGCGGACCGGGAATTCAGCAGGAACGTCGGGCCCGTTGGGAGAGCCTGCGGCGGATCCATCGGGCCAGCCGCCGCGATGGGGCAGGGCGGCTTGAGTCAGGCGATCACGCGGGCGGCAGCGGGCAGGTGGAGGCCGTCGAACATCATGGCGATCAGGTCGTCGGCGAGCTTCTGCGGCGTCAGCGGTCCGCCCGGTTTGTACCATTCGACGATGGAGTTGATGGTGCCGAAGAGCAGCCGCGCAGTGATCCGCGGGTCGATGTCTCCGCGGAGGGACCCTTCCGTGCGGGCGGCATCCACCAACTCGGCGACGGTATGGTCGAACGTGCGGCGGCGCTCCAGCGCGTCACGCTCGATCTCGGTGTTGCCGCGCAGGCGCAGCAGCAGGGTGACGTACGGGAGTTTGTCGCACAGGACCTGAACCGTTCCGCGCAGCACGAACTCCAGCCGCGCGTCGGCCCGGCCGACGGAAGCCGACGGGTTTTCCAAGACGGCTTCCAGGCTGCCCAGCGCTTCTTCAAGGGCCAGCCGCAGCAGGTCGCCCTTGGACGGAACATGGTGGTAGATGGCGCTCTTGGAGATACCCAGGTTCTCGGCAAGGATGCCCATCGACGTGGCCTCGTAGCCGTGCTTGTTGAAGACGCCGACGGCGACGTTCAGCACCGACTGCTGGTCGTAGCCCGGGCGACCGCGGCGGACTGTCTCCTGGTCCTTTGTCTTCACCATTGTTCTATTCTCCCACGACCGTTAGGTCGGTAATGCGGCCGGCGGGTGCCTGGCCAAGCCGGGCACCCGCCGTCGTGCGTGGATCGTGCTCGGGCCCGTCAGCCGTTGTCGCGCAGGTCATAGACCCGGCGCAGCTTCCCGCTGGAGCGGGCCAAGGTGCCGGGGTCGACGACCACGATCTTGCAGCTGGAGCCGACGTGGATCTTGATCTGCCGTTGCAGCTCGCGGGATGCTTCGACTGCCATCGCTGCGGTGCAGTCCTCGCGGCGCTCGATCTTGACGGTCAGCTCGTCCATCCGGTGCGGCCGGGTGATTTCCAGCTGGAAGTGCGGGCTCAGGCCGGGGATGCGGAGGGCGATCTCCTCGATCTGGGTGGGGAAGAGGTTCACGCCGCGCAGGATGATCATGTCGTCCGAACGGCCAGTGATCCGGCCGATCCGGCGCATGTTCGGGCGGCCGGTGCCGGGCAGTAGCCGGGTGAGGTCGTGCGTGCGGTAGCGGATCACCGGCATCGCTTCCTTGGTGAGCGAGGTGAACACCAGTTCGCCTGCCTGGCCGTCGTCCAGCACCGCGTCGGTCAGCGGATCGATGATCTCGGGGCGGAAGTGATCCTCCCAGATGGTGGAACCGTCCTTGAAGTCCACGCATTCACCGGCCACGCCCGGGCCCATGACCTCGGAGAGTCCGTAGATGTCGCAGGCGTCGATGTCCAGCTTGTTCTCCAGCTCATGGCGCATCTCGTCGGTCCACGGTTCGGCGCCGAGCACGGCAACCTTCAGGGACGTCTTGGCCGGGTCGAGTCCGGCACGCTCCATCGCGTCCACGATGGTCAGCAGGTACGTGGGGGTGCAGAGGATGGCGTCCGGTTCGAAGTCCTGGATCAGCTGGATCTGCTTCTCGGTCTGGCCGCCCGACATTGGGATCACCGTGCAGCCGAGCTTCTCCGCGCCGTAGTGGGCGCCGAGTCCGCCGGTGAACAGGCCGTAGCCATAGGCGTTGTGGACCTTCCAGCCCTTCTTCACGCCGGAGGCACGCAGTGAGCGGGCGAAGAGGGTCTCCCAGTTTTCCAGGTCGCGCTTGGTGTAGCCGACCACGGTGGCGCGGCCGGTGGTGCCGGACGAGGCGTGGATGCGCGCCACTTCCTGCTGCGGCACGGCGAACATGCCGAACGGGTAGGCCTGGCGCAGGTCTTCCTTGTCCGTGTACGGGAACTTGGCCAGATCAGCCAATTCCTTGAGGTCCTCGGGGCGCACTCCGGCGTCGTCGAACTTCTTCTTGTACATCGCCACCCGCTCGTAGGCGTAGGCGACGGTGTGCTGCAGTCGCTGCAGCTGCAGGGCTTCCAGTTCGTCCCGGCTCATCAACTCCTCGGGGTCGAGGGTGTCCTCGGCGGCGGGAGTGGTCTTGCGGGCTTTGGTGCCGATGATGGCGGTCATGGGACGGTCCTTCGATGCGGGTCGGGCTGTGCTGCTCGGCGGGTGGTTGTGGGACGGCGGGATCAGGGTGCGGAGGGCTTGCGGGCAGGATTGGGCACGGTGCGGGAACGGCCACGGAACTCGAGGAGCACGTCAGCAGCGCCTTTCGGGTTCTCCTGCGTGACGGTGATGTCATACAGGCCGCTGCGGCCGGTCTGATTGACCAGCCGGGCGTTGGCTGTCAGCAGCCGGCCGGAGAATCCGGGGTTGAGGAAATTCACGTCGACGCCGGAGGCCACCGTGATGGTGCTGCCGTCACCGTCCGGGTCGTTGCACGCCAGCGCGAAGGCCACGTCGGCAAAGGCGAACACCATGCCGCCCTGCGCCATGCCGAAGCCATTGAGCATTTCCTCGCGCAGCCGCATCTGGATGACGACGTCGCCAAAATCCGCCTTCACGACTTGCACACCCATCCACTGGGCGGCCTGGTCATCGATGAAGGCAGGATGCATGGGTCGCTCTCCCGGCTGCAGGTCGCTGCTGTCCGCCGGATTGTCGCGGGAAGTGTCGACGTCGATGTCCGTCATGGAGGCCCCTTGCTTTTAATACCGAATGTTCATTAGGTAATCCTGAATTGTGATCCAAGTCAAGGTGGGCCCGGGGGCGCCGGTAGCGAGAACCGCTGGCGGCGGCCGGCGCCAGCGGGATGCGGACGGTGCCGCCGCGCCGCCGCTAGGCCAGTTCGGTGGCGTCGATCGCGTCGAGGGTGAAAGCGTAATCCCAGGCACGGTCCTTCCAAGCCGCATACCGACCGGACGCGCCGCCATGGCCGGCGTCCATCTCGGTCTTGAGCACGATCGGATCCGACCCGGTTCCGGTCTCCCGCAGGGCCGCTACCCATTTGGCCGGCTCAACGTAGAGCACCCGCGTGTCGTTGAAGCTGGTCACCGCCGCGATCTTCGGGTAGGCCGCCGGCCGCACGTTCTCGTACGGGGAATAGGACTTCATGTAGCCATAGACCTCCGGGTCGGTGATCGGGTTGCCCCATTCCTCCCACTCCAGCGCGGAGAGCGGCAGGTCCGGATCCAGGATGGAGGTCAGGGCGTCCACGAACGGCACCTGCGCCACGATCGCCGCGTACTTCTCCGGTGCCAGATTGGCGATGGCGCCCATCAGCAGGCCCCCGGCCGAGCCGCCCATCGCTGCGATCCGCGCCGGGTCGGCCCAGCCGGAGGCCGCCAGCCAGTCGGTGCCGTCCACGAAGTCGGTGAAGGTGTTCTTTTTGTGCAGTTTCTTGCCATCGTCGTACCAATGCCGGCCCATCTCGCCGCCGCCGCGCACATGGGCCACCACGTAGACCACGCCTCGGTCCAGCAGCGACAGCCGCGCGGTGCTGAAGGCCGGATCCATGCTGACCTCATAGCTGCCGTACGCATAGACCAGTGCGGGGTTGCTGCCGTCGCGCTGCACCGTCGCCTTGCGGACCACCGAGAGCGGGATTTTGGTGCCGTCGGCCGCGGCGGCCCACTCCCGTTCGGCCACATAGTTGGCCGGGTCGTAGCCGCCGAGCACCGGCGTTTCCTTGCGCAGGTGCAGCGTGCCTGTGGCGAGCTCATAGTCGTAGATCCGAGGCGGGGTCAGGAACGAGGTGTAGGCCAGTCGAATCATCGGCGCCTCGTAGTCGGAACCGCCCACACCGGCGGTGAACAGTTCCTCGTCGAAGTCCGGTTCTACCGGAGCTGCCTGGGCTGCGGTACCCAGACCGTCCAATGGCAGCACCTGCACTCGTTCGATGGTGTCCTTGCGGATCGACAGCACCACGTGAGTGGAAGTGACGCCCGCGCCGTTGACCCGCACCCCGTCGTCGTGCTCCACAACGGTGTCCCAGTGTTGCGCGTCCAGCGGCCGGGGGAATTCAGACAGGTCCGCCAGCGAGACCATCGAGTTCACGGCGTCTTTATTGTGCGTGAGCAGCACCTTCTGCGCACCGTCCAGCAGGAACGGTTCCGCGTCGTAGAGCACCCGCTCGCTGCGCGGGATCAGGGTCTGCAGCCCTGCGTCCGGATCGGCGAAGTCCAGCAGCCGGGTCTCGGAGTATTCGGAGCAGCCGATGCCGATCACCAGGTGCCGGCGGTCGGCGGAGAGCTCAAAACCCATCCACATGGCCGGATCGTCTTCCTGATAAATCACGACGTCGGAGTCCACCGATGTGCCGATGGTGTGCGCCTTGATCTGGTACGGACGCCAGGACTCGTCCACCACTGTGTAGAACACGCGGCTGTCGTCGGGGTCAAAGGCCAGTGAGTAGAAGACGTTCTCCACGACGTCGTCCAGCAGCCGGCCCGTGTCCAGGTCCTTGATCCGCAGCGTGAAGCGCTCGTCGCCGGCGTAGTCCGCGGCGTAGGCGTACAGCCTTCCGTCCTTGGTGACGGCCGAGCCGCCCAAGGAGAAGAACGGTTTGCCTTCCGCCTCCGCGTTGCCGTCCAGCAGGATCTGCTCGCCGGGTACCGGCCGGCCGGCCGCAACTTGCGGGGGAGTCCAGTCCGCGGCCGGATCGCCGGTGTCCGTGGCCCGGACCCGGCACTGGATGCCGTACTGCTTGCCCTCTTCCATGCGGCCGTAGTACCACCAGCCGTCCTTGCGCACCGGCACGGACAGGTCCGTTTCCTGGGTGCGGTTTTTGATCTCTTGGAAGATCGCCTCGCGCAGCGGCTGCTGGTGCGCCGTCACGGCTTCGGTGTAGGCGTTTTCCGCCTGCAGGTGGGCTACGACGTCCGGGTTCTCCTTGTCCCGCAGCCATTCGTAGTGGTCCACGAAGGTGTCACCGTGGTGGGAGCGCTCGGTGGGAACCTTGCGGGCCACCGGCGGTTCGGGCCGGCTTGCCGGAGAAGAAGCCATGGAGGAGGCGCGGACGGTTTCGGCAGGGGTGTGCGTCATGGCACCAATATATAGAGCGCAGCCGGGCTGCCGGCCGGGTTCGGCTGAGGGTGGAAGAGCGCCGCCGCCGGACGTCAGCCGGAGAGACGGTGGAGCCAGACGGCGACCGGAACCATGATCACGGCACCGATCACCAGGCACCAATTGCCCAGGAACGAAATCCAGGCACCGCTCCGGCCGGCCCCTTCCTCGCCTGCGTCCGCTGGTGCCCTCGGATCCACCACGGGATCGGGACGCTGGTGGCGGGAAAACTGTCCCCGGAGGGTGGTGGCCAGGGTCAGCACACCGCCGCCGACGGCGATCGGCAGCGCGGGGAGATCTGCCACCACCGTGTCGCCGAGCAGCACCGCCACTGCTACGAGCAGGGCAAAAGCAGCCGCGCCGATCGCCCCGCCCTGCCATGCCTTGAGCCGGACGACGGCCCGAAGGTTGAACGCGATCAGCGGCAACGCCAGCAGAAAGGCGCCTGCCAGCAGGAGGTGAAAGCCCCTGACCTCGACCTGCTGGTTTTCGCTGGCGGGCCCTGCGGCAAGGACCAAGGCCATGAATCCGAAAACCCCCACGAGATTAACCGCAACAACGGCCAGCAGGCCGGACGGTTCAGGCTGCTCCAGTCCCAAGCTGCGCGCATATTCCGTTGGATTCCCGAAGGCTTCCCCCGGGCTTTCGCCGCTGTCCGCCAGATGCTCGCGAACCGTGGTCGCGGCATCGCCTATCCGGGCGCCGTCCACATTCAGCAGCCGCAGTTCCAGGACCATCTCGTCCAGCCAGTTCTGTTCGGATCTTGTTTTGGTCATGGCTGGTACTCCTCAGCGTTCAGGTGTGCGTGGACGATGCCGGTGAAATGCCGCCACTGGGACTGCTGCCGTTCCAGTTCGGCCAGGCCTTCGGGGGTCAGGCGGAAGTACTTGCGGCCCGGCCCGCCTTCGCCCGCCCGCCATTCGGTGGTCACCAGGCCGTTGGACTCCAGCCGGGTGAGGAGCGGATACAGGGTGCCGCCTTTCACCGCGCCAAGCCCGGCGGATTCGAGGGCCGAGGCAATGGCGTAGCCGTAGGTCGGTCCCGGCTCCAGTGACTTCAGGACGCACAGGCCCAGGACGCCCCGCATCCACTCGGCCGGCCATTGTTTGTGCTGCATGACTAGATAGGCCCACTAACTAGTCTGTCTGTCTAGTTGTCGGCAACCCCTGCGTGCGCCGCCGCGTGCTGCGCCAGCCCGGCATCTCAGTGCGCGGCGGGTTGCCAGCCGGCCGCGTTCGATCGCACCCAGCCTTGACGCCCTCGGGGGTGGCCTATATCCTGAACGAACGGTCGGTAATTATTTCGCGGCCGGACTACGTACAGTGAGGTGACCATCGTGGCAACGCAGACCGACGCCGGCGACCAGAAGTTGCACGCCGTGCCGTCCGCTGAGGACGAGGCCGGACAGGCCTACTTTGACAAGATCATTGCCGAGGATTCCCGGATCGAGCCGGCCGACTGGATGCCGGAGAAGTACCGCAAGACACTGACCCGGCAGATGTCCCAACACGCGCACTCCGAGATCATCGGCATGCAGCCGGAGGCCAACTGGATCACGCGCGCCCCCAGCCTGAAGCGCAAGGCCATCCTGATGGCCAAGGTCCAGGACGAGGCCGGCCACGGGCTCTACCTCTACTCCGCGACCGAGACGCTGGGCACCCCGCGCCATGTGCTCAACGAGCAGCTGATGTCGGGGAAGGCCAAGTACTCCTCCATCTTCAACTACCCGGCGAACAGCTGGGCGGACATGGGTGCCATCGGCTGGCTGGTCGACGGCGCCGCTATCGCCAACCAGGTGCCGCTCTGCCGCGCCTCCTATGGACCGTACGGCCGCGCTATGGTCCGCATCTGCAAGGAAGAGTCCTTCCACCAGCGGCAAGGTTTCGAGATCCTGCTGGAACTGGCCAACGGCACTCCGGCGCAGAAGCAGATGGCCCAGGACGCGGTCAACCGCTTCTATGCCCCGGCGCTGATGATGTTCGGCCCCACGGACACCGATTCGCCGAACTCGCAGCAGTCGATGGCCTGGAACATCAAGCGCTTCTCCAACGACGAGCTGCGCTCGCGGTTCGTCGGCATGATCCAGGAGCAGGTCAAGGTCCTGGGCCTGACGCTGCCGGATGATCAGATCCGCTACAACGAGGAAACCGGCCTGTGGGAGCACGGCGAACTCAACTGGGACGAATTCTACGAAGTCCTCGCCGGCCGCGGCCCCTGCAACGCGCAGCGGATGGAACGGCGCCGCGAGGCACATGAGAACGGCGCCTGGGTGCGCGAAGCAGCAGCGGCCTACGCGGCCAAGAAGGCACAGAAAGCACAGGTGGCCTAAGTGGCAACAGGAGACCAGACCGCAATGGCCCGGCCCGTCAAACCGGCGCCCGAGGAGAATTCGGCATTGTCGGACAAGCAGCCTTGGCCGCTGTGGGAAGTTTTCGTCCGCTCATCCCGCGGGCTCTCCCACGTGCACGCAGGTTCACTGCATGCCCCTGACGCCGAGATGGCCGTACGCAACGCCCGGGACCTGTACACCCGGCGCAACGAAGGCGTTTCGCTCTGGGTGGTGCCGGCGTCGGCCATTGTGGCCAGTGATCCGGATGCGAAGGGCGAATTCTTCGAGTCGCCCAAGGGCAAGGACTACCGCCACGCTACGTACTACACCAAGAGCGAAGGGGTGAAGCACCTGTGAGCGGCGAAAGCGCTACCCGGATCACCCCGGGCAATGCCCTGCGGCCGGAAGACATTGCCCAGCAGGTGACCGACGGCAGCAAGGCCAGCGAGGACATCGCCGAATACGCCCTGCGCCTGGGCGATGACGCCCTGATCCTGGCCCAGCGCCTGGGCTGGTGGATCTCCCGCGCGCCGGAGCTGGAAGAGGATGTCGCACTGGGCAACATCGCCCTGGACCAGATCGGCCACGCCCGGTCCTTCCTGACCTACGCCGGCTCCGCCTGGGGCAAGTCTGAAGACGATCTGGCCTACTGGCGCGGCGAGAGCGAGTTCCGCTCCAGCTACCTGGTGGAACAGCCCAACGGAGACTTCGGCAGGACCATCGCCCGCCAGCTGGTCATCGCTGCCTACCAGCACGAACTGTACTCGCGGCTGGTCGATTCACAGGACGAAACCTTGGCAGCCATCGCGGCCAAGGCGGTGAAGGAAGTGGACTACCACCGCGACCACGCCGAGCAGTGGACCGTGCGCCTGGGCGACGGCACCGAAGAGTCGCACCGCCGGATCGCCGCCGGGTTCATGTCCGTCTGGCCGTACGTGCAGCAGTTGTTCGAGGACGACGACCTGTTCGACCGTCTGGGCGGCATCGCCGTGCGGCCCTCGGAACTGCGTGAAAGCTTCGATGCCTACATCGCAGCGGTCTTCGCGGAGGCCACTCTGGAGGTCCCGGACGTCCAGCCCGCGATGACGGACAAGACCCGGGTCAAGCACAGCGAGCATCTGGGCTACCTGCTGGCCGAGATGCAGGTGCTGGCCCGCGAACATCCCGGCGCCAGCTGGTAACAGCGGCCGGTCCCTTCGGAACAGTCCTTTTCGGAACAACGGAGCAATTCATGTCCACTAACACCGCGCAGCGGCCCGCTGAAACCGAGGCCGCCCGCGCCTGGGACGTCGCGGCCACCGTCTGCGATCCAGAGATCCCGGTGCTGACCATCGAGGACCTCGGAATCCTGCGGTCCGTGTCAGTGCTGGACGAAACCGACGAGGGCGGCCGGCCAGCTGTCGAGGTGACCATCACCCCGACTTATTCCGGCTGCCCCGCGATGGATGCCATCAGCGAAGACGTCGCCAGCGCACTGGCAACCCAGGGCTACGCCGACGTCCGCGTGAAGCTGGTGCTGGCCCCGGCCTGGACCACGGACTGGATGACTGCCGAGGGCAAAGCGAAGCTGAACGAATACGGCATCGCGCCGCCGTCGGGCTCCGCGCCGCTCCGTACCGGACCGGTCAAGGTGGGAATGAGCGTGAAGTGCCCGCTTTGCAATTCGCTGAACACCCGCGAGCTCTCCCGCTACGGCTCCACGTCCTGCAAGGCGCTGTACCAGTGCAATGACTGCCACGAACCCTTCGACTACTTCAAGGTGCTCTAGATGACTACTTCCACCACGGAGGCCCCGGCGGCCAAGCGCCGCGGCATATTCCACCCGCTGTCCGTCGCCGAGGTCCGCAAGCTCACGGACGAGGCCGTGGAGGTCACGTTCGCCGTGCCGGAGGAACTGCAGGGTCAGTTCGACTACGTGCCCGGGCAGTACGTGGCGCTGCGAACCACGCTTCAGGACCAGGAAATCCGCCGCAGCTACTCCATCTGTGCCGAACCGAAGCCGGGCGAGATCCGCGTGGCCATCAAGCGGGACATCGGCGGTCTGTTTTCCAATTGGGCCAACGACAACCTCAGGGCCGGAGACGTGCTGGACGTCATGAGCCCCGCCGGCGCGTTCATTTCCAAGCACCAGATGACGGAAATCAACCACCCGGAACAGATCAACACCGACGTGGAGGCCACCTTCGTGGCGTTCGCCGCCGGCTCCGGGATCACCCCGGTGATCTCGATTGCGCGGACCGTGCTGGCCGCCAACACCAACGTTGCGTTCGACCTGGTGTACGCGAATAAAGCCGCCATGGACGTGATGTTCGTGGAGGAACTGGCGGATCTGAAGGACAAGTACCCCACCCGGTTCGCGCTGCACCATGTGCTTTCCCGCGAACAGCGCATCTCGCCGCTGCTCTCCGGCCGGATCGATGCCGACAAGCTCACTAGCCTGTTCGACAACGTGCTGCGCACCGACGACGTGGACGAATGGTTCCTCTGTGGCCCGTACGAGCTGGTGCAGCTGTGCCGCGACACCTTGGCCGAGCGCGGCGTGCCGGCCGACAAGATCCGCTACGAGCTGTTCTCCACCGGCGAGCCGACCAAGCCGCAGGGCAACATCGGCCGCCCGGTGCAGGTAGACCCCAGCGCGGACAACTACGACATCACCTTCACCCTCGACGGACTCACCGGTAAGGTCGCCTCGCCCAAGCACGCCCGCGAGTCGGTCCTCAACGCGGCGCTGCGGGTCCGTCCGGACGTTCCGTTTGCCTGCGCCGGCGGTGTCTGCGGCACCTGCCGCGCCAAGGTGGTCTCCGGGACGTTCACCATGGAGGAGAACTACGCGCTGGAGCCGGACGAGATTGAGCGCGGTTACGTACTCACCTGCCAGACCCACCCGACCAGCGAAGAAATCACCGTCGACTACGACGCCTAGCAACGATTTCACCCGGTGGTCGACCGAGCGAGCGTACGATACCGGTGGTCGACCAAGCGAGCGCCAGCGAGCGCGTGGAGACCACGCCAGCGGACCCGAAAGGAACCACGCATGAGCATGATCGAACTGTCCATCGAGGACAACGTTGCCGAAGTGGTGCTTAATGCGCCGGGCAAAATGAACGCCCTGGATGAGCAGGCCGTGATGGATCTGGGCAAGGCATACGACGACGCCGCTGCCGCCGGCGTGCGTGCGCTGTTGCTCCGCGGCGAGGGTCGCGGGTTCTGCGCCGGCCGCGACATCTCCCAGGTGGATCCTGCCACTGACGATGCCTACGGCTACCTCTCCGGCGTCGTCACCCCGGTGCTGCGCAAAATGGCGGAATTCCCCGCTCCCACCTTCGCCGCCGCGCAGGGGGCCGCGCTCGGCGTCGGGCTAGGCCTGCTGATCGCCACGGACGTGGTGTACGTTGCCGATTCGGCGAAGATCGGTTCCCCGTTCGCCAATCTGGGGGCAACTCTGGACTCGGGCGGGCACTGGCTGTTCACCGAGCGGCTCGGCGCGCACCGCACCCTGGACCTGATCTACACCGCCGAGCTGATGAGCGGCGAAGAAGCGGTGAAGGCGGGGCTGTTCAGCCGCGCCATGCCGGCGGACGAACTGCTGGAGACCACCCGTAACATCGTCGGCAAGGTCGCGCAGGGCGCCACCGGCGCGTTCCGTGCTTCCAAGGAGCTGGTGGCCAATATCCGCGACCAGCGGCTGGGCCTCTGGCTGGCCACCGAAGAGGAGAACGCTGCTCAGGGCCGGCTCTGCAAGAGCGACGACTACGCCGAAGGTTTCAAAGCTTTCCAAGAGAAGCGCAAGCCGGTCTTCAAGGGCTGAGAGGCCGACGACTGCCTGGCCTCTCAGGCTCTGGCAGGATGGCTCCATGAGCACCAAACCGACCGCCGCAACGGCGGCTCACTGGACTGTTGCCATCCCGAACCGGGATTTGCTGTCGGCGTTGGGACCGCTTCCTGCCGGAATACGGGCCGTCACGTGGGATTTCGACGGCGAGCCCGACGGTGCCCGGCTGGACGAAATCGACGCCGTCGTGCTGCCGTACCCGGATGTGGCGGGCATGCTGCCCAGCTTGGCCAAGCTGAAAAACCTGAAGCTGGTGCAGACCCAGACCACCGGCGTCGACGGCATCGCCGCCGCGGTCGGTCCGGATGTCGCGATCGCCAGCGCCGCCGGCGTGCATGCCGCCTCCACCGCCGAACTCGCCGTCGGCCTGATGCTCGCCTCGTTGCGCGGAATCGACGTGGCCGCCCGGGACCAACTGGAGGGACGGTGGCGCCATGAGCGCCGGCTGTCCTTGGCAGACCGGAAGGTCCTGCTGGTGGGCGTGGGCGGCATCGGCCGGGAAATCGCGCGCCGCCTGGAACCGTTCGAAGTTCAGCTGACCCGGGTCGGGACCCACGCCCGCGACGACAGCGAGGGCCACGTCCACGGCACCGAGGAGTTACAGGAGCTTGCCGCTTCCCACGAGGTGGTGGTCGTCATCACACCGCTGACGGAAGCCACCCGCGGATTGATCGATGCCGCGGTACTGGCAGCCCTCCCGGACGGTGCGCTGGTGGTCAACGTTGCGCGCGGGCCGGTAGTCGACACGGACGCCTTGACCGCTGAAGTTGTCTCGGGGCGGCTGAGCTGCGCACTGGATGTCACCGATCCCGAGCCGCTGCTACCGGACCACCCGTTGTGGCGGGCCGCCAACGCGCTGATCACCCCGCACCTGGGCGGCGACTCCACGGCGTTCGAACCGCGGATCGTCCAGCTTCTCAAGGAGCAATTGGCAGCCGTCGCCGTCGGCAAGGCTCCGCGGAACCTGGTGCAGCCGGGCCGCTTCGGCATCGGGCCAACCTAGATTCAACACGGCGGCAGCGCGCTTCGGTGGGGGCAAATTCGCGGCGCCGCATGGGAGCCGCCATGGAGGCCCGTTGCCAGGGCCGCCGCGACGTGCCGGGGGCTGGACAACCGTGCGGCGGCGCGAGCAGGATGGAAACGGCGCGTCGGGCAGCCGCCCAGCGCCGGAGGAGGGATGACCGATGGGCATCATCGTGGCCAACATGTTCCTCACCCTCGACGGTGTGTACCAGGCACCGGGCGGGACCGAAGAGGACCCGGAGAACGGCTTCGGCTATGGCGGCTGGCAAACGCCGTTCTTCGACGATGAATCCGGGGCGGCGATGGTCACCGTCATTGACCGTATCGATGCGCTGCTGCTCGGGCGGAAGACGTACGACATCTTTGCGGCCTACTGGCCGAATGCGGGCGACGACTCTCCGATCGCCGCGAAGTTCAACACGGCGCCGAAGTACGTCGTGTCCACCAAGCTCACCGAGCCGTCGTGGGCGGGCACCACGGTATTGCCCAATGCGATGGCGGCCGCGCACCTGCGCGAACGGCATGATGAGGTGCACTTATTCGGCAGCGGCGACCTGCTGCAGTCGTTGTTCACCGAGGACGTGGTTGACCGCCTCAACCTCTGGTTGTATCCGCTCACGGTAGGCAGCGGGAAGCGGCTCTTTGGCTCCGGCACTATACCGGCGGCATTCCGCCTCGTCGGCCCGGCCCGCACCTTCGAGAAGGGTGCGGTGGGCCTGGTCTACGAACGTGCCGGCGAGGTCGAGACCGGCAATATGGACGACGTCGAGGCGCGCAGAAGCGAGGGCGACGGCTGACAGCAGGACGGCAGCCGACGGCTAGGGAACGGCTGACCGGCCTCCGGCCGGCTCAGCGGGTGTCCAGGTCCTCGAAGACCAGGAACGTCTGGGTGTCCAGGATGCCAGGCATCGATTGGATCTGGTCGAAGATGACCCGGCGCAGGTCCACGTTGTCCACCGCGCGGACCAGCAGGATGACGTCGAAGTTCCCGCCGACCAAGGCAATGTGGTGTACCTCGGGGATGGCCCGCAGGGCCTCGCGCAATTCGCGCCAGGAGTGCTGCCGCAGCTTCAGGGTCACGTAGGCGGAGGCCTTCAGGCCGGCCTTGATCGGGTCCACCAGGGCGGTGAATTTGGTCAGCACGCCGCCCTCGGTCAGGCGCGAGATCCGCGAGTAGGCGTGGGCGCGGGAAATGTGCACATTCTCCGCCACCGCGGTCACGGACAGCCTGCCGTCCCGGGTCAGCTCCGCCAGGATCCGGCGGTCAATCTCGTCCAACTGCGGGACTTTCACCGCGGCGCTCTCTGCCATACGTCTACACCTCGTGGGGTTATCCAGCTCACACTTACAATTTGTCTCCAAGGCTACGGCCAATTAGGCAGATTATCCACGCTTTTCCGCAGAAGTGGATACGAAAAGTAGCCCAATCCCATACTAAAGCTACACAGTTTCTTCAGGCAGAGAAGCCCGCAGCATGGCCGGGCGGCCCGGCAGGGCGGCAACACCACCCCGGCCGACCAAGGATTCGAGGGAGACACCATGACAATCTCAACCGGTAACCCGATCGAGGGATCGATGGCCGATCCGTCCCGCCGCGCCGGCATGGACGATCCGGTCACCGCAGAGGCCTACATGCTGCCCTCCGGACAACCCGTGCAGCTGGTGGATCCGGACGGCCTGCATGTGCACAACGACAAGTACCCGCTGCCCGACGGCGAGGCCCTGCTGAAGGCCTACCGCGAGCTGGTAGTGGGCCGCCGCGTCAACGACCAGGCCAATGCCCTGGTCCGCCAAGGCCGGCTGGCTGTCTACCCGTCCTCACACGGGCAGGAAGCCTGCCAGGTGGCCTCGGCGCTCTGCATCGGCGCGGATGACTGGCTGTTTCCGACCTACCGCGACACCGTGGCCGTGATCGCCAAAGGCGTTGACCCGGTGCAGACCCTGACCCTGCTGCAGGGGGACTGGCACAGCGGCTACGACCCGTACGAGCACAAGGTCTCCATCCAGGCCACGCCGCTGGCCACCCAGCTGCTGCACGCCGTAGGCGTGGCCCATGCGGCCAAACTCAAAGGCGAGGACACCGTCGTCGTCGCTCTCTGCGGTGACGGGGCCACCAGCGAAGGCGACTTCCACGAGGCGCTGAACTTCGCCGCAGTGTTCCACCTGCCGGTGGTGTTCTTCGTGCAGAACAACCAGTACGCCATCTCCGTTCCGCTGAACAAGCAGACCGTGGCGCCGTCGCTGGCGCACAAGGCCATCGGTTACGGCATGCCGGGCGAGCGCGTGGACGGCAACGATACCGCCGCGCTGCTGGCCGTGCTGGGCAAGGCGGTGGACCGCGCGCGGCAGGGCGGCGGCCCGGCCCTGGTGGAGGCGCACACGTACCGGATGCAGTCGCATACCAACGCCGACGACGCGACCCGCTACCGCACCGACGACGAAGTGGCCGAGTGGGCGCCCAAGGACCCGCTGGTGCGCCTGCGGGCCTACCTGAAGGAGCTGAACGTCCTGACCGAGGAACTGGAAGAGGAGATCGCCGGCTTGGCCGAAACCGTGGCCGCCCAGATGCGCGACGGCCTCAATGCCGAGACCGAAGTGGACCCGGAGGACCTGTTCCGGTTCGTCTTCACCGAAAAGACCAGCCAGCTGCGCGAGCAGGCCGCCATGCTGCGCGACGAACTCTCGCGCGAGTCGGCCTGACCGCCGCCCACCGAAGGACACACCATGAGCACAACAATGACGTTCGCCAAGGCGCTGAACACGGCACTGGCCGATGAAATGGAAGCCGACCGCTCCGTCGTCGTCTTCGGCGAAGATGTGGGCCCGCTGGGCGGGGTTTTCCGCATTACCGACGGGCTGACTCAACGATTCGGCGAGGAACGCTGCTTCGACACCCCGCTGGCCGAATCCGGCATCATGGGCATGGCCATCGGCATGGCGATGAACGGACTGCGCCCGGTGGTGGAGATGCAGTTCGACGCCTTCGCCTACCCCGCGTTCGAGCAGGTGGTCTCGCATGTGGCCAAAATGCCGAACCGGACCCGCGGCAAGGTCAAGCTGCCGATGGTCATCCGCATTCCGTACGCCGGCGGAATCGGCGGAGTGGAGCACCACTGCGACTCCTCCGAGTCCTACTACGCGCACACCCCCGGGCTGACCGTGGTGGCGCCGGCCACCGTGGAGGACGCCTACACCATGCTCCGCGAAGCGATCCGCTTCCCGGACCCGGTGGTGTTCCTGGAGCCGAAGAAGCTCTACTTCTCCAAGGAGCAACTGGACCTTGAGGCCCTGCAGTCGCGCTGGGGGACCCCGGCGCTGGATCGGACCGACGGGCCCGAGCCGACGGCCGCGCCCGCCGACTCCAGCATCGGCCGCGCCGTCATCGCCCGGGAGGGAACCGACGCCACGCTGATCACCTACGGACCGTCCGTGCCCACCGTGATGAAGGCAGCGGCAGCCGCCGCCGAGGAAGGCCGCTCGCTGGAGGTGATCGACATCCGCTCCATCGTCCCGTTCGACGACGAAACCGTGATGGCGTCGGTGCGCAAGACCGGCCGCGCCGTCGTTGTCGCCGAAGCCCCCGGCTTCGCCTCGGTTGCCTCGGAAATCGTGGCGCGGGTGCAGGAACGCTGTTTCCACTCGCTCGCCGCCCCGGTCCTGCGTGTGACCGGTTTCGATATTCCCTACCCGGCGCCGAAGCTGGAGCACTTCTACCTGCCCAGCGTGGACCGCATCCTGGATGCCGTGGACGAACTGCAGTGGGAGGACGCATAGCCATGACCCGACAAGTATTCAAGCTGCCGGACCTCGGCGAAGGCCTGACCGAGGCCGAGCTGGTCAACTGGCTGGTCAAGGTGGGCGACGAGATCCGCGTGGACCAGCCGGTGGCCGAAGTGGAGACCGCCAAGTCCATGGTGGAAGTGCCCAGCCCCTACGCCGGGACCGTCGCCGTGCTGCACGGCGCCGCCGGGGACACCATGGATGTGGGCAAGCCCCTCATCTCCGTGGATGCGCCGGGCTACGTGCACGACGACGGTGCGCCGGGTTCCGCTGGCTCCGCACCGCAGGCGGGGGAGACTCCTGCCCACCCCGACGGCGAGGCCTACCGCAACGAGGAACGAGCCGGCATCAAGGAGCCCGCCCTTCAGGAACCGGCCCACCAGGAATCGGCGGAGTCCGGCTCCGGCAACGTGCTGATCGGCTATGGGACCCCCGGCGGATCGGCCGGCTCCAAGCGCACCCGCAAGCCCAAGACCGGCCGCGTTGCCGTGGCGACCGCCCCGGTGGCCGACGGGTCTCTACTCGGCGCTGGCGCGCCTCCATCGACCACCGACAGCGCCCCGGTGGTCGACCGGTCTCTACTCGGCGCTGGCGCGCCTCCATCGACCACCGACAGCGCTCCGGTGGTCGACCAAGCGAGCGCCCCGGTGGTCGACCAAGCGAGCGCCAGCGAGCGCGTGGAGACCCGCGTGGAGACCACCGACATCGGCACTGCCCCGCTGGTCATCTCGCCGCTGGTCCGCAAACTGGCCCGCGACGGTGGCCTTCGCCTGACTGACATCTCCGGCACCGGCGCCGACGGGATGATCCTGCGCAAGGACGTCGAGGCCGCGCTCGCCGGCGCCCCGGTGGTCGACCGGTCTCTACTCGGCGCTGGCGCGCCTCCGTCGACCACTGACGGCGCGGCCTTCGGCACCGACGCCCGCACCGGCCTCGGCATCTCTGCCCGCACGCCGATGAAAGGCGTCCGCAAGACTGTGGCGCAGGCGATGTCGCGCAGCCGCACGGAAATCCCCGAGGCCACCGTCTGGGTGGACGTGGATGCCACCGCGCTGCTGCAGATGCGCGCCGACCTCAAGCGGCGGGACCCGGAGAACACCCCGGGCCTGCTGGCCTTCATCGCCAGGTTCGTGCTGGCCGGGTTAGCCAAGTATCCGGAGCTGAACACCCGGTTGGAAGGCGAGGAGATCGTTGGCTTCGACGGCGTCAATCTGGGCTTCGCCGCCCAGACCGACCGCGGGTTGATGGTGCCGAGCGTCCGGAATGCCCACAAGCTCAGCGCCCGCCAACTGGACACCGAGATCAGGCGGCTCACCGCCGTCGCGCGTGACGGCAAGGCCACGCCCGCCGAGCTGACCAGCGGTACCTTCACGCTGAACAACTATGGCGTCTTCGGTGTGGACGGCAGCGCCGCCATCATCAACTACCCCGAGGTGGCGATCCTCGGCGTCGGCCGGATCATCGACAAGCCCTGGGTGGTCAACGGCGAGCTGGCCGTCCGGAAGGTCACCGAACTGGTGCTGGCCTTCGACCACCGGGTGTGCGACGGCGGCACGGCCGGAGGCTTCCTGCGCTACGTCGCGGACGCCATCGAAAACCCCGGCAGCGTACTGGCAGACCTGTAGCACCCGTCCCGCAGGCCGGTCAGGAGCCTGACCGGCCTGCGGGAAAGCCCCGAAAATTTCCCTAGCTGACCCAATCCGCCTGGCGCTACGCTTAGGCATGATCACTCTGCCAGAGGCGTACCAAAAGTATCTCTCCGGGTTGGCTGCACACCATGCCGAGGCACTCCGGCCGGTGTTCCTCGAATCGGTTGCCGACGGGCAACACGGCATCTCGATCCGCGGCATGGGATCCAAGCATGTGCAGGCGTACGTCGACGACTCCGTGCCGTTCGGCGAAATCCGCGAGGAAGTCCGCCACGCCCACGAGTACTGATAATTGGGTTCGTTGCGCGTGGGCCGCGGCCGGTAGCCGCGCCCCCATCTCCTTGTGTGCCACCGTCGGCCGAAGCGGCCGGCGCGGTACCGTAGCAGGGAAAGGCCGCGCCATCTGCGCGGCCGGCGTGCGAGGCGATGGAGGGTGACGGCCGGATGAGCGATGCCGCCCGATCAGAGGACACGACCGGCGAACCGGCGGAGACCGTTCAGGTTGCGCCCGGGAACTATGTGATCCGAACCCCGGAGTACCTGCTCAACACCGGGCTGGTCATCGGCAAGAACAAGGCCCTGGTGGTGGACACCGGTGCTGGCCCGCGCCAGGCCCGGCGGATCTACGCCGCGGTACGCCGGCTGACCAAGCTGCCGCTCGCCGTCGTCAATACCCACTTCCACTACGACCACGTCTTCGGCAACGACTACTTCGCCGCCCAGGGTGTGCACGATTTTTATGCCCACCGCAGTTGCGCGCACGACATCGCCGAAAACGGTGCGCTGCAACGGGCAGCCGTAGCGGAAACGGAACCGGAAATGGCGGCCGCCGAGGGCGCGTACACCGCGATCAGGATCCCCACCAAGCTGGTGGATACGGAGACCACCGTTGATCTGGGCGGGGTCAGCGTCAAGCTCTTCCATCTGGGTTTGGGCCACACCGACGGCGACCTGCTGGTCGGCTCGCCCAGCACACTGTTCGCCGGCGACCTGGTGGAACAAGGCGCGCCTCCCGCTTTCGAGGACTCCTATCCCCGCGACTGGGTCGAGACGCTGCGGCGGATCTCGGGCCTGCGCCACGAGTATGACGTGCTGGTGCCCGGCCACGGCCAGACCGTCAGCGACGCCTTCGTGAAGAACATGTGCGAGACCATGGCCCTGGCCGTCCGGATGGGGGAACAGGCCAGCCGTGACACCCCCGCGGACGCCACCAAGGCCATCCCGATCCTGCCCTACGGCCCGGTGCAGTCCCGCTCCCTGCTGCAGCGGCTCAAAGCCAACAGGTGAGCGGCGCAGGCGAATTCAGCCTCCGCCAGATAGCGCTCCCGGCCTTCGGCCCGTCGGTGCTGTACGGCGTCGGCATGGGCGCCATCTCCCCGGTGATCGCGCTGCGGGCCCACGACCTCGGCGCCAGCTTCGCGGTGGCCGCCCTGATGACCACCGTCGTCGGGCTCGCCTCGCTGCTGACCAACCTGCCGGCATCGTCCCTCACGGCACGGTTCGGCGAACGGAGTGCCCTGGTCGCGGCAGCCGTCTGGGCGATGGCGGCCATGGTGCTCGGGGCGACCGCCACCAGTTTGCCGGTCTTCGCCGCGGCCATCTTCATGGTGGGGATGGCAGGATCCGTGTTCAACCTGGCCCGGCAGTCCTACCTGACCGCTGCCGTGCCGCACCACCTGCGCGCCCGCGCCATGTCCACCCTCGGCGGGACCCACCGGATTGGCATCTTCGCCGGCCCGTTCCTGGCCGCCGCGGCCATTGCGCTGGGCGGCATACCCGCGGCGTTTTGGCTGGGCGCGGTGACCATGGTGCTGGCTGCGGCACTATCGCTGACCGTACCCGACTTCGAACCGGCAACGACGGCGGCGCCGGGCGCACCGCCGGTGACCATCCGCAGCATCTTCACGCGCCACTGGCGGACCTTCGCCACCATAGGCATCGGGGTGATGCTGGTCGGGGCCGTCCGCGCCTCGCGGCAGGCGGTGCTGCCGCTCTGGGCCGAGAACCTGGGCCTGGATGCCTCGGCGGCGTCGTTGATCTACGGCATGTCCGGCGCCGTCGAAATGCTGTTGTTCTACCCGGCGGGCAAGCTGATGGACGTGAAAGGCCGGATCTGGACGGCGGTGCCCTGCATGGCCATCATGGCTGCGGGCCTCATCTGGGTGCCGTTCACCTCCGGTTTCACCGCGTTGCTGCTCGCGGCGCTGCTGATGGGTGTGGGCAACGGGATGGGCTCCGGGATCGTGATGACGCTCGGTGCCGACCACGCTCCGGCGTCGGGACGCCCGCAGTTCCTGGGCCTCTGGCGACTGGTCACGGACACCGGCGTCATGGGCGGCCCCGCGCTGCTCAGCGCCGTCACCGCGCTCGTGTCGCTCTCCGTTGGGATATGGACGACGGCGGGGCTCGCCATCCTGGGTGCGGTCGCCCTGGGCTACTGGATACCACGGACGCGGCCCGCGGAAGTTCCCGGACGTAACGTCCGGGCCTCAGCACGCAGGCGTGGCAGCCCAACCGCGTGACCGGCAGCTACGCCGAGGAATTCGGCGGCCGGTTTTCGTTGTCAGAGTCCCACCGCAGGTTGGCGCCTTCGCGAATCGGCAGGGCTTCGATTGTTGGATCGGATACCAAGGCCCCGATGAGCTCCCAACTTCCGGCAACGATGGTGGAGTCCCAGTCGATCTCCGTGACCAGCACCCAGCTGTGATCGTCCGGCCACACAATGCTGGGTGACTGCGGAATGGCCGAACCATCGTGCCACGCGGCGCCATTGGGCCACCCGCTTCCGGCGAAGAACCGTGCCCCGGCGCTGAACAGGTAGTACGAACGGTCAGGCAGTGCCAGAACCGGGCCGTTGACCACGTCCTTGGGCAGGATCCCTGATCCGGGGCCACCATCGGGTACGAAGTATCCGGAGCCGACCGGTATCGGCCCGTCGGAGGCAGCGAGCACCGCATATCCGGCGGAACTGGTCAGTCCGCCCCAGCCTTCCCAGACGGCCGCGACTCCCTCGGTGGGGGTGGTGGTGTGGTCATCGAGGTGACGGGCGACAGCGGCGAGCACTCCAGCGTCCAGATTGCCCGTGATCGGCTCGAAATACCGCCAGCCGGCTGCGTCGTGAACCCCATTTCCGTCATCCTCCGGGGAACCGATGAGACGGTGGAACTGCGCCAGCGGATGCATGATGGTCCCGAACGCCTCGGCCACCGTGGCCCACGACACCTCCTCTGAGGTGACATGTAATTCGCTGGTTCCAACCTGCCCTTGCTGACCTCCCTGCAGCACCGGCCGGTCGCGCTCGGCCGGGTGGAAGATCCGAGCGTAGGCCGGGTAGCCACGCGGCACAGCCACGTGCATGGTGGACGATCCAGCGGTTAGCCGGGGAAGCAGCCATCGGCCTTGTTCATCGTCGAGAAGGGCGTCCATCCGTACAGCCTATTCAGCGGATGGACCCTCTGGCGCGAGCGAAGCGCAGGCCGTTTGTCTAATCCTTCGTGTGCTTCTAGTGCCTACGGGACTGGAAGCCGAACAGCCACGTCAGCAGGGCGCTCAGCAGCATTCCGGTGCCGGCGATCATGCCCATGCCGGCCCAGAAGAAGAAGGGGATCCTGCCCTCACCCGGGACAGCGGCTGCACCGAGTTGTTGCGCGAGCAGGTACAGACCGGCGGCCAAGCCGATTCCCAGCACGGCCAGCAGCCAGCACAGCCGCGGCCACCAGACGGACGCCGCCCAGAAACTTCCGTAGCCCGACCAGACGTTCCAGTCGTTGCCGCGCCGCAGCACGAAGGGGCCGGCAGCCAAGGCCCAGAAACCGGCCACCAGGAAGGCAGCGACCACGTCAGATGGCCGGTGCCAGCCATTGATCAAGGTGGCCGCGCCGGCCAGCACGGCATACAAACCACCCGCCGCCGCGGCGAACGGGCGCCAGCGGGGCGATACCACCAGGAAGATGGCCAGTGCCGCGGCTGCGGCGATGGTCGTGTGCCCGGACGGCAACGAATTGTGTTCCAGCGTCGGCACACCGCGGTCGGGCCGGTCGAGGATGAAGTTCTTCAGGATCCAGGTGGTGGCTGCCGACGCCGCGACCACGCCGACGCCGATCGCAGCGGGGGCCCACCGCCGTCGTACTAATGCCACTACCAGCAGCACGGCGGCCGCCACGGCTACGGAGACGTCCGGCAGCAGGTCCAGGAAGTCCAGGAACACGCCCCGGCCCAACCGCCAGCCGGACTCCGCCTCGGCCCAGGCCGATTCATCAGCGAACTGCCCGGTGGTGGTCCGGACGAAGGCGTAGTAGTTCAGCGCAAAAGCGCCCGCGCACAACAGCGCCCCCAGCCAGAAAAGGGCAGGAGCATGCGCTGCCGGACGGCGGGAGGCGGTCCGGGGGCGGAGGCTGGAACGCTGCGAAGTCATCGATTCAAGGGTCGCACACAATGCTGGCAGCACCCGGGGAGGGGTCGCCAGCCGTACAGTGGGATTGATGATACCGCACCAGCTTCCAGACCTTTCCGGGCACCGCGATCTGCCCGAGCTTGCCGATCTGCTGGCCACCGCACGCGTGGTTTCGCTGCCGATGAAGGTCCGCTTCCGCGGGGTGACGGAGCGCGAAGTGCTGCTCTTGGAAGGTCCGGCGGGGTGGGCGGAATTCTCGCCTTTTCTTGAGTACGACGACGCCGAGGCCGCCGCGTGGCTGGCCGCTGCGGTGGAGGCGGGCTGGCAGGGCTTCCCGGACCCGGTCCGGGACAGCGTTCCCGTGAACGCCACCGTTCCCGCGGTGACGCCGGAGCAGGTTCCCGGCGTGTTGGCCCGCTACGACGGGGCGCAGACGGTGAAGATCAAGGTCGCCGAGACCGGCCAGGGCATCGATCAGGATGTGGCCCGCGTGGCGGCCGTGCGGGCCGCTGCTCCCGACGCCGTGCTGCGGGTGGATGCCAACGGCGGCTGGGACGTTTCGGGGGCCGTCGACGCGCTGACCAGGTTGGCCGAGTACGCCCTGGAGTACGCCGAGCAACCGGTGCCGGATATCGCCGGGCTGCGGGCCGTCCGGACCGAGCTACGCCGGCGCGGTATCGAAACGCCCATCGCCGCGGACGAAAGCGTGCGCAAAGCCTCCGACCCGCTGCGGGTGGCCCGCGAAGAGGCCGCGGACCTGATCGTGGTCAAGGTGCAGCCGCTCGGGGGAGTGCGCCGGGCACTGGACATCGTCGCCCAAGCCGGACTCCCCGCCGTCGTCAGCTCTGCCTTGGATTCCTCCGTGGGCATCCGTGCCGGCGTGGCCCTGGCCGCTGCGCTGCCGGACCTTCCGTATGCCTGCGGCCTGGCGACGGTGTCCCTGATGGGTGGCGACGTCACCACCCAATCCCTGGTGCCGGTGGACGGACAACTGCCGGTGCGTGAGGTAGTGCCGGATCCGGTACTGCTGGACCGCTTTGCCGCGCCGGAGGACCGGCGGCAGTGGTGGCTGGACCGCTTGGCGCGGACCTACCGGCTGCTCGAGGTTTAATCTAGCGGCGCGAGCGGCGGCCTTGCGGGGCGAGCGGTGAGGCGGCGGCGTCCTCTGTCTGAACGCCGGTCCATCGGCGTCCCATCCACCCTTCGCCCCGAGCCCAGCTTTCCGTTCTTCGGCAGCCATCCGCCAGCTCCCCGCTAGCCATTTCTTACGCTGCCAAAACGTCCGAGGCAGCCGATAGCGTGAGTCTATGGGCAGCGAAGGCAGCGAAGGCAGCGAGCTTCAGCTTCCGGTTCCGGGTCAGGGACTGGTGATGGATCTTGGTGTTCCGGCGCGTCCGGACAGCTCGCTGCTGGAAGCGCTGATGCAACAGGTTCTGGCGGATGCCCTCCTGCGGCGCTACGGCGTCTCGCCGGGAGCCGTGGGAGGCTACCCCACGGGCACCGGCTCTACCGTGCCAGCCGCCGGCGCAAACCAGCCGACCGATGAACAGGATGACACTGCCACCGGAGTCCAGTTGCGACGTGCGGACACTGTTGACGGTTCCGAGTCCTTGGCTCCGGAAGACGCTGGCGACGATCCGTTGATACCGGAGGATGGCACGGGCGTACCGGCTGAGCTGGCCGGTCTGCTTGCCGGTGTGGATCCTATGGCGCTGGACGATGCGCAGGCTTGATTACCTGAAGGCCGCTGCTCGGGTGGAAGCGTGGGTGCAGTCGTGCCAGGTGCAGGCATTGAACCGCTTCGCGCTGCTGCGGACTGGACAGGGCGGGGACCGGGATCCGGAAGGCTTCTCCCGATTCGCACCGCAGGAAATTTCGGCGCATCTGTCCACGGGAGAGGCCGCCGCCAGGACAATGCTGGCAGACGCCAGCCAGATCTGCACCAACTTGCCGGGAACGCTCCAAGCCATGAGCCGCGGTGATTTGGACCTAGCGCGGGCGAAAGCCCTGGCCCGAGGCTCCGCCGATCTGCCGGCGGAATGTCTTGAGGATTTCGAAGCCGCAGTGCTGCCGGGGGCCAGAGACATCACCCTGGATTCCGTGAGGTCGCGGGCCCGTAGGATGCGCGACCGGCTGCACCCGGAGTCGCTATCAGAACGGCACCGGCGTGCGAACGAGTCCCGGGACTTGCAATTGACAGATCAGGATGACGGCATGGCCGAACTGTGGATCCGCATGAGCGCTGACAAGGCCCATCTGGTCTTCGATCGGATCCAGTCCACCGCTCGGTCCCTCCAAGGTCCGGGGGAAAATCGGACCCTGCCGCAGTTGCGGGCCGATGTGTTCTCCGATCTGCTGCTGACTGGCGCGGTCCCCGCTGCGGAACAAGCCGCACCGGCCGCTGTCACCAGCGGGGCTCCTGGGTCCGCACGGCGGAGGCCCGGTAGCGCGGGGCCAGGATTGCTGGTCACCATGCCGCTGACCGCGCTGCTGGGGCTCAGCGAGGAGCCTGGCGACCTGGCCGGGCACGGACCGATTCCGCCCGACATGGGCCGGCAACTCTCCCAGTTAGCCAAATCCTGGCTGCTGGTGCTCACCGATGACCAAGGCCAAGCCATCGCTGCGGCCAAGAAGCTGCGGATCCCGCCCGAATGGCTGAAACGACTAGTCCGCATTCGGGACCGGCGCTGTCGGTTCCCCGGTTGCCGCCGGGCTGCACGGTACTGCGAGATCGATCATGTGATCGCGTGGGAAGACGGCGGGTGGACCGTGCTGGAGAACCTGCAATGCCTATGCAAGGCGCATCATGCTGCGAAGACCGCCGGTGCATCCAGTGCAGAGGCGGGCCCGAACGGCCAGATCACGTGGACCACGCGGACAGGCCACCGCAAGACCACGTTCCCGGATGAAGGCTGGGACAGCGTCCTGCCCCACATCGGCCCTCGCGAAGGAAAGGGCGAAGCCCAAGTCGAGGGCGAAGGCAAGGGCACAGCCAGCAGCGTAGGCAACACCGCTCGAGCCGGGGACGGGAAGCCTAAGCGGACCCTCGGCGGCATCGAACTGCCCGACGATGAGGACACCGACCCGAACGCGCCACCGCCGTTCTGACCCTGTCGTTGTATCGCAGGTCAACGCTTCTCCGGCGGCACGACGGGAAGCGGATGGTCAGGTGTTTTGCCCAGTGTTGGCCAAGAATTCACCAGCGCTCGGCCTTCCGGTCGATTTCAATCGCAACGCTGAGGGAGGGAACCGACAGATTGAATGTGGAAGGCGAAAACCGTGACCGAAACCAAGAAGCGCTACCTGCCAATGCTGGGCCATGTGGCCGGGAAGCGCAGCGCCGTGACCTGCGCGCTCAAGTGTGACAACGCCTGTGCCAAGGGCGTTTGCAACACTTCGGAGAACAACTACTTCCGGGACATTGTCTCGGCCGAGTACTCCCGCCGCCGGATGATGGGGCTGGGCGGCGCAGGTGCGCTGGCGCTGATGTTCGGCGGCGGGGCAGCGGCCGCCGAGGCGCAGGTCGGGCTCGCCCCGGCCGCCAAGGCCGGACATATCGCGGGGAACCGCAGCAAGCTGAAGTTCGACGGCATCAAGGCTGTTCCGAACAACGTGGACGACGTGGTGGTCCCCAAGGGCTACAACTGGGACCCGGTAATCCGCTGGGGCGACCCGCTGTTCCATGACACCCCGGAGTTCGATCCGGAGAACCAGACCAAGGAGTCCCAGTCGGGCCAGTTCGGCTACAACAACGACTACCTGGACATCATCGAGATTCCGGGCAGCAAGGGCAAGCGCGCCGTGCTGTTCGCCAACCACGAATACACCAACGAGGGCATCATGTTCCCGCCCGACATGCCGGTTGAACGCCAGCGCGAGGTTGCGATGGCCGCGCACGGCCTGTCCGTGGTGGAGCTGGAGCGCAAGGGCAAGGGCCAGCCGTGGCGGTACGTCAGGGGCGCCCAACTGAACCGCCGGTTCCTGATGCACACCGAATACGAACTAACCGGGCCGGCCGCCGGCTCGGACCTGCTCAAGACGCAGGCCGATCCCACCGGACGCATCGTGCTGGGTACGCTGAACAACTGTGCGGGCGGCACAACACCTTGGGGAACAGTGCTCTCGGGTGAAGAGAACTTCAACCAGTACTTCAAGGTGGCGGCGCCGACCGCGGAGCAGCGCCGGTACGGGCTGACCTCGGCCAACCCGTCGCGCGGCTGGCACATTCCGGAACCGCGCTTTGACACCGACCGTCCTGAGGGTAAGAACGAGGACAACCGGTTCGGCTGGATTGTGGAGGTCGATCCGTTCGATCCCACCTCCACCCCGCGCAAGCACACGGCCCTGGGCCGTTTCAAACACGAGGGCGCCAACGTGACCATCGCGGCCTCCGGCCACGTTGTGTCCTACTCCGGTGACGACGAGCGCTTCGACTACCTGTACAAGTTCGTCTCCAAGGGCAAATACCGCGAGGGCGACAAGAAGCACAACATGACCCTGCTGGCCGAGGGCGATCTGTTTGTGGCCAGCTTTAAGGGCAACTCGCCGCAGAACCAGATCGACGGTTCCGGCGTGCTGCCCACCGACGGCGCGTTCGACGGAACCGGGCACTGGATCCAGCTGACCCGCGACGGCGAGTCCCTGGTGCCGGGCATGGGCATCGACCAGGTGCTGGTCTACACCCGCCTGGCAGCCGACGCGATGGGCGCCACCAAGATGGACCGCCCGGAGGACGTTGAGATCAACCCGGCGACAGGCAAGATCTACATGGCGTGCACCAACAACACCTCCCGCACCCGCACGCAGGTGGACGAGCCGAACCCACGGGCCAACAACCGCCACGGCCACATCGTCGAAATGACCGAGACCGGCGAACAGACCTCCACCGAGTTCACCTGGAGCGTGATCCTGGTGGCCGGAGACCCGGCCGTGGACGAATCCGTCTACTTCAGCGGCTACCCGGCAGAGCAGGTGCAGCCGATCTCCTGCCCGGACAACCTGGCCTTCGATTCGGCCGGCAACCTGTGGGTCTCCACCGACGGCCAGCCCGGCACCATCCAGCGCAACGACGCCCTGTTCCGCGTCACGCTGGAAGGAAAGGAACGCGGCAAGGTGGAGCAGTTCATGGCCGTTCCGATCGATGCCGAGACCTGTGGCCCGCTGATTCACGACGACGATGGGCTGGTTTTCGTCGCTGTCCAGCACCCGGGCGAGGACGGCAGCTGGGGTGCCCAACGCTCGCTGTTCCCGGACTACGTCCAGGAAGGCCGCCGTGCCAAGCGGGGCGACGCCGCGCTGCCCCGCCCGGCCGTGATCCAGATGTTCAAGGGCATGAATGGGCACGTGAAGCGCTAGCCCGGCACAGCAGTGAAGCGGCAGCCTGACACAGGCGGTCGCGACAGGAGCTAAGCAGACGGCCATGTCCTCGCGGACATGGCCGTCTGCTTACCATGAGGGGGTGACTGCGCAGCTGAGCTCGATGGAAGCCGCCCGACTGGCCGTGAGTGCCTTGGTCTGGGGCGGCGTGCGCGACGTCGTGATAGCCCCAGGATCCCGCAGCGCCCCGCTCGCTTATGCGCTCGCCGAGGCGGAAACCCGGGAGGAACTGCGGCTGCACGTACGCATCGACGAGCGCGGGGCGGCCTTTACGGCGCTCGGGCTCTCGCTGGGCTCGCTGCGTCCGGTCCCGGTAGTCACCACATCCGGAACAGCCGTGGGCGAGCTGCTACCGGCCGTGATGGAAGCCAACCACGCCGGAGTGGAGCTGCTGGTGATCTCCGCCGACCGGCCGGAGGAAATGCGCGGCACCGGCGCCAACCAGACCACGGTCCAACCCGGCCTCTTCGGTATCCACGTGCGCTCCGCCGTCGACATTCCGGCCGGCGATGATCCGACGGATGCTGTCCGCACCAGCCTGCTCAGCGCCAAAGGCATCCCGCTGGCTCCGTTGCTGGAGGACCTGCGCGAGATGGCAGCCACACCGTCTCAAGGACAGCCCACGGCGCCGACCGATCTGGGCCCGCATCAGGGCGCGGTGGGTCCGGTGCACATCAATCTGCCGTTCCGCGATCCCTTGTTCCCGGAGCAACGCGACTTCACCGGCCAGGACGACGTCGGTGCTACCGCGACGGTGGCAGCGGAACCGGGCGGGAGGCCCACCGGCGACGTGCCGCCGAAGACGGAAGGGCGGGAACCGGGCTGGACCATCGACTGGCCGGTGAGTCTGGTCGAACCGGCCGTCCACGCCACCGACGAACGCCGCACCGTGGTGGTCGCCGGCCACGGTGCTGGAGCCATCGCTGAGGCCTTCGCCCGCGCCCATCGCCTGCCCCTGTTGGCGGAGCCCTCCTCCAACGCGCGCTTCGGCCCGAACGCGATCGGCCCTTACCGCATGCTGCTGGGCCGTTTCGGGACGCAGGTCGAGCGCGCGGTGGTCTTCGGCCGGCCCACACTGTCTCGTCCGGTCGCCGCGCTGCTGGCGCGCGAGGACGTGCAAACTGCGTTGTACCAGCCAGAACCGGTCGCCTGGTTCGAGCCGGGGCGGCGGCGCGAACGTGTCATCTCCGAGCCTGAGGACCTGTCCCTATTCGCCGGTTCGGGCCCGGACGGCTGGGTGCAACTGTGGCGACGGGCGGCCGGCGCCGCCGATGTTGCGTTGATCCATGTGCTGGACGCCGAACCGGGACTGACCGGGCTGCGGGTGGGCCGGTCGGTCTGGCTGAATACCCGAGGCCGGCTGGTGCTGGGTTCGTCCAACCCGATCCGCGACGTGGACCTGGCCGGCACACCCATCGACATACCGGACGCGTTCGTGCACGCCAACCGTGGGCTGGCGGGCATCGACGGCACGGTGGCCACGGCGTCGGGCATCGCGCTGGGAGCAAGAATCGGAACCCGGGCACTCATGGGTGACCTGACGTTCCTGCACGACGCCGGGTCGCTGTTGCTCGGACCGGGGGAGCCCGAGCCCGATCTGCAGATCGTGGTGGTCAACGATTCCGGTGGCGGTATCTTCTCGACCTTGGAGCACGGAAAGGTGGGGGAGCAGGCGTCGTACGCGTCCGCCGTCGAGCGCCTTTTCGGTACCCCGCACCGGGCGGACCTTGCCTCGCTGGCGGCGGGCTATGGGATCCAGCATCGGCTGGTCAAGGACGCCGACGAGCTGGACACTGTCCTGTCCGAGCCGGTGATCGGGCGCAGCATGGTGGAAGTCCGGACGGACCGAAGCCGGTTGCGCAGCCTCCATGCAGAAGTGGCGGCCGCTATTGCGACCGCCACTTCCGAGCTCTTGCGTTGAGGTGTAGCTGCTGGGCTGAGTTAATAGCCGAGCCGGGCTAGAGAACCTTCGAGAGGAACGCCTTGGTCCGCTCGTTCTGCGGGTTCCCCAGCACGTCTTCGGGCTTGCCCTGCTCCACCACCACGCCGCCGTCCATAAAGACCACGCGGTCCCCGACCTCGCGGGCGAAGCCCATTTCGTGGGTCACCACCATCATGGTCATGCCTTCGTCGGCCAGTTGGCGCATCACAGCCAGGACATCGCCCACCAGCTCCGGGTCCAGTGCGGAGGTGGGTTCATCGAAGAGCATCATGTCCGGGTTCATGGACAGTGCCCGGGCAATGGCGACGCGCTGCTGCTGGCCGCCGGAGAGCTGCGCGGGGTAGGCGTTCTCGCGGTTGGCCAGGCCCACCTTCTCCAGGTTCTTGCGGGCAACGTCCATAGCCTCGGCCTTGCCGCGCCGCTTGGCTCGCTGCTGGGCGAGGGTGAGGTTGCCCAACACGTTCAGATGCGGGAACAGGTTGAACTGCTGGAACACCATGCCGATCCGGGTACGGATCTTGTCCAGGTCCGTCTCCGGGTCGGTGATATCGACGCCTTCCACCAGGATGGTGCCGCTGGTGGGCTCTTCAAGCCGGTTCACGCAGCGCAGCAGGGTGGACTTGCCCGAACCCGACGGTCCGATCACGCACACGACTTCGCCTTGGTTCACGTGGAAGTCGATTCCCTTGAGGACCTCGTTGCTGCCGAAGTTCTTGCACAGGTCTTTGACCTCAATGGCGGGCGCGTCCTGGCGCAGTGATTGTTCAGTCATGGCGTTACCGGCTTCTGTTGTTGCGCTTCTCCAGCCGGGCGACCAGTTGGGTGAGCGGCAAGGTGATGATCAGGTACATGAGGGCCGCGGCAACCAGCGGAGTGGCGTTGGCGTATTGGGAGACACCGTCGCGCGCAAAGGTGGTGAGCTCACGTTGGCTCAGGGCCATGCCGGCAATGAAGAGCAGGGAGGTGTCCTTGATCAGGATGACCAGTTCATTGGTCAGCGGCGGCGTGACGATGCGGACCGCCTGCGGCAGCACCACAGAGACCATGGTCCAGCTCGGGTTCATGCCCAGCGAGCGGGCGGCCTCACGCTGGCCTGCCGGAACGGCCTCGATGCCGGCACGGATGGTCTCGGCCATGTAGGCAGCCGAGACGATGATCAGCGCGATCAGGCCTGCACCTGCCGTGCCTCCCGGCGGACGCCACTGGAACGCGATCGGGATTGCAAAGGCGAAGCCGAAAATCACCAGCAGGGCAGGCAGACCGCGGAACAGTTCAATGTAGATGGTCGCCACCCACCGGTAGGGCGCGACCGGGGAGAGCTTCATGAGCGCCAGTGTCAGACCCAGGAGCAGGCCGCCAATGAAGGCGATAACCGTGTAGACGACCGTGTTTTTGGCCGCGGTGGTGATGATCGCCGGGAATTGCTCGCTGAAGACTTCCGGATTAAGGAAGTTCGTCTGGATAGCCTGCCAATCGGCGAGCAGGACGACGGCGGCTACCGCGGCGATGAAGATGGCGTAGAGGACCCCGCGGAAAAGTCGGCGGCGGGTCGAAGGTTTCACTGGTGATGCCTTCCAGCTGTGAGTCGGCGGCCCCCGTTTCCGGCACTGAGCACGGGAACGGGGGCCGGAGGGCGTGCTACTCGGTGAAGTACTTGTCGTAAATTTCCTGGTACTTGCCGTTGTCGCGCAGCGTCGAAAGGGCATCATTGACAGCCGAGACTAGAGCCTCGGAGCCTTCCTTCTTCGCCGCGAAACCATAGGTCTCGTCGGTCTTGTACTCCTGCACCAGAGTGAACTTGCCGTCCTTGGCGTGGCCGATGTTCACCGGCAGGTCCTGCAGCAGGGCGTCGACCTGTCCGGCCTGGATGGCCTGGTACATCTCGGCATCGGACGGGAAGGCGATAACCTCCGCGTCTGACGGCGCGTTCTCGCGGGTATACGACTCGCCGGTGGTGCCCTGCTGGACCCCTACCTTTTTGCCGGAGAGGTCGTCAATGGAGGCGATGTCCGAGCCCTCCGGAACCAGCAGCGACTGCAGCGAGTCGTAGTACGGGTCGGAGAACGCGAGGTTCTTCTTGCGGTCCTCGGTGATGGTCATTGCGCTGGCACCGAGGTCGCACTGGCCGGCGGCCAGGGTGACGCCCGACTGGAGGGCATCGAAGCCCACGTCCTGGATGGCCACGTCGAGACCCATTTCGGAAGCGATATCCGTGATCAGGTCGATGTCGAAGCCGGTGTACTTCCCACCTTCTTCGAACTCGAACGGAGGGTAGGGGATGTCGGAGCAGACGGTCAGCGTGCCGGCCTGGACCAGGGGCAGATCGCTACCCGCGCCGCTGGCGCTGCCGGTGCTGCCGTTGCCGGCATTGTCCGAACCGCCGCAGGCGGTCAAAGCGAGTGCCGCCACAGCCAGGAGGGAGAACCCCTGGACCGCTTTGGATGCCTTCTTGCGCATAGTTACTACCTTTGTCTCGTTGGAAATCCGGCTTAAGTGTAGCGGGAACACATCCGTCACAGGTGATATGCACCACAGGCTACATTGATTGCCTATTGGGAAACAGTGAACCCGGCGGATTGTCAGTGAATAGTTATCAGCGGCGGAGGCCCAGCGCCTCGATCATCGGCCGGAACTTTGCCCAGGTTTCGGCCAGTTCGGCCTGCGGATCGGAGCCATCCACGACGCCGCATCCGGCATACAGCCTGACCTGCTGCGGGCTTTCGACGACGGCGCCGCGCAGCGCGATTCCCCATTCGCCGTTGCCCACGCTGTCGGTCCAGCCGACCGGACCGGCGTAGGGGCCGCGGTCCATCTGTTCCAGTTCGCGGATCAGGGCTCCGGCCACCTCGGTGGGGGTCCCGCAGACGGCTGCGGTGGGGTGCACTGCTTCGGCCAGCTCCAACGACGACGGCGGCTGCCCGCCGTCCTGCGCCAGTTCGGCGGAGACATCGGAGGCCAGATGCCACACATTGGGCAGTTCCAACACGAATGGCTCGCTGTGCGAGGTCATGGCCGTGGTGAACGGTTCCAGCTTCCGGGTCAGCGAGTCGATGGCGATCTGGTGCTCATGCCGTTGCTTCTCCGAACCGGCCAGCACCCGCTGGGCGTAGTCGGTGTCCGACTCGCCGGCATGGTTCTGCGTCCGCGAGCGGTCCAGGGTGCCGGCCAGCACACGGGCGCGGGCCACGTTGTTCTCCACTTTGATCAGCATTTCCGGGGTGGAACCGATCAGCCCGTCCACCGAATACGTCCAGCAGTCCGTGTACCGTGCGGCGAGTTCGCGCAGCACCTGCGCGGTGGCGATGGGCGTGGATAGGTTGGCCACCACGTCCCGGGCCACCACGAGTTTGCTCAAGTGCCCGGCCTGGATGCGCTCAACACCCGCCGCCACGGCATCCATGTAGGCCTGCTCGGATACCTGTCCCGGCACCAATGAGTCGGCCGGATCCGGACTGCGTTCTACCGAGATTTCCTCCACCCACGCCGCCAGCGCAGCTTCGGCGGTCGCCGCACTGAGGTGGGCATCGCCGTCGTACGTGAGATAGGTCAGCCAGGCGCGGTCTCCATCCAGGCCCACCAGCACCTCCGGCACCACCAGGCGGGACTGGTGGGCCGAGGTGTAGGAGAACGCGAAGGAGCCGAAGGCAACCGGCCCGGTGCCGGGTCCACCCACCTGGTTCTCGATGTCGGCGCCGGACTGGAGGCCGCGCCACCATGCTGCGGCCTGCTGGAAGCGGTCCGGCCCGCTGGCCGTGAAGCGCGCAACTTCGCCAAAGCCGGCCAAGCCGCCCTCACGGCGCACCCAGCAGAGCACGTCGTCGCGCACCAGATACTCCAGCAGTCCTTGGGTATCCGGGACCGCGGGCCACTCAACCGTAATGCCGCGCAGGGTGCCGGAAGGCGATGGGTCCGCCGCCTCTGGGGCCGTGCCGACGGCAGCGGCGGCCGGCCGGGTTCCGGGCAGGCCGGACGAGGGGGAGAGCGCGGAGGTCATGGACATTAAGCCTACTCTGCCCCGCGGAGAACACCGGCCGCGCGGGAAGCACCGGGCTCACCCGCCCGGGTTCGCGGGCGGGCGCCGGTCTTTGAGACAATGAAGCGGTGAATCGTGCATCGCTGGAGAAGCGCCCGGATGAAGTAGCCGCCATGTTTGATGACGTGGCGCCGAAATACGACCTGGTCAACGATGTGCTGTCGATGGGCCAGACCCGCCGGTGGCGCCGGATCGTGGTGGATGCGGTGGGCGCCGAGCGTGGCCAGAAGGTCTTGGACCTGGCGGCAGGAACCGGCACCTCCAGCGAACCGTATGCCGACGCCGGCATCCATGTAGTGGCGTGCGATTTCTCGCTGGGCATGCTGCGCGTGGGCAAGCGCCGCCGCCCGGACATCGATTTTGTGGCCGGCGACGCCACCAATCTGCCGTTCGCGGACAACTCCTTCGACGCGGTGACCATTTCCTTCGGCCTGCGCAACGTCAGCGATCCCAAGCTGGCGCTGCGCGAGATGCTGCGCGTCACCAAGCCCGGCGGCCGGATGGTGATCGCCGAGTTCTCGCAGCCGACCTTCGCGCCGTGGCGCACCGTGTACACCGAGTACCTGATGCGGGCGCTGCCGGCCATCGCATCCAAGATCTCATCCAACCCGGACTCCTACGTCTACCTGGCCGAGTCAATCCGGGCCTGGCCGAACCAGGACCAGTTGGCCGAGTGGATCACCGGCGAAGGCTGGCAGGCCGCGGCCTACCGCAACCTGTCCGGCGGCATTGTGGCCGTCCACCGGGCCACCAAGCCAGGCCGGGAAGATGTGGCCAACACCGGTGCGCAGGCTTCGCTGAAGCACCAAAGCAGCCGGCGCACCCTGTAGCCATGTCAGTTCTGATTGTTGGGGCCGGTCCGGCAGGAGCCACCGCGGCGTACTACCTGGCTGCGGCCGGCGTGGAAGTGACCGTACTGGAAAAGACCGCATTCCCGCGGGAAAAGGTCTGCGGCGACGGGTTGACGCCGCGCGCTGTGCGCGAGGTGCAGTTGCTGGGCCTGCCGCACGAGGAATCGGCCGGCTGGCGCCGGAACCGGGGGCTGCGGCTGATCGCCGGCGGCCGGCAGCTTGAGCTGGCTTGGCCGGACCTGAGCGATTTCCCGGACTACGGCCTGATCCGCACGCGGCTGGGCTTTGACGAGGCACTGGCCCGGCATGCCGAGTCGGCCGGCGCCGTGGTGCTGGAACGCCATGCTGTCTCCACCGCTTTGAGGGACGACGCCGGACGGGTCATCGGCGTGCGCGCCAACCTGCTGGACGAGCGCGGCCGCAAGACCGGCGCGACCAAGGACTTCTTCGCCGACGTGGTGCTCGCCGCCGACGGCAACTCCACCCGCACGGCGCTGAGCCTGGGCATCGAAAAGCGCGACGACCGGCCGCTGGGCGTGGCCGTGCGCACCTACTTCAACTCGCCCCGGCACGACGACGACTGGATGGAAGGCTGGCTGGAACTGCCCGACGCGGCCGGCAACCCGCTGCCCGGCTACGGCTGGGTTTTCGGCGTGGGGGACGGCACCTCCAATGTGGGCCTGGGCATTTTGAACTCGTCCAAGTCCTTCGGCAAGCTGGACTACAAGCAAGTGCTCCGCGAGTGGACGGCCGGAATGCCGGCGGACTGGGGCTTCACCGAGGAGAACCAGGTCGGCGAGATCCGCGGCGCGGCGCTGCCGATGGGCTTCAACCGAACGCCGCACTACAGTCCCGGCCTGCTGCTCCTGGGCGACGCCGGCGGCATGGTCAGCCCGTTCAATGGCGAGGGCATCTCCTACGCGATGGAGTCTGCCCGCTACGCCGCGGAGCTGATTGCCGACGCCCATGCCCGCTTGTCCGGGGCCGGCGGGCAGCTGCTCAGCCGGGCCGGATTCGACGCCGCGCTGTCTGCCTACCCCGCAATCATCCGCGGACACTGGGGCAGCCACTTCACCCTGGGCCGGATCTTCGCCCAGCTGATCGGCAAACCGGCCGTCATGAAGCTGGCGCTGCGAACCGGAATGCCGGTCCCGCCGCTGATGCGCTTTGTGGTGCGGATGCTGGCCAACCTGACAGACTCAGGCGGCAAGGGATTTGAGGATAGAGTTATTCATCTGCTGGAGCAGCTCACGCCGCCGGCATCCAACCAGACTGGCGGCAGCAAGCCGACCAGCCACACCGCCCCGACGATTAGTTAGTGTTGAACCGTGACTGACGCTAAACCGAGTTGGACTCCTGCCGGCCAGAACCCGCCGGAGTCGCCGGAGCTGGATACAGCAACCGCCGCCCTTGCCACAAGCTTGAACCTGCCGGCCGGATTCGACCCGGTGGCGCAAGACGCCGTGCTCGGTCCCGAGGTCTCCACCGCGCTGGCTCGGGTGGAGAAGCAGCTGCGCGCGGCCATTGCGCATTCCGATCCGTTCGCCGATGCCACCAGCCGCCACCTGGTGGAAGCCGGCGGCAAGCGGATCCGCCCGCTGTTGACCATCCTCGCCGCGCAGCTGGGGAACGGGGCGGTCCCCGACGTGGTGCAGGCCGCCGTCGTGGTTGAACTGACGCACCTGGCCACGCTCTATCACGACGACGTGATGGACTCCGCCCCGTACCGACGAGGCGCCCCGACCGCGCACGAGGTGTGGGGCAACCAGGTGGCCATCCTGGCCGGCGACCTGATCTTCGCCCGTGCCTCGCTGCTGGTTTCCCAGCTGGGTCCGGAGGCCGTGGGCATCCAAGCCCGGACCTTCGAACGGCTCTGCCTGGGCCAGCTGCATGAGACCGTCGGCCCGCGCGACGACGAGGACCCGGTGGAGCACTACTTGTCCGTCATCGCGGACAAGACGGCCTCGCTGATTGCCACCTCCGGCCAGCTGGGCGCCATGTTCTCCGGCGCCGGCGAGCAGGCTGTCAACGTGATGCTGGAATACGGCGAGAAGGTGGGCGTTGCGTTCCAGCTGGCCGACGACGTCATCGACGTGACCGGGCTCAAGGTCAAGTCGGGCAAGACCCCGGGGACCGATCTGCGCGAGGGCGTGCCCACGTTGCCGGTGCTCCTGCTCCGCCAGGCCGCGGCCGACGGCGATGCTTCCGCCGCCTCGGTGCTGGCGCTGGTGGAAGCCGATCTGACCTCCGACGAAGCCCTGGCCGAGGCGGTCACCGCACTGCGCGCACACCCGGTCACCGCGAAGGCCTGGTCCATCGCCGGCGAATGGGCCGACGCCGCCAAGGCGTCCCTGGACCCGCTGCCGGAGAGCACGGTGAAGTTCGCGCTGACGGCCTTCGCCGAAGCCGTCGTGGACCGCGAGGTCTAACCAGTGCGGCGCGCTCTGACCTGCCGGTGAGCCGATGAGCGTAGAACAAGCACTGTTGTCCTTTGCCTTGGTGGCCGGTCTGCTGACCCTGGTGCCGGGAATGGACACTGCGCTGGTGCTCCGTTCGGCCGTCAGCCAAGGTCGGGGCAAGGCCTACGCCACCGCGCTGGGCATCAATACCGGGGCCTTGGTCTGGGGGATTGCGGCAGCGGTCGGGGCATCGGCCCTGCTGGCAGCCTCGGAGACGGCGTTCACTGTGCTGAAGATTGCCGGCGCCGTCTACATGGTCTGGCTGGGCGGCCGGATGCTGTGGAAGTCGTTCCGCAGGCGGCCCGCAGACGTGCCCGGCCCGGCAGAGCCGGAGGCCTCGGCGTCCTACGCCACGGCGTGGCTCACCGGTGTGGGCACCAACCTGCTGAACCCGAAGGTCGGCGTGTTCTACATGGCAATGATCCCGCAGTTCATTCCGCCGGATGTCTCGCCGGCGTTAATGGGCACCGCGCTGGCCATGGTGCATAACCTGGAGGGACTGGTGTTCTTCTCGGCCATCATTTGGGGCACGCATGTTGCCCGCTCCTGGCTCCGCACCCCGGCGGTTGTGCGTGCGATCGACCGGGTCACCGGCACGGTGCTGGTCTGCTTCGGCGTGGCGCTGGCGGCGGAAGCCCGCTAACCGCCGCGGCTGAGCACATCCCGCGGGTGGGGACTTAGTCTTCCTCTTCCTCGTCCTCGAAGACCCACTCGAACATGTCGAAGACGAACTCGCTGAAGGTCGCCTCTTCACTCTGCCACCGCGGCTTCGGTCCGTTCGTGCGGATCCAGACAATGGGGTCGGGCACATCGAGATGCTCGGACTTGAAACCCCAGTTCGCTTCTTCGTCCATCTCGTCCAGGAACAGCAGGTAGCCGTCCTCGATCTCGAGCTCGTCCGGGTCGAAGAAGAAATCGTGGGCTTCCATCAGGTCTTCGCAGCCGCCAAGCGCGTGGTAGAACTCCACCAGCGCCTGCGGAACCTGGAACTTGTGCTCGCCCAGCAGCCCCTCGAGTTCGTCGTAGGAGATGCCGTCGTCTTCGGTCCACGTCCGGTCCAGGTACTTGGGCACGAGGGCACGGAACTTGTCCACGAACATTTCGGGCATGGCTTCTCCCTGGAACGGTTGGTTGGCGGGCTTGGCTACCATCCTATGTGGCGGCACCGGCTGGCTCGAACCGATGACGACGGCGGTGCTTACCTCGCGTCCGTCAGTCCCTCAGTCCCGCCTACGGGTGGCCAGACCGGGGTAGTCGATCACGATGCCGTCGGAGTCCACCACAATCTCGGCGCTGAAGTCGCCGGAACTGTAGGTGACGGCGGCAGTGCCGGTGCCGTCGTCGTACGCGCGGGAGCCGCTGTAAATCTGTTGCCGGCCGAGCACCCGCAGGCTCGGCATCTCCACCCACGCCACCGTCAGCTCCGCGGCGGCTTCGGCGTCGTGGACCAGGCCCAGGCGCAGGATCGGCATGGTGTTGGTGGCAGGGCACAGGCCCAGATCGCAGTCCACCGCACCGGTCAGCGACGCCGGATCTTCGATGCCCGGCTCCGGCAAGTCGCTGTCTCCGGACACCTTCGTTGCCGCGCGCCAGCTGCCGTCAGTGGCGCGGTCCAACACCAAATACCGGCTCCATCCCTGCCCGTGCACGGAGACCGTGAGGTTCTCTGTGAACCAATTGCCGGTGGTGGTCAGGGACCAGCTCGCGGCGTAGTCGGCGGTGCGCGAGGCGCCGTGAGCGCTGAGCCGTTCGGGTTCCAGGTTGATGGTGGCGGTGTCGGCGCGCTGCGGATCATCGGTTCCCAGCCAGGTCACCGTGCGGCTCTCGTGCGTCTCGTGTCCCATGACCCCAGCCTTGTGCCTGCGCCCACTTATGACAAGCGTTCGGGAGGGGCCGCCCGGGCTAGCCTTGCGACCCCGAGTCGGAACCCAGCCGCCGCACCGTCAGGGCCAGCCACAGGTGCACCCGGTCCGCGGTGAGGGCGGGGTCGTAGCCGGTCAGCTCCACGATCTGGGACAGCCGGTAGCGAACGGAGTTCCGATGCAGTCCCAGCTCCTCGGCCACGGCAGCTACCGATCCGTTCAGCTCCAGATAGGTCTGCAAGGTGGGCAGCAGGGCGGCATCATGTGCGGCGTCGAAGTCGGCCAGCGGGTCCAGCGCTTCGGCCGCCAGATCGCCCAGCGGCACATCTTCCGACGCCAGCAGGAGGGAGGTCAGCGACAGCCGCTGCGGCACGTTCAGCCGCCCGCCCCGGCCCACCGCCTCCTTGGCCTCGAAGTAGCTCCAGCGCAGCCCGTTCGCCTGGGCATAACTGCCGCCCACGCCCACGGTCGCCGTGATGCCCGCGTTCTGCAGGTAGGTGCTCAGCTCCCGGCCCAGCGATTCACCAGATTCGGCGCCCTGCACCACCAGCACCAGCCGCTCGTCCACCAGACCGGTCACCACGCCGTCGAACGCGGCGGGCAGGGGCAACGTGGGCAGCGCCCGGCGCTGGGCCCCGGCCACCTGCACCATGACCACCAATTGCCGCCGTCCGGCGTCGATCCCCACGTTGCTCAGCCGCAGCGACGCGTCCCCGCCCTGCAGCACGCCGCCCACCACGTCCAGCAGCACCTGTCCCACGGAGCGCCGGTCGGCTGCGCGGCGGTGGGCCTGGTTGCTCAGCTCCAGGCTGATCAGGCTCTGCGCGTAGTCCACGATGGCGTTGCGCTCATACGGCTCGGCCAGCGCCAGTGTGCAGCGGTCCTTCAGCCCCGTGGCGATCGGAACCTCGTGCCAACTGGCGCGCTTGCCGCCGGTTCCGTACAGCCGGGTGCCGTACTGGGACAGCACGACGTCGGTGCCCACCATCGCGGCGAGCTTGCGCAGCAGCGCGGGGAGACCGCCACCGCCCAGCAACGAGGCCGCCAGCGCCTGGTGGTCCTTGAGCAGGTGCTCCAGCCGATTGTAGTGGTCGGCGGAAATCGCATCGGCCACCATCTTGCTGATCGCCACGAACGGGGTCTCGTAGGGCACTTCAAAGACCGGCAGCTCAAGCTCATTGGCTGCCGCCAGCACCCCCGGCGGGACCCTGCGGTGCGTGAGCCCCAGCGCGAAGCCCATGCCGACCGCACCGGCCTGGTGGACGCGCGCCACGAACTTGCGCTGCGCGGCCGCGGTCTTCTGCCGCAGGCCGGTGGTCAGCACCACCTCTCCGCCGCTTAGGAAGGGCAGCGGATCCTCCAGTTCCGTGGATGCCACCCAGGTGATGGGCGCGTCCGGGTCGCCCTGCGCGGTGCCGACCAGTTTCAGGTGCAGCGCAGGGGAAGCCAAGAGTTTGGCGAGAGTCACAGCCATGCTCACACTATACGGACATCCGTTGTGCAGGTGCACTATAATGCGGATGCCGATCGGGCGCCGTGGAGCTGGGGAATTGCTGGCCGCCGGGGGAATCGTCGTGCAGCAGCGGCCGGCCGGGCCTTCGCGGTTTCCGGCGCCGGGGCAGCGCCGTTAGGATGGTCCGCGGCGTAATAGCCGTCACAGCACCGAAATCGCTACCCTTTGAGGTCCATTCATGAGTACCCCTACACCGCAGGCCGTGCCGGGCGCCACGCCCAAGCGCGAGATGTGGTCCACGCGCAAGGTGTTCATCCTTGCGGCGATCGGCTCCGCCGTCGGCCTGGGCAACATCTGGCGCTTCCCCTATGTCGCCTACGAAAACGGCGGCGGCGCCTTCATCATTCCGTATCTGGTGGCCCTGCTGACGGCCGGCATCCCGCTGCTGTTCCTGGACTACGCAGTGGGGCACCGCCACCGTGGATCCGCCCCGCTGGCCTACCGCCGGTTGGCCCGCGGCGCCGAAGGACTGGGCTGGTGGCAGGTGGCCATCTGCTTCATCATCTGCGTCTACTACGCGGTGATCATCGCGTGGGCCGCGATGTACATGATCTTCTCGGTCACGGAAGCGTGGGGCGATGACCCGGCAGGGTTCTTCATAGGCTCCTTCCTGCAGGTGAGCGAGGACGTTAACATCGGCTTCGATTTCGTGCCCATGGTCCTGATCCCGCTGATCATTGTCTGGGCCGTGGTCCTGCTGGTGCTGGCCGCCGGCGTGCAGAAGGGCATCGGCCGGGCGAACATCATTTTCCTGCCGCTGCTGCTGGTCATGTTCCTGATCCTGGTGGTGCAGTCGTTGTTCCTGCCGGGCGCCGCCGATGGGCTGAATGCGCTGTTCACCCCGGACTGGGGCGCGCTCACGAACACCACGGTATGGGCTGCGGCCTATGGCCAGATCTTCTTCTCGTTGTCCGTGGCCTTCGGCATCATGGTCACTTACGCGTCCTACCTCAAGCACAAGACGGACTTGACCGGCTCCGGCTTCGTGGTGGGCTTCGCGAACTCCGGCTTCGAGATCCTGGCCGGCATTGGTGTTTTCGCCGCGGTGGGCTTCATGGCCTTCAGCTCCGGTGCCGAGGTCGGCGATGTTGCCGCCGGCGGGATCGGCCTGGCCTTCATCGCCTTCCCCACGATCATTTCCGAGGCACCGCTGGGCGGATTGCTGGGAGTGCTTTTCTTCGGCTCGCTGGTGTTCGCCGGCTTCACCTCGCTGATCAGCATCATTGAGGTCATCATCGCGGCGGTGCAGGACAAGCTGGGCATGAGCCGGGTCAAGACCACCTGGTGCGTAGGCATCCCGCTGGCGTTGATTTCCATCCTGCTGTTCCCGACCACCACCGGCCTCAACCTACTGGATGTCACCGACGCGTTCGTCAACAACTTCGGCATCATGGCGTGTGCCCTGGTGACGGTGCTGCTGGTGACCTATGGCTTCCGCAAGTTGCCGCTGCTGGGCGGACATGTCAGCGAAGTGTCGTCCATCAAGCTGGGACTGTGGTGGCGGATCATGGTCGGCATCGTCTCGCCGATCGTGCTGGGCTACATCCTGATCAGCGAAGTGATCAAGAGGATCCAGGAAGGCTACGGGGATCCGCCCATGCCCGACTGGTTTGTCAACGTCTTCGGCTGGGGGATGGCCGGCGGCCTGGTCGTCGTGGCCTTCCTGCTCTCGCTGATTCCGTGGGGCAGGAACTCGGCCGCAAATGATCCGGAACTGGATTCCCCAACCCTGCAGGAGGCACAACGATGAGCACCGCAGCGATCGTGATGTTGATCATCGCCATCCTCACCGTGTGGGGAGGGCTGGCGCTGGCACTGGTCAACCTCAACCGCCACCCAGAAGACGATGGGGCAATGCCGGCGGAGCACGCTCCGGAACTCTGAACCGGTTGGCCTTTGCCAGGTGGCGCCCTCCGGCCGATGTGTCGGAGGACTCCACCGTCGGCACGTCTGGCCAATTGCACGGTGAAATGGCACATTAGCTGTGCGGGGCGCCATAGGCAGCACTCGGGCGGAAACCGTAATCTCGCTGTAGAGCACGGCTTCCCCCTGGCACGCGCTGTCCGACGGCTTAACGACCTCCACCATGGCCGGGCCGCGGCTGGGACATGCGTGCGCCGGGCGTCCAGACTGCCGGCGGCATCCCCACCCCAACGTGAAAGGCACACCATGACCACTCAGACGACCCAGTACCGGCTTGAACAGAAGCGCGATGTGTCCGCGGGTTTCCCCGGCCCCAAGTCCGCTGAACTGGCTGCCCGCCGCAGCGCCGTGGTCGCCGGTGGCGTCGCCTCCAGCGTCCCGGTCTACGTGGCCGACGCCGACGGCGGCATCATCACCGATGTGGACGGCAACTCGTTCATCGACCTGGGCTCCGGCATTGCCGTCACCAGCGTCGGCGCCTCGGACCCCGCCGTCGTCGCCGCCGTGCAGGAGCAGGTTGCCAAGTTCACCCACACCTGCTTCATGGTCAGCCCGTACGAGGGCTACATTGCGGTGGCCGAAAAGCTGGCCGAGCTGACGCCGGGCGACCACGAGAAGCGCTCCGTGCTGTTCAACTCCGGTGCCGAAGCAGTGGAGAACGCAGTGAAGGTGGCACGCATCGCCACCGGGCGCACCGCCGTCGTCGCTTTTGACCACGCCTACCATGGCCGCACCAACCTGACGATGGGGCTGACCGCCAAGGCCAACCCGTACAAGTCCAGCCCGGCCGGCAGCTTCGGCCCGTTCGCCCCGGAGATCTACCGGGTGCCGATGAGCTACCCGTACCGCGAGGAAACCGGCATCGCCGGGAAAATGACAGGCGAGGACGCCGCAGCCCGCGCGATCACCATGATCGAGAAGCAGGTCGGCGCCGAGAACGTGGCAGCCATCCTGATCGAGCCGATCCAGGGCGAGGGCGGCTTCATTGTCCCGGCCGAGGGCTTCTTGCCGGCGCTGGCGAAGTGGGCCAAGGAGAAGGGCGTGGTGTTCATTGCGGACGAGGTCCAGTCCGGATTCTGCCGCACCGGTTCCTGGTTCGCCTCCGAGCACGACGGCGTGGTGCCCGACATCATCACGATGGCCAAGGGCATTGCCGGCGGCATGCCGCTGTCCGCCATCACCGGCCGCGCCGAACTGATGGACGCCGTGCACCCGGGTGGACTGGGCGGCACCTACGGCGGCAACCCGGTGGCCTGTGCGGCCGCGCTGGCTGCCATCGAGACCATGGAGGCCCAGGACCTGAGCGCCCGGGCCCGGCACATCGAGGAGCAGGTCATGGGCCGGCTGCGGAAGCTGGCCGAGGACGTGGACATCATCGGCGACCTGCGCGGCCGCGGCGCCATGCTGGCGATGGAGTTCGTCAAGCCGGGCACCGGCGCGACCACCAAGGAGCCGAACGCCGAGGCCACCAAGGAGATCGCCGCGGCCTGCCTGCAGGAAGGCGTCATCATCCTCACCTGCGGCACGTACGGCAACGTGGTGCGCCTGCTGCCGCCGCTGGTCATCGGCGACGAGCTGCTGGCCGACGCTCTGGACGTGCTGGAAGCAGCCATCCGCAAGGCAGCTGCGGCCTAGCCTTTGGTTACGTCCTCCGGGGCGGCCGCCGGATCCCTTCGTCCCTGTGGGACGGGTGTCCGGTGGCCGCCCCGCGGTCGTTCCCGGCGGTTTCAGGCGTCCGGCCGGGACGTAGAGCGGCACGCAGCTGCCGCCCTGTTGCCGCGGGCGCTCGCGGACTAGAGTCGGAACCACAGTCGCCTCATGGGATGCGGATGTGCCGACGCCGTCGCATCCGCTGCTCCGTGGACACAGGACAGGGGTTGTCGCATGCGCTATGTGGTGGGTTACCAACCGGACGAACGGGGAGCCGATGCCGTGGCGCTGGCCGTGGCCATCGCCCGGACCCAGGGAACGGGGCTGGATATTGTCTACGTCGTGGCAGACAACGCTCCATATGTGGCGTTGAACCCTGAAGGCAAACGCGCCAGCGCCAGCGAGCAGGAAGTCCTCACTGCCCGCCGCGAGGCTTTGAAGTTGATTCCGGCCGATGTGGATGCCCAATTCAAAGTACGCTCGGCCGAGTCCTTCGCGGAGGGCCTGATCGCAGCCGGTGAAGAAGCGGGTGCCCGGCTGATCGTCATCGGCGCCAGCAGCAGTAGTTTGTTCAAGCGCTTCACGGTGGGCAGCGTGGCAAACGCGCTCCTGCATGCCTCGCCGATTCCGGTGGCGCTGGCGCCCCGCGGCTACCAGCGGACGGAGCCGCTGACCCGGTTGACTGCGTTCATCGGGGAGCGGCAAGGTGCCCAGGCCGCCCGGGACGTTGCCCTGAACGCTGCTTCCCGCCGCGGCCTGCAGTTGCGGCTGGTCTCCCTGGTGTCGCTGGACACGCGCGAGGACTCCGACAGCGGCGAAGCCATCCACAGTGCCCACCTGCATGCGAATTCGGTGCTCGCGCAAGCCGCCACCGAACTGCCGCCGGGCAAGGCGACCGTTACCGTGGCGCACGGCCGCAACATCGAGGAGGCCATCGACTCGCTGGATTGGGACGACGGCGAACTGGTGGTCATGGGCTCCAGCCGGCTGGCCCAGCACAACCGGCTGTTCCTCGGCGCCACCGCACACAAGGTCCTCCGCTCCTTGCCGGTGCCCATGGTGGTGGTCCCGCGGGAAGTCGACGGGCTGCGGGAATAAGAGGCCGGACGGCTGTTTGTTGTGGGGGCGCCGCTGTTGACCTCGCGGCTGGCGGCTAAGGCAGTTCCCCGGTTTTTCCGCCCTCAGACCGAGGGTCTGCGTCGTCGAGAGCCTTCAAGAACTCCCGCCGTTCACCGTCATCAATGACCAGTTCGACTTGCTTTGCTTGCGGCGGCGCGACAATCCGCGGCCCGCTGTAGACGGTACCCAAGTACAGATCGTTGACCGCGCTTCCCGAATCCGCCATCGGGCGGGCAACCGTGTGCTTGCGGCCCCGGATCGAGCGAACCACGGTCACCACGACGGCCAGGATCAGCAGGCCCTGGATGCCATACCCGGCCCAGTCTTCATGGCCGGACAAATGCAGGACGGCAATGGCCAGGATGATCCCGAACATCAAGGCAGTGATGCCGCCGGTCCCGCGCATTGCCCCTCCTGATCGCCGGGCGGTCCATCGTCGGCCCGCCTGTGTGAACAGGCTACCGTCAGCGTGGCGGTTCAACAGAGGGCACCGCACCGGCCCCGCCGTAGAAGCGGCCCTCCTGCGACTTCACCGCCGCCACCAGGACGAAGCTGAGGCTGACCAGCAGGGCCCAGGAACCCCATTTGCCCACGTGGACCATCTGCCAGATCTGCGACTGGTCCGGATACTGCCATGCGCCCAGCAGGGTGGCGGCGTTCTCGGCGACCCACAGGAAAAAGCCGATCAGGACAAAGGACAGGCTCAGCGGCATGGCATAGCGGCACCGCCCCACGGTGAACAACACCCGGCTGCGCCAGAGCACCACGACGAAGCCGGCAGCGACCACCCAGCGCATATCCGGCAGGTAGTGGTGGGTGTAAAAGTTAGCGTAGGCTGCGACGGCCAGCGCCGCGGCCGGGACCCACGGGAAACTGTTGATCCGCAGGTCAAACCTGCGGAACGCCTGGCAAATATAGGAGCCCACGGCCGCATACATGAAGCCGGAGTAGAGCGGCACACCCGCAACCTTGGTCCACGCCTCCTCCGGGTAGGACCACGAGCCCATCTGGACCTTGAACAGTTCCAGCGCCAACCCGACCAGATGGAAGCCGAAGATGACTGCCACCTCGCGGCCCGTTTCCAGCCGCAGCAGGTAGAACACCGCGGTGAGGACCAACCCGTAAACCAGCAAAGCATCGTAGCGGGGGAGCGGCAAGGGCACGGCCGTACTCACCGCCAGACCCGCAAAAACCGCGGCGGCGAACAAGCAGCACTGCACCTGTAGCCAAGCGAATCGGAGCAACTGGGCCGCTGCTGACCCGGCGCGCCGGAGCACCGGAAGCGGCGGAGCAACCGCTGCAGCGCCGATGCCGGTCACTCCTCAACCCACTCAAGCAAGTCGCCGGGCTGGCATTCCAGCACACGGCACATTGCGTCCAAGGTGCTGAAGCGCACGGCTTTGGCCCGGCCGTTCTTCAGCACGGCCACGTTGGCGGGCGTGAGCCCCACACGCTCGGCGAACTCCCCGACGCTCATTTTTCGTTTCGCCAGCTCGACGTCGATGCGCACCACAATCGGCATCAGATCACCTCGTCCATGTCGGCCCTCAGGGTGATGGCCTGGTGCAGCACGGCCCGCAAGACCACTAGCAGCAGCCCGAGCACCGCCCCGGCAACCACAAACAGGAACAGGAGCAGCGGCATGCCGGGGTCATCAGCATTGAATCCGACGAACAGAAAGACGCCAAAGAGCAGGATCCATGCGGCGACCACTGCCCACACGATGACGTCCACCCAGGCCAGGGAAGCCCTGCTGAAGATCCGGTCGTGTTTGACCAGGGTGAGCAGTTTCCACGTGCTGACGATCACGGCTTGGACGCACAGCAGCTCTACGATCGAGAACACCGTCAGCGGCCACTGCAGGTAGGCCAGCTGCGGAGATTCCGCTGCCATGTGGGCGAATTGGCCCGGCAGCGACATCACCTGGAACAAGAGGAGCAGGGCAAACGCCACCACCAGCAGGATCCTGAGGGCGGTGACCGCCAGATAAGTCTTTCGCATCCATCGAGTATCGCTTCTTTACTATCGAATATCAATCGATGCGGCAGGAGGTGGGCCGGGTTGCCGTGCGGCGCGCGCACTCTGCCTGCTGCACCGGCCGACAAGGCCGGGCGGATTGCCGGACACGGATGGCAGAGTCCCGCGGTAACGATCCCGGTGGGTGCCGTGTCCTTGGCGCGGCGGCGCAGCCGGTGAATGGTAATCTCCCTCACAAGCCGGGTTTGTCGCAGGCATTGTCCTGAATGACCCGCAGTCTCGTGCGCCGCGGCGTGCATCGTATAGAGGGGGATCCCGCATGCGCGCTCTGCGGCGCTACGTCTTTCCGGTGGCATGGCTGGCGATTTTCGCCGTCATCGCCGTCGCACTCTTCAAGCTCGCCTTCGTGGACGGCATGCGCGCCGATGCGGTCACCGAGCAGCCCACCGCCCAGCTGGTCACGCCCAGCGTACCGGCAACGCTGGGGACGGTGACCAACGTGGTGCAGATTGAGGGGTCGGTGGCCAGCGACCCGGCCGTGGCCGTGCGCAGCACCGCCGAGGGAACCGTCAACTTCTTGTTTGTCGACGCCGGCGCGAACGTGTCCAAGGGCGACCCGCTGTTCCAGGTGCAGAAGCTGGTGGAACCGGATCCCACCCCGCTAACGGTTGAGCCGGACCCGGATGAGGAACCGGCCCCGCCGCCCGCCCCGGTGTACACGTATGTGAACGTGGTGGCCCCGGCGGCCGGCAAGCTCACCGACCTGACCGTGCTGGTTGACCAGCAAGTTTCGGTCGGCGCCGAAGCCGCCACTATTTCGCCGGGCACGTTTTCGGTCACCGGGACGCTGACCGCCGACCAGCAGTTCCGGCTGCTGGACCGCCCCAGCTCCGCCACCGTGACGGTCAACGGCGGTCCGGCACCGTTCGACTGCAAGGCAGTGACCGTCGGGGAAGCTCCGGACGACGGCGGCTCGGCGCCGGGGCAAGAGCAGCCTCTGGACCCGTCCATGCCGGAACTTCCGGCCGCGGCAACCGGCACGGTCAAGTGCGCGGTACCGGCAGACGTCAAGGTTTTCGCGGGCTTGGGTGCCACCGTCGACATCACCGCAGGAACCGCGGAAAACGTGGTGGTTGTTCCCACCACGGCCGTCCAGGGATCCGTGGACACCGGGCTGGTCTGGCTGGTGGAGAACGACGGCGGCGCGCCGGTCGAGCGCTCTGTCACCTTGGGCCTGAACGACGGCATGCAGGTTGAGATTGTTGACGGACTCGCCGAGGGCGAGATGGTCCTGCAATTCATCCCGGGGGCTCCCGGTGACCAGATGATGCCGGGGATGGAAGGCGGCGGCTTCGGGATGATCGGCGGATGAGCGCTCCAGCGCTGGGCGCACCGCTGCTGGAGCTGCATGGTGTGACCCGGAGCGTGCACATCCCGGACCGCGAGCCGCTGCACATCCTGCAGGGCATCGACCTGAGCATCAGTACGGGAGACCACGTCTCCATCCAGGGGCGTTCCGGATCGGGTAAATCGACGCTGCTGAATATTCTCGGTCTGTTGGACGTGCCCACCACCGGTGAGCTGTACTTCGACGGGCGGCCGGTTTCCTCGATGGGCGAGAAGCAGCGGGCCGTGTCCCGCGGCGCCCAGGTGGGGTTCATCTTCCAGCAGTTCAATCTGTTGCCGGGCCGCACGGCCTTGGAGAATGTCATGACGCCCCTGCTTTATGCGCGCGGCACACAGTTCTGGCAGCGTGAGCGCTTGGCCGCGAGGATGCTGGAGCGGGTTGGCTTGGGCGACCGGCTGCGGGAGAAGCCGCACAAGCTCTCCGGCGGCGAGCAGCAGCGGATCGCGATCGCACGGGCGTTGGTGCGTTCGCCCCGGCTGATCCTGGCGGACGAGCCCACCGGCGCCTTGGACATCGACACCGGACAGAGGGTGATGGCGCTGTTGGACGAAGTGGCGCTGGAGTCGGGTGCGGCGCTGGTGACCATCACCCACGATGCGAACGTTGCGGCATTGGCCCAGCGGCACTACCGGCTGGGCGATGGCATCCTGAACGCTCCGGAGCTGGCAGCATGACCGGAGTCGTTGGCCTGTTGGTCGAGGCATGGGCCGAGCTGCGCATCCACAAAACCAGGATCCTGTTGGCACTGATCGGGGTGGCGCTGTCGGTCGCGGCGCTGACCACCGTCGTCGGACTCGGCAACATGGCCCGGGAGGGCATGGTGCAGGCGCAGGAGCAATCCGGCGGCCGTGCGGCCACCGTGTCGGTTGAGGTTTTCACGCAGACTGGAAATGAGGACCCGGCCGTTCTCCAAGCTGCCTTCGACTCTCTGCTGGAACGCTACGCCGTGGAGTACGCGAGCCGGCGCGCCTTCGGCCAGGTCCCGTTCCAATTTCCGCACGGCGTGATGGCGACCGAAACCACGGTGGTGGATAGAAGTTACGGCGAGATGCGACGCGTGAACTTGGCTTCCGGTCGCTGGTTCACCGAGGCCGACGCCGCGGCGCTGGCGCCGGCGGTGATCATCAACGAAGCGTTCCACCGCCAGTTGGGCGAACCCGATCTGGCGGTGAACCCCGTGGTCCAGATTTTCCAGCAGCGTCCGATCGCTGCCACGGTCGTGGGGGTCACGCCGGATGGCCACGAGGGCGCCATGCCGGCAGCCATGATGCTCACCGCCCAGTACGAACGCTGGGGTTTGGGCGGGGCAGGAGGGTCTCCGCCTGCCTTGGAGATGTGGCTCCCGGTCGACGTGGAACCCAGCCTGACGGCTGCCATCACCGGCGATCTGCAGGCTCAATTCCCCGACGCCCACGTGCAGGTCTACCGCAGCGACTATGCCGCCTGGGGTGACCCGTTCGAGGGCATTCAGTTGGCCGTGGGCGGCATCGCAGGCTTGGTGCTGCTGCTGGGGGCAGTCGGGCTGCTCAACATCTCTATGGTCACGGTCAAGTACCGGGTGCGGGAGATCGGCATCAGGCGCAGCTTCGGTGCGACGTCGGGGCGCATTTTCTTCGGCGTCATGCTCGAATCGGTGGTCGCCACCTTCGTGGCCGGTGTGGTGGGGGTGATGCTCGCCGTCGCGGTGGTGAAGAGCCCCTGGGTCCAAGACCTGATTGCCCAGGGCATCAGCGAACTGCCGCCGTTCCCGGTGGAGGCGGCCTTGGTCGGCATCGGCGCCGCCACCGCCGTCGGAGCGCTGGCCGGCCTGATCCCCGCGCTGGTGGCCGTCCGTGTGAAGGTCATCGACGCAATCCGCTACTAGTGCGAAGCCACGCCGGCGGTTGCGGCGCCGGCCTTGGGGGCTCTCTTGAGGGCCACAACCATGTCGGCAGTCAGGATGGCGAGCGAGAGCCAGACCAGGCCGAAACCGATCCAGCGCTCCAGCGGCATGGGCTCGTGCAGGAAGACGAGGGCGGTAATGAACTGCAGGATCGGCGCCAGATACTGCAGCATGCCGACCGTGCTCAGCGGCAACCGGCGGGCGGCGGCGCCGAAGAACAGCAGCGGCAGGGCCGTGATCAGGCCGCTTGCAGCCATCAGCCAGAAGTGGCCGGGGCCTTCGGAGAGCAGGGTCGCTTGGCTGCCGGCCAACAGGATGAGCATAATCACCACGGACACCGGGGCCAGCACCAGTGTTTCCACACTGAGGCTGGTGACGGCATCGACGCGGCCGCCGACGCGATTCTTGACCAGGCCGTAGAACCCGAAGCTGAGCGCCAGGATCAGGGCAATCCAGGGCACGTTGCCGTAGCCGAAGGCCAGCACCAGCACCGCGATGAACGCTACGCCCATGGCGACCCACTGTGCCGGGCGCAGCCGTTCCTTGAGCAGGATGACTCCCAGCAGCACGGAGACCAGCGGGTTGATGAAGTACCCCAGCGAGGCTTCGATGGCCTGGCCATTGAGAACGGCGAACGTGTAGGTGAACCAGTTGACCGCGATGAGCCCGGCGGCCAGGGACAGGGTTCCGAAGGTGCGCCAGTTGGCGAGCGCCGCCCGGAAAGTGCGCCAGCCGCGCAGCGCGGTGATCAGCAGGAAACAGAACAGCAGCGACCAGACAATCCGGTTGGCCACGATCTCCAGCGGACCGGCCGGTATCAGCGCGGTGAAGTACAGCGGGAGGATGCCCCAGAGTCCGTAGGCGGCGAGCCCGAACGCGATGCCTGCACCGTTCTCGCTGGGGCGGCCGCCCTGTTTGCGGAAACGGCCGACTCCACGGCGGCCGCCGGCCTCTGCAACGGCAGCGGCAGGGGCAGAAGGCTGGGAGGAGGCACCGCCGTCGTTCGTTGACACGCTGGGACAACCTCCGGTCACGTGGTTCTATTCCGCTGGGTTCTATGCCCACGGTATCCCGAGGTGACCGCCGCGGTCAGAACTTTCCGCCGGCCAGCTTGCCGACCAGCTCGGTGAACTCGTCCAGCGGATGTTGGCGGCCGCCGGACGGGTCGCGGTGATAGGTGACGGCGAGGGACTGCAGCGGCGGAACACCCACCAGTCGGGCGCGCTCGCCGGCCGCGCCCAGGGCCTGCTGTGGGCCGAACAGCTGCAGCGCCTCCGGCCCGAAGAACGAGCAGGCCGGGACACTGACGCCGGTGAAGCGGGCCGGGAAAGCCAGCCGGTCCAGCAACATGGTGTGGCCGGCCAGTGCGGTGCGGGCGTGCGCGCGGTGCATGGCGGAGCCGAAGGAGGCCAGTTGGTCCTCGGTGAGCGGGTCCACCGATTCGCAGAACAGCTCAACGGATTCATGCACGCCGGTGGAGGAACGGGTCACCATCAGCACGCCGATGGACGGCACCTCGGTGCCGGGGCGGGGCCGGCCGACCACGATGATGTTGCTGGTCATCGGCGCGGTCTCGTAGCAGTAGCGGGTCAGATCGGCGGTGTCCCACGGCTCGCTGACCGGCTCGTGGATGCCCCAGCCGGTCGGCTCGGCCCCGGTGAGCTCGCGGAACAGGGCCGCGGCGAACTCGCCGATCCGGGTGGATTCGCTGGCCGGGTGCAGGATCTCGCCGCGGGCCTGGACCACGCCGTCGGATCCGGTTGGGGTCTGCAGGTAAGCCGGTGCGAGCTGTTCCTCGGCGGCGAAGACGTCCCCGTTCCAGCGGTACTGCTGGCCGGTGAAGCCGTTGTAGAACGTGCCGTCGGCCGCGCTGGCCATCCAGATGCAGCCCTCGCGCTGCAGCAGCTGGTACAGCGGCAGGGTCAGTTTGCTGGCGCTGGGCGTCATCACCACGAACTGGCGCTCCGATTCCCGCGCGGCCACGTAAGCGCGGGTGAGGGCGGGGGAGAGGAAGGCCAGCGGCTTGTCCTGGAAGACGACGGCGGTGCGGTCGGTGTGGAAATCGAAGGCCGAAGCGTGCATGGTCATCCCTGTTCTCCGGATTCGGGCAGCTGGTGGCCGACGACGGCGCCGCGGCAGCGCACCGCGATGTTCTGCGCCAGCCGGTAGCCCAGCGAGTCGCCGTCCGGGATGCCGTTGCGGATGGTGATCTCCTGCCACCACACGTCCTGGTGCGCCGGGTCGGCGAAGTCCGGGTCGTCGGAGAAGACGGACGGGATTGGCGCACCTTCAACAGCCTTTACGCTGGCGCCGGCCAGCAGCCGGGACACCTCGCCGGGCACCCGGATCAGGCGGGGAAGCTCGACGGCGAACATGGTGGTGCCGTTGCCATCCTCCACTTCCAGCAGGGTGCTGTCCCCGGCTTGCCGGACATACTCCTGCGGGACCACGGCCAGCAGCGAGACCATGACCACGTCCTGGTCCGGCTCGTCGAGCGCGACGACGGTGACGGTGTTAGACATCGGCGGTTGCCTCCATCGGGGTCCACAGGGTCTGGACGGTCTGCACCGGGCCGCCGGAACGGACCAGCAGGCCGCGGCCGGGCGGCAGCCGGCGGGCCCGCACGTTGTTCAGCAGGCCGCCCTCGGAGCGGTCGCCGGAAAGGATCAGGCCGGTGCTGCCCGAGTCGCGCAGCGCGGCGAAGAACTGCTCGTACATGCCGCGGCCGGCACCGCGCACGCGGCGGGTGAGGATCACGTTCAGCTGCAGCTCCGGGCCCATCGGCAGGTACTCGATCAGCGACCGCAGCGGCCCGGCACCGCCAGCGGTGAGGATGTCGTAGTCGTCGGCCAGGAGCACGATCCGCGGGATGCTGTCCGGCTCGCCGATGCTGTCCTGCATGGCGTCGCCGCCGGCGGTCCGCTTGGAGAGCTCGGAGGCGATGGCGTTGGCCAGCGGTTCGGCTTGCGCGGCGCTGGGGGCGTAGCCGCCCAGATAGGCATCCGGCACCACATCGGCCAGCGCCCGGCGCGGATCGAAGACCGCGAAGACCAGGTCCCGGGACGGATACTGGGCCACCAGCGAGTGCACCAGCGAACGGACCACGTTGGTCTTGCCGGACTGCTCGTCGCCCATCACGATCAGGTGGTGTTCGCCGCGGACCACGTCCAGCATTTCCGGGCCCAGATCGGTCTCGCGCAGGCCCAGCGGCAGCAGGCCTGGCAGCGGCGGGACCTCGATCTCCGCGGCCTCCACCAACTGCGGCAGGATGCGCACCTGCATGGCGCGCGCGTCGGTGGAGGCGGCGACGGCGGCCACCATGTCCCGGGTGCCCTGGGTGGCGGTGTCCGCATCGGCCACGCCGTCGATGCGCGGCAGCGCGAAGTGGCCGAACAGTTTGGCGTCGGTCAGCGCCCGCCCGGGCCGGTCCGCGGGCATGGTCTCGGCGAGTTTGCGGCCATAGGAGGAGTCCGCCGGGTCCGCCAGCCGCAGCTCGATCTTGGTGCCGAAAAAGGACTGTTGGGCCAGCCGGATCTCGTTCTGCCGGTTGGCGGTGGTCACCACGTGGATGCCGTAGCCGCCACCGCGGGCGATCAACGCGTGCACGGCCGGTTCGATGTCCTCGAACTCATCGGTGAGCAGGCCGTAGCCGTCCAGCATCAGCACGATGTCGGCGCTGGGCAGTTCCGGAATCCTGCCCTGGGCGCACAGTTTGCGCAGCGTGGCCAGCGAGTCCACCTGGTATTTCTCGAAGACGTTCTCCCGCACGGACAGCATGGCGAGGAGTTCTTCCACCGTGCGGCGGACCACTTCACGGTTGGTGCGCACGGCCACCCCGCCCACATGCGGCAGGCCCTCCAGCGGGATCAGCGAGTTCCCCAGCAGGTCCACGCAGTAGATGCCCACTTCCTGCGGGCTGTGCGTCATGGCCAGCGAGGCCGCGATGGTCCGCAGCGCGGTGCTCTTGCCCGACTGTGGGCCGCCGATAATGGCCACGTTGCCGCCGGCGGACTTCAGGTCCAGCTCCCAGACGCCCTGCCACTGCTTGGCCGGGTCGTCCAGCAGGCCCACCGGGATCTTCAGCGATCCGCCGCTGGTCAGCCGGATGCCCTGGCTGGTGCTGGTCACCGAACCGGCGGCGGTGTCCAGCGCTACAGCGGCGGGCAGCGGCGGCAGCCAGATCGGATCCACCGCACGCGGGAACCGGGCCAGGGTGTTCATCAGTGTGGACATCACGGTGGGGCCGGTGGTCCGCTTGGACGCTCCGGTACGGGCCGGCTTGCCGGCGGACTTGCCGTCGTCGTTCGCCTTCTCCAGACTGGCCGCGTAGGTGGGCATCGGCAGTACCAGGGGGCCGTCGTCGTCGGTGGTTTCCTGCGCTTCCTGAACCTGGACGTCTTCCAGCGGGCCGGACACATAGCCGGCCTTGAACCGGGTGTAGACGGTGGTGTCCACCTTCAGGTAGCCGAAACCGGGAACCGGCGGCAGGTGGAAGGCATCCGGGGTGTCCAGCACGGTGCGTGACTCGGATTCCGAGAGGGTGCGCAGCCCAATCCGGTAGGACAGGTAGGTTTCCAGCCCGCGCAGTTTGCCGGATTCGATCCGCTGGCTGCTCAGCAGCAGGTGCACGCCGATGGACCGGCCGATCCGGCCGATGGACAGGAACAGGTCGATGAAATCCGGCCGGGCGGTGAGCAGTTCACCGAACTCGTCGATGATCACCACCAGATGCGGCAGCGGGTCCATGGCCTCGCCGCGGGCCAGCCGTTCCTGCCGGTGCAGTTGGTAGTCGGTGATGTTGGCGATGTTGCCGGCGGCCTTGAGGACTTCCTGCCGGCGGAGCACTTCGCCGTTGAGGCTGGAGTAGATGCGTTCGATCAGGCTGGCGTCGTCGGCCAGGTTGGTGATCACGCCGGAGACCTGCGGCGCGTCGGCAAACGGCGCGAAGGTGGCGCCGCCCTTGAAGTCCACCAGCACCATGGACAGCAACTCCGGCGGATGCGTGGCCAGCAGCCCGAGCACCAGCGAGCGCAGCATTTCCGACTTGCCGGAGCCGGTGGCACCGACGCAGAGCCCGTGCGGGCCCATGCCGAACTGCGCGGACTCCTTCAAATCCAGCAGGGCGGGCCGGCCGCGGTCGTCCGGCCCCAGCGGGATGCGCAGGAAATCCACCTCGCTGCGCGGCTTCCAGAGCCGTCTGATGTCCGCCTCGTCCAGCGCGGGGCTGAGACCCAGCATTTCCAGGAAGCTGTCCGAACCGGCGGCCGTGTTGTGTTCCAGCGAGTCCGCCGAGAGCCGCATCGGGGCCAGCTCGCGGGCCAGTGCCTCGGCGGTGGCCCCGGCCAGGCCGTCCAAGGTGCCGCGTTCTTCGACCGGTTCCACCGGATCCTGGCGGTAGTTCTGGATCAGGAATCCCGCGTCCGACGGCGGGGCGCCGGCTTCGGCGGCGGCGGCGCCTGCCGTGCGGCCCGCACGGGCGCCATGAGCGGGGGAGCGGTCCGTCCGGGCACGGGCACTGGCAGCGGCCTGGCTGCGTTCGGCTTGCGCCCGGTAGCTGCGGGACCCCGCCGGTCCGCGGTCCGCGGCCGCGCCGTCCTGGCTGACGCGCACGCTGACTTCGCCGGGCTCCTGGCCGCGGTCGGCCACTAGATACACCACGGTGATGCCCAGCTGGGCCAGTCCGGCGTGCCGGTCCGGCAGCACCAGGTCTTCCGGCAGGGCGCCATAGGAGTCGGCCAGCACCAGCAGCCGGGGGAGGTGCTGGCTGGCGCCGCTGAGGTTCTTGGACGATTCGGCTGCCACCACGGCGCGGCGGTTCAGTTCATCGGCCAGCACGGCACCGAGTTCGTCCACGGAGCGGGCCATCCGGCGCACCGGGCCGGTGGCATGGGCCTGCTTCTGGTCGGCCAGGTGCGGCAGCCACAGGGTCCAGTCCCAGTCGCGCAGCCGGTCTTCGCGGGCCGCGATGCCTACCTGCAGGTCTTCCGGCGAGTGGAAGGCGCAGGCCTCGATGAGCAGGTTCCGGGCGGCGTTGAGCACGAACCCGCGGGAACCGATGATGCTGACGTTGCCGGCCGAGTCCAGCGGCAGGGTCAGCGGCAGGTCCGGCGACCTCTCATACCGCTGCTGCAGGATCCGCACTTCGTTGTCCATGAACGTGTCGCGCTGCGCGGTGGCCGGGCCCTGCTCGTTCACGGTGATCTGCCGGCTGATCCGCTCGCCGGAGCCGATCCGGACCTGCAGGAAGTCTTCGTTGCCGCGGCGCCGTTCCCACAGCCGCCTGGGGGTGCGGACAATGTCGAAGAGGGCGGTGGGTTCGGGGTTGCTGGTGCGGGCGGTGGTGATGGTCCGCTGCTCGTCGGTGCGCAGCGTGGCCCGGGATTCCTCCAGATACTCCAGGTAGCGGTCGCGTTCCTCGGCCCGGGTGCGGGCAGCCCGGCCGCGCTGGCCCAGCATCATGATGATGGAGGCCACCACCGTCACGATCATCGCGATGGCGCCGACGGCGGCCAGGCTGTTGCCGCGGAAAAGCATCATCACGGTCATGGACAGGCCGGCGCCCAGCAGCGGGATCAGTGCCATGGCGTTCATCCGGCCGGACTTCTCCGCCATCGGCGGCGGCGCCTCCAGACTGAACGGCGCAGCCTCGCGGGCCGGGGCGGTGGTGCGGGCCGGCCGGTGGATGATCTTCACGCTCATCGGCCGGTGTGCTCCATCGCCAGGGCCAAGGCGGTGGAGGCGAGCTCCGCAGCCTGCAGCCGGACGGCGCGGGACATCAGTCCGGGTTCGAACTCCACGCCGCTGGCCAGATGCCGGTCGTAGCCCAGCGGCAGCACGGTGAGTCCGTCCCGGGCCAGCGCCTTGGCTTCGGACATCGGGTCCAGCGGGGCATCCGCGTCGGTCTGGGTCAGCACGGCCAGCAGCCCGGTGCCGGCCAGCTCCGGGGTGGCGGCCCACGCCGCGGCCGTCCGGCGCACATCCTGGACCCCGGCCACCGATGCGGGGGCCACCAGCACGGCCAGTTGGGCGGCACCGATGGCCCAGTTGGTGTCCGGGTTCTCGCCCGGCCCGGTGGCGCAGTCGTAGACCGCCACCGGGCAGTACCGGGAGATGCTCTGGCCGGCCGCCGAAAGCGCGGCGCCCCCGGCATGGCCGCCGAGCTCACGCTCACCGGCAACCCACAGGTTGGCGCCGGCCGCAGCCAGCTGCCGGCGCAGGTCCTCGGCACTGGCGGCGGGGACCTGCTGCAGCACGGCCGCGGCCTCGTCGATGGCCGGTGCATCAGGCACGCCCAGCCGCAGCGACAGGGTGCCGCCCGCGGGCGCCAGGTCCACGGCGGCAATGGTGTCCTGCCGCGCCGCGGCATAGAGCGACGCCAGCAGCGCCGCCGTCGTGGTCTTGCCGGCTCCGCCCCGGCTGCCGATCACGGCTATCCGGCGTCCGGTGCTCACGGCGGCCTGCGCCCCGGCGGTGGCGGCGACCAGCCGCTGCGGGTAGTCGTCGGATGACACCAGGCCCTTCGCGGCGCGCGCGGTGCGGACCAGCCACGGCTCGCCGGGGCGGCTGCGCAGCCGGCGGCGGCGCTGCTCGGCATCGGACTCGAACGGTCCGGCTCCCGCCGGTCCGGCGGCCGGGGCCGGTGAGCTCCACGGATCAGCCGCAGCTGCCACACCCGGATGGCCGGCACCCGACGGGGCACCCGGCGGCACGCTGTCCGGATGGGGCTGGCCCGCGGTGAGATGGCCGGTGGCGGCCTGCTCCCGGGCGATCAAATCCCTGCGCGAAATCGGTTGCATCATCTCGGTCCCAGCCTGAGTCAGTCGAAGGTGGTCAGCAGCGAAGCGAAGACGCCGAACAGGCCGATGACCAGCGGGACCGAGGCCAGGATGGCCAGCGTCTCGAACCGGTTGGCCAGCAGGCGCAGTTTCGCCGCGGAGTGGTCCGCCAGCGTCACGGTCAGCGAAATCACGACGGCGACGGCCAGCACCAGCAGCCCGGCCGCCACCAGCCAACCCTGCCCGGGGGCGAAGGACAGCACCGAACGGGCCAGCGCCAGCGTGCCGACTGCCGCGGCCAGGTAGAGCGCAATCCGGTCCGGGGCCAGCGGGAAGGCGCGCGCCCGCAGCCCGGTGGCCAGGGCCAGGCAGCCGACCAGCGGCATGGTCCAGACCTGCCAACTGGTGTCCGTGCCCAGGATCCACAACCCGGCGGCCACCGAGAGCGCCACCAGCGCGGTGCCCAGGCTGAGCCCGCGGTGCGCGGAGCCGATCGCCGCATGCACGTCTGTGCGTCCGATCCGGCCGCCCTTGGCCCGGCGGTCGTCCAGCGTGGCCAGGCCGGAGACGGACAGGGCGATCTGCGGTAGCAGGCCCAGGGTGGCGCAGCTGAGCAGTGCGGCCACGCCGGCGGCGTGCACCGGAGTGCTGAACAAGGCCAGCGACGCGGCCCAGAACAGGGTGAGCAGGGCCAGCAGGCCGGCGGCGGACATCAGCGCACGCGGGCGCGGCGAGATCAGGCCCGCGCAGACCAGCACCACCGCGCTCACCGCTGCGGCCAGCAGCACGTGCATCCCCGGACCTGCCGGCAGCCGCAGCACGCCGCCCACGGCCAGCAGCCAGCCGGTGCCCACCAGCAGCGGGCCCAGCACCGTGGCTGTTGCCCGGCCCAGATAAATGCCGGCGCCCAGCAACACCGCGGCCAGGCCGAAAAAGACCGAGGCCGCCACACCGGCGGCGGCGCCCTCGATCAGCACATGCACGCCCAGATACAGTCCCGCGGCGGCGAAGACGGCTCCCGTGGCCCGGCGGACCTTCTCCGTCCAGCGGCCGCCGATGTCCTCGGTCTGTTCCACCACGGCGTCGGTGACGTCGTACACCACGGGCGCGGGCGGCGCCTCGGACACGTTCACCAGCCGCAGCATGGCGCCGTCGGCGATCCCGGCGTCGCTGAGCGAGGCGTCCTCGCGGACCGGGTCGCCGGCCGGAGTGATCAGTGTCTTGACCGAGACGGCGGACGTCGGCTGGTCGTCCAGCAGCTCCAGTATCTGGGGCAGCAGCAGGCCGGCAGGCGTCTGCGACGGCAGCAGCACATCAACGTGGCGCTGCGGCCCGGCCACGGTGACGCGGGTAAAGGTTTCGGCCATGGTCAGGCGGCTCCTGAATGGGGGGTGAGCGTGAGACGGAAACCGCCACCGCCGTCGTCGTCAGCAAAATCACCACTGATCTGGAGGACGACGGCGGATTGGGCGCGCTGCTGCTGTTGCTGACGCAGGTCTTCGAGCAGGTTGGTCACAAACGAATAGCCGACGCAGACGGCGGCAATCACCGCGGCCAGGGCCACGCTGAAGAAGAAAGTGCGCACGCTGGACTTCCACCGCCGTTGCAACGGGTTGTTGCCGTACAGCAGGGCGGTGGCCAGGCGGGTCCGTCGGACAGCCACGGACTCGATGAGCTGATTGTCGTAATCGTGTGCCATCCCTCTCCTCCCAAGCGGTGCGTTATACGGGGTATCGCTTCTCGAGCTTATCGTTCCAATTGATGGACAAACTTGCTGCTGTCCCGCGCAGGATGGGGAGATGTACCCATTAACGTCGATTGACGCCGGTGCCGGCCAGCGCGTTCTATGGTAAAGGCGGGGAACCGCCTCAAGACAACCGGCCGGGCGGCAACCCGGCATTCGGCGGACCAGCCATGCCCGCCGGCACAGCGGCAGCTACAGCCCCGACGGGGCACGGAGGTGGAGCAATGAGCGGCAACCAGTTCATCAAAATGGAGAAGAGCGCGTTCGTCGACGCCGGCAAGGCCAGCGCGGCGGCGGATACCGAACTGCAGGCGCTGATGAAGGAACTCGAGGCCGTCCCGGAGCCGATGCGCAGCAACACGGCCGGTGACTTCTGGGAGAAGTTCAAGGGCATCATGGGCCGGGCCAACATGGTGGCTTCGGGACTGCAGAAGTCGCTGGTGTCCATCCAGCAGGGCCAGTCCGAGGTCAACACCACCATGCAGTTGGGCGAGCAGCAGCAGGCCGACGACGCCGATGCTACCGAGGGCAAGGCAGCCTGGGACGACGCCGTCTTCCGCAACCGCGGCTAGCGCTCCCGCCGCGTGGAGCGGCAAAACGGCCGCCGGCGGCAGTTGCGGCCAACAGGCACAGGCACCCATAGAAGACTTTTCCGGCCGAGGCCGGGCATGAGGGAGGAAACATCATGGCAGACCAGAATTCATTCGCCTTTTCCGACGGCGGGGCATCGCAGGCCCAGGACAACCTGGACCGGGTGAAGAAGAAGCTCAACGCGCTGGTGGAGACCCGCAAGAAGGACGCCGCGGACCTGCAGGCCAAGTTCCAGGCCACCGACATCGCCGAGCAGTACGACCGTGTGGAGCAGGCCTGGGCCGACGCCGGCATCGCCTTCGCGGGCATCATGGCCGATGTGCATAAGCTGCTGGAGGACGCCAAGAGCACCGCGGGCAGCACCATCAAGACCGCCGGCGGAAAGATCGCGAACATCTAGCACCGCCGCAGTACCAGGCACCGGGCAACATCTACTACGGAAGGCGGACAGCAGTGGCACTCGACGGCTGGGATATCGATCCCACCAAGGTCCAGGCGATCGTCAGCACCGCCAGCGGGCGGACCGACAGCTTCGAGAAGGACTTTCCGGCGCTCGGCACGGAATTGTCCGAGATGGCCACCGCCTCCAAATCCGGCCCGGTCATGGAAGCGCTGAACGGGTGGGCGGAGAAGACTGTCCAGCCGGGACTGGAGAGTGTCGGCGGGCGACTGCAGACCACGTTCCAGGGGACCATGGACGCGGTCAACGCCTACGTCCTCGGAGATGCCAGGATGGCCGGCGATGCGCAGGACCTGATCGGCACCCTGCCTGAGGAGGAGCAGGCCGCGCGCCCGCACAGCCCCCACGGCCCGGTTCCGCGGGCAGTCTGAACCGGGCGCGCTGGACGCCGCAGTCTCTGGCCCACCGCCTGCAGGAAACGCGCACCCACCGCACATCGCTCGAACCACCACACGTCTCTCGCACCACATCTCGCACCACATAAGGGGAATTAATGACGGCCTGGGATCCGTATGCCGAGGCATACCCGCCGCGGCCCGACGCTGAACTGTTGCGCACGCACGCCAGGACGCTGGACGAGACGGCCGAGGGCATTGTCGACGCCGTCGAGCTGATCGAGAGCGACTGGAGCGGGCTGGAAGCGGTGTACACGTCGCCGGAAGCGCCCCAGGTCTACGTCGCGGTCAAGCCGGTCAAGACCACCGCCGAGGAGATCAAGGCCGACACCGCCGCCATCAAGTCGGCCATCGAAGCGTTTGCGGACTGGGCAGACACCTTCAAGGCCCGCTATGACGCGCTGGTGGTCCGCTGGCACGGTGTGCGGCGCCGGATCGCGAGCGAGGGCGACGACTGGCGCGAGGAGGAGGACCTGGTCAACGACGACAACCAGATCCTCAAGGACGCCAACGCTCTGGCAGCCGAACATATGGCAGCCGAGCGCGCCTGCAGCAATGCCATCACCGCGCTGTACGGCGGCATCACCCTGGTGGAGACCACACAGGAAGGCCCGGCCACCGGACAGCAGGCTTACGGCTACTCGGCCGAGCAACTGGATTCCGCCACCGGGGAAGGCCATATCCCGTGGGGCCAGCCCACCGAGTGGGACAAACCCTGGTACCGGGACGCCTGGGACGGCGTCGTGTCCTTCGGCAAGGGCGTCTGGAGCGGCATTACCGGCACGGTGACCGGCCTGTGGAACATGGTCAACTTCACCGACGGGGAAACCTTCGCGGCCACCTGGAAGGGCATCGGCCAGATCGCCCTGAACGTAGCCATCGTCTCCAGCCCGATCACCGCAGCGGTGGCCGAATCAATCGGCGGCCCGGGCACGGTCAAGAAGGCCGGCGAAGAGCTGCTCGCCGTCGGCAAGGCAGCCATCCACTGGGACGACTGGCAGCGCGACCCGGCCTACGCCGCCGGCGCCACAGCCTTCGATCTCTCCGCCATCCTGCTCACCGCCGGCGGCGGGGCCGCGGCGAAGGTCGGTGGCGTGGCCAACAAGGTCACCGCCGTCAGCAGGGCCGGCGGCGTGGCCTCCAAGGTGCTGGACTTCTCGGGCCTTACCAAGACCGCGGGCGTCACTACGCGCGCCCTCGACTTCTCCAGCAACCTCAAGTTCACCGCCATCGACGTCACCACCAGCGGCTTCAAGACGGTCACCAACACCGTCCGCCCGTACGTCAGCACCGCCGGACACACCATCACCGACGGCCTCCGGCACGCTTCCACCGGCCTACGCACCGGCATGGACAACCTCACGACGTCGGTGCGCAGCAGCGCGGACAACTTCGCCAATGCGCTGGGCGGCCCGCGCGTGGCCACCGCCGGCGGCGGCTTCACCGCTCCGCACCGGTTCGACGTGGAGATGCCCTCCAGCCACTCCAACAGCACCATGAACTTCGACGCCGACGGGCCCAAGCCGCCCTCCGGCCAGTCCGGCTACACCCTTCCGGACCGTTCGGCACCGCCGCAGTACGGCCAGCGGATCGAAACCCCGGAAACCAACGCCGGACGGGGGTCCGCGCCGGAAACCGAGGCGACGCGGACTGCCCCCGATGCGGAGGCTCCGCGGACCGCCCCGGACGCCGAGGCACCGCGGAACACTGCGGACGCCGACGCGCCGCGCAGCACTCCGGATGCGGATGCTCCGCGGACGGCACCGGATGCCGAGACGCAGCCCCACACGCCGGATGCCGATGCTCCCCAGCCGGCACGGTCGGACAGCGCCCAGCAAGCTACCGATAGCGATAGCCCTGCCGCGGAGCGCGCGCCTGAACCCGAGGTCAGTGTGCGGCGCCACGAATCGGGTCGCCCCACCGAGGTGGTTATCGACGGTGAGACGCATGCCGTCTTCACCCGCTCCGATCAGATCGCCGTGCTTCCGCGTTCCAGCAACCCCGCCAACTGGGCCGATGCAGAATCTGTCCTGCAGCGGCACCTGCCGGAGAGCGACCTCACCCGGCTGGACGATCTGCGGGGCCCGGACGGCAAGCTGCCAAACGAGGTCATCGACAACCAGCTGGCAGGCCTGATCGAACGCGAATTCGGTGCCCCGGACGGCAACTGGCCCAAACCACCAGAGAATGCCAGCGCCGTCGAGCTTGCACTTGCCCCGTTCACCAACCGCTACTACTACGACCTGACCGACTCCCAAGCAACGCTGATCCACGACCTGCGTCATGCCATGGGAACCGGGAACGCTGACACCCTCTACCAAAAGGTCATGTCGGTAGACGATGCCGCCCAGGTCCTTGCCCGCACAGACAAGTACCCCGGCTCCGTGGGCGGCTTTATCAGCCAGGCGGCCGATACCGCACGCTTGACCCGCGCCGGAGAAATTGTCAACGGTCTGCGGCTCGACTACTGGCTCGACGATGCCGCCGGCCGTCGGCTTGCTTACCAAGCCGACAAGGTCGACGAGGTGGTAGCCATCCGATTCCAGGCAAAAAACGATGCGGCTTGGGAAAACATTGGGATCCCCGACTGGTCCAACCGTGAGCGGGTTGGGGAGCTCCGCTACGACCGGGCGCACGCGCACCAAACCAATGAGCCGGAACTGCCCCAGGACTTGGAACGGAGGAAGGCCGAAGAGGCCAACGCCTACGGCCTTCCGGTTGAGACCGCCAAGGATGAGGCGGTTTGGCCAAACACCGGCCACGGCTTCACCAGCAGCCGGGTGGACGGCACCCCGGTCCTACCAGAACTCAAAGTCAATGGTGGAACGAATCTTCGTGACGGCGCAGAGATGTGGCGCATCAACAGCGCGGGCGAGGAAACGCTGGTGGGTGTCTACGATGCGCTCAACAACCGATGGGCCAGGGTCTAACAAATGTGGATGAGTGACGGAACCAAGCTTTCAGGATCGTACGGCACGTGGCGGGGTAAAGAGCTCGAACTGGACAGCACCCGGCCGCTCAGGGGGAAGCTCGTCCTGATTCAGGATGGGGGCGACAGCCCGGGGCCGGAGTGGACTGAACAGCATTTTCCGAATCGATTTGCGCGCACCCCGGTTCACTTCAGACGCATCGTGGACGCGAACGAGGTTTCGGATGTTCATTCCATTCGTGCCACGGCAAAGCTGGACCGTGTGTCGGTTGAACTGCTGGCGGAGGACCACGAAGGTCGCCTCGCCGTGCAGACTTTCGGACAGGCCGCACCGAACTTCACGGACAAGTTCGTGGAGGAGTTCGGATTCGAGCGCTACGAGAACGCCTTTGTTTTCGGATGGGTTCCGCGGCACGCTCTCGTTGAAATCACCATTGAACGCACTGAGCGGGACAAATGACGTCCCGCCATCCATCCGAGGCGCGGGAGGCCGGGAAAGGGTCTAGGCCATGTGGATGCAGGATGGAACGAAACTGACTGGCTATTACGGTACGTGGCGGAACCGTGAACTGGAACTGCGCTCACCGGTCTCATCCAAAGGCGGGTACACCCTTATTCAGGACGGGGGAGACCAGCCCGGGCCCGAATGGAAGCGGGACACCTTTCCGAACAGGTTCGCTCGCACTCCCGTGCGCTATCGTTTCCGCGTTCCGGAAGCCGAAGTCTCCGATGTACACGAGATCCTGACCACGGGCTATGTCCCGCTGCACGACTCAACTGGCCACGATATCCAGGTATACGTGCGCGTCATCGCGCAGGACGATCAGGGCCGCCTAGCGGTCGAGACAGAACCCCATGAACCGCGTCACCATTGGGATGCGCTGATCCGGGAATACGGATTCGAAGAGTACGACCGTTCGTGGGTCTTCGGGTGGGTTCCCCGGAATGCGCTGACAGACATCAAAGTCGAACGAATAGAACGATCGTCATGACTTCGACGGTCCTGGTTCAGGGCATGCCCCAGAGGACGACTGGAGTGGAAATCGGAATATGTGGCGCACCAACGGCTCGAAACTGCGGGGTACCTACGGGACGTGGCAGGGACACGAATGGGAGCTGTGGAGTTCTGCTAGTGATCGCGGGTACCTGACTCTGGTTCAAGATGGTGGAGAACAGCCAGGACAGGACTGGGAGCGGCTGGATTTTCCCAACAGGTTCGCCCGGACACCAGTCCGTTTCTACAAGGATGTCGACGCAGCTTCTGTCTCCGACGTCCATTCCGTTCGGGCGACGGCCAGGCTGGATAGCGTCGCCGTGGAGCTTCTGGCGGAGGACGGCGAGGGACGACTTGCCGTTCAAACGTTGGGTCCGGTACCGCCGAACTTCATGGATAGGCTCATGGAGGAATTCGAGTTCGAGCGCTACGAGAACGCGTTCGTTTTCGGATGGGTCCCATCGCATGCCCTCGTCGACATCTCTATCGAACGCACCGAGATATCAGAATGAATCCTGCTCGACACCCTGAGCGTCCACTCATATCAAGGTCGAGGCGCGAAACAGTAGGGGCATGGTGCGCTGTATGTGGATGAGTAACGGAACCAAGCTCTCCGGCTCGTACGGCACGTGGCGCGACGAGGCGTTCGAATTGGACAGCACCCGCCCGCTCAGGGGGAAGCTCGTCCTGATTCAGGAAGGGGCGACAGCTCGGGGCAGGAGTGGGCTGAGCAGCATTTTCCAAACCGGTTTGCCCGCACCCCGGTTCACTTCCGACGCATCGTGGACGCGAACGAAGTGTCGGACTTACATTCCATTCGTGCCACGGCCAAGCTGGACCGCGTGTCGGTCGAGCTGCTGGCGGAGGACCACGAAGGTCGCCTCGCCGTGCAGACTTTCGGACAGGCCGCACCGAACTTCATGGACGGGTTCGTGGAGGAGTTCGGATTCGAGCGCTATGAGAACGCCTTTGTTTTCGGATGGGTTCCGCGGCACGCTCTCGTCGAGATCACCATTGAACGCGCAGAGCGTGATGGACGTTTTCCCGTCGCAGGGGCGTCCAATCGATCCTGCGTTGGCGCCGGCCCGTCAGGCAGAGTCTGGCGCGCCGGAGCCGGGTTGGAACGGTGACAGGCATAAAGGTGACGCAAGTGGAATTGGCAGCATCACCGGGGCCATCCTGCAGAGGGAGAGTGAGCCCGGCCTTGGGCCGTGGAGACGAAAGGTTCTGGGCGGGATATTCGACGGAGATCATTGGAATAGGGTGTGAACATGTGGCTTCGCGATGGAACTCCGTTGGACGGGATCTACGGAACGTGGAACGGGCAGGTGGTGGAGATCCAGCGGCGCACCCCCTACCAGGGGAGGCTGGCGATCATTCAGGATGGCGGCGAGAAGCCTTCGCCGGAATGGTCCAAACTGGAGTTTCCGAATCGGTTTGGCCGGACGCCTACCCGGCACTATCTGAAGGTTCCCGAATCAGAGGTATCCGATCTCCATGAGATCGCCGCTACGGGATCTGTTCCGCTCACCGACAGCACGGGTCACGACATCCAGGCCCATGTGCGCATCATCGCGCAGGACCAAGAAGGGCGGTTGGCCGTTGAGACCATGCCGAGCGAATCCCGCATCCATTGGGATGCGCTCGTCCGGGAATATAGCTTCGAAGAATATGACCGCAGTTGGGTCTTCGGCTGGATTCCAGAGCATGCGCTGACGGATTTCAAATCGGAACGGGTGGAGCTGACAGCATGACCCGGACGATCCTGCAGAGGGCAGCGAGCCCAGTCTCGGGCCGCAACTACCTGCCCGGGCAGCGGCCAGCAGGGGGTAGCACGTGTGGATGAGTGACGGTACGAAACTGACAGGTACCTATGGGACCTGGCAGGGGCGCGAATGGGAACTGGACGGTTCTGCTCCTTACAACGGCAAACTCACCCTTATCCGGGACGGCGGTGAGCAGCCCGGGCCGGACTGGAAGCAAATGGTCTATCCCAACCGGTTTGCGCGGACTCCGCTCCACTTTCGGAAAGATGTCGACGCCGGTGAAGTCTCGGATGTTCATTCCATCAAAGCCACGGCCATGCTTGATCAGCACCAAGTGCTGGTGATTGCCGAGGACGACGGGGAGCGCCTTGCTGTCCAGACTGTCGAGCAGATGGCCTCTGAAACGATCCGGCGGTTTATCGATCAGTTTGGGTTCGAACCCTATGAGAATGCCTTCGTGTTCGGCTGGGTCGAGCCCCATGCCCTGCGCGACCTGAACATCGAGCGCACCGAACGGGTGCACACAGCGTCATCAAGATCGGAGCAAGCAGCATGACCCGTACGATTCTGCAGAAGGCCGTGAGCCCGGCCCAGAGCAGCAGCTATCTGGCCAACTCCGCGGACACGGTCGCCGGCTACCTGCTGCGGGCGGCGGACGTCGTGGGGGTGCGAACCCCGGAACAGCTGTTCGACGCCCACGGACTGGGGTTTTCCGGGTCTCCGTGGCAGCGGAATTCGGAAACCATCGACGTGGTCCGGTTCCAGTCCCCGGTCGGCAACTACCTGCACGACGCGCTGGCGCCGGAGTTTGTGGACCGCGAGCCGTTCACCGGAACGGGATTCACGTCCTGGGACGGTGGCCAAGCCCCGCTGTTCTATCTCGACGAAGTGCGGCTGCCGGCCGGCGCGGAACTCTGGCGCATCGGCCGAAACGGCTCGGAGGATCTCCTCGCGGTCTATGTCGATGTAGCCCGCGGCTGGGCGGTGGTCGCCGATGAGGCGAGGGTGGAGCCGAAGCCCGTACCGCCGTCGTCGGTGTTGGGCTGGCGGGCCACCTGGCGCGGGGCAGAGTTCGTTGCGGACGTGGTCGACGACGGCAACACCGCGGTGCTCGCGTCGGCCGGGGAGCCCCCGGCGGACGTGTCGGGTTTCGAGAAGACCCCGCGGGGAGTCTGGCGGGCGAAGGTTCCGCTGGCGGACGTCACCGACCTCTACGAACTGAACGTCTCCTGCACCTTCAACGGGCTTCCTTTCCGGGTCCTCGATACCGCCATGGATGGCGACCGGCGCCTCTTCAGGCTCTCCTACACCGGTCACAACGCCGATTTCGCCGAGGGTCTGCAGTTGGATAAGACCGATGCAGGGGTGTACCGGACCATTGCTGCCGAGGACGACGTGCAGGATCTGCAGTTCGTGCAGAACCGATTGGCAGGCCTGCCGGGGTCCGGCCGCTGAGCACTCACTGTGCCAGATGAGACGCCGGGCACACTGTTAGGCGGCAAAACCCGAGGGCATTTAGAATAGGAAACTGTGCGCTATTGCGCAGGAGGATTCCACAAGAAGAAGGACTGCCCGTGTCTAACTCTGCCGAGGCCATCACCCAGCGTCCCCTCAGGGTGGCTATCATCGGCGCCGGACCAGCCGGCGTCTACGCCGCTGACATCCTCACCAAGGCGGAGCGGGACTTCGAGGTCAGCATCGACCTCTTCGACCGCTATCCCGCCCCGTATGGCCTGATCCGCTACGGCGTGGCACCGGACCATCCGCGGATTAAGGGCATTGTCAATGCGCTGCACAAGGTGCTGGACCGCGGCGACATCCGTTTCCTGGGCAACGTCGACTACGGCCACGACCTGACGCTCAGCGACTTCCGGCACTTCTATGACGCCGTCATCTTCGCCACCGGTGCCATCATGGACGCGGCCCTGGACATTCCGGGCGTTGAGCTTGACGGATCCTACGGCGCTGCCGAGTTCGTGTCCTGGTACGATGGCCACCCGGATGTGCCGCGGGAGTGGCCGCTGGAGGCCAAGGAGATCGCGGTCATCGGCAATGGCAATGTTGCCCTGGACGTGGCCCGCATCCTGTCCAAGCACGCCGACGACCTGCTCAGCACCGAGATCCCGGACAACGTCTACCGGGGCCTGAAGAGCTCGCCGGTCACCGACGTGCACATTTTCGGCCGGCGCGGCCCGGCCCAGGTGAAGTTCACCCCGCTGGAACTGCGCGAACTCTCGCATTCCCGCGACGTGGACATTGTGCTCTACCCGGAGGACTTCGACTTCGACGAGGGCTCCGACGAGGCCATCCGCACCAACAATCAGACCAAGACCATGGTCAACACGCTCACCAACTGGCTGGTGGAGGAACAGGACACCGGTGCTTCCCGCCGGCTGCACCTTCACTTTCTGCACACGCCGCTGGAGATCGTGGAGGGCACCGGGGACGGCGCCGGCCATGTTGCGGCGATCAAATTCGAGCGCAACGAGCTGGACGGCACCGGCAACGTCCGCGGCACCGGCGAAATCGTCGAATACCCGGTCCAGGCGGTCTACCGGGCCATCGGCTACTTCGGCTCCGAGCTGCCCGAGGTCGGCTACGATGCCCGCCGCGGCGTGATCCCCAACGAAGGCGGGCGCGTGATTGACGAGGGCGGAAACCCCGTCCCCGGCATTTACGCCACGGGCTGGATCAAACGTGGGCCCGTCGGCCTGATCGGCCACACCAAGGGCGATGCGCTGGAGACCATCGGCTTCCTGCTCGAGGACCGGCTGGACCTGCCGGCCGCCGACGAGCCGGACGAGGACGCCATCATCAAGCTGCTCGAAGGGCGCGGCGTCGCCTACACCACCTGGGAAGGCTGGCTGAAGCTGGACGCCCATGAGCGGGAGCTCGGCGCTTCCTTCGTTGCGGACAACAACGACGACGGCGGTGCTCCCGCCGTCGAGCGCGAGCGAGTCAAGGTGGTCCCGCGCGAAGACATGATCAAGATTTCACACCGCTGACATCGGCGGCCGGGCCGTCGGGAAACCTGCGGGCCGGCCGCGCCACCGGCCGTGGGTGCCTAACCCTTGACGTAGAAGCGCAGCACGTCTCCGCCGGGCAACTCCACCCGAACGTTGCCGTTGCCGGACATGCTGAGGCGCGCTCCGGGATAGGCGGAACGCAAGCTGTTGAGCAGCGTTTGATACGGGTCCGTCGGTGGAAGATCCGGCCCGGGGTGAATTCCGAGGGCCGGGCGGTTGAGTAAGGCCCGGAACCGCCCTCCGCACCGCTGCAGCAGAGACTGTACTGGAGCCACCATCGCCTTGTGCCCGCTTCCTTGCTCGCTTCACTGCCGGCGGCCGGCCGGTCCGATTCCCCTGGGTCGGCCCTTTCATCAAGTATGGGAGCCGCAGGCCGTAAATGTGCGAGGCGTTCCGGCAAGTCGCGGAAGTGACTGCCACACGCCCGTCCCGGCGCGCCCTCGACGCCAGCGGATAAGCTGAGACCCGGCCGGGTAACGCCGCTCCCTGGAGCGCAACCGATCGCGTCGTACCGGCAGAGGTTCCGAGCAGAAGGAGGAAGCGCACCGTATGGCCAGGCCACAGAACCCGCAGCGCAAGCCTCAGCTGCTCGAAGACATCCTGCACTACCTGCAGGACAAGAACCTGGCCGAGCTGTCCTTCCGCCCACTGGCCGAAGCCCTGGGCATCAGCAGCTACATGCTGGTCTACCATTTCGGGCATCGCGAACAGCTGCTCGAGGAGATAGTGCACCGGGTCCAGGCACAGCTGTCGGCGCCCTCGCCGGAGCAGCTGGCCGGCCTGGACGCCCCGGCGTTGCGGCAGTTGCTAGTCCAGATCTGGGAGCGTTCGCAGACTCCGCAAAGCCGCGTGCTCCAGCGGCTGGCATTCGAAGCGGCCATCCTGCAAGCGGCCGGTGCGCAGTCCGCGCCGGACGGAGGCTCACTCCGGCCGCCCGGGTTTTCCCTCTGGCGCGAAGCCGTTGCCGGCTGGCTCAGCGTGCGCGGGGCAAACGAACAGAAGGCGGCAGCCGAGGGAACGCTCTTCGCCGCCGGGCTGTGTGGTTTATGGTTCGGACAGGTTGCCGCCGCCGAGCCGCCGGAGGGATCGACGGCGGCGTTCCACCTGTTGCTGGAACGTCTCCTGCAGGCAGCCCCCTGACGCGGACGCCCCCTCGTCAGGTGCCACAGCAACTGAAGCCGGGCTCCGCCGTCGTGGTTTGGCACAGGCTCGCATAGTCTGGGGGAGTGACCAACGAAATGCCGCTCAGTGAAGAACAGACCCAACGGATTGTTGGCATCGCCATGGATTTGGCCCGCGAAGGCAAAACCGGCGAGCTGGCCGAGTTCCTCGACCACGGACTGCCCGTGGATGCGCTGGACCCGGACCGCAACACCCTGTTGATGCTGGCTGCCTACCACGGGCAGGAAGAGACCCTTGACATGCTGCTGGCCCGGGGTGCCAATCCGGATATCCGCAACGTCCGCGACCAGTCCCCGATTGCCGGTGCCCTGTTCAAGGGCGAGGACGCGGTGGTGGCCAAGCTGCTGGCGGCCGGCGCGGACGTGGAAGCCGGGACGCCGTCCGCGAGGGATGCGGCCAAGATGTTCGGCCGCGAGCACCTGCTGGAGAAGTAAACACCGGCTCTTAGCAACAAAAAACTGCCCGGGTCCGGCCGCAATGGCTGGTCCCGGGCAGTTTTATGCCGTCAGGCGAGGGGCATTACGCCGAGTCGGTGTTCACATCCGTAGCGGAGAGCTTGCCTGCCTGCAGGGCCTCGATGGCCTTGCGCACGCCTTCGCCGTAGGCCGGGTCGGCCTTGGTGCAGTTGGCGATGTGGCGTTCGATGGTGGCCTCGGAAGCCCCGTCGATGGCGCGGGCGGTGTTCTCGAACAGCACCTGCCGCTGCTCGGCGGTCATCTTCTCGCGGAAGAGGATGCCGGGCTGCTCGTAGTAGTTGTCGTCGTCCTCGCGGAAGTTGAACCGGTCGGCCACGGCGCCCACGGCCTGGGCCGGGTCGCGGTACGCCGGCTGTTCCTGCCAGCGTCCGTAGCCGTTCGGCTCGATGCCCGGGGTCGCTCCCTGGTTGCCGTCGATGCGCATGGCGCCGTCACGGTGGTAGGAGTTGACCAGGCCGGCGCCACGCGGGTAGTTCACCGGAATCTGGTGGTGGTTGACACCCAGGCGGTAGCGCTGCGCGTCGCCGTAGGAGAACAGGCGGCCCTGCAGCATGCGGTCCGGCGAGTAGCTGATGCCCGGCACCACGTTGGCCGGGGTGAAGGCGGCCTGCTCCACGTCGGCGAAGTAGTTCTCCGGGTTGCGGTTCAGCTCCCACTCGCCAACCTCGATCAGCGGGTAGTCCTTCTTGGACCAGACCTTGGTCAGGTCGAACGGGTGGTACTTGTAGGTCTCCGCGTCGGCCTCGGGCATGATCTGGACCATGAGCTTCCACTTCGGGAAGTCGCCGTTGTCGATCGAATCGAGCAGGTCGCGCTGGTGCGACTCGCGGTCCTCGCCCACCAATGCGGCGGCCTCGTCATCGGTGAGGTTCTTGATGCCCTGCTGCGTGCGGTGGTGGAACTTCACCCAGTAACGCTCGCCGGCGTCGTTGATGAAGCTGTAGGTGTGCGAACCGAAGCCGTGCATGTGGCGGTAGGACGCCGGGATGCCGCGGTCGGACATCACGATGGTGACCTGGTGCAGGGCTTCCGGCAGGTTGGTCCAGAAGTCCCAGTTGTTCTCGGCGCTGCGCAGGTTGGTGCGCGGATCACGCTTCACTGCGTGGTTGAGGTCGGGGAACTTAAGCGGGTCGCGGAAGAAGAACACCGGGGTGTTGTTGCCCACCAGGTCCCAGTTGCCCTCTTCGGTGTAGAACTTCACCGAGAAGCCGCGGATGTCACGCTCGGCGTCGGCTGCGCCGCGCTCGCCGGCAACGGTGGAGAAGCGGGCGAACAGTTCGGTCTTCTTGCCGACCTCGGAGAAGATCTTCGCCTTGGTGTACTTGGTGATGTCGTTGGTCACCGTGAAGGTACCGAACGCGCCGGAGCCCTTGGCGTGCATGCGGCGCTCAGGGATGACCTCGCGGTCGAAGTGCGCCATCTTCTCCAGGAACCAGACGTCCTGCAGCAGCATCGGGCCGCGGGGACCAGCGGTCAGGCTGTCCTGGTTGTCCGCTACGGGCGCGCCCGCAACGGTTGTCAACGGCTTGGTGTTATCGGCCATTTAGTTATCGCTCCTTGTCGGATCTTCCAATTGAAGGTCTTTCGTGGCACTGCAGGCGGGACAGATGCCCCAGAACGTGACCTCGGCTTCGTCAATCGCGAAGCCGTGGTTATCGCCCACCGTGAGGCACGGTGCCTCGCCCACAGTGCAGTCGATGTCGGCAATATCGCCGCACCGCCGGCACACCACGTGGTGGTGGTTGTCGCCAACCCGGGCCTCGTAGCGCGCCGGGGAGCCTGACGGCTCGATCCGGCGCAGCAACCGGGCGTCGGTCAACGCGGCAAGCACGTCATACACGGCCTGTTTCGAAACCCCGCCCAGCTCGTCCCGCACCAGGCCGGTGATGGCATCGGCGTCGGCATGCGGGTGTGCGCGGACTGCTTCCAGCACCGCGGTCCGCGGACGGGTGACGCGCAGCGAAGCCTCGCGCAACATGTCCTCGGGTTCCCTCATATCGACCATGACAGCCATTCTGTCAGCTTTTCTGGACTCAGTCCAGAATATGTTTTGGAACGAGTCCAGAACAGCCGGTGAACTCCGGGTGACGGATCAGTACGACGGCGGTGCCCGCCTCGGTTTGTCGGCGCGCCATGGCGAGGGCACCACTGCCGCCTCTGAAGCGCCGCCGCGGCCGGGAGGCCACGCCACGCCCCGCCGGAACGCCACGCCCGGGACGCCACGCTCCGCCGTGGCGCCCCGCCAGCCCAAGAAAGGTGCTGCGGGCAACTAGAATCTCCGCCATGCCCAAACTGTTCGCCGATACGGCGCCGCTGAAGGAGAGCCCGGAATTCCGCAGGTTGTGGATCGGCACGTCGCTCTCTGCCATCGGCGCACAGTTGACGGCGGTGGCAGTGAGCCTGGAGGTCTATCAGCTCACCGGCTCGACGTGGGCGGTGGGCGCCGTCGGCGTCGTCGGCTTGATTCCGCTGGTGCTGGCCGGGCTCTATGGCGGCTCGGTGGTGGACGCCCACGACCGCCGCAAAGTGGCGCTCTATTCGGGTCTGGTGCTGTGGGCCGGCACCGCGGTGTTTGCCCTGCAGGCCTGGTTCCAGCTGGAGCAGGTGTGGTTGCTGTATCTGGTGATCGCGGTGCATTCGGCCGCAGTCGGGATCAACCAACCGGCACGCAGTGCCATTGTGCCGCGGCTGGTGCGGCGCGAGATGCTGCCGGCGGCCAATGCCCTGACCATGATGACCTTCGGTTTGGGCATGACCATCGGGCCGCTGGCGGCTGGTGTGCTGGTGGCCAACGTGGGCTTCGGCTGGACCTATACCTTGGACGTCCTCACGTTCACGGCGGCCATTTGGGCGGTGGTCAAGCTGCCGCCGCTCCCACCCGAGGGGGAAGTGCGCAAGGCCGGCCTGAAGTCGGTCGTCGAAGGGCTCCAGTTCCTGCGGACCCGTCCCAACATCCGGATGACGTTCCTGGTGGACCTGGCCGCGATGGTGCTGGCCCAGCCGCGTGCGCTGATGCCGGCCATCGGCGCGGTGATCATCGGCGGCGGCGAGGCGACGGCAGGCATCCTGTTGGCTTCGGTGGCGGGCGGCTCCTTCGTCGCGGCTGTGTTCTCCGGCCCGTTGGGAGGCATCCGGCGGCACGGGCTGGCGGTGCTGTGGTGTGTGGTGGTGTGGGGGATTGCCGTCGCCGGGTTCGGCGCCGTCGTCGTGATGGCAGGCCGTTCCGACGCCGCCTCCGCCGGCGACGTGAGCGAGTGGCTGCTGCCGGCCGCCCTTTGCCTTGCGGTTGCCGGCGGCGCGGATACGGTCAGCGGCGTCTTCCGCAACACCATCCTGCAATCGGCGACGCCCGACGCGATGCGCGGGCGGCTGCAGGGAATCTTCATCGTGGTGGTGGCCGGCGGCCCGAGGCTGGGCGACGCCGTTGCCGGCGGAGGCGGCGAATGGCTGGGTGAGGGGTTCGCAGCCCTCGCCGGCGGTATCGCCTGCGTGTGCGTGGTCGGACTGCTGCACCGGCTGCAGCCGAGATTCGCCCGCTATGACGACAGGCACCCCGAGCCGTAGCTGATGCCCGAGTACTACGGAACTTGGCGCCGAATTCCGGCGTTGGAATAAGTGTGCGGTAGATACACTGAAACCGACATGCTGCGCCCGCAGCGGCAGAGGGCCGCATCGGCGCGGGAGAGGACTTACACGCTGTGCACAACCACTTCAACGGACTGAAAACGGCAGGATTGCTGGGCGGTCTCTTCGCCCTGCTGCTGGCGATCGGCGCGCTGTTGGCCAGCGGGACCGGCAGTGCCAGCTGGATCTGGATCATGGCCCTGATCGGCGTGGGCACCACGGCCTACAGCTACTGGAACAGCGACAAGCTGGCCATTCGCAGCATGCAGGCCTATCCCGTCACCGAAGCCGACCAGCCCGGAATGTACCGAATCGTCCGCGAACTATCCACGCGGGCCAACCAGCCAATGCCCCGGCTCTACGTGTCCCCGACCATGGCGCCGAACGCCTTCGCCACCGGGCGCAACCCGAAAAACTCGGCGGTCTGCTGCACCGAGGGCATTCTGCGCCTGCTGGACGAGCGCGAACTGCGCGGCGTGCTGGGCCATGAACTGATGCACGTCTACAACCGGGACATCCTGACGTCCTCCGTTGCCGCCGCGGTGGCGGGTGTCATCACCTCGGTCGCCCAGTTCCTGCTGTTCTTCGGCGGCCGCGACCGCAACGCCAACCCACTGGCGCTGATCGCCATGTCCCTGCTGGCGCCGATCGCGGCCATGCTGATCCAGATGGCAGTCAGCCGCACTCGCGAGTATGACGCGGACGAGGACGGCGCCACCCTGACCGACGACCCGCTGGCGCTGGCCTCGGCGCTGCGCAAGCTGCAGTACGGCACGCAGCAGGCGCCACTGCCGCAGGATCAGAAGCTGGTCAACACCAGCCACCTGATGATTGCCAACCCGTTCAAGGGCGGCGGCGTCAAGAAGATGTTCAGCACCCACCCGCCGATGGACGACCGCGTGGCGCGGCTGGAACGGATGGCCGGACGGCCACTGGGCTACTGAGGCCGGCATGCGACTGCTGCTGATACGGCACGGCCAGACCCCCTCCAACGTCCGCGGGCTGCTGGATACGGGGGCGCCCGGTGCGGAACTGACTCAGCTGGGCGAGGAACAGGCCCGTGCGCTGCCGACGGTGCTCGACGGCGAGCCGATCGACGCGCTCCTGGTCTCCACCCTCGTGCGCACGCAGCTCACCGCATCTCCCCTGGCGGCCGCCCGCAGGCTCGAGACAGACGTTCACGACGGGCTGCGCGAAATCTCGGCCGGTGAGCTGGAAATGCGCGGCGACCGCGACGCCATCATGGCCTACATGACCACAGTCTTTGCCTGGGCATCGGGTGACCTGGAGCGGCGGATGCCCGGCGGCCCGGACGGGCACGAAACGTTCGGCCGCTTCGATGCCGTCATCGACGAAGCCCGGGCCTCCGGCGTCGGCACGCTGGCCGTGGTCAGCCACGGCGCCATGATCCGCAGCTGGGCCGGCGCCCGGGCATCGAATCTCTCCGTCCCGTTCGTTGCACGGAACCAGTTGAGCAACACCGGAGTGGTGGTCCTCGACGGCGGCCCGGACGGCTGGGAGGCGCTGACCTGGATGGGCCAAGCCGTGGGCGGGCCCGAACTGGCTGCCCCGCTCGCCGACGGTCCCACCGCCGATGCGATCAACCCGGACCGCATCCCCACCGATTCCCGGGACTGACGTCAGGTTCCCGGGACCGACGACGGGCCCTCAGTTGCCCGGGCCGTCCTCGGATCAGGAGCCTCGCCGTCGGCTGCCGCCTGTTCCTCTCACGTGTCACAATTCCGCTCCCCGCGGTGTCCTATGTTTGTAACCACAATTCAAGGGAGCCCGCAGTGACTACACATCAACGGATCGTCGTTATCGGGGCTGGCTACGCCGGAGTGATGGCCGCGAACCGGCTGGCTGGCAGCAAGGAGCTCAGGGGCAAGGTCGGCGTAACCGTCATCAACCCCCTGGCGGACTTCGTGGAGCGGATCCGGTTGCACCAGATGGCGGCGGGTAGCCGGGAGTCAGCCTCCGTTCCGATGGAATCGGTGCTTCACCCGGATGCCACGCTGGTGGTCGGCCAGGCCTCAAGGATCGATCCGCGCGCACACACCGTCCATTTCGGCGACGGTCGCACCCCATTGCACTATGACTTCCTGGTCTATGCTCCCGGCAGCGCCAGCCAGCCCGCACCCTCGGGATCCGTTGGCTACGCGCTGCACGACGCCCAGTCTGCCAAGCGCCTGCGGCCGGCATTGGAGCAGTTGGCGCCGGGCGCCGTCGTCAGCGTGATCGGCGGTGGTCTGACCGGCATCGAGGCAGCCGCCGAAATTGCCGAGGCACATCCGCGGTTGACGGTGCGACTGGTCTCGCGCGGGCAGACGGGGGCGGACCTGTCCGACCGCGGCCGCCGTGCCTTGCTCGCACAACTGGAGGGCATCGGGGTCCACGTCATGGCGGGGGAGCGCGTGGACCGGTCGGACGGGCAGTACATCACGCTGTCGGACGGCACTTCCCTGGCCTCCGACTGCACTGTATGGACCGCCGGCTTCACCGCTCCGGGCCTCGCCCGAGCCAGCGGCCTGGCCACCGATGCTGAGGGCAGGCTGCTGGTTGATTCAACCCTGGCCTGTCCCGGGTTCCCGGAGATCTTCGGCGCCGGTGACGCCGTCCACGCGCCTGAAACGGTTGCCTCGCACCTGCGGATGAGCTGTGCGATGGCCATGCCCATGGGCGCTCACGCCGCCGACAATGTCATCGCCCGGATCCGGCAGGCGAGCCCTCAGGAGTTGTCCGCTGGGTTCATGCTGCGCTGCATCAGCCTGGGGCGCAGGTCCGGGCTGGTCCAACCAGTGCGGGCGGACGATGCCCCGCGTCGTCTTGCCGTGAGCAGGCGTGTAGGTGCATTGGTCAAGGAGCAGGTCTGCCGCATGACGCTGAAGTGGATCAGGGGAGAGCGGCGGCGCAGCGGGTCATACAGTTGGCCGCGCGGCCCACGTACTGTCAGGGCCCAGTAGCAGCGGCAAAGCAAGCCGGGCCGAAGCACGACGACGGCCGCGCACCTCAGGCGCGCGGCCGTCGTCGTACCGAAGTCAGCGGTAGTTGATGAACTGAAGATCGACTTCCACATCGGAACCCTTGAGCAGGGTAATGACTTCCTGCAGATCGTCGCGGGACTTGGACGTGACCCGCAACTCGTCACCCTGGATCTGGGCCTTCACGGCCTTGGGTCCCTCTTCGCGGATGATCTTCGAGATCTTCTTGGCCTGGTCCTGGGCAATGCCCTCCTTGATGCCGGCCTCGATCCGGTATTGCTTGCCCGAGGCGAACGGCTCGCCGGCATCCAGCGACTTCAACGAAATGCCACGCTTGACCAACTTGGACTGCAGCACGTCCAGAACGGCTTTCACACGCTCCTCGGAGTTTGCCTTCATGAGGATCTTTTCGCCGCTGAAGTCAACTTCGGCACCGACTCCCTTGAAGTCATAGCGCTGCGCAATTTCCTTCTGCGCCTGGTTCAAAGCGTTGGCAACTTCCTGCTTGTCAACCTTGCTGACAATGTCGAACGAAGACTCGCTGGCCATGGTTTCCTCCTGGGTCGGGGCGTTTGTGCTTGGCACCAGCCTACTGAATCGCGTGGCGGCGGCGCAGGTTTCCCAGCTTCCACGCAGCTTTCGTCCATCGTTCCTTCATCCAGATCCGACAGAATCACTGTGTTGTATCAATCACCGATCTTCAGGAGAAGCGCACATGGGAGCCCGCCCGCGGTACATAGTCACGACGATACGAGTTGCCGCGGGTTCGTTCCTGACGGCCACCGCCGTCGCCACGGTGGTTGTGATGGGTTCCGCCCCGGCCTCCGCCGCCTCTGCCTCCCTGTCATCGGTGCAGCCCCCGGCGAGGGCCGTCGGTGCCGTCGGTGCTGCTCCCTTGCTCCCGCGGGATACGGAGGTTTTGGAGCGGCAACCAGGGCAAGGGGTTACGGACAACCCAAGCGGCGCCAACGGCCCGGGCGGCGAACGCATCAGCGCGGGCGGTGCGGCCGCTGAAGCAAGCAAACTCCTCGGCGTTGAGTCGGTGGCCCGTTTGGAAGGCATCCGGCAGGAAATGGAACAGGCGGTGCAGCTGAACCTGGTCACCGCGGACCAGGCCGACCGCTTTGTGAACCAGATGCAGGAGCGGATTCTGCGCGGTTTGTAGCCGCGAAGAACGCCGATTCGATTCTTGGGCCGATCTTTGTGTAAAGTTGTCTTGCTTCCTCACGGGGAAGCGGTCTTCTACTGAAGAAGGCGTTCGGCAGATTACCCGAGCGGCCAAAGGGGGCTGACTGTAAATCAGCTGGCATTGCCTACGGGGGTTCGAATCCCTCATCTGCCACCGAACGGGAAACCCCGTCTGACCAAGTGACTTACTGGTCGGACGGGGTTTTTCCGTACTAGCCGGTTTCACCGGCCGCCGCTGGTTCACCTGCGCCAGCGGGCCAGGACCGGCGTCGATAAACTTGACCGCGGATGTGACCGGCGGCGACTGGCCGCCAGAACGAGGAGTTCTCTTGCGACAATTCACCGCCCGCTTCGCAACGCCGGAGGAAATCCAGGCATGGGACAGCCATGTCACGGCGAACCCCAATGGGGGCAACATGCTGCAGGCCAAGGCCTACGCGGCGGTGAAAGCTGAGCACGGATGGAAGCCGCTGTACCTCGCGTATGAGACCTCCGACTACACCAGCTTCAACCTGGTGCTGGAAAAGCATGTTCCGCTGCTGGGCAAATACTGGTACATGATCAAGGGCCCGGACGTTGCGTCCCCCGATGACCTGCCCGGCATTTTCGAAGCCAACCGGCGCTTCTGCCAGGCGCAGGCGCGCGGTGTCTTCGCGATCCGGATCGAGCCGGACGTCGAGGCCACGGATGAGACGCGCGCCCTGCTGGCCCGCGAAGGGCTGGTCAAGATGCCGGACCTGCAGCCGAACGATCACACGGCCATCGTGGACATTGCCCCGGAGCCGGAGGTGGTGCTCAAGAGCTTCTCCTCCCGCGGCCGCAATGCCGTGCGCCGCGCGATCCGCGAGGGCGCCGAAGTGGTCACGGCCGAGCCGACGGAAGAGAACTTCCGGGCCATGTTCAACCTGATGGGGCAGGTGCAGCAGGGCCAGAAAAATGTGCAGGTCCGCTCCTTCGAGTACTTCAAGGCGTTCTGGGGCAACTTCATTGCCGCCGGACAGGGCAGACTGCTGTTCACCTACGAAGACGGCAAGCCGTCCGTGGGAGCGTTTGTGGTCAATTACGGACGCAAGGGCACCTACAAGGACGGTGGATCGCTGCCGCGGCGCAAGCAGTACGGCGATTCACACCTGATCCAGTGGACGGCGATGAACCAGCTCAAGGAGCTGGGCATCACCAGTTACGACCTGTGCGGAACTCCGCCGGCCGCCGAACTCAAGAACCCCGAGCACGAGTACTACGGCTTGGGCCTGTTCAAAACCAGCTTCACCAAGACCATCACCGACTTCGTTGGCTGCTATGACCAGGTGATCTCCCCGCTCAAGTACAAGCTCTGGTCAGCAGCGGGGGAGAAGATCGCCCGCGGACTCTACGTGCGCCGCCGCCACCAGCCGTTCTACTGAGCAGCAGGCAGCAGGCAGCAGGCAGCGGGCAGCGGGAGGCCACTCCATCAACCTCGTCCTCACGCGGCCTCTGACAGCGGAAGCGGATGGATGTCCCAGAGGAAGCAGTACGTGGTGGGCCCGGAGTTGTGCATGACGTTGTAGTACAACCATTGCCAGGCAGTTGCGTCGTTATGGTCGGCCGGAGCAGGCGGACAGTCGGCGGGCGTGTACCACTTTCCATCGCTCCAGATGTAGTGCAGGTCGCCCACGTAAGTGGCTGCGGGCCCGGCACCGGGCCTGCCGTGGGGCAGGCCGATCCTGTCCTTGAGCGAGGCGCCATCGCCCACGGCGTATAGCTCGTTCTTCGACGGATCATGGGCGAACGGAAGCCTCTCATTCAGCTCGTCCATCAAACCGATGCTCCGGGAGATGGCGGCGTCGAGTTCGAGTCCGTCGGTGACAATCAGGACGGTGCAGCGGTTCATGTCGTTCCCTCCGGTAGCAGTGTCTGGTGGAATCGACCATAGGTAGCCGGACCCTGCCGCCGGAAGCCACCACCACAGTTTGTGGATAACGACCGGCAGCCCACAGGGCCTCCGCGCCACGCCGAAGGCGCATGCGCTGAGCGAACACGGGGCGACAGGCCGCTGCCAGGCGCGTTAGCGTGGAGATATGGCAACCATCGATATCACCGAGGCCCAGTTCCCGCAGACCATTGAAGAGAACGACATTGTCTTCGTCGACTTCTGGGCCGACTGGTGCGGGCCCTGCAAGCAGTTCGCCCCCGTCTACGACGCCGCTTCCGAGCAACACGGCGACATCGTTTTCGCGAAGGTAGACACCGAAGCCGAGCAAAGCCTTGCCGCAGCCGCCGGAATCACTTCGATCCCGACCCTGATGGCATTCCGCGAAAAGGTGCTGGTGTTCTCCCAGCCCGGCGCACTGAACTCCAGCCAGTTCACCCAGCTGGTGGACGCGGTCAAGGGCCTGGACATGCAGGAAGTCCACGCCCAGGTCGCCGCCCAGCAGCAGTCCGCGCAGGACGGTCAGGCAGCCGAGTAGCCCATAACGGTCACGATTCTTCCGAGGGAGCAGGGCAACTGCCCTGCTCCCTCGGTGCATTAACGCCTGCTCCCTCGGTGCGTTACCGGGTGGTTAATGCCGGCGGTGGTCCTGCGGCGCCAGTCGCGGCCCGAAGGTGGGCTTGCGGAAACCGCTAAGCACCAGCATCCGCACCACCCGTTGCCGGTGGCCCCGCCACGGTTCAAGGAGATCGAGCATGCCGGCGTCGTCGGTCTTGCGCCCGGCGAGGGCATAGCCGACAAACGCGGCCAGGTGGAAGTCGCCCACGGACACCGAGTCCGGGTCTCCGTGCGTGCGCTGCGCGGTTTCGGCCGCCGTCCACGGTCCGATCCCCGGGATGGTGCACAGCTTGCTGGCCAGTTCCGCGCCGGCCGGCAGCGACGCCAAGCGCTCCAGGGCGCCGGCCGAGGAACAGGCGCGCATGATGGTACCCGAGCGCTTCGAGTCCACCCCGGCTCGGTGCCAGTCCCACGACGGAATGCGCCGCCACCCCTGGGCGGTTGGCGGGACCATGAGTCCGTCCGGAGCCGGTCCGGGCGCCGGCGTCCCGTGCCGCCGGACCAGGTATTTGTAGGAGTAACGCGCCTCGATGGTGGTGATCTTCTGCTCCAAGATCACCGGCACCAGTTCATCGATGATGCGCCCGGTGGCCGGCAGGCGCAGCCCGGGATGCCGCCGCCGCGGCACGCTCACCAGCCGCGGCAGGCCCGCGTGGAACTCCGGTGCGTCAAACCCGGACCAGTCATCGTGGGCACCCAACAGGGCCGGCAGCCCGGCCAGCGCTTCCTCCGCGCCCGGCCCCCAGGCCTGTCCCAGAACGACGGCGGTGCCCCGGCTGCCTGCCTCGGGCGCGCCTTGGGTTTCGTCTTTGGTTTCGCCTGCCCGACTGGCGTCGTTCCCCCGACTGGTTTCGTCTTCCCGTCGCGGCCGACGGGTGATGCGCAGGGTCGCCCCGCCGGAGGAGGTGTTCAGCGCCAGCCAGGCACCGGCGTCGTCAATCCGGGCGGTGGGATCCTGCTTGCCCCGGGACAGGATGGATAACGTCCCGGGCAGGTCGTAAGGCTCCGGGAACTCCACCTCGCTGGTGAGCCCGGTGGCGCCGGACGCAGAGGCAGTGGACAGCATGGATTAATCGTCGCACGCGGCGCGGACAGCTGCGGCCCGGCCGGCTCGCCGGGCGCTCCCACAGGCCACCCGCAGGTGCCGGCGTGAACCCGTCTTACGCCGGATGTGCCCCGGTCTGGGCTGGCGGGTAGATTTGGGCCATGAAATATGCCAATTCTGTTCTGGACCTGATCGGCAACACTCCGTTGGTCAAGCTGAACAAAGTGACCGAAGGTATTGCTGCCACCGTCCTGGCGAAGGTGGAGTATTTCAACCCCGGCGGATCGATCAAGGACCGCATTGCGGTGAAGATGATCGAGGAAGCCGAGAAGGACGGGCGGCTGAAGCCCGGGGGCACGGTGATCGAGCCCACCAGCGGCAACACCGGTGTGGGTCTGGCCTTGGTGGCGCAGCAGAAGGGCTACAAGTCCATCTTCGTGACCCCGGACAAGGTGGGCCTGGAAAAGCGGGACGTGCTCAAGGCCTACGGCGCCGACGTCGTCGTCACCCCCACCTCGGTGGCCCCGGACAGCCCGGAGTCCTACTACGGTGTCTCCGACAGGCTGGTGACGGAGGTGGACGGCGGCTACAAGCCTGACCAGTTCAACAACCCGGCGGCTCCGGCCAGCCACTACGAGACAACCGGCCCGGAGATCTGGCGCGATACCGACGGCAAGGTCACCCACGTGGTGATCGGCGCCGGCACCGGCGGAACCATCACGGGAACCGGCCGCTATCTGAAAGAAATTTCCGCCGACCGCCCCGGCGGCCCGGTGAAGATCATCGGCGCCGACCCTGCGGGCTCGGTCTACTCCGGCGGCACCGGACGGCCGTACTTCGTCGAAGGCGTGGGCGAGGACATGTGGCCGGACAACTACGACAAGTCCGTTCCGGATGAGGTCCTGGCCGTCAACGACGCGGAAGCATTCGCGATGACCCGCCGGCTGGCGCAGGAAGAGGGACTGCTGGTTGGCGGCTCGTCCGGCATGGCCGTGGTGGCGGCGCTGAACGTGGCCAAGGACCTGGGACCGGACGACATCGTGGTGGTGATCCTGCCGGATTCCGGGCGCGGCTACCTGGGCAAGATCTTCAACGACGAATGGATGAAGTCCTACGGCTTCATCGCAGGCGGAGAAGAGACCACCGTGGGCGAGGTACTGCAGGGCAAGAGCGGCCGGCTGCCGGATCTGGTGCACACCCATCCCTACGAGACGGTCCGCGACGTCATCGAGATCATGAACGAATACGGCGTCTCGGTGCTGCCGGTCCTGTCGCAGGAGCCGCCGGTGGTCATGGGGGAGGTGGTCGGCGCCGTGAACGAACGGGACCTGACTGCCAAGCTGTTCAAGAACGAAGCGAAGCTGACCGACAAGGTCGGCGACCACCTGGGCGCGGCGATGCCGCTGGTCGGATCGCTGGAGACGGTGTCCGCCGCCCGGGAGAAGCTGCAGGCGGCCGACAGCGTGCTGGTCACGTTGGCCGGGGCGCCGGTGGGCGTGCTGACCCGGCACGACCTGCTGTCCTACCTCACGAGCTGAAGGAGAGAAGAATGAGCGCAGAGAACAACCAGGGCTTCAACACCCGGGCCGTGCACGCCGGCCAGGTGCCGGACGAAGCCACCGGTGCGGTGGTGCCGGCGATCTACCAGTCTTCGACCTACGCCCAGGACGGCATCGGCGGGCTGCGCAATGGCTACGAATACGGCCGCGGCACCAACCCCACGCGCGACTCGCTGCAGGTGCAGTTGGCGGCGGTGGAGGGCGGCAAGCACGCGTTCTCCTTCGCCTCCGGTCTGGCAGCCGAAGACGCGCTGATCCGCGCCCTACTCGCCCCGGGCGACCACATTGTGCTGGGCAACGATGCGTACGGCGGAACCTATCGGCTGATCAACCGGGTCCTGGGTGCCTGGGGCATCGGCCATACCGTGGTGGACATGTCCGATGTGTCGACAGTCGCCGCCGCGGTCAACGAGCACAAGTCCCGGTTCCTCTGGGTGGAGACTCCGTCCAACCCGATGATGAAGGTCACCGATATCGCCGCTCTGGCAGAACTGGCCCACGCCGCCGGTGCGTTGCTGGTGGTGGACAACACCTTCGCCTCGCCGTACCTGCAGAACCCGCTGGCCTTCGGCGCCGACGTTGTGGTGCACTCGACCACCAAGTACATCGGCGGCCACTCTGACGTGATCGGCGGTGCCGTGGTGCTCAACGACGACGCACTCGCCGAGAAGATCGGCTTCGTGCAGTTCGCCGTCGGCGCGGTGTCCGCGCCGATGGATGCCTTCCTGACCACCCGCGGCCTGAAGACGCTGGGAGTGCGGATGGACCGCCATTCGGCCAACGCCCAGGCCGTGGCCGAATGGCTGCAGGGCCGGTCCGAAGTCGAGGCCGTGTTCTACCCGGGGCTGCCGGACCACCCCGGCCACGAGCTGGCCAAGAAGCAGATGCGTGGCTTCGGCGGCATGGTCTCGGTCTCCTTCACCGGCGGCGAGGCGGCGGCGCGCAAGGTAGCCGAGTCCACCACGGTGTTCACGCTGGCCGAATCGCTGGGCGGCATCGAGTCGCTGGTCAACTATCCCTCGGAGATGACGCACGCCTCGGTGAAGGGCACCGAACTGGCCGTGCCGGAGAACCTGATCCGGCTGTCCGTGGGCATTGAGGACATCGAGGACCTGATCGCCGACCTGGAACAGGCCTTCGCCCAGCTCTAAGCGGATCTCAGGCGATTTAGGCGAGAAGAAGCACTCGACCAGCGGCAGAGGCCTACGGTTCCGGGCGACCGGGCCGTGGGCCTCTGGCGTGTCCCGGGGCGGAGGAGAATACTGTGCCCATGGATGCGAACAAGCAGTACCTACCGGCCAGCGTTGTCCCCGGTCTGCAGTCGCGCAAGGCGGCTGCACTGATCGATTACCTCACCGGCACCGTCGGGTTCGTCGAACACGCTCGGTTCGAAGAGCACGGTGTGGTCATCCACGCCGAGCTGCTGTGGCCTGAAGGCGGCATGGTGATGGTCTCCAGCCACGCAGAAGGCACACTGTGGGCCCGCGAGCCGGGCTCGGCACAGCTGAATGTGTACACCCATGATCCTGATGACCTCTACGCCCGGTTGCAGGCGGCGGACGCCTCCATCATCCGCGACCTGCAGGACACCGATTACGGGGACCGCGGCTTCGCCATCAACGATCCGGACGGAAACCTCTGGGCGTTCGGCAAGTACCGCGGGCAGCCGCTGCCCGGTGCGAATGGCGCCAAGGACCAGGACGTCAGCTACGAAGGCCACGCCTGAGCAGGTTCCCGGCAAATATATGATCACTGCATGAATCCCGGATCCCTGCTGGCCCTTTGCCGGCTGCACGCTCTGAAGCCCGATGCCAGCAAGGTAGGGATCACCGGTATCGACAAACGGCCGGTCGACGGGCGGATCCCGGTCCACTCGATGGGGCTGCGCGCCGATGTCCAGGCGGACCGCAAGAACCACGGCGGCGAGCTCAAGGCCCTGTACGCCTATGCCCAGGAAGATGCCGAGATCTGGTCCGCCGAGCTCGGGCGTGACATCCCGCCGGGTCTGTTCGGCGAAAACCTGCGGACCACCGGTATTCAGGTCAGCGGCGCGCTGGTGGGGGAGCGGTGGCAGGTCGGCCCGGAGGTCGTCGTCGAAGTGACCATGCCGCGGATTCCCTGCGCTACCTTCGCCCGGCACATGGACGAGCCCCGGTGGGTCAAGCGCTTCCTGCAGAAGGGACTGCCCGGCGCGTACCTCAAAGTCATCACTACCGGCTCCCTTGCCGCCGGCGACGGAATCCACGTCCTCTCCCGGCCGCGGCACGGCGTCAGTGTGGCGGAATCATCGCTGGGGCTCACCCCGGAGCAAGCGCAGGCGCTGCGGGAGTCCGAGGCCAACGGCGAGATTGCGCTGCACGGCAACGTCAGCACAGCGGTCCGCAGGGCTTTGGACCCAGGTCGGATCCGCGCCTGACGGCACCAGCTTGCCGCCAGGTCGGAACCACGCACCAGCTGCCCGCCATGTCGCGGTTCAGCGGCCGGAGGAAATTGTCCACCCGATTGAAATCCTCCGTAGGCCGACGCTTGTCTGCTGGACCTCGGCGCCGTAGTCTTTATGCAACTTGTTGTGCAAAGGAGTGCAGAATGGCCGTGGCCTACCCGAAGCTGTTCGAACCGCTGGACCTTGGCTTTACCGTCCTGCCCAACCGGGTGCTGATGGGCTCCATGCATGTGGGGCTGGAGGAGCTGCCCGGCGGATTCGAACGCATGGCCGCCTTCTATGCCGAACGCGCCCGCGGCGGCGTTGGGCTGATCGTTACCGGCGGCTTCTCCCCGAATGCCGACGGCAGGCTGCAGCCCGGCGGCGCGATGATGATTACGGCGGAGGAGGCCGCCCGCCACCGCACCATCACCGATGCGGTCCACGCCGACGGCGGGCGCATCGCACTGCAGCTGCTGCATGCGGGCCGCTACGCCGTGCACCCGGAGCCGGTGGCGCCCAGCCCGGTGCAGGCTCCGATCAGCCCTTTCAGTCCCCGCGAGCTGAGCGAAGCGGACATCGAGCAGACCATCGAGGACTTTGCCGCGGCTGCGGCGCTGGCCCGCGACGCAGGGTACGACGGCGTGGAGATTATGGGCTCGGAAGGATACCTGATCAACGAGTTCATCGTGGCCCGGACCAACCGGCGCACCGACGGCTGGGGCGGCAGCTACGGCAACCGGATCCGCTTCCCGCTCGAGATCGTCCGCCGCACCCGCCAACGCGTGGGGGAGGACTTCATCATCATCTACCGGTTGTCCATGCTGGACCTGGTGGAAGGCGGGTCCACCTTCGATGAAGTCGCCCAACTGGCTCGCGGCGTCGAAGCAGCGGGGGCCACCATCATCAATACCGGCATCGGCTGGCACGAATCCCGGGTGCCCACAATTGCCACCTCGGTGCCCCGGGCGGGCTTCGCCTGGGCCACCCGCCGGCTGATGGGCGCCGTCGGAATTCCCTTGGTGGCAACCAACAGGATCAACAACCCGGACACCGCCGAGCAGCTCCTGGCCGACGGGTGCGCGGACATGGTCTCCATGGCACGGCCGTTGCTCGCCGATCCGGCGTTTATGCTCAAGGCGTCGCGCGGACAGGCGGACGAAATCAATACCTGCATCGCCTGTAACCAGGCCTGCCTGGATCACACGTTCGCCGGCAAAGTCTCCTCCTGCCTGGTCAATCCGCGCGCCTGCCACGAAACCGAACTGGTGATCGAGCCGGCAGCCGAGCCGAAGTCGTTGGCCGTCGTCGGCGCCGGACCGGCAGGCCTGGCCTGCGCCGTGACCGCTGCCGGGCGCGGCCACCGCGTCACGCTTTTTGAAGCTGCGGAAGAAATCGGCGGCCAGTTCAACCTGGCCAAGCAGATCCCCGGCAAGGAGGAGTTTCACGAAACCATCCGCTATTTCGGCCGCCAGCTGCAGCTGCTCGGCGTCGAGGTGCGGCTCAAGACACGGGTGACGGCAGCTGAACTGGCCGACGGCGGATTCGACGAGATCATCCTGGCCACCGGTGTGGTGCCGCGGATTCCGGATCTGGACGGCGTGGACCACCCGAGTGTGCTCGGCTACCAGGACGTGCTGCGCGACCACCGGGAGCTCGGCGCAACGGTGGCAGTGCTGGGCGCGGGCGGCATCGGTTTCGACGTCAGCGAGTACATCACCCAGGCCGGACCCAGCGCCACGCTGGAGCCGGAGCGGTTCCGGGAGCACTGGGGAATCGACGACGACCCCGCCGTCCGCGGCGGCCTCACCGAACCCCGGCCCGGACGCCCGGCCCGGACCGTCCATCTGCTGCAGCGCAAGGAAGCCAAAATCGGCGCCGGACTGGGCAAGACCACGGGATGGATCCACCGGGCAGAGTTGAAGAGCCGCGGCGTACACATGATCCCCGCCGTCACCTACCGCAAAATCGACGACGACGGACTGCACCTGACCATCGACGGCACCGACTCGGTACTCGCCGTCGACAACGTGGTGCTCTGCACCGGGCAGGAACCGCAGCGGGAGCTGCTGGAAGCACTGAAAGACCTGGGCTTGCCGGTCCATCTGGTGGGCGGCGCGGACGTCGCTGCCGAACTCGATGCCAAACGTGCCATCAACCAGGCGACCCGGCTCGCCGCCGCGCTGTAGCGGAAGGAAAACGACCATGTCCCTGCCGCACGCCATCCTCACCGCGCTGCTGGAACAACCCGGATCCGGAGCGGAACTGGCCCGCCGGTTCGATAAGTCCTTCGGCTTCTTCTGGCCGGCCACGCACCAGCAGATCTACCGGGAACTGGCCAAGCTGGAACGGAACGGGCTGGTTCACTCCACCGGCCGCGACTCCAGCCGGGGCCGGGCCAAGGACTACAACGTGCTCGCCGCCGGCCGGAAGGAACTGAGCCGGTGGACGCTGGAACAGCAAGAGCCTCGTCCCGTCCGCGAGGAATTGATGATCCGGCTGCGCGCCTCCTCGGTGCTTGGCGATGTCCCCATCAACGACGAACTTGAGCGGCATCTCGGCCTGCACCGCACCCAGCTTGCCGCCTATCAACAACTGGACCAACGGGGCAGCTGGGACGACGCCAACCGGTTGCAGCGTGCCGTGCTGCAGGCCGGGATCATGTTCGAGCAGACCTGGATCGAGTGGGCGGAACACACCCTGGCGCTGCAGCCTGCAGCGGAGACGGATCGCGCGACCAGTACCCCAAGGTGACCGCTGTGCCGAACGTCACCGGCCGTCGTCGTACCTTCCCGCAGAAATGGGCCGCCCGCATGCCGTACACTGGATGCATCCCCCACTGTCGGTATTCCCTTAGTTCTGCGCGATAATGCCACATACGGTCTTGTCGAAGCGTCTGATTGGTGTGTGGGTCCGCCTCTAAACGGCGGGCAGTTTCATGTTTGGGAGCGCCGGCTAAAGAAAACGCCGCTAGGTTCCCCGCACAATGCGGGCAGCCAGCGAAGCGGCGGAAAGCCCTGCCACGGGATTGTAATAGCGCCGGGCTTTGAGTCAGAGGACCGCGGACATTCATGCGCCGCGGCCACCGGTCCCCAGCTGAATACGAGGAACTGCCCCGTGTCCGAAAACACTGTTAATACCCTGCCCGAAAACACCGACGCCGCTGAGGCCGTCGAAGACGAAAACACCGTACTCTTCACCGACTTCGGCCTCGATGGCCGCGTCCTCGCGGCACTGACCGACGTCGGCTACGAAAAGCCCTCGCCGATCCAGGCCGCCACCATCCCTGTGCTGCTCGAAGGCCGCGACGTCGTGGGCCTGGCCCAGACCGGCACCGGCAAGACCGCAGCCTTCGCCGTTCCGGCGCTGTCCCGGATGGCCGAGCTGCCGCCGACCAAGAACACCCAGATCCTGGTGCTGGCGCCTACCCGCGAGCTGGCCCTGCAAGTGGCGGAGGCGTTTTCCTCCTACGCCGCGCACATGGACGATTTCACCGTGCTGCCGGTCTACGGCGGCTCCGCCTACGGCCCGCAGCTGGCCGGACTGCGCCGCGGCGCCCAGGTTGTTGTCGGCACCCCCGGCCGCGTGATCGACCACATCGAAAAGGGTTCGCTGGACCTGTCCGAGCTCCAGTACATGGTGCTGGACGAGGCCGACGAGATGCTGCGCATGGGCTTCGCCGAAGAGGTGGACCAGATCCTCTCGAAGACCCCGGAAGATAAGCAGGTTGCGCTGTTCTCGGCGACCATGCCGACCGCCATCCGCCGGATCGCCAAGAAGTACCTGAAGGACCCGGCCGAAATCACGGTCAAGGCCAAGACCACCACCGGCACCAACACCCGCCAGCGCTACCTGCAGGTCATGGGCCCGCACAAGCTCGACGCCATGACCCGGATCCTGGAAGCCGAAGATTTCGACGGCGTGATCGCCTTCGTGCGCACCAAGATGGCCACCGAAGACCTGGCCGACAAGCTCAAGGCCCGCGGCTACCGGTCCGCCGCCATCAACGGCGACATCCCGCAGCAGCAGCGTGAGCGCACCGTCGAGGCGCTGCGCGACGGCAAGATCGACATCCTGGTCGCCACCGACGTGGCCGCCCGTGGGCTGGACGTCGAGCGCATCACCTTGGTGGTCAACTACGACATCCCGCACGACACCGAGTCCTACGTGCACCGCATCGGCCGCACCGGCCGTGCCGGACGCTCGGGTGACGCCATCCTGTTCATGACCCCGCGCGAGAAGTACCTGCTGCGGGCCATTGAGAAGGCCACCCGTCAGCCGGTCGAGCAGATGCACCTGCCCTCCGCCGAGACCATCAACAACCTGCGGATGCGCAAGTTCGCGGAAAAGATCACCGAGACCCTGGCTTCCGAAGACGTCTCGATCTTCCGCGACCTGGTCGCCAACTACGAGACCGAGCACGACGTTCCGGCAGCCGAAATTGCCGCTGCCCTGGCCGTCATGGCCCAGGGCGGACGCCCGCTGCTGGTCCAGGACCTGCCGGAAGCACCGAAGGGCCAGCGCGAGCGTGCCGGCGGCGGACGTGACTCCATGAATTCACGCGGCCCGTCCCGCACCCTGACCGAGGGCAACGCGACCTACCGGATCGCCGTCGGGCGCCGCAACCGCGTGATGCCCGGCTCCATTGTCGGCGCCATCGCCAACGAGGGCGGCCTGTCCGCCGCCCAGATCGGCGGCATCGACATCCGCTCCGACCACTCGCTGGTCGAGCTGCCCGCGGACCTGAGCAAGGACCAGCTGCGTGCGCTGTCCAAGACCCGCATCGGCGGCGAGCTGATTCACCTGGAACTCGACGCCGGCCGCAAGCCGCGCCGGGACCGCGACGACTTCGGCGGCGGCCACCGCGGTGGATTCCGCAGCGACCGGGGAGACCGGCCGTTCACCAAGAAGTCCGACGGCGACCGCCCCTACAAGAAGAAGTTTGACGGGGATCGTCCGTACAAGAAGAACGACGGCGAACGCAGCTTCAGCGGCGAACGCACCTTCAGCAGCGACCGCACCGACCGCGGTGGCTTCGGCGGCGACCGCGACCGCAGCTTCGGCGGTCCGCGCAAGCCTCGCCACACCCGCGGCTAATCCCCTCCGGATCTCTTAGCCACCCTCCGGGGCATCTGTCATGGACAGGTGCCCCGGAGGCGTTTAACGCGCCTTTCGGGCGCTGGTGCGCCTTCCGGCTGGCTGACCGGCCTTCCGGGCGCTGGTGCGCCTTCCGGCTGGCTGGCCCGCCTTCAGGCCGGCGTTTCCCGGGTGCCGGAGACCACCGCGGACCCGTGTTCGGGCGAATAGGTCACAGCGGCCGCAAGCCCGCAGCTTTCAAAGACGCCGGAAGCAGTCTCTGCCTGACGCTCGCTCGTTTCCACCAGGACCGACCCACCGGGTGCCAACCACTCCGGTGCGCCCGCCGCAACGCGGCGCATGACCGCCAAACCGTCCGCACCGCCGTCGAGCGCCCACGCCGCTTCGTGCAGGCGGGCCTCCGCCGGCAGCAGGGCGATCTCCTGTGTGGGCACATAGGGCACATTGGCGGCCAGGACATCCACCCGGCCCCGCAGCCCCGAGGGCAGCGCTTCGAATAGATCGCCTTCGTGCACCTGCGCTGCCGGCAGGTTCTTGCGCGCACAGGCAACCGCCGCCGGATCCACATCAGCGGCGTGCAGCTCAGTGGGTGCCAGCAGCTTGCCCAGCGCCGCCGCCACGGCTCCGGAGCCGCAGCACAGGTCGACGACGGCGCCGCTGCGCGCCGGGGCAAGGTCGGCTGCACGCTGGACCAGGAACTCCGTTCTCCGGCGCGGGACGAAGACTCCCGGAGCCACGGCAACACGCAAGCCGCAGAACTCAGCCCAACCCAGTACCTGTTCCAGAGGCATGCCGGCAGCCCGCTGTTCCACCCTTGCCGCCAAGACTTTCGGGCGGCCGCATTCGGCCAGCAGCAGGTCCGCTTCTTCCTCAGCAAATACGCAGCCTGCGGCACGCAGCCGGGAGACAATTCCATCCCGGGACGTGGATGACTGGGAAACCTGCATGGGTTCCTTTCGAATAGTGCCCCCAGACTACCCATAGCACTCGTTTCACCCCCACTTACATGTGATCTTCGCTGCATTTTGGGGATGATTTGCGCATCGGCAGGTTCCATTCGGCAGCACGGTTCTGGCAGCGCTTTCGACGGCTTCAGGAAGCATTCCAGAGGCCAAACCCGTACGCCAGCGGTCGGATTGCGGCACAATCCGTAGCCTGCGGTGTGGCGTTCACCACGGGCCCTCAGTTCGATTTCATCCCGGGGCAAATTGCTGGTAATGTATTTCTCCGTTGCCCCCCTAGCTCAGTGGTAGAGCGCGTTCTTGGTAAGAACGAGGTCACCGGATCGATTCCGGTGGGGGGCTCTGAATGGCAAAGCCCGCGTCTGCGTCGCGAGACGCAGCGCGGGCACTGCCATTCGTGGCGGTGTAGCTCAGCTGGTTAGAGCGCACGACTCATAATCGTGAGGTCCCCGGATCGAGTCCGGGCACCGCTACAAAGCCTTGAAGGGCCCGATCGGAACTACGGTTCCGGACGGGCCCTTCAGCTTGTTACGGGGTCTGCCGGTCTGCTGTGCGGCCGTCCGTCCGCCGGTCCGTGTTGAGCTCCCCTGACTAGAGTGGACGCCATGCCCGCCCTCTATCTTGCCCACGGCATTGTCTGGACCACAGCGGGGCCCCAGCTGCGCCTGGCATCCCCGGATGGCACACCGGAGGGCATTCCGGTGAAAGCCGGGACCCGTCTGGGCTTCCGAGTGCTGGATCCACAAGTCTTCTGCCTGGGCAGCCACCGGGTGCATTCCGCAGATGATCGGACACATGTGCCGTGCCGGTTGCAGGCGCCTGCCGAGCGCGGATACCAGTGTGTGAACTGCTTCCTCAATGACGACTTGCGCTTCCTACATGACAGCCATCGCAGTGGCCGGGCGCCTGAGGGGTTATTGCTGTATCTCGCGCAGCCGCACTGGCTCTACGTGGCGACGTTCGCCAACGGTGCCAGCAAGGTGGGGACGGCAGCCAACATACGGAAGTCGCTGCGGTTGGCCGAGCAAGGCGCCGTGGTCGCCCGCTACGTTGCCAAGACGCGTGACGGGCGGGTCGTCCGGGTGCTGGAGGACATGGTTTCGGGAGCTACAGAACTGACCCAAGCAGTGCGTAGCGCCGCCAAGTATGCCGGGCTCCTGACCCCGCTGCCTGCGGCCGATCTGGAGCGGATCAATGCGGGCCACGCTGCTACTGTCCGCAACTTGCTGCCTGCCGCTCAACTAGAGGGCTTCGACGTCGTCGATGACCTGTGGCAGTTACCGGAGCTGGCGGCGCCGGTGCTCGCGGATGGCATCAGGAGGAGCTACCCGAGCACCTTTGATTCAGGAGACCACGGGCTCACCGTGCAAGGCATTCTGGGCAGCGTCGCGGCGGCGCAGCTGACGGAGGGTGGCCCGCACTTCCTAGCGGACCTCGGGAGACTGAAGGGCCGCCGGATCGCACTGGGGGACTTCGTCTCAGAGCTGCCCGCCATGCAGGAGCAACTGTTCTAGCGAACCAGCGGGACCGGAACCGAAGCAAAGCAACCCGCTCCGCGGTTCGGCCGGCAGCGGCGCGGCCGGTAACCTTGAAGTATGAATCCTTGGGACCTCGGCTCGCCGCTGTACCGCAAGCTGGTGATCTCTGCCATGGCACTCATCGGCGTCGGGATCCTGCTGTCTGTCATAGGCGCCTCGGCCAGCATCCAATGGCTGATCTGGGCAGCGATTGCGGTCATTGCCACGGGACTGCTGACCCATCTGGCAGGGCTGCTGGTCCGATTCCGCGACGCCCGGGCCCGGCAAGCGGCCGCAAATCCGCGCAGCACCCCTCAGGCCAAGCGACGTTAGTTCATCCCCGCCCACTCCACCGAAGGAGATCCATGTCCGAGCAAGCCGGGGTCAACCCCGACCTCGCCGGCCGCGTGTACCCGGCCGGCGCTGCCTACACTGTGGGCCGCGAGAAAATCAGGGAGTTCGCCTCGGCGGTGAAAGCCACACATCCCGCGCACTTCGACGTTGAAGCCGCGCGCGCACTCGGCTATGCAGATTTGGTGGCACCGCCGACGTTCGCCATCATCGTGGCCCAACGCGCAGATGCTCAGCTGATCGAGGATTCAGACTCCGGTATCGATTTCTCCCGCGTCGTCCACGCCGACCAGCGGTTTGTGCACCACCGTCCGATCGTCGCCGGCGACGAACTCGTGGCCGAACTCCACGTCGATCAGGTCCGCGCCATGGGCGGCGGGGCCATGATCACCACCCGCGCCGAGATCAGCACCGTGGCCGGCGAGAGAACGGCCACCACCACGTCGTCGATCTTGGTGAGAGGGGAAGGCCAGTGAGCGTCGAACTGAACGAGCTGACCGTTGGACAGGACATCGGCTCCCGAGCCATTGAGGTCTCCCGCGCGGATTTGGTCAGGTACGCCGGCGCCTCGGGCGACTTCAATCCGATCCACTGGAACGGGCGCTTCGCCGAGCAGGTGGGACTTCCCGGCGTCATCGCACATGGCATGTTCACGATGGGGGCTGCCGTGCAATTGGTGACGGACTGGATCGGTAACCCGGCCGCCGTCGTCGACTACCAGACTCGGTTCACCAAGCCAGTCCTCGTGGAGGACGTTGACGGCCCGGGTGCGAGCATCGAAGTCAGCGGTGCCATCGGCGCCATCGATGCAGACAACGGGACGGCGCGAGTCGACCTGACGGTGACTGCTGCGGGTGTGAAGGTACTGGTCAAAGCCCAGGCGGTCGTCAAGGTTTGGTGACTCGCCCTGAACCCGGCGGGGGAGAGTCCAGCATCGTGACAGAAACGCTTCTTGCTCCGCTGACAACGCTCGGCGTGGGCGGCGTGGCCCGGCGTTACGTCGAGGCCGGCTCCGAGTCCGAGATTGTCGATGCGGTCAGGGCCGCCGACGGTTACGGCGACGACCTCCTGATCGTCGGCGGCGGGTCCAACCTCGTGATTTCCGACGGCGGCTACCCCGGCACCGTCATCCGTGTCGCCAACACCGGCTACACCGTCGACGAACAAGACGGCGCCGTGGCGCTCACGGTTCAAGCAGGTCAGCCGTGGGACGACCTCGTTGCCTTGACCGTCACCAGCGGCTGGGCCGGGCTGGAGGCGCTCTCCGGTATTCCGGGGCTCACGGGTGCCACACCGGTGCAGAACGTCGGCGCCTACGGATCCGACGTCTCGCAGACCATCACCCGGGTCCGAACATGGGACAGGAACACTGGTTCGATTCGGGAATTCGACAACAGCGACCTCGCGTTTGGCTACCGGGACTCGGTCTTGAAACGGAGCACCGTCAACGGTTCGCCACGCTTCGTGGTGCTGGAAGTTGAGTTCCGGCTGACGGCGGGGCGGCAGAGCCTTCCGATCCGTTACGCCGAATTGGCCCGGGTGTTGGAAGCCGAGGTCGGTGGAACAGCCAAGGCCTCCGACGTTCGACGTGAAGTACTCCGGCTCCGCGCGTCCAAGGGGATGGTCCACGATCCTGACGACAGGGACACATTCAGCACGGGATCATTCTTCACCAACCCCATCGTCGATCCCGCAACGGCGGAAAGACTTCCCGCGAACGCACCGCGGTGGCCGGCCGGCGACAAGATCAAGCTGAGCGCTGCCTGGCTCATCGACAATGCAGGCTTCTCCAAGGGCTTCGGTCTCGAGGGCACATCAAACGGCGACCTCAACGGGCACGACTTGGCCGGCGGCCGCGCGTCGCTGTCGACCAAGCACACACTGGCAATCACCAACCGTGGTGAAGCCAGCGCAGAAGACGTACTGGCGATCGCCCGTGCCGTACGGGATGGAGTTGACAGTGCCTTTGGTATTCGGCTTCAGCCCGAGCCCCTGTTGATCGGCTGCAGCCTCTGACAGCGGAAACAGGCGATAACAGGGGCGGGGGATAGCCCTTCCTCCCTTGGCACTGTGCCCTACGGCAGATCTTCGCGGGTGATCGGGGCATCGGCCGGTTGGAGCAGACGATCCGGTCCCTTGTGGGCCCTTGGACGGACGGCCAGTTCATCATGTCGGATCATGAATTGGATGATGCTGGGCCGCAGCGCACGGAGATTGACCGAGCCGCTGCTGCATAGCCAGCAGACCAAGCGGTAGCTGTGATTCACCTGAACCAGTCGGTCAGTACCGTGGTCAAACAGCCACTCCGGCGATAAGAAATCGTGCATTGGCGGCAGGAGAAAGTCTGCTGGCAAAAGCCTGGCGAACGTGTCCTTCGGCTCGAAGCACCGTTCAATCTCCAGCATCAACCACCACTCCTCTGAGATGTAGTCAGGGCCGCAGGCTTCGATACAGCTCCGTAAATGCGCCTCCAGCCGGAGCGAACGATCTTCCCGAATCGGGCGGGACTGACGTTGCTGTGCGAAGAACTCCCGGAGAATATCATCGACGGTCGGCTGAGGCTGGTTGCGCCTGCTCACTATCGGTCCCCTTCCTGCTCGGTTTCGAATCTGTCTTTCAGAAGGGTGGTGGCGTTTCTTCGCATGGTTCGCCATCCTCTCCGTCAGCGGACCGTTCTGCTGCGCTTTTGTCCTGGTTCGTTGTGTTGCTGGCCCGGTCCTCTGCTGTGGGGTAGGTGATTGCCCAGCCTTCGTCGGGGGTGGTGGTGTGGGTGTGTCCGGAGCGGGTGGTGAAGTGCAGGGTGCCGTCGTTGTCCTGGGTGACGGTGCCGCCGCCGTGGTGTTTGGTTTTGTGGCCGGGTTTGCAGTGGGCGCTGAGGTTCTCGGGCACTGTTTTGCCGCCGTCTTCCCAGGCGATGGTGTGGTCGATGTCGCATTGGTCGGCGGGGACGGTGCAGCCGAATTCGCGGCAGTGCCGGTCGCGTAGCCGGATGAGGCGTTTGAGCCATTCGGGCGGGATCCGCAGGTCTTTGGCGGCGGCGATGGCTTGGCCGTAGTCGTCGGTGAGCACGAGGAGCCAGGAGGTGGCCAGCGCGGTGAGGTTGCGGGTCATTTCGGGCGGGATGAGGCCGTAGCCGGTGAGTTCGCCGGGGTCTTCGGCCAGCCCGAGCAGGGTTTCCAAGGTCGTGGTGACTGCGACGGAGGCGGTGGCATTCGCGCCGCCGCAGGTGCAGTGGCCCTGGTCGGTGGCCCCGTTGCCGGTCGCCGCGTCCGCGGCTTCCCCGGTGGTCGTCGCTGCGGCGGCGGTGCCGCTGCCAGGGGTTGTGGTGGCGGGTTGGTAGGCGTGGTCGGGGTAGCGCAGGAGCATGTCGGTGAAGACGTCGGCGCGGAGCTGGCCGAGGGTGCGGGTCTCGTCGGCGGTCTGCAGTTTCCGGGCGTGGGCCTGCATCAGGTTGTAGGCGAGCAGGGCTTTGTCCGCCGAGGTGCGGATGAACAGTTCGGCCATGCCGTCGTCCTGCGGGAGGTATTGGACGGTGCGCCGTTCCATCGCGGCCCGGTGCCGGGTCTCGAGGGGTACGGGGTGCAGCCGGTCGCGGGCGGTGCGGGCGCGGGCGTGGACGGATTCGAGGGTGATGGTCCCGGCGCCGGGCAGGACCGTGTTCTCGAACTCGGCCAGGGTCTCCGGTGGGAGGTCGGCGCCTTTGCGGGCGATCGCCGCGGCGCGGGGCAGGTCGATGTCGCCGTGGTCGAGGGCGGTGAGGGTGGCGGGCAGGTGGGTGGCGATCTGGTGCGCGTCGGCCAGTTCCGCGGCCGCCTGTTTGCGGGGCAGGGCGAGGATGGGGGCGAGTTCCTGGGCCGCGTGCCGGCTGATGCCGTCCGGTGCCCCGGCATCGGGGCCGGTGGCCGGCCGGAGCACGGCCATCCGGTGCATGGCGCGGGTGCGGCGGGACTGGGTCCAGGCCTCGTGTTTGCGGACGGCTTTGAGGTATTCGAGTGCGGACCAGTCGTCCAGGGTATCGGGGTCGGTGCCGGCGAGCAGTCCGGCCAGTTCCGCCGGTTCCAACTCCCGCCAGTCCTCCTCCCACAACTCCCGGCAGGAAGAATCGTTTACCACTGGCGAGTTGTTCGATGGTGCGCTGCCCCCGGGTGTGGCAGCATTCGCGGCACCCTCAGCGGCGGCTTCTTCCGCCGGGCTGACGTCTGTGCCTGGACCTGTGTCGGTGTCTGAGTGGTCGCCAGTACCCGGGGCCGCGGCGGCGTCATGGGAGCCTGCGACATCGTCTGGCATGGCGGCGTGGCCGGAGGGATCCTCCGGCTCCTGTGCCTCGTCCAACGGTTCCGCCGCCATACTTCAACGCTACGCAGCGCAAGCTCCGGGTAGAACGGGTGTTCGACGTATGTGCACAAACGCCAGGGGACACGGCCCTGTGTAGGACAAGACGGGTGGCGGAGGCGGGAAGCGGCCTGTGGAGGGCAAATCCGGCTTGTAGAAGAGGAGGCAGACCTGGAAGGACAGGGGCAGTCCGGTGAGGGAGCAGACAACGGCCGCCGATGATCCAAGCAAGGGGCGATGGCAGGAGCAGGCGGGGCTAACGGCGGAGCCGCCGTCTCGCTCGGTAACGCGTGCACGGCGGTCCGAGGGACTTAACAGCAGGAGCCCGCCCCGCGAAGGGGCGGACTCCATGAGCGTTAGGCCACCGGCAATGCTGGCTGCCTAACGGGGCTGGCTTCCTTAAAGGTTGCCGGTGGCGATCCGCAGCATGCGGCGCAGCGGCTCGGCAGCGCCCCACAGGAGCTGGTCGCCGACGGTGAAGGCGCTGATGTACTCTGGGCCCATTTCCAGCTTGCGGATGCGGCCAACCGGGATCTCCAGGGTGCCACTGGCCGCCACGGGGGTGAGGTGCTCCATGGTGGCTTCCTTGGTGTTCGGCACCACGCGGGACCACTCGTTGTCGGCGTCGATGATCCGCTCGATTTCGGCCACCGGGAGGTCTTCGGTGAGTTTCAGGGTCAGTGCCTGCGAGTGGGACCGCATGGCGCCGATGCGCACGCACAGACCGTCGAAGGGGATGCGCTGGTCATCGCTGAGCCCCAGAATCTTGTTCGTCTCGGCCGGCGCTTTCCACTCTTCCTTGGATTGTCCGTTGCCCAGGTCCTTGTCGATCCACGGGATCACCGAACCGGCCAGCGGCACGCCGAACTGGGAGGAATCCAGCTCGGGATTGCGCTGCTGTGCCAAGATTTTGCGGTCGATTTCCAGGATGGCAGAGGCAGGGTCTGCGAGCTCGGCGGATACTGCGGCGTTGAGCGAACCGAACTGGTTCAGCAGTTCGCGCATGTGCCGGGCACCGCCGCCGGAGGCTGCCTGATAGGTCATGGAGGTTCCCCACTCCACCAGGCCGTTCTTGAACAGCCCGCCCAGCCCCATGAGCATGCAGGAAACGGTGCAGTTGCCGCCGATGAATTCCTTGACGCCGCGCGCCAGGCCGGCGTCGATCACGTCCCGGTTTACCGGGTCCAGCACGATGATGGAGCTGTCCTGCATCCGCAGCGTGGAAGCGGCGTCGATCCAGAGGCCGTCCCAGCCGGCATCGCGCAACTTGGGGTAGACCTCGGAGGTGTAGTCCCCGCCCTGCGCGGTGACGATGATCGGCAGCTTGGCCAGCGTCTCGACGTCGTACGCGTCCTGCAGTTTGCCTGCGTCGCCCGCGGCAGCACCAGCGAAGGCCGGGGCGTCGCCGCCGGCGTTCGACGTGGAGAAAAAGACGGGGTTGATCAGGTCGAAGTCGCCTTCATCCTGCATGCGTTGCATCAGGACGGAGCCGACCATGCCGCGCCAACCGATCAGGCCGACGGACTGTGTAGAGGAAGTGGCTGCGGGTGAAGTCATGCCATCTAGTTTACGGGCAGGGTCAATTTGGCTGCGGTGAGTTACGTGCCTCTCCGAGCACATCTAGGGGACGTGTACGACGGCGGGGCTCCCCTTGGCTGCCTCCGTGCAGCGTTGGTGCGGCCCGGCGGCGCCGAGGTCCTATGCTTTCTGCTCTTGCAGCGAGGCCCGGGCTATTGCACCCGGCTGTCCTCCCCGCGGACCCAGAGCGAGATGCGGTAGCGGGTGCCGTTGGCTGCGGTGCTCCAGCCCTCGGTGGGGGAGACGCCGTCGAGCTTCCAACCCGGGCCCAGCTGCGGGGCGTAGGTGTCGCCGTCGGTCTCCATGTCGATGACGGTGACCGAGGCCGCGTTGGAATGCTGTGTGGTGAGGTTGAAGATCTCGCCGCCGCCAAGGACCCAGATTTCGTCGCCGCCCGGACTGGCTGCGGCCTCGGACATCGCGTCCTCCACGGAATCGACCACTACGGCGCCCTCGGCCACGAGCTGGTCGCGCATTTCCGGCCTGCGGCTGATAACAATGTTGGTGCGCCCGGGCAGCGGCCGGTACTTGTCAGGGAAGGACTCCCAGGTCTTGCGGCCCATGATCACCGGATGGTTGAGCGTGGTTCGCTTGAAGTGCGCCAGGTCTTCGGGCAGATGCCAGGGCATGCCGCCGTCGCGGCCGATCACGCCGTTGGTGGTCTGGGCCCAGATCATGCCGACCACTGGCGCCGGCAGCTGCTGCCGGTCGTCGGTGGCGGCCGCCGCGGCAGTCACGGCCTCGGCGACGCTGCCCGGATAGGGGCGCGGGCCGTCGGCGGCGCGGCCGGCTGCGCTGACGGCAGGTGCAGCGTCGGCGGCGGCGGCGGGGCTGGCTGCAGCGGCGGGGCCGGCGTTGTAGTCGGCGCTCATACGGCCACCGGTGCCTTGATGGCCGGATGGTGCTGGTAATTCGCCACGTCGAAGTCCTCCAGCGAGTAGTCAAAAATGCTCTCCGGCTTCCGCAGGATGTTGAGCGTGGGGTAAGGGTAGGGCTCGCGCGACAACTGCTCGCGGACCTGGTCCACGTGGTCGTCGTAGACATGAACGTCCCCGCCGGTCCAGATGAATTCACCCGGCTCCAGCCCCACCTGCTGCGCCAACATCAGGGTGAGCAGTGCGTAGGAGGCGATGTTGAACGGCACGCCCAGGAACATATCCGCGCTGCGCTGATACAGCTGGCAGGAGAGTTTGCCGTCCGCCACGTAGAACTGGAAGAACGCGTGGCACGGCGGCAGCGCCATGTTCTTGATCTCCGCCACGTTCCACGCCGAGACGATGTGCCGGCGCGAGTCGGGATTGTTCTTCAGGTCTTCCACCAGATTGGCGATTTGGTCGATATGACCGCCGTCGGGCGTGGGCCAGGAGCGCCACTGAACTCCGTAGACCGGACCGAGCTCGCCGTCGGCGTCGGCCCATTCATTCCAGATCTTGACGCCGCGTTCCTGAAGCCATTTCGCGTTCGAGTCGCCGCGCAGGAACCACAGCAGCTCCAGCGCCACGGACTTGAAATGCACGCGCTTGGTGGTGATCAGCGGGAAGCCTTGGGCCAGGTCATAGCGGATCTGGCGGCCGAAGACGCTACGGGTGCCGGTGCCGGTCCGGTCCGATTTGGCCGTCCCGTTGGCCATGACGTCGCGAAGCAGGTCTTCATACGGGGTGGGAATCGCGTTCACAGCGTCCAGTGTAGTTCAGGGGTGCTTAGGCGGCCGCCGGCGGAGTGCAGGCTCACGGCCCGTCCGGTGCGTTCCCGCGCGGGCGCTGCAGCTGGCCGCGGACCAGGTTCAGAACTGTTTCATCATCCAGTCCCGCTTCCCGGGCGGCGCGCACCAAATGTGCGACGGCGAGGCCCACCTCGGCCGAGCCGGCTGCGGTTTTGTGCGGGGCGACTGCAGTATCGGCCACCGTGGTGCCATGGCGCCGGCGGCTGATGAGCAGGCCCGCGGCCTCGAGCTCTTTGTACGCCCGGGCCACGGTGCCCGCGGCCACACCCAAGTCTGCGGCCAGGCTGCGCACCGGGGGCAGGCGTTGTCCGGCGGCCAGGGTGCCCACCGCAATGAGCGAGGCTACCTGGCTGCGGATCTGTTCGTACGGGGGAGTCGGTGCCGCCAGGTCCACCCGGATCTGGGTACTCATGGCGTGCGGTCCTTGCGGACAGCGGACTGGTCGTGGTTCGGGCCAAGGCCGGGAGGGCCGCTGACAGCGTGGTCGGAGTGGCGAGTCACGGGGTGGCCAATATAGCTGGCCACGGATCGGCGCGGTCGCGATGCTCCGGGGAGAAGTGCCAGCACGATGGCGTTCAGGTAGAGCACCGCCGTGGTGATGCGGAGCGCTGTATGCACGCCAGGGGATAGCTGATACACGCTCCACGAGACGGTGCTGTCCAGGAACCAACCCCAGGCAGCGGGATGTGCGTGGAGCAGTTGGGCGGTCAGAGCGAACATCCCGGCGGCGGTCATCCGCGCAACGCGGAAGCCGGAAACGCGGCGGAGCAGGTTGTCCGCCTCCGGGGTTGCCTCGAACAGCCGGGGACGGCGGTGCACCAACAGGATGGCGGCTGCGCCGAGCAGGAGCAGGGCAGCACCGGCCACGGCGAAGGCTGCCAGCAGGTCGGGCTGTCGGCCCGGGGCGGCAGCATTGAAACCGATGGCGGCGGCCAGCAGCACCGCGCCGCCGGCAACGGCGGCAAGGAGCGGGCTCGAAATCAGCCGGGTCACAGGCACCGGCCGGCCGTAACTGGGCGAGCCGGAAGCGTCGGACGATCTGGTGTGGCCGCGCCACAGCCGAACTTCCCCGGCTGCAACAACGGCCAAAAACACGGCCACCGGAACGGCAAACGCCAGAGGCAGCAAGAGTTGGGGCGAAGTAGGGAAGACGGGGTTCCCGTTGTCAGGGACGGTGGCCGGCTGAACAACGAAACTGGCCCACCCACCCACAGCAACCAGCGCCACTGCGGTGAAGACCATCGCGGCAGTATGCATGGACTCCGTGATCTCCTGCCCCGCGGCGTAGCTGCCCCGGTAGATGACCGGACGGCCCGGGGTGCCGTCCGGAGCCAGCAGGGGAGGGCGCCACAGGGCCATGGCGATCATCAGAGTGACCGCGAGCCAGCCTGCCAGTTGCTGGGCGGGTTCCCAGCCGGTGGCCGGTGCCGGTCCGTCGAGGATGATGGCCGGCACCTGTTGATTGGCGAAGCTGACCGCCATGGTGCCGAGTGAAGCGAAAAGCAAGGCGGCCGTGCGGAACAGACGGTTGATCAGGATGCGCCGCAGGATGTCGTTGTCTTCGCGGTTGAGCGAGTCCACGGAGCGTCTGCGCACGATCACCGTGGTCGCCGTGGCGACGCCGGCCGCGAGCGTCAGGATGCCGATCAGCAGGATCGGCGCAAAATAGCTGCCGGGCTGGCGGCCGTTGTGCTCGCCGGTGACTTGAACACCGTCGAAGGATTGGGAACCGCTGAAACCTTCGATCCCCGGCAGCTCCCAGACGGCGATCGCCGCGGTCACGGCCAGCACGGCCGCCGCAATCATGACTGAGAGCAGCGCCGAGGGGATGTAGTCGCGGGTGCGCCGGATGGTGACGTCGGCACGGCGGACCCTGCCGCGGGGCTTGGGCCAGGTGTATTGGCCGATGATGTAGATTCCAGCCAAGCTGACCAGCGGAACCAAGACAGTCAGCAGGCCCGCCAGCCAGGAAGGCCCTGGCGCCTGTCCGGCGTAGTACGCGGCCGGAATGCTCCCGACTTCCGAAGCCGCGGCCAGCCCGCTGGCGAAGAACGCGATGAGGGTCGTCCAGAACGCATGCCTCCGCGCGGCATCCCGTCCGGCCTCGTCCGATGTACCCGGGTCCACGCCTGAACCTGGCGCCGCGAGGGTGGCTGCACTTGCGCCCGCTCTGCCGGCGATAATCCGCAGCGCACCGTAGATGATGACGGCGCCGAACAGCAGGCCGGTGATGGTGCTGGTCAGTAAGTCCACTATTCCCCTCGTGCTGTATCAATGGATCAAGTATTTGATACAAAGCAGCAAGGGGTCAATAGGTTGGGGTTGCCGGGCAGCACGAGCACTCGCCCGGTGCCGCTAGTCGTCGTAGGCGTCGAGGATCTCCATGGCCACAATCTTGCCGCGCTGCTTCTTGGAGATGTGGCAGACCAGCACGGCCCCGGGCCGCAGATAGGGGTCTTCGGTGGGCAGTTTCGCGGCGAGCAGCGGATCCATCCGGGCTGCCAGCACCTTGAACAGGTTCGGCAGCACGGGCCGGTGGGTGCAGACGGCGGTCGGCTTGCCCTTCTCCAGCATCTGGAACAGCGCGGCCCTGGCCTTCTTCGGGTTGCGTTCGTTGTTGTGTTCGGTGATGGCGTCGACGGTCCGCAGCTTCGTCTGGGTGTGCATGGCATACGGGGTGACGGTCTGCACGCAGCGCAGCCACGGGCTGGAAACAATCCGCTTGGGTTTCCACGCGGAGAGCATCCGGCAGACCGCCAGTGCCTGCCGCCGTCCGGTGGCCACCAGCGGGCGCTCGCCCTCGGCCTGGGACCACGCGGACCGCGGTTTGGCCTTGGCATGGCGGACGACGACGAACGGATAGGTATCGAGCTCGTCCCGCCGGTGCGCGGCCTCCAGCGCGTCCAGTGGTTCGACGTCGGAAGGGTTGGTCAGCAGTTCGCGGGCCTTGGCCGGCGGGCACCAGAGCACGCGGTCCACCTCGTTGCCGTCCGGAACCGGTTCCTGTTTGTCCAGCTTGGCAGCCCAGTACAGCACCTGCTTGAGCCCGGGGTTCACCTTGTAGTAGATGGTGGGCAGCGGAATGCCCAACCGGATCTGCACGCCTATTTCCTCGTCGACCTCGCGGACGGCGCACTCGGGCGTCGTTTCGCCGCTGTCCAGCTTGCCCTTGGGCCAGGACCAGTCGTCGTAACGCGGCCGGTGGATCAGCAGTACTTCGAGGCGGCCCTGGCGGACGCGCCAGCACAGAGCCCCCGCAGCGGTGACTCTGACGCCCGGGGGAGCACCGGCGTCGTCGGTTTTGTTCTGCGTCATCAGCGGCGGCTGAGGGTGCGCTGGCGGGACCGGGATGCGAGCAGCCAGGACTGGATATCCGAGAGGGGGTTGCCGTCGTCGTCCTTGTGGCGCCGGGTCCAGTCGCCGTCGCTGTCCAGATGCCAGCTGGCGGTGCCCGGGTCCATGTACCGGTCCAGCACGGCCAACAGGTCGTTGATGTCCTCGCGCGAGTTCAGCTGCACCAAGGCCTCCACGCGGCGGTCCAGATTGCGGTGCATCATGTCGGCGGACCCGATGTAGACCACCGGGTCGCCGCCGTTGGCAAAGCCGAACACGCGTGAATGCTCCAGGAACCGGCCGAGGATGGAGCGGACGCGGATGTTCTCGCTGAGCCCCGGTACTCCGGGGCGGACGGCGCAAATGCCGCGGACAATGACGTCCACCGTCACGCCGGCCTGCGAGGCTCGGTAGAGCGAGTCGATGATGGCCTCGTCCACCATGGAGTTCAGCTTGATCACCACGCGGGCGGCCAGGCCGGCCTTGCTGTTGGCGATTTCCTTCTCGATCCGGTCTATCAGGCCCGAACGGACCGAACGCGGTGCCACCAGCAGGCGCTTGAAGGTGGACTTCGGGGCGTAGCCGGAGAGCTGGTTGAACAGCTTGGAGAGGTCTTCGCCCACCTGGTAATTGGCCGTCAGCAGGCCCAGGTCCTCGTAGTAGCGGGCCGTGCGCGGGTGGTAATTGCCGGTGCCGATGTGGCAGTAGCGGCGCAGTCCGTCGCCCTCCTGGCGCACCACCAGCGAGAGCTTGCAGTGGGTCTTCAGGCCCACGATGCCGTAGACCACGTGGACGCCGGCCTGCTCCAGCTTCCGGGCCCAGTCGATGTTGGCCTGCTCGTCGAACCTGGCCTTGATCTCCACCAGGGCCAGCACCTGCTTGCCGGCTTCGGCGGCGTCGATCAACGCGTCCACGATCGGTGAATCGCCCGAGGTCCGGTACAGCGTCTGCTTGATCGCCTGTACCTTCGGGTCTGCGGCGGCCTGCTCCAGGAAGGCCTGCACCGAGGTGGAGAACGAGTCGTAGGGATGGTGCAGCAGAATGTCGCGCCGGCGCATGGCAGCGAACACATTCGCGGCCTTGGACGTTTCGCTCTCGTTCAGGAAGCGGCTGGTGTGCGCCAGCTGCTTGGGGTACTTCATGTCCGGCCGGTCGATCCGGTAGATGGCTTCCAGGCCGCGGAGGTCCAGCGGCGCCGGCAGCGCGTACACCTCGGATTCCTCCACGCCGAGTTCGCGCACCAACAGTTCGCGCACGCTCGGGTTGATGTCCGTGGCCACTTCAAGCCGCACGGGCGGGCCGAAGCGGCGGCGCAGCAGTTCCTTTTCCAGCGCCTGCAGCAGGTTCTCGGCGTCGTCCTCTTCGACTTCCAGGTCCTCGTTGCGGGTGACCCGGAAGGTGTGGTGCTCCAGCACCTCCATGCCCTGGAAGAGCAGGTCCAGGTGCTGGGCGATGACGTCTTCCAGCGGGATGAACCGCGCGGTGCGGCCGGGGACCGAGCCGGCGCGGGGGCCGTCCACGGAGATCAGCCGGGAGAGCTGGTCGGGGACCTTGAGCCGGGCGAAGAGTTCCTTCTCGCTCACCGGGTTGCGCACAATCACGGCCAGGTTCAGCGAAAGTCCGGAGATGTAGGGGAACGGGTGGGCCGGGTCCACCGCCAGCGGGGTCAGGATCGGGAACACCCGCTCCCGGAACATGACGGACAGCTCGGTACGGGCCGCCTCGTCCAGCTCATCCCAGCGCACAATGTGGATGTGCTCGTACGCCAATGCCGGGCGGATCTGCTCGGCGAAGATCCGGGCATGGCGGTGCTGCAGCTTGTGCGCGGCGACTTTGATCTGTTCCAGTTGCTCGCTGGGTGAGAGGCCGGCGGCGGACGGCACGGCCAGTCCGGTGGCGATCCGGCGCTTCAGGCCGGCCACCCGGACCATGAAGAACTCGTCCAAGTTGGAGGCAAAGATGGAGAGGAAGTTCAGCCGTTCCAGCAGGTAGAGGTCCTCGTCCTCGGCCAGTTCCAGGACGCGTGCGTTGAAGTCCAGCCAGCTGATTTCCCGGTCCAGGAACCGTTCCAGGGTAAAGTCCCCGTCGGGTGCCAGCGAGGGGGCGAACTCCGGAATGTCGATGCGGTCCTGGGTGGCGCGGGCAGGAACCATCTCGGAGGACCCTAAGCGCGGAATGGCTGCGGCTTCAGGTTCGGTAACCATGCTCTCTCCTGCTGACGTCGGCGGGCCGGGACTTACCTCTCATCGAGGCGCCGGTTACCTATAAGGTTACCGACTCCTGCCGATCAGCCTGAGCCTGCGCTGCATACATCACGTCCACATCCCAGCGGGTAAAGCCGAGCTTGCGGTAGAGCCCCACGGCGGGCTCGTTGTCCGCGTCCACGTAGAGCATGATCGCGTGTTCGCCGGCGTCCTGCAGGTGCTTGATGCCGGCGATGGTCAGGGCCTTGCCCAACCCGGTGCCCTGCGCCTGCGGCGTCACTCCGACCACGTAGACTTCGCCGATGGACGGGTGGCTGCCGGTCCGCGGATGGATTTTGGTCCAGTGGAAACCGAGCAAACCGCCGCCGTCCCGGCGCTCGGCCAGCAGGAACCCGGCCGGATCGAACCAGTCCTCGGCCATTCGGGCCCGCAAATCGGACAGCGTCATGGCGCCTTGTTCAGGATGGTCGGCAAAAGCTGCGGCGTTGGCGGCCAGCCAGGCTTCTTCATCCTGGCCGGGCACGAAGGCGCGGATGACGACGCCGGCCGGCAGTTCGGCGTCGGGCATTCCCGCGGGGTGGGTCAACCGCATCCGCCACAGCTCGCGCACGGGTGCGAAGCCGAAGCGGGCGGCCAGCCGTCCCGCTGCCTCGTGGCCGCCGTGCGACCAGGCCTTCAGATTGGGCAGTTCGGTGTGGTGCTGCACGGCCTCGGCCAACCGCAGGCCCACACCTTCGCCGCGGTAGGACGGGTGCACTACGAGTTCCAGCACGTTGTCGGCGCCGGCGGCGGTGGCCAGGCTGACGACGGCGACGCCGGCCAGCGCGCTCGCGGTGGCGGGATCGGAGCGCTCTTCGCCGGCGTAGGTAGCCAGCACCAGCAGATCGGCGGAGTCCGCGGCGCGCAGGTTGACCCAGGTCTGCTCGGAGAGCGGCGGGTTCCCGTCGGATTCTTCGGCGGCGGCGGCGAGCGCCTTGATGTCCGCGAGGGTCTCGGTGTCAGGGGCGCCCTTGATGGTCAGCACGGGCCACAGGTCGGAATCCGATGCAGTCATGAGCACAGACTATCCGAGCAGGCAACGACGGCGGGGTAGCGCGGCCCGCCGCCTGACGGAATCGCCGCCAAGCACGCCGCCGCGTGCTTCGGGTCCTCGGGCCCGGGGCAGAACGGCGGCGGCCGGACCCCGGGGAAGAACCGGGGAGGCCGGGTCAACCGGTGACGTCGGCCGGTTCTTCGTCCGAAGCGCGGACCAGGGTGAAGCGGTAGCCGACGTTGCGGACGGTGCCGATCAACTGTTCGTGGTCGGAGCCCATCTTGGCCCGCAGCCGCCGCACGTGCACGTCCACCGTCCGGGTGCCGCCGTAGTAGTCGTAGCCCCAGACTTCGTGCAGCAGTTGGTCTCGGGTGAAAACCCGGCCGGGATGCTGGGCCAGGTACTTGAGCAGTTCGAATTCCTTGTAGGTCAGGTTCAGCGGCTGCCCGCCCACGCGTGCAGTGTAGCTGGCCTCGTCGATCACCACCCCGGAGGCGTGGATCTCTGTGCTGGTTTCCGCATCGCCGGCGTGCGCCCGCGCGATCACCAGCCGCAGCCGCGCCTCCACTTCGGCCGGGCCGGCGGTGTCCAGGACCACGTCGTCGGCCAGCCAGTTGGCGCTGACGGCGGCCATGCCGCCCTCGGTGAGGACCAGCACCAGCGGTGCGCTCAGCCCGGTGGCTTTCAGTAGTTGGGTGAGCGAGCGCGCGCCGACCAGGTCCTTGCGGGCATCGACCATGACGACGTCGGCCGGGTCGGTTTCCAGCAGTGCCGTGGGTTCGGCCGGCAGAATGTGGACCTTATGGTTCAGCAGTTCGAGGGCCGGCAGGACGCCAATCGACGAGCCGGGGCTGTTGGTCAACAGCAGAATGTGCGGCATGGTTCCTCCAAGGGGTTTGCGGCGCACATCATCGGGCTGGGCCCGGAAGGTCCTCACTATGCAGGAGACTCCTGCCGGACGGTGGCACAAGTATAGCGCCCGCAGCCTGCGGTGCCGCGGCTTCTCGCACCGCCCCTGCGTCATAGGGCAGTATGACTAGCGTGAAAACGTGGATCGTCGCCGTAGCCGCGGCCGCCGTACTGTGCGCCGTCGTCGGTGCCTCCTACCTGTCCCTTCCCGCGCTGACTGCCGTGGTGTGCGTTGCCGCTGTGGTGATCGGCATCGGATGGCCGGTGCTGCTGGAGGTGCCGGCCAAAAAGACCCTGGCCGTGGTCATCTCCTTGGCAGGAATTGCGACGGCGGTGCTCGCCAGCGTGGCGCCCGCCGGCATGCCGCTGCTGTGGATGGCGGTGGTGATTGCGCTCGGCGTGATGGCCGTCTTCCTGATCCAGTTGATCCGCGGCACCGGGCAGCCACACCGGCTCGAGTCCACCTTCGGCGCCAGCGCCGGCCTGGTGCTGACCTCGCTGGGCGCCGGCTGGGTGGCGGCCGAGCGGCTCTCGGCCAATACCGCCAACACGGGCATGATGCTGGTGACAGGCATCAGCATGCTGGTGGCCATCGCCGCCTGCCTGCTGCCCTGGCCGGACCGCATAGTGGCGCCGCTGGGCGTGCTGCTGGCGACGCTGGCCGGAACGCTGGCCGCCCCGCTGTTCTCCAACGTGCCGATGTTCCCCGCCGCGGTAGTGGGCGCCGTCGTCGGCATCATCCTGGTGTGCTTCCGGCGGCTGATCCTGGCCGACGGCGGCCCCACCCGGCTGCCGGCCATGCTCGCTGCCGGCGCGGCACCGGTCATGTCCGCCGGCTCGCTGGTCTACTTCCTGGAACGGATGCTGCTGCGCTGATCCGGCTGGCGTGCTGATCTGCGTGAGGCACTGATCCTGCGCGAGGCGCTGATCGGGCTGCTGCTGATCCGGGCTGCTGTGCCGACCCAAAGCGGCGCGGGAAGGTGCCGTACCCGGGCGCCGGGATGTTCGCCCGGTTGTTGATCGAGGTCACAGCGGGTGGTTACGTAGCAAGCAGGCATCCTTCCGTCCGGGCCGTTACTATGGAGCCATGTCGTATCTCGGTCTTGAAATCGCCTTCCTTTCCCTGCTGGTCCTCGCCGGCCTCTCCATCGCGGCCGTCGCCTCGTTGGTGGTTGTCCGCCTGTTCAAGGGCCAGAAGTAAGCGGCCCCTCTCTTCATCATGCCGATTGAACTCCCCACCGAACTGACCCCGGAGCTGGTGCCGCTGTCATGGCTGCTCGGCACCTGGGAAGGCGCTGGCCGGCTGGGTGCGGGCGAGGATGAGGACGAGCAATTCGTCCAGAAGGCCACGTTCACGCAGAACGGCCTGCCCTACCTGCAGTACACCGCCGAAAGCTGGCTCACCGACGAGGACGGCAATCGGTTGCGGCCGTTGACGGTGGAAACCGGCTTCTGGGCCCTGGACCGCAAGCTCAACGACGCCGACGTCGGACCGGGCCTGGTCCCGGCGGACATCGTGCCGGCGTTGAAGTCGGCCGACGAGGTCGAAGAGTTGCGCAACGCCGACGGCGGTTTTGACATCACCGCCACCATCGTGCACCCCGGCGGCATCTCGGAGCTTTACTACGGCCAGATCAAGGGACCGCGCGTACAGCTGAGCACGGACATGGTGATGCGCGGATCGCAGTCCAAGGACTACAGCGCGGCCACCCGGATTTTCGGTCTGGTCAACAATGACCTGTACTGGCGCTGGGACGTGGCCGCAGCCAAGGGCAAGGATCTGGCCCCGCATGCCTCGGCGATCCTCACTAAGCGCCCGTAAACCAGCCGGAACGGCTCACCGGGCCTCCCGGCGCCACCCGCGGGGCGGTCTACCGGGAATTCGGCACCGCCGTCAGGAGTTGACCCCAATATGACCCATCGCAGCCCCTTGCTCCTGCAGCCCGGCGGTGTCGAAGCCTCCGGGGCCGACGCCGGCGTTGCCGCCCACTACTCCGATCCGCTGCGCGAACAGCGTGCGCTGGCCCGCGGTGAAGCAGTGGTGGACCTGTCCCACCGCGGCGTGGTGACCGTGGCCGGTGAAGACCGGCTGAGCTGGCTCAACACCCTTTCTTCGCAGCTGCTGCTGAACCTGCAGCCGGGCCAGTCCAGCGAGGCGCTGCTGCTCACCGTGCAGGGCCGGATCGAATACGACGCCCGCATTGTGGACGACGGCGAACGTACCTGGCTGATTGTCGAATCCTTCGAGGCAGCGCCGCTGGCCGCGTGGCTGGAGTCGATGAAGTTCATGCTGCGGGTGGACATTGCGGATTTTTCCGCCGACTGGGCGGTGGTCGGTTCGGTCAAGCCGGTGCCGGAGTTCGACGGTAGGACCGTCTGGCAGGACCCGTGGCCGCAGATCGGCGCCGGCGGCTATGCCTATACCGGGATCGAGGAACCGCAGCATCCCGGCCTGGAACGGACCTGGTACGAGTATCTGCTGCCGGCCGCCGAACTGGAATCCGCCGTTTCCGGCCTGCAGTTGGCCGGTGTCTGGGCGGCCGAGGCGCTGCGGATCGCGGCCTGGCGCCCGCGGTTCGGCGCTGAGACGGACGAGAAGACCATTCCGCACGAGCTGGACCTGCTCCGCACCGCCGTGCACCTGTCCAAGGGCTGCTATAAGGGCCAGGAAACCATCGCCCGCGTGCACAACCTGGGCCATCCGCCGCGGCGGCTGGTGTTCCTGCAGCTGGATGGCTCCCAGCACACGCTGCCTGCCCCGGGCAGCGACGTGCTGCTCGGCGACAAGCGAGTGGGGGCCATTACCTCCGCGGCGCAGCACTACGAAATGGGTCCGATCGCCCTGGCCGTGGTCAAGCGCTCGGCCGATCCGCAGGCCCAGCTGACGGTGGTGGACGGCGACGAGAGCTATGACGCCGCCCAGGAAGTCATTGTCACCACCGACGCCGGCCAGGTGGTCGGTCGGCAGACCGGGTTCCTGCGCGCGCCGCGCTGAGGCCTTGCCGCGCTGAGACCTTCGCGCGGAAGTTTCGCCCCGGGAGTTTTTGGCAGGGCTAGTCCTTCGGTAGGATCACCGACGTCTGGGTTCCGGCGTCCCAGAAACCCAGGCTCGCGGCCAGCGCCCGCGAGGCTTCGTTGGATTCGTGTGAGCGCCATTGCGGGATGAGCCCGGACGAGAGCGCCTCGTGGCCGGCGATCGCCGCGATCAGCGCACCGGCACCGCGGTGCCGATAGCTGGGTGCGGTCAGCACCCCCACGTTGGCGAGGATCTGCTGCCACTCCTTGTAGCCGGCGCCGGCCATCGGTGTGCTGCCGTCAAGCAGCACAAAGGACTTGTCCATTCCGGCCAGCCCCACTTCGTGGATGTCATCCGGCGGGCACATGCCCTCCAGACGGGCCACGTCGCTGCCCGCGGTGGAAACGGTAACCTCCCGTTCGGGCTGCACCACGGGTAGATCGTCGGCGTAGGACAGCACCGCCCTGCCCAGTCCGTGGCCGCCATGCTCCCGGCTCACCTGCATCAGCGTCTGGTGCTCCGCCAGCTCGTCGTCCGAGTACGGGGCTGCCGCCTCCACCGCCCATTCCGGCCCGACCAGCGCGGATCGCTCGAACAGGCGCACGAAGGTGAGCGCACCGGCGTCGTTGTTGATTTTGGTCAGCCGGCCTCCACCGGAGGCGAAGGCGTTGTCGGCAAATCCCAGCAACCGCGCCCACGCCAGCAGCACAATGTCGGAGGTTCCTGCGTCCAATCGCATACCGGCCAGATTACTGAAGGCTCAGCCGAAGAGAACCCTTGCCTCGTCGTATCGGTGCTGCGGGACCGTTTTTAAATTGTTCAAAGCGGACTCAAATCCAACGTGCGCAATGTCCGTGCCCTGCAGCGCCACCATGGTGCCCCAGCGTTCCTCCACCACCGAATCCACTACAGCCATGCCCAGCCGGGTGGCCAGCACGCGGTCGTAGCCGGAGGGAACCCCGCCGCGCTGGATGTGGCCCAGCGTGGTGGCCCGGGTCTCGATGCCGGTGCGCGCTTCCAGCTCCGGGGCCAGCCGTTCGCCGATGCCGCCCAGCCGAGGCCGGCCGAACCGATCCAGCCCGCGCTCGGCGTGCGGGCCCAGCTCGCCGTCGGGAACCCACCCTTCTGCCACCACCACCAACGGTGCGCGGCCGCGCTTCTGCGCGTGCAGCACCCACTCGGAGACCTGGTCCATGGTGACGCGCTGCTCCGGAATTAAAATGGCATGCGCGCCGGAAGCCATGCCCGCGTGCAGCGCGATCCAGCCGACGTTTCGGCCCATGACCTCGGCGATCATGCAGCGGTGGTGGGATTCGCCGGTGGTGCGCAGCCGGTCGATCGCCTCGGTGGCGATCTGCACGGCGGTGTCGAAACCGAAGGTGTAGTCGGTGGCTTCCAGATCGTTGTCGATGGTCTTGGGCACGCCCACAATCTTCAGTCCGGCCTCGGTGAGCCGGTGTGCACCGGCCAGAGTGCCCTCGCCGCCGATCACAATGACCGCGTCGACGCCCAGCTTGTCCAACGTCCGCTGGATGTTCTCCGGCCCGCCGTTGGGGCCGTCGTACGGGTTGGTGCGCGAGGTGCCCAGGATCGTGCCGCCCTGCTTGGAAATACCCCGCACCTGATGCCGAGGCAGCTCCATGAAGTCGCCCTCGACCACACCCCGCCACCCGTCGCGGAAGCCAACGAATTCGAGCCCGTGCACGGTGATGCCTTTGAGCACGATGCCGCGGATGACCGCGTTCAGGCCGGGACAATCCCCGCCGCTGGTCATGATGCCGATCCTCATGGGTACTCCTTCTCGGTGCTTGGCCGGTCAGTGCGAGCACCCCATTGAGCCCGCCTCGATTCTACGTAGGAACCTCACCACAGTCACAAGAACGACGGCGAGGGTGTCGCCGAGCCGTCGGCTGGGTGTTGCCGGGCCGGTCAGCTGGGTGTCGCCGGAAGCCGTCCAGCATGAGCCGTCTGTCCCGGCCGCTTAACGGACTGGAGCCCCCTTAACGGACGGGAGCCCCCGCTTCCGCGGAGGCTCCGGTATGTGGTTGTCGATGCTCGCGCGGATCAGAACTTGCGGAGCAGATTCTCCAGCGCGATGCTGCCATCGTATTTCGGCAGCAGGAGCCACAGCACCAGGTAGGTGCCGATGCCAATGCCGGGGAACAGGAAGATCAGCAGGGTGGCGATTCGCACCCACGTCACGTCCCAGCCGAACTTTGCCGCGATGCCACCACAGATGCCGGCTACCCAGCGGTCGGGGCCGCGACGGACAGGGCTGGAGCGGAGCGCTCGGTAAAAAGTTTCCATGGAACCATGCTTTCGTGTTCGGGAGCTGTTGTCACTCGGGGATTCGGCTGTCCTGGTCAAATTGCTGCCGCGAGCCGGAACCGGCAGCCGGGAGCCGGAACCGGAAGCCGGGAGCCGGAACCGGCAGCCCGGAGTTATCGCGGGTCGCCCTGAGCTACCGGCCGCGGTTGCGGGTGGCGCTCAGCACGCCGGCGACCACCAGGGCGATGCCGGAACCGATCAGCAGGGCAATCATGACGTAGGCCCAGTTGAAGCTGATGTTCCACCACGTTCCGGCGACCACCAGCAGGCCGACGACCACGGCGATCAGTCCCCAGATGATGGTGCCCACGCGGGGCCGGCGATCGTTGTCGTGATTGAGTTCAGTACTCATCGGGTCTGCTCCAGTTCGCTAACGGTCAGGATGTCGACGCTGCTGACCACGCCTCTGACGGACAGGATGATCTCCGGCGCGCCGCCGTCGTCGTTGATGATGTAGGTTCCGGGCTGCCAGACACCGGACTGCCGTCCGCTGTCCTCGGGGGTGGCGTATTCGACGTTGCCCAGTGCCATCTGTGTTTCAACCTTCACCGGCACGTCGTCGGGAATGATGACGGTGACGGACGCGGCGACCGCGTTGACCGGGACGACGGCCGGCCCGCCGACGCGGGAACCGGACACACTGCGCAGGTCCACGGTGCCGTTGCCGGCCACCACGCTGTAGCCGTCGCCCTCCGCCGGGGCGGAAGCGGAGGTCCAGGTGCGGTTGGAGGCGATGGCGAAGTTGTTCGCGGTCCATTGCATTCCGGCGGAGAAGACCAGCGACAGCACGAGTCCTACGGCGGCCAGGAACCCGAGGATCCCGGACGTGCGGCCCAGGGCGCCCGTGACGACGACGCCGATGCCGATCACGATCAGCGCGGAGGCAATCGCGACGGGGACAACGTTCAGGCCCAGCTCAACGAATTCCAGTGCGTTCAGTCCCAGCACGGCGCCGGCGGCCAGCATGGCGGCGCCCAAGGTCAGCGCGATGGCTGCGCCGGAGGGGCCGCGGGGGCCAATCTTGGGCGGAACCGGTGCGGGCTGCGGGTAAGGGCGCGGCTGCGGATACATCGGACGCGGCGGGCCCTGGAAACCGCTGGGGCTGCCGTGGCCGTATCCGGTCCCGGCGGCGGGCGTCGAACTGTAACTGGAGGTCGTGCCGTAGCCGGTGCCGGTGGAGCGGGACGGGCCGGAGTGGCTGCCCGGGGCCGGAGCGGCGGAGTCGCTGGGGCCGGCGGAGTTGGTGAACGCGGACGTACCTGGCCCGGCAGCAGATGGCGCAGGCGGGAAGCCCTCGGTGCCGTGCTGCGGTGCGCCGGCGGGAGCGCCGTCCTTGTTGCGCGTGGCGAGCCAGTATACGAAGAACGCCACTGCCCCGATCCAGATGGCCGCCCAGACGAACCCGCCGAAGCCCCAGCCCCAGTCGTTGGTGAACCAGCCGAAGGGCCGGCTGAACACGCCCAGCACGGTAAAGATCACCGCGCCGGTCATGCCGGCCGTCCAGCTGCTGCGTCCTGCCTCTTCGGCATGGATGCGCCCGTCCGGCTCGGGCAGCAGCGCCCAGGCAATGCCGTAGAGCAGCACGCCGACGCCGAAGACGGCCAGCAGAATGAACAGCCCGCGGACCAGGATCGGGTCCAGCCCGATCCGGTGCCCGATGCCGGAAGCGACGCCGCCGATCCAGCGGTCCTGCCCGCGGGGCATGCCGAGGTTGCGAAACCAGCTGAAAAACGGGTTGCTCGGCGGCGGAAGCGGTGCACCGGGCGGCGGGGGAGGGAAAGCGCCGGCAGCGCCCGACGGCGGAGGCGGCGGAAAGCCACCGTTGCCGCTGTCAAACCCTGGTCCGCCGGCGTAGCCGGAGCCTGCCGATCCTCCGGAGTAGCCGGACCCGATCGGCGTCGTCGGGTACGTTCCCGAGGCAAGGGGTTCGGTGGGGTTGGTCCCACGGTCATCGCGGGAAGCATCGCGAGAGTCATCGCGGGAAGCGTCGTCGGGGTGTTGTGCCTCGCCGGGCTCAGCGTCGTCGTAGCGTGCAGCGTCGTCGGCGTGTGTAGCGGCGGCAGGTGCGGAGTCAGGCTCGGCAGCGTCGGCTTCCACGGCCGCCGGTTGTGCGGCATCTGCTTCGACGATCTCCGGATCGCCGGATGCGGGTGCCGGCGTCGGCTCGGGAGTAGGTTCGGGAACGGCCGGCTGCTGGTCCGGTTCGTCTGTGCGGTCGGTGCCGTCATTCTCGGACGGGGTCGGTGCGTGTGAGGTCATAGTTAGATCATTCCAACTGGCCACACCTTCCTCTATGGGGTGCCACCCTGACCCTTCCCTGACCGCCCGGCCGGGGTTCCCCTGATTTCGCGCCCGATGGTAGGTCGGGGGCTGCGGCGCATGCTTGGATTAACCCATGCGAGAACCACTCATCCGGTCGACCGAGGACCGCATCATTGCGGGCGTGTGCGTGGGCCTGTCCCGGCATCTGAACGTCTCGGTCGGAATCGTCCGGGTGGGCATGGTGGCCCTGGCGCTCGCCGGCGGTGCGGGGGTGCTGCTTTATATCTGGCTCTGGCTGCTGGTGCCGACCGCCGCCGATGAAGCCTTGGCCGCCGAGCGCGCCTTCAACCCGCGCGACATTGCGGAGAACTTCGCCCGGGGATTCGGCGCATCAGCCAACCGGGACGGCAACGGACAGGCCGCCCCGCCCGCCCGCCGACCCGTTAGCCAACCTCTCCCGCAACCCGGGACCCCTGCACCGAACGTCGAAGGCACCGGCACGCGCCGGCTGCTGCAGCGCGGCGGCAAGGAAATCCTGATCGGCGCGGCCCTGGTGCTGGCGGGCGGCGCCGTCGTCGCACAGATCGCGGGCATCAACCTGCCGTGGGGCACCTGGCTGCCCGTCCTCGCCATTGCGGCCGGGGCGGTGATCGCCTGGATGCAGCTGGACGATTCCCGGCGCAGCGGACTGATGGACCGCGCCGGTGCCACCGGCGCGCAGGGCGCCGTGCGGTTGCTGGCCGGGCTTGTCCTGGTGGTGGCCGGCATCGTCACCATGGTGTCCGGGTCGATCACGTGGGAGGCCATGTGGCCCACCTTGTTCGCCTCACTGGCCGTGCTGGCCGGGGTCCTGTTGGTCCTGGCGCCGTGGGTGCTGAAGTATTGGCGCGATTTGGAGACCGAGCGTTCCGGCCGAATCCGGGAGACGGAACGCGCCGAAATCGCCGCGCACCTGCATGATTCAGTGCTGCAGACGCTCGCGCTGATCCAGAACCGTGCCGGGTCGGAGCAGGACGTCACCCGCTTGGCCCGCGCGCAGGAACGCGAACTGCGGGAATGGCTGTACCGGGACAAGCGGCAGGAAGAAGGCAACCTGGTGGACCGGGTGAAGGCAGTGGCCGCGGAAATCGAAGATGCTTACGGGCACCCGGTGGACGTGGTGGCCGTTGGCGATGCGGAGATGTCCGACCGGCACGAGGTTCTGGTGCATGCCACCCGGGAAGCGGTGCAGAACGCGGCCAAACATGCGGGGGGCGGCATCTCGGTCTATGTTGAGTGCACACCGGGGCGCAGCGAAGTCTTTGTCCGCGACCGTGGTCCCGGGTTCGAACTGGCGTCCGTGCCGCCGGACCGAATGGGCGTGCGCGAATCGCTGATCGGCCGGATGGAACGCCACGGCGGTCAGGCGCGGATCCGCAATACCGGCAGCGGCACCGAAGTCCACCTCAGCTTGGAACACCCTCAGGAAGGAACCGCATCGTGACCGAACCCATCCGCGTGGTCGTCGTGGACGACCACGCCATCTTCCGTTCCGGCTTGAAGGCCGATCTGGACGAGCGGATCGAGGTGGTCGCCGAGGCGGCGACCGTGGAGCAGGCGATCGCGGCCATCCATGAGCAGCGGCCTGCCGTGGTGTTGCTGGACGTGCATCTGCCCGGCGGCCGGGGCGGCGGCGGTGCCGAGGTGGTTGCCGGCTGTGCTGCCCTGCTGGGCGAGACCAAGTTCCTGGCCCTGAGCGTTTCCGACTCCGCCGAAGACGTGGTCACTGTCATCCGGGCCGGCGCCCGCGGCTATGTCACCAAGACCGTGTCCGGGGCGGAGATTTCCGACGCCGTCCAGCGCGTGGCAGGCGGCGACGCCGCCTTCTCACCGCGGCTGGCCGGGTTCGTGCTGGACGCCTTCGGCACGGCGGCGGTGGCCAACGTCGACGACGAACTGGACAAGCTCTCGGCCCGTGAACTGGAAGTTATGCGGCTGATCGCCCGCGGCTACCAGTACAAGGAAGTGGCCAAGGAGTTGTTCATCTCCATCAAGACGGTTGAAACCCACGTCTCGTCCGTGCTGCGCAAGCTGCAGCTCTCCTCCCGGCACGAGCTGACCCGCTGGGCCGTCGACCGCCGGATCCTGTAGCGCCAACTGGGGCGCGACTCGCGGGCCATCGGGGCCACAAGGGCGCGACCCCCGGGCCACACCTAGTGGCCGGTGCACGCTAGGTGTGGGGTTGCCCTAGGCTGCCGTGTACGCGATACGCCACATTGCTGGCGGGACGCGCTTCCGGATCTGGCGGGCGTTCGCATTTGCGGAACTTTCAGGGCTCCCCTCGTGCAGATGCGGCAGCGCTGGATTATCCGCCGGGGCAATGTGGCGTATACGGTACTTCGCTCCCGACCGGACGGCGGAAAACAAAGTGTTGGCGTCGCATCGTTACAACTGATCAGCAGTTATCCACACCTTCCGGCTGGAATCGCCGCAACTTCGCGCCACATAGCAGGCTAAAGCCATGGACCCGGTGATGGCTCTGCGTGAGCAAGGCGGAATTGCACGTTGGCGTCGGCTGCGGGACTCAGGTGTGAAAGCTCGAAGCATGAAGGAAGCGGTTGACGCGGGGACTATCCAACGGATCCGATTTGGTCTTTACGCTGTTCCTGATGTTGTCGCTGAATACGCTCAAGCCCAGGCGATCGGTGCCTCCGTCGGGTGTTTCAGCGCTGCGGCGTTCCACGGATTGTGGGTGCACCGGCCTTACCGCGGGCTCCATGTGAGTGCTCCGCGCACCGTTGCCAAGCCGCGATTCGGCAAGGTGCATCGAACACGTGAATCACACGGCACAGTCGTTCCGATTGACGTTTGCCTCCGGCAGGTCCTGAATTGCCTCCCACTGAGAGAAGCACTGGTCGTCGTCGAGTCTGCCGTCGTCCAAGGCCGCATGACAGTTGAGGACGTGCGCCGGCTCAGCCGTGGGCGGGGGAGCAAACGGGCCGACGAGGTCATTGATGCCATTGATCCGGCATCCATGTCAGTCCCTGAAACACTCGCCCGTTATGTACTGCGTTCGTCTGGCTACAAGGTGGTTTGTCAGCGACGGATCGAAGGTGTCGGCAGGATCGATCTGGAAGTTGAGGACCGCTTGCTGCTGGAAATCGACGGCAAGGCCTATCACTCCGACGAGGCGTCCTTCATCGAGGACCGGCGCCGCTGGAACGAACTGACACTCCTCGGCCGGGACCTGCTGGTGTTGCCTGCCAGAGACATTCTCGATGATCCAGAGTCCGTATTGCGGCCAGTTGACCGGTACTTCACCTGCAATGCTGTGGCAGTCGCATAGGCGGGATAGCGAAGCATTGGACCCTAGGCCTCGGACGAACCTGTGCCTTACAAGCCCAGGACCATCCGGCTGCGGCAGGGGCCGGGCCCGGGTCTGCCGGGGCTAAGGGGCGCGACCCGCGGGCCCCGGGCTCTCGAGCCCGGACTTCTCTGGAGCACGCAAAAGGGCCCTTGTCTTCGCAGGAATCGAAGACGAGGGCCCTTTGAACGACTGCCGCTTCCCCGCGCAGGCGGTCGGCCGGGGCGACTTATTTGGCCTTGGCCAGGAACTCCTGCAGTCGGCCGACGCCGGTGGCCAGGTCGTCGTCGCCGAGGGCGTAGGACAGCCGCACAAAGCCGGAGGGCCCGAAAGCCTCACCCGGGACGACGGCGACCTCGACCTGATCGAGGATCAGGGCGGCCAGTTCGGCGGAGGTCGCCGGACGGATGGTGCCGTCCGCCGTCGGGAATTCCTTGCCCAGCAGCCCGCGAACGTCGGCGTAGGCGTAGAACGCGCCCTTCGGCGTCGGGCATTCCACGCCGTCGATGGCGTTCAGGCCGTCCACCATGGCCTTGCGGCGCCGGTCGAAGGCGACCTTCATTTCGTCCACCGCGGTCAGGGGTCCGGACACGGCGGCAAGCGCGGCCATCTGGGACACATTGGCCACGTTGGAGGTGGCGTGCGACTGCATGTTGGTGGCGGCCTTGACCACGTCGTTCGGGCCGATCATCCAGCCCACGCGCCAGCCGGTCATCGCGTAGGTCTTGGCGACGCCGTTGAGGATGACCACCTTGTCGCCCAGCTCCGGCGCCGCAGTGGCGATGGAAGTGAACGGCATGCCGTCGTAGGTGAGGTGCTCGTAGATCTCGTCGGTGATCACCCACAGGCCCTTCGCGGCGGCCCAGCGGCCGATCTCGGCCACCTGTTCCGGCGAATAGACCGCGCCGGTCGGATTGGACGGGGAGACGAACAGCAGCACCTTGGTGTTCGCGGTCAGGGCGGCCTCGAGTTGGTCGACAGTGACCAGGTAGCCCTGCTCCGGTCCGGCGAAAACTTCCACCGGGACGCCGCCGGCCAGCCGGATGGCCTCCGGGTAGGTGGTCCAGAACGGGGTGGGGACCAGGACCTCGTCACCCGGATCCAGCAAGGTGGCGAACGATTCGTAGACGGCCTGCTTGCCGCCGTTGGTCACCAGCACCTGGGACGGATCCACCTGGTAGCCGGAGTCACGCAGCGTCTTCTCTGCGATGGCCTGCTTCAGTTCAGGCAGCCCGCCGGCGGGGGAGTAGCGGTGGAAACGCGGCTGCCGGGCGGCTTCGATAGCGGCCTCCACGATGTAGTCAGGCGTGGGGAAATCCGGTTCGCCCGCCCCGAAACCGATCACCGGACGTCCGGCAGCCTTCAGCGCCTTGGCCTTGGCGTCGACGGCGAGGGTGGCGGATTCGGCGATGGACGCGATGCGCCGGGAGACGCGGGCGTTGGCAGGCATGGGATTCCCGTCTTCAGTAGCAGTGTTAGGACTGTTCCATAGTCTAGGTGCAGGCCGTCGGCCATGTCCTGTCCGACGAGGCGCCGCGGCCGGCTGCACGCCAGCAGTGGCGGCCCGGAAACCCCCGGTGGTCAATGGGCGGGCGGAAATGTTGCATAATGGATCAGTCGTCTCATGGAGGTGGCAAACGGGGTCCGGTTCGACGTCGGCGCATCGCTGGCGTAAACTAGATCTCCGGTGTTGAAAACGCCATGATGTTTCATGCCCGCCCGGCGGGAGCATCAGGCGCTATTCGGCTCCATAGGGTAGTGGCGCAATTGGTAGCGCAGCGGTCTCCAAAACCGCAGGTTGCAGGTTCGAGTCCTGTCTGCCCTGCGCAGAACCGTCGCAGATATGACTGCAGCAGTTCAGCATCCCAGCACGAAGCAGTGGTTCAGGCCGGCCGAGGCCGTCCGGGGCCGGACACCGGACAGAATGAGTGAGGCCAGGTTGACCGATACGGCTGCCAGTAGTCCCCAGGGACGCCCCACCGGACGAAAGACCGACAAGCGCGGTTTCATCGCCCGGATCATTTTGTTTGTCCGCCAGACCATCGCAGAACTCAAAAAGGTCGTGACTCCGACCCGCAGGGAACTGGTGAACTACACGCTGGTGGTGATCGCTTTCGTGGCCATCATGATGCTGCTCGTTACGCTGCTGGATCTGGTTTTCGGCCAGGCCGCGTTCTTCGTCTTCGGAGACGGCATACCCGAACAGTAACGCCCGTGTATGCGGCAGCCGTCCGGATGGACGACGACGACGGCGCAAAAGCCGGCGCGAGCCAAGTGAGCTGAAGAAGAAAGCAGGAAGCCAAGTGTCCGACCAGGAACTCGAAGCCCAGAACTCCGAAGAGAACGTGGAGCTGGAAGCAGACGAGCAGGTTACCGAGACCGGCACCGACGAGGTGGCGGCTTCTGGCGTTGAAGCCGAAGAGACTGCCGGTACCGATCTGGCCAGCGAGCTTGACCAGGCCGCCGAAGACGCTCCGGTTCTCGACGAGGCGGCCGAAGCCGCCGCCGAGGCAGGCATGACCGAAGCCGCCGCAGCCGACGAGGCCGCAGAAGAGGTCGAGCAGACCGAAGAGGAAGCGCTGGAAGCGTTCCGCGCCAAGCTGCGCCGCCAGCCCGGCGACTGGTACGTCATCCACTCCTACGCCGGCTACGAAAACCGCGTGAAGGTCAACCTGGAGACCCGTATCCAGACCTTGAACATGGAGGATTTCATCTACGAAATCCAGGTCCCCATGGAAGAGGTCGTGGAGATCAAGAACACCACGCGCAAGCTGGTCAAGCGCGTGCGCATCCCCGGCTACGTGCTGGTCCGGATGGACCTGACCGACGCCTCCTGGGGCGCGGTCCGCCACACTCCGGGCGTGACCGGCTTCGTGGGCAACGCCCACAACCCGGTGCCGCTGAGCCTCAAGGAAGTTGCTTCCATGCTGGAGCACGCCATCACCGGCGCCAAGCCGGAGGCCGGTGGCAAGGCAGGTGGCAAGGCCGCAGCCTCGAGCACGCCGATCACCGTCAACTTCGAGGTCGGCGAATCGGTGACCGTCAACGACGGGCCGTTCGAGACCCTGCCGGCGACGATCTCCGAGATCAAGCCGGAATCCCAGCAGCTGGTGGTGCTGGTGACCATCTTCGAGCGCGAAACCCCGGTAACGCTCTCGTTCAGCCAGGTCACCAAGATCCAGTAACCAAAGACTTCGTGCGGATACGGACCCGCTTTGTCCGGATCCGCACGGGCGGCCGCCACGCCATGGCGGCCCACCACCGCAGGCACGCTCCTGTGCCGCGGTACGTAATGTGAGAGAAGGACCCGATATGGCCCCCAAGAAAAAGGTCACCGGCCTCATCAAGCTGCAGATCCAGGCAGGCGCCGCCAACCCGGCACCGCCGATCGGTCCGGCGCTTGGTCAGCACGGTGTCAACATCATGGAATTCTGCAAGGCGTACAACGCCGCCACGGAATCCCAGCGCGGAAACGTGATCCCGGTTGAAATCACGGTCTACGAAGACCGCTCCTTCACCTTCATCACCAAGACCCCGCCGGCAGCCGAGCTGATCAAGAAGGCCGCAGGCGTGCAGAAGGGTTCGGCTACCCCGCACACCAACAAGGTTGCCAAGCTGACCCAGGCCCAGGTCGACGAGATCGCCACCACCAAGATGGATGACCTCAACGCCAACGACATCAAGGCTGCTGCCAAGATCATCGCCGGCACCGCCCGCTCCATGGGCATCGAGGTCGAGTAGCGAGGAGCTCGCGTACGGTGAGGGCCGAGGAACAAGGCACTCGCCGGAAGCTGGCACCGCAGCTGCTCCACAATCGAGCACTGTCGGAGGGCTAAGCACCTCAACCCGGTGGTCGTCCAGGACAAACGTCCTGTTTCGGCCCCACCAAGACAATTCAAAAAAACGACGGCGACATGGCTCGCCAAAGGTGGGAACACCGCCGTCGTTGTGGCAGGGCCGAGCGCGGTCCGCAGACCACAACTGCACAAGGAGAAAAAGCAGATGGCAAAGCGCAGCAAAGCATATGAGGCAGCTGTAGCCAAGATCGAGGCGGACAAGCTTTACGCCCCGGTCGAGGCAATCACTCTGGCCAAGGAGACCAACCCCTCCAAGTTCGACGCGACCGTTGAGGTGGCTTTCCGCCTGAGCGTTGACCCGCGTAAGGCCGACCAGATGGTCCGCGGCACGGTCAACCTGCCGCACGGCACCGGCAAGACCGCCCGCGTGCTGGTCTTCGCCACCGGCGACAAGGCTGAGGCCGCAATCGCCGCCGGCGCCGACTTCGTTGGCTCGGACGACCTGATCGAGAAGATCCAGGGCGGCTGGACCGACTTCGACGCCGCCGTGGCGACGCCGGAACTGATGGGCAAGGTCGGCCGCCTGGGCAAGGTCCTGGGTCCGCGCAACCTGATGCCGAACCCGAAGACCGGTACCGTGACCCCGGATGTGGCCAAGGCTGTCAACGACATCAAGGGCGGCAAGATCGACTTCCGCGTCGACAAGCACGCCAACCTCCACTTCATCATCGGCAAGGTGTCCTTCGACGCCAACAAGCTGGTGGAGAACTACGCCGCCGCCCTGGAAGAGGTGCTGCGCCTGAAGCCGTCCGCTTCCAAGGGCCGGTACATCTCGAAGGCAACGGTCGCCACCACCTTCGGCCCCGGCATCTCCGTGGACCCGAACGTGACCAAGGTGGCCGTGGAGGCCTAGTCAGGACTTCACGTTCGCCGGCAACGGCGTCCGTCGGCAATGGCCGCAGCATCACGCTGCGGCCATTGCCTTTTTAAACCAACTGCCGTTTGAACCGCAGGCGTCGGCGGAGCTTCAGTGCGTCTTATCGGGCTCCGGAGTGTGCACGACCACGACCGGGCAATGTGCGTGTGCCACGCAGGCCGAACTGACCGAGCCGATCAGCAAGCCGCCGAAGCGGCCGTGCCCGCGGCGCCCGACCACCAGCATCCGGGCACCTTTACTGGCCTCGATTAGGGCCTGCCGGGCGGCACCCCGCACCAGACGTGTCCGGACGTTGTTGTCCGGGCCGAGCGCCTTGTTCACGGATTCCTGCAGGATCTGGCCGGCTCGCTCTTTGAACCCGTCAATTCCCATGACCGTATAGCCGTCGTACATCTGTGGAAACTCCCAGACGGCGATGGCTTCAACGTCGGCGCCGAGCGGTTCGGCCAGGCGTTGGGCCTCACGCAGGGCCTCGAGGGAAGCGTCGGAGCCATCGACTCCGACGACGACTGTGCCGCTAGCGCTGTCGCTGGCCATGGCTGTCTCCGATCCTTGTGTCCGCTGTGGTGTTCTGGCGCAGGCCTCTATCCGGCCCCGGGCCGGTCCTGTGTCTGGTCAGCCTACGCCGGACCGCCCGGCCCTTCCATCCTGTTGCGGTAGAGCCGCGATTCGCGTGCTGCAGGTAGGCCGGGCTGGTAGCCGAACCACCGGCTCTGGTGCTGGCCGGACGCCATGCCGTAAGGTGATTGGCAAGACTCAATCACTTGCGGAGGCCGAGGAGCAGGCATGCCCACCACGTCGATCACCATCGCGCCGCTGCCGATCCCGGAGACACTACATGGTCCAGCCGGTGCGGACTTCACCGCATCCGTGGAGCTGGCCAACCTGGTCACCTGCCTGATCTGGGGGAACAACGATTTCTGGGTCAGCCCGGCGGCCAAGCTGGAGGGTTCCCGCGCCAACGACTACGCGGTCACCTATCTCTGGGCTGCCAAGGACGGCGACCGGCACGTCGGCCGTGCATTGCTGGAACTGTCGCTGCAAGACAACGAACAGAACGGCTATGTCTTTGTGGCAGTCCACCCGGAGTACCGCCGCCGGGGGATCGGCCGGCGGCTCCTGGCTGAAGCGGAGGCGTTTGCCGGCAGTCTGGGGCGGACCACACTGCAGGCCTGGAGTGAGCACCCTGCCGGTTTCGAGCTGGAGGGCCCGGACGTCGTCCAGGCCGAAACGGGCATCGGCTCACTGCCTGCGGCATCACCTGCCGTCCGGTTCGCCACGGCGAGCGGCTTCCGGCTGGAGCAAGTGGAGCGGCGCAGCAGCATGCCGATACCCGCCGACCCCGGCCTTCTCGCCGATCAGTTGGCCGGGGCCGCGGCGAAAGCCGGCGGCAGCTACCGGCTGGTGGAGTGGACCGACAACTGCCCGGCGGAGTATCTGGACCACTATGCTGCCCTCCGCCAGCGGATGAGCACCGACGTTCCCCTCGGAGAGCTGGACTACGAGGAAGAAGCCTGGGACGCGGCCCGGGTGCGCCACAAGGAAGCGAACCTCCAGCGCATGAACGGTCGGAGCCTGGTGGTTGCAGCCCGGCACGTCCCCTCCGGCGGCTTGGTGGGGCATACCGTGCTCGAGTGGTTTCCGGAGCAGCCCGAGGTGGTGTTCCAGGAGGACACGCTGGTGCTGCGTGCCCATCGCGGCCACAACCTGGGCCTGTGGATTAAGGCCCGCAACCTGCAGCGGGTAGCGGAGGCATGGCCGCAGGGACGCCGGCTGTACACCTGGAACGCCGCGGAGAACAGCAACATGCTGGACATCAACATTGCCCTTGGCTTCACTCCGGCAGGCTACGAGGCCGCCTGGCAAAAGAAGCTGCACGCCGCCCGCCCATAGGTCCGAAACAATGCCAGCGGAATCCGCCGGGGGTGCCGCGTCAAGGGTGGTCATAGTCACGTCGGTTCCCTAGGGTGGGCCGCATGGCAGCCGGACCGATCAAACCAGGTACAGACGGCAGCGCATCCGATGCGATGCTGGCCGTGGGCAAATTCTTCACCCGCTGGGAGGAATCCGACGACGGCCGGGCCGTCTTCCGCCAAGGCGGCCGCGCGGGCGACGTTTTCTACCGCGACCGCTGGAGCCATGACAAGGTGGTCAGGTCCACACACGGCGTGAACTGCACCGGCTCCTGCTCCTGGAAGGTATACGTCAAGGACGGCATCATCACGTGGGAGGCGCAGCAGACCGACTACCCCTCGGTCGGTGCAGACCGTCCCGAATACGAGCCCCGCGGTTGCCCCCGCGGGGCTGCTTTTTCCTGGTACACCTATTCGCCCACGCGGGTGCGGTACCCGTACGTGCGCGGTGTGCTGGTCCAGATGTACCGGGAAGCCAAGGAACGGCTGAAGGACCCGGTGCTGGCCTGGGCGGACATTCAGGCCGACCCGGAGCGCCGGCGCCGCTACCAGCAGGCCCGCGGCAAGGGCGGACTGGTGCGCACCAGCTGGGCCGAAGCGGTGGAAATCGCGGCCGCGGCGCACATCCACACCATCAAGACGTACGGCCCGGATCGGGTGGCCGGGTTCTCGCCGATCCCGGCAATGTCCATGGTCAGCCATTGCGTCGGCACCCGGTTCATCCAGCTGATCGGCGGGGTGATGACCAGTTTCTACGACTGGTACGCGGACCTCCCGGTGGCCAGCCCGCAGGTCTTCGGCGACCAGACGGATGTGCCCGAATCCGGTGACTGGTGGGATTCCACCTACCTGATGATGTGGGGCTCCAACGTTCCCGTGACCCGCACGCCGGACGCGCACTGGATGGCGGAGGTCCGCTACCGGGGCACCAAGGTGGTCACCGTGAGCCCGGACTACGCGGACAACACCAAGTTCGCCGACGACTGGCTGCCCGCGCAGGCTGGCACCGACGCAGCACTGGCCATGGCCATGGGACACGTGGTGCTGAAGGAATTCTTCGTGCAGCGCGAGGTCCCGTTCTTCACCGACTACGTCAAGAAGTACACCGACCTGCCGTTCCTGATCACGCTGACGCCCTCGCCGGACGGTTCGTCGCTGGTGCCCGGGAAGTTCCTCACCGCGGCGGACCTTCCGGAACACTCTGCGGCGGAGGATGCCGAGTGGAAGACCGTGCTGCTGGATGAGGTCAGCGGTGAACCGGTGGTGCCGAACGGCTCCATGGGCTTCCGCTACAACAAGACCGATGCGGGCAAATGGAACCTGGATCTGGCCGGCGTCCGTCCGCAGCTGAGCCTGTACGCGCCGGGCACCGAGGCCCGCGAAGTGTTGCTGCCCTGCTTCGAGGCCCCGGACGGTTCGGGATCCGTGCTGCGCCGCGGTGTGCCGGTCCGGCAGGTGGGGGACAAGCTCGTCACCACCGTCTATGACCTGATGCTGGCGCAGTACGGCGTGGGCAGGGACGGCCTGCCCGGCGAATGGGCGGGGGATTACGACGACGGATCCACGCCTTACACTCCCGCGTGGCAGGAAGCGATCACCTCGGTTCCGGCGAAGAAGTGCATCAAGATTGCCCGCGAGTTCGCCCGCAACGGGGAACAATCCAAGGGCCGGTCGATGATTATCATGGGGGCCGGCATCTGCCAGTGGTTCCACGGTGACGTCACCTACCGGTCGATTCTCTCGCTGCTGCTGCTGACGGGATCGATGGGCCGCAACGGCGGAGGCTGGGCGCACTACGTGGGCCAGGAAAAAACCCGGCCCATCACCGGCTGGGTGTCGCTGGCCAACGCGCTGGACTGGTCCCGCCCGCCGCGGACGATGACGGGAACCTCCTACTGGTACATGCACACCGGCCAGTGGCGCAATGACGGCTACTCCGCCGGATCGTTGAGTTCGCCGCTGGCCGAGGGGAACCTGGCCGGCATGCACACCGCGGACACCATCTCGCAGTCCGCGCGGCTTGGCTGGATGCCGTTCTACCCGCAGTTTGACCGGAGCCCTTTGACGGTCGCAGAGGAAGCCGAAGCGGCCGTCGCCGCGGGCCAAGCGGACGACGCCGCCGGTTACGTCGCCTCCCGGCTGGCCGACGGCGCGCTGAAACCCGCCGTCGAAGATGTGGATGCGCCGCAGAACTGGCCGCGGACGCTGATGCTGTGGCGGTCCAACCTGATGGGTTCCTCGGCCAAGGGCAACGAATACTTCCTGAAGAACCTGCTGGGCACCCACCACAACGTGATGGGCAACGAGGCCGAGGCCGGCATGACCCGGCCGAAGGAGGTGAGATGGCATGACGAGACGCCGGAGGGCAAGCTGGATCTGCTGTGTTCGGCCGACTTCCGGATGACCTCCACCACCCTGCTCTCCGACGTCGTGTTCCCGGCAGCCACCTGGTACGAAAAGCACGATTTGTCCTCCACGGACATGCATCCCTTTGTGCACGCCTTCACGCCGGCCATTGACCCGCCGTGGGAGACCAAATCGGACTTCGAGATGTTCCACCTCCTGGCCCAAGAGTTTTCGCGCCAAGCCGCGACGCATCTGGGCGTGCGCAAGGACCTGGTCAGCGTGCCGTTGCAACACGACACCAAGGGCCAGATCGCCCAGCCCGGCGGCGTGGTCCGGGACTGGCGGGACGGAAGCACGGCGGCGGTGCCGGGCAAGACCATGCCGAACTTCACCGTCGTCGAGCGCGACTACACGGCCATCGCAGACAAGCTCGCCGCCGTCGGGCCACTGGCGGACAAGCTCGGCTTCACGGTCAAGAACATCACCTACAAACTCGATCACGCCCTGGACTGGCTGGCCCAGAAGAACGGCGTGATGCTCGGCGGCGCCGGGGACGGACGTCCGGCCATCGAGACTGACGCCAAGCTGGCCGAAGCGATCCTGACCTTCTCCGGCACCACCAACGGCGAATTGGCGGTGCACGGCTTCCGGGAGCTGGAGAAACAGACCGGCCGGGACCTGGTGGATCTGGCCCTGGGGTCGGAAGAAAAGCACATCACGTTCGCCGACACCCAGGCGGCGCCGGTGCCGGTGATCACCTCCCCCGAGTGGTCGGGTTCGGAGACCGGCGGACGGCGCTACGCACCGTTCACCACCAACATCGAACGCCTCAAACCGTTCCACACCTTGACCGGCCGGATGCATTTCTTCCTGGACCATGACTGGATGCGCGACCTCGGCGAGGCGCTGCCCATCTACCGCCCGCCGCTGGACATGCACCGGCTCTTCGGCGAGCCGAAGCTGGGCCGGGACGGCTCCAAGGAGATCACCGTCCGTTACCTGACCCCGCACAACAAGTGGTCCATCCACTCCGAATACCAGGACAACCTGTTTATGCTCTCGCTTTCCCGCGGCGGCCCGGTCTGCTGGATCAGCCGAGAGGACGCCGCATCCATCGGTGTCATGGACAACGACTGGGTCGAGTGCGTCAATGCCAACGGCGTGTTTGTCTGCCGGGCGATCGTCAGCCACCGGATGCCGGGAGGCGTCGTCTACGTCCACCACGCCCAGGAGCGCATTATCGACGTGCCGAAATCCGAAGCCACCGGCCGCCGCGGCGGCATCCACAATTCGGTGACCCGGCTGCTGGTCAAGCCCACGCATCTGATCGGCGGGTACGCCCAGTTGGCCTACGCCTTCAACTACCTTGGCCCCACCGGAAACCAGCGGGACATGGTCAGCACAATCCGCAAGCGCTCGCAGGAGGTCACGTACTGATGAAAGTCATGGCTCAAGTCGGCATGGTGATGAACCTTGATAAGTGCATCGGCTGCCACACCTGCTCTGTCACCTGCAAACAGGCATGGACCAACCGCGCCGGCACCGAATACGTCTGGTTCAACAATGTGGAGACCCGGCCGGGCCAGGGTTATCCGCGGCGCTATGAGGACCAGGAACGATGGCGGGGCGGCTGGGAACTGAACCGCCGCGGCCGCCTGAAGCTCAAGGCCGGCGGCCGGGTCAAGAAACTGCTGGGCATCTTCGCCAGTCCCGTCCAGCCGGAGCTCAACGACTACTACGAACCGTGGACCTACGACTACGAGACGCTGACCGAAGCGCCGCTCGGCGACGACTTCCCGGTGGCCCGGCCCAAGTCCCTGATCACCGGCGAGGACACCAAGATTGAATGGTCCGCGAACTGGGACGACAACCTGGGCGGGACCTCGCAGCTGGGCCACCTGGACCCGATCGTGGAGAAAATCCGCAAGGAATCCGAAGACAAGATCAAGTTCGAGTTCGAACAGACCTTTATGTTCTACCTCCCGCGGATCTGCGAGCACTGCCTGAACCCCTCGTGCATGGCTTCCTGCCCGTCCGGCGCCATCTACAAGCGCGAAGAAGACGGGATCGTGCTGGTGGACCAGGACCGGTGCCGCGGCTGGCGCCAGTGCGTCACGGGCTGCCCGTACAAGAAGATGTACTTCAACCACAAGACCGGCAAGGCCGAGAAATGCACGTTCTGCTACCCGCGGATCGAAGTGGGCATCCCCACCGTGTGCTCCGAGACGTGCGTGGGCCGGCTGCGGTACCTCGGGATTTTCCTGTACGACGCCGACAAGGTCACCGAAGCGGCGTCGGTACCGGATGAGAAGGACCTCTACCAGGCCCAGCTGGACCTGATGCTGGACCCGAACGACCCGGAGGTCATCGCCGCCGCCCGCGCCGAAGGCATCCCGGAGGACTGGCTGGACGCCGCCCGGCGCTCGCCGGTCTACCACCTGGCGAAGGTCTACAAGGTGGCCCTGCCGCTGCACCCGGAATACCGGACCATGCCGATGGTCTGGTACGTGCCGCCGCTTTCGCCGGTGGTGGACCTGCTCAGCGACCAGGGCCACGACGCCGAGGACGCGGACAACCTGTTCGGGGCGATCGAAGCACTGCGCGTTCCGGTCGAGTACCTGGCCGAACTGTTCACAGCCGGCGACATGGAGATCGTGACCGGCGTGCTGCGGAAGCTGGCGGCCATGCGCGCCTACATGCGCGGCATCAGCCTGGGCAACGATCCGGCGGAATCGATCCCCGTATCGGTGGGCATGAACGGCGAGCGGATGTATGAAATGTACCGACTGATGGCGATTGCGAAGTACAACGAGCGCTATGTCATTCCCAAGGCGCACGTTGAACAGGCCCACAACCTGGAGGAGATGGGCTGTTCGCTGGATTTTGAGGACGGGCCCGGCATGTACGCATCGGATGCCTTCGGCGAAGCCAGCGGACGGCCAACTCCGGTAGCGGTGGAGAACTTCTACGCGCTGAAGCAACGCCAGACCACCGGCGGGCATTTTGAACCCGGGGAACTGCGCGGCCGGGTCAACCTGCTCAACTGGGACGGCCGCGGCGTGCCGCGCGGGATGTTCCCCGAACAGGACAACCCGCAGATGTCGCCGGATTCGCCCGCGCATGAGGGCGGCGCCGCCGGCCCCGGCCCGGACGCCGGTGGGCCGAGCGACCAGGCCGGACCAAGCGGCAACCCGTTGGAGAGCCGGCCATGACGCAGCGAAACCGGGTCACCTATCTGGCGGCGTCCTGGTGCCTGTCCTACCCGGACCAGGAACTGATGGGCCGGATCCCGCTGATCCGCCGGGCGCTCGCCGAGTTTCCCGGACTGGACCGTCCTTTCAACGACGTGCTGCAGGAGCTCACCACAGTCCCACTGGAGGAGTCCCAAGCCCGCTACGTGCAGGAATTCGATCTCAGCCGCCGGCATGCACTTCACCTGTCCTACTGGACCGACGGCGACACGCGGCGCCGCGGCGAGGTCCTGGCCGGTTTCAAGCAGGTGTACCGGGACAGCGGCATGCTGGTGGACCTGCACGGCGAACTGCCCGACTACCTGCCGATGGTGCTTGAGTTCGCTGCCACCGTGGATCTGGACGCCGGCCGCAAGGTGCTGACCGACTACCGGGCCAGCCTGGAAATGCTGCGGCTGGCCTTGCTGGAGGACAACCTTCCGCAGGCCGCCGTGTTGCAGTCCGTCTGCGACTCACTGCCGGGCAAATCGCCCACGGACCGCCAGGAGATCATGAAAATGGCCGGCTACGGACCGCCCACCGAGAGCGTGGGACTGGACCCCTACGACCCACGGCTGCTCCCGCTCGCAGGAGGACAACAATGACCGACATCGTGCTCTGGGGCGTGCTGCCCTATGTCATGGTCGCCATTTTGGTGGGCGGCAGCGTCTGGCGCTACAAGTACGACCAGTTCGGCTGGACCACGCGGTCCTCCCAGTTGTACGAGTCCAAGCTGCTGCGGATCGCTTCGCCGGTGTTCCACTTCGGCATCCTGGCCGTCATCGCCGGCCACTTCTTCGGATTGGTCATCCCGAAGAGCTGGACCGAAGCCGTCGGCATGAGCCAGGACTTCTACCACTTCAACGCGCTGTTCGTCGGCGGCATAGCCGGCATCTGCACCCTGGGCGGAATCATCCTGCTGATCGTCCGACGCCGGACCACCGGTCCGGTCTTCATGGCCACTACCAAGAACGACAAGACGATGTACGTGGTGCTGGTGGCCGCGATCGTGTTCGGCCTCTGGACAACACTGGCCAGTGTGTTCCTGGGCGGACACGGGCATAACTACCGTGAGACGGTTTCTCCGTGGTTCCGCTCGCTGTTTATCTTCCAGCCGGACATAGGGTCCATGGCAGCTGCCCCGTTCTCCTTCCACCTGCACACGCTGGTGGGCATGCTGTTGTTTGCCCTCTGGCCTTTCACGCGGCTGGTGCACGCCTTCACGGCCCCCTTCCACTATCTATTCCGGCCGTACATCGTCTACCGCAGCCGCGACGTCCGCACCGCTCCCGGCGCCCGCGGCCGCCAGCCGGGATGGCAGCCGGTGGGGACCCGGGACAGGGACCGGCGGTAATCCCGGCACGTTCGCGACGGCACCGGCAGGCACTACGGAAGGGACAACGTGGAGACAGAGAACAAGGGCGCAACCAAGAACCTGGTGCTGGCCACGGCGGCTTCGGTGACGGCGTTCTGGGCGTGGACCATCATCGCGCCGCTGAGCACGGCCTATACCCAACAGATGGACCTGTCCACGTCGCAGACATCAATCGTGGTGGCCATGCCGGTCTTTGTCGGATCACTGGGCAGGATCGTCGTCGGGTCCCTCACCGACCGCTTCGGCGGCAGGATCATGTTCACCGCGGTGCTGATCTGCACGGTTCCGTCCGTGCTTCTGGTGGCGCTGGCCGGTTCCTTGCAGTCCTATGGGCTTCTGGTATTTTTTGCCTTCTTCCTCGGGGTGGCCGGCACGGTGTTTGCTGTCGGCATCCCGTTCGTGAGCCCGTGGTATCCGAAGTCGCGCCGCGGTTTCGCCACCGGCGTTTTCGGCGCCGGCATGGGCGGCACCGCACTGTCCGCTTTCCTCACGCCGCGGCTGGTGTCTTGGATTGGCTATTTCCCCACCCATCTGTTGGTGGCCGCCCTGCTGGTTGCGGTGGCAGCCGTCATCTGGTTCACCATGGAGGAAGCTCCCAGCTGGGAAGCCAACCGCAACCCGGTAGTCCCCAAGTTGAAGGCTGCGGCCAAATTGCGGACCACCTGGGAAATGTGCTTCCTTTACGCCATAGTGTTCGGCGGATTCGTCTCCTTCAGCAACTACCTGCCCACCTACCTGAAGGATGTATACGAAATGGATCCCACCGGGGCCGGCACCCGTACCGCCGGTTTCGCCCTGGCAGCAGTGCTGCTCAGGCCGGTTGGGGGCATCCTTGCGGACAAGATCGGCCCCAAGCCGGTGGTGCTCTTCTCGCTGGCCGCCGTAGTCATCCTCGCCTTTGTGGTCAACATGAGGCCGGGGGCTGAAATCCCCGCCGGACTGACCTTCCTGGGTATGGCTGCGGCACTCGGCTTGGGTACCGGCGGTGTGTTCGCCTGGGTGGGGATCAGTGCGCCGCCCGAGCGGGTCGGGTCGGTGACCGGAATCGTCAGTGCGGCGGGTGGGCTTGGCGGCTATTTCCCGCCGCTGGTCATGGGCGCTACCTACAATGCCGAAGACAAGAGCTATGCCATCGGACTCCTGCTGTTGGCTGCCACGGCGCTGGTCGCCTTCGCCTACACCACCTCGTTCATGAAGGGCCGCCGCAAGCCCGCGGAGGAAACCGCCGGGTCAGGAACCGGCTAAAACCTCGGCGAACCGAGGGAGCGGACTCCCCGCCCGGGAGGGCCCTTTCGCCCGGAACGGTGGCTCCGCCTGGAGCGGTTTCTCCGCCCGGAACGCTCTTTTCGCCTGAAACGGTCGCCTCGCCCGGAACGGAATCCGGCCCTCTGTGACGTCAAAATGCCCCTGTGGCGCGCGGCCGTAATGCTACCCCTCAGTAACGTCAGCACGCGGTTAAGATCATTGCGCACCGGCATCCGCGCCGGGAGTGACAGGAGCGGGCGCATGGAACACAGGACACTGGTGGACGTAGTGGCGGAGAAGTTGCTGGAGGACATTGTCGCCGGCCGGTTGGCTCCTGGAGACGCACTGCCGGCCGAAGCCGATATCGCCGCCGAATATCAGGTCAGCCGGCTCACCGTCCGGGAAGCCCTCACGATGCTGCGGACAATCAATGTGATCAGCGTGCAGCGGGGCCGCGGCACCTTCATCACCCCGCCGGACCAGTGGACCTCCGTCGAGGCGATCGTCCGGGCAGCCGCGCACAGCACCGGCAATTCCATTGCGTCCAGGCAATTGCTGGAGGTGCGGCGCTTGGTCGAGTCCGGTGCCGCGGCGCTGGCCGCGGCGCGCCGCACTGACACGGACCTGGAGCTTCTGCGCGGGGAACTCGATTCGATGGCGGCAGCCGACGCGGCGGGCGATGCGGATGCCTTCGTCGAAGCCGACCGCTTGTTCCACACAATGATCCTCAAAATGTCCGGCAACACGCTCTTCGCTGCCGTCTTCGTGCCGATGGGCCGGGTGCTGGCCGACGCACGGCGCGAGGGCCTTTGTCGTATCGACTGTGCGCGCCCGCACGCTGGCCATGCACCGCAAGGTGCTCGCCGCCGTCGAAAGCGGAGACCAGCAAGGTGCACGCCAGGCCATGGAGGACCATGTGGGCCAGATCCAGGATGACCTCGACGGCGGTGCGGCCGGCCAACCGGAAACATCCGCCGGGGGACAGCAGGCCGCCGAAGGGCAGCAGACCGCCGTCGTGTGAACGCTCGCCAGGGACGCGGAGCAGAACGTGCAGCAGGCCATCCTGCCGGCCGTTCAAACGGCGGCGTGCCGCGCCGATTTGGAGTCCGGCTGCAGCGTCCCGTACCCTTGAAGAACCAAAGACCGTCGGTCGTTGAAATCCTCCACGTTTTCAACCGAAAGTCCCGTGCTCGGGACGGCCTGCGCAGGTGAACGAAGCATTGCCCCGCAACCGGACTGCCGGTGAGGGACCGAAGCCCCGTGCATCTGCATGGGGCGTTTTTTATGCACGCGACCCGAACCACCGGCACTATTCCCCGGAAGGAGGGTTATGGCAACGCCAAACAAGGTGGCAGCCGTTGAAGAAATCACCACCGATTTCAAGGAATCCAGCGCTGCAGTCCTAACCGAATACCGCGGGCTTACCGTTGCACAGCTCAAGGAGCTGCGTGTTTCTCTGGGCCAGGACACCAAGTTCTCGGTCGTAAAGAACACCCTGACTGGCATTGCAGCCAAGGAAGCCGGCATCGACGCGTTCGAAGGCCAGCTTGCCGGACCCACTGCTATTGCCTTCATCAAGGGTGACGCCGTTGCAGCCGCCAAGTCCCTGACGGATTTCGCAAAGTCCAACCCGCAGCTCGTCATCAAGACCGGTTTCTTCGAGGGCAAGGCCCTGGACGCATCCGCTGTTGCTGCACTGGCCGCTCTCGAATCCCGCGAGCACCAGCTGGCCCGCGTCGCCGGAGTCCTCAAGGCTCCGATGTCCGCACTGGCCCGCACCCTCGATGCGCTGCGCATCAAGCAGGAGGAGAACGGTGGCGCCGCTGCCGAGGCTCCGGCAGAAGCTGCCGAAGCCGAAGCTCCCGCTGCCGAAGCAACCGAGGCCCCGGCCGAGGCTGCTGCCGAAGAGCAGTAAGACTCTTCACCAACCCAACTCTTGGTGCGGACACACCAGCCGCATCACTTATCAGGAAGGACGCCAACCATGGCGAAGCTCACCAACGAAGAGCTCATTGAAGCTTTCAAGGAACTGACCATCATCGAGCTCTCCGAGTTCGTCAAGCTGTTCGAGGAGACCTTCGAGGTCACCGCTGCTGCTGTTGCTGTTGCAGGCCCCGCCGGTGGCGGCGCTGGCGAAGCCGCTGCTGAAGAGCAGACCGAATTCGACGTCGTTCTCGAAGCTGCAGGCGAGAAGAAGATCGCAGTGATCAAGGAAGTCCGCGGCCTGACCTCCCTGGGCCTCAAGGAAGCCAAGGACCTGGTTGACAGCGCTCCGAAGGCCGTCCTCGAAGGCGCCACCAAGGAAGCTGCCGAGAAGGCCAAGGAAGTTCTCGAGGCTGCCGGCGCTACCGTCACCCTCAAGTAAGCTTCTTCAGCTTCTTCAAAGCCCCGCTGCCCTCACTGGGCGGCGGGGCTTTGTGTATTAAGGAAAGGACGACGGCGGTGCCGTGGTCAGCGTAGTTCCTCACCGACGGCGGTGACTGCGAGATGTTTCAGGCCGGGTCGGAGATATCCGCGACGGTGGCGCCAAGCGCCAAGGTGAGCGCATCGGCGTCGACAAAGGCAGAGTAGCCGTGCTCGCCGGCGCCCAGTGAAATCCGCCGGCCGCGGATTGACTGGTCGGCGAACACGGGCCAAGCCGTGCTGCTGCCCAGCGGGGTGATGGTGCCGCGCCGGTAGCCTGTTGCCTCGAAGGCAACGTCGGCGTGCGGCAACGAGAGCTTGTTGACGCCCAGCAGCGACCGGAGCTTGGGCCAGGAGATCTGCCGGTCCCCGGGGATCAGGGCGAACAAGAAAGAGCCGTCCTTGTGCTTGACCACCAGGGTCTTGACGATGTCGGCTTCGGCGATGCCCAGCAGCTCCGCCGCCTCGGCCAGGCTCCGGGCGCCGGAGCGCTCGGCCACTTCCACCGGAAGCGAGTGCTCTTCGGCGCCGGCCAGAAAACGTTGCAGGCCGGCAGGCAGGACAGGGGCACCGGATTCATTGCTCATGTCCGGTTCAAGTCCCGGCGCGCGGCCGGTATTCCCTCCCCGCCCGGCCGGCATTGCCCCCGACCGCCCGAAAAAGCGGCCCGCGTTCCTAGTCGCGGTACAGAAGCAGCGCCTCGCCCTGGCCGCCGCCGCCGCACAGGGAGACTGCAGCCTTGCCGCTCCCGCGCCGGCGCAGCTCAAGGGCGGCCGTCAGTGCCAGCCGGGCACCGGAAGCGCCGATCGGATGGCCCAGGGCGATGGCGCCGCCGTGGATGTTGCACTTCTCCAGCGGGTAGTCCAGGTCCTGAAGCGACTGCACGGCCACGGCGCCGAAGGCTTCGTTGATTTCGATGAAGTCCAACTCTGTGGTGCTCCAGCCGGCCCGCTGGAGGGCCTGCGAGATGGCGTTGGAGGGCTGGGACTGCAACGAGGTGTCCGGTCCGGCAACCTGACCGGACCGGCCGACGACGGCCAGCCAGTCCAGCCCGTTGTCCTCGGCGAAACCCCGGCTAGCCACCACAACGGCAGCGGCGCCGTCGGAAAGCGGGGACGAGTTCCCGGCCGTGATGGTGCCGTCCTTGGCAAAAGCGGGGCGCAACGGCGCCAGGCTTTCCACCGTGGTTTGTGGACGGACGCCCTCGTCGCGGTCCACCACCAGGTCGGAGCCCTTGCGCTGCGGCACTTTGACCGCGACGATCTCGTCGTCGAAGACGCCGCTCTCCGCTGCGGCCGCGGCCCGCTGGTGGGACGCAGCAGCCACTTCGTCCTGCGCTTCGCGACCGATGCCCAGCTCGCTGTTCCGCCGCTCCGTGGAGACACCCATGGACTCGTGATCGAAGGCATCGGTGAGGCCGTCGTGAGCGGTGGCATCGAGGGCGGTCATGCTGCCGTACGTCCAGCCCTGGCGGGACCCCGGGAGCAGATGCGGGCCGTTGGTCATCGACTCCTGCCCGCCGGCCACCACCACGTGCGCCTCGCCGGAGCGGATCAGCCGGGCGGCGTCGCTAATAGCCGCGAGCCCGGAGAGGCACACCTTGTTGATCGTCACGGTGGGAACGTTCCAGCCCAATCCAGCGGCGATGGAAGCCTGGCGGGCAGGGTTCTGGCCGGCTCCGGCCTGGATGACGTGCCCCATGATGACCGCGTCCACCTGTTCCGCGGCGACGCCGCCGCGCTCCAGCGCGGCAGCGATGGCCTTGCCCCCGAGCTCGACGGCGGTGAAGGCCGCGAGTTGGCCGTTCAGCCGCCCGTTGGGTGTGCGCGCGCCGGCCAGGATGACGACGTCGTCGCGACTGCTGGTGTTCTGGGCCATGGTGTACCTGACTCTTTCTGCGCCGCCGGCCGGGGCATGAAACTGCGGCCGGCGGCTGCTGCGATGGGTATGATCTGCTTCACAGATTACCCGTGCAGCGGAACTCGCCAGAAGCGCAGAGCCGGAAATGTTGGCAACGGGGTATATGCTGGTGGCGTTGTCCCGGGGAAGACAACCGCGAAGACGCCTTTCGCACTGCGTTTGCACCGCGGCAAGCTGCGGTTTGCAGTACGCCCCGTGCGGCGTTTCGCATGACGCGTGCCGCTCCGATCCCGATGACGGGGGAGCGGGTAACTGGTCCTGCCCTCCATGCTGGACAATCCGCGACGCGGTCCCGTACACTTAGTATTTGCGTCTTCCCTCAAAACCTTTGGCCTTCATATAGCGGTGGGCTTCGCCACGCCCTATCTGTATTTAACTGCAGATCGTGCGGCGGGCAAGGATCATATAGCGGATCCAGGTTGTGTCCGGACCTCACCAGGGGTGCCGGCAGTGCGGAAGCGCAGGACAAGCCTGAAGGTCTGTGGAAGGATCCCTCTTGGTCGCCTCGAGCACCTCTAATACCGATACCGCTAACAGCCTGCTGGACGCCTCGTCGAACGACGGCGCAACCCGGCGGCTCTCATTCGCCAAGATTCACGAACCTCTTGACGTTCCCAATCTGCTCGCCCTTCAGACCGACAGCTTCGACTGGCTGGTCGGCAACGAGCGCTGGAAGGCGCGCGTAGCCAAGGCCCAGGAAGAAGGCCGCCAAGGCCTGGCCACCACCTCCGGCCTCGCTGACATCTTCGAAGAGATCTCCCCGATCGAGGACTTCCAGGGCACCATGTCCCTGAGCTTCTCCGAGCCGGAGTTTGCCGATCCGAAGTACACCATGGCCGAGTGCAAGGACCGCGACGCCACGTACTCCGCGCCGCTGTACGTCAAGGCCGAGTTCATGAACAACAACACGGGCGAGATCAAGCAGCAGACCGTGTTCATGGGCGACTTCCCGCTGATGACCGACAAGGGCACCTTCGTCATCAACGGCACCGAGCGCGTTGTCGTCTCCCAGCTGGTCCGCTCGCCGGGCGCCTACTTCGAGAAGACCGCCGACAAGACCAGCGACAAGGACATCTTCACCGCGAAGATCATCCCGTCCCGTGGCGCCTGGTTCGAGCTGGAAATCGACAAGCGCGACCAGGTCGGCGTACGCCTCGACCGCAAGCGCAAGCAGTCCGTGACCGTGCTGCTGAAGGCACTGGGTTGGACCGAGGGCCAGATCCTCGAGAACTTCGGCGAGTACGACTCGATCCGCGCCACGCTGGAGAAGGACGCCACCCAGACCCAGGAGGAAGCCCTCCTGGACATTTACCGCAAGCTGCGTCCGGGCGAGCCGCCCACGGTCGAGGCCGCCCAGTCCCTGCTGGACAACCTCTACTTCAACCCGAAGCGCTACGATCTGGCCAAGGTTGGCCGCTACAAGATCAACCGCAAGCTGGGCATCGACAAGCCGCTGAACGATCCGGACGCCTCGGTCCTGAACAATGACGACATCGTCGCCATGATCAAGTTCCTGGTGGCCCTGCACGCCGGCGAAGCCACCATCCCGGGCAAGCGCGACGGCGCCGACCACGACCTCCGCGTCGAGGTCGACGACATCGACCACTTCGGCAACCGCCGCATCCGCGCGGTCGGCGAACTGATCGAGAACCAGGTCCGCACCGGCCTCTCCCGCATGGAGCGCGTGGTCCGCGAACGCATGACCACCCAGGACGTGGAGGCCATCACCCCGCAGACCCTGATCAACATCCGCCCCGTGGTGGCTGCGATCAAGGAGTTCTTCGGTACGTCGCAGCTCTCCCAGTTCATGGACCAGAACAACCCGCTGGCCGGCCTGACGCACAAGCGCCGCCTGTCCGCGCTGGGCCCGGGCGGTCTGTCCCGCGACCGTGCCGGCATGGAAGTCCGTGACGTGCACCCCTCGCACTACGGACGCATGTGCCCGATCGAGACGCCTGAAGGCCCGAACATCGGTCTGATCGGCTCGCTGGCTTCCTACGGCCGCATCAACGCGTTCGGTTTCATCGAGACTCCGTACCGCAAGGTCGTCAACGGGCAGGTCACCGACCAGGTGGACTACCTGACCGCGGACGACGAGATTGAGTGCGTGATCGCCCAGGCGAACGCCCCGCTCAGCGAGGACCTGCACTTCGAAGAGGACCTGGTCCTCTGCCGCGAGCGCGGCGGCGGCGGCGAGCCGGTTTTGGTGCCGGGCGACGAAGTCGACTACATGGACGTTTCCCCGCGCCAGATGGTGTCGGTCGCAACGGCCCTGATTCCGTTCCTCGAGCACGACGACGCGAACCGCGCACTGATGGGCGCCAACATGCAGCGCCAGGCTGTGCCGCTGCTGCGTTCGGAAGCTCCGATCGTGGGCACCGGCATGGAGCGCTACGCCGCTGTTGATGCCGGCGACTCAGTGGTTGCCATCAAGCCGGGCGTGGTCACCGAGGTCTCCGCCGACCTGGTCACCGCACTGAACGACGACGGCACCGAGACCCGGTACCCGATCATGAAGTTCGCCCGCTCCAACCAGGGCAACGCCTACAACCAGCGCGTCCTCGTCTCCGAGGGCCAGCGGCTGGAAGCCCGCAGCATCATCGCCGACGGTCCGTCCACCGATCAGGGTGAACTGGCGCTGGGCAAGAACCTGCTGGTGGCGTTCATGTCCTGGGAAGGCCACAACTACGAGGATGCGATCATCCTCTCCCAGCGTGTGGTTTCCGACGACGTGCTGACCTCCATCCACATCGAGGAGCACGAGGTTGATGCCCGCGACACCAAGCTTGGTGCCGAGGAAATCACCCGCGACATCCCGAACGTGTCCGAGGAAGTGCTCTCCCAGCTGGACGAGCGCGGCATCATCCACATCGGTGCCGAGGTCGACGCCGGCGACATCCTGGTGGGCCGCGTGACCCCGAAGGGCGAGACCGAGCTGACCCCGGAAGAGCGCCTGCTGCGCGCGATCTTCGGCGAGAAGTCCCGCGAAGTGCGCGACACCTCCCTGAAGGTGCCGCACGGCGAGTCCGGCACCGTGATCGGTGTGCGCATCTTCGACCGTGACAACGACGACGAACTGCCCCCGGGCGTGAACCAGCTGGTCCGCGTATACGTGGCGCAGAAGCGCAAGATCACCGACGGCGACAAGCTCGCCGGCCGCCACGGCAACAAGGGCGTCATCTCCAAGATCCTGCCGATCGAGGACATGCCGTTCCTGGAAGACGGCACGCCGGTTGACATTGTGCTGAACCCGTTGGGTGTTCCCGGCCGCATGAACGTGGGCCAGGTGCTGGAAATCCACCTCGGCTGGGCCGCCAAGCAGGGCTGGAACATCGAAGGCAACCCGGACTGGGCCAAGAACCTGCCGAACCTGCCGCGCCAGACCGGTCCCACCACGGTGGCCACACCGGTGTTCGACGGTGCCAGCGAGTTCGAGATCACCGGACTGCTGGATTCGACCAGCCCGACCCGCGACGGCGAACGCCTGATCGGTTCCTCCGGCAAGGCGCGTCTGTTCGACGGCCGTTCCGGCCAGCCGTTCCCGGATCCGATCTCCGTGGGCTACATGTACATCCTGAAGCTGCACCACCTGGTGGACGACAAGATCCACGCACGCTCCACCGGCCCGTACTCGATGATCACCCAGCAGCCGCTGGGCGGTAAGGCGCAGTTCGGCGGACAGCGCTTCGGTGAAATGGAAGTGTGGGCCCTGGAGGCCTACGGTGCCGCGTACACCCTGCAGGAACTGCTCACCATCAAGTCCGACGACATCCACGGCCGCGTCAAGGTCTACGAGGCGATCGTCAAGGGCGAGAACATCCCGGAGCCGGGCGTTCCCGAATCCTTCAAGGTGCTGATCAAGGAAATGCAGTCGCTCTGCCTGAACGTGGAAGTACTCTCCACCGACGGCACCGCGATCGAAATGCGTGACTCGGATGAAGAAGTCTTCCGGGCCGCGGAAGAGCTGGGCATCGACCTTTCGCGGGCCGAGCCGAGTTCCGTCGAAGAGGTCTAGCCGGGCCGGCCGGCCGAAGGCGCCCTGCGCACTTCGGCCGGCCAGCCGCTCATCCTCTTTCCGTAACCCGACAGACTTTCAGATTTAGAGAACAAGAGAGAACAGGGACCATATGTCCAGCGAATCCTCCTTCGGCCTCATGCGCATCGGCCTTGCCACCGCGGACGACATCCGCGACTGGAGCTACGGCGAGGTCAAGAAGCCGGAAACTATCAACTACCGCACCCTGAAGCCTGAGAAGGACGGCCTCTTCTGCGAGAAGATCTTCGGCCCGTCCCGCGACTGGGAATGCTACTGCGGTAAGTACAAGCGCGTGCGCTTCAAGGGCATCATCTGTGAGCGCTGTGGCGTCGAGGTCACCCGGGCCAAGGTCCGCCGCGAGCGGATGGGCCACATCGAGCTGGCTGCCCCGGTCACGCACATCTGGTACTTCAAGGGTGTCCCGTCCCGCCTGGGCTACCTGCTCGACCTGGCGCCGAAGGACCTGGAAAAGGTCATCTACTTCGCCGCCTACATGATCACCAGCGTGGACGAGGCGCGCCGCCACGAGGAACTGCCGAACCTGCAGGCCGAACACGATCTGGAGAAGAAGCAGCTGGGCGATACCCGCGATTCGGACATCGCGGCCATCGCCAAGGACCTCGAGGACGAACTGGCCCGCCTGGAAGGCGAAGGCGCCAAGGCCGCCGAGAAGAAGAAGGCCCGCGACTCCGCCGACCGCCAGATGGCCAACGTGCGCAAGCGCGCCGACGCCGAGATCGAGCGCCTCGACATGGTGTGGGACCGCTTCAAGAACCTGAAGGTCGCCGACCTTGAAGGCGACGAGGGCCTGTACCGCGAGCTGCGCGACCGCTACGGCCTGTACTTCGAAGGCGCCATGGGTGCCGAGGCGATCAAGAACCGTCTTGAGAACTTCGACATGCCTGCCGAGGCCGAGTCCCTGCGCGACATCATCAAGAACGGCAAGGGCCAGCGCAAGACCCGCGCCCTGAAGCGGCTCAAGGTGGTCAACGCTTTCCTGACCACCACCAACTCGCCGCTGGGCATGGTGCTGGACGCCGTTCCGGTGATCCCGCCGGAGCTTCGCCCGATGGTGCAGCTGGACGGTGGCCGCTTTGCGACCTCCGACCTGAACGACCTGTACCGCCGCGTGATCAACCGCAACAACCGCCTGAAGCGCCTGTTGGATCTGGGCGCGCCGGAAATCATCGTCAACAACGAAAAGCGCATGCTGCAGGAAGCTGTGGACTCGCTGTTCGACAACGGCCGCCGCGGTCGTCCGGTCACCGGGCCGGGCAACCGTCCGCTGAAGTCGCTCTCCGACATGCTCAAGGGCAAGCAGGGCCGCTTCCGCCAGAACCTGCTGGGTAAGCGCGTTGACTACTCCGGCCGTTCCGTGATCGTGGTCGGTCCGCAGCTGAAGCTGCACCAGTGTGGTCTTCCCAAGCAGATGGCGCTGGAGCTCTTCAAGCCGTTCGTGATGAAGCGCCTGGTTGACCTCAACCACGCGCAGAACATCAAGAGCGCCAAGCGCATGGTCGAGCGTTTCCGCCCGCAGGTCTGGGACGTGCTGGAAGAGATCATCACCGAACACCCGGTGCTGCTCAACCGTGCACCAACCCTGCACCGCCTGGGCATCCAGGCGTTCGAGCCGCAGCTGGTGGAAGGCAAGGCGCTGCAGCTGCACCCGCTGGTCTGTGCAGCCTTCAACGCCGACTTCGACGGCGACCAGATGGCTGTGCACCTGCCGCTGAGCCCCGAGGCGCAGGCCGAGGCGCGCATCCTGATGCTCTCCTCGAACAACATCCTGAAGCCGTCGGACGGCCGTCCGGTGACCCTGCCTTCACAGGACATGATCATCGGTCTGCACCACCTGACCACCAAGCGCGAAGGCGCAGAAGGCGAAGGCCGTGTCTTCGCCAGCCCGGCCGAAGCCATCATGGCCCACGACGCCGGCGAGCTGCACCTGAACTCCGTGGTCAAGATCCGCGTGCCCGGCTTCGTGCCGAGCGCCGACCAGCCCGCACCGGAAGGTTGGGAAGAGGGCCAGGAAGCGCTGATCGAAACCACGCTCGGCCAGGTCGTCTTCAACAACACCCTGCCCGACGATTACCCCTGGGTTGAGAAGGTGGCGGACAAGGGCCAGCTCTCGGCGATCGTGAACGATCTGGCCGAGCGCTACCCGAAGGTCGTCACTGCGGCAACGCTGGACAACCTCAAGGACGCCGGTTTCTACTGGGCCACCCGCTCCGGTGTCACCGTGGCGATCTCCGACATCGCCGCCCCGGCCGAGAAGGCCGCCATCATGGAGGGCTACGAAACCCAGGCGGCACGCGTCGAGTCCCAGTACAGCAAGGGCCTGATTGCCGACGACGAACGGCGCCAGGAACTGATCGACATCTGGAACAAGGCAACCAACGAGGTTGCCGACGCGATGCGGAAGAACCTGACCAAGGAAAACACCATCAACCGCATGGTGTCCTCCGGCGCCCGTGGTAACTGGCTGCAGGTCCGCCAGATCGCCGGTATCCGTGGTCTGGTGGCCAACCCGAAGGGCGAGATCATCCCGCGCCCGATCAAGTCCTCCTACCGTGAGGGCCTGTCGGTGCTGGAGTACTTCATCGCCACGCACGGTGCCCGTAAGGGCCTGGCCGATACCGCGCTGCGTACCGCCAACTCGGGTTACCTGACCCGTCGTCTGGTGGACGTCTCGCAAGACGTGATTGTCCGCGAACTGGATTGCGGCACCGAGCGCGGCCTGACCACGGTCATCGCCGAACCGGACCACAACGGTGAACTGCGCCGGCACGAAGAGGTGGAGAACTCCGCCTACGCCCGCACGCTGGCCACCGATGTGGTGAACTCCGAGGGCACCGTGGTGGCCGCGGCAGGCTCCGACGTCGGCGATGTGCTGATCCAGGAACTGATCGACGCCGGCATCACCGAGATCAAGGTGCGCTCCGTGCTCACCTGTGAGTCCGCCGTCGGTACCTGTGCGTTCTGCTACGGCCGTTCGCTGGCCACCGGCAAGACCGTGGACATCGGCGAGGCAGTCGGCATCATCGCCGCACAGTCCATCGGTGAGCCCGGCACGCAGCTGACCATGCGTACCTTCCACACCGGTGGTGTTGCCTCCGCGGAAGACATCACCCAGGGCCTGCCCCGTATCCAGGAGCTCTTCGAAGCCCGTACGCCCAAGGGCGTCGCGCCGATGGCCGAAGTGGCCGGACGCGTGTCCATCGAGGACGGCGAGCGCCAGATGCGCGTCATCGTCACCCCCGATGACGGCTCGGAAGAGATCGCCTACCCGGTACTGCGCCGTGCTCGACTGCTGGTCGAAGACGGCCAGCACGTAGAGGTCGGCCAGCAGCTGGTCACCGGTGCCAAGGACCCGAAGCAGGTGCTGCGTATCCTCGGCCCGCGCCAGGCCCAGAAGTTCCTGGTGGACGAGGTCCAGAGCGTGTACCGCAGCCAGGGCGTTGGCATCCACGACAAGCACGTGGAAGTCATCGTGCGGCAGATGCTGCGCCGCATCACCGTCATCGAGTCGGGCGAAACCGACTTGCTGCCGGGCGAGCTCGCCGAACGCAGCCGCTTCCAGGCGGAGAACCGCAAGGCGGTTTCCGAGGGCAAGCAGCCTGCCAACGGCCGTGACGAGCTGATGGGCATTACCAAGGCATCGCTCGCCACCGAGTCGTGGCTGTCGGCCGCGTCCTTCCAGGAGACCACCCGCGTCCTGACGCAGGCGGCCATGGAAGGCAAGTCCGACCCGCTGCTCGGCCTGAAGGAGAACGTCATCATCGGTAAGCTGATCCCGGCCGGCACCGGCCTGGACCGGTACACCCAGGTGTCGGTGGAGCCGACGGAGGAAGCCAAGGCCAACCTCTTCACCGGCCCCAGCGCCTTCGGCGACTTCGACTACGCCGGCGGCGACGGTTCGATGACGCCCGAGTTCCACGCCATCCCGCTGGATGACTACGACCTGGGCAACGACTACCGCTAACGAGTAGGGCGCCCCCGCCAAGGTGCAGGCCGAGGGCCCCGCAGCGAGCTTGCGTGCTGTGGGCAGGCCTGGACCGGCGACTTCGTCGCCACGGCGGGGCCCACGCGCCCTACGCTTAGGGGCGCTCCGCGCCTGATCTGATGCACCGAACCGCCTCCTGCTCCCCGATACCGGGGCAGCGGGAGGCGGTTCGGCGTTTAACGGCAGCCGGGTCGTGGGAATCGGATCGTATACCTTCCATTGGAGAAAAGTGGCCAGTATATGGGCCCGCTTTCAGCCATTTCTCTCCACTGGATGGGGGTGGCCCGGCAGCCGCGTACTCGCGGCAGGCGTGGACAAAGCGGCAGCCCGGTGGCCCCGCACTCGCGGCAGGCCTGGACAAAGCGGCGGCCCGGCAGGTCTGGACAATGCGGGAGGCCTGGACAATGCGGGAGCCCGGAGGTGCGGGAGGCCTGGACAATGCGGCAGCCCTGATGGGCGGCAGGCGTGGACGCGTGACACGTCGGCATGCCCGGCAGGCCTGCTTACCGTCCCTTCCGGCGTGAGAACCTAGGAACATGGCCAATTCACCGTCCGGAGACTCGATGCTGGACCGGCTGGTGCGCATTCTGTCAGCGTTCGAGCCGGACAAACCGGCGATGAACGTTGCCACGTTGTCCCGGCGAGCGGATGTGCCGTTGGCTACGACGTACCGGTTGGTGGACGAGCTCTCGCGGCACGGGCTGCTGACCAAGGAAGGCCCCGGGGAGATCCGGTTGGGGCTTCGGCTGTGGGAACTGGCCAACCGGAGTTCGCCCGCCGTGGACCTTCGGCAGGCCGCGATGCCGTTCATGGAGGACATCCAGTCCGTGGTCCGCCAGCACACCCAGCTGGCCGTGCTGCGCGATGACGAAGTCCTGGTCATCGAGCGGCTCTCCAGCCGCGGCTCGGTGGTCAACCAGGCGCAGATTGCCGGCCGTATGCCGGTTCACCGGACTTCGATGGGAATGGTTCTGCTGGCCAATTCGCCGAACCACGTTCAGGAGTCCTACCTCTCCCGCCACCCGGAAGCCGTCACCTCGGCGGACGCGGTCTCCTTCGACCTGCGCCGGCACCTGGCCGATATCCGAAAGCGGGGCTATGCCGCGTTTGATGGGCGTATCGACGTGGACACCACGGGCGTGGCCGTCCCGGTGGCGGGTCCTGCCGGCTGGCCGGTGGCAGCGCTCGGCGTGGTGGTGCCGCTGGGCTTCGAGAACTTCAACGCCGTCGTCCCGGCGCTCATGACGGCTGCACGTGGCATCTCCCGCGCGATGGGCGTGGCGCTGCCCTGAGTGGACTGAGGATGGCCGCCGTCGTCGTAATTCTCATTCAATGAGAACGCGGGCGCATTCGGCTTGTCGGCCGGGTCACACTGGATCAAGACGTGACCAACATGGCTTCAGGAGACTTACATATGGCGCAGGCGCAAATCATCAAAACCAAGGTCGGCATTGTCGGCGGAGGACCTGCCGGTCTCATGCTCAGCCACCTGCTGGCCAAGCAGGGCATCGACAACCTTGTGGTGGAGTCCCGCGATCACGAGACCATCCGCAACACGCATCGCGCCGGCATCCTGGAGGCGGGCTCGGTCAAGATGCTCACCGACACCGGCGTGGATGGCAGGGTGCTCACCGAGGGCGACGAGCATGAGGGCATCGACCTGCGCTTCAACGGCGAGTCGCACCCGCTGGACTTCAAGGACCTGGTGGACGCAACCGTGACGCTGTATGCGCAGAACGAGGTCTTCGTGGACCTGGCCGCTGCCCGCAAGCGCGACGGCGGCGACGTGCGCTACGAGGCCGAGGTCACCGAGGTGCTTGACCTGGAGACCACCACGCCCAAGTTCCGCTTTAGCGACAAGGACGGCGCCGCATTTGAGGTGCACTGCGACATCCTGGTCGGTGCCGACGGCTCCCGCAGTTTCTGCCGCCGTGCGGTGACGGGGGAGCAGGACTACAAGATCGAGTATCCGTTCGCGTGGTTCGGCATCCTGACCGAGGCCCCGAAGAGCGCCCCGGAACTGATCTATGCCAACTCCCCGCACGGCTTCGCGCTGATCTCCCAGCGCAGCGAGACCGTCCAGCGGATGTACTTCCAGTGCGATCCGGCCGAGAACGTGAACGACTGGAGCGACGACCGGATCTGGGCCGAACTGCAGAAGCGGGTGGACGGCCCGGACGGCTTCCAGTTGAAGCAGGGCCCGATTTTCGACAAGACCGTGCTGGCCTTCCGGTCCTTCGTCCGTGAGCCGCTGTCCCACGGCCGGATGTTCCTGGCCGGCGACGCCGGACACACGGTGCCGCCGACCGGCGCCAAGGGTCTGAACCTGGCCTTCGCGGACGTCAAGGTGCTGTTCGAAGCCATCGATTCGTTCTACGCCACCGGCAGCGACGCGCTGCTGGAGGGCTACTCGGACCTGGCCCTGCAGCGGGTCTGGAAGGCGCAGAACTTCTCCTACTGGATGACCAGCATGCTGCACACCCGCGAGGACGCGTCACCGTTCGAAACCAAGCGTGCCCTGGGCGAGCTGGCCACGGTGACCGGGTCCCGCTTCGGTCAGCAGTACCTGGCCGAGTCCTACACCGGTTGGCCGCACAAGTAACCCACCACCCGCCTGCGGCATCAGCCAACGCGGGCCCGTACCCTGAACCACCAGACCCGAAAAACAGAAAGGAGTTCTCGATGAGCGACGCTACTGCTCAGGACGAGGCTTTCGACGGCGAGACGTTTGACGACAGCCACGTGCTGGATCCTGCCGCCACCGCGGATTCGCAGGAGACGATCAACCAGGAAATCACCGACATCCACGAGGCCTACCGCAAGGGCGTTGAAGCCGGAGAAGCCCAGGAAACGCAGCCGCGCATCGACTTTGCGCCCTACCGTTCCTCGCTGCTGCGCCATCCCACCAAGGACCTGCACCATGCGGATCCGGAGACGATCGAGCTGTGGAGCCCGGCGTTCGGTGAGCGGGACGTGCACATCCTGGAATCCGACCTGACCATCCAGCACAACGGCGAACCGCTGGGCGAGCGGATCGTTGTGCAGGGCCGCGTCCTGGACGGCGACGGACGCCCCGTGCGCAACCAGCTGGTGGAAATCTGGCAGGCGAACGCGGCCGGCCGCTACGTGCACAAGCGGGACCAGCACCCGGCACCGATCGACCCGAACTTCACCGGCGTGGGCCGCTGCATCACCGGACCCAACGGCGAATACAAGTTCACCACCATCAAGCCGGCCCCGTACCCGTGGAAGAACCACCACAACGCCTGGCGTCCGGCGCACATCCACTTCTCGCTGTTCGGCACCGACTTCACCCAGCGCATGATCACCCAGATGTACTTCCCGGGCGACCCGCTGTTCCCGCTGGATCCGATCTACCAGGCGATCACCGACCAGGATGCGCGCGACCGTCTGGTCGCCACCTACGACCATTCGGTGACCAGCCACGAATGGAACACCGGCTACCGCTGGGACATCGTCCTTTCCGGCAGCAACCGCACTTGGATGGAAGAAGGCGAGGAGCACTGATGAGCGAGTCCACCACCAAACTGGTAGCTACCCCGGGCCAGACCATCGGCCCGTTCTACGGCTTCGCGCTGCCTTATGAGAAGGACAGCCAGCTGGTCCACCGCGCGCACACCGGATCCATCCGGCTGCACGGCGTGGTGACGGACGGCAACGGCAGCCCGATTCCCGACTCCATGCTGGAGATCTGGCAGGCCGACGAGCGCGGCGAGATCTCCCGGGAGACCGGTTCGCTGGTCCGCGACGACCACACCTTCACCGGCTTCGGCCGGGTAGCCGTGGACAACGTCGGCCACTACACCTTCACCACGGTGAACCCGGGCGCCACCGAGCAGGGCAAGGCACCGTTCATCTCCATGGTGGTCTTTGCCCGTGGCCTGCTGAACCGGCTGTTCACCCGGATCTACCTCCCGGAGGACACCGAGGCGCTGGCGAACGACCCGCTGCTGTCCTCGCTGCCGGAAGAGCGGCGGAAGACGTTGATCGCCGAGCGCGAGCCGAACGGCGACCTGCGGTTCGACATCCGGTTGCAGGGCGAAGGCGAAACCGTCTTCCTGACCTACCCGGGAATCTAGGGATCCATGAATCCAGCGGACCACGCTGATTTCGGGCTGCTGTCTCCGGTTTCGGCCGGGACAGCAGCATCCCGTTTAACCAGCGACTACCAATTCATCCAGGCCATGCTCGACGTGGAGCTCGAATGGACGCGCGTGCTGGCCGGCGCCGGCCGGGTACCGGCGGATGCCGTTCCCGCCGTCGAGCAGGCCTCTCGGGCGGATCTCTACGACGCCGCAGGCTTGGCCGAGCGTGCCCAGGGCGGCGGCAACCCGGTCATCCCGCTGCTCGCCGACCTGCGCGCGGAGACCAAGAAGCACAACCCGGCCGCCGCTTCGGCGATCCACCAGGGTGCCACCAGCCAGGACATCCTGGACAGCGCCATGATGCTGATGGCGCGCCGCACGCTGGCCGGCATTGTCACCGACCTGAAGTCCGCCGCCGCCGCTCTGGCGCGGCAGGCGGAAGAGCACCGCGGCACCATCACCGTGGCCCGGACGCTGACCCAGCATTCGCTGCCGTCCACCTTCGGGCTCAAGGCCGCCAACTGGCTCTCCGGCGTCGCCCAGGCCGGTGTCCGGCTGGAGCAGGTTGCCGGGGAACTGCCCCTCCAATGGGGCGGTGCGGCCGGCACCATGGCCGCGCTGACGGAACTGGCCAACCGGCCCGCCAACCCCGCGGCCACAACCGCAGCGGAAAGCGAAGGATCCGCCGGAACCGCGGCAGGCAGCGCTGCGCCGAACAACGACGGCGGTGCGCTGGCTTTGGCGGCCCGCCTCGCCGAACGGCTGGGGCTGGCCGACCCGGTGGCGCCGTGGCAAACCAACCGGCTGCCGGTCACCGCGCTGGCCGCGGCGCTGGCCGACGTGCTGGCCGCCGCCGGGAAGGTCGCCAACGACGTGCTGCTGCTCAGCCGGCCCGAACTCGGCGAAGTCTCCGAGCCCGCCGCCGAAGGCCGCGGCGGATCCTCGGCGATGCCGCAGAAACAGAATCCGGTGCTGTCTGTGCTGATCCGCAGTGCCGCACTGGCCGGTCCCGGGCATCTGGCCCAGATCCAGGCCGCGGCCGCCGGTGCCATCGACGAGCGGCCGGACGGTTCCTGGCACGTCGAGTGGCAGGCGCTGCGCCAGCTGCTCCGGTTGGCCGGCGGGGCAGCCGCCAAGCTGGCCGAACTCGCCGAGGGCCTGGTGGTCCAGCCGGAAAGCATGCGCCGCAACCTGGCGATCACCGGTGAGCTGGTGGTCAGCGAACGGATCATGGCCACCGTGGCGCCGCTGCTGGACGGCGGATCCCCGGGCGCCGGCAAGTCCAAGGTCCAGAGCCTGGTCAACCAGTCGCTGGCCAACCAGGGCACGTTGGCACAGTTGCTGCGCGATGCGGTGCCCACCGACGAACTGAGCGACGCGGCGCTGGCCGAACTGCTGGATCCGGCAGGCTACATCGGCCAGAGCAGCGAACTGATCGACCGGATCACTTCCCACTATGCAGAATGGAGCCATTCGTGAGCGTTCCCGACATCACCCCCACCTTGCTGTCCGAGGGCAAAGGCAAGCCCGTGCTGCTGGCAGGCGCCGGCCTGGGCACCGGAGCCAAGGCGCTTTGGATCGACACCGTGCCACATCTTCAGGACTTTCAGGTAGTCGGCGTGGACCTGCCCGGCCACGGGGCCAGCCCGGCCTCGACCGAGCCGTTTACGATGGCCGAACTCGCCCAGGGCGTGGTGGCCATGCTGGACAAGCTGGCCACGGCCGGTGACATCGACGCCCAGGCAAAGGTCTACTTCGCCGGCGTCTCGATGGCCGGTGAACTGGCATTGCAGCTGGGCCTGGACTATCCGGACCGCTTCGCCGGGCTGGGCGTGGTGTGCTCCGGCGCCAAAATCGGCGAGCCGTCCGGCTGGCTGGAGCGCGCGGAGACTGTCCGCAATGCGGGCACGCCCACCATGGTGGTCGGCTCGGCGCAGCGCTGGTTCGCGCCGGGCTTCATCGAGAAGCACTCCGAACGCACCACCCGGCTGCTGCACACACTGCAGAACGCCGACCGCTTCGCCTACGCGCATTGCTGCGAGGCCTTGGCCGGCTTCGACGTCCGCGAACGGCTCGGCGAAATCACCACCCCGGTGATCGCCATCGCCGGCGGACTGGACGAGGTCTGCCCGCCCGAGTTCGCCAAAGCAGTGGCCACCGGCGTGCGCCAGGGCAGCTCCGCCGTCGTCGATTCCGCCGCCCACCAGGCGCCCGCCGAAGCGCCCGAAGAAACCGCGGCGCTGCTGCGCGATTTCTTCCTGGCTGCCTGAGAGCAGCCGGATTCTTGACTGAAACTACCCAAGGAGTACCCGCCGTGAGCGACAACCGCACCTTCGATCCCGCCAAGACCCAGCAGGAGGTCTACGACGACGGCATGGCCGTCCGCCGGCAGGTCCTGGGCAACGCGCACGTAGACCGTGCGAACAGCTCGATCGATGAGTTCACCCAGGACTTTCAGGAACTGATCACGCGCTACGCGTGGGGGACCATCTGGACCCGGGAGGGGCTGCCGCGCACCACGCGCAGCGCCATCACGCTGACCGCCATGATCGCCAAGGGCCACTGGGAGGAATTCGCCATGCATGTGCGTGCGGCGCTGACCAACGGCATGACCCGGGACGAAATCAAGGAAGTGGTGCTGCAGTCCGCGATCTACTGCGGCGTGCCGGACGCCAACGTGGCGTTCAAGGTGGCCAAGGGCGTTTTCGCCAGCCTTGACGAGGATCACAGCGCCTCGATATAGTTCATATAACGTACATGCGTTCGTGAAGCGAACACTTCCGAGGTTTTAGCGGATGTTCATGGGTCCCTGTCCCGGGGCTGGTGAAGCCGCCGCGGAGGGTTCCTGCGCGGATCCCCATCATGTCTATGGAGCGGTCCGGTCCAGCCACAGCGCTGGACCGGGCCGTTTGCTGTAACCCACGGCGCACGCCAGAAGTGCGCCACGAAGGAGCCTCGAATGAACCAGGCATATTTGTATGACGCCGTCCGCACCCCGTTCGGCAAGTTCGGCGGTGCGCTGGCCGGCGTCCGGCCGGACGACCTGGCCGCCGAAGTGGTCAAGGCGGAAGTTGCCCGCGCGCCGGGCCTGGACCCGGAGCGCATCGACGAGGTGATCTTCGGCAACGCCAACGGCGCCGGCGAAGAGAACCGCAACGTCGCGCGAATGGCCACGCTGCTGGCCGGCCTGCCCACCTCCATTCCGGGCACCACGGTGAACCGGTTGTGCGGTTCCAGCCTGGACGCGGCGATCATTGGCTCCCGCCAGATCAACGCCGGCGAAGGCGACCTGGTGCTGATCGGCGGCGTCGAGTCGATGAGCCGCGCGCCCTGGGTGCTGCCGAAGACCGAGAAGCCCTACCCGGCGGGCAACATGACCCTGGCGTCCACCACGCTGGGCTGGCGGCTGGTGAACAAGAAGATGCCGCAGGAATGGACCGTGTCCCTGGGCGAGGCCACCGAGCAGCTGCGTGAGCGGCACGGCATCAGCCGGGAGCGGCAGGACGAGTTTGCCGCGGCCTCGCACCGCCTGGCCGACGCCGCCTGGAACGAAGGCAAATACGATTCGATGGTGGTGCAGGTCCCGGGCACCGACCTGAACCGCGACGAATCCATCCGCCCCACCAGCACCGCCGAAGTGCTGGCCGGGCTGAAGACCGTCTTCCGGCCCGTCGCCGACGGCCCCGAGGGCGGCACGGTGACGGCAGGCAACGCATCGCCGCTGAACGACGGCGCGTCCGCGGCCTGGTTGGGCAGCGAGGCTGCCGCCGGGCTGCTGGGAACCGAGCCGCTGGCCCGGATCGCCGGCCGCGGCGCCTCCGCCCTGGAGCCGCAGTTCTTCGGCTTCGCTCCGGTCGAGGCCGCGAACCAGGCCGTCAAGCGGGCGGGCATCAGCTGGTCGGATGTCGCCGCCGTCGAGCTCAATGAAGCCTTTGCAGCGCAGTCGCTGGCCTGCATCGACAACTGGGACATCGATCCCGCCATCGTGAACGCGTGGGGCGGCGCGGTGGCCATCGGCCACCCGCTGGGCGCCTCGGGCATCCGCATCCTCGGCACGCTGGCACGCCGGCTGCAGGAATCGGGCGAACGCTGGGGCGTGGCCGCGATCTGCATCGGCGTGGGCCAAGGCCTCGCCGTCGTGCTGGAAAACGTCAACTCAACCAAGAACTAAGGAGGTAAGCCAGCATGGCAAAATTTGCTGCTACTGCCCAGAACGCCGTGGCCGGCATCCAAGACGGCGCCACGGTCCTGATCGGCGGCTTCGGCAACGCCGGCCAGCCGATGGAACTGATCGACGCGCTGATGGACTGCGGCGCCACTGACCTGACGGTGGTGAACAACAACGCCGGCCAGGCAGACGCCGGGTTGGCGCTGCTGATCAAGGAGCGCCGGGTCAAGAAGATCATCTGCTCGTTCCCGCGCCAGTCCGACTCCTGGCACTTCGACACCGCCTACCGGGCGGGCGAAATCGAACTGGAACTGGTGCCGCAGGGCAACCTCGCCGAGCGCATCCGTGCCGCCGGCGCCGGCATCGGCGGCTTCTTCACGCCCACCGGCTACGGCACCATGCTGGCCGAGGGCAAGGAAACCCGCATGATCGACGGCAAGGGCTACGTGCTCGAGTCCCCGATCTACGGCGACGTGGCACTGATCAAGGCGCTCACTTCGGACAAGAAGGGCAACCTGGTTTACCGCAAGACCGCCCGCAACTTCGGTCCGATCATGGCCGCCGCCGCCAAGAAAAGCATCGTCCAGGTCTCCGGCATCGTGGAGACCGGCCAACTGGATCCCGAAGTCATCGTGACGCCGGGCATCTACGTGGACACCGTCGTCGAAATTGCGCCGCAGGCCGCAGAAGGAGAGGCACACTAGTGAGCGAGAAACTCAGCCGCGAGGACCTGGCCAGGCTGGTCGCGCAGGACATCCAGCCCGGTTCCTTCGTGAACCTCGGCATCGGCCAGCCGACGTCCGTTTCGAACTACCTGACCGCCGAACAGGACATCACGCTGCATACGGAGAACGGCATGCTGGGGATGGGCCCGGAGGCGCACGGTGATGAGATCGACCAGGACCTGATCAATGCGGGCAAGGTCCCGGTCACCGAAGTGCCGGGGGCGTCCTACTTCCACCATGCAGACTCCTTCGCCATGATGCGTGGCGGCCATTTGGACGTCTGCGTGCTCGGCGCCTTCCAGGTCTCGGCCACCGGCGATCTGGCGAACTGGCACACCGGCGCCCCGGATGCCATCCCCGCCGTCGGCGGCGCGATGGACCTGGCCACCGGCGCCAAGGACGTCTATGTGATGATGTCCCTGTTCGCCAAAGACGGCACGCCCAAGTTGGTGCCCGAATGCAGCTACCCGCTCACGGGCGTGGGCTGCGTCACCCGCGTATACACTAATGACGCTGTCTTCCTGCTGACGCCGGAAGGCGTGCGGGTGCGCGAAACGTTCGGGACCACGCTTGAGGAGCTGCAGTCCAAGATGGACATCAAGCTGCTCCCGCCCACCGAGTAAAGCCCCCGTAAAGCTCGAAGGAACCATGACAGAGACCAAAACGCCTGGCGATCAGTTCGTCCAGTCACTGGCCCGCGGATTGACCGTGATCCGGGCTTTCGACGCCGACAACGTCACCATGACGCTCAGCGAGGTCTCCAAGCGGACCGGCCTGACCCGCGCCACGGCGCGGCGGTTCCTGCACACCCTGGTGGATCTGGGGTATGTGCGCACCGACGGCCGCGTCTTCGAGCTCACCGCATTGGTGCTCCAGCTGGGGTATTCCTACCTTGCAGGGCAGAGTCTGCCCCAGCTGGTGCAGCCATTGCTGGAGGAGCTTTCCGCCGAGCTGCACGAATCCACGTCCGCCTCGATCCTCGACGGCGACGAGATTGTCTACATTGCCCGCATCCACACCCGCCGGATCATGACCGTGGGGATCATGGTGGGCACGCGGTTCCCGGCCTATGCCACCTCGATGGGCCGGGTGCTGCTGGCCGGCTTGCCGATCGAGGAACTGGAGCAGCGCTTGGCCTCCACGACCCTGAAACAACTGACGCCGCGGACCATCGCCGACCCGGTGAAGCTGCGCGCGGAGCTGGACACAGTGCGCAGCCAAGGGTGGTCCCTGGTGGACCAGGAGCTGGAGATCGGCCTGCGCTCCGTGGCGGTGCCGGTCCTGCATCCGGACGGCTCCGTGGCCGCCGCGCTGAACATGTCCATGCAGGCCTCGCTGGCGGACGGCACCCGCGACGTGGATGCCGTGGTCGCCGAGGCGCTGCCCAAACTGCGGGCCGCCTCGGCCAAGATCACCGACGCCCTGCGCGCGCAGCAGTAGGGCAAGCCCCGGATGTTTACCCCGAGGCCAACTTTCGTTGACCTTGGCGTGGATGAATGTCCGGTGATGGAATCTGTGACCCCGCGGCGGAAGTTCCTGCCGGAAATCCAAGCCCTGCGCGCCCTGAGCCGCACCTACATGCAGACGCTGGCCGCGCCGCTGGAGGCCGCCCTGCTGCAGGCCATGGGGAAGTGATGGCGGTGCGGGCGGCTCCCGATAGGCTCCGTCATCCGGTGCCGCGATTCTCTGATAGACTTTTCTTCGATTGTTTTGTGTGGCAGTGGATGAAGGCCGTTCCGGATCAAACCGGGGCGGGGCCTGTTTCCGGTTCGCGGGGTTCTTGCGCGGAGGATGCCACACTTTTGCACGCCTACGGTCGCTTCAATTCGGCAGCGGGTGCGAAGACGACCGACAGTGCCTGGCCCTGCATGTGAGGCGGGGCAAAGCTCACGAAAAACGGAGATCACGAAAGTGCCTACGATTAACCAGCTGGTCCGCAAGGGCCGCTCACCTAAGGTCAATAAGACCAAGGCGCCTGCCCTTAAGGGCAGCCCGATGAAGCGCGGCGTTTGCACCCGCGTTTACACCACCACCCCGAAGAAGCCGAACTCCGCGCTCCGCAAGGTAGCCCGCGTCAAGCTTGCCGGCGGCATCGAAGTGACTGCCTACATCCCCGGTGTAGGCCACAACCTGCAGGAACACTCCATCGTGCTGGTGCGCGGCGGCCGTGTGAAGGACCTGCCCGGTGTTCGCTACAAGATCGTCCGCGGCGCCCTTGACACCCAGGGTGTCAAGAACCGCAAGCAGGCTCGCAGCCGCTACGGCGCGAAGATGGAGAAGAAGTAATATGCCTCGCAAGGGTCCGGCCCCCAAGCGGCCGCTAGTTGTAGATCCCGTCCACGGCTCCCCGCTGGTGACCCAGCTGATCAACAAGGTTCTTGTTGACGGCAAGAAGTCCACCGCAGAGCGCATCGTTTACGGTGCCCTTGATGGCGTGAAGGCCAAGAGCGGCGGCGATCCCGTCGCTGCCCTGAAGAAGGCCATGGACAATGTCCGCCCGACCCTGGAGGTCCGCTCCCGCCGTGTTGGCGGCGCCACCTACCAGGTTCCGGTTGAGGTCAAGCCGGGCCGCGCCACGGCTTTGGCCCTGCGCTGGCTGGTCGGCTACTCGAAGGCCCGCCGCGAGAAGACGATGACCGAGCGTCTCATGAACGAGATTCTGGATGCGTCGAACGGTCTCGGTGCCGCTGTGAAGCGTCGCGAAGACACCCACAAAATGGCCGAGTCCAACAAGGCCTTCGCCCACTACCGCTGGTAACAGAGACGGAACGACGGCGGCCAGCCGCCGCCGTCGTACCCCTCACCTACAAAGGGAGACATTGTGGCACAGGACGTGCTCACCGACCTCACGAAGGTCCGCAACATCGGCATCATGGCCCACATCGATGCCGGTAAGACCACTACCACGGAACGCATCCTGTTCTACACGGGTGTGAACCACAAGATCGGCGAAACGCACGACGGTGCGTCGACGACTGACTGGATGGAGCAGGAGAAGGAACGCGGCATCACGATCACGTCTGCCGCCGTGACCTCCTTCTGGAACAACAACCAGGTCAACATCATCGACACCCCGGGCCACGTGGACTTCACGGTCGAGGTCGAGCGCTCCCTGCGTGTGCTCGACGGCGCCGTAGCCGTCTTCGATGGCAAGGAAGGCGTGGAGCCGCAGTCTGAGACCGTGTGGCGCCAGGCGGACAAGTACAACGTTCCGCGCATCTGCTTCGTCAACAAGATGGACAAGCTGGGCGCCGACTTCTACTTCACCGTCGACACCATCATCAAGCGCCTCGGCGCCAAGCCGCTGGTCATGCAGCTGCCGATCGGCGCTGAATCCGAGTTCATCGGTATGGTTGACCTGATCACCATGAAGGCCATGGTGTGGCCTGGCGATGCCAAGGGCGACGTCACCATGGGTGCCGCCTATGAGACCCGCGAGATTCCCGAGGACCTGCAGGCCAAGGCCGAGGAGTACCGCGCGCAGCTCATCGAGTCCGTGTCCGAGTCCTCGGACGAGCTCATGGAAAAGTACCTCGAGGGTGAGGAAATCACCAACGAGGAACTGGTTGCCGGCATCCGCAAGATGACCATCAACTCCGAGGCCTACCCGGTGTTCTGCGGTTCCGCGTTCAAGAACCGCGGCGTGCAGCCGATGCTGGACGCCGTGGTGGCCTACCTGCCGTCGCCGCTGGACGTTCCGCCGATGATCGGTCACGATCCCAAGGACGAGTCAGTCGAACTGGTCCGCAAGCCGAGCGAGGACGAGCCGTTCTCCGCTCTGGCGTTCAAGATCGCGACCCATCCGTTCTTCGGCCAGCTGACCTTCATCCGGGTGTACTCGGGCAAGGCATCCTCCGGCCTCCAGGTGCTCAACACCACCAAGGGCAAGAAGGAGCGCATCGGAAAGCTTTTCCAGATGCACGCCAACAAGGAGAACCCGGTCGATGAGGCCCATGCAGGCCACATCTACGCCGCCATCGGACTGAAGGACACCACCACCGGTGACACCCTCTCCGCCATGGAAGCACCGGTCGTGCTCGAGTCGATGTCCTTCCCGGAGCCGGTGATCTTCGTGGCCATCGAGCCGAAGACCAAGGGCGACCAGGAGAAGCTCTCCACGGCCATCCAGAAGCTTTCGGCCGAGGACCCGACCTTCACCGTGTCGCTGAACGAGGACACCGGACAGACCGAGATCGGCGGCATGGGCGAGCTCCACCTGGACATTCTGGTGGACCGCATGCGCCGCGAATTCAACGTCGAGGCCAACGTGGGCAAGCCCCAGGTTGCCTACCGTGAAACCATCAAGAAGTCCGTCGAAAAGGTCGACTACACCCACAAGAAGCAGACGGGTGGATCCGGCCAGTTCGCGAAGGTCCAGGTTTCCTTCGAACCGCTGGACACCACCGACGGCACCTTCTACGAGTTCGAGAACAAGGTCACCGGCGGGCGTATTCCGCGCGAATACATCCCCTCGATTGACGCTGGCATTCAGAATGCCATGCAGCTCGGTGTGCTGGCCGGCTACCCGCTGGTCGGCGTCAAGGCCATCCTGATCGACGGCGCCTACCACGACGTCGACTCTTCGGAAATGGCCTTCAAGATCGCTGGTTCCCAGGTCTTCAAGGAAGGCGCACGCCGCGCCAACCCGGTCCTGCTCGAGCCGCTGATGGCCGTCGAAGTACGTACCCCTGAGGAATACATGGGCGACGTGATCGGCGACCTGAACTCCCGCCGTGGACAGATCCAGTCCATGGAGGACGCTAGCGGCGTGAAGGTTGTGCGCGCTAACGTTCCGCTTTCTGAGATGTTCGGCTACATCGGCGACCTGCGTTCCAAGACGCAGGGCCGTGCGGTGTATTCGATGCAGTTCGAAAGCTACGCTGAGGTCCCGAAGGCTGTTGCCGACGAGATCATCCAGAAGACGCGCGGCGAGTAAAACCCTGGTGATGGGTCCTTATTCGTAAGGACCCGGCACCCGTGCAGGCGGCCGGCCAAGCACAGCAGCCGGCCGCCGGCACAACCCCTCTGACGGAACCGCGCAATCCTTTTGCCGGTACCTGACGGAACCAGTAATTTCACCAAATACAAAAGCCCGAAGTAGACTTGTTCAAGTTTCGGCCGTGACAATCGCGTCCGGAGAGCAATTCTTCTCAAAACGTTCTAGGAGGAACCCGTGGCGAAGGCAAAGTTCGAGCGGACTAAGCCGCACGTCAACATTGGTACCATCGGTCACGTTGACCACGGTAAGACCACGTTGACCGCTGCCATTTCCAAGGTGCTTGCTGACAAGTACCCCAATCTCAACGAGCAGCGTGACTTCGCAGCTATCGACTCTGCCCCGGAAGAGCGCCAGCGCGGTATCACCATCAACATCTCGCACGTCGAGTACCAGACCGAGAAGCGCCACTACGCCCACGTGGACGCCCCCGGCCACGCTGACTACATCAAGAACATGATCACCGGTGCCGCCCAGATGGACGGCGCAATCCTGGTGGTTGCTGCGACTGACGGCCCGATGGCCCAGACCCGCGAGCACGTTCTGCTGGCCCGCCAGGTTGGCGTTCCGTCGCTGCTGGTGGCCCTGAACAAGTCGGACATGGTTGATGACGAGGAACTGCTCGACTTGGTCGAAATGGAAGTCCGCGAGCTGCTCAGCTCGCAGGGATTCGATGGCGACAACGCACCGGTCATCCGCACTTCCGGCCTGAAGGCACTGGAAGGCGACCCGCAGTGGGTCAAGTCCGTCGAGGACCTGATGGACGCCGTTGACGAGTTCATTCCGGACCCGGTCCGCGACAAGGACAAGCCGTTCCTGATGCCGGTTGAAGACGTCTTCACCATCACCGGCCGCGGCACCGTGGTGACCGGCCGCGCCGAGCGCGGTACCCTCGCCATCAACTCCGAGGTCGAGATCGTCGGCATCCGCCCGGTCCAGAAGACCACCGTTACCGGTATCGAGATGTTCCACAAGCAGCTCGACGAAGCATGGGCAGGCGAGAACTGTGGTCTGCTGCTGCGCGGTATCAAGCGCGAAGACGTGGAGCGCGGCCAGGTTGTTGTGAAGCCGGGTTCGATCACCCCGCACACCGACTTCGAGGCCAACGTCTACATCCTGTCCAAGGATGAAGGCGGCCGCCACAACCCGTTCTACTCGAACTACCGTCCGCAGTTCTACTTCCGCACCACCGACGTGACCGGCGTTATCACGCTGCCGGAAGGCACCGAAATGGTCATGCCGGGCGACAACACTGAGATGACCGTTGAGCTCATCCAGCCGATCGCTATGGAAGAGGGCCTCGGCTTCGCTATCCGTGAAGGCGGCCGCACCGTTGGTTCGGGCCGCGTCACCAAGATCACCAAGTAACTTTGTGATCTGCTAGCCGGAGGATTCCGGCCAGCATCAGGAGAGCCCCTGCCGTCTGACGACGGCGGGGGCTCTCCCTTTTAACGACGACGGTGCCGCCTGCCGCGGGTTGCCTGCGCACAGGGTATGCCCCGGTGGAATCAGATGTTCTGGTGCAGGCAGAGAATGTTGCCTTCCGAGTCGGGGAACCACGCGCACCGCTGGTGCTCGCTGACGGCGATGTGGTTCTCGGTCTTCAGGCCCGGCAGATCGTAATCGGCGAAGTGGATGCCCTTTCCAGCCAGGTCAGACATTTCGGATTCAAGATCGGCCACTTCGAAACTGACCGAGGTGTGGTCCGAGGTATCGGCGTCCGGTCGGACGATGAGTTCTACGGCGTTGGACCCGCCGCTGGAAAACATCATCGAATCGTCTCCGTTGGTGCCCGCCGGCTTCAAGCCGAGGGAGTCCTGGTAGAACGCGCGCGCCCGGTCCAAGTCCTTCACGGGCAGGACCGTCGTCATGGTGGTGGTGCTGAGCATGGTATTTCAGCCTCCTGGGAGCATATGCTGTGGACAGTTCCCAGAATAGTCCTGCCCGCCGCCCTTGGAACCGGTGGAGCACCACGAAATTTGCGGTCCGGCCGCTAGGATCGGAACCATGGAATGGCTCATCGTGTGGATCATCATTGGCCTAATCGCCGCAGTGGTCGGGGCAGTTTTCTGGGGCAGGCGGTATTTCCGCCATGAACTGGACCGTGTCCGCCGCGTCCGGCGCGCGAACGGCGGCAAACAGTAGGAAAATCAGGCCTGCGGCTGTGCGCGTTCCTCGGGCGTGCTCTCCGCCGAGACTGTGTGCGCCCGTGCTGCGGCGGTTCGAGCGCCGGAATCGCGACGGCGGAGCGCAGCGAGGTCTTTCAGCCAATGGAATGAGGACTTGCGGATTCGCTGCTGGGTCGCGAAATCCACGTAGACCAGCCCGAACCGCTGGCTGTAGCCGGCTGCCCATTCGAAGTTGTCCATTAAAGTCCAGACGTAATAGCCGCGCAGGTCGATGCCGGCGGCGGGCCCGTTGGGTGCCGTGGCGGTCAGGGCGGCCTCAAGATGCCGGGCCAGATAGTCCACCCGCCGGACGTCGGCCACGGACGGTTCGTTCGTGAGCGCATCCGGGACCACCACGTCCTTGAAGCTGGCACCTCCTTCCGTGATGTAGACCGGCGGCAGGTCTGGATAGCGCTCCGCCATATTGGCCAAGGCCACCGGCAGGTAGTCCGGCGCCACCGGCCAGCCGAACTCGGTCCGCGCATAGCCGGGCCAGCCGGCCAGATGGAACGGCAGGTCCGCGCCCTGCTGCCTGAGCGGCTCGGGCAGCCCGTCGGGGACTGCGTCCGGCCCGGTGGAAGGACCCGGACCGAGGCCGATCCGGGTGGGAAAGTAGTAGTTCAGTCCGTAGAAGTCCAGTGGTTGGCTCATCACCGCCAGGTCTTCGTCCGGAATTTCCCGCAGGTACTGCAGGAAGGATTTGAGTACCGGATTGAAGCTCGGGTAGCGGCCCAGCAGCACCGGGTCGGAGAACATCCTGTTGTGCAGCACGTCGAACAGTTCCACCAGCACATCGTGCGCCAGCCCGTGCTTTGCTCCGACCACGGGGGAGTAGACGTTGGTGATGCCAGCCTCGCCCGAGATTCCGCCGGCCCGCAGCGCCGAGAGGCTGAGCCCGTGCGCGAGGATGAGATGGTGCGCCGCAGGAAGGGCATCGAACAGCCCGGCCTGGCCAGGCGCATGGACGCCCAAGCCGTAGCCGTTGAGGGTAACGGTGGTCGGCTCGTTGATGGTCACCCAGCGGTCCACCCGGTCGCCGAACCTATCCGCGGCGATGGCGGCGAAGTCGGCCAGCCGGTAGGCGGTGTCCCGGTTCAGCCAGCCGCCGACACGCTCCAGCGGCAGCGGCGTGTCCCAGTGATACAGCGTGCACATTGGGGAAATGCCCCGTGCCAACAACTCATCCAGCAGCCGGTCGTAGAAGTCGATGCCCCGCTGGTTGACCGGGCCCTTGCCGCCGGGCTGGATGCGCGGCCAGGACAACGAAAACCGATACGAGTCCACGCCAAGCTCGGCCAGAAGACGCACGTCCAGCGGCATCCGGTGGTAGTGGTCGCAGGCTGTATCCGCCGTGGCTCCGCCGGCAATCCGGCCCGGCTCATGGGTGAAGGCGTCCCAGCCGGACGGCCCGCGGCCGTCTTCGGCCACGGCGCCCTCGATTTGGAACGCCGCGGTGGCTACACCCAGGGTAAAGTCGGACGGTAGCAAGGCCGCCAGATGATCGGTGCCCAGTGCCATTCGCGCCTATCCTCCCTTTGACTACAGCTCCCGCTTCAACACAGGTCCCTCCGGAGCGGGTAGGCACCAGCATTGCACCGCAGGACGGCGCGCGCCAGAGCGCGTCCGCCTCAGCGGCCGGGGCCCGGTGCCACAGGCGTCGATTCGCAATCGCGGCCAAAATCTGCCACACTAGACAAGTTGTTCAAGCGCTTTTGCATGTCTATGTGCGAAGCTGTGTCCCGCCCGGGATAATGCCCGGGGCAGGGTCAGGCTCCACAGAGATGAAAGCCCAAATATAACCCACCCTCCATTTTGAGCGGGCGGAGTGCGCAGAAGGTTCGCGACACGCCCGACCGCGGGGGTCGGAGCCTCGGCAGGGTGAGGAACCCGGATTCATCCGGATTCAGTCTGTTGGAGGAGCGCCAGGCACGGGGAGATCCGGCCAGTGGGGCGCACAGGAAGAAAGTCCACAGAGCAGCACTGAGAAAGAGAGCGGAGACGCCATGGCGGGACAGAAAATCCGCATCCGTCTGAAGTCATATGACCATGAGGTCATTGATGTTTCAGCACGGAAGATCGTTGAGACGGTCACGCGTGCAGGCGCAACGGTAGTCGGCCCCGTGCCGCTGCCCACCGAGAAGAACGTGTACTGCGTTATCCGGTCGCCGCACAAGTACAAGGACAGCCGGGAGCACTTTGAAATGCGCACCCACAAGCGGCTGATCGACATTATCGATCCCACGCCCAAGGCCGTCGATTCGCTGATGCGGCTCGACCTGCCGGCGGACGTGAACATCGAAATCAAGCTGTAGGGGAGTGCGGATTCATATGTCTACCACTGCACGCCAAGTAAAGGGACTGCTGGGTACCAAGCTCGGCATGACCCAGGTCTGGGACGAGGACAACCGGCTCATCCCGGTCACCGTCGTCAAGGCTGACTCCAACGTCATCACCCAGCTGCGCTCTGCGGACGTCGACGGCTACACCGCCGTCCAGATCGGCTACGGCCAGATCGACCCGCGCAAGGTGACCAAGCCGCTGGCCGGCCACTTCGAGAAGGCCGGGGTTACCCCGCGCCGCCACGTGGTCGAGCTGCGCACTGCCGACGCCGACTCCTACGAGCTGGGCCAGGAACTCTCCGTGGAGCTGTTCGAGACCGGCCAGAAGGTCGACGTCGTCGGAACCACCAAGGGCAAGGGCTTCGCTGGTGTCATGAAGCGTCACGGCTTTGCCGGTGTAAGCGCCTCGCACGGCGCGCACAAGAACCACCGTAAGCCCGGTTCCATCGGTGGCGCGTCCACTCCGGGCCGCGTTTTCCGGGGCCAGCGCATGGCCGGCCGCATGGGCGCCGTCCAACAGACCACACTGAACCTGACCGTTCACGCTGTGGACACCGAGAACTCGCTGCTCTTGATCAAGGGTGCCGTTCCCGGTGCCCGCGGCTCGGTCGTTCTCGTCCGTTCCGCTGTGAAGGGAGCCTAGTTCAATGGCTAACACGATCAAGGTTGACCTGCCTGCAGAGATCTTCGACGTCCAGACCAACGTGCCGCTGCTGCACCAGGTCGTCGTCGCACAGCTCGCTGCTGCCCGTCAGGGAACCCACAAGACCAAGACCCGCGCCGAGGTTTCCGGTGCCGGCCGCAAGCCGTTCAAGCAGAAGGGCACCGGCCGCGCCCGTCAGGGTTCGATCCGCGCTCCGCACATGACCGGCGGCGGCGTGGTGCACGGCCCGACCCCGCGCGACTACAGCCAGCGCACGCCCAAGAAGATGAAGGCTGCTGCCCTGCGCGGCGCCCTGTCTGACCGGGCACGCAACGGCCGCATCCACGTTGTGGACGCACTGGTTGCCGGCGACAAGCCGTCCACCAAGGCTGTTACCGAGACCCTGCGCGCCATCACCGACCGCAAGAACCTGCTCGTAGCCATCGAGCGCGCCAACGATGTTGCGGCCCTGAGCCTGCGCAACATCGAGGGTGTTCACACCATCTACGTGGATCAGCTGAACACCTACGACGTGCTGGTTTCCGACGACGTGGTCTTCACCCAGGCCGCCTTCGAGGCTTTCATCGCAGATAAAACCGGCGACAAGACTGCAGCTAACGCAACTGCCAAGGAGGACGCCAAGTGAGCGCGACCACCACAAAAGATCCCCGCGACGTGATCATTGCTCCCGTCGTCTCGGAGAAGAGCTACGGCCTGATCGACGAAGGTAAGTACACCTTCTTCGTCGACCCGCGCTCTAACAAGACCGAGATCAAGCTGGCCGTGGAGAAGATTTTCTCCGTCAAGGTCGACTCGATCAACACCATCAACCGTGCCGGTAAGCGCAAGCGGACCAAGTTCGGATGGGGACAGCGCAAGGACACCAAGCGCGCCATTGTCACCCTGAAGGAAGGCACAATTGACATCTTCGGCGGTCCGCTTTCTTAAGCGGAGACCACTTTAACGAGGAATTGAACTATGGGAATCCGTAAATACAAGCCGACTACACCGGGCCGTCGCGGCTCGAGCGTAGCCGACTTTGCCGAAATCACGCGGTCGACACCGGAAAAGTCGTTGCTGCGTCCGCTGACCAAGTCCGGCGGCCGTAACAACTCCGGCAAGATCACCACCCGCCACAAGGGCGGCGGACACAAGCGCCAGTACCGTCTGATCGACTTCCGTCGCCACGACAAGGACGGCGTGCCCGCCAAGGTCGCTCACATCGAGTATGACCCGAACCGCACCGCGCGGATCGCTCTGTTGCACTACGTTGATGGCACCAAGCGCTACATCCTGGCTCCGGCCAAGCTGAAGCAGGGAGACACCGTTGAGGCCGGCGCTAGCGCCGACATCAAGCCGGGCAACAACCTGCCGCTGCGCAACATCCCCGTCGGTACTGTGATCCACGCTGTGGAGTTGCGTCCGGGCGGCGGTGCCAAGATGGCCCGCTCCGCCGGCGCCTCCGTGCAGTTGGTAGCCAAGGAAGGCAAGTACGGCCAGCTCCGTCTGCCGTCCGGCGAAATCCGCAACGTTGACGTGCGCTGCCGCGCAACCGTCGGCGAGGTTGGCAACGCCGAGCAGTCCAACATCAACTGGGGCAAGGCCGGCCGCATGCGCTGGAAGGGCGTCCGCCCGACCGTCCGCGGTGTGGCCATGAACCCGGTCGACCACCCGCACGGTGGTGGCGAGGGCAAGACCTCCGGTGGCCGTCACCCGGTCAACCCGAACGGCAAGCCCGAGGGCCGCACCCGCCGCCCGAACAAGGAAAGCGACCGCCTGATTGTGCGTCGCCGTCGTACTGGCAAGAACAAGCGATAGGAGCCTGGGAACATGCCACGCAGCCTGAAGAAAGGCCCCTTCGTCGATCAGCACCTCTTCGTGAAGGTAGCTGCAGAGAACGAAAAGGGCACCAAGAACGTCATTAAGACGTGGTCCCGCCGTTCGATGATCGTCCCCGACATGCTCGGGCACACGATTGCCGTACACGACGGACGCAAGCACATCCCGGTGTTTGTCACCGAGTCGATGGTCGGGCACAAGCTCGGCGAATTCGCCCCGACGCGGACTTTCCGCGGCCATGTGAAGGACGACCGCAAGGGCAAGCGCCGCTAGGCGCTGCTCTTACGGCAGAAGACGAGAGAAGGAAAGCAATGGAAGCCAAGGCTATTGCGCGCCATATCCGCGTGACGCCTATGAAGGCCCGGCGCGTCGTCAACCTTGTTCGTGGCAAGCAGGCGAATGAGGCTCTGGCAATCTTGAAGTTTGCCCCCCAGGCAGCTTCAGAGCCGGTCAGCAAGGTACTCGCGTCGGCCGTCGCCAACGCCCGCGTTCTCGCGGACCGTGACGGCGTCGCCTTTGACGAGAGCGACCTCTATATCAGCGAAGCATTCGTAGATGAAGGCCCCACCATGAAGCGGTTCCAGCCGCGCGCCCAGGGGCGTGCCTACCGCATCAATAAGCGGACCAGCCACATCACGCTTGTTGTAGCTACCCCGGAGAAAGAGGAGGACCAGTAAGTGGGACAGAAAGTAAACCCGCACGGATTCCGACTCGGTATCACCACCGACCATGTCTCCCACTGGTTCGCTGACAGCAACAAGGCCGGCCAGCGCTACAAGGACTTCGTCCGCGAGGACGTGAAGATCCGCCAGTTGATGTCCACGGGCATGGACCGCGCGGGCATCGCGAAGGTTGAGATCGAGCGTACCCGTGACCGTGTTCGTGTGGATATCCACACCGCACGCCCCGGCATTGTCATTGGCCGCCGCGGCGCCGAAGCAGACCGCATCCGCGGCGAGCTGGAGAAGCTCACCGGCAAGCAGGTGCAGCTGAACATCCTCGAGGTCAAGAACCCGGAGATCGAAGCTCAGCTGGTTGCCCAGGGCATCGCCGAGCAGCTGACTTCGCGCGTGGCTTTCCGCCGCGCCATGAAGAAGGCCATGCAGTCCGCCACCCGCGCCGGCGCCAAGGGCATCCGTGTCCAGTGCTCCGGTCGCCTCGGCGGCGCTGAAATGAGCCGTTCGGAGTTCTACCGCGAAGGCCGTGTGCCCCTGCACACCCTGCGTGCGAACATCGACTACGGCTTCTTCGAGGCCAAGACCACGTTCGGTCGCATCGGCGTCAAGGTCTGGATCTACAAGGGCGACGTGACCGCAAAGGAACTGGCTGCCCAGCAGGCTGCCGCTCCGTCCTCGCGTGGCCGTGGCGACCGTCCGGGCCGCCCCGCCGCTGGTGGCGAGCGCCGTCGTCGTAATGACCGTCCTGCCGCTCCCGCCGCAGGCGAGGGTGCAGCCAAGGCCGACGCTCCTGCCGCTGAGGCAGGAGCTACTGCTCAGAACACCGCGGCAGAAGGAGGAGAAGCTTAAATGCTTATCCCACGTCGAGTTAAGTTCCGTAAGCAGCACCACCCGGGTCGTTCCGGCGCTGCTACCGGCGGCACCGAGGTCAGCTTCGGCGAGTGGGGTATCCAGGCTCTGACGCCGGCATACGTCACCAACCGCCAGATTGAAGCGGCCCGTATTGCGATGACCCGCCACATCAAGCGTGGCGGCAAGGTCTGGATCAACATTTATCCGGACCGCCCGCTGACCAAGAAGCCCGCCGAAACCCGTATGGGTTCCGGTAAGGGTTCGCCGGAATGGTGGGTCGCAAACGTCAAGCCGGGTCGGGTTCTGTTTGAACTCTCCGGTGTCAATGAAGAGGTAGCTCGCGAGGCACTGCGCCTGGCGATCCACAAGCTGCCGTTGAAGGCACGCATTGTGCGTCGCGAAGGTGGTGAATAGAAATGGCAGTTGGTTCAAAGGAACTGGCAACCGATCAGCTCGAGACATTCGATAAGGACCGTCTCGCAGAGGAGCTGCGCAAGGCCAAGGAGGAGCTGTTCAACCTCCGTTTCCAGTCCGCCACCGGTCAGCTGGAAAACCATGGCCGCCTGAAGGCAGTCAAGCGCGACATCGCACGCATCTACACCGTGCTGCGTGAGCGCGAGCTGGGCATTCGCCCCGACGTCGAGGTTTCAGTTGAAGCCCCGGCCGAGGAGAAGAAGGCCAAGAAGGCTAAGAAGTCTGAAAAGGCTGCAGAAGCCGACACCGCCGAGACCGCAGCCCCCGCTTCGGAGGATGAGGCCAAGTGAGCGAAAACACTAACAAGGATGCAACTGTGGAAGAAGCCACTCAGGCTCGCGGTTACCGTAAGACCGCCCGCGGCTACGTCGTCTCGGACAAGATGGACAAGACCATCGTGGTCGAGGTTGAGGACCGCGTGAAGCACGCGCTGTACGGCAAGGTGATCCGCCGGACCGAAAAGCGCAAGGCCCACGACGAGCAGAACTCCGCCGGCATCGGCGACCTGGTTCTGATCGCCGAGACCCGGCCGCTGTCCGCCACCAAGCGGTGGCGCTTGGTCGAGATCATTGAAAAGGCCAAGTAGGACTTAGGTCCTGTGCGGGGCCCGCCTGCAGAGCGGGCGGGCCCCGCACCCTTTAAGTTTCCCTTCCGGCACCATGGATCCCGGTTCGCCGGAGCAACCGGAAGGGTTTGGAAGGGAAGGCGGTTGCTGAAGTATTGACCGCGGACCCTTTGAAAAGTACAAGCCCCTGGCCGTGATTTCACGTCCGGGGTGTCTTGGTCATAAACTAGTAATCTTGCCTGTGCCGTTTGGAAAGACCATCCATCCTTCCGCATGGACAGAATAGGCAAATTCCCGCAACCGCCTTCGGACCGCACACACGTGTGGCCAGGGGGAGTTACGGTGCGGGCTACCCATATCCGTTCCGCAAGGCTCAGCTATGAGAACCGGCGCGACGACAGGAGTAATAAGTGATTCAGCAGGAGTCGCGACTGAAGGTCGCCGACAACACGGGGGCCAAGGAAATCTTGACCATCCGCGTTCTCGGCGGATCCGGCCGTCGCTACGCAGGCATTGGCGACACCATTGTTGCCACCGTCAAGGACGCAATTCCGGGCGGCAACGTCAAGAAGGGTGACATCGTCAAGGCTGTCATCGTTCGCACCAAGAAGGAACGCCGCCGTGCGGACGGTTCCTACATCAAGTTCGATGAGAACGCAGCCGTGATCCTCAAGAACGACGGCGATCCCCGCGGCACCCGTATCTTCGGTCCGGTCGGCCGTGAGCTTCGCGACAAGAAGTTCATGAAGATCATTTCGCTGGCTCCGGAGGTGCTGTAGTCCATGGCTAAGTACAAGATCAAGAAGGGTGACCTGGTTCAGGTCATCACCGGTGCCAAGGCTGAGCGCGGCGGCGACCGCGGCAAGCAGGGCAAGGTCCTGAAGGTGTTCACGGAGACCAACCGCGTGCTGGTTGAAGGCGTCAACCGCGTCACCAAGCACACCAAGGCCGGACAGTCGGACCGCGGCACGAAGACCGGTGGCATCGAGACCGTTGAGGCTCCGATCCACATCTCGAACGTGGCGATCGTCGATCCCGAGACCAAGAAGCCGACCCGGGTTGGCTACCGCACCGAAACCGTCGAGCGTGATGGCCGTGAGCGCACTGTGCGCATCCGCGTGTCCAAGGCCTCCGGGAAGGACCTCTAATGACTGAGACTGTCACCAAGATCGTCCCCCGTCTGAAGACTCGCTACGCCGGCGAGATCAAGCAGGCTCTGCGGGACGAGTTCAAGTACGAGAACGTGAACCAGGTTCCGCGCCTGGTCAAGGTCGTTGTCAACATGGGTGTGGGAGATGCCGCCAAGGACTCCAAGCTCATCGACGGCGCCGTCCGCGACCTGACCCAGATCACCGGCCAGAAGCCGCAGGTCACCAAGGCCCGCAAGTCCATCGCCCAGTTCAAGCTGCGCGAAGGCATGCCGATCGGCGCCCACGCGACGCTGCGCGGCGACCGCATGTGGGAATTCGTGGACCGTCTGGTTTCGCTGGCTCTGCCCCGTATCCGCGACTTCCGCGGCCTCAACGGCAAGCAGTTCGACGGAAACGGTAACTACACCTTCGGTCTGACCGAGCAGTCGATGTTCCACGAGATCGATCAGGACAAGATCGACCGCGTGCGCGGCATGGACATCACCGTAGTGACCACCGCAAAGACCGATGACGAGGGCCGTGCGCTGTTGAAGGCGCTTGGCTTCCCGTTCAAGACCGAAGATTAATCTAGCTACGTGAAAGGTCCCGCCCCGGCGCCCAGTGCTGTCCGGAGCGAGGAAACCGTTACGAGGAAGGGCAAGAGCCCACAATGACTATGACAGATCCTGTCGCAGACATGCTCACGCGTCTGCGCAACGCCAACTCGGCTTACCATGACACGGTGTCGATGCCGTACAGCAAGCTCAAGGCTCGCGTCGCCGACATCCTGAAGGCCGAAGGCTACATCGCCGGCTGGAAGGAAGAAGAGGCCGAGGTCGGCAAGAAGTTGACCCTGGAACTCAAGTTCGGTCCGAGCCGCGAGCGTTCCATCGCCGGCATCCGCCGCATTTCCAAGCCCGGTCTGCGCGTTTACGCGAAGTCCACCAACCTGCCGCACGTGCTCGGTGGCCTGGGCATCGCAATCCTGTCCACCTCTTCCGGACTGATGACTGATCGTCAGGCCGGCAAGAAGGGCGTGGGCGGCGAAGTCCTCGCTTACGTCTGGTAACGGAAAGGAAGAGATTAAATGTCACGTATTGGACGTCTCCCCATCACCGTTCCCGCTGGCGTTGAGGTCAAGGTCGACGGCAACGTCGTCTCCGTCAAGGGCGCCAAGGGCGAGCTGAGCCACACTCTGGCTTCGCCCATCACGGCTTCCCTCGAGGAGAGCACCCTGACCGTTGGCCGCCCGAACGACGAGCGCGAATCCCGGTCCCTGCATGGCCTGACCCGCACGCTGATCAACAACATGATCGTTGGCGTGACCGAGGGCTACAAGAAGGACCTCGAGATCGTCGGCACCGGTTACCGCGTGCAGGCCAAGGGCTCGGACCTCGAGTTCGCCCTGGGCTTCAGCCACCCGGTGATCGTGAATGCCCCCGAAGGCATCACCTTCGCCGTGGAGGGTGCTACCAAGCTCTCCGTCTCCGGCATCAACAAGCAGCAGGTCGGCGAAGTTGCTGCCAACATCCGCAAGCTGCGTAAGCCCGACCCCTACAAGGGCAAGGGCGTTCGCTACGCCGGCGAACAAATCCGCCGCAAGGTCGGAAAGGCTGGTAAGTAAACCATGGCGATCAGCATTAATAAGAAGCGGACCTCAAAGTCCAAGTCCGCAGCACGCGGCCGCCGCCACCTGCGCGTCCGCAAGCGCATCACCGGTACCGCGGTCCGTCCGCGCCTGGTGGTCAACCGTTCCGCACGCCACATCTTTGTCCAGGTTGTCGATGACAGCAAGGGCATCACCGTGGCTTCTGCTTCCACCATGGAAGCCGATCTGCGGGCCCTCGATGGCGACAAGTCTGCCAAGGCAAAGCGCGTCGGCGAGCTCGTGGCCGAGCGTGCCAAGGCTGCCGGTGTTGAGGCTGTGGTCTTCGACCGCGGCGGCAACCGGTACCACGGCCGCATCGCAGCGGTTGCCGACGGCGCACGTGAAGGTGGGCTGGCACTGTGACCGCTGAGAACAACGAAAAGGAAACTCAGGTGACTGAAGCAACTGAGACCGCTGCCGCGGGATCCGCTGAGACCACCGCTGCTTCCGGCCAGGACGACCGCCGCGGCGGACGTCGTGGCGAACGTAGCGGCGGCGGCGACCGTGGTGGCCGCGGACGTGGCCGCGACAATGCACGCGATGCCGAGAAGGACAAGTTCCTCGAGCGCGTCGTCACCATCAACCGCGTGTCCAAGGTCGTCAAGGGCGGCCGCCGCTTTAGCTTCACGGCTCTGGTAGTTGTCGGCGACGGCAATGGCATGGTCGGCGTGGGCTACGGCAAGGCCAAGGAAGTCCCGGCAGCGATCGCCAAGGGCGTGGAAGAGGCCAAGAAGTCCTTCTTCCGTGTCCCGATCATCGCCGGAACCGTTCCGCACCAGGTGCAGGGCGAAGCTGCTGCAGGCGTTGTCATGCTGCGTCCGGCCGCTGCCGGTACCGGTGTGATCGCCGGCGGTCCGGTCCGCGCCGTACTCGAGTGCGCCGGCATCCACGATGTGCTCTCCAAGTCGCTGGGTTCGTCCAACGCGATCAACATCGTGCACGCTACCGTCGACGCGCTGCGTCGCCTGGAGGAGCCCCGCTCCGTGGCAGCCCGCCGTGGCCTGCCCCTGGAAGACGTTGCTCCGGCGATCCTGCTGCGCAACATGCAGAAGGCAGGTGCGTAATGACCACGCCCAAGAATCTGACTCCGTCGGATGCACAGTTGGAAATCACGCAGATCAAGTCCGTCATTGGCGGCAAGCAGAACCAGCGCGACACGCTGCGTTCACTGGGCCTGAAGCGCATCGGACACACCGTTGTCCGTAGCGCCGATGCAGTGACCGTTGGCATGGTCAACACTGTTTCTCACCTGGTGAAGGTTGAGGAGGCGAAGTAAAGATGGCAGAAGAGAACAAGACTCTCAAGGTCCACCACCTGCGTCCTGCCCCCGGTGCCAAGACCGCCAAGACCCGTGTTGGTCGTGGTGAAGGCTCCAAGGGTAAGACCGCCGGTCGCGGTACCAAGGGTACAAAGGCCCGTTACCAGGTCAAGGCTGGCTTTGCCGGCGGCCAGTTGCCGCTGCACATGCGCCTGCCGAAGCTGCGCGGCTTCAAGAACCCGTTCAAGGTGGAGTACCAGGTGGTGAACCTGGACAAGCTCAATGAGCTGTTTCCCGAAGGCGGCGACGTGACCGTGGAGGCCCTGGTGGCCAAGGGCGCGGTTCGCAAGAACCAGCCCGTGAAGGTCCTGGGCACCGGCGACATCACCGTCAAGGTCGATATGAAGGTTGACGCCTTCTCCGCCAGTGCCGCTGAGAAGATTGCCGCCGCTGGCGGCACCGTGACGGCGCTCTAGCAGCCCGTACCGGGTGCAGTCTTTTAGCAGCCCCTGACTGAACTCGTGGTGGCCGGTATTCGCCGGTCGCCACGAGTTCAGCCGCTTTAAAGGCACACGACGTATTCTTAATCCGTTTAATGCGAACGGGCCGAGCCGATAGACTCGGATCTTGTGACTTGCCGCGCAGCGGCATCAGAAACTTTTTGGGAGGACGCTTGCTTAGCGCAATTGGCCGGGCATTCCGGACGCCGGACCTGCGGCGCAAGTTGCTGTTCACGCTGGGGATCATGACGATCTACCGCGTGGGCGTATTCATCCCGGCACCGGGTGTGGACTACGGCAACGTGCAGCAGTGTCTGGCGCTGGGCAATACCAGCGGCGGGCTGTATCAGTTCGTCAATCTGTTCAGCGGCGGCGCGCTGCTGCAGGTGTCCATCTTCGCCCTCGGCATCATGCCGTACATCACCGCCAGCATCATCGTGCAGCTGCTGCGCGTGGTCATCCCGCGGTTCCAGGAACTGCACCAGGAAGGTCCACAGGGCCAGTCCAAACTGACGCAGTACACCCGTTACCTGACAATCGCCCTGGGCCTGCTCAACGCCACGACGCTGGTGTCGCTGGCGCGGAGCGGGGCTCTGCTGGGCAACTGCCCGGTTCCGATCATCCCCGAAGACAACCTGGTCGTGATCAGCCTGATCATCTTGACACTGACCGCGGGCACCGGCCTGATCATGTGGATGGGCGAGCTGATCACCGAGAAGGGTGTCGGCAACGGCATGTCCTTGCTGATCTTCATCTCGATCGCCGCCGGTTTCCCGAGCTCGCTGGGCGAGATCTGGAACACCCAGGGTGTGAACGTCTTCCTCGGCGTGCTGTTGGTCGGCCTGCTGACCGTGGCTGCGGTGGTCTTCGTGGAACAGTCGCAGCGCCGGATCCCGGTGCAGTATGCCAAGCGCATGGTGGGACGCCGCACCGTCGGCGGTACCAGCACCTACATTCCGATCAAGGTCAACATGGCCGGCGTCATCCCGGTGATCTTCGCGTCGTCGATGCTGTACCTGCCGTCCCTGATCGCGCAGTTCAACACGCCGACCGACGGCACCACCGCGCCGCCGGAGTGGGTCAACTGGATCAACACGTACCTGGTCAGCGGGGACTCGCCGTTCTACATGGCGGTCTACTTCTCCCTGATCGTCTTCTTCACCTACTTCTACGTGGCCATCACCTTCAACCCAGAGGAAGTCGCGGAGAATATGAAGAAGTACGGCGGCTTCATCCCGGGCATCCGGGCCGGCCGCCCGACCGCGGAGTACCTGCAGTACGTGCTGGCCAGGATCACGCTGCCCGGTGCGCTCTACCTGGGCATCATCTCGCTGATCCCGCTGATCGCGCTGGTGCTCATCAACGCTAACCAGAACTTCCCGTTCGGCGGCGTTTCCATCCTCATCATGGTTGGTGTGGGATTGGAGACCGTCAAACAAATCAACGCACAACTACAGCAACGCCACTACGAAGGACTTCTGCGATGACACAAATGCTCATTATCGGCCCGCCCGGATCCGGCAAGGGCACCCAGGCCTCCCGCATTTCCGACCGGTTGGGCATCGTCGCGATCTCCACCGGAGACATCTTCCGCGCCAACGTGAAGGAAGAGACGCCGCTAGGCATCGAAGCCAAGAAGTACATCGACAAGGGCGAGTTCGTGCCGGACAGCGTCACCAACAACATGGTGCGCGACCGGTTGAAGCAGCCGGACGCCGCCGACGGCTTCCTGCTGGACGGCTACCCCCGCACCAGCGGCCAGGTGGACGAACTGGACAACATCCTCGCCGAGGCCGGCACACAGCTGGACATCGTCCTGCAGCTGACCGCCGACGACGAGGAACTGGTCCAGCGCCTGCTCGGCCGCGCCGCGCAGGAAGGCCGCAGCGACGACAACGAGACAGTGATCCGGCGCCGGCTGGCCCTGTACCACGAGGAGACCGCCGTCGTCGTGAACCGCTACGCGGAGCGCGGCATTGTGGCCACCGTTGACGGCATCGGCGACATCGACGAGGTCACCGAGCGGATCATGAACGCGCTCAAGTCCGTCACGGCCTAACACCCCAGAGAGTCAGAGACAGCCCATGGCGTTCCGCCAGCCCAGCATCGAATACAAGACCAATGACCAGATCCGCAAAATGCGCACCGCCGGTCTGGTGGTCAGCCGCGCCCTTGACGCCGCGGTTGCCGCTGCCGTCCCCGGCGCCACCACGGCGGACGTGGACGCGGCCTTCGAAGCGGTGCTGGACGAAGCCGGCGCCAAGAGCAACTTCAAGGGGTACCACGGCTTCCCGGCCACGGTCTGCGTTTCCGTCAACGAGGAAGTGGTCCACGGCATCCCCGGAAGCAAGGTGCTCCAGGACGGAGACATCATCTCGGTCGACGGCGGCTGCAGCGTGGACGGCTGGCACGGCGACTCCGCACGCGGCGTGATCGTGGGCACCGCCGATCCGGAAGACCAGCGGCTCTCCGATGTCACCGAGGAAGCCATGTGGCGGGGTATCGCCGCCCTGGCCAACGGCCATCGCGTGGGCGACATCGGCAACGCCATCGATGACTACGTGTCCTCCGTGCCCGGCAAGCCGCTGGGCATCCTGGAGGACTACGTTGGCCACGGCATCGGCACCGCCATGCACCAAGCCCCGGACGTGCTGAACTACCGGACCAACCACCGCGGGGCGAAGATCCGCCCCGGGCTGTGCCTGGCCATCGAACCAATGCTGGTCCGCGGGGACATCGAGACCAAGGTGCTGGACGACGACTGGACCGTGGTGACCACGGACGGCTCGCGTTCCTGCCAGTGGGAGCACACCGTGGCCGTGCATGACGGCGGCATTTGGGTCTTGACGGCCGAAGACGGGGGAGCGGCACGGCTGGCTCCGCTGGGCGTTACCCCGGTGCCGCTGGACTAGCTGCCGGCTGCCCGGCCCGACTTCATCGCCCGAAGGCCGGTCCCGCTGGATAGATCGTCCAGCCGGACCGGCCTTCGGGCGTTTAATGAAATTCCCCGAAAGGATGTCCCGCACCATGATGGGATCCCACCACGCCCTCTCCGGCGCCGCCGCCTGGATCGCCCTCACCAGCCAGGTGCACGTGCCGTTGGATGCCATTACGACGCCGATGGGCTGGGGCGAGCAGAGCCTCACCTTGGGCTGGGGACTGCTGGACGTCGGGCCGCTGGGCCTGATCACCGGAGCCATGGTGACCGCAGGCGCCGCGCTGGTGCCGGACGCAGACCACCACAACGCCACCATCGCCCACTCGCTGCCCCCGCTCTCCAACTCGGTCTGCGCCGGCGTGGGGGCGCTGGCCGGCGGACATCGCCGAGGCACCCACTCGCTGATCGGCTTGGTGGCCTTCGTGGCCACGGCGTGGGTTGCCGGGCTCTGGACGGTGGAGACCGAATGGTTCGGCACGGTTTATCCGGGTGCGGGCATCTTGTGCGTGCTGCTGGTTGCCTTCGCGGCCAAAGCCCTCAAGTTCCTGCCCGACGGGCTGCAGAAGATTCCGTGGGCCGTGGGCGTGTCGGTGGCCGCGTTCATCGCCCTGTACGCCCCGGAACATCAGAACTGGTTCCCGCTGGCCATGGGCATCGGCGTGGTCATGCATGTGCTCGGCGACATGCTGACCACCGGGGGAGTGAATCTGCTCTGGCCCCTACGCATCAAGCCGCCCAAGGTCTGGCGCCGTGTCCCGCTGCTGAACACCATCTGGCGGCGGAACGGCTATTTCGCGCTGCCGCTGCTGGGAAATGCCGGGTCCGTGCGCGAATGGGCGTTGCTGGTGCCGGTCAGCGCCTACGTAGTCATACTGTTCGTGGGCGCTTGCGTGGACGTTGGACACCGGGGCCTGACGGCGCTCGGCGCCGGCTGACCCCCGCGGCCCTCCGCCGACAGTAAAAGACGAATTGGGAAGAACCAGAGGAGAGACTGCATGAGCCGGAATCCGAAGCGCATCGATGGGAAAGCGGTGGTGCTGGTGGTGGTCGTTGCCGCGCTCTTCGCAACGGTTCTGCTCCCGGCGGTGAACGCTGGCTTCACCCTCGTCTCCGGCGCTGGGGATGAGACGCAGCCGGGCGGGTTGCGGGTCCTCCTGACGGCGGTCATTGGCGTGCTGACCGCCTCCTTCGCCGGCATCGGCGCGGCCGCGTTGCTCCGGCGCCGGCGGCGGAACAGGCCATGATGCCGCCGGGCGGTCCGCGCCGGATGGGCCGCCCGGCAACACCCGGGTGCCCGCCGGGCCAACTCACTGAATGGCCCCATCCTTGCTCCGGCGCAGCTGCCGGGTGAGGATGAGGCCATGGCTTCTTCCATCACCGATGTGCCCGGCATCCGCGTGGGCCAGGTCCAAAAGACCGGCGACGGTTGGCTCACCGGCGTCACCGTGGTGCTGCCGCCGCCTGGCACCGTGGGCGCCGTGGACGTGCGCGGCGGAGGGCCGGCCACGCACGAAACCGACGCCCTGGACCCCACCACCCTGGTGCCGACCGTGGACGCGGTGGTGCTGGCCGGCGGAAGCGCCTTCGGGCTGATCGCCGCACACGGGGCACAGCGCTGGCTGGAGGAACAAGGACTCGGTTACCGCACGGCGAACGCCGTGGTGCCGATTGTCCCGGCGGCAGCCATCTATGACCTGGGCCGGGGCGGGGACATCACGGCCCGCCCTGATGAGCAGATGGGGTACGACGCCGCTGCATCCGCGGGCGCGATGCAAGACTTCGGCGCGGTGCAGCGCGGCAACGTCGGCGCCGGCACCGGTGCGGCCATGGGCTTCCAGCAGTACAAGGGGGGTGTGGGGACCGCCTCGCTGCGGATGAGCGGCGCGAACGACGGCGTGGTGGTTGGCGCGCTGGCGGTGGTGAACGCCGTCGGCATGCCGTTCCACGGCGCGGGAAGTGGGGCGGAAGGTCTCCACACGGGCGCTGCGCGCCCTGGTCGACCACCGGGGGAGGACGGCGCCGCTGGTGGACCTCCGGGGGAGGACGCTGCCGCTGGCCCGCCACCGGGGTTTGGAACGTCGGCCGCCCCGCTGAACACCACCCTCTGTGTGGTCGCCACCAACGCGGTGCTGGATCCGGCCCAAGCCAAACGGGCCGCCTCCGCCGCGCACGCCGGGCTGGCCCGGGCGCTGAGCCCGTCGCACACGCTGATGGACGGAGATGTGGTCTTCACCCTGGCCACCGGAGCGCAGCCCTTGGTCCAGAAAGGTCCGATGGATGCCCGGGCGGAACTGCACGTGCTCGCCGCGGAGGCGGTCACCGCTGCCATCAGGGACGCGGTGGTGAGCGCCGAACGGGTGGAGGGCTCCGGCGTCGTACTGGAAAAGTACCCGTACCCGGACTGAGGCGTTGCGCCGCGGCATCACACGGGGCATTGCGCTGGGCAGCGCGGGGCCGCTGCCCAACCGTTATCCGGATTTAACTTAATCCCGCATCCGGAGTACAGTTGTCTGTTGGTTGTCTCTACTTTCATGCCCATCTTCGGGTGCATGGCGCCCGCGAAAGCCGTTTGGTTTCGTACGGCGTCAGTGGGTGTAGCGGCAAGCAAAACCCAAAAACTAGCCACCGCGTCAGCGATGGTTACTGACGTTAGCGGAGGATATGGCTAAGAAAGACGGTGTCATTGAGATTGAAGGCACTGTGCAGGAGGCTCTGCCCAATGCGATGTTCCGCGTTGAGTTGACCAACGGGCACGTTGTGCTGGCTCATATCTCAGGAAAGATGCGTCAGCACTACATCAGGATCCTCCCCGAGGACCGCGTTGTGGTGGAACTCAGCCCGTACGACCTCTCACGGGGCCGTATCGTCTACCGCTACAAGTAAAGACTTATGCCGCGGGCAACCGCGGGGAACGTAAGTAGTTACAACAGCATCAGCTAACAACGCAAAGGAAAACCATGAAGGTCCAGCCGAGCGTCAAGCGGATTTGTGACAAGTGCCAGGTGATTCGTCGCAAGGGCAACGTCATCGTGATCTGCGAGAACCCGCGCCACAAGCAGCGCCAGGGCTAAGACTCCTGCTTTAGCAGGGGCCGCACGCCCACGCGTAGTAACTCAATAAAGGCAGCGCAGCAGGGCAACCTGCATACCCCCGGCACGGAGGCCGGGGACCCGCACAACGGGGATGTGCTGCTTCAGACCTCCGGATACAACAAGGAGAACCGCCAATATGGCTCGTCTCGCTGGCGTAGATATTCCCCGCGAAAAGCGGGTAATTATCGCCCTGACTTACATCTACGGCGTGGGCAAGACCCGTGCAGAGCAGGTTATCGCGGAGACCGGTATCAGCCCGGACACCCGCGTCAAGGACCTCACCGACGCTGAGCTCGTTCAGCTGCGTGACTTCATCGAGGGCAACTACAAGGTTGAAGGCGACCTCCGCCGCGAAGTTGCAGCCGACATCCGCCGCAAGGTTGAAATCGGCAGCTACGAAGGCATCCGCCACCGCCGCGGCCTGCCCGTCCGCGGACAGCGCACCAAGACCAACGCCCGTACCCGCAAGGGCCCGAAGCGTACCGTCGCCGGTAAGAAGAAGACCCGCTGATTCCCAGCCGGTCAGCTAGCTACCAACCAACTTTGTAGGAGAAGAAATGCCCCCCAAGACTCGTGGAGCGGTCCGCAAGCCGCGTCGCAAGGACAAAAAGAACATCGCGCTGGGCCAGGCGCACATCAAGAGCACCTTCAACAACACCATCGTGTCCATCACGGACCCGTCCGGTGCCGTCATCTCGTGGGCCTCGGCCGGCGAGGTGGGCTTCAAGGGCTCCCGCAAGTCCACTCCGTTCGCCGCGCAGATGGCCGCCGAATCGGCTGCCAAGCGCGCCCAGGAGCACGGCCTGAAGAAGGTCGACGTCTTCGTGAAGGGCCCGGGGTCGGGACGCGAGACCGCCATCCGTTCGCTGCAGGCCGCTGGCCTCGAGGTTGGCTCCATCTCGGACGTCACCCCCAGCGCCCACAACGGATGCCGTCCGCCGAAGCGCCGCCGCGTCTAATCAGCCCAAGGATACTTTTGGCCGCCGCACAGAGTCCTCCCACGTTTGCGGGAGATCCTGTCGGCGGCCGAAAGTTCCACGCTGGAGGCTGACCAGCCGCCCATTTCCACCAATTCGTGCTGCGTCATATAGCGGATGCTCGCTGAAAGGAAACTAAGTGCTCATTGCACAGCGCCCCACCCTTACTGAAGAAGTAGTGGCCGATAACCGTTCCCGGTTCGTCATCGAACCGTTGGAGCCGGGCTTTGGCTACACCCTCGGAAACTCTCTCCGCCGCACGCTGCTGTCCTCGATCCCGGGTGCTGCCGTAACCAGCATCCGCATCGACGGCGTGCTGCATGAGTTCACCACCGTGCCGGGTGTGAAGGAAGATGTCACCGAGATCATCCTGAACATCAAGAACCTGGCCGTCTCCTCCGAGCACGACGAGCCCGTGGTTGCCTACCTGCGCAAGCAGGGACCCGGCGTCGTCACCGCTGCAGACATTGCTCCGCCGGCCGGCGTGGAATTCCACAACCCGGACCTGCACATCGCCACGCTGAACGAGAAGGGCAAGTTCGAACTCGAACTGACCATCGAACGCGGCCGTGGCTACGTGTCGGCAGCCCAGAACAAGTCCGGCGACCAGGAGATCGGCCGTATCCCGGTTGACTCCATCTACTCGCCGGTGCTGAAGGTGACCTTCAAGGTTGAGGCAACCCGTGTTGAGCAGCGCACCGACTTCGACCGCCTGATTGTCGACGTCGAAACCAAGGACTCCATTGCACCGCGCGACGCCGTCGCCTCTGCCGGAACCACCCTGGTTGAACTGTTCGGCCTGGCCCGCGAGCTGAACACCGCCGCCGAAGGCATCGAGATTGGCCCGAGCCCCACGGACGCCGCCCTGGCTGCCGACATGGCCCTGCCGATCGAGGACCTGGAGCTGACGGTCCGTTCCTACAACTGCCTTAAGCGTGAGGGCATCCACTCCGTGGGTGAACTCGTTGCCCGCTCCGAGGCCGACCTGATGGACATCCGCAACTTCGGTGCCAAGTCCATCGACGAGGTCAAGGCAAAGCTGGTGGAACTGGGTCTGTCGCTGAAGGATTCGCCTCCTGGGTTCGATCTGGCTGCCCGCGCGGCTGCCATCGACGAGGACGAAACCTTCGAGGACGAACTCTAAATCGCAAGAATTCTGCCGCCTTGGCGCTCGGGAGCGCACAGCGGCACCATTGAGGAGAAAACATAATGCCTACCCCCGCTAAGGGTCCGCGCCTCGGAGGCGGTCCTGCCCACGAGCGCCTGATGCTCGCCAACCTGTCTGCCGCTCTCTTCGAGCACAAGCGGATCACCACCACGGTCACCAAGGCCAAGCGCCTGCGCCCGTTCGCAGAGCGCCTGATCACCTTCGCCAAGCGCGGAGACCTGTCCTCGCGCCGCCGCGTGCTGGCCGTAATCAGCAACAAGGGCATCGTGCACGAGCTGTTCACCGACATCGCTCCGGTCATGTCCGCCCGCGACGGCGGCTACACCCGCATCACCAAGATCGGCAACCGCAAGGGCGACAACGCCCCCATGGCAGTCATCGAACTGGTGCTGGAGCCCGTTTCCCCGAAGCAGGCCGTGGTGAACGAGGCCGAGAAGGCCACCGCCAAGGCTGCCCCGGCCCCGGTCGAGGAAGAGACCGCTTCGGCCGAGTCTGCTGAGTCGCCCGAGTCCGCACAGTCCGGCGATTCCGCCGAGTCGGCTGATTCCGCGGAGTCCGCTCCGTCGGCCGAGTCCGCTGAGGAAGCCACCGAAGAGAAGAAGTAGTTCTTCACTTTCGCTGTCTGAAGCCCGCTGTTCCCTTAGGGGAGCGGCGGGCTTCTGCGTACCCAAGAAATTTCAAACAACGACGGCGATGCTCGGCTTGGGGGAGCGGTGTGGCGGCTGCCTGCAACTCATCCGGGTGTCCGGCAGCTTCCGAATACTGCTAACGGGCTCCCGGTAGCATTAACCCCATGCAACTGAACACCTCCGCCGTCCCTGACCGGGGCGGCGATCTTGTGCGCGTCCGGATGGACGTGGCGTACGACGGCGGTCCCTTCAGCGGATGGGCTGTGCAGCCCGGCAGGCTGACCGTCCAAGGCGCTCTCGAGGAAGCGCTGGAGATAATGATCCGACGGCCGGTCCGGCTCACCGTTGCCGGCCGCACCGACGCCGGCGTGCATGCCCGAGGTCAGGTGGTGCATTTCGACCTGGAAGCAAAGGAGTGGCACGGACTCGCACGAGGGCAGGAGGTGGACCCCGGACATGCCTTGGTTCGACGGCTACGCGGCGTGCTGGCCAAGGTGCTTGGCGGCCGCGTCGGCGCACCGGTGCCCTATCGGGACCTCGCCGGGGCCATCGAGGTCAGGCGGGCTGTCATCGCACCGGCAGGATTCGACGCCCGGTTCTCAGCCTTGTGGCGCCGCTACAGCTACCGCATCGCGGACGACGCCGAGCTATGGGATCCGTTGTTCCGCAACACCACGCTCTGGCACAAACACGCTCTCGGCGTCGACCTGCTGAACGAGGCCGCCGCCAAACTCCTGGGCATCGGTGACTTCTTGGCGTTCTGCAAACCGCGCGAAGGCGCCACCACCATTCGTGAGTTGCAGAAGTTTGAATTCACCCGTGATGCCGACGGCGTGGTCATTGCCACCGTTCAGGCTGATGCCTTCTGCCACAACATGGTACGTTCGCTGATTGGCGCGTCGCTGATGGTCGGCAGCGGTGAGCAGTCGGCAGAGTGGCTGCGTGACCGGATGCTGGCGAAGGTCCGCGATTCGCAGACCAAGTTGGCCCCGCCGCATCCGTTGGTGCTGGAAGAAGTGCTCTATCCGGACGGTGGCGAACTGCTGCGCCGCGCTGAGCAAACCAGGGCCAAGCGCTCGGACCCTGACGAGGGGTGAGGTGGATTGCTTCCGGCGGTTCCCCCATGAGCCGCCGGAAGCCATTCAACCGGTGTGATCCCGGATCCCCCAGCAGGTCCATTGGACCCTGCTGGCTAAATCTTGCATGGCAAATGCATTAAACACAATGGTTTTAGACGTCTGACTTCTCCCACCACTATGCAGATAGCCAGCCGTCGAGCGAAGTGCTGCTAGGCCGCCTGCGGTGTCAATTCGGCGCGAAGCGGCCAGTCCTGGCCCTCTAGGATGACCTGGGCGCTGACGCCGGTGTGGACGTTGACGACGATCGGAGCCATCAAGTTTACGGTGGTCCCGGATTCGCCTGGGTTGGCTACCACCAGCACCATGGCGTCCTCGGAGGCGTTGAGGTCCAGGGCTGCCCGGTCGTCGTCGGAAATCACGGGCGTGTATTGGTTCAGGTAGGTCGCCGCGTCTAGCACGAACAGGCGCTTGGCTGGTTCGGCCACTGGTTGCAAGGAGTACAGGCCGGCCGCACCATCGATCTCGTCCAAGGTGAAGTTCACCAGCGGAGCCAGACCCGGGGGAGGAGCGACGAAGGTCAGCGAGGCGCTCACCGCAGGAAGTCCATCAGCGTCGGCTGCAGCACACGCGCCGTGACCTGCAGGGCTGCCTGGTAAGCCACCTCCTGCATCTTCAGGTCCAGCACCACCTTGCCCAAGTCCGGATCCTCGATCCCGGAGCGGCGGGCTTCCAGCGAAACAGCTTCGTCCAAGTTCGTCTCCTGGGCTTTCAGGATCTGTGCATGGCGGGTACCGACCTCGGCGCGGGCATTGATCACAGTGTTCAGCTTGGCATCGATGGCATTCAGTCGATCGCTGACATCCACGCCGGAGCGAAGATCTGCTGACATGGACTCCAGGAGAGCGAAGACCGATGTGGTCGGATTACCATTCACGTCGGTCCCATCCTCACCGAAGACCGAGGCGCCGTCTGCGTCCACACGCACAGTGAGGTTCGCTCCGATACGCCGATCCACGGTGGAATCCGGGCCATCAAATTTGTAGGGCGCTACGTCCGTATAGTCGAAGACTTTTCCGTCTGAATTGCCTGCAAAAACGCTTCGGCCCAGATACTGGGTTTTCGACGCATCCAGAAGGCTTGACTTGATGCTGTCGAGCTCCAGAGCGATTGCTTCTCGTGCCGTTGGCGTGAGGGAGCCGTTTGAGGCCTGGATAGTGAGATCGCGGGCCTTGTTCAACAGACCGGTGACCGTTCCCAAGGCTGAATCGGCCGTAGTAAGCCAGCCGTTTGCATCGTCGATGTTGCGTTTGTACTGTTCGTTGGCCCGAATATCTGCCCGAGTGCGCATGGAGTCCGCCGTACCGGTCGGGTCGTCCGACGGGCGGGTAATCAGCGACTCGCCGGCTGCCAGTTCCTGCAGCTTGGCAATACGTGCCATGTTGTCTTGCAGATTGCGCTGCGCAAAGCTGCTCATCGTTTGGTTAGTGACTCGCGAAATCATGGACTATCTCCCAACCAATCCGGTGCGGTTGATCAACGTGTCGAGCATTTCATCAATCGCCGTCATTACTCGCGCCGCGCCTTGGTAGGCGTGCTGGTAGGACAGCAGGTTTACGTTTTCTTCGTCCAGATCTACTGATGCGTTCGAAATTTGCAGGGATTTCGCCGACTGCGACGCGATGTCAGCCAGATTGGCCTGCTGCAGTTCAGTCTTGGCTTGGACGCCTATTTTCGTGACGATTTGCTCCCAATGGCGATCGGGGGATACGTCCGGGTCGTGGGCCAGTTGTGAGATCTTGTCGGCGTGAGAACCGTCCAAAGGACTTCCCGCTGCCCCAGCCGTAGCGAGCTTGTCGGAGGAGGCAACCAAGACGTTCAGGGACTGTGCTGCATTAGCCGAGTCGTACTCAAAAAAGTCACCGGCGCCAGCCCCGGTTCGAGTGAAGCCAGCAGCGTGGACCCCATTGACTGCTTCTGCCAAGCCTCTGGCGAATCCGTTGTAACTATCCGCTGCCTGGCGCAAGGGGCCAACCCCAGGGCCAGCTCCCAACATGGACAGTGCGCCGGCTATCTCGCCGCCATCGAGCACCATCGGGGCATCACGTGTTTCCCACATCATCTTCACGCCGTCGATACCAGAGATATCCGTATCGCCGTCAATCCTGACCCTGTGAGCGCTGGAACCGGTGACGAGCGCGTTCCCACCGATGAGGACGTCGACCTGCCCGTCGCTACCTTGGCGAACAGTGGCACCGGTGAGGGCAGCCAATCGCTCGGTCAGCAAGTTGCGGTGGTCCATCAGCTCGTTGGCAGAGCCGCCGTTGGCCACAGCGAACCGGATCTTCTCGTTCAGGCTAGCTACCTGCGAGGCGGTGCCGTTGACCTCTGCGGCCATAGTGTCCACATTGGAGCGCACACGGGAGAACTGCTCACGCACTTCCTGGTAACCGCGTCTAATCATGTTGGCCAGGATGTTCGCTTCCTCCAGCACCACACCGCCGGCTGCAGGATCGTTCGGCCTGTTGGACAGATCCTGCCACGATGCCCAGAAGTCCTGGAGCTGGGCGGAGATGCCATTCTTGCCGGGTTCGCGGAGCGAAGCTTCCAGATCGGACATCGCGTTCGCGCGCGCGGCAGAATATCCAGCAACGCCGGCGGAGAATCGCACGCGTGTGTCCAGGTGCATGTCGCCCAGCCGGGCGATCGCGTCAACCGATACGCCCTGACCAATCTGCACTCCGCCGGTCAGTAGGCCGGTGCGTTCCAGCGCGCCGATCGATGACGTGCTGACCCGCTGGCGGGTGTAGCCCTCGGTGTTGGCATTGGCGATGTTCTGGCCCACGACGTTTAAGCCCTGGCGGGCGGCCACCAGACCGGTGTAAGCGGTGTTCAGGCCGCTGAAGGTGCTCACTGCGAAAACCTCAGATCGTTGTGTCGAACAGCTGGGAACGGTCACCGGATACTCCGGCCGTTCCGTGGGAGTCGTAGGTGCCGGCGTCGGGATTGAAATTGGCCAGCGTTTCCTGCGTGGAACGGGCAGCGGCACGGAGAAACTTCTCGTTCACGTCGCGTAGCTCGCGGATCTGCAGGGTCAGCTGGGTTAGTGCCTGCAGATGGCCCTTGAAGATTTCGCCCCAGGGTCCTTCCGGAGCCTGGTCGGTCAGCTCGCGCAGCGTGGCACCTTCCTGGGTGCCCCATTCGCGGGCTAGTAGGGCCACCTCTACCGTCCGGGCCAGACCGGCGTCGCGCAGCCGCTCCAGCACCTGTTCCACCTCGCGAGTGGCGTGCTGCAGCCAGCGGGACTTGCCGGCGGTCAGGAGCAGTTGCTCCACTTCGAGCTTGAAGACCAACAGTTCAAGAAGTTCGCGTTCGTGCCACAGCATGGCGGACAGTTCATGGGCTCCCATGTCAGGCACCTCCCCTGGTTGATTCTGCGGAAACGCCCCCACGTTCCGCGTCAAAAGGCCGTCACTGGATGAACTGAAAGTAACGGCACGGCTACATTCCTATCTATCGGCCCAAAAACCCTGTCCGTTAGAAGCATTTGATGGTAGGTTTCACCAAGAGATGAATCGTTCTTCCGAGGCCGCACCCCTCGGAGTCTCAATGAAGCGATCCATCCATGCATCTTGGCACGGAGGGGGGACATGTCAGTGGAACGTGCTGACCGTAATGCGCTGGTGGTTGAAAACCTCCCGCTCGTCGGATATCTGGTCTCCGAAGTGTGTGCTAAAGCCACTCATCTTTCCCGCGACGATCTCGCCTCTGCCGGCTCCGTCGCCCTCATCACCGCAGCTGATGCCTTCGACCCAACCCTTGGGGTCCCCTTCGGAGCCTTCGCCCGACGGCGGATCATCGGCGCCTTCGCGGACGAGATGCGGGCCATCGACTGGGCCCCCCGCTCCGTACGCAAGCGCATCAAGGAAACTCTGTCCGTCCGCGAAACCCTGACCGCAGAGCTGGGCCGCTACCCGAGCGTCGACGAAGTTGCTGCCGCCCTTGGGGTGGATCGCGAGACGGCCGAGGCGGCCCTGGACGACGCATCCCGGACGGTCTCCGCGCTAGATGACACCACGGCCGAGCTCCTGGTTTCCGAAACCGCGTCCCCCGAGGGCTCCCTGCTCACTGAGGAACGTCTCACCTTCCTCAAAGCTGCAGTGCACAACCTTCCCCCGAAAATGCGCTACATCGTAGAGCAGATCTACTTCGAGGACCGGTCCGTCAAGGAGATCGCCGAAGAGGTCGGTGCCACTCACTCGGCCGTCTCCCAGCAGCGCTCCGAAGCCATCCGCCTGCTCCGCGACGGCCTCCACACCCACTATTCCGACGACGGCGGTGCCTCCTATGTGCCCGAGTCGCGGATTGCTCCCTCCCGCAGGAACGCGTACCTGACGGCCCTGGCCGACCAGACGGTCGGCGGCATCACTCGCTTCACGCGCCAGCACCAAACAGCGCAGGCTTAAGTCAGTCGTAGATCGACTAGAGGCGCTTATTCCGCCGTTGATCGACCAAGGCGCGCCAGCGCCGCGTGGAGATCTGGAATATTTTTAGAAATCTCCTAACCAACCCCGAACTTCCTCCGATAGCTACAGTTGCCAGCCCATGGACGGGCCGGTGAATTTGTACCATCTCATGGAGGAGTTTCATCATGGCTTTCGCCATTAACACCAACGTTGCGGCCCTGAACTCGTACCGCAACCTGTCTAACACCCAGAACGACATCTCCAAGTCCTTGGAGAAGCTCTCCACCGGCCTGCGCATCAACCGCGCTGCCGATGACGCAGCCGGCCTGTCCATCTCCGAGGGCTTGCGCGCGCAGATCGGCGGCCTGACCGTTGCTGCCCGCAATGCCCAGGACGGCATCTCGGTCATCCAGACCGCTGAAGGTGCTCTCACCGAGGTCCACTCCATCCTGCAGCGAGTTCGGGATCTGTCTGTTCAGGCAGGTAATGATTCGAACAACGCTGACGCACGCACGGCAATTCAGACCGAAATCACGGCTCTTGGTGATGAATTGACCAGGATCAGCGCATCGACGAACTTCAATGGCACCAAGCTCCTGGATAAGTCTGCTGGGGTTGCAGGCGTCCTGACTTTCCAGGTTGGAGCCGGAAACGTTGCCGCCGCGGACCAAATTGACGTTGATCTCAATGGTGCTGATGTCAAGGCCGTAGCCGATGCAGTGCTCCTGATCGATGTAACGACCGACGCGACTACCCGTCTCGCGGCAATTGGTGCTGCCGACACCCAGATCAAGAACGTCTCAACTGCTCGTTCCGATCTGGGTGCAATCCAGAACCGTTTCGAGTCCACGATCAAGAGCCTCAACATTGCAGCCGAGAACCTGTCGGCATCGGAGTCGCGGATCCGCGACACCGATATGGCTTCGGAAATGGCTAAGTTCACCAAGAACCAGATCATGTCCCAGGCCGGCACCGCAATGCTGGCCCAGGCGAACCAGATCAACCAGGGTGTGCTGCAGCTCCTCGGCTAAACCGGGTAGCTAACGGCTGAATGCGGCCCGGCAGCGAGGCGAATGAATTGGACCTCACAGTCTTCGCTGCCGGGCGTCGGCATTCGCTCTACTAAACAGGCTTCTTTCAGGAGGAACTGGCGTGGCGTTTTCGATTGGTGGAATGATCAGCGGTTTGGACACCGCGACCATGATTAACCAGCTGATGCAGCTGGAAGCGCGTCCGCAAGCCCTTCTGAAAAACAAGGTCTCCAGCACCCAAACGCTGGTCAGCGCACTTCAGGCCCTGAATACGCGAATCTCCGACCTAGGAAAAATCGCAGCTGACACAGGCAAGGCGAACGCGCTCGCTATCTACTCGGGCAAGAGTAGCTCGGAGAAAGTCTCAGTGACGACTGCCCCAGGCGCTTCCGCTGGAGCGATCGATATTGAAGTCGTCGAACTTGCGAAGGCACAGGTCACAGTTTCCGCCCTTCTTAGCGACTGGCCTGAATCAGCGACCGTCCTGACGATTGCGCTCAAAGACGGCCAAGTCACTGTGGACACTGAGGGCAAGACCTGGGACCAGATCGTTAGAGAAATCAACGAATCCGGAAAGGGCATCACCGCAACAAAAGTCTCAGTCGGAGATGCAGCCAACCCCGATTTTCGCTTGCAGTTCGCTGCAAAGGAATCCGGCGTCGAAAACGCCTTCACCGTTTCCACCGACGATGCGTCCTTCACGTTTGACGACGTCGCTACTGCGAAAAACGCGAAGGTAAAGCTTTGGGCCGGAACCAACGTCGAACAGATCATCTCCTCGTCCTCGAACACGTTTACCGATCTTCTTCCGGGTGTAAGCGTTACCTTGGGGGCTGACGCGGCTAACGGTGACAAATCCACCATCACCGTCACCCGCGACGACGAAGCAGTGACGGCGAAGGCCAAGGCTCTGGCAGATGGCTTGACCGGGCTGTTCGCCTTCATCTCTAAGAACTCATCGGTCAACGTTTCCACGTCCACAGGGTCGACGACGACCAAGGGCGGGATCTTCACCGGCGACAGCAGCGTGCGCGATATTGAGCAGCGCATGATAAAAGCAGCGATCAGTCCGATCGATGGGCGGTCGCCGTCGGAAATCGGCATCAGCATCACCAAAGAAGGCACCATCGAATTTGATGCCGAGAAGTTCGGCAAGGCGATGAAGGAAGATTCCGCCTGGGCCGAGAAGGTGGTCCAAACGATCGCCGGCCGCGTCGAGACTGCCTCCAAGGAAGCATCGGATAAGTACGACGGGCAGATCACCAAGCGCATCCAAGGCCAGGAATCGCTGGTCAAGAACCTGAACGAACAGGTGACCAGTTGGGACACGCGGCTGGCTTCCCGGCGCTCCACGCTGGAGCGCACGTGGGCCCAGCTGGAAGTAACGCTGAACAGCCTGCAATCGCAGGGCGACTGGCTGAATTCGCAGCTCGCCACCTTGCCGGCATGGGGGAGCACGAAGAAATGACACTGACCTACGGGCCGGGCTTCGGAGCCCAGGCAAAGCGGAACCAGTTCCAGCGCGACGCGATCATGTCCGCCACGCCGGCGCGGCTGCTGACCATGCTGTACGACCGGCTGCTGCTGGACCTGAATCGGGCCGAGGCGGCACAGCAGGCCCAGCAGTGGTCGGTGGCGTCAGAGAACCTGATCCATGCGCAGGCCATTGTGTCCGAGCTGATGTCCACGCTGAAGACCGATGTGTGGGACGGGGGAGAGGGCCTGAAGGCGCTCTACACCTACACGCTGAACGCGATGATGAACGCGAACATCCACCGCGATGCCGCGCGGACCCGCGAGTGCATTGAGCTGCTGGAACCGCTCCGGGAGGCTTGGCACGAGGCAGCGGAGCAGCTCCCGGCACAGGGTACCCGCGGTGCCGGCATGGGCGGCGAACTTGGCATCGCCTGAGATGCCGGCGAACGACACGGAGAACGTCACCGAGAACGTCACCGAGAACGCTGCCAGCGACCTGCGCCGCTGGATCGAAGTGCTCGATGAGCTGGAGCTGATGCTGGCAACCGCTGCCGAAGCCGCGAGCGAGGGTGAAGAGCCGGACGCAAGCCGGCGCACCGCCGTCGTGCTGTGGAAGGCACCGCAGGGGCTGGGGCCGATCCCGAACGAACTGGTGGAGCGGGCCACAAAACTGGCAGCCACACAGCAGGAAGCGATCCGCGAACTACGCGCGGATATGCGGCAGAACCGGCAGGAAATGGCCTTCCTGGATGCCGTTCCCAGCCGTGGCGCGTCGGACCGTTCGGTCTACCTGGATGTAAACGGTTAACCAATCTCAAGATTTACCTAACGCACTCCCGTCTGCGTGCCGATAGCTGGATAGTGAGCACGGATAGCTCACCGAACAGGCCATGGATCGGCCGACCACATGCCAGTAGTGAGACGGGTCTTGCTGTGTTCGAATCTGTGACGGGTGCTGCCATGCAGAGCGCCCTGGACGGCCTCGCCATGCGCCAGCGTGCCATCGCCAACAATATTGCGAACGTGAATACCCCCGGCTACCACGCCCAGCGCGTCCAGTTCGAGGAAGCGCTGGCCAAGTCGGTGGCCCGCGGGGACGGCAGCGCCAGCGCCAGCATGGACCGCTCGCTGGAGCCCACGCGGCTGGACGGTAGCAACGTCAACCTGGATACCGAGACCCTTTCCAACATTGAAACTGTGCTGCGCTACCAGTTCGCAGCCCGTGCCGCGGAGAGTCCCTTCAGCGGCGTCCGCACGGCGATGAGGACCAACTGATGACTTTCGACGCCATTGGAATCGCCGGTACCGGCCTGACCGTCCACCGCAAGTGGCTGGACGCTGTCTCCGACAACCTGGCCAACGCCAACAACGCCACCAGCACCGACGGCGCCGCGTTCCAGGCCCGCTATGTGGTGGCGCAGGAAGGCCAGGGCGTCTCCGGCGTGTATGTGGCCGGGGCAGAGTTCGGCGACGCCGAAGGCACCATGGTGCATGAGCCGGACCACCCGCTGGCCGACGAGAACGGTTACGTCCGCTACCCGGACATCGACCTCTCCCAGCAGATGGGCAGCCTGATCATGGCCCAGCGCGGCTACCAGGCCAACGCGGCAGTGGTGGACCGGGCCAAATCTACCTACGAGGCCGCCCTGCAGATTGGACGCAACTGATGCCGCTCTCTTCCATTCCGCCGATCCAGGGCGTGACCGGCACCGGCTACCTGCCCGCGGCCGAGGCCCCGCAGTCAACCAACGGCGTAGGCTTCGCCACCTCGCTCACCGGTGCCGTCGACAACCTGCAGCAGCTGCAGTCGACGTCCAACGAGCTGGCGATCCAGGCCGTCACCGGCGACCTGAACGACATCCACAACGCGACGCTGGCCTCCACCCGCGCCGCGGTGACGCTGGAACTGGTGGCCGCGGTCCGGAACAAGGGCGTTGACGCCTTCAACGAGATCATGAGGATGCAGGCCTAATGCCCGCCACAGTCTCCTCCTGGCTATCGCGGTTGGGTAAAACCATCCGCGAGTTCACCGTCGCGCAGCGCACCATCGCGATCATCGGCATCGCCGTCGTCGTCCTCGGCATCGCTGCCCTGACGGCGTGGGCGTCCAAGCCCTCCTACACGCCGCTGTTCTCCGGGCTGGCCGCCGCCGACGCCAACACCATCGTGGAGCAGCTGCGCACCGACGGGGTCCCGTACGAACTCACCAACGGCGGCGGCACCATCCTGGTCCCGGAGGAGAACGTCTACGACCAGCGGCTCAAGGCCGCCTCGGCGGGAATGCCAAGCTCCTCCACCGGCGGGTATTCGCTGCTGGACGACATGGGCGTGACCTCTTCCGAGTTCCAGCAGTCCGTGACCTACAAGCGCGCGCTGGAAGGCGAACTGGCCAACACCATTGAAGCGCTCGACGGCGTCAAGACCGCCTCCGTGCGGCTGGCCATCCCGGAGCAGACGGTGTTCGTCTCCGAGAAGGGCGAGCCCACCGCCTCCGTCTTCGTGGACACCGAGCGGACCACGCTGGGCGCCGACCAGGTCCAAGCCATCGTCCACCTGACCTCCGCGTCCATCGACGGGATGAAGCCGGAGAACGTGGCCGTGATCGACGCCGCCGGCACCGTGCTGTCGGCCGTCGGGGTGGGCGCCACCGGTTCCGCAGACAAGCAGGCCTCCGACTACGAAGAGCGAGTCCGCGCCTCCGTGCAGACCATGTTGGACCGCGTGGTCGGGCCCGGCAATTCCTCCGTAGTGGTGGCCGCGGACATGAACTACGAGTCCGCCGAACGCGTGGAAGAAACCTTTACGACGCCGGACGGCGCACCCGCCTTGAATGAGTCCACGCAGACCGAGGAGTACGAGGGATCCGGCGGCGGCGCGGCCGGGGTGCTGGGCCCGGACAACATCGCCGTCCCCGGCGACGCAGCCGGTGACGGAACCTTCACGTCCGAGTCGGAGACCAAGAACAACGCGCTGAACAAGGTCACCGAGACCCGGGCCATCCCGGCCGGCGCGATCAACCGCCAGACCGTCTCCGTGGCGCTGGATGCCGACGCCGCCGGGGCACTGAACCTGGCCAACATCGAGGGCCTGGTCACCACCGCGGCCGGCATCAACGCCGAGCGCGGCGACGAGGTCACCGTGGAACTGGTGCCGTTCAACACCGCCGGCGCGCAAGCGGCCGCGGAGGCCTTGGCCGCCGCGCAGGCCGCGGAGGAAGCCGCGCGCCAGGCCGAGCTGATCCGCACCGCCATCATCACCGCGGGGATCGTCCTGCTGGTGATCATCGCCCTGCTGGTCTACGCCCGCTGGTCGCGCCGCCAGAACCGCGAGCCGGTGGATCTGGGCGAGCTGCAGGACTTCCAGCCGGAAATCGAGGCCCCGCAGGAACTGCAGTTGAAGCCCGTGATTGTGCCGGAACCGATCCCCGTCACCGGACCGTTGACCACCGCACTGGAACTCACCGGGCCGCCGGAACTCTCCGACGAACAGAAGGACATGAACCGGAAGCGGGCGGAGATCGACGCCCTGGCCGCCCAGGAACCGGACAAGACCGCCGACTTCCTGCGGTCCTTGATGGATGAAAAGCAGAACGCATGAGTGAGCTATTGACCGCCCTGACCGGCACCCAGAAGGTGGCGGTGGTGCTGATGCAGATGGAACAGGCCCGGGCCGCCGAGGTGATGAAGCGCTTCAGCGAGGCTGAGGCCGACCTGATTACCGCCGAACTGGTGGGCATGGGCCATGTGGATCCCGTGGTTGCCGAAGAGGCGTTCAGGGAATTCCACGACATGACGGTCAAGGGCCGGCGCCGGCCCCGCGGCGGCAAGGAGTTCGCCGCCGGACTGTTGGCGGCCTCCTTCGGCGCGGAGAAAGCTGCCGGTGTGCTGGACCGGCTGGCCACCTCCCTGGCCGGCAAGCCGTTCGAGTTCATGGACGAGGCCGATCCCAGCCAGCTTGTCACGCTGCTCAGCGGTGAGATCCCGCAGACCATTGCCCTGGTGCTGGCGCACATGCGCCCGGAGCAGGCCTCCGCGGTGATTGCCGGGCTGGACGAGTCGGTCCGGGCCGAGGTGGCCCAGTGCATCGCCACCATGGGCACCGCCACTCCGGAGGCCGTGACCATCGTGGCCGAGACGCTCAAGGTGCGGGCCGGCGCCGTCGTGCCCCGCCAGCAGGTGGAGGTGGTGGGCGGCGTGCAGCCGCTGGTGGACATCATCAACCGCGCCGACGTCGCCACCGAACGCGCCCTGCTGGAGGCGCTGGACGAACGCGACCCGGAGCTGGCCGAGGAAGTCCGCTCGCGGATGCTCACCTTCGAAGACATCACCAAGCTGGAACCGCGCGACGTGCAGCAAGTGCTGCGCGGCATCGAGATCGCGGTGCTGGCGGTGGCCATGAAGGGCGCCAGCGAACCGGTCACCGAACTGATCCGCAAGAACGTCTCAGAGCGCAACCGCGACATTCTCGACGACGAGATCAACGCCACAGGCCCGCTGCGCATGTCGCAGATCGAAGAGGCCCGCGCGGACATCGTGCGTTCCATCCGCGAGCTGGAAGCCAGCGGCATCATCACGGTCCAACGCGGCGTGGAGGAAGACGAATATGTCTACTGACGCGACGTTTTCCAGGCTGAGCTTCCCGGAGCTGAACACCGGGGCGAAGAACTTCTCCAAGGTGGCCTACACCGAGCTGCGCAGCGACGACGAGGCGCAGGAGCGGGCGTTCGAACAGGCCAAGGTCCGCGGTCACGCCGCAGGCTACACCGCCGGCATGCGCGAAGGCGCCGAGATGATGCGCGCACGCCAGCTGGCCATGGAGCAGGACCACACCGCCATGATGGCCGACGGCCGTGCCCGCGTGCAGCAGGCGGTGGCAGCGCTCGGTGCTGCCACGCGTGCGTTGGAAGAACGCGCTGCACCGGTGCTGGCCGCCGCGCAGAACACGCTGGCCGCGGCAGCCATCGAGCTGGCCGAGGCCATCCTGGGCCATGAATTGTCCGACGGCCATGCCTCCGCGCGCTCGGCCCTCACCCGGGCACTGGCCGGGGTGGATGCCTCCCGGGTTCACACCGTCCGGATGAACCCGGCCGACCTGACCATGCTGGCGCCGGAAACCCGCAGCCAGGCCGGCGTTGGTTTCAGCCCCGATTCTTCGCTGGCCCCAGGCGATGCGGTCACCGAATTCGCCGACGGCTTCCTGGACGCGCGGATCCGCACGGCGCTGGCCCGCGCCAAGGCCGCACTGCTGGAGGTGCCGCAGTGACCGCCGTGGCCTGGCGCCCGCGCGCCGACCGGTTCGCCGACGCGCTGTCCGCAGCCGCGCCCCAGCGCTACGGGATGGTGTCCTCGGTGGTGGGCCTCGGGGTCGAAATCATTGGCCTGGATTGCGCCATCGGCGACCTGGTGGTGATCGGTGAGGGCCAGGGCGTGGAGGCCGAGGTGGTGGCCACCAACCGGGACAGCATCCGCTGCATGCCGCTGGGCCGGCTCACCGGGATCAACACCGGCACCCCGGCCAAGGCCAAGGGCGTCCCGGTGCTGGTACCCACCGGCGCCGGGCTGTTCGGCCGGGTGCTGGACGGCATGGGCCGGCCGATCGACGGCAAGGGCCCGCTGGTCTTCGATCAACTGGTGCCGCTGGACAACGACACCCCGTCCGCCATGCACCGGGCACGGATCGAGACCCCGCTGCAGCTGGGCGTGCGTGTGCTGGACACGCTGACCACGGTGGGCAAGGGCCAGCGCATGGGCCTGTTCGCCGGTTCGGGCGTGGGCAAGTCCTCGCTGTTGTCCATGATCGCCCGCGGCACCGACGCCGAGGTCTCCGTGATCGCGCTGGTGGGGGAGCGCGGCCGTGAAGTCCGCGAGTTCCTCGAGGATGACCTGGGCGAGGCCGGCCTGGCGCGCTCCATTGTGGTGGTCTCCACCTCCGACGAGCCCGCGCTGATGCGGCTGCGTGCGGCCTTCACCGCCACCCGGATCGCCGAGTCCTTCCGCGACCGCGGCGCCGACGTGATGCTGATGATGGACTCGCTCACCCGCGTGGCCATGGCCCAGCGCGAGATCGGGCTTTCCGTCGGCGAGCCTCCGGCCACCCGCGGCTACCCGCCGTCGACCTTCTCCGTACTGGCCCGGCTGCTGGAACGCGCCGGCACGGCCGAGACCGGCTCGGTCACCGGCATGTACACGGTGCTGGTGGACGGCGACGACCACAACGAACCGATCGCCGACTCCGCCCGCTCCATTCTGGACGGGCACGTGGTGCTGGACCGCAAGCTCGCGGTCTCCGGGCACTACCCGTCGGTGGACCCGCTGGGTTCGATCTCCCGCGTGGCGTCCAAGGTCAATACACCGGAAAACTCCCGCGCCGCCGCCGCCCTGCGCAAGGTACTGGCCGCCCGCAAAGCGGCGCAGGACCTGCTGGACGTGGGCGCGTACCAACCCGGGTCCAACCCGATGGTTGATGCGGCCGTGCAGCACGAAGACGACATCAACCTGTTCCTGCAGCAGCGGATGGACGACCAGACGCCCGCCGCCCAGTCCTGGGATCAGCTGAACCGCCTGACCCGCACCCTCGGAGGTATGTAGAGATGGCTCGATCCTTCCCCCTGGCCGGACTGCTGCGGCTGCGCCAGCTCCAGCAGGACCAGGCCGCCGGCCATCTTGCCGCCGCGAACAACCGCGCCCGCGAGTCCGGTGCCCGGGTGGTGGCCGCCCGGAACGAGCTGGGCGAGATTATCAGCGAGGTCTCGGACGCCACCACGCTGCATGCCGTGGCAGCCGCCCGGTCCGCCTCGCGCAGCATGCTGGCCGACCTGGAGAACCTGGACCGCACCCGGCAGCACGAGGCCCAGCAGGCGCAGCAGGAGTTCCTCGCCGTGCGCAAGCAGTCCGTGGGGCTGGAGAAGCTGGAAACCCGGCACGTTGAGGCCGAGGCAGTCGAGGAGCTCCGCCGCGAGCAGCTGGTGCTGGACGAGCTGTCCATCGGCGCCCGGGGCGGTGACGGACGATGAGCATGACTGACACCATGGGACGGATCCAGCAGATCCAGTCCACCCTCACCCAGCTCACCCAGCCGGCCGTTGCGGCCGATGCCGCTTCGGGCACGTCCGGCAGCGGCAGCACCGGCGGCAGCACGGCAAGCACGTTTGCCGATGCGCTCACCGCCGCGACCCGTAGCTCCACGGTCGGCGGTGCCTCCGGCATGGCCGCGACCGGAACCGCGGCGACCGGGTCCGCCGCCGAACTGATCGCTGCCACCGAGAAGTACGTGGGCCTGCCCTACGTCTGGGGCGGCAACGATGCTTCCGTCGGGCTGGACTGCTCCTCCTTCGTGCAGCACGCCTTCCGCGACATCGGCATCGACCTGCCGCGCGTCACCTGGGACCAGATGAAGGAAGGCACCCCGGTAGCCTCCATGGCCGACGCCAAACCCGGCGACCTGCTCTTCAGCTTCGACGGCGGCCACGTGTCCATCTACCTGGGCAACGGCAAGGCCATCGATGCCCCGCAGCCCGGCGACACCATCCAGGTTCGCGACGCGTGGGAGAACGACTCCAACATCACCGCCATCCGCCGCATCCTGCCCGATGAATCCACGGTCCAGGCCGCCGGCGGTGTTGGTGGCGCTGCTACCGGCGCTGCTGCCGGCTCAAGCGCACTGACCGCTGACCAGCAAAGCGCGCTGACCGAACTGATCGGCGCCGCCCAGCTCTCCACCTCCACCGGACTGGGCTCGATGCTCAGCGGCCAGATCGGCACCGCCGGCGCCATCAGCGCCATGCTGTCAGGCCAAACCGGCAACGGTGGCCTCGCCTCCATGCTCTCCGGCCAGGGCTCCGCCGGTTCCGGACAATTGACCGACCTGCTGGCCACCGCACAGGCAGCCATGGCGACAGGACAGAGAGCATGAGCCTCCCCGTGAACTCCCTACCCATCGCCGCCGCCGCTTCGCCGTCCCGTGGCAGCGGGTCCGGTTCGCGCTCCTCCGGCCCCGGCTTCGACGCCGCGATGCAGGGCGCGCTCCAGCAGGGTGCTGCTTACTCCGCGAAGCCCTCAAAGCACGACGCCGCCGCCTCCACCGGGGGCACCGCGGCTGCCGCTGGCAACGCCGGTCAGGCGGGGCCAGGTCCGGCCGCCGGCGGCGCCGCAACGCCGCATCCTGACGCCAATGGCAAGACAGCGACTGAGGTCAACGCGATTCCCTCCGGCGACGCGGCAGTTCCTGCTGGGACAGGTGCAGCTACACAACCCAGCGGCGCAGCGGCCCCATGGCTTATGGTTACGGGTCCAGCTCTGCCCGCGGACGACGCTGCCGGTGCCGCAACATCAGCAGAAGGCGAGGCCGCGGCCGCTTCGCAGTCCACTGCGCCCGGTGATGCGGTGAACGTCACGGCAGCCGTCACCGAAAGTACCGGTGGCTGGCCCGCCGCGGTCGGTGCTCCGGCAAGGGATGCAAGAGCACCTGGTGGCACCACAACCGCGGCCAGCACTACTACGTCGCATACTGGCCTTGCGGTACCCGGTGATCAGCCTGCTGTCCGCCTTGTCCATGGGCAGAACGTCACCGCGCCCGGCGCAGGAGGCCCCACTCCTGCCGCGGCCGCGACCGCGGACACGGCCGGCGCGGGAACAACCGCTGGTGCTCCTCTAACCGGGGTCCCCACTGCGTCTGCAACCGGAACTCCCGCTGGTGCTCCTGTAACCGAGGTCCCCACTGCGTCTGCAACCAGACCCCCCGCTGGCGCCGCTGCAACAGCGGCTCCAACCACGTCTGCAACCGGAACACTCGCGGGGGCTCCGGGCCAGGCCGCCGTAGTCGCCGGAAACGTACCCGCGGCCGGAGCCGTCGTGGCGGCGGCGGTTGGAACAGGGGAAGCAACGCAGAACCAGTCGGCTGCTTCGCTCGCGCAAGCTGCCCCGACCCAACCACCAGCGCAGGCGAGCACAGCTACTCAGCTGCCCACCGGCGTCGTACTTCCCGGACAAATGCTCCCGGGCAGCGCGACCCAAGGTGGGCTCGCTTCGACCGAAGGGGCAAGCGCAGCCGCAGCCGCAGCCACGGCTTCGGTCAACGGTGCCCGTGGCGAGGCCGAACAGCTGCCGGTCAACGGCCCGGTTCCGGTGTCCGCCCAACCTGCCCCGGTGTCCCAGACCGCGGCAACGGCCCCTACCTCGGCGCCAGCTCCCGTGCCTGCACACCAGCAGTTGCCCTTCACCGCGCAGGTGGCCAGACCGCTGTTCACCCTGGCGCAGGCCAAGCCGGGCGAGCACGTGATGACCATCAGCGTCACGCCGGACAACCTCGGTCCGGTCACGGTCCGTGCCCACGTGACGGGGGAGGGCGTGCGGGTGGAGCTGTTCGCGCCGAACGAGGCCGGCCGCGAAGCCCTGCGCGCCATCATGGCCGACCTGAAGCGCGATCTTGCGTCGACCGGCATGAACGCGAACCTGGATTTGTCCAACCAGAACCGGCCCAACGATGACCGCCCTGGCCTGCAGTTCGGGCCTGATGGCAGGCCCTCCGGCCGTTCGCAAGGCCAGGACGGCCGACCGGGAACATCCCCCGGAAGCGGCGCTGTCAAAGACACCACCGATCCATCCGCCCTGAGACGTCCCTACGGGATTTCGACCAGCCTCGACGTGCTGGCCTGAGACAAGGAGAACCATGCCCACCGACTCAGTCACGCCCGTTGGCACAGTCACCCCGACGTACACGGCCCCACCCGTCCGCGCGCCGAAACAGACCATGGACGGCGAGATGTTCATGCACCTGCTGGTCACCCAGCTGCAGAACCAGGACCCCAGCTCGCCGATGGACACCAACCAGATGATCTCGCAGACCACCCAGCTGGCCATGATGGAGAGCATCGCCACCATGACCACCACCAGCGAAGAGAATTTCTCGCTACAAATGCGCGGTGTAGCCGCGGCGCTGGTGGGCCAGCAGGTGAGCTACTACGGCCAGGACGGCTCCCTGATCACCGGCACAGCCACCTCGGTGTCCTACGCAGGGCCGGTCCCGCAGGTCATCGTGGACGGCAAGGAGATCCCGCTGGACCTGATCGCCGGGATCAACGCCGCCGCGCCGGCGGAGTCCGGCTCCGGCGGAGCTGACGACGCCGCTGCCTCCTCTGGTGGTTCCGGCAGCGACGCCTCGGGGACCAGTGGGGGCGCCGCCTGACTTGTTGTGTCCTCAAGCCGCTTTTGCAAGCAACAGATTTTCCCAGTCACTGAATCACTCGTCCGTTCCACGATCCGAAAGGCGCTGATCATGCTCCGCTCGCTCTACTCCGGAATCTCCGGTCTCCGCTCGCACCAGACCATGCTGGATGTCACTGGCAATAACATCGCCAACGTCAACACCACCGGCTTCAAGGCCTCCTCGGTCCAGTTCCAGGACACCCTGTCCCAGATGACCCAGGGCGCAGGCGGCCCGCAGGCCCAGGCCGGCGGCACCAACCCGGCTCAGGTGGGCCTCGGCGTGCAGGTTGCCGGCATCTCCACCAACTTCACCCAGGGCTCCTCGCAGGCCACCGGCAAGGCCACCGACATGATGATCTCCGGCGACGGCTTCTTCGTCACCACCAAGGGCGGCGAACAGCTTTACACCCGCGCCGGCGCCTTTGAGTTGGATTCCACCGGACGCTTGGTCTCCCCGGACGGAGCGATTTTGCAGGGTTGGATGGCTGCGAACGGCCAGATCCCGGTCGGTGGTCCCGTTGGCCCCATTGATCTGTCCCCCGAAGCGATTTCGGAAGCGAAAGCGACAACGGAGGCTGAAGTCTCGGGGAACCTGCCTTCGGAAGCAGCGGTCAACGATCGTTTGGTCCGTGATGTGGAGATCTATACAGCTGACGGAACCAGATCGACGTTGTCGTTGACATTCCAGCGCACTGCAGCCGGTTGGGACGTCAAACACACCAACAGCGCTAACACCGAAGTCACCATTGGACAGCTGGAATTTACCGATGGCAAGATGACGCTACCCACTGCTCCGGTTGCTCCTTTTGACGCAGACGGCATCGACATCGATATCTCAGCGCTCACAGGTTATGCAGGTATGACCACGGTCGGCTTCGAGAGCCAGGACGGCCGCGCTGCTGGCGCACTGGAATCCTTCACGATGGCCAATGACGGAACCCTGATGGGATCCTTCAGCAATGGTCAACAGGCTGTTGTTGGTCGCATCGCTTTGGCCAACTTCACCAACCCGGGCGGCCTCGAAAAGGCGGGCTCGTCGTCGTACCGTGCCACGGCAAACTCCGGCCAGGTTGAGTTGGGTACAGCCGGCACGGGCGGACTTGGCACGCTGGCCGGCGGCTCGCTGGAAATGTCCAATGTGGACCTCTCCCAGGAGTTCACCAACCTGATCGTTGCGCAGCGCGGCTTCCAAGCCAATGCCCGCATCATCACTACCTCCGACGAAGTGCTGCAGGAACTGACAAACCTGAAGCGCTAGTCCGGAGGCCCCAAGCCACCACCGAAGTGCGGCTGCCCGACCGTTCGCGGGCAGCCGCAGCGGCCGTCTGCACCGTTCGCAGGCGGCCGTTTTTCGTGACCAGCGCGTTGTACTCCTCCGCCTGCCGGTTGCCCTTTCGGCGTCCACTATCCCTACACATTCGACTGTTTCGCTAGTGGGTCGAATGTGTGTGCGAATAAAATTGTGGTATGGCGCTTGCACCGTTGGACCGTACCGGGGAGATGGAGGACCCTCTCTCCGAGGTACGCGCCCTGATGCAGGACGTAGCTGTTTGGTTCGCCGCCGAGTCGGGTTCGCTGAGCACGCGGGAATTGGCCAACACCCTAGCGGCGGTCGAGGACGTTTCGAAGACGGTGGAATTCCTGCAGGCCGTCGGCGCCCATGCGGTGGAGCGGGCGGATATAGCCGCGAACGGTGAAACGGCAGGCGAACCCAGTGCCCTTGCGGACACGCCTGATTCCCCCGGTACGGCGGGGTGGGCCAACCCGGCCGCGGCCATAGCCGCCTCCGGGAACGATGCTGGCGAACGCGGCGGTATTGTCGCCGCGCGGCCTGACAGTGCGGGTTCGAAACAGCGGCAGCGCCGGCGCAAGACCGAGTTCCGGAACAACGCCGAGTACCTGCGCTCCCGGCTGGGGATCGGCATCGTCGAAGCGCGACGCCGACTGCGGGTCGGAAGAGTAATCACCGCGCCGGTGCGGTTGGACGGTGAACGAAGCGCTCCGGCTCTGCCCGCACTGGCGGAGGCGATGGCCGCCGGAGTGATCAGCGGGAACGCCGCGGTCCTTGTCACCGATTCGATCGGCCGGGCCCGCCATGCCGCCAACCCGGGGACCTTGGAAGCAATGGAGTCCTCGCTGGTCCGGCAGGCCGCCGAGGGCGACGACGATACGCTGGCGATGGTCGCCAAGACCTGGGAAACAGCCGTCGACCAGGACGGCGCCGAGCCTTCTGAGGAAGAACTGCGGTCCCGGCAGGGCATGTTCTACCGCGGCCGCCGCCGCGGGTTGCACCAGTTCGTCATCAATACCACCGACGACCAGTACGAGGCCCTGGCCACGGTGATGAACAGCGCCGCGAACCCGCGCATCCGCTCCGACGCCATCGAAACCGCCGCCAACAGCCGGACCCAAGGCGCCCCTGCCGGATCGGACGGCAACGGCACAGGCACCACCGCAACCACGGATGCCGGCACGGCCGGCACCGGCGTCGCAGATCCCGGCAGCGAAGATCCCAGTCACACCGACATGGACTGCGCGTCTTCCGCCCCCATGGGAGATGCAGAGGGCGATGTTTCGGACGTTGATTCACGTCCCGGCGGGGTGGATCCGGCGGTGGTTGCCGGAATGGATGGCTTCACCAGGGCGCAGAAGCTGCTGGCCGGCTTGATCGGTGCCTGCCGGATCGCCCTGAACGTGGACAAGCTTCCGGACTCGGGCGGGCACCGCACTCAAGTGATTGTGACCGCCGGTTATGAACAACTGGTCGGCTTGCTCTCTGGCGGCGGCAGCGCGGTCTTCAACGGGTCTCTGTCGGCCAAGACGGTGCGCCGGATGGCCTGCGATGCCGAAATCATCCCGGCGATTCTCGGGTCCAAGGGCGAGGTCCTGGACCTGGGCCGGTCCCAGCGGTTCTTCAGCCGGGCCATCCGTAAGGCGCTGCTCCTACGGGACAAAGGCTGCGCCTTCCCTGGGTGCAGCATGCCCGCGTTCTGGACCGAAGCGCACCACATCGTGCCCTGGTGGGCCGGCGGCCGCACGGACATCAACAACGGGGTCTGCCTCTGCAGTTTGCACCATGACCTGATCGAACAAGGCAACTGGGAAATCAACGTCATTGACGGAATCCCGTGGTTCACCCCGCCCGACTACATCGACCCGGACAGAAGACCACTGCGAAACTTGTACTGGCAAACGCACGTCCCGGCCAGGCCGCTCCGGGCTCCATAATGAAGCTGACCTTGCGCAGCGCCACCTGTAGTTGGCGCGACACGATGGCCGTTCTGAGCAGGGGAGTCCCCTCCACCGTTACTTGGGCGGCCGACTTGCGATCAGGAAGCCGATGACTTCGGGACCGCACCAGCCCGACGATGCGGGGTGACACAGCTGACAACCAGCCCGCTTAGCTAACCGCTGGGCGCGCGCGGCCGAAGGTAGTAGGTAGCGGCTCACCGGAGCCCTCGAGAAACCTGGGATGGGCTGATGATCGTAGTAACGCGGCTGAATGACAGCCAGTTTGCGGTCAACCCTGACCTGATTGAGCGCATCCACGCCAACCCGGACACCACGCTGGTGATGGTGGACGGTGCGAAGTACATCGTTACCGAGACGATGAGCCAGGTCATCGAGATGATCGCCAGCTACCGCGCCTACGTGCTGCATCTGGCCCGTGAACTGCCGCCTTCAGTCCACCAGCACAGCCATCCCCAACTCGGCCTTGTGCCCCCCGCGGTGTCTGCCTCCGGAGACGAGTCCGGGGACTCCGGTAACACTGTGCCGCTGCGCCCTAGGAATACGTAAATGGATCCCGCAACACTTATTGGCCTCCTGCTGGCCTTCGGCTCGCTCTACGCCATGATCACCCTTGAGGGTGCACACGTTGAGGCGCTCCTCATCCCGGCCCCCATGATCCTGGTTTTCGGGGCCACGATTGCCGTGGGCCTGGCCAGCACCACGCTCAAGGACGGACTTCAAGCGCTTAAGACGCTGCCGAGGGCCTTTACCGGAAAGGTGGCGAAGCCGCAGGTAGTCATAGACCGTGTGGTCGAGCTGGCCGAGAAGGCCCGCAGCGAGGGCCTGCTGGCACTGGATGCCGAGGCTACTGAGGAGAAGGACCCGTTCATGCAGCGGGCTCTGCAGAACATTGCCGACGGCACCGACGGCGAGGAACTGCGGATCCTCCTCGAAGACGAAATCAGCACGAAAGCGCGCGCCGATCGCCAGTCATCCAAGTTCTATATGAGCATGGGCGGCTACGCACCGACCATCGGCATCATCGGCACAGTCGTCTCGCTGACCCACGTGCTGGAGAACCTGTCCACCCCGGACACCCTCGGACCGATGATTGCGACGGCGTTCGTGGCCACGCTGTGGGGCTTGCTCTCCGCCAACTTCATTTGGCTGCCGATCGGCGGCAAGCTGAAGCGCCTCGCGGATCTGGAAACCGAGCGCATGACCCTGCTGATGGAAGGCATGCTGGCCGTGCAGGCCGGTAGCCAGCCGCGTCTGCTGGGGGAGCGGCTGCGGGCCATGGTTCCTGCACACGAGATGGGCACCGGCAAGCCGGCCAAGGAAGGCAAGTCCGGCAATTCCGACGACAAGCCCGAGGCCAAGGCGGCATGAAGTCCCGGCGGCCGCGCCGTCCGCTCGGCGAGGAAGAGGACGAGCACCCGGACGAGCGCTGGATGGCCTCGTATATGGACATGGTCACCGTGCTGATGTGCATGTTCATTGTGCTTTTTGCCATGTCCACGGTGGATGCGGCCAAGTTCCAACAGTTGGCCAATTCGCTGGCCACCGGTTTTGGTGTGGCTCGTACGCAGACCGTGGATACGGCCGAGGGCGTAGTGGTTCCTCCGGAACTCATCGACGAAGAAGGCCAGGGGTTCACCGCCGGCGACGCCGAGGAGGACACCGAGGGCGAGCGGAAGACCGATTTGGATCTGGCCATCGAGGAAGTCAGCGACCTGCGCAAGATCCAGGAGAAGATCACCAAGGGGCTGCAGGAAGAAGGCCTGGAAAAGGCGGTCCGCTTCCAACTGGATGAACGCGGCCTGACCGTCCGCCTGATCGGCAGCGAAACGTTCTTCGAGCCGGACTCACCCATACTCACGCGGCAGACCATCAAGATCCTGAACGTTGTGGGACCGGTGCTGAAGCCCGTCGGCTACGAGCTAAAGGTCGAAGGCCACACGGCGCAGGTACGCCATCTGGACCCGGGGGCTCTGGACTGGGAACTTTCCTCCGAGCGGGCAGTTAATGTGCTGCGGCATCTGGTGGAAGACAGCGGTGTGGTGTCAAGCCGGATCTCCGCTGTGGGGTTCGGCGAGTCCCGGCCGTTGAAGACCAGCGGGAGCGACGAGGATTTGGCGATGAACCGCCGCGTCGACATTGTGGTGCTCTCCGGCCAGCCCGAAGCCATCCGCAACCTGATGCCCGAAGTGCTCAAGGACCCTGCCGGCGCCGCCAAGGATGCTGCCGCCGAACGGGCGGAAGCGGTCCAGAAGGCGGCCGAAGCCGACGCGGCGGCAAAGGCCGCGGCCGAGGCAGCGGAGGCTGAAGGCTCCGAAGGAGAGTCGACCGAGCGGGTGGCCGGCGAGCCGGGTGCAGGAGGCTCCGGCGGGGGCGAAGTCATCACCGGCGGTAACGGCACGGTCGGGCCGGGCCCGAGCGCCACCTATGCGCCGGCGCCGGGCGGAAAGTCCGACGACCACTGAGGGGCTGGCTGGTGACAGCTCAAGGCGGGCCTTTAACATCCGGGCGCCATGGGCGGGCACCATCTGGCACCCTAATGCACCGCATCTCGCGGACTCCTAACATCGGGGATTCAGCTGCCGATAGTGCCTGCTGTGACGGTCCAGGAACATGTGCAATCTAACGCGCCCGAAAAGCCGGCCAGAGCCGTCGAAGTGTACGACTTCCGGAGGCCGACCACTCTGGCACGCGAGCATTCGCGCGTGCTGGAACTGGCCTTCGAAACGTTCGCCCGCCAGTGGGGCACCCAGCTGACCGCAAAGGTCCGGGTGATTTGCACTGTGACCTCTGAGCAGGTCCAAATGCAGACCTACGATGAGTACGCGGCGTCGTTGCCGGCGAGTACCGCCATGGTGCTCTGCGCCCTGGATGACATCACCGGCAAGGCGGTGCTCCAGTTCCCCACCAAGGCGGCGATGACCTGGGTGGACCACATGCTGGGCGGAAACGGCACCCACAATTACCCGGACCGCAAGTTCACCCAGATTGAACAGGCCCTGGTCAGCCGGCTGATGGAAGATGCGCTGGAGGACCTGCGCTACTCGCTCGGCTCGCTGCTGACCACACCGATCAGCCTGGACCAGATCCACTACAACTCGCAGTTCGCCCAGGCGGCGGCCACCAACGACCTGATGATCGTGGCGACGTTCGAGATCCGCGTGGGTGACCTGTCCGCACCGGCCACCGTGGCCATTCCGGCTGAGGTCCTGCTGACCCAATTGCGCGATTCGTTCGCCTTGAGCAGCCCGGCCAACGCCCGCAAACTGCTGGAGACCCAGCTGGTCCAGATTCCGGTGGATGTCTCACTGCAGTTCGCGCCGATGCGGGTCCGCCCGGGCCAGGTTCTGGACCTGTCCGTGGGCGACCTGTTGCCGCTGCCGCACCCGCAGCACCGCCCGCTGGATGTTGCCATCAACGGCGAATGTCTGGCCCATGCCGCCGTCGGCGCCAACGGCAACCGCCTGGCCGGAGTCATTGTTACAACCGAGGAGAACGCCCGATGACACAGACCCAGACCCTGCAGGCTGCTGCCGCCGACGCGCTCCTGGGGCTGCTGCCCACCAATACTCCGCTCTATGCGGTGCGCCAGGATGAAGGCGGGCCGCTGCCCGGGCAGGTGGCCTCCGCCGTCGTTGGTTCCTTCGTGGGCGGCACGTCCGCCGATGTGGCGCTGGTGGTGGCCGACCAAGCCGCGCTGGCCGCCGCCGCCGGTACTGATTCCCCGCTGGTTTCCGCCGCGGATCTGCTGCGTCCGGCGCTGGAAGCTGCCACGTCGGTGCTCGGCGCCGGCGTGTTGGGGGAGGCACACGTGGCCAACGCTGCGACGCTGTTCTCCGATCCGGAAGCTGCCGTGTTCAAGCTCACCGGCGGCGACGGCGAGGCCGGCGGCTGGTTCGCCATCCGGCTGCGCGAGAACGCTGCCGGCAGCGGTGTGGACGAGTCCGTGCTGGCCAAGCTGGGCCGCATCAACAACGTGGAGATGGCGCTGACCGTGGAGATCGGCCGTACGCGGATGTCCGTGCGCGATGTGCTGAATCTGGAACCGGGCGGCGTGATTGAACTGGACCGCTCGGCCGGCGCCCCCGCGGACGTGCTGCTCAACGGCCGCCTGATCGCGCACGGCGAGGTTGTCGTCGTCGACCAGGACTACGCCGTGCGCATCACCAAGATCCTCGATGTGCCCGAAGGACTCCTCTAAATGGAGACCGTGGCCCTCGCCCTGCGGGTAGCGCTCTCGCTGGCCGTGGTGCTCGGACTGCTCTGGGTGCTGCAGCGCCGCTTCAGCCGCGGCGCCCGCACCGGCGCCCGCAAGCTGGTGCGCGTGGTGGAACGTCAAACCATCGGGCCCAAGGCTTCGGTGGTCGTGGTGGATGCCGACGGCCAGCGTTTCCTGCTGGGTGTGACCGACCAGGCCGTGAATGTGCTCGACACCCGCGAGGCGCCGGCGGAGGAAGAGGCGCAGCACTCCCACCGGGCTCCGCAGACCGCGTCGGACAGCTTCGCTCGGCTGCTGGAGCTGGCCACCGGCCGTGCGGCAGGCAAGGACCAAGCCGCTGTCCGCGCCCGAGTGCGCGCCGCGGGGACCGACCGGGCAACAGCCCAGACTGCAGCCCAGTACGACGGCGGTGCCTCGCCCCACCGCGCTGCGGCACCTGCCGTCGGCGAGGCGTCCGGCCCGTTTGATGCCGCGGTAGCGGGTTCTTCAGCCGCTCGCTTCGCTGGCTCCTCCGACGTCCCGCGCCGTGCGGCCCGCCGTGCTGCGGTGCAGCCGCAGCCGGTGGACGCGGAAACAGACGGCTACGACCAGCGGTCTGTCGAGCAGGAATTCGACGGCCCAACGTTTGACGAGCCGGGCCAAGAGACAGAGGTCATTCCGCTTCGGCACGCCGGCCTGTACCCGATCGAAGGCGGGCGCCGCTCCGAACGCACCGGCCGCCGGGCCTCCCGGGCCGCCGGCTGGCAGGAGCAGGTGCCGGATTCCCCGCTGGCCGGCTCCATCCTTTCTCCGTCCACCTGGAAGCAGACGGCCGAAGCCCTGAAGCAGGTCCGTTCGCGTTGAGCATCACCGGCACTCCGGCCCCGACGGCAGGCCGCTGGCCTCGTCTGGCCACCGCAGCACTCCTGGCACTCCTGCTGGCAGTGCTCTTTGCCGTAGCCGCCACACTGCTGAACGCCCCGTCCGCGTCTGCGTCGCCGGTGGCCCCAGCACCCCCGGGCGACCCGTTCGCGCCAACGGAACCGGGCTCGCCGGACGGTGACGGCGGGTTCTCGGTGGAGATCAACGGTCCCAACGGCACGCCGTCGTCGGCCGTCATTACGCTGCTGGGCATCACCCTGCTCTCGGTGGCCCCGGCGCTGCTGCTGATGATGACGTCCTTCACCAACATCTTCGTGGTGTTGGCGATGACAAGGAACGCGCTGTCCCTGCCCTCGATCCCGCCGAATCAGGTGCTGGCCGGGCTGGCCCTGTTCCTGTCCCTCTTCATCATGTGGCCGGTGCTGACCCAGGTGAACGAGCTGGGCGTGCAGCCGTACATGGAGGGGACGGAGACGTTCACCGACGCGGTCTCGGCCGCAGCCGCTCCGCTGCAGAACTTCATGCTGGCGCACACCCGGCAGGAAGACCTGGCTCTGATGATGCGGGCCGCGGACCTGCCCAACCCGGAGAACCCGGAGGACGTGCCGCTGCAGACCCTGATTCCGGCGTTCATGATTTCCGAACTGCGCGCCGCGTTCATCATCGGGTTCGTGATCTTCGTGCCGTTCCTGGTGATTGACCTGGTGGTCGCCTCGGCGCTGATGTCCATGGGCATGATGATGCTCCCGCCGGTGATGATCTCCCTGCCGTTCAAGATCCTGCTCTTCGTGCTGGTGGACGGTTGGGGCCTGATCATCACCGCCCTGGTCGGAAGTTACGGTACCTAGCTGTGGATACAAACGCCGTCCTGGACATCGGCCTGCAGGGCCTGCTGATCGCCGCCAAACTCTCCGCCCCGGTGCTGGTCACCGCGCTGGTCGTGGGCTTCGCTGTCTCCTTGGTCCAGTCCATGACCCAGATCCAGGAAATCACGCTGTCCTTCGTGCCCAAGGCCGTGGCCGTGGCCGTGGCATTGCTGGTCTGCGGGCACTGGATGATCTCCGAGATGGTCTCCTTCACCCAGGAAATGTTCGAGAAAATCCCCGGCCTGCTCGGCGGCGGATAATGAACATCCCGCTCGACCAGGCGTGGATCGAGGCCACCATGCTGGCAGGCGTCCGCATGGTGGCTTTCCTGCTGATAGCCCCGCCGTTTTCGTACGGCGCCATCCCGGCCCGGATCAAGGCCATGCTCGGCGTCGGGCTGGCGCTGGCGGTGTCTCCGCGGGTGGTCGATGGGTACGAGCCGCTGAGCACCGCCGGGTTTTTCGGGGCACTGGTGCTGGAGATCCTGGTGGGTGCGCTGCTGGGTTTCCTGGTGTTCATCGTGTTCTCGGCGGTGCAGTCCGCGGGCACGCTGATCGACCTGTTCGGCGGTTTCTCGATGGCGCAGGCGTTCGACCCGCAGGCCATGGTCAACGGCGCGCAGTTCACCCGGCTGTTCCAGATGGCCGCGTTGGCGCTGCTGTTCGCCTCCGACGGCTACCAGTTGATCATCGGCGGGCTGGCGCGCAGCTTCACCGCGCTGCCGTTGGGCGGGGGAGTGGACCTGGCCGAGCCCGTGCAGCTAATGATCACCGGCGTGACCCAGATGTTCCTGGCCGCGGTGCAGATTGCCGGGCCGCTGCTGGTGGTGCTGTTCCTGGCCGACGCCGGTTTGGGCCTGCTCACCCGCGTGGCCCCGGCGCTGAACGCGTTTGCCCTAGGCTTTCCGCTGAAAATCTTCCTGACCCTGATGCTGGGCGGGGTGGTGTTCGTGGCGCTGCCGCGGATTGTTTCGTCGCTGGCCGGCCAAGCCGTGACGGCGCTGACGGGGGTGGGCTAGGTGTCGCAGGAAACCTCCGAAGAACGGACAGAACAAGCCACGCCCAAGCGGATGAAGGATGTCCGCCAAAAGGGCCAGCTCTCCAAGTCCCAGGACCTGACCGCCTGGCTGGGCATCGGCGCTGCGGCTGTGATGCTGCCGATGACCATCGACCGGGCCTCGCAGGCGGGCACCGACCAGATGTTCACCGTCACGCGGATGATCGCGTCGCCGGATCCGGGGCTGGTGGTCAAGGCGCTGGAGGACGGGCTGGGCACCATCATGTACACGCTCACGCCGATGTTCCTGGCCGTGGTGGCCGTGATCATCGCCGGCGCGGCGCTGCAGGGCGGGATCCACTGGAAGAAGTTCAAGCCGGAGACACAACAGTTCAACCTGGTCAACGGGATCAAAAAGGTGTTCGGCATGCAGGCGCTCTGGCAGGGCGTGAAGGCGCTGCTGAAGACCGTGGTGGTAGGACTTGCCCTGTACTTTGTGGTGCAGGGGCTGGTCCCGGTGCTGATGACCGCCGGCGGGCTCTCGGTCACCTCGCTGCTCGACGCCGCCGGTGGCGGCACCGTTGGACTGCTGCAGACCGCAATCATCGCCGGCCTGATCCTGGCCGCGTTGGACGTGATGGTGGTGATCCGGCGCAACCGGAAGAAGACCCGGATGACCAAGAAGGAAGTCCGGGACGAGAACAAGAACTCCGAAGGCGATCCGCTGATCAAGTCGCAGCGGCGCTCGCGGCAGCTGGCGATGAGCCGCAACCGCATGATCGCCGCGGTAGGAGGCTCCGACGTCGTGCTGGTGAACCCGACGCACTACGCGGTGGCGCTGAAGTACGAACCGGGCAAATCCGCGCCGCGTGTGGTGGCCAAGGGTGCCGGACTCATTGCCGCCCGCATCCGCGAGGAAGCGGAGACCACGCACGTGCCGGTGGTGCGCGACGTGCCGCTGGCGCGGGCGCTGCATGCGGCGTGCGAAATCGGGCAGGAAATCCCGCTGGAGCTCTACAACGCGGTGGCCCGCGTGCTGGCCTTCGTGATGAGCCTCAAGGCCCGCGGCAGCTCAGCCAGTGCAGCCGCAGGCGTCCACACCATGGCGGAGCCGGCGATGACCGACGCCGATGCTGCCGCCCACGCTTCAACCCGTCAGGGCCGACGTGCCCTGTCGCTATCGTCCTCACAACCGTCGCCTGGAGGTGACTGATGAACCGCAACCTCTCCAAGCTCGCTGTCCCCATGGGCGTGGTGGGCATCATCCTGCTGCTGGTGGTACCGATCCCGGCCGGGCTGCTGGATGTGCTGATCATCGTGAACATACTGCTGGCGCTGGTGATCCTGCTGACCACCATGTTCGTGAAGAAGCCGCTGGACTTCTCCGTGTTCCCGTCGCTGCTGCTGGTGGCCACGCTGTTCCGGCTGGGCCTGAACGTGGCATCCACCCGACTGGTGCTGGGCGACGGGTACGCCGGGCAGGTGATCGAGGCCTTCGGACATGTGGCCGTGGGCGGTTCGATCATCATCGGCGCGGTGGTGTTCCTGATCCTGGTGGTCATCCAATTTGTGGTGGTCACCAAGGGCGCCGAGCGCGTGGCCGAGGTGGGCGCGCGCTTCACGCTGGACGCGATGCCCGGCAAGCAGATGGCGATCGACGCCGACCTCAACGCCGGCCTGATCACCGACGTGCAGGCCCGCGAACGCCGAGCCGCGGTGTCCGCCGAAGCCGACTTCTACGGCGCGATGGACGGTGCGTCCAAGTTCGTCAAGGGCGACGCGATCGCCGGCATCATCATTATCATCATCAACATCGTCGGCGGCATCGCCATCGGCATGCTCCAGCGCGGCATGCCGCTCGGCGAGTCGGTCAGCACCTACACGTTGCTGACCATCGGCGACGGGCTGGTCACGCAGATCCCGGCGCTGTTGATGGCCGTCTCCACCGGCATGGTCGTCACCCGGTCCAACGCCGATTCGGAAATGGGCTCGGACGCCTCCGACCAGCTGACCCAGTCCCGACAGGCGCTGATGATCGCCGGCGGCGCGGCCATTCTGCTGGCCCTGATCCCCGGCATGCCCAAGATCCCGTTCATCCTGGTAGGCGCGTTCCTGATCTTCATGGCGCAACGGCTCAAGGCATCGGAGGCGGCCAAAGCCAAGGACGACGACGCCGCTGCCGCCGAAGCGGGTCCGGCGGCTCCCGCTTCGGAGACTACCGAGGACCTGATCGAGCAGATGCGGGTGCATGCGCTGGAGATCCAGCTGGCCCCTGACCTGGTGGACCTGGTCTCCGGCGCATCGGACGACCTGTTGGCCCGGGTACGGGCCTTGCGCCGGAAGATCGCGATGGAACTGGGCATTGTGGTGCCGCCGGTGCGCACCCGCGACAGCATCGACCTGCCCATGTCCACCTACGCGATCCGGATCGCCGGCGTGGAGACGGGCCGCGGCGAGGCACCGGCGGGCAAGGTGCTGGCGCTGGGCGACAACCTGGACTCGCTGCCCGGCATCGCCACGGTGGAACCGGTGTTCGGACTGGCCGGCAAGTGGGTTCCGGCGGAGATGCGGCACAGTGCGGAGATGACCGGAGCGACGGTGATCGACCGGGTCTCGGTCCTGGTGACGCACTTGTCCTCGCTGATCTCGGCCAACGCGGCCCGGCTGCTCACGCGCGAGGACGTGCGTGTGCTGACCGAAGGCGTGAAGTCCGTGAATCCGTCCGCCGTCGACGAACTCACCCCGTCGCTGCTCTCGCTGGCCGAGGTGCAGCGGGTGCTGCAGGGACTGTTGGCGGAGCAGATCCCGATCAACGACCTGCCGCGCATCTACGAAGCGTTGGCGCTCAAGGCCAAGTCGTCCACCGATCCGGAGGGGCTGATCGAGGCCGCCCGGCAGGCACTGGGGCCGGCCCTGACCGCGCAGTACCTGGACGGGCAACTGCTGCGGGTCATCATGATCGATCCCACGCTGGAGCAGTCCATGCTGGAGGGCATGCGGCCGTCCGAACTGGGTACGCAGATCCTGCTCTCGGCCGACCGGACCGAAGCCGTGCTGGCCTCGTTGCGGGATGCCCTGGAGAAAGTGGAAGCCAACGGGCTTACCGCCGTGCTGGTCTGCGCACCCGCGCTCCGCCCGGCCATCCGGCGGCTCGTCTCGGCACAGGCCGGGGGACTTCCGGTACTGTCCTACCAGGAGGTCACCTCCGCCAATGTGAAGATCGAGACCGTGGGGGTAGTGCGTGTCGGCCAGACGGCTGCAGCTTAAAGGCGCTTCCCTTCAGGAACTCAAAGCCCAGGTCCTGGCCGAGCACGGACCCGACGCGAAAATCGTCGCCGCCGAGAAAGTCACCGTCGGCGGCATCCGCGGCTTCTTCGCCCGCGAGCACTACGAAGTCACCGTGGAACTGCCTGCCCCGTCCATGCGCGGTCAGCATGCGCTGGACCCGAAGGCCCGCGCCGGCATCGCCGCACTGCTGGCGGACGCCGAGCGCGCCGAATCGCGGTTGCACGGCTCCCGGTTGGGCAAGGCGCCTGAACTGCACGTGTCCACACACACGGACCAGTTCGCGGTCATTATGGACAATCTGACGTTCAACACCGCCCGGCCCACCCGGCTACCCAAAGGCGCCAAGCTGGAGGAGTCGGGGCCCGACGAGGCCGCGCAGACAGCAGCCCGGCCGGAAGCTGGCCATTCGGCCTCTGGCGCCGAGCCGGCACGCGCCGAGACCGCTCCGGCAAGGCCCGGATTTGGGCGGCGACGGACCGACTCGAAATTAAGCGTCGAAGCCGCCTCGGAATCCGCGGCAGCCGTTATCGGCCAGGAACCGGCGGCGCTCGCCGACGAACCGCCGGACGCCGTGCAGGGCACCGTCGTCGTCAGCGGCATGGAGCACGCCGGAGGAACGGGGGAACCGGACGAGGCGCAACAGCCTGCGGGTCCGGGATCGGCGGCCGCGCCGGTCATTCCGTCGCCGCTCTACGGGCCCGGGGATCTGGTGCTGTTGATCGGCCAAGGCGGCAATGCCTTGGAGGCGGCACATTCCATGGCCGCCGCCGCGCCTGCCGTCAACGGCGCGCCGTCAGAGGCTGCCGATTGGATCTCCAGCGGCGGGAATATGGTCAGGATGGCCGGTGCCCACGCCGCCGATGTCCGGCGCCCGGTGCAAGACCGCAACAGCGCCATCGGGGCCCGCGCCCGCGGAGTGGAAAGGGGGCAGAGCGTGTTCGTGGCGTTCGGCTTGGGCCAGACGCTCACGCCGACCCTGGAGATGCTCGCGATCCTGCCGGCCCTGGGAGCGGACCAAATTTGGCTTGCCGTGGACGCCGGGCGCAAGTCCGAGGACACGGATCGCTGGGTGCAAGCCGTGCAGCGTGTTGTTGTTCCCGACGGACTGGCCGTGACCGGAAGCAGGCACACCAGCACCCCGAAGACCGTCAACACCTTGGGCATTCCTGTCGGCTGGGTGGACGGGGAGCCGTCCGAGGCCGCCCGGCTCTGACATTGGTGGGTTGTCGGTGGAAGCCGGGGCTCCGGTACAAGCGGGCCGGGATTCTGCTTAATTGTTTGACCAAGCCCTATGCGTTACGCCGTGGCCCGGCGGATCCGTAATTTACCTGCGATAGAGTTGACGGGTGCTGGTGCTGACACGTAAACCCGGAGAGCGGATCCTGATCGGTGACGACATTGTCATCACCGTGCTGGATGCCCGCCGCGACGGCGTCCGCCTCGGCATCGAGGCCCCGCGGGGCGTGAAAATCCAGCGCGATGAAGTGGTCCAGGCCGTCAGCGAAGCCAATGTGGCTGCCGCGCAGAGCGGACCGGAGGCCGAAGAGCGCATCAAGGCTCTGCTGGGCCTGAACGTTGCCGGCACCAACGAATCCAGCGGGAACTGACCTCCGAGTCAGCGGGCCAACGGCCGTTTTTGCGTTCGCCGGCATCGCCGCAGTCAGCACGGATATCACCTGCGGACATCGACCCGCGGACGCCGGCCACGCCCAGAATGGCAGTGTGCTCCGACCGTTGACGAGCAGTTCCGCGGGTCGCACCCGGGGCGGGGCGCCGCCGTCGTCATGGTCTTTTTTGACCTAACCCGGCGCGGCAGGATATTCTAAATCGTCGTTGTGCGTGTCCAACCTCGATACGCTATGTCCGTGAGACGGCCCGGTTGCAGGGCCAACCTGATCCACGGAAATAGCCGAGGCACTCTGGGCCACTGGTTAGATTTCAGTCCTCACCTGAAGTTCCGGTAGCGCATCACCAACTTTGCGCGTGCGTTCTGCGAAGAATGCGCCGCTACCTTAGAACACCAAACGAAGGCAAAAACCGTGCGTACGTACACTCCGAAGCCCGGCGATATCAACCGCCAGTGGCACGTCATTGACGCCACCGACGTTGTCCTCGGTCGTCTTGCCAGCCAGACCGCAACACTGCTGCGCGGAAAGCACAAGCCGACCTTTGCTCCTCACATGGACATGGGCGATTTCGTCATCATCATCAACGCAGAGAAGGTTGCCCTGACCGGCGCCAAGCTCGAACAGAAGCGTGCCTACCGCCACTCCGGTTTCCCGGGTGGCCTGTCCTCCGTCAACTACGCCGAACTGCTGGAAAAGAACCCGGTGCGCGCAGTTGAGAAGGCCATCAGGGGCATGCTGCCGAAGAACTCCCTGGCTGCCCAGCAGCTGTCTAAGCTGAAGGTCTACAAGGGTGCCGAGCACCCGCACGCTGCCCAGCAGCCGAAGACGTTCGAAATCACCCAGGTCGCCCAGTAGCGCCGGCCACCACTAGAAACTTAATTCAAGGAGAATCGTGGCTGAAGAGCTGAACACTGCTGCTGAGGGCGAAACCCTCACCAGCTACACCTCGGAATCATCCGAGGTCACCGAGACCGCCAAGAAGGAACGCCCGGCCCTGACCGTCGGCGGAGGTGCCGTGGGTCGCCGCAAGCAGGCTATCGCCCGCGTGCGCCTGGTTCCGGGTTCCGGCAACTGGACCATCAACGACCGGGAACTGGCGAACTACTTCCCGAACAAGCTGCACCAGCAGGAAGTGAACGATCCGTTCAAGATCCTGGACCTGGAAGGCGCTTACGACGTCATCGCCCGCATCCACGGCGGCGGCCCCTCCGGCCAGGCCGGCGCGCTGCGCCTGGGTGTTGCCCGTGCGCTGAACGAGATCGACCGCGAGAACAACCGCCCGACGCTGAAGAAGGCCGGTTTCCTGACCCGCGACGCCCGTATCATCGAGCGCAAGAAGGCCGGCCTCAAGAAGGCCCGCAAGGCACCCCAGTACTCGAAGCGCTAAACCGCTTCGGAAGTCTGTGCTTCCACCGCGAGGCCCCGCAGCATCTGCTGTGGGGCCTCGCGGCCGTTTAAGCCGCCACGCGCCGCGCCGGCATCCGGGATCATCCAGCGCCCGCTCCCGCGCGGCGGGCACCGGGCCGGAGGCCGGTCGCGTGACCGTCGACACGCTGTGAACCGTCTTGGCGGAACCCTGCCGTAAAATGATTCGCAATGTCTAGATTATTTGGTACCGACGGAGTCCGCGGCCTGGCCAACGGGTTGATCACTGCAGAGCTTGCGCTGGAAGTTGCGCAGGCCGCCGCAGTGGTCCTTGGCCACCGGCAAGTTGAGGACGGCAAGCGCCCGACGGCGGTGATCGCCCGCGATCCGCGCGCCAGTGGCGAGTTCATCAGCTCTGCCGTGGAGGCTGGTCTGGCCAGTTGCGGTGTGGACGTCTATGACGCCGGGGTGCTGCCCACGCCCGCCGCTGCCTACCTGGTCGGGGACCTGAACGCGGACTTCGGGGTGATGATCTCCGCCTCGCACAACCCGGCTCCGGACAACGGCATCAAGTTCTTCGCCCGCGGCGGTCACAAGCTGCCCGACGAGGTTGAGGACGCGATCGAGCAGGAAATGTCCAAGCCGCGTCTGCGGCCTACGGGCGCAGACGTCGGACGGATCCAGCGTTTCTCCGACGCCGAAGACCGTTACATCCTGCACCTGCTGCAGACCCTGCCCGTCCGGCTCGAGGGCCTGAAGGTTGTCCTCGACTGCGCCCACGGTGCCGCCAGCGGCTGCTCTCCGGAAGTCTTCCGCGCCGCCGGTGCCGACATTGTGGTGATGGGCGCCGAGCCTGACGGCTTGAACATCAACGACGGCGTGGGCTCCACCCACTTGGAGAAGCTGCAGGCCGCCGTCGTCGAGCATGGCGCAGACCTTGGTATTGCCCACGACGGCGATGCCGACCGCTGCCTGGCCGTGGACGAGCGCGGTGAGGTGATCGACGGCGACCAGATCATGACGATCCTGGCACTCGCCCTGCGTGATGCGGGACGGCTTAAGGATGACGTCCTGGTGGCCACGGTCATGAGCAACCTCGGCATGAAGCTGGCGCTGCAGGAGGCCGGCATCCGGATCGAGGAAACCGCGGTGGGCGACCGTTACGTGCTGGAGAACATGCGCGCCAACGGCTACTCGCTGGGCGGCGAACAGTCCGGCCACGTCATCTTCTCGGACTATGCCACCACCGGCGACGGCGTGTTGACCGGCCTGCAGTTGGCTGCACAGCTGGCCAAGACGGGCAAGCCGCTGTCCGAGTTGTCCCGGCTGATGGTGCGGCTGCCCCAAGTCCTGATTAACGTCAAGGATGTGGACAAGAGCGCCGTCAAGACCAACCAGGCGCTCCAATCTGCCGTCGAGGCTGCCTCTGCGCGACTGGGCAAGACCGGCCGGGTGCTGCTGCGGCCGTCCGGCACCGAGCCCGTGGTCCGCGTGATGGTGGAGGCCGCCGACATGGTGACCGCTCAGGCCACCGCCGAGGAGCTGGCCCAGACGGTGAAGCAGCACCTGTCACTGGAGCCGGCCGACGTCGACTAGCCCCGGCGCCGACTAGGCCCGACGTCGACCAACCCCGGCGCACCGACTGAGGTCAGCGCCGGGGGTTGACCACTACAACTTCGTAGCTGTCGGCCGTCGGCGGGATGCCGGTGTCGAACTTGGCGTTCACCACGGCCAGCTTGTTGCCAATCAGCGCTGCGGTGGTGGGCGTCTGGAAGGCATCGCTGTTGATGACGGACCGGACCGTCCCTGACGCCAGCTTGTGGTCCAGCTTGATCTTGCTGATCTGGTTGTCGGTATTCTGTACGGCCCAGAGCCAACGGCCCTTCAGCTCCAGCCCGTCGACATTGGTGACCTTGACACCGGAGACCTTGCGGCTGGCGCCGGTCCGCGGATCGACCGTGTACAGGGCCCCGTTGGCCGTATGCGCCACGATCAGCTTCCGCCCATGGTCCGCTGCCACGATGCCGTTGAGGTTGAAGTCCCCGCTCAGCTCTGCGGCAGGCCCGCGAAGCTGCAGCGCCTTGGGCTTACCGAGCTGCCCGTGATCGCCGACCGGCAGGAAATACAGTTCGTCGTCAAATGAGTTAGTGAACCAGGCGCCGCCACGGCCAAGCGTCACGTCGTTGATGAATGAATGGGCTGGGTCGTTCAGTTGGAAATCGGCAACCGGCTTCCCGGTCCGGGTGTCGTATACATAGGCCTTGCCGGTGGGGCCGCCGGCTACGAAGAGCAGGTTCCGGTGCGTATCCGCAGCCATGCCGAGGGCGAACCGTCCCTTCGGCGCGTCGATGAACTTTTCGGCCGTGCCGCGGCGCAGGTCGCCGCGGAAAATGTCGCCGGCGTACAAGTCGCCGGCATAGAACGTGCTGCCGCGGCCCGCGGCAATTCCCTCGGCGGACGTGGCATCAGGCAGGTCGATGATTCGGTCCGTCCGCCCGGACGATGAACGGTGGTTGTCGGACACCTGGGGACCGGCAGAAGCCGGCAGACCGGTCAATAGGAGCGCGAAGGACGTCAACAAAGCGGCGGTCAGCTTGGCGAACAGGGAAAGGGGCGAATGATGTCGCATGGAGATTCACCTGATTCTTGGGATATGGCTTCGGGAGGAGTCCACCGGCGGCCTGCCGGCGGCGATGCTCAGAGCGTACGCCGACCGAGCCAAAACGTCAGGCCCTCCCCGCAGTGGTACGGGACGGGCCTGACGATGTTTTTGCGGCGGTTTGCCGTGCTTGGCCGCTACCTGCGGTTGCCAGCCTGCAACGCGTCGCGGATCTCGGTCAGCAGCACGATCTGCGGATCCAGGGCGTCTTCTTCCTCCGTGATCCCCAGGCGGCGGTTACGCCGCTCGATCATGTGGTTCATCGGGGCCACGACCACAAAGTAAATCGCGGCGGCAACGAGCAGGAAGTTCACAATGGCGGTCAACAGGACGCCGAAAGCGACCTCATTGCCGTTGAAGTTCCAGAGCAGGAAGCTGTCGAAGTTGGGCGATCCCACCAGACCGGCGATGAACGGCATGAGGACGCTATTGACCAGCGCATTAACCACCAGGGCGAAAGCTCCGCCGATAACGACGGCGACGGCAAAGTCAACGACGTTGCCCTTCATGATGAATTCTTTGAATCCCTTTAACATGCGGCCAATGTATCGCTGATCCGCGGAGGAGCAGGGAACTAAAGAGGAGTTTCCTCCGAAGACATCATGAATATCCGGGCGCACCGGGCAGCCCGAAGTATTCTTCGAGCGAGTTGATGTTTCGTTGTGCCATCTTCCCGGCCACCTTTTTGCCTACGTAACGCAGGTGCCACGGTTCAGGCGAATACCCGGTCACATCTTCTTCCCCGGGCGAGTACCGGATGATGAACCCGAACCGCACGGCATTGTTGGCGAGCCAGATCCCGGCAGCGGTGTCGGCGAAGCACTGCTGCAGATTGCACGCACCTGTGCTGTCGCCGACGTCCATGGACAGTCCGGTCTGGTGCTCGGAGTAGCCGGGGCGTGCCGAAATCATGTCTGCGGCGGCCTCGCTTCCGTGCTGGCGGACCCAGTGGTTGTAGGTGTCCACCTGGGTGGCATAGGAACGGAATCCGCTGACCATGACCATCGGTGCGCCGTCGGCCGCGGCAGCGCTGAACATCTTCTCGGTGGCGTCTGCCACGGCATCGCGCAACAAGGCAGACTCGCCGCCGGTCCCAATGCTCACCGCCGGCCGGCGCAGGTCGCCGGGGTGGTAGTCCAGCGGGACCAGCGGCCGGAGCTTGTTAACGACGACGCCGATGCTCGCCGGATTGGTGTGGTCCTCCCGGGCGCGGGGCGCCTTATCGTCCTTCTTCTTCGCAGCCTTCGGGCTCTGCGACGGAACCGGCAGGGAAGTGGCGTCCTCTGATGGATCGGGTGCGGCCGCCGTCGTGCTGGGAGAGGGGCTGGAATCTTCCGCCGGAACGCAACCGGTGAGCAGGGCCAGCACGGCGGCCAGGCCTGCGGCGAGCACCGGAGCCCTCAGAGCTGTCATATCAGGTTTTCCGCAGCAGCATCCTGCGGATCGAGTGGTCCGCATCCTTCGTGAGCACCAGCTGTGCCCGGCCGCGTGTCGGCAGCACGTTCTCCCTCAGGTTCGGTTCATTGATCCGGCGCCAGATGCCCAGCGCCGTCTCGGTGGCCTCGTCGTCGGTGAGCGAGGCGTAACGGTGGAAATAGGATTCCGGATTGGCGAAGGACGTCCGCCGCAGCTTGTGGAAGCGGTTGACGTACCACTGCTCAATATAGGGCGTCTTGGCGTCCACATAAACGGAGAAGTCGAAGAAATCGCTCAGGGCCAGCCCGGTCCGTCCGTCCGCCCGCGGGCGCGCAGGGGCCAACACGTTCAGCCCCTCAACAATCAGGACATCCGGGCGGTGGACCACCACTTCCTTGTCCGGCACGATGTCGTAGGTCAGATGCGAGTACCAGGGCGCCCGCACTTCTTCGGCGCCGGACTTGACCTCGGACACGAACCGCAGCAGCGCCCGCTGGTCGTAGGACTCGGGGAAGCCCTTGCGTTCCATCAGGCCGCGCCGCGCCAGCTCCGCATTCGGGTAGAGAAACCCGTCCGTGGTGATCAGTTCAACGTTCGGGGTGTCCGGCCAGCGGCGCAGCATCTCGCGCAGCACGCGTGCCGTGGTGGACTTTCCAACGGCGACCGATCCGGCCACGCCGATCACGAACGGCGTGCGGCGGGTGGTCTCGCCCAGGAACGTGGTGGTGGCTTTGTGCAGCTCGCCGGCCGCGCCCACATACAGGTTGAGCAGGCGGGAGAGCGGCAGGTAGACCTCGCGGACCTCATCCAGGTTCAGGGCATCGCCCAGGCCGCGGAGCCGCTCAATATCGTCCTGGTCAAGGGGCTGTTCAATCTCGTTGGACAGCCGGGACCAGGTCTGCCGGTCCAGCTCAACGTATGGTGTGAAATTACTCTCACCGCTTGACGCCGTCGTCTTCGGTGTCGCATCAGTCACCTATGAATTGTGCCTGCTGCGGGTTTCAAATCCCAAAAGGCGCGCGACGGCGGCGCGCCGGGTTACGCCGTCAGCTCGCCGCCCGCGGGCTGCGGGTTCGACGGAGGCTTGGGGCGGACAGGGACAAGAAGACAAGCTGTCAGCAGCCGGCCGGCGGGCAGGTACCCTTAACCCCATGTGTGGAATCGTAGGATATGTTGGCCGCCGCGACGGCGGGGCCGGAGTCAGCGTTGCTGATCACAGCGCCCTGGATGTTGTTCTCGAGGGACTTCGCCGCCTTGAATACCGCGGCTACGATTCCGCGGGAGTGGCGGTCATCTCCGACGCCGGTATCGAATCGCGGAAGAAGTCGGGCAAGCTCAGCAACCTGCTGGACGAACTCGAGGCCGACCCGCTGCCCGAATCGCTGACCGGCATCGGCCACACCCGCTGGGCAACGCACGGCGGACCCACCGACCTGAACGCGCACCCGCATCTGGCCGACGACGACCAGCTCGCCGTGATCCACAACGGCATCATCGAGAACTTCGCCGAACTTCGTGCGTCCCTTTTGGCCAAGGGCTACACGCTGCGCTCGGAGACTGACACCGAAGTAGCCGCAGTCCTTCTCGGCGACGTCTACCGTTCGCTGGTGGCCAAGGACCCTGCCACCGCCACTTTGGCCAAAGCCATGCAGCTCGCCTGCCAGCGGCTGGAGGGCGCCTTCACCCTGCTGGCCATCCACAAAGACCAGCCCGACGTCGTCGTCGCTGCCCGCCGCAACTCGCCGCTGGTCGTCGGACTGGGCGAGGGCGAGAATTTCCTAGGCTCCGACGTTTCCGGTTTCATCGACTTCACCCGCCGCGCCGTGGAGTTGGAGCAGGACCAGATCGTCACCATCACTCCCGACTCTTACGAGATCACCGACTTCCACGGCAATGCCGCCCAGGGAACCGAGTTCAAGGTCGATTGGGATGCCGCTGCCGCGGAGAAGGGTGGCTACCCGTCCTTCATGGAGAAGGAAATCCACGACCAGCCGGAGGCCGTCGGCCAAACCCTGCTCGGCCGGTCCGACCTGGACGGCCGCCTTACCCTGGACGAGCTGCGGATCGATCCGCAGCTGCTCAAGACGGTCAGCAAGATCATCGTGCTGGCTTGCGGCACGTCGGCCTACGCCGGCCAGGTGGCGAAGTACGCGATCGAGCACTGGTGCCGGATTCCGGTGGAGGTGGAGCTTTCGCATGAGTTCCGCTACCGCGACCCGATCGTGGATGCCAACACGCTGATTGTGGCCATCTCCCAGTCCGGTGAAACGATGGACACCCTGATGGCGGTCCGCTATGCCAAGGAGCAGGGCGCCAAGGTACTGGCCATCTGCAACACCAACGGTTCAACCATCCCGCGTGAGGCCGATGCGGTGCTCTACACGCACGCCGGCCCGGAAATCGCCGTCGCCTCGACGAAGGCCTTCCTGGCGCAGATCACCGCAGCGTACCTGCTGGGCCTCTACCTGGCGCAGCTTCGCGGCAATAAGTTCCAGGGCGAGATCAGGGACATCCTGGCCGATCTGGGCAAGATCCCGGCCAAGATCCAGAAGGTGCTGGACAACGCCCAGGACATCAAGGACCTGGCTGTCCGCATGGCGGACACCAAATCGGTGCTGTTCCTCGGCCGCCACGTTGGCTTCCCCGTTGCCATGGAGGGCGCGCTGAAGCTGAAGGAACTGGCCTACATCCACGCCGAAGGCTTCGCCGCCGGCGAGCTCAAGCACGGACCGATCGCCCTCATCGAGGACGGCCAGCCGGTCTTCGTGGTGGTGCCCTCACCGCGTGGGCGCAATTCGCTGCACGCCAAAGTGGTCTCCAACATCCAGGAGATCCGGGCCCGCGGCGCCAAGACCATCGTCATCGCAGAAGAGGGCGACGAGGCGGTCAAGGACTTCGCGGAGTTCGTCTTCTTTGTGCCGGAGACGCCCACCCTGCTGGCCCCGCTGCTGACCACGGTTCCGCTGCAGATCTTCGCCTGCGCATTGGCGACGGCCAAAGGCTTCGACGTCGACCAGCCGCGCAACCTGGCCAAGAGCGTCACCGTCGAATAAAAGGCACCAGGCAAGCATGGCCACACGCCTCCTCTTTGCAGCGCCCCGATCCCCGTACAACCGGATCGGGGACTGCTCCGTTCCCCAACGCCGGGTGCGAGCGGGCCGGGCAGCGCTGCGGTTGCGAGTGCGGCTGCTGTCGGTGCCACCGGTGCGGTGCACGCTCCGATCCAGTCCGGAGCCAGCGCTGGCGCCCAGGTGCGCCCGCTCGCCGTGGGCCGTGCGGGCCGGAGCCGGGAAATGATTGTTGGCATCGGCGTGGACGTGGTGGAAGTTTCCAGATTCCGCCGGCAGTTGCAGCGCACTCCGGCCTTGCTCGAGCGGCTTTTCACCCCTGCCGAGCGTGAGCTCAACGCCAGGTCACTGGCTGCCCGCTTTGCCGCCAAGGAAGCGATCGCCAAGGCACTGGGCGCTCCCGCGGGAATGAACTGGCAGGACTGCACCATCTGCGTCGACGCAGGGGGAGACCCCTATCCGGAATTCACCGGCACCGTTGCCGCGGCGGCGAAGGCCAGGGGCGTGAAGTACTGGCATCTGTCCATGAGCCACGACGGCGATCTGGCCACGGCCATGGTGGTGGCTGAGAAGTAGCGGTTAGCCGCCCGCCACCCGGTAGTGCAGGTAAACCACTCCATTGCCGAAGTGCCTCTCGTCCAGCAGCTTGAGGTTCACTTTCACGTCTTCCGCCAGGAAGCGCTTCCCGCCACCGACCACGATTGGCGAGACGAAGAACTGGCATTCATCGACCAGACCTGCCGTGAAAGCGTGGCTGGCCAGGTCCGGTCCGCTGATGCTCAGGTCTTCTGCCGCCTCGTTTTTCATCCGGCGGACGGCCTCCGGATCAAACTCCCGCTCGATTCGGGTGCGGGCGCTGGAGGCCTTTTCCAGGGTCCGGGAATAGACCACCTTGTCCTTCCGCAGCCACGACGCTGCGAACTCGCGTTCGACCGGCGGGACGTCGCCGCCGGTCGGCACGGTTTCCCAGAACATCATCACCTCATACATCCGGCGACCAAGAAGATACGTTCCGACACGATCCTCCAGTTCATTCACGAACGAATGAACTTCGTCGTCGGGCATGCTCCAGTCAAAGTTGCCGTTCTGGTCGGCGATGTAGCCGTCCAGGGACATGATGGCCGAATACAGCAGTTTTGCCACGATGACTCCTGAGCTGAACGGGAGGACGGGGAGCGTTGTCCCATTGTTGCCGACCTTGTCCGTCAGGGGAACGGCTTCTGTCCTCGCCGGCGCAGCGGATCCGGGCCTATTCCGCGACGGCAGCGCGATGTATCCTGCTGGCACTGGCAGCAGGCCATGATCGAAGGAGAATGAGCCGCGACAGCACCGGACCAGTACGCAAGCGTCCGCTACCTGGTGGACGATGTGGGGGCGGCCGTCGACTTTTACACTAAGAATTTCGGCTTCACCGTTAATCGGCAATTTTCCGGCTTTGCCGACGTGACGCGCTGCCCGCTGCGGCTGTTGCTCTCCGGGCCACCCAGTTCGGGGGCCCGCGCCACGCCGGCGGAGTATGCGGCCGCGGGACGCAACCGCATCCACCTCATCGTCGAGGACTTGGACGCAGAAATCGGCCGGCTGCGCGGTGCAGGGCTGCAGTTCCGCAGCGACGTGGTGGAAGGCCCCGGCGGCCGGCAGATATTGCTCACCGACCCGGCCGGCAATTTAGTGGAGCTGTTCCAACCCGCCCAGCAGGCAACCCAGTAACAGCGGCCGCCCTCAGCCGCCGGCCAGGCTTTTGACGTACGCGTAGGCCTCGTCGGCGGCGCTGCGCCACAGTTGCTCGGTGGCCGGCGCGTCGTTGGCCACCGCCGGGAAGGCCACCCATTCCTTCATTGTCCGCCGTCCCATGGTGACAGGTTCTGCCGCACCGGAAGCAACGGCAGTTTTGGCGCGCTGCCGTGGAACCTTGACGATCAGGCGGTGGCCGTGGCCGAGGAACGCGAAGATCTTTCCACCGACCCTCAGGCCAGGACTGCGGAACATGGTGCCGCTTTCGACCAGCGGGTCCTCGGAAAAGCGGCGGGCTAGAGACTCGAGCAGGACCAGGTCCTGATCGCCGTCCGACCGGGGCGGTTTCGTCACAACGTCCTCTTAGGCTCGAATGAAGATGGCGGAGGCTGCGGCGGATTCGACCATCAGGTCGCTCAGGCCGACCACCACGTACCAATAGGTGTGTCCCCGAACCGCGCCCGTGTCCACGAACCGCTCCGGGTTGCCGCGCCGCCGGTGCACCCGCCGGAGCGCTCCGGCCTGAGAGGGGATCACGGCAGCAACGGCGCCGTTGGATTCCCAACGGTAGATGGCATAGTGCCGCGGCAGCGTCCCGCTGGCGGCGCCCCGCCAGATGAGTTCGATGGCGGTGCCGTTCCATCGCGCGCTGCTGATCAGCGGTGCGTAGGGACGCTGGGCGCCCAGCTGGGACATCACCGGAGTCATCGCCACCCGCCGGTAGAACTTGTCCTTCACCAGACCAATGCTGTTCAGCCGGTTGGACCGGACGGAGGTGGCGGAGAAATAGACCTGCCCGCTGACCCCTGAGGTTGTCCGGCACTTCGCGGTGTGGTTGTAGAGCTCCCGTGGCTTCTGCCAAGCGGCTCCCTGGGCAGCGTCTCCCACTTTGTAGGCTCCCTCACCGATGTAGAGCTTGCAGTTGGTGCCCTTGACCTGTGCCGCCCACCAACTCACCAGCGTGTTGTAGTCCGCGGCCGCGTTGCCTTGGTGCCAGTACAGCTGCGGGACCACATAGTCGATCCAGCCTTGCTTCACCCAGAGACGGGAATCGGCGAACGTGGCGTCAAAACTTTGCACGCCGGAGGTGGCCGAACCCCGGCTGTCGGTCGACTTGTTGCGCCAGATACCGAACGGGCTGATGCCGAACAGCATCCGCGGCTTCGTGGCGAAGATCTTGGCGCTCAGGTCGCGGACGAAGGTATTGACGCTGCGCCTGCGGAAATCGGCCAGGCTCTCGCCTGCCCGCCGGTACGTGTTGTAGGCGGCCGAGTCCGGGATGCTCTGCCCCGCGACCGGGTAGGGATAGAAATAGTCGTCCAGGTGGATGCCATCGACGTCGTACTTCGCCACGACTTCCGCGATCACCTTGATGATGAAGCTGCGCACGGCGGGGATGCCGGGGTTGTAGTAGCGCCGGCCTCCGAAAGCGAAGGTCCAGCTGGGATTCTTACGGGCTGGATGCCAGGAAATCAGGTCGGCCAGGTTGGTTGTCATGGAGACGCGGAACGGGTTGAACCACGCGTGCAAGTGGAGGTTCCTCGCATGTGCCTGGCTGATCGCGTAGGCCAGGGGATCGTAACCCGGGTTCCGTCCCTGTGTGCCGGTCAGGTAGCGGGACCAAGGCTCTCCCGCAGTCGAGGGCCAAAAGACGTCGGCGGCCGGGCGGACCTGCAGCATGACGGCATTCAGGTTCCGATTGCGGGCCAGATCCAACCAGCCGAGCAGTTCAGCCTGCTGGGCCGCCGCCGTCAGGCCGGGGCGGGACGGCCAATCGATGTTGAGCACGGTGGAGAGCCAGAAGCCGCGGAACTCGTGCTTGGGCATATCCGTGACCCGGGCCGGTTCCCGGGCGGTGACGCGGTAGACCCTATTAATGACCGCCGCCGCCAAGCTCAGCTCGAGGGGGCCTCCGGGGCCGCCGACGGTGACAGCCCGGGAAAGACTGCCGCTGAGCAGGCCTGCCGCGCCGAGCACGGTCAGGGCCGTCGCCGCGGTGAACTGGCGCCGGGAGACGACGCCGCTGGATCCCGAATCGCCGCCAGTCATGGCCAGCCCCCGCTTCACGAGAACCTGATAGTAGGTCAACGATACGCTTGCTCTGACCCGGTCGACAGTAGTACCAGCCATTGTGTAGGTCCGGTGGCGCCAGCGTGTCTGAACGGGCGCCTCAGGCAAGAGTTGCCAGGGCAATTCAGCGGACCCAAGACACGGCGGATTCCGCGTGGAGCCGGGCTCCGCCGTCGTTATCTGGCCCTTGGGACGGAGCACCCGGGATGTCCAATGTCCCTGCCATGGGGTAAGAAAGGATCAGGGGATCCCCATCGACGATCAGGAGTTGCGCATGGAAGTTTGGCCGGGAGACGCCTACCCGCTGGGGGCAACCTACGACGGTAACGGCACCAATTTTGCCGTCTTCAGCGAAGCAGCGGATGCCGTGTTCCTGTGCCTGTTCGACGACGACGGCGCCGAAACGCGGATCGAACTCAAAGACGTCGACGGCTACGTGTGGCACGGCTATCTGCCCCAAATCCAGCCGGGGCAGAAGTACGGTTTCCGGGTGGAGGGGCCCTACGATCCCGGCCAGGGGCTGCGCTGCAACGTGAACAAGCTTTTGCTGGACCCCTATGCGAAGGCCGTCAGCGGCCAGATCGACTGGGCCCAGCCGCTGTTCGGCTACAACTTCGGCGACGAGGACTCCCGCAACGACGAAGACTCGGCGGAGCACATGATGCTCGGCGTCGTGGTCAATCCGTTCTTCGACTGGGACGGCGACCGCAAGCCGCGCACGCCGTACCACCGCTCGGTGATCTACGAGGCCCACGTCAAGGGCCTGACCCAACTGCATCCGGAGATCCCGGAAGAACAGCGCGGCACCTACGCCGGCATCGCGCATCCGGCGGTGATCGGGCACCTGCAGAAGCTGGGAATCACCGCGATCGAGCTGATGCCCGTCCACCAATTCGTCAACGACAGCACGCTGCAGGACAAGGGGCTGTCCAACTACTGGGGCTACAACACCATCGGCTTTTTCGCGCCGCAGAATACCTACTGCTCCTCCGGTGATACGGGCCAGCAGGTGCAGGAATTCAAGGCGATGGTCCGGGAACTGCACCTGGCCGGCATTGAGGTGATCCTCGACGTCGTGTACAACCACACGGCAGAAGGCAACCACTTGGGCCCGACGCTGTCCTTCCGCGGGCTGGACAACGGGGCGTACTACCGGCTGGTGGAGGACCAGCCGCAGTACTACATGGACTACACCGGCACGGGCAACTCGCTGAACGTGCGCCACCCCCACTCGCTGCAGCTGCTGATGGACTCGCTGCGCTACTGGGCGTCGGAGATGCACGTGGATGGATTCCGCTTCGACCTTGCCTCCACGTTGGCCCGCGAGTTCTACGATGTGGACCGGCTGTCGACGTTCTTCGAAATGGTGCAGCAGGACCCCATCGTGTCCCAGACCAAACTGATCGCCGAGCCGTGGGATATCGGTCCGGGCGGGTACCAGGTGGGCAACTTCCCGCCGCTGTGGACCGAGTGGAACGGCCTGTACCGGGATACCGTCCGCGACTTCTGGCGGGGCGAACCCTCCACGCTGGGCGAGTTCGCCTCCCGCATCACCGGTTCGTCCGATCTCTACGAGGCCACCGGCAGGCGTCCCGTCGCCTCCATCAACTTCATCACCGCCCACGACGGCTTCACCATGCGGGACCTGGTGTCCTACAACGAGAAACACAATCAGGCCAACGGCGAAGACAATAACGACGGCGAATCGCACAACCGCTCGTGGAACTGCGGGGTCGAAGGCCCAACCGATGACCCGGCGGTCCTGACCCTGCGCGCCCGCCAGCAGCGGAACTTCCTGACCACCCTGCTGCTGAGCCAGGGCGTGCCGATGATCGCCCACGGCGACGAGCTGGGCCGCACCCAGCAGGGCAACAACAACGTGTACTGCCAGGACTCGGAACTGTCCTGGGTGGACTGGAACAATGTGGACCAGCCGCTGCTCGAGTTCGTGGCCGCCATCAACCGGCTGCGGGCCGAGCATCCGACCTTCCGGCGGCGGCTGTTCTTCGACGGGAAGCCCGTCCGCCGCGGCGAGGGCGAACCGCTGAGCGACGCCGTGTGGCTGACCCCGGAGGGAACTCCGATGGAACCCGAGGACTGGGACGAGGCCCTCGGACGGTGCATCGGCGTCTTCCTCAACGGGCACGGCATCCGCGGTCGCGACGACCGCGGGCAGCGGATTACGGACGAGCATTTCCTGGTGTATTTCAACGCCGACGACGACGATGTGCCGTTCGTGCTGCCGCCGCGGGAATATGCGCCGGCGTGGGACGTCATCATCAACACCGCCGGCGGCGAGGCCCCGACCGGGCCGCTGAAGGCCGGGGAGACCGCGCCGGTGGCGGCGAAGTCCACGATGGTGCTGCGGGCCCACTCGGCGCCGGAAGAAGAACCGGACCATTCCGTGGCGGCCTCGGTGGCGGCCATGTCCGAGGCGGAGCGGCCGGCGGAATCCGTGCAGGCTGCGGAATCCGAGGAAGCTCCGGAACCCCAGTCGGCCGCGGCGTCAGGGCAGGCTCCGGAACCCGAGGACGCTGCGGCGTCGGGCCCCGCGCAGCAACCGGACTCTGCCCCTGCGCCGGAGTCGGCCGCTGAATCCACCTCGAAGCCGGCCGCCAGGGGCAAGAAGGGGAAGCAGGAAGGATGAGGGCCCCGGCGTCGACCTACAGATTGCAGATCAGGGAATCGCTCACGCTGTATGACGCGGCAGACCTGGTGCCGTACCTGCACAACCTCGGCGTCGACTGGGTCTATCTGTCGCCCTTGCTCACCGCGGAACCGGGATCCGATCACGGCTACGACGTGGTGGACTTCGGCGCGGTGGATCCGGCCAGAGGCGGGATCGACGGGCTGCGCGCGCTCTCGGCGGCCGCGCGGAAAGCCGGGCTGGGCGTCTTAGTGGACATCGTCCCGAACCACATGGGCGTGGGGACGCCGGCCAATAACCGCTGGTGGTGGTCGCTGCTGGCCGAGGGCCGCGGGTCACGTTATGTCGAAGCGTTCGACATCGACTGGGACGCCGGCGGCGGAAAGATCCGCATTCCCGTGCTGGGCGACGGCGACGCGGAACTGGATGCGCTGGAGTTGACCGGCGGCGAGCTGCGCTACTACGAGAACAGGTTCCCCGTCGCCGCGGGGACGGCCGACGACGGTGCCACCGCCCGGGAAGTCCACGAGCGCCAGCACTACCAGTTGGTGAACTGGCGGCGGGCCGACGCGGAGCTCAACTATCGCCGGTTCTTCGGCGTGAACTCCTTGGCCGGCGTCCGGGTGGAGGTGCCGTGGGTCTTCGATGAATCCCACGCCGAGATCAAACGCTGGTTCGACGAAGGCCTGATTGACGGGCTGCGCGTGGATCATCCGGACGGGCTGGCGGACCCGAAGGGTTACCTGCAGAGGCTGCAGGAGCTGACCGGCGGCGCCTACGTGCTGGTGGAGAAAATCCTGGAGCCGGGGGAGACGCTGCCGGCCGACTGGGCCTGCGCGGGAACCACCGGGTACGACGCGCTGGCGGAGGTAGACCGGCTGCTGGTGGATCCTGACGGGCGGGAGCGCCTGACCGACGCGGCGCCCGTCCAGCCCTACCAGCACATGATCCATGACACCAAACGGGGAATCGCCGACGGGATCCTGCGCTCCGAGGTGCTGCGCCTGGCGCGGCTGGTCCCGGCCGGCGCCGGTGTGGACTTCGACGTCGCCGCGGATGCGCTCGCGGAACTGCTGAGCTGCTTTCCGGTGTACCGAAGTTACCTGCCGGTCGGTGCGGAGTATCTGGCGGAAGCCGGAATCGCGGCCCAGGCCCGCCGTCCGGACCTGGCCGAAGCCGTCACCACCTTGTTGCCGCTGCTGCAGCCGAAGGGCGTGCTGACCGAGCTGGCGGCGCGCTTCCAGCAGACCTCCGGCATGGTGATGGCCAAGGGCGTGGAAGACACTGCGTTCTACCGGTACTCGCGGCTGACGTCGTTGAACGAGGTGGGCGCCGACCCGTCCATCTTCGCGGTGGAGCCGTTCGAGCTGCACACCCGGCTGATCCGCCGGCAGCAGGAGGCGCCGCTGGCGATGACCACGCTCTCCACGCACGACACGAAACGCAGCGAGGACACCCGCGCCCGCATCTCCGTGCTCGCCGAACTGGCGGACCAATGGCCGGGGCGGCTGGCTGAGCTGGACCGACTGGCTCCGTTCGGAGACCTGCCGTTCGCTGACCTGCTGTGGCAGGCGGCGCTGGGAGCGTGGCCGTTCAGCCGGGAACGTGCGCATGCCTACGCGGAGAAGGCGGCCCGCGAAGCCGGCAACAGCACGTCGTGGATCGACCCCAATGCCGATTTCGAAAAGCAACTGCATGCCGCCGTGGACGCGGCCTTCGACGACCCGCAGGTGAACCGGCTGCTGGTCGGACTGGTGGAGGAAACTGTGGCTTTCGGCCGGAGCAACTCGCTGTCCGCCAAGCTCATCCAGCTGACCATGCCCGGAGTGCCCGACGTCTACCAGGGCACGGAATTCTGGGACCACTCGCTGGTGGATCCGGACAACCGCCGGCGGGTGGACTTCCAAGCCCGGCGCGCCGCGCTCGAGAATCTGGGCCGGGACGGGACGCCGCCGGTGGACGACGGCGCGGCGGCCAAGATGCTGGTGGTCGCCCGGGCACTGCAGCTGCGCCGGGAGCGGCCAGAGCTGTTCACCGGCTACGAGGCCGTTTCGGTGCAGGGACCCGCCGCCGACCACGCGTTCGGCTTCGACCGCGGCGGCGCAATCACGTTGGCCACCCGGCTGCCGGTACGGCTGCAGCGGGACGGCGGGTGGCGGGACACCGCCGTCGTCATTCCGCCGGGGCAATACCGCGACGTGCTGAGCGGGCGGAGCCACAGCAGCAACGGCGTCCTCCACCTGTCCAGCGTGCTGGCGGATTTGCCGGTGGCGCTGCTGATGCGCGGGAAAGAAGGGGCATGAGGCGGGACTTCGCGGTGTGGGCGCCGCGGGCCGGCACGCTGGAACTACAGGCGGGCACAACGCGGCTGCCGCTGCACGAACCCGACGGCGACGGCTGGTGGCGGCTGCCAGACACCGCTTCCGTGCCCGAGGGGGAGGCCGACTACGGCTACCTGCTGGACGGCGAGGACCGCGCGCTGCCGGATCCGCGGTCGCTCCGCCAGCCGGACGGGGTGCATGGACTGTCCCGGACCTTCGACGCCGGGGCTCATCCGTGGCGGGACCAGGATTGGGTTTCCCCGGGGCTGGGCGGGGTGGTCTACGAACTGCATATCGGCACGTTCACCGCCGAGGGAACGCTGGATGCAGCCGCCGGCAAGCTCGACTATCTGGCCGGACTCGGCGTGGACTACGTGGAGCTGTTGCCGGTCAATGCGTTCAACGGAACACACAACTGGGGCTACGACGGCGTGCTGTGGTTCGCCGTGCAGGAGAGCTACGGCGGGCCGGAAGCCTACCAGCGGTTCGTGGATGCGGCGCACGCCAAGGGCATCGGCGTCATCCAAGACGTGGTCTACAACCATCTGGGTCCCAGCGGAAACTACCTGCCGCGGTTCGGGCCGTACCTGAGCAGCGGCAGCGCCACCACCTGGGGCGATTCCGTCAATCTGGACGGGCCTGGCTCGGACGAGGTGCGCCGCTTCATCACGGACAATGTGCAGATGTGGTTCCGCGACTACCACGTGGACGGGCTGCGGCTGGATGCGGTGCATTCGCTGCGGGACGAGCGGGCCGTCCACATCCTGGAGGAGATCGCGGCGGTGACGGACACCTGCGCGGCGGAGCTGGGCAAGCCGTTGTTCCTGGTCGCCGAGTCGGACCTGAACAACCCGCGGCTCATCGAGTCCCGGGAGTTGAACGGCTACGGCCTGGCCGGGCAGTGGAGCGACGATTTTCACCATGCCGTGCACGTCAACCTCACCGGCGAAACCAGTGGCTACTATGCCGATTTCGCCGGTCTGGGAGCGCTGGAGAAGGTGCTGCGGGACGGGTTCTTCCACGACGGCAGCTATTCCTCGTTCCGGGAACGGCACCACGGCCGTCCGATCAACAAGGAGCGGGTGGCTGCACCGCAACTGGTGGTCTGCACCCAAAACCACGACCAGATCGGCAACCGTGCCGCCGGCGACCGGCTCACCGGCAGCCTCGGCTACGGGCAGCTGGCGCTCGCCGCGGTGCTGAACCTGACCGCGCCGTTCACCCCCATGCTGTTCATGGGCGAAGAGTTCGCCGCGTCGACCCCGTGGCAGTTCTTCACCTCGCACCCCGAGCCGGAGTTGGGCGAAGCGACGTCCGCTGGCCGGCTCAAGGAGTTCGAACGGATGGGCTGGGACCCGCGGGTCGTGCCCGACCCGCAGGACCCGAGCACCTTCCGCAACTCGAAGCTGGACTGGACGGAGCCGGACACCGGCGACCACGCGAGGATGCTGGAGCTGTACCGGCGGCTGATCGCGCTGCGGAAGCAGAATCCCGAGCTAACGGACCCGGACCTCGCGGCGGTGTCGGTGCAGACCGACCCGGACGCCGGATGGCTGATCCTGCACCGTGGCCCGTTGGCCATCTGCTGCAACTTCGCCGCCGAGTCCCGCACCGTCCCGGCCGGGCCGGGGGCGGTGGCGCTGGCCACGGACGACGGCGCTGCGTTCGCCGCCGGGAGCGCCGCCGGCACCGCGGGAGGTGCTTCGCCAGACGGCGCCGGGGCGTTTGCCGGACTGGTTCTGCCCGGGCACTCGGCCGCCATAGTCCGGAGCGGGGCCGCAGGCTAGGATCGGCTCCATGGCTGCAGCAGAGGACTTGTTCGAAGGACCCGCCGCCGGGCCGCCGCTCGCTGTCTACTCCAGCAGGGCGCTCTACCGGTCGGAGGCGGAAGGATCCGAGATCCGGCACGTCGGCGGCTATGCACCGTTCGTCGGGTTTTGCGCCCGGCACGGCGAAGATGCTGCCGGCCTGGCGGCCGATCCCGTCCGGCTGCTGGAGTTCCTGCGGGCCAATACCGCCGCGTTGCTCGCCGAACCGGAATTAGGGAACGCGGCGGAAGTTTTCGCCGGCAACACCGTGGTGGCGCAGCGGCCGGACGCCCAGTGGCGCAGCGTGGAAGGCGGCGTCACCGAGGCCGGGGACCACGAAATGAGCCTGGTCGTCCAGGGCCTGGTGGAGCGGCTGCACGCTGCCGACGTGGAACAGTTTGCGGAGTCCCTGGCCACCATCCGCGACTGGGCCGAGTCGGATCCGGAGCCGCTGCCCCGGTTCGAGGAGCACGACGGGAATCTACCGCAGCCGGTTCCGTTGCCCTCCGGCTGGAAACCTTACGTTCGTCCGGAGATCCCGGTGGAGGTTTACCGCGACGGGGACGGAGCAGAGATTTTCTACGGTACCCGGTGGGGTGACGAGGAGGCAGCGTCGGATTCCTACAGCGTCACCAGCAACACCGGTCGTTTCAGCGGCCTGCACGCCGTGGCCGACAGCCTGATTGACCATCTGGTCTCCACCTACGCGGCCAGCGCTAGGGACGTCACCGCCGAAACAGCGGCCCGGATGCGGGCCCAGGTGAGCGTGCTCCGGGCTGTCCGGGTGGACCCCGCCAGCCCGGATGCCGCGCCCCTGGTCTTCACGTTTACCGATTTCCCCGGAGTCCTGCTGCACAGCGGTCTGCTGCACAGCACGCCGTTTCCGTCCTGCGGCTGCGATGCCTGCGATGAAACCTTGGACTCCGAGGCGGCCGGACTGGAGCAGCAGGTACTCGCCGTGGCTGCCGGAGGCTTCGCGGAGCGCTACCCCCTGGGAAGGCACCGGCGAGCCGAATACCAGTTGGTGCGGGTGGACGGCTCGGGCTGGGAAGGCGGCAGCGAGCCCTCCCACGATTACACGGACGACCAACTCTCCGAGGCCGAACGGACGCTGAAGTTGTTGCCGAACGGCTGGCAGCCCTGGCCGCTGCGGCAGCAGTAACCCACCTTCCACCTTCTGCCCGTCGCCCGAAGGTTGCCCGACCGAAAGGACCGTATGATCGAGGCCTGGACCCCGGACCAGATCCGCGCCGCCGAACGCCCGCTGCTCGACGACGGACAAGGGCCGGAGCTGATGGCCCGCGCGGCCGCCGGGCTGGCCGTCGGCATCATCCGCGAACTCAAACGCGTGACGCGCCGGATCTATGGTGCCCGCCTGGTGGTGCTGGCCGGGAGCGGCAACAACGGCGGCGATGCCCTGTTCGCTGCCGCAACGGTGGCGCAACGCGGCGTCATGACGACGGCGGTGCTCACCTCCGAGCGCGTGCACACGGAGGCGTTGGCTGCCTTCACACGGGCCGGCGGCCGGGTGATCCGGTTGGATTCGGCGGCTGCTGTTGGTGCGTCGGCTCTGGCCGATGCGGTTCGGGCGGCGGCAGGCGTCTGCGCGGCCGCGGACGCCTTGGTCGATGGGATTGTGGGCACCGGTGCCGCCGGCGGACTCCGCGGCCCGGCACGGGAGCTGGTGCAGACGCTGCTGGATTCCGGCGACGGCTATGGCCGCCGGCCGCTGGTGGTGGCGTGCGACCTGCCCAGCGGCGTGAACGCCGAAACCGGCCAGGTGGACGGCCCGGTGCTGCCCGCAGACCTCACGGTGACCTTCGGCGGGGCCAAGGCCGGTCTGTTCCTCGATCCCGCGGCAGCGCTCGCCGGCAGGATCGAGACGGTGGACCTTGGCCTCGGCCGCCTGCTTCCGGACGCAGGGCTGCTGCGGCTCGAAGCGCAGGACCTGGCCATGCTCTGGCCGGTGCCGCGGCGGACCGATCACAAGTACACCCGCGGGGTGCTGGGCGTCGCGGCCGGATCCGCCTCCTATCCCGGGGCGGCCCTGCTTGCGACCAAGGCGGCGGCGGCCACCGGCGTCGGCATGATCAGGTATCTGGGACCGTCGGAGGTGTGCCGGCTGATCAACCTGCAAACGCCGGAAGCTGTCTGTTCACGGGGCGCGGTGGCGGATGCCCGGGTCCAGGCCTGGCTGGTGGGTCCTGGAACCGACGGCGACGAGGAGCAGCGCCGGCGCGCCCGGGACGCCATAGCTTCCGGGCTGCCGGTGGTCGCCGACGCCGGCGCCTTCGAGGCGCTCCCGGCGGAGCTGGGACCGCACGTGGTCCTGACCCCGCACGCCGGCGAACTGGTGCGGATCCTGGAGGCACAAGGGGTGGCGACGGATCGGGAACATATTGAAGCCTCGCCCGCCGAATTCGCCGCGCTGACAGCCGGTCTTACCGGAGCCACCGTGTTGCTCAAGGGCGCCGTGACGGTGATCGCCGCACCAAACGGCTTCCTGTTCTGCCAGGACGACGGGCCCGACTGGCTGGCCACGGCCGGATCCGGCGACACGCTCGCCGGGATCCTCGGAGCCCTCGCAGCGACTGTCCGGACCGAGCAGCTGGATGCGGCCGGGTTCGCGAAACCAGTGCGCTGGGCGGTGGTTGCCGCCATGGCCGCCTGCCTCCACGGACTGGCCGGTGCGGAGGCAGCGCGACGAGGCGAAGCGGCATCCGCACCGGAACCGGGCGCGCCGGGGGCAGCCAGCGGGCGGTGCGCACCGCCGTCGTTATCTGAGCGAGGCCGGCCGCTGGCGGCATCTGATATCAGCGCCGCAGTCCCTGTTGTGGTGGGCAGGATCATCGCCGGCCGGAACCAGTAGCCGCCCGCCGGCAGGATGGCGGGAAATGGACCGGCGCAGGTCCCATGGCACTGGAAAAAAGGCTTCCCGGGCTACCCGGCTTGTCCTGTTTGCACTAGGCTGTATACACGTGCAAACCGCACCAAAGGGGCACGGGGTGGAGCACTGGAGTCATGATCCTCCCGAGGGATGGCAACCTCATGTAACCACTAATGGGCCGGGGGCAGTCCCGTGGTTTATCCGGCGCAAGTAGGCGGCAGCGGCGTCAGCATGCCGGGGGCCCCGCCGAGCCGTTGATCGACAGGCGGACGCGCCTTCCGCGTCCGGGCCACCCGGAAATCACGGAAGCACTTAGTGATGAAAACATCAGCAAAATGGCGCGCGTGGTTGATGATCGTCGGCGTTCTTTTGGGACTTCTCGCCAGTATGGGCTTGGCATCGCCGGCCGGTGCCAGCAGCGTCGCCGCGACGTCTTCGCCTTCCCAAGCGGACAGGGGCAGAAGCGACGCCGACCTGTCGCTGCGCATTTCCGGTCGGGGCGACTACCGGGTACGCGGTTCGGACTACGAAGCCAACCGCGTCCATGTCTGGATTGTCAATGTTTCCCGTAACCGGGCCGTCGATGAGTTCTACGTCCGGACCCATCACGGCGACTTCACCATCCGCGACGGCGGCCTGCGGTGCGACCGCACCTACAAGGCTGTCAGCTACAGCCGGGGTGATGGCTGGGTGTCGAGCAACAAGGTCCGTTTCCACTGCGACCGCCACTAGCAACTCGACCCTCACATAGGAATCCCGCCAAGGGGTAACCGGTGATGGGGAGGACTGGATGTCCCGGCCCTCCCCATCGCTTTGTCGTCATCCGGCGGGGCCGGACGCCGACGGTTTCTCGACATCGGCTGCGCAGCCCCCGCGGGTGTGGGCAGAATCATCGCCGGTCGGCACCTGCCTGCCCTCGATGGCATGATGAGGGGATGGCGTTTGAAGCTGCAGAGAACCGGTACCAGAACATGCCCTACCGCCGGGTGGGACGAAGCGGCCTGAAACTGCCCGCCGTCTCGCTGGGGCTCTGGCACAATTTCGGCGACGACAAGCCGTTTGGGGTACAGCGTGCCATCCTGCGCCGGGCCTTCGACTTGGGCGTGACACACTTCGATCTGGCCAACAACTACGGTCCGCCCGAGGGCAGCGCCGAGACGAATTTCGGCCGGCACATGCGCGAGGACTTTTTGCCGTACCGCGACGAACTGGTGATTTCCACCAAGGCGGGCTACCTGATGTGGCCGGGACCGTACGGCGAATGGGGCTCTCGTAAGTACCTGCTGTCCAGCCTCGATGCCTCGCTGAAGCGGATGGGACTGGACTATGTGGATATTTTCTACAGCCACCGGCCGGACCCCAACACGCCGCTGGAAGAGACGATGGGCGCCTTGGACCAGGCGGTCCGATCCGGCAAAGCCCTGTACGCCGGCATCTCCTCCTACACGCCCGAACAGACCCGGGACGCGGCCCGCATCATGCGCGGACTTGGAACACCGCTGCTGATCCACCAGCCGTCCTATTCGTTGTTGAACCGCTGGGTGGAAGACGCCAGCCCGAGCCTGCTGGAAGTGCTGGACGAGGAAGGCATGGGCTGCATCGCGTTCTCGCCGCTGGCCCAAGGAATGCTCACGGACCGCTACCTGAAAGGCGTCCCGGAGGATTCCCGCGCGGCACAGAACAAGTCGCTGTTCCCGCAGATGCTCTCCGAAGGAAACCTGAACCGTGTGCGTGGGCTGAACCAACTGGCGGAGAACCGCGGCCAGTCGCTCGCGCAAATGGCCATCGCCTGGGTGCTGCGCGAGCAGTCGAAGGGTTCGCCGGTGACCTCGGCGCTGATCGGGGCGTCCAGTGTCACGCAGTTGGAGGACAGCCTCGCCGCCGTAGCCAAGCTCAGTTTCACCGGCGAGGAAGCCGCCGCCATCGACCAGTTCGCGGTGGACTCCGACATCAACATCTGGAAGCCGAAGAGCTAGTTCGTGGACCGTCCCGCCGCGACAGACGAGACGCCCCTCGACGTCCGTCTCACCGACGCGGCCGCGCTGGATTTCGACCAGGTGCTCGCCTTATACAACGCCGTCGGCTGGACCGCCTACACCTCGTCGCCGGAGACAGTCTCAGCTGCGCTGTCCGGTTCCGCCGCCATCGCAGTTGCCTACGCCGGCACCGAACTGGTTGGGCTTGCCCGGGTGATATCCGATGGGGCGTCGATCTGCTATCTGCAGGACGTGTTGGTCCGTCCGGCCTTCCAGCGGCGGGGAATCGGCCGGCGGCTGGTGCAGTTGGTGTTGCAACCGTTCTCCCACGTCCGGCAAAAGGTCCTGCTGACGGAGGACGAGGCCGGCCAGAAGGCGTTCTACGAATCGCTCGGCTATACGCAGGTCACTGATAACGACGGCGGAGCCTTGCGTGCCTTCGCCCGGTTCGACGACTGACGTCCCGGCTGCTCTGGCGACGACGGTGGCGGGGGAGCGACCCGACGTTCTTCTTTAGGGTACGCGGAGGCCATGGAGCGCATGTGATTTGATGGCCGCATATTCATCGGCTGTGATATTGCCGGTATCCAACAGGGATTTCGCTTTCGCGATCTCATCGGAGGGACTGGTCCCGGCGACGTCCCCAATGTATTTGTTGACCGCGTCCTGTGTGTTCAGGGCACGTTGCTGGCTTCTTTCGGCCATGCCGGTTCCCCGCGCTATGAGATAGACAAGCACCGTGAGGAAGGGGAGGAAAATCAGGAAGACGATCCACACCGCTTTCCACCAGCCATTGAGGGAGCGGTCTCTGAACAAGTCGGCGACGACGGAAAACAGTGTGATGAGGTAGGCGATAAACGCGACGGTCCAAAAGAGGAACCAGAAGAATTCCCAAAAGTCTTCCCAGAGGCCCACGATCAGTCCTTTCGGTTACGCCCCGCAGCCACAGGCCGCAGGCTGCACTATCCCGCCACATTTCCCGCGTTCTAGGCTTAAGGATCGTCGTCCATCGTGGGAGGCACCTCATCCATTCCGGGTGAGGTGGGCGGCGGCGGGCCTCCATCCGCTCGGCTACCGCCAGCTGTCTCGTCCGGAGTCTGATCGCGGGCAGGGATTGGCGATCCTCCTCGGAAGAAGCACCGTCGTCGTGCTGCTTATCTATGGCAGGTGGCTTCCTCGTGGCCATCGAACGGAGGCAACCCTGGAAAGCTCTCTCGATACCGGGAACTTGAATTCACCCCCGGTGGGTGAAGCACACACCCAAGGGCTCGACTCACACTTGAAGTGCCTGTAGACCCGTCTGCCAATGGCCCGACGCCGGCCCGACCGGTATCGGCCCGAGCGGTATCCAAGAGAGGAACAGTCAATGTCGAAACAACACCCGGTTCTGATAGGAACTGCCGCCTTAGGGTTGGCCGTGGGGATGCTGACGGGCTGCTCTGCCAGCCCCGAGGAAAATGTTGCGAAAGCATGCGGGGCATCCGATGCCTTCGCAGCCGCCTTGCAAAACTTTCGAGAGACCCTGACGCCGGATGCCACCATCGAGGAGATCCGCTCGGCACGGGAAGAGGTCAGCAATACCTATAACGATCTCAAGGGGGCCACAGCAAACGTGGCGAAGGACAGGACTGATGCACTGGCGTCGGCCACGGACGAATTTAAAGCCGCAGTTGACGCTGTTCCTGATGACGCAACCGTTCCGCAAGCGGTTGATTCCTTGAAGAACGAAGCAGCCAAAGTCGACACAGCTCGTCAGGGAGTAGCGAGTGAGCTCAACTGTTAAGACGATGTCTTAGAGGGCAGGGCTCGTCCACCACCGGCGGCGGTGTCCCGTGGTCCGAGGGGTCCTCAATGACGGCGCGCCTGGGTGAACTCACGGACACCATGGCCCGGACGATCGTCTGACGGGAACTGCCGCCTCCGTCCCCTTCTGACAAGACATCTGCGCCCCTAGACTACGACTAGCGGCGAAGGAGGGGGCAATGCAACCTGAATCACCGGGACCCGAAGCGTCCGAGCCGGTCTCGCGTCCTGGCATTCCCCGCGCTACCACCATTCTGCTTGCTCTGGGCGGTGCGACCGTCGCAGCCTTCGGAATCGCCGCGATCCGGGGGATCTTCACCCCTGTATTTATGGCGTTAGTGATCACCATTTGCCTGCATCCGATTCGGCGCTGGATGCAACGGCACGGAGTCCCACGGGGAATTGCCACCGGAACCACCATCGCCGCCGGATTCGCCGTACTGGGCTGCCTTTCGGTTGTATTGATTGCCGCACTCGCACAGTTCTCTGCGCTGCTGCCGCAATATGCTCCCCAACTGGACCAGTTGGGCGCCTCGATCGCCCAACTGCTGGAGTCCGTGGGATTCGGCTCCGAACAGACACAGACCGTACTGCAGGCATTCACCCCCGGTCGCCTCATCGGGTTCATCACAGACTTGCTAGGGAACATCACGGGCATGGTTGGCGTCCTCGTGATCATCCTGACCATGCTCATCTTGATGGCAGTTGACGGCGGACGGGTGGCCGCCCTGCTGACCCATCTGCAGTTCTATCGGCCGGCCATGGGCGCGGCTTTCAGCGGCTTCGCTACTGACATACGGCGGTATACGGTTGCGACCACGATCCTGGGAGCAGCCCAAGGCCTGTTCAACTGGCTCGTCCTGTTCATCCTGCAGGTCCCCGGCGCCATGGCCTGGGGGGTGTTGTCGTTCATCTGCAGCTTCATTCCCAACATCGGCTACTTCATCGCCATTATCCCGCCGCTGGTCTTTGGTGCCCTGAGCGGAGGCTGGCCCGTTGTCCTCGCCGTCATCCTCACCTACGGCGTGATTAACGGTGTCATCCAGTCGATCATTCAGCCCAAATACATTGGTAATGCGGTGTCGCTGAGTGAGACGTTGACCTTTGTCTCGGTGCTATTCTGGGCCGCCGTCCTCGGAGCAGTCGGTGCCATCCTTGCCGTTCCGCTCACCCTGCTGGTCCGCACGATCTTGCTCGACTCGGACCCATCCAAGATCTGGCGTCGGGCTTTGACGGGGGACAAGAAGGACATCGAATCCGCCCTGAAGCTCGAAGACGACGCCATCCGCGCTCGCCGGGCACGGCGGAGATCGGACCGCCCGCACCCCGATGGCACGCGGAAGAAATGATGTCCCGCCCCGCTGCCACCAGGGCCGAGTGAGCACCGAGTGCTGCAGCTTTTAGTGAGCCTTGTGCCAGTCGCCGTAGCCGGGGCGATGAGCACAGTGCCCGCCAGCATCACCATCATTATTCTGCTCTCGCCTCATCCGCGACGGCGTGCCTTGGCGTTTTTGATTGGCACCATCGCAGGTTCAGTCGTGATCGTCGGTCTTTCATCCGTCGGGATGGGCTTCATGCCGGTCATCCCGAGGTGGAATCAGGATGAGCTGCAGGCAGCGCTGGGCCTGTTAATCGGGGCCTTCCTGATCGTCTACGCTGTTTACCTCTTCAGGCGCAAGAGCACGGGGGAGAGCGCCATGCTGGTCAAAATCACGGCACGGTTTCAGTCCGCCCGCACTTGGGAATTCATTGGACTTGGTCTGGGGCTGAATCTGCGTCCGAAGGCGCTCCTGCTCGCCATCACCGCCGGGGTGCTGATCAGCGTCCAAGAGCCGTCGCCGCTCGAGCGAACCTTGCTGGTTCTCGGCTATGCAGTTGTGGCCCAGTCGGCGGTCGTGCTGCCGATTACCTATTGGGTGCGATCCCCGGAACGAGCCGAAGGGAAACTGGCGGCCGCCTATGCCTGGCTGCAACGAAACGGTCGAATAGTGACGGCCGCGGCGATACTCGCAATAGGGGTTTTCATCGCCGGCTACAGTCTTCTCCAACTCTAATGCGGCAACACGGAAAAGCGGATCCGGAGCGCACCGGCTCACGAATCATGAAACGAGGTGCCGGGCGGTCCCAGAATCAGCAGGACGGCTGCCTGTAGCTGGTCGCCTCCGGCGGACCCCTCCAAGCTACTACCGTCCAGGAGGCGCGTCGGCTGAATCTGAGGGTATGAATGGATGGAAGTCTATTCCGCCGTCGTGTACGGCGATGCCGGTCGACTCCGGCACTTCCTGCCAGGCTCCGCGCAGATCCCCCAGTGGTTCAGATACCACCACCACCGTATCGTCGGTGATTTTTTCAAGCATGACGTTGTCAGGATAGTGGGCCCGGAGAGTCGCGACGTCGGTGCTGTGGAAGAGCGTTCGTGAACGGCCTTCGCTGGAGTAGCGGAAGGCCCAGGTGGTGTCGCCGTTGGTTGTGGCCACCGTCATCTGCAGCGGGTACTCGATGCCGTGGCTCCGTCCGACGCGTTCGATGAGCCCGACCGCAGCAGCGACCGCTGCGTGCGGGTCCTCCTCCAAGCCCAAGGTGAGGGCAAGCATGAAGAACACTTCGGAATCCGTTGATCCTTCGATCAGGGGGAAGAGGTCGGGGTCGACAGCCAGCGCCAGGTCCCGCCTGACTTTTGGAAAGTCCGTGATAACCCCATTGTGCATCCACAGCCATTGCCCATGGCGAAATGGGTGGCAGTTCGTCTGCTGAACGGCCGAGCCGGTTGAGGCACGAATGTGCGCGAACACCCGGCCAGCGGACGCCTGAGAAGAGAGCTCCCGCAGATTACTATCGTTCCAAGCGGGTTCCGTACTGCGGAAGATCCCCGGCGTTGGCAAGGTGCCATACCAGCCAACGCCGAAGCCGTCTCCGTTGGTGGTTTCGGCTCCCAAGCGTGAGTGCTTGCTCTGCATAACGAGCGAATTGGCAGGTTTGAACAAAAGCTCGTCCAAGCGCACGGGCGATCCCGAATACGCCAGCCAACGGCACATAACTACCTCCTCTGGGCGCAAGCAGCCTCACGCCAGGACGCGGGTCTTGATCTTCGCGTAGTCGCTTTCCGTAATTGTTCCGGAGTCCAAAAGCGCTTTAGCCTTCGAGATTTCCTCGCTTGGGCTGGCAGCGGCGACATTACGGATGTACGACTCGGTGTACTCCTGATTGAGGCGTGCACGCTCGGCTGAACGTTCAGTCATGCTGGAGCCTCTGGCAATGAGGTAAATCAAAGCCGTTAAGAACGGTACGAAGATCAAGAAAATCATCCATACTGCCTTGAGCCAACCGTTGAGTGAGTTGTCGCGGAATATATCGCCAATGATCATGAAAACCGCGATCAAGTAGGTCGTGAATGCGAACACCCAAACAAACCACCAGATGACGCTCCAGAAGTTCTCCCAAAAATCCATTGGAAATCCTGTTCATTAAGTTGGTCCATGACCGCGGAAATAGCGGCCCGGAAAGATTCTCCTCACACGCAACCCGGAGACTGCTCCTCTCAGCCGGACCGTCGGAGGCTCGTGGCGCCTCCGATAACTAGAGCCAGTATCGTCCGGCTGTCAGAGCCGGCACCTCATCCGGCAAGGGTGAGATTCGCAGGCTGATTCATCGGCTTTTCGGCACTATCGGGCGGCGGCCACAACGTCCCTTGTGCCGGCCCGCAAAGCTTGGGAAACTCAAGGCGGATGTTTTGCAGACCGCTGAATCGAAGCCAAGCTTTCGGAAGCCGCGACTATGGCCGCAGACCATGCTGACGACTACTCACCGTCAGAAGACGGTCTCATCGCGTCCTCGGTGGACGGGCGTTCCTTCAGCTTCCAAGGGGTGAGCCGGGAACGGCTCGGAACCGGGTCCCTGGTTTCGGTCGACGTGCCGGACCGGCCACCGATGATGGGCCAGCTTCATCAGCTCCGCCTGGGGAAAAACGGGGTTATGAGCGGCTCGGTGAGGATCATCTGGTCCTACAACTCGGAAGGGATGGCCGCGCCCAGCTCGGGTTTAGGGTTTCGCGCGGCGCATATCGCCGCCGCCGACAGGGCGATGGTGGAGTTGCTGCTATCTTCCTCGGGCGCATTGCTGGAGATCGGCACTTTCACGAACACAGACCACTTCGACGCACGGCTGATTCCGAAAAGGTTCAACCGCCATACGTTCTGGTGCGGCCAGAGTGGCTCAGGAAAGACGTACGCCTTGGGCGTTGTGCTTGAAGAGCTGCTTGGATTTTGGTCAACGCGCTCACCGGCAGGCCTTCCTCGGCTGGTGATGTCGTCGCGGGACTGCTGAGTCATATTGATCAGGTCTTGCTCGAGTGGCAGGAATCGGCATTGGTCGAAAGAATGATCACCTCGATTCTGCGGAACGGTTCAGGAGCAGAACGGCAGCGTGAAAGCTATCTGAAAACCAAGGAGCTGGCCTTGGGGGTCTTGGAAGCCGCGGAATTAACGCACAACGAACAGGTCAGGCCGCAATGAGGACCTCTCGGCATCTGGCCCTACGGACTGCAGCAGCGCATCCCGGCCGGCTGCCCGCTGGCTTGGGACGTTGGCCGCGAACCGTTCTCAGCGGCTTGACTTGCGGCTAGACTTCGTTCAAGTGGCTAGGTGCCGCTGCACAGGTTCAATCTTGCGAGAAGTTACGCCGCGGGCACAGGGGTAGCCCGTGGCTGGGAGTCCCAAGCGGGTCACCGGGAACCTGCAGGGAGCGCTCAGGGACAGCGCCCGGGTGATTGAGTCGGATGACCCGACGAAGGACTGGCGGCCATGGGTAAGACCAAGAAGCAGAACAGTGCCGAAGATAGACCCAGGATGAAGCAGCGGGAGTTCGAAAAGCTCGTCAAGCCCCTGCATGGTGAATTGGTGGCCATGCAGGAGTGGGTCAAGTCTTCAGGAGCCAAAATCGTCATCGTCTTTGAAGGCCGGGACACGGCGGGCAAGGGCGGCGTGATCAAGGCGCTTACCAGCCGCGTCAGCCCCCGTGTTTTCCGGGTCGTGGCTTTGCCGACGCCCACCCCGCGTGAGAAGTCGCAGATGTATGTGCAACGGTATGTTCCGCATCTGCCTGCAGCGGGAGAGGTCGTCATCTTCGACAGAAGCTGGTACAACCGGGCCGGGGTGGAACGGGTCATGGGTTTCTGCAGCGACGAAGACGTGAAGAAGTTCCTCCTGATGGCCCCATCCTTTGAGCGCGCCATGGTGGATTCGGGCATCATTTTGCTGAAGTACTGGCTCGAGGTTGATGCCGAACAGCAGACCTTGCGGCTGCAGAGCCGGATCGATGACCCGCGCAAGTACTGGAAGCTCTCGGACTTGGATTTGAAGTCCTACAGCCGGTGGTATGACTATTCACGTGCCCGGGATGAGATGTTCCGTCAGACGGACACTGCGTGGGCCCCCTGGTTTGTGGCTCACACCAATGATAAGAAACGCGGGTGGCTCAACGTCATGACCCACATCCTTGAACAGATCCCCTATGAGCCGCTTAAACAACCGGACGTCATGCTTCCCAAGCGGCAAGGACCGGGGGACTATGAAGAACCGGCGTATCTGCCGCGTGAGATCCCGGAGCCTTACTGATTGTCGCCCTCTGGTAGTCCCCTGCACCGGCAGGTTCCCTGTAAGGACGCGACCACAGGCCGCGCAAGAGCAAGGACCAGTGCTATGTCAATTCCGGAAACAACCGAAACTGCTGCAGCCGATCGGTGGTACGCGCAGGTGCCCGAGGCGGTGGTGGCCAAGCTCGGCACGAACGAGCAGGCGGGGCTTGACACCGCTGAGGCGGACCAGAGGCGGGCCCGGTACGGGCCCAACTCGATAGCCGCCGAGCGGCCGCCCTCACGCTGGGCGATCGCGCTGCGGCTGCTGCGGGATCCGATGAACCTGATGCTCGTGGGGGTTGTCATCGTCAGCCTGATCATTGACCAGGTTGCGGTCGGTATCATCGTGGCCTTGCTGGTGATCCTTAATCTGGTGCTGGGAACCCAGCAGGAGCTGAAGGCGCGTGCCAGCGTTGATGCCCTGGCCAAGATGCAGATTCCGCAGGCACGCGTCGTACGGAACGGTTCCCTGGCCCAGCTGGACGCCACGGACCTCGTACCGGGGGACATTGTCAACCTCGAGGCCGGCGACCTGGTGCCCGCGGACGGCCGGCTGCTCCGATCAGCCACGCTGGAAACCCAGGAGGCCGCGCTGACCGGTGAGAGCGCGCCGATCGCGAAGGACCCTAAAACGCTCGAGGCGGCCGATGTGTCACTGGGCGACCGCACCAACATGGTTTTCCAGAACACCGCCGTCACGCGGGGAACAGCGACGATGGTGGTGACTGCCACCGGTATGCAGACCGAAATGGGGAAGATCGCTTCGATGCTTTCGTCCGTGGACCCGGGAAAGTCCCCGCTGCAGCGGGAGCTTGACGGACTCACCAAAGTGATCGGCATCATCGCCTGGTCCGCGGTCGCGATCATCATCATCATCGGGGTGATCCGCGGGCAGGCCCTCGGGACGGTCCTGCTGGTGGGCATGTCGATGGCGATCGCGGCCATTCCGACCGGCATGCCGACGTTCGTGCAGGCGATGCTGGCCTACGGGGCCAAGCAGCTGGCCGAGCACAAGGCAGTGGTCAAGAACCTCAGCGACGTCGAGACGCTCGGTGCCACGAGCGCGATCAACTCGGACAAGACCGGCACCCTGACCATGAACCAGATGATGGTGCGGCAATTGTATGTCCGGGGCACATGGTACAGCGTGCAGGGCGAGGGCTACGCCAAGACGGGGGCCATCCGCCAGACGGCCGGCGAGCCGGTGCCGGACTTCACCCGACTGGCGTACGGGCTGTGCCTGGACAGCGATGCCACGGTTTCCGACTCTGGCGAGGTGATCGGTGACCCCACGGAGGCCGCGCTGGTGGTGCTGGCCGCCAAGATGGGCGTCGATGCGGAACATACGCGCCGGGCCTACCCCCGTATCGCGGAGGTTCCCTTCGACTCGGCCTACAAGTTCATGGCGACATTCCACAACCTGCCGCTCGACGGCGAGCCGCACTTCGTCGAAATGGTCAAGGGCGGCCCGGATGTGGTCCTGGCCCGGTGCAGCATGGCCCTGCTGCCCGAGGGGGAGGTTACCATCGGCGACGTCCGTGATGACATCACGAAAGCCAACGCGTCCCTGTCGCAGAAAGGCCTGCGGGTCCTCGCCTTCGCTGTGAGGAGGCTGGACGGCCGGGAAGCCGAGGTGGCCCAGGATCCGATGAAGTTCGTTGACGAGCTCACCTTCGTGGGCATGGTCGGCATCATCGACCCGCTGCGCTCGGAGGCGGCCGCCGCCGTGCGTACAGCGCAGGAGGCGGGCATCGAAGTTCGGATGATCACCGGCGATTATGCGGTCACCGCCTCCGCAATCGGGGCCGAACTCAAGCTGGGTGCCGGGGCGATCAGCGGCGCGGAAATCCAGGCGATGTCGGATGCGGATCTGCAGCGGGCCCTGCCTGGACTCCACGTCTTCGGGCGGGTGACACCCCAGGACAAACTGAGGCTGGCCAGGCTCATGCAGCAGGGCGGCGCCGTCGTCGCCATGACCGGCGACGCCGTGAACGACGCCGCTGCGCTCAAGCAGGCGGATGTTGGCGTGGCCATGGGCTCGGGGAGCGAGGTGACCAAGCAAGCCGGAAACCTGATCCTCACGGATGACAACTTCGGCACCTTGGTGACCGCGATCCGGCTTGGCCGCAGCATCTACGACAAGATCGTGTCATTCGTCCGGTACCAGATGTCGGCGCTGTTCGCGCTGGTGCTGCTGTTCCTGGCCGCCAGTGTCTTCAACATCAACGACGGCGTTGCCCTGACTCCGACGATGGTGCTGTTCATCAACTTCTTCATCACCATTTTTCCGGTGATGGTCATCATGACCGATCCTCCGGCCCCGGATTTGATGTCCAGACCGCCGCGGGATACCACGCAACCGATCACGAACGGCAGTTCCGTCACCCAGTGGCTGGTTTACGGGGTGGTCGGATTCGCAGTGACGATCACGGCCCTGCTCCTGGCTCCGGGGCCGATGAGCGCCACCGAACCCAACGTGCCGTTGACGATGGCGTTCGTGGTGCTCGCGCTGAGTTCCGTCTTCGGCAGCCTGGCCAAGCGGCGCGATCCGGAGTCGGGCCTGGTGGCACCGATTATCAATGCGCTCAAGATCCTTTCGATCCCGGTGCTCTTCACCGTGGCAGCGGTGGAGATCGGCTTCCTGCAGAACCTGCTGCTGACAACTTCGCTGAGCGGGGGCCAGTGGCTGGCCTGCATCGGCCTGGCGCTGATCGTCCCCATCGTCGTCGAACTGGACAAGGCAATCCGCCGCGGTCAGGCACGCCGCAGAAGCGCCGTCGAGCCTGCCCGCGCCGACGGCGGCGGGCGCGTAGTCCCGGCGCCGATCACGTGAAGATATTGGCGCCCTCATGAAGATGAGCTCGCCGAGCGATCTGGATGGGCTGGCGTCCACCTTTGGGTTTGTGCCCCGGGCGTTCCTTGAACAGTCGCCGTTCTTTCGGCAGGGCGAAGCACTGTTTGCCGGCGGATTCGTTCCCGCGCCGAGCCTGGTCACCCTGCGGACTCGATTGACCAGGGAAGGCGGATCCGAGGTCGGCGCGCCGATGAGGAACACGCCCCGCTAGGCCGGACCGGTGCCGCGTTGGCGTCGCCGGCGAGGCATGATCACCGGCATGGTCTCCTCCACTGCCGGATGTTCGGCCGGACGGCCCTCATACCAGCGGCGGTACGCGGCGATCAGCGGGACGGAGGTCAGTCCGTGAACGACGACGCTGAGGGCGACGGTGACAACGACGGTGGTGAGCACGACCTCGCCGTCGGGAATGCCGCGCTCAAGCGCGAGTAGCGCGAACACCAGCGAGGCCAGGCCCCGCGGGCCGAACCAGCCAATGAACGCCACCGTCGGACGCCTTACACCCCGGCCGGCGAAGGCAATGGTCACGGGAATCATGCGCACCAGCGTCAGGCTCAGCGCGGCATAGAGGATCACCTGCCAGGAGATGTGCGGGATGGCCAGGGTGAGGGCCAGTGCTCCGAACCCGATCCATGTTGTGGCGGCGAGAAGGCCCCCGGTCTCCTCCGTGAACAGGTTGACCAGCGAACTGCGTTCGCCCGAGACACTCCCGAAGGCGATGCCGCCGGCGAAGGCGGCGATAAAGCCGCTGCCGCCGAGCAGCAAGGCGATGGTGTAGGCCAGCAACGCCACCCCCAACGGTGCGATCTGCCGCCAGTCCGAGCTGATCCATTCACGTCGATCGGCGATGCCGTAAAGCATGCCGCCCAAAATGCCTGCGGTGAGTCCGGCGGCGAGTCCCCAGCCGATCTGTGCAGCCATGTTGCTGGCGACGGCCCAGGTCACGCCCGTCTCGAGCTCGGCGTTCGCAATTTCAAGCGCAACGAGGAAGAAGGGAACCGCGAGGCCGTCGTTGAAGCCGCTCTCCACGTCCAGCGCCTGCCGCACGCGGGCCGGCACAGCCGGGTCGGCGACGACCTTCTGTCCGAGGGCCGCGTCGGTCGGGGCCAGTATCGTCGCCAGCAGAAACGTGGAGGCCAGCGGAATTCCGGGGAAGACCAGCGCCCCCACCCCTGCCCCGGCGAGCATCGTGAGCGGTAACCCGATCAGTAGGAGGCGGACGGGCCACCCCAGCTCGCGACGGAGCGAGCGAACGTCGAGTCGGGTGGCGTCGCTGAACAGGAGCAGGACGAGCGCGATCTCGGCCACCCGCCCGAGCGCGGAGGACTCCAAGGAGGCATCGAGCAGGCCGAGGGCTGAAGTGCCGACGAAAAAGCCAGCGGCGGAGAAGAAGAGGGCCGACGTGATCCCGCGCCGGTCAAGCGGCCCGGAGACCAGGCTCCAGAGAATGATGATCGTCAGTATCGTCGTCGCCGCCACCATGCGGGTCCTGCTCTCGATCGTGAGCGTTGCTAGCCGCCAGCGGGGCGGATTCCAAAAATGACGGGCTTCCTTGGTCCTCGCCGGGGTGGTCCTCCCGGCTTGCCGAACGGGGCCAGGGAGTGAGCGCACCCCCTGAGGGGCCCGTCGGCCGGAACATTCCGCCGTCGGCAGACAAGGATTCGGTTGCGGGCGCTTTCACATGAACCTTCGATCTGCTCGGCACCGTGGGCAAAAGCGGTCAGGCAGCAGGGCTTGAGCAGATGCTACATGCTGCTGCGGCATCGTTCCAGACGCCGTCCGAAGTCGAGTGGGCAGGTGGTTCTCAGAAGACCGGGCTCCTGAATCGGTTCGTCCGGTTGCTACGCGAACCAGGTGTCCGGCGGACCCATGAAGAGCAGGAAGCTAAAGACAGCGGCGACGGCGACTAAGACAACGGCGATGGCTGCCACCGGGCGGGCCAGCACACCGGCCTGGAGTTTCTCGAGGAAACCGCGGGGTTGTTCCCCGCCGGCGCCGAGCCGCCAGATGTCGCCGAGCAGGCCGTGACGGTCCAAGGACTTTTCAACGGGAATGGTCGCGTACGGGATGGCGGCGGAGACCAGCGCGAGGACGCCGCGGCCCGCAGGCCATTTCTGGTTGACCCAGGTGAAGCACGTGCTGACCACATAGCAGAGGAAGACGAAGCCGTGCAGGCCGCCGGCGATGCTCACCGCCACGCGGGCTTCCGGAACCAAAGCCCGCAGCAGCAAGGCCATCAGCAGAAGTGTCCAGGTGACGGCTTCGGCAAAAGCGACGGTGCGGAACAGGGTGCGCGGAGACATGCATGTCCTCGGATGGTTGGGGTGCGGGGGCCGTTCTGCTTCTGAAGCAGGGTCCCTACAAATGTAGCCGAGGCAGCTTTGTGCAGGTAATCCATGCACGGTGGGCAATTTTGCATGGTGTGCAAGTTTGGTTCTATGCTGGGCCGGTGAGTTCAGAAAGTGCGGTGCCCTTGGAGGGTCGCCGCGAGAAAAACAAGCTGGCAACCCGGGCTGCCATCACTGCGTCCGCTTTGCGGCTGGCCCGCGAGCAGGGGCCAGGCGGTTTCACCGTGGATCAGGTGGCGGCAGAGGCTGGCGTCTCGCGTCGGACCTTCTTTAATTACTTCCCGTCCATCGAGGCAGCGGTCACGCTGCCGGTGGAGGAATTCCTAGAGGAATCGTTCGCGCGGCTGGACGAGCGCTCCGCCGACGAACCGATCATGGACGCAGTGCTCGCCACCTTGGGCGGGGACATCAGCCAGGAACGGCTGGCGCTGCTCTGCGAGATCTACCAAATGGGCGCGGACGACGCGCAGCTGGAACGCATACAGCTGCAGATTTGGCGGCACGCCCAGCAATCGCTCGAAGACGGGCTGCGCCACCGGCTGCCGGAGAGCGCCGGCGAACTGACGGTCACCGCGCTCGCCGGATCGCTCATTGCCTGTGCCCAGGCTGCCATGCGGATGGCAGCCACCCAGACTCCCGACGGCGAGGCGCCCCCGCCGTCTGCCTTCCGGCAGCAACTGCTGGAGAGCCTCGACCTGCTGCGTTCCGGCTTCAACATCAACCACAAGGACTAATCGCATGGCTTCACTGCTCTACAGACTCGGCAAGCTTGCCGCGCGCAAGCGCTGGTGGTTTGTCTCTGCGTGGCTGGTCATCATGGTGGCCGTCGGCGGTTCCGTCGCAGCCTTCATGGGCACGCTGTCCAACAGCTTCACCATTCCGGGCACCCCCGCGCAGGCGGTGGCGGATGAGCTGCAGGAGAAACTGCCGGACGCTTCAGGCGGACTCGGCACCATTGTGTTCACGACGGCGGACGGCACGGCATTCACTGCCAAGCAGGAGGACGCCATTGCCAAGATCTCCGCTGACCTGACGGAGCTGGGCGCCGTCAAGCGCGCCACGGATCCGGTGGACCTACAGGCCTCTCTGGACACCGCACCGGAGAAAATTGCCGACGGCGAAGAGAAGCTGGAAGCCGCGGCGCAGAAGCTCGACGACGGTCGGGCAGAACTGGATGCGGGCAAGACGCAGCTGGAGCCGGGGCTGCAGCAAGTCCGGGCCGCCGAGGCGCAGATCGAGCAGCTTGAGGCCGCCGGCCAAACCGCTATGGCCGAGCAGGCCCGTGCCCAGCTGGAGCCGCAGCGGGCCCAGCTGGAAGCGGCGCAGGCGCAATTGGATGAAGCCGAACAGCGGCTCGAAGACGGCCGGGCAGAGTACGAGTCCGGGGTTGCCGATCTGGAAGCGGCCAAGCTGCAACAGCAGTCATCGGACGGACTGAGGTTCGTATCCGAAGACGGTTCGGCCGCCTTCGTCCAGGTCCAGTTCGAACAGGACATGATGTCGGTCTCCAAGGAGGACCGCGAACAGGTCCAGCAAGTCACCGAAGCCGGCCTGGTTTCCGGCCTTCAGGCGGAGTACAGCAAGGACATCGTCGAAGATATCTCCAGCCTGTTCGGTGCGGCCGAGATCATCGGCATTGCCGTGGCCGCCGCCGTGCTGGTGCTGATGCTCGGCACGCTGCTGGCTGCCGGGTTGCCGCTGCTGATGGCGTTGGTCGGCGTGGGCGTGGGGGTGGGCGGCACCATGGCCCTGAGCGGTGTGGTCGAGATGAGCTCCGTTTCGCCGGTGCTGGCGCTGATGCTGGGACTGGCTGTGGGCATCGATTATTCGCTGTTCATCGTCAACCGCCACCGCACGCAGTTGCTGTCCGGCGTGCCGCTGATCGAATCCATCGGCCGCGCCACCGGAACCTCCGGGAATGCGGTGCTCTTCGCCGGGCTCACGGTGATCATCGCGCTCGCCGCGCTGGCGGTGCCGGGCATTCCGTTCCTGACCGTGCTGGGACTGGCCGGAGCCGCAACGGTGGCCGTCGCCGTCGTGGTTGCCCTGACCCTGACTCCGGCGCTGCTGGCAATCATGGGCCGGCGCATTCTCTCCAAGCGGGCCTGGGCCAAGGCCGGGCTGACCGGCCCGGTGGCCGCCGATGCGGAGGTTGCGGCGCCGGGACACGAGTTCCACAACGATCCCAAGCGCAGCTGGGGCAAATCGGTCACCAAGCACCCGTGGCTGGCGCTGATCGCGGGCGTGGCCGTGCTGGGCGTGATGGCAGTGCCGGCCGCCGGTCTGCGGCTGGGCCTGCCGGACGGCAGCTCCGAACCGGCGGACTCGACGGCCTACCGGTCCTACACCCAGCTGGGCGAAAACTTTGGCGAGGGCATCAACGGTCCGCTGATTGTGGTGGCCGATCTGCCGGCCGGACTGGAGGGGGCTGAGACGGACCAGACCCTGCTGCAGCTCTCGCAGGAACTGCGTGCCATGGATCACGTGTCCGCCGCCGTTCCGACCGGAACCAGCCAGGATGGCCGCACCGCGGTCCTGCAGGTCATTCCGGAGGAAGGTCCGGCCGCCGAAAGCACCGAGGATCTGGTCCACAACCTGCGGGCGGAGACGGACGCTCTCGAGGAGAGCACCGGCGTCGGGATTTCCGTCACCGGCCAGCCGCCGATGCAGATCGATGTTTCGGACAAGCTTGCGGACGCCATGCCGGTCTATCTGGCCATTGTCATCGGGCTCTCGCTGATCCTGCTGCTGCTGGTCTTCCGCTCCATCCTGGTGCCGCTGCTGGCCACCGCCGGCTTCCTGCTCTCGCTGGGTGCCAGCTTCGGCGCCGTCGTAGCGATCTACCAGTGGGGCTGGCTCGGTAACCTGTTCGATGTGCATGACCCCGGGCCCATCCTGAGCTTCCTGCCGATGATCATGATCGGCGTGCTCTTTGGCCTGGCGATGGACTATCAGATGTTCCTGGTCTCCGGCATGCGCGAATCCTATGCGCACGGCGAAGACGCCAGGGCAGCCGTGGTCAGCGGTTTCAACCACGGTGCCAAGGTGGTCACCGCCGCGGCGATCATCATGGTCTCCGTTTTCGCCGGGTTCATCTTCTCGCACCTGACCATGGTCCGGCCGATCGGCTTCGCGCTGGCGCTGGGCGTGCTGCTGGACGCCTTCGTGGTGCGGATGACGCTGATTCCGGCGGCCATGCACCTGTTCGGCAAGGCCGCCTGGTGGATGCCGCGCTGGCTGGACAAGATCCTGCCGGACGTGGACGTGGAAGGCGCCAAGCTGGTTCAGCGGGTGGACACGCCCGAACGGGACGAGGCTCTGGCGGCTGGAGTCCGTTAGGCAGCGCACACCCGAATCCTCTACCGGCGGCCAGCACCATCCCTCAGGGAAGGTGCCGGCCGCCGGCGATCCTGAACGATTCGTCGAGCAGTTCTTCGAGCTCGGCCGGTGAGACCTTGGCCAAATGCAGGAGCACCAGCTGCGGCGAACGCTGATGGTGGGGCGTCCAGAAGAAGACGTCCGGGGCCGTGCCGGCCAGGGCCTCGCGTTCCTCGGTCTTGACGGTCAGCACGCCCGGCTCCCAGATGCGGGCCATGAGCGTTTTCGCGAACCACGCCGGCCGGCCCCAGCTGGGCCGTTCGGTGACACCGGGCAGGGCCAGGCAGAGACGGCGCGCATCGTCCTCGGTGGGCATGCACCCACCTTGCCAGAGCCCCGTCCGCCGGCGCCAGCGCCGCCGGTCGGTCGATCCAGACCATAAGCAGGCCCGGTCGGCAGGCAGTTCCGGCGGGGGCTCAGCCTTGCGGGCTGTTTCCGTCGTCGCGGTCGGCGGGCCCGTCGGCCTCGATCTCGTCGCCGGGTTTGGGCTTGTCGCCGGGGAGAGGGGCGGTGGCCGGAGCTTGCTGTTGCCGCTCCTGTTCGATCCGCGCCTCGTAGCGGCCCGGGGCGAAGATTTCCTCCATGGCACCGAACATGCCGGAGAACCCTGAAGACCCGGGACCGCCACGCCGCGGGCGGGACGCCATCGCCACGGTTGCGGCAATGATCAACGCCACCAGTCCCAGGGCGATCAGGCCGCCAACGAAGTCCATGAGGTGATTATCCCCCCGGGATGTACGGGCGGCGAGGCTCGGTCAACCGGCCTTCGGATTGCGGGCGGGCCGGGCTGTTTTGCGCAGGACAACGGCCGCGACCGCCGCCCCCAACGCGGGGAGATAGAACCAGCCAACACTTGCCATGGCCAGCGCGGTGAACCCAAACAGCAAGGCGCTGCAGATGATGCCTGCCAGCCACGCAGCGCGGCGGGGAACCAGAAGCGGAACCAGCGTCAATATCGGCGGAACAGCCAGCGGAATGAGGATGGTAGGTGGATGCGTCTGGAGCAGGCTGAGCGATTCGGTGGTGCGTTCCGGCTCGGCCCCGGGGGAGCTGGACACCGTCTCCTGCACGATCGTGGGCAGGAGCAGGGCGGCGGCGCCGGCTGCCAAGGCCAGTAAGCAGGCCGCAACCTGGAGCACGGTCGGGACCCTCGACGCTGAACCGCTCGTGCCCGGAGCCTGTTCCATCTCAGTTCCAGCGGTATCCGTGGGCCTGTTCGTAGGCCTCGAGCAACCGATGGGCCACATGGCCGGAGGTGATCAGCGGGTGGATCATGAAAGCCCGCAGCGCGGCGGCACGGTCGCCCTGTCCGCCGCGGATGACTTCCTGCTCCACTGCTTTGATTTGCGTCATCAAGCCGGCCTGGTGAAGGGTCAGCGGTTTCACCGGCAGGGGACGGGCGCCGTCCGCATCGACCACCGACGGCACTTCGATGACGGCGTCCGCCGGCAGTTGCGGGATGGTCCCGGCATTGCGGACATTGAGGATCAGCTCGCTGCGCTCACCGGTGAGCAGGGCACGCATCACGTCCAGGGCAACGTGTTCGTAGCCGCCGGCCGCACGGTCCTCCTCATCGCGGGAAACGCCGATCTCGCGGGCCTCGGACAGGTAGCTTTCCTCACGGCGTCGGAGGGCGTCTTCCCATTCCGCGTACGGAGTCCCGGAGGTCTGCAGCCTGCCGTACAACTCCTGCTGCAGCTCGTGGATGGACTCGCCGCGGGTCTGGGCGGCACCGGCCAGCGCCATGGTGGCTTCGCGGCGGAAATAGTAATAGAACAGGTAGGCATTCGGGATGACGCCGAGGACCTGCAATTCCCGTGTGCCGAAGATGCGGCCCTCTTCAAACGACTGCAGCCGCGCTGGGTCGGCGAGCAACTCCGGAAGGCGATCCCCGCCGTCGTGCTCCAAACCTCGCAGCCAGCCCAAATGGTTCAGGCCCACATAGTCCACGCCCGCCAATGAGCCGCGGCGCAACGGGGCGCCGGCGGCCTTGGCCGAGCGGCGGACCAGCCCGAGGGGCGTGTCGCAGATGCCGATCACCCGGTGGCCGAGCACCGGCAGCACGGCTTCGGTGACCAGCCCGGCGGGATTGGTGAAGTTGATCAGCCACGCGCCGGGGCTCAACTCGCGCAGCCGCCGGGCGATATCCAGCGCGGCGGGGACAGCCCGCAGGCCGCAGGCAATGCCGGCCGCTCCGGTGGTCTCCTGGCCCAGCAGGTTCAGCCGGCTGGCAATACGTTCGTCCTGCGTCCGGCCCTGCGTGCCACCGGGACGAATGGCTGAGAAGACGACGTCGGCCCCGGCCAGCGCGTCGTCGAGGTTGCGCGCGGACACGATGCTTGGCGGCCGGACGCCTGCGGGCAGCGGAGCATCCGCCAGCACCCGGGCGATCGCCTGCTGGCGGCCGGCGTCCACGTCATGGAGTACCAGCCGGTCCACCAGTCCCGCCGCCGGCCCCTCGGCCAGCGCGCGGTAGACCAGCGGCACGCGGAACCCGCCGCCGCCCAGAATGGCAAGTGTTGCCACCGCTTCCCCCGAACATTGACATTGGATAACAATCGGCGGACCCGAGCCCGGGACGCGCCCCTTGCTTGTATTGTGCCAGCTAGGGCAAACCACGCATCCTTGCCGCGTGAAGCCGCGGCCCAATCGAAGGGCACTGCCGGCGCGTCCCCTGCGGCGCCCCTGCTCCGCGTAACCCTTCAGCTGGAAAGCAAGCTTCGGATGGGAGAATGGATCCGTGAGCTCTACAACGTCACCGCTGCCCTATGACCGCCAAGCCGTCATCAACCTGGACGCGATCCGCGCCAACGTGCGGCACCTGCGCGAGATCGCGGCCCCCGCCCGCGTGATGGCCGTGGTCAAGGCGGACGCCTACGGCCACGGCGCCATTCCCGTGGCCCGCGCCGCACTGGAAGCCGGTGCCGGCTGGCTGGGCGTGGCCCACTTCACCGAGGGACTGGCCCTGCGCGAAGCGGGCATCGACGCCCCCATCCTGGCCTGGCTGCACACCCCGGATACCGACTTCGCCGCCGGCATCGAGGCGGGGATCGACGTCGGCGTTTCCGGCTGGGAGCTGGAACCGGTGGTCAAGGCTGCCCGGCAGTTGGAACGTCCGGCGCGCGTGCACCTGAAGATTGACACCGGCCTGGGCCGCAACGGCTGTCCGCCGGCGCTCTGGGAAGACCTGATCAACCGGGCCGTGGAGTACCAGGAACTGGGGCTGCTGCGCGTGGTGGGCGTGTTCTCCCACCTGGCCGTCGCCGACGAACCGCACCGGCCCGAGACGGACGAGCAGGTGGACCGCTTCCGGGAGGCGGTGGCGGTGGCAGAAAACGCCGGGCTGGATCTGGAAGTCCGGCATCTGGCCAATACGCCCGGCACGCTCAGCCGCCCGGATGCGCACTTCGACCTGGTCCGTGTGGGCCTGGGCATCTACGGGCTGTCGCCCTTTGACGGGCAGACCCCCGAAGAACTGGGGCTGGTGCCGGCCATGACGCTGCGCGCCCGGGTGGCCAACTGCAAGCAGGTGCCGCCCGGCCAAGGCGTCTCCTACGGGCTGAACTACCTGACCACCGAGCCAACCACGCTGGTCCTGGTGCCGCTGGGCTATGCAGACGGCATCCCGCGCAGCGCCTCCGGCGTCCAAGTGGCCATCGCGGGTAAGCGCTACGACGTGGTGGGCCGGGTGGCCATGGACCAGTTCGTGGTGGATTTGAGGACCAGCAACGCCGGCGACCTCACGGGCGAGGAAGTGATCCTCTTCGGCCCGGGCCCGGATGTTCCCGATGCCCACGACTGGGCGATCGCCGCCGACACCATCAACTATGAGATTGTCACCCGCGTGAGCCCGCGGGTCCCGCGCTACTACACCGGGACCGCCGAGGACCAGGACGACGGCGGGGAGGCCGCTCCCGTGGCGGAGGCGACGGGGCTCACCGCGTCCGCGGCGGAGCAGGCCGCCGCAGCCGCCCAGATCCGCGCCGCCTTGACCACGGCCGACGACCGGAACACGGACAGCGCCGGGGACGCCGGAGCGGTGCTGGCATGAGTGGTGTTGGCATGACCGGCGGCGGCGTGACAGGCGGTGGCCAGCCGGGCGCGGCAGACGTGGCCCCGGAGCAACAGGCCACGCCGGTGTGGGAACGCGAGTTCCACGTGGGCTCCGCGGCGGAGACGCAGGAGCTCGCGGCCCGGCTGGGCAGGATACTGCGGGCGGGCGACCTGGTGGTGCTCAGCGGAGAGCTGGGCGCGGGGAAAACCACCTTTACCCAGGGTCTGGGGGAGGGACTCGGCGTGCGGCCGGGCATCATTTCGCCCACGTTCGTCCTGGTACGCAGCCATCCGAGCATGAACGGCGGCCCGGACCTGGTCCACGTGGACGCCTACCGGCTGGAGTCCGAGGGCGAGATCGACGACATCGACCTGGAGAACACCCTGGACGAGGCCGTCACGGTTGTGGAGTGGGGCCGCGGCCGCGTGGAGCACCTCTCCGACAGCTGGCTGGATATTTCGCTGGTCCGGCCCACCGGGGCCGACTTGATGAACCGCCCGGCCGAAGGCGCCGCGCCGGGCACGGCGGAGCGCACGGTGGCGGGCACGGCGGAGGGCGCCGCGGGCACGCAGGCGAGCACCGGCGTCGTGCTGGATTTTGAAGAGCCCGACGACGGCGAGCCCCGGTTGATCCGGATGGCCGCCTACGGGCCGCGCTGGGCCGCGTACATTTTCGCCTGACGCCTCACGGCTGCTCTGCACGATTTCCTGCACGATTTAGCGCACTGGGAGGCGCCGCAGGCGCATGCGCTCTTCACTGCCCCCGGGCACAGGTCCATAATCGAGGGCGAGAGCAGACCCGCGAGGAGGCCAACCATGGACACTGCGCTGACCCCGTACCTGGGATTCCGCGACCAGGCCAAAGAAGCCATGACCTTTTATCAGTCGGTGTTCGGCGGCGAATTGACGCTGAACACCTTCGGCGACTTCCACGCCAGCGACGACCCGGCCGAGATCGACAAGATCATGCACTCGCAGCTGGCCACCGAGCGCGGCCTGGTATTGATGGCCGCGGACACACCGAACAGCATGGACTACACACCCGGTTCCAGCCACTCGCTCTCGCTCAGCGGCGACAACGAGGCCGAACTGCGCGGTTACTGGGACAAGCTGATCGACGGCGCCAACGTCACCGAACCGCTGCAACAAGCGCCTTGGGGCGACACCTTCGGCATGTGCACCGACAAGTTCGGCGTCCAGTGGATGGTCAATATCGCCGGCCAACCGCCGTCCTGACCGCTCCGTCCGCCCGCAGCCCCACGGGGCGCCGGGGCCGATGGGATGGGCCGAGGTATACCTCAAGTAAAATTGATGCGTGCTGATCCTCTCCGTTGATACCTCCGCCATCGCCAGCGCCGCGCTGCTGACCGGACAAGGAGAGACCCTGGCCGCCTTCGCCACCGAGGACACCCGCAGCCACGCGGAAGTGCTGGCTCCCGGCATCGGCAAGATCATGACGACGGCGGACGTCACCGGCGCAGACATCGACGCCCTGGTGGTGGGCGTGGGGCCGGGACCGTTCACCGGCTTGCGCTCCGGCATTGCCACCGCACGGTCGCTGGCCTTCGCCTGGGGCAAGCCGCTGCACGGCGTGATGAGCCTGGACGCCATCGCCGTGGACGCCGCGCTGGATGCGTGGCGGGCCGGTGTGGACGAGTTCGTGGTGGCCACCGACGCCCGGCGCAAGGAAGTGTACTGGGCGCGCTACCGCAGCACCGGCGGCACGCATGAACTGCTGGACGGCCCGCACGTCAGCGCACCGTCCGAGGTCCCGGACCTGCCAGCCTACGGCATGGGCGCCGGGCTGTACCCGGAGCAGCTGCGCGGCGTCACCGAGTACAGCGGCACGCAGCCGACGGCCGAGGCGCTGGGCCGCACTGCCATCGTCAAGCTGGCCAAGGGGCTGGACCTGTTGGACACCGCTCCGCTGTACCTGCGCGAATCCGACGCGAAGATCCCCGGGCCGCGGAAGCGGGCACTGTGAGCGCCGGCGGGCAGCCCGCGGGCCGCATCAGGGCGATGACCGAGGACGATATTCCGGCAGTGGACGCACTGGAGCAGAAACTGTTTCCGGCCGATGCCTGGCCTACCGAAATGTTCTACGAGGAACTGGCGCAGGACACCCGCAGCTACTACGTGGCCGTTGATGCGCTCGGCGAAGTGATCGGCTATGCGGGCCTGATGTGCGTGCGGCCGATCGCCGATGTGCAGACCATCGCCGTGGTGCCCGAGCGCGAGGGGCAGGGGATCGGCAGCAGGCTGTTGACCCTGCTGATCGAGCAGGCCGCGGAACAGCGGGCGGAGGACGTGCTGCTGGAAGTGCGCGCGGACAATCCGCGGGCGCAGCGGCTCTACCGCTGGTTCGGGTTCGAACAGATCCACGTGCGGCCGCGCTACTACCGCGGCGGAACCGACGCGCTGATCATGCGGCTGAAGCTCAAGGACTGGGCCGGCATGCCCGGCGCCGGCCGGGACGCCGCAGGGGCGGGCACATCAGGCAAGCAACCGAAAACAACGGAGGAGAGAAGATGAACCGCACCCGGCCGCTGGTGGTGGGGATCGAATCCTCCTGCGACGAAACCGGTGTCGGCATCGTCCGCGGCGACACGCTGCTGGCCAACACCGTTTCCTCGTCGATGGACGAGCACGTTCGCTTCGGCGGAGTGATCCCGGAGATTGCCTCGCGTGCCCACCTGGACGCGTTCATCCCCACGCTGGAGCAGGCGCTTGACACCGCCGGCGTCACATTGGACGAGGTGGACGCGCTCGCCGTGACGTCGGGGCCCGGGCTGGCCGGCGCGCTGATGGTGGGGGTCTGCGCAGCCAAGGCGCTCTCGCTGGCCACCGGCAAGCCGTTGTACGCGATCAACCATCTGGTGGCCCACGTGGGCGTCGGCGTGCTGGACGGGGGAGTGCTGCCGGAGAATCTGGGTGCGCTGCTGGTGTCCGGCGGCCACACGGAGATCCTGCGGGTGCGCTCCCTGACCGACGATGTGGAACTGCTCGGCTCCACCATTGACGACGCGGCCGGCGAAGCCTACGACAAGGTGGCCCGCATCCTCGGGTTGGGCTATCCCGGCGGTCCGGCCATCGACAAGCTGGCCCGCGAGGGCGATCCGAAGCGGATCCGCTTCCCGCGCGGGCTGAGCCAGCCCAAGTACATGGGTTCGGCCCAGGCGCCGGGACCGCACCGCTACGACTGGTCCTTCTCCGGCCTGAAGACGGCCGTGGCCCGCTGCGTGGAGCAGTTCGAGGCCGCGGGCGAGCCGCTTCCGGTGGCCGACATCGCGGCGTCCTTCCAGGAAGCGGTGGCGGACGTGATCACCGCCAAGGCCATGTTGGCCTGTACCGAGCACGGCATCAGCAACTTGCTGCTGGGCGGCGGAGTGGCGGCGAACTCGAGGCTGCGCGCGCTGACGGAAGAGCGCTGTGCCGCACACGGCATCTCGCTGCGGGTGCCGCCGGTGTCGCTGTGCACCGACAACGGAGCCATGGTCGCCGCGCTCGGCGCCCAGGTGGTGATGGCCGGCGGCCAGCCGTCCGGAATCGAGTTCGCTCCGGATTCCTCCATGCCGGTCACCAGCGTGCACCTGTAACGGGACCCGGCCCGACCCGGGCAAGGCCCCGTTACAGGGGCACCGCTACTTCTGGAGGTCGGAGAGCAATTCGGCCACTTCTTCGTTGGTCAGGACCAGCCACGGCGTGCTGTCCGCTCCTTGCAGGGCGGCTTCGGGGCTGTCGCCCTGGGTCCACCACTTCGCCTCGAACACGCGGCCTTCGAGTTGGACGCGGTCGCTCTTGAGGTAGATGGTGTCTATCTTCCACTCCGGGAAGGTTCCAGCCGGGGCAGTGACCACGGGCTGCGGAGTTTCGCCCGGAAGCACTGGCCCGATTAAGGTCCACGGGGTCACTTCTGCAGTCGCGGTGGGGTCGTCGGGGACATCGCCGCGCGTCCACCACTTGGCCTTGTAAACATTGCGATGCCAGACAACGCGCTCGTCTGCCACGTACGCAGCCTCGCTGTTCCAGATCGGGTAGGGGCTGGTCGCCGGGTCGTCCACGATCCCGGCAGCGGACGCGGCGGGCGTACTTTCCGGTGCAGCGCCGGCGGAGGCAGTCCGACCCGGTTCACTGACGGCTCTGGGCAGGCCGCCCAGGTTCTGGCCCAGCACGGCCGCGTAGCTGCTCTCGTGCTGCTCCACGCCGCTGCAGTTGTCGGATACCTTGGTCACGTCCCCATAGTTGGCACTGCACGTGGCGTCGCGGTTCAAGGACCACATGGACATCCGGCCGATGCCGACCTCCGAGGCGAACGCGTTGAGGCCGGTGGCATCTTCCAGGCTGAAGATCTCGCCCGGCACATCGTTTTGGCCGATCATCGGGGTCAGCCCAATCTTGCTCCAGACCGTCCGTTCGCCCGATTCCAATCCGGCCTCACGGTAGGCCGCCTGAAGTTGGACGTGCGCCGAGCGCGCCGCCTGGATGGAGGCATCGAGCATGCTTTGGTCCGGCTGCCGGCTCTGGCCATAGTCCATGGTCATTAGGTTGACCCCGGCCAGGGGCACCTTGGCTGCGAGCATTTGTTCGACCGTGCGGACGCCCTCGTCGGTCAGGCCATGCGGGGCGACCGGCAGGGTCAGCCAAATATCCAGATCCTGGCCGGCTGCTTCCCGTTCGGCGGCCAGTTGGGCCATGACGGTGGCGCGGCGTTCGCCGGCCGCGGTATCCGCGAGGTTGTCGCCTTCGATGTCCAGATCAATCGTGTCCACGTTGTAGCGCTCCAGCACTTGGCTGTACGCCCGCTTCAACGCGACTGGGTCGGTGCAGCCGGTGGCGAGTTCCTTGTTCAGCAGCCCGCCGAACGAAATGCCGATGTGTCCGCCGGTGTCCGCCAGCCGGGCAACCCTCCGGTCCAGGTCCATGGTGGCTTGGGCTTCGTCGAATCCGTAGAAGCCTCCCCAGGACGGAGTGCAGGACTCTTGGGGGTCCGCCACGATAAAGGAGAGGATGACGCTGCGCTCGGCATCGCTGGAGGGGTTCTCAAAGCTGTAGAACGGCGTAGCTGTGGCGTCCACGTAGCCGGCGAACCACGAGGCCTTGCCTGCAGCGGCGCGGGCATCGGTGAACTGTCCCCAGCCGACCCCTGCCGCTGCCACGATCGCGGCGGTTGCGGTGATCAGCACACCGAGCCGCAGCCAAGACAGGCGGCGGCCCGGAAATCTCTTCGACATTGCTCTCCCCAACTACTGATTCCGCACTCTGGAATCCGTATTTGTACGGTAACAGGTAGTCATCACGGGGCGACACGCCAGAAATAGTGTTGTTAATCACGTTTAAACGTTGTAACGTTGCGCCCCACCGGCCCCTAGACTAAGGAACACCGGCGTTCGTTCCGCCGGTCAAGGATCCACCAGGGCAGAGCACCACCGCTCTGCCCTGTTTCGTCCTGTCTGTTGGGGGTTTCCATGCTAGACACCATGCCCGTCGCTCACCCGGAGCCGATCGCTCCAGCCGCGGACCCCGCGCCGCGGCGCCGCCAATGGGGTGCCGAAAAGCGCTCGGAGCCGATGTCCATCGTGCACCCGAAGCCGACCGGTCGGAAGATCGTGCTGGGACGGCTGGGCATTATCACCACCATCACGGCGTGGATCGTCTACGTGGTCACCACCATCCTGCGCCAGTTCGCCAACAACCCGGGTGCGGGCTTCAGGTTCCAGTTGGAGGCCGCCTCCTACCTGACGGTCGTTACGTTCCTAACGTTTTCCGCCTTGATGTACTTGCTGGCACGGCAGGGTGCCATGTACCGGTTCCGCGACCACCAGCGCGTCCCGCGCGGTGAGTTGGACCGCCACTTTGCCCGCTACGACGACGGTGTGACGGTTCTGGTGCCGTCCTACGCCGAAGAGCAGGAGATCGTCCGTGCCACGCTCTGGTCGGCGGCGCTGCAGGAATTCCCCGACCTGCGCGTGGTGCTGCTGCTGGACGACCCGCCCTTCCCCACCGATCCCGCCGTCATCCAACGGCTGGAGCGCACGCGTGCCCTGCAAACCGAGATCAGCGACAGGCTGCGGGCGCCGGCCGGACGTGCCCTCGCCGCCCTGGCCGCGTTCCGCAATGGCGACCACGCGCCGTCGTCCGATCTGCAGCGACTGATCAGCGAGTACCGCGCTGCCGCCATCTGGCTGGAGGAATTCGCCGAGGCCGAGCGCATCGAGGACCACGTAGACGAGTTCTTCGTGGACCTGGTGGTCATGGGGCTGGCCCGCGAACTCCGGCTGGTGCTGCTGGCGTTGGAGGCAGCCGCCGCGCAATCGGCTGAGCTGGCCCCCGAACGGATCGAGGAGCTGCATCTGCGCTTGGTGCGGACGTTCAGCGTGAAGACCGAGACATTCGAGCGAAAGCGCTACGCGAACCTCTCGCACGAGGCCAACAAGGCGATGAACCTGAACTCGTACATCTCCCTGATGGGCCAGCGTTGGGCGGTGGAGGACGCCGCCGGCGACACCGTCCTGAGGCAGGTGCGGGAGGGTGAGGACGCGGACCTCGACGTCCCAGACACCCGCTACCTGCTGACGCTGGACGCCGACTCCCAACTGCTGCGCGACTACTGCCTGCGGCTGGTCTACTTCCTCGAGTCCCCGGGCAACGAACGCGTGGCGGTCACCCAGACGCCCTATTCCGCCTTCCGCGGTGCTCCCACGCGGATTGAACGAGTAGCCGGCGCGACGACCGACATCCAGCACATCCTGCATCAAGGCATGACCTACTACGGGGCCACCTTCTGGGTGGGCGCCAATGCGGTGATCCGCAAGGAGGCGTTGGAAGACATCGTCGAGGTGGAGACGGTGGGCGGATTCGAGATCCGCACCTATATCCAGGACCGTACGGTCATTGAAGATACCGAGTCCAGCATCGACTTGGGGGCGCACGGCTGGAAGCTGGCCAACTACCCCGAGAGGCTGAGCTACAGCGCCACCCCGCCCGACTTCGGCTCGCTGGTGGTGCAGCGGCGGCGGTGGGCCAACGGCGGCTTGCTGATCCTGCCCAAGCTGTGGTCGCAACTGGTTGAGCGGCGCCGCCGGCACGAGCGGATTCTGGTCCGTGAAGTGTTCATGAAGGTCAACTACATGGCCTCGATCGCCTGGGCCAGTTTTGGTCTGGTCTTCCTGCTGGCCTACCCGTATGACAGTCGGCTGCTGAGCCCGGTGGTGTTCGTTGCGGCCTTGCCCTACTTCCTGGCCATGGGCAGCGACCTGCGCGACTGCGGCCACCGGTTCAGCGACATCTTCCGCATCTACGGATTCAACTTGGTGATGCTGCCGGTGAACCTGGCCGGCGTTTTCAAATCGATGCAGCAGGCGTTGACCGGCGAGAAGATTCCGTTCGTCCGCACGCCGAAGGTCAAAGACCGCACGGCGGCACCGGCCCTGTACGTACTGATCCCGTACCTGATGGTGGCGTTCTCTTTGCTGACGCTCTACCGGGACGTTATGGCCGGCAACTGGGGCAATGCGGCCTTTGCCGCACTCAACGCCAGCCTCGCCACCTACGCCATCCACTCCTACATCGGGATCAAAAACTCGCTGGTGGACATAGCGCTGGGGACCATCAGTTGGCTCTACGTGGAGCCCAAAAAGCCGAAGCCTGCCGAACCGGCCGTGATTCCCAAGACAGCCGAAGAAGTCGACTTCAGTTCTATCCTGTACCACGGTGACCGGCGGCTGAACCGCGACCTGCGCGGCAGCCACGACCGGCGGCGCCGGGCAAGCGGACTGTGAGCCAACCCGGTCAGCTGGTCCGGCGAAGCTGTCCAACCGCATCCAGCACGACGGCGCGCAGGTCGCCGTCGTGCTCTGCAGCCACCCGGCGCTGGCGCTGGTAGCCTGCACCGGCATCGATGATCTTCTCCACGTCTGCCAGTTCATTGCTGCAGCCAAGCTTGCGGGCCACCGGTTCCAACCGGTTCAGCACGTGCTCGCGCAGGTGTTCGGTGACCAGCATTTCCTTGCCGGCGGCGTTGAGGATGATGATGGCGTCCATGCCGTAGCGGGCAGCGCGCCACTTGTTCTCCTGCACGTGCCACGGGGGCATCGTGGGGATGGCCCAGCCGTTGTCCAGTGCGGTGGAGAACTCGTCCACCAGGCACTGGGTGAGCGCGGCGATGGCGCCGACGTCCTGCAGCGTCGACAGCCCGTCGCAGACCCGCATTTCAATGGTGCCCAGCGCGGGAACCGGCCGGATGTCCCAGCGGATCTCGCTGATCGCGTCGATCACCCCGGTGGTGAACATGTCCTGGACGTAGTCTTCGTACAGCGCCCAGCTGGGGAACTGGAACGGCAGTCCGGCGGTGGGCAACTGCTGGAACATCAGCGCGCGCTGCGAGGCGTATCCGGTGTCCTCCCCGGCCCAGAAGGGGGATGACGCGGAGAGGGCCTGGAAGTGCGGGAAATAGTTGAGCAGCCCGTCCAGCACCGGCAGCGCCTTGTCCCGGTGGTCCAGGCCAACGTGCACATGCACGCCGTAAATCACCATCTGCTGGCCCCACCATTGGGTGCGGTCGATCAGCTTGGCGTAGCGCGCCTTGTCCGTCACCGGCTGTGACCGCGGGGCGGCGAACGGATGGCTGCCGGCGCAAAAAAGCTCCACGCCCATCGGGTCGGTCACGTCGCGGACCGCTGTCATCGCGCTGCTCAGGTCGGCCTTGGCCTCGCCGACGGTATTGCAGACGCCGGTGACGAGCTCCACGGTGTTCAGCAGCAGCTCCTGCTTCACGTGCGGGTGCTCGTCGTCGTCTTTCAGCTCAGGGTGGCCGGCGCGGACAGCATCCAGCACCTGCTCGGCCACGGAGACCAGCTCACCGGTTTGTGCGTCCACCAGCGCCAATTCCCACTCGACCCCCAGGGAAGACTGGGCGGACTGGGCGAAATCGATGTTCAAACGCTGCTCCGTATCTGGCGGTACCGGCTGCCGCCGGAGATGCACGTCTCGCGTAGAACGGGCGGCGACACTGAATTGATTCTAGTGCGTCAGGGCCTGGCCGCGCGCTCACGGCTGCGGCCGCCGGCGGATGGAAGGGGCTCGACGACGATCGCCACCCGGTCCTCACCCATCCGGGTCAGCACCAGCGTGGCCTTGTTAGGTCCCTTGCCGGAACCGGTCAACAGGGTTTTGCGCAACTCGTCCGGGGTGACCGAGGTGCCCCGCTTCTTGATCTCCAGCGTGCCGATCCGGTTGGCCTTGACCCACGCCTTGAGTTTCTTGACGTTGTAGGGCTTGACCTCCAACACTCTGTACGCGCGGGCAAACGGGGTTTCCTGCAGTTCCGGCGAACAGATGTAGGCGATGTGCTCATCCAGCAGGTGCCCGCCCAGGCCGCGGGCCAGGTCGGCGACCAGCCCGGCGCGGATCACCGCGCCGTCGGGCTCGTACAGGTAGCCCCCGGCCGGGCCGGTCTGCACGTCCTGGTGCGCCGGATCGAAGCTGATGGCGCTGGTCAGTTCGGCGGTGCCGCGGGCACCAATCACCAGGGCTGCCCGCCGCACGCCGGGGCGGGCCAGCGTGTTGAACCAGAGCGCGGCCTCGATCACGTCCCCGTTGACGGAAACCCATTGGACCTCGCAGTTCTCCGGGAGCGCGTCGTGGGGGATTCCCGGACCCATCTTGACGCCCACCGGCAGGCCCCGGTCGGCGAGTTTCTCCACAAAGGACAGCGGCGGCGAGAACGCCTCCGGATCGAAGATCCGGGTGGTGCCCGACGTCGTGGTGGTCCGCCGTGCCGGATCCAGCCACACGCCGTCGATTCCGGTCAGGTCAACGTCTTCGGCTTCGGCGTTGATCACGGTCGCGTCCGGCCAGGGCATCAGGTTGATGGTGGCCACTGCGGCGGTGGTTTCGTCACGTTCGACGGCGGTGACCCTGCGGTCCAGCGTGGCCAGGGCCATGGAGTCCGCGCCGATTCCGCAGCCGAGGTCCGCGACGTGTTCCACCCCGGCAGTCTGGAACCGCTGGGCGTGCAGGGCCGCGATGTTCAGCCGGGTGGCCTGTTCCAGCCCGGCCTGGGTGAAGAGCATCTTCTCCGCGAACGGGCCGAATTTCGCCTCGGCCTTGGCCCGCAAGCGCGATTGCGTCATCGCGGCGGAAACGAGTTCGGGGGAATGGCCGGCCTTGCGCAGTTCGGTTCCGGTGTGCAGGCTCTCGGCCTCGGAGTACGGGCCGAGCGAGTTCAGCAGTTCCCAGCCTTCCGGAGTCAGAATCGGGGCGATGCTCTCGGCGTGGGTCTCGGTTGCCATGGTTTCAAGCCTAGTGCAGCCGATTCGGGCCAGCGCACTGCCCCCGTTCGTGCTCATGGCGGGCTATGGGTAGTTCTCCCCATGGCCGGATGAGCGGGGCCTCCGTAGGATCGAAGGAAGCTTACTGTGAAGGAGGCCCGGATTATGTCAATACCCTGTGACTGGAGCGACATCGATACGGATGCTTGCCAGGCGGAAATTCAAGCGGAATTGGGCGAGTTGATCGCGGCCAGCAATCGTGTCCACCGCGGATGGCAGGCCTTGTGGGAAGAGGTCGCCGTCCCCGCGCCTGCGTGGCAGAAGGACATGCGCCGCCTGGCCTGAGGCACACGCCGTTTCCGCCCGGACCGCACGGGGGCGCGCCGAAGCGCTGGCCGTGGAAAGCCGCCGGCCTTAGCATGGGCGCATGATCGAATCGGCGGCAACTTTACTGTCCGCGGGACGCTATTTCCGTGAAGTCCTGGCCAACGTCCCGTCTACCGCGTGGAACGCGCCCGGACTGGATGACTGGACCGTCAGGACCCTGGCCGGACACACCAGCCGCGCCCTGTCCACGGTGCTGACGTACTTGGGGCGTCCGGCCGAAAAGGTGCAGGTGGAATCTGCCGCCGACTACTACCTGGCCACCGGGCTGGCGAATGATCCACGGGTGACAGAGCGGGCCATAGCGGCCGGCAAGGAGTTGGGGGCGCATCCGGTGGATATGGTGGACCGGCTGCTGGCCCAATTGGAGAACACACTGCCGCTGGCTGAAGACCGGATCATCGAAACGGCTGCTGGCGGGATGCGCTTCCGCGACTACCTGCCGACCCGGATCTTCGAACTGGCCGTGCACACCCTGGACCTTTCCCGTGCGTGCGGCTTGGTGGCCGAACTGCCCAGCGACGTAGAACTGGAAGCCGGCCGGCTGGCCATTCAGATCGCCTCCGAACGCGGGGACGGCGCAATGGTCCTGCTGGCGCTGACCGGCCGGACCATCCTGCCGGGCGATTTTTCCGTGGTGTAGTCCTGCCGGCCTAGGGCCGGTTGCGGATGCCGGCGGCGGAGACCACGCCGCCGGCGAAGAGCAGCAGCGCAGCGGCCAGGCGGCGCGCCGGAACCCTTCAAAGTCCAGCATGCCGCCGGTAATGGCGCCGGCTGCGGCGATGGCCACCAGCCCGGCGATGCGGGCCACCGCGTTGTTCACCGCGGAGGCGATCCCGCTGCGTTCTGTCGCTACCGCGCCGAGCACCGCGGCAGTCAGCGGGGAGACGGTGACCGCCCAGCCCAGGCCTGCCAGCAGCACGCCCGGCAGGATTTGTTGCCAGAAGCCCAGCGGCTCGTGCGCGGACATCATGAGCAGGAACCCGGTCCCGGCCAGCAGCGGGCCCGCGGACATGAACAGGCGCGGCCCGTAGCGGCCTGAGAGCCGGCCAAACCAGGCGGCAAGCGCGAGCGAGAGGACACTCATCGGCAAGGTCGCCAGGCCGGCGGCGGCAGCGCTGAAGCCGGCGGTCTGCTGCAGAAAGACCGGCAGCGCGAACAGGCCCAGGGCCAGCCCGGCATAGACCCCCGCCGTGGCGACGTTACCGACGCCGAAGTTGCGCACGCCGGATATCTGCAGCGGCATCATCGGGTAGGGCGCTCGGTGTTCCCACCACAAAAAGAGCCCCAGACTTATCAGCCCGGCGACCAGCGGGACCAGCACCCGTGGGTCTGCCCAGCCGAGCCGTTGCTGCTCGATCAGCGCGAACACCGGTCCGGCGAGCCCGGCGGCGGCGAGGCACGCGCCCAGGACGTCGACCGGTGCACGGGGCTCCTGGCGGGGCGGATCTGCCAGCCGGGCCATCAGCCAGAAGGTGGCGGCGATAGGCAGCACGTTCACGGCAAAGACCGCCCGCCAGCCCACCGTGTCCACCAGCAGGCCGCCGAGAACCGGGCCGATGATGTAGGCCGTGCCGGTCCAGCCAGTCCAGACGCCGATCGCCCGGTGTTGCTCTCGTCCAGCGAAGGTCAGGGTGATCAAGGCCAGCGAAGCCGGCACCAGCAGCGCCGCGCCTGCACCTTGGACGATTCGGGCGGCCACGAGGCCGGCTGCCGCCGGCGCGCCGCGCAGGCCAGCGAAGCGCCCCCAAAGACCATGAGCCCCAGCCTCAGGATCCGGATCCGGCCGAACACGTCGGACAGGGCGCCGGCCACCAGGATGAGCGCGCCCAGGGGCAGCAGATAGCCGCCTACCACCCACTGCTGGACGGCCAAGCCTCCGCCGAGGTCCCGGTCAATGGCCGGCAGCGCCACGTTGACGACGGAGGCGTCGAGGAAGGCCACGAAGGAAGCCAGAATGGCGACTAGAAGGATTCTGGCTTCCCCTGCCCTTCTCCGCAAAGATGCAGGCCGAGGGTGTTCCGAGCGGGCCGGCGGGCCGGGCGAAGCCATGAACCGGAATCTTACAGCCTCCGGATGCTGCTTTCACGAACGGACAGTCACCTGTACCTTCTGCACAGCATTGTTGCCGAAGCCCAAATAGTTCCATTCCGGCTCCAGCGGCTGGACCTGGCCCAGGGCATCCATCGCCCGGCACATCAGCTGGTGCCGGCCCGGTTCCGCCTGCCAGCGGAAAGTCCAGCCGCGCCAGGCGAACTCGCCGTCCGGCGGGTCCAGCTGCGCTTCTGACCACACACCGTCGACTGCGACTTTGACCTGCCGGATGGGCGCCCTGCCGGACCATGCCCTGCCGCGCAGCAGCACCTGGCCGGCATTCACCAGTCGATCCCTGGTCATGAAATAGGGGATGCCCGGCGGAACCATCAACGCACGGACCTTCATCCGGGTGACCGGCTGCCCCAGGTCGGCCTCATCGCTGGTGTAGCGGTACGAGGACATCTGCTGGAATCCCGTAAACGGAACAGTGATGGCCTCGATGCCGGTCAACCACTTCACGCTGGCCATCCCGTACCAGCCGGGCACCACCAGCCGCAACGGGAATCCGTGCTGTGGCGGCAACGGAGCGCCGTTCATGGCGTAGGCCAGCAGCAGCACGTCCGGGGACATGGACTCGGAAACGTTCAGGCTGCGGGCATAGTTCTGCTCCTCGTCGCCTTGGACGCCCCGGTCCGCCCCGGTGAACACCATATCCACCGACTCCGGTTCCACTCCGGCCTCTGCGAGCAGCGGAGCCAGCGGAGTTCCGGTCCAATCGGCAGTGCCAATCCCGCCGTGGATCCACGGCTGGCTCACGGGCCGGGGTTTGAGCAGGCTACGGCCGTTGCCAGAGCATTCCAAGGTGACGGCCAGAGTGCGCTGTTCGCGGGCCTGCAGCTGGGCCAAGGTGAACTCCAGCGGCCGGCGGACGGCGCCTCCGATCCGGAGCCGCCAGGCTCCGGCGTCGATGGCAGGGACATCGAAATGGATGAGCACATAGTGCATGCCTGCCGGGGTACGGTCGGCGGCGAGCATCTCCAGCGGCATCGCGTGATTGCGGGAGGCCAGTTGCAGTTCCTCTGCGGTCAGCGGCACATCGGTCGTGGCCCCGGATTCGGTTGTCGGTTTGGGTACCGTCTTCATGAGTCCAGTCTCGGGCGCGGCCGGGACGGTGTCAGGAACTTGGGTTCCAGATGGCCAGCTCCGCCAGCCTCCCGGGCTCAACAACCACTATCCGGTCCCGCTCGGTACGGACTACGCCGGCTTCGCGCAGTTCGCGCAGGATGCGCACCACTACCTCGCGGACCGAGCCCACCTCCTGCGCCAGTTCCTGCTGTGTGATGCGTACGGACAGCTCAGGGCCAGCACCGGGCCAAGGTTCCGTCAGGGCCAGCTGGCCGGCGCCGTCGGCCAGGTCCAGCAGATGCCGCGCTACCCGCTGACGCACCGAGGTAAAGGCACTGCCCGGGATCCCGGCCAAAAAATCGAGCACGCGTTCGCTCAGCTCGCGAAGGAACACGTGGGCCACGGTCAGTTCGCGCGCCGCGGCGCCACGCACCCGCACGGGGGAGAGCCGCACCAGTTCGGTGTCGGTCAGGGCCACCGCGCTCACCGGCAGGGCGAAATCCGGTGAAAACAGGGACACCACTCCCATCAGCGACCCACGCCGGCAGTAGCGCACCGTGATGGTCCGCCCGTCGGGAGCCGTGGCATAGAACTTCAGCAGCCCGGAGACCATCAGCTCCAGGTGCGGGTCGGAATCGCCTTCACGGTGAGTGAGAGTGCCGGCCGGCACCCGGCCCCGGGTGCTGTCGGCGAAGAGGTCGCCAAGCAGCGGCTCCGGCAGGCCGCCCAGTTGCGACGCGGCAATCGCCTGCAGCGCGGGGGCGTCCGCGATCCACGCCGGGTTTTGTCCCATGTCCGCCTCCGTCAACGCCCGCCGACCGGACCTGCGGCGGGTCCTGGCTCCATGCTAGCGGGTGGAACTCTGGCCTGACCGAGGCGGCTGTGCCAGTCTGGGAGGTGTCCCGCCCGCAGAGCGAAGGAGACCACCATGGACAGCGTCGGGTTTACCCCCGCCCATGCTTTCAGCGGCTTCAGCGTCAATGACACGGCCGCCGCCAAACAGTTCTACGGAGGGACCCTGGGACTCGAGGTGGCCGAAGGCCCCATGGGCACCTTGGAACTGAGCCTTCCGGGAGGCGTCAAAGTCATGATGTACCCGAAGCCGGACCACCAACCGGCCACTTTCACCATCCTGAACTTCGCCGTCGAGGACGTCGAAGCCGCGGTGGACCAGCTCAACGGCCGGGGAGTGCGGACCAAGATCTACAACGATCCAGACCTGCCCACCGATGACAAGGGCATCATGCGGGGCAACGGCCCGGACATCGCGTGGTTCAAGGACCCGGCCGGGAACGTCCTTGCCGTCCTGAAGCAGTGATGGCGCGGCGCCCGCTCGCGCCTGCCAATTAACGCCCGGCCAATTAATGCCCGGCCGGTCATCTCGCCTGCCAATTAACCGCGCGGCCGGCGGTCAGGCGAAGTAGACGCCGATCCGGTTGCCGTCGATTTCCTCTATCCGGATGTCGATTTCGTAGACATCGCGCAACACCTCTGCATGCATGATCTGCGCCGGCGGCCCTTGATGGACCAGCCGGCCGGAGCGCATGGCGATGATGCTGTCGGAGTAGCAGGAGGCGAAGTTGATGTCGTGGATGACCAACACCACGGTCTTGCCCAGCTCGTCGGTGAGCCGGCGCAGCAGCCGCATCATTTCCACCGAGTGCTTCATGTCCAGGTTGTTCAGCGGCTCATCCAGCAGCAGGTAGTCGGTGTCCTGCGCCAGAACCATGGCGATGAAAGCGCGCTGGCGCTGGCCGCCGGAGAGCTCGTCCACGAACTTGTCGGCCATTGAGGTCAGGTCCAAATACTCCAGGGCCTGTTCGATGTGGGCCTTGTCGTTGGCCGTCGGCCGGCCGTTGTTGTGCGGGAAGCGACCGAAACCCACCAGGTCACGGACGGTCAGGCGGACTGTCAGCTGGTTGTCCTGGCGCAGGATGGCCATCTTGCGGGCCAGTTCCTTGCCCGCGGTTTTGCTGACGTCCAGGCCGTCGATGGTGACCGCTCCGGCATCCATCGGCAGCAGCCGGGACACCATGGAAAGCAGCGTGGACTTGCCGGCTCCGTTGGGCCCAATGATCGACGTGATGCCGCCGTCCTTGATGTAGCAGCTGACATCGTCCACCACCGTCTGCGTGCCGTAGGTCTTGGAGACGCCGGAGACGTGGATCATTTGACGGAGCCTTTCAACAGCAGGGCGATAAACAGGAGGCCGCCCGCGAATTCAATGACAATGCTCAGCGCGGTGTCGAAGCTGAACACCTGCTCAAGCACCAGTTGGCCGCCGATCAGGGCGATGGCGCCCAGCAGCACGGCGATGGGCAGCACGAAGGTGTGGCGGAAATGCGAGCAGAGCAGGTAGGCCAGGCTGGCCACCAGCAGGCCGAAGAAGGTAATCGGACCCACCAGCGCGGTGGAGACGGCCACCAAAACGGCGCAGACCATCAACACCGTGGTGACGGCGCGCCGGTGGTTCACGCCCAGGTTCAGCGCGGTATCCCGTCCCAGGGCCAGCACATCCAGCTCCCGCCGCATCCGCCAGATGGGGATGCTGGCGGCAGCCACCGCCAGTGCCGAGACGGCAAGCAGCAGGCCGTCCACGTTGTTGAAGCTGGCAAAGAACAGGTCCTGCAGGATGATGAATTCGCTCGGGTCGATCAGCCGCTGCAGCAGCGAGGAGATGCCGCGGAACATCGTGCCGAACACGATGCCCACCAGCAGCATCAAGTGCAGGCTCTTGCCGCCGCCGGTGAACAGCCAGCGGTAGAGCAGGAAGGAGAACGCGACCATCAGCATGACTTCGATCACGAAGCGAACCGGTGCGCCCATGCTGAGCAGTGCCTGGCCGCCGATGGCGAAGGTCAGCCCGGTCTGGATCAGCATGTACAGGGCGTCGAAACCCATGATCGACGGCGTCAGGATCCGGTTGGCTGTCACCGTCTGGAACAGAACAGTGGACACCCCCACCGCGTACGCCACCAGCAGCATCGAGCCGATCTTGATGGCGCGCCGGGGAAGGATGTAGCCGAGGTTGCCGCGCAGGTCGATGGTCATGAACACGGCGACCAGGACGGCGGTGAGCAGTCCCAGCAGGATGATCCACGTCCGCGGCCGGACCGTCTTGACGGTGCGGCGTTTGTGCTGCGTCAGTGCGGCGGGCAGAACCGTGTCAGCCATTCTTGCGGGTCCTCAGCAGCAGGTACAGGAAAATGGCGCTGCCCACGGCGGAGACAATCACGCCCACGGGAATCTCGTAGGGGAACCGAATGGTGCGGCCAATGATGTCGCACAGCAGCACGAAGCCGGCGCCGAAGACCGCCACCCATGGGACCGCGCGGCGGACGCTGTCGCCGAACGCCAGCGAGACCAGGTTGGGCACCACCAGTCCCAGGAACGGTATGGCGCCGATGTTGACCACCACCACGGCGCTGATCAGCGAGACGATGATTAGTCCCAGCGTCATCACGCGGCCGTAGTTCAGGCCCAGGTTGGTGGAAAATTCCTGGCCCATGCCGGCCATGGTGAACCGGTCCGCGCACAGATATCCGACTACAGCCAGGATCGCGACGATCCAAAGCAGTTCGTAGCGGCCGCGCAGCACGCCGGAAAAGTCGCCGATCATCCAGCTGTTCAGCGACTGCAGCAGGTCGTACCGGTAGGCAAAAAAGGTGGTGACTGCCGCGATCACGCCGCCCAACATGATGCCCACCAGCGGCACAATCAGCGTGTTACGCAGCGGGATCCGGCGCAACACCAGCAGGAACAGCCCGGTTCCGGCCGCCGCGAACACAGTGGCCACCGACATCTTGGCCAGCAGCGATGCGCCGGGGATCGCCACGGTGACCACCAGGATGCCCAGCGAAGCGGACTCCACGGTTCCCACGGTGGATGGCTCCACGAATTTGTTCCGCGCCATCAGCTGCATGATCAGCCCGGCAATGCCCAGCGCCGCACCGGCCAGGATCACGGACAGGGTCCGCGGCAGCCGGCTGATCCAGAAGATGTCCCAAGCGGTCTGGTCACTGGACAGCAGTGCCGGCAGGGAGACATCGCTGACCCCCACGAACATGCTGGCACAGGCCAAAATAACGACGGCGGTGCCCGCCCAGGCGAGCTGCGCACCGGATCCCCGGGGGCGGGAACGCCGGGCCGCGGCTGCAGCCGGGGCCGGAGCAGGAGTGGAAATCGTGGAGGAAGCCATAGGTCGGACCACCGCGCAGGCCGCCGGCAGAGAGCCGGCGGCCTTACGGGGTGCTACTTCGTAATGGCTGCCTGGACGGCGCTGATCATCGCGTCCGTGTTGTTCAGGCCGTAGCCCACCAGGTACCAGGAGGCTGAATCCAGATAGGTGATGCTGTCGTTCTTGGCCGCCTTGGTGCCGTTGACCAGTTCGTTGTCCAGGACGGCGGTGGCTGCCTCACCGGATTCGCCGACAGCCGAGTCGCGATCGATCACGAACAGGTGGTCCGGGTTGGTTTCCGCAATGAATTCGTGGGAGATCGCCTCACCGTGCGGGCCCTCGGACTTCACTTCAGCGGCGGGCTGCACGCCCAGCACGTCGTGGACGATGCCGAAGCGGGATCCGGCGCCGTAGGCAGTCATTTCGCCGCCGCTGGTCATCAGCACCAAGCCGGTGCCGGCGTCGGCAGCTGCGGCCTTCGTGTCCTCGATCTTGGTGTCGAGGGCAGAGAGCTTCTCTTCGACCTCGGTTTCCTTGCCGAAGATTTCGCCCAGAGTCGTGGAGACTTCCTTGAAGCTCTCGACCGGTGCGGCGGCATCGACGCTCAGGTCGATGGTCGGGGCGATCTTGCTCAGCTCTCCGTAGGCCTCAGCGGTACGGCCGGAGATGATGATCAAATCCGGGGCGCCCTCGCTGATCGCCTCGAAATCAGGTTCTTTCATGGAACCGATCTTGGTGTAGCTGTCTTCGCCGTACTGCGCCAGAGACTCGGGGAACACGGCCTCCGGGACGCCGTCAACCTCGACGCCCAGGGCGGTGAGGCTGTCCAGCACGCCAAGGTCGAAGGTGTAGACGGTCTCCGGGTTCACCGGCACGTCCGTGGTTCCCGAGGCATGCTCAACGCTGATCGTCTCTGCACCGGCGCCTGCTGCGGCATCGGTCTGCTGACCGCACGCGCTCATAGCGAGCATGGAAACGGCTGCGGTCACAACCATCAGGCCGGACTTCAGGGGCTTTTTCACTGACACTCCATCGTTAGTCAATGCCGGGCCCGGGGATGGGCTCGGCATTAGGCAACATAAACGTTTGCTATTTGCGCGCACTGTGAAAACTATCGGGTTAGGTAAGCCTTACGCAACTTGGCCCGCGACCGGAAAAGCCTCGTGGCGTCACATGGGGGTCGGCAAGCGGGTCGGATCCACTTCCTGCTGGCACTCGCCTTGACCGAGTGCTAACCCGTCTCATAGAGTCGCAGTTAGCACTCTCCCCGTGTGGGTGCTAATTCAAGGAACCGCCTGCCGGCACCGCGACGACGGCAGACATCTCCTTGGCCAAACCTATTCGTAGCTCATGAAAAGGAGAGAGCCGAGTGTCGGTCTCCATTAAGCCTCTTGAGGATCGTATTGTTGTCCAGCCGCTCGAAGCAGAGCAGACCACGGCCTCCGGCCTGGTTATCCCGGACACCGCCAAGGAAAAGCCGCAGGAAGGCAAAGTTGTCGCGATCGGCCCCGGCCGCGTCGATGACAATGGCAACCGGGTTCCCGTTGACGTAGCCGAGGGTGACGTAGTCATCTACTCGAAGTACGGCGGAACCGAGGTCAAGGTCGGCGGCGAAGAGTACCTGGTGCTCTCTGCCCGCGACGTGCTGGCCATCGTCACCAAGTAAGTCCATCAGCTTCAGTCCGGCGGCTCGGGCGCGCGCAGTCGACGCCCTCAGCCGGAACTACGGACAACCGAAATGCCCCGGCTGCCGCTGTATTGCAGCGCAGCCGGGGCTTTTCGCGTGAAAGGAACAAATTCATGGCAAAGCAGTTGGAGTTCAACGACGCGGCCCGCAAGGCGCTGGAAGCCGGCGTCGACAAGCTCGCCAATACCGTCAAGGTTACTCTCGGCCCCCGCGGCCGCAATGTGGTCCTGGACAAGAAGTGGGGTGCCCCCACGATCACCAATGACGGCGTGACCATCGCCCGTGAGGTGGAGCTCGACGACCCGTACGAGAACCTTGGCGCGCAGTTGGCCAAGGAAGTCGCCACCAAGACCAACGATGTCGCCGGCGACGGCACCACGACCGCTACCGTGCTGGCCCAGGCCCTGGTCAAGGAAGGCCTGCGCAATGTGGCCGCCGGAGCCGCACCGGGAGCCCTCAAGCATGGCATCGAGGTAGCGGTCGAGGCCGTGGCCGCCCGCCTGCTGGAGAACGCCCGCGAAGTAGAGGACAAGGTAGCCGAGGTCGCGACGATCTCCGCCCAAAGCCCCGAGGTCGGCAAGCTGCTGGCCGAAGCCTTCGACAAGGTGGGCAAGGACGGCGTCATCACCATCGAAGAGGCCTCCGGCATGGAGACCGAGCTGGTGCTCACTGAAGGCATGCAGTTCGACAAGGGACTGCTGTCGCAGTACTTTGTCACCGACCAGGAGCGCCAGGAGGCCGTCCTTGAGGACGCGCTGATCCTGATCTCCCAGGGCAAGATCTCCACCGTGCAGGAATTCCTGCCGCTGTTGGAGAAGGTGCTGCAGGCCAACAAGCCGCTGTTCATCATCGCCGAAGACATCGACGGCGAAGCCCTCTCCACCCTGGTGGTCAACAAGATCCGCGGCACGCTCAACGTTGCCGCCGTGAAGGCTCCTGGCTTCGGCGACCGCCGCAAGGCCATGCTGCAGGACCTCGCGGTGCTCACCGGCGCCCAGGTGGTGTCCGCCGACCTCGGTCTGAAGCTGGACCAGGTAGGCCTCGAAGTGCTGGGTACCGCTCGCCGGATCACCATCACCAAGGACAACACCACCATTGTGGACGGTGCCGGTTCGGACGCCGATGTGGCGGACCGCGTGGCCCAGCTGCAGGCCGAGGTACTGCGCACCGATTCCGATTGGGACCGAGAGAAGCTGCAGGAACGTCTGGCCAAGCTGGCCGGCGGTATCGGCGTGATCAAGGTCGGTGCTGCCACTGAGGTCGAAATGAAGGAGAAGAAGCACCGGATCGAGGACGCAGTGTCCTCCACTCGTGCTGCCCTGGAAGAAGGCATCGTTGCCGGCGGCGGTTCCGCCCTGGTTCACGCGTCCCAGGCTCTGGACACCGACCCGAACGTGCTGGCACTTGAAGGCGATGCAGCCACCGCCGTCGGACTGGTCCGCCGCGCGCTGGTCCAGCCGTTGCGCTGGATCGCGGAAAATGCCGGTCACGAGGGCATGGTCGTCGTCTCCAAGGTGGGCGAACTGACCGTCAACAACGGCTTCAACGCCGCCACCGGCGAGTACGAGGACCTGTTCGCCGCCGGCGTTATCGACCCTGTGAAGGTGACCCGTTCGGCGCTGCGCAACGCGGCCTCGATCGCAGCCCTGGTGCTGACCACCGAAACCCTGGTTGTCGAGAAGCCGGCCGACCAGGACGAGCACAACCACCAGCACTAACAGCCAGTAAGGTCGCCGCGACGCGCGGAGACCCATGGGCACCCAAACACAGAGGGGATCAGGCCAAGCCTGGTCCCCTCTGTGCTGCCCGGAGTAACCGTTAGCTCCACCACATCCGCAGCGGGCAGAAATACCGGGTGCGCCGGAAACGTTTAGGATGTAACCAACCTCAGGATCCGGTTTCCGGACCGTGCCCGGAGGCCGCCACCGGTATCGCTCGAAAGGCCCTGCAGTGTCCGAAGAATTCAATCCGTTCGCTTTCGAGGGTCTGACCTACGACGACGTTCTCCTGTTGCCCGGCCCCACGGATGTCATTCCGTCCGAGGCCGACACGAGCTCACGCCTGACCCGCCGCATCACCGTGCAGACCCCGCTGCTCTCCGCCGCCATGGACACGGTGACCGAATCCCGGATGGCCATCGCCATGGCCCGCCAGGGCGGTCTGGGCGTGATCCACCGCAATCTCTCCATTACGGACCAGGCCGAGCACGTGGACCGGGTCAAACGCAGCGAATCCGGCATGATCACCAACCCGGTGACCATCGCACCGGACGCCACGCTCGCCGAACTGGACGAGCTCTGCTTCAACTACCGGGTTTCCGGGCTGCCGGTGGTGGACTCCGAGGGCAAGCTGCTGGGCATCTGCACCAACCGCGACACCCGCTTTGTGCCCCGCGCCGACTACCCGACCACCAAGGTGCACGAGGTGATGACCTCGATGCCGCTGATCACCGGCAAGGTGGGCATCAGCCGTCCCGACGTGATCGAACTGCTGGGCAAGAACCGGATCGAAAAGCTGCCGCTGGTGGACGACGCCGGCATCCTGCAGGGCCTCATCACGGTCAAGGACTTCGACAAGGCGGAGCAGTACCCGCTGGCTACCAAGGACGACGACGGCCGGCTGCGCGTCGGCGCCGCCGTCGGTTTCTTCGGCGACGGCTACGAGCGTGCGATGACCATGATCGAGGCGGGCGTGGACGTGCTGGTGGTGGATACCGCCAACGGCCACAGCCAGGGCGTGCTGGACATGATCGCCCGGCTCAAGAAGGATCCGGCCGCGGCCCATGTGGATGTCATCGGCGGCCAGGCAGCCACCCGCGAGGGTGCCCAGGCACTGGTCGACGCCGGCGCCGACGCCATAAAGGTGGGCGTGGGCCCCGGCTCCATCTGCACCACCCGCGTGGTGGCCGGTGTGGGCGTCCCGCAGATCACCGCGATCTACGAGTCGGCCAAGGCAGCCATCCCGGCCGGCATCCCGGTGATCGCCGACGGCGGCCTGCAGCATTCCGGCGACATCGGCAAGGCCCTCGTCGCCGGCGCCGACACCGTGATGCTCGGCTCGTTGCTGGCCGGTGCCGCCGAGTCCCCGGGGGATCTGGTGTTCGTCAACGGCAAGCAGTTCAAGGCCTACCGCGGCATGGGCTCGTTGGGTGCCATGCAAACCCGCGGCAAGAACACGTCCTTCTCCAAGGACCGCTACTTCCAGGCCGATGTGCCCGACGACGAGAAGCTGATCCCCGAAGGCATCGAAGGCCAGGTGCCGTACCGCGGCCCGCTGTCGGCCGTCGCGCACCAGCTGGTGGGAGGCCTGCGCCAGACCATGTTCTACACCGGCGCCAGCACCGTCGCCGAGCTCAAGGCCAAGGGCAAGTTCGTCCGGATCACGGCGGCTGGCCTGAAGGAATCCCACCCGCACGACATCATGATGACCGTGGAGGCACCGAACTACAAGCGGTAGTCCCACACTCCACGACGGCGCCGTTCCCCAGAACAGGGGAGCGGCGCCTCCCGCGTTAACCTAGCGGCAGGACTTTCGCCGGCGCTTAGCGGACACGGCGGACCCTATCGTGTCGACTGCGTCGCCACGCAGCGACCCGACCGCCTCGTCCTTCCCCTCGTTCCTCGCTGGCGATGCGCGCCTACACGAAAGTCCCGCCGCTCCGCGTGACGTTGTGGACGGGGTGCGACCAGCCGCGGGTGTGGACGGGACAGCGCATGGGTGCGTGGGCGCGGGTGTGCATACGGCCACCGACCGCCACGCGGGTGAGCCAACGGAGCCGACGTCGGAAGAGCAGAAGGGCGATGATCACGATGGCCGCAGTGTCAGGCCAGCGCGGCGCCGGCCAGTTATCCGGCGCGGGCGGATACGCCCCACTGGGCAATCCGGCGGCTCGCTCGAAGTGGTTGCGTGAGGAGGGGAACAGCGCTCCGTCGATGATGTACGCCGCCGGAAATGCGAGTGGGCCGGCGAGCAAGGTGCCTACGGCCCACTGGTCGACATGCCGCGACTCGTGGCTGGCGAGGTCCGCCTCCTCGGTCCGGGTCTGGGAGATGTTTGGGCCGTAGCGGACATACTGGCCCTCGTCGGCTATGCCATATCCGTTGACGCTCAAGGGGCCCGCTGGGGCTACCGGCGGCATCCAGGCAACAAACACGTCGCCGAGCATTGTTCCGCCACCGCTGGTTCGCGGCGGGAGCCAGAACATGACCCACAGCGACGGTCCTGAGCACGATTCCATCTCAAGGCTGCGCCCGATCAGGACCCCGACGCCGCTGATAGGGGCGACCAGAAAATTGCGGGTGATGCGCCACGGGGTTGGCGGTGAAATCTGCAGACGCGGCTCAGGCTTGATCTGCCCGTCGATAGTGATGTGGCTGTGGCAAACGATTTGCGGGGCGAGTGCCTCCTGGGCGCGGGCTCCAGCTCCCGCGACGAGGAGGGCCGCCACCGCACAGAGGGCGATCCCGCGCAGCCGCTGGTGGAAAGCGCAAACGGTACACGATGCGGCTCTCCGCAACCGGCGCGAACGAAGGGAGGGCATGGACCAGATGAGCCCAACGATGCCAAAACACAGGGTGGACGCCAAGCCACTCGCGAACGGTCGGATGCGCGCAACGGACCGCCGGATTCTTCCGCTCATGACTGCCCACTTCCCGCTCAGGCTACCTGCGGCCGGCCGGCGGCAACCGTGAGGAGAGCGGACCTACGGTGCGCCTGCCTGCCGTGCGGCAGGTCGAGCGTACCGCCTGCGCCGGGACGACGCCAGCAGTCGGCATAGGGGAGCCCGGCAGCCGACGGCCGCGGCCGGCGTCAGGCCGGCGTAAGTCCTCTCCCGCCGGTTCACCGGTGAAGCGTTCCCGCAGTGGGATAACCTAGAGCCGTGACTTACGAGATTGAAATTGGCCGTGGCAAGCGTGGGCGCCGAGCCTACTCCCTCGATGACGTGGCGATCGTCCCGTCGCGCCGTACGCGCGACCCGAAGGACGTCTCCGTCAGCTGGCAGATCGACGCGTACAAGTTCGACGCCCCGGTGATCGCCGCGCCGATGGACTCGGTGATGTCCCCGGCTACCGCCATTGCGCTGGGCAAGCTCGGCGGCCTTGGCGTGCTCAATCTTGAAGGACTGTGGACCCGGTACGAGGATCCGCTGCCGGTGCTGGATGAAATCGAAGCCCTGGGTACGGAGAGTTTCAATCCGGCCGCCACCAAACGGATGCAGGAGCTCTACGCGGCACCGGTTCAGCCGGAGCTGATTACCTCCCGGCTGGCCGAGATCCGCGAGGCCGGGGTAACTGTGGCCGGATCGCTGACTCCGCAGCGCACGCAGGAGCACTACAAGACGGTGCTGGCCGCCGGCGTGGACATCTTCGTGATCCGCGGCACCACGGTCTCTGCAGAACATGTGTCCAAGACACAGGAGCCGCTGAACCTGAAGCAGTTCATCTACGAACTTGACGTGCCGGTGATCGTCGGCGGCGCGGCCGGCTACACCCCGGCCCTGCACCTGATGCGCACCGGCGCGGCCGGTGTGCTGGTGGGCTTCGGCGGGGGAGCGACCACCACCACGCGCCGTGCGCTGGGCATCCACGCACCGATGGCTTCGGCGATCTCCGATGTGGCTGCCGCGCGGCGGGACTACATGGATGAATCCGGCGGCCGCTATGTGCATGTGATTGCCGACGGCGGACTGGGTTTCAGCGGCGACATCGTCAAGGCCATCGCCATGGGAGCCGACGCCGTCATGCTCGGTTCCGCGCTGGCCCGGGCCGAAGAAGCACCTGGCCGCGGCTGGCACTGGGGCCAGGAGGCCCACCACGACGAGCTGCCGCGCGGAGACCGTGTGAATGTGGGCACTGTGGGTCCGCTGGAGCGGGTGCTGCACGGGCCATCGAACCACACGAACGGCACGTCCAACCTCGTGGGAGCGCTGCGCCGGTCGATGGCCACCACCGGGTACTCCGACCTGAAGGAGTTCCAGCGCTGCGAAGTGGTGCTGGCGCCCATCCAGCCCGGCGACTGATCCCGATCATGGAAGGCTGAGGCGATGACCACCGGTGCCCTGAGTCCCGAGAGCCGCGAGCAGTCGTTGGCCGCTCTGCGCGCCACCGCGGAGCGTGGGGCCGAACTGGACGTGCTGATCGTCGGTGGAGGCGTGGTGGGCGCCGGGGCGGCACTGGACGCGGCTACCCGCGGGCTGGACGTGGGCATCGTGGAGGCACGGGACTGGGCATCGGGAACGTCGTCGCGGTCTTCCAAATTGATCCACGGCGGGCTGCGCTATCTGGAGATGCTGGACTTCGCTCTGGTGCGTGAGGCGCTGCAGGAACGCGGGCTGCTGCTGGAGCGCATCGCACCGCACCTGGTGCGGCCGGTGCCGTTCCTGTATCCGCTGACCAAACGGTTCGTGGAGCGGCCCTATGTGGGCGCTGGCGTGGCCTTGTATGACGCGTTGGCGGCGGCCACCGGGCGCGGCCGCGGCGTGCCCTTCCACAAACATTTGTCCCGGCGCGGGACCCTCCGGGCGGCACCCAGCCTGAAGAAGGACGCCATGGTCGGGTCCATCCGCTACTACGATGCGCAGGTGGACGACGCCCGGCTGGTGGTGAACCTGGTCCGCACGGCGGCGGCGTTCGGAGCGCAGGCGGTCAACCGGCTGGCGGTCATCGACTTCCTGCGCGAGGGCGAACGCGTGGTCGGCGCCCGCGTGCGCAACCAAGAGGACGGCAGCGAGTTCAACATCCGTGCCAAGCAGGTGGTCAATGCCACCGGTGTGTGGACGGACGAAACCCAAGCGATGGTGACCGAGCGCGGCCAGCTGAGCGTTCGTGCGTCCAAGGGAATCCACTTGGTGGTGCCGCGGGACCGCTTCCAGTCCACCGTGGGCCTGATCCTGCGCACCGAGAAATCGGTGCTGTTCGTGATTCCCTGGGGCCGGCACTGGATCATCGGCACCACGGACACGGACTGGGACCTGGACAAGGCCCACCCTGCGGCCTCGTCCAAGGACATCGACTACCTGCTCGAACACGTCAACCAAGTGCTGCAGCGCCCGCTGACCCGGGAGGACGTCGAAGGCGTCTACGCCGGACTCCGGCCGCTGCTGGCGGGCGAAAACGATTCCACGGCCAAGCTCTCGCGCGAACACGTGGTGGCGCACCCGGTCCCCGGATTGGTGGTGGTGGCCGGCGGCAAGTACACCACCTACCGCGTGATGGCCAAGGACGCCGTGGACGAAGCCGCGCGGGCACTGGATGAGCGCGTGCCGCCCAGCTGCACCGATACCATCCCGCTGCTCGGCGCCTCCGGGTTCAAGGCCGCGTGGAACAAGCGCAGCCGCACCGCCGACCGGACGGGCATCCACGTGGCCCGGGTGGAGCACCTTCTCAACCGCTTCGGTTCCATGGCCGGCGACGTGCTGGACATCATCACCGAACGGCCCGAACTGGCCGAACCGCTGCCGGGCGCCGACGACTACCTGGCGGCCGAAGTGGTCTACGCGACCACGCACGAGGGAGCCCGGCACATCCACGACGTGCTCACCCGCCGGACCCGGATCTCCATCGAGGCCTGGGACCGCGGCGTCTCGGCCGCGCCGGTGGTGGCAACCCTGATGGCGCCGATCCTGGGCTGGAGCGAGGAACAAGTGGAGCGAGAGGTGAAGCATTACCTGGCCCGGGTGGAAGCGGAACGGCTCAGCCAGGAGCAGCCCGACGACGTCTCCGCGGACAGTGCCCGGATGGGCGTCGACGACATCGTGCCGCTGGCCTGAGGGCGCGGGTGCCGCCCATGGCGGACCCCGCGTGGATTCGTTTTCTACAGGCTTGCGAAGTACCTTTAAAGGGTGCTCAAGACTGCCCTGAAACCCCGCTGGATAGCGGCTCTGGTGCTTGCGCTGGCGCTGTCCACGGTGTTTGTGCTGCTGAGCCAGTGGCAGTTTTCCAGCTCCCAGAGTGAACCGCCGCCGCCCCCGGGCGAGACCGAAACCGTCAAGCCGCTGACCGATGTGTTCGAGCCGGGCGTCCCGATGATGGCCGCCACGGCGGACCAGATGGTCAGTCTGGACGGCAGTTTTGTCCCCGGCGAACAGGTGCTGGTCCAGGGCCGTCTGCAGGACGGCGACAGCGGACTCTGGGTGGTGGACGCGTTTACCGTGGACGGTGTGGAGCAGTTCCGTGAAGACGTGGTCATCCCCGTGGTGCGCGGCTGGATCAAGGATCCGGCGGATGCCGTTCCCGCCCCGGAACGCGAGGCCACCGTCGTCGGGCGGCTGCTGCCCACCGAGGCGCCGCTGCCCGGCGCCAGGCCCGCCGGGCAGGTTGCCTCGCTCTCGGTTGCCGAGCTGATCAACCGCTGGGACGTACCGAGCTACGCCGGCTTCGTGGTGGGTACCGGTTTCACCGTGGCCGGCAAGGACCTGGGCACGGCGACCGACGGCACGGCCATGCAGCCGGTGGTCGTTGGACCGCAGCCGCAGGAAGCACCGGTCAACTGGATGAACATCTTCTACGCGGTGGAATGGGTGGTGTTCGCCGGCTTCGCCATCTTCCTCTGGTGGCGGCTGGTGGCCGACGACTACCGCCGCGACCTGGAGGACGCCGAAGACGCGGCCGCAGAAGCCCGCTCCGCTGCAGAAGCCGAACGCGGCGGCGCGGCGGGCCCGGCAGCACCTCATCCCGGTGACCAAGACGGCGCCGACCAAGACAACGCCGACCAGACCAGACCCAGCAACACACCCCACACAACGAGGTAGTCCACGTGACAGACAACGCCCCAGACCGTTCCGCCGCGCCGCCCCAGCGCCCGGCCAAGCGCCGCTTCGCTGGAACGCACACCCAGATCCGCTCTGCCCTGACGTTCTACAAGGTCACTTCCTACATCACCGGCATCATGCTGTTGCTGCTCTGCGCGGAGATGGTGTTGCGCTACGGCTTCAATTTGTTCCTGTTCGCCGGCGCAACCAACACGCTGACCGGGGAGACCTTCGCGCTCGGCCTGGCGCAGGCTGAACCTTCGGTGATAGAGGGCGTGAACCTGTCCATCGCGGTGCTGGTGGCACACGGCTGGCTGTATGTGCTCTACCTGATTGCCGACTTCCGGCTCTGGTCGCTGATGCGCTGGCCGTTCACCAAGTTCGTGCTGATTGCCATGGGCGGCGTGATCCCGTTCCTGTCCATCATCCTGGAGCGCAGGGTGCACCGCGAGGTGGAAGAAGAACTGGCCGCCCACCCCGAAGCCGCCAAGCGCTACTGACCGGAGCCAGCCACCAGTTTCAGGGGCGGAGCACGACGGCGGTGCGCACCGCCGTCGTGCCTTAAGTCACGTTGCGAAGCCCGACGTCAAAGTGCGTGGCCCCGGGCACGGCGACTATCCTGTAGGGGTGACTACTCCTCCCCCCGCCACTACGGACCACCGGCCTGTCCTCGTTGTTGACTACGGGGCCCAGTACGCGCAGCTGATTGCCCGCCGCGTGCGCGAAGCCAACGTGTACTCCGAAATCGTTCCGCACACCTTCACTACCGAACAGCTGATGGCCAAGAACCCGGCGGCCATCATCCTCTCCGGTGGCCCGTCCAGCGTGTATGCCGAGGGCGCTCCCCGCGTCGGCGCCGACCTGTTCGAGGCGGGTGTCCCGGTGTTCGGCATCTGCTACGGCTTCCAGGCCATGGCAAACGCCCTGGGCGGCACGGTGGCAAAGACCGGTCTGCGCGAGTACGGCGCCACGGACGCCACCACGGTGGGGGAGGGACGCTCGATCCTGGCCGGCATCCCGGCCTCGCAGAATACCTGGATGAGCCACGGCGACTCGGTGCAGCAGGCGCCCGAGGGCTTCGATGTGCTGGCCAGCACGGCCGGCGCCCCGGTAGCGGCGTTCGCGAACGAGGAAAAGAAACTCTACGGCGTGCAGTGGCATCCGGAGGTCAAGCACTCCGCGCACGGCCAGCAGGTGCTGGAGAATTTCCTGTTCCATGGTGCCGGGCTGAAGCCCAACTGGACCACCGGCAACATCGTGGAAGAGCAGGTGGAGCGCATCCGCGGGCAGATCGGCGATTCCCGCGTGATCTGCGGGCTGTCCGGCGGGGTGGATTCCGCCGTCGCCGCGGCCCTGGTGCAGCGCGCCGTCGGCGACCAGTTGACCTGTGTCTTCGTGGACCACGGGCTGCTGCGCGAGGGCGAAGCCGAGCAGGTGGAGCGCGACTACGTCGCCGCCACCGGCGTGAAACTGCATGTTGCCAACGAGCAGCAGCGCTTCCTGTCCGCGTTGGCCGGGGTCACCGATCCGGAGACCAAGCGCAAGATCATTGGCCGCGAGTTCATCCGCGCCTTCGAGGCAGCCGAGAAGGCCGTGCTTGCCGAGGCGGCCGCGGAGGGCGAGTCGGTGAAATACCTGGTGCAGGGAACGCTGTACCCGGACGTGGTCGAGTCCGGCGGCGGCGAGGGGGCCGCGAACATCAAGAGCCACCACAACGTGGGCGGTTTGCCCGAGGACCTGCAGTTCGAGCTGGTCGAGCCGCTGCGCACGCTGTTCAAGGACGAAGTCCGGGCGGTCGGCGCGCAGTTGGGCCTGCCGGCCGAGATCGTCGGCCGCCAGCCGTTCCCCGGCCCGGGCCTGGGCATCCGCATCATCGGCGAAGTCACGCAGGAACGGCTGGACCTGCTGCGCAAGGCCGACGCGATTGCCCGTGCGGAGCTGACCGCTGCCGGCCTGGACCAGGAAGTCTGGCAGATGCCGGTGGTCCTGCTGGCCGACGTGCGCAGCGTGGGCGTGCAGGGCGACGGGCGCACCTACGGGCACCCGATCGTGCTCCGTCCGGTCTCCTCCGAGGACGCGATGACCGCCGACTGGTCGCGCCTGCCCTACGACCTGCTGGCCAGGATCTCCAACCGGATCACCAACGAAGTGGACGGGGTCAACCGCGTGGTGCTCGACGTGACGAGCAAGCCGCCGGGAACCATCGAGTGGGAGTAGCCACAACGGGCAACCGCTGCCAACCCGCCGCACAGCGCGGGAACACTGCACAGCAAAATTCGCCGAGGCAGTGTTGCGGTCGCCCGTTTGGCGTTTAAAGTCCGATACCTTGATTGACATGCCGTTGTGGTCGAGGCAAGTAGCCGAGAGTGAAGTAAAGGGGGCAGCCGTGTCGCTGGCCAGCGTAGCTGAGGCTGCTGAAGACGTTGTGGCATCTTGGCTGGAGAAGCTGGGCGATGTGGCCGGGTCCGACACCTTGCTGCGGTTCGCTCCGACGTCGTCGAACAGCATCGACCTGACGCATGCCCACCCTTCCGGCCTGGCCCAATTGCTGGCCGGGCGGCGCACCCGTCTCTCCACCTTGTTGCGCGATCCGAACCAATACGCTGCCGCGATGCGTACCGCCCGCAGCCTGCGGGCCAAGATTCTGGAACTGGGTGCCGACCGCGGCATCGACGTCGGCTATCTTGCCGCGGGCACCGCGTCCTGGCGGGTTCCGGAGATCGGCCGGTCGGAGTCGCTGAATGCCCCGGTGATGCTGACGCCGGTGGCACTGACCGTGCGCCCCAGCCAGGACGACTTCGAGCTGCAGTTGGCCGACCGCGCTCGGCTGAACCCGGCCCTCGTCCGCCATCTGTCCGCCGAGCAGGGGATCGGCATCGATGCGGAGGCGACCGCCCGGCTGGCCTACGGCACTGCCCGCCTCGATCCGCATCCGGTGCTGGAACGGCTGCGCCTGCTCACCGCCGACGTTCGGAACATGACCATCGAACACCATTTGCTGGTGTCCACCTTCGCCGATCTGGAGGCCGTCACCGATCCGGTCCTGATCGATGCGGGACACCCGGTGATCCGGGCTCTGGCTGAAGCCGGCGCGGGTTCCGAGGAGCCGCGCCCTGCTACCCACGGCCTGGGCGGGGTGCCGGTGCCGGAGGTGGAGCTGCCGCCGATCGATGAGCGCGATCCTCAGGACGAGTTCCTGCTGCTGGATGCCGACGCGGCGCAGCAGCAGGTGCTGGATCTGGTCCAGGCCGGGCACTCGCTGGTGGTTTCGACGCCGCCGGGCACTGGCCAGACCCAGACCGCGCTCAACGCCGCGGCGGCGCTCGCCTACGAGGGCAAGAGTGTGCTGGTGGTGGCGGAGCGCCGCGGCACGCTGAACGAATTCGCGCAGCTGCTGGAAACCGTGGACCTGGGATCGCTGGCGCTGCAGCTTAGCGCGGACCTGACGCCTGACCAGCTGCGGCAGACGCTGATCCGCGCCATCAGCCGCAGCGAAAAGGCACAGGAGCCGCAGCTGGGGAAGCTGCACGCCACTCTCGCCGACCACCGGCACAAGCTGCTGGACCACGTTAAATCGCTGCACAATGTCCGGAGCCGCTGGCGCTGCTCGCCCTATCAGGCGATGCAGTCGCTGGCCAAGCTCACCTCGCTCGATCCGGCGCCGGCTACTACAGTCCGGTTGAAGCGGTCGGTGCTGGACAGCATTACCGACCGGGCCGAACTGACGGCACGGTTGGTCCGCGCGGCCGAACTGGGCAGCTTCAGCAAATCCTCTACCACCAGTCCGTGGTTCGGCGCCAAGCTGCTCAACCGCAAGGAAACGGAGGACGCCCACCAGTTGGCCTCCGACCTGTCCAAGTATGTTCCGCAGCTGCGGACGCGGATGAGCAAGGTGGCCGAGCATTCGCAGATCGCCCTCGCCGAAACATTCCGCGAGTGGGGCGAGCAGCTGCAGCTGCTGGTGGAAGTCCGCGGCAGCCTGGACAAGTTCACCCCGGACATCTTCGACCGGCCGGTCACCGACCTGATCTCGGCGACCGCGCCGAACTCCTGGCGGCGGGACCGCGGGATCGAGATGAGCTCGATGACCCGCTCCCGGCTGCGCAAGGTGGCCAAGGAATACATCCGCCCCGGCGTGCACATTTCCGACCTGCATGAATCCCTTTTCGAGGCGCAGCAGCAGCGGACCAAGTGGGCCGACTACGCTACCTCGCAGCGCCACCCGGCGGTTCCGTCCGGCCTGGCCGACCTGAACAGCTTTTATCGGGATGTGGCACAGCGGCTGCAGAAACTGGCAGCCCTGCTGGCACCGGTGCCCGAGGACCGTGCGCTGGTGGCCATGCCCGACGGCGAACTCCAGGAACAGCTGAACTCGCTGGCCGCGGACAAGGAAACGCTGATCAACCTGCCCGAACGGACGCTGCTGCTCGAGCAAATGCGCGAACACGGACTGGGCGAGCTGCTGGACGACCTGGCCGAACGCCAAGTCGGTGCCGAGCAGGTAGGTGCGGAACTGGATCTGGCCTGGTGGCAGTCGGCGCTGGAAGCGATGATCAGCGGCGACGACTACCTGGCCATGTCGGACGGCGACAATCTGCGCAAGCTGGAGGCCGTCTACCGGCTCGCGGACAACGCACACATCGCGTCCGGGCCCGCCCGGCTGCGCTGGGAACTGGCGCAGAACTGGCGGCATTCGCTCAAGAGCAAGCCCAAGGCCGCCCACCGATTGCGCGACCTGCTTAAGGCCGGCGAACCTACCCTGGCCGCGCTGGGGCAGCAGTCAGAATCGCTGGTGTCGGCGCTGCTGCCCATCTGGACGGCCTCCCCGCTGGTGCTGCCGCTGCTGCTGCCGGAAGGCAAGCACTTCGACGCCGTGATCGTCCTCGACGCCGAGGCCACCAGCCTGCCGTCGGCCCTGGCCGCGGTCTCCCGGGCGCACCAGGTGGTGGCGTTCGGCGACGGCGAGCTCGGCCGCGCAGCGCCCTTCGAGGTGAATGTGGACCGCCGGAACGATCCGGTCACCGGCGAGACGCCGAAGCCGTTGACCAGCTGCTTCCACGCCCTCTCCGAGGTGCTGCCGGTGGTGCGCCTGACCACCGCGTACCGCGCCGTGGACTTGGACCTGACCCGCTCGTTGAGCGACAAGTTCTACGGGGGATCGCTGTCCCGGCTGCCCGGTGCCAGTTCCATCCGCGGGGGCGGCCTGGAAGTGGAATACCTGCCGGACGGCACCGGCATGCCCGGCGCCGGGCATGAAGGCGTGGAGAGCGTTCCGGCCGAACTGAACCGCGTGGTGGACCTGGTCTTCGAGCACATCAGCCTGCGGCCGTCGCGGTCGCTGGCGGTGGTGACGGCCAGCGCCCGGCATGCCGCCCGGGTGGCGGAGGCCATCCGGCTGCAGATGCCCAACTACCCGTCGGCAACGAGTTTCTTCCAGCGCCGCCAAGAACCCTTCCGGGTGGTCCCAGTGGAACGCGCGTCCGGACTGGTCCGCGACGACGTGATCTTCTCGCTGGGCTTCGGCCGGACTCCGCACGGACGCGCCGTGCACGACTTCGGGCCGTTGTCGGCGGCGGGCGGACGGGCGCTCTTCGCGACCGCGGTGACCCGGTCCAGGCACTCGCTGCACGTGCTGAGCTGCTTCCGTCCGGAGGATCTTGACCCGGAGCGGCTGCGGCATGGAGCAGTTGATTTCCACGAACTGCTGGACCGCCACCTGGGCGACGGCCGCTTCCGGGCGTCCGAACTCTCGCCGGGCATCGACGACCCGCTGGTCGCCGATCTAGTGGAGCGCATCCGCGCCCGCGGCGCCCGCGTTTGGGACCACTACTACGGACTCATCGATATCGTGGCCAGCACGAACACGGTAGAGTATTCGCCGGATGCTGAACCGACGCTTCCGGTGGCCCTGGAATCGGACGGGACCCCGGAGTACCGGCAGTTGACCGTCCGCGAACGCAGCCGGCTACGCCCGCAGCAGTTGGAACGGCTCGGCTGGCGGCCCCTGACCCTGTGGACCATCGAGGTGTTCACTGATCCGGAGAAATGCGCGGACCTGATCGGAGGCTACTTGGGACTGCAGAAGCCGGAAGAACCGGCAGAAAAGAACGGTCGCGCGGCCGCTCCTGGAAAGCCGGAGCCGTCAGCGGAGCAAACCGGGCAGGCACCGGCTGAGCCCGAAACGGATGCCACGGCCGAGGCACAAGATGCCGGCCAGGACGGTTTGCGGCCGCGCCGGGCCAAGCGCAGCCAGTCCCCGACGCTGCCGACCAAGGCAACCGAGGACGACCCCCGTGCCTGGGGCGACCGGGACGAGGACCGGGACGCCTGGCTGCATGAGCAGCGCCCTCCGCACTGGGGCTGAACCAGTGAACCGGCGGGGAAAGGGCTGACAGCCCAACCCGGGCTGTCAGCCGACCAGCACCAGGAAGATATTGCCCCGGCTGGAGGCGCCGGCCAAGGCAGTTGCGTCGGACGGCGCTGCGGCCACCACCACCAGCCCGTCCGGTTCCGGTGAGCCGAGCAGCGGAGTCGAGGCACCGCCGTCGTCGGCCTTCCACAGCACCGGAACCGCGCGCGCCAAGACCGTCGATCCCGCCGGCTCGTCGAATCCATTGCCGCTGCTGAGGACGATGTCCACCAGCTGGCCGGGTGAGACCAACTGGACGGTGGAGGGGTCTGCTGGTCGGACCGGCACGGCCACCGTCCCTGGCGGTGCACCAGCCAAGAGTCCCGGCCCGACAATTGAGGTGTCGAAGACCGGAGAACCTGCCCGCAGGGCCGTGGCCAGGCGCTGGCCGACCAGCGGCGAGGTACTGTCGGCGGTTCCGTCCGGGACGGAGCCCGCCGGCAGCTCGGCCAGAGCGATGTCCCCCGCGGACAAGACGGTGCCGGCAGGCAGATCCGCCGCAGCGACCACCACGGCATCAGTCGGCGCCGGTGCCGGGGTGAACTGATGGACCACCAGAGCGGCGGCAGCACAGAGCAGCAGGGCGGCCAGCAGCCGGTAGTGCCGGCGGAACAGCCGCCGCGGCATCAAGGCGAGGCGGGCGCTGCGGGTGGTTGCTGCGGCAGGGGGCATGCTGCCACGTTATGCCGGGCGGCGGGTGTGCCGGCAGCAGGCGGCAGGGCACTGTGGATACAGCGCTGTCACCGTTGAGGTGTGTAGGAAAAGCGGCGGGTCGCCCGCCGTCCGCAGTGGCCTAGCTGGCGGCTGCGGCGGGTGCCGGAGCCGCGGCGGGCTTAGCCGGTTCGGCGGCGGCAGCCGGCTTAGCGGCTTCCGTACCGCCGGTGGAACCGGAGGACGCCGCGGGAACGGAGCTGGCCTTGGCGGCGTCGCGGGAGTCCGTGCGGTAGAAGCCCGAGCCCTTGAAGACGACGCCCACGCTGTTGAACTTCTTGCGCAGGTTTCCGCCGCATTCGGGGCAGACGGTCAGCGAATCGTCGCTGAAGGACTGCTGGATATCGAAGGCGTGGGTGCAATCTTTGCAGGCGTAGGCGTACGTGGGCACTGTGGTTCCTCCTGAAAACTTGGCCTGGAGCAGAACAGTGCCTGATACGTAAATTGGCACTCAAATGCTCCGAGTGCCAATTCTACACCGTGTCTATACCGTGTTCCGCACCGTCCGGCTACTGAACCACGTCCAGCCGTCGGGAGTGACTACACCGTCCAGCGGTGCATCGAGGGTAGTGAACTCGAAGGTGCCCGAGGGCACCACTTCGTCCGAGTAGAAAAGTCCCACAATCTTCGTGCGGTCGGCGCCGGCGGGCAGCGAGGCCAGGAACCGGTCGTAGTAGCCGCCGCCTTGGCCCATCCGGTTGCCAGCTGAGTCGACGGCCAGGCCGGGAATCAGCAGCAACGGCAGGCCGGCCATGATCTCCGGTCCGAAGCGCTCTCCGACGGGCTCGTCCACCCAGGCCCGGGGGCTGCGGGCCAACTCCACGCCGGTGTACCAGCGGGCCCAGCTGAGCCGGTAGCCCGGTTCGCAGATGGGGACCACTACGTCGTAGCCGGCGTCCTCCAGTGCAGGCAGCAGGGTTCGGGTCGACGGTTCAGAACCGACGGAGAGGTACGCCGGGACGGTGGTCCCGGCCGGGATCTTCAGCTGCCGCAGTCCGTCCAGCACCTGCTGCGCGAAAGCGGTTCCGGCCCGCAGCCGCTCCTCGGCGGGACGCTCGCTGCGGCGGGCCCGGAAGTAGGCACGGGCCGTCTCCTTATCCAATCGCGTCTGCTTCTCCATGGCCGCAATCGTAATTCCTTTCCCGGCAGTCGGCTTGCTGCGCAGCTTCGTTCGGTACTCTGAAGTCATGACGTCTCATAGCACGGTACGCAAAGCAGTTATTCCGGCCGCCGGTCTGGGAACCCGTTTCCTGCCTGCAACCAAGGCTATGCCCAAGGAGATGCTTCCCGTCGTGGACAAGCCGGCCATCCAGTACGTGGTCGAAGAAGCCGTGCACGCGAACCTGAACGACGTCCTGGTGATTACTGGTCGCAACAAGCGGGCGCTGGAGGACCACTTCGACCGGGTGCCCAACATTGAGCGGATCCTGGAGGAGAAGGGCGACCTGGAAAAGCTTGCCGCCGTCCGCGCTGCCTCGGAACTGGCGGACATCCACTACCTGCGCCAGGGGGATCCGCTGGGGCTGGGCCACGCGGTGCTGCGGGCCCGCCAGCACGTGGGCGACGAGCCTTTCGCCGTGCTGCTCGGCGACGACCTGATCGACGAACGCGACGACCTGCTGGCCCAGATGATCGAGGTCCAGCAGCAGACCGGCGGTTCCGTGGTCGCCCTGATGGAGGTGGAGCCGGCACAAATCAGTGCCTATGGCTGCGCCGACATTACCCCGGTGGGCGACGGAAGCTACGTGCGGATCAACGAACTGGTCGAGAAGCCCTCGCCGGACGAGGCGCCATCGAATCTGGCCGTGATCGGCCGTTATGTACTGCATCCGGATGTCTTCGACGTGCTGGAGGATACGAAGCCGGGCCGCGGCGGCGAAATCCAGTTGACGGACGCCCTTGAAGTGCTGGCCGGCCGGGAAGGCGAGGGCGGCGGCGTCTACGGCGTGGTCTTTTCCGGACGCCGTTACGACACCGGCGACAAGCTCAGCTATCTCAAGGCGGTGGTGACGATAGCCTCCGAGCGGGAGGATATCGGCACGGAACTGCGGGGCTGGCTGAAAGAGTTCGTCGACGGTTCGTGCGACTGACAGCTCGACCGCAAGAGATCTTCACATGGTTTATGGTGCGGCGATCTGGCCGGCGACACTTGAGTGCGGGGATTTGTCGCTGCGCCCCATCCGCTACCGGGACAGGCACGAGTGGATGGCGGTACGGCGCCGCAACGCACGTTGGCTGGAGCCGTGGGAGGCCTCGAATCCGGCTCCGGGCGGCTATCTGCCCGCCTTCTCCGAGATGGTCCGCTCACTCAAGCACCAGGCGCGCATGGCCATGGCCCTGCCCTGGATCATCACGGAGTTGCAGCAGGGACAGCCCAAGCCCGCGCTGATCGGGCAGCTCACCGTTTCCAGCATCACCTGGGGGTCCGCGATGTCCGCGACCTTGGGTTACTGGGTGGATCAGGCTTGCGCCGGACGGGGGATAGCGCCGACGGCGGTGGCGATGGCTACAGACCACTGTTTCCAGACGCTGGGGCTGCATCGGATGGAGATCAACATCAGGCCGGAGAACCGGGCCAGCCTCCGCGTAGTGGAGAAGCTCGGTTTCCGGGACGAGGGTCTGCGTCCGCGGTACCTGCACATCAACGGCGCGTGGGCAGACCACCGCAGCTTCGCGCTGACAGCCGAGGAAGTCCCCGGTGGCCTGCTGGCCCGCTGGTTGGAGCACGGGGACGTCGGGTTGACACCATAAAGCAGGGCCGGGCGGAATCGTTATCCGACACACCGGGAAGAATGCCACGTCCGGCATGCTTGAGCTTCTACGGTTTTGAGAGTGGACATTCAGAGCTCTGTGATCTTGGCGGTCATCGTTGGGCTGTGGTTTGTCTGGGTAGGACCGTACCTGCTCCGCGGAGGATTCCGTCCCGCGATGGCTGAACCGGCGCCGGGGCACGCAGCAGCACCACTAGTTTCAATACCCGCAACCGCCTCCAGCGGCAACCAGGGGATCATCATGGAATACAACGCACAGCCGGCACCGTCGACGTCGTCGCCCGTGCAGCAGCCCTCCTCCCGGCAGCCCTCCCAGCAGGCCGCCGGGCGGCCCGAGTTTCGGATCCGCTATGGCCGGACCGCGCTGGCACTGACCGGAGCCGTGGCCCTGGTGGTTTTCGTCGCCGGCGGTGCGCTTGCGCTGGCCGGCGTGGTTGCGGGCCAGGTCCCTGGTTTCGCGCTGCTGGCGACTTTCGCCGTCGTCGTGATTTTGCGCTCCCTGGCAATCCGCGATCGCAGGAACCGTGCGGCGGCACGCGCGAATCGGGCGGCCCACACAGCGTCGACATCCCAGGCCGCCGGCATGAGGACTCCCGCCCGGCCCACCCAACTCTTTGATGGGGCCGCCGCTGAGGCCCAGCCGGCACCGGAAGCCGCACCGGCCGCGCCCGCTCCGCTGACGGCCGCCGAACTGCGTGGGCAAGCATTGAAGGTTGCCGCAGAGGCCGGGGATACTGCTGCCCCGTCCCGGCCGTCCGGGGCCCCATGGCAGCCCGTGGACGTACCCAAACCGACGTACGTTGCCGCCGCCAAGGCCAATCGTCCGGCTCCCGCTCCGCTGCCGGCTCCCGAGGTCAAGAAGCCGCAGGTCAAGACGTCGATCAAGCAGACTGCCGCGCAGCGGACCGAAGAAGCCGCGGCGCAGCGGTCTGCGGACGCTGCTGAGCAGCACACCGAGGAGGCTGCTTCGGCGGCCGATGTATCCGGCCAGCCGTCTGCAGCGAACCGGCTGAACCTGGACGACGTGCTGCAGCGCCGCAGGGCCTGACCTCTCCCAGACGGTGACTGCGGCCTGCCCTTGGGGCGGGCCGCAGTGCTATCTGGTCGGTAATCGGGTCAGCAATACCGAGCGGTGAAGGCCGAGATGGTGTGGAATGGAACTATGGACGCACCGAATCAGGACGTGATGGCCACGGAAACCGCCGGCATCGACCTCTTGGAAAGCTCCGAGATGCGCGAGCCGCTGGAACTGGCCGTCGCCACGATCGGCGGCGCCGTCCAGTCCTGGCACATGGCGAAACTGCAGCACCGCCCGGGCGCCGGCACCACAGGCATCTACACGGTGCGGCTTCGCGGGAACGACGGCGGCGATCGGACGGAGTACGTCTGCATCACCACGGCGGCGGTGCCCGAATGCGGCCTGCCGCTGGTGCGCCTTGACGGTGGAACCGTCCCGTTGACAGCCTGGCTGTATCCGTCCGACCCGGTGCTGGTCGGGTTGCCTGCAGCCTGCGACCCGGCTGCCGTCGGCCGCAGTGTCTTCGGCGGGGGAGAAGCGGAGCTGCGGATGGTCAGTTACCGGCCGCTGCGCCGTGCCGTCCTGGAGGCCGTGCAGGGCGGCCGCAAAGTCTTTCTCAAGGTGGTCCGCCCGGACCGGGCGGACCAGCTGCTTCGCCGGCACCGCTTGCTGACCGACGCGGGTTTGCCTGCACCTGTTGCCACCTCCGGCCCGGCCGACGGCGTGGTGGTGCTGACGGAGGCGGAGGGAACCCACTTGGCCCGGGCCATCATGAACGACGGCGCCGCGGCGCTCGCGCCGGAGACCCTCCTGGACCTGCTGAACGCCCTCCCGCCCGGCGTGCTGGAACTCTCCCGGCGTCCGGCCTGGGCGGAGCGCGCCTCCGACTATGCCAAGGCGGCGGCCGCGGTGCTTCCCGACGAGCAGGACCGGATATTCGCCCTGGCCGGCCGGGTGGAAGAGCTGCTGGCCACCACGGATTCCGGTCCGGTGGTCCCCTCGCACGGGGACTTCTACGAAGCTAACCTGCTGGTGGACGGCGGGCGGATCACCGGACTCATGGACGTGGATTCGCTGGGCCCCGGCCATCTGGTGGACGATCTGGCCTGCTTCATCGGGCACTTGGCCGTGCTGCCGGCGGTTCACGCCGGCTACGTGCATGTGTCGGCAGCCCTGGAGCGGTTCACTGCGGTGTTCGATGCCGTGGTGGACCCCGCGGGGCTGCGCGGCCGGGCCGCCGGCGTGGCACTGTCGCTGGTGGCCGGGGCCAAGACGGCCGGCGAGGGGGACGGGTGGCAGCAGGATGCCCTGCAGCGGCTCGCCATCGCCGAGGGGCTGGCCGCCGACGCAGTCTGAGGCCTTAGGCGTCCGGCACCAGCCGGTAGCCCATACCTCGGACGGTGGCGAACTTCTCCGCCCCCAGCTTGTTCCGCAGGTAGCGGACGTAAACGTCCACCACGTTGGACCCTGGATCGAAGTCATATCCCCAAACCCGCGAGAGCAACTGCTCGCGGCTCAGGACCTGCCCCGGGTTGCGCAGGAAGGCCTCGGCGAGGGCAAACTCCCGCGCCGAGAGGTCCACGTCCCGATCACCCACGCTGGCGCGTCGGGTCCGCAGGTCCAGGCTCAGTGTGCCGCTGCTCAGGCTGGCCAGGTCCGCCGGCTGCGCCTCGGAACGCAGCCGCAGCCGCACTCGGGCCAGCAGCTCTTCGAACCGGAACGGCTTGGACATGTAGTCGTTCGCCCCGTTCTCCAGCCCGGCAACCGTGTCATCCACCGAACTGCGGGCGGTGAGGATGATGACCGGAGTATCGTTCCGGCCATCGCGCAGGCGGCGCAGTACGGTAAACCCGTCCTGGTCCGGCAGCCCAAGGTCGAGGATGACCAGTTCGAAATCGCCGGTCATGGCCAGATGGTAGCCTTCCCGGCCGGTGCCGACCACAGTGGGCACATAACCGGCCGCCTTCAACCCCTTGGCGACGAAGGAGCTAATCCTGTCCTCGTCCTCGATGATCAGAATCTGGCCCACGCTGTTAACTCCTTGTCCTCGGCCGCGTCCGGCCGCCCGGTGATCACGATAGTGAAGGTGGAACCGGCGCCCGGAGCGGAGGCCAGTTCCACGGTGCCGCCGTGCGCTGCTGCGATGGCGCTGACGATGGTCAGCCCCAGGCCGGAGCCTTCCGCCCGCGTCCCGTTGCTGCCGCGAGTGAAGCGGTCAAAAATCCGGCTTTGGTCCTCAGGGAGGATGCCCGTTCCCTCGTCCCTGACCCACAGCCGCAGTTCATCGCCGCTCACGGCAGACCCGATGGCCACAGTGGACCCGGGCTCGGAGAACTTAGCGGCGTTGGCCACTAACTGGAGCCACGCCTGGGTGATCCTCCGGTAGTCGAGCGGCCAGCGGACTTCGGCTCGGGCATCGACCATCCACCGGCGCTCGCCCAGCGCCCGTGCCTTGTCCAGCACGTCGTCGGTCAATTGGCCGACTTCCACCCCGTCCACGCTGACGAAGCCAGGACGTTCGGCCTTGGCCAGCAAGACCAGATCGTCAACCAGTAAGCGCATCCGGTCCAGTTCGTCCAGGGCGATCCCGCGAACCGATTCCACGTCCGCCGGGTCGTGCGAGTCCTGCAGCTCCAGATGGCCTTGCAGGATGGTGATGGGGGTTCGCAGTTCGTGCCCGACGTCGTCGAGCAGTTGACGCTGGGCCGTCATCGAAGCTTCCAACCGGTCGAGCATGTCGTTGAAGGTGCGGGTCAACTCGGAAATGTCGTCGTTTCCGCCGACCGGAATCCGCTGGGTCAGGTCAGCGTCGGTGATCTGCTGGGCGGTTTCGCGCACCAACCGGACCGGCGCGAGCAGCCGGCCGGCCAGAAGCCAGCCCACGCCGCCGATCAGCACCAACGAACCGAAGCCGATCAGCGCGTAGGTCAGGAAGATGTCCCCCAACTGCCGCAGTTCGGCCTCATAGTCGTAGGCCAGGACAAAGGTGCTGTGGGCAGGGTCGGAGGACAGTTGAACCGGCACCGTGACCACCCGGTAGACGGTCAGGGGCGTCTGCATTGTTGCCAGCGTGACCCGGTCGGAAGCGGCTGCCTCCGAGCCCAGGCGGGCCACCAGTTCGGCATCCTGCTCGAGCCGTAGCTGGACGGAGGGGCTCGCCGTGTAGGTCACCTGCCCGTCCACCAGGCCGAGCATGCCTTCGTTGGCCGCGGGCAGGGTCCGTTGCATCGCCAGAAACACCAATCGGCTGGCTTGGGTGAAGGGTTCCCCGGTTTCCGGGTCGATGCCTGTTTCCGCCAACGTCTTGAACTCGGTCACGCTGCGCTGCAGCGAATCGTCGATGCGCTGGACAATATGGGCCCGCTGCAAGGCGAAGGCGACCGATCCGGCAACCAGCAGGCCCAGGGCGGAGAGGGCGAGCACGGCAGCCAGTATCCGGACACGGACCGAAAGCCCGCCCGAGGGACTATCCACGGCCGCCGGACGGGGCGCCGCCGCAAAGGTTCCGGGACCAGTTCTGCAGGCGGGTCGCTGCAGCCGGACCTGTTCCGGAATTAGTCATCATCCCAGCCGTCGTCATCCCCATCATCATCCCAATCGTCATCGTCGTCATCGTAGTCCTGCGGTGGGGCAGGCTGGACCGGAACCGGCTTGGTCTCTTCTCCCGGCGGCCGTTCGGATGGAGTTGGCGACGGCTTGGGGGTGGAAGCCGGCGACGGCGGTTCGCTTGCCGCCGGGGCCGGGGTTTCGGCCGGACCGGGCGATCCGGACTGCGTGACGCTGATCGACGGGCCAAGATCAGTGGTGCCCGGATCACGCATCGCCGCGGCCAGCGCAGCGCCGCCGGCGCCCAGCCCGAGCAGCACGGCCAGCGTGATCAAAACGGTGCGGATGGCTACACGAGGCATGGCATCAGTATCCATGGCGCAGATGAGACCAAGATGAGAGCCTCGCCCGAAGCCCCGGTGGGGCCTTGCTGCGGGAGTGGGCCGGATGCTCGGCGGGAGCGGACCTCCGTCAGTCGGTGCCGTCGGCCGCGGCGTCCGCGGCGCGCCGGGCAATGTCCGCTTCCACCGTCCTGCCCAGGTCATCGAGGGCAGAGGCCAGCCCCAGATAGGCAGCCACCCGGAGCGTGCGGCCGACGTCGGGCTCCTGCAGCACCAGTTTGAACATCGGCACGGCGTCGTCGGCCCGGCCCATCTCCGCCAGGACGTGTGCGGCGAACAATTCGGAATTGCCGGCCGAGGCGGCGTCATCCGCGGCCGAGTAGAGATCGGCTGCGTGCAGTGCGGCCGAGATCGCCGCGGTGCCGTCCTCCAGCGCCCACAGTCCCCGGGCCCGTGTGTCGCTGTAGTCCGCCTCGTACCAGTGTGCACCGTACTCCCGGGCCAGGCTGATCGCCTCGTCCAGGGCGGTCAGGCCGTTCGTGTCGCCGGCCTCGCACAAGGCGTGGCCGAGTGCGTGCAGCGCCTGCGGCAGCGCGGCGTCGTCGTCCTCGGCCTTGCGGGCGGCGGCTACCGCCGCTTCAAAGCAGACCAACGCGTCCTTGTCGCGGTCCTCCCGGGAGAGCAGCGTGCCGGTCGCCAGCAGGCCGCGGGCCGCCTCGCCGAACTCACCGCCGTGGCTGAATTCGGCCACCGCGCGGCGCCAACAGTCCAGCGCCTCGGGAGTGCGGCCGGCGTGCCGGTGGGCATGGCCCATGCTCATCAGGGCGCGGGCCACCTGCGGGTGTGGTGCCTTGGTCTGCTCCAACCGCTGCAGCAGCTTGGCCAGCACCTCGCCGGCGAGTTCATATTCCTCGGCCTCCAGCAGTTGGTTTCCCAAGGCCAGACGCAGGGTCAGTTCTTCTTGGACTTCTCCGCGTTCAGCTTGCGCCACGGCCGCCTGCCAGGCCAGCACGGAATCTTCATAGTCGCCCATCCCCGCACACAGCCGCGCCAGCACCACGGCCGCGCTGATGGCGCCCTTGCGCACGCCCGCCGCAGCGTAGAGTTCCAGCGCCGTCAGCGCTTCCTCCAGCCCGGCCGCGCCTTCGCCGCCGGCTGCATTGGCCTTCAGCAGCCACATGCTGGCAGTGGTGGCACGGTTTCCGGGCAAGGCCAGCATCCGTTCAGCGGCCGCCGTGGCCCGTTCCGGCTGGTCGGCCTGCAGGTACGTATTGGCCAGATACATCAGCGCACCGGACAAGCTGTCGGTCCGGCCGGCACGTTCGTAGCCGGCCACCGCCTCTTCCAGCAGGGCGATCGCCCGCTTCGCCTCGCCCCGCTGGGATCGGACGACGGCGATGGCTAACTGGACGTCCGAGGTCACCGACGCCGGGGAATGGGTATCCAGCAGGCGGGCCAGTTCGGCCTCCAGCAGCGGCAGGTCGTGGTCGCCGGCCTCGCGGAACAGGACGATTCCCAGCCGTTCGCCCGCCGCAGCCTCTGCCGCCAGCCCGTTGCGGCGGAGCAGGGCTATCCGCGCCTGGAGGTACTCAAGGGCTTGCCTCTCGTCTCCGGCCAGTTGGTCGAGCGCAATCAGCACCGAGTACAAGCCCAGCCGGACGTCCAGATCGGCGTCGGAGGACCGGGCCAGTCCGGCCTCTGCCAACGCACGGGCGTTGGCATGGTTCTCCGCATAGGCGGCCTCATAGGCGCGGTCCAAACAGTCCCGGGCGGCAGCAGGGAACCGTGAGGGATCGGGCCCGGCGTTCTCCAGGACGGCACGCAATCGGTCGGCGATCAGGCCGCGAGGCATGGTGGCCGCGGACTCAGGCACGGCCGCCCCGCTTCCGCAGCGCTGTGCCGTGGAACCTCGTTGCCGCATTGCCCATGGTCTCAGTTCTAGCTGCCAACGGAGGTCCGCGCAATGCCCTTCTGAGTGCCCCGCAGAGGGGCGGCGGCGATGGTCATCGGCAGGCTGCATTGCGGGATACAAACAAGTCATTGCAAAGAACTGCTTGCAAAGAAGTCTTTGCATGTCTAGGATTGTGCTCATGGAACAGCACCAAACGCAGGAAGCCATCCCGTCCCCGACGGGCGAGCACGGCAATGACCGTCGGGTGGATGTGGTGTCCTTGAAGGCACTGGCCCACCCGCTGCGGATCCAGCTGCTCAATACGTTGTCCCAATACGGCCCGCAGACCGCCAGCGGACTCGCGGAACGTCTGGGGGAGTCCAGCGGTGCCACCAGTTATCACTTGCGCCAACTGGCCAAGCACGACTTCGTCCGCGAGGTCGAAGGCCGGGGAACGGCCCGCGAACGCTGGTGGCGGCGCACCCCCGGCAGCTTGACCATCAGCGCCGGTGAACTGGCCGGCAGCCCGGCGACCAGGGAGGCGGCCCGCCTGGTCACGCGGGAATTCGAGCACAGCCGGGCGGACCTGCTGGCCGACTTCATGGCCCACGGGAGCGAGCTGGTGCCGGAAGAATGGCTGGATGCGTCGGTGGTCAGCACGATCAACGTCCGGCTGACCCGTGAACAGCTCGCCGAAATCGCCGAACAAGCATCTGATTACGTCCGCAAACTGGCGGCGCCCTATCTGGACCAGAATGCGGAGAGCACCGATGGCGTCCGCCCGGTACAGCTCCACCTCAACGCTTTTCCGATCATCGACGTCCGCTCGGACCGGACGCCCCCACCCACCGAGAGCCCATCATGACTACCGTTCCCAGCCAGCCGTACCGCCCGCCGTCCTCCGCCGGCTTCACCATCAGGCCCACGGCTTTTGAATCGTTCCTGATCCACTCCGGCCGCGCGCTGATGAGGGCCGGAGAACACCGTTCCCGGCGGCAGGCGGCCCTGCGCCGGCCGACGCCCAGCCATGGTGCTCCTGCCGTGCTGCTGCTGGCCCACGAAACCCTTCGGACCGATGTCCAGGCTGCAGCACACAGCGGTATCCACGCCCGGTAGCCCCAGCCCGCCGCCCTACACTAAAGGGATGGAATTCGATACGCGGGTTGCCGCCTACGGCGTGATCGTCGCCGACGGCGCCGTGCTGCTGGCCCGCTGGACCGGCGCCGGCTGGCCCCGTTGGACGCTGCCCGGCGGCGGCCTGGAATATGGAGAAGACGCCGAGACCGGCGCTGTCCGGGAGATCCGGGAGGAGACGGGCTATTCAGCCGAGCTCCAGGGACTGCTGGGCGTGGACAGCAAACACATCCCGGCTGGGATGCGGCTGCACGGGAACCGCCCACTGCACGCCTTCCGCGTCATCTACGCAGCCAGCGTCATCGACGGTGAACTGAAGGACGAGGCCGACGGGTCCACCGACCTGGCGCGGTGGATTCCGCTCCACCGGGTCCCGTCGCTGGACCGCGTCGACCTGGTGGATCTGGGGCTTCGGCTGCTCTTTCCGGACGGTGTGCCGGCTGGCCATTCCGCAACCGGCCGCTGAGCGCTATGCTGGTCCGGTTGACGGGCCGCGATGCCCGCTGGGACTTTTTGAGGAGGTGGATGTGATGACCGTCATTGCCGCAGATGTCGTTGCCATCTCCAGCCCCGCCTCCCACCGCCGCTCCGGCCGCGGCTAGCAGCCGGAACACCCGGTCCGGAGGCCTCAGTTCCCGAGGTAACCGTCGTGACCGACACATCCACACCCCATTCCCTGCTGCACAGCTACGGCTACACCGAACGCATCGCCGCGCTGTTCAGGGACGAATTTCCCGATTCCGGCCTCCGCCCTGCCCGGGTGGCGCGCACCGACCGAGGCCGCGTCCTGCTGGCGGCCGACGGCGGCCTTCTGCATCTGGCGACCGCGGGGCTGCCGCAGCAGCCGGCCACCGGCGACTGGGTGGCGTACGACGCCGGCCGTCCGGCGTCCGCGGGCGGACCTGCCATCGCCGGGCTGCTGCCGCGGTTTTCCGCGCTGTCCCGCAAACAGGCCCACGATCCGCTCTCGGCCGAACAGATCCTGGCCGCCAACATGGACATCATCGGCGTCGTGGCGCCCTTCGACAGGCCGCTCTCGCCGAACCGGCTGGAGCGGACTCTGGTGGCCGCGTGGGATTCGGGCGCCGTGCCGCTGGTGATCTTGACCAAAGCGGACCTGCGCGGGAAGCACGACGAGGTCGCCGCCCAGATCGTGGAGCAGGCGGCCGGTGCCGAAGTCCTGACAACCAGCGCGGAAACGGGAGACGGCCTGGACACCTTGGCCGGGTACCTGGCCCCCGGCCGGTCGATGGCGTTGCTTGGACCCTCCGGCGCAGGCAAATCCAGTCTGATCAACGCACTGGTGGGCAGGGAGGTGCAGGACGCCGGAGCGGTCCGCGCAGGCGACGGCAAGGGCCGCCACACCACCACGGTGCGTGAACTCATTCCGCTGCACAACGGCGCAGTGCTGATGGACACACCCGGCATTCGCGGCTTCGCCCTGTGGGATGCAGAGGACGGACTGGGGACAGTATTCGCCGATATCGAAGAGCTGGCTACCAGTTGCCGGTTCAGCGACTGCGTCCATGATGCCGAGCCCGGCTGCGCCGTCCAGCGGGCGCTCGCCGACGGCAGTCTGGAGCGGCGGCGCTGGGATAGCTACCGGAAGATGGAACGGGAATTGGCCAGCCTGCACCTGCGGCAGAACGCGGCGGCGCAGCGCCGGACCGGCCGGCAGTTCGCCAAGCTGGCCAAGGCGGCCGCGCAGGCCAAGGACTACCGCGGGCACCGGGAACCACGTGCAGACGGGCCGCGGAGGTGATTAGACTCAGAGCCAGCACTTCTGCGGGCCCGCCGGCCGCAGGATCTCCCACGGAAGGTTCAGCATGACCGAGCCCATACAGCCGACTGCCCTTCCAACGGCCCAACCGGCTGATCAGCCGGCAGCCGTAGCCACGGCTGGGCAGAGCCCGATGGTGGAGTTCCGGGAAGTCACCAAGACCTATGCCGGACAGCCGGCCGTCCATGACCTGACACTGGACATTGAACGGGGTGCGATCACCGTCTTTGTGGGTCCCTCGGGCTGCGGCAAAACCACCTCGCTCCGGATGATTAACCGGATGGTAGAGCCAACCGCTGGTTCCGTGCTGGTGGACGGCCAGGATGTCTCCGCCCAACCCGCCGCGGCCCTGCGCCGTTCCATGGGCTATGTCATGCAGTCGTCCGGACTGCTTCCGCACCGCACCGTGCTGGACAACGTTGCCACCGTGCCGCGGCTCAACGGAGTGCGCCGCATGGCTGCGCGGAAGCGCGCCGAGGAGTTGCTCGCCGTCGTCGGGCTGGCGCAAGAGTTGGGCAACCGCTACCCGGCCCAACTCTCCGGCGGCCAGCAGCAGCGTGTTGGGGTGGCCCGGGCGCTCGCGGCCGATCCGCCGATCTTGCTGATGGACGAGCCCTTCAGCGCGGTGGATCCGGTGGTCCGCGCCGAGCTGCAGCAGGAATTGCTGCGGTTGCAACAGCACCTGGCGAAAACCATCGTGTTCGTCACCCACGATATCGACGAGGCGACCATCCTCGGCGACAAGCTGGCCGTCTTCGCCACAGGCGGCCGGCTGGCGCAGTTCGGCACGCCGGAGGAAGTCCTGCGGGCACCGGTGGACGAATTTGTCGCCGGGTTCGTCGGCCGGGACCGCGGCTTCCGCTCGTTGTCGTTCAACAACGCGGCCGGCCTGACCCTGCTGCCAGCCGCCACTGCCACCGCAGACCGTGCTGCGGAAGCGCCAGCGGAGGGTTGGCTGCTGTTGACCAACGACGGCGGTGGACCGGCGGGGTGGCTGCCTCCCGGTCAGCGGGACCCGGCGAAGGCACTGATCGGGGGATCGCTGTTCACGCTCGGCTCCAGCCTCAGGCAGGCGCTGGACGCGGCACTGTCCTCGCCCTCCGGGGCGGGGGTTGCCATCGACGCCGACGGTCGTGTGGCCGGCCTGATCGAACCTTCCGCCGTGCTGCAGCGGCTCCGGGCGGACGGCAACTGATGGAGTGGTTCCTGGCGAACCTGCCGTATGTGCTGGAGCTGACTTGGCTCCACTGGTTCCAGTCCGCGCTTCCGCTGGTGCTCGGGCTGGCGGCGTCGCTGCCGCTGGGCTACTTGGCCTGGCGGATCCACGCCATCCGCGGCCTCATCCTGTCCCTTTCCTCGGTGCTGTACACCATCCCCTCGCTGGCCCTGTTCGTCATCCTGCCGGTGATCCTGGGCACCGGAATCCTGGAAATGTCCAACCTGATCGTTGCGCTGACCGTTTATACAGTTGCGCTGCTGGTCCGTTCGGTGGTTGATGCGCTGGAGTCCGTGGACGACGGGGTCAGGCAAGCCGCAGCGGCCATGGGCTACCGGCCGGTGCGCCGCTTCTTCCAAGTGGATTTGCCGCTGTGTATTCCGGTGCTGGTGGCTGGCCTGCGGGTGGCGTCGGTGAGCAACATATCGGTGGCCAGCGTGGGTGCGCTGATTGGCGTCCCGAACCTTGGTTTCCTGTTCACCGACGGATTGCTGCGCAACTTCATGACCGAAATCGTGGTCGGAATTCTCATGACGCTGGTGTTGGCGGCGCTGATGGATCTGTTGCTGGTGGTGCTGGAACGAGTACTCACGCCGTGGCTGCGCCGGCGCAGAGGAACGGACGGATCCAATACCCTCGCCCGGGGCGGGCCCGGTACCGAGTCGGAAGCCGGCGGTGGCGCGGCGGTGCAGAATCGCATCGGCCCGGAACAGCGGCCCGATGCTGCACGGGCGGCGGTGCGCGGATGAATCTCTTCGAGCAGACAGCGGAGTGGTTCCTGGATCCGGCCAACTGGACCGGACCGGCAGGCATTCCGGCCAGGCTGGCCGAGCACCTGTTCTACAGTGGCCTGACCCTGATGATTGCCGCGGCCATTGCCCTGCCGCTGGGGCTGTTTGTCGGCCACACCGGAAGGGGGCGCATCGCCATCGTCGGGCTTGCCAGCGGGCTGCGCGCGCTGCCAACGCTGGGCCTGCTGACACTGTTCGTCCTCCTGATGGGCCTGGGTCTCATGCCTCCGATCTACGCCCTGGTGATCCTGGCCATCCCACCGCTGCTGGCGGGCACCTATTCCGGGATTGCTGCCGTCGACCGGCCGCTGGTGGACGCCGCACGGGCGATGGGCATGACCGAATGGCAGGTGCTGTTCCGTGCCGAAGTGCCCAACGCGCTGCCGGTGCTGCTGGGCGGGGTGCGTGCCGCCTTCCTGCAGGTCATCGCCACGGTCTCCGTGGTCGCCTATATTAATCTCGGCGGCCTCGGCCGGTATCTGATCGACGGGCTCGCCTTACGCGACCCGGTACGGCTGTTTGCCGGCGCACTGCTGATCGCAGCGCTGGCGCTGGTGACGGACGGCTTGTTGGCTGTGGTGCAGAAAGCCGCAGTATCGCCCGGCGTGCGCGGCGGCGCCTCCGGGTCAAAAGGCAGGACAAGTAAGGTTGGAGCAGCCAGTGCAGGCATATGAGGAGATGAGCATGAAAAACCACCCCGGGATCAACGCACACAGCCAAGAACGGACCAGGCGCCCGGCCGCCCGGCGGAGCGTGCTCGCGGCAGGAACGGCGGCCCTGGCACTGGTACTGGCCGCTTGCGGCGGCGGATCCAACCCGCTGCAGGAAGGGACACCGGCGTCGGAGGGAAGCGCCGGCGGGTCCCTGGTGATCGGTTCCAGCGGCGGCACGGAAAGCCAGATTATTGCGGAACTCTACGCGGGTGCACTGACCGCGGCCGGCTACGACGTCACCACGAAGCCGGGCATCGGCTCCCGGGAGGTGTACGTGAAGGCCGTCGAGGAAGGCTCCGTAGACGTTATCCCGGACTACAGCGGGAACCTGCTGCTGTTCCTGGACACCAGTGCGACGGCCGCCTCCGCGAAGGACGTCATGGCGGCACTGCCGGCCGCCATGCCCGAGGGACTCGGCGTGCTGGAGCCGGCAGCGGCGGAGAGCAAGGACGCCATGGTGGTGACCAAGGCGACGGCGGAGAAACACAAGCTGACCTCGATCGAGGACATGGCCCCGGTCTGCGGCGATCTGGTGATCGGAGCCAACCCGGAATTCGCCGAGCGCGAATACGGCCTGCCGGGACTGAAGAAGCACTACAACTGCGTGCCCAAGTCCTTCGAACCGATCAACGATTACGGTGGGCCGACCACGCTCAATGCCCTGATCACGGACAAAATCCAGGTGGCCGATATCTACACCACCACCCCTTCCATCGAGGACAACGACTTGGTGGTGCTTGAAGACCCGAAGAACAACTTCATTGCCCAGCAGGTGCTGCCGCTGGTGCGCACAGAATCCGTGGACGACAAGGCATCCAAGGTGCTCAACGAGGTCTCGGCGGCATTGACCACCGAGGACCTGATTGACCTCAACCGACAGGTCAGCGGGGACGAAAAGCGCAACCCGGCCGACGCGGCCGCCGATTGGCTGGCCAAGAAGGGCTTGGCCGACTAAGGCTTTGCCTCAAGTTCAGGTACGCGCCGCTCCGGTCACCGGGGCGGCGCGTGCGGTGTGCGAAGATTTTTGAATGGCCGAGTTCAAGCAGTCCAATAAGCTCCACAACGTTCTCTACGACATCCGCGGGCCGCTGCTCGAGCACGCGCAGCGGATGGAGGCCGAGGGCCAGCGCATCCTCAAACTGAACATCGGCAACCCCGCGCCGTTCGGATTCGAGGCGCCGGACGCCATTCTGGTGGACGTGATCCGCAACCTGCCCACGGCCCAGGGCTACAGCGATTCGCGCGGCATTTTCTCCGCCCGGACCGCCGTGTCGCAGTACTACCAGACACGCGGCATCCAGGAGATCGGCGTGGACGACGTCTATCTGGGCAACGGCGTCAGCGAGCTGATCACCATGAGCCTGCAGGCGCTGCTGAACAACGGCGACGAGGTGCTTATCCCGGCGCCCGACTATCCCCTCTGGACCGCCTCGGTGTCCCTGGCCGGCGGCCATCCCGTGCATTATCTCTGTGTCGAGGAAGAGGGCTGGCTGCCCGATCTGGAAGACATGGAACGGAAGATCACCCCCAACACCAAGGGAATCGTGATCATCAACCCGAACAACCCCACCGGGGCCGTCTATCCGCAGCACATCCTCGAAGGCATGCTGGAACTGGCACGCAAGCACAACCTGGTGGTGTTCTCGGACGAGATTTACGAGAAGATCCTCTACGAAGACGCCGAACATGTGAATACGGCGCTGCTGGCCGACGACGTGTTGGTCCTGACGTTCAGCGGGCTGTCCAAGGCCTACCGGGTCTGCGGTTTCCGCAGCGGCTGGATGGCCATCTCCGGGCCCAAGCATTTGGCCGGCGACTACATCGAAGGCATCAACCTGCTCACCAACATGCGGCTGTGCGCCAACGTTCCGGCCCAGCATGCAATCCAGACCGCGCTGGGCGGACACCAGAGCATCAACGACCTGATCCTGCCCGGCGGCAGGCTGCTGGAGCAGCGCAACAAAGCCTATGAGCTGCTGAACGCCATCCCCGGAGTCAGTACCCAGCAGGCCAAGGGGGCGCTCTACCTGTTCCCGAAGCTGGACCCGGAAATCTATCCGATCAAGGATGACGAGCAGTTCGCGTTGGACCTGCTCAAGCAGCAGAAGATCCTGATCTCGCACGGCCGGGCGTTTAACTGGACACAGCCCGATCACTTCCGTCTGGTCACGTTGCCGAATGTGGACGTCTTGACCGAAGCCGTCGGGCGGATCGAGGAATTCCTGACCGGGTACCGGCAATAACCGGCGTAGCCGCCGTACCCGCGCGTGGGTAGGCTTTCCCCACCGCGTGCCACGCGGGCCGTGCCGAAGGGAGAACCAGGGTGGACGAGGCAGATGTGCCGGTGTTTTCGCGGAGTCCGTCGGAGTTGCTGCGGGTCGGACCGGGTTTTGAGCTGGCTGCCGTGGACACCGGCAGCACCCCGGGTTTTGCCGGCGGCAAGGCTGAGGGCAAAACCTTGCTCAAAGCATCCGACCAACGCCTCTCCGAACTGCAGGAACGGCTCTTCGCGCAGAGTCGCGGTGGGGCGCGGGATGCCGTCCTGCTGGTGCTTCAGGGCATGGATACCTCCGGCAAGGGCGGGATCGTGCGGCACGTGGTCGGAGCGGCCGACCCGCAGGGCGTGTCCCATCATGCGTTTAAGGCCCCGACGCCGGAAGAACTGGAGCACGATTTTCTCTGGCGGGTGGAGCGGGAGTTGCCTGGGCCTGGCCTGATCGGCGTCTTCGACCGGTCGCACTATGAAGACGTGCTCATCCACCGAGTGCACGGGCTCTCGTCCCGGGAGGTGGTGGAAGCCCGGTATGGCCAGATCATCGACTTCGAGTCATCGGTGGCCGGAAGAGGTATCCGGCTGGTTAAAGTCATGTTGCACCTGGGCAAGGACGAACAGGGCAAACGGTTGTCCGAGCGGCTGGACCGGGCGGACAAATACTGGAAGTACGATCCGGGCGATGTGGACGAACGCCGTTTCTGGGACGAATACCAACAGGCCTACCAGGTGATGCTGGACCGGACCAGCACCGCCGATGCACCGTGGTTCGTGGTGCCGGCGGACAACAAGTGGTACGCCCGGATTGCCGTGCAGGAGCTTCTGTTGCAGGCGTTGGAAGCCATCGACCCGCAGTGGCCACCGGCCCACTTCGACGTCGCCGCGGAAAAGGCCCGGCTAGCCGACTCGTAGCTGCGGCCGGAACGGCGGCAAAGAGTCGAGGCGGGCGTCCGCGCTGTGGCGGACCTTCCGGTGGGGGTGCCGGGCGGGCTAGAGCGGGGAAATCGGGGAACCCGGAGTGCCGGCACTGACCGGCGACTGTCCGGCGTTGGTCGCGCTGCGGGCTGCGTCCAAACGTTGCCGCGCACCTTCCAGCCAAGCCTCGCAGCGGGCGGCCAGCGCTTCGCCGCGTTCCCACAGCGCGAGGGACTGTTCAAGGCTGGCGCCGCCGGCTTCCAGCTGGCTGACAACGGCCACCAACTCTTCGCGCGCCTGTTCATAGGACAAGGAAGCGACATCGGCCGGCACTGCTGGCTGCTCTGTCATCGGGTTCTCGCTTTCGGTGCAGGTCATTTTGTTGGAGCCTGTGGGAGTTCGGGAGCGGCGTCAGGGGAGTGTTTCGGCGGCGACCTCGCCTACCGCGAGGCGGAGACGCAGCCGGGTGCCGGCGGGAGCGTCGGCTGCATCGCGCAGCACGTGCCCATCCGGCAGCTGGGCCACGGCATAGCCGCGGTCCAGCGTGTTCTGAGGCGAGAGCGCACGTACCTGCGCCTTGAGGTGGGCAATCCGGTCCGTATCCCGGTGCACGGCCGCGGAGACTGCTTGGTGGGCCCGTGAAGTCAGCCGGTGGATGTCGTCTGTCCGGACATCCACCATGCCGGCAGGATTCGCCATCACCGGGCGGCTCCGCAAGGTGGCCAGCCGGTCGGTTTCGCGGTGGACCAACTGCTCCACCCGCCGGGCCAGCATGGCGCGGGCCTGGCCGATCCGGTGCAGTTCCTCGCTGACATCCGGGACAATGCGCTTGGCTGCATCCGTGGGGGTCGAGGCGCGCAGGTCCGCAACGTCGTCCAGCAGCGGGCGGTCTGCCTCGTGTCCGATGGCGCTGACAATCGGCGTGGCCGCGGCGGCCACCGCGCGAACCAGGTCTTCGTTGCTGAAGGGCAGCAGATCTTCCAGCGATCCGCCACCGCGGGCGATGACGATGACGTCCACGTCCTGGCGGGCGTCGAGTTCCGCGAGGGCCCGCATCACCTGGGCCACCGCGTTCACGCCTTGGACGGCCACCTCGCGCACTTCGAATTCGACGGCCGGCCAGCGCAGCGAGGCATTCCGGATGACGTCCTTCATGGCGTCGGAATCCCGGCCGGTGATGAGGCCGATGCGGTGCGGAAGCAGCGGCAGGCGCTGCTTGCGTGAGGCGTCGAACAGGCCTTCGGCTGCCAGCGCCCGGCGCAGCCGCTCCAGCCTCACCAGCAAGTCTCCTAGCCCCACCGGCCGGATGTCGCGGGTCTGCATGGTCAGTCGGCCGGTCTTGATGTAAAGGTCCGGCTTGATCTGCGCCACCACGCGCGAGCCCGGTTCAAGTGGCATCTCCAGGCGTGCCATCACGCTGCCCCAGACCACCAGGCTGAAGGATGCCTCGGCATCGGTGTCCCGCAGTGTCAGGTAGGTAGTTGAGTTCCGGCGATTGAGCTCAATGACCTGGCCCTCAACCCAGGTGGGCGGCACTCGGTCAATGTGCATCTTGAGCTTCTGGGACAGCATCCGCAGCGGCCAGGGGTTCTCCGCCGTGGTTTGGTTGGCAGTCGGGGGCAGGGTCGACTTCCCGGTGTCCGCGCCTTGGACCCCGCCTGACTCCATGAATTGCCCCCTCCGGTAGTGTGCTTCCGTGTGCTTCCGGCGGCTGCCGAAGACTCTACATTCTTACCAGCTATCCCCGTCATTCGGATTCTCTGTTGTACTAGGTACAAATGGCGCAGGGCTCGCGGGGCACTGCCGAACCAGCCGATGGAAGCCAAGGACGGAGGTAGCAGTGCGCGCATTGCTGGCCGCGCTGAGCGGGCTTCTGGCGGTGCTCCTCGCCGGCGCCGCACTCTGCGGAGCCTGGGCAAACCAGCGCGTGTTCGACCGCGACGGGTTCGTGTCGCTGGCTGCACCGCTTGGCAGCGATGCTGAATTCCGTGCCGCGCTTGCCTCCGCAGTAACGGAAGAAGTCGCCGGAACCGAAGATCTGCCAGCAGGTCTGCGGGAGTTGGTGCGGCCCATCGTCGAGCGGACCGCTGGGGCGGTCACTGAGCTGGACGGTTTTCCCCACGCGGTGAATGAAACCCTGGCCAACTCGCACACCCTGACCTTTTCCGGCACCACGGGGTCAGAGGCCGGGATCACCTTGGATATTGCTCCCATTGTGGGCCTGGCGGTTACGCGGGTAGCGGACGCCCTGGGCACCAATCTTCCGGTGCCGGAGCGAGTGCTGGTCCCGCTGGGCTCGGCCCAGACCGCGGGCCAGCTGACTTTCTGGCAGGACCTGGCCGCACAGTGGTGGGTAGCGGCGCTGGCTGCCGCCGCCGCGCTGGTTCTGATGCTGCTGGCCGCACGCCGCTCCACCACGGCACTGGCCTGGGCCGGTATTGGCACGGCACTGCTGGGCGGGATCCTCTGGCTGGCGGCCGTGCAGGTGCCGCCTCTGGCCGAGGGCGCGGCGGGCAGCAGCGAGCTTGCCGCCACCTTCGTGGGGAGGCTTGCCGGAATGGCCGTGGCTGATTTCCGCTCCTGGGCTATCGTTTTTGCCGGCATCGGACTGGTGGTTGCCGTGGCCGGTTTCACGCTGCGGGCCCTGCTGGGCGGGGACCGGCGGAAGAAGGCCACGGGCTAGCATAGAGGCATGGCCAGTACTGCAGTCTCCCTTTCCATGCCTACCGTTCCCCGCAAGCGACGCACTCCTGATGAGATCGCGTCAGCCACGCCCGTGGACGGCGACAAGAAGGTGCTGCTGGCAGCTCCCCGCGGATATTGTGCCGGCGTGGACCGTGCCGTGATCGCCGTTGAAAAGGCGCTTGAGCACTACGGGCCGCCGGTCTACGTGCGCAAGCAGATCGTCCACAATGTGCATGTGGTGTCCACCTTGGAAGAACAGGGCGCCATCTTCGTTGAAGAGACGGACGAGGTTCCGGAAGGAGCGCTGGTCGTCTTCTCAGCCCACGGAGTCAGCCCCGCCGTTGTGCAGTCTGCCGCGGACCGGCAGCTGCGCACCATCGACGCCACCTGCCCGTTGGTCACCAAGGTGCACCGTGAAGCAGTGCGCTTCGCCCGCGACGGCAACGAGATCCTCCTGATTGGTCACGAGGGCCACGAAGAAGTCGAAGGGACCTACGGCGAAGCACCCGACCACACCACGATCGTCAACAATCCGGACGAAGCGCGGACCGTGCAGGTGCGCGACCCGAATAAACTGATCTGGCTCTCGCAGACGACGCTCTCCGTCGACGAGACATTGGAAATCGTCTCTATCCTGCGCGAACGCTTCCCGGCCCTGCAGGATCCGCCTAGCGATGACATCTGCTATGCCACCTCCAACCGTCAGGCAGCGATCAAGAAGATCGCTCCGCAATCGGACCTGGTGATTGTGGTTGGCTCCGCAAACTCTTCCAACTCGGTCCGCCTGGTGGAGGTCGCCTTGGAATACGGGGCCAAAGCGGCCTACCGGGTGGACTTCGCCAATCAGGTGGACGAGTCCTGGTTCGAGGGCGTGGCCAGCGTTGGGGTGACCTCGGGCGCCTCCGTGCCGGAGGTGCTGGTGCGCGAGGTCCTGAGCCTGTTGGCCGACTACGGCTACGGCGAGGTGGAGGAAGTGGTCACCGCCCAGGAGGACATTCTGTTCTCGCTGCCGAAGGAACTGCGCGCCACGCTCAAGGAACGCGGCGATGAATCGCGCGGTCTCGGCGGCAGGGTCACCCGCCCCACAAGCTAAAGCCGCAGGACCGCGGCCCCGGGCGGTTTGAACTGCTCCCCGGAAGTTGGACTGAGAAATTCAGTTCCGACTCCCGGGGAGCAGTTTTATGCATGCATGTAGTTCGTTATCCGAGGATCAGCGCGAGTCCGCTGTAGCGTGGTTCGAGCAGGGCATCGCTTATAGGGCGACGGCCAGATTGCTGGGAGTGCCTCACTCGCCGGTCAAGCGGCTTTATCGGCGATGGAGGATTCATGGCCGAGGAGCGTTGATGACCAAGCAGACAAAACAGTCGTATTCGTTCGAGTTCAAGCTCGCTTTGGTTGAGCGGTTCCTCGCTGGTGAGACTGCCCCTGATCTCGCAGCAGAAGTCAGCTTGTCGTCGCCTCGCCTGCTCGAAACCTGGGTACGGGCATATCGCCGTGAGGGTGTGGACGCGTTGCGCCCGAAGCCTAGAGGCAGACCCAGAAAACCCGATGCCCCGGCACCCGCGGAGTTGTCCGAAGTGGAGCGGCTGCGGCTCGAGAACGAACGGTTGCGGGCGGAAGTGGCCTATCTGGGAAAATTGCGGGCCTTGAGGGCGCAGGAACGACGGTGAAGGTTCAGGCCATCATCGCTCTCAAGGCTGACTTTCCTCTCCCGGTTCTGCTGCAGGTCGCCGGCCTCGCCCGGTCGACGTTCTTCTATCACCAGGCCCGCCTTCAGGCCCCGGATCCGCAGGAGGCACTCAAGGCCGCGGTCGCGGAGATCTTCATGAAGAACCATGGCCGGTACGGGCACCGCCGCATCCATACCGAGCTGGTCAAGCAGGGGTGGTCGGTCGCGAAGAAGACCGTGCTGAAGCTGATGCGTTCCCTGCGGCTGGTCTGCAAAGTCCGGCGAAGGAAGCGCTACAACTCCTACCAGGGCGGGCAGGGCGCCGTGGCACCCAACCTGCTGAACCGGGAGTTCGACGCCGATGCCCCGAACCAAAAGTGGGTGACGGATGTGACCGAGTTCAGCGTCGGAGATCGGAAACTCTACCTCTCACCGGTCATGGACCTCTTCGACCGGCAGATCATCTCCTACGCCGTCGGCACGTCGCCGAATCTGCAGCTCACCAACACCTCACTGCGTGAAGCTCTGACAACCCTCGCATGCGGACAGAAACCGCTCGTGCATTCCGACCAGGGCTTCCAGTACCAGCACCTCTCATGGCGGCATCTTCTGAAGAACGCCGGCGCCGTCCAGTCGATGTCCCGCAAAGGTAACTGCTTCGACAACGCGGTGATGGAGAACTTCTTCGGACACCTCAAGGAAGAACTCTTCCACCACGTCCAATTCCTCAACATCGAGGCGCTGCAGTCCGCACTGCATGAGTACATGCACTGGTACAACACCGAAAGGATCTCAACAAAGCTCAAGGGCCTGAGCCCGGTGCAATACCGTGCTCAGGCCCTCGCAGCCTAGGCTCTTATTTAGCCGGTCCAACTTTCGGGGCCCAGTTCAGTTGCCCGGGGCCGCGGCTTCGCAGGAGGCGGAACCGGCGCGCTAGGCGGCCGGATCCCTGTTTTCGATCAGTTCCGGGGCCGACAGCAACCGGGGCGTATTTTCCAAGGCAGCAGGCGCCGTGGGTTCCTCCAGCACCGTTGCGTCGAAGGCATTGATCTTTCGGGCGGTGGGCAGCACCCTCGACTCCAAGGTCCCGACGAACGAGTTGTACCGCTCGACCGAGCTCTTCAGGGATGATCCCAGCCGGGTCACGTGCTCGCCCAGCGTCCCGAGCCGCTCGTAGAGCTGCCTGGACAGATCGAAGATCTCGCGCGCGTTGTCCTTGAGGACCTCCTGCCGCCAGGTAAACGCCACCGACTTCAGCGTGGCCAGCAGCGAGACGGGGGAGACCAAGGCAACGCTGCGGGCAAAGGCGTGGTCCAGCAGGCCCGGATCGGCATGCAGGGCGGCGGACAGCACCGCTTCCGAGGGCAGGAAGCACAGCACCAACTCCGGCGAGGACTGCAGCTGCTCCCAATACTTCCGGCCCGCCAAAGCATCCACATGTCCGCGCACGGCCTTGGCATGGGCTGCCAGCAGATCGACACGTTGCTGCTGCTCGGCAGCAGATGCGGCCACCGGGATCTCCTGGGCCTGAAGGTAGGCCCGCAGCGGTACCTTGGCGTCCGCGACAATGGTCTTTCCTCCGGGCAGGCGGATCAGCATGTCCGGGCGGCCGGTCCGGTCCGCGCCGGCCAGATGGACCTGCTCGTCAAAATCCACGTGGGGGAGCATGCCGGCCGCTTCCACGACCCGGCGCAGCTGAACCTCGCCCCACTGACCACGGGCTGAGTTGGACTGCAACGCGGAGGCGAGCGTCTGCGTGGAACGCATCAGCGCCTCGTCACTGCGCTGGGCTGCGCGTAGCTGCTCGGCCAACTGGCCAAACTGCTCCACCCGGTCCCGTTCCAGCAGGCTGACCTGCTGCTGGACCAGTTTGAGCTTCTCTCCAACGGGTATCAGGGCGCGCAGTACCGTGTTCTCTTGCTCATCCTGGGCGGAGAGCTGCCTGTTCTGTTCGGCGAGCATCCGGCGCTCTGCCTCTACCCCGGCGAGGCGGGTCGAGAGCTCTGCCAGCCGGTCGCCGTCGTGCTTGGAAGCTTCCTGCAGATCCGCCAGACGGCGGCGGAAAAGGACCGCGACGGCCACGGCCCCGGCCGCGGCGCCAACGAACAAGGCCAGAAGTGCGAGAAGTACATGCGAAGCATCCATGCCTTCACATTGCCAGCTGCCTCGGACAAAACAGGGAACGCCGGTCCTTGTGTCCCGGTCACGGTATCCTTGACTACCGTGGCTCTAACTATTGGCATCGTCGGACTGCCCAACGTCGGCAAATCAACTCTCTTCAACGCGCTGACCCGCAACAGCGTGCTCGCGGCGAACTACCCGTTCGCCACCATCGAGCCGAACGTCGGCGTGGTTGCCTTGCCGGACCCCCGGCTGGACCAGCTGGCGGGGATCTTCGGGTCGCAGCGGATTCTCCCGGCGACCGTGTCCTTCGTGGACATCGCCGGCATCGTCAAGGGCGCGTCCGAAGGTGAAGGGCTGGGCAACCAGTTCCTGGCCAACATCCGCGAAGCGCAGGCCATTGCCCAGGTCATCCGCGTCTTCGACGACCCCGACGTAGTGCACGTGGACGGCAAGGTGGACCCGCGCTCGGACATGGAGACGATTAACACCGAGCTGATCCTGGCCGACCTGCAGACCTTGGAGAAGGCCATTCCGCGGGTGGAGAAGGAAGTCAAGATCAAGAAGCGCGACGCCGCCGAGCTGGCTGCCATGCAGGCGGCCCAGGCGGTGCTGGAACGTGGCGACACCGTTTTCGCTTCGGTGGACAGCGACAAGCTGGATGTGGAGAACCTCAAGGAACTGAGCCTGCTCACCGCCAAGCCGTTCATTTACGTGTTCAACGTGGACGACGCTGTACTGGCCAGCCCGGAGCGCCAGGCCGAACTCCGCGCGCTGGTGGAGCCGGCCGACTGCGTCTTCCTGGATGCCAAGCTGGAAGCGGACCTCGTGGAACTCGACGAAGAAGAAGCCCGCGAGATGCTGGAGATGAACGGCCAGGACGAGTCCGGGCTGGACCAGCTGGCGCGTGTTGGCTTCCACACCTTGGGTCTGCAGACCTACCTGACGGCTGGGCCGAAGGAAGCGCGCGCCTGGACCATCAGCCGGGGCGATACAGCGCCGCAGGCAGCCGGTGTCATCCACTCGGACTTCCAGCGGGGCTTCATCAAGGCCGAAGTGGTTTCTTTCGCCGACCTGGTTGACGCAGGGTCCATGGCCGAGGCCAAATCCCGCGGCAAGGTGCGGATCGAAGGTAAGGACTACGTGATGGTCGACGGCGACGTGGTTGAGTTCCGCTTTAATGTCTGACGGTCTGCCGGCCTGTCCGGAGTGCCATGAGGCGTTCACCTACGAGCAGGGCGCCTTGTTGGTGTGCCCGATGTGCGGCCACGAATGGTCAAAGGACTCAACCCAGACCACCCCCGAGACCGCTTCGATCAGGGATGCCGTAGGCAATGTGCTCGCCGATGGTGACACGGTCACGATCGTCAAGGACCTTAAGGTCAAGGGCGCCGGAGGCGGTGTCGTGAAGGTCGGCACGAAGGTGCGCGGCATCCGACTCATTGAGGACGGCGTGGGCGATCACGACATTGATGCGACCGTTCCCGGGTTTGGGCGGATGCAACTGAAGTCCAGCGTGGTGAAGAAGGTCCTCTGACCCGCGGCCATTCCCCATGGAGAGGGCGGCGCTGCAGTTCCACCCATTGCAAGGGCAGGATTTGTGCGCCCTAAAGTGCCACCGACGTATGCCAGTATGAGGCATGGTCGACGACGAACTTAGCGCAGCGCTGAGAGCTTACCGCGAAGCATGGCATGACTACACTCACGACCCCGCGCGTCGTCGAGGCGAGTCCGTGCCGTCAGGGGACGAGCGGTTCCTGGCGGAGATAGGCGCCGAGCGAGGTCAGCAGTTGCTGGCGGCCGTCCGTGCATTACGCGCTGAAGCGCAACGTGTGCCTGACCCGGGCGGACCGCTCGGCAGCTATGCTGACGCGCTTGCTGACTGGGCGGCCACCCATCCCGAGGTTGATCGCAGTGAAATGCGCCGAATCACACGCGAACTGCTCTGGGCCCAGCGGTAAGCCCGATCTCACAACCGAATCTGTCTCGAAACCTCTGTGCCTCGAAACCTTCCGAGTGAGGTTATGAAGTTATTCGGATACGGAACGCGGTGGATTTTAGGTTTGCGGTCTAATCTCTGAGACGAAGGAAACGACTCGGGCCCGCTTTTCGCAGCGCAAAAACGGCAGTCGTAACGCGTTGTGCGCGCTTTCGATAAGCAAGCGCCGGACGATATCGCAGACAAGCTGCGGTCTGTACCGTGTCCTGGCTTATGAAGTGCGCGGACGGCCGTTGGTGAAACTACCCGAATTCTCCTGACCCAATCGGTCGTACAGGTTATCGGGGGATCTGGCAGACAGCTCCGAAATCATTCAGCAGCACGAAGATGTTGCCAATGCTATCGGTGGGGGAAATGAGGAGGCGGCAGAGGCACTCATGCGCTTCCATATCTGGGAAATGACCAAGAGGCTCTACACGACCTGACCCATTTCTCATCGCGGGCTGGACATGTAGGCCTTGCGTCGATGAGGCGGAAGTCGCCGTTGGAGGTGGGGATCCGCACAGAAAAATGAAGCTGGAAGCCCTCGCCGAGAATCTCGGCGCCAAGTTCGCAGTGAAGCTGTAATACCTGCAGACAAGGGACATGATGCGCACTCTGACCAACTAATTGTCGGTTGTCGATACCGCTGTTCTGCTGGGCATGGCAGGCTGTACCAGCGGACCCAAGCCGACCCCGTCCGGACCTGAAGGTTCCACAGTTCATCTCACGCGGAGCCAACTGATGCCTGGTCGCCAAATCAACCAACAGACTTCAGCTGGCAGAAGCCAAACCGAAGAGGGCAGCGAGGGCATTGGGTGCAGCGACTCCACCCCCTATGTGGGCACGGGGTCGAAACCTCCAACCTCGTGGAAGAGAAACTGGTGTTCGTTGGCTACAACGCCGGCAAGGATTTGGCCGAAAGCTGGCGCTACCTCACAACAACCTGCTGGTGTGCGGGCTGGACTACCTGAAGACAAACAGCTAGGGCACTCGCCCGCTATTTCTAGTGCGTTTCTGCTGCATCCTTTCTCTGTTCGTATCGAGCCATCCCCAGCTTTGCCTGCTACTTGTACCGGTAGCCGAAGATTAATTACAAGCTTCGCAGGGGGGAAGAGTGATTGTCGATCGATTCGTCGCTGTAGAAGTTTGCCGCTGTTAGGAAATTTAGGAGAGCATTCATCCGTCCTGTCAGACGTGCTCCCGATGCGTATGCAAGGCCTACTCGAGTTGATGGGACGTCATCTGCAATCCGAACTGCGACGACCCGGTTACCGTCATACGTTGTAGAAGATTGAGGGGACTGCAACATCACGGAAAATCCGAAGTTCCGCGCAACCAAGCAGCGTACCAATTCGTAGTTGTCATAACCGACGCGTTCCTTGGGCCGCACGCCGGCTGCACCAAGGATGGTATTGATGTTCTCGTTGCTGGGAGTCACGTTCAGCGTGATGAGGCGTTCGTCTGCGAGCTCGCGCAGGGATATCTCTGATCGACCCGCAAGATGATGCTGCGCTGACAGAAGCGCGATTGGCCGCAGGCGCCGTACTTCTTGGAAATCGAGGTCTTGCATGCCGGCGACGTTGTACAGCAAAGCACCTTCGATGCGTCCTTGCAGAACTGCGTCTCGGAGCTGTGGCGACGACGCTTCTACTATGTCCAACTCCACGTCTGGGTAGTTCTGGTCGAAGTGTTCCAGCAATCCGGGAACGAGGAACGGCGAAAGGGTGGGATACACCCCAATCGGAAAGCGGCCACTGACTCCTCGACCATCCTGCTTGACTGCGGATGCAAAGACTGCGCCGTGACCGAGAAGGACTCTTGCCTCTGTAAGCAATCGCGCTCCCAGCGCGGTGAGCACCATGCCCTTGGCCTTGCGACGGATGAAGAGCTGCACTTCCAATGAACGTTCAAGTTCGTCGATGGCGGCTGCAATGGCCGAGGGGCTGACGTGACACGAGACGGCAGCGGTTGCAAAGGAACCTGCAGCAGCGACTGCCTCGAAGTACTCCATTTGCCTGAGCGTGAAGGGTAATGCCTGCATACAACAATATTAGTGTTGTTCAAGACCAACTAAAACCACTTTTCAATTCTCACCGTTCTTACTAGCGTGATCATCACTACGACAGCGATGTGTTCTGGCTTACATCGCAGCCAGACTGTTCCCATATTTAGTCCGGACTTCAAGGAGATGACGATGGGCGAGCATAAAAGCCTTCCCGAATGGATTCGCGCCATCGACAGGTTCAGTGGATGGTGCCTGTGGGGCTCAGCAATCGCCTGCCTGATCGCCGCAGTACACGTAGCTTCCGACGTGATTGGACGCTACTTCTTCAATCGCCCAGTGAACGGGACACTCGAGTTTGTTACGTACTGGTGGATGCCGCTGATCATATTCCTCGCCCTGGGCTCGGCGCAGTACCGAAACGAACACATTCGCGCCACCCTCCTCCTCGACTCGTTAAAGGGGCGAGCTCGTGCCCTCGCCGACGCGCTTTGTCTTGGTATCGGCACGTTGATGACCGGGGTCTTGGTTGTTTTTATGATCGTCGAAGCCGAGTCCTCGGCCCGTATCCAGCAGGCGGCCCTAGGGACGGCAACAGTGCCGATTTGGCCGATTAAGATGATCGCCGTCGTCGGGCTTGTGAGCCTGCTACTCCAGCTCGGAGCAACCATTTATCGGACTCTAACGGCAGAAGGCGGGCCCATGCGGTCCGCCGAACACGCCTCCCAAGCATAGGACGGCAGGACATGAAAACACCCACCATGCAGGCGCGGGTACCTGTGCTGGATGAAGTTCCGGTCGGGCCCCGTTCATCCCGTATCGGACCACTGTTATTTGCTATTACCGGCGCCCTCAGCGTCATCATTATTGTCCTGCTTTTGGCATTCCCCCTGACCCGCGAAGCCACCGGCCTGCTTGTAATCCTGTTGACCGTGATCCTGCTGTTGACAGGTATCCCCATCGCGTTCGCCATGTCTTTATCGGCGTTACTTGGCCTTTGGAAATTGGGCGGCTGGGTAATGGTCGACGCTACCTTCACGGAAAACGTTTTCTCCTCGACCGCCAGTTGGTCGCTGAGCGTCCTGCCGATGTTTATCTTGATGGGCATCGCACTTTGGCGCTCGGGTCTAACCACCGGGGCATATGAGGCGGCCCGCCAGTGGCTCGGAAAACTCCCTGGTGGTCTGGCCGTAGGGACGAATTTTGCCGGTGCTGGACTGGCCGCAGCAAGCGGAAGCACAGTCGGTATCTCTTACGCGCTTGGCCGCGTGGCAATCCCAGAAATGATGAAAGCCGGATACAAGCCATCGCTTGCCACAGGAACAGTGGCGATGGCGGGAACACTTGGGCAGTTGATTCCACCGAGCATCATGCTGGTTATCTACGCAGGCGTTGTACAGACACCGGTGGGACCGCAACTCATAGCTGCTGTCGTCCCCGGATTGATCATCATGTTGGCGTTCGCCGGGCTAATCGTAGTGCGCGCGGCATTGGACCCGGCCCTCGCCCCACGAGCAGACCTCTCTGACGTCACTTGGCCTTCACGGTGGAAATCGGTGCTCAGTACGCTCCCGGTTCTAGTAGTTGTCCTTATTGTGATCGGTGGTCTGTTCGCCGGCGTTTTTACGCCCTCAGAGGCAGGAGCCTTCGGCGCCCTCGGAGCGATTCTTTTGGGTTGGCTCTTCGGCGGGAACCATGCTCGGTCGCCGAAAGGCCTCGCCACTTTCGTTATGCTCAGCCTCAAAGACGCCGTGATCGCGACGGCTGCGATCTTCTTGCTGATGATCGCAGTCAACTTGCTGACGCGAGTCCTTGCGCTAAGCAGAGTGCCTCATGCACTAACTGAACTGGTCGTAGACATGGGCTTGGACCGCATCCAGTTTCTCCTGATCCTGGTCATTGTCTTCTTGATCCTGGGCATGTTTCTCGACCCTCTGGCGATGATCCTCTTGACGGTTCCGGTCCTCGTCCCGCCCCTGCTTGCGCTCGAGGTGGACATGTTGTGGTTCGGGGTATTTATCGTGATCCTCGCGGAGATCGGTATCGTCACTCCGCCGATCGGCATCCTAACGTTTATCGTTCACAGGCTTGCACAAGACGCGAACGTCAATCTGGGTGTACCCATTTCGCTGACTGATGTCTTCAAGGGCGTGCTGTGGTTTGTAGGGGCTGCTTTGTTAGTCCTGGTGGCTTTGATCTTCCTCCCGGAGCTCGTCACCTGGTTGCCGGAACTGAGCGCCCAGCGGCCTTAGCCGACCCGAAGCTCCCACGATCTAAGGAAGTACTTATGTTGATCCCTCCTGCCCAAATGAACCTGTCTCACGAACAACGGGCTCTCCTACTTGATCCGTTCGATATCGGATCTCTCAGGGTCCGCAACCGACTGGTGATGGCTCCAATGACTCGCAATCGCGCTGTCAACGGAATACCTAGCGAGGAAATGGTTGAGTATTACGAGCGCCGAGCGGAACACGGCATCGGGCTAATCATCACCGAAGGCACGTACATAGATACCCCTGATGCAGGTGGCGTAGAGGGCGTACCGGTTCTGCGACAAGGCGCTGCGGCTGACGCATGGAGCCGGGTGGTCGAGAAGGTCCACAGCAAGAATGCTGCGATCTTCGCCCAACTTTGGCACATAGGCGCTGCTCTCGAAGCAACGTCTGCCATCAGCCCGAGTGGAATCGCCCTTGACGGCCGTCTTCATGGGCGCCACATGACTATGAGAGACATGGATCGAGTCTGCTCCGCCTTTGCGGAAGCGGCAGTGCTCGCCCAATCGATCGGATTCGATGGGGTGGAAATCCACGGCGCACATGGCTACTTGATCGACCAGTTCCTTTGGGATGTCACGAACCACCGCCTTGACGAATATGGCGGGACTCATCCTGAACGAGCGCGATTCGCTGCGGACGTTGTTTCGTCGGTGCGACGCGAAGTTGGACCTGACTTCCCAATCTCGTTCCGGTTTTCCCAGTTTAAAGTGGACCGTTACACAGCCCGGATCGCAGAGACCCCGGATCAACTGGCGGCTTTGCTTCGTCCGATTGCAGCAGCCGGCACTACCATCTTTCACGCCTCCGCCCGCCGATTCTGGGAACCAGCCTTCGACATCTCCAAGCGGACGCTTGCCGGTTGGGCAAAGGACCTCACCGGAATGCCGGTCATTGCTGTCGGTTCCTTGGGGCTCGACGGAGCTTTCCGAGGTTCGGACACTGCAGGCCACGCCCCACTTCAACCGCTGGTGGACCAGTTCATGGACGACCAATTCGATCTTGTGGCAAGCGGAAGATCCTTGCTTGTCAATCCGAACTGGGTAGATGCCTTCTCCAAAGGCGAGCTCCACAAGCTGCGCACATACAGGAAGGAGTACGAGGCGGAGTACTTCTAACGGTGCCGCCCTGCACCCCAAATACATGACAACTGTTAATATCAAAGGACAAGGAATCATTTATGCTTACCCGTGAAGAAAAAATCCAGAACCTTCTCGACCGCCAGGACATTCTTGATTGCATCAACCGATACACACGCGCCTTGGATCGGCACGACGACGAATTGCTTGCGAGCGTTTTTCATACGGACGCGATCGATAATCATGGGGAATGGATCGGCGGAAGGGATGAATTCGTTCAATGGGCGAACTACGTGTGCCACAATCACCTGAATGCCCACATGCACCATGTCACAAGCCACACATGTGAACTTGATGGTGACACCGCAAATACTGAGACGTATGTGTTATACATTCACCGGTACAAGGATGGAAAAGTGGTTCAAATGGCCGGCGGGAGGTATGTTGACCGATTCGAAAAGCGTGATGGTGAATGGAAAATCGCTATGCGCCGCCTCATTATGGACTTCCGTGTCCTCGCAGACGGTTCGATCTTCGGCGAATGGGACGGTTACGAGAAGGGAACCCAGGACAAGTCGGACTTCTCATACAGGAGACCGCTAGAACTTCCCATGGAAATGCTCGATAAGTTGGCAGCTAAGGCACGCGCTTGAGTTGAGGCGTACCTCTCCTCGCCGATTGTATGATGCTCGTTTCAGTTGCAATCTTTGTCAGACAAGCTTCACCCTCACAGGAGAAATGTGATGAGAAAAAGCACGAAAATCTACCAACAGGCCCTTCCTCTAAGCGTCGCGTTGATTCTTTCCGTAACTGCCTGCTCAGGGTCCACCGCAACACATGCTGACGCGGGGGAGGGGACTCTCGAGACTATGGAACCTGTCACTATTAGTTTCGCGGAAATCAATACTGAACAGTCAAATGTTGGAGCCGCTACACTGGCCTTTGCGGAAGAAGTAGAAGAAAAGTCTAACGGAAAAATTAAATTTGATTACTACTTTTCGTCATCTCTAATGCCAGGGAATGAGATGTTGACCGGAATCGGTTCTGGCGTCGCCGGCGCGGGCCAGCTTATTACACCCTATTTCCCTCAAGAGCTTCCCGTGGCCAATGCGCTGGGTTCACTCGCGTCGCTGGTCAACGATTCCATCCCCTTCGGAGTCATTCAGGGTGCAGCGGCAACTCATGAAATGTATCAGTCATCGGATGAGCTGCAGCAGGAGCTTATGAGCCACAACATCAAGCCCCTGACGGGAATATTTCCCTATCCCCAATACGACTTGCTCTGCACCAAGCCGATAGACAGCCTGGCCGCAGCGCAGGGCGCGCGGATAAGAACACCGGGGGAGCTACAAAGCAAAGAAGTGCAGGCGCTAGGCATGGTCCCCGTGCCCATGCTGGCGGCCGAGGCATACGAAGCTTTGCAACGCGGAGTGGTCGACTGCTCAGTTCTCCATCCCGGCGGGTATATCGACACGGGGCTGGTAGACGTAGCCAACGAATACACTCCAGTCACGCTGTCGGGCTACAACGGAGGCGTTCTTGCCATCAACCTCGATATCTGGAACAAGCTACCGTTGGAGGCCCAGCAAATCGTCCAGGACGCAGCGATCAAATACTGGGAGCAATACAATCTGGGGAGCATTGAGCAGTATGCGCGTTTTGCTGCCGAAGGACCGTCCGAATGGGGGATCAAATTCAACGACTCCAGTGAACTTGATGCAGAGATTCAGGACTACCAGAAGGAAGCGATTGCTACCCTTGCCGCCGAGAGCGATGTTATAGACCAGACGTTCATCGATCAGTACCAGTCGTTACTCACTAAATGGGAAGGGATCACGACTGAGCTCGGATTGAACGGTGAAGCCCGCGACGCATCGAGTGTGCAGGAAGATTGGTCTGCGGCCGACGACTTCGATCGTGCACCGGTTGTCGATCGGCTTAAGACGGAAGCATTCGATCCGTACCGAGCTAAATAAGCGTCTTGCTGGCTTTGGGGAGCGTCGTGATCCGCAGGGTCGTGACGCTCCCGGGCAGGCATTGGCTGACTCGGTCGTCCAGGGTCGTCAAGAGGTACTTGAAGATTCAGGAGCGCCAGGAGAGGCGTAGCGATCTCATAGGTTATTCGGGTTCGGAACGTGGTGGAATTTGGGTTTGCGATCTAACCTCTGGAGCCCCGAAGCCGACGGCGCAACGGACCTTCATCGACCCGACGCGAGGACCATGAGTACCGCCGAGAGTATTTGGAACCCCACCAGAAACGGATAGACATGCCCCGATAAAGAGACGAGCAGATCGCGCCTCAACGGGGGATCTGCTCGTCTCAAGCAACGAACCGACAGCCTACACAGCGTGGGCGATCGACCGGGCCTCCTTCGTCACGCTCTCTGAATCGATGTCCGAGACGATGGACTTCAGGGTCTCGATCAGTCCGCTGATGTCTTGGTCGGTCATAGCCAGGGATAAGGACATCTCTCCCCGGTGCACGGGAAAGTATCCGCGGTTGGCCAATTCCAGGGAGATGGTCTGTGTCTTGTCGCCGTCTACATGTCGCCAGTAGTCACGATGTGTACGCACGACTTCCCCGGGAGAGGTCATATAGGCGTAGCCCAAGTGAGAGAATCCCCAACCGTGGATCCGGAACGGGCTATTGCGTTCCTGGCTCCAAGCGTTGAGCTCCGTGGTGATTCGCTGCGCATGCCCATTCAATGTGGTGAAGGCCTCTTCAGTGAGTTCGGTCAGGCACGCGGCACCGGCCACTACCGAGAGCTTGTGACCGTGGTGGGTTCCGGAGATGCTGACCCGGCCGTCCTCCAAGGCATTCATGATCTCTGCGCTGCCGCCTACCGCGCCGAGTGGCAGGCCACCGCCGATGATCTTGCCCATAACGGTCAGGTCCGGGGTGATCCCGTAGCGGCCCTGCAGCCCGTGGTATCCGGCGCGCAGGCTGATGGTCTCGTCGAAAATCAGGACAATCCCCAGTTCCCGCGTGACATTCCGCAACATCTGCACGAATTCCTGATCCAGCGCCACCATGCCACCTGCTCCGCTCTGCAGTTCCAGGATCAGACAGGCCAACTCCTGGCTATGAGCCCGGAGGAGTGACTCGGTGCCGGCCAGGTCATTCTGGGTCAGCACAAGGACGTTGTCCGTGTTGGCGGAGGGGATGCCACCGCTGTCTGGAACAGCCACCGGGGCTGCGGCATCGCCCCCGTTCTCCGGGGTGGGGTGCGCGGAGATCTGTAGCATGTCGCTGAAGCCGTGGTACCCGCCTTCAAACTTCGCAATCCGGGTGCGGCCCGTGGTGGCTCGCGCCAATCGGATGGCCGTCATACAAGACTCAGTAGCAGAACAAGAGAACTGTACCTTCTCCACCGAGGGGATCCGCTCTATGAGCATCCGAGCCAGGGCGCCTTCCTGGGCGCCCGGGTTCCCGAAGGAGATGCCATTGGGAATGGCATCCATCAGAGCCGACGTCAGCGCCGGGTGATGGTGTCCCAAGACATTCACGGTGTAGTTGTTATTTAAATCCAGCAGTCTGTTTCCGTCGACAGTTTCAATGTAGGCACCCTCGCCGCGAGTCACGAAGACCGCGTGGGGGCCAAAGTTGAAGGAGTTCCGGCTGTATCCGCCCGGGACCGACCGGCGGCTTTCCTCGGTCATCCGGCCGGACACCGAGAACCGCTCGATGAATGTTTGCTGTGCTTGCTGGAGCGAAAGTGCCGCCACAGTGAACCTCTTCTCGATGGAATGCAGCCCCAGGGCTGCCTGCTTGTCGTTCCATCCTCGGTTCGCTCTCATGTGGCGGGCAATCACGAAAACTCGAACGCATCTTCGCAAGACCAGAACGCCCCGACGTCGCCCCACGCGGCTGCTCTGCCGGGTCAGTCGACGAGGGACTCGGCCTCTGGCAATTCGTCGATGTGGTCGCGGACCACAGACTGGGTCACTTCTAACAGTTCGGGGATCATTGAATTCGTGTTGCCTCGACGCCAGACGAAGGCCTGGACACTGGCCGGGCCATCAGAGAGGGGGACGAAGCGGACGCCGGGGTGGTGGAAGGTTCGAGTGGCCGAGGCCGGATAGGTGTCGATCGCTCCCGAGTAAGCTACCGCCGAAAGACTCTCGTTCAGGGTCCGGACCAGGGCACCGGTGCGCCCGGGGGCCCCGCGCGCCCCGGCGAGAGTCCAGAAATGAGCCCATTCGGCCGGCGTGGTGTCCCCGGCGACTGCGAAGGGTTGATCGATGATGTCTTCCACCTGAAGGGATGTGGCCGCGCCGAAGGGTCCCGCGACCGCGACAGCGGCGTAGAGCCGCTCCTTGAAGAGCGGCCTGACCTCGAACCGCTGGTCGTCGATCGGCATGCGAAAGAAGGCGACGTCCACCACGCCGGATCCTAGGTCTTCGAACTGGGTGCTCATGGACAACTCCGTGAACTCCAGTCGGGTCTGCGGGAAGGCAGCGGCAAAGGCTCCGAAGACCCGGTGCGTGAGTTCGCCCAGAGCCTCTCCGAAGAAACCGATGCTCAGGTGCTCGGTGGCGCTCCGGGCGATGGATTGGGTCTGAGTGCGCAGCAGGTCTAACTGGTCCAGGATCCTGCGGGCCTCGCGAACGAAATGAGCCCCGGCCGGGGTCATCAACACCTGGTGAGGTGTCCGTTCGAACAGCTTGACGTCCAGCCTGGACTCAAGCCGGCGGATTTGGGTGCTTAGCGCGGACGCGGCGATGTGCTCCAACTCGGAGGCCCGGCCGAAATGCAATGTCTCGGCCACCCGCACCACGTACTGCAGCTGCCGAATCTCCATCGTCAGTCCGCCCTGCCTTTCGTCCCAGTTGCCGATCCGTGGCTTCTCACGTTCAAGAATCGCGAACGCGCCTTCTCAGAGTGTTCGTTGTCATGCACCGGTGGTTCCCGGAGCATGGAAGACCACAGATACGCGACAACCTGCCAGTCTCTACCCACTCTAGAGGTATCCATGAAAACATCATCCCCGTCGAGCGCACGGTCAGCCCGGCAAACATCGGCGGTCTCCACTCAGTTGCAGGCGGGTTCCGTCGGGACCGCCGGCATTGTGTTCTTCGTGGTCGCGGCTGCCGCACCGCTGGCCGCTACGCTGGGGGCCGGTCCGGTGGTATTCATGTTTGCCGGACCCGCTGCCCCAGCCATGTACCTGATCGCTGCCTTGGCGCTCCTGCTCTTCGCCTTCGGCTTTTCCGCCATGAGCAAGTTCGTCACCAATGCCGGAGGATTCGCGGCCTTTATCTCCTGGGGCATGGGCCGCTGGGCCGGTTACGCTGCAGCCGGAATTGCCCTGCTGGCTTACCTCGCCATGTTCATGGGGATATCTGCCCAATTCGCCACGTTCACCTCTGATCTATTTGACCGGTTCCTGGGCATCCACGTTCCATGGCAAGCCACGCTGCTGGTCGGCGTGGTCGTCATCGGCCTGCTCGCCTACCGGGACATACGCGTATCCACCGTGCTCTTGGGAATCATGCTGGTCCTGGAAGTCCTGTTTCTGCTCGTCTTCGACCTCGCAGTACTGGTGCAAGGCGGTGCCGAAGGTATCAACGCTGCTTCCTTCAACCCAGCCGACATCTTCAGCCCAACCACTGGCTTAGCCCTGCTCTTTGCGTTCGCCTGCTTTGTCGGCTTCGAAGCGACCATTCTGTACGGAGAAGAGGCGAGAGAGCCCAAGAAGTCTGTCCCTCGGGCCACGTACATTGCCGTCATCGTGATCGGCGTGGCTTACACCCTCACTATGTGGGCTCTGGCGCTCGCCTACGGGGTCAACGACGTACAGGACGCCGCTTTGGCTGACCCAGTCAACTTTGTACTGGCCCCAGTCACCGATTACCTCGGGGGGTGGGCGGCAACGGTCATGGAACTGCTCGTGGTCACCAGCCTGCTGGCGGTGCTGCTGTCCTTCCACAATGCGATAAACCGCTATGTGTTCTCCTTGGGGCGGTCTGGCTTCCTGCCGAAGTCGCTCGGCCACTCCCATGCCCGCCACCGGAGCCCCAGCCGTGCCAGCGTGCTGGTCACGATCACCATTGCCATTCTGCTGGTGCTGTTCATATTGACAGGACAGGACCCCTTCGCGGTCCTGTACATGTGGATGATTGGGCTCGGCACACTCGGCCTCTTGCTGTTGCAAGCCGCAGGTGCCGCCGCCGTCATCGTATTCCTGCGACGGCGGTCAGCCGAAGTGAACCTGTGGGCGCGCCTCGTGGCCCCGCTGATAGGTGGAGCCATGCTCGTCGTCGCCGTGGTATTGGCCGTCACGAACTTTAGCGCCCTGATCGACACGGAGGGGGCCGTGTCCGTGATCCTCCCGGGCCTCTATCTGGTCGCCATAAGCGCCGGCTTGCTCATCGGTGCTCTACGGCCCGTCGAGGACCTACGCACCGAGCATGACCCGGAGGCCGCGGATGTGGCACGAAGCGAGGCCTCGAAATCCCATTCGTGATGACCTCCTCCAAGCAGTTCCTTGGTCGGGCGGGGAGCTGCCCCCGTGGCAGCGGAGGTCGGAACTCCGCTGATTGCGAATCGGCTTACCATGCCCCGTTATCTTAGAGACGATCAGGAGAGTGCCGCCGCCCCCTGCGGCGCCCTTCCTACCTGAAGGAGAAAGACAAATGACTGCGACTGCAGAGACTATTACGACCCCCGCGACCTTCGCCGGACAGCCGGTGAACCTGCAGTTCATCGGCGGCGAGTGGCGCGAGGGCCGTTCGGAGAAGGTGAACACGGACGTCAACCCGTTTGACGACTCGGTGGTGGCCGAAATCCGCCAGGCCTCGAGCCAAGACCTGGACGAGGCCTACCGCGCCGCCGAGGCGGCCCAGCCCGGTTGGGCCGCCACTGCACCGTCCGAGCGCGCGAAGATTATCCGCCGCGCCGGGGACCTCCTCGAGGAGCACCGCGGGGAGATCGTGTCCTGGCTGGTGAAGGAGTCCGGCTCAACGGTGCTCAAGGCCAACATCGAGGTCTCCCTGGCCGCAGGCATCACCCAGGAGTCCGCCTCGTTCCCCACCCGCGTGCACGGCACCATCCATCCCTCGAACACCCCAGACCGGGAAATGCGGGTCTACCGCAAGCCGGTCGGCGTTGTGGGTGTGATCAGCCCGTGGAACTTCCCGCTGCACCTGTCCCAGCGCTCGGTGGCCCCCGCGCTGGCGCTGGGCAACGCCGTCGTCATCAAGCCGGCCTCGGACACCCCCGTGACGGGCGGCCTGCTGATCGCCCGGATCTTCGAGGAGGCCGGCCTCCCGGCCGGTGTGCTGTCCGTGGTGGCCGGCGCCGGTTCGGAGATCGGCGATGAGTTTGTCGCCCACCCGGTGCCGCGGCTGATCTCCTTCACCGGATCGACGCCGGTGGGCCAGAACGTGGGCAAGGTCGCCACCTCCGGGGAGCACCTGAAGAAGACCTCCCTGGAACTGGGCGGCAACGCCCCGCTGGTGGTCTTGGATGACGCGGACCTCGACGCCGCCGTCGGCCAGGCCGTGCCCGGCACCTTCCTGCACTCGGGCCAGATCTGCATGTCCGTGAACCGGATCATCGTCCAGGCGCCGGTCTACGACGAGTTCGTTCAGAAGTTCTCCGGCGCCGCGAAGTCCGTGCCGTTCGGCGATCCGAGCCAGGAAGGCACCCTGGTCGGTCCGGTGGTCAACGACTCCCAGCTGGAGGGCCTGAAGGCCAAGATCGCCGGAGCCAAGGAGGCCGGCGCCCGTGTGGTCGCCGGAGGCGACATCGTGGGCCGGGTAGTCCCGCCGCACGTGTTCGCCGACGTCACTCCGGACATGGAGATTGCCCGCGAAGAGATCTTCGGCCCCATGGTCGCGATTCTCAAGGCCGACGACGAGGAGCACGCGCTGGCCCTGGCCAACGACCACGTCTACGGGCTGTCCTCGGCCGTGTTCACCCAGAACCTGGACCGCGGCGTGCGCTTCGCCCAGCGGGTCAAGGCGGGGATGACCTTCGTCAACGAGATGACCGTTCAGGACGAGGCCCACGTGGCCTTCGGCGGCGAACGCAACTCCGGGCTGGGCCGCTTCAACGGCGAATGGGCCATCGAGGAGTTCACCACGGCCCACACCATCGGCGTCAAACGTCTCTGAACAGGCCCACCAGCCCAACAGCGAGAAAGGCTGCCCGTCCGGACACATCGTCTTGGCGGGCAGCCTGCCTTTTTCTGGGGAGTAATAGAGCATGGATTGCGCCTAGAATCCGCAGCCCAAGCAGAACGTGGATTCGTCCCAGACGCAACCGAAGACAGCGCAAATCAAAGGTTATTCAGGTACGGAACGCGGTGGAGTTCCGCTTCAATGTCTGACGGTCTGCCGGCTTGCCCGGAGTGCCACGAGGCGTTCACCTACGAGCAGGGCGCCTTGCTGGTTTGCCCGATGTGCGGCCACGAATGGCCAAAAGACTCGGAGGAGACCACGGCCGAGACCACGCCCGAGGCCGCTTCGATCAAGGATGCCGTTGACAACGTGCTCGCCGATGGTGACACGGTCACGATCGTCAAGGACCTCAAGGACCTCAAGGTCAAGGGTGCCGGTGGCGGTGTGGTGAAGGTCGGCACGAAGGTGCGCGGCATCAGACTCATTGAGGACGGCGTGGGCGATCACGACATTGATGCAACCGTTCCCGGCTTTGGCCGGATGCAACTGAAGTCCAGCGTGGTGAAGAAGGTCCTCTGATCGCGAGAGTTCACGGTGGTTAGGGACGAACCTATTCACGACTGGATCATCGAGGCCGGGCGAGGGCCTGGGCCGGCAGGTATATTGCGGGACCAGCCCCTCATCGCCTCAGAGGCAGTGCTTGAGGTTCAGTGATGGGCCGCGGTTGCCTGGAGCATAGTCAGCGCTTTCGAGGGACGTTGACACGTACGTCGGCCGCCTGAGCTTCATCTAGCACCCAACGCTGATACTTTGGGTGTTCCGGGTATTTCTTTCGAAGGTAATCCCGGACGACCTTGCCCGGTCGGTGTTCGTCGGTGTAGCCGAGTTCTCGAGCAAGTTCTGCAGGTTCATATGTAGCCACAACTCCGAGTGTAGGCCGTGGCTGGATCAAATGTTCCGCCATGCTCACGACCTCCATGGCTCGTCGCGTAAGGGGTTCCTTTTTCTTCACGACGGTCTGAGCGGGCCGGGCTGTTTCGCTGTCGCGATGGCTTCGAGTCGGCCGGTGAGGGCGAGGAAGCTGCTGCAGCTGGAAGGCAGCGGGCTCCGAATCTCGGGGAATCAAGTGACATGTTCCCGCGCGCAGGTCTGATTGTTGCTTCTACCTGAGCTGATCGGCTTCAGCGTTTTGCTCATCGTTCATCCCAACATGCAGGGTGCGCTGGTAGTGTCCCGTCATGGATGACGAACCGCTCGTAGCCCCGCACCTTACCGCCGAAGACCTTGCCGGCCGTGCAGGCTTCGACGGGAACTTCCTGGGCCGGTCCGTGCCGATGCCCGCCGTGCCCGGCGTGGAGACGGTCCTGTTGCCGTACACGCACTTCTCGGTTCTGATGCGCCCGGATAAGCGTCTGGCCGCCGTTACAGGATTGGGTATGGACGGCAGCAAGCTCATGGACCTGGGCCGGGCCGGGATCCCTTGGCGGCTGGATCCCCGGCTGGCCTCCGACCTGCAGACGGGCGAGCGGGTCTACGCCCGGAACGACATCGACCGCGGCCACCTGGTCCGACGGGCCTCGGCGGTCTGGGGCGACACGGTCGCCGAGGCGAGGCTGGCCAACGAAGACACCTTCCACTACACCAACGCCGCACCCCAGGCGGCCAAGTTCAACCAGGGCCTCGAACTGTGGCTGGGCCTGGAGTCTTACCTGCAAGAGCATGCCGCCGAGTACCGCGACAGGATCGTCGTGTTCACCGGGCCGATTTTCAGCGCCAAGGATCCCGTGTATCGGGGCGCGGAGATCCCGTTGCGCTTCTTCAAGGTTGCCGTGTTCATCCACCGGGGAGAGTTGGCGGCGGTCGGATACGTGGTGGACCAGACGCCTGAGCTGGATGAACTGCCCGACGTCCCGCGGCCGGGGGCCGTCGACGACGTTCCGCCGCTGGGCCCGTTCCGGACGTTCCAAGCACCCATCAAGGACATCGCCGAGCTGACCGGCCTAAACCTGGACCAGCTGGTCGCCGTGGACCGGATGCCGATCGCCGCGACCCTTTGCACTGCCCGCGTGGGGTCCACGTGGCGGAAACTGAATGCCGTCGAAGACCTCGACCTGGACTTCCACCTGCTGGACTAGACCTGCGTTGCTTCTGGTTCTCGAGTGCGGGGGAAGCAGGCACGTCCGAGACGGCCGGGCCGGACCTAGGCATCGGCATGGACAAGGTCAATATCAACGGTGGTGCTGTAGTAATCGGTCCGCCAACTGTGGGCCGCCGAGTTGCCGGTTGCCGTCGTCTGTCGGGTATGAGGTGTTCGTGTTGTTTGTGTCGGCTGGGGATGATATGGACGAACTGCCGTAGAAAAAGTAGTTCGAAGTCCCCGCCGATTCCCCGCCATAGACGAGTTCTTCGGCTTGTCCCTCGTACTTCCGGCTCTCTCCATTGAGCAGAAGTGTCGGTGCTGGCCAGTACTTTGAAGGCCTGATCCACCGTTTTGATCCCGAAACCCCCGGTCGAGGAAACAATGGAGGCTCGAGCTGAATCCGGAATTGGTGTCACCGCAGGAGAGCGGAAGTGCCCAATAGATAACAGCGCCAATTGCGCTCTGAAACCGTGGGCAAGGACCAGCCTCTCGGGATGTGGTGCCGTCTGGTGCCGCTTTTCTAACCCAAACGGCAGCAGACGATGGCCGGCCCGACGCGACGTGCTCAACGTAAGCGCCGTTTTCAGTGTTAAAGCCCATTTGTGCAGTCCGGCTTTGAAGGCCGTGATGAAGGAACGGGCTCCGTGCGTACTGTCCGAACAGGCGGATCAGCGAGGTGGATTGGCGCGCAGTTGCTGGAAGGCGGATTCAACCTGCAGGATTGTGTTCTGGCCCTAGCGTCACATCCTGGATGACCTCATTGCGGCGGAGAAACCAGGGTTTGAACGGCGGGTCGAATCGGGCAAATCGCGGCGGCCCCGAGGCCCTCATGCCGGCGGCGGCGATGGCGTCCTGGAGCGCTTGGTTGCGCTTCGCGAAGGCGGAGCCGGATCCGCCGCCGGAAAAGCGAAGAGCGGCGGCAGTAGAGCCCGGCACGGTCCGGATCCTGACCTGCGGGTCAGCGGGGACCGGGGCAGTATCTTCAGTCATTCCGGCAGGAAGCACGAACGCGAGCACGTACGGGCCTTCGTCTGATTCGCCGTCGGCGCGAGGGCTATGCATCGGTCCGCGTTGAAGGACCGGCACCGTCATCTGCACCTTCCGGGATGGCGGTGCGGCGGTCTGGATCACGGGCGCGGTCATCGCTAGGGACTGCCGAGCCGTGTTGTTGCCCCTGATGTAGTTGAAAAGGGGGCGAAAGGCGGCGTTACCGGCGCGGTCAAAGGACGCGCTGACTTCGACCTCTGCCACTGTATGCACGGGGTAGCGCCGCAGCTCAAAGTCCGCGTATCGCTGTACTAGCTCGTAGGGCTGCTGCTCGGTCATCGCCTCGTACAATACGCTCCCGGACCTGTGAGGGAAAGGCCCGAACACAGCTCATCAGAAGGCTGCCTAGGGCGAAACCCGTGACCATCTTCGACGTCTTAGGGCCCGTCGCCCGGACAGCTGCGTCACTCGCACCGGCTCGGTTTGGGCCAGCACACATACTTGCAGCACCGTCGGCTTCCGGCAGCCTGCAGTGCCTTGGCGGAACGTCATTTTGCGCTGCTCCTGCGCTTTGAGGGTTAGTGTGTCCATCCCTGTCAGGTTGCTTCAGCGGATGTTCACCGTACTAAGGGCGCGCGAAATGCGGTGCAGCTTGAGGGCGCCGAGCACCCGTCACCGCCGCGGCCCTCATCCGGCCTCACATCAAGTTCATAACTGTTCGCAGGTCCCGTCTCGTTATCAGCGGCAGCACCTCCAGGATCTACTGGCTTCCGTAAGCGCCGTTATCGGCCTCTAGGACCTGCCAGTTCAGCAACGTCGGCGACCGCCTCTGCGACCCCACCACGACGCACCGGCGATCTCACACAGAGGCTGAGCTCGCTCGAAGAGGCGGAACGGATCGCGGACATCGACCGTGAGGCAGCAATCCAACTTCGTGGGCATCGGACAGAATGGTAGCCGTCAAAAAGGTTATTCGGTTACGGAACGTGGTTGAGTTCCGCTTCAATGGCTGACGGTCTGCCTGCTTGCCCGGAGTGCCACGAGGCGTTCACCTCTACGAGCAGGGCGCTTTGTTGGTGTGCCCGATGTGCGGACATGAATGGTCAAATGACTCGGCCGAGGCCACGCCCGAGACCGCTTCGATCAACGATGCCGTCGGCAATGTGCTCGCCGATGGTGACACAGCCACGATCGTCAAGGATCTCAAAGTCAAGGGCGCCGGTGGCGGTGTCGTGAAGGTCGGCACGAAGGTGCGCGGCATCCGACTCATTGAGGACGGCGTGGGCGATCACGACATTGATGCGACCGTTCCCAGGTTTGGGCGGATGCAACTGAAGTCCAGCGTGGTGAAGAAGGTCCTCTGACCCGCGGCCATTCGCAATGGCCTCGGTGCCCGCAACCTTTGCGAGCAGACGGTGCGCTGTGCCTTGTGCTCGGCGATCTCGATCTTTTTGGCACCAACCCGGATATTCCCGTTCGGCCGCGAGTACCAACATCCTGCTCGTGCAGGCGCCGTTCCGGATCTCCCAAAATATGGCAGAGTGGCACGCATGTCTCTGCCGACCCCGACATTGCAGACCGAGCGCCTGCTGCTGCGCCCCTTCACCGATGCCGACGCCGACGACCTCTTCACCTTGCAGAGCAACGCCGGAGTGCTGCGCTATTGGGACAGTCCACCGTGGACCGACCGATCGCGGGTCGCTCGCTTCATGAATGGCTGCCGACAGATGGCGGACGAAGGCAGCGGAGCACGCGTGGCTATCACGCGCAAGTCTGACGGCGCCTTCTTGGGCTGGTGCACCTTCAACGGGTGGAATCCCGACTTCCGCAGCGCCTCCCTCGGGTACTGCCTCAGTGAGGCGGCTTGGGGTCGCGGCTACGCCACGGAGGCAGCGCGCGTCCTGCTGCACTGGGCCTTCGGCAGTCTCGATCTCAACCGGGTTCAGTCCGAGACTGATACACGCAACGTGGCCTCGGCTCGTGTGCTTGAGAAACTCGGCTTCGTACGCGAGGGGACATTGCGCGAGGACTGCATCGTCAATGGCGACGTGTCTGACTCCTGGGTGTACGGCTTGCTCAGGCGCGACTGGGCGGGCTGAGTTCGCAGGCTTCTGCAAGTTCTTGGCCCACTCTCGGCCGCTTGTCGACCTAACGGGCGAGTTGTCATGTGGCGGATCGTGGTCGAGCTCCGTTGTTCGAACGCAGGACTACCTGGAACGATTGGTGGGTAGGTCAGCTCAAACATTCGTGTAAACGCCCAGTGAAGGACCTGCTTTCGATAGACAGAAGCATCGTTGAAGATACGCGTCGGCACGCCTATTGCGACCGCAAGTTTGTTCTGCATGAACCTGCAGTCGCACTATGATTTGCGCATCGAACGGAGGGCATTGCGCGATGAGGTCGCGAACATTTGACCCTTGTGAAGTGGGAAAAAGTGGTCCAAAAGGCGCTGGCACACCACGGGGAAGGCGCCTTTGTCGTGGAATCGCTGGATGGACGCCTCACCCACCTTGCGGCGTCGCCAGCGAGCCGGTTCTCGGGGAAAGGCCTGCAGGCGTTGTTGCGGAGGGACACGGGAACCTGGCCTCCGCCGCAATTTCAAAGCCCGCTCCATGGGTTATTCTGCTACGGAACGCGGTGGAGTTCCGCTTCAATGTCTGACGGTCTGCCGGCTTGCCCGGAGTGCCGCGAGGCGTTCACCTACGAGCAGGGCCCCTTGCTGGTGTGCCCGATGTGCGGGCATGAGTGGTCAAGAGACTCGGAGGAGACCACGCATGAGACCGCTTCGATCAAGGATGCCGTAGGCAATGTGCTCGCCGATGGTGACACGGTCACGATCGTCAAGGACCTTAAGGTCAAGGGCGCCGGTGGCGGTGTCGTGAAGGTCGGCACCAAGGTGCGCGGCATCAGGCTCATTGAGGACGGCGTGGGCGATCACGACATTGATGCGACCGTTCCCGGGTTGGGGCGGATGCAGTTGAAGTCCAGCGTTGTGAAGAAGGTCCTCTGACCCGCGGCCATTCCCCATGGATAGGGGTTTCGTCGTTTGATGTCTAAAACCGATTAGGAGGCGCTTCCAGATTTCCGTTTGGGAAGCGTCTCCTTGGTTTAATGCATCAGATTTCTCACCGCTGACCCGGAGCATCCTGCCAGAATTGGTTCATGGACGTCGCAGTCAGTCTGCTGGCCCTGGTGGTGGTGGTTTGCGCGGTCAGCGCGCTCGGCCGCCGGTTGAAAGTCTCCGTCCCGCTCCTGCTGGTGCTGGCCGGCGTTGCGGGATCCTATCTGCCCTTCATTCCACCGGTGGTCCTGATTCCGGACATCGTCCTGATCGGGATCCTGCCGCCGCTGCTCTATGCGGCAGCACTGCGCACCTCGGTGGTGGAGTTCCAGGCCAATAAGCGGTCGATCGGACTGCTCTCAGTCGGCTACGTGATCTTCGGTACCGTCACCATCGGACTGGTGGCTGCTGCCCGACGTCCCGCTGCCGGCCGCGTTTGCCCTTGGCGCCGTGGTCGCGCCACCCGACGCCGTGGCCGCCACGTCCATCGCCCGGCGGGTGGGCATGCCGCGGCGGATCGTGAACATCCTTGAGGGGGAGTCGCTAGTCAACGATGCAACAGCACTGGTTCTACTCCGGGCCTCGATCGCCGCGATAGCCGGCAGTGTCACCCTGCTGCAGATCGGACTGGAGTTCCTGCTCGCGGTGGCCGGCGGAGCAGCGGTTGGATCGGCTGCTGCCTGGCTGCTGCTGCAGATCCGCAGGAGGGTGCGCAATGTAGCCATCAATACCTCAATGTCGCTGGCCGCTCCCTTCGTGGCGTTCATCCCGGCCGAGAAAATCCATGCCTCCGGCGTCCTGGCGGTCGTCGTCGCCGGACTGATCATCGGCACCCGAAGTCCCGCCATGCCCGGCGGTGCATCCCGGTTGAGCCAGCGCAGCAACTGGGCCACCGTACAGTTCCTGCTGGAAAATTCCGTCTTCCTGCTGATCGGGCTGCAGGTGCGGTCGATCATCGATGCCGCGAACGCTGACCCGCTCGGCATCGGACATGCCTGGTGGACCTGCGCGGTGGTGCTCCTGGCAGTACTGGTCCTGCGCCCGGTCTGGGTATTTCCCACCATTTACCTCCCGCGCCTGGTTCCGCGGATCAGACGATCGGACCCGGCGCCGGGCTGGCAGGTACCCGCCGTTGTCTCGTGGGCCGGGCTGCGCGGCGTGGTGACCCTGGCCGCGGCCCTGGTCCTGCCGCAGGACATACCCCACCGCCAGGTCCTCGTCCTCACCGCGCTGACCGTAGTGGGCGGAACTTTGGTGCTGCAGGGATTCAGCCTGCCCTGGCTGGTGCGGAGGCTGGGCCTGCGTGGTCCGGACCCCGGGCAGGACGCGCTGACCCAAGCCTCGATGCTCCAGCAGACCGTTGCAGCAGGATTGGAAAGGCTGCGCACGGCCGCTGTGCCTGAGGATCCGCCGGAAGTCCTGGCCATGCTGCAGCGGCGGACCGAGGAACGCAGCTTGGCAGCCTGGGAGCGGCTGGGCCGGCCGGAAACCGAAATCCGCACCCCGAGCCACCGCTATGCGCAGCTGCGGGTGGCCATGCTGGAGGCCGAACGGGCCAAAGTCCTGGAACTTCGCGGAACGGGTGCCTACCCTGCCGAGGTCGTGGATGAGGTGCTGGAGCGGTTGGATGTCGAAGAATCAATGCTCGACGCCGCGATAGGCGACTGCGGCACCCGCCACGAGGCGTTCTTGGCCGTACCGCAAGAGGTGGCGAACGGCTGCGGGCACCTGGGCCAGGCACCGGACCGGCCGGTTCCGGTCGACCCACAATGCCTCGACTGCCACGCCGAAGGAACCACTCCGGTCCACCTGCGCCTGTGCCTGGAATGCGGCAACGTCGGGTGCTGCGACTCTTCCCCCGGCCTGCACGCGGCCCGGCACCACAGCACGACGGGACACCCCGTCATGCGCAGCGTCGAACCGGGTGAGTCGTGGCGCTGGTGCTATGTCGACGACGTCCTGGGCTGAGGCACGCAGCTAAGCGTTCGCCTAGTAGTATTTGGTCAGGTCCGGCCTATCGTTCGAGGCCGGTGCATTAGAACAACGGCCAGGGCACCGCAGACATCTCACCGCTCGGAGCCGGAAACCGCCCTGCCAAGCGCAACCGGGCGCAGCGCGTGGCGAGCGATGCGATTTCTTCGTCGCTGAGCAACTCCGCCAGGTTTCGGCCCAGCTCACCGTGCAGTCCCTCGCTGACACGATCTACGCCGTCGCGCTCCTCGGCGGTGAGAGCGTCTCCCAGCCATCCCCACAGAACCGTGCGCAGCTTGTGGTCACGGTGAAAGGTTAGGCCATGGTCCACGCCGTGCCGGTGTCCGTCCGTCATGGCAAGAATGTGGTCGCCTTTGCGGTCGGCGTTGTTGACGATGATGTCGAACACGGCCATGCGTCTGAGCGCCGGCGAGTCTTCGTGAACGAGGGCGATCACCTGTCCGTTCTCGTCTCGACCCTTGAGAACGTGTTTCCAGCCCGTCTCCGGCACCTGGTCAGCCGCGACCAGGTTCACGGCGCTTTGGGCGGGGTCTTGCTCCTGCCAGAGCTGCACCATTCCTTCGCCCATCGGACCATCGCGCAGCCAAGTGTGCGGCACGACGTCCCAGCCGAAGGCCTGCGAGACCATGTAGGCGGCCACCTCCCGGTGAGCTAGGGTGCCGCGGGGAAAATCCCACAGCGGACTTTCGCCTGCTATCGGCTTATAGACGACCACCACGTCGCCGATGCTGCCCAGAAATGTTGCATTTGAAGCCGTCGTGATGCGGCCGGTGAGCGTCAGCTCGGTGGTCACCAGGTCAGACGCTGGCATCAGGCCTCAGGAAGGGTGCAGATGTGCCCGTCGGCGTCTATGGGGTAACCGCAGAGCGGGCACGTCGGACGTCCGGCGCCCACGATCTCGCGGGTACGCTTGGCGAATGCACGGGCGGTGCCGACCGGCATTCGCACCAGTAGCATTTCGGCCGCGTTAGCCCCGTCCCCGTCAATCGATTCGTCGTCTTCAGCATCGGTGATGGGGTATGCCTCTATCACGACCTGCGCGGTCGTCGGGTCCCAACCTAAGCTCATGGAGCCGGTGCGGAACTGCTCCTGAACTGCCTCGAGCTGGTCGTTGTCGACAAGTTCAAAGGGAGTACTCGTGGGAACGCTGAAGGGGTTGCCCTCGACGGTGATGAGCTGGTCGAGAATTTCGTCGATCTTCTCCGCGAGCAGAGCCGACTGCTGCTTCTCCAGAGCAATACTCACGATTTGCGTGCCCGCACGCACCTGCAGATAGAACGCACGCGCCCCCGGAAGGCCAATGGTGCCAACGACGACCCGATCAGGCCAGGCAAACTCGTGAACACGTGTAGGCATGTCAGTATTTTAGGCACAAGGGGTTCATGGCGCCTGCTGCCCGGCACCGCCGCCCACCGGCGCATCGGCAGAGTGGATGCCGTTCGAGAGCCACGACAGATCCCCGGCGTCGGTGTTGGTCGCGTAGACGCTTGGTCGACCAACGCCGTAGCGCACGATCGATACGGACCCTGGGCCCACGTAGATACGCTGGAACAGATCGAGGTGCATACCGAGCGCGTCGGCGAGGATTGACTTGATGATGTCACCGTGACTCACCGCCACCCACACGGCGTCCGGCCCGTACTCCGTCTCGAAGGCTGCATCGTGGCGTCGAATCGCTGCCACCGACCGAGCCTGCATCGCCGCCAGGGATTCACCGCCGGGAAAAACGACGGCGGACGGTTGCGACTGCACAACCGGCCACAAATCCTCGGTGGCGAGATCACTGAGCGTGCGGCCCTGCCACTGGCCGTAATCGCACTCGGTGAGAGCCGGATCGACCGGCGCGTACGGCGAGCCAGCCTGGCTATCGAGGATGAACTGGGCGGTCTGCCGACAACGCTCCAGAGGGCTCGACACCACCCCGACTACGGGCACGGCCGCGAGCCGTTCTCCGGTCAGGGCCGCCTGGTCGCGCCCGACCTGATCCAAGCAGACGCCGGCGGCCCGACCGGCGAGCAGTCCAGTGGCATTGGCTGTGGTGCGGCCGTGCCGCACGAGAATAACTGTCGCCATCCACCCAGCCTAACGACCTGCTGCCGCCGTCTCCGCTCTGCTGCATTCGCTACGCCGAAATCAGGCACCGAGATAAGAGGTTATTCGGTTACGGAACGTGGCTGAATTTCGATTCGGTGTAATTCCCGATCTTCCCTGAGACCTTTTGCGATAGCCGCTAAGAACACGTGTTCTTAGCGGCGCTGCGCTTTTTGGGGGCTGTCGACCCAAACAGAATCCGTCGTCGGGTCGGACCCAGAAAATGGGCCTGTCTTCATCTACAGGTGAGTAACTTCCTGGTTGTGACCGCCCCTGTACGACGGTGTCAGCGCAGCACCACTCAGCCCTGTCGCAGCCGGGGCTGCCGGCGTAGGCTTCGGCTGTGCCGGCTCTGTCCGCGGGGTCCGTCCGCCCGGCCGGCAGCGCCTGCAAAGGAGTTCGCCATGACTGTTCTCGTCCAAAATCTTGTGCCCGGCCTGACCCGGGAACAGTACGAAGGCATCGCCGCCGCTCTCAGGGACAAACTCATGGGCACCCCCCGGATTCAACGCCCATTACGCCTATGAGAGCGAAGGCGGAATAACCGTTGTGGAAATTTGGGAGACGGCCACGCAGCACGACGCCTGGTTCGACAAGAATGTCAGGCCAAACCTGCCGGTGGAGGTCAGCCCGGAGAAGCACGAACTGGCGAACAAGATGACAGCCTAGCGCTGCTCGATCTCGTAGCGAAAGGCTTTGCGGGTCAGTTCCGTGGTGGGACATCGACCAAATATTCACAGAACGGCACCGGGTAGCCGTGGCACGGTTCCCGACCGCCACGGCTACCCGGGTTGCAGCAGCATTCCACCCCGGTCCGTTGTCTTCGGCCTCGTAAGGGGCCACCATGAAAGGACCCACCATCGAAGGAGCAGCCATGGACAGTTCGGCCTATGGAATCGTGCATTTCTTCCCGGAAGGCACCAAGGAGCAGTACGAGGCGGCAATTGCCGCAGTGCATCCGGGCGAGGGACGGATGCCTGCCGGGCAGATTTTCCATGCCGCCGGGGCATCCCCGGGTGGATGGACGGTCATGGCGGTTCACGAATCGAAAGAGAGCTGGGAACAGTTCCGGGACAATATTCTTATGCCGCGGTTCCAAGAGGGCATCCAGGGAGGATTCACCTCCATGCCCGAGGAGACAGTGGTCGACGTCTACAAACTCCTGCCCTAGAGCACAGTGCGGTCCGGGATTCGCCGCAAGGCGTTCCCTTGCACAAGATCCGCACCCACCCGGCCGGGGACTGCCAGCACATGTTAGATACGGCTGAAAAGTTGACGCCCTACACGGCGGCCAGTCCATGGAGCCACGTGCGGTTTGAGCGGTGTTCACCGGTGACTTTCGACGCGCCTGCGAGTCTGACCCGCAACCGCGGCGTGGGAAGTCAGATTCTCGGGAAAATGGGGATGAGGACTCCGATCATGCGTGAACGATCTCATCCGTGCTCCGGCCTGTCGCACGCTCCCGTGATCTGTCCGATCTACAAAGGTAAGTAGGTCACGGAACGTGGTGTAATTCCGCTTGAATGTTTAGCTGATTCGAGTTCCGCCGACGGAGGCTCTGTCCTGGACTGGGATGCGTTGTTGTCAGGTCCCCGACATTCCGTCGTTCGGACTGCGAAAATGGCTTTCAGGGCACCTTGAAGTGTGAAGCTCTAGCCAATCCTTTTGCGCTGCCGTGGCCTGGCCACCCAGGACACGGTGCCGTGGCCTGGCTTACCGCGGCGGAGTCATTCTCCGAGCCATCACAATCCGGCTCAAGGAATTTAGGCGACACGCCCTGACGTTTGCCGCCTGCCTCACAAGCTCAGCATGGGACCACGCGCGGAGCGGCCACTTCGCCGAACTTGAAGGACCAATGGCCCGGGAAGATCTAGCGGCCGGATTCCTTGACCAGCAGAGCACGTTCCCAGAAGCTCGGTCCGACAGGTTCATGGAAGTCGCTCCGAGCGACCAGGTAGCCCTCGCTGTTCACGGTGATCGGCAGTTGCGGCAGCGGTCGGAATGCCGGGCCGAAAATCACCTTGCATTGCTGCGTCACGTCGAAGGTGGACTGGTGGCAAGGGCAGAGCAGATGGTGGGTGTGCTGCTCGTACAGGGCCACCGGGCAGCCGACGTGCGTGCAGATCTTGGAATAGGCAACGATGCCGTTGTAGGCCCAGTCCTCCCGGCCGGGACTGGGATGCAGATCCGCCGGGTTCAGCCGGACGAGCAGGACCACTGACTTGGCTTTTTCGACGAGCTTGCCTTCGGACAGTTCGTTCAGGCCTTCGGGGATGACGTGGAAGATAGCGCCGAAGGTCACGTCCGAGGCCTTGATCGGCGTGCCCTCGGGGTCGCGGGTGAGGCGGACGCCCTTGGACCACAGCGTATGTCCCAGGACCTCCGGGTCGAGGTTCTTGGACAGGTCCCGGAAGATGCCGATGGCCGGCAGGATGGCCAGCGCCCCGGCACCGATGAGGGTGTTGCGGATCAGTGGCCGGCGCTTGATGCCGGACTCGTCAAGGACCTGGCCGACGATCTGCTCCGCGTCCCCGCGGTCCTCTTCGGTGCGGACCTCGTGGCGTTCCTCGGCCACCTCATGATCCGGCATCAGGGTCTTCGCCCAGTGCACGATGCCGACGCCGATGCCGAGCATCGAGAAGGCGATGCCCATGCCGAGCAGCAAGTTCTGTAGGCGCAGCGTGGAAATCGTGGTGGATTCATCCAAGGGGATGGCAAAGTACCCGACGAAGAAAAGCAGGGTTCCGATCACTGAAATTGCGAAGAGAATTGCAACCTGTCGCTCGGCACGCTTTTCGGCCCGGGGATCCTTATCGGCAAGGCGCGGGCGGTGGGGAGGTAGTCCAGGATCCTGGAACTTCTCCACCTGGCCCTGGCCAGCCGTAGCAGTGGTGTCCAGGGTGTTCGGGTTCCGGTCACTATGGTCGCCCATGATCCCTCTCATCCTTCCCCATCTATGACTCTAAGAGTGCGTCTGTGTTATTTCAATGGTTTCCCCGGCGACCACTGGGCGAGCCACCGGACGGAAGATCTAGGATCACCGCTGGGCCAGCCGGATCGTGAAGGCGATGTGGGGAGGTTGCGAACAGGGAGGCGGATAGGCGCTAACGTTGGCCGCCGGCCCCAACGCGAGCTCGCGGGAAGCCGCGGGCGCTAGGGCTGGGTGTGCGCCCCTACCAGGACCAGCAGGGTCAGTACTGGAAGCGGGCTTGCAGTACTGGCCAGGTTCCGGCCGGCGGTCGGGCGGGCGATCCGCTGCACAGCTGGGTCAACCCGACGTCGGTCGTCATGGGTCTGCTCGCCGTATCCGTGACGGCCTACGTCGCCGCGGTACTGCTCACCTGGGATGCCGGTCGCCTCTCCGACGAGGCGATGGTCGGCTACTTCCGCGTCCGCGCCGTGGCGGCCGGGGCGGTAGCTGGAGCCGTCGCGCTGGTCGGTCTTTTCGTCGTACGCAGCGAAGCCAGCTACGTCTTCGGAGGACTCACCTCACGCGCCCTGCCGCTGGTGATCATCTCGGCGGTCGCCGGGATCGGCGCGCTTCTCCTGCTCCGAGGCCAACCCCACCGCGGAGGGCGGCTGGCTGCGATCGCCGCGGCCGGCGCCCTTGTGCTGGCCTGGGGCGTCGCACAGTGGGACTACCTGCTGCCCGAAACGCTGACGGTCTCGGCGGCCGCTGCGCCGTCAGGCACGATCACGGCCGTGCTGGTCGCGGCCGGTCTCGCTGTGCTGCTGATCGTGCCGGCCTTCATCTTGTTGTACGTGCTCGACCAGCGCGGACTGCTTCCCGAAGAAGGCGTCGACGACTAGCCCGACCGGGGCTCCGGGGTCGTCCGTGCTGACTTCACTGACGAGGTGGCACGCAAGCGAGCCATTGACCGGGGTATCGACTGGACGATGGCAGATCGGATAACAACTGAGCGAGTTCTGGTGCTCGGTGGCGGGCTGGCCGGGGTGGCCTGAGCGCTGGAGCTCGGAGAAGGCGTTAGCACCAGCTATTTTCAAGAGGTTATTCGGCTACGGAACGTGGTGGTGGCGTTCCGCTTCAATGTTTAACGATTAATTTTGCAGTGCAACAACGTAGCTCAGTCGACTGAAGTCGACTGAGCTCCTTTGTTTTGTGTCCGCACAACGAGCAATGGCTAATCGGCATCCAGGCGCATAACCGCTGACACCGCGCTTCGCCTCGGGCGCTGCTTCGAGATTCACTGCCAGTTTTGGTTAAACCTGCAGGACGGTTACCTCCCGGCCAGGGAATTACTCTTCCGACACCTTGCCCACTTGCTTTGCTGGCACCCCAACGACCACTGCCCCCGCGGGCACGTCCTTTGTGACGACCGCACCCGCGCCGACTACTGCCCCATCGCCAATCGTCACGCCCGGCAACACCGTTACGTTGGCCCCGAACCACACGCCCGAGCCGATCACGACGCGGGCCGGGTGCATGTCGGCTCGTCGGCTCGGCAGCATGTCGTGGTTCAACGTCGTGATGACGGCGTTGTGGCCGATGAGGGACCCATCGCCGATTTCGATCCCGCCCTGGTCCTGAAACCGGCAGCCGCTGTTGACGAACACATCCGAGCCGAAACGGATGTTCTTGCCGAAGTCAGCGCTGAACGGAGGGAAGAGCTGGAAGGACTCGGGGACCTCGCGCCCGGTCAACTCACTTATCAGGGCCCGCACCTCGCCGGGGGAGTGGTACCGCCCGTTGAGCTCGGCGGTGATGCGCAGTGACTCCTGGCTCGCAGCGTGCATAGCCTCATGGTGCGGCGATCCTCCTGGAATCGTCTCACCGGCGTTTAGTGCAGTCAGAAGGTCGTCGAGTCCGCGAATTTCGGCCATGTGCACACGATATCGTTCCCTTGGCTGCACCTGAGTGCCCATCTGAAGGGAATTCAACGGAGGCCCTTGAATTGCTCGACCGCAGACAAACTCTTGTGACCGAATTGCCGCGAGACGTGTTGCCGGGACGACCTGGCTGCGAGGCCGTCCCGTAGGACCCGTGCTCCGAAGCCCCTGGCGCTGGTGGGTATGTGAGGTTCTTCGGCTACGGAACGTGGTGGAGTTCCGGTTTAACGTCTGAGAGAGAGCCCAGAGATCGGCGCAAGCAGGCAGGTCATTCGGGGGTTGGGCGCCTGCGGTTGCGTTTGGTCTCGGAGCGCAACCGTTTTCCTTCGAGCCGACGACGCCGCGAGCCACTCGTCGGCCGGCTTGGCCGCCGGACGACAGGGGGAGCCACTGCGTCTCGCAGGACTGTGGCGAGGCGTTGCCTGGCCGCAGTCCTGTTTCGTCGCTGGGAGCGGTGCTCGGAGGCGCTGATAGTTAGCACCGTGCCCGAGATTCTCGCGGAGAGCCGCTCGAGGGCGCGTTCGCGCTGGACTTCGCTCAGCGCTGTTGTCGTGCCGAGATCGAGACTGAGTTGCACACGTGAGTCGGCGGTGTTGACGCTCTGGCCGCCCGGGCCGGAGGCGCGGGAGAACTGCTCGACCAGCTCTCCCGCCGGGACCCGGAGGCCGCGGGGCGCGCCGGGTCCCGGGGGCACATGCAGGTCGTCCACAGGATTATTGTCCCCCAGCCCGGAAGCGGTTGCCGCGATCAGTACCTGTCGGCAGTCAAAGCTAAAGCCAGGTTTCGCACATGACTGCGTGTCGAACCTGAGGTTGCTCGGCTACGGAGCGTGGTGGAGTTATGCGGCGCGTGGCCGGTAGGGGGCTTCTCTTCAGCACTCCCGGCTCGTTAGCATGGCGCGCATGGCCATCAAACTGGAGAACGTCGGTATCGCCGTTCGCGACCTCGAAGCAACGATCGCCTTTTTCACCGACCTCGGTCTGACGGTTATCGGCCGTGACACGGTCAGTGGTGAGTGGGCCGACACCGCCGTCGGACTTGATGGCAACCATGCCAAGATCGCGATGCTCCAGACCCCGGACGGTCACGGCCGGCTCGAGCTTTTCGAATACATCCACCCCCAAGCGATCGAGTTGATGCCCACTCGCCCCAACGAGATTGGCATGCACCGCGTCGCTTTCTCGGTAGATGATTTGGACAAGGCCCTGGCGATTGCCGCGAAACACGGCTGCCGTCCGCTTCGCGGTGTGGCGACTTATGGGGACGTCTATAGGCTCACCTACGTCCGCGGTCCCAGCGGCATCATTGTGATGCTTGCTGAGGAACTGAAGAAAAACTGACCGCCGATTCGCCAAGTCCAGTGCGAGGCCCTTCCCGTCAGCCCATCGGAGGAGTCAGGCCGTACCGGGCGATGATGTCCGGCAGCCACGGAGCCTCGCCGAACTGGAGGCCGTACTCGGCTGCCAGTTTGCCGATGGCCTCCGGATCGAATGGTGCCCCGGCTTCGAGCTGGTCGGCCACACCCCAGAAGAAGTGCTCAAAACCGGCGGGACTGATCACTTCGATCATCCTCGCTGGAATCTTGCCTGCGTTCCACATGGTGTGCAGTTCGCCGCGCGGCTTCGTGATGTAACCGCCGGCGCCCAGCACCGCTTCGCGCTCGCCGGAACGGAATCCGATCTCGCCTTCCAAGACGATCGAATACTCATCCTCACGGGTGTGCATGTGCGGCGGAACCAACGCCCCAACCGGGAACGGGTGCTCCACGATCGAGATCTGCTCGTTGGTGTGTTCGCCGAACAGTTTGAAGACAACCCCGATACTTCCTAGGCTGCCTTGGCGTCCTGCCCCTGGCTGCACGACGGTGAGCCGTGGAGCCTCCTCGCCGCCCATGACAGGCCACCCCTTCTAATTCGATATACAGTGGTGTATATCGAATTGTCCAACCGCAAAGGGATCGGTGTCAAGGCTTTGAGTGAACAGCAGCGTTCAACCAAATCGCGCCGTTATCAGATGACTAAGCGGGCCGAGCAGGTGGACACCACGCGTCAGCGTATCGTCGACGCGGCTGTGGCCCTGCACGGTGCCGTGGGCCCTGCCCGGACGACGATTGCCGGCATCGCCGAGCGGGCCGGAGTGACGAGACTGACGGTCTACCGGCATTTCGCCGACGGCGAGGCACTGTTCTCTGCCTGTTCCTCGCATTGGCTGTCACAGCAGCAACTACCGGATCCAGCTGCTTGGTCCGAGCTCCCAGACCCGCTGGAACGACTCCACGCTGGCCTGACGGATCTCTACCGGTTTTATCGCGGTGGCGAGTCGATGCTCGCGCGTATCTATGCCGACTGGGATGCACTCCCGGACAGACGCCGCATAGAGCTCGAGGAACGCAACAAGTTTTTCCGCGATGCACTGCTTGAGCCGTTTCCGGCGTCCGGCAGGAGCGATCAACTGTGCGCCGTCGTCGGCCACGCGGTCTCGTTCTGGACGTGGCGGTCCCTCTGCCACGACAACGGGCTCTCCAATCGGGACGCCGTCCAGGCCATGACGGCCCTGGCAGCAACGACGGCCGGCGAAGGTCAGCGGTAGCCCATTCCCTGCCCGCACGCGGTCTGCGGAACCCAAGGTGCCGGCCCTCGACGTCCGCCCAGGGCAACGATGAGATCAGTCGGCCCAGGCAGCAACACATCGGATCGCTAACGCCGGTGCGCCAGGTTGCGTCCTATCGACGGAATGTCAGGTGGACTGTGCCGCTCTCGGCCGTCTCGGTGGTGACGTCGTAGTCGGATTCGAAGCCGCGCAGGTCGTCCCAGAGGCGGACGCCGCGGCCGAGGATGATCGGCGCGATCGCGACGTGGAGTTGGTCGACAAGCCCGGCCTTCAGGAAGTCGCGCACGACGCTCGCTCCGCCGCCCACGCGGACGTCCTTGCCACCGGCGGCTTCCAGCGCGCGGTCGAGCGACTCCTGCGGCGTGGCGGAAAGGAAATGGAACGTCGTGCCGCCGGTCATTTCGATCGACGGACGGGTGCTGTGCGTGAGCACAAAAACCGGGACACGGAACGGGGGCTCGTCGCCCCACCAGCCTCGCCAGTCCGGGTCGTCAGGGAAGTGGTGCAGGCCGAACATCCCCGCGCCCATGATCTCTGCGCCGAGCTCAGTGAAGTACGCCTTCGCATACTCGTCGTCCACTCCGGTAGTACCCTGGCCCGAGGTGTCGTGTAAGACGCGTTCGCGGAAGGTCTTGGTCGCGGCGTACGCGCCGACCAGGCGAGGCCAGTCTTCGCCCATCGGGTTGTCGGGGGTCTGCCCAGTCGTCGTCGCGAATCCGTCGAGCGAGATGTTGAGGTCAACGCGAACGGCCATCGGTACTCCAAGTCATGAGTGCTTGTAGATTGCAATCACCATACTGGAGGCTCCGAGCTCGTCAAGGAGGATCTCGTGAAGCCGCGTTCCGGTTGCTGGATCAATGCCGATGTGGCCTCATCGATCTGCAGTCCTCGAACCAGCGCAACCGGGGAGGCGGGAAGCGTCCTCGCGTGCAGCCGTCCGGGCGGCAGCCCCGAGTGGACCAGCAAAGCCGCAGCGCCTCGATCACCTGCCGGGGAGTGAAGCGGCGGCGGAGCGGACAGCATCTTTGATGAGTCAACGCGGGCTCTTGACATGGCAGATGCGCGGTCTGCATTCTGGGCGGAGGTGCTCCATAGATATTCCACAGGCTAAGCAGTCATGCGGCCAGAGTGGCAGGAAATCGTGAAACGTCACCTCCAAAGACAGGCAGGTAGCCGGCGCAGTATCTTGGGCATGGCCTCGGTGATAGCGTTCCTGTTGGTCGTCGGGTGGGGCATGTTCTTCGCCGTCGTATTACCTGGGCAGTACGAAGTGGCCGACCGGGCGCCTTTCGGCCTCGGACTGGCGTTTACGGCATTCATCCTGGGGGCGCGCCACGCGTTTGACGCCGACCACATCGCGGCGGTGGACAACACCACGCGCAAGCTGGTGGGGGAGGGCCGCCGGCCGGTGTCCGTAGGGTTCTGGTTCGCCTTGGGGCATTCGACCGTTGTGATCGTTGCTGTCACGCTGCTTGCCGCCGGGCTGAATAGGTTGGCCGACCAGATTTCCGACGGCGATTCGTTGCTCGCGTCTATCACCGGAGTTTGGGGTGTGATCGTCTCCGGACTGTTCCTGCTGCTGATCGGTTCACTGAACCTGTATTCGCTCATCGGGATCGCCCGCGTATTCCGCCAGCTCAGGATTGGCGAATACAACGAAGCTGAAATCGAGGAGCTGCTGCAACACCGCGGCCTCCTTAACCGGGTATTGGCACCGCTGTCCCGACAGATCGACCGGCCTTGGAAGATGTATCCCATCGGTGTGTTGTTCGGGCTGGGGTTCGATACGGCAACGACGATTGGGTTGTTTGTGATCGGAGGCAGCGCCGCCCTGACCGCCCCCTGGTATGTGGTTCTCGTCCTGCCGGTTTTGTTCACCGCCGGCATGACTTTGTTCGACACGCTCGATGGCATCTTCATGCACCGGGCCTATCAATGGGCCTACGCGTGCCCGGTCCGGAAGGTGTACTACAACCTTATGGTCACCGGCACCTCCGTCATTGTGGCTTTCCTCGTCGGCGGGGTAGGACTGTTGGGACTGGTGGCCGAGAGAATGCAGGTAGAGAGCGGTCCCGTTGCCTGGGTCGCTTCCGTGAATCTGGAAAACTTCGGCTTCCTGATCTGCGGGCTGTTCGCGGCAACCTGGCTGGCCGCGGCCGCGTACTGGAAACTGGGCAAAGTCGAGGCCCGCTATTCGCTGCCGGACTAACTATCAAAGACGCGACGCTAGGCAGCCATTCCCACGTGATTCTTCGATAGCAGCTACGCGGGCAGCTTTGATGAGTCAACGCCGATGGTTGCGCATTGTCCCTCACGCGCCTATCTTGGAGTTCACGAGGTGGCAGACCCATGCATGAGCTCTCACTTACGGAAAGCCTTATCGACGCCGTCCTGGAGCGAACAGGTGATCGGCAGGTTACCCTCGTGAATCTTCGCATTGGGGCGCTCTCGGGTGTGCTTCCGGACGCTATGCGCTTCTGCTTTGAAGTCGCCTCCGCCGGCACAACACTGGCCGGGGCGCAGCTGAAGATCGATGAGCCCCGCGGCCAGGGTCGGTGCCGCAACTGCAAGCGTGATTTCCTGCTAGAAGACCTGATTTTGTTGTGCCCCTGCGGCAGTGCCGACGTGGAAGTCCTCGGCGGCCGTGAACTTGCGGTGACATCGGTGGAGGTGGCATAGATGTGTACCACCTGTGGCTGTGGAGACGCAGAAAACACGCGGGTTTCGGGCCTCGAGATTGCCTCGGCTGGCCACGACCATCCGCATCCCCACAGCCATCCTCATGAGCATGCCCATGAACACGCCCACGGGCATGCCGCCAGCGGCCCGCAAACCATTCTGCTTGAGCAGGATCTGCTCGCCAAAAACGACCTGCTGGCCGCCCGGAACCGCGGCTGGTTGGAGGGCCGGAGCATCCGCGCCCTCAATGTGATGAGCTCGCCCGGCGCTGGCAAGACCACGCTGCTTGTCAGGACACTTCAGGAACTAGGCGACAGGCTGCAGGCCGGCGTTATCGAAGGCGACCAGGAAACGTCCCTGGATGCCGACCGGATCCGTGCGCTCGGGCGGCCTGTCATCCAGATCAACACGGGGGCTGGCTGCCATCTCGATGCCGACATGCTCCGCCGAGGACTCGATGCTCTGGACCCGGCCATGGATTCGACGGTGTTCATCGAGAACGTCGGCAACCTCGTCTGTCCGGCGCTCTTCGACCTTGGCGAAGCCGCCAAGGTGGTGATCATTTCGGTGACGGAAGGTGATGATAAACCCCAGAAGTACCCGCACATGTTCATGGCGGCCGACTTGGTGATCGTCAATAAGTCGGACTTGTTGCCCTACGTGGATTTCGATACCAGTGCGTGCCTGGAGCGCATCCGCCAGCTTAATCCGCGGACCGAATTTATGGTCGTTTCGGCCACCACCGGCGAGGGGCTGCCCCGCTGGTATGAGTGGCTCGAAGGCGACTCACCCGAGCCGGAACCCCTGACCGGGTCACTGACTACAGACGCTCACTGAGTCCTTCAAGGGCTCTGAAGGAGGCACCGATGCCTACCGAAACTTCCTTGCAGGCCGAAGAAGCACTCATCCACGTGCTGTGGATCAACGCGGGGCTCAGTTGCGACGGAGATTCGGTCGCGCTGACGGCGGCCACCCAGCCCAGCGTCGAGGAGATTGCGCTCGGCGCGCTGCCCGGGTTGCCCAGGATCGCTATGCACTGGCCGCTGATCGACTTTGAGTGCGGGCCCCAGGAAGGGGCCGACGACTTCCTCGAGTGGTTCCGCAAGGCGGACCGCGGCGAACTGGAGCCGTTCGTCCTGGTGGTCGAGGGCTCCATCCCGAACGAGCAGCTCCACGATCCCGGCGGCTACTGGTGCGGCTTCGGCAATGATGTGGAGACCGGACAGCCGATCACCACCAGCGAGTGGCTGGACCGGCTTGCGCCGAAAGCCACCGCGATCATCGCGGCCGGTACCTGCGCCACGTACGGCGGCATCCATGCGATGGCCGGCAATCCGACCGGTGCCATGGGAGTGCCGGATTATCTGGGTTACGACTGGAAATCCAAAGCGGGCATACCCATCGTCTGCGTCCCGGGATGTCCCATCCAACCGGACAACCTCTCGGAAACCATCACCTATCTGCTCTACCAAGCTACGGGACAGGCACCGCCGATTCCGCTGGACGAGGCGCTGCGCCCCACCTGGCTGTTCGGCAAGACGGTCCATGAAGGCTGCGACCGCGCCGGTTACTACGAGCAGGCCGACTTCGCCACGGAATACGGGTCGCCGAAGTGCATCGTCAAGCTCGGCTGCTGGGGACCCGTGGTCAAATGCAACGTCCCCAAGCGCGGCTGGATGAATGGCCTCGGCGGCTGCCCCAACGTCGGCGGCATCTGCATCGGATGCACGATGCCGGGATTCCCGGACAAGTTCATGCCTTTCATGGACGAGCCGCCCGGCGGCAAGCTGTCAACCAACGCCGTCCGCCCCTACGGTGCGGCGATCAAGGCCTTGCGAGGCATCACGGCCAACACGCTGGACAAGGAACCCAAGTGGCGCCGGCCCGGACGTGAACTCCTGACCGGTGCCCGGCGCACCTGGTAACCGACCGGCTACTTCCAGACAAGGCGAAGCAAAATGACCTCCACAATTCCAACGCCTTCCCAGAGCAGCACAGGCGGCAACAACCTGGTGGAGATGGCATGGGACCCCATCACCCGGATCGTCGGCAGCCTCGGCATCTACACCAAGATCGATTTCGAGAACAACCAGGTTGTCGAGTGCCGCAGCACGTCCTCGATCTTCCGCGGCTACTCCTTGTTCATGAAGGGCAAGGATCCCCGCGACGCCCACTTCATCACCAGCCGGATCTGCGGCATCTGCGGCGACAACCATGCCACCTGCTCCTGCTACGCCCAGAACATGGCCTACGGCGTGAAACCCCCGAATCTGGGCGAGTGGATCGTGAACCTCGGCGAAGCGGCCGAGTACATGTTCGACCACAACATCTTCCAGGAGAACCTCGTCGGCGTGGACTACTGCGAAAAGATGGTCTCCGAAACCAACCCCGGCGTGCTGGCGAAGGCGGAGAACACCCGCGCCCCGCACGAAGCTGACCACGGCTACCGTACGATCGCGGACATCATGCGCTCGTTGAACCCGTTCACCGGCGAGTTCTACCGGGAGGCCCTGCAAGTCAGCCGGCTCACGCGTGAGATGTTCTGCCTGATGGAGGGACGCCACGTCCACCCGTCAACGCTCTACCCGGGTGGCGTCGGCACGGTGGCGACCATCCAGCTCATGACCGACTACATCACCCGGCTGATGCGCTACGTCGAGTTCATGAAGAAGGTTGTGCCGATGCATGACGACCTCTTCGACTTTTTCTACGAGGCCCTGCCAGGCTACGAGCAGGTGGGCCTGCGGCGCACCCTGCTCGGCTGCTGGGGTGCCTTCCAGGATCCGGAGTTCTGCAATTTCGAGTACAAGGACATGACGGACTGGGGCCGGAAGATGTTCGTGACGCCCGGCGTCGTGGTTGACGGAAATCTGGTGACCACTGACCTGGTGCGGATCAACCTCGGAATACGAATCATGCTCGGCTCCTCGTACTACGAGGATTGGGAAGGCCAGGAGATGTTCGTGACGCGGGATCCGCTGGGCAATCCGGTGGACCGCCGGCACCCATGGAACCAGCACACCAACCCGAAGCCGCAGAAGCGCGACCTGGCGGAGAAGTACAGCTGGGTCATGTCCCCGCGCTGGTTCGACGGCACGGAGAACCTCGCCCTGGACACCGGCGGCGGTCCGCTGGCCCGGCTCTGGTCGACGGCGCTGGCGGGGCTGGTCGACATCGGATACATCAAGGCCACCGGCCACAGCGTGCAGATCAACCTGCCCAAGACCGCGCTGAAGGGGCCGGTATCCTTCGAATGGCACACCCCGCAATGGAGCAACACGCTGGAGCGCAACCGGGCTCGGACGTACTTCCAGGCCTATGCCGCCGCGGCCGCACTGCATTTCGCCGAGCAGGCGCTCGAAGAGATACGGGCCGGAAGGACCAAGACCTGGGAAACCTTCGAGGTCCCCGACGAGGCCTTCAGCTGCGGCTTCACCGAGGCCGTGCGCGGCGTGCTTTCGCATCACATGGTGATCCGCGACGGCAAGATCGCCAACTACCACCCGTACCCGCCGACCCCGTGGAACGCGAGCCCCACGGATTCCCAGGGCATCTCCGGGCCGTATGAGGACGCGGTCCAGGGGCAGCCCATCTTCGAGGAGAACGACCGCGAGCATTTCAAGGGGATCGACATCATGCGCACGGTGCGTAGCTTCGACCCCTGCCTGCCGTGCGGCGTCCACATGTACCTGGGCAAGGGGCAGACCTTGGACAAACTGCATTCACCAACCCAGACGATGACCGGCGAGTGACCTGCCATGCCAGCGGGGGAGCAGCCACGCCAGATCGGTGACCGCATCGGCACGCTTTTGGACGCGCTCGGGGCTGGCGGCGCCGTCGCCCGCGGACGCGCGGAGGATCTGGTCCGCGAGGTGGCTGACCTGTACGGAGCGGGGCTGGAACGGCTGCTGGAAATCCTCAAGGACCGCGGAGCGCTAGATCCCGCCACCATGCAGGCGCTGACCTCGGATGAGCTGGTGTCCGCTGTGCTGCTCATCCACGGGCTGCACCCGCAGGACCTGCAGACCAGGGTTGCCGCCGCGCTGGACAGCGTCCGCCCCTACCTTGGTTCACACGGCGGCGACGTGGAACTGCTGGAAATCAACGACGACGGCGTGGTGCGGCTGCGCCTGTTGGGCACCTGCCAGGGGTGCCCGTCGTCGTCCGTCACCCTCAAGTACGCGGTCGAGGATGCGATTGAAGCGGCTGCCCCGGAAGTGGCGGCGATCGAGGTCGTCGAGGCCGAAAGGACCGCCGCCTCGCCGGCCGTGATCCCCGTGGACGCGCTGCTGGTCCGGCTGAACCGGGAAGCCGATGGTTCCGGGGACCAGCCAACGGGTTCCTGGGAGCCCCTGCCCCAGCTCGCCGAGCTGGAACCCGGGGAGGTTGCGGGCTTCCTGGTCGGCGGCGGGTATTCCCTTCTGGCTTGCCGGACCGGGCAGGACGTGTATGCCTACCGCGACTACTGCCCGCGGTGCACCCGCTCGCTGGAAGGCGCGACGCTGCAGCGTGCACTCGCGGCACCGGTCGGCGGTGGCCTGCTGCGCTGCCCGTCCTGCCGCAGCCACTTCGACGTGCGGCAGGCCGGTGCCTGTCTGGAGGACAAGGCCATGCATCTGGATCCGCTGCCCCTGCTCAGCCGTGGCGGCGTGATGTGCGTGGCCGTCCCGGTGTCCGCCGGGCACGGAGGCTGAGATGGATATTGCGCTGCTGCGCAGGATCGCAGCCACCAAACCTGCCCCCGCGGGCGAGCGCTGCGAGATGTGCGGCGAGCCCATTACGGAAGAACACCAGCACGTCGTCGATGTGGAAAGCCGCGGCATGCTGTGCACCTGCCGGCCGTGCTACCTCCTCTTCATCGATGCCGACGCCCGGCTCCGCTACCGCGCCGTCCCGGACCGCTACCTCTCCTTCCCCGACTTCGAGCTCGGCCCCGGCCAGTGGGAGGAGCTCGAAATCCCGGTGGGCCTGGCCTTCTTCTTCTACAGTTCCAAGTTGGAGCGAACGGTCGCCTTCTATCCGGGTCCGGCGGGAGCCACCGAATCCGAACTTTCGCTGGAGGCGTGGGGAGCGGTGTTGGCGCGCAATCCGCACCTGTCCGTCGCCGCCGCTGATACGGAGGCGCTGCTGATCCGCGGTCCTGGACCCGAGCGGGCACAGGCGGACTGCTACTTGGTTCCGGTGGACGCCTGCTACGAACTGGTGGGCCAGTTGCGCCGTGTGTGGCGCGGGTTCGACGGCGGGCAGCAGTCCCGCGAGCAACTCAGGATGTTCTTCAACCAGGTCCAGAGCCGGTGCCGGCCGGTTCACGAGGAGGACCGGGGCGGCGCCGGGCCGGGGGAGTTGCCGTGACCGATTTGTCCTTCACGGTCCTCGATATCCAGCCCGAGCCCTACTCGGCGGCCCCCCAGCTGACGGCCCGGCTGCGCGTCACCGAGTCCAGCGGCGCCGTCGTCCATGCGATCGCGCTGCGCTGCCAGGTCCGCATTCTGCCGCAGCGGCGCGGCTATGGCCCGGGCGAGGAACCCGGGCTGCTGGATCTCTTCGGCGAGCGCGGCCGCTGGCCCTCGACTCTGAAGTCCTTCCTGTGGCTGCGGTGCAGCGCCCTGGTCCAGGGCTTTACCGACAGCACTGACGTGGATCTGCCGCTGCCCTGTACGTTCGATTTCGAGGTCGCGGCATCCAAATACCTGAACGCCCTGCAAGAGGGCATGATCCCGTTGGAATTGCTGTTCTCCGGCACCGTCTTCACCAGAGGCCAGACCGGGTTCACGGTGGAACAGGTTCCGTGGGACCTCGAGGCTTCCTACCAGCTGCCGGTGGAGGCGTGGCGCCGGCTCATGGACCTGCACTTCCCCAACACCGGCTGGCTCCGGCTGCACCGCGAGGTGCTCGCATCGTTGGCCCGTTTCAAGGCGGCCCGGGGGCTCACCTCCTGGGAAGCGACCGTGGAGGCGCTGCTGGCCGGCGCCACCGCAAACGTTGTGGATGAGCCGCCGCGATGAACATGGGACTGAGTCTGGCACGCGCCGTCGCCGATGCTGTTCTCTACGAGGGGTACCTGCTCTACCCGTACCGCGCGTCGTCCCGGAAGAACCAGGCGCGCTGGCAGTTCGGTATCCTCGGCCCACCCGGCGCCGCGGTGGCGGGGATCGGTGAGGAACCGGACATGTCCGCGGACTGCCTGCTCACGGCTGGCCGGAACGCGTCACTGGAGGTGCACCTGCGCTTCCTCCAGCTGCAGACCCGGACCGTGGAGGAAAAGGGCGACGACGGCGCGTTCGGGGCCGTCGGACAGCTCACCCTGGGTGCCAACCAGTGGCTGACCTGGGACGAAGCCGTGGAGCAGGAAATTGTTCTGGGTCCGTTTGCCCTGGCTGACCTGGCCGGCCCGCAGGGAGACGGGCTGGCACTGCCGGTCGACGTGCCGGCCGGCCGGGACACGGAGCTGCTCACCGACAGCGTCGGGCAGATTGCCGGGCGGCTAGAGCGCCGCCGTCGTCGGCTCCGCGGAGAGGTCAGGCTGACCGCGAGGCCACACGCCGACGGGGTCATTCGGCTGCGTGTCACCGCGGAAAACCTCGGTCCGGCTACGGACACGCCCGGAGCCGCAGACAAACAGGACGCGATCGCCTTGTCCTTCATCGGAACCCACGCTCTGCTGACGCTGCAGGACGGGGATTTCCTCTCCCTGCTCGAGCCTCCGGAAGCGGCAGCAGCCGCGGCGCGGTCCTGCACGCAGCACCGTTGCTGGCCGGTCCTCGCCGGACCCGAAGGCCAGACCGACGTGCTGCTCATCTCGCCCATCATCCTCTACGACCATCCCGCCGTCGCCCCGGAAAGCTCGGTGGAGCTGTACGACTCGACGGAGATCGACGAGATCCTCACCCTGCGGGTGCTGACCCTGACGGAAGAGGAAAAGGCAGAGGCCCGGGCCACCGATCCGCGGGCGGCAGCGGTGATCGACCGCTGCGCCGCGATGTCGCCCGAGCAGCTGCAGCAGCTGCACGGCGTCCTGCGCGATCCCCACGCCCCGGCCTTCCCGACGCTCACCGAAGAGCCGGTGGCCGGATCAGGGGACACCAGCGGATCCGAGAGCCTTCCGTGGTGGGATCCCGCAGCGGACGCCAGCGTCCATCCCGACGAGGACGCCGTGCTGATCGGCAGCGTTCCGGTCGCCCGCGGCAGCCGGGTGCGGGTGAAACCGGGCCGGCGGGCAGATGCCCAGGATCTCTTCTTCGCCGGCCAGTCGGCAAGAGTCACCAGCGTCCATTTCGACGTCGACGGCAGCACTCATATCGGCCTGGTCTTCGAAGAGGACCCTGCAGCCGACCTGCACGAGGGCTACGGCCGATCCTTCTACTACGCGCCGGACGAACTGGAGCCTCTTGACCCTGCCCCGTCCGGCCGACAGATCGAACCCCGGCACGGAAGGGAAAACCAATCATGAGAGCAGTAGGCATAGTGGCCACGGGCGTGCTTTCCGCCGTCGCGCTCGGCCTCGTCTACGTCGGGCTGCGGTCGCTCCCGGACATCCGGCGCTACTTGAAGCTGAGCCGGATGTGAACACCCGGCTCCAACCGCGCGCACCCGCCGGCGATACCTCCGCGGATCTCACAGGACGGACCCTGGTGGCCGGCGTCGGCAACATGTTCCTGCGCGACGACGGCTTCGGCCCGGAGGTCGCACGGCGCCTGGCCGCAGCCGCGGCCGGCCAATGGCCCGGAGTGCAGGTGGTCGACTATGGAATCCGGGGGATGCATCTGGCGTACGACCTGCTGGCCGGCGTGGACGCACTGGTCCTGGTGGATACCGTCCCTCCCGATCCGCACGATGCAGAACCGGGCAGCATCCGGGTCCTGCACGTCGGTGCCGAAGACCTCGCGGAAGCCGGGCCGCTGGATCCCCATGGCATGGATCCCGCCGCGGTGTTGAACCGGCTGCGCTCCCTCGGCGGCAAACTGCCGCCAACCTACGTCGTCGGCTGCGTGCCGGCCGATACGACGGAAGGCATCGGGCTCTCGCCAGCGGTAGCGGCCGCCGTCCCGAAGGCGATGGCTGCCGTCGTCACACTCCTCGAAGGAAACGTTTCCCATCCCACCTAAGGAGGTACCGCGATGTGCCTAGGAATACCGGGGCGGGTCATCGAGCTCGTCGAAGGTTACGGCGGCCAGCTCGCCCTCGTGGATGTTGCCGGGGCGGAGCGGAAAATCAACATCGGGCTGCTGGACGACGGCCCGCCGGAAGTCGGCAGCTGGATCCTGATCCACATGGGCTTCGCCTTGAAGCGGGTGGATGAAGAGGGCGCGGAGGAGGCGATGACCGGCCTCGAATTGATGGGGCAAGAGCGGGATTCCGGGGACGGGTTGCCCTAGACCGCGCTTGCTGGAATTCGAACAGCACCGTCTATCGAGGAGGAGAGACCATGTCCGAGGAACAACCGTCCGAGTCCGGTGAACAGCGCGGGCACGAGACCGACCGGCAGGGCAACGACAACAAAGGCACCGCCCGCGCCTGGGGCAGCGAGCCTCCGGCGAAAGAACCGGAGCAACCCGGCCAGGAGGAGACTCCCGCCGACGCCAAGATGGCTCCGGAAGGGGTCGGCGCGAGCATGACCCGCGGCGGCGAAGAAGTGGTGGAGCAGGACGGCAAAGAGCCAGGCCGGGAGGACACCGGGACCAAGGGACCGTCCGGGCGTCCTACGGGCACGTCGACGACCCGCGATTCCTCCGGCGTCGACACCGATGACGCATCGGGGGAGGCCGCTCCACAGGCACCGTAGCCTCTGGACGCCAGGGCAACGTTCCCGGGGTAACGTTCCTGGGGCTAATGTTCGAGCGCGATCGCCGCGCCCCGATGCTCGACGCCCTGGTTGGCGATCTCCAGGTGCCGGGCGGTGAAGTGCTGCAGCTGCCGCAGGCCACGCGGGGTCAGGACATCACACACCCAGTCCCAATGAAGGGAGACGACATCCCCGACATTGAGCTTTTCCACGAAACCAGTCCCCGCCACGGCGAATTTCGCAGTCTCGACCACCGGGTCCCCGACGGAGAGTAACGTGCCCTTCCAGACCAGCTGGGGCGAGCTGACCACGGCCTCGTCACCGGCAATGCCGCGGACCTGTCCCCAGCGGATCCGGCAGCGGTCGAGCACGGTGAGCGCCGTGGCGTAACGCCGCTCGTCACGCAGTAAACCCAACCATGGGTAAATCTCGAAGACATGGAAGCTGTGGTGGGGAACGCCGCCGGCCAGAACCCCTTCCACCAAGTGCGGGAACTGTTGGCCGGTCCGGGCGCGGAAGCGGTCCTCCATGGAATTGCCCATGTTCCGGATCCCCACGGAATCCAACAGGCCATTGCCCACCCAATAGGCCTCGACGACGCGCCGGTCCAACGGATCCGGGATGCCGTTCGATCCGGCGATCAGCTCCAGATACGGGTAGGCTCCGGCGAAACCTTTCGCGAGCTCGCGGAGGCCCTGATCGGTGACTCCGGTCTGTCCGTAGTGGAGCAGCGCATCGCTGTCCAGAGGACCGCAGCTGCCCCGGGCATTGGGCGGGTAAGCGTAACGGACAAACAACTGGGCGCCGTCGATGACCATGGTGTGCCACCTTCCGCTGATGCGTGCTTCGACGGTAGCACCGGGATTGACACACCGGCAAGGAACATGCACCCCCAATCAGCTTCGGCCCATTTTCGGCCGCCGCTGGGGAAGGTGCTCTGCGGCTCATCACCTCACTGAGGCGCGCGCCCCGGTTCGCTTGCGCAGTAGATGGGGCTCGTCGAGTCGTTGACAGGCCTGACCCCGAGGACGATGCTGTTTACACTGAAGCACCGCGGCCTCAGCATCCCTGATGCCGCAACGGCGAAACGCGACAGCATCCGGGGAGCGTGCCCATGACCGCTGAAATCGACCGCCGGTCAATCCTGCAGGTCATCGGGATAGGGGGCGGCATCGCCTTTTTAGCCGGATGCGGTGCCGGCCGCACCGAACCGGCACAGACCGAAGGCACGTCTGCAGGCATCAGCTTCCGTGATCAGCAGGGCCGGACCATCACCTTCGAACGGCCCGTCACCAGCGTGGTGACCATCCCCATGCCGGCCGCCTCCCTGCTGGTGGCGGTGGACGGCGGCGCAGACCATCTGGCCGCCATGCACAACGCATCCTGGGTCGCCATGCGCGACGGCATCCTCGGCACCATGTTCCCCCAAGCCTTGGAGCTTCCACACGAGATCGCCACGCAGGATTTCACGCCCAACGTCGAAAGCGTCCGGGCGCTGAACCCCGACGTCGTTATCCAATGGAGCGATGCCCAACTGGTGGCCCCCTTGGAAAACGCCGGGCTGAAAGTGATCGGCCTGGTCAACAACGGCAAGCAGGAGGACGTGGACGCTTGGATCGCCATGTTTTCCGCCATGCTCGGGAAGCCGGAACGGGCCACAGAGATCAAGGACCACAGCGATCGGGAACTCGCGGAGGTCAAGGAACTCGCGGCCGGACGCAGCGGACCCGGGCCGAGTATCCTGTACTTCAACCGATTCGTGGGCGGGCTCAAAGCGGCGGCCGCCAAGACCTACAACGACTTCTACATCAAGCTGATAGGCGGCAGCAATCCGGCCACCGGCGAGGACCCGCTGCCTGGTACCGGGATGGTGGGGCTGGACGTGGAACAAGTCCTGAGCTGGGATCCGGAGGTCATCCTGCTGGGTAATTTCGACGGCGCCATGCCGCAGGACGTGTACGACGATCCGGTCTGGAAGAACGTCGCCGCGGTCCGGTCCCGGCGGGTCTACAAGGTTCCGCTCGGCGGTTACCGCTGGGATCCGCCGGGCCAGGAATCTCCGCTCATGTGGCACTGGCTCGGCGACATCGCCTTCCCGCAGGAGCAGTCCGGCTTGCGCGGCAAGACTACCGACTACTACCGGATGCTCTACAACTACCGGCCCACCAACGCGGACCTCGATCGGATCCTCTGGACCGAGCAGAACCGCCAATCCGCCGACTATCAGCAGTTCAATGCTGGATGAGGCGGCCCATCCACGGTCGAAAAAACGGCGAAAGGCGGCTCGCCGTTCCCCTCTCCGCAGGGATAGGCGTGAGCGTCCCGGCGGCCCGTCTATTTTCATCCCGATCGCGGTCTCCGCCGGCCTGCTGACAGTAGTCTGCCTGGTGGCGCTGGCGGTGGGCCGCTACAACGTCCCGCTGTGGCATGTGGCTCAGATTCTCACCGCCCAGATCTTCCCTGCAGCCCCCGAGGTTAGCGCCACGGAAGAGAGCGTGGTTGTGCTGGTGCGGCTGCCACGGGTCCTACTCGCACTGCTGGTGGGGGCCGGGCTGTCGATCGGCGGGGCCGCGCTGCAGGCTATCTTCCGTAACCCGCTGGTCAGTCCCGAGATTATTGGTGTGTCGTCCGGCGCATCCTTTGGCGGCGCGTTGGCCCTGCTGCTCGGTTTGGGTTCCCTGCTGCTCGTCTCCGGCGCGTTCGTCTTCGGACTGCTGGCCCTCGTCATGCTCTTCCTCATCACATCCGGGCGCGGCGGGACGCCCCTGCTGATGATCGTGCTTGGCGGGGTAGTCATCGGCTCCTTTTTCTCCGCGCTTGTCGCCTTCATTACCTACATCGCGGATCCGAACACCACGCTGCCGGCCATCGTCTTCTGGCTGCTCGGCAGCGTTGCGTCCGCTACCTTCGCGAAGGTCCTGGTGGCGGCAATCCCGGTCCTGCTCGGCACCATCGTGCTCTTGGTTCTGCGCTGGCGGATCAATGTGCTCTCCCTGGGCGACGACGACGCTGCCGCGCTGGGGCTACGGCCCGCGGCCCTGCGCTGGGTGGTGCTGGTGGCAGTCGCGCTGATGGTCGCAGGCGCCGTCGCCGTCAGCGGAGCGGTCAGTTGGGTGGGCCTGGTCATCCCGCATGTGGCCCGGATGTGGGTGGGGCCCGACCACCGGGTGCTGCTGCCGGTATCGTTCCTGCTCGGCGGAGCCTACCTCATCGTGATCGACACCATCGCCCGTACGCTGACGGCCGGGGAGATTCCGCTCGGAGTGCTCACCGCCCTGATCGGTGCACCGGTGTTCTTCCTCCTCCTGCGCCAAAACCGGGACAGGATCTGGGACAGTGCTTGAGCTTGACGGCGTAGGGTTCGGTTACAGCCCGCGGGAATGGACGTTCCGCGGCGTCAGCTTCAAAGTCCACGCCGGCACCGCCACGGCCGTGCTGGGCCCTAACGGCAGCGGAAAGACCACGCTGGTGCGCTGCGCTGCCGGCTTGCTGTCGCCGGTGGAAGGCGCCGTCCGCCGGGACGGAGACGCCGGCTACGTGCCGCAGGCCCACGGGACCGCCTTCGCCTACCCCGCACTGGAAATGGTGCTCATGGGGCGGGCCCGGCAGGTCCGCTTTTTCCGCTCGCCCGGACCGGCCGACCGAGCGGCTGCGCTGGAAGCGATGGACCGGATCGGCATCGCTGAACTGCAGGACCGGCTGTTCCCCACCCTGAGCGGCGGCGAGCAGCAACTGGTCCTGCTAGCCCGCGCCATCGCCGCCGGCTGCCCCGTCCTGGTTCTCGACGAGCCCGCCACCGGCCTGGACCTGAAAAATCAGGCCCGCATCCTGACGCTGCTGCGCGAACTGTGCTCCGACGGCATGACCGTACTGCTGAGCACGCACCACCCCGACCACGCGCTGTACCTGGCGGATCGGGTGGTACTCATGGGCGGATCCGGGCCGACAACCGGGACGGCGGACGAGATGCTCACCGACGGGGAGCTTTCCGCGCTGTACGGCGTTCCGGTCAGCACAGTCCTGTACGACGACGGTGACACGCAACAGCGCACCATCGTTGTCCACTACGGAGGACGCTGACCCGCTCCCGTACCGAGTGGCCAAACGCTATTGCCGAGCTGCGGGGTAGCCAGAGCAAAGGTCGGGCCTGGGCAGCCAGTTCAGGATACGGCCCGGTGGCGCGGGCTGTCCGGGTTCATCAGCGAGTGCTTGCGGCTGTAGAACATGTAGATGACCAGGCCGATGATCAGCCAGATCCCGAAGCGCAGCCAGGTTTCCCAGTGCAGTTGGAACATCAGGAACAAGGAGGCGAAGACGCCGAAGGCAGGGACCACGGGCATCAGCGGCAGCCGGAAGCTCCGGGGCACGTCCGGCCGGGTACGCCGCAGCGCGATCACCGCGACGCAGACCACCACGAAGGCGGCCAAGATGCCAATGTTGGTCAGGTCCGCCACAGCCCGGATCGGGAACACTCCGGCCAGCAGCGCTGCCGCGATGCCGGCGATCCAGGTCACCCGCTGCGGCGTGCCGTGCCGGTCCGTCGCCGCGAACCAGGACGGCAGCAGCCCGTCGCGGCTCATCGAGAACCACACCCGGGTCACGCCCAGCAGGAAGGTGAGCATCACGGTCAGGATCGAAACCACGGCGAAGGCGGCAATGATCGTGGCCACCGTCGGCAAGCCGACCGACTCGAAGGCGGACGCGAACCCCGCGGTGGGGCTGATGTCCGCGTAGTTCTGCATGCCGGTCAGCACCAGGGTGGCCAGCACATACAGCGTCATCGCGATGCCCAGCGACAGCAGGATCGCCTTGGGCATGTACTTCTTGCCGTCGACGGATTCCTCCGCCGCCGTGCTCATCGCGTCATAGCCGAACACTGCGAAGAAGACGGTGGCGGCACCGGCCAGCACCGGGCCGAATCCGGAGGGCATGAACGGGGTGTAATTGTCCGGATTCACGAAGAAGAAGCCCAGCCCGATGATGAACAGGATCAGCGCGATCTTCAGCCCCACCGCTATCAGTTCGAACCGGCCGAAGGTGCGGGTCCCGCGGCTGAGGATCCAAGTGATCAGCAGGCAGACCACAATGGCCGGCAGGTTGATCACGCCGCCCTCGACCGTGTCGCCGGTGCCCTCCATCCAGGCCGGCACCTCGACGCCGATGCCCTCCATAAAGGCGCTGAAATAGCCCGAGATACCGATGGCGACGACGGCGACGATGGCCGTATACTCCAGCAGCAGGTCCCAGCCGATAAACCAACCGACGAGCTCCCCCAGAGCAACATAGCCATACGTGTAGGCGGAGCCGGCAAACGGGATCATGCCCGCGAATTCTGCGTACGACAGTGCGGCCGCCGCGCTGGCCAGACCGGCAATGAGGAAGGAAATGACCACCGCCGGGCCGACCGGCGGCGCGTCGGGGCCGCCGTTGGCCACCAGACCGGCCAGTGTGAAGATGCCGATGCCGATGATCCCGCCGACGCCGATCGCGGTCAGCTGCCACAGGCCCAGGCTTTTGGACAGATGGCTTTCCCCGCTCTCCTCCAACATTTCTGTGATCGGCTTGCGCCTGAGGATGGATTGGGAACCGCTCCAGATAGACATGCCGGACTCCGATGTTCGAGCCTGCATCTGCCGCCGGAACCCTGTGCAAGGGGCGGCTCCGCCGTGCGGATGCCCTGTACGTTTTCGAGTATGGACCGCGCGCTGCCCGCTGGGAATAGTTTGCGGTCCTGAACATGCAAATTCCGCCACCCCGGTGGCGGTTCCGAAGCAGGCTTGGTTCCGGCGGGCGGCCGCGATAGCGTCAAACCGTGGACAAGCCGAAGACCGTAGACGAGCACCTGGCCACGTTCCCCGAAGACGCCCGTCAGCTGCTGGACGAACTGCGGGCGCTGAGCCGCAGGCAGGTACCCGAAGCCGCAGAGGCCTTGAAATGGGGCTCTCCGGCGTACTCTCTCGACGGCACCATCATGTTTGTTTTTGCCGGTTACCGGCAGCACGCGAACTTCGTTTTCACGCCGAGCACCCGGGCGGTGTTCGACGACGAACTCACGGACTATCGAACAGGCAAGGGATCGGTACAGTTGCCCTACGGGCAGCCTGTTCCGGCCGAGCTGCTCAAAAGGATGATTGCCCACCGCATCCGGGAGTTCCGGGAAGACGGTGTCTTGTGGATGTAGGAACGTGGTGCCGTTGACGGCGTCCGACGTCACTGGAACGTCTCACCTTCCAGCCCGGCTGACGGGACTTTGAGGACGGCCGGCTTCCCGCCGTCGCACCCCTGTTGTCCGTGCATCCTTTGGGTTAGGGTGGGCGCATGTCGCGGTTCAGCTATTTGGAGTGGCCCGTTGTACGGCAGTTCCGGTCGAGTGATTCACTCGGGCGGGGCGAGGCCGTAACATCGCCGCGAACCCGCGACATCGCTCCCCGGACATCCACCGCGGACCGCGTGGTGCAAAGCGTGTGCCCCTACTGTGCGGTGGGATGCGGCCAACGCGTCTTCGTCAAGGACGAGAAGGTTGTCCAGATTGAAGGCGACCCGGATTCGCCGATTTCCCGTGGCCGGCTCTGCCCCAAGGGATCCGCCAGCGAGCAGTTGGTCAACGCGCCGAGCAGGCAGACGAAGGTGCTGTATCGGGCACCCCATGCCAAGGACTGGCAGCACCTTGACCTGGACACCGCCGTCGACATGGTGGCGGATAGGTTCCTCGCGGCACGCCGGAACAACTGGCAGCAAAACGATGAGCACGGTCGGCCGCTTCGGCGGACCATGGGCATCGCCGGCCTGGGTGGGGCAACCCTGGACAACGAAGAGAACTATCTGATCAAGAAGCTCTTCACCGCAGCGGGCGCCATCCAGCTCGAAAACCAGGCGCGTATTTGACACTCCGCCACGGTTCCCAGTTTGGGAACCTCCTTTGGACGCGGGGGAGCGACGCAATCGCTCCAGGACATGGCCAACGCCGACTGCATTGTTATTCAGGGCTCTAACATGGCCGAGTGCCATCCCGTCGGTTATCAGTGGGTGACGGAGGCCAAGGCGCGCGGCGCGAAGGTCATCCATGTGGATCCACGGTTCACCCGCACCAGTGCCGTGGCCGACAAACATGTTCCGATCCGCGCCGGTTCGGACATCGTTCTTCTGGGTGCCCTGATCAACCATGTGATCAGCAACGATCTGTGGTTCAAGGAATACGTTCTTGCCTATACGAACGCGGCGACGCTGGTGGGCGAGGACTTCCGTGACACGGAGGACCTGGACGGGCTGTTCTCCGGATTCGAACCTGAAACGGGCCACTACAACCTGGCTTCCTGGGCTTATGAGCGGAAATCAGAGGAATCAGACGGTCACGGACACGAACACGGCGCGGATACCGCCGCCCGTGCCGCCGGGGACCAATACGGCAGCGGCGGCCCGCCTCTGGGGCGCCCGGATTTCGAGCAGGACCTCACCCTTGAGCACCCGCGGACGGTGTTCCAGATCCTGAAACGCCACTATTCGCGCTACACCCCGGAAATGGTCCGGGACGCCTGCGGCATCTCCCTCGAGGACTTTGACTACCTCGCGCGGGCAGTCACGGAGAACTCCGGCCGCGAGCGGACCACCTGCTTTGCGTATGCCGTGGGCTGGACGCAGCACACGGTGGGGGCGCAGTACATCCGCACCGCGGCGATCCTGCAGCTCCTGCTGGGTAATGTGGGGCGGCCAGGCGGGGGAATCATGGCGCTGCGTGGCCATGCCAGCATTCAAGGTTCCACCGACATCCCGACACTTTTCAATCTGCTGCCCGGATACCTCCCCATGCCGAAGGCCGGAATTGAGACCCTGCGCGAATACTGCGACGGCATCGCATCCCCGGAGCAGAAGGGCTACTGGGCCGATGCCGATGCCTACACCATCAGCTTGCTCAAGGCCTGGTGGGGTGACGCGGCCAACGAAGACTCGGACTGGGGCTATGGCTACCTGCCCCGGATCAACGGCCCGCACGGGACGTACCAGACAGTGATGAGCATGCTTGATGACGAGGTGGAGGGCTACTTCATCTTCGGCCAGAATCCCGCCGTCGGGTCCGCCAACGGCAGGATGCAGCGCCTTGGCATGTCCCATTTGAAATGGCTGGTGGTGCGTGACCTCAACCTCATCGAGTCGGCCACATGGTGGAAGGACGGTCCGGAGATCGCCTCCGGCGAACTGCGCACCGAAGACATCGGCACCGAGGTCTTCTTCTTGCCGGCCGCGACCCATGTGGAGAAGGCCGGCTCCTTCACGCAGACCCAGCGGCTGCTGCAATGGCGGCACCAGGCGGTCCGGCCGCCGGGTGACTGCCAGAGCGAACTGCAGTTCTTCTACGAACTGGGCAAGCGCCTCCGGGCCAAGCTGGCGGATTCGACCGATGAACGGGACCGGCCGCTGCTGGACCTGACCTGGGACTATCCCACCGACGAACAGGGCGAGCCCGACGGCGAGGCGGTGCTGGCCGAAATCAACGGCCGGCATCTCACCGGTCCCAAAGCCGGCCAGCCCCTCTCGTCGTACACCGAGATGCGCCCCGACGGCTCGACGTCGGGCGGATGCTGGATATATACCGGCGTCTACGCGGACGGCATTAACCACGCCGCGGACCGGAAGCCCGGGCAGGAACAGGGACCGGTTGCCTCCGAATGGGGCTGGGCATGGCCGGCCAACCGGCGCATCCTCTACAACCGCGCTTCGGCGGACCCCGAGGGCAAACCCTGGAGCGAACGCAAGAAGTACATGTGGTGGGACCAGGAGCGGAACCGGTGGACCGGCGAGGACGTCCCCGATTTCCCGCTGGACCGCGCTCCGGGAAGTCGTCCGGATATATCCGTGGGTGGTGCGGCGGCGCTGGCGGGGGACGACCCCTTCATCATGCAAGCCGACGGCAAGGGATGGCTGTTCGCGCCGAAGGGCATGGTGGACGGCCCGCTGCCGACCCACTATGAGCCGCAGGAGTCCCCTGTGGCCAACCCGCTCTACCGACAACAGCAGAACCCCGCCCGACTGATTTATCCGCGCGAAGACAACCTCAGTGCACCCAGCGCGGGCACGCGCGGGTCGGACATCTACCCGTACGTCTTCACCACGTATCGCTTGACCGAACACCACACGGCCGGCGGGATGAGCCGGTGGCTGCCGTACCTCTCAGAGCTTCAGCCGGAGATGTTCTGCGAAGTGTCCCCGGAACTGGCGGCCGAACGTGGATTGGAACCCTACGGATGGGCAACAATCGTCTCGCCGCGGGCTGCCATCGAGGCCAGAGTACTGGTGACCGAGCGGGTCAGGCCATTGGTGGTGGGCGGCCGCACGTTGCACCAGATCGGGCTGCCCTACCACTGGGGAGTCGGCGGTGACGCCGTCGTCAGCGGCGACGCAGCCAACGATTTGCTGGGGGTGACACTGGATCCGAATGTGCAGATCCAGGAGTCCAAGGCCGGATCATGCGACATCATCCCATGCCGGCGGCCGCAGGGACCGGAACTCCTCTCCTTGGTTGCCGACTATCAAGCCCGCGCCGGTGTAACGCCCGAGACCGGCAGCGACAAGGTCACCGACCCCAAACCGGTGTTGGGCGACGGCTCGACGAGGGAAGGCTAAATGAACAAGCTGACCGAAGCTCCCGGACACATTCCGCACACGGGACACCCGCGAAAGGGCTTTTTCACCGACACCTCGATCTGCATCGGCTGCAAAGCGTGCGAAGTGGCCTGCAAGGAATGGAACCGCAACCCCCACAACTCGGAGTACGAACTCCTTGAGTCCTCCTACGACAATACCGGCGCGTTGGGAGCCGATACCTGGCGCCATGTCGCCTTCATCGAGCAGGACCGCGAGCACATCGAAAAGGCACGCGACTCCGGACGGGCGCTCGTCAGCCTCGGCATGCCTGGCCTCGGACCGCCGGGAAACTCCGACGCCGCGGGGAAGCCGTCCGGCGTGGATACGACGCCACCCGAAACGCCCGATTTCAGGTGGCTGATGTCCTCCGATGTGTGCAAGCACTGCACCAACGCCGGGTGCCTCGATGTGTGCCCGACCGGTGCACTGTTCCGCACCGAGCACGGCACCGTTGTGGTGCAGGACGATGTCTGCAATGGGTGCGGCACCTGCGTGGCAGGGTGCCCGTTCGGCGTCATCGAGCGGCGCAGCGATGGCACGGCGGGGGTGAAGGCAGAGCGCGACTTCACCCCCGGGGAGCAGGCTCCGACCCGCAACGTAGGCGTCGCCCAGAAATGCACGCTGTGCTACGACCGGATGGTTGATGGCCAGACGCCCGCGTGTGCCCAGGCCTGCCCGACGACGTCGATCAAGTACGGCGAGCGCGAGGAGTTGGTGAGCACTGCGAGACAGCGGGTTGCCGAACTGCACGCGCAGGGACTGACCGAGGCGCGCCTCTACGGGGCCAACGACGCCGACGGGGTCGGTGGCACCGGTTCCGTGTTCCTGCTGCTGGATGAGCCGGAGGTGTACGGTCTGCCGCCGGATCCGCGCGTTCCCACCGCCGACTTGCCACGGATGTTCAAGCGGGCGGGAATCGCTGCGGCCGGCATGCTGGCCGCGACCGCAGCAGCCTTCTTGGCTGGAGGCCGCCGTTGACCGTCTCCGACTTCGACAACTACCGCCCGCCCGAACCGCCACGCCGGTCCAGGCGCGGAGGCAAGCGGCGGCGCGTTGGAACAGGGGACGGCTCCGGCGAAATGCCAATGGTGCCGGAGCCGGAGTTCGCCTCCTATTACGGCCGGCCCGTAGTCAAACCGCCGCCATGGGGCGACCCGATCGGCGCCTACCTCTTCCTGGGCGGCGTGGCCGGCGGCTCGGCGCTGCTTGGACTCGGCGGGCAGCTCACGGGCAGGCCGGTGCTGTGCCGCAACAGCCGTCTGGCCGCCCTCACATCGGTGGGGATTGGTGCTGCCGCGTTGGTTGCCGATTTGGGCCGGCCGGAACGTTTCCTCAACATGCTGCGCACCATCAAGCCCACGTCTCCGATGAGCCTTGGCTCCTGGATCCTCGCGGCGTTCAGCGCCGGCGTCGGGATCTCGGCAGCTTCCGAGATTGACCGCCTGACCGGGTCACGGCTTCCGCTGGGGCCGCTGCGCAGGATGCTGCGCGCGGTTGAGGGGCCGGCGGGCGTGGAGGCGGCGTTGTTCGCAACCCCGCTCTCCGCCTACACCGCCGTTCTGCTGTCGGACACCGCCAACCCGACGTGGAACGCGGCGCGCGAAGATCTGCCCTTCGTCTTCGTGGGTTCTGCCAGCCTCGCCGCGGCCGGTCTTGCCATGATCACCACGTCCGTCCAGGAAGCCGGGCCCGCCCGCGCGCTGGCGGTACTGGGAGTAGCCGTTGATGTGATCGCCATGCGGGTTATGGAAAACCGGATGGACCCGGTGGCTGCCGAACCCCTCCGCGAGGGTGCTCCGGGGCGAATGCTCACTTGGAGTCAGCGGCTGGCCGTGGCCGGCGGCATCGGCGTCCTGGCCGGGGGCCGGCACCGGCCGGTGGCGGCCGCCTGCGGCCTGGCGCTGCTGACCGCCTCGGCGCTGACCCGGTTCGGAATTCTGCGTGCCGGCATCCGCTCGACGGAGGACCCCCGGTACACGATCGAACCGCAGAAGAAGCGGCTCGCGGCGCGGCGGCAAGCCGGCATCGTCGACGATTCGATCACGACCGCCGGGTAAGCCGGGAGACGTTTAGCGGACTTCGATCCCGGACCCGGCAACGGTCTGCCCGACTACGGGGTGCCCCGGCAGCTCTCCAACCACGAGCAGGCCGCCCGACGTCTGCGCATCGGCCAGCATCAGCAGGTCGTCTTCGGTGATTCCTGCTCCCGGGCGCAGGTGCGGGCGCACCCAGTCGAGATTGCGCCGGGTGCCTCCGGAGATGTAGCCGTCCCGGAGCGCTTCCCGTGCGCCGGCGACGAGGGGCACCGCAGCGTGGTCGATCACCGCACCCACCCGGGAGGCACGGCACATCTTGTAGAGGTGGCCGAGTAAACCGAAGCCGGTGACGTCGGTTGCCGCGCGGACGCCACTGCGCAGCGCGGCGTCCGCGGCATCCCGGTTCAACTGCGTCATCACGGCGATCGCCTCGTCGAAGACCTCGCCGGTCTGCTTGTGCCGGTTGTTGAGCAGGCCCAGGCCGATCGGCTTGGTCAGCGTGATCGGCAGCCCGGGCCTGGCTGCGTCGTTGCGCAGGAGCTGTGCCGGCGCGGCGATTCCGGTCACCGCCATCCCGTACTTCGGTTCCGGGTCGTCGACCGAGTGCCCGCCGGTCACCGGACACGCCGCCTCCGAGGCTACATCCAGCCCACCTCGCAGCACTTCGGTCAGCAGTTCCATCGGCAGGACGCCGCGGGGCCAACCGACCAGGTTGATCGCGCTGATCGGACGCCCGCCCATGGCATAGATATCGGAGAGGGCGTTCGCCGCCGCAATCCTGCCCCAGTCGTAGGCATCGTCCACCACGGGAGTGAAGAAGTCCGCCGTCGAAAGCACTGCGAGATCCTTACCTACCTGGACGGCGGACGCGTCGTCGCCATCGTCAAGCCCGACCAGGACGCCGGGGTCAGCCTGGCCGGTCAGGCCGCGGACAACGTCCTCGAGTTCACCGGGCGGGATCTTGCATGCACAGCCTCCGCCGTGCGCGTAGGTTGTGAGCCGGACGGCTTCCGCAGGTTCTTCCATCACGCCGGTGATCGCGTTCATGGGTCCAGCATAGGAGCGGCGGGCGATGTTAGCATGCACTTGGAGGCGTCCGGGTCCTGGTGGGCCCCCCGGTCTTCAAAACCGGTGAGACCGAGTACCTCGGTCTGGCGGGTTCGATTCCCGTCCGCCTCCGCCAGCTGCCGCAGTTGATGGTGACGCGGGGAAGGAGGGTCCGTGGGCCAGAACGACCCGCGCCGGCAGATTCCGCGCACCGACCAGTTGCTCGCCCACCCGGAGCTTCGCCACGCACGCAGCCGGCTCGGCGACGACGTGATCCGTTCTACCGTGCGCGACGTGCAGGAACAGGCCCGCCGCGGCGACCTTGCCCCGGGAGACGTGGAAGCGAGGGTCCTGGCCGCGGTAGCTTACCGCGCAGCCTCCTCGCTCAGGCCGGTACTTAACGCCACCGGGGTCATCGTCCATACGAATCTAGGACGCGCTCCGCTCTCCGGCTCCGCCCGGCAAGCGCTGCTCTCGGCGGCAGGTTATGTCGACGTCGAAATGGACTTGCCCACCGGCGGGCGATCGCGGCGCGGGGCCGGTGCGCGGCGGGCTCTGCTGGACGCCTGTCCGGCGGCCGAAGAAGCCCTGGTGGTGAACAATGGCGCCGCGGCCCTGGTGCTGGCGACCACCGCGCTCGCCGGTGCCGGCGAAGTAGTGATCAGCCGCGGTGAGCTCGTAGAGATCGGGGCCGGCTTCAGGCTTCCCGAGCTGATTGAATCGACCGGTGCCCGCTTGCGCGAAGTAGGGACCACCAACCGGACGCACCTGGCGGATTACGCTGCGGCCATCGGCACGCAAACCGGTTGCCTGCTCAAGGTGCACCCCAGCAATTTCCGGGTCAGCGGGTTTACCTCGGGCGTCGGCATCGGCCAGCTACGCTCCCTGGCCGACGAACATCAGGTTCCCTTGGTCGTAGATCTCGGCAGCGGCCTGCTCGCACCGGACCCGATGCTGCCTGGGGAACCAGACATCTCCGGTGCGCTGGCCGCTGGAGCCGACGTCGTCATCGCCAGCGGGGACAAACTTCTGGGCGGCCCCCAAGCAGGACTGGTCTTGGGCCGTGCCGAAGTGATGGCCCGGCTGGCCCGCCATCCCTTGGCGCGGGCGGTGCGGGCGGACAAGCTGACTCTGGCCGCATTGGAAGCGACCATCACCGGCGAACCGACGCCGGTGACGGCTGCGCTGCACGCCGACCCCGTTCGGCTACGCGAACGCGCGGAACGACTGGCGGCCGCCACCGGGGGCCGGGTGGTCCAGCATGACGGAAGGGTCGGAGGCGGGGGAGCGCCCGGGGTTCCGCTGCCGGGCTGGGCAGTCCAACTGCCCGAACCGGTCGCCCGGCGGCTGCGCACGGGGGACCCGGTTGTGTTGCCACGGGTCCACGGCGGCGCCTGCCTGATCGACCTGCGCTGCGTGCCGGAGGCCGACGACGAGCGGCTGGCTGCGGCCGTTCGTGCTGCACTGGCGCACGTCCATGACGGGCCGAGAGCCGCAGGCACCTGAGATGTTCGTGGTGGCCACCGCCGGACACGTCGACCACGGTAAGAGCACCCTGGTTCGGGCGCTCACCGGAATGGAGACCGACCGATGGGCCGAAGAAAGGCGCCGGGGCCTGACCATCGACCTCGGTTTCGCCTGGACGCGGCTGCCGTCGGGCAAGGGCGTGGCATTCGTGGATGTGCCCGGCCACGAGCGGTTCCTCGGAAACATGCTGGCTGGACTTGGACCCGTCCCGGCAGTGTGTTTCGTCGTCGCCGTCGACGAAGGGTGGCAGGCACAAACCAGCGACCACCGCGACGCCATCGCCGCATTTGGCATCAGTCATGGGGTAGTGGTGCTGACCCGCAGTGACCGCGCGCCGGATCGGGCCGGCGAGGTTCTTGCGCGGGTGCGCGCCGAGCTGGCCGGCACCGGGCTGCACAACGCACCGGTGGTCACCGTGTCCGCGGTTGCCGGGACCGGAATCGATCAATTGCGCCGTGTACTGGACCAGATGCTGGATTCTCTACCGCGTCCCGACCCCACGGCCCGGGTTCGCCTATGGATTGACCGTTCGTTCAGCATCAGCGGTGCCGGGACAGTGGTCACCGGGACCCTGGCGGCGGGCACCCTGACCCAGGGAGACCGTTTGCGGATGTACGGCCATCGGGACGTCAGGACGGTGTCTGTGCGGGCTCTGCACAGCCGCAATCAAGCGGTTGCCTCGGTCGGTCCAACCAACCGGGTGGCCGTCAATCTGCGCTCTGGTGTGCCCGCTGATGCCGTGCACCGTGGCGACGTCCTTCTCTCGGAGGACAGCTGGCCGGTTGTGGACACGATCGATGTGCGCCGGACCATGGGTACGCCGTTCGGCGACGTTCCGCGTGAACTGATCGCGCATATTGGCACCGCCGCCGCCCCGTGCCGGCTGCGTTCGTTCGACGGCGACCATGCTCGGCTCGCCTTCGATCGGCAACTGCCGCTTGAGCTCGGGGATCGACTGGTGCTTCGAACAACGGACAGCCGGACGGTGTTGGCGGGGGTGCAAATCCTCGACGTCGACCCGCCGGCCCTCAAACGCCGCGGCGACAGCGCTAAGCGGGCGCAAAGCCTCGCGGTCATGCCTCCCGATGGAGACGCGCTGATCGAAGTCGCCCGCCGCGGTGCGGTCCGCGTGAGCCAATTGCGGCGGATGGGTGTTTCGTCCCTCGGAAAGGTCCCCGACCAGGTGCAGGCATTTGGTCACTGGTGGGTACATCAGCCGGTCTTCGAAGCCTGGCAGCGGCGGCTGCGGCTCTCGGTCGAGGAACTTGCGCAGAAGGACCCGTTGTCGGCCGGCCTGTCCCGCGGCGCCGCCCGGGAGTTGCTGGGCCCGGAAGGCGAAGCATTGCTGGACGCGGTGGTGCGGGAGGCGGGTCTGGAGCACGACGGCGGATTCATTCGCCTCCCGGGAACCCGCAGCGACCTCGGCCCGGCAGAGGCGGCAGTACGCGCGGTGGAGAGCGGCTTGAGCACCCAACCATTCGCCGCGCCGGAGGCCCACGACCTCAAGGATCTGGGACTGGGGGAGCGCGAACTTGCGGCAGCCCAGCGAAGCGGACGCTTGTTGCGGTTGGCGGGCGGCGTAGTCCTGCTTCCACAGGCACCGGCCATGGCGATGCGCGAATTGGCGCGCCTGCCGCAGCCCTTCACCACCAGCGAGGCACGCCAAAGCCTGGGCACCACCAGGCGCGTTGCTGTCCCGCTGCTGGAGCACCTTGACGCGCTGGGATGGACCCGGCGCCTCGACTCCGGCCGCAGGACCCTCGTCCGTCCGGCCCAGGGATAGGCGGCAGGCCGCCGGTCGAAGGCGTCAGCAGCCGGTGAGTTCAGTTAGCAGCCGATAACTAAAGTTTGTCTCAGGCAACTGTCTTCCGGGCCCGGCATTACCAGCCGAAACGCCCTCGTTCCCCGTGTTTCCGGGCTATTTCGGTTGTTGCGTCACGATGACGGCCATGTTTCCCGCGGAGACGGGCCGAGGCTTTAAGGTTGCATCTCGGTAACAACCGGATCTGAAGCGAAGTTTTTATACCCAACCCGGGGGGTTCCGGTTTACGCTCTAATGCGTGTGAGACATGCCACGTTCGGCGGGAAGCTCGTTGAACTTCAGGCGACGGGGTGTATGTCCGTCCTCTGCAGCACTGCCGGGGACCTTTCAGAGACAGAAACAAGGAGGCGGAATGCGTTTCGGACGTACTTCCAAAGCTATCGGTGTCGCGGCTGTTGCAGCCCTGGCCCTGAGCGCCTGCGCGACTTCGGGCGGCGGAAATTCCCCCGAAGGCACGGGCGAGTCCACCGCGGCCGCAGCCGGCGGTTCAATCAGCGTCGCTGAGACCAATGCTTTCAGCTCATTCAACTCGGATTCCGCCACGGGCAACGTCGACATCAACGGCAAAATCGCCTACATGACGCATGGTGGTTTCTACTACGTTGACAATCAGCTCAAGGTGGTACGGAACGAAGAGTTCGGCACGTACGAGAAGGTCTCGGATGACCCGCTCGTGGTGAAGTACACCGTGAACGAAGGCGCGAAGTGGTCGGACGGCAATGCTGTTGACGCCGGAGACCTGCTGCTGAACTGGTTGGTCGAATCGGGCTATGCCAACGACGCCAAGACGGACGAGGAAGGCAACGTCACCAGCGGAACGAACTACTTCGACTTCGCCGGCGATACCAGCGGGCTGGGACTGACTGAGATCCCCGAGGTCAGCGATGACGGCCGGTCGATCACCCTGACGTACTCCAAGCCGTTCGCCGACTGGGAGATCGCTTTCGGCGGACTCAACGACGGCGGCATCGGCCTTCCGGCCCACGTTCTGGCCGAAAAGGCCGGCTTGGCCGATGAGCAGGCGCTCGTCGACATCATCCAGGGCCTGAAGCGTGGAAACCCCGACGAGCCGGCCAAGGAGAACAAGGACCTGAAGGCCGTCGCCGATTTCTGGAATACGGGCTTCGATACGAAATCGCTGCCGACCGATGAGTCGCTATACCTTTCCAGCGGACCGTTCGTCGTTGACTCGATCACTCCGGATCAGTCGATCACCCTGGTTCGCAACGAGTCCTACACCTTCGGGCCGAAGCCGGCAGTTGATGAAGTGACCATCCGCTTCATCGGTGCCGCCCCGGACCAGGTCAGCGCCCTGAAGAACGGCGAGGTGGACATCATCGCCCCGCAGCCTTCGGCAGACACCGTCGAACTGCTGCAAGGCATCGAGGGCGTCACCGTGGACGTCGAGGACCAGCTCGCCTACGACCACATCGACCTCAACTACAAGGGTGTGTTCAAGGAAGCGAACGTCCGCGAGGCCTTCATGAAGGCCATTCCCCGCCAGGCCATTGTTGACCGGATCGTGAAGCCGCTCAAGGCCGACGCCGCACCGCTGGATTCGCAGTTCTTCGTGCCGGCCCAGGATGCGTACGAGGCCTCCGCTGCCAGCAACGGCTCCGGGGACTACAAGGAAGCGGACATCGAGGGTGCCAAGGAGCTCCTTGCAGGCGCCACTCCGGAAGTCCGGATCATGTACAACAAGGACAACCCCAACCGTGCCGACGCCTATGCGCTGATCCAGGAGTCCGCTGAGAAGGCAGGCTTCAAGATTGTCGACGGCGGCCTGGGTGCCTCCGACTGGGGTGCTGCGCTGGGCAACGGAACCTACGACGCGACGATCTTCGGCTGGACCTCGCCTGGTGTGGGTGTCTCCGGCGTTCCGCAGATCTTCAAGACCGATGCCGGCTCCAACTTCAACGGCTTCTCGGAACCGGCAGCCGATAAGCTGATGGACGAGTTGATCGTGACCACCGACTCGGTGGAACAGGACAAGCTCGTCACGCAGATCGACAAGCATGTCTGGGATTCCTTCTACGGGCTCCCGCTGTTCCAGTCCGTGGGCCTTGATGCTTACAACAGCGACCGCATCGAGGGTGTGAAATACCAGCCGAACCAGACAGGCGTCTTCTGGAACTTCTGGGAGTGGAAGGTTAAGTAACCTTCAAGCCTGATCCTAGGCAAAAGCATGCAAGGCGTCGGGACCCTGAATACCTCGGTCCCGACGTCTTGCAGCTTTTATGATCCATTTCCTGCCACAAGTCGTTGGGTTTTCCCAATAGTCGTCAGCCTGCGACTGCATTACGCTCATTTGTGACACCGAGGGATCCACAAGACTTCCAGAACCACATCAGCGAGGTTGAAAAACGCTATGGTGACCTACATTGTGCGGCGGCTTTTTACTGCCGTGCTTATTCTCCTGGGTGCCTCCTTCCTGGTCTACCAATTGACAGCCCTGTCAGGTGACCCCCTCCATGACCTGCGCGAAAGCAATTCACCCAACAAAGAGCAGCTGATCCAACAGCGGATCGCGTTGCTGGACCTCGGCACGCCGGCCCCGATCCGGTACTTCGGCTGGCTGGCCGGCGCGGCCAAGTGCGTCGTTCCCTTCGTCGGACAGTGCGATTTGGGTTATGCGCTGAACGGCCAACCGGTCACCGAGGCCCTGGGCCGGGCCATGGGAATGACGATTCTGCTGGTGACAGCTTCGGCTGTGCTCGCCATCGTCATCGGCGTTTCGCTCGGCATCGTCACGGCACTGCGCCAATACAGCGGGCTGGACTACGGCGTGACCTTCATGGCGTTCCTCTTCTTTTCGCTTCCGGTGTTCTGGGTCGCTGTGCTGCTGAAGGAATTCGGCGCCATCGGCTTCAACAATTTCCTCAGGGATCCGCATATTCCGGTTTCATCGATTCTGATCATTGGAGTCGTCAGTGCCGCGGTGTGGTTCGTCTGTGCCAAGGGAAGCTACCTGAGGAAACTGGGTAGCGCAGGCATAGGCTTCCTGCTGGCCGCCGCGGTGATGTGGGGGCTGTCCGTGACCCAGTGGTTCAAGACACCGGGGCTCGGCTTGGTCGTCATCGTTATCTGCGGCGTAGCGATCGCCTTCGGCATTACCTTGCTGGCCGCCGGCCTGAAGAACCGCAGGGCCCTTTACGCTGCGCTGATCACCGTGGGTATCGGCACCGTCATTTACTTCCCCATCCAAGAACTCCTGGCGCAGGCCACTGGGCTGATGATCTTCTTGCTGGCCCTTGCCACCGTCTTGGTCGGACTGGCTGTCGGCTGGCTGATGGGCGGCTACGACCGCCGCCAGAACATGAACGCCGCAGCGATGACCGCGTTCCTGGTCGGCGGCCTCATCCTGCTGGACCGGTATATGCAGGCCTGGCCCGCGTACTTCAACAACGGCAGAATCAACGGCCGGCCCATTGCCACCATCGGCTCCGAGACGCCGAATCTGCAGGGAGACTTCTGGGTCCATGGGCTGGATACCTTCACCCACCTGCTGCTGCCGACCGTGGCACTGCTGCTGATCTCGTTGGCGTCCTACAGCCGCTACGCACGCTCCTCCATGCTGGAAATCATGAACATGGACTATATCCGCACCGCGAGGGCCAAGGGCTTGAACGAGAGGACCGTGGTCATGCGCCACGCCTTCCGCAACGCGCTGATCCCGATCGCCACGATCGTCGCTTTCGACATCGGCGCTTTGATTGGCGGTGCCGTGATTACCGAGCAGGTGTTCGCGTTTGCCGGCATGGGCCAACTATTCGTCCAGGCCTTGGATCGGACCGATCCCAATCCGGTGATGGGAGTCTTCCTGATCACCGGCGTTCTGGCTTTGGCTTTCAACCTAGTCGCGGACCTGGTTTACTCCGCGCTTGATCCGCGAGTGAGGGTAAAGGCATGAGCACTACGTCAACGAAGCCTGTAGCCGCAACCGACGAGAACAAAGAGGGCCTGAGCCAGGGCCAGATTGTCCGCCGGCGCTTCCTCGGTAATACCGCCGCCGTGATCAGCTTGGTGGTTTTCGCCTTGATCCTGCTGATCGCCTATTCATCGAGCGGAATGTTCGGCCTGCCGGGCTGGTGGAAGTACACGCACAACGGGGTCAACGACCTGGTCAATGGCGGCCGACCCACGCTGCAGCTTTTCCCCTTGAGCCTCGGCGAGCACCCGTTCGGCCAGGACCGGTTGGGCCGCGACACCTTTGCCCAGACCATGCGCGGTGTCCAGATCTCGGTCGCCGTCATGTTCCTCATCGGCCTGGTAGGCGGGACCATCGGCGTCGTGGTAGGGGCATTGTCGGGCTACTTCCGCGGCTGGATTGAAGCCGTGCTGATGCGGCTGACCGACGTTGTCATCGTGATCCCGCTGATCATCATCGCGGCCGTGATGGGTCAGGTGGCTGGTCGCGCCGTAGGCGCCGACGTTCAGCCATACTTCCTGGGCCTGTTCGTGGGCGCCGTCGTTTGGACCGGGCTGGCCCGTCTGGTGCGCGCCGAATTCCTGTCCCTGCGTGAGCGGGAATTCGTCGACGCTGCACGGATCGCCGGCGCATCCAGTGCGCGCATCATCTTCAAGCACATCCTGCCGAACGCCGTCGGCGTCATCATCGTCTCGGTAACCCTGAGCATGTCTGCGGCGATCCTGCTGGAGACCAGCCTGTCCTACATCGGGATGGGGGTTAAGGCGCCGGACGTGTCGCTGGGCTTGCTGATCAGCCAGAACCAGGAAGCGTTCCAAACCCGTCCCTGGCTGTTTTGGTGGCCGGGTATGTTCATCGTGGCCATTTGCCTGTGCATCAACTTCATCGGCGACGGGCTGCGCGACGCCTTCGACCCCCGGCAAAAGAAGTTCAATGCCAAGAGAGCGAAGGCGGCTGCGGTTTCCGCGCACTCCGAGACCGGAACCACTTCGACGACGGGCGTCTAAGATGCGCGCCCGACGCCTTCCCGGCCAGACGCGGTACCGCTCAGCGGGCCAGCGTCACGAGGCTGAGCACTACCAGCACGGCTCCTGCGACGAGCACGGCCCAATTGGGAGTCCGGCCCACCGGGACGCCGTCCGCGTCGCCGATGCTGATCCTGTCCGCGGCCAGGAGTTCCGCCCAGCGCTTCCGGACGTAGTAGGCCGCCGCCCCCGAATCGGAATTTGCGAGATCGCCGGGACGGATCGACTGCGCCGGCCCGTACGTGGTCTCCGGCAGACCCTGGACATGATCGGTGCGAGCGCGGTGGACGCCAAACATCCCGGGAGCGGGAGCGGCCCACGCGCTGTACTTCCCGCGCGGGGTAACCAGGGTCAGCGCGTACTTGGTGTCCACCGTTACCAAGGCGTTCCAGGGCACGGAGATTGTCCGGACTGGGTTGCGCAGCACCACCCCGTCTTCGCCGATCACGACGGCGGGGTACCAGGCCAGCCACCACGTCACGTAAGCGACGGTCAGCAGCGGCCAGGAGCCGAGCAGGCTGTCCGGCCCGTGGGTCAGCACCGAGGACACCAAGCTGACCGCCACGATCGCCCAGACCACGCCGGTGAACCAGATCGCGGAGCGCGGACGGAAGACCGTGGAGCTGGCAGCAGCAGACGTTGTCATGCCCCCATAGTTTCAGGACTGGCCACCAGTTCTCCACTAGCATCAACCAACTGCGACAGGTTGGAAGGGAAAGACCAGCTATGACCGAAATCATTGATCCGACGCTGCCGGTAGGAAGCGTGGAGACGGCTCGCGGTTCAGCCCCCGTCCTGGAGGTCACCAACCTCAGCGTGGACTTCGGCGTGGACAAGGAATGGGTGCCGGCCGCGATCAACCTCACCTACGACGTCAAGGCAGGCGAGGTCCTCGCCATCGTGGGCGAATCCGGTTCCGGCAAGAGCGCCAGTTCCATGGCGTTGCTGGGCCTGTTGCCGTCCAACAGCCGCGCCACGGGGAGCGTGAAGCTCAACGGACGCGAGATCCTGGGACTGAGCAGCTCCAGGCTCCGGCAAGTCCGCGGCAACGACGTCGCCGTGATTTTCCAGGAACCGATGACGGCGATGAACCCCGTGTACACGATCGGGTTCCAGATTGTGGAAACGCTGCGGCTGCACAACGCCATCTCGCCGGAGGAAGCCAAGCAGCGGGCGCTGCGGATGCTGGAGCTGGTCGAGCTGCCCGACCCGGAGAAGGCCTTCCGGTCCTACCCGCACCAGCTTTCCGGCGGCCAGCGGCAGCGCGCCATGATCGCCCAGTCGCTCTCCTGCGATCCCAAACTGCTGATCGCCGATGAACCCACCACCGCCTTGGACGTCACCGTACAGGCCGAGATCCTGGACCTGATGCGCAACCTGCGCAACAAGCTGGACAGTGCGATTGTATTGATCACGCACGACATGGGCGTGGTGGCCGACTTGGCGGACAAGATCGCCGTCATGCGCCGCGGCCGCATCGTGGAGACCGGAACCGCGGTGGAGATTTTCAACAATCCTCAGCACGAGTACACACAGTCCCTGCTGGCCGCCGTGCCCCACTTGGGCGGAGGCTCAGTCGACGACGCCGAAGTGGATATTACAGCGGCCTTGGCCGCGGCGACCGGCGCCTCACTCAGCATCAACGAGACCGAGCTGCAACGGCGCGAACGCGAGAACGCCGAAGCCCTGGCACAGTCACGTCACGAAGTGGCCAGGGGCGAAGCCGTGCTCGAACTGTCCAACGTGGCCATCGAATACCCCAAGCAGGGGCGCGTCCCGGCTTTCCGGGCGGTGGAAGGCGCCAACCTGTCCATCTACCCTGGCCAGGTTGTTGGTCTGGTGGGGGAGTCCGGCTCGGGCAAAACGACCATCGGGCGCGCCGCCGTCGGGCTGCTGCCCGTCGCGGAGGGCTCGCTGCGCGTGGTCGGGCAGGAAATCGCCGGTGCGCGGCCCAAACAGCTGCACGCGCTGCGCCGCCAGGTGGGCATGGTGTTCCAGGACCCGTCGTCCTCGCTGAACCCTCGGCTGCCGATTGGCGAGAGCATTGGCGAACCCATGTACTTGGCCGGCGTCGCCAAGGGGGCCGCCCTGCAGCGGAGGATCGAGGCGCTGTTGGATCAGGTGGAGCTGCCGCGCGCCTACCGCAACCGTTATCCGCACGAACTCTCCGGCGGCCAGAAGCAACGCGTGGGCATCGCCCGGGCACTGTCGCTGGAGCCCAAGCTGATGGTGGCGGACGAACCCACTTCCGCACTGGACGTGTCGGTCCAGGCCACGGTGCTGGAGCTGTTCCAAAATCTGCAGCAGGAACTGGGGTTCGCCTGCCTGTTCGTCACGCATGATCTGGCCGTCATCGACGTGCTGGCCGACCGTATTTGCGTCATGCGGCACGGCCGGATCGTTGAGCAGGGCACCCGGGACGAGATTCTGCGCAACCCGCAGGAACTGTACACCCAGCGGCTGCTGGCGGCCGTGCCGTTGCCCGATCCCGAGAAGCAGCGCGAACGCCGCGAGCTGCGGGCCCTGCTGCTGGCTGCCGGCGACTGAGTCACCTTGGAATTCTGCCATCCATAGTGTTGCGCCCCTGCCCATGATGAAATGACGGGCAGAGGTTCAGCCCGAACCCGGCCGGTGCGGTCAGTTGAGCGCACCGGCCGGGTTATCTTTCACATCAGGAGTGTCAGTGGTTCGCAGCATGAACATCGAGGCGATCGAAAACGGCATCGGCGTCAGCTGGTCCAAGGTCGAGGACTTCCTGGCCGGCATCGACGCCACAACGCTCAGCCACAAGGAGATTGCCCAGGCCTTGAATGAGTCCGGTTTGGCCGAGGGCTGGTGGGCACAATCGGCGACAGTGGCCTTCGAGCAGCAGATCGGCCGGCGCCAGCCGGGCCAGGACTGCGACGGCGAGTTCCAGGCCTCGGTGAGCAAGACGGTACGCGGCAGCATGGACCAGGCGCGGGATAAGTGGGTTGCCGTGGTCGGCGGCGCCGAGGAATTCTCGGGCATTGCGGTGACCCGGGGGCCCGAGTTGAGTGATACCGCGAAATGGCGCTACTGGCGTTGCGGTTTGGCGGACGGTTCCCGGGTCAATGTGCACATCTACGAGAAGGCCGCAGGCAAGGCCTCCGTGGGCCTACAGCATGAACGGCTGGAGTCGGTCGAGCAGCTCGATCACTGGCGTCTGTTCTGGAAGGCCAAGCTAGGCGAGCTGGCCTGACAGCGGCCCTAGGGCACTGGAAGCCGGGGAACTAACGGGAGTCCGCCTGGTCGCCTGAAGCCGGGCGTGGACTCCCGCGGTCCCGGACGCCTGTCCAGACGAATTCCAGCAAGCACGCTGCGGAGAGGATGACCACGAAGGCGATCACGGTCTTCGGCTCGTCAACCAGTGTCGTCATGGTGAAGACGACGAGTGTGCCCAAGGTGGCGACAAGGGCAACGACGAGCACGATCAAGCTCGCGTGCGTTTCTCGATAGGTCTTGAAATGGGAGGCCGTGACCGCGGAGAAAATCAGGAGTGCGACCGCGCTGCCGAGCGAGGCGATGCTGTTCAGGTCGAGCGCGGTGATCATGAAGATCGTGAGCAGGGCCATGACCACCAGGCCGACCGGTGCGCGGCGGCCGATCTGACGGCCGAATGCACGGGGGAACTGCCCGGTCTCAGCCAGGTGACGAGTCATCCCGGTCGACGGGTAGAGGCTCGCATTCACCGCGCCAGCCGTGGAGAACAACGCGGTGATCACCATCAGGACGTAACCCGCCTGGCCCAGCGTCGGCTTTGCTGCCTCCGCCATGGCCGTCGCGCCGTACTCGACGACCTGGTCGGCAGTGAGTGTTCCGAACACGCCCAGCGACACCGCTACATAGACGGTGGTAGCAATCGCCAGGGCAAGATAAATGGCCCGAGGGAGCTGCCGGACGGGATGGGGAAGATCCTTCGCCGTGAACGTGATGACGCCGAACCCGAGGAACGCGAAGAACGTCAGGGCGACACTCGAAATGATCTCGCGGAGACCCGGGTATCCAGCAGGGTTCAGCAACGAGGGGTCCCAGTTCATGATTGTCACAATCGCGAACAGGCTGAGGATCGCCAACACGACCTTGACGATGAGCGATTGCACTCTCGCCACCGCGGTGGACCCGACGATGTTGAGCAAGGTCATGACGATGACGAGCCCGACTGCGAAGGCGACCGCCCACCCGGGGTTGTCGTTCGCCACGACGGCGCTCGCGTATCCTCCGAAGGAGGTCGCCACCATCGCAGCGACAATCGCACCCGTCATGTAGAACAACCACGACACGATGCCCGTGATGTGGCCTTCGCCAAATCCCTTCGCGAGGTAGGTGAGCATCCCGCCCGAGGAAGGGTAGCTCGAACCGAGCCTGGCGAACGAGTACCCCTGCAGTGCACAGATCGCGCCAGCGATGAGGAACGACAGCCATACCGCCGGGCCCGCGACGGCACCGGCGGCACCCAGCAACGCGAATATCCCCGCGCCGACCATGGCGCCAACACCGATGAAGGAGGCCTGGAGTACCGTCATCGGCTTCTTCGGAGCATCGGCCGTTGCCGGCCCTTTGTCGTTCATTGCCGTGCCGCGATCTTGTAGCTTGCGCCCTCGTGACTTTCGAGCGGGTTGACTCCCATGAGTCGACCACGCGCCGCTTGGTAGACGCATCATCCGTATTGGGTGAGAACCCCTAGTACATGAGTAGCTACATTGACCCATCGCGGGCGGAGCGGGGCACCGGTGCCGCTGAAGACCGGCCAGGAGGCATCGCCGGCGCGTTTGGGGCTCGCCGGCCACACCGCAGGAAGCCTCATCTGCCCTTCCGCTGGTATCCAACGCGGAAGAGATCACCCCGGTCGGGCGATGCCGGACGAGCGAAGGTTCTGGGACGATCCTGAGCATCAGATCGGTACCTCGACGTCACCGGTGATCAACAGGGGTGAACGTGGGGGCATCGTCGAGGTGGTTTACCTGGAGGTGGACACCATGGAGCGGTTGAGATCGGATCCTCACGGGACCGCAAGGCTCCGGACCGCGATGCCCCGGCCGAGGAGGTCTTGATGAGCACCGCAGGCTCCTCTGCCGGCCGCGTCGGCGCTTCGGGCACGCCCGGCGCCAAGCCTCCCGCCGTCGCCTACATCTCGTGGGTCGCGCTCGCGCTGATGACCACGGCCTCGGTGGCGAGTCTCAGGCCCGCGCCGACCATGGCGGTGTACGGGCTGGCAGCGGTCTTCCTGTACCTTGTGCCGGCCATCGTCTTCCTGCTGCCGACCTCGCTGGTCTCGGCGGAGCTGGCATCGGGGTGGAAGGGCGGCGTCTACAACTGGGTGGCCACCGGCATCTCGAAGCCGATGGGCTTCCTCGCCGTCTGGTGCCAGTTCGCGATGACCATCTTCTACTATCCGACCCTTCTCGGGTTCGTCGCGTCAACGCTCGCCTACGTGATCAACCCCGACCTCGCGAGCAACGGCGTCTGGACCGCGCTGGTGATCATGGTCTGCTACTGGTCCGGCGTGTTCATCTCGTCGCGAGGCACCAAGGGCGTCGCCGGCCTTGCCGGCGCCGGCCTGATCATCGGAACGCTGATTCCCGGTACCCTGCTGGTGGTCCTCGGCGCCGTCTACCTTGGCCAGGGAAACCCGTCTGCGGCGCCCATGACCGCAGCCAACTTCTTCCCCCAGTGGGCCGGCCTCGCGAGCCTTGTGCTTATCGTCAACAACTTCCTGTCGTACAGCGGCATGGAGATGAACGCCGTGCACGTGTCGTCGTTGCGCAAGCCCGACAAGGAGTTCCCGAAGGCGATCTTCCTCTCGATGGGCCTGGTGCTGCTGATCTTCATCCTGCCGGCGCTGGCCATCAGCTGGATCGTGCCGGCAGATCAACTCTCGCTCACCGCGGGGGTCATGCAGGCGTTCGACGCGGTGCTCGCCGTGTTCAGCTGGCAATGGCTCACCCCGATCATCGGGATCGCGCTGGTAGCTGCCTCGCTCGGTGGCATGCTGACTTGGCTCGCCGGGCCCTCGAAGGGCCTGCTGCTCATCTCGCGCCAAGAGGGGTATCTTCCCCCCTTCCTGCAGAAGCTGAACAAGAACGGCGTGCAGCAGAACCTCCTCGTGACGCAGGGGCTCGTCACCACGGTGATCGCCCTCGGCTACGCGCTTATCCCTAACGTATCGAGCGCATACTGGATCTTCTCGGTGATCACCACGCAGGTGTACCTGATCATGTACCTGCTCATGTTCGTGGCAGCCGTGCGCCTGCGGCGTAGCCACCCGGACCACCCGCGCGGGTACCGCGCCCCGATGCTTATCAGCCTGTGCGGAGTCGGCTTCGCGGCCTCGCTCGCCGCTCTGCTCGTCGGGTTCATCCCGCCGTCGCAGTTCGGCGGCGGCAACCCGTGGGTCTACTTCGTGATCGTCGCCGGCGGGGCGCTCGGCCTCGGGCTGCTCATACCCTGGCTGTTCTACCGGTTCCGGAAGCCGTCGTGGAAGTTGCCGGATGTCGCTAGTGAGTCGGAGGAGGCGGAGCAATGAGCACAGGAGCCGAGCAACAGAGCCCTCGCCACCGGTCGGTGCTGTACGTCGTCGTGACGGTCGTGCTGGTGATCCTCGCCGTATGGGCGGTGATTGCGTTCAGCACCGCACGCGAGAGCCAGCGGGCTGAGGAGAAAGCTACCGAACTTGTTCAAGTACTCCAAGACGCCGGCGCGACGGCTGCGCCCTCGCCGGAGGTAGTGGCCCGTGTGCTCGGCGACGACGGCGGCGCCGTTTGCGCAGACCCCAACCGGGCACTCAGCCGCTCGACGCTTTACGGACTGCTCACGAACGGTGCAAGCGGGCCGGGCATCCGCCCGGTCTTGGTAGACAACGCCGTCTTCCGGGGGCAGCTGGCGATCATCAAGGTCTATTGCCCCGATGAGCTGAAGGAGTTCCAGCAGTTCGTCGACAGCCTTAATACGACCGACTCGGCGAACGGATGACGAAGGTGGACCTACGTACTCGCGTCAGCGAGCTGATGCCGGCTGTGCGCGCGGAGCTCTCCGAGATCGTGGCCATACCGTCGGTGGCCGATCCGCGCCAGTTCCCGCCCGAGGAATGCACGAGGGCGGCGGGGTGGGTGCGCGATAAGTTCACCGAACTCGGCTTCGCGGACGCACGTCTTGAACTCACCCCCGATGGCAGCCAAGCGGTCGTAGGGCGGCGCATCGCCGCCGACCCGGATGCCCCGACGGTGTTGTTGTACGCGCACTATGACGTGCAGCCGCCGCTCGATGAGTCCGCGTGGCGCACGCCCCCGTTCGAGCTCACCGAGGCCGACGGCCGCTGGTACGGACGCGGGGCAGCAGACTGCAAAGGCAACATCGTCATGCACCTGCTTGCGCTGCGAGCGCTCGGCGACGACATTCCCGTGAACCTGAAACTCGTCGTCGAGGGTTCCGAGGAGCAGGGGACGGGTGGGCTTGAGGCCTTCGTGGAAGCCAATCCCGATGTGCTGCGGGCGGACACCATCCTGGTGTGCGACACCGGCAACGCCGCGGTCGGTCGGCCCGCCGCGACCGTCAGCCTGCGCGGCATGGCGAACGTGGTCGTCACCGTGCAGGCGCTCGCCTCCGAGCTGCACTCGGGCATGTTCGGTGGACCGGCACCCGACGCGCTGGCGGCCCTCATCGAAATGCTCGCTGACCTCCGCGATGAGAAGGGCAACACGACGATCGCGGGACTCGACGCGACACGGACATGGCAGGGCGGGCCTTATCCGTCCGAGCAATTCCGTACCGACGCCGGCGTGCTAGATGGAGTGGAACTGCTCGGCGACGGAACTGTCTCGGACATGCTGTGGGCGCGCCCCGCCGTGACGGTGCTGGGCATCGACTGCCCTCCCGTGACTGGCTCATCGGCCGCGATCGTGCCGCGCGCCGCCGCCCGTCTCAACCTCCGGATACCGCCAGGTACCGAGGCGAACGAGGCCCACGACGCGCTGGTCGCGCAGTTGCGTGGCAATGCCCCCTGGGGTGTGGACGTCGACGTGCGCACCGAAGCGATCGGCTCGCCGTTCGAGGCGTCCGTCGACGGACCGGGGTTCCGGGCGATGGGCGCTGCAATGCAGGAGGCGTACGGCACGCCGATGACCATGCTCGGGCAGGGAGGATCCATCCCGCTGTGCAATGTGCTCGCAGACACGTATCCGGAAGCGGAGATCATCCTGATGGGAGTGGAGGAGCCGCTCGCGCTGATTCACGCACCGAACGAAAGCGTGGACCCGGCGGAAATCGAGCGCCTGGCACTGAGCTTGGCGTTGTTCCTGCGCGGGTACGGTGCCTGACCTCCGGCGCCCGACGCTGATTTTTGGCACCGTGATCGGCTACGGCTCCGGTCTCCGTTAGGCCATCAGTGGCACGGCGGATTACAATGGAGTGCCTACCCGCATCCGGGCACGGCGCTGGCTGTCCGATATTAGGCCCAGGTTCCATGTAATCCACGGAAGAGTAATCCCGCATGTCTGAAACCACCGCATCGACGCAGAGCGCCGTTCGCAGCGACCTTCGCAACGTCGCCATCGTAGCCCACGTCGACCACGGGAAGACCACCCTCGTGGACGCCATGCTGAAGCACACAGGTGCCTTCTCCAGCCACGGCGAAACCGAAGAGCGCGTCATGGACTCCGGGGAACTGGAACGTGAAAAGGGCATTACCATCCTGGCCAAGAACACCACCGTGTTCTACTCCGGCCCGGCCGCCCAAGGCGAGACGATCACCATCAGCGTGATCGACACCCCGGGCCACGCCGACTTCGGCGGCGAGGTGGAGCGAGGCCTGTCCATGGTGGACGGCGTGGTCCTGCTGGTTGATGCTTCCGAGGGCCCGCTGCCGCAGACCCGTTTTGTACTGCGCAAGGCGCTGGCCGCCAAGCTCCCCGTCATCCTGGTGGTCAACAAGACCGACCGTCCGGACGCACGGATTGACGCCGTCGTTGCCGAGGGGATGGATCTGCTGCTGGGCCTGGCCTCCGACTTGGCCGACGAAGTTCCGGACCTGGATCTGGACGCCGTCCTCAACGTTCCCGTGGTCTACGCCTCCGGCAAGGCCGGCCGCGCCTCGCTGACCCAGCCCGCCGATGGCACGCTGCCGGAGGACGAGGACCTGGAGCCGCTGTTCGCCACCATCATGGAGCACGTCCCCGCCCCGTCCTACAACCCGGACGGCGTGCTGCAGGCCCACGTGACCAACCTTGACGCTTCCCCCTTCCTGGGCCGCCTGGCGCTGCTGCGCATCTACAACGGCACCCTGCAGAAGGGCCAGACCGTGGCCTGGGCCCGCCAGGACGGCCAGTTGAAGAACGTTCGGATCTCCGAACTGCTGGCCACCAAGGGACTGACCCGTGTTCCCGCAGAATCGGCCGGCCCGGGCGAGATTGTCGCCGTCGCCGGCATTGAGGAAATCACCATCGGTGAAACCCTGACCGACGCCGAGAACCCGCAGCCGCTGCCGCTCATCAAGGTGGACGATCCGGCCATCTCGATGACCATCGGCATCAACACCTCGCCGCTGGCCGGTAGGGTCAAGGGCGCCAAGGTGACCGCCCGCCAGGTCAAGGACCGGTTGGACAAGGAGCTGGTGGGCAACGTCTCGCTGAAGGTGCTGCCGACCGAGCGCCCGGACGCCTGGGAAGTCCAGGGCCGCGGCGAGCTGGCACTGGCCATCCTGGTGGAGCAGATGCGCCGCGAAGGCTTCGAGCTGACCGTGGGCAAGCCCCAGGTGGTCACCAAGACCATCGACGGCAAGGTCCACGAACCGATGGAGCACATGACCATCGACGTGCCCGAGGAGTACCTCGGCGCCGTCACCCAGCTGCTGGCCGCCCGCAAGGGCCGGATGGTCAACATGGCCAACCACGGCACCGGCTGGGTCCGGATGGAATTCATTGTTCCGGCCCGCGGCCTGATTGGTTTCCGCACCCGGTTCATGACCGAAACCCGGGGCGCCGGCATCGCCGCGTCCATCTCCGAGGGCTACGAGCCGTGGGCCGGGCCGATCGAGTACCGCACCAACGGCTCGATGGTGGCCGACCGGGCCGGCGTGGTCACCCCGTTCGCGATGATCAACCTGCAGGAACGCGGTTCCTTCTTCGTGCAGCCCACCTCGGAGGTCTACGAAGGCATGATCGTCGGCGAGAACTCGCGCGCGGATGACATGGACGTGAACATTACCAAGGAAAAGAAGCTCACCAACATGCGTGCCGCTTCCTCCGACAGCTTCGAGAACCTCACTCCGCCGCGGAACCTCACGCTGGAAGAGTCCCTCGAGTTCGCCCGCGAGGACGAGTGCGTGGAGGTCACTCCGGAGTCGATCCGCATCCGGAAGCTGGTCCTGGACGCCAACGAGCGGCTCAAGGCCGCCCGTGCGCGCGCCAGGGCATAAACTGGACCGTATGACAGAGCAGAGGCAACCCGCCGGAGACCACGGCGGGTTGCCTTCCGCTTTTAACCAACCTGGCCAGGAGCCGGAACGGCGTGAAGCACGACGGCGTCGTCCGCCTTTCCAGGGCTGGGGCGCCGCTGTCTTCGGCGCGGTGGTGACGGCGGTCGCTGGGACGGCCCTGCACTCACAGATTCTCTATGCAGCGGACGCCAGCTATCCGTGGGGAGCCGCGGCGGCTCTGCTGTTCGCCCTGGCGGTGATGGTTTGGGCCGGGCTCAAGGCGCGCAATGTGCTGGTAGCCGGGCTGACCGGTGTTCTCGCGTACGTCCTGGTTGGCCTGATGGCCTTGGCTCCGGGAACCGAGCCTCTGATTGTCACGGGGACGTCTGCTGCGGTGGAATTGCCGATTGCCGTGGCCGGCCGGATCTGGATGATCGGGCTGGTCCCGGCCACGCTGGCGGCGATGCTGGTCTGCATCTGGGCACTCAAACCGCGGCGGGCGAAAGCCTGATTCCGTCCGGCCGAGGCCTCATCCGTCCGCGGTCGGGAGGGTGTCAGTTGGCCGTTTGGTCCAGATGGTGGGCCAGGAAGATTGAGGTTGCGGTTCCGTCCTCGTCGGCGGGTAACATTGCGTATTCCTCAAAGATTGCGCGGATCTTCGCCAGCATCTCCTTGCGGTGCGCGTCGTTGAGCTTGATGCCCATCCGCGTCGTTTCGATCTCATCCGGGGCCAGGCCCTCGATCTCCTGCAGGAAGGTCTCCACCAACACGGGTGCCGCGTCCGGCATCTTGGCGCCCCAGGACATCCGGGTGGCGCGGTAGGGGACTTCCTTGGCGCCCCGGTTGCCCTTGCGCGGTTCTTCGGCCTCCAGGAAGCCGGTATTGAGCAGCGTGCGCACATGGTGCAGCGACGTAGCGGGATTCAGGCCGAGCAGCTCCGCAAGCTCCTTGTTGGTCCGGGACCGGTGCAGGCAGAGCCGGAGAATACGCAGCCTGACCGGCGAGCTGAGCGCCCGCCCGGTGGCTTGCAGGTCCTGATCCGTAGGCATGAATCCAGCATACGTCACCATCGGCAGAATGATTGATGTTCCCCAATCGCTGACCGACACATTGACGGAGTGATCGAGCCTGGCGCCCCGCATGCTGTCGACGCCACCGCGGAAGCCGAATCTTCCGCGTTGACGGAAGCACCGCCGTCGTTATAGCGGGACACGAACGCCGCCGCCTTCCGTCCGCCCCCAAACCATCAGCCAATCCGGGGTCCAGATCGGCCAGCTGGCCATGCGGTGCTCGGACAGCTACGAGGGTAGACGGCCTGCCCGCGGACCGCGCCGCGGCGGTGCGGGCGGAACCTGCTTGGCTGCCGTCACTGCGGACAACTGAACAACGACGTCGCCGCGCCGCGCCGTCCTGACCGTGCAGGTCTCGGCATCCGCGGCCAGCAGTTCGCCGAGCGCGTCCGTCAACCCGCCCTCTATCCGGTAGCGGACCACCACCCGCGTTCCGGGCGCGGCCGAGGCCAGAAACGAGACAGGAGCTGAAGGAGTAGCGGGTATCACGTGACCATCCTAGGGGTGCGGCCTCCGGCTGGGGAGATAATGGTCCCAAGCGATACGCTTGGGCTAACTGTTCAGAAAGGTGCTGACGGACGTGACGTACGTAATCGCACAGCCGTGCGTGGATGTAAAAGACAAGGCATGTATTGAAGAATGCCCCGTGGACTGTATCTATGAAGGTGAACGGTCCCTCTACATCCATCCGGATGAATGCGTCGACTGCGGTGCGTGCGAACCGGTGTGCCCGGTGGAAGCAATCTACTACGAGGATGACACTCCCGAGGAGTGGGCCGACTACTACAAGGCGAACGTGGAGTTCTTCGACGACCTGGGCTCCCCGGGCGGTGCTGCCAAGCTGGGCAACACACACAAGGACCACCCGCTGATCGCTGCGCTGCCGCCGCAGAACCAAGACTGAACTCGATGAGTTCTTTCGGCCTGCAACTGCCGGAGTACCCGTGGGATGCCATGGCGCCCTATGCGCAGAAGGCGGCAGAGCACCCCGGCGGCGCGGTGAATCTGTCCATCGGCACGCCGGTTGACCCCACCCCGGCCGTCATCCGCGAGGCATTGACCGCCGCCGCCGACGCGCCGGGCTATCCGACCACGCACGGCACCGCCGAGCTGCGTGAAGCGATAGCGGACTGGTTCGCCCGCCGTCGCAATGTGCCCGGCATGGACCCGGAAGCGATCATGCCCACCGTCGGGTCCAAGGAACTTGTCGCCTGGCTGCCCACACTGCTGGGGCTCGGCGCGGGCGACGTGGTGGTGCGGCCCGTCGTCGCCTATCCCACGTATGACATGGGCGCCATCCTGGCCGGCGCCACCCCGGTGGCTGCCGACAGCCTGGCGGACTTGGATGCGGAGACCAGAAGCCGGGTGAAGCTGGTGTGGGTCAACTCGCCGGGGAACCCCACCGGCATTGTCCGGGACCAGGACGAACTGCGCGCCCTGGTGGAGGACGCCCGGAAGCTGGGCGCCGTCGTCGCCTCCGACGAATGCTATGCGGAACTGGGCTGGGGCAGTTGGGACACCGCGCGCGGCGGACAGATTGTTCCCAGCGTGCTGGATCCCGCGGTGGCACAGGGATCGCACCAGGGCCTGCTGTGCACTTATTCGCTCAGCAAACAATCGAACCTCGCCGGCTACCGGGCGGCTTTCCTGGCCGGCGACCCGGAGCTGATGCCCAACCTGATCAACAGCCGCAAGCACGCGGGCATGATCGTGCCGTTCCCGGTGCAGGCCGCGATGCGGGCGGCGCTGCAGGACGATGCGCACGTGCAGGAGCAAAAGAACCTGTACCGGGGCCGGCGGGAGCGCCTGTTGCCGGCGCTGGAGAAGTTTGGCCTGACAATCCACCATTCCGAGGCCGGGCTGTACCTCTGGGGAACTGCCGGTGAAGATACGTGGACAACGGTGGGCCGCTTTGCCGAACTGGGCATTGTGATCGGTCCAGGGGTGTTCTACGGCGACGCCGGAAACGGCTACGTCCGAGTGGCGCTGACCGGCAGCGACGAACGGATCGACGCCGCCGTCGAGCGGCTTTCCTGACCCCATGCAGGTTGCTGCTCACTGTGGATACGAACAAAAATGTGAGTCGCGGATTAGATATATCGGTGACTGTGCAGGTAGCGTTTTACCCGAGTATGTGCATGCTCAGAGCCACTAGTGCCCGGCGTGCCGTTAGCTTCCAAACCTCCTGAAGGGGACTCAATGACTGAGCAGACCGGTGCCACGCTGCACTTTGCCGGCGGCGAACTCGAACTTCCGCGGCTCAAGGCCGCCGAAGGCAATGACGGTTATGACGTATCCAAACTGCTGAAGCAGACGGGCGCGGTCACCTTCGACCCGGGGTTCATGAACACCGCGGCGACCACCTCCGCCATCACCTACATCGACGGCGACGCCGGCGTGCTCCGCTACCGCGGCTACCCGATCGAGCAGCTTGCCGAGCACTCGTCCTTCCTGGAAGTGTCCTACCTGCTGATCTACGGCGAACTGCCCACTCCCACGGAGCTGGAAACCTTCGACCACAAGATCCGCCGCCACACGCTGCTGCATGAGGAGCTCAAGGGGTTCTTCGGTGGCTTCCCGCGCGACGCACACCCGATGCCGGTGCTGTCCTCCGCCGTCAGCGCGCTGTCCACCTTCTACCAGGACTCGCTGGATCCGTTTGATGACGAGCAGGTGGAACTGTCCACCATCCGCCTGATGGCCAAGATGCCGGTGATCGCCGCCTACGCGCACAAGAAGTCCATCGGCCAGGCGCTGCTGTATCCGGACAACTCCATGAACCTGGTGGAGAACTACCTGCGGCTCAGCTTCGGTTTGGCGGCCGAGCCCTACGAACTGGACCCGACCGTGGTCAAGGCGCTGGACCTGCTGCTGATCCTGCACGCGGACCACGAGCAGAACTGCTCCACGTCCACCGTGCGCCTGGTGGGCAGCTCGAACGCGAACATGTTCGCGTCCGTCTCCGCAGGCATCAACGCCCTGTTCGGCCCGCTGCACGGCGGCGCCAACGAGGCCGTGCTGAACATGCTCCGCCAGATCCAGGCCAGCGGCCAGGCTCCGGAGCAGTTCATGGAGAAGGTCAAGAACAAGGAAGAAGGCGTGCGCCTGATGGGCTTCGGGCACCGCGTCTACAAGAACTACGATCCGCGCGCCCGCCTGGTGAAAGCCACGGCGCACGAAATCCTGGGCAAGCTCGGCGGCAACGATGAGCTGCTGGACATCGCCATGCGCCTGGAAGAGAAGGCGCTGGCGGATGACTACTTCATCGAGCGCAAGCTGTACCCGAACGTGGACTTCTACACCGGCCTGATCTACAAGGCCATGGGCTTCCCGGAGAAGATGTTCACCGTGCTGTTCGCCATCGGCCGCCTGCCGGGTTGGATTGCGCAGTGGCGCGAGATGATCAAGGATCCGCAGACCAAGATCGGCCGCCCGCGCCAGTTGTACACGGGCGCACAGGAGCGCCAGTACCCGGCCCGCTAAACACCAAATAACGACGGCGGAGCCCCGCCTTAACCTCGACGGCCCCTGGAGCAATCCAGGGGCCGTCCGTTTGCTTCAGGCGGAGATCATCGACGCGCCTAGACACCTCGCTCGTGCCTCGCTCGGCGATGCGCGCTTACGATAATCCCCGCCTGCCGCACGTATCGATCAGTCAGTTGGCGTGGCCCGTGGACGACAAAGCGCCGGTCGCGCCAGCTCAGGGTTTCTCTGCCAGATCACCGGTTGCACCTGACCCCGAGATGGACGCTATACCCTGACCTCGCCGCTCGCGCGGGCGGCCGGACAGTCCCTGGGACGCTCTCCCGGCGGTTGGCCGTCCGGGTCAGCTTGCGTAGCCGTTGGGGTTGTTCTTTTGCCAGCGCCAATGGTCCTCGCACATCTGCTCCAGCGTCTTGTTGGCGGACCAGCCGAGTTCGGCCAGCGCGGCCGAGGGATCGGCGTAGCTGACGGCGGCGTCGCCGGGGCGCCGGTCGGTCAGCTCATAGGGGATCTCGAACCCTGCGGCCTTGCCGAACGCGGCAAGGACCTCCAGCACCGAGGACCCCTGGCCGGTGCCCAGGTTCCAGCGGCGCACTCCGGACCGTTGCGCGACGAAGTCCAGCGCGGCCAAATGCCCGGCGGCCAGGTCCATCACGTGGATGTAGTCGCGTACGCCGGTGCCATCCGGCGTCGGGTAATCGCTGCCGAACACCCGGACCTTGTCCCGGCGGCCCACGGCCACTTGGGCCACGAACGGCAGCAGGTTGTTCGGTACGCCGGTCGGGTCTTCGCCGATCCGTCCGGACTCATGGGCGCCCACCGGATTGAAGTAGCGCAGCAGGGCCACGTGCCAGCGCGGGTCGGAGGCGCCCAGGTCGGACAGGATGTCTTCGATCTGCTCCTTGGTCCTGCCATAGGGGTTGATCGCGTCCAGCGGCAACTTTTCGGTCAACGGGACTTCCTCGGTGGAACCGTAGACGGTGGCAGAGGAGCTGAAAACAATAGTGCGGACGTTGTGGGCCTCCATCGCCCGGAGCAGGTTCAGCGTTCCGCCCACATTGTTGTGGTAGTAATGCAGCGGTTTCTCAACGGACTCGCCCACGGCCTTCAGCCCGGCAAAGTGGATCACGGCGTCAACGTTTTCGGTCCCCAGCACGCGGTCCAACGAAGACTCATCCAGGAGATCGGCCTGGTAGAACCGTGCTTCCCTGCCTGCGAGCTGCTGGACCCGGCGCAGCGATTCCTCACTGGAATTGGCCAGATTGTCGAGCACCACTACGTCATGGCCCGCCTCCAACAGGGAGAGGGTGGTGTGCGAGCCGATGAAGCCGGTTCCTCCGGTGACCAGAATTCTCATGCCTACCAGCTTAGTAGCTGGCCCCAGTTTCCCCGGCCGCGTCCGCGGCAGGGTCCAGTGGAGCGGCTGGACAGCAAGGTCTAGAGTTGAGCTACCGGCAGCAGCCGAATCCCGTGCGATAGACCGCGGCGGGAGCATTCCGGCTGCGCTGCTCTCGCCGCTACGAGCGAAAGGATGCGTACCGGATGCACCATACAGGTGGACCGGGGTGGCGGGTCACCGCCGACACCTCAGGACATATGCTGCTGGCCCTGTATCTTCGAGACGTTGCCGACCTTGCCGGAGCCGGATCACCGGCGGTCTCACCGGTGTTGCCCACCGTCCGCACCGCCGATCCACGCCAGCTGACCGCGCACGTTGGCGGTCCCTCGGCGTTGCGGGGCGAGTGGGAGCAGTGGTGGGAGGATCTGGTCCGTGAGCGCCCGGGAAACGCCGCCAAGCTCGCTCCACCATCGTTTCCGGCCTTTGCCGACAGCCCGGCCTTGCAGCGTCTCCTTCAAGCCCACTTCGGCGCAGCGATGAGTTGGTCACGAGCCAGGATGGCCGAGTATGGAAAGCTGGCGCAGGAGCGTGAAGCCAAGGGCAAGTCAGGGCTGATCAGCGAACTAATCCAGGACCGGGAGATGGAATTGGGGCGCGCGGCGCGGTCCTTCGAGTTGAAGCTGATCGAGCTGCCGCTGTGCGAGCCCCGCGCCTGGTTCGTGGAGCCGGACCGAATCCTGATGTCCCAGACGCTGATGGACGACGAGACCACCTTCCGCAGCTTTGTGCAGCCGATCGTTGAGCTGATGGTTTGACTCCGTTCGTACGGTCAGGCCTCGGTGCCCTGCGCCACGGTCACCACCACGTAGCCGGTGTCGGTATCGGCGGCGACCCATGCACCGTCGTCGCGCTGCCAGCTCAAACCCGCATAGGCGACCGATTCAAGGTCGAGTTGCTTCGCGGACGCGACTGCCCACTGGGCAACGGCCCATCCACGCTGATCGGCGGCGGCCACCCGGAGTTCGCGTCCGGCGACGGCCATGTCCAAACCGGGATGCACGGCAGCCAGCTGTGCCAGGACCGCAGTCGGGTCGCCGGTCGACTCGGCTTGCTTGAGCACGCAGTTCAGGGCGGCAGGGGAGTGGCCGGTCAGCGCCGAAGCAAAGGCCTTGGCTTCGGCCTCATGATCCGCATAGGCCAGGGGATAGGCGCTGCGTTGCACCGTCTGGGCGGCATCGGTCACCGGCATCGACTCATAGTCCGGAACCTTTTCGAGCACCTCGTAAAACTTATTCGCCGCATACACCGGGTCCTGTACCTGCTCTTCGGTGCCCCAGCCTTGCGACGGCCGCTGCTGGAACAGCCCGCGGGAGTCGGGGCCGGCCGCGTCGCCATAGTCGATATTGCGCAGCTTGGACTCCTGGATGGCCGTCGCCAAGGCAATCGACGCGGCGCGCGCAGGCAGCCCGCGCTCGATGGAGACTCCGGAGATCAGTGCGGCGTTCGCAGCCTGGTCCGGCGCCAGTTCAAAGGTGTCTGACCCAACGACGGCGGTGCACCGCTCCCTGACCAGGGTTTGGTTCCGGTCAATGAAAGTGGCGGCGAAGTAGACGGCGCCGCCGACCAGGGCCAGCAGGACAAACAGGCTGACCAGGCTTCGTCTCCGGCGTATGCGCGCTGCCCTGGACATGGCGGTGGCGTGAGGATTCTGCTAGTTGGCGTGCAGGACCGCGTTGAGCTCGACGCTCTGGCCCTTGCGCGGCAGGACTTCCACTGCGCCGCTGGTGGAGTTGCGGCGGAACAGCAGACTGGACAGGCCGGAAAGCTCTACGGCCTTGACTTGGCGGTGGTCCCCGCTGGCCACATCGAGGAGGCTGACCCGGGTGCCGGCGGTAACGTACAGGCCGGCCTCGACAACGCAATCGTCGCCGATGCTGATGCCGACGCCGGAGTTGGCACCCAGCAAGACACGCTCGCCGATGCTGATCCGTTCCTTGCCGCCGCCGGAGAGCGTACCCATGATCGAGGCGCCGCCGCCGACGTCGGAACCGTCCGCCACGATGACGCCCGCAGAGATGCGGCCTTCCACCATGGACGTGCCCAGCGTGCCGGCATTGAAGTTGACGAAACCTTCATGCATCACGGTGGTGCCGGCGGCCAAATGCGCACCCAGGCGGACGCGGTCGGCATCAGCAATCCGCACGCCGGAAGGGACCACATAATCAACCATGCGGGGAAACTTGTCCACGCCGTAAACGGTGACTTGCCCGCGGCGGCGCAAACGGCGGCGAACGGATTCGAAGCCTTCCACGGCGCACGGACCGAAATTGGTCCACACCACATTGGCCAGTTGGCTGAAGACGCCGTCCATGTTCAGCGAGTTGGGTTCGACGAGGCGATGGGAGAGCAGGTGCAGGCGCAGATAGGCATCCGCGGTGTCCGCCGGAGGAGCGTCCAGGTCGATGCTTCGGCTGAGAACCTCAAGATAGGTGCCGCGGTCGGCGTCGGCGCCGTCGGCGGCATCGGCCGCAAGGTCGTTTTCGGTCTCCTGACCGGCCGGCGGGGTACCCAAGGCGGGGGCTGGATACCAGACATCCAGGACGGTGCCGGTATCGGTGACGGTGGCCAAGCCGGTGCCATAGGCGGTGCGGGGAGCGGTTACAGCCGTGGTGCTCTCAGTCATGGTTTCAAGTCTACCGAGCGCGCCTGACGCATCGGGTACGTTGAGGGCGCCGCGGGTCGGCTGGCTAAGCTGGGGAAGTGACTTCTCCAATCGCCTTGGACCTGACCACCGACGTCGCCGACCTGACCGCCGCGCTAATCGACATTAACAGCGTTTCCGGGAACGAAACGGTACTGGCCGACGCCGTTGAGAACGCCTTGCGGACCCTGCCGCATCTGGACGTGGTCCGGGATGGCGACGCGATCGTGGCCCGCACGCAGTTGGGGCGGAAGGAGCGGGTCATCCTGGCCGGGCATCTGGACACCGTGCCGCTGCCCACCGCCGCCGGCTCCCGCGGCACCGTGCCGTCGGCCTGGGACGGGACCGTGCTCTACGGCCGGGGTGCTACCGACATGAAGGGCGGGGTAGCCGTGCAACTGGCCTTGGCCGCCGAGCTCACCGCGCCGGGCCGTGATGTCACCTATGTCTTCTACGATCACGAGGAAGTTGAAGCGTCGCTGAGCGGGCTGGGCCGGCTGGCGCGCAACCACCCGCAGTTGCTGCAGGGCGACTTCGCCATCCTGCTGGAACCAACCGACGGCACCGTGGAAGGAGGCTGCAACGGCACCGCCCGGTTCGAGGTCGGCACCGTGGGACAAGCAGCACATTCTGCACGGGCGTGGATGGGGATCAACGCCATCCACGCCGCGGCGGAGATCCTGGTCCGGCTCCGTGACCATGAACCGGCCACCGTGACGGTGGACGGGCTGGAGTACCGCGAGAGCCTGAACGCCGTAAAGATTAATGGCGGCACGGCCGGAAACGTCATCCCCGATGGCACAACGGTGGAAATCAACTACCGGTTCGCCCCCGATAAGTCGCCCGAGGACGCCGAGCTGTATGTACGCAACCTGCTGGATGGCTTCACCGTGGTGCGCACCGATGCTGCGGCCGGGGCCCGCCCCGGCCTGAACCACCCGGCCGCCGCCGACTTTGTTGCCGCCGTGGGGGCGGAGCCGAAGCCCAAATACGGCTGGACCGACGTCGCACGTTTCAGCGAGCTGGGCATTCCGGCGGTCAACTTCGGCCCCGGCGATGCGCTGCTGGCCCATACCGACAACGAACATGTGCCGGCCGAGGCCATCCGCGATTGCCTGGCCGCGCTGCGACGGTGGCTGGCAGACTGAAATGCTGGCCGGATAGGGTCCGGCTGCGGGGATCAACGGTGAAGGGGAGGATGCCCAGGCATCCTCCCCTTCTAGTTCGCCGCTTAGCAGCCGATATCAGACCTTGACGGCCATCGGCTGGGTTGTGAGCGGCTCCGTCTTGCCGGACGTCCGGCTGCTCAGGAACCGGGAGAGCCAGTTGGCAACCCAGGACAAGGTGAAATTGATGATGATGAACAGCACGGCGGCGACGGTCAGAGCCTGCAGGATGGGGCCGGCGGAACCGTAGATCTGCAGAGACCGCAGCAGTTCCGAGTAGGTGATGATGTAACCGAGGGCGGAGTCCTTCAAGATCACGACGAACTGGCTGACCAAGGCCGGCAGCATGGCCACCAGTGCCTGCGGCAGTTCAATGTTCCGCAACGACTGGCCACGGTTCATGCCGATGGCCATGCCAGCTTCCCGCTGTCCCTTCGGCAGGCCGAACACACCGGAACGCACCAGCTCGGCGATGACCGATCCGTTGTACAACGTCAAAGCCACCACGACGGCGTAGAACGGAATGTCTGCGGGGGTGCCGACCTGCAACTGCCCAAAGAGCAGCCAGAAGAAAATCATCATCAGCAGCACGGGGACTGCCCGCAGGAATTCGACGATCACGCCGCACAGCCAGCGGAGCGTGGCATTCGCGGCGAGCCGGCCTACGCCAAAGAGCAGCCCGAAGACCACGGAGGTGACGATGGCGACCGCGGCGGCCTTAAAGGTATTGATCAGGCCCGGCAGGATGGTGAACTGCCAGACGTCGGCAGTCAGGAAGGGTGTCCACAGCTCGGGTGCCAGTTGCCCCTTGTCATTGAGGGCCTTCAGCACGAAGAACGCGGCACCCAGGAAAATCAAGACCCCCAGGACGTTGATGACCATGATCCGCGCACGGGCCTTGGGGCCGGGTGCGTCGAAGAGGACGCTTTGCCTGATGCTGCTCATCGTGTCACCGCCAGTTTCGTCGAGAGCCACGTGGTCAGTAAGCCGATCGGGATCACGATGATCACGAAACCGGCGGCGAAGGTGGCGAAAATGGCCAAAATGACATCCGGCCGGAACTCGATCATGGTCTTCATCAGGCCGGCGGCTTCGGCGACCGACGCAGCCGCAGCCACCGTGGTGTTCTTGGTCAGGGCGATGAGCGTGTTGCCGAGAGGAGCAATAGCGCCGCGGAAGGCCTGCGGCAGGATGATCATCCGCGCCGCCGGCAGGAAGCTTAAGCCGATAGCGCGTGCTGCTTCGGCCTGGCCCAGCGGGACGGTGTTGACCCCGCTGCGGATCGCTTCGCACACGAAGGCGGCGTGGTAGACGGACAAGCCGACAACCGCCCAGAGGAAGAAGTTGAAGTCGAAGTCGCTCGAGAGGTTGAGCTGCAGCTGGAACACCAGGACCAAGATGCAAAAAGTCATGATGATGGTCAGCGGCGTGTTGCGGAAGACGTTGACGTACGCTGCACCTGCCCAGCGGAAGCTAGGCACGGGAGAGATGCGCATCAACGCCAGCACAATGCCCAGGGCCGCGGACCCCAGCGCTGCCCAGAACGCGAGCTGGATATTGACCCAGAAGGCTGCAACGACGTCATAGCTCTCCAGCGCCGTCAGGTAGCTCTGGAAATACTCGGACAAACTGTCCATCCCCTTTCGGTGGGAAGAGGCAAGTCACGCTGTGGGGCGGGAGATCCCCGCCCCACAGCAGCTGTTGCTAGGCGCAGGCTTCGGTCGGCTTCGGCGGGTTCAGTTCCTTGTTGTAGGAGTAGTCGACGCCCTCGGTGTTCTTCTTCAGGGCTTCGTCCCACGAGCCGTCTTCGACCATCTTGTTGATCGCAGCGTTGATATCGGCGCACTTGTCAGTGCCCTTGGGCAGGCCCACACCGTAGTTCTCCTCGGAGAACGGGTTGCCAACAACCTTGTACTTGCCCGCGTTGTTGGGCTGGGCTGCCAGGCCGGCCAGGATGATGTCGTCGGTGGTCACGGCGTCGATCTGGCCGCCCTGCATGGCGGTGACGCATTCTGCGTAGCTGGGCCGCTCGACCAGGTTCACGTTGGAGGCGTGCTCGTCCTTGATCCGCTGGGCTGAGGTGGAGCCGGTGACCGAGCAAAGGTTCTTGCCGTTGAGCGAGTCCGGGCCGGTGATTTCAGTATCATCCGCCCGGACCAGCAGGTCCTGGCCGGCCACGAAGTACGGACCGGCGAAGTCGACGGTCTTCTTCCGCTCATCGGTAATCGAGTAGGTGGCGAAGATCATGTCCACCTGGTTGTTGGCGAGCATGTTTTCCCGGTTGGCCGAGGGCGACTCGACGAATTCGATCTGGTCCTCGGTGTAACCCAGCTCCTTGGCCACGTACTTAGCTACATCCACGTCGAAGCCGCTGAACTGGCCGCTGGAGGAAAAGCCCAGGCCCGGCTGGTCATACTTGATGCCGATGCGGACCTTTTCGCCGCCGCCGCCGGTCTCGCCACCGCCGCCACCTTCGCTGCCGCTGCCGCCGCCGCAGGCGGACAGCACGAGCGCGGCTCCGGCTGCCATGGTAGCCATTCCGTAACGGATCTTTCGCATGTTTTCTCCTTGCGTTGTCGGCCCTCCTTCAGTGAAGGGCCAGATGTGTCAGGGGTTTAGTGTTCGAGAATCTTGCCCAGGAAGTCCTTGGCGCGGTCGCTCTTTGGGTTGGTGAAGAATTCTTCCGGCGTGGCCTGCTCCACGATCTTGCCGTCGGCCATGAAAATCACCCGGTCCGCCGCCTTACGCGCGAAGCCCATCTCGTGAGTCACCACGATCATGGTCATGCCTTCCTTGGCCAACTGCACCATGGTGTCCAGCACTTCGTTGATCATTTCCGGGTCGAGCGCCGAGGTGGGCTCGTCGAAGAGCATTACCTTCGGTCTCATCGCCAGCGCCCGGGCAATCGCCACGCGCTGTTGCTGTCCGCCGGAGAGCTGCGCCGGCAGCTTCTGCGACTGGTTGGCCACGCCTACCCGCTCCAGCAGGCTCATCGCCAGCTCCTTGGCCTCGGACTGCTTCATCCCTTTGACCTTGATCGGGCCCAGAGTCACGTTCTCCAGAATCGATTTGTGGGCAAAGAGGTTGAAGGATTGGAAGACCATGCCGACGTCGGCCCGCAGTTTGGCCAGCGCCTTGCCCTCGGCCGGCAGCTTGTTGCCGTCGATGAGGATCTCGCCGTCGTCGATGGTTTCCAAGCGGTTGATCGCCCGGCAGAGCGTTGACTTGCCGGAACCGGACGGCCCAATCACCACCACCACTTCGCCCTTGGTGACCTCCAGGTTGATGTCCTGCAGCACGTGGAGGGCGCCGAAGTGCTTATTGACGTTCTTCAAGGAGACCAGCGGCTGACCCAACGGGGTGGCAGACCTGGCTCCGGTTGCCGCCGCCGGAGCAGCAGGCGGCGTTTCACTGTGCGATTCGTCACTGGTCATGAAACGAATCTAGCGAAAGATTCCCTTCAAGCAATGCATTCACGCCCGAACGGTCGGAATCGTGATTTAAGAGCAACCTGCCCGTCAGCCGCCAAAGACGCCGAATCGTCAGCCGAATCGATGGAAATACCGCCCCGGATGGCCGCCGAATCTGTAGCCTTGGGAAATGACAAACCAGCAAGATGTTCCGCTGCCGTCCCAACTCCCCGGCGCTCCGAAGATCCGTTTCAAGGGACCGGTGGAACTGCGGCGCGGCCAAGCGGACATCCCACAGGCCGACCAGTACCTGTTGGATACCAAGGACCGGGCCGAATTCACGCATACGGATCCCTGGCGCGTGCTGCGGATCCAGAGTGAATTCGTGGAAGGCTTCGGCACCTTGGCTGATCTTGGCCCGGCGATCAGCGTCTTCGGCTCCGCCCGCACCAAATCGGGCAGCAAGCATTACGCCATCGCGGAAGAGATTGGCCGTCTACTGGTCCGGCAGAACTTCGCGGTCATCACCGGCGGCGGACCCGGCTCGATGGAAGCGGCCAACAAGGGCGCCAGCGAGGCCGGCGGCGTCTCCGTGGGGCTGGGCATTGAGCTCCCGTTTGAGCAGGGGCTGAACAACTGGGTGGACCTGGGCATCAATTTCCGGTACTTTTTCGCCCGCAAGACGATGTTCGTCAAGTATGCCCAGGGGTTCATCGTGCTGCCCGGCGGCCTGGGCACCATGGATGAACTGTTCGAGGCCATGGTGCTGGTCCAGACCAAGAAGGTGACAACCTTCCCGATAGTGCTGGTCGGCACCGCTTTCTGGTCGCCGCTGATCGACTGGATCCGCAACACCCTGCTGGCCGAAGCAATGATCGCTGAGGTGGACCTGGACCTGATCAACGTGGTGGATACGGCCGAGGAAGCGGTCCAACAGATCGTTTCCGGGTTGTCCGCCCGCACCGGATTCTAAGCTGCGGCAAAACCACTCTGGCACGATGGTCCTGTGAGCGTATTTCTGGTTTTCCTTGCCGTCGCCGTCGCCGGCGCGGCTGCTGTTGCCGCGTCCGGACGCTGGGGCCGGAGGAAGGCAACCGCCGACGATGACGCCGGCGTCGGCTGGGAAGTCGGGCACGTGGCCGCCCTCCACGGACTGAGTGAGCATGAGGCGCGGCTGCCGGCGGTGCTGCTGCCTGAACATCCGCGCGCCGAGGACCTGGACAGCCTGCGGTTTTCCACGGCCTTGCGGGGCTACCGGATGGACCAAGTGGACGAAGTGCTGGATGTCCTGCGGTCCGAACTGGGGGCCAAGGAGCGCCTGATCCGGCAGCTGAGCCAGAAACAGACACAGCACGACGGCGGGGCCCGCCCGACTCGGGAAGGGTGACCCCGGTGCAGGACCGTCTTCCGCGGACGCGGGTGCTGCGGGAGGCCGTGGACGCCGAGCTTTATTTCTGGCGCCGACGGATCGCCGGCTGGCCGTGGTGGATCCAGGTCACCTTGCTCTACGCATTGTCCCGGGTGTATTCACTGGTGGTCTTCCTCGCGGTGGCCCGGCAGCAAGGCCCGAACCCGTGGACCGAGGCGCACCCGGATCATCTCTCCTTCATCGGCATTTGGGACAGCGCCTGGTACCACCAGGTCTATTCGGAAGGCTATCCGGCGGATATTCCGCGCGGCCTGGACGGGCGGGCCGTGGAGAACCAATGGGCGTTCTACGCTCTCTTCCCCGGCATGGTGCGCGGCCTGGCGGCAGCCACCGGGCTGGGCTGGCAGCTGCTGGCCCCGCTGGTGGCCACCATCGCCGGCTTTGCGGCCGTGCTGGTGATCTTCAAGCTCTTTCGGCGGTACGCACCGCACGGCACCGCCCTGTGGGCCGTGGCGTTTGTGGCCGTCTTTCCGGTCTCGCCGATCCTCCAAGTGCCGTACGCGGAGTCGCTGAACCTGGCGCTGCTGGCGGCGGCGCTGTTGCTGCTGGTGCAGCGGAAGTACCTGCTGGCGATTCCGATAGTCGTGCTGATGTGCCTGTCCCGGCCGGTGGGCGTGCCGTTCGCGGCGCTTGCCGGCCTGCACCTGCTGTGGCGGATCAAGCAGCGCCGCACGGACCCGCTGGACACCCCGGAGTTCCTCCGCGCGGCAGCGCTGGCGCTGGTCAGCTGTGCCGCCGCCGTGGCCTGGCCGGTGTTGGCCTGGTCGATCACCGGGGAGCCGACCGCCTATACGGACACGGAGACGGCCTGGCGGGGTGAGGACCTGGTGCTGTTCAGGCCGTGGTTCGACATGGGCGTGCACTTGTTCGGGCCGGTGGGCGGAATGATGGCGCCCCTGCTGCTGGTCGCCGCGGCAGCCTGGTTCTTGTGCAGCCCGCCGGCCCGGAGCATTGGTGCCGAGCTGAGGCTGTGGTGCGTCTGCTATCTGGGCTACCTGCTCGCCTTCCTGCACCCGCAGACCAGCACGTTCCGGCTGATGCTTCCCCTCTTCCCGCTGGCCCTGGCAGCGGCCTTCGTGTCCCGCAGCCGGGCCTACCGCTTCTGCTTGGCGGTGATGTTCCTGGCAGGGCAGATTGTGTGGGTCGCCTGGCTCTGGTCCTGGTCGCAACTGCCCGGCGGCGGGGACTACCCGCCGTAGCGGCAGTCCGGTGTCCGCCGCACCACGCCGGGACGGAATTAGCACCCGGTTGTGATGTACGCGATAATAGGTAGTGGTTGGACATGGCGGCCACACAAATGAAGGCCGTTGATGTGAGGTTGGCGGGCAGTGCGATCACCGATCGGACTGCCCCATGGCGGAAGGGAATTCCCAGATGGCTGCGATGAAACCGCGTACCGGTGACGGTCCGATGGAAGTGACCAAGGAGGGGCGCAGCCTCATCCTGCGGGTTCCCATCGACGGCGGCGGGCGTCTGGTGCTGGAACTCAACGCCGAAGAAGCGGGCAACCTCAAAGACTGCCTGCTGGGCGTCACCAGCGACGTGGCGAGCTAGGACCCGTTTGCTGTGAGCCGCGTTCCCGCCACCGCAGCGGAACACACCGCCCACACTCTGGAATCGACCCTGACAGAACCGCCGATGGCGCTGGTCCGTGCCCACCCCTCGCTGGGTCGTGGAGAGTCGCCGGTCCGCGGCGCCGGCGGCGTAGCGGTTGTTGCCGTGCCGATTGCCGCGGGTGACGGCAGCGCTGAGCGAGCCACGCCACAGCCGCGCCACGGCGCGGGCGAGGCGGCGGCGGACTTCGGCGTCGACGTTGTGGCCTTGGCAGAGGTCCACGGGATTACCGGCAAGGCCGGCGACGTGCTGGCCGTGCCACCTCCGCCACACTCCCAGGGGCTGCCCTCGCGGTTGGTCCTGATTGGGCTGGGCAGCGGTAGTCCCGCGGAACTGCGCAAGGCCGGAGCCGCCCTGGCCCGGGCGACGATGGGCACCGAGACCGTGCGCACCACCGCCGTCGACAGTTTGCCCGAAGAGCTGCAGCGGGCGTTTATCGAGGGATTCCTGCTCGGTGGTTACCGCCCTCCGCGTGCGGGCTCCTCGGCAGTGCCGAAGCCGATGGCGGCGGTTTTGGAAGTCAGCGGCCTGGCCGAGGGGACGGCCGCGGCTGCCGCCGCCGGTGCCCGGGCCACCTGGCTGGTGCGGGACCTGGCGAACATGCCTTCCAACGTGAAGAACCCGGAATGGATGGCCGGCCAAGCCGGCCGGCTCGCCGGGGCCAGCGGCTTGAGCATCCACGTTTGGGACGAGCACCAACTGGCTGACGAGGGCTTCGGGGGACTGCTGGCCGTGGGATCGGCGTCCCCGACCCCGCCTAGGCTGGTCCAGCTGGACTACACTCCGGCACGGGCCGGCAAAGACACCAAGCACATCGTGATCGTCGGTAAGGGCATTACCTTCGACACCGGCGGATTGTCACTCAAGCCGCGCGAACCCATGGTCCCGATGAAGACCGACATGGCGGGCGCCGGCGTCGTGATGGCTGTGCTCGCCGCCGCTGCGGAGCTGGGGGTGCAGCACCGTGTCACCGGATTGCTCGCCTTGGCCGAGAATTCCATCGGCGCCGGCTCCTACCGGCCGGGTGACGTAGTGACCGTCTACAACGGCACCACGGTGGAGATCGGCAACACGGACGCTGAAGGCCGCATGGTGCTGGCCGACGGACTCGCCTACGCCACGGCGCGGCTGCAGCCCGACGTGCTGGTGGATGTCGCCACCCTCACCGGTGCCGCCGCCATGGGGCTGGGCAAGCGGCATGCGGCGCTCTACGGCTCCCAGCCGGAGCTGCTGCGTGCCTTCGAAGCCGCGGGCGAGGCAACCGGGGAGCGGGTCTGGCACATGCCGCTGGAGGAGGTGGCCGCCGAGTACAGCTTCGCGCTGGAGTCCGGCATCGCCGACATCTCCCACATCGCCTCGCAGAAGTCGAAGGTCGGCGGCGGATCGATCACCGCGGCGCTATTCCTGCGTGAGTTTGTGGGCGGGACGCCGTGGATCCATCTGGACATCGCCGGTCCGGCCCGTGCCGACTCCGACCAGGCCGAAGTCACCAAGGGCGCCACCGGCTACGGTGCCCGGCTGCTGTTGTCCTTCCTGAGCTCCTACCCGGGCTAGGCCGGGGCGCCCAGGCCTAACCCGCAGGTGGGCAGGGCGCCGTCGGAACCGTCAGCGTTTGACGGCCAGCAGCAGCCCGTCGCCGGTTGGCAGGATGGTGGACACCAGTTGGTCGTTCTCGCGGATAGCCTTGCCGACTTTGCGGAGCGTGGTGGTGGAGTCTTCGCGGATGGCCGGATCCGAGACCCGGTCATGGTCCAGCGCGTCGTTGACAATCAGCATGCCGCCGCGCTTGAGCAGCCGGACCGCTTGCTCCACGTACTGCGGGTAGGAGGGCTTGTCGGCATCGACGAAGACCAGGTCATAGGCGTTGTCCGTCAGCCGCGGCAGCACGTCCGCCGCGCGGCCGGAGATGGTGCGGGTACGGTTGCCGGGGATCCCGGCATCAACAAAGGCCTGGCGCGCGGCCCGCAGGTGGTCGACGTCTGCGTCGATGGTGGTCAGCACCGCGGCCTGGGGCAGCCCGCGCAACAAGCAGACTCCGGAGACCCCGGCGCCGGAACCGATTTCCACCACGGTTTGCGCTTTGGTCCCGGCGGCGAGGACGGTCAGGGCCGCGCCGACACCGGGTCCCACCGCTGCCACTCCCAGCTCATAGGAACGTTCCCGAGCCCGCAGCAAGACGTCATCCTCGGCGGGTAGCCCCTCCGTGTAGGACCAACTCGTCTGCTTGTCGGCGCTCATGGATCATCGCTTTCTCTTCAGGTTTTTCAGGGGAACGGCCAGTGGCCGCAGTGCCTAGCCTACTGCCAGAAATAGCCGGATTTCCGCGCGTGCCGCGGGAACCAAGGCCATGGTCGGCAAAAGTGGCACAACGCAGCTTAGGTTGGCGGGGTTCGCAAAGCTTGTTTACAGAATTCTCCCAGTTTTCTGGGCCAAGATGGTTACCCGGGACGCCGTTAGCCAGACCGGCAACTCGCGCGCCGCATTCCCGGACATCAGGGACGGTGGCGAGCCGTGGAAGGGGCACTACGATGACGAAGCTTCAGGGCGCAGCGCAGGACGCAGCGGCTGGCCACGAACAGTGGGTTGCCCCGACTTGGGAAGAAGTGGTCCGCAACCACTCGGCAAAGGTTTACCGGTTGGCGTTCCGGCTGACGGGAAACCGTTACGACGCCGAGGACCTCACCCAAGAAGTTTTTGTCCGGGTCTTCCGGTCGCTGGATAACTTCAAGCCCGGCACGCTGGACGGCTGGCTCCACCGGATCACCACCAACCTCTTCCTGGACCAAGCCCGTCGTAAGAGCCGGATCCGCTTCGACGGGCTCAGCGAGGACGCCGAAGCCCGGCTGCCCGGCAAGGACCCCGGGCCCGAGCGCAGCTTCGAATTCAACAACCTGGACATCGATGTCCAGGCCGCACTGGAAGAGCTGCCCCCGGACTTCCGCGCCGCCGTCGTGCTCTGCGACCTGGAGGGGTTGTCCTACGAGGAGGTCTCCGCAGCCTTGGACGTCAAGCTGGGAACTGTCCGCTCGCGCATTCACCGCGGCAGGACCATGCTCCGTGAAAAGCTCGCGCACCGGGATCCGGGCGGCAAGCGTCCGCGCCTGAAACTGCCCCGGATCGTCGGAGCACACTGATCGCTGCAATGCTCCACCCGGACAAAGAGCTGGCGGAGTACCTGGACGGTGAACTTTCCGATGATCGCCGTCCTGCCCTCGAACGCCATCTGAAACGCTGCAAGCGCTGCCGCCGCAGCGTGGACGAGTACCGCTACATCCAGGAGAGGCTGCGCTCGCTGGACGTGCCGCCGCCTGGCGAGGACCTGACAGCCCGCATCATGCGCTGCAGCCAGTCCGACGGCCCGACGGCTGAGGTCAAACCGACTGGAAGGGGGGCCTCCGGGAGTAATCCAGCCGAAGCCGGATCGTTATTTGAGCGGCCGGACGCGCCGGGGGACAGGCCGGAAGCGGTGATTCCTGAAGCCGATTTCCGGCCGGCCGGGGCCAGTTCCCCGGCCGCCGACGCGGCCAGTTCCCCGGCCGCCGACCTGGCTCCCGACGACAAACGGCCCGCGCGCGTCGCGGTCGTTGTCGGCGGTGTCCTGGCTGGCTGCGCCGTCGTGGCGTTGTCCGCAGCTTACGTTCTGGGCGGCGAAGCACAGACCGCAGTCTCGGGTTCGGCCGCCGGGATAACCTGGGCGCCGTTATCCGCGAATGCGGCTGCCGTTCGGCCGGTTGCCTTGGACAGCTCGGGGCTGGAAGCACTGCGCCGCAGTGGTTGGACCTGCCCGCTGCTGTTGGGACTCGGCTACCGTCTGAAAAGCGCGGAACAGTTGCTCGTGGGCGGCCAACCGGCCGTGCGGCTGGACCTGACCGATGACAACCACCGGGTTACCATCACCGAACAGCGGCATACCGCCGCCAGCGGGGAGGGATCGGACTCGGCACACGCCACGCCGCCGCTGAACGCCGCCACTGGTCATCCCGTGACCATGGATGGCTTCCAGGAAGTAGCAGGACTGGATCGGGCGGTCTGGGTGCGCGGCGGGGAGGAGTGGACGGTAGTCCTCGACTCCGAGGACGTGACCTATACCTTGCGCTCCGACCTTCCGCTGGCGGAGATGCCGGACACCGTCAGCCAAGTGGTCCTGATGGAGAACTCGCGGCTGGAGTTGCCCCCTCCGGCTCCGCCCGACGACCCGCTCAGCCGCATCATCCGTGGGCTGGGGATGATGGTCAGCCCGCCGGCTTCCGATTGATCCGCAGCCGGGACGGTCAGAACGTCACAGGACCACACTCAAGGCCGGAATACAGCGCCAAAGTGGCTGACCGGCACAACGAACGGGTAATCTTCAAGCGTGTTTGGAATCAACGGCTCAGAACTGATCATCCTGGCAATCCTTGCCGTGGTGATCCTCGGTCCTGAGCGGTTGCCCGAATATGCCGCCCAATTGGCCCGGTTCGTCAAGCAGCTGAAAACGATGGCCGCCGGCGCCAAGGAACAGCTGCGTGAAGAAGTCGGCGACGACATTGTGGATATGGACTGGCGGAAGTTGGATCCGCGGCAATACGACCCCCGCCGGATCATCAAAGAAGCCTTATTGGACGACGACGATGCGCCCCGTCCGGCGCCGGCGGCACCTGCAGTGGCCGCGGCGGCAGCAACGGCGGCCGGCAGCGCAATATCCACCGGCTCACGGGCGCCGGGACGTCCGGCGTCCAAGCCAGCAGTGCAGCTGGCTGCAGGCGAACCCGCACCGTTTGACTCCGAGGCGACCTGAGCTAGGCAGCCAAGGACCCGCGGTCGTGCGCGAAGGCGCAGGACGGTGAGGAAGCACTGCACCCGCCGTCGTTCGCCAATACGCATGCCAGGGGGCGCTGGGAAGGCGCAGGGGAGCAGCCGGAACGGCTTCAGCGGGGTGTGACGCCCAGTGGACGTCCGGCCAGCCCACGCGGGCGCGCAGCCAATTCTGCGGCTATCCGCCGCAGCTCGTCCGCGGCGACTCCCTCTGAGGGGACGTCGTCCAGGACGATCGGTCGCCCAGCATCGCCGCCGGCACGCAGCGCCGGTTCCAGCGGGATGCTTCCCAGTAGCGGGACCGGCGCCTCCAGCACCGCGGAGAGCCGCTCGGCGACCGCCCTGCCGCCGCCCGAGCCGAAGACCTCCATCTTCGACCCGTCCGGCAGGAGCAGCCAGGACATGTTTTCGATCACTCCCGCCACCTGCTGCCCGGTCTGTTCGGCTATGGCGCCGGCGCGCTCAGCCACCTCGGCGGCGGCGGTCTGCGGGGTCGTCACCACCAGGATTTGCGACGACGGCAGTAGCTGCGCCACGGAGATGGCCACATCCCCGGTGCCCGGCGGGAGATCCAGGAACAGCACGTCCAGGTCGCCGAAGTAGACGTCGGTCAGGAACTGCTCCAAGGCCCGGTGCAGCATGGGCCCGCGCCAGGCCACCGGCTTGTTGTTGGCGACGAACATGCCGATGGAAATAACCTTCACCCCGAACGCCACCGGCGGCAGGATCATCTCGTCCACCTGGGTCGGGGCCTGCGTGATGCCCAGCAGCCCGGGGACGGAGAACCCATAAACGTCGGCGTCGACGATTCCCACCCGCAGCCCCTGGGCGGCCATGGCGCAGGCAAGGTTGACGGTCACGCTGGATTTGCCCACGCCGCCCTTGCCGCTGGCCACGGCGTAGACGCGGGTGAGCGAGGAAGGATCGGCGAACGGGTTGCCGCGTTCGGAGCCGCGCAGCTGTTCCTTGAGCTCGCTGCGCTGCTGCGGCGTCATCACGTCCAGCTCCACCTGCACCGCGGATACTCCGGGAACAGATGCCAGCGCCTGTTCGACGTCGGCGGTGATGGTGCCGCGCAGCGGGCAGCCGGCGATGGTGAGCAGCACGCCCACGCTGACCCGTCCGGCGTCGTCAATCCGGACTTCCTTGAGCATGCCCAGCTCGGCGATGGGCCGGCGAAGCTCCGGATCAATCACCGTTGCCAGCGCGCGCCTCACAGCTGCCGGATCCGGCAGTTCGAACGTGTATGGATTAGCCATGAATCAGTACTCCTGGGCGCCGTTCTGGGCCTGCGGCAGCTTGGGCAGGGCGGCGGTGGCGTCGGAGGGCCTGCGCCGGCCGCGGCGGCGTTCGTCTCCGGACTCGTCGTCCATGAGTTCCTCCAGCACCGAGCGCAGCTCGCTGCGGACAAAGTCACGGGTGGCCACTTCGCGGATGGCGATGCGCAGCGCGGCCAGTTCGCGGGTCAGGTACTCGGTGTCGGCCAGATTGCGTTCGGCGCGCTGGCGGTCCTGCTGCAGCGAGACCTTGTCGCGGTCGTCCTGCCGGTTCTGCGCCAGCAGCAGCAGGGGAGCAGCGTAGGAGGCCTGCAGCGAGAGCATCAGGGTCAGGGCGGTGAAGCCCAACGCCGCGCTGTCGAACTTCAGCGAGTCGGGACCGAAGGTGTTCCAAGCCAGCCACACCACACAGAAAACGGACATCCACATCAGGAACTGCGGGGTGCCCATGAAGCGGGCAAAGTTCTCCGTGGCATGGCCGAAGGCATCCGGGTTGGGCCGCAGCCGGGCCAGCAGGCGGGTGCGTGTCTCGCTTGGGGTGTCGAGTCCGGCGACTTTGAGTTTGCGGTCTGTTTTCTCAGCCAACGCGTCCGCCTCCAATCACGGGGGAGTCGTCCTGTGCCCGCCAATCGTCGGGCAACAGATGGTCAAGCACATCGTCAACGGTCACGGCACCAACCAGCCGGCCGGCCCTGTTGACCACCGCGAGGGCGTTCAGGTTGTAGGTTGCCAAGGTGCGGGCCACGTCGCTGACGTCGGTCTGGTCCAGCACCGGTTCCAAATCCGAGTCCACAATGTTGCCCAGCGCCTCCGGCGGCGGATAGCGCAGCAACTGCTGGATGTGGACCACGCCCAGGTACTTTCCGGTGGGTGTTTCCAGCGGCGGCCGGCAGACAAAAATGGCCGATGCCAGCGCCGGCGTGAGTTCTTCGCGGCGCACGTGCGCCAGCGCCTCGGCCACGGTGGCTTCCGGCGGCAGGATCACCGGCACCGGCGTCATCATGGAGCCGGCCGTGTTTTCCTCATACTCCAACAGCCGCCGGACGTCCTTTGCTTCGTCCGGCTCCATCAGTTGCAGCAGCTCTTCCTTCTGCTCCTCCGGCAGCTCGGCGAGCAGGTCCGCGGCATCGTCCGGGTCCATTTCTTCAAGCACGACGGCGGCGCGCTCCGCGTCCAGCGACGTCAGGATCTGTACCTGGTCGTCATCCGGCAACTCCTGCAGGACATCCGCCAGACGGTCGTCCTGAAGCTCGCTGGCGACTTCCAGCCGGCGCTTCTGCGTCATTTCGTGCAGCGCCTCGGCAAAGTCGGCGGGCTTGAGGTCCTCATGGCTGGCCACGAAGGTGGCGGCGGCCTGGGGTTCGTGGCGGGCGCCTTGGAAGGCCTCCTGCCAGTCCACGATCAGCGTTTCGTTGCGGCGCAGGCTGCGCAAGGGCGAGCTCGAGTACCCGCGCCGGACAAAGAGCTGGGACACATACCAGTCTCCGTCGCGGGACTGCTCCATGCCGATGTCCAAGATGGTGGCATCGCCGCTGCCGTCGGCGAGCGTGACCCGCCGGTCGAACATTTCGGCGACCACCAGGGTCTCGGCGCCGCGCTGTTCGAACCGGCGCAGGTTGACCAGCCCGGTGCAGATGATCTGCCCGGCGTTGATGGAGGTGACACGGGTCATCGGGACGAATACCCGCTTCTTGCCCGGGACCTCCACAACCAGACCGACGACCAGCGGCGGCTTAGCCGGGCCGTAGTCCAGGACGACGGCGTCGCGCAGCCGGCCCAGGCGGTCCCCGAGCGGGTCGAAGACATCCAGGCCCAGCAGCCGGGCGACGAAGACGCGGTTGGTTTTTGTGCTCACCCCTTTAGGCTACGTGCTGGGCCCCGAAATCCGGGATCCGGCAAACCTTCGGTGTGGGACCAAGCGTCGGGCTGAGGGGCGCGGCAGGGGCTGAAACCGAGGCCAAAACGGGGTGCCGCGTTCACCTGAAGCGATACGCAGACCATCTGCCGCCTATATCAGGGACAATGAGGGTATGTCGATGCTTGGCCGCACAGATTCCCGGGACCTCAACCGTGCTCTTCCACAGGGCGAGTTGATCGGTAACTACCGGTCATACTTGGATGCCCAAAAAGTGGTGGACTACCTGGCGGACCAGGAGTTTCCCGTCCAGCACGTGAGTATCGTCGGCAATGACCTCAAGACCGTCGAGCGCGTCACCGGCAAGCTCAGCTACCCCCGCGTGGCCCTTTCGGGGGCGGCCACCGGCGCCTGGTTTGGCCTGTTCGTCGGGCTGCTGCTGATGCTGTTCGGCGGCGGCGAAACCTATGTGCTGCTGATCTCGTCGATGGCCATGGGCGCAGCCTTCTGGATGCTCTTCGGCATCATTTCCTACGCCCTGCAGCGCGGCAAGCGGGACTTCACCTCCACCAATCAGGTGATCGCCACCAGCTATGACGTGGTGGTTGCCACCGAGGTGGCGCAGGAGGCCCGGCGCCTGGCCGCGCAGTTGCCGATGGCCGGGACCGCCCATGCCGGAGCGCCCGTCAACCAGGCACAGGCACCCTTGGGCCAGCAACCTTCGGCCGGCTATGGCCAGCAGCCGCCCTTTGGCCAGCAACCGCAGGCGCCGGAGCGGCCCGCCCAATGGGGCGACGATCCGTACGGCCAGGGCAACGCCCCGGCCCAGCAGCCGCAGCCCGGGCCGGCCGAGCCGAACGGGCGGCCCGTGCAGGGCCAGCCGGTGCGGGGACGCTACCCGGATCTGCCGGACGGCCGCCCGCAGTACGGAATACGTGTAGCGCCCGAACCGCAGGCCGCCGCACCCCAGCAGGCCGGACCAGGACAACAGGCCGCCCCGACGCAGCAGGCGGGCCCGGCTGAGCCCGAGGGCAGCGGCCAACAGTCCGGCATGCCCCAAACCGACGGCAACACGGAAGATCCGGAACGGAACGCCGGTTCCTCCGGTGAAGGCCGCTCCGGCACATAGCTTCCCAAACCGCAGCAGCACCGGAACGCGCAAGGGGTCCGCCGTGGTGAACGGCGGACCCCTTGCGCGTTGCCAGTCCTGAGGCTCGGCCGCTACCGGCCATCCCGATTACTCACCGGACGTGCCGTAGATGCCGGCCATCCAGGACTCCACGTCCTCGGGCTTGCGCGGCAGGGCCGCCGACAGGCTGACCGGACCATCGGCGGTCATCAGGATGTCATCCTCGATCCGGACGCCGATGCCGCGGTATTCGGCCGGCACCGCCAGATCTTCGTTCTTGAAGTACAGTCCGGGTTCGATCGTGAACACCATGCCGGGGGTGAGCACGCCATCCAGGTACAGGTCGCGCTTCGCCTGGGCACAGTCATGGACATCCAGGCCCAGGTGGTGGCTGGTGCCGTGCGGCATCCAGCGCCGGTGGTGCTGGCCTTCGGGGGCGAGAGCCTCCTCCAGCGGCACGGGCAGCAGGCCCCATTCCTCCAGCCGCTCGGCGAGTACGGTGACGGCGGCGGTGTGGATGTCACGGAACTTCACGCCCGGCTGCGCGGCGGCGAAACCGGCATCGGCAGCGTCGAGAACCGCCTGGTAGACCTTGCGCTGGATGTCGGTGAACGTTCCGTTGACCGGCAGCGTGCGGGTCACGTCAGCGGTGTAGAGCGAGTCGGCCTCCACGCCGGCATCGAGCAGCAGCAGGTCACCGGCCTTCACCTGTCCGTTGTTGCGGATCCAATGCAGGATGGTCGCATTGTTTCCGCTGGCGGCGATGGTGTCATAGCCCAGGTCATTGCCTTCTTCGCGCGCCCTGGCGAAAAAGGCGCCCTCCACCACGCGTTCGCCGCGTTCGTGGGTGAGCGCACGGGGCAGCATCTTGACCACCTCGTGGAAGCCGCTGACCGTGGCCGCCACTGCCTTCTTCATCTCCTCCACTTCCCACTCGTCCTTGAGCAGGCGCAGCTCGGACAACGCTTCGGCCAGTGTGCCGTCGAGCTGGTCGGACTCCTCCAGATCCACCCCGGTGTTGATCCGGGAGGTGTCCACCAGGGCGTCCACGTTCAGGTCGACTTCGCGCAGCAACCGGATGCGCATGCCACCGACGTGGACCACTCCGGCATCCTTGGTGATCGCAACTTCCAACTCACCCAGATCAGCGGTGGGCAGCCCAAGCCGCCGGTTCAGCTCTTCCAACGTGGGCCGGGGCCCGATCCAAAACTCGCCGTAGCGGGCGTTCGCGTAGAACTCGGCGGAATCGCGGCCGGACATCGGGCGGAAGTACAGCGTGGCACGGTGGTGGCCGCCGTCGTCGCCCGCTCCTGCCTCGGTGGGCTCCATGACCAGCACCGCGTCGGGTTCATGGTCCAGGCCTAAACCGGTGAGGTGCGCGAAGCCCGAGTGAGGGCGGAAGCGGTAATCGGTGTCATTGGAGCGGACCTTCAGGGGACCGGCCGGAATGACAAGCCGCTCGCCTTGGAACTGGTCGGACAGGGCCCGGCGGCGGCGCGCAGCGTAGGGCGCCACGGCTGCCTGCTCAACGGCGGACGAGTCGGCCGGTGCCCAGTGGCTGCCCATGAATTCCTTGAAGGCATCTGATTCGGGGCGCTGGGAGCGGTTGTTGACACGGTCTTCCAGCGGCTGCTCTCCGGCAGGCGGCTGCGAGGCGTTTTCGGTCTGGTAAGTACTCACCGGTCCATCGTCTCATCGGCCCATGGTGCTGCCAACATCCGCCGTCCGCGGAGGTCCTGGCGTAAATTGGTCCTGTGATGATCGACCTGCACGCGCACTCCACTGTTTCCGACGGCACGGAACCGCCGGCCGACGTCATGCGGGCCGCTGCGGCCGCCGGGCTCGACGTCGTCGCACTGACGGACCACGACAGCACCGCCGGCTGGGAGGCGGCACAAAGCGCCGCGATCACGGCAGGCATTGGATTTGTCCCAGGCATGGAAGTCACCTGCCGGACAGTGGAGGGCATCAGCGTCCACGTCTTGTCCTACTTGCATGATCCGACCCATCCCGGTCTGCTCGATGAAATCGGCAAGGCGCGGGAAGCCCGTATGACACGCGCCGAACACATGGTGGAGCTGCTCGCCGAAGACTTCCCGATCACGTGGTCCGAAGTCACCAACCATTTCGGCCACGGCACGACGATCGGCAGGCCGCACATCGCCGACGCGTTGGTGGCTGCCGGCGTGGTGTCCGACCGCAGCGAGGCCTTCGCGCAGATCCTGACCGCGCATTCGCGCTACTACGTGCCGCACTACGCCCCGGATCCGGCCACCGCCGTCGCTTTGGTTCGGGCGGCCGGGGGAGTGCCTGTCTTTGCCCATCCGGTGGCCAGCAGCCGGGGCCGGATTGTGGGCGATGTTGTCTTTGCGGAGATGATAGACGCTGGCCTTGTCGGCGTGGAAATCGACCACCGGGACAACCCGGAAGCGGGCCGGCAGAAGCTGCGCCGGATCGCCGCCCGGCATGATCTGCTGATCACCGGATCCAGTGATTACCACGGTGCTGGCAAGCCCAACCGGCTGGGCGAAAACACCACCGATGAGGCGGTGCTGGACCGCATCCTGTCTATTGGCAGCGGCACGAAGGCATACCTGCCGGGACGCCTCGCCCACTGAGTTGGTTACACCTTAGTTATGAGCGTTTCCGGCGCGGGCGGCCTCTACGTCATATCCCGCGGCTTCTGCAAGGCATGGGGTGAGTCCCGCTGTAGTTGAGGCTGCTTCGGCGTCCCTCCCGGCGCCGGCAGGCTGCCGGGAAGGACGTCAGGTGGCCGGCAGCGCTGCTGCCTCGCCGGCTCCGACGACGGCGCTCTCGCCGGCATCGATGACAGTGGCATGGTTGCCCAGCCGTTTGCGCATCACGTCGATGGCCTGCGGGTTCTGGTCCACGCAGACGAACCGCCGGTCCATCCGGGCTGCCACCGCGCCGAGGGTCCCCGAGCCGGCAAAGAAGTCCAGGACCCAGTCGCCGGGCCGGCTGCTGGCGGCCACCATCCGGCGCAGCAGGCCTTCCGGCTTCTGCGTGGGATACCCGGTTTTCTCCCGGCCGGTGGGCGAGACGATGGTGTGCCACCAGACATCGGTGGGCAGCTTGCCGCGTGCGGCTTTCTCCGCCGTCACCAGGCCCGGTGCCATATAGGGCTCGCGGTCCACTTCGGTGTTATCGAAGTGGTAAGCCTTCGGGTTCTTCACATAGACGAGGATGTTGTCGTGCTTGGCCGGCCAGCGATTGCGCGCACGGGCGCCGTAGTCGTAAGCCCAAATGATCTCGTTCAGGAAGCTCTCACGGCCGAACAAGATGTCCAGCAGCACCTTGGCATAATGCACCTCGCGGTAGTCCAGGTGCAGGTACAGCGTGCCGTCGTCGGCCAGCAGCCGCCAGGCTTCGGACAACCGCGGTTCCAGGAATGACCAGTAGTCATCGAAGGCGTCGTCATAGCTGGCGAGCGTGCCTTTGACCGTCTGGTAGGACCTTCCCTTGAATCCGATGCGGTCACCTTCGCCGTCGGCGCTGCGGACCATTGAGGTCTGCTGCCGTCGCTGGACCCGCCCGGTGTTAAAGGGCGGGTCCAGGTAGATCATGGTGAAAGCGCCGTCGGGCAGCGTGGGCAGGAAGTCGGCGTTGTCCGCCTCAACTACCAGCGAGCCGCCGTCCTGCGTCCACCGGGCGTCGGCCACTATTCCCCGCTGGCGCCGTCGGTGCCCTGCTGGGCCGCCTCATTGACGACCTCGCCGTTGCGGCGGCGGGTGCGCGAGCGCTTCCGGCGCGGCTTCTCGGCGGAGGTGCCGGCCGAGCTCTCGGCTGGGGCTTCCTCGCCGCTGCGGCGCTGGCGGCGGTTGCCCGAGTCGGACCGGCCCTGCGGGCCGCCCTGGTGCGCGCCGGTGCGGCGGGACCCGCTGCGTCCGCCGTCCTGCCGCTGGCCGCCGGATCGCGACGGGCGCTTTCCGGTCTCACCAAGGTCCTCGAGCTTTTCGGCGTCGATGCCGGCAAGCTTGCGCTGGCTGCGCGGCAGCCTGCCTTTGGTGCCCTCGGGGATGTTCAGTTCCGAGTACAGATGCGGTGACGAGGAGTAGGTCTCCTGCGGTTCCGGAACGTCCAGGCCCAAGGCCTTGTTGATCAGGCCCCAGCGGGGCACATCGTCCCAGTCCACAAAAGTGACGGCTGTGCCCTTGTTGCCGGCGCGGCCGGTGCGGCCCACCCGGTGCAGGTAGGTCTTCTCGTCCTCGGGGCACTGGTAGTTGATGACGTGCGTGACGTCCTCCACGTCGATGCCGCGGGCGGCAACATCGGTGGCGACCAAGACGTCCACCTTGTTGTTGCGGAAGGCTCGCAGCGCCTGTTCGCGGGCGCCCTGGCCAAGGTCGCCGTGGATGGCTCCGGCGGCGAATCCGCGGTCCACCAGTTCCTCGGACAGCTTGGCGGCCGTGCGTTTGGTTTTGGTGAAGATGATGGTCCGGCCGCGGCCCTCGGCCTGCAGGATTCGGGCCACGACCTCGGACTTATCAAGGTTATGCGCACGGTAGACAACCTGGCGGATGTCCTTCTTGGTGATGCCTTCGTCGTCCGGGTCGGCGGCACGGATGTGCGTCGGCTGGGTCATGTACCGCCGGGCCATGGCGATGACGGGGCCCGGCATGGTGGCGGAGAAGAGCATGGTCTGGCGAACGGCCGGTGTAGCGGCCAACAGGGTCTCGACGTCCGGCAGGAAGCCCAGATCCAGCATTTCGTCCGCTTCGTCCAGCACTACAATGCGGACGTTCTTCAGGCTCAGATGCTTCTGCCGGTGCAGGTCGATCAACCGGCCCGGGGTACCGACCACAACCTCCACGCCCTTCTGCAGCATCTCGACCTGCGGCTCATAGGCGCGGCCGCCGTAAATGACGGCGACGCGCGCATTGCGCTGCTTGGAAGCAGTGGTGAGGTCGTTGCTGACCTGGACCGCCAGTTCGCGCGTCGGCACGATGATCAAGGCCTGGGGCGCACCGGGAACCGGAAGCTTGTCAAAGCCGTCGTCATCAGGCCCAACGACCCGCTGCAATGCCGGGATGCCGAAGCCCAGGGTCTTACCGGTACCGGTCTTGGCCTGGCCGATGATGTCGTGGCCGCTCAGGGCCACCGGCAGGGTCATGGCCTGGATGGGGAAGGGGTGGGTGATGCCGGCGTCGAAAAGCGAACGCACAATGTCCGCGCGGACATTGAAATCGGCGAAGGTCTGCTTGGGCAGTTCGTGCGGGCGTTCGTCCGAGGCCAGCGAGGCCTCCACGGCGAGTTCTTCGGCGCTGTTGTCAGCGTGGATGAGCTGTTCGCCGCCCACTTGGATGTTGTCAGTGTTCAATTACATACCGTTCATTCAGGCGCCGACGCCGCCGGTGCTCAACGGTCCTGCCACAGATGATGGCGGCAGCGGAACAAAGCGGAAGCGTGGCGCAACCAGTGGAAGCCGATCGCGGGCTAACAACTGCTTTCCTCGCCGGCCAAAATGGCAACCAAGGAGGTTAAAGATCGCGTAGGGGCTGATCTGTTGATGGATTCAATTCACTCAATCAACGACCGGGCATCCAGTACTACACGATTAAGTCTACCGGTGCCGGGCAAACCGGGCCTTTCGGCGCACCGAAGAGAGGCTATCCGTCCGCCAGCTCGAAGCGAAGGCGCCGTTCTTCAATGTCCGCCACGGACAACCGAACGCGCACCGTGGCCCCTGCCTCCAGAACCCCCGAGCACCGTGCGGTGACCGGAGGATCGCTGAGCTGCACCACGCCGTATGGCTCCTGGCCGCCATTGCCATGCCCGTTGCCATTTCCGTTGCCTTTGCCCCGGCCCGCCACCAGGACTTTCCCGTTTCCATTGCCGCCGCGGTTGCCCTGGTTTCCGTTTGCGCTGCCGTTTGAAGTGCCGTATCCGTTTCCGTTGCCCGGGTTGCGGGTGCCGATAATGACGACGGCGTCGAACTCCTCGCCCACCCGGTGGCTGAGCAGCGCAGTTTCCACCGCATCCAGCGCGGCGCGGTCCACCCGCCCCGCCAGTTGGTCGGAGGCCGCCATCAGCTTGGGTAATTCGTCCAGCGCGTCGCGTGCCCACTGCGGCACCGGTTCACCGGCGCACAGTGCGTGGCAGATCACCAGCACAAACCGGTCCACCAGCCGGCGCAGCGGAGCGGTGGTGTGTGCGTAGGGAGCGGCTATGGCTGCCTGGAGCTGTTCGGCGGGCAAATCGCCGTCGAACGGCGTGTAGCCGGCGCCGCGGAACAGTGTGGTGGCCGCATGCATCAGGGCCAGCTGCCGAGGATCGGTGGTGTCCAGGCTGCGAAGGTAGTCACCGTAGGCCACGTCCTGCGGCCACGGAAAGCCGAGGGCCTCGGTCTGTCGGCGGTACTGGGCTTCGGCCTCGGCATCGGGGCCCGGCATCGTGCGAAGGATGCCGATCCTGCCCTCCAACATGATCCGTGCCGCGGCCATCCCGGTCATCAGGGAGATCTGCGCATTCCAATCCTCCACCGGCAGCGGGGGTTTGGTGACAATAAAGTAGTGCCGTCCGTCGTGGGCGATCTCTTGGTCCGGAACGTTGAGGCTGGCGCCGCCTCGCTCGCGTTCCAGTTCCACACGTTTGAGGCCCACTTCCTTCAACAGCAGCAGGGTGGGGGCCGCGTCACCCGAATCGATGTCCTGCTGCACCTGCTCATAGTTCAGCTTGGCCCGGGAACGCACTCTTGCGCGCTCTACCGTCGCCGCTGTGACGTGGGCACCGGCGTCGAGCTCGAAGCGCCACACGTAGGCCGACCGCACTTGGTCCGCCAGCAATGATCCGGCCTCTTCGCCGATGACGTCCGGATGAAGAGGGATCCGCCCGTCCGGAGCGTAAATGGTCTGGCCCCGCCGCCGCGTTTCGGCATCCAACTCCCCACCGGCCGCCACGAAGGACGGAACGTCGGCGATCGCGTACCAGACCGTGTAGCCGTCGTCGCGGCTTTCGATGTACATCGCCTGGTCCAGATCGGTGGAGGACGGCGGGTCGATGGTGACGAACTCCAGCGACGTCAGATCGGTCTGGGGCAGTTGGTGGGCGGCAACGGCTGCCTCTGCTTCGGCCAGTGCGCCCGCGTCGAATTCCTGCGGCAGATCGTATTCTGTCCGCAGGTCATTCAGCACCCTGGCCAGCAGGTGCTGGGACTCATTGACCCTCGAATCCAAATGCGGGTACGGCACAGGGTTAGCCTAACGTCAGCCGCGTCGAATTGGGACGCTACCCTTGAATTCATGAGCACCGAGAGCACCGTGCCCGCGGCGGCCGGAGAGGACTCCGACCGCCGCCGGCAGTTCCTGATCGATCTGTACGGCGTGATGGCCTACGGCGAACTGTCCGCCTTCGAGCGGTTTTCCTCCGACGCACGTTTTTCGCCCACGTTGCACGACCGCGCCGCGGTGGGGCGGCTTGCCGTGACCGAGTTTGAACATTTCGAGGCGGTGGCCGCCCAGCTTGAGCAACTCGGTGTTGACGTGGAGACGGCGATGGCTCCGTTCCAGCCCTCCATCGACGCGTTCCATGACCGGACCCGGCCGGCCGACTGGTACGAATCCCTGATGAAGGCGTACGTCACCGACGGCGTGCTGGGCGACTTCTACCTGCACATCGCCGGAGCGCTCGACAGCGAGACGCAGAAGCTGGTGGCCCGGATCAAGGAAAACACCGAACAGATTTCCATGATCGCGGCCCGGCTCAAGCAGGTGCTGGCCGACGATCCGCGGCTATCCTCGCGACTGGCGTTGTGGGGGCGCCGCCTGGTGGGCGAGGCGCTGACCCAGGCCCAGCGGATCGGGATTGAGCGGGCCGTCCTGAGCGAGCTGATGCGTGGGCAGGACCCGGACCGGCAGGCGCAGGCCACCGGAGAGCTCTTTGCCCAGCTGACCCAGAACCACTCCCGGCGGATGAACGATCTGGGCCTGACGGCGTGAGCGGGACCCTTCAAAGCCGGTGGGATCGCCGGTAGGCTGACGGTCAGGACGGCTTACCTTCGAGTGCACCCGCTGGCTTTTGCCGCTGGACCCGGGCGGCCGGACCTGGCCGTGCAGCAGACCGGGAGGACATCGTGGGACGTGCCAAGGACGTACTGAGCAGCGAAGAGATTGACCGGCAGCTCATCGGGCTGCCGCAGTGGCGCTATGCGGGCGGGGCGCTGGTCAGCGTGTTCACCCTGGACAACGGGCGCGAGGCACTGAATTTCATCGCCTCCGTGGGTGACCTTGCCGAGGAGCAACAGCACCATCCGGACTTGGACTGGCGGTACAACAAGGTCTTCCTGCGTTTCACTTCGCACGACGCCGATGCCGAAGTCACCACGCGAGACGTGTCCGCGGCGGCAGCCGTCAGCGTGCTGGCGGGGAAGCTCTCCGCGGACGCGGACCCGGACGCTTACCCGGGGTAGCCTGACTCAGCCCAGCAGGGCGGTCAGGCTCTCCGTGTCCCGCTGTACGCGGCGGCGCCCAATCAACCAGGCGCCAACCCACGCAGCGGGGATGGATACCGCCATGGGCAGCAGCCATGACAGGTAATGCACGCCGGGCTCGGAAGCCAGCCCTGCGGCCATCAGGATGAACCAGAGCAGCACCGCCGCCGCCACCGCTATGCCCGGCAGCAACAGCACGCCATAAGCATTCCGGCGGGAGTCCACCGCCCATGCCGTGAATCCGACGGCGACGGCTACCAGCAGCAGCAGGACCAGCGGGACCATGACGGCTAGGGCGCGCCGAAACCGACGGGGCGGGGACCTTCGGCGCCGATTTCGATGTAAGCCAGGACGTTGGACGGAATGATGACCAGGCGGCCCTTGGCATCGGTCAGGCGCAGTTCGGCACCGCCGTTCATGGCCCGGCTGGCAATCTCGGCCACTTCGTCCGGCGACTGCGCCGAATCGAGCACGATTTCACGGCCGACGTTCTGCATGCCGATCTTGACTTCCACGCTGATGCCTCCTGCTTGAATGCTGTTGCGGGTAGGTTCCCTACTGGCGAATCTATCCTAGGGTTCCTTCGGGAAGCGTGAAATTCCGCGCCAAGCTAAACGGTAGATCAGTTCGCTGGCGGCGTCTTGGTCCAGATCGCCACCGGCACGCAGCCAGTGCCGCGCACTGATCTGCGCCATGCCGGCCAGGGCGCGGCCCAGCAGCGTCGCCTCGACCTCTGACAGCTTGGTGTCTTCGGCGATGACTTCGGCGATGGCGCTGGCCAGCCTCGCGTTGAAGTCCTCCAGCCGGGAGCTGACATCGGGATCGTTGTTCAGATCGGATTCAAAGACCAGCCGGTGTGCCTGGCTGTCCTGCGAGATGAACTGGTAGTAGGCCCGAATGGTGGCGTGCACCCGCAGCTTGTTGTCCGTGGTCGAATTCAGCGCGGCCATCAACATGGCGTTCAGCGATTCCAAATGGTGATCCAGCAGCGCCAGATACAGCTCCCGCTTGCCCGGGAAGTGCTGGTAGAGCACCGGCTTGCTCACATGTGCGGCGTCGGCGATCTCGTCCATCGCCGCGGCGTGGTAGCCGTGCGCCACGAACACCTCGTGCGCCGCCTGCAGCAACTGGCGCCGCCGTTCCTCCCGGGGCAGTCGGGTGGGCCTGGCGGCGGGGCGGGGTTCTGTCATCACGGCGGTACACGGCCTCTTCCGGCGCTCGGTGAGTAAACCAGCGCCACAATGCAGTAGGTGTCAGTCCCGACCAGTTTACGCACCAGTAACCGCCCAGCGGCGTAGATTGGAACAATGACCACCCAGGAAACCGGGCAGCTGCCGCCGCTGGTGGAACCAGCCCCTGCGCTCAGCAAGGACGAGACCGAACGGTACTCGCGGCATTTGATCATTCCGGAAGTAGGCATGATTGGCCAACTGCGGCTGAAAAACGCCAAAGTGCTGGTGATCGGTGCCGGCGGCCTGGGCTCGCCGGCCATGCTGTATCTGGCGGCAGCCGGCGTGGGCCGCATTGGAATTGTGGACGACGACGAGGTGGAGGTTAGCAACCTGCAGCGCCAGGTCATCCACGGCGTGGCCGACCTGGGGCGCAGCAAGGCGGCCTCGGCCCGGGACAGCATTCTGGCGCTGAACCCCGGGGTGGACGTGGTGCTGCACGAGGTCCGGCTGGATTCGGGCAATGCGCTGGAAATCTTCGCCGGATACGACGTGATCCTGGACGGCACGGACAATTTCGCCACCCGGTATCTGGTCAACGATGCCGCCGCGCTGCTGGGCAAACCCTACGTGTGGGGTTCCATCCTCAGATTCGACGGACAGGTCAGCGTCTTCTGGGACGCCTACGGTCCGAACTACCGCGATCTCTACCCGGAGGCGCCCCCGCCGGGTTCGGTCCCGTCGTGCGCCGAGGGAGGCGTGCTGGGTGTGCTGTGCGCGCAGATCGGCTCCGTGATGGTCAATGAAGCGATCAAGCTAATCACCGGGATCGGCCAGACACTGCTGGGCCGCGTGCTGGTCTTCAACGCCCTCCAGATGAGCTGGCGCGAGCTGAAGGTGCGCAAGGACCCGGCCGCCGAGCCGATCACCCGGCTGGTCGACTACGAGGCCTTTTGCGGGGTGGCGTCGACGCGTGAAGTGGACAGCGACCACGCCGTGGACGCCCGCACCCTGTCCCGCATGCTGGCTGAGCGAGATGCCGGCAAACGGGATTTCCAGCTGATTGACGTCCGGGAGCCCGGTGAGTACGAGGTAGTCAACATTCCCGGGGCGGTGATGATCCCGAAGGGCCGGATCCTGTCCGGCGAGGCCCTCGATGACCTGCCGCGGGAGCAGGACCTGGTGTTCCACTGCAAGTCGGGGGGCCGCTCATCCGAGGTGCTGGAGAACCTGCTGGCGCAGGGCTACACCCGGGTGTCCCACCTGGACGGAGGAATCCTGGCCTGGGTCAGGGACGTGGAGCCCGCCAAGCCGGTGTACTGAGGCCGCGCCCGCCGAGATGAGGCCAGGCCGCTGACCTCAGGCGGCGGATCAGGCGGTGGCTGCGTCGTCGTCGTCGTGCACCAGTGCCACGGGACAGGAGGCGGCATCCGCGGCCGCCGGCAGCGCCGGCTCCTCCACCGTGATGCCGTACAGCGCTTCCAGCGCGGCAACGTAGCGGTCCTGCTCGCCGTTGGCGGCAAGTTCGCGGGCCCGCACGGTGGGCAGGTGCAGCAGCTGCTTGACCATGCGGCGCATGGCGAATTCGACTTCCTGGGCCGGGCCGGTGCAGCCGTGCTGGGAGCGGACCTTTTCCAGTTCGCTCTCCAGCACCTGCATGGTGTGTTTGCGCAGCGCCACGATGGCCGAATCCACGCTGCGTGCCTGCTGGCTGGCTTCGAAGCTGCGGGCCGCGGTGGCTACGATTTCCGCCGCCTGCTGGACCGATTCCGCCTGTTCCTCGGGCGCGGCCATGCGCACGGATTCCAGCGTGATCAGCTCCACGCCCTCCAAGCCACCAACGGCAGGTTCGAAGTCGTGGCTCAGCGCCAGGTCAATGATGGTCAGCGGCTTCTCCACGCCGGTGCGCACGCGGGCCACGCGGTCCGCGCTGACCTGGTTGTCGCCGCCGCTGCAGCCGATGACTACGTCGGCTGCGGCGATGGCCGGGCCCAACGCGGTATGCGTCAACGGGGTCCCGCCGCGGGTTTCGGTGAAGGTTTCGGCGCGTCCGGACGAGGAATAGACGCTGATCTGGCTGCAACCGCGCTCACGCAGCAGCGCCATGGTGGCCCCGGCGTACGCGCCGGTTCCGAAGAGCACGACCTGCTTGCCCGACCAGTCTTTGTCCGCCGCCAGATCCGTGGCCAGATCGAGGGCGACGGAAACGATCGAGAGCCCGCGGCCGCCGAGCGCGGTCTGCGTGCCGACGTCCTTGGCTGTGCGGGACGCGGTCTGGAACAAGCGGACCAGCCCGCCGCTGGCCGTACCCTTCTCCTGCGCTTCGATCAGCGCCCGGCGAACCTGGCCGGCCACTTCGCGTTCGCCGACAACGGCCGAATCAAGGCCGGCCCCGACGGCGAACAAGTGGCGGGCAACGTCCTCGCCGGTATTCAGGTCGAAGGAGTCGGCAACCAGCGATTCGTCCAGGCCCGAGCTGCGGCTGATCTGTTCGATCAGGGCGGCGCGGGCGGATTCCAGATCGGATTCGCTCTCGGCCTCGCAGTACACTTCCACCCGGTTGCAGGTGGCCAGGACAACGGCGCCGGCGACCGGGGACCCGTCCGCGAGCACGTCTGTATCGATCCGGGAGGTGCCGGCGCTCAGGCGGGCCACCGTTTCCAGATCGACCTTGGAATGAGTTGCAACGAGTGAAAGTAAGACCACAGCGCCTCTATCTTAGCGGGAAGGAAGCCTCAGCTCATTCAAGCTTCGCCCATTAACCCTGCGTTAACCCGCAGTCAGCGGCACCGGCGGCGGTGATATTGCCCACTCCGGCCTGCGGGAAGCCGGGTTATGGGCCGGGCGCGGTTCCTTCGGGTTGGCCAGAAGTGCGGCCGCTGGATGAGAATCTATGTCATGACACTGAATGCTTCCCATCCCTTGGTGGACGGGCGTACCGCCGACTCCGACCTGATCACCGCCTACCGCGGCGGCAAGCCCGGCCGCCGTCCCGTCTGGTTCATGCGGCAGGCCGGGCGGTCGCTGCCCGAATACCGGGAAGTACGCCAGGGCATCGCCATGCTCGATTCCTGCCTGAAACCGGAGCTTGCCGCCGAGATCACGCTGCAGCCGGTGCGGCGCCACGATGTGGACGCCGGAATCTTCTTCTCCGACATTGTCATCCCGCTGAAGCTGGCCGGGGTGGATGTGGACATCGTTCCCGGCGTCGGACCCGTCCTGGGCGCCCCGGTCCGCACCGCCGCCGACGTGGCGGCGTTGCCTGAGCTGACGGACGAGGCGCTGGAACCGATCCGTGAAGCGGTCCGGCTGACCGTGGCGGAGCTCGGCAAGAAGCCGTTGATCGGTTTCGCCGGCGCACCGTTTACGCTCGCGGCGTACATGGTGGAGGGCCGGCCGTCCCGCGACCACCTGGGTCCCCGCACCATGATGCATTCGGACCCGGAGACCTGGAACGCGCTGGCCGCTTGGGCCGCCGACGCGTCCGGCAAGTTCCTGCGCGCCCAACTGGAAGCGGGAGCCAGCGCCGGGCAGCTGTTCGATTCCTGGGCCGGTTCGCTGTCGCTGGCGGACTACCGGCGGCGGGTGGCGCCGGCGTCGACCCGCGCCCTTGACCATGTCCGCGACCTGGGCGTCCCGCTGGTCCACTTCGGCACCGGCACCTCCGAGCTGCTGGTCGCCATGCGCGATGTCGGTGCCGACGTGATCGGCGTCGACTACCGGCTGCCGCTGGACGAGGCGAACCGACGGCTGGGCGGCCGCACGCCGCTGCAGGGCAACATCGATCCGGCGCTGTTGTCGGCACCGTGGGAGGTCCTCGAGGCCCACGTCCGCGATGTGCTGGCCGCCGGCAGCACCGCTCCCGGCCACGTGGTCAACCTGGGCCACGGCGTGCCGCCGGAGACCGACCCGGCGGTGCTGACCCGCGTGGTCGAGCTGATCCACTCGGTGGCTCCGTAACCATGCAGCACCCGGCCCCGCAGCACGCATCCGGCCGCCCCGAACGACAGGGCGGGCGCAAGCCCAAGCCGAGCACCGCCGTCGTTATCGGTGGCGGAATAGCCGGTCTGGTGTCCGCGCGCGAGCTGGCCTTGGCCGGCGTGGAGGTGACGGTCCTGGAGCGCAGCCCCAGGTTCGGTGGCTGCGTGACGCGGCACGAAGTGGGCGGGCTGACCCTCGACGCCGGTGCCGAGTCGTTTGCCACCCGCTCCAGCGTGGTCTCCGACCTCGTCGCCGAACTGGGGCTGGGCGCCGAACTGGTGCAACCGAACCCGGCCGGTGCCTGGATCCAGCTGCCCGACGGCGCGCAGCGGCTGCCCAAGACGGGCGTGCTCGGCATCCCCGCGGACCTCTCGGATCCGGACGTGGTGCGGGCGATCGGCCGCCGGGCCGCGCTGCGCGCTTCCGGCGACAAGGTCATGCCGCTGGGATCGTTGCTGCGCCGCGAGCAGCTCAGCCTGGGCGAGCTGGTGCGCACCCGAATGGGCGATGCGGTGCTCCAGAAGCTGGTGGCACCGGTGGTGGGCGGAGTGTATTCGGCGGATCCGGATGTGCTGGAAGTGGATTCGGTGATGCCTGGGCTGCGTGCCTCGGTTGCCTCGCACGGGTCGCTGACTGCCGCGGTGCGTGCCATCCGCAAGGCGGCCCCGGCCGGATCGAACGTGGCAGGCATTGCCGGCGGAATGGGGCGGTTGACCGAGGCGCTGCTGGCGGATCTGAAGACCCGCCACGTTTCGCTGCATGCAGGAGCGGCGGCCACCGCCGTCACCAAGCACGACGACGGGTGGCTGGTGGAGTCTGCGGCGGGCACCTTCTCGGCCGACGCGGTGATGATGGCCGCCGACGGCGGTGCCGCTGTCCGCCTGCTGGCCGGCACGGTGCCGGGCCTGACCGGGCTGGAACCCGAAGCGGGGCCCTCGGTGGCGCTGGTGACGCTGGTGGTGGACCTGCCGGAGCTGGATGCCATGCCGCGCGGCACGGGTCTGCTGGTGGCGCCGTCGGTGCAAAACGTCAAAGCGAAGGCGCTCACCCATGCCACCGCCAAGTGGCCGTGGCTGGCGGACGAAGCGGGTCCGGGCAGCCACGTGCTGCGGCTGTCCTTTGGACGTGCGGTGGGGCAGCAGGGCGCCGAGGACTTCACCGGCTGGAACGACGACGAGCTCTACCGGCAGGCGCTGGCTGATGCCAGTTCGCTGATGGGTGTGGGCATCGGCGACGACGACGTGGTGGGTTGGAAGGTGGTGCGCTGGATCGGTGCGCTGCCGTCCGCAACGGTGGGGCACCGCGACCGGGTGGCCGCGGTACGCCGCGAACTGGCTGCCCAAACCGGGGTGGACGTGACCGGCGCCTGGCTCGCCGGCACCGGTTTGGTGGCGGTGGTGGGCGATGCACGCCGCCGCGCGCGCGAGCTCGCCGCCCGGCTGCAACCCGCAGCCTGATCTTCTACAATGTGTAGAAGATCTAGTTTTCGATTAATTACGATGCAGAAGGCAGACTGGTAAGCATGAGCGAATCGGCAAAGTCAGAGTCAGCAACCACCGCCGCCGGCGGCACCGACGAGGAGCTGTTCTACACCCTCTGGACGGTTTTCAAGCGCACCGGTGCGCCGGCAGATCCGTCCGCTGTGGCGGCGTTCGATGAAACGGTTGCAGAACTGGCCGGCCGCAAGGTCACGCTGCGCGGCGCCTACGATGTGTCCGCCATGCGCGAGGATGCCGACGTGATGATCTGGCTGCACGGCCCGCAGCCGGACGAACTCCAGGCCGCTGTGCGCGCCATCCGCCGCACGGGGCTGTTCGCCGCCACCGAACTGGTCTGGTCCGCGATGGGCGTCCACCGCGACGCCGAGTTCAGCAAGAACCACGCGCCGGCCTTCTCCCTCGGCAAGGAGCCGGAAGCCTGGCTCTGCGTCTACCCGTTCGTGCGCTCCTACGAGTGGTACCTGCTGCCTGCCGAGGAACGCGGCAAGATGCTGCGCGACCATGGTGTGCTCGGCCGGGACTTCCCGCAGGTGCTCGCCAACACCGTTGCATCCTTCGCCCTGGGCGACTGGGAATGGATCCTGGGCCTGGAAGCTCCCGAGCTGATCGACCTGGTGGACCTGATGCGCCACCTGCGCTACACGGACGCCCGCAACCATGTGCGCGAAGAGATCCCGTTCTACACCGGCAAGCGCATCAGCACCGCCGAGATCGCCGAGGTGCTGCGGTGAGCCAGCCAGCCGAACGTTCCTTCGACCCGCGTGCGGGCGTGGCCCCCGACGGGACCATGCAGCCGAAAAGCTATGACGCCCTGCTGCTGGCCTCCTTCGGCGGGCCCGAGGGCCAGGACGACGTCATTCCGTTCCTGCGCAACGTCACCAGCGGCCGCGGCATCCCCGACGAACGGCTCGAGGAAGTCGCCACCCATTACCGTGCCAACGGCGGCATCAGCCCGATCAACGCACAGAACCGTGCGCTGAAGTCCGCCCTGGAAGCAGAGCTGGCCCGCCGCGGGATCAACCTGCCGGTGCTTTGGGGCAACCGGAACTGGGACCCTTACATCACCGACGTTTTCAGGGAAGCGTACGACGCCGGCCACCGCCGCGTGCTGGCCTTGAGCACCAGCGCCTACTCCGGCTACTCCAGCTGCCGGCAGTACCGCGAGGACTTCGGCATGGCACTGGTGGAGACCGGGCTGGCCGGAAAGCTGGAAGTGGACAAGATCCGCCAGTACTTCGACCACCCGGGCTTCGTGGAGCCCTACGTGGAAGGACTGGCCGAGGGGCTGAACCGGGTCCGTGCCGACCTGGCCGCCCAAGGTGCCGCGGACGCACCCGTCCACATCCTGTTTGCCACCCATTCCATTCCGATCGGGGACGCCGAGAACGCCGGACCGCGCGGCGTGGAGTACGAGGGCGGCAGCGCCTACGTGGCGCAGCACCTGGCCACTGCCCGCGCGGTACTGGACCGGGTACCGGAAGCCGCCGGCGTCGATTGGTCGTTGGTCTACCAGTCCCGCTCCGGCGCACCGCATGTGCCCTGGCTGGAACCGGACATCAATGACGCGATCGCGGAACTGCCGGCACAAGGTGTGAAGGGCGTGGTCATCGTCCCGCTGGGCTTTGTCAGCGACCACATGGAGGTGGTCTGGGACCTGGACACCGAGGCGCTGGAAACCTGCCGCAACCTCGGCCTGGCCGCTGCCCGCATCCCCACGCCCGGTGTGCACCAAAAATTCGTCGAGGGACTGGTGGACCTGGTCTGCGAACGGACGCTGGACCAGCACCAGGCGGAGCGTCCAGCACTGACCGCGTTGGGCCCCTGGATGGACGTCTGCATGCCCGGCTGCTGCGCCAACCGCCGCGGCGAGAAGCCGACCGTCGCGGGGATGGATTCGACCGTCGGGGTGACGCAGCCATGACCGTGACCATCCGCGTGGGCACCCGAGCCAGCGCGCTGGCCGTCACCCAGACCACCACCGTGGCCGAGGCCCTGGCCGCCGGGGGAGCGCTGGAGTACGAACTGGTCCGAATCAAGACCGAGGGCGACGTGCTCAAGGGACCGCTGGCCCAAATCGGCGGCACCGGTGTGTTTACCGCTGCCCTGCGCGAGGCCCTGTTGGACGACCGCTGCGACGTGGCCGTGCATTCGCTCAAGGACCTGCCCACGGGCGTGGCGGAGGGTCTGCAGATCGCCGCCATTCCGGTGCGGGTGGACGTCCGGGACGCGTTGTGCGCCCGTGACGGCCTGACCCTTGCCGAACTGCCGGCCGGTGCCAGGGTGGGCACGGGCTCGCCGCGCCGGGCAGCCCAGTTGCGCGCTGCCCGCCCCGATCTGGACGTGGTGGACATCCGCGGCAACGTGGACACCCGGCTGGGACGGGTCAAGGGGCTGACCGGTGAAGCGATGGTCGAAGGAAAGCACGCCGATCTTGACGCCGTCGTGCTCGCCGCCGCCGGCCTGGCCCGGCTGGGCCGCACCCAGCATGTAACGGAACTGCTGGATCCGTCGGTCATGCTGCCCGCTCCGGGCCAGGGTGCACTCGCTGTTGAATGCCGGGTGGCCGACGCGGCGGCCGGCACGGCATTGGCCGGCGCGCTGGCCGACTACGACGACGCGGAAAGCCGCTTGGCCGTGACCGCCGAACGCTCGCTGCTGGCACGGTTGGAAGCAGGCTGCAGCGCACCGGTGGGGGCGTTGGCGCGGGTGGAGGCCGGCACCCTGGTGCTGCGGGCAGTGGTCTGCAGCCCCGACGGCAGCCGGCTGTTGCACGGAGAGCAGCAGGTGCAGGCCGCCGGAGCCGAAGAGGCTGTGGCGTTGGGCGCCCGACTCGCTGAAGAGCTGCTCGCGCAGGGCGCCGGCGACTTGATGAGCCAGGCTGGCCACTGACCATGGCGTTGCTGCGGCAGCGCGGGACGCCGGAGAACCAGCTCCAGGGGCTGCGGGTGGTGCTGCCGCGCACCCCGGATCGTGCGGCCGGGATGGCAGCAGAACTGCTCCGGCGCGGCGCGTCGTCCAGCGTCATGCCCCTGATCGATTTCGAGCGGACGGACAAGCCTGCCGAACTGGACGAAGCCCTCACCCTGCTGGCCCGGCACAGGGTGGACTGGCTGGTGATCACCAGCATCACCACGGTGCGGGCGCTCAAGGCCTGCGCCCTGGACCGCGGAACCAGCCTGGCCGCCCTGGTCGGCGACACCAAGGTTGCCGCCGTCGGCACGCCCAGCGCCAAGGCGCTGGAGGCGGAAGGACTCTCGGTGGACTTGGTGCCGCCCGGCAGCATGGACGCCGTCGGTCTGGTGGAAGCCTGGCCGCTTCCGCCCGAAGGCGCGAGCCGTTCGACGGAGCGGATGATGGTGTTGCTGCCGCAGGCGGACATCGCCGCCCCCACGGTTTTCGAAGGCCTGATGGCCAAAGGGTGGCAGGTGCTGCCCGTGACTGCCTACCGGACCGTGGACTATCCCGCCCGGCCGGAGCTCCGGCTGACGGCCGCACTGGAGATTGCCTCCCGTGAACGCGCCGACGGCCTGGAAGTCATCACGGCCGCCGATTTCCGCAGCCGCGCGCTTGACGGCGGCATCGACGCCGTCATCCTGACCTCGCCCAGCGTGACCCGGCGGTTGGCCGGTCTTCTAGACCCCTGGCCGGCCGGACTCGCGCTGATCGCCATCGGCAACAGTTCGGCACGGCAGGCCGCCGAACTGGGGCTGGAGGTCGCGGCCACGGCTGCCGAACCGACGCCGTCGGGCATCGCCGACGCGCTCGCACAAACCCTCGAGCGCCAGCCCACCGAAACGGAAGGAACGCCATGAGCTTCCCCTACCACCGGCCCCGTCGACTGCGGGCCACCGAAGCGATCCGCCGGATGACCGCGGAGGTCCGGACCCACCCGAACCAGTTGATCCTGCCGGCGTTCATCCGCGAAGGCATCAGTGAGCCGGTGCCGCTGCAGTCCATGCCGGGCGTGGTCCAGCACACCACGGATTCGCTCAAGCGGGCGGCCTCCGAAGCCGTGGAACTGGGGCTGGGCGGGATCATGCTCTTCGGTGTTCCCGCGGTACGCGACGCCACCGGCAGCGCAGGGGTGGACCCCAACGGCGTGCTGAACCGCGCGATTGCCGACGTGAAGGCCGAGGTCGGCCACGACCTGGTGGTGATGGGCGACGTTTGCCTGGACGAGTTCACCGACCACGGGCACTGCGGCGTGCTGGCTCCCGACGGCACGGTGGACAACGACGCCACACTGCCGATCTACGCTGAGATGGCAGTGGTCCAGGCGGCGGCGGGAGCCGACGTGCTGGGTCCTTCCGGCATGATGGACGGCCAGGTGGCAGTGATCCGCCAGGCATTGGACGAGGCCGGATACCAGGACGCCTCCATCCTGGCCTACGCCGCCAAATATGCCTCCGCCTTCTACGGGCCGTTCCGCGAGGCGGTGGATTCGCAGCTCACCGGAGACCGGCGCACCTACCAGATGGATGCCGCCAACCGGCGCGAGGCCATCCGGGAAGTGGAACTGGACCTGGCCGAAGGCGCCGACATGATCATGGTCAAACCGGCCATGAGCTACCTGGACGTCCTCTCCGACGTGGCGCAGATGTCCCCGGTACCGGTGGCCGCCTACCAGATCTCCGGTGAGTACGCGATGATCGAGGCGGCCGCGGCCAATGGCTGGATCGACCGCAAGGCCGCCATCCTGGAGTCGGTCCTCGGCATCCGCCGTGCCGGTGCCGACATGGTGCTGACCTATTGGGCCCCGGAACTGGCCCGCTGGCTGAAGTAGCCACCTGAACTCCCCGCCGCCTGCGGGAACTACCGTGCCCGCAGCGGACTCAAGCTGTGCCGAAAGGAACCAAGACCATGACTGATGCCTCCCGCTCCGAGGAACTCTTCGAGCGCGCCCGCCAACTGATGCCCGGCGGCGTGAACTCGCCGGTGCGGGCCTTCGGCTCAGTCGGCGGAACCCCGCGCATGATGGTCAGCGGCAAGGGCGCCTACCTCACCGACGCCGATGGCCGCGAGTACGTGGACCTGGTCTGCTCGTGGGGACCGGCCCTGCTGGGCCACGCCCACCCGGCCGTGCTTGAGGCTGTGCACTCCGCGGTGGACCGCGGCCTGTCCTTCGGCGCCTCCACGCCGGCCGAGTCCGAGTTGGCCGCCCTGGTCGTCGGCCGGGTCTCCGCCGTCGAGCGCCTGCGGATGGTCTCTACCGGTACGGAAGCGACCATGACCGCGGTCCGCCTTGCCCGCGGCTACACCGGGCGGAACCTGATCGTGAAATTCGCCGGCTGCTACCACGGCCATTTGGACGGGCTTCTGGCCGCCGCAGGTTCCGGCGTCGCCACGCTGGCGCTGCCCGGTTCGGCTGGCGTCACCGAGGCGACCGCCGCCGAGACGCTGGTGCTGCCGTACAACGACATCACCGCCGTGGAAGAGGTCTTCGCCGCCCGCGGCAGCCAGATCGCTGCGGTCATCACCGAGGCGGCACCTGCCAACATGGGCGTGGTTACCCCCGCCGACGGCTTCAACGCGGCCTTGTCCCGGATCACCCGTGAACACGGTGCGCTGCTGATCCTGGACGAAGTGCTCACCGGTTTCCGTACCGGCTATGCCGGCTACTGGGGGCTGACCGGGGGAGCCGTCGGTGCAGCCGATCCGTTCGTGCCCGACCTGCTGACCTTCGGCAAGGTCATCGGCGGCGGCATGCCCGTGGCTGCCTTGGGCGGCCGGGCGGACGTCATGGACTACCTTGCGCCGGTGGGCCCGGTCTACCAAGCCGGCACCCTCTCCGGCAACCCGATTGCCATGGCGGCCGGCGTCGCGACGCTGACTGCCGCAACGCCTGACGTCTACACAGCCATCGACTCCCGCTCGCGCGAACTGCAGGACGCGCTCTCCGCCGCTTTGTCCGAGGCCGGCGTGGACCACAGCATCCAGACCGCGGGAAACCTGTTCAGCGTGGCCTTCGGCACCTCGGCCAACGGCGTGCGCAACTACGCCGATGCCCAGGCCCAGGAGGCCTTCCGCTACGCGCCGTTCTTCCACGCGATGCTCGACGCCGGCGTCTACCTGCCGCCGTCGGTCTTCGAGGCCTGGTTCCTTTCCGCCGCGCATGACGACGCGGCGATGGACAAGATCTTTGCGGCCCTCCCGGCGGCCGCGCGCGCCGCCGCGGCGGCCACACCCATAGCCTGACCCACTGACGGCGCCCGGCGCCGGGCGCTGCGGGGCAGCCTCCGGCGTGCCCGGGCCGGCCAGGGGCATGGCAGACTGGTCCTGAGGCCGGCCCCGCGGGGCGGCCTGCCAAAACGTCAAACCAGGGGAGTGCAGATGGGCCTGTTGTCCAGGCGCAGGCAAATGCAGGAAAAGCACGACGGCGGCGCTCGCCCGGCGCCGGAGGTCGCCGTCCACGTGCCGCCGCGGTCCATGTGGTCGGACGGTTTGGGCCGTACGGCCACCCGTTCGGCGCAGCTGCTGCTGGCGCTGGCGCTGGCCGTTGTGGTGATCTACGGGCTGCTGCAGGTTCGGCTGCTCCTCATCCCCTTCCTGATTGCGCTGATCCTGGCCGCGGCGGTGAGCCCTGTGGTGGGACTGCTGCGGAGCTGGGGCTGGTCCGCGGCGCTGGCGACGGCCACGGCTTTCCTCGGAATCCTCGCGGTGCTCGGCGGCGTGGTCACCGGCATCGTCTTTGCCGTCCGCAGCGAATCGGATGAACTGGTCCGCTCCGCCAACGAAGGCTGGCTGCAGCTGCAGGAGTTCATAGCCAACTTCCCGCTGCCGGTGAGCCAACAGCAGATCGACGAAGCGCTGGCCTCAGTGGTGGATTTCCTGACCAGCGCCGCCGCTGGGCGCAGTGCCCTGAGCGGGTTGTCGACGGCGGCGGAAATCATCACCGGGGCTGTCCTGATGGCCGTCATCCTGTTCTTCTTCCTCAAGGACGGTCCGCGGATCTGGGGCTTCCTGCTCAGCTGGTTCCCGGCGGCCCGGCGGCCCAAGCTGGAAGAGGCCGGGTCGCGTGCCGTGGACGTGCTGGGCAGCTACGTGCGGGGGACCGCGACCGTCGCCGCCGTCGACGCTTTCTTCATCGGCCTGGCCCTGTTCATCCTGCAGGTGCCGCTGGCGCTGCCGCTATCCGTGTTGATCTTCATCGGCGGATTCATTCCGATCGTCGGCGCCACCGTTGCCGGCATCTTGGCCACCCTCGTGGCGCTGGTGGCCAATGGGCCGGTGGCAGCGCTGGTGGTGGTCGCCGTCGTGATTGTGGTGCAGCAGTTGGAAGGCAACTTCCTGCAGCCGGTGGTGATGGGCCGATCCGTGAGCCTGCACTCGCTGGTGATCCTGCTGGCGTTGACCGCAGGGACCATCCTGGGCGGCATCATTGGCGCCGTCTTGGCCGTTCCGGTGACGGCGGTGTCCTGGGTGGTCATCCAGGTGCTCTCTGGGCGGGCCTCCGGTGAGCAACCCGTGCCGGTCCGGCAGCACCGCTGACCAGAGACGATCACCAAGTGAGATAGGTCCCCGGAAGCCGAAGCTTCCGGGGACCTATCGTTGTCCGCGGCAGCCGCTGAGGTCAGCGGCCAGGGACTGGGTTAGAAGGCGGGGAAAACGTCGCCGTTGGGCCAGGTCTCCTCGATGAACTTCTTCACATCCGGGCTGTGCAGCAGTTCTTCGAGCTTGGCGATGGCCGGGTTATCGTCGCCGGCCTTCCAAGCCAGGAAGTTGGCATACGGGTTGTTCTCGGCGGATTCCACGATCACCGCGTCATCCGTGTTCAGGCCGGCGTCCAGGATGAAGTTGCCGTTGATGATGGCCAGGTCGACCTTCGGATCGTCGATCAACTGGACCAGGATTTCGGGCTGGTTCTCCTCGAACTTCAGGCCCTTGGGGTTCTGCTCGTCGGTCAGCGTCAGTGCCGCCGAATCGTCCTCGATGCCGGCCAGAAGGCCCTCGGCTTCGAGCATCTTCAGCGCGCGCGGCTGGTTGCCCGGATCATTGGTGACCGCAACGGTCGCGCCCTCCGGGATGTCGTCGACACTCTGATGCTTGGACGAGAACCCGGCGTAGGGCTCAATGTGGATGCCTTCGCCGTGTTCGAAATCGTAGCCCTTGTCAGCGACCTGCTGGTCAAAGAATGCCAGATGCTGGAAGTAGTTGGCATCCAGCGAACCATCGCTCAGGGCGATGTTCGGGGTCTGGTAATCGGTGAATTCCTTGATGTCCAGGTCGATGCCGGCGTCCTTGGCCAAGTTCTCGTCCACGAACTCCAGGATCCGGCCCTGGGGGACCGGAGTGGCACCCACCGTGATCGTCGTGGGATTGGCCGGGTCCAGCGTGGCATCGGCGCTGGGGGTGGAATCAGAGCCACCGCAAGCCGTCAGCGCCAAGGCCGCGGCCAGGCCGGTACCAATGAGGGTTAGTGCTTTACGCATCTGCGTGCGTTCCTTTCAACTAACCGGGGCAGGCCGAAGGCGGCTCATCCCGGATATGGTGCAGCTAGCGGCTACTGGCTGCATTCCTCCGCGGCCTCACGGCCGGCGGGAGCTTGGGGAGCGGGACGGCAATGTCCCTGAACTGACGATGTCCCTGAAGTGGCAGAGAGACCGTTCAGACGGCGGTGGCGGGTTCGTGCCGGCGTTTCTTCGTGCCCGCTTGGGCAGCGCTGCGGTGGTCCACCCGGCGGGCCATGGCATCTCCGGTCCACTGGATCAGCTGGACGAGGACCACCATGATGACGATCGTGACAATCATGACCGTGGTGTCGAAACGCTGGAAGCCGTAGTTGTAAGCGAGTTGGCCCAGCCCGCCGCCGCCGGTGAGGCCCGCCATGGCGGAGTAGCCCACCAAGGTGACCACCGTGGTCGTGAAGGCGGCGACCAGCCCGGGCAATGCTTCGGGAACCAGGACCTTGGCCACAATCTGCAGCCGGGTGGAGCCCATGACCATCGCGGCATCGATCTTGCCGGAGCTGACATCCCGCAGCGCGGTTTCCACCAACCGTGCGAAGAACGGCACGGTGCCGATGGTGAGCGAGACACAGGCCGCCAAGGCGCCGATCGACGTGCCGGTGATCGCCCGTGCCACCGGGATCAGCGCGATCATCAGGATGGCGAACGGAATGGACCTGGTGATGTTCACGATGACGTCGGACACGATCCGGTTAGTCACCCGCATGGGCCGCAGGCCTCCGGGTGCGCTGGTGTAGAGGAAGATGCCCAGCGGCAGCCCGATCAGCAGGACAAAGAAACCCGAGACACCCACCATGAGCAAGGTTTCGCCAAGGGCTTTGGGCAGGGCCTTGGTGATGGCCGGGTTGGTCATCAGTTCGTTGATGAAGTTCATGAGGTCTCTTCCTGGACGACGCGAACGGCGACGCCCTGGCCGGTCAAGTGCCGGGCGAGGGAAGCGGTGTCCGCCCCGGCCGGCAACTGGATGCGGAGATGGCCGAACTGCGTGCCGGCCAACGACTCCACGCTGCCGGCCAGGACGTTCAGGTCCAATCCGAACGTGCGTGCGGCCCCGGTGAGCACCGGTTCCGAAGCGCTGTCGCCTGAATACAGGATTTCCAGCACGGTGCCGCTGCCGTTCGTTTCGGCCGGCGGCAGTGGTAACAGCGTGCTCGACAGTCGGCCGCCGAGATCGGCCGCCACGGTGCGCAGCGGGCCATGTTCGACGATCCGGCCCGCCTCCAGCAGCGAGACCGAGTCGCAGATGCGCTTGATGACCTGCATCTCGTGCGTGATCACCAGCACGGTCAACTGGAGCCGCTGTGTGAGGTCCTGGATCAATGTCAGGATTTCATCGGTGGTCTTCGGGTCCAGCGCCGACGTGGGCTCATCACAGAGCAGGACGTCGGGATCAGAGGCGAGGGCGCGGGCGATGCCGACGCGCTGGCGCTGGCCGCCGGAAAGCTGGGACGGGTAGGCGTTCTCAAACCCCTCCAGTCCGACCAGCTTGAGCAACTCGGCAACCTTCGAGCGGATCGCCGCCCTGGGCGTCTTGACGATCTCCAGGGGATGCGCCACGTTGTCGGCAGCGGTGCGCGAATCCATCAGGTTTGCATGTTGGAAGATCATCCCGATGCGGCGCCGGGCCGTCCTGAGATCGGCGTCCCGGGATGCGCTGAGTTCCGCGCCGTTGATTGATACCGAGCCCGACGTCGGGCTGTCCAGCAGGGTCAGGCACCGCACCAAGGTGGACTTGCCCGCGCCGGAATGGCCGACGATGCCGTGGATGGACCCCTTGGGAACGGACAGGCTGACGCCGTCGAGGGCTACCACTTCGCGGTTGCCCTGGCGGTAGACCTTGCGCAGGTCGGTAACGGTGATCATGAAACCTCGGGGAGTTGAACTCAGGAAGCATTGGCAGCCGCCATAGCACGCGCCGCCGCCAAGTCTTAATTATGACAGCCGGGCCTGTGCGCCGGAATTCGACAAGAGGTTGCGTCATATTACGACCCGAAGTTGACACTCAGGCGCTCGCGGCGTGCAACGGAATCCAGGGGCCGCGGAGGAGCGTCAAACGGCCGCGGGCATCAGGCGAACGGGCCAGACGCCGTCCACAACCGCTTCCGGATTCGTGCGCCGCAACCACTCCTGAAAGCTGGCTGCCTGTTGTGCGCACCAGCCGATTTGCCGTGCATGCAGTTCGGCGGCGTCGATGCACAGTCCCGGGTAGCGGCGGGCGAGGGCATCAGCGACTCCGATGGTTGCCAGCGCGTCGGCCGCCGACGTGTGCGCAGCCTCCAGGCGCACGCCGTAGAGTTCGCACAGCGCCACCAGAGTGCGCTTCCCGCGCCGGTAGCGGTCCATCTGCTTGTCCAGGATGAACGGATCAATCACCGGAGTTGCCGTCGGGGTTTGGAGGCCGTAGCGCGCACATTCGTTCGCCAGTACGGTGAAGTCGTAGGCGGCGTTGAAGGCCATGACGGGAATGCCTGCGTCAAACAGGCCAGCCAACGCCTCGGCAATCCCTGCGGTGGCGGTGGCCGCGTCGAGGCCTTCGGCGCGTGCGCGCTCCGTGCTGACCCCATGGATCGCGGCCGCTTCGGCCGGAATTTCGACGCCGGGGTCTACCAACCACTCGCGCTCCTGCACGGGATCGCCCCCTTCGTCGACCGAGACCAGGGAAGCCGTGACGATCCGGGCAGTATGCGGATCACGGCCCGTGGTTTCCAGATCGAAGGCGGCCCGGGGACGTTCATGCCAGCTGTTCATGCCGGTACCGTAGCCGCCGGGTCGGACGAAATCGGGGAGGCACAGCGGCGCGCGCGAAACTCCGGGGCCTTCCGGTGCCTTGTGTAGGGCGGCACCGGTAGGTCAAATTACAATGGTGTAATGCGGCAAGCGGTGGTAGAAGCGGTCCTTGACCTCGCAGCGATCGTGCCGCCCGGCCGCGTGCTGTCCTATGGGGACGTTGCCGAGCTGCTCGAGGTGGGCGGGCCCCGGTTGGTCGGCAGGATTATGTCGCTGCACGGGGACGCGGCTCCGTGGTGGCGCATCATTCGCGCCGATGGTTCACTGCCTGATGAGCTGATGGCGCGGGCGGTGGTGCACTACCGCCGGGAGGGGACACCGCTGGCAGCGCCGGCTACCGGGCCGGCGAAGGTGCGCATGGCCCAGGCCCGATGGATGCCCCAAGACAAAGAATTCACGGCGATCGAGCGGTTGCGGCACAAAGTGTCCGAGGCGACTGATGGGATGGGCGCATGATGGAGACGAAGGCACCGGTGGGGCTGAAGCTGGTCCGGCCCGAAGCCACGTCCGCAGGCGCCCCGCTGCCGAGCCGGGACCAGGAAACAGTCATCGCCCTGCCCGCCGGCTGTGGTCCGGTGCTGGTGCTCGGCGGTCCGGGTACCGGGAAGACGACCGCTTTGGTGGAGCATGCGGTCCGCCGTGTGGAGGAAACCGGGCTGGATCCGGCGGGCTTGCTCTTCATGGCCCCCAACCGGCTGGCAGCCGCGCGGCTACGGGATGCCTTGACGGCGCGGCTCGACCGAAGCCTGGGCACGACGCCGGCCAGGACGTGGTCCGCCTACGCCTTCGACTTGATCCGCCGGGCCCGCGTGGAAGGTCTGCTGCCGCTGGTGGAACGGGCGCCCCGGCTGCTGTCCGGGCCGGAACAGGACCAGATCATCGCCGAACTGCTGGCCGGTCATCGTGCGGGCTACGGCCAGGGTGCGCGCTGGCCGGAAGACCTGCAGCAGGCGCTGCCGACCCGAGGTTTCCGGCAGGAGATCCGCCAGCTTTTCGACCGTTTGACCGAGTACGGCAGCACCGCAGCACAGCTGGAGCTCCTGGGCGCCGAGTGCGGCCGCCCGGACTGGACTGCGGCGGCACAGCTCTACCGTGAATACCGGGACTTGATCGACCTCCGGATGCCTGAGGCCTTCGACCCAGCCGGCATCATTACATCGGCGCGACAACTGTTGCTGGAGCATCCCGGACTCCTTGACCGGGAGCGCAGCCGCCTGCAGCTGATCTTGGCGGATGACCTGCAGGAAGCCAATCCTGCCGTCTTCGAGCTGCTTGCCTTGCTCGTCGAGGGACAGGACGCCGTGCTGGCGGCCTCGCCGGACACGGTCGTCCAGGGGTTCCGCGGCGCCCGGCCGGATGTGATCGGCAAACTTCCGGGACTCCTCGGCACCCGGGACAAACCACTGCAGACCCTGGTGCTGACCACCTCGCACCGGATGGCGCCCGCAATCGCCGCCTCGTGGCAATCCACCGCGGCCAGGATCTCCCAGGTTGCCGGCGCCCACCGCGCCCGCGACCTCGTCCATCCTGCTCCGCGGTCACAAACCGGAGCCGACACCGAACCCGGCCGGGATGGCGCGGTAGGGGATGATGATGCGCCTTTCGCCAGTGCTCACGTGGTGGCTTCGCCCGTCCACGAGCACCGCTATGTCGCCCAGCGGATCCTGGAAGCCCGGTTGTTCGAGGGCTACCGGCTCAGTGAGATGGCCGTGATCGTCCGGACCGGCGGCCAGCTCTCCGCCCTCGCGCGCTACCTCACCGGCCAGGACATCGCGGTCAAGGTTCCGGTGGCTGAAACCGCAGTGCGCGACGAAGCGGCCGTCCGGCCGTTGCTGGATGCGTTGGCCATGGCGCTCGATCCGGACTTGCTCAACGCCGACGCCGCCGTTTCCCTGCTGACCTCCAGGATCGGGGGCGCTACTGCGATCGACCTGCGCCGCCTGCGCCAAGCTCTGCGGCGCGAAGAGCTGTTGGGCGGCGGGGGCCGGTCCAGCGATGCCTTGCTTGTGGAGGCGCTGGGCGACGCTGCGTTCCTGGGCACGTTGGGGAGGGAAGGCGGTGCCGCCCGGAGGGTCGCGCGGATGCTCCAAGCCGGCCGGGAGGCAGCGGCAGCGCCGGGAGCCAACGCCGAGACCGTGCTGTGGGCCCTGTGGTCCGCAGCCGGGCTCGCGGACCGCTGGGCCGCGCAGGCATTGCAAGGCGGGCCAGCCGGTGTGCGGGCCGACCGTGATCTCGACGCCATGATGGCGTTGTTCCAGACGGCCGAACGGTATGTCGACCAGCTTCCCGGCTCCAGCCCGAGACAGTTCCTGGAGTACTTGCTGAATCAGGAACTGCCGATGGACAACCTGGCGCCGCGGGCCCAGTTGCGCGAAGCGGTTGAACTGCTCACTCCGGCCTCGGCGGCTGGCCGGGGATGGCCGCTGGTCATCGTGGCGGGGGTCCAGGAGGGAGTGTGGCCGAACACCCGGCTGCGCGGAGAACTGTTGGGCAGCACCCAGTTCGTCGACGTCCTGGAGTACGGTGCCGAGGAGGCACGGCGGATCGACGCGGTGGCCCGGCTGCGCGAAATCAGGTATGACGAGTTGCGCAGCTTCTCCACCGCAATCTCCCGCGCTGAACGCCGGTTGATCTGCACGGCCGTGCAATCGGAAGATGCACAGCCGTCCCAGTTCCTGGACCTGGTTGATCCGTGGCTGGACCCGGAAACTCCCCGGCCGGCCACAGAAGTACTTCGGCCGCGGACCGTGCGGGCGTTGGCCGCGGAACTCCGGCAGGCCGCCCAGCAAGCAACTGACCGTCCGGAACAAGCTGCTGACGCTGCGGCGGTGCTGGCCATGCTGGCGGCCAGTCCGGTGCCGGTGCCGGGGGCGCATCCCCGCGACTGGTGGGGACTGCTGCCCCTGAGCAGCACGGCACCGGTTGTGCCGGAAGGGGAACCGGTCCCGGTATCCCCGTCGAAGGTGGAGGCTGTCCAGAAGTCGCCGCTGGACTGGTTCATCCAGGCCGCCGGGGGCGAAGCCGCCACCGATTTTGCCCGCAGCCTGGGCACGCTGGTCCACGGTATTGCGCAGGACCTTCCCGAGGGCACCGGGAACGAATACGTGGCGGAACTTGTCCGCCGCTGGCCGCAGTTGGGCATGAAGGAGAACTGGGAAGGCCGGTTGGACTTCAACCGGGCGGAAGGCATGGTCCGGAGACTGGCCCAGTACGTAGTCCAGATGCGTTTGGAAGGACGGAGCCTGGCTGGCGTGGAGCAGGACTTCTCAGTGGATTTGCAAGGGCCCGAGCGGGTGGCCAGGCTCCGCGGACAAGTGGACCGGTTGGAGCTGGACGCCGACGGACGGCTGCACATTGTGGACCTGAAAACGGGACGCTCTGCGCCGACAAAAGCGGAGCTGGAGCGGCACCCGCAGCTCGGAAGCTACCAAGCGGCGGTGTTGGCCGGAGGGATTTCCGGGCACCAGCCGGTCGCCGGCGGCGCATCCCTGGTCCAACTCGGACAGGACTTGAAGTCGGTCAAGGTCCAGGAGCAGGAAAGCCTGGCCGACGGCGATGACTGGGCGACGCCGATGATCCATGAGGCGGCGGCACTGATGTCTGCCTCGCAGTTCGAAGCCCGGCACGATCCGCAGCGGTCCCGGAACGGCGGCCACGGCTGCCGGGCCCCGGAAATTTGTCCCCTGTGCGCAGAAGGAAGGCAGGTCACCGAATGAGCATCGGATCGGTCACCACCACTTACACCCCCGAAGAACTCGCCGGTTCGCTGGGCCAGCATCTGCCCACCGAGGAACAATCCGCCATCATCAGTTCCGCGATGCAGCCCCTGCTGGTCATCGCCGGCGCCGGATCCGGCAAGACAGCGACCATGGCGGACCGCGTCGTCTGGCTGGTGGCCAACGGTCTCGTGCGGCCGGACGAGATCCTCGGCGTCACTTTCACTCGCAAAGCCGCCGGGGAACTCGCCGCCCGGATCCGTGCGCAGCTCGCCAGGCTGGACCGCAAGGGACTGCTGCCGCAGGAGGCGGACAATGCCGCCGGATTCGTGGAGCCCAAGGTCTCCACCTACCACTCCTACGCCAATGGCCTGGTCAGCGACTACGGGCTGCGCCTGGGCATCGAACGCGACGTTGTGCTGCTGGGCACAGCGCAGTCCTGGCAGTTGGCCAGCCAATGTGTGGAAGCCTATGACGGCCCCATCGAGCATTTGATGGCCGCCAAGTCCACACTGGTCGGCTCTGTCATGCAGTTCGCATCAGAATGCTCGGAGCATTTGGTGACCCCTGAGGAGGCGGCCGACTACCTGGAGTCGGAGGTGGAGCGCGTCGCCGCCCTTCCCTATATCGACGGCAGCACCAAACCGGCCAAGCAGGACGTCCGGAAACTGCTGGATCGGCTGCGCACGCGGATTACGGTGGCGGGCCTCGCCGCCGCGTACAACCGGGCCAAGCGGGAACGCGGGGTGCTGGACTACGGTGATCTCGTCTCGCTGGCGGCGCGTATCGCCCGCGAAGTGCCGCAGGCCCGCCAACTCGAACGCAGTCGCTACAAGGTGGTGTTGCTCGACGAATTCCAAGACACCTCCCACGCCCAGATGGTGTTGTTCTCCGAACTGTTCGGCGACGGGCACGCCGTGACCGCGGTGGGCGACCCCAACCAGTCCATCTACGGCTTCCGCGGGGCTTCGGCCGGCCAGCTTTTCGCCTTCCAAGAGCAATTCCCGCTGGTGGACGAGGACGGGCACCGGGCCCCCGCTCCGGCGGGCTTCCTCACGGTGGCTTGGCGCAACAGTGAAAACATCCTGCGGATGGCCAACCGGATCTCCGCACCGCTGAACAGGGAAGACCCGAATCGGCCGCGCCCCGGCAGGATCAGTGTTCCGCCACTGCGCCCCCGGCCCGGAGCCACCGACGGAATGGTGGCACTGGGACGGTACGCGACCGAGGCGGAAGAAACCAACGCCCTTGCCGACGCCATCGAACGGGCGAGGATGACGGTCTTTGCCCGCGATCCGGAGACGGGCAAGGCGGAGCAGGTCAGCGCCGCGGTCTTGTGCCGGCGGCGGGCCCAGATCCCCGGCATCGCCAAAGTACTGGACGAACGGGGCATTCCCTACGAAATCGTAGGGCTGGCCGGGCTGCTGGCCCAGCCTGACATTGTGGACCTCGTGGCAATGCTGCGGGTCCTGGCGGATCCGGGACGCTCCGATGCACTGATGCGGTTGCTGGCGGGTGCCCGCTGGCGGATTGGACCTGCGGACCTGATGGCCTTGGCCGACTGGTCGCGCTTCCTGGAGCGCAAGCGCCTCAGCGCCGTCCGGGCCGGCGAGGCCCCCGATCTGGACCGGGACGAGGCGACCGCGGAAACCGTCGTAAAACACGATCTGGCCGAGGCAGCGTCCCTGATTGAGGCGCTCGACCGGCTGCCCAGGCCGGGCTGGACCTCACGCTATGGACGCTCGTTGACGCCGGTAGCGCTTGAGCGGCTGGCACGCCTGGCGGATGAGGTCCGGTATCTGCGCAGCTTCATCGGCGATGACCTGACCCTGCTGTTGGGTGAAGTCGAACGCACCATGAAGTTGGATATCGAGGTCGCCTCCAAACCCGGACAGAGCATCCACCAAGCGCGGCGCAATCTTGATGCCTTCCACGACGCTGCGGCCGCGTTCATGCAGACATCGCAACGCGTTGATCTGCTGGCCTTCCTCGCGTGGCTGGAAGCCGCTGCCGCCGAGGAAGGCGGCCTGGACATGGCCCAGGTGGACGTTCGTCACGATGCCGTGCAGCTGCTCACCGTCCACGCGTCCAAGGGGCTGGAGTGGGATGCGGTCTTCGTGCCGGGGCTCAACGACGGAGCTTTCCCCTCGTCGTCGGACAGCCGGTGGAGCAGCGGCCACGCGGCGCTGCCCTGGCCGTTGCGCGGAGACCGCTCGGATCTGCCCCAATGGGACACCGACCAGCCGGATCAGTTGTCATGGCTGAACGCGGAAGCGGACTATAAAGGGGAAGTCCAAGCCCACGGTGAAGACGAAGAGCGCCGGCTGGCCTACGTCGCCTATACCCGGGCCAAGCACCTGCTGGTCTGCAGTTCCGCCGGCTGGACCGGCAGCAAGGTAAAGCCAACGGCGGCCTCTGTGTTCTTGGCCGAACTGCACGAGTTGTCGCAGAGTGAACCAGAGGCGGTGCAGGTGGCGCAGTGGGTGCAGGACGAGGATCTTGGCCCGGAGAATCCGTTCCGCGCGGAAGTGGAATCGGCGCTGTGGCCCTTTGATCCCCTGGAAGGACCGCGGGTCTACCGCAACGGTGTCCCGCAGCGCCAACGTGCCGGCCGCCGCGCGGCCATGGAACAGGCAGCCCAGGCAGTGCTCGAATCGCTGGCTCAGGACGGCCGGCCTCCTGCGGAGTCGGTGTGGGCGCATGAAGCCAGACTGTTGTTGGAGCGGCACAATGCCGCGCCAACTGCCGGCGAAGTGCAGTTGCCGGCCCACATCTCCGCTTCGCTGCTGGTGGACCTGGCCGACGATCCCGACGAAGTCACCCGGCGCCTGCGTCGACCGGTGCCGCGCAAGCCCGGCATGGCAGCCAGGAAGGGAACAGCCTTCCACGGGTGGATCGAGGAGTACTTCGGCACCACGGGGATGCTGGACCTCGAGGAGTACCCGGGGGCGGCCGACTCCTACATTGACGAGGCCTACGATCTGGACGGGCTGATCAAGACGTTCAAGGACTCCGAATGGGCCAACCGGGTGCCGGCAGCCATCGAAGTGCCCGTGGAGACCCGGGTCGGCGACGTCGTGGTGCGCGGGCGCATCGATGCGGTCTTCCGGGATGCCGACGGCTGCTGGGATCTGATTGACTGGAAGACCGGCACGGCGCCGACGGGCCGGCAGATGGCCGTCAAATCCGTGCAGTTGGCCGTCTACCGGCTGGCGTGGGCCAGGCTGCAGGGTATCAACCTGGACCAGGTCAAGGCCGCCTTCTATTACGTTGCCCAGGACCGGCTGGTGAGGCCGCACGATCTTGCCGGTGAAGATGAACTGGAAGCGGCGGTCTTGCGGGCCTACGCCTAGGAGCGCGTCCCGGTCGCCGCATCAGCGCCGGTCACTGCTGGTTGATCACCGGCAACGCGGTGGTATCCACCGACGCAGGGCCGGTTCCCGACGCGTCTTCCCCGTCAGCGAGTTCGGGCCGGTCCGGACCGCTGTTCTCGGGACTGCTGTTCTCCGGAGGGCTGTCCTGCCGGCCGGCCGGCGCTTGGTTGTCCGGTCGGTCCTTGGGGGCTGCCGACGAAGCGGAATCGGCCTCAGGATCCTCAATCGGGAGCAGCGTGACCTTCCGGTGACCGGAACCGCTGGAGAGATGCACGCGCGGAGAGCCCGTGTTGATGGGAGCCCCGTCCTCCGGTGCGGAATCCACGTCATCCGCGGAACCGGTGTCCTCGGCCTCATCTGTGACGGCTTCCGTCGAATTACCGTTCCCCGGCTTGTGAGCCGGGGCATCGGCCGCGGAGCCTGCGGCGCGGGCTGAGCCCTCCGCAGCCTCCCGCTTCGGAGCGCCCGGCGCAGCCGCGGGAACTGACGCGGCCGAGGCGATGGTCGGCGGAACGGCGGGCGGTGGGGGAGCGGTGACACTGATGGGCTGGCCGCCGTGCTCTGCCACGTCCGATTCGAGCTCGTTCAGCATTTCCACGGCTTCGTCCACCATGGTCTGATCGTCCGCTGCCAAACCCCGGACCAGCCATTGCGCCAAGGCGAATTCGGCGGCCAGCGCTGCCCGGCGCATCAGATGCGGGTCCACCGGATCCTTGCGGTACTTCCGGTAGGACTCCAGCACCACGTCGGCGAACGACTGTTCGTGCACGGCCACCAGCCAGGCAAAGTCATCGGCCGGATCGCCGATGCGCAGATCCGTCCAGCCGGTTACCGAGCCGACGCTGCCGTCATGGAGCAGCAGGTTGTCTTCGTGCAGGTCCCCGTGCACCACACACGGGTTGAACTTCCACAGGGCCACGTCCTCCAGGGCGTGCTCCCAGCGGCGCAGCAGGGCGGGCGGGATCTTGCCTGTGGTGGCCGCCTGGTCCAGCTCGTTGAGCTTGCGCTGGCGGAACTGGTCGGCGGTGTAAGAGGGCAGGTCGGCCGCATCGACCATGGCCGGCGGCAGGTCGTGAATGCCCGCAGTTGCCCGCCCGATGGACACCGGTACGGAGGCTGCGGAGGCGACCAGCGCCTCCAGCGCGAAAATGCTGCCCGGCACGTGGTTGTAGACGAAAGTGCGCAGCTCAGACTGCTGGACGGTTCCGGCAACAGTGGGCACCTGGAAGGGCAGCTCTGCCCGGATGGCAGGGGAAAAAGCCCGGAGCACCAGCAGTTCCGTCTCCAGCCGCATACTGGCCTCGGGGTGTTTCGGCGAACGCACCCGCCACCGCTTGCCGGCCGAATCGGTGAGCACGGCGGACTGGAAATCCGCTGCATCGTCTGGCAAGCCGGCAACGCCCGTGGGCGTCAACCCGGGTACGGCCGCACTGGCTATCGCCGCCAGCTCCAGAGGTGTCTTTCTCACGTAGTCCACCGTACGTGCAACCGGTACCGGCAGCCTGTCCACGGCCGCGGCGAGTCGTCGGAACGGTGACGCAGACCGCACCGGATCGCACCGCCGTCGTGCCTTCCACAGCTGCAACGGTCCGAATAACGGTCCGGGCCCTGCGGTGAGTACGGTAGATGCATGAGTCTTAGCACCGCCTCCGCCGGGTTTCCGCCGCTGGGCCAGTTGATGCTGGCGCGCACCACCATGGACCGCGGCTGCGAACGGCGCAGCCATCCGGGGCTGCTGGACGGCATCTGGGGCGGCGACACCACCTATGTGATGCTCATCGCCGACGGCAAAACGCTGGTCCGGGGCGGCAAGATCGTGCTGCTCGCGAGCCGCGAACGGGCCGCGACCGACCTCTCCGTCTACCTCGGACGGGCCGTGGAAGGGGCGGATGTACCGGTGGGCACGGACATTGTGCTGTCCGTGCTGCCTGAAGGCGCGGAATTGGCGGAGTACGACGGCGAGTGGCTGGGCCTGCGCGATGTGGCAGGGGAACTCTCGGCCCAGGATGTCGGGCTGTTTGTGGAAGCCGTAGCCATTTCAAATTGGCACCTGACGCACACCCATTGTCCGCGCTGCGGGCAGCGCACGGAGATCGAGCAAGGCGGCTGGGTGCGCCGCTGTCCGGCCGACGACAGCCAACATTTCCCGCGCACCGACCCGGCGATCATCGTCTCGGTGATCGACGAGGACGACCGGCTGCTGCTGGGCCGGAACAGTGCGTGGCCGGCCAGCCGCTATTCAACTCTGGCCGGATTCGTTGAACCGGGGGAGTCGCTGGAGGCAGCGGTGGTGCGGGAGATCGAGGAGGAGTCCGGCGTCGTGGTGCATTCGCCCACGTACCTTGGCTCCCAGCCCTGGCCGTTCCCGGCGTCCTTGATGATTGGCTTCACGGCCGTGGCAACCGACGCGGTTTCGGTGCCGGACGGTGTGGAGATTTTAGAGACGCGCTGGTTCAGCCGCGAAGAGCTGGCCGCAGCACTGGAGGCCGACGAGGTCCAGGTCGCCAGCGGCATTTCCATTGCGCGGGCGCTGATCGAGCACTGGTACGGCGGCGACCTGCCGCAGGCCGGGCAATGAGCGCATCGGCCGCGTCCCGTCCGGAAGGCAGCCTCGAAGAGCAGATCCTGTCCGGGCTGGACGACGAACAACGCCAGGTGGCCACCAGTCTGGCCGGCCCGCTGTGCGTCCTGGCGGGGGCGGGCACCGGCAAGACGCGGGCAATTACCCACCGGATCGCCTACGGCGTGCACTCCGGGGTGTATCAGCCGCAGCGCGTGTTGGCCGTGACTTTCACCGCACGGGCGGCCGCCGAAATGCGGACGCGGCTGCGCGACCTGGGCGTCGGCGGGGTGCAGGCCCGCACGTTCCATGCCGCGGCGCTGCGCCAGTTGCAGTTTTTCTGGCCGCAGGCGGTCGGAGGCCCGCTGCCCGGTTTGCTGGACCACAAGGCCAGCGTCATCGCCGAAGCGGCCCGGCGCCTGCGGCTGACCACCGACCGGGCTGCCATCCGTGACCTGGCCGCCGAGATCGAGTGGGCCAAGGTTTCCATGCTGACGCCCGAGAGTTACGTCCGCCGGGCGGCCGGGCGTGCAGCGCCGGCGGGCTACGACCAAACCACCGTGGCGCGGCTGTATCAGGCCTACGAGGACGTCAAGACGGACCGGAACATCATCGACTTTGAGGATGTCCTGTTAATCACCGTCGGGATTCTGCAGGAGGACGCGAAGGTCGCCGCCGCCGTGCGGGACCAGTACCGGCACTTCGTGGTGGATGAATACCAGGACGTCTCGCCGCTGCAGCAGCGGATGCTTGACCTCTGGCTGGGGGACCGCAACGAACTGTGCGTGGTCGGAGACGCCAGCCAGACCATCTACTCCTTCACCGGCGCGACCTCACGCCATCTGCTGGAGTTCACCAAACGCTTCCCCGGAGCCGATGTGGTGAAGCTGGTGCGGGACTACCGTTCTTCACCTCAGGTAGTGCAGCTGGCCAACTCTCTGCTGGCCGCCCGCACCCGGCAATCGTCGCGCGGCGGGGACAGTTGGCCGACGCCGCTGGAACTGATCGCCCAGCGCCCGGCAGGACCCGAGCCGACCTTTACCGAATGCGCCGACGACGAGGCGGAAGCGGCGCAGGTGGCCACCCGAATCCGCGGTCTGATCGACGATGGCGTGGCTGCCGCCCAGATTGCCGTGCTTTTCCGGACCAATGGTCAGTCGCAGGCTTACGAACAGGCCCTGGCCAGTGCCGGTATCGGCTATCAACTGCGCGGTGGGGAGCGGTTCTTCCAGCGCCGGGAGGTCCGCGACGCGATCCTGCAGTTGCGCGCATCGTCCCGCGCCGCGGGAACGGAGCCCGTGCCGCAACTGGTCCGCGATGTGCTGGCGAATCTGGGCTATACCCGCGAAGCGCCGCAGGCCGGCGGCGCCGTGCGCGAACGCTGGGAATCGCTGGCCGCGCTGGTGGGGCTGGCCGAGGAGCTGGATGCCGTACGCGGTTCGGCAGCCGGCGGAGTGTTCACCATGCCGGAGTTCGTCGCGGAACTGGATGAACGCGCGGCTGCGCAGCACGCTCCCACGGTCCAAGGCGTCACCCTCGCATCGCTGCACTCGGCCAAGGGCCTGGAATGGGACGCGGTCTTCCTGGTCGGCTTGAGCGAGGGACTGATGCCGATCTCCTTTGCCGACACGGACGAGGCCGTGGACGAAGAACGCCGCCTGCTCTATGTGGGCATCACCCGTGCCCGCCAGCACCTGGGGCTGTCCTGGTCGCTGGCACGGACTCCGGGCGGCCGAGCCAACCGCAAGCCGTCCCGGTTCCTGGACGGGCTGCGGCCGGCCTCTTCATCCTCGGTGCGGAGCGTGTCCGGCCAGCGTCCAGCACGCCGAAAGCAAGCCGCTCCGGCGGTGTGCCGGGTGTGCGGCACCCTGCTGGGCAGCGGGGCGGAGCGCAAGGTCGGCCGGTGCCACAACTGTCCTCCCACCTACGAGGAATCGACGTTCGAGGCGCTGCGCGAGTGGCGCAAGGACACGGCCAGCAATGCGTCGATGCCTGCCTTCGTGATCTTTACCGACGCCACGTTGGTGGCGATCGCCGAGGCCAGGCCGCAGTCGCTGCCTGAGTTGTCCAAGCTGGCCGGCGTGGGACCCGCGAAACTGGAGCGCTACGGCGAGGACGTGCTGCGGATTTTGGCCGCGAACTGAGCTATCGCCGTCTCTAGAGGCCGCCTGGCGCGGGCCGGTGTCAGGACGCCGCGGCCAGCATGCAACCGCAGTCCGGATGCGGCGGATAGGGGTGCCGGGTTAGGGTGCCGTCGCCGCTCTCGAGCCTGAGCACGGCGGAAAAACTGCCCGGTTGGTTCCGCCCGTCCAGGAACAACAGAGCCTGGATGGCCGCCAAACCGGCGGCCGCTACCGACTGCGATACCTCGTCGGCTTGGCCCCGGGCGGAGGGCTTGCCAGGCGTGCTGGTCAGCCGGGCGACGACCTCGGGCCACGTCGGATCGGCATCCGCCCGGTGCAGTTCCACACAACCGAGACAGCTTGTTTGACCGGGGACCACCAGCGGCCCGATCAAGGTGTCGTGTTCACGGACCAGAACGCTCAGGTGCGGATGGCCGCGGCTCATCAGCGCAGCTGCAACCCTAGGGTCCGCCACGTCGCGGTCGATGTAGATGGCCAGGCTGAGCGCGCGTGGAAAGATCCCCTCGGCCCCTTGTTCCGCGGTCGCGCCCGGCAAGAGGTGGCAAGCGACGGTAGGGTCGATCTGGCGGGCCGCGCGCCGGACAGCCTGTCCTCGAGTGAGGCCAATGTCGGTGATCCGGAAGGCGCCTGAGCCTACGTCCGCCGGGCTCACCACGGCTGGATCCTCCAGCAGGAGCGTGCCGACGCCGGCGGCCGTCAGGGCCGTGGCCAACGCTGCACCGGTGCGCCCCAGCCCTATGATTTGCACCACGCAGCGGCTCCGGGCCGCCAGCGACCCCTCGCCGTCGGCCGAGTAGACCGCGGACCAGTGGCGCGCGTCCGGTGCCAGCCGGTCCGCGCGCAAACCGGACAAGCGTTCCCCGCCGGTATCCGGCACCAGCACCGGCGCCAACGCTTCCAGCAAGAGAATGGTCCGTTCGGCCTCCAAACCGCAGCCGGCGCGCACTGCCTCCAGATCGGAGGAATCGAATCCCTGACGCAGGCGTCGCAGGAACTGCCGGTCCGATTCCCCGGTTCCTTCGAGCACCAGTCCGCCGGCCCCTAGACCGAACTGCACACTGCCCGCTGCGAATTCGACCATGCGCAGGCCTGGATTGATTTTCAGCTGTGCCATGGCCGCCTCCTTGCCGTTTGCCCGTGACCGGGAGCGAGCTGATAGTCAATGCTGGCACGGCGGTAACCTGTGCCCGATGGTTATCCACAGAAAACGGGGCAGGCGCCATGGGCGGATGCGGGCAGTCCGAACCACCCGGTAACCTCAACGCATGTCCCGAGCAGAACAGATGCAGAAATCCGGCGGATCAGCGGAACCCTCGCGGCCGGTGCCGCTGGTGACCGGCGCAGGGGAGCGCGTGCCGTTGACCACATCCGGCGGTGCTCCCGTGGTGGTCAAACGCTCCGCGCGCCGTCGCCGGACGGTCTCTGCCGCATGGCGGGACGGCGCTGCCGTGATCTCCATACCCGGCCACTTTTCACTGGCGCAGGAACAGGAGTGGGTGCGGCGGATGCTGGCCAAGCTCGAGACCCGCAGTGTCCGTCCGGCGGGCCGTGCTGCAACCACCGACACTGAGCTGGCGCGCCGCGCGGCGGAGCTGTCGGAGCGGTACCTCGCCGGCGACGCGGTGCCGGCAAGCATCCGCTGGGTGTCCAACCAGAACGACCGCTGGGGATCGGCCACACCGGCCCGGGGCAGCATCCGCATCTCGGACAAAATCAAAGAGATGCCCACATGGGTGGTGGACTACGTGATCCTGCACGAGCTAGCGCATCTGCTGGAGGCGGGGCACGGGCCGCGCTTCTGGCGGCTGCTGCAGCCCTACCCGCAGCTGGAACGCGCCAAGGCCTTCCTCTCGGGCGCAGCCTTTGCCATGGGCCGCGGCCTGCAGGACGACGACGATGTGGTGGACGGCGCCGACGAAAGCGATGGCTAGCTGCGGTCTCCGTTCCCAGAGTTGTCCGGACCGCCCTCTGCTGAACCGTTGTCGTTCCCGTCGGGTGTTTCGTCCTTTTCCGGGGGACTATCATCGCCCGCCTGTTCGTCGAATCCGCCGCTCAAGAGTTTCTGCAGCGCCTCATCGACTTCGGCCTCGGAGGCGTCCAGCAGTTTCCGTCGGGCGCTGAAGCCGGCCGGATCGTCCAGGTCCTCGGGCGTGGGCAGCAGGTCGGGGTGGTTCCAGACGTCGTCGCGTCCCTCAATCCCGCGTTCTTCCTTCAGCGCCGCCCACAGTGCTGCGGCATCGCGCAACCGGCGAGGACGCAGTTCCAGGCCGACCAAGGCCGCAAACGCGTGTTCAGAGGGGCCGCCGGTGGCACGGCGCCTCCGGACCGTCTCGCGCAGCGCCGGGGCGGACGGCAGGTTGGCCGCCGCGCTGGCGGTAAGTTCATCCACCCAGCCCTCAACCAAAGCGAGGGCCGTTTCCAGTTTGATCAGAGCGGCATCCTGCTCCGGAGTACGCTGCGGCATGAAAACGCCCTGCGAGAGAGCCTGCTGCATGGATTCGGGGTTGCTGGGATCGATGTTGCGGGCGACTTCCTCGATCCGGCCCATGTCGATGTGGATTCCGCGCGCGTAACTTTCGATGGCCCCCAGCAAATAGCCGGACAGCCACGGCACGTGCGTGAACAACCGGGTGTGGGCCGCCTCGCGGATGGCCAGGAAGAGCAGGACATCCTGCGCCGGGATGTCCAGGCCTTCACCGAAGGACTTGACGTTGGCCGGCAGCAGGGCCATCTTTCCCTCCACCAGCGGAACGCCGATGTCGCTGGAACTGACCACGTCCTTGGCCAGGGCTCCGACGGCCTGCCCCAGTTGCATGCCGAACATCGCCCCGCCCAGGTTCTGCAGCATGGAATGCGCCCCGCCAAGCATCTGCTTCATCTCTTCGGGGACCTGCTCGGTGAGGGCGGAGGTCAGCGCAAACGCGATGCTGTTGGCGACGGGCTCCGTCAGCCGCTTCCAGGTAGGCAACGTTTCTTCGACCCATTCGGCGCGGGACCAGGCACGGCCAATGACTCCCGTGCCCGGAATCGTTGTGGCGGGATCAAGCCACATCTCGGCCAAGTGGAGCGCTTCGTCAACCGCCTTGGTCTGCTGCGAGGTAACCGACGGGTCGCTGTCCGAGGCCGCCACCTTGCGGGCGCTTTCATGGGCCAGCTTCCAGTTGACCGGCCCCTCCGACGGCGCGTTCATCATGGCTTGGACCTGTTGGAACATCTGGGCCAGGGCATTGGGGTCGGAGGGCAGTCCTGCGGCCTTGGCCATGGCGGCGGGATCCACGTCCCCTGCCTGACCGCCGAAGAGCCTGGCGAACATCTCCGACAGCGGATCTTGCGCGTTGTCGTCTGGCTGCTTGGGGGTCATCACTACCACCGGTCCTCGAAGGGTTGGAGCGAGCAAAGCCGCAGCGGCTGCCGGGGAGGCAGCGGGGGACTGTGCCCGGGATGTTGCGTCACTTACACGTTACCGGCAGCCGGGATTCCTTGTCGCGCCGGAGCGTGTGCAGTTCGCTCTAGGCCGAGCAGGACCGGGACCGCTGATGCCAGGCCGACGGCGTACGCTAGAGCAGGCGCCGTGCGCGCCATCAGGCGGCCGTGCCGTCTGCGTACAACCGAGCGGCGAGAAGGAATCCATCAGGTGACACAGTCCACCAACAACGGCGCTGAGCACGGCATGGACGGTTGGGACGGCGAGGGTGCCGGGCCGCAGCCTGTTGCGCCGCGTCCCCGGGACCGCAGGGGGCCGGTCATGGCGGCCGCCGCGGCGGTGGCGGTTGTGACCGGCGCGTTAGGACTGGCGCTGCCGGCGGGATACGTCATCGAGACCCCCGGCCCGGCGCTCAACACCATTGGCGAAGTCTCCGGAACGCCGCTGATCGAGGTTCCGGACCGTCAGACCTATAAGACTTCCGGCGCACTGGACCTCACGACGGTATACGTAGAGGGCGGACCCAATTCGCACGTCAACATGCTTCAGGTCCTGGCCGCTTGGCTGGACCCGCAGCGAAGCGTCGCGCCCACCGATCTGGTCTATCCGCCGAACGTGACGCAGGACGACATTCAACAGCAGAATGCTGCGATGATGGCGTCGTCGCAGGAGTCTTCGATCGCGGCGGCCCTGACACAGCTGGATGTTAAGTACTCGCAGACCCTGTCGGTAGCCGATTTCACCCCGGACGCCGCGGCAGCCGGGAAGCTCGAGTCGCGGGACACCATCCGGACGGTCAACGGCCGGCCGGTCACCGGCATCGACGTGCTGCGCGAAGAGCTCAATGCCAGTGAAGGCGCCCCGGTGGAGCTGGGCATTACGCGCGGCGGCCAGCAGGAAACCGTCGCCGTCGCACCGAAGGAAAACGGCGACGGCGACTACCAATTGGGCGTCCTGCTGGGAACCGACTTCGACTTCCCGTTCAAGGTGAAGATCCAACTGGACAACGTGGGCGGCCCCAGCGCCGGCATGATGTTTGCACTGGGCATCATCGACACCCTGACGGAAGGCGAAATGACCGGCGGCAAGCACTTTGCCGGGACCGGCACCATCGACGCCGAGGGAACCGTCGGTCCGATTGGCGGAATCCGGCAGAAACTGGTCGGTGCAGCAGCAGCCGGAGCTACCGTTTTCCTGGCGCCGGAGGCCAACTGCGCCGAGGTTGCCGGCCATGTCCCGGACGGTCTGCAGGTGGTTTCGGTGGCCACCTTGGACGACGCCGTCCATGCCGTAACGCTGATCGGCGAGGGCGGGGACGCCTCCTCCCTGCCTGGCTGCAGCTGATTCGTTTCAGCGGCCGGCGGTCACATTCAGGCAACAGTAACGTCCTGACGGCCGAAGCGGTTCGCCCGGGCCGGTGCTGACAAGGCAGAATGGGTTAGGAACCCTCCGAGCCGTCCGTTCGTGGAACCTAGGGGGAGTATCCCCAAAAGCGGCGGGTCCGCCCGCGATGCTAAACACGCAAATAACGAGGTAACGAGTGACGTTCGGACAAGACCGGTCCTACGGCGACCGGCCAACACCGCCCAGCAGTCCTGGCAAGAAGCGTTCCGCACTGGTACCCACCCTGATTGTGGTGGCGGTCCTGGTAGTCGGCTTCGTCTTCTTCTCGCAGATCTACGCAGACATCCTCTGGTACAACCAGCTGGGCTATCTGGAGGTCTTCCTCAAAGAAAACGGCACCCGGATTGCCATCTTCCTGATTGCTTTCCTGATCATGGGCCTTGCCGTCTACTTCAGCCTCCGGGTGGCGTACCGTTCGCGCCCGGTGTACGCGCCGGACAGCTCGCTGCAGGACAATCTGAACCGCTACCAGCAGCAGTTGGAACCGGTCCGCCGCCTGCTGATGATCGGCATCCCCTTGGTTCTCGCCGCGTTCGCCGGCACCGCCGCGGCGTCCGCGTGGCAGACCGTGCTGCTGTTCTTCAACCAAGAGCAGTTCGGCCAGGCCGATCCGCAGTTCGGCCTCGACTACAGCTTCTACATGAACACGCTGCCGTTCCTGGGCTTCATCAACGGCTACTTGGTCAGCGTCGTGCTGATCGCCGGCATCGCCGGGCTGCTCACCCACTACCTGTACGGCGGCATCCGGCTGGAGGACAAGGGGTTTTTCGCGTCGACCGCTGCCAAGATCCACGTGGCCGTTTTTGCCGCGCTCTTCCTGATCCTGCAGGGCATCAACTACTGGCTTGACCGCTATTCCACGGTCCAGTCCGACGCCGGGAAGTGGACCGGCGCGCTGTACACGGATGTCCATGCGGTGATTCCGACCAAGGCCATCCTGGCCGTCGCCGCCGTGCTGGTGGCCATCCTGTTCATCGTCTCTGCGTTCGCCGGACGCTGGCGCCTCCCGATCGTGGGCACGGCAATGCTCATCGTGACGGCGATTCTGGCCGGCGGCGTTTACCCGTGGATCGTGCAGCGTTTCCAGGTGGAGCCCAACGAGCAGAAGGTCGAAGCCGATTACATTCAACGGAATATCGCGCTGACTCAGTTGGCCTATGGGCTGGATAAGATCGAGTCCACCAATTACAAGGCAACCTTGGAGGCCGAAGCCGGTGCGCTCCGGACGGATGCGGAGACCACGGCGAACATCCGCCTGCTGGATCCGAACCTCGTCTCCGACGCGTTTGCCCAGCTGGAACAGTTCCGCCAGTACTACCAGTTCGACAAGACCCTCAACGTGGACCGCTACAACATCGACGGCGAAGTGCAGGACACCGTCATTGCCGTCCGTGAGCTGAACACGGCGGGCGTGCCGGCCGGCTGGGTCAACGAACACCTGCTCTACACGCATGGCTACGGTGTGGTGGCCGCAGCCGGTTCCAGGGTCGAACCCGACGGGAAACCCTCCTTCCTGCTCTCCGGCATCCCGACGCAGGGTGTGCTGGCTAACGACTCAAACTACGAGCCGAGGATTTATTTCGGCGAAAAGTCGCCGAACTATTCGATCGTGGGCGCGCCCAAGGGCAACAACCCGATCGAGATCGACAGGCCGCAGAGCGCCAACGCCGAAACAGACACCCGGAACACTTTCGACGGCGATGGCGGTCCGAGCATCGGCAACTGGTTCAACCGCTTGGTTTACGCCCTGAAGTTCCAGTCCACCGACCTGATGGTTTCCGACGCCGTCAACTCCGAGTCGCAGATTCTCTACGACCGCAATCCCCGCGAACGTGTCGAGAAGGTGGCCCCCTACCTGACGGTGGACGGCAACGCCTATCCGGCGATCGTGGACGGCAGGGTGAAGTGGATCGTCGACGCGTACACCACCAGCAAGGCCTTCCCGTACTCGACACCGCAGCAATTGGAATCAGCAACGATTGATTCGACCACCAGGGAAGGTGCCACGGTTGCCCTGCCGGCCGAGGACGTCAACTACATCCGCAACTCCGTCAAGGCAACTGTCGACGCCTACGACGGGTCAGTGGACTTGTATGCCTGGGACGACCACGACCCGCTGCTCAAGGCTTGGGAGAAGGTCTTCCCGACCACGATCAAGCCGTACAGCGAGATGTCTGCGGACCTGATGGCCCACGTACGTTATCCGGAGGACCTCTTCAAGGTGCAGCGTGAGTTGCTGACCCGGTATCACGTGACCGACGTCGGGCAGTTCTACGAGAACTCCGACGCGTGGAGCGTTCCCGCGGACCCGACGCTGGGCGAGGGATCGTCCGTGAAGCAGCCGCCGTACTACCTGTCGCTGAAGATGCCCAAGCAAGACGAGGCATCGTTCTCCTTGACCACCCCGTTCATTCCGTTCACGCCGCCGGGCCAGCCGGCGCGCAACGTGCTGTATGGATTCCTGTCCGTCAACGCCGATGCCGGCACTGGCAAAGACGGGGTGAAGGCGGAAGACTACGGCACCATGCGGTTGCTCGAAATGCCGCGGGATATCACCGTTCCCGGCCCGGGCCAGGCACAGAACCTGTTCAACTCGGACACCGAAGTGTCGCAGGCGCTGAACCTGCTGCGTCAGGGTGCGTCCGAAGTCATCAACGGCAACCTGCTCAGCCTTCCGGTTGGCGGCGGCATGTTGTACGTGCAGCCGGTCTACGTCCAGTCCTCGGGTGCTTCCTCCTACCCGATCCTGCGCCGCGTGCTGGTGAGCTTCGGCGAATCGGTGGGCTTTGCGCCGACACTGTCCGAAGCACTGGACCAGGTCTTCCAAGGCGATTCGGGTGCCACCACCGGCGACCAAGGCAACGTCGGTGAGACACCGGCGACGCCGGAAGCTCCGACGACGACCACCTCCGAGGAGAAGCTGCAGACGGCGCTGCAAACGGCCCGCACTGCGATCCAGGACGGACAAGCAGCGTTGGCCAAGGGTGACTTCGCAGCTTACGGCGAAGCGCAGAAGCGCCTGCAGTCCGCGCTCCAGGATGCGATCGCCGCCGAAGAGGCCATCTCCGGCGCCACGTCGGGCGGCGGCGCGGGCGGGGCAACCGAGCAGCCTTCCCCGCAGCCAAGCGAGGGTCAGTAGCCGATTTGCTTCACCATCCCGCGGCCGGTAATGTTTTCACTGCGCCGCGGGGTGGAGCAGTTCGGTAGCTCGCTGGGCTCATAACCCAGAGGTCAGAGGTTCAAATCCTCTCCCCGCAACGAAAAGTAGAGGCCCCGTCCGATGTCACATCGGACGGGGCTTTTGCGTGCCCGGGGAGCAATCCCTGAGCGCGGAACACGAGGCGGTTAGAATGGTTTCACCCGTTCCCGATTTTCCCCGGAAAGATCGCTGTTTGTCCCATGCTTGAATCAGTGCCCAGCTATGCAGTGGCCGCCGGAGTAGCAGCTCTATTCAATCCATGCAGTCTGCTGTTTTTGCCGGTCTGGCTCGCGATGGTCGCTGCCCGGGCCTCCGACATCTCAACGTCAGCCGCTTTGCGCTGGTCGGCCGCCGCGGCGCTGGTTTTGACCGGCGGCTACGCTGTCTCGTTTTCTGTGGCGCTGTTGGTACCGGGGGGACCGGCGGCCGCGGCGGGCGCGCTGGCATATGTCTCCGCCGGCACGGGGATGCTGATGGTGCTGCTGGCATCCTTCCTGATTGCCGGCGGCCGTGTGCCCGTTTTGCAGGCAGGGTCGCCGACTGGTGGATCCCGCATCCGGCTCGTCGGCCTCGCCGTGGCCGGCGCCGTGACCGGACTGGCGTCGTTGGCGCCGCAACTTCCGGAACTGCTGACCAGAATGGAAGGCGAGCTGGGGTACGGTGCAGGAGCCGCCGCCGCCGAGACCGCCGCATACCTCCTCGGCCTGCTCGCAGGATTCGGCCTTCTCTGTGCCGCCGCGGCTTGGCCGGGTTCCGCTGCCGGCCGGCGATGGGCCGCCAGCGGAACCGTCCTGGACAAAGCGCAAGGGTACCTGCTCCTGCTCGCCGGGCTAGGCACCGCCTACTACGCCTTCTTCGCCGTGCGGGACGCCGCAGGAACCAAGGTCGAGGACCGGCTGATCGACGCCGCGCACGGCGTCCACGGGGCGCTGACGGACGTGCTGCAGGCCGTCCCGGTGTGGTTGATCCCGGCCGCCTACCTGGCGCTGACCGGCTGGCTCCTGCTGCGCAAGCCGCGAGAAAGCAGCAACGGAGGAGAGTCTCCGCGCGGTACAGCCGCTGTCCCGGTCCCAGCCGCCTCGGCAGCCGCTCGGCCCACGCCGGCATCCACGGGGCGTCCCCGCCGTCGTCCGCTGCTCAGGCAGGACGGGGGAGAGGCGGCGCCGCGGGAGCAGAGCCCCGGGCTGGAGGCAGACGAGCACCGGCCGCGGCATTTCAATCCGAAGGCCCTCCGCCGGGCACGGGACGTCCCATCCAGGCCAGGGCCTGCCGCAAGCCACCGCTTCTTCCTCCGGTCAGCGAAGCCGCGCCGCTGACGTGGAGAATGGCTCCGGCCGCACCTTCGCCAGGTGCGGCCGGAGCCATTCGAGGTGCCTCAGTCGGTGACGGGTCAGTAGGCTTCCGACGTCGTTTCCTTGCCAGCCTCGAGCGACGACGGCGCCGTGCTGCTGCCGGCCTTCAGTGCAGCCAGCCGTGCCTCCACCTCGGTCTGTTCGCCGAGGTCTTCCAGGCTTTCGAACTGGGCGTCCAGGCTGGAGGCGGCCAGTTCGGCCTGGCCGCGGACCTTCGCTTCTTCGCGGCGGATCTTTTCCTCGAAGCGGCCGACTTCGCTGGTCGGGTCCAGAACGTCGATGCTCTTGATGGCGTCGTGGACCTGAGTCTGGGCCTGCACCGTCTTGGAGCGGGCGATCAGCTCATCGCGCTTGTTCTGCAGCTCATTGAGCTTGCCCTTCATCTGGTTGAGGCCCTGCTTGAGCTTTTCGACGATCTCCGTCTGTGACGAGATCGTTGGCTCCGCGCCCTTGGCCTCGTTCTCTGAGGAAATCTGGCGCTGGATCGCCACCTTGGCAAGGTTGTCGAACTTCTCGGCATCGGAGGCCTGTCCGGCGGAACGGTATTCGTCGGCCTTCCTGCTGGCAGCCAACGCCTTGTTGCCCCAACTGTTGGCGCTCTCGAGGTCCTGATTGTAGTCGTCCTGCAGCATCCGCAGATTGCCGATGGTCTGCGCGACGGCGCTTTCGGCTTCCGCGATGTTGTTCGTGTAGTCGCGGACCATCTGGTCCAGCATTTTCTGCGGGTCCTCGGCCTGATCGATCAGTGAGTTGATGTTCGCCTTGGCCAGTTGTGCGATGCGGCCGAAAATGGAGTGCTTTACCACGGTGATGCCTTTCGATCTGGGTTACTCGAACTGTTTGCCTTCCGGGCAGCCGGTTGGCTGCCCGGCCTGTCTGGTCTAGAAGTTGCCGCCGGCTCCGTCTCCGCCGCCGAACCCGCCGAAGCCGCCGCCGAAACCGCCGCCGCCGCCAAATCCGCCGAAGCCGCCGCCGCCGAAAACGTCGCCGCCGCCGCCTCCGCCGCCGCCGAAGAACCCGCCGTCGCCGTGCGAGCCGTGGCCGCCGTGCAGGATGGAGTCGATCAGGATGCCGCCGAGGATGGCTCCGCCCAACCCGCCGCCCCGGCCGCCGAACATCCCGCCGCCGCCGAAGCCGCCCATGCCGCCGAAACCGTCCACGTCCTGTTGGGCCATTTGGCTGGCCTGCTGGGCCAGGGCATTGGCCTGCCGGGCGTAGTTGAGGGCCTGCTCCGGATCGGAGTCTGCGATCGCCAGCGCATGGTCAAGGTTGCGTTCGGCCTCGGCCAATCGCGTGCGTGCCTCGCTGCGCACGCCGCCGCGGCGCGCCTGAATGTAGTCGGACGTGCCGGAGATCTGGGCCTGCGCGGACATGATTGCGTGCTGGAGGGACTCGCGGGCACGCCGGTTGCGGTCCTGGCTGTCGCGGATTCCGGAGAGCGCAGCATCCAGCGGCGCCATGGCCTCTTCAAGACGTTGCACCAACATGATCGGATCGATACGTCTTCCGGCGACCTGCTGCTGGACCGAGGACAGTGCTGCCTCCAGCCCCGCCACCGGACCGGTGAGCTCGGGGTGCTGCCCGGACGCCATCATGGCTTTGGCCTGGGCGATGTCCTGCGCAGCATCGGAGACGGTCCGTTCCATGCTGTTCCGGGCATCGTCCAGGTCCTTGGCCGTCTTGGCGATGGCCTCCAGCAGGATGTTGGCTTGGTGCAGGCTTTCCTCGGCGGCACGCACGGCGATCACGGCGGCGCTGCGGTCTCCTTCGTCGAGCTTGGCCTGTGCGGTGTCGGCCGCGTTCTCGACGAAATTCAGCCGCTCCCCGGCCTGGTCGATATTGTCTGCCACCTGTTGCAGCGCGCTGTCGGCGTAGCGGGCGCGAAGCTCCTGCAACCGCGCCGTGCCGTCGGCCAGCCGGCCGCGGGTTTCGTGGGCAGCAGCCCGTGCCTGCTCGAGGGCCTGCGGTGCGGTTTTTTCCAGCTCACGAAGTGCGTCGAAGTCTTCCTTGTGTGCCTGGAGCGAATCGTTCACCGCTTCACAGCGTCGGATGATGTCCCCCAGCCAGGCCCGCTGCTCCTCTTCGGTGTCTGGAATATGGTCGTCGAGCTGCTGCTGCAACTTGAACGACTCCATCATGTGGGACTTTGCTGCCGTGATGTCCTGGCGAAACGGCTGCACCGCTTCATCGCCGTACTGCGCCATGGCGAAGCCGAGTTCCTGCTCGCTTGACTTGATCGCATCGTCGGCGGCCACCAGCAGGCTCCCGGCCTTCTTTCGCAGGTCTTCGACGGACATGGCGTCATGCGGATCGATCGGACGGCCGTCGGGGCCGGCCACGAGCTGCGGCTGCTGGCGGGAGCCCTTCTTCCGCTTGGACCGGGCATACAGCAGGGCCGCGCCGCCGCCCGCCACCACCACGCCGCCGATCAGCAGCACCGGAGCCAGCGAGGCGCCGCCACCACTGGACTTGACCGATCCGTCGCCGCCCGTGGCAGCGTCCTTGACGGCAGCCACCGTGTCGAGGGCTGCGTCCGCCCATTCCTCGGCGCCCAGGGCCGGCCGGATGGACCGGGCGATGTTCTGGTCGTAGGGCTCGACGGGATTATCCTGGGCGGACTCAAAAACATATTCGCGGCTGTCCACGGCAACGGCCAGTAAACTATCGACGGAGCCCATCGAGTTGAGTTCGGAGGTGGCTTTCAACCACTGTTGGCGGCCGGCCGGGTCGGTGAACTCGTCGACGTACACGATGAAGACGTTCAAACCTTCAGACTGCTGCAGTTCACGGACCGCGTCCTCGACTTCGCCGGTCCGGGAGCCCAGCACACCGGCCTGGTCCACCACAAACTCGCCTGGCGGAAAGTCGACCGGCGGCACGGCGTGCGCCAGCGCTGCCGGCGCAAGGAAGACTGCTGTCAGGCCGGCTATGGCCGCCAGACGCCTGAACGGTGAACGCATGAAGGTCCCTTCGGCAAACGCAAACTGGGGCCGTGGTGCCCCGGCTCGTCAGCATGGTCCGGTCCCCGAACGGGGCGGATCCGCCATTGTGATTCTATGGTCCTGCATTTGACACAGTCCACCGACGCTCTGTGCCCGCGGCGAACGCGGCAGGCGCCGGTGCGCCGGTGGGGGCCGGTCCCTGAGCAGCTCCGCCGCCGGGCAACGCCCCACGCTGAGGGCGGACGCCGCCGTCGTACGCATCCGGTTTCTTCCCAGAAACCTTTCAGGAAACGTGCGACGTTATCCCAGCGATGCCGTGCATAGTGGACTGCAGACCAAGAAAGGACCTGCCATGACTGAGAACAATCAGGACCCGCAGCAGCGGCCCGCGCGGCCAGTACCGCCCCAGCCTCAGAATCCGCCGGCCTTCGCAGCCGGAGACCAGCGGTCCGCTGCCAACGACACGGAGCAGTTCGGTTCCCCGGCCCCTGATGCCGCCCGGCAGGTCCCGGCACAGGGAGTCCCGGCACAGGAACAGACGCAGCCCCTGACTTCCCCGACGCTCCAGTACGGCCAGTACGGCCAGTACGCTCCGGGCACGTTTGGCCAGTATGCCGCTCCGTCCTACGGGCCGGACGCTTCATCCGGTCAGGGCGGCTACGGCAGTCACGGCCAGGGCGCAACCGGCTTCGGCTCCGGAACAGCTGCCGGTTACGGCGGGCAGCAGACCGCAACCAGCGCCAAGAAGCGTTTCGGCACCGGGACGCTGATTGCTGGCATGCTGCTCGCGGGTCTGGCCGGCGGGGGCGTGGCAGTGGGGTCGCAGGCGCTGGCCGACGGTACAGCCGGCACCTCGATTACCGGCAGCCCGGCCAAGCAGCTGATTGTGAACAACACCGATTCGGTCAACGAAATCACCGCAGCTGCGGCCAAAGCCTCCCCGAGCGTGGTGACGATATCGGTGGCCAGCGGCAACACCGGCGGTTCCGGGTCCGGCATCATCCTGGATACCGAGGGCCACATCCTCACCAACACCCATGTGGTGACCCTCGGCGGCCAAACGTCCAGTCCCGACGTCGAGGTACGCACCAGCGACGGTAATGTGCACAAGGCCAAGGTTGTCGGCACCGACCCGCTATCGGATTTGGCCGTGATCAAGATCGACGCCGAGGGCCTCACCCCCGCGACGTTTGGCGACTCGGGGAAACTCAACGTCGGCGACACCACCATCGCCATCGGCGCGCCGCTGGGATTGGCGGGCACCGTCACGGACGGAATCGTGTCCACGTTGAGCCGGACCATCAGTGTCTCGTCCTCGGCCGTTCCGGAAAATTCCGGTGACAGCGCCCAGCCCAGCCCGGGCGACCAGTTCAACTTCCAGTTCCCGGGCGAGAAACAGTCGGCAAACCAAGGCAGCATCTTCATCAACGTGATCCAGACCGACGCGGCCATCAACCACGGCAACTCCGGCGGTGCACTGGTGAACACGAAGGGCGAGATTATCGGCGTCAACGTGGCTATCGCGTCCTCCAGCGAAGATAGCGGCAGCATCGGCGTCGGCTTCGCCATTCCCAGCAACTACGCACAGCGGGTTGCCCAGGAACTGATCAAGGACGGGTCCGCCAGTCACGGCATGCTCGGGGTCTCGGTCACCGCCAAGGCCTCCGGCAATTCGTCGGGCAACACGCAGTTCTCGGTCGGCGCGGACGTGGTCGAGGTAGTCAAGGATTCGCCAGCGGCGAAGGCCGGGCTGCAGAAGGGCGATGTGATCACCGGCGTGGAAAACCGCGTCATCGGTGACAGCCAGTCCCTGACCGCAGCCATCCGTGAACATGCCGCCGGCAGCACCGTCAAGGTCACCTATCTGCGCGGCGGCGAGACACGCACCGCCGACGTGACCCTCAGTGAGGGCCAAGCCTGACCTCAGTTCCTGCGACGCACCTGCGGCCCTGCCATTCACGGCGGGGCCGCAAGTGTTTACCGACGTGGCGTTCCCGGTAAGGTTAGGGTGTTTGCAGCGACCCGCAACACCCGCGCGGGCCGTGGACGGCGGAAGGAAGTTCAGCGAGGATGCAAAAAGCAGCAGGCACAGCCTTGAACATCGTAGTGCTGGTCAAATACGTACCGGACGCGCAGTTCGACCGCCACCTGACCGGCGATCCGGCGACGGTGGACCGGTCCGAGAGCATCCTGTCCGAACTGGACGAATACGCCATCGAATCCGCCCTGCAGTTGGCGGAGGAGCGCGGCGGGCCGAAGGCCGGCAACCGGGTCATTGCGCTGACCATGGGCCCGGCGGCAGCAGCCACCGCGGTGAAGAAAGCCCTGCAGATCGGCGCCACCGAAGGCCTGCATGTGAACGACGACGCGCTGGCCGGCTCCGACGCCACCGGAACATCGCTGGTTCTGGCGGCGGCCATCCGCAGCCTCGGCGACGTTGACTTGGTGCTCACCGGCATGGCGTCCACCGACGGCGAAACCTCGCTGGTTCCGGCGCAGCTGGCCGAGCGCCTGCGCCTGCCGCAGCTGACCTTTGCCGCCAGCCTGGAGCTGGACGGGACCACGGTCCGTGCCCGCCGCGACGGCGACACCCACGCCGACAGCCTGGAAGCCGAACTTCCGGCGCTGGTATCCGTCACCGACCAGATCAACGAACCGCGCTACCCGAACTTCAAGGGCATCATCGCGGCCAAGAAAAAGTCGGTTGCCACGGTGACGCTGGCGGACCTGGGCATCCAGGCCGCTGAGGTCGGCACCGCCGGCGCCTGGACCGCCGTCCGGACGGCCGAGGCGCGGCCGCCGAGATCGCAGGGAACCATCATTACCGATGAGGGCGACGCCGGCATCCGCCTGGTTGACTTCCTGGCCGCCCAAAACCTGCTTTAGTCCGCCACGGAAACCGCGAAGGATATCGGCACCATGCCCACAGTTCTTGTCTTTATCGACCATCCCGGCCAGGCCCTGCACAAGGGCCAGTTGGAACTGCTCACGCTGGCGCGCAACATCGGCGAGCCGGTGGCAGCGTTCAACGGAGACCTCACCGACGCCGTCCGGACCACGCTCGGAGACTACGGCGTGGGAACCATCTACCGGCCGTCAGCGGACCTGGACGGCGCCCTGGTGGCCCCGAAGGCCGCGTTCGTGGCCGCTGCCGCCCGTGAAGCCAACCCCGCCGCGGTGCTGCTGCCGAACACGTTCGAAGGCAAGGAGATTGCTGCCCGGACCGGGATCAAGCTGGATTCGGGCGTCATTACCGACGCGATCGGCGTCTCCGCCGACCTGACCGTGACCAAGAGCGTGCTCGCCGGCGCCTACACGGTCCAGGCACAGGTCGGCAGGGGCACGCCGATCATCACCGTGAAGGCCAACGCCGTTGCCGAGGCCCCTGCGGCCGAAGCGGCCGTGCCGGAGGTGGCGACGGTGGACGCCGGGGACTTCGGCCCCGCGGCCCGCATCACCCACCGCGCGGAGAAAGCCGCCAGTGGCCGGCCGGCCCTGACCGAGGCGCGGGTGGTGGTGGCCGGCGGCCGCGGCACCGGCGGAGACTTCTCGCCGATCGAGGACCTGGCCGACGCCCTGGGCGGGGCAGTCGGCGCATCACGGGCCGCCACCGACGCCGGCTGGATCGAGCACTCGGCACAGGTGGGCCAGACCGGCCAGACCGTCTCGCCGCAGCTGTATGTCTCGGCCGGCATCTCCGGCGCCATCCAGCAGAAGGCGGGCATGCAGACGGCCAAGGTGATTGTGGCGGTCAACAACGACGCCGACTCGCCGGTCTTCGAGATTGCAGACTTCGGCATCGTCGGTGACCTGGCTGAAGTCTTGCCGCAGGCCGCCGCCGAGATCCGTCGGCGGAAGGGCTAGCCGCGGTGACTGCTGCGGAGTTCATGCCGGCACGCGTCCTCGTCTTTGCCGCGCACCCGGACGACCTGGATTTCGGTGCGGCGGGCACCATCGCCCGCTGGACGGCCGCGGGTGTGCAGGTGAGTTACTGCATCATGACCGACGGCGATGCCGGTGGCTTCGACGACGGCCAGCGGGCCGGCATCGTGGAACTGCGGGCGGCCGAGCAGGCGAAGGCGGCGGCGTTGGCCGGCGTGACCGACCTGCATTTCCTGCACCAGCCCGACGGCTATCTGGAGCCCACCCATGAGGTGATCCGGCAGACGGTGGAGCTGATGCGGCGGATCCGCCCCGACATCGTGCTGTCCATGCACCCGGAGCGGGCCTGGGACCGGATCCAAAAGAGCCACCCGGACCATCTGGCCTGCGGTGAGATCGTGACCCGCGCGATCTACCCGGCGGTGGAGAACCCGTACGCCTATCCCGAGTTGCTCGAGGCCGGGCTGGCTGCCTACAAGGTGCCCTATCTGTGGTTCTACGGCGGGCCAGGAGAACGGGAAAACCACTTCGTGGACATCACCGACTGGGTCGACACCAAGCTGGACGCCATCCGGATCCATGCGAGCCAGCACCCGGACCTGGCGGGCATGGACGCCCGCGTGCGGCAGAACCTGATGGAGAACGCGGCGCGCGGCGGGCTCCCGGCAGGCCGCAGCGCGGAGGCTTTCCACGTGGTCGGAATCAATACCCCGGAGACGATCGCCGGATTCTGACGCCGGCGGTATGCCGGCTCCGCCGCGGACCCCTGCGCTGCCGGACTCTGACGCCGGCAGCGCGGCAGGTTAGCCGGCCGGAGTGGGAATGACGACGGCGAACGGCAGGCTGGGGGACTCGGCTCCGCCGGGCGCCTCGACCGAGACGGCCAGTTCCCGCGTGGTGGAGATGCCGTCGACCACTACCGGGTTGCCCGCGGTGATGTCCGAGGCCTCAATGGTGCCGGCAGAGACCGGTGCGGAGCCGTCCAGCGGAACCCGCCAGACCTGGTAGGTGCGCCCCTCGGACGCCGCGACGTCGTTGAACGTCAGGACGGCAGCGTTCTTGTCCAGTGAGATGACAGCGTCGACGGTGCCGCCGCCTTCGACGTCCTGCTGGCTGGAGACAACGTCCGGAGCATCGGCGACGTCCTGATCGGAGGTTCCGCCCAGGGCTCCGGCCACGGCGATGGCACCAATAATCACCACGATGGCAGCCAAGGCCAGCAACAGCCACTTGGTCACCGCGGGCATCGGCCGCCGCTCGTCCTCGTCTGCTCCGCCGGTCAACTGGTCGGCGTGCAGTACGGAATGGTCCTCATCCGCTGCTGCGTAGTCGTTCCCCTCGGTGGAGTTTCCGGGGCTGGCCAGGCGATCAGGCTGTGGCGTATCCATAGGCTGCCAGTCTATCGGTCCCCGGGCGCGGTGCCTCTCTGGCCGGCGACACGCTGCTGCTTCCGGCGGCTGGCTACAGCTTCGCCCCGGCAAAGCCGTGCTGCCGCCAGGCTTCGTAGACGGCAATCGAGGCCGAGTTGGCCAGGTTCAGCGACCGCAGCGACGGCAGCATGGGCAGGCGCAGGCGGGCGGTCACGTGGGCATCCTGCTTGACCGCGTCCGGCAGCCCGACGGACTCCGGGCCGAACATCAGCACGTCGCCGGGAACGTAGGAGACGTCCGTGTAGGAGGACTCGCCGTCGGAGGTGAAAGCGAAGACCCGTTCCGGTTGCAGGGCTTGCCAGGCGGCCTCCAGATTGGCGTGGACGTGGACCACGGCCAGGTCGTGGTAGTCCAGGCCGGCGCGGCGGAGTTTGGAGTCTTCGAAGGTGAAACCCAGCGGTTCAACCAGATGCAGTTCGGCTCCGGTGACCGCGGCCAGCCGGATGGCGTTGCCGGTATTGCCGGGGATTTCGGGAGTGTAGAAGAGGATGCGGAACACGGACTCCATCCTAAGCGCGCCGAAGCGCCGTCCCGCACCGGCCGGCGGCCAGGGACCCCGCAGCCGGTCAGCTGTGCATCCCTGCCAGCAGCCGGGCGAGCGAGGGGACATGTACCGTGTTCGGTGCCGGTCCGGAGGTCAGGAACTGCTTGATTTCGCGCACCAGCCGGGCGGCATTGACCACGTGCACCGGCGCAATTCCGTCGGGATCGTAGCCGCGGGTGTAGTCGATCACCGGTTCGTGCAGGTTGCCGTCCGCGGAATGGATCACAATCCAGCCGGTGACATTGAGTTCCGGGAACAGCTCCTGCATCCGCCGCACCGCCGGTGCCAGCTGCGGCGGTTCCACCACCCGGCCGTCCTTGTGCAGGGTGCGCCCATCCCAGCGGAAGTTCCCCCGCGGCAGCAGCATCGAATCGATCAGGGCCAACCGGTAGCCGGCCAGCAGCGCATGGTCGATGAACCCGTTGTCGGCCGGCGAATGCAGGCCGTTGACCATCCGCGCCGACGGAATCGACGGAAGAATCTGCCGGCTGAGCAATTGTACGCTCAGCGCCTCGCGGCGCAGTCTGGCGCCGGCACCGAAGATCCCGCGCTTGCGCGGCACCCCGTGGATTTGCTGCCGGGCAATGTTCTCCGCCAGCCCGGTGGAGGCCTCTGCGGAGCCATAGGCGGGAACGAAAACCGGCGTGTCGGACGCCGAGGGCCCGCGCTGCCCGGGTGCGCGCGGGGGTGCGGCGGACGCCGCGAAGGACTCGGCGCTGTCCGTCCGTGCGTCCGGGGCGGTGGCGGCGCCATAGGACCGGTCATAGCGGGACCGGGTCTGCGGGTTGCTGAGAACTTCATAGGCCAGGCTCACGCGGCGGAACTCGGCGGGGTCTCCGCCGTGGTCCGGGTGGGTGGCCCGTGCTTGCCTGCGGTACGCGGCCTTGATCTGCTGTGCGGTGGCAGTGACCGGCAGCCCCAAGGCATCGTAATGGGATGGGGGAGTCACCGGCCGCCTCTCTGTAGGGTCTGGGGGTCCTGCGCGAAGCCCAGTGTAACCGCCGGGAAGCGGCCGCCTGTGTCGTGCCGCGGCTGCACGCGATCATGCTGCCACAATGATCTGCTGTGACTTCGTTGCCGCCCGCCGCCCCGATCGCCGTCGCGATCAACCCGCATGCCGCGTTCGGGACCACCGCCCGCGCCGGTGCAGAGGTGATGGCGGAGCTGGCCCGCCGCGGCCGGTACGCCGTCGAGCTGCGGGCGGAGACGTGGTCCGCGCTCGCGGATGGGGTGGCCGGCGAGCTGCGCCGCGGGATCTCCGCCCTGTTGGTGGTGGGCGGGGACGGAATGGTTCACTTAGCAGTCAACGCGCTGGCGGGCACACAGGTTCCGCTGGGAATTGTGCCGACGGGGACCGGAAACGATTTTGCCCGGATGTTCAACCTGCCCACGGAGCCGCGCACCGCCGTCGGGCATTTCCTGCAGGCGCTGGAGCAGCCGCGCAGGGTGGACCTGGGGCGGGTCACCCGCGCGGACGGAACCAGCTGTTGGTTCGCCGGGGTCCTCTCCGCCGGCTTCGACGCCGCGGTCAACGACCGGGCCAACCGCTGGCGCTTCCCGCGCGGCCGCCTGCGCTACCCGCTGGCGATGCTGCGCGAACTCGCCTCCTTTCGCCCGCTCCGCTACAGCCTGGTCGTGGACGGGGTGCCGCGGCGGACCGACGCGATGCTGGTTGCCGTTGCCAACGGCCGGTCGATCGGCGGCGGAATGCGCATTGTCCCGGAGGCAGCGTACGACGACGGTGCGCTGGATCTGTTCATCGTCTCGCCGCTGTCCCGTCCCGCCTTTTTGGGCATCTTTCCGCGGGTCTATGCCGGCCGGCACACCAGTCATCCAGCGGTCCACATTGAGCGGGTGCGGACGGTCCGGCTGGAAGCCGCAGGGGTCACCGCTTATGCCGACGGCGAGCCGGTCGGCAGGCTGCCGGTGTCCGTCGACGTGGTGCCCGGTGCGCTGTCCGCCGCCGTGTAACGCAGCAGCAGCATGGAACCGGACTCCAGCACCTGGCGCAGTTCCAGCCGTTGCAGCGACTGGCCGGGAACATGGTCCGAGATCCGCTTGCCGATGCCGCCGGCCAGCAGCGGGCTGAGGGTCAGGCACAGCTCGTCGACCAGTCCCGCGGCCTGGAAACTGCCGAAGAGGGTGGGTCCGCCTTCGCTGTGCAGCTGCCGGTAGCCCCGGGCCGCCAGTGCCTGCACCATCAACGCCGGCTCCACCCGGGCGGTGCCGGCGTCGACCACATCCGCCACCGGTTCCAGTGCGCGGCGACGCGTCGCGGGGGAGGCGGCACTGGTCAACACGATCGGGCGCACCGGTGCGGCCGTGAAGAACTCGCTGTCCGGATCAAGGTTGAGCGAGGCGGAGACCACCGCGACGGGCGGATGCGGACTCAGGCCGCGCGCGGTGCGCCAGGCCTGCGACTCGGCCGAGAGCAGCTCGCCGCCATAGCCCTCCGCCCGGATGGTCCCGGCCCCGACCACCAGCACGTCGGCCAGCCGGCGCAGCAGCAGGAAGACCCGCTGATCCACCTCGTCGCCCAGCGTCCCGGAGCGGCCCTCATAGGTGGCCGCACCGTCCAGGCTGGCAACGAAGTTGAACCGGACCCACGGACCGGACCGGGGGAGTTCGCCGTACCAGTCCAGCAGATCCTGGTCGGTGGCCTGTTCCGGCCCGGGCGGCAGGAGGCGCCGGATCGGCCTGGTCACTGCGACGCCGGTTCGTTGACGTCGCCCATGTTGTGTTTTAGATAGGACGGTTCGCGCCAGCCCAGCACGGCCTCGGCCATGCGGATGGCGGCGCTGGCTTCGGGAACGTTGTGCATGCGCAGGATCCGCGCGCCGTTCATGACGCAGATGACGGCGGCCGCGAGCGATCCGGACAGCCGTTCCTGTTTGGGCTGGTCCAGTGTCTCGCCGATGAAGTCCTTGTTGGAGACTGCCGCCAGCGCCGGGTAGCCGAGGGCGGCGATTTCACCGAAGCGGCGGGTGATTTCCAGTGAATGCAGCGTGTTCTTGTTCAGGTCGTGGCCCGGGTCGATGATGATTTTCTCCGCAGGTATGCCCAGGTCCACGGCCAGGTCCACCTTGCGGCGCAGGAAACGGGCAACGTCCTCCACTACGTCGTCGTAGCGGGGCCGCGGATACACCGTGCGGGGGGCGGCGAGCGAGTGGGTAATGATCAGATGCGCCCCGCCTTCCGCCACCACCGCCGCCATGTCCGGGTCCTGAAGGCCGGTGGTGTCGTTGATGACGTTCGCCCCGGCGCGGATGCTCGCCTCGGCCACCGCGGGAAGGAACGTGTCGGCGGAAATCACCACGTCCGAGGCTGCCCGCACCGCCTCGATCACCGGAACAATCCGTTCCGCCTCCTCGCGCGCGGACAGGGCCGGTCCCGGCGCGAAGGGAACACCGCCAATGTCCACCCAGTCCGCCCCCGCTGCCACCGCCTGCAGCGAGGCATCGATGGCGGCCTCCAGCGCGAAGGTCCGGCCGCCGTCGTAAAACGAGTCCGGGGTGCGGTTGACGATGGCCATCAGGGCCACCTGCGAGCGGAAATCGATCCGCCGGGAGCCGAATTCGTGCACCGGGTGGTGCAGCTCGGGCAGGAAGGCGCCGGACGGCGTTCGCTCCGTCAGTGGTTGGCTCACAGGCTGGTCAGCTCCTTGTCGGGGTTGGACAGGTCCGCGGCATCCACGGTGCGGCCGGACCGGATCAGGTCCTGGATGGGCTCCTGGACGTCCCAGATGTTTACATTCATACCAGCCACCACCTTGCCTCCGCGCAGCCAGAACGCGATGAACTCCAACTTGTCCGGGTCCTGGTAGCTGCCCCGGAAGACCGGTTCGCTCTCCGCCGCCCATGGGAAATAGCCGGAGTACTCCATCCCGATGCCGAACTGGTCGGTGTAGAAGTACGGAATGTCGTCGTTGGACGCATCGCGGCCCAGCATAGCGGCAGCGGCAGTTTTGCCCTGCGCGATGGCATTCGCCCAGTGCTCGCTGCGCAGCGGTGCACCGTAGACCGGATGATAGGCGCGGGCTACGTCACCGGCGGCAAAGACATGTTCCGCCGAGGTGCGCAGCCGCTGGTCGGTATCGATGCCGTTGGACACCGTCAGCCCGGCGGCCTCGGCCACCGCCGTGTTCGGGACGGCGCCGATGGCTGCCAGCACCACGTCCGCCGGGAGGCGCTCGCCGTCGTCCAGCAGAACGCCGCTGACCTTGCCGTTCCCGCCGAGGATTTCCATCGGCCGGCGCCCGGTGCGCAGCAGCACCCCCTCGCGGCGATGAGTGTCCGCGAAGATGCTGCCGATGGTTCCGCCCAGCGCCGAGGCCAGCGGGATCTCGCCGCGGCCCACAATGGTGGCCTGGTTTCCAAGTTGGCGCGCCGTGGCGGCAACCTCCATGCCGATCCAACCCATGCCGAGCACCACCAGCCGCTGGTTCCCGGTAGCCAGCAGCGTGTGCAGGGATTCACTGTCATCCAGCGTGCGCAGGTAGTGCACGCCTTCCAGCTCGGCCCCGGGAAGTTCCAGCCTCCGCGGCGATGCGCCGGTGGCCAGCAGCAGCTGGGAGTACTTCAGGGTGATGGCATCCGAGAACGTCACGGTACGGGCGCCGGGATCAAAGGACTCCACCGTGGTGCCGCGCAGCAGCCGGACGCCATGCTCGGCATACCAACCAGGCGGCTGCACCAGTGCCGCCTGCGCGTCCTCGCGTCCGGCCAGGAAGTCCTTGGACAGCGGCGGCCGAATATAAGGGTGTTGGTCCTCGGCGCCCGCCAGCACTATTTCGCCGCCGTAGCCGCCCTGCCGCAGGGCCTCGGCAGCGGTGGCGCCGGTCAGTCCGGCTCCGGCAATGACGATCGGGTTCTCTGCCATGGCAGCGCTCCTTCAAGGTGCCGGCGGGCACTCCTCGGGCCGTGCCGCGACAGCCGCCGATCTGATGGAAGCACCGGCAGCTGCCTGTTGGGGCAGGGCCAGATGTTCTAAAATGGTTATGTTCGACTTTAGAAATCTGTTCCGCATAAGTCAATGCACCTGCCACCGGAAAGAGCGCCATGACCGACCAGCCGCCGCCCGGACTCTCGGCCGTCACCGCTTTGGGCGACGACGTTCGCCGCCGCCTGTTCGAATTTGTCCGGCACAGCGCCGAACCGGTGACCCGGGACCAGGCCGCCGCCGCCTTGGACCTGCCGCGCAGCACCGTGTCCCTGCAGCTGGACGCACTGGCCGGGCACGGGCTGCTGAGCGTGGAGTTCCGCAAACTCAGCGGCAAATCCGGGCCGGGCTCCGGCCGACCGTCGAAGGTGTACGCGGCCGCGGTGCCGGAAGTCTCGGCCTCCGTACCGGAACGCTCCTATGACCTGGCCGGCGAACTGCTGGCGACGGCGGTGGAGGAATCGGCCAAGACCGCGCGTCCGGCGCATGAGCTGGTGGCAGAGGCCGCCCGGGCCAAAGGCCTGGAGTTGGGGGCCGGCGCGGCCGGGCTGGAAGCCGCACTGGCATCGGCGGGCTACCGGCCGCTGCCCGATGCGGCCGGATTTGCGCTGGGCAACTGCCCGTTCCACTTGCTGGCCAGGAGTCATACGCAGACGGTGTGCGGCCTGAATCTGGCCCTGCTGGAGGGGATGCTGGACGGCTGCGCCGACCGCGACCACAGAGTCGCCGCCGATCCGGAGGGGCCGTTCTGCTGCGCCAGAATCAACCGGCGCCCGCCCGCTTGATGCACCGGCCCGTTTGTGCGCCCCGGCGCCCCTCAGTCCGGCGCGCCTCGGTCCGGTAGGGCCGGGTCGAGCGCCTTCCCACCGGCCGTCCGGCAGGCCATCCCACGCGGCGGCTGGGGTGCGGGCACGGGGGCATGTAAAATGTTGGCGTGCCCGTGTACCTTGACCACGCGGCGACCACGCCCATTCTGGCGCAGGCCCTGGCCGCACTCACCCACGAACTCAGCCGCAGCGGCAACCCCTCGTCGCTGCACGGCTCCGGCCGTCGTGCCCGCAGGGTGGTCGAGGACGCCCGCGAGACCATCGCCGCCGCAACCGGAGCCCACCCGTCCGAAGTGATTTTTACCTCCGGCGGCACCGAAGCGGACAATCTTGCCGTCAAGGGGCTGTACTGGGCGCGGCGCGACGCCGATCCCCGGCGCCGCCGCATTTTGTGTTCGCCGGTGGAGCACCATGCGGTGCTGGACACGGTGGAGTGGCTGGAAAAGCACGAGGGCGCCGAGGCGGTCTGGCTGCCGGTTGACGCGGACGGCGTGGTCCCGCTGGAGGCCGTGCAGCGCGAAATCGACGCGGACCCCGCAGCCGTGGCCTTGATTACCGTGATGTGGGCCAACAATGAGGTGGGCAGCGTCCAGCCGGTGGCGGGGATTGTTGCCGCCGCCCAGGCGCAGGGGATTCCGGTCCACTCCGACGCCGTCCAGGCCTTCGGGCACCTGCCGGTGGACTTCAAGGCTTCCGGCCTGGACACCATGGCGATCACCGGGCACAAGATCGGCGGCCCGGTGGGCGTCGGCGCGCTGCTGGTCCGCCGGGACGTCAAGCTGACTCCCGTCCAGCACGGCGGTGGACAGGAACGCGACATCCGGTCCGGCACCCTGGATACCCCGGCGATCGCCGCCTTTGCCGCCGCGGCGGAGACCGTCGTCGGGCACTTGCCGGAAGAAGCCCGGCGGTTGGCGGGCCTGCGCGAGAAACTCATTGCCGGCGTCGTACGCTCCGTTCCCGAGGCGGTGCTGCGGGGGACTCCGGACCCGGAACAGCACGGCCGGCGGCTGCCGGGCAACGCGCACTTCACCTTCCCCGGCTGCGAGGGAGATTCGCTGCTGTTCCTGCTGGATCTGGCCGGCGTCGAGTCCTCCACCGGATCGGCCTGCACCGCGGGAGTGCCCCGTCCCTCGCACGTCCTGCTGGCCATGGGGCTGAGCGAAGAAGAAGCCCGTGGCGCACAACGCTTCACGCTCGGGCATACAACCACCGAATCCGACGTTGACGCATTGGTAGCCGCGTTGCCGGAGGCTTACGCACGGGCCAAAAAGGCCGGCATGGCCGGGCACGTCTCCAGCATCCAGACCGCCGGCACGCAGGCGGATTGACCGGCGCAACGCACGCTGCATCGGCGCGAAACATTGTGCCGCTGCGGCAGAGACAGACAACACATCAGTAGGGAAACGAATTATGAAGGTACTGGCAGCGATGAGCGGCGGCGTGGACTCCGCCGTGGCGGCGGCACGGGCGGTGGAGGCTGGCCATGACGTGGTGGGCGTTCACCTCGCCCTGAGCCGGATGCCCGGCACACTCCGCACCGGCAGCCGCGGCTGCTGCACCATCGAGGATTCGCGTGACGCCTGGCGCGCCTGCGACATCCTGGGCATCCCGTACTACGTCTGGGACTTCTCCGAGCGGTTCAAGGAAGACGTGGTGGATGATTTCATCGCCGAATACGCCGCCGGCCGGACGCCCAACCCCTGCATGCGCTGCAACGAGCGGATCAAGTTCGCCGCACTGCTGGAGAAGGCGCTGGCGCTGGGGTTCGACGCGGTGTGCACCGGCCACTACGCCAAGGTCATCGAGGACGAGCACGGCAACCGGGAACTGCACCGCGCCGCCGACTGGGCCAAGGACCAGTCCTACGTGCTGGGCGTGCTGACCCACGAGCAGCTCAAGCATTCCATGTTCCCGCTGGCCGAAACGCCGTCCAAGGCCGAAGTGCGCGCCGAGGCCGCGCGGCGCGGGCTCTCCGTGGCGAACAAGCCGGATAGCCATGACATTTGTTTCATTTCCGACGGCGACACCCGTGGCTGGCTGGCCGAGAAGATCGAGATGGAATCGGGATCCATCGTTGACCAGGACGGCCAAGTAGTCGGTGAACACGAGGGCGCCAACGCGTTCACCGTGGGCCAGCGCCGCGGACTGAAGCTGGGCCGGCCGGCGCCGGACGGCAAGCCGCGGTTCGTGCTGGAGATCCGGCCGAAGGAGAACAAGGTGGTGGTGGGGCCGGAGGCCCTGCTGGCCGTGGACCAGATGCGCGGCATCAAGGTTTCCTGGGCGGGCCTGCCGCTGCCCGAGGTGGAAGCGCAGACCTCATTTGAGTGCATGGTCCAGGTCCGTGCGCACGGTGACCCGGTGGCCGCCCGGGCTCAGTCCGAGCTCGACGACGACGGCCGGCAGCAACTGGTGGTCACCCTGATCGAGCCGATGCGCGGCGTGGCCCCGGGCCAGACCATGGTCCTCTACCAGGGAACCCGGGTGCTGGGCCAGGCAACCATTGATTCGGCCCGTTCGCTGAGCTGGGACCCGGCCAAGGTTTCCTGACATACCGCCGGCGGACTTCACACAGGAGTAACCGGTGCATTGCCGGTGCGCGCCGAACCATAAACTGGGAACATGACCGAGCCCCACCTTGCCGATGACTTTGACCCGACCGCCAGCTCCCTCTCCGACCAGGTGGCTCCCGAGGTGATGGCGGAGCTGCTGGCAGTGCGCGGCAGCATCGACAACATCGACGCCACGTTGGTCTATCTGTTGGCCGAGCGGTTCAAGGCGACGCAGCGGGTGGGCTACCTCAAGGCCAGGCACAAGCTGCCCCCGGCCGATCCCGACCGCGAAACCGCCCAGATCGGCCGGTTGCGGCGGCTCGCCGAGGAAGCGCATCTGGACCCGGCCTTCGCCGAGAAATTCCTGAACTTCATCATCTCCGAGGTCATCAGGCACCACCAAGCCATCTCCGACGAGCACAACGGCGGAAACTGACGTGACGGCCGGCTCCGACGCACCCGCTGCCGCGGTGCGGCCCAATCAGGTGAGCGCCACCGGGCTGGGCAGTTGGCCCGGTACGGATCCGGACGAAGCGGCCCGGATCATCCGCGGCGAGCTGGGCGAACCGAACCTGCCTCACCTGGTGGAGCTGCCCGACCGCGGCGTCGGCTCGGACCCTGTGGCGCGCACGGCCGGATTGCTGGAGGAACTGTTCATCGACCTGCAGCCGCATGGCTGGCGGCTGGTGGACCGCCCGGGGCAGGACCACCGCCGGGCTGTTTCCGCCCTGCGCACCGACCTGAACGTGCTGGCCGATGTGGTTGGTGCCGAAGACCGTCCGGGCTCCCACTTCAAAGTCCAGCTGCGCGGGCCGATGTCCTTGGCCGCCAATCTCTACCTCCACAACGGCGAACGCGCGCTGATCGATGCCGGGGCCCGGCGCGACCTGGCCCAATCGCTGGCTGCCGGTGCTGCAGGCCACCTCGCCCAGGTCAAGGCCTCGCTGCCGGCCGGCACGGAGCTGGTGGTCCAGCTGGACGAGCCGGACATCGACGCCGTGCTGGCCGGGACCATTCCCACCGCCAGTGGCTACCGGACCCTGCGGTCGGTGGCGGCTTCGGAAGCATCCGCCGCCTGGGACCTGCTGGCCGCGACCCTTCGCGACGCCGGTGCCGTCGAAGTGGTGGCCCAGGTTCCCGCCAAGGATTCCGCCCTGGACGCGGTGGCCGCCAGCGGCTTGGACGGGTTTGCCATCCCGGCCGGCGGGCTGAGCACCCGGCAGTGGGAAACCATCGCTGCGGCTGTCGAAGCCGACCGGCGCATCTGGGCCGGACTGGTCGACCCCGCCGCCGGAAGCATCCCGCAGGTCACGGCACTGGTTGATGCAGTAGTGCGGCCGTGGCGGCAGCTCGGTTTGCCGTTGAAACGCCTGCCCCAGCTGCGGATCACGCCGTCCGCCGGCCTGGCCGGATCCGCCCCTGATGCAGCGCGCGCGGTCGTGAAGCGGTTGACCCAGGCGGCCGACGCCCTGAACCAGGTTGTCGCGGAGGCCTGAGCCCGGAGCGGCCCCCGGCAAAGCCGGCGGCCGGCGGCCGACAACGAGTCTCGGATTCAGCGGTGGGCTGGACTTCGCTCAGGCGTGTACCGAGTATGTGAAGGATCCGTCGTATTCGAGCACGGTTCCGAGCTGGCGCTGAATGACCTTGGTGCGGATCCGGAAGCGGTGTTCGGATTCGTCCCACCACTGTTCGGTGAAGGCCGCGGCCTCGAACACGGGTGGCAACGGGACCGAGCGGCGGCCGGCCGCCAGGCGGCTGCGGCGCGAGATGATCCGCATCCGGCCATCGGCGCCGGCCGAGCACGCCACGTCCGTGAGCAGACGACCGCTCCGGCCCAGGGCGCCGACGGCTTTGCCCAGATTGTCGTCCCAGCTGGTCCGGTCCTCCATGACCCGTGTCCGGTTTTCGAAGTGCAGTGTCCTGATGGCGGTTAGCTGCGGCAGTCCGCCGGCAGTCCGCGAGGCCCGGTTCTCGATGGTGAACGGGACATGGTGCTGGTACTCGGGGAAGAGCGCGTTGTCGCTGCTTGTCAGGCCGAGGAACGGCCGCAATACCGGGACCGGGCAGCCCGCCACCTTGAACGTTCCGGAGCCGACGCCGGTGAGCGTCGCACCGCCGTCGTTCTCCTCACCAGGCGTCAGCGAGAAGTAGTGTTGCAGTTCCGGCTGGAGCAGCGCGAAGTCAGTACCCATGGCCAGTTGATAGACGGAGACGGCGGTGTTCATGAAACTACAACCGTCCGGCCGCTTTGAGTCGGATGTACATGTCGGCCAGCTGTGGCGGCAGTTCGTGCGGCGGAGCGTCCACCACTTCGGCGCCCAGCTGGCGGATCTGGGCCGCGACGGCAGCCCGTTCCAGCATGGCCCGCTCCGCGGCCGCCGCCCGGAAGGTGTCGTCTGCGGTGTCGCGCACGGTGCGCAGCCGGTCGACGTGCGGATCGCTGACCGAGGCGACCACCACGGTGTGCTTGGCGGTGAGCTGCGCCAGCACGGGCAGCAGCCCCTCCTCGGCCGCCCCGGAATCCAGCGCGGTCAGCAGCACCACCAGGGACCGGTGCGAGGACAGGGCATGGACCTCGGCAGGTATCTGCGACCAGTCCGCTTCGATCAGCTCCGGGTCCAGCGGTGCCATGGCGTTGACCAGCTGGTTGAGCAGGTTGCCTTTGGCCGCGGAAGCGACCTTGGCCCGCGCCCGCCGGTCGTAGGCCAGGAAGTCCACGCGGTCGCCGCCGCGTTCGGCGAGCACCGCCAGGAGCAGGGACGCTTCGATTCCGGTGTCCAGCCGCGGCTCGTCGTCGATCCGCGCGGCCGAGGTGCGGGAGGTATCCAGCACGATCACCACGCGGCGGTCGCGTTCCGGCCGCCAGGTGCGGACGACGACGGCCTGCCGCCGGGCGGTGGCGCGCCAGTCGATCGATCGCACGTCGTCGCCGCGGACATAGTCGCGCAGCGAGTCGAACTCGGTGCCGGCCCCGCGGATCTGCACCGCAACCCGTCCGTCCAGTTCGCGCAGCTTACGCAGTTTGGAGGGCAGATGCCGTTTGGAATGAAAGGGCGGCAGCACCCGCAGCCGGCCCGGCAGGTCGATCGTCAGCTGCCGCGCGGCCACGCCGAGCGGACCGAGCGAGCGGATGGCCACGTGGTGGGCCAACAGGTCGCCGCGGCGCTGGGGCGTCAACTGGACCTCGAGCAGCCTGCGTTCGCCCGGCGAAATCCGCACGCGCTGGTCGGGATCCGCGGCGCCGGCCGAGGGCTGCCAGCCGTCGCGCACCACGGCCCGCAGCTGGCGGCGGCCATGATTGGCCAGCAGCAGCTGGGCCGTCACTGATTCGCCCAGCCGGACATTAGCCGGCAGCCTCCGCTGCAGCCCCACCCTGCGCGGCGAAAGCGCCAGCGCCAGGTCAACGCCCACCGCGGTCGCCAAGAGCAGGCACCATGCCAGGGCCGTGGCCGGCCGCGGGAAGAGCAGCAGCGGAATGATGCCCGCCAGGGCCAGCAGGACAAAACGCCCGGTAATCGCCACGGCGTGCTCAGCGGGGGACCGGCACGGTGGCCAGAATGCTCTGCAGCACGTCGTCGGCCTGGACACCGTCCATCTGCGCCTCCGGCCGCAGGCCGACCCGGTGCCGCAGCGCCGGCAGGGCCAGTGCCTTGACGTCGTCCGGAGTCACGAAGCCGCGCCCGTTCAGCCAGGCCCAGGCCCGGGAGGTGTTGAGCAGCGCGGTGGCGCCGCGCGGCGAGACGCCCAGCTGGAACGACGGCGCGGACCGGGTGGCCCGGACCAGATCCACAATGTAGCCGACTACCTCGGGTGCGATCGCCACCCGGGCCACGGCGGCCCGGGCCTGGACCAGGTCCTCGGCAGAGGCCGCGGCCCGCACCCCGGCGCCCTGCAGGTCGCGCGGGTCGAAGCCCAGGCTGTGCCGGCGGATGATCTCGATCTCGGCGTCCCGGTCCGGCAGGTTCATGGTCAGCTTCAGCAAGAAGCGGTCCAGCTGGGCCTCTGGCAGCGGGTAGGTGCCTTCGTATTCCACCGGGTTCTGCGTGGCCGCCACAATGAACGGTTCGGGCAGCTTCCGCGATATGCCGTCCACCGAGACTTGGCGTTCTTCCATGGCTTCCAGCAACGACGCCTGGGTCTTCGGGGGCGTGCGGTTGATCTCATCCGCCAGCAGGATATTGGTGAACACGGGACCCTCGCGGAATCGGAATTCGGAGGTATGGGTGTCGTAGATCATCGAGCCGGTGACGTCGCCCGGCATCAGGTCCGGGGTGAACTGGATCCGCTTGGTATCGAGGCTCAGCGCGGCGGAGAGCGAGCGGACCAGCAGCGTCTTGGCCACACCGGGCACGCCTTCAAGCAGCACATGCCCGTGCGAGAGCAGAGCGATCAGCATCCCGGTCACGGTGGCGTCCTGGCCCACCACGGCTTTGGCCACTTCGCCGCGCACATCGTGCAGGGCCTGGCGCAGGCGGTCGTCGTCGGAGGGCGGCGTGGCCACGGCCGGGCCGCTGCCGTACCGGGCCGCCTGCCGCTGTCCTGTCTGTTCGCTCATCGGTGCATTATCTCTTTCTCTAGCTGCTGAAGTTCTTGGGCCCACGCCACCAGCCGGGATTCGGTCCCGGGCGCCTCCTGGCGCAGGATGCGTTCCAGTTCCGCCCTTGCGCGGCCGCTGTTCCGGGCCACCGCATGTACGACGTCGGCGCTGCTGGCTCCCGCGGGCAGGCGCAGGTGGGCGGCGAGCCGGGTCAGGGTTGCGGCGCGCAGGTTGTCCGCTGCATGACCGACTGCCTTGGCACTCTGGTAGAGCCGGGCGCGGCCCTCGATCGTCTCGGCCGAGCGGACCAGGACCGGCAGCGGCTCGGCCACCAGCGGGCCGAGCCGGCGCCCGCGCCAGAACATGGCCGCGACGCCGACGGCCATCAGCCACAGCGACACCGGCAGCACCCATCCCGGCAGCAGGCTCATCGGGTTGACCGGTGTTTCCGCCACGGGCATGTCCTGCGGTCCCGCCCGGTACCAGACCAGCCGGTCCGTGGCGCCCAAAGTGTTCAGGGCCAGCGCCGCGTTGCCGGCCTGGGCGATGGCCTCGTTGCTGAGCGCATGGCCTGCCCCCAGCACGACGGTGGCCCCGTCCTCGGACAGCACATAGGGGCCGGCGTCTCCTGCAGGCGTTTCGAAGGCGAAGCACATCTCGCTGCCGCCGCGGAAGGACAAGCCCCCGCGGGTGATCTCGCCGGCCCTGGTGGGGCCGGGGAGCGTACAGCCGGCCGGCAAGTTCCCGCCTTCGGCGGGTACCACGCCGGCCGCCCGGACACCGGGGGCGAGCGCCCGCAGGGCCTCGAAACCGGGTTCAAGCAGCACAATGTGGTCGGCCTGCTGCTTCAGCGGTTCCAGCTGCTCCGCCGCCAGGTAGCTGTCCGGGTCATGGACCAGCAGCGTGGCGCCGGCCGCCTGGAGTTGGTCGCGCGTCTCCTGCAGCGAGCCGGTGGCAACAACCTGCACGCCCTGCTGGCGGAGCACCTCGGCCACGGCCTTGGCCCCGTTGGGCGCGGCATTGCCGGGGGAGAGGTCCGCACGGTCGGCTGCCGGGCCGCGGAGCAATTCCAGGGCGACGACGCCGCAGAGCAGCACCAGCAAGACGAGCCAGAAGCTCCACCGACGCAGCCGGTTGCGGAGCGTGGACCACACGCTGGCGCCGTCGCCGACCGTTTCCGGCCGGGTCCCGGCTGCGTGGACTTCCGCTCCGTCGGCTGGGCGTTCGGCCCGGTTTTCGGGGACCGCCGCCGGAGCCGCGGTTGTTCCTACCGGGGTCATCGCGGCATCGCCAGCGGTGGGAAGGTGGCGCCGGCCGCACCCGGCGACGCGGCAGCCAGCGAGTCATCCAGGGCGGCCAGCCGTTCGACATCGTCCCGGGACGCAGGAACGTTGCCGTAACGCACCGAGTCGAAACGGTTGGCCGCAGTCCGCAGCCGCCCGGCTTCGGTGCTGAACGCGGCAGCGATCCCGGCGGCTGCCTCGTCGGCGGTCCGGCCGGGCTGTGGATCCAGCACCACGCGCTCTTCCATCGACCGCACCAGCGCGCGGAACCGCTCGGCGAGGGCTGTATCCCAGTCGCCTCGGGCGGCCGCGTCGCGGGAATTCCGGCGGTGCTCGTCGGCGGTGAGGGGGGCAGCGGCGTCGAAAATTTCCTCCGCTGCACGGCGGCGGGCGTTGCGCCGCGGCTTGACCACCCAGACGGCCGCGCCGATCAACAGCAGGGCGGCCAGGACCAGGATCAACGTGCCCAGATTGGGGCTGAAGCCGTTCAGCTGGGAGATCAGCTCGGCGAACCAGTCGAGGATCCCCTGCAACACCGATTCCAACACTGAGGGGCGGGCGTCCTGGTATTCCTCCTTGGCCAGCTCGCGGACCAGCAGTTCGCGTGCCTCCTCCGGATCCGGGTTCAGCAGGGCCGCGGCGAGCGCCAGAGCTGCCGGGGCCATAGTCACGGCCCCCATGGCCCGGATCTTCCCGGGACCGCGGAGCCGGGCGCCGTTCCGGCACCGAGTCCCGGAATGCTGCGGGTTTCCTGGCCGCCGGAGGCCTCGTGCTCGCGCAGCAGCACCACGTCGAACCCCTCGCGGCGGATCCGCAGGTCGATGTAGACCAGGGCGATCACCGCGGCCTGGAACGCGTAGCCGATGGCCGAGAAGATCGAAGACAGCAGCATCGAAGCCAGCGTGAGCGGTCCCATGGTGGACAGCATGCTCTCGGCCGACGTCGGATCGCCCAGCAGTGGGCCGGCCAGTCCAAGGATGAACGAAATCGGCATGCTGATCACCGATGTAATCACCGTGACGATGATGGTGCACAGCAGGATGATGCCGAACGTCCGCCACCAGCTGCGGTTGGTCAGCTGCCAGGACCGGGCGAGCGAGTGGAAGAGCGGTGCACGCTCCATGATGATGACGGCCGGGGCCAGCATCAGCTTGATGCCAATCCAGATGGACACAGCCGTCAGGGCCAGAATGATCAGCACGATGATCCAGACCGAGGACACGCCCAGCTGATCGGCTAGGAAGAACGAGCCGGCAATGATCACGACCAGCGCAAGAGCGGTCAGGGCCAAATACAGCAGACCCAGTCCCGCCAAGGCACCGATCCGTCCCTTGGCCAGAGCGAACATCAGGCGGAAGCTGGTTTTCTGGTTGACCGCTGCCCTGGCCGTGGGAATGGCGAGGACGCCTTGCAGGACCAGGACCCCGACGCTGGACAGCAGACCCAGGACCAAGGAGGAGATGATGATGGAGAGGCCGAAGGCCAGCGCGGATTCATCGGTGAGTTCCTCGTTGGCCATGACCTGCAGGCCGCCGAAGGCCGAAATGATCAGTCCGCCGACCAGCCAGGCCAGGGCGCTGATCACTACTTGAAGCAGAACCGCCGTGCCGAAGACGGCCGCCGCGTTCTTGCGGGCAGCTTGGAAAGCGCCGTCGAGGATCTCGCCCACACCGAGCGGACGCAGCGGGATGACGCCCGGCTTCGGCGGCGCCACGTAACCTCGGTACGGACCGGGGCCGGACGGTGCAGGCCAGCCGCCCTGCTGCCCCTGCCACGATCCAGGCTGCTGTCCGCCGGGTGCGGGCTGTCCCCACGGCTGACCCGGTGCGGGCTGTCCCACCGGCTGGCCGGGTGCGGGTTGCCCCCACGGCTGCTGCTGGTTCCAGCCGGGCTGGGCGGGCGGTGGCTGCTGGCCCGGCTGCACCCACGTCGGTTGAGCGGCAGGTTCCGGCTGTCCCCAAACCGGCTGCTGACCCCAGGCCGGCTGTTGACCCCAGGCCGGCTGACCCGGCTGACCCGGCGCTGCCGGTTGGCTCCAGGCCGGCTGGCCGGCCGCATCCTGCTGGCCCGGCCGCTGCCTGCCGGTTTCGTTGCCCTGCCCAGCCGGCTCGGAAGCGCCCCCGCCGTGGGAACCGGCGCCTCCGGAGCCCTGCTGCGGATCCCTGCTGTCGTGCCCGGCGTCGTTGGCCCCGTGGCTCATCGCGTTCCGACTTTCTGATCTCGTGTGGCCGACTGCGGGAGGCCGTCGGCGAAGTGTTAGCCTCTCATCAGCCTATAGTTTCGGTCCGTGAGTTCCTAGAATCCCGGAGCGGGTCCGGCCGTGGGTTCGTTTTTGGTGCGCCCGGTGTGCCGTTGCGGCAGGAATTCAGTGAAGTAGGGGACAATTAGGAGATATGAAGGCACGCATTCTGGTCGTAGACGACGACGAGGCCCTGGCCGAGATGATCGGCATCGTGCTGCGCAACGACGGTTTTGATCCGGTGTTCTGCGCGGACGGTTCCCAGGCCCTCGAGGTCTTTCGCAGCAGCAAGCCCGATCTGGTGCTGCTCGACCTGATGCTGCCTGGGCTGGACGGGATCGAGGTCTGCCGGCAGGTCCGCGGCGAATCGGATGTCCCCATTGTCATGCTGACCGCCAAGGCGGATACGTCGGACGTGGTCCGCGGACTTGAATCAGGCGCCGACGACTACGTGCCCAAGCCGTTCAAACCGGCGGAACTCGTCGCCCGCGTGCGTGCGCGGCTGCGTCCGGGGGACCAACGGGCCCCTGAGACGCTGCGGATCGCCGACGTCGTGATCGATGTTGCGGGCCACGTGGTGCACCGCGGGGACGAGAGGATTTCGCTGACCCCGCTGGAATTCGATTTGTTGGTGGCGCTGGCCCGGAAACCGTGGCAGGTGTTCACCCGTGAATTGCTGCTGGAGCAGGTCTGGGGCTACCGCCACGCCGCAGACACCCGGCTGGTCAACGTGCATGTCCAGCGGCTGCGCTCCAAGATCGAGCGCGATCCGGAAGCCCCCGAAGTGGTGCTCACGGTTCGCGGCGTCGGATACAAGGCCGGCCAAGGGTAAGTGGAGCCGGTTCTCAACCGGTGGAAAGCCAAGCTGAAGGCGGCAGCTGAGGCAGCTTGGCATGCCACGTTGCAGGGCCGCGACTTCCTGAACCGGAAATGGCGGCGCTCGCTGCAGTTCCGGACGGTCACGGCGGCCGTCCTGCTCACCGCCTTCGCGTTCCTGGGCGTCGGCGCGTTCCTCTCCAGCCAGATCGCCTCGGGACTGTACCAGGAGCGCGTGAACCAGGCCGAGGCCGAGTCCCGGCGCGGCCTGTCCCAGGTCAAGACCATCTTTGAGAGCTCGTCTGCCAGCGACCGTGCCACGGTGGCCAGCATGGTGGGGGACACGCTGAAACTGCTGGAGGGCACCGGCGCGGAAGCCCCGCGCTATTACCTGCTGACGCCGCTGCCGGGCGGGCAGAACCTCTACGTGTTCAGCCAGTCCAACACATCCATCACCGCTAACATCATCCCGGAGGGGCTGGCCAAAGAGGTCGCCACCGGCAGCGGCCAGTACCGCCAGGCACTCGCGTTGCCGGTAGGCGACAGTGACGTGCCGGCCATCGGCTTCGGCACCCAGGTGCAGCTGCCGCCGGGCAATGCCTACGCGTTGTACCTGGTCTACGACCTCTCCTCCGTGCAGCAGACGCTGGACTTCATCCACCGGGTGCTCTGGATCGGCGGCGCCTTGCTGCTGGTTTTGGTCGGCGGCATCGTCTGGCTGCTGACCCGTGCGGTGGTGCACCCGGTCAGCCAGGCGGCGATCGTGTCGGAGAAGTTGGCCGCGGGCCAGTTGCAGGAGCGGCTGGAAGTCCGCGGCGAGGACGAGCTGGCCCGGCTGGGTGCCTCCTTCAACCACATGGCCGGCAGCCTGCAGGAGCAGATCACGCAGTTGGCCACGTTGTCCGAGATGCAGCAGCGGTTCGTTTCCGATGTCTCGCATGAACTGCGCACGCCGCTGACCACGGTCCGGATGGCTGCCGAAGTGCTCTACGAATCGCGTGAGGATTTCGATCCGATCAACGCCCGCTCCACCGAGCTGTTGTACAACCAGGTGGAGCGTTTCCAGGCGCTGCTGGCCGACCTGCTGGAAATCTCGCGCTTCGACGCCGGTGCTGCCGCGCTCGACGCCGAGCCGACCGATTTGGTGGAAATTGCCCGCACCGCGCTGGACGCTGCCCAGCCGCTGGCGGACAACTCCGGTGCCGAACTGCGCCTGATCGCGCTGGAACCACGCTGCATTGCGGACATGGACCGCCGACGGATCGAACGCATCCTGCGGAACCTGATCGTCAACGCCTTGGAACACGGCGACGGCAACCCGGTGGAACTGACCGTTGGTGCCACCGAGGAGGCGGTAGCCGTTGCGGTCCGGGACTACGGCATCGGCATGACGCCGATGGAAGCTTCGAGGGTCTTCGACCGGTTCTGGCGAGCCGACCCGGCCCGCGCACGGACCACCGGCGGCAGCGGCCTGGGACTGTCCATCTCCACCGAGGATGCGCGCCTGCACGGCGGCTGGCTTCAAGCATGGGGTGAGCCCGGCAACGGTGCCTGCTTCCGCTTGACCTTGCCGCGGCACAGCGGCGGCACGCTCACGCATTCGCCGCTGCCGCTGCCGCCGGCCGGTGCCAACGGCATGCACAGGCACCCGGCGGCGGAAAACGTACTACTCGAACAGCAGGAGGAAAACGGTGTTCCGGACCCCAGCTGACCCCGCCCGCGTGAGCGGGCTGCGCGCCGTCGTCGTTATGGTCCTGGCCATGCTGGCGTTGGCCTCCTGCTCCTCCATCCCGATGTCGGGGCCGGTCGCGACGGTCCAGGCCGACTCCGGGGAGAGCCGGGGGACCGGATACACCTTCAACCCGCCGGGGCCGACGCCCGGGGACGACCCCAAGGAAATTGTCGAGGGATTCATCCAGGCCGGCACGGCGCCGCAGGACGACTACCGGATAGCGCGGGAATTCCTGGCGCCGGATCTGGCGGGCGAATGGCAACCGGTGCAACGGACGCTGGTGTACCGCAACGTCGTCAAGACTGTAGGTTCGCCGTCCGAAACCGAATTCGTGCTTCAAGTGGAAGTTGACACCTCCATCAACGAATCCGGCGTACGGACGCAGGCCGAGGAAGGCGCCACGGAATCGCTGCCCGTGGAGCTGACCGAAGTGGATGGCCAATGGCGGATTTCCAGCATCCCGGACGGAACCATGGTCTCCACCGTGGATTTCCGCACCTTGTTCTCCCCGTACAACCTCTATTTCTACGACCCCACGTACACCTACGCTGTCCCCGACGTGCGCTGGTTCGCCAACCGGCAGGGAATTTCGGCGGCGATCGTGGCGGCCCTGTTGGAGGGGCCGGCACCGTACCTGGCCGGGGCGGTGATCAGCGCCTTCCCGGAAGGATCGCAGCTGGTGCGCCGGGCCGTGCCCATCGAATCGGGTGCTGCAAGCGTTGACCTCTCCGCCGAGGTTCTGACCGGCACCACGTTCCTGCGCCGACAGCAGATGCAGCAACAGCTGGAATTGACCCTGGGCGAGCTCAATACCGTCTCCACGGTGCAGATGACCGTGGACCAGCGGGAAGTGGACCTGGGCAGCGGACCCGATCCTGAGTTCCAGGCCGCGGTGACAGACCCCGCCGTCGGCAATGTACAGGTCGGGATCCTGAACGAGGAACTGGTCTTCTACGAGGGATCGCGGCCGGTCAAACCCGAGGGCCTGCCTTCGGTTGACCGACTGAGCCCGCGCGAACCGGCGATGTCGCTGGACCAGGAGCGCTTCGCCTTCTTGACCGCCGAGCGCAACCGGATGTTCGTGATCGGTGAGGACCGAACAGCGGTGGAAGCGGCTTCCGGGCGGGAACTGACCGGTCCCAGCATTGATCCTTTCGGCTGGGCCTGGACCGCCGCCGGCGACGGCAGCGGGAGGGTTTCCGCGGTCTCCGTCGAGAAGCCGGCGGAAGTGGTTGCGGTCAGCGCCCAGTGGCTGACCGAGCGGACGGCGACCGAGCTGCAGATCTCCCGCGAAGGATCCAGGGCTTTGATCATTACCCGGGAAGGCGCAAGCACCGGCGTGTATATCGCCGGTGTGGTCCGGGACCGGGACGGGCGGCCCCGCGGCATCACCACGCCCAAGCGGCTGAAGGCGTCGGTGCCGGTGGACACCGGCGTGTGGGCGAATGAGGACACCGTCATCGTCATGAAGTCCTCGGCGGAAGCGGCAGTGACCGCGGAAATTCTGCACTTGGACGGCAGCAGCCAGCGGACCGCACCGCTGCAAGGCATGGTGGAGATCAGCGCCGGCAACGGTGACCAGGATGTTTACGCGCAAACCAACGAGATGCTCTACATCCGGGTAGGCAACAGCTGGGCCCCGCAGCGGAATTCGCCGTTGGTCATCGATCCGTCCTTCCCCGGGTAGCCTCGCCTCCACAGGCTGCTGCGGGCTCAGCCTTGTCCACAACCGGACGGCATTCGGTCCCCGGAGCGGGCGGGGCCGGCAAGGCTTGGTCCGTGGCAGGGAAACGGCAATGAGGACGACGGCGGAGCTGGGCGGTTGGCTGGACCAGCTGTATTTCAGCCGGGCCGGCCAGGCCCTGCGCGTCTGGTCCGGGCAGTTCGGGCGGCTGCTGCTGCCGACCGATTGCGTGGCCTGCGGTGCGCCGGACCACGTGCTGTGCGCTGCCTGCAGGCAGCGGCTGAGGCGCTCCGCGCTGCGCCCGGTAGCGGTCGAGGAGGCGGCCGAATCGCTCCCGCTGGACGAGGCCGGCCAGCCGCTGCCGGTAACGGCGGGCGGTCCCTACCGGCGCGAATTGTCCCAAGCGGTGCTGGCCTTCAAAAATCATGGCCGGACCGAACTCGCCCCGGTGCTGGCCGTCGCGTTGGCGGGCGCCTTGGACGCGGCCGCGGAGCGTGCCGGACGGCCCGCCGGCGCAGCGTTGGTGCAGGTTCCCGCCCGCGGAATCTCCCGCCGGCGCCGCGGCTACGACCCGCTGCAACTGCTGCTCGCCCGATTGGAACGGCAGGGACTGCTGCCGGCCGGATTGCAGTTGCTGCCTGCCGTCCGGCCGGTGGGCTCGGGGAAGCGACTGATGCGGTGGACTTCCCCGGTCGGGCAGAAGTCGCTGGGCCGGACCGCCCGGCAGCGGAATGTTGCCGGCAGCATGGCCGTGCCGCCGCGCTACGTACCGCTGGTCGCCGGGCGCGGCTGCCTGTTGGTGGATGATGTGCTGACCACCGGGGCAACGATGGCGGAGCTGGCCAGGGCGCTCCGTGCCGCCGGCGGAGTTCCCTTGGGAGGAGCCGTGCTGGCAGCTGCCTCGGCTCCGGCAGGACACGCCGGCGGACCTTCCTCGTGAGCGCCGGACCTGCCGGTGTTGGCGCGGGTTCCCCGCGGAATCGGCAGGAAATGTTCGAGAATATCCGACTAAAAGGTGAATAAAAGGCATACGTGATCTAACGTGAGGTATGGGCTCCCGTAAGGGAGGATTCCCGTCTTCAGCGGCTGAAAGGAGTTTCTCTTTCAGTCGCTGTTGTGTCATCTAGGCAACGATGGAGGGCACCATGGAATTCAACATCAACGGCCGCAACCTGTCCGTTTCCGATAGGTTCCGCGAGTACGCTGAGGAGAAGATCTCCAAGATCGAGCAACTGGGCGACAAGGTCCAACGGCTTGACGCCAAGGTCACCAAAGAAGCCAACGCCCGCAATGCCGAGAGCTCGATGACCGTCGAACTCACCGTGCTCGGCCGCGGCACCGTGGTCCGTGCCGAGGCCAAGGCAGCGGACAAGTTCGCAGCTTTCGACATCGCCTACAACAAGCTCCTGGAGCGACTGCGCCGCGCCCGGGACCGCCGCAAGGTCCATCACGGACGCCACACTCCGACCGCCGTCCACCAGGCCACCGCCACGCTGGAACCGGCCAGTACGGACGTGCCGCTGCATGAAGAAACGCTGGCCTCCGCGGCCGCTCTCCAGACCCCAGCCGAGGAACGGTCCGGCTACGAGATTGAAAACGACGTCCCTGCGGGAGACTCCCCGGTGCTGATCCGCCGTAAGGTCTTCCCGGCCGCGGCAATGACCCTCGATGATGCCGTAGACAACATGGAACTGGTGGGACACGACTTCTACCTGTTCGTTGACAAGGCAACCAGCGCGCCCAGCGTCGTCTACCGCCGCCGTGGCTGGACCTATGGCGTGATTACCCTCGATGCCGACTGCAGCGCCGAAGAAGCCAAGGCGCGCGAAGAGCTGCTGGCCTACCGCTCGCAGGAGAGCGCCAACGCCTGACTGCCGCCGCGGCTGCCTAATATGAAGGCATGACAGCCCGCATCAGTCTGGCCCAGGCCCGCCGCATTGCGCTGGCCGCCCAGGGATTGGCCAAGGAACGGCCCACCGGTCTTGTGACAGCAAGGCAGGTGGGCCGGACCTTTGACCGCATACGGCTGCTGCAAATCGATTCGGTGAATGTGCTGGTGCGCGCGCACTATCTGCCGTTCTACTCCCGGCTCGGCGGCTACGACGTCGACATCCTCCACCGGCTGGCCGGGAAGCCACCGCGCCGCATGATCGAGTACTGGGCCCACGAAGCCAGCTACATCAAGCCGGAGGATTTCGCCGATCTCCGCCAGTGGCAGCGGCGCCGCTGGGTGGGCGCTTCCGGAATGGATCCGGACCTCGTCCGGGATTTGTCCGACCGGATCCTTGACGCGCTCGCCTCCTCGCGGGGCCTGACTGCCCGGGCCGTGGCCGACCGGATCGGCCATGAAGAGACCCGGGCCAAGACCGACTGGGGCTGGAACTGGAACGCCGTCAAACGGGTGCTGGAGGCGCTGTTCGAACAGGGGCTGGTCAGCGCCGCCGCGCGCACACCGCAATTCGAACGGCTCTACACCCTGACCGACAGGGTATTGCCCGCGCCGCATGACGCGGGGCACCGGCCCCATCCGGAGGAAGCGATGCTCCGGCTGATTGAGGCCGCGGCGCGGGCCCACGGCATCGGGACGGTCAAGTGCTTTGCCGACTACTTCCGTGTCCCGGTGCGGGCTGCGGCCGGCGCGGTGCGGGCGCTGGAGGCCGATGGCACCTTGGAACGCGTAGCGGTGGATGGCTGGAATTCAGAGGTCTATCTGCATGCGGATGCAGCACGGCCGCGCCAGGCCACCGGCCGGGCGCTGCTGAGCCCCTTCGATTCCTTGGTTTTCGAGCGCCAGCGGGTCGAACGTTTGTTTGACTTCCGCTACCGGATCGAAATCTATACGCCGGCGGCCAAGCGGACCTACGGTTACTACGTCCTGCCGTTCCTGCTGGGGGACCGGTTGTGCGCCCGGGTGGACCTGAAAGCGGACCGGCCCGCAGGCAGGCTGGTGGTCAGGTCGGCGCATTCCGAAGACGACGCTCCGGCCGGCACGGCGGCGGAGCTGGCGGCCGAGCTCGCGGCCATGGCCGAATGGTTGGAGCTGGACAGCGTGGTGGTTGAGAGCAAGGGCGATCTGGCTGCCGGCCTGGCCCGGGAAGTTGCGAAACGGGCGCAGGGAACCAAAACGGTGCCCGGCACGTCTCTCACGTAGACTGAACAAGCCAGAATTCTGCGCGACTGACTGGGAGCAATGTAGTGCCAACGATTCTCGAGCGTGTGCTTCGTACCGGCGACAAGAAGACGCTGAAGAGGCTGCGCGGTTACGCCGATGCGATCAACGTGCTGGAAGAGGACTTTAAGTCCCTCACAGATGCCGAGCTGCGCGGGGAAACCGACACGCTGAAACAGCGCTACCAGGACGGCGAGGTGCTGGATGACCTGCTCCCTGAAGCATTCGCCGCGGTCCGCGAAGCCGCCAGCCGCACGCTGGGGCTGCGCCACTTCGACGTCCAGCTCATGGGCGGGGCGGCATTGCACCTGGGCAACATCGCGGAGATGAAGACCGGTGAAGGCAAGACGCTGGTGGCTACCGCTCCTGCCTACCTGAACGCGCTCACCGGCAAGGGCGTCCACGTCGTCACGGTCAACGACTACCTGGCCGAGTACCAGTCCGATCTGATGGGCCGTGTCTACCGCTTCCTCGGCCTGACCAGCGGCTGCATCCTGGCGAACCAGAACCCGGCCACCCGCCGCGAACAGTACGCCGCGGACATCACCTACGGCACGAACAACGAGTTCGGCTTCGACTACCTGCGCGACAACATGGCCTGGAGCCGCGACGAGTTGGTGCAGCGCGGACACCACTTCGCGATCGTGGACGAAGTCGACTCGATCCTCATCGACGAGGCCCGTACCCCGTTGATCATTTCCGGCCAGGCCTCCGGCGACGTCAACCGCTGGTACACAGAATTCGCCCGCGTGGTGATGCGGCTGAAGGACACCGAAGACTACGAGGTCGACGAGAAGAAGCGCACCGTCGGCGTGCTCGAGTCCGGCATCGAAAAAGTCGAGGACTACCTCGGCATCGACAACCTGTACGAGTCGGCGAACACGCCGCTGATCGGGTTTCTGAACAACGCCATCAAGGCCAAGGAACTGTTCAAGCGGGACAAAGACTATGTGGTGCTCAAAGGCGAGGTGCTCATCGTCGACGAGCACACCGGGCGAATTCTGGCCGGACGCCGCTACAACGAAGGTATGCACCAGGCGATCGAGGCCAAAGAAGGCGTCGAGATCAAGGCCGAGAACCAGACCCTGGCGACCGTGACGTTGCAGAACTACTTCCGGCTCTACGGGAAGCTCTCCGGCATGACCGGAACGGCCGAAACCGAAGCCGCCGAGTTCATGAGCACCTACAAGCTCGGCGTGGTGCCGATCCCGACGAACAAGCCGATGGCGCGCATCGACCAGTCGGATCTGATCTACAAGAACGAGATCGCCAAATTCGACGCCGTGGTGAAGGACATCGCCGCCCGCCACGAAAAGGGCCAACCGGTCCTGGTCGGTACCACCAGCGTGGAGAAGAGCGAGTACCTGTCCAAGCAGCTCGCCAAGCAGGGCATCCGCCACGAAGTGCTCAACGCGAAGAACCATGCCCGTGAAGCGGCGATCGTCGCACAGGCAGGCCGCAAGGGCTCGGTCACGGTCGCCACCAACATGGCCGGCCGCGGCACCGACATCATGCTCGGTGGCAACGCCGAGTTCAACGCCGTGTCCGAGCTGGAACGCCGCGGCCTGGACCCGGCCGAGAACGCGGAGGAGTACGAGGCCGCCTGGCCTGCGGTCCTGGAATCGACGCAGAAGGCAGTGCAGGCCGAGCACGACGAAGTCAGGGCGCTGGGCGGGCTCTACGTGCTGGGTACGGAACGGCATGAGTCGCGCCGCATCGACAACCAGCTCCGCGGCCGTTCGGGCCGGCAGGGCGACCCCGGCGAATCACGCTTCTACCTGTCCCTAACCGATGACCTGATGCGGCTGTTTAATGCCGGCGCCGCCGAGCGGATCATGAATTCCTCGCGGATGCCCGACGACGTGGCGCTGGAGTCCAAGATGGTGTCCAAAGCCATCCAGAACGCCCAGGCGCAGGTCGAAGGCCGTAATGCCGAGCAGCGCAAGAACGTGCTGAAGTACGACGACGTGCTCAACCGGCAGCGCGAAGCGATCTACAACGACCGGCGGCGGATCCTGGAGGGCGACGACCTGCACGAGAAGGTCTCGTTCTTCCTCGAGGACGTGGTGACCGCGATGGTCAACGAAGCTACGCAGGAAGGCCACGGCGACGACTGGGACTATGAGCAGCTGTGGACCAACCTCAAGCAGCTTTACCCGATCGAGCTGACGATCGACGAAGTGCTGGAGGAAGCCGGCGGCCGGTCCAAGGTCACGGCGGATTTCCTGCGCGCTGAAATTGTGTCCGATGCCAAGGTCTCCTACGCTCAGCGCGAGCAGACACTCGGATCAGAGACCATGCGCGAATTGGAGCGGCGCGTGGTGCTCTCGGTGATCGGCCGGAAGTGGCAGGAACACCTCTACGAGATGGACTACCTCAAGGAAGGGATCGGCCTGCGCGCCATGGCGCAGCGCGATCCGTTGGTCGAATACCAGCGCGAGGGATTTGTCATGTTCCAGACGATGATGGAGTCCATCCGTGAAGAGAGCATCGGTTATCTCTTCAACCTCGAGGTCCAGGTCCAGCAGCCTGCCGAGGTGACTGCGCCGGGTATTGCGGACGCCCGGGCGGCCGCGGGGCCGCAGATCGTGGCGGCAGGTTTGGAAGCTCCGCAACGCCCTGCCTCGCTGCAGTTCACGGCACCGACTGCGTCCGGGGAGGCCGAGACCCGGGTGGAGCGCCAAAGCGCAGCCAAGGCCGAGGCAGCCAAGGACAAGCGGCCCGCGAAGAGTGGCAAGCGCCGGAAGTAGCCTGGGGCCGCCGGTCAGCCGATCTCCAAGGCCGTGACCTTCCACAGCCCCCGGACCAGTTCCAGCCGCAGTGCGATGGCACGCACCCGCCGGGCATCGACAACCACGAGCGACGCTTCGTAGGCGCCCTCGGCAGCCCGGCAGACCCTTGCGGACCGGACCACCGCGCTCCGGTGCAGCCGCAGCGGCACGCCGCCGCCGGACCGAAGTTTGGCCTGGTGCGCCTTGACGATGTCTGCGCGGTGCGCCAGCTTTTCGTAGCTGGCGGGATCGAGCCAGCGGGCCAACTGCTGGACCGGCCGCGTGCCGGCAACCGCTTCCAGACAGGCCTGCGCCACGGACCGGGCCGTCGCCGTCACCTGGCGCAATTCCGCCGCCGCTTCGGGATCCGCCTTCTGGTGCAGCCGAACCGGCGGAGACACCGCACCGGGCCCGGATGGCCGGTCCGCCTCGGTCGGGTCCGGTCTCCTGGGCTGCAGGCGGATGACCGGCGCGAAGTAGCTGTCGGGCCCGGCGGGATTGACCCGCCGCACCGTCAGTGGCCGCGGCGCGCCGCTGGCCGGGGCGAGTGCGTCCGCCTGCGCGGCAGCCTCCGCGTCTTCCGCCCGTGTCCGTGCGTCCGGGAGTCGTCGAACGTTGTCCATGTCCTGCCCTTTCATTCCACTGGTTGTGCGTTGGTGCTGCTCTGTCACCTCGTTGTCCGGCGGCTCCGGCGAGACCCGGGGACCCTCCTAACGCGGCGGGGGAACGACGAGGGTTTGCCCCGGACGGATCAGCGAGGGGTCAGGACCGATGGTTCTCCGGTTGGCGGCATGCCAGTCCGGCCACCGCTCGGCAATTTCCGCGTCCGTCGCCAACGGGCCGAGCTCGGCAGCCGCTAGATGCCAGAGGGAGTCTCCGGCAGTGACGGTTACGGAGCGCGGGCTTCCGAGATCATGCCGGGTCAGCGGCTTGGCGACGATGCCGGGCGCCGCCGCCGGGGGAGTCGGTTGCCACGAGGGGTCCACAACTTCACCGGCCGGATAGGCCGGTTGCCACAGCGGATCGATGCCGACGGTGTCCGTAGGGCCGGTGGACGTCGGCAGTCCGGCGGTAGCGGCCGCAGGGGAACCATGGGCGACGGGAACAACCATCAGGTTGAGCCCGACGACGGCGCCCGCCAACCGCAGCAGGAAGGCCGGACTCGCGGCGGCCGACAGTGCCGCCAGCCGCAGGTGTCCGGTTTTCGCCAGCATGGCGCCGGCTGCGGCTGCCGCCAGGCCAAGGAGAAGCCAGCACAGCACAACGGCACCGGCGCCGATGGAGAGAACCGCCAACGCGTCCTGATAGTTGTGCGGGGGCCACAACGACCCGGAGCCGATCCTCGTCCCGGCAAGAATCAACACGGCACCGCTCCCGAGTATCAGCCCTGCGGTGACGAGATCGGAGATGATTCGGCGCATCGGATGCCCCTCCAGTCGGTGCCTAAACTTCGATTTGATGCCATTTGATGTCGTTTGATGGCGTTTAGAAAGCTGAGGATCCATATAGTGGCACTTAGGCGGCGTTGATGTAAAGACCCTGGCCCGATTGACGATGTTTGTCCGTGCTTCCTAGGCTTGCGCCATGCGATGGGACGCCCTGTTCGAGGATCTGGAGGCACAGCTGCACGCCGCGGACCGGCTGGAGCTGGAGGCCGAGGTCAACGAGCGAGCCCGGATAGAGCTAGCCGCTGTGGATCTCGCCAACAGGCTGCGAGGACAAATGGGTACGCAGCTGCGCGTGAGCGTTGGCGCACAGCTCAGGTTCGACGGATCGCTAGCCCACGTCGGGTCTACCTGGCTAGTGCTCAACGAGGGCGTGCGGAGCGTGCTCGTGCCGTTGGCTGCCGTGCAGCTGATCGAAGGCATGGGCCGGCATGCGGTGGCACCCGAGTCCGCAGCGCGCCGGCTCGGACTCGGGTCGGCACTGCGGGGGCTCGGCCGGGACCGAGCTCCGGTAGGCGTCTATCTGTCAGGCAACTCCGGCACCGCGGCGGCTGAGGGAGTGATCGACAGGGTCGGGGCTGATTCCTTCGACATCGCTGCGGTACCGTCCGGAGAGGACCGGCGCGCGGCCAATGTCCGTTCGGTCTACACCGTGCCGTTCACAGCCATCGCGGCACTCGTTTCGCGGCGCCTGGACTGAACGCTCACTCCGCGTTCGACTTGGCTTCTTCGATCAACCGACGCGTCTGGGCGTACTTGTCCTGGATGTACTGGTCCAGCACAACCTGCTCCACCCGCCATTGGCCCCGGCCGCCGATCTGGATGGCGGGCAGCTCGCCGCTGCGAACCAGGGCGTAGGTTTGCGACGAGGAAATCTGCAGCTCTTCGGCCACATCGGCCAGAGTGAGGAACCGTGGCATGGACAGATCCTTGGGGACGGGGATGGTTTCCCCATTATGGCACCGTTTGATGCGGTTTGACGGAGCTGAGGCTCTGCTGTTGACGCGATTAGTTTTCCACAGATTGCGCCCGGAACAGGCGGGTGCAGTTCCCAAGCGGCACCGGCTCGACCAGAATGGTGCCACCCGCGTCCCGGAGCACAGGTTCGGACCGCAGCATCGCTGTCCGCCCAGCGCGGGGATTGAGGGGGAGATCCTTGAGCGCTGCCATCACGGAAAAGACCGCGGCACCACGGTTGAAGCGTCCGTCCTGGAAAGATCCGCGCCTGCTGGTGGGGTTGCTGCTGGTGTTGGCGTCAGTGGCAGGGGTCTCCGCGCTGGTGGCCACCGCGGACCAAACCGTGGGTGTGCTGGCGGCCAAATCTGACATCGCGGTGGGGCAGGCGGTTTCCGCCGATGACCTGATCGTCGTCGACGTGAGGCTGGGCGACGCCTCGGCCCGCTATCTACCGGCGGATGCCGGGCTGCCGGCAGGCGCGGTCGCTACTGCGCTGATCCGGGGCGGCGAATTGCTGCCGGCCTCGGTGCTGGGCACGGCCGATGACCTGGATCGGAAACCGATCGGATTGAACATTGAGAACCCGCTGCCGGAAGGCGCCGGCCCCGGCTCCAGGGTGGACGTCTGGGTGTCCCTACTCGATGGCCGGAACGGCTTCGACCAGCCTGAACTGCTGCTTGCCGCGGCCGAGGTATCGCAGTTGGCGGACGCCACCACGGCGTTCGGCTCGTCCGGTGCGGAACGGCTGCACGTGCTGGTCGGGGATGACACCCTGCCGGCGCTGCTGCACGCGCTCGCCAACGGCGCCCGCATCAACGTGGTGCTCAATCCGGGCGGCACTTCGTGAGCCTGCCGGTCCTCACCTTGGGCACGGCGGCCGTAGACTTCGTCTCCGGCCTGGAGCGGCTGCACGGGCCGGTGACGGTGGTCCGGCGCTGCGCCGAACTGGCGGAATTGCTGGCGGCGGCGCAATCCGGACTGGCCCGCGCCGCCATCATCGCCGGCCAAACCCAGGACCTTGACGGCGGGGTGCTGGAGCGGCTGCACAGCGCCGAGGTCTCGGTGGTGGCGCTCACCGACGACGACGGCGAACGGCTCCGGCTCGAGGCGCTCGGCATCCGCACCGGTGCGGAAACGGTCGAGCCTGAGGCCCTGGCGGCACTGGTGGCCGAGTCGGCGGCGCAGTTGCAGGGCACCTGGCCGCCGGCCCGAGCTGCAGCGGGAGCGGCCGGCCCGCGACTGGCCGGGTTGGCGGACCCCGCCGGCGCGCTGCGGCCACGTGATGCCGACCCGGGGCAACCTGGAATGCCGGCCGCGAAGGGCGAGCTGGTGGCGGTATGGGGTCCTGCCGGGGCGCCGGGCCGCACCACCGTGGCGGTCAACCTCGCCGCCGAATACGCAGCCGCCGGGCAACGGACCCTGCTGGTCGATGCGGATACCTATGGGGCCAGTGTGGCAGCGTTCCTTGGCCTGCTGGACGAATCTGCGGCCTTGGCCCATGCCTGTCGGATGGCGGACCAGGGCATGCTGGATAGGGAGGCATTCGAGCGGGTCTGCCTGAAAGTGGCGGTGACCGGTACGTCGCTGAGGGTGCTGACCGGGATCACCCGGGTGGACCGCTGGACCGAGCTCAGGCCGTCGGCACTGGGAACGGTCCTGGAGCTGGCGCGCGCGCTGGCGGACGTCGTCGTCGTGGATTGCGGGTTTTCGCTGGAGCACGAAGAAGAGCTGAGCTTCGACTCGATGGCTCCGCGGCGCAACGGGGCTACCTTGCGCGTGCTGGAGCTGGCGGACCGGCTGCTGGCAGTGGGCAGCGCCGATTCCGTCGGATTGCCGCGGCTGGTCCGGGCCCTGGACGAACTGGAGCACGCGGTCCCTTCGACGTCCGCGGAGGTGGTCCTGAACAAGGTCCGGGCGGCGGCGGTGGGGGCCCGGCCGGAGGCGCAGTTGCGGGAGGCGTGGGAGCGGTTCGGGCCGGTGCGCGAGATCCGTGCCATGCTGCCTGCCGATCCGGCGGCAGCCGATGCCGCGCTCCTGGGCGGATCGGTCCTGTTGGAGTCCGCGCCGGACTCCGCGCTGCGCCATGCCATTGCCGGGTTGGCAGGAAGCCAACTGTCGGCACCCAGGCGGGCACCGCGCCGTCGGGCTCTGGTCAAAGTGAAGTTTTGAACGTGCCGCGTTAGGCTTGCGCAAGGACCGCAAAGGCGCGGTTTGGACACACCTATCGGAGGCGTTTTACATGTCGACTGGATCCAGCATGGCGGATCTGTCCAGCTCAGCAACGAACGATGAGGAATTCATCGCCAAATACTACGAGCATCTGGCAGCGGACGACGCGGCCAGCTACAGTCCCGATGTGCTCAGTTCCCGGGCACTGGCGCACCGGGAACTGGCCGCCCACCGGCCCCCGGCCGAACCTGTGATCGGGATCCATGACGAACCCGACGCCAGCGTCGTCATGATTGTCACCGATGACATGCCGTTCCTGGTGGATTCGGTCACTGCTGAGGTGGTGCGGCACGGCATTGCCATCCGGATGATCATGCACCCGACTTTTGTGGCAACCCGCGACCGGGACAGCCACGACCTGACCGGCGTGGAGCGGGTCCCGACCAGCGCCGGAGTCTCCAGCGGGGACACGGCAGCGCTGCCGAACCTGGCCGCATTCGAGGCCGGCAGCGGCAAGGTCCTGCGGATCGAATCCTGGATGGCGGTGGAAACCGCCCGCATCGACCCGGCGAAGGCCGCCGAGCTGGAGGCCGGGCTCAAGCGTGTCCTGGCGGACGTCCGGGCCTCGGTCGAGGACTGGCCGGCCATGCGCCGGCAGGTGCGGCAGGTGGCCGCGTCGCTGGATTCGGTGGTCGGCGCCGAGGAGATTCCCGATCTGGCCGAAGCCAAGGCGCTGCTGGAATGGCTCGACGACGGCAATTTCACCTTCCTGGGCTACCGCGAGTACGACCTCGTCACCCAGAACGGCGAAGACGTCCTGCTGGTCCGTCAGGACAGCGGCCTGGGCATGATGCGCCGCGTCGCCGACGCACGGCGCGTCCAGCACCTGACCGAAGAAGGCCGCGCCCGCGCCCGGGAGAAACGTGCCCTGGTGATCACCAAGGCGAATTCGCGCTCCACCGTACATCGCGCCGCGTACCTGGACTACATCGGGGTGAAGAGCTTCGATGCGCAGGGCAATGTCGACGGCGAGCGCCGCTTCATCGGTCTCTTCGCCACCAGCGCGTACAACCGTTTGGTGAAGAACGTGCCGATTGTCCGGCAGAAGGTCGCGGCCGTGCTGCGGCACAGCGGTTTCCCGGCCGATTCGCACTCCGGCAAGGATCTGCTCTCGATCCTCGAAACCTACCCCCGCGACGAGTTGTTCCAGATGGACACCGACGAGCTGGCGGCGACGGCGATGGGCATCCTGCGGCTGCAGGAGCGGCGCCGGACCCGGCTGTTCCTGCGCGCGGATGTCTACGGCCGGTTCGTCTCCGCGCTGGTGTTCCTGCCGCGCGACCGCTACACCACGGCCGTCCGCCTGCGCATCGAAGGCGAGCTGCGCCGCACCTTCGACCCGCAGAGCATTGACTACGAGGCGCGGATGTCCGAATCCGCGCTGGCCCGGTTGTTCTTCCGCATCCGGCTCAAGCGGGATTCCGGGGTGCCGAAGGTCGATACCGCCGAGCTTGAGCGCCGGCTGGCCCAGGCCTCCCGGTCCTGGTCGGAGGGCATCGACGAGGTGCTGCGCGCCAACTTCGACGGCGAGGCCGCCGCCCGGCTCTCGGCCAACTGGAAGGACGCGTTCCCTCCCAGCTACCGGGTGGACTATGAAGTGGAAGACGCGCTCGAGGACATCAGCCGCTTCCGCAGCTACGAAGGTGGCGAAGCCGAGGCCGCCCCGGTCCTGCATGTCTATGTTCCCGAGAAGAGGACCGATGTCCTGGCCGCCGACGCCCGGCTGAAACTGTATCTGCCGGAGGCGCGGTCGCTGAGCAACATCATGCCGATACTGCAGAACACCGGGCTCGAAGTGCTGGACGAGCGGCCCTTCGAGATCATGACGGCCGACGGGGAAGACTACTTCCTGTACGACTTCGGCCTCCGGTACCCTGCCGGCGTCGATCCGATTGCCACCGGCGGCCTGCTCGAAGAAGCCTTCGGCGCCGCCGTCACCGGGCGCAGCGAATCGGACGGCTTCGACCGGCTGGTGCTGGCCGAGGGAATCGGCTGGCGCCAAGTGGCAGTGCTGCGGGCCTACACACGCTACCTGCGGCAGCTGGGCAACCTGGTGTCCTACGCGTTCGTCTCGGACACGTTGTTGGCCAACCCGGACGTGGCCCGGGCACTGCTGGCGGTGTTCAACGCCAGCTTTGATCCGGATCTCGACGGCGACCGCGAAGCAGCGGTCGAGGCCGCCCGCTCCGACTTGGCAGCCGGCCTGGACGCCGTCCCGACGCTGGACGCCGACCGGGTGCTGCGCTCGCTGTCCAACCTGATCGGGGCAACGCTGCGCACCAACTACTTCCAGAACAAGACGTACTTCAGTTTCAAACTCAGTCCCGCGCGGATCGAAGGCGCACCGTTCCCGCGGCCGAAGTACGAAATCTGGGTCTATTCGCCGCGCGTCGAAGGCGTCCACCTGCGGTTCGGCGACGTGGCCCGCGGCGGGCTGCGGTGGTCCGACCGGCGCGAGGACTTCCGCACCGAAATCCTGGGCCTGGTCAAGGCACAGACGGTCAAGAACGCGGTCATCGTACCGACCGGCGCCAAGGGCGGGTTCTACGCGAAGCGCCTGCCGGACCCAGGGGCGGACCGCGCCGCCTGGATGGCGGAAGGACAGGACAGCTACCGGACCTTCATCCGCGGCTTGCTGGACATCACCGACAACCTGGTCCGGACCGAGTCCGGCCAGAAGGTAGTGCCGCCCGAGCGGGTGGTCCGGATGGACGGCGACGATACCTACTTGGTGGTGGCAGCCGATAAGGGAACCGCGAGCTTCTCCGACATCGCCAACGACATCTCGCTGGAGTACGGCCACTGGTTGGGCGACGCGTTCGCTTCCGGCGGCTCGGTTGGCTACGACCACAAGGAAATGGGCATCACCGCCCGCGGAGCGTGGGAATCGGTCAAGCGGCACTTCAGCGAACTCGGCGTCGACACCCAGGCCGAGGACTTCACCGTCGTCGGGGTGGGAGACATGAGCGGCGATGTGTTCGGCAACGGGATGTTGCTCTCCGAGCACATCAAGCTGGTCGCTGCCTTCGACCACCGGCACATCTTCTTGGATCCTGATCCCGACGCCGCTGCCTCCTTCCAGGAGCGCCGCCGCCTGTTCGAGCTTCCCAGGTCGTCCTGGGCCGACTACGACGACAAGCTGATCAGCGCCGGTGGCGGGGTCTACCCGCGGTCGGTGAAGTCGGTTCCGGTCTCCGAGCAGGTCCGGGGCATCCTCGGGTTGGATCCGCAGGTCACGAGCATGAGCCCGCCCGAACTGCTGCAGGCCATCCTGAGGGCACCGGTGGATCTGCTGTACAACGGCGGCATCGGCACCTATGTGAAGGCCTCGACCGAGTCGAACGCCGAGGTGGGGGACAAGGCCAACGACCCCATTCGGGTCAACGGCAACGAGTTGAGAGTCAAGGTGATCGGTGAGGGCGGCAACCTGGGCATGACCCAGCGCGGGCGCATCGAAGCCGCCAGCCAGGGGATCATCCTCAACACCGATGCCATCGACAACTCGGCCGGTGTGGACTGCTCCGACCACGAGGTCAACATCAAGATCCTGGTGGACCAGATGGTCGCCGCCGGAAAACTGCCGGTGGAGGAGCGGTCCGGCCTGCTGCACTCGATGACCGAGGAAGTCGGCCGGCTGGTGATCCAGGACAACATCGACCAGAACGTCCTGCTGCTCAATGACCGCCAGCACATTACCAAGGCGAGCCCGAGCTTCGAACGCCTGATGGACTGGCTGGAGAACCATGCGGAACTGGACCGGGAGCTGGAAGCGCTGCCGACCACCGAGGAACTGCACGAACGGATCGACGCCGGCCTGGGCCTGACCTCGCCGGAGCTGTCCGTTCTGGCGGCCTACTCCAAGATCGAACTGACCCATGCCCTGACCGTCAGCAATTTGGCCGACGACCCGTACTTCGACCGGGTATTGCGCGGTTACTTCCCGCAGGAACTGGTCGAGCGGTTCGGCGACGAGCTGTCCGGCCACCCGCTGCGACGGGAAATCATCGCCACCGTGGTGGCCAACGACATGATCAACATGGGCGGCATTACCTTCGCCTTCCGCGTTCTGGAGGAGACCTCGGTCTCGGAGGCCGACGTCGCTCGGGCTTTCGTGGCGCTGCGCGAGATCTTTGAATTCGACAAGCTGGTGGCGGAGCTGAACGAACTACCGGCCAGCTTCCCGACGGATCTTTGGTGCACGGTGCACCTGGATATGCGGCGTTTGCTGGACCGGGCGGTGCGCTGGTACATCAACCATGTTGACAGCGGTACGCCGGTCGCTGACGGCATCGCCGCGTTCAAGCCGCAGATGGACCCGCTGCGCAGCCAACTGGTCAAGTACCTGCGCGGTGACGACCTGGCACGGGTGCGCGGATGGCTCTCCAATGCGGAAGAACGCGGACTGCCCGAGGAGATCGCCCGGCAGTGGGCCGAGCAGTTCGAGAGCTTCGGTTTGCTCGACGTCGCCCGGATCGCCGGACAGGTGGACGAGCCGGTCGCTTCGGTCGCGCACGTCTACTTCACGGTCTACGACCGGTTCGACATCGACGATCTGCTCGAGCGCATCACTGCGCTCCCGCGGGAGGACCGCTGGCAGTCGCTGGCACGGGCCGCCCTGCGCGACGACCTGTACACCACGGTCACCGACATCACCGTTGCGGTGATGCAAAGCACCCAGCCGGGGGAGCAGGCGGAAGCCAGAATCGACGAGTGGGAGCAGGCCAACGCCGAGAACATCAAGCGTGTCAGGGACATGTTCGAAGAAGTGAACAAGCTCGAGAAGGACGACATGGCCTCGTTGTCCGTAGCCCTGCGCCTGATGCGCTCGACAGTGCGGCGGTAGCTTGGCCATTTTCACCGACCCCATCCGCGACTACGCCGACTTCAGACCGGGCGATGCAGAATGGCTTCATCTGCTGGTCGGCGACTGGCAACTCATCGCGGACCTGGCATTCGCCGACCTGGCCCTGTGGTTCCCGACGCCGGACGGCAGCTACGTCGCCCTGGCGCACGTTCGCCCGTCGACCACCCACACCGTGTTCCACCGCGACTTCGTGGGGGAGCGCATCCGTGCCGACCTGAAGCCATTGGTGGACGCGGCGCGGGAGTCTCAGACGATCGAACGATCGTCGGAGGCGAACTGGACCACCGAGATGGCCATGCGCGTCGAAGCGGTTCCCATGGTCCGCAATGGCCGGACCTTGGCAATCGTGACCTCGCACATGGACCTGTCCAGTTCCCGGATGCCGTCGCGGCTGGAGCTGACCTACCGGCAGTGCGCCTACGACCTGCTGAAGATGGGAACGCTGGGGCTGTGGCCGGACTTCGCGTCTCCGACCGGGTCGCGCCGCGGCGCCCCCCGGGTCGGAGACGGACTGATTCGGCTGGATGCCGACGGGGTGGTGGAGTACGCCAGCCCGAACGGCGTCTCCGCATTCCGTCGGCTCGGCGACGTCGAGTCACTGGAAGGCCGCTCCCTGGCCGAAGTGACCACTGCCTTGCTCAAGGACCGGCGGATGGTCGATGAGACTCTGCCGTTGGTCGTGACCGGACGGATGCCTTGGCGCACGGAGATCGAATCCCGCGGCGTCTCGCTCTCGCTCCGGGCGATCCCGCTGAGGAATGAGCGGGAACGATTCGGTGCCTTGGTGCTGTGCCGGGACGTCTCGGAACTGCGCCGGCGGGAGATGGAGCTGGTGTCGAAGGACGCCACCATTCGGGAGATCCATCACCGGGTAAAGAACAATCTGCAGACGGTGGCGGCATTGCTGCGCATGCAATCGCGGCGGATGGTCAGCGACGAAGCCAAGCAGGGGCTGGAACAAGCCATGCGGCGGGTGGCAACGATCGCCCTGGTCCATGAGACGCTCTCCCAAGGCCTGGCGCAGAACGTCGACTTCGATGAACTGATCGGGCGCCAGTTCCGGCTCTCGGCCGAGGTCGCCTCACCCACCCAGGCCGTCCGCACCGAGCGCAGCGGCGAGTTCGGCGAACTGCCCAGCGAATTCGCCACCCCGTTGGCGCTGGTCATCAACGAACTGGTGACCAACGCCGTCGAACACGGATTGGCCGGGCGGCACGGCACAGTCCTGCTGACTGCCCGGCGGTCCCGGCGCGGTGAGGAGGAACTGCTGACCGTTTCGGTGGAAGACGATGGTGTGGGGTTGCCCGAGGAGCCTCGGCGGGAGGGCCTGGGGCTGCAGATTGTGCGGACCTTGGTCACCAGCGAATTGGGCGGCCGGATCGAGTGGACGCCCCGCGATGGCGGCGGAACCTGCGTGCGGATCGACCTGGTGCTCAACAACCATGCGGCCCGCTGAGCCGAAGCCAGCTGGGCATGTGGAATGCAAGAGGCCGCTGCCGGAATCGGCAGCGGCCTCTGATCAAACCTGGGTTCGGGTTAGGACGCCCGACGGGCCCGGGCAGCGCGGCGCTTGAGCGCACGGCGCTCGTCCTCGCTCATCCCGCCCCATACACCGGCGTCCTGGCCGGACTCGATGGCCCACTGCAAGCAGGTATCGATTACCGGGCAGCGTCGGCATACGCTCTTGGCCTCTTCGATCTGCAGGAGTGCCGGCCCGGTGTTCCCCACAGGGAAGAACAGTTCGGGGTCCTTATCCAGGCATGCCGCGCGGCTACGCCAATCCATGCTGATCACATACTCCTCTAAATGGTGTCCGGTTTAGTGTCCGGCTGGGAATTCGTGAAAACATTCACGAACAGACTCATAGAAAAGGGAGCCAGACAGGCCCCCTTTGCTTCGCCATCCAGCGTTTCATGTTAAATCCATGTAAACAAGGGGTCATGCCGACTTAACCGGCCGTAATTCGTGAGTCATTCATCACACGGGTGGTTTGGTGAGGCTCCCGGTCCGGAAGCTGATACCTGACTATCTAAGGTAGGGTGCGAATGTGTCAATGCCTGTCCCCTCGTCCAGCCCTGCCTCCCGCCCGATTGCCATCCTGATCATCGCCGCAGCCGTCGTTCTGGAGGCGCTCGCGTTGCTGGCCGGAGCCGCACTGTATGGCTACGGACTGGCCACGCAGACCCCGATATCGTTAGCCGGCAGCATCTTCCTGCTGGTCCTGATGCTGGTCTTCGGCATCTGGCTGCTGGTGGTCGGGCATTTTCTGTTCCGCGGCTACCGCTGGACCAGGGCGGCCGCCTTGGTGTGGCAGGTGTTCGTTGTGGTGGTGGCCATCTCGATGATCCAGGGCGGCCAGTTTGCGCTCGGCCCGGTCCTGCTGGTGGCGGCCGGAGCCTCCTTTGGCCTGCTGCTGACCAAGCCCGTGACGGCTTTCCTGGTCAAGGGTGCCGCTCCGCGCGCTCTGTAGCCACGGCGACCTGCAACGGCACGGCTTTACCGGTTCCGATCCGGTAGGCCCGTCCCGGCGGTCTCCACCCGTCGTCGAGCCTGACACCGAAGAATTCAGCATCCGCCCCGGCCCGCGGTGACAAGACCATGCCGCGCCCACCGGCGCGGGCCTGCAGGGCCAGCGGGACCTGCTGCAGCAACAGCGGCCCGGGGCAGGCTGCGACGACGGCCGACGCGCCGGCGGCAACCAGGGCGGCAACCGCCTCCTGGGCCCGGACGCCCAAGTTGGCGGCGTCGTCGACCAGCAGCACCGTACCCCGGGCGACGGGCGCGTGGCCGGCCCAGAAACCGTCGGCGTTCGCGCCGTCGGACGGTGCCGAACAGGGCCGCAGCCCGTCGAGCGCCCGCTGCAGGAGGGCCAAGAGATTGGTTTTTCCGCTGCCTTCCCGTCCGAGGACCAAATACACCTCGCCGGCCGGCAACGGCAGGGTGGAAGGTTCCAGTTCGTCCCCTTCCACCCCGATCACCGGACTCCCGTGCCAGACGCGTGGCAGCGCGCTCGCGGCAACGGAACGCGGCAGCGACTCGACGCGGAACGGGCGGATCAGGGCCCCGGCAGGCGGGGGAGCGCCCGCCGCGTCGGTGGCCAACTGGCAGACACCGCCCCCGCCGCCGATCCGCCCTTGGACAAGCGCCCTGCCCGGCACCGGTTCCATCGGCGGAAGCCGCGGCCAGCTCATCAACGTCTCGGGACCGGTGCCGGTGGGAAGGTGGAGCCTGTTGGCCACCAGGGGCAGGAACCGGCTGCTGGCCAGCTCCCGCTCCCCGGTCACGGCCAGGACGACTCCCGTCGCTTGGCCATCGCGGGCGATGTCCTGCACACAATCTTCGGCCCAGCCGAGCCGGCCGGACCGGAATCCACCGAGCCAGCGGCCCCATCCGCTCACCAGCAGGACCAACGGAACACCGGCCGCCGGTGCGGCCGGATCCGGCGTCGACGCCAGGGTGCCCAGCCGGGAGGCGACCTCGTTGGCCAGACGGCGGAGCACCCTTGCCGCGCGCTCGACGTCCTGCGGTCCGACGTAGGCTCCCGTGCGCTCCGCGCGCCACACCGGGCCCAGCGATCCGTCACCGTCCAGGACATAGCAATGACGCTCCGGCGGGCTGCCCAGGACCTGGGCCGCCAGCGTCCGGAGGAACTCCCGGTGCCCGCCGCCCTCGACGCCGAGAACCGCCAGATGCCCGTCGCGCTCCGGCCGCCAGTGCAGGGGTTCCTGCCGCTGCCGGGAGGGTAGGTCCAAGAGCCCGATCGCGATCTCCCCGCCGGTGTGCAGCGAGGACGGGTCACCGGCCAGGTCGGCGACAGCCAGATCGGTGGGCAGGGCTGGCAGCAGCCCTCTGGCTCCCGCCAGGCCCAGCCCGCCGACGACGCCGGCAGCTTCCGTCACCAGGTGCTCGAGCTGTTCGGTTCCTTCCGCAAGGTCCGTTGTTGGTCCCTCTTCCTCCCGCAGCCAGTCGTCCACGGTCCGGAAGACGGGAGCCGGACCTGCGGCCGGCAGGGAACTGGAGGCTGACTGGAACAGCACGGCAGCCCCTGTGCCGACGCGCAGATAGGCCCTGCCCCGTGCGGTCACCGGGATGTCCGCCGCCACGGGCGAGTCAAGCAGGTCCCGCGACTCGGCCGAGTTTTGCGTCCGGAGCGCAACCATGGTGGTGACGTTGGCGCGGATGTCGGATGACACGGCACCCTGCGGCCGCTGTGTGGCAAGCACCAGGTGAATGCCGAGGGCGCGGCCGACCGTGGCCACGCGCATCAGTTCCGGAAGCGCCTGCGGCGCGTCCTCGCCGAGCATCCGGAATTCATCCACCACGACGACGAGCCGGGGCAACGTTCCCGGACGGCAGGCTGCGATGTCGCTGAGGCCGAGGCCGGCCAGCAGCGTTTCGCGGCGGCGCACTTCCGCCTGCAGCCAGGCCAGCGCCCGGTTCACCGCTTCAAGCGTCAGATCCGTCAGCAGGCCGGCGCAGTGCGGCAGCCGGGCGAGCGGGCCGAGCCCGGAACCGCCCTTGAAGTCGACCAGCAGGAAGTTGACGGTATCGGGCGACCTGGTCAGGGCCAGCGAGAGGACCAGGCTGCGCAACAGCTCGGACTTGCCGGCGCCGGTGGTCCCGGCCACCATCAGATGCGGTCCGTGCACGGCAAGGTCGAGCGCCAGCGGTCCGGCGGCGCCTGCGCCGAGGACGGCGGTCAGGCCGGGAGCGCGGTCGCCGTCGGACCAGCGCTGGGCAAGTGGCTGAGGCCGAAGCAATGCCTGCAGCCGGCAGCCGGCGGGCACTGATCCGGTGGGCTCCGCGCCCTTTCCGGAGACCGCCGCCAGCCGGGCAAAGCGATCCAGCACCAAAGCGGTGGCAAGGTCCGCCGAAAACCGTACGTTTCCTCCGTCACGGATCAGGCGGCTGTCCGCTCCCGACACCTCGATCCGCGTCCCCGGTCCGGCGGGACCGCCAAACCACAGCTCGGCCGCCGGGGCGGCGCAGCCCGCCAGCGCCCGCGCTGCCTCGGCATGCCGTCCGGCCACCAGCAAGACGGCGCTGCCGCGTCCCTCGGACAGCAACTCGGCCAGCTGCCCAGGCCGCTCCGCCAGCTGGACTCCCGGCAGGAACCGCGCCGACGACCGGACCGGTTCAGGCAACGCGTAGCAGACCACCTGCAGGACGCTTCCGCCGTCCCGGGCGGCTGCCTGCAACAGCACCGACCTCAACATGCCGTCCAGCCCTGACTGTGTTCCCTCGAACCGCAGCCGGTGCTCGGCCATCAGGTCCACGCAGAGCGGAACGTGCTCCAGCAGCGGAGGCTCCGGGACCGGCGCCTCCGCCGCGCCGATGTGCGCCGGCAGGCTGGCCGTGCCCAGTCGCACCCAGGCATGTTCCGGACTCGGCCGGCCCACGGGCCGGTGCACCGTTGGACCTCCGGCCGGGGTTCCGCGGCGCAGCAGGGACATTGTCAGGGCGGCAGCGTCCGGGGCCGCCAGCTGGCGGCGGCGGGCATCGGCTGCCGCGGCCGCGGCCACTGCCGCCCGGTAGCGTCGGCGCTGGCGGCGCCCGGCGGCGTACGGCACGCCGGCGGCCAGCAGGGACATGGCGCTGAAGACCAGGAAGAACCACATGCCCGTCAGCAGGGCCAGGGCCAGGCCGGCGATGAGCGGGAGCCCGGCCAGCAACAGCGTCATGGTGGTCTTCGGTTCCGGGCATTTTTCCGCCACCGGGACCGGAACGGCCAGCTCGGCATCCGGTAGGAATGGTTCGCCGGGTTCGCTGCCCACGATCAGCCGCAGCTGGCTGTTGCCGATCCACACGGGACACCCCGCCGCCAGCACCACACGTCCGGCGCGCCTGCCGCCGCAGACGATGCCGTTGGCCGATCCGGCATCGCGGAGCAGCACGTGGCGGTCGGTTACCTCCAGCGTGGCATGCAGTCGCGACAAGGACGGATCCGCGATCGTCAGTGCGCAGGCATGCCGGCCCACAGTGAAACTGCCCCGTTGCAGGCCGAACAGCCGGCCGGCGTCGGGCCCCGCGGTCACGGCCAGCCCCAGCGGCGGCAGCGGGAAAACATCCCGAAGGGGAAAGACGGCGTCCTCCGGGGCGCAGACCACGACGGCGCCGTCGACCAGCGGGTGCACCCCGGCGGTCAGCGAAGCCAAGCCGTGGCCGGCAACCGTGAAGGCCACGCCGGCCAGCCGCGCGCGCAGCCATGCGGCCAACGGCGCAGCGCTGAGGCCGGCCTCCAGTCCGCAAACTGCTTCGGAATGCTCGGCGATCCAGGCAGCCGCCGGGGCCGGGAGTCCGGGCGCGGCCGCCAGCGTCAGGTGAAGGGCCATGAGACGAACCTAGGCAGAATGCCCGGGTGCTTTCCTGTGCGGCAGACCGACCTGTGGATAACCCGTGGACCTCAAGCCCGCCGGTTCAAGCGATACGCTTGACTCTGGGCCGGAAGCGGCCGCCACGTTGACCTAACGAGAAAAGGCCTTAGCTCTTGAAGATCGCTGTCATTGCTCTGGGAAAGATCGGGCTGCCGTTGGCCGTCCAGTTTGCTTCGAAGGGGCACCAGGTCATCGGCGTGGACGTGAACGCCGCGGTGGTGGACCTGGTCAACGCCGCCACCGAGCCGTTCCCCGGCGAGGCGGGCCTCCAGGAGAAGCTGGCCGAGCTGGTGCCCGCGGGCAGGCTGCGCGCCACCACCGACTATGCCGAGGCGGTGCCCGGCGCCGACGCCGTGGTGCTGGTGGTGCCGCTGTTCGTCGACGCCGAGGCCAAACCGGACTTCGGCTGGATGGACGCCGCCACCGCGGAACTGGCCCGGCATCTGACCCCGGGCACCCTGGTGTCCTACGAGACCACGCTGCCGGTGGGGACCACCCGGACCCGGTGGAAGCCGATGCTGGAGGAAGGTTCGGGACTTCTCGAGGGGCAGGACTTCCACGTGGTCTTTTCCCCGGAGCGGGTGCTGACCGGGCGGGTGTTCGAGGACCTGCGCAAGTACCCCAAGCTGATCGGCGGACTGTCCGAGGCCGGGACCGCCGCGGCACAAAAGTTCTATGAGGCGGTGCTGGACTTCGACGACCGCCCCGACCTGCCGCGCGGCAACGGGGTCTGGGACCTGGGCTCGGCCGAGGCCTCCGAGCTGGCCAAGCTGGCGGAGACCACCTACCGCGACGTGAACATCGGGCTGGCGAACCAGTTCGCCCGCTACGCCGCCACCGCGGGGATCGATATCTACCAGGTGATCGAAGCCTCCAACTCCCAGCCGTACAGCCATATCCACCAGCCCGGCATCGCCGTCGGCGGGCACTGCATCCCGGTGTATCCGCGGCTGTATCTGTGGAACGACCCGTCGGCCACCGTGGTGGCCGCGGCCCGCGCCGCGAATGCGGGGATGCCGGACTACACCATCGGCCTGCTGGAGGGCGCCTACGGCGAACTGGCCGGCGCCCGCGTGGTGGTCCTCGGCGCGGCCTACCGGGGCGGCGTGAAGGAAACGGCGTTCTCCGGGGTGTTCGGCGCGGTGGAGGCGATCACCGCGCGGGGAGGCACCGCCGTCGTGCATGATCCGCTGTTCAGCGATGCGGAGCTCGCCGCCTTGGGGTTCGCGCCCTACCATCTGGGCGAGCCGGCCGACGCCGCGGTAGTGCAGGCCAACCACGCCGACTACGCCCAGCTGGGCCCGGACGACCTGCCCGGCGTGAAGGTGTTCATCGACGGCCGGCGCGTCAGCTCGGCCGAGCGCTGGCCGGGCGTGGCCTACCGGGTGATCGGCAAGGCCTAGGGCCACCGGCAGCAACACCACATTGACGACGACGGCGGCGCTCGCCGTGAGCGGAAAGAGGGAACCTATGGTGTTCATCGCCGATTCGGCCGATGTGGCCGACGCAGCCCGGCTGGGCGAGGGAACGAAGATCTGGCATCTGGCACAGGTCCGCGAGGATGCGGTGCTGGGCGCAAACTGCATTGTGGGCCGCGGCGCCTACATCGGCACCGGGGTGCAGGCCGGGGACAACTGCAAGGTCCAGAACTACGCCCTGGTGTACGAGCCGGCGCGGCTGGGCCACGGCGTGTTCATCGGCCCAGCGGTGGTGCTGACCAACGACACCTACCCGCGCGCCGTCTCGCCCGACGGGTCGCTGAAGAGCGCCGACGACTGGACGCCGGTGGGCGTGGACATCGGCGACGGCGCGTCGATCGGCGCACGGGCGGTCTGCGTGGCGCCGGTGACCATCGGCGCCTGGGCCACCGTGGCCGCCGGCTCCGTGGTCACCCGCGACGTGCCCGACTTTGCGCTGGTGGCCGGGGTGCCGGCCAAGCGGATCGGCTGGGTGGGCCGGGCCGGGCAGCGGCTGGTCCAGGACCCGGCGGACCCTGCGGTGTGGGTGTGTCCGGCCACCGGTGCGCGGTACCGGGAGGATGCGGGCATCTTGCAGGAAATTGGCCACGAAACGCGAGGAGAACAGCAGTGAGCAAGGACTTCATTCCGGCGGCCAGGCCGATCATCGGTGACGAGGAGCGGGCCGCGGTGGACGCGGTGCTTGTCTCCGGCATGCTCGCCCAGGGATCCGAGGTGGCCGCCTTCGAGCAGGAGTTCTCGCAGGTGCTGCTGGACGGCCGGCATGCGGTGGCGGTCAACTCCGGCACCTCGGGCCTGCACCTGGGCCTGCTCGCCGCCGGCATCGGTCCGGGGGATGAAGTGATCGTGCCGTCGTTCACCTTTGCCGCCACCGCCAACTCGGTGGCGCTGACCGGGGCCACGCCGGTGTTCGCGGACATCGAGCCGGAGCACTACTGCCTGGACCCGGAGGCGGTCGCCGCCGCCGTGACGCCGCGGACCAAGGCGATCATGCCGGTGCACCTGTACGGGCACCCGGCCAACATGGACGCCCTCGGCGCGCTGGCGGCGGAGAAGTCGCTGCTGTTGTTCGAGGACGCCGCTCAGGCACACGGCGCGTCGCTGGGCGGCCGCCGGGTGGGCACGTTCGGGGAGTTCGCCATGTTCAGCCTGTACCCGACGAAGAACATGACCTCGGGCGAAGGGGGCATGGTCTCCACCGGCAGCGATGAGGTGGCGCGGCGGCTGAAGCTGCTGCGCAACCAGGGCATGGAACGCCAGTATGAAAACGAGCTGGTGGGCTTCAACGCCCGGATGACCAACCTGCACGCCGCGATCGGCCGGGTGCAGCTGGGCAAGGTCGGCGGCTGGACCGAACAGCGCCGGGCCAACGCCGCGTTCCTGGATGCGAACCTGGCCGGCGTCGGCACGCCCCAGGTCGCCGACGGCGCCGTGCACGTCTACCACCAGTACACCGTGCGGATCGGCGCGGGGGAGCGGGACCGCTTCGCCGCGGCACTGAAGGACGAGTACAACATCGGCTCCGGGGTCTACTACCCGATCCCGAACCACCGGCTGCCCTCCTTCAACATCGCCGCGGACCTGCCGGTGACCGAGGCGGCGGCGGCCGAGGTGCTCTCGCTGCCGGTGCATCCCTCGCTGGACGCCGAGGACCTGGACCGGATCGCGACCGCGGTCAACGCACTCGCGAAGGCAGGAGCCTGACCATGGCCGGGACCGGGAAAACCGTTCTCCGCGCCGGGCTGATCGGGCTGGGCATGATGGGCCGCCACCACGCCCGCGTGCTCCGCGAGACCGAGGGCGTGGAACTGGTGGCCGTCGCCGACGCCTACGGCGACCCGCACGGCGCGGCGACCGGGCTGCCGGTCTATTCCGGGGTGGAGGGACTGATCGATGCCGGGATCGACATCGCGATGTGCGCGGTGCCCACCGGCCTGCACGTGGAGGTCGGCCTGGCCCTGGCCGAAGCCGGCATCCACACCATGGTGGAAAAGCCGATCGCTGACACGGTCGCCGGCGGCGAGAAGCTGGCTGCTGCGTTCGAGGCCCGCGGGCTGGTCGGCGCCGTCGGCCACATCGAACGCTACAACCCGGCGCTGCAGTCGCTGCGCGCCCGGCTGGAATCGGGTGAACTCGGCCGGATCTTCCAGATCGCCACCCGCCGGCAGGGTCCCTTCCCGGCACGGATCGCCGACGTCGGCGTGATCAAGGACCTGGGCACGCACGACATCGACCTCACCGCCTGGCTGGCGCAGGCCGCCTACGCTTCCGTCAGCGCCAACACCACCATCCGCTCCGGCCGCGAGCATGAGGACATGGTGGCGGCCACCGGACTGCTGGACAACGGCGTGATCACCAGCCATCTGGTGAACTGGCTGTCGCCGACGAAGGAACGCGTCACCGTGGTCACCGGCGAGCGCGGCGCCTTCGTGGCCGACACCCTGACCGCCGATCTGACCTTCCACGAAAACGGCACCATCAACACCGAGTGGGAGTCCGTGGCCAACTTCCGCGGCGTCTCCGAAGGCAACATCACTCGGCTGGCCATCGCCAAGCGCGAACCGCTCAAGGTGGAGCACGAAGCGTTCCGCGACGCGGTGCTGGCCAACCGGGGTCTGCTGCAACCTGCCCCGGCCGCCGCGGCCGCGGAGCACGACGGCGGTGCCGGCACCGACCGTCCCGCGGCGACCATCGTGACCATGCGGGAAGGGCTGAACACCTTGCGCGTGGCCGAAGCCATGATCGCCAGCGCAAAGGAATCCCGCACCGTCGGGCTGCAGGGCTGATGGGCCTGCGGATCCTGCTGGCCACCCGGATTTATCTCCCGGAAGCCGGCGCCGCCGCCTACCGGCTGGCCGCCACGGCACGGGCGCTGACCGAGGCCGGCCATGAGGTGACCGTGCTGACCACCCGGCCTCCGCGGGGACTTCGCGTCGCGGAGGGAGCAGGTGCCCGGATCCTGCGCTGGCCCGTGTTGCGCGATGCCAGCGGGGCAGTCCGGGGCTATCTCCAGTACGCCAGCTTCGACCTTCCGCTGTTCTTCCGCCTGCTGGCGCAGAAACCGTTCGATGTGCTGCTGGTGGAACCGCCGCCGACCACCGGCGTGGTGGTCCGGCTGGCTGCCGCGCTGCGCCGCCGCCCATACGTCTATTTCTCTGCCGATGTCAGCTCCGACGCCGCGGCCGGGATCGGCGTGGATCCGCGGGTGGTCGCGGTGTTGCGGATGGTGGAGCGCTGGGTGATCACCGGCGCGTCCGGCGTGCTGAGCATTTCCACCGGTGTGACGCTGGCGCTGGCCCGGCTGACCGCGGGACGGGCCAGGGTGGCAGAAGTCGGCACCGGCATCGACACGGATACTTTCAGCCTGGCCGGGCCCGGGGATCCACATCCCGGCCGCACCTTCGTCTACGCGGGGACCATGTCCGAGATCCAGGGCGCCGGCGTGTTTGTTGACGGCTTCCTGAAGATCCTGGACCGCTACCCCGATGCCCGGCTGCTGATGTACGGCGGCGGCGTGGAGCTGGAGGAGCTGCGCCGCCGCGCGGTACCGGCGGGGGAGCGCATCCGCTTCATGGGAACGGCCGACGGCGGCACCATCGCCCGCGCGCTGCGCACCGCCACCGCTGGGCTCGCCTCGGTGCGGCCGGCCCGCGGCTATGACTTCGCCTTCGCCACCAAGGCCTTCGTCTCGCTCAGCTGCGGAGCCCCGGTGGTCTACGCCGGCGTCGGGCCGCTGCGGCAGTTGGTCACCGAGCACAAGCTGGGGCAGAGCGTGGACTGGGACGCCGGACAGGCCGCCGAGGCGATGGCCCAAGCGCTGGAACAGCCGGTGGACGACGTCGAACGCCGCCGGCTGTCCGAATGGGTGGAACGGAACTACTCGCTGCGCAGCGTGGGGCGCCGGGCGGCCGCAGCCATAGCCGACGCCGCCGAAGCCTTCCGCCCGCGCTAGCCGCTCCCGCGAGCCGGCCCAAGTCCCGCCGGGACCGTCCCGGTCAGGGGGTGAGCACGGCGGCGAGGATGCCGCGGGAGACCGCTTCGTCCTCCGCGGAGCTCAGCGCCGCGGCGGCGCCGTGCGCGTTGGCCTTGTACTTGTCCACCTGCTCCGTGGTGAGCGATGCCAGAGCGCGGGCCAGCGACTCGGTGCTGAAGTCCTCGGTGACCACGCCCAGATCGTAGGCCCTCATTAAGGCTGCGGTCTCCGGGGACGGGCTGAACACCAGGGCCAGTCGGGCCTGGACGAAATCGAAAAACTTGTTCGGCAGCATGAACTGGTGGTTCATGGTCTGCGGCGGAAGCGAGAAAACCCCCACATCGTAGGCATTGAGGGTCGCGGGCAGCTCTTCCGGCGGGACCGCGTCGTGGAAGGTGATGCGTGGGTCGCTGGCGGCCAGGTCCTTGAGCTGCTGCCAATAGCGTCCGCCGTCGCGTGCCTTGACCAGGTACAGATCCAGCGTGAAGCGGTCATCGAGCATCTTGACCGCCTCGATGGTGCCTTCCAGATTGCGGCCGGGCACCGCCGCGCCGCTGTGCACCAGCCGGATCTTCCCGGGCAGCGGCGGGGACGGTTCCAAATGCCGGAACGGGCCGGCGTTGCGGACCACTTCCACGGTGCAACCGAACTGCTCGGCATACATCCGGGCAATGGAACCGTTCACGGCCGTGATCGCCGTGGTGCGCGGCAGGTACTTGGCGCAGATGCTGCGCATATACGGTGCGACCAGCAGCTTCCATGGCAGCACATGCGAGCGTTCCTCCGGGGCCCACTCGTGCATATCGCCCCAGACCGGAGCGCCCTGGGCAACCGCGTGGGCCAGCGGCAGCGCCCGTGCTTCGTTCGCCACCACCAGGTCAAAGCGGCGGCCCGCAACGAGCCCGCGGGCCTGCTTGACCGCGGGAGCGCTGAGCTCCACCGCGGAATGCTGGCGCAGCGCCAGCAGCAGCACGCCCAGCGGCGTTTGCGGAAGCGATGGCAGCGACGCGTCGATTTCCAGATGGTGGGTGGCTCCGGGCGGACGTTCGCCGTAGCTGAGCGTGGTGACTTCACCGGCCTCGGCCAGCAGCTTGAGCTGCCGCAGAACGCGGGAATCGGCCTGGATATCCGAGAATGAGATACACAGGATCTGCTGGGCCACCACTGCTCCTTGTCACCGATGCCGGGCGGATGCCGGACATTGAAAGATTACCGTCCGGCGATCGGCTGGCTGTGCGCGGCGGCGCATCCGGCGCGCCGGACGGCCGCACTCTGCTGCCGGACCCGTCCGGAGGCGGAAGATCCGAGGTGGTGTGCAGGACGCCGGGCTAGGATGGCGATGGAAGCCGGACACAGCCGGCGGCAGCCGAAACGGTCCAGGAGCCTCGTGAAGATCGCCATCACCAAAAGCACGTTGCGGATTCCGCCAACGTACTTCGTCACGGCGCACGCCGAGCGGTTGAAGGATCGGCACGACTTCCACGTTTTCACCTTGGTGGCGCAGATCGAGGACGCCTCGGTCACAGTCCCCATCACCGACTTCGTCCCGGCTCCGGGGCTGGGCTTCCGCCGCCGCGAGCTGGTGATGCCCGCGTTCATGCGGTCCATGGCCGTGGCCGTGAACCGCTTTGGACCGGACATCATCCACCAGCACTTCGCCACGTGGTCGGAGCCGGCGGTCAAGGCGTCCACCGTCTCCGGAGCCCCGCTGATCACCACCATGCACGGCTCCGATCTGGTGTCCTTGGCGAATCCAGCGGACACGATGATGGCCCGGTGGCACCACCGCAACGTCCTGGCCGCCGCGGCACACAGCTCCCGCCTCCTGGTGGTCAGCAACTACATGGCCGGGCGGGCAGCCGACCTGGAACTCGATACCGGAAAGATCCATGTGCACTATCAAGGCGTGGACACCGATTATTTTGTACCGACCCGCCATCACTCCGATGAGATGCCGGTTGTGCTGTTCGTCGGCTCGCTGAACATGCAAAAGGGCATCCGGGATCTGCTGGACGCCTCGCTGGCTGTCTGGCGCAAAGCCAGGCACCGGCTGGTGGTGATCGGCGACGGACCGCTGCGTGACGCCGTGGCCGAGCACGCGGCCAGCCATCCGCACATCGATTTTGTGGGCCGCCAGGACCGGGCCGGTGTCCGCTCCTGGATGCAGCAGGCCCAGATCCTGGTGGCACCCAGCCAGGAAGCCGGCGGCGCGCGGGAAGCGGCCGGCCTGGTGCTGCTGGAAGCCCAGGCCTGCGGGACGCCGGTGCTGGCGTACCGCAGCGGCGGCATTCCCGAAATGATGGAGGACGGCGTCACCGGCCTGCTGGCACCGGAAGCGGACTTCCGCCAGCTGCAGGACGGGCTGCAGCAATTGCTCCAGCTGGGCAGCGCAGAATATCTGGCCATGCGCCGGGACGCACGCAAGTTTGTGGTTGACCGGCGGAGCCTGGCGGGCAGCGTCCGGGAGCTGGACGGCCACTACCAAGATCTGGCAGCCCAGACGCCGCCCCCGCGGCGGCGATGAGCGCTGGGCGCTGCGGCCGCTGGGACCATTCCCGTTGTGGAATACTAGGCGGGTGAGTCGCTGCTGGGTCGTCGTGCCGATGTATAACGAGGCCACCGTCGTCGGCTCGGTCATTTCCGAGTTGCTGCAGACCTTTCCGAACGTTGTCTGCGTTGACGATGGCAGCAGCGACGATTCCGCCGCCATGGCGCGCAAGGCGGGCGCCGTCGTCGTGGTCCATCCGGTGAATCTTGGCCAGGGTGCCGCGCTGCAGACCGGCTTCGAATATGCCGTGCAGGATCCGGAGGCGGACGCGATCATCACGTTCGACGCCGATGGCCAGCACCGGGTCCAGGATGCCGTTGCCATGCTGAATCGGGTCCGGGACGGCGAGGCGGATGTGGTGCTAGGCTCCCGTTTCCTGGACGGCCGGGGAGACGTGTCGGCGCTGAAGCGGCTGGTGCTGCGCACGGCCGCCATCCAGTCCAGACTGTCCACCGGCTACCGCCTCACCGATGCCCACAACGGACTGCGCGCGATGTCCGCAGAGGTGGCGCGCAAGATCCACCTGACGCAGAACCGGATGGCGCACGCATCCGAGCTGATCCATCAGTTGTCCGCGCTCGAGGCGCGGGTGGTGGAACAACCGGTACACATTGTCTATACGGAATATTCCAAGTCCAAGGGGCAGTCCCTGCTCAACGGCGTCAACATCCTCGCAGACCTCTTCTTCCGGTGATCCCATGCTCATAGTCGTCCAAATTGTCCTGGTCCTGGCCGTCGCTCTCGGCGCGCTTGCGCTCATGCGCGGGGGCCAGAATGCGCGCCACCAGGCCGTGCGCCGGATCCTGCTGTTGTTGTTCGCCGTGCTGGCGGCGCTGTCCGTTTTCTTCCCCGGCATGCTGACCGCCGCAGCCAACGCGCTGGGCATTGGCCGCGGCACCGACCTGGTGCTGTACGGGCTGATCGTGTGTTTCCTGATCTTCATGGCCAGTTCGTTCCAGCGCACGCGCCAACTGGAGGCGCGGATTACCAAGCTGGCCCGCCGGATTGCGCTGGACGAAGCGCCGCGCCCGGAAGACGCGGCCGGACCCGATGAAACGGCACGGCCGGCGGACGGCCCATGACGGTTCCGGAAGCGGAGATCGTGATTGCCGTGCACACCGCGGACCGGCCGGTCAGGCGGGCGGTGGAGTCCGTGCTGGCCGCAGCGCCGGGACGCGTCGGCGCCGTCGTGGTGTGCCACAACATGGATCCCGGGCCGGTGCGCGACAAGCTAACCGGCCTCCCGGAGACCGTCCGGCTCATCGAACTGGCCGATGCCATTCCGTCCCCGGCCGGCCCCTTCAACTATGGCCTGGACCAGTCGCGTGCCGGGTTCGTCGGCATCATGGGGTCGGACGACACGCTGGAGCCCGGAGCCGTCTCCGCCTGGCTGGATACCGCGCAGGCCACCGGCGCCGCCGCCGTGATCGCACCGGTTCGCTACCGCGGCGGTCCGCGGATTTTGACCCCGCGAGCCCGAGTGTTCCGTGGCCCGCTGGTGGATCCGCTGCGTGACCGGCTGGCCTACCGGACCGCGCCGCTGGGGCTGATCCGGCGCGAGGCCCTCAGCCGGCTGGGGCTGCGGCTGAGCCAGGGGCTGCGCACCGGCGAGGACCTGGAATTCGGCCTGCGGCTGTGGTTCTCCGGTGAGAAAATCGCCTACCCGGCCCACGCCCCGGCGTACCTGGTGGGGCAGGACGCGGACGAACGCGTGACGTCCGCCGTGCTGCCGCTGGGCAGCCAGTTCCAAGACGTCACCTCGCTGGTTTCCGGAACGTGGTTTCCGGCGCTGCCCGCTGCCCAGCGGGAAGCCATCGCGGTGAAGTTGCTGCGCGGCCACGTGATCAGCGCCGCCGTCCGCCGAGGTGCGGAGTTCTCATGGGGAGCCGAAGACCGGCAGGCGATCTCCGCCGTCGTGCGTTCCCTGACCGCCGCCGCACCCGGCGCGCCACGCCTGCTCAGCGCCCCGGATGAACGCCTGCTGCTGGTGCTGCGTGACGCGGTCTCCGGCGAGGAAATTTCGGCTGAATTACGACGGCGTGCGGCCGCCGGCGCGCTGCAGCGCACCTTCACCCGGCGCTGGCTCGCGAACATCCGGCGTGAAGCACCGCTGCGGACCAACCTGAACTCGCTCGTTTTCACCGCGGCATGCCGGCTGCACCGCTCGGCGGCAGGCTCCGCGGCCGCTGGACCATTGGCCGTTCCGGCATCCGACAGAACCGATGGAAGGCAGCCTCGTTGACTGGACCCCGCTCCCTGCTGATCCTCTCGCTCTCGCCGCTGCGCAGCGACCCGCGTGTGCTCAAGCAGATCACGCTGTTCCGTGACAAGTACCAGCTGTTCACCTGCGGGTTCGGTCCGGCACCGGACGGCGTCGCCGGACACTTCGAGCTGGACATCGCGCTGGCCAGCTGGCCCCGGGATCCGCAGCGGCTGGCCCTTCGCCGCTACGTGGACGTGTACTGGAACATTGCAGCCGTGGCGCAGGCGCGCAAGCTGCTGCGCGGCCAGCGTTTTGATGCCGTGCTGGCCAACGACACCAACACCGTGCCGCTGGCGCTGAGCCTCGAGCCGAAGCATGGCGTGCACGCAGACCTGCACGAGTTCGCGCCGAAGGAGCACTTCAACAAGCCGGCGTGGCGGGCGTTGGTGGCCCCCTACGTGCGCTGGCTCTGCCGCACCTACCTTCCCGCCGCACGCTCTGTCACCACGGTGGCCGAGGGCATCGCGGAGCAGTACACCAAGGACTTCGGCGTCGCGGCCTCGGTGGTCACGAACGCCGCGCCGTACGCGGACAAGCAGCCGCGGCCCACCGGTGAGAAAATCCGGATGATTTACAGCTCCGCCGGGCAGCGCTACCGCAAGATCGAAGACATCATGGAAGCCATGCGCGGTGCCCCGGAGCAGCTGGAACTGGACCTGATCGTGATGCCGAACGAGCCCGCCTACGTTGCCGAGCTCAAGGCACTGGGCGAGGAGCTGCCGCGGGTGCGGTTCCGCGAGCCGGTCCCGTATGACCAGCTGGTGGACACCGTGGCCGAATACGACGTCGCCATCTCGATCATCCCGCCCACCAACTTCAACCTCGCGCACGCCCTGCCGAATAAGTTCTTCGAGGCGGTCCAGGCCCGCACCGGGCTGATCATCGGCCCCTCGCCGGCGATGGAAACCTTGCTGCGCCGGCACGGACTGGGCGCGGTCACCGCCGACTTCACCCCGGCGGCACTGGTCGAGGTACTCAAGACACTGACGCCCCAGCTGGTGGATGAGTGGAAGGCGAATGCGCACGCCGCCGCCCGCGAGCTGTCCTCCGAGCATCAGATCAAGGGCTGGGAGCACGCGGTGGACGGACTGTTCGCCCGGCAGGAGGCCTGAGCGGTGGCGGCCGAACCGCGCGTCCTGCACATCTATGACGCGGCCGACGTCGGTGCCACCTTGGTCAAGTACGGCCGGCGCGAGGGACAGCCGTGGCGGCATTTCAACGTGCTGCCGCCCGAGGGCAAGCCAGCGACCGTGGCCGCCCGGGCCGGGAAGCTCGCCGCGGGTGCTGCCTGGCAGGTCCGACGGGCGGCCGCCATCCTGCGCTCGGACTTACTGCACGTTCATTCCGGCTCGCGGATCGGCGTGGTGCGGTCCCGCCCGGTCAAGCCGTTCCTGCTGCATTTCCACGGCACGGACATCCGCACTCAGTATTACGAACCCGCCCGCCGGCCCGCGCTGCAGTGGGGAGCCGACCATGCGGTGAAAGTCCTGTACTCCACCCCCGACCTTCGCGAACACGCCGAAGCAGCCCGGGCCGACGCGGTCTACCTGCCGAATCCGGTGGACCTGGAGGAACTGCCCGAGTGGCGGCCCGCCGACCGCCCGCGCATTGTTTTCGCCTCCCGCTGGCATTCCTCCAAGGGCGGCCAGCACCAGCTGGAGCTCGTGCGGGCGCTGCTGGCCGCCGTCGGGCCGGGCGTGGAACTGCAGGGGCTGGACTGGGGCGACGGCGCTCCGCAGGCCGCGGAGCTCGGCGTGGTCCTGATGCCGAAGATGCCCAAGCCGGACTACCTGCGCTGGCTCGGGTCGGCGCACGTGGTGGTCGGCCAGAGCGCCGGCATCCTGGCCATGAGTGAACTGCAGGCCATCGGCATCGGCGTTCCCGTCGTCATGCCGATTGGGGAGGGGTACTACCAGTCGCCTCCTATCCTGCAGGGGGATTCCGTCGAGGCGCTGGCAGCTGCGGCCAGCTCCGCCCTGGCTGACCCGTCCGGCACGTCCGCCGCCTTGGGCGGCCGGACCTGGCTCCAAGAACGCCACGACCCGGTACGTCTGGTGCGCCGTCTGGCCGGGATCTATGCAGAAGTAGCCGGCTAGACCGCGGGCCGCAGCTCCGATATGAAGCGGCCGGATGCATAAGCCCTGGTTAAAGGATGCAAGCATCTTGCCCTATTGACGGCCTTCGGAGCGCCCGCCTAGACTCACAGCACTTCACCTTGTTCCATTTTCGTAACATTTCCTCGCATCCACATGAAATGGTGCAAAATGACCCCGACTTTAATGCGGCGGCTTGCAGCCGAAGTGCTCGGCACGGCAGTACTAGTGATTTTCGGAGTTGGCTCGGTGCTGGCGGCTCTGACTGTTGGAGCCGGGGATCTGAACTATCCGGGAGTAGGGTTTATCTCTCTGGGATTTGCGATTGCCATTGCCGTGGCCATCTATGCGTTCCTGGCGGTTTCGGGTGCCCATATCAATCCGGCTGTGACCTTCGCGCTGGCGGTGACCAGGCGCTTTTCCTGGGTGGAAGTGGCTCCGTACATCATTGCCCAGCTCGTCGGCGCCACTGTCGGCAGCCTCCTGCTGGTGGCGTCGTTCGGAACGCGGGCGGTGGACTTTGGCGGAGGCGCCACCGCGTTGGGTCCGGGAGTCTCCTACGGCCAAGGCATTGTTGCGGAGGCGCTGGGAACCTTCCTGCTCATGCTCGCGATCATGGCGGTGGCGGTGGACAAGCGGGCGCCCAAGGGCTGGGCCGGCCTGATCATCGGGCTGGCTGTCGCCGGCGCCATCCTGGTCCTGGCTCCGCTGACCGGGGGTTCGCTCAACCCGGCCCGAACGTTTGGACCGAACCTGGTTCAGTCCATCTTCGGCGGCGCGGTCGAATGGGCCCAGTACCCGCTATACATCCTCGGTCCCTTCATCGGCAGCATTGCTGCCGCCGTTGCCTATGATCTGGTCGTCCGCCCGCGCGAAGTCCCTGAAGGCGAGCCACGCGCCGACGATCAGTCAATGTCGTCGGAAAAGGACAATAGACCCGATTCCGGCAAAGAATAAAAACCAGGGTGAGAGAAAAAATGCGGCTGCGCAGGGTCCGTCGGCTTTAGCGCGGTTTTTGGATAAAAACGAGAGGAACAACCATGACGGGAAATCGTGTAGTCGTCTATAAAGGCCCAGGGGAAGTAGCGGTTGAAACGATCGACTACCCTAAGCTGGAACTGCCTTCCGAGGTCGCCAGCAAAATGGGAATCCAGCAGAAGGCACCGCACGCCGCGATTCTCAAACTGGTCGCGACCAATATCTGCGGAAGCGACCAGCACATGGTACGCGGGCGCACCACCGCGCCGGTCGGCCAGTCGCTCGGCCACGAAATTACCGGAGAGGTGGTCGAGACCGGTGACGACGTGCTCTTCGTGAAGGAGGGCGATATATGCTCGGTGCCCTTCAACATCGCCTGCGGCCGCTGCCGGATGTGCAACGAAGGCAAAACCGGCGTCTGCCTCAACGTGAACCCCGCCCGGCCCGGCGCAGCCTACGGCTATGTGGACATGGGCGGCTGGATCGGCGGCCAGGCTGAATACGTGATGGTCCCTTACGCCGACTTCAACCTGCTCAAGTTCCCGGACCGGGATCAGGCGCTGGAGAAGATCATGGACCTGACCATGCTCTCCGACATCTTCCCCACCGGCTACCACGGTGCCTTCTCCGCCGGCGTTACAACGGGCTCCACGGTCTACGTCGCCGGGGCAGGGCCGGTGGGACTGGCCGCAGCCTTCTCGGCGCAGCTGTTGGGTGCCTCGGCCGTCATTGTCGGCGACATGAACGCCGAACGGCTGAAGCAGGCCGCAAGCTTCGGCTGCGAGACCATCGACCTGAGCAAGGAAGGCTCGCTGCCGGACAGGATCGGGCAGATCCTCGGCGTCCCGTTGGTCGATGCCGCGGTGGACGCGGTAGGTTTCGAGGCCCGCGGACACGGCGCCAACGCGGGTGAGGCGCCGGCCACGGTGCTCAACGACGTCATGAGCGTGACGCAGGTGGGCGGCGCGCTGGGCATTCCCGGCCTCTATGTCACCGGGGACCCGGGTGCCGTCGACGAGAACGCGAAGGTCGGCCAGATCGGCGTGAACCTGGGGACTGGCTGGGCCAAGTCGCTCTCGTTCACCACCGGTCAGTGCCCGGTGAAGCGGTACAACCGGAAGCTGATGAACATGATCCTGGCCGGCAAGGCGGACATCTCCAAGGCCGTGAACGCCACCAGCATCAGTCTGGACGAGGCGCCACAGGGCTACCGCGAATTCGACAAGGGGGCGGCCAAGAAGTACGTGATCGATCCGCACGGGATGGTTTCCGTGTAGGACGCTCGTCCGGACAGTCGCTTGTCCGGACAATCGGCGGCGGCTGCGCTGCGGTCTTGGGACCGGACGCAGCCGCTGCCGTCTTACCGGCGTTCGTCTACCGGGTTCTCGGTTTTTCCGAGGCCGGCCAAGGCGGCTTGTTCGGCGAAGTCGGGGACGCTGGCTACCACTTCGTCGAAGGTTCCGGCTGCCGCCACGGTTCCGCCGCGCATAAAGAACACAATGTCCGCATCCCGGATGGTGGCCAGGCGGTGCGCCACGGTGATGACGGTGACGTCGCCGTGCAGCTGCCGGATCGCCGTCGTCACGGCTGCCTCGGTGGCGGTGTCGAGGGCGGAGGTGGCCTCGTCCATGACGAGCACCCGGGGGTTGTCATAGAGCGCGCGGGCAATGCCGAGGCGCTGCCGCTGCCCGCCGGAGAGGGCCATGCCGCGCTCGCCCACCAAGGCATCCAAGCCGCCGTCGCGCTGCATCACGGTGTCCAGCAACTGCGCACGGCGCAGGGCAATGGTCACGCGCTCCGGGTCCACCCGGGCCGTGTCCCAGGCCAAGGCGACGTTTTGCGCGATCGACGCATCGAAGAGCGAGACTTCCTGCGGCACGTAGCCGATGCGCCGGCGCCAGGAGTCCAGTACAAACTCCATCGGTTCGCCGCCCACCAAGACGTGTCCGTGGCTTGGCTCCAGCAGCCCCAGCAGCAAGTCCACCATGGTTGATTTGCCCGCGCCGGAGGCACCGACGAAGGCCACGTGGCTGCCGGCCGGAATCCTGACGTTCACGTTGTGGAGGGCCGGCGCCGCCGCAGCCGGATAGCTGAACGCGACGTCCCGGAGCTCGATGTCCGCGGCGTTGTCCGGCAGTTCGTGCTGCGGACGTTCATCCCGCTGCCGGGACATTTCGGCTTCGCCCTCGTGGATGTCTTCGACGATCTGCCGGGCAAAGGACGCGCTGGTGTTCACCGAGGACTGCACCGCCTGCATGCGCGTCAGCGACGGGATCAAGCGGAAGCCGGCGACGGCGAACAGGCCGACGGCACTGACAGCTCCGGCCGGTCCGCCGGTCAGGTAGCCCACGCCGCCCAGCAGCGCGAAACCGAGGACCAGCGCCGTCTCCAGCACGTAGCGCGGGATCTGCGAAATCTGGATGGCGCCTGCGCGTGCTATCGAGGACTTGGTGCGGGTGCCGTGCACCTGTTCCTGCACCTCGGGTCCGCGGCCGGCCAGCGTGATTTCCTTGAGCGCGCCCAGCGCCTCATACAGGGTCTTGGCCGTCCGGTTGGACCATTCGCGGTTCTCCCGGCCAATCGCGACGGCGCGGGGCGAGACCACCTTCGCCAGCAGCAGTGCCACCAGGCCCAGATAGATCATGGTCACCACCGCAATGAGTGGCTGCGCCACAAAAAGAACGACGACGACCGCCGCCAAAGTGCCCAGCTCGCCGAACAGGCTCATGGCCGGCATCAGCACCCCGGAGACCGTGATCCCGACGCCCACGTCCACCGACCGGACAATCTCGGCGGAGTTGCGGCCCAGCCGCTTTTCCCACGGCGAGGCCAAGTAGGCGGCAAACAGTCGGTCGCCGATCGCCACCTCATGCCGTGCGAAGCGCTTGGTGGCGAAACGCAGCAGCAGCACCGCCAGGATTCCCTTGAGCACGATCAAGAGGCAGATGAAGGTCAGGATCGGCAGCGCCATCCCGTTTTCGGCGACGTTGCCCACCAGCGGCAGCTCTGCGTCGGAGCTCCCCACCAGGGCCGGCAGGAGCGCTGCGATCAAACCCAACGCGACGACGTCGAGCAGGGCCAACGCTGCGGACGCCGTGCCGTAGCCGGTGAGGAAACGCCGGCTGCCGGCCGGCAAGGTACGCAGCAGCGGCACGAGGACGTCGAGAATGCTTTTCATACTGCCCCTCAGCCTATTGCATCGCGCCATTATCACCCGCGACAGCTTTCTGGCCAGTGGTGGCTGAAAGTTGGGACGGGTTTTCCACAATCCACCTGTTGGGCCTAGCCCGTCAGCAGATTGGTCGTTTAGGGTCAGTGCAAACAGCTGCCCGCCGGTCTCAACGTCGCGGGGCAGTTCTGCTTGGGGGTTGAAAAGGGGGAACGGATGGATGGCATCCGGATCGTCGAGGGTGAGGTCCGCGAACTGATCCGCCAACGCGGATTGGACCCTGCCCGCCAAGGCCCGGAGGTCCGACGGCTGGTCGAAGCAGCCGTGACTGACTATGACGAACGCTCTTTGTTGGGAACCCTTCCGCCCCTCGGGCAACTGGACCATGCACGCAAGTACATTTTTGACGCCGTGGCCGGATTCGGGCCCTTGCAGCCGCTGCTGGACGACCCCTCGATTGAAGAAGTCTGGATCAACTCTCCGTCGGAGGTATATGTAGCCAGAAGCGGAGAGTCTGAGCTGACATCGGTGACGCTCACGCAACAACAGGTGCGGGACCTGGTCGAGCGGATGCTCAAGTCCTCCGGCCGCCGGTTGGACTTGTCCTCGCCCTTTGTCGATGCTGCCCTGCCCTTCGGGTCACGCCTGCATGTGGTCATTCCGGACATCACCCGCCAGCACTGGTCCGTCAACATCAGGAAGTTCATTGCCCGGGCTTCCCGGTTGGAGCACTTGGTCGAACTGGGATCACTGACGCCGGAAGCATCCCGGTTCCTTGGGGCAGCGGTCAGCAGCGGACTGAACATCCTAGTATCTGGAGCTACCCAGGCCGGGAAGACAACGATGCTCAACTGCTTGGCAGCCGCGATTGGCAGCCGGGAGCGCGTGGTCACGGTCGAGGAAATATTTGGACTGCAACTGCCCCTCCGCGACGTCGTCGGACTCCAATGCCGGCAGCCGAATCTGGAAGGCGAAGGAGCCATACCGCTGCGGCGCTTGGTTAAAGAGGCCCTGCGGATGAGGCCCGATCGGTTGATAGTCGGAGAGGTCAGGGAAGCAGAGAGCCTGGACATGCTCGTGGCGCTTAATAGCGGGATTCCCGACAATCGTTCATGCACAGCACATATAGTGGTTGGGTGACTCGACGCGCTTTCATCTACACACGTATCTCCCAGGACCGCACAGCCGAGGGGCTGGGCGTCCAGCGTCAGGAGGAGGTTTGCCGGGACTACGCCATGTCGCATGGCTTGGACGTAGTGGAAGTGTTCAGTGACAACGACGTTTCCGCATTCAGCGGCCGCCGCCGCCGATCCTACGAGGCAATGCTGGAGCGGCTGCGGGCGGGGTCGGCCGAGGCCGTGGTGTGCTGGCGGATGGACCGGCTGCACCGCCAGCCAATTGAATTAGAGGAGTACGCAAACGTCTGCCGGGGAGAGCGCGGAGCGTCTCCGATCCTTACGTACGCCGTTACAGCCGGTGGCGAGATTGATCTGTCGACGGCGGACGGGTTGCTGCGGGCAGGCATCATGGGGCAGGTCGCTCGCTTTGAGTCGGACACAAAACGTGAACGTGCACGGGCCAAGGCTTTGCAAAAAGCCCAGGCGGGCGAGTGGCAGGGCGGTGCCCGTCCCTTCGGCTGGCAGATAGATGGCAAGCGGCTGGTGCTGGATCGCGTGGAAGCGGACGCGCTCGCGTCCGCTCACCATGACGTGCTTGCCGGACGATCACTGGGCTCCATCATCCGTGACTGGAACGATCCAGACCGGGAAGGAGGGCCGCTGCTGACCTCCGTAGGGAAGCCTTGGGGGTATGCACAGTTGCGACAAGTGCTGCTGCGGGCTCGGAACGCGGGCCTATATGAGTTCAACGGCGAGATCATGAGTCGCGACAAGATTCCTCCCATTGTTTCCGAGGACGTTTGGCGCGGTGTGTGCACCGTGCTGAAGGCTCCGGAACGCAGGCGCTCGCAGTCAAATAAGGCTGCGCATCTGCTGGCAGGGATTGCGCAGTGTCAGTGCGGAGAGCCGGTGCGCTCAGCCACCGTGACCGGTCGTGCAGACAAGGAGACCGGCGCTAAGCCCAAGTACACCGTTTACCGCTGTCCCGCCAAAGGCCCTGGTCACGTAGGGAAACGGGAAGAGTACGTGGACGCCGTTGTGGAGATCTGGATCATGCGCCTGCTGGGGCAGGCATATAGGGAGGAGCCCGAGGATCCGGATGTTCTGGCGCGTGCCGAGCGGCTGCGGGCCGAGCTTGAGGCGCTGCGTATGCGGGAGGAGGAGGGAGGCAGGCTGCTGGCCTTTGGCGAAATGCTGCCCTCCAAGATCGCGGCCTTCAACGAAGCAATCCGTCGTCAACGTGCCGGGCTGGAAGAACAGTTGGCCGCGCTTGGCTTGGGCCGGGGGGAAGAGCTGGACCCCCTCCAAGCGTTCAATACGGAGATGGCGAACGTCCATCAGCGGTTGAACGCATGGCTTGCCCTTCCCCTGGATGACCGCCGGGACTTCATTCGTTCCCGATTGCATATCGTGCTGCACAGCCACGACAAAGGATCAAGCCGTGTCTTCGACCCGGACACCGTTAGTGTCCACGTCAAGAGCAAAAGGGAAGCCAGACGAACACTCACCGCCTCCGAGATTCTGGATCTTCCGCGCACAACGCTCGACGTGCCCAATGCTCCGGACGATATGTTCGAGCCCTCGCACATCATGGTGCGGCGCTGGATAGACAGTCGAGTTGGTTCCACTTACGATCCACGTCGGCCGGACCGCCAGCGCTTTGCAGCGCTCGAAGAGGAGTATCCTTCCTGAAGCCCTCCCCGCTCTGACGCCCGTAGTAGCTTCTATTGCCGAAGGTGTCCGAAGGGTGGACTAAGCCCCCACAGTTGACATGCATAACCCTCTGTGCCGGCAACGGGCCCGTGCGCTTTACCCTGCTAGGAAGTGAGTGCTTCCATCCTCCGGTAGAGCGTTGCTCGGGACATGCCCATGTCACGGGCTACCTGTGCGGCGGGCTGGCCACCGTCGATCAAACGCTTGGCGTTCCGGATCTGCCGGTCACTGAACTGCTCTCGCCGCCCGCCAAGATCCTTGCCCGCAGCCCGGCGCTTGCTCACGCTGTCATTGATGCGCTCGCGTTTGATGTCCAGCTCCATTTGCGCCAGCGCGGACATGACGGTGAAGACCATCTGCCCAGTAGGTGTTTTGGTGTCCACATCCCCACCACCAAGGTTGAGAACGCGGAGTCCGATGCCGCGACCCTTGAGGTCGTCGGCAAGTGCCAGCATGTTCTGGGTGGACCGGCCGAGGCGATCCAGCGTTGTAATGACTAACGTGTCGCCGTCGTGCAGCGCGGCCAGCGCCTTGTCCAATTCCGGGCGAGACACTTTGCCCCCGCTAATGCCATGGTCGACGTACAAATCATCGCGGCGCACACCTGCGGCCAGCAGGTCTTGTTCCTGACGGTCGGTGTCTTGTGCTTTGGTTGACACTCTCGCGTAGCCAATCAGCTTTCCCATATCGCTTGCCCTTGCTTTCAAGTGTCTCGTAACCGTGTCTGTGTACAGAGACGGTAACAACTACTTGCGAGACATACAAGCGAGACACATTGGGTGGTCGTTCTGGTGGACAACCTGTCTCATAACTGATGTGTCTCAGAACTTACAGGTTGCGAGGCAGGTGGCCTTAGAGTGAAAAGATCGCCTTTAGTTTTAGGAAGTGGTGGTTGAATGATTCAACAACTCTGACAAATCACCTGGGGGAATCAAGAATTGAAGAAAGCATCTGCGCTCGTCGCCGCCGTGGCGCTCACACTGACCGCCTGCGCTCCGAACATTTCTGAAGGGCAGAACCCGGCCGAGGGGCAGAGCGCTGCCGAGGTGCAGAGCACTGCCACTCCTGCCGCAGACACCATGCCGTCCGTTGTAGACAAGACGGTTGCCGAGGCCCGAGCGGCTATGGCCGATGCCGGCATCGACGACTACAAGCTCTCCACGCCTGCAGCTGAGTCCGAATGGATGGTCGTCGGGCAATTCCCACGAGCTGGAAGGCCTCTGACAGGCGCTGGGGGGATAACCCTGATTGTAGTGAACAGCAATAAAGCAGGTGCGCGCGCAGATTCCACGACAGCACCGCCCTCAGAGGTAGTAAACGCCTATACCGTCACGTATAGCTGCGACGACGAGGACTACGAGAATGAGTGGACCTTCGAAAGTCTCCGTGAGGTATGGGATGAAATTCAGGTCAGTGGGGATCTGAGCTGTGAAGCCGAGCTATCTCTGCGTGGAGAGCTCACCGATACCGAGAAGAAGGCACTGAAGAAGGCTTACGGCTCGGAGCCAGGGCCGGTTGACATCACAACCCTGTACGAGATTTGCACCCAGATGACGGGAATTCCCATCACGGGAACGGTGGGTAAGAACCAAGCAGACGAAGCCGCCGGAGCCGTAATGCTCTGTCCGGATCACCCGAAGAAGAAGAAGATCAAGAAGAGTATCGCCGAGGGCTTGGCTGCCGCGAAGGAACAGAAAGCCCTCGACAAGGACCGTGAAAGCGGGAAGCTCGTTGGCGGAGGTTCCTATTTGGTTGGCAAGGAGGTCGTGCCCGGCACTTGGCAGTCTCAGGGTAAAAAAGTAGAAGACTGTTACTGGGAGGTGTCCGATGCCAGCGGCAACATCATCGCCAACAACTTCATTAGCGTGGCTCCGCAGTTCCGCATAACTGTCCCAGCCAGCGCCGCTGGCTTTACGGTGAGCGGCTGTGCGTTCCGGTGGGTCGGTCCCTAGCCGGGTGGGGGGTAGCCCTTCATCAGGGGGCTACCCCGCCCGCCCGTACATGGCGGCCACGGAAGCGTACGGGTATCCACTGCGACAGGGGTGGGGGTGCACCCCTTCGGGCACGCGCCAGCGGGACCGGTGGTGATAGCGCCTAATGACGCGTACGGAATAGAAAGTTTTCCACACCTTGTGGACAATTGAATGCCGTCAGCCGCTAGCTCATCCGCAGTGTCGGTGCCACGATGGGGTACGGCTCAACGCGGCCGCCATAGTTTTCGCAAGTGTTGAACTCGAGGATCATCGAAGCCGACGTGCCTCGGGGAATGAAACAACGGCGAAATCTGGAAGACGTTGGGCAGGGCAAACTGCACGGCGGCCATAACTTCTGCAATGCTTCGAGGTGCTACTGGGGCGACAAGAACTTCGCTGTAGTGTTGTGACCATACTTGGCGTAGCTGGTGGAGTTCTTTGTTTACTTCCCCGGATGCAGGCTGAAGGTGTCCGGGGCGGACACAATGCGTGTTGCGGCAGATATGGTCTAGTTCTTTTTCAGGCAGGTCAAGCTCAGCGATGTAGGCCCACGCCCAACGATGGGCTAGCCAAGATCGTCCGCGGAACTTGAAGCGGCCATACCGATTGTGAGAGGCAGCGTTCCAATTCCAACATCCTGTTGCCCAGTCTCCCTCCACTTTTGAGAGGAAGCGTTGTTTGTCGGTATCGGTGGGTTGCGGCATGTCTCCTCGGCTCCTGATAGTTTGGGTGGTGCGACGGCCGTGGCTGGATTTCCTCTGCGCATGAAATCCATACGGGGTGTTCGTGTATGCGATGTGAAAGCCCGCAGCCCAAGCGGAGGGCTAGTGCTGCAGAACTATCCCCTTCGCCAAGGCTGAGGGTTACCGCTTTACGCGGGTAACCCAGGAAATACAAAGTGGGATTAGGTGGAGGTCTCCTTCACCTATAAGGGGTGAGGCAGTGAGGCGGTGAGTATCATCTTCGAGCCAACATTTGCCCTAGCCAGCCTGACGGAGTGAGTCGATTGGCCCACGTGTTCATGGTGTCGCCGAACTCCTTTGATAGCCGTCGGCTCGCTTCAGCCTTACTTAAGCCTTTACAATTCGCCTCATACCATCGGCACTGTTCGGCCCTCTTCTCCAGCGTGGACTTGTTTCTGCTTCGACGACCAGCAATCTGCGCTTCTTCTGGCGTCTCAACGGACCCAACAAGAAAATCAGCGGCGTGATCACCTGTTTCCAAGCGAAGGACTTCACCCCGGCCACTGTTGCCTCGGGTGGTCAATATTCGTTGACTCGCTCCCCGCGGTTCGAGGTGGATAATCCATCTGGCTTTGCCCTCAATGACGGTGGAGCCCAACGGCTTCTTCGACGAGAACCCATTTTGACCAACTGCCGTGCTCGAGTGGGCTAGAACTACCACAGCCGCCTCCCCAGTGGCGGCTCTTATGTTGCCGAACACGTTTGCTACGTCGGCTTGCGAGTTAAAGTCGCCTTCCATGTCAGAAAGATGATCCAGAACTACGACGTCCCCAGCGGCCGGTCTCAATTCTTCGGCGACTAATCGACACAGTTCCGCGTTCAGCCGCAGGGCCTTGACTATGACTAGGCGATCGCCGGCTTCCTCAACAGTTACTCCTGCGTCAAGTAATCGATCTCGGTACTCGATCACAGCATCAGGGTCCGTGCCCACAACTATGATGCGACGGACTTCCCTAAGTACAGGGCGTTCCAAGAATGGCTCATTCCGTAAGATGGCGGCTATTAGACCTTGGACCAAGCCGCTCTTGCCGGACTTCGGTTTGCCGCTGAGCAGCGTAAGGGAGGAGGAGACGAGGCCCTCGACGAGCCAGGTAGGCCTATCAAGTTGTATCGCGTCCTGCATGGTGAACACTTCTAATCGCTCTGAATGTATCGATTTGCCGGTGGACCAGGAGGAGCCGGGAGAGGCCCTGGTGGCGGTGGGTGGTGGGCCCTGTCGAGGTGAAGGGGGCGGTGCTGTCATCTTGAATAGTCCGTTTCAGTCGGCGAAGGACACAGCAGATGCAGATCTCGCTCCGGCAGTAGGCAGCCTGACCAGGGGAGCGAAGGCAGCGTCCGTTCTGAAATCACAGTAGGACCAACAAAGTCACTGTGAGCTGCGTCACTTTTGTTAGAGCGCAGCTAATTCGAACCCTAATGGCGCCGACTTCCCTGCAAACTAGGGAAATGCCGTTGCGCGATTGGAACACATTGGCCAACCCTCGGGTGAGATGTAAATCACTTGAGGAACAGGATTGATCCAAGCGTTTCTCTGATCGTCCGCGAGCGGGGAATGCCATCAGCAACCGTCGGTGGGTCCCAGCACCTTTCGACGGTCATTCGTGGTCAAATGAACGCGTGAATGAGAGCATGCAGCGAATGGATTTCGAAGAAGGGATTAAATCCCTTACCGGCGCGTACAAAGAAGCAACGGACGTCCTGATCATGCAAGACCCGTTGGCAAACCAACGCGTTGACGAACTGCTACGAATTTGGTGGGACGTGCTCAGCGAAGATTTTCAGTTCGCCGATTTGTTCGTCACTACGGTGCTGTCGGACGAACAGTCAGTTTCGGATCATCGGACGGCTGTAGATCAGTTGGCTCAGGCCATTCGTGAGTTCAATTCAGCAAACATCGATGTGTGGAGCGGTGTCCTGCTCGGCACTCTCCAAGCCTACTTGAAAAAGGTGCGCAAGAGGGCGGTGGAGAGGGCCGCTAAGGTTATGGGGAGCGAAAGTCAGGCGAACACCAACTACGCGCAGGCCCAGCTTGAATGGCGAACCGTTAACTTGTTGTTGCAGCGCATGGAGGGGTTGGAGCTGGCCCATCGCTTGCGTGTCGCAACGCGACTTGCGGAAGAAGCGGTGAGAGATGCGCAGAAGGCGGCTGACGATGCGCGCAATGCAGCGGGATTCTCGGCAGGTTCGAAATTGACCGCCCAGTTCGATGACCTCGCCTTAAAAGAGGGTGCGGCGGCGAAGAAGTACCGCTTCTGGACCGTCGTGACCGTGATAGCGGCAGTAGTCTCTTCCTACTTCCTCGGTCCAGGAGAGAACGCTCAGACGGGACACGCCGTGTTCCGAATCGCATTGCTCGCTGGGATGCTCGGGCTTGCCACCTATCTCGGGCGTCAGGCCGCGCATCACAGAACTCTAAGCGCCTGGGCTGGAACCATAAAGGTCCAGCTACTCACATTCGATGGTTATTTAGCTCCTGTGAACGACGAGAGCCTGAGGGACCAGATGCGAGTTGCTTTTGCCGCTCGTGTATTTGGCTCCTCACCGGAGAACAAGGATGAGCCTAGCCCGACTCTAAGCTCTCCCGTAAGCGAGCTCGTTGCGCAATTCGCAAGAGGCGGGCAAGGCACGAAGCTTTAGTGGGGCAAGTTCTCCTCTCTACTTCCCCGCCCTAATTCGGAGCCGCTGCTGAGCTCCATGTAACGCGCACACGCTGTCTCGATCAGTTGGACGGCTTCCAACAGCAGAGCTGCCAGCACGGCAAACTGAATGCTGACCTTAAAGGTGGCTCCCGATTCTGTTCTGGTCTCGGCTATCTCATTCAATTGGTGCGAGACAACCTGGGCCCATAGCTTCCCGTGAGCATGACCGCTAGCTAATTGCCACGCCGACAGCCATGGCATGACGGCGTTCTGGTGGTGACGTTCAAGGGATTTCAGAACAGCCGTCATTGTCGGCAACCTTTCGGACTTACTCAGAGGGTCCCACTCGGCAAGACCAGCAAGGTTCGCTACTTCCTGCATACGAGCGAATCGTCGCCCCCTCCACTTCTCCCATGGCCGGTCGAGAGACTGGCGCAGCGCCGCCCCGTTCTTCACCTCATCAACTTCGAGCACGATTCTTCTCTTGACCCTAAGAGTGGAGCTGAGAGGTTCGAGTAGCCAAAGCGCAGATGCAGCGGAATCTAAAGCGTTTCGCACGAGCGCATAGGCACCATACGGGCCGGCGGTGACGGATACAGTTTCCTCGTCCTCTCGGAGGATCATGTGCCCCAACGATTCCAGACATCCGAGGGCGATAAGGATCTGGCTATAGCCATAGCTCGAAACTGAGTAATGCGGTGATCGGGCATCATCGGTCGCCAGCTTTGATCCTGGTTCCGCATTGACACGCTCTTCAACCGTGAGACTGAGGTTGTCCACGCGCTTCAGCAGGCGCGATATATAGCTGCTGTACTCGATCTCGGAGGGATCGGTTTCTTCGAAATATTCAAGGGGCACGCCCGTGAGTTTAGAGTAACGTGGCTGCGACCGCGACCGAGCAGAACAGGTCTGGGCGATGGGAAACTCGTAAATACAAGCGTTTCGACCGCTCAGCCTCTACCGGGGTTTCTGCCCTCGGCTATTCCGTCCCTATGCCGATAAGCTGGCAGGCGCCGCCTCTACCAGGGAATACCCTTAAGCGCTGGACCGCGCTCCACCGTTCGAACTGGTCCGGCTCTCTAATTTGGCTAGAAGCAGAGGCCGAAGTTGCGCTTGATCGATCGTCTAGGAGTGACTTGCAAGCGAAGCGAACGGCTAAAATCGTGAGAGCATATCCAGCCTGACGCAACGAAACCCTAAGCTAGGACCGCCTGTGAGCCAGTTCGAAAACCTATCGCCTTATGATTTTGAGAACCTCGTAAGAGACTTGCTCGCTAGGAAGTTCAACGCTCATCTAGAGACATTTCCTGTCGGACGTGACGGCGGCATAGATGTGCGGTATATAGGCCATGGATCAAAGAGGAATCCTGATCTAATTATTCAGTGTAAGCACTATGAGCGAAGTGGTTTCGATAAGCTGAAATCGAAAATGATTGCCGAACGTGGCGTGGCGTTAAAGATCAACGCCAAGCAATATGTACTTGCCACCACGGTCTCAATGACATCCACGAAAAAGACAGAATTGAAGGATGCCTTGCATCCTCTTATTGCCAGTGAATCTGACATATATGCTGCCAACGATATTGCGTCACTTCTGCGCGACTACCCTGAGGTCGAGAAAAGCCACTTTCGCTTATGGTTGAACAGTACCGCGGTGCTCGAGCGTGTGCTACATAATGAAATATACACCCAGACGGATGTCTATCTTGAAGAACTTGAGCGAACGGCTCGAACCTTTGTCGACAACAGTGGGGTTGAGGCAGTAAGACAAATCCTCGAAAGCCAACACGTATGTATTATTAGTGGTCCAGCAGGGGTGGGTAAGACAACGCTCGCCAACATGCTGTTGATCTACTACGTTGATCGGGGATTCGAGCCGATCGTGGTCAGCGAGAACTTCAATGAAGCGCAGAAGCTCTATATGAAAGATCGCAAGCAAATATTCCTCTATGACGATTTTCTAGGCAGAACAACTGGCCTTGAAAAACTGGGCAAAAATGAAGATAGTCGTTTATCGCACTTCATAAGATCAGTCTCGAATACCAGCTCGAAACGATTTTTAATGACGACGAGACACTACATTCTGGAACAGGCCAAGGAGATTCACGAGCCGCTGGATAGTCCCCATGTAAAACACGCCGAATACTTTTTCAAAATGGCGTCATACACTAAAGCCAATAAGGCTCACATTCTTTATAATCATCTCTACTTTTCTGTTTTGTCCGAAGATCACAAGGCCGCAATTGTAAAATCACGCCGATATACGGAAATGATTGACAGTGAGAACTTCACTCCACGGGCTGTAGAGTCAGCTGTCGGCCTGGCATTGGAGAACGAGGTCGAGGCCGAAAACATTGCCGAGTTCCTAGTGGAATCTTTGGAAGACCCGCGGGAACTTTGGAGAGTCCAGCTAACCAAGCACATGACGCACGGGCAGCGAACTATCCTCGCATTTTTAGCCTTAGAGCGGGGACAATGCGACCTGGAAAAGTTGGAACGCTTTTACGTAACGGGTGGAAAGGATCTCCAGAGGGGGCAGTCCTTTGATGCCGCAATGAGAGGGCTGGAAGGCTCAGCTTTAGAGATCAGAAAATGGCGTGAAGTCGAGACTGTAAGGTTTGCCAACCCTGGTGTAGAAGACGCGGTTTTGGAACATTTGCTCGTCATTCGAGAGGTGGTTGAAACCCTAATCGGACCTAGTGGATACGACCGCCTTCTGGTGCTTTGGAACCACGCCAATGATCATTCTACAGCCAAAGTTACGCGCCCGTCGCCGTGGTTGACAGCGATCTCAATGGCCCCGCGTAGCTCTACACCGAATAGACGAGCGTTGCAGATGATCCTGGACTCGATGCTCCACAAGTATATTCGCCAAGTAATCCCCGGAGTTCTTGCGACATGGAAAAAGTCCGTTGAAGAGTCTCACCTGAATAACTTGCTGGTTATGGCCCGAAGCGCCGAGTCAGGGCATGGCGAGTTAGATTTTGTCCCGATGGTCGATGCTCTCATAATGGCTTGGTCGGAAAAAAGGGGCTCGAAGGAACAGGCGTCGTCACTACTATCCACACTCTTACTGCTAGATGACCCGCTCAATTCTGCTGTGCGTGAGAATCTTGTCCAAGCCGCCGCTGATTTCATTAGCTTCGGACCGAATGCCGCACCGGAAGACTTCTATGCCATGTTCTCGCTAGTGTCGTCGATCGAAGCCGGGGAGCTTGACGATTTCGAATCCGTATCATCGCCGCTCACAATGACTTCGGTGAGGGAGGAAGCCGAAGCATTTGCCGTCTCTGAATGGGAGTCGATTCCTAGTAGGAGCGACCTGCACGAGTTGAGGGATGAAGTGGAGAGCTGGCGGGATTTATTAGAGGACCTCGGTCTCGAGGAGCCAAGCGAATACATGAGCGCATTGGTCGCGGTGGACGAGGCAGAAGAAGAGGCCAATGGTTCCGATGAAGATTGGAGGGAAGAATCGTTCTCCAAGCGGGCAGATGACGGTGATGTTCATAGGTTGTTCGCATCCCTCACGGACGATTAGGACTTTCGGAATCGAGGTCTATTTTCTACATCTCGAGCCGCTGGCCCCGAGCATCCACCCAGCTCGCGGCCGTGCTCTGGCCGCGCCTTTTGGAAGCCTAAATAATGTACTCGATGCCTGACTCATAGAAGTTGTCGAGGTAGATGGCCCCTCGGCGCAGAGCCTCAGTGTCGTCCTTGGCATTCCCCTATCATGTGATTATGTATGCGGCACAACACCCCGCGGATTTCGCCCGTTTCGTGGTCATGGTCCACATGCAGTTCCTCGTCGCCCCTGCACACGAAGCAGTGGCTGTCGGCAAGCAGTTTGTCGCGTTCGTCCACGGGCAGTTTCGTCATCGTGCCGTCGTTGAGTGGGTAGTAGTACCACTTCAACGAGCGGCGCTGTGTGGCTAGCTTCGCAACCGCACATCGGCCCTGCGAGTCCAGTCGTGCGCCGGGGCCGCATACAAAGCAGTCGCCGATCCTGGCGTCATAGTCCGCGTTCGATATGTAGTGGATGGGCGTGTCGTTGAGCCGACCCGACACGTCATAGACCATCCGGTACTCTCGGTGTTGCTCCCGCGTCCACTGGAGGCACCGGCCTCCGGCGTTAATGGGCACTCCAGGCCCGTGCGTTTTGCAGTCCCCAGTCATAGTCGCGTAGTCGGCGTTGACGATGTAGTGATCCCCTGGCGGTCGTCCCCTGCCCGTACCCGACGGCTTGGTCATAGTGCCCTCCTGTGGCAGATCGAAAGTGGTCATGTGCCTGGGCGGCAGCCCAGAGACTACCCGTAGCGTACGGCCCACTTCGGACGGTTGCGACTGACGCCGGGCTCGTGCGAACCTACGTCGACGGCCACGCAGGAAGGTTGATTGATCATTAAGGCGGTGCTCGGAGGATCCCAATCGATGCGAGGACGCTCCGAATGGTCCTTTCCGTGCTACGGGATGGACCTGCTTGGACTGTGTCTGAGGAATTAGCGGGCTCTCAGCATTAGGCACTATCTACGTTCACCGCGCACCACGACGCAGTTCCCACCCGCTGAGCCCGTTTGGGAGCCCTATAGGATGTGAGCAGCTGGGCGACGGTGCCCGGCAGGTCACGTTGGGGGAAAATGTGAAACAAACCTTGCTGCCGCGCGCTCTGGCGGTACTTGCCGTCTTGTCCGTGGTCCTTGCGCCGGTGGCGCCTGCCGACGCTTCCATGGCGGCCAGCACGTCCACTCAGGATGTGACGGCCACCGGAACTGGACCCATAACCCTGACCGGCCTAACACCAGAACGCAATGTGTATCGCCCATACGAGTACCTTCAAGCGGGCTGGGCCACCAGCGACACCACCGCCAGGCACATCATTTTTGTCTACGATGGACCCGGCCAGAGTGAATACCTAGCCCAATGGATGTCACCGAACAACTCCACAGGCAGCAACTCCGGCAATGCCACCGGAAACCCGACCGACGATTTCATGCTGCCCGGGCTATACCGCCTAGTAAAGGTGGACATGTACGCAACACAAGGGACGGCAACGTTTTACCCTGATGGGAGCGTAGCCCGGGACGGGCGCGTGGCTCCCACCGAGCACCACAACCTCAACTTCAAGACTATGTCCTTCCGTTTCGACAACCCGGTCATTACAGCGGCGCAGTTCGACGTAGCTCCGGCACCCAAGGTTGTAGGAACCGCCGCCGAAGGTTCGACGCTGTCGGCTCTTGTAGAGGGATGGTCTCCGACCCCGCCCGTCCTGGAGTACCAGTGGTACCGCGACGGCCTGCCCATCCACGAGCCGGACGAGGGAGGGGACTTCTACGCCGCCGACAGGCCCAGCTACACCCTTAAGTCCGAAGACGTCGGGCACAAGATCACTCTGACCGTCGAGGGTTGGTCCCGTGGCAGGGCCCAGACCTTCGCAACCAGCGCCCCCACCACCCCCGTTCAAGGGCGGGTCCGTGCCGGTTCCGTCTCCATTACCGGCAATCGCATATTCGGTTCGACCATGACAGCCGTCCCTGCGGGCTGGGGCGACGGCGTGAAGCTGTCCTACCAGTGGTACCGGGACTGGTATCCGATCACCGGTGCCATTTCAGCAACCTATACCGCCACGTTCAAAGACGTCCATCACGGGGTCAACGTCCGCGTCACGGGCAGCAAGCCTGGGCTGCAGCCCGTCACGGTGGAGGGTAACGGGCGCGAGATCGGTCTCGCCACTCTTGACACCACTCCTCCCAGTATTTCGGGCGTGGCCCGGGTCGGCTCCCCATTGACGGCAAACCACGGTGTCCGAACGCCAGTGGGCGAAGACGAAGTCTCCTATCAGTGGCTTCGCAACGGCCAGATGATCCGCGGCGCGCAGGGCAGAACCTACACCCCGGTCGCCGCCGACCGCGGGGCCCGCCTGAGTACCTGGATCCATGCCATGAAGCGCGGCTACACCGAAGAAATGTCCATCTTTACTCCGGCAACCGGTCCGGTCGACTACGGGGCCCTAAAAGCGCCCACCGTAAAGGTCTCCGGCACAGCCCAGGTCGGCAAGCGCCTCACGGCCTCCCACGGTTCCTACACGCCGGGAGCCACAGTGAGTTACCAGTGGCTGCGCAGCGGGAAGGCTATCTCCAAGGCGACCGGCAAGACGTACACGCTTACCGCATCGGACCGCGGCAAACGGGTCAGCGTGCGCACCACCGGCTCACGGGCGGGCTTCGCAACACTGACCAAAATCTCCGCGGTCACCCGGCCCGTCGCCTACGGGGCCCTATCAGCCCCGTCTATCAAGGCCAAGGGCACAGCGCGCGTTGGGTCCCGCCTAACCGCCTCGCATGCGCCGTTTAAACCGAAGGCAGCCGTCCGGTACCAGTGGCTGCGTAATGGCAAAACGATCACACGCGCGAACGGCAAGACTTACAAGCTCACTCGGAGTGACCGCGATAAACGGGTCAGCGTGCGCATCACCGGATCGCTGTCCGGATACAAGCCTGCCGCCAAGACCTCGGTTTCTTTGCGCGTTCGTTAGCCACCGACCGCCGCAACAACGATGCCCCTACAGGCCGTAGGGGCATCGTCATTTCCCCTGTTAGGCTACCCGGTCGGTCTCGGCTCCTGCCCACCTGTCCCGTCGATCGCTGTACCGTGTCTGAAGATTGCCCGGCATGCCTGGGATGTGCACAGTCCATGCAAATAGTGCTCACGACGCCATTACCAAGATTTGTACGCTGCCGCTGCTGGCGGGCCAGAACATCTCGTCAGCGTTCGTGGTTCCTACGGTGGCATCGTGCATCGACCTCGTCGTCCATTGTGCCCGCCGGCCTGACGGCAAGAGACAGGTCGTGGAGATCGTCTCGCTGGGCCGCCGAGTTGAGAACGGCATCATCGAGACGTCCACCGTTTTCAGCCGGCAGGGCGGCCAGTTGGAGGTCAGTCCCTCCGCGAGTCCGGCTGAGGAAAAGTTTATGCGGCTGGATACGAAGTGATGCAGCTGCTGGAACCCGTGTCATGACGGCGGCGGCGGGACTTGTAGGCGGTGTCGGCTTGTTCTTGATCTGGTGGTCTTGCTGGGAAAAACCGCCGGGCAGGCCCTCAAGGCAGAAGCGGCTCAGCCGGCTCCAGCTCGTGATCAATCAGGCCGGTATCGAGAAGGTCTCGTCGAAGGCGCTCCTGGCCAGCTGCGTGGGAATGGCCGCGGCTACTTTCCTGATCGTTTTTGCCCTGACGGCGTCGGGCCCGATCGCAGCCTGTTTCGGATTGTTCGGAGGCTGGCTCCCGCTCGTTCTCGTTCGCTGGAGGGCGCGCCGCCGTACCGCCGCCCTACGCGAAATCTGGCCGGACGTCGTCGACCATCTTCGGTCGGCGATCCGGGCGGGCCTGTCCCTGCCCGAGGCACTGGTTCAGCTGGGAACGCGCGGACCGGTGGAGTTGCGGCCGGCCTTCAGCGCGTTCGCCACCGACTATCGGGCAGGCGGGCATTTCGACGATGCGTTGGAACGGCTCAAAGCCAGGCTTTCGGACCCCGTGGCTGATCGCATCGTTGAAGCGCTGCGCATGACGCGAGAGGTTGGCGGCACCGACTTAGGCAGGTTGCTCGGGACCTTGGCGGACTTTCTCCGCGACAGCGCACGGACCCGCAGCGAACTCGAGGCGCGCCAGTCATGGACGGTTAACGCTGCCCGGCTGGCCGTTGCTGCGCCCTGGATCATCTTGATGCTGTTGGCCACGAGGCCCGAAGCGGTGGCGGCCTACAACACCGCGGCCGGGGCGGCCGTGCTGCTGGGCGGTCTAGTCGTGTCGCTGGTGTGCTATCGCCTCATGCTGCGCATTGGATCGCTCCCCGAAGAGGAGCGGGTGCTCCGATGAACCACACGGCGGCATTCACTGTGTTGATCGGCATTGCCCTGGGAATGGGTCTGTGGCTGACGGCTACGCGGTTGCCGTTCTTCCGGCCAACGAAATTTGCCGATCGTATTGCGCCACAGCTGAAGGCGATAGAGATGAAATCGCGCCTCTTGGACAGCGGACCAGGAAATGTCACGCCGTTCGGTCCCTTGGAGCGAATTTTCCGACCGGTGCTCCGTGACTCGGTCGCATGGCTGGGAACATTCAATCTCGGTTCGACCTTGTTATCGAAGCGGTTGCTGCAAGCCGGACGCAAGCAGAGCACGGTCGATTTTCGCGCCGAGCAATTGCTGTGGGCGGTCGCTGGGTTCCTCATCGGCATCGCGTGGATGATTACGACGGCGGCAGGAGGCTCGCTGGATCCGGTCCTTGCGGTGATTCTGACCGTTGGGTTGGCCACTGGCGGGTTCATGCTGCGGGACCATCTATTGACCGCCCAGATACATCGCCGCGAGGCAAAGATGCTGGCGGAATTCCCGAGTTTGGCGGAGTTGATGGCACTTGCAGTCAGCGCCGGGGAAAGCGCGACCGGTGCACTGGAAAGAATCTGTCGCAGCGCTCACGGCGAGCTGGCTCAGGAATTTGCGGTGGTACTTGCACAGACCCGCTCGGGCACGCCGGTGCTGACGGCATTGCAGGAGTTTTCACACCGGACCCGTTTGCCTGCGCTGGTCCGCTTCGTCGATGGGATCACCGTTGCTGTTGAACGCGGAACCCCGCTTGCGGATGTCCTAAGGGCTCAAGCCCAGGACGTGCGCGATATGGCGAAACGCAATCTGATGGAGTCGGCGGGAAAGAAGGAAATCGGCATGATGGTCGTCAATGCCACCTGTTAGCCTTCCATACTTTCCCTGTGTCCTGCCAAATTTCAGCTGTCGACCACTCGCAAGCGACACTTAACGCGTGCCCTAGTTTCGATCAGCATCACCGACTCCAGCAACAACTACGCAAGCATTCCATAGCGACTCGTTACCCGGTACTGCGCGCCAGTTTCCGTGCGTGTACCGGTTACTTCCTTCAGGTCATGCGATGCGGCCTTAGACAGAGCTTGCCGTGTGCGTGTCCGCTGGCCGTCTGTCAGGCAGCGAGCCATGGGAGAACGATTTTCTTGCTATGATGCCTCTCAATCTGGCGGGGAATCGTCGTCATGGTCGGCAGATCCTGTTTGCGCGACATAACTCCATTGATACCCGCACCCTCGAACGCCTCTTGCAACCGGCTCAGTTTTTTGCGCTTCCATGGCTGGACGGGTTGCTCCATTGTCAGCTTGAATTGGGTTACCCTCTCCACTTCATCAAGTTGCAGGGCAATCATCCGCTTTATCCTGAGCATGCCGTTTGCAGGTTCGAGAAGCCAAAGGGCACTAGCCGCTGAGTCGATGGCATTGCGAATCAAAGCGTAGGCGCCGAAAGGGCTTGCGATGAGGCTGACAGAGCTCTGCCGGTGTGCATGACGGGTTAGGGCGATTCCGTTGGGGTGTGCAAAGACTTGCCGTTTTGTGTCACGGGAAATCCGCCAGACGAAACAGCGACGAGGCCATGCGGGGCGAGGCGGAGAAGCGACGGCTGGTAAAAAGGATACTGGCTAATCTCTGAGAGACACGATTTTAGCCGATCGCGTGACCTGTCACTCCGATCGTGTCAGAGTTCAGATGTCACTATATGAATTGGCGCGCTCGTCCCCTGAATCGAGGATTGTCCTTGGCGAAAAAAGTTACAACGGATCGAAGCGATATCCGGCTGTCGGCATTCCGTCGCCGAAATAGGAACCGGTCAGCGTGAGCGAGGGAAGTCCAGGCCCGATGCCCGATACAGCGTTGATCGATACGGATGCTGGGGGAAGCTCTTCCAGTAACGTCATTGAATCGCATGGACATGACAAACCCATGCTCGCAGGCACCGCAACGGTGGCACGGCGAGTTCCGAAGTTCGACACCGGCTCGGATCGACCGACCATGAACCGGTTGCAGAATTCTTTCTATCGCCGTGTCTTTCTGCCCTCATTGCTCGCCGGCGACCCTGTGGATGTACAGGGGCAGTCGGGGTATGGGCTGGTGCTGCTCTACGACCTATTAGACGAACGTCGGAAGAATCCGATAAAAGCTAGGTGCACACTGGAATTCCTCGTTAGCTCTTATCACGACTCGGATCTCCCCTTGTACGCAAAGGACGTGTTAGCTGACTTCTACTTTCTTGAGGGGGACTTTGCTGCCGGTTACGCTGCGCTCGGCGTGTGGATAAGTCCGTCGCACCATTTGTCTCTCTCGGCCCACCTTGGCCGACCTCGACTGACAGCGCAGCAAGTGCTCAGGTGGGGAGAGTGGAGGATCACCAGGAAAGGCCTACGGCACACGGGCGCCCTCATGGATGCGCTGCAGTCACGTCTCGATAACTTCCAGGCTGTTCATGGACTGAGCCTCCTGGAAGACTTTTGGCGTCGAGTGACCGCTGACAAGTCATTGCAAGAAGTGGCAGCCAGTGTCGAAGAAGATGTCCTGCTGCGCTACACGGGAGAAGATGTGCGATATTTTCTCTCCGAGGCGCGTGAGAAGATCGCCGACCAGAAACCACCTCGAGCCTTCGAGCGGTTCCCCGGATATGAGGAACCAATTCATTGGCCAGGCCCCTGGGTCGCGTGGGGCCCGCACTTTGCCCTCCTTTTCGGCCTATGTCAGACTCTCACCCGGGACGCCGAAAATGCCGCTCGAGACGGTGCGAAGGTTCCCCGAGTCGGAGAGGGATGGGTGTCAGAAATGGCACTCCTGCGTCAAGTACAGGCCGCATTCCCGTACGAAAGGATAGTGCATCAGGCACGGCCGGGTTGGCTTGCACCACAGAGCCTCGATATTTTTCTTCCCGACCACAAAATTGCGATCGAGTACCAAGGGGCTCAGCATTCAACTCCCGTCGAATTCTTTGGCGGAGATGGAGCGTTCGCGCTTCAGCAAGAGCGAGACGCCCGAAAGCGAAGCATCTGCAACAAGTACGGCTGCGTGCTCATTGAAGTGCACCCGGGGTATCAACTTGTAGAAGTGGTTACCCGCGTGAAGGACGCTATGCAGAATGCTTCCGGCGGGACGGCTGTTGGCGAATGCTGCACGCGTGGGCAGGCCTATCATTGACAGAGGGTTGCGAGCTAATCGTTGGCCGACGACTCTCGCTGACGCCTTTCCCTTTCTTCCTCCCACTCTGTATGGAGTTCCATCTGCTCGGTTTGGTGCTCGTAGTATGCCTGCAGGTCGCTGACAAGCTTGTCGTAGTTTTTGGGACGAATTACGGGAATGCCATGTTGCTCATGATTGGCCAACAGGGAAATTAGCCACCCACTAACTAGATCGATGCGCTGCCATCTAGGCATGACGAAGTGGTCCAAGGCGTTGTCGTCGTCTATCAAGGACGCGATGATGTCCAATTCCTCGCGAAGGACCGCGTCGGAAATGAGCGAGACCCCGTCCCGAAATTTCAGGGTCATGCGGTACTTGTCTCGCTCGTTTACCCATCGCCCCTCATCGGGCAGGTGGTAGTCAAGGGCCCTGAGTTGGCCTACTGTTGTCAGGCACTCATGCAAGATCCGCTCGTCCTGGCGCTTGAGTTCTTCGGTTCGAGCCAACCGACGGTCTTCAACGCGTTCCTGCACGAGAATCTTGCGCTCCATCCTCCAAAGCAACGCTGCTCCGCCGAAAGCTATGACACTCCCAACGAAACTTCCGACCAACGCTGAAACGAAGGCTGAAGCGTCTTCGGAGACCATCGGAACTATCAACAGGCCAAAAGCTATCGCTGCCACCGCTAGTATCAAGGCGAGCGTGGTGGCCCACTTGAGAAGTGCGGGCGTAACGAATCGGTCGGAAGGCTGCTGCGGCGACATAAGTTTAGGATCGCAGACTCCTGGCTGGGCATTCATAGTCCGTCGACGCGATGAAGCGGTCAGGAGACCCGCCAATCACTTCTAACGATCTCCGGCATACGGCAAACTTGCACGTCGACAGGCGCGAACGTCAAAGCGGTGCAAGCGGATGCTCGAACATAGCTCCGATGCCATGACTCCGGACTTGTCCGTGGATCTCTTCGACGGGACGCGGATGGCGTCGCGGTGGCCTTGCCTCACGCTGTTTCACGTTCAGATGTTGCCAAGACGTTGCGACGAAACTGTTCCTGCTTCGGTCTTTAGCAGCGGTAGTTCGCAGGTTCCGAGAACCGAATAATCGAGCATGCCGCTGGAGCGACCGCGTTACAAGGGTGCGCCCGGCTTCCACGCGTGGTCCGGATGGCTTTTAGCAGCCTGTCCGGTTTAGTAGGCTCGAGTCCCTCATTTCGTACGTTTCTTGGTCCAGTGCTGCCAGATCGTATCGAGTACGTCGGGGTGCGGGTGTCGGGGCAAGTGTGCGAGGCTGCGCCGGTTGATGGCCAGGTCGTCGAGGCTGGGTCCGGTCGTTTTGTGGTGCAAATTGTGGTCCGGATCGATTGTCCAGAGGTCTTTGTCGAAGGCCAGGTGGTGGTTGGCGCAGAGCGGCAACCCGTTGCGGGGGTCGTCGGTGCCTTTGTTCTTCTTGGAAATAAGGTGCGCGGCCTGAACGAGCTCCGATGAGCTGACGTTACAGACAGCGCAGGATTCGCCGTAGCGTTTAAACACTTGGAAGGCGAACCTGTTTTGGTTTGGGCGGTTCTTGCGCAGACTGTACGTTGCAGTGCCGTCGTCGTCGGTGATGGTGAAGCTTTCCAGTTCCTCCTGGGCCGGGGGAGGAGGCATTTCGCCATTCGTGAAGGTCACCAGGAGGACTTTGTTGACGTCGTCCATGTCTTCGATGTACCCCCGGTGCACCGTGCGCAGGTTGCCGGGCTCCGGGGTAATGACGAATAAGGGCATGGCTGTCATAAAGGCGGCGCGGGCGGCTTCGACTTCGTTCTGGTCATGGCCTCTCCGCTCGGTGCTCGGATAGTGATACATGAGGCCGTCGGAACTGAGATGATCACTGTAGCTCTTGCCGGTGTGCATGACCGTTACGGCGATGCCGTTGGGGTGTGCAGCAGTCCGGGTGGCCTCCATGTTGGCGTAGATACCGGCTTGCCCACTGTAGAAGCCAAGGTCGCGTATCAGGGCCTTGGTGACCTTCTCCGGGCCGCCTTCGTTGCGGAGGTCCTGCCAGAGCTCCTCCCGCCGTTCCCGTTCGCGCTGCAGGTCCGCGTCGTCGTCTGTCCGAAGCTGTTGGGCTTGAGCCCAGCCCTCGGAAGTGAGCGTCCAGACCTGGTCCCTAGACCGTTCCACCAGTCCGTCGTTTGCCATGCGATCGCGTTGAATCTGCAGCCGCTTGCGCCATTTAGGCATTCCCTCACTAGCCGGAAACGGCTCGTGATCGTCGGCCGTCCAAACGTACTGCTCGTAGATGGTGCTAGCGGCCTCGGTCGCGGCGAGCGAACGGGAAGGTACGGTGGCAAGTACGGACAGGATGCGTCGGCGGAGTTCATCGTGCTGAGTGAGGGCAGGGGCCATGAGCTCATCATGAGCGGGCTTCAAACTTATCGCAATTCTTACAGGTCACAGCTCGTCTGTCGGCACGCGAGATTAGCATCAGGTCGTAGTTCAAAATGGACGCCTGGTCTGTCGCCCCGAGGGCGAATGGCATGTAGAAAGGCATGCTCCGCACGTCCGGGCCCGATCCGAAAAAGGCAGCCAAACCCGAGAACAGTTACCGGCCGCTGGCCGGGGTGCGCCTCACGGTGAAGGACACATCGAACCGGCCGAATTCATCACCACCGCAGGATCGGCAGCGCTGAAGGACAATGGAACGCCCGGGTTGTCCAGCAGCTGATTGACGCAGGCGCTGTCGTTATCGGCAAGACCAATATGCACGAACTGGAATTGGGCGTGACGAGCAACAACGCCACCTTCGGCCCCCCGGTCCGTAATCCCATAGATCCCCTCCGCTCAGCAGGCGGGTAAAGCGGGGAAAGCGCGGTAGCGGTTGCCCGCGCGAGGTTCCCTCCGCTCTCGGCACAGACACCGGTGCGCGTAGCTTTTGACACAGGGAGCGATAGTAGCCGCCAGGCCGTTCGACCCAGGTTGGTAGATATTTCCTCTGCTGATACCGCAGTGGGAGGGTGGACAAGTTCCGACTCTCGCGCGGCTCTAAAGGATTTCTCCGTCCGCGGGATGCGCCGCGTTTTGCATTGGCGTTGTTCAAGCGAAGGCTCCACTGACTGGAGAGCATCATTTGGGCGGGGAGTCCTTCCCGGTCAAGGCCAAGCCTTCCTTCTCGAACTCCACCCGTACAGCCGGTGCCGGACAGTTATTGGAGGGGGAGCACAGACGTTCACCTTTCCTGCGTGCCGGTCAACGCCAGCGACGACCTTGGTGTCGTCGCCGCCGTGGGTGGAGTGAAGTAGATCCGCCAGCTGGGGCTGGCAACCTCGAGGGCAACAGTCATCGGTAAGCGACCTGGGACACTGGCAGCCACATTGGAAGGGCGACGATCATTCTCAAGATGATGAATGCCGGGTCTGCGAAAACGTCAGCACCGACCTGAACCGGTGAGAACGAATGTGCTGTAGTTTCGCAGCAACTATGCGCTCAATGCAGCGAGAACGGCAGCGCGTAGAACTCCACGCTGTGGATCTACCGTGCCGGACGCAGCTACAGAAATCACGACCCCCATCGGCTCTACGGCGCCGTTTGAACATGGTGGCCCCGTATGCGTCGAACCAGGTCGCATCGGCGCATGGCTGAGACCGTCCTACTTATGGCCGAGCGGAACATTATTCGTTTCGTTGAGAGGGTCAGCCTCGAAAGTCCGGTAAAGCCTTGACGATTCCAAGTCAGCCAGTAGGAGGCCTTCGTCAGCAGGTCCCATCGGTTCACAAACGTTTTGTCCGTCTGGGTCGATAATTCGTGTAGCACCGTGGCCATTCTCAAGCAGGTGTCTGTTGCTGTCTGCAATGGGCACTCTCGCCCAAAATTTTGCACCAACCACCATTGTGGGCGCGAGCACGTATACACCGCCCTCTATTGCATACTGCCGAGAGAAGCGCAGGCTTGTTGCGGCGCTCATAGGGATTGAATTAGGCATCAACGCGTGAGATGGCCACGACGCGACATGGATCTCTTCGCCTTGCGCCATCAAAGTGTGGCGCAAGAGAGGCCTACGGTGTTCGTTGCAATTCAGGGCACCCAAGTTTCCGAGTTCCGTGGGAACAACCTTCAAGTCCTCCTCAGCGTTCCCGGATCCGAAAATGCGCGACTCAGGACCTGTGGGGCGCAACTTTCTTCGTGTCATGAGGGTGCGGCCGTCCCGACCGATTAGCATTTGGGCTATGTAGAACTCGTCATTGCAGCGCTCAGAAAAACCAACGACTACGTGAATATTTCCAGTGGCCGCCGCATTTTCGATTCGCTTGTGTGCTGCATGACCGAGCGTCAGCGATTCAGATCTCAGTCGGTTCATGATATCGAACGTATTCGGATCATGGTCGAACCAAGCATGAAAGGGATAACCCGGCAGCCAAAGCTCCGGAAACACGACTAGCTTCGCCTCTTTAGATGCGGCGCGTTCGATGAGATGGATGGTTAGGTCAACCGTGGCTGCTAAATCGAACCAGACGGGCTCTGCCTGAACGGCGGCAACCCTAAGTCCGCCCGGTGGCATCCTCATCTCCATTTATTCATCCCTACTCCCAATGGATCCCTATCGAATATTGGGCGCAACTCATCGAAATCAACCGACGCGGTCACTAGCCCTTCGGCTGACGGAGCTAGGGGCGCACCGAGCACCTCTCCTAGGGGGGAGAAAATTCGCGCATGGCCGCCACCGACTTTCACCTCGCTAGCGGAGATTCCCTCCGTTCTCATTCGAGCCTGGGTGGATTCACTAATAACCATGGTCGGAGCGACGACGTAGTTACCTCCCTCCGCGGCGTATTGCTGAGTCAGCAGCATGTTTACGCCTGCGCTGAGGCGGGCTACATCAGGGAGAAGGGCGAATGAAGGCCAGGCCGCAATATGAATCTGTTCCCCTTGACGAAGTAGCTCATGCCGCAATCGAGGGCGTGTGTGTTCGGAACAAATCAACCCGCCAAGTCGACCAATAGACGTATCGATGACTCGGAGACCATCAATTGAGCCTGAGGCGAAGATGGTCCTCTCACGCCCAAACGCCATTATTAGCTTGCGTCGCATGTGCGCCATAGTTCCATCGCGTTCAATCAGAGCTTGGGCAATGTATAAAGTCTGCCCCTGCCTTTCGGCGAAGCTAACAGACACAAGGATGTGGTGGCGTCGGGCAGCTTCGGCGATACGGATCAGCTCCGGGCCAGTTACTGATATCGCCTGTCTCATGTACGCGGCCAACTGCTGCTGCCGTAACTGAGGATCCCCAGCCCAGAGAAAGATTGGGTACCCGGGAACCCAGGTTTCCGGAAAGGCTATGAGATCGCTTCCAGCTTCACTAGCTACCCGAATGAGGTCGACCGTCTTGTCGACCGTGGCGGCAAGATTGAACCAGATGGGTTCGGCTTGCACCGCTGAGACCGTTGGCAATTGTTCCACCCCGATGCTTTGAAGTACGCCTGACGAGTTGCATTCCCGTCGATCGTACAGGCAGTGAGAATCCTGTCAAGGGTTGGATATTTTATGTTGCCTGTAAACTATTTGTATGCAATGATTTCTGACAGGGAAGCCCAGGCTATCGCTCGGGGGGCTAGAAGACGATGAGAACATCAAAGACGGTCTCTCAACTGACTGCTTCGAGGGTGCGGGCCGAACGTATGAAAAGCGCCCAATGGTGACTGATACCTACGACTCGTAAGACGGTCCCGGAAGGCCAACCGAATCATCTACTGCGGAATCACGGAGAATAAATGTCTTGGGGATTGATCACCGGGATGGGTTACGTGGCCATCCAGACCACCGATGTGGAGGGGTCCATCTTCGACGCCACCCAACTCCTGGGCTTACACGTGACGGAACAAAAAGGCAACGAGGTCTATTTGGCAGCAGGCGCTGTTCATCATGAACTCGTCTACATCGAGTCCGAAACGAACGGTATTCACAGCATTGGTCTGCTGGCCAAAGACGGTGACGCCTTGCGTACCATCCGCCGCCGAGTTGAGGACGAAAACCTTCGGATCATCAGCGAAGGACCAGAGTGCTCGGGGATTGAAGATGGATTTTCGTTTGTGGGACCGGAGGGCTGGATCTTTGAAGTCTTCATTGATATGCAACCTGCTGAACCCGGACGGCTCTCCTTCGGACCGGACCGCTACGGACACATTAACTTCCACCCTCGGGATGTTCGCGGCATGATGGAGTTCCTTCAGCGGACACTCGACTTTCGGCTGTCAGACATCATCGGTGATGACTATGCCTATTTCATGCGCTGCAGTCCAGATCACCATGGGATAGCCCTTATCCAAGGCCAAGGAACTTTTCACCATCATGCATGGCAAGCGCAGTCCATCGTCGACTTGGGCAAATTAGGCGACCGACTAAACCGAGTGGGCCGCGAGTTGATTTGGGGGCCTGTTCGGCACGGCGCCGGCCATAATGTCGCGGCCTACTACGTCGAGACTTCAGGGGCGGTCGTTGAGTTGTACACAGATTTAGAGCAGATCTACGACGAGAATCGGCCTCCCGTGAAGTGGAGTGGGGAGGAGAACTGGTGGAACATGTGGAGTTCATATCGGCCGGAGAGTTTCCGTGATTTCGGCATCCCCCCGGTCACAAACCGCCACTAAATTTACTCAGCACGCGGTCGAATAACGGAAAGGAATCAAAAATGAACTACGCAAGCTTCGTGACTAGCGGTGACGCGCCTACCTGGGGTGTCGTCGAGGATGGTATCGCTTACGACCTGGGCCCAACGGGAGCAAATCTAGCACCAACCCTGCGCTCAGCCGTCGAACAGGGGCTGTTTGGAATGGTAGGTCCTGAACTCCAGAACGCTCCTGCATACGCCGAGGAAGCGATCAAGTTTCTTCCTGCTATTCCGGATCCAGGAAAGATCGTGTGCGTCGGCGTTAACTACCGCAGTCATCAACAAGAAACCGGTAGAGAAGCACATCGGACGGAGCAGAAGGCGCCGACCATCTTTACCCGCTTTGCAGATACTCAAATTGGCCATCTGCAGCCGGCGCAGATGCCGCTTACTACCTCAGAATTCGACTACGAAGGTGAGATGGCCCTGGTGATCGGCCAACCGGCCTTCCAAGTTCGAGAGGCGGATGCCTTCCAATATGTAGCCGGCTACTCCATCTACAATGATTTCAGCGTCCGCGATTGGCAATTGGCGACCACACAGTGGACCCCCGGCAAGAACTTCCCGGGCACCGGCGGCTTCGGACCGTATTTGGTCCCCGCCACCGTCCTAGGGGACCTGGACAGGCTCGTCCTGGAGACTCGTGTCAACGGCGAAGTCCGGCAAAAGGCTTCTGTCGGCGACCTTTACTTTACGATCCCAGAGTTAATTGCTTACGTTACCGCCTTCACAAAGTTGTCTCCTGGTGATGTCATAGTCACGGGCACACCGGGTGGCGTAGGTCGATTTATGACCCCGTCGGGGCTACTAGCTGAGGGCGACGTAGTCGAAGTGGAAGTCACCGGGCTGGGAACGCTGCGCAACACAGTCGAGCTCGTCCACTAGACAAAACTGCAGCGCACAGCATTACGTATTCGGTTGGGAAGGCCTGCTCCCATCGTCACGTCTGTACGGTGTGAGTCGGTCGGGTATTCGATACCGGTGGGTGCATTGCCTAGTTAGGACGCGTGCGTTTGCCTGGCGATGGGTGGGAATGGTCGTGGTGCTCAGTCTTTCAGTCTCGGATGACTGCCTGGGCGTGCAGCAGGGAGTAGAAGCTGTAGAAGTTGGGGCGCTCGTTCTTTGCGGATCCACCCAATAGGCGCCTCGAGGGTGCCGGTTGCCGCACGAGAATCCGGGCGGGATGCAGGATAGGCCAGTGCGTGCCGAACCAATCGGCCATATCCTCACTGGTCGAATCCTGTCCCTCGCCGCCGTGCAGCACCGCTTGGCCACGGACGTCGACGAGGTCCTCGAGGTGGGCGGTGAGAACCGGTTGGCGAGCCAGCCGATACACTCGCAAGTGTGCTCGACGATCGAGAAGACCTTGATCGGCCGACCGTCGCCTGCCCGGACTTAGAAGACTCCTCAACTCCCAAGTGGCTGCAGCGGCAGGTCATTGCGTTTGGCCAACCACGACGTGAAGAACTAGCCGTCCACCTTACTACTGGTGACATTTACAGACTGAACCGCTGCGCGGCAGGTGAAGCCCCCCGCGTTGGCTGTCGAAAGGTGTATGTCGATAAAACCCGTGACGGTTGCCAGTGCTACTGCGAAGCCCGCTGTGAGCATCGATCGGCTGCGCCACGGCACCGGTCAGCCGCAACCGTCCAGGACCGCCCCTAGGTGTACTGACCAACGACGTTGGTTAAGCGGCTGATGGGCGGCTTGTTCCCGATTGCGGTGTGGGGCCGATGATGATTGTACTCATGGATCCACGCCGGCAGGGCCTCGCGGCGGACGGTCTCGCTGCCGTAGAACTTGGCGTAGGCCCATCCGTCGTTCAGGGTCCGGTGGAACCGCTCGATCTTGCCGTTGGTTTGGGGCCGGTAGGGCCGGGTCCGCTTGGGTTTGATGCCCAGCCCGGTGCAGGCATCCCGCCAGGCATGGGAGCGATAAGCGGACCCGTTATCGCTTAAAACCCGCTCCACTGTGACCTTCCTGGCCGCGAACCAGGCCACGGCTCGCTCGAGCACGGCGATGGCCGTCACTGACTTCTCATCTTCGTGGATCTCGGCGTAGGCGACACGCGAGTGGTCATCGATCACGGTGTGCACGAAGGCGGTGCCCATCTTCGGGTTGTGGTGGGAGCTGCGGGGTTTCCCGGGTGTCGCCACACGGTTCTTTTCCCCCTGCTCCCGGCCGACGAACCGGTGCCCGCCGCCGTCGGGGATGTTGCCGAACTTGGTGACATCCACGTGGATCATCGCCCCGGGATAGGGGTGTTCGTAGCGCCGGATCGGCTCGCCAGTGACGCGGTCGATGTAGCGCAGCCGGTTGATCCTGCACCGCACCAGCACCGCGTGCACAGTTGACGGGGGCAGACCAAGCCGGAAGGCGATCTGGACCGGGCCCATGCGTTTGCGCCAGCGCAGGGCCACGATCTTCTTGACCATGGCCTGCGGTGTCCGGTTCGGGCTCGTGAGCGGTCGGCTGGGCCTGTCGGCCATGCCGGCCTTCCCGTGGACCCGGTAGCGCTCTGCCCAGCGTTTGGCCGTGGGCCAGGAGACCATGTACTGCTTTGCCGCGGTGGCCACGCTCCATCCGTCGTCGACGATGAGCCTGGCGAGTTTCAAACGTGCTTTAGGGGTCAATGCTGCATTAGCGTGGGACATGAAGGCCTCCTGTTTGTGAAGCGGTTTCTTAGACAGCTCCACTCCACATCAGGGGGCCTTCGTCATCCCATCATTCAGACCGTGTCGTCACACGAATTCAACCAACCTGCCTGGGCAGTACACCTAGGCCCGCCCCACCGCCACATGAATCAGCGAAAGCCTTTTCATGTATAAAGCCCGAGCGCAGTCGATCGTCTGCTCTACTGAGCGTTGGGGCACCAGAAGCGTCCGATCCTGACCATTCGCCTAGGAATCCGGACAGGCCCTGACTCGGCGGTGCGCGCGGCGGCCAGAGAACGTGGCGCTTAGACGCTTAGACGCTTAGACGCTTAGCGCACCGGCGTCCGCGTCTCGGCGAGCAGCGCTAAGTAGAGGCAGGCCTGGATCGCACGGTGCTTGCCGAGCCGGGCCACGTGATTGGCGCTGGGCGCACAGGAATCATAGACGAGATAGATGTTTGCTTCATGGGACCCGGCGCGAAGGCGAGCAGGGGGAGCGTGGCCCCGTGTCCGCTTCGTAGCGGTACTCGTACTCTCCGAAACGCATGATGCGCCCTCGCACACGACCGGTTGCTCGCCGCTGATCTCGCCGAGAATCGTGAGCAGTTCGTCGGCCTCGGCGCGCCGAGCGCACATGGCGCGGTCGAGTACCTCCGCAACCGGCAGGTCTGACGGGGACGCTGCGGGCGGATTCGCTGCTAGGGCTCTCCTCGCGATCGTGCTGGACAACCCCGCTTTTCCCGAAGCGTATTACACAAGTCTTCGACGGTCTCCCACAAGCAATAACCTGCTGAATATCGTATCTAAGGCAGATTTGGCTTCTTCTGCCGTGGCGGGCGCCGAATCTATACGGGCTGCAACGTAGCCATCCGGGCGGATCAGCAACATGCCGTCCTCCCGTATCTCTCTTAGTCGGGACCAGTCCCCGTAACGGTCTTCAGCTCCCGGTGTCCCAACAACAATATGCGTTGTGTATGCGGTTACACGCATTCCTTGGAGAGCTTCGACCCAGACACCTCCGGATAGACCAGTAACGAGAGTCAGCTTTCCCATGGGCAAGAGATCCAGAATGGATGTTCGTAGGCCGTCCTCGTTGACCAACCAAACATGGGGCGTTTTGCACCCTGGGCGTGTCGATGGTTGGGCGTAGATTTCAGAGTCGCGGACGAATGTCTCGTCTGGAAGATTGTCTGGGGGAACCACGGCTGCAGAATCGTAGCGCTGATTCATTTCTATGCCGTGGGCATTGAACTCGAAGTTCTTCAACTGCATTGCTTCCACCAAGGCTGCCCGTAATATCGCACCGTCTGCGGTTGAAGAGTGCAGTTCCTTCAGAGCTAGTTCGATGTCACCACCAGCGGATGCCTTCTGAATGACTTCACGGAATGCGCTGTATTCCCGGCGCGATTGGTTGGCTCGCCGGACAACCTGTTGGGCTACAGGAGCTCGTTCGGCGCTGTACGTCTCAAGAAGCTTGGGGTTTGCGTACCCTCGCAGAACGAAGGCGAGTTTCCAAGCTAAATTAAAGGCGTCTTGGACACACGTGTTGGAGCCCAAGCCGCCGGACGGAGGGTGCCTATGGATTGCGTCCCCGGCACAGAACACGCGCCGGTCGGAGGCACGCGTCGCGTACGCTTCATTGACGTACCAAACACTGCTACTTTCCACCCTTACTTTCGCTTGGGGATCGCCGATCAGTGAGCGGATCCTATCGGTAAGTTCAGCCTCATGCAGGACCGGCTCGCCCTCAGCCAGGTCGTGACCCCATCCAGCGATCCACTCATCCCATTGGTGCACCGCTCGCAGCAGCCCAAGTCCGATATCGCCGTAGCCGGCGGTCTGCGAAGCGATCCAGTACAAGATGCTGGGCCTATGGGCCGCGTACTTCGAGAGATCGCATTTGAAGCGTACATAGATAGTTGCCGCCCTAGCCATTTCCCCCTCGAAGGGGAGCTCAATGTCCTCCGCCACTTTGGAAGCGGCCCCGTCAGCTCCGATGAGGTATTTGGATCGAATTGTATAGTCGCGGTTGGTGCGACGGTCAAGAACATGAGTTGTCACTCCCTCCGTATCTTGGCTGTGACCGAGATACAGGGTGTCGAATGCAAGCTGGCTACCGCGGGATGCAGCGTTCCGGACTAGGACGGCCTCCAAATCAGGTTGCAGCACGTCCATCATTTCGCAGGGGCTGGCTGCTAAATAATCACCGTATCGATCGTCCCCAGTGCCCCATGTCCGTATCCGGGCAATTTCAGGCCCGGCGAGACTGGTCGTGAAGAGCGTGTCTCCCATCGATTTCCAAGGAGAGGCGTACTTCTTGATCTCATCTTCTACCCCGAAGTGCCGGAGTACCTCACCAGTACGTTGATTCGTGATGTGGGCACGTGGTGAGTTTGAAAGCCATCCATATTTGGTGATGAGTCGGGTGCTAATGCCGTAGGAGGAAAGGGCAAGAGCAGCAGCCCCGCCCGCAGGGCCGGCCCCGATGACCAGAACATCGACACTGTCCTCATTCGTTAGTCGCGACATTTTGATGCTTCGCCTCCCTGAAGTGATCGCCTGACACATCCAACTTATCTGGTGGGGCCCAAAATATCTACCAGGGCTTTCAGGATCCTATGGACACTCCAATCTTTTTGGAGTATAAAGTTCATATCAGCCTCCAGGTGCGCCTGAGACGCTTCCAGATTTTTCCTTTATTCGCCGAGGAGACGCTATGAGCACTGAAGCTTTGGTTGCTACACCCACCCATGAAGAAATGATTGCCCGCGTGGACGCGATCGTTCCCCGATTGAGGGAGCGCTCGGAGGAGACGGAGCGGATTCGACGCATTCCGGATGAAACGATCGACGAACTAAAGGAAGCCGGTGTTTTTCAAATGCTGGCGCCCAAATCTGTCGGGGGGTACGGCATGGGGCTCGAAACCTACGTGCAAGTCGTCCGCAGGTTGGCGCGTGGTTGCCCCTCTACCGCGTGGAGCGTGGGATACCTTGTCGAGCATGTCTGGATGCTTGCACGCTGGCCCCAGAAAGTGCAGGACGAGGTATTCGCGAAGGGCCCGACTCCTCTGGCTGCCGCAACAGGCTCTCCGGTTGGGGTGGCAGAAAAGGTTTCGGGGGGATACTCCATCTCCGGCCGATGGAGCTTTGCATCTGGGGTAATGCACTCCGAATGGGTTTTACTCGCGGCACAGTACAAGGACATGCGTCTGCAATGCCTCGTGCCGCTCTCGGATGTCGAATTGTTGGATGTTTGGCACACTTCGGGTCTCAGAGGTACAGGCAGCAACGACATAGTTGCGGAGAACTTCTTCGTCCCTGAGTACCGAACGCTCGACTGGGCACTGTTGGGCGCTGCGGATAATCCCGGTAGCCACATCCATCCAGAAACGATCGTCCACGTGCCCATAGCCACGCTTTTGAATATGGTGGCACCGGCGGCAACTCTTGGGGCAACCGAATATGCGGCCGAGCTTTTCCGCGAACGAATGTTGGTGCGAAAGGTCAAGCACACTACGGAGAGCCGCCAAGCGGACGCACCGTTGGCTCAAGCCCGTTTCGCACGTATCTCTGGGCTGTTGATCACCGCCCGGCTCCATTGGGAGGAAGCGGTCCGAGTTGTTTCAGCATCGTATGAGCGTAGGCCCTCGACTCTGACGGACAGCGAAAGAGCCCGCTACAGGCTATCGCTTGCTCTCTGTGGAGAAGCATCTGCGGAGGCTCTTCGTCTCATCATGACGGGGTCGGGAGGCAATGCCCAGCGCCTCTCGAACCCGCTCCAGCGAATTCAGCGAGACGTTAACGTCTTGCTGAACCACGCCACATTGACCGTGGATCCGATTATGGAGCAGGCAGGTCGCGGACTGTTGGGGCTTGGGTTCACGATCCCCGCGGAACTGTTTTAGCCGGTACGAGCCTCAGTCGTTCTCGACCGAAAGGAATGCCCCCATGAAAGTTCAGGATAGGGTCCTGGAGCCAGCACGAAAGTCGGACAACCGGGAGTACCGAAACCTGCTTGGCCAGTTTGCGACAGGCGTAGTGTTGATCTCGACGGAGACAGCAGAGGGTATCTCTGCCATGACTGTGAATTCGTTCACCTCCGTATCACTGAATCCAAAGCTAGTGGCTTTTTGTCCCGCGAAGGAGAGTGCAACGTGGGCCCGAATTAGGCAGAGCAAGCGTTTCGGGGTCTCCTTTCTAGCCCACAATCAACAGGACATAAGTGCCCAGTACGCCCGCCGCCAGGATCCCCGCGAGGAATTTCGCGATCACTGGTTGCATCCTGTAGATCAGCCCGTGGCAGCTGGGTCGATCGGGTGGTTAGACTGCGAGCTCGAGTCGATAGTGCCTGCGGGCGACCACGACCTTGTGCTTGCGAAGGTGTCTGCATGGTCCGAATTGCCGGAAGGGACAGACCCGCTTGTCTTCTTTGGGGGAGCGTACAGGACCATCGCACCTCGCTAGTACTAGCAAGGAAAAGATATTTTAGGCCTCCGGATTGCCCGGGCGCCTCCTAGCATCCTTGCAAGGGAAGTGGCAGCCAGGATAATCTGTTGAAACCGATCTATTTCAGCAACTTTTCCTCCTGGAGGCCAACCGTGGGCAAAATCGTTAATGGAGAGAGCCGGAGTCTGTCGTCGGACGTGTACTCCTCAATCAGACAGCTGGTTTTCAGCGGTCAACTCGAACCGGGGCGATGGATCCAGCTGGGCGCACTTAGTGACCGGCTAGAGGTAAGTAAAACTGTTATTCGTGAGGTTTTGTCCACTTTGGTGGGTGAGGGGCTGTTGGAACTCATACCCGGACGGGGATTTCGAGTGGCTGAGTTCAGTCCCTCCGAATTGCCGGAGCTTACGGAAGTAAGATGTCTCGTCGAAACCTATGCACTGAAAAAATCCGTTGATAAGGGGGATGTTGACTGGGAAGCTCGGTTGATTGCCGCGCATCACAGGATGTCCCGCGAACCAAGAAGAGCCTCGGATGATGACCGTATGCTGAACCAGGAATGGGCGCGCCTCCACGCCGAATTTCATTGGGTACTGATTTCGAACGCATCGGTACCTGCCTTGCAAGACTTCTGCCGCAAGCTAGCTGCCATGTTCGATATTTGTCGCCTTCAGATTGGACCTGAACTCGGTGCACGGGACGTAGAGGACGAACATCGTGAGATCGTAGCAGCCGTGCTTGAACGGGACGCCGACCGGGCTGGTGACCTCTTGGCGCGTCACTACAGGGAAACTACGCATCACCTACTCCAGCAATGGGAACAGAGCCAGAAGCAACTTGGTGTTAAGGCAGAGTAAACGACATAGGGAGCAGCTCAAACATTGGCACTCCTGGCGCAGCCCGCCAGACTTTGTCCTTTTCAAGAGTCAAGGACCGCAAGACTGAATTTAGGTACACTCTACCTCTGCGCGAGCTGGTCGACCCCGGTAGGGTTTCGCCGCGGGAAGTGCAAGACCAGGAAAGTTATGCTCCGGGCTGCTGCAGTAGGATCTCGGCAGCACCGGTGCCGATAATGGTTTCGGTCCAATCCAGGGCGGTTAAGACCTCTGCAAGCCCCGTGTCGGGCCAACAAATGTGCTCCGAACCTTCGCTGTAGGGTCGCCAGCGGGCTTGTACGCCCGGCGCAGGGCGCCCGGGCGCGCAGTTGCGCTTGGTACCTGTGCTGCATCCACGAGGCGCAGAGTTAGGGCATCCGGGTCACGGCCGGCCTCCCGCAGTCTGCTTCCCGATGTGCCCGCATCGGCGATCCCTTGCCGCCTGCCAGACCCGATGCCGCCCCCGACAAATCTCGGCCGGGGCGCACGTAATTGCAGAAGCCGCCCTACGAGGCACCTGACAGGCGAAACATCTGAGGGAATGGCTCGGCCACAATCATTGAGAGGGCTCGGCGAACTTTTCGTTCCGTCTCCTCCTCGTCGAAGCTGTTATGGCGTGCTGACGTCGCTCAGACCGTACTATGGTTCAGTACCTGTTCGACATGCAGAGCCAATCTCAACAGCTGAGAATCGTTGTAGGGCAGAGCCTCCAATGATATACCGACGGGCCATTGCTGCCGGGACGGGTATGGGATCGAGATAGAAGGTAACCCTGCGAAGGAACCCGATTCAGTGTTTTGAGTAACTGTCGGAAAGAGGGGCGCGGAGTCCTCTCCTAAAGGCGATGGGCCCAGTACGCAAGTCGGGTAAATAAGGGCATCGATCGATACCGCCGCGAAGAGATGGTTGTATGCCTGTTGGCTAAGCCTTCGGGCGGACAGACATTCCAGGTAACGTTCTTCAGAAATGGGGTTCTCGAAAGTCGACCGAACTAAATTATCTACATCTTTTGAGGCTATGGCGTCGATGACATCTTCAACAGAGATAGGAACTGGCAGGCTCATCAGGTAAGTGGGAAGGTCTCGGCGAAGTTCATAGCGGACGAGGTCTGACCCTGAGCCAGCCTGACTGACTAAAACGTTAGTTAAGGACACTGGGACTATGGAAATACCAGAAGTCTTAATCCGTTGTAACGCTTTCAGCCAGTTTTCTTCGACTTCAGGGGACATTCCTTCCAGGTATTGTTTAGGAACGCCAAGGCGGAATGGTTTTTCTGATCCCGATCCCAATGGCTCTGCCGTCACAATAGCATCTACCTTCGCAATCCAGCTGACATCTCGGGCGATTACACCTAAGGTGTCGCGAGACGCCGACAGAGGCACCGCGTTCCCGGAGCCCCAGCGCTTCATGGAAGGCCGAAACCCGACGACACCGCACCACGAAGCTGGAATCCTTGCCGACCCGCCGGTGTCTGTGGCGAGCGCGAAAGGAACTATTCCGGAAGCCACGGCGGCTGCCGACCCGCCGGATGATCCCCCTGCAGAACGAGTCGGATCATGTGGGTTTCGTACAGGACCATATCCAGCATTGTCGCTGGTTATCCCAAATGCTAGTTCGTGGAGATTGGTTTTACCAATAAGAGTTGCCCCAGCGGCCTGTAGGCGCTCAACCACTGGGTGGTTGAATTGCGGACGTGCCTTCGCCAGGGCAGGGGTGCCTCCGGTCGTCGGGAGCGCAGACGTGTTGATGTTGTCCTTACATGCAAATGGAATGCCTGCAAGCTGTCCGACACTTTCTTGATAGATCCATAAATCTTCTTCGATTGTCGAGATAAAGGCGTTGTCTAAATCCTCGCGTGCGAGGCTTAAAGAACGGACGATGCTAGTCATTTTCGTCGTTTTCGTTTCTATGAGTGCGTCGGTATCCCATCCCGTCGATCGGCCAGCGTACTTGATGGGGAATTAGGGGCGACCATGAGTACCGTCGCTTTCATGACGGGAACTCGGTAACAAGCGATCTGATCGACCGTAAGTGCGCCTTCTGTAAGTGCTGGCGGTCATCTCAGGATCACACTAGGGGTGGCATGCTCTCCGTTAGGAGCACACCACCCCTAGTGATGACGCTTAGTTCGAACTGGTGAACCAACTAGGACCAAGCGGCGGGGTCAACACGGCCGTCTCCGTCGACTTGCAGCCCTTCTACTGCAGCGCGCACTTCATCAGGTCGCGTTGCCGCGAGTTTTTGCCCTGCTATCGCATCGTCGAGCTGTGAAAGATTGCTGATGCCAAGCAAAACATTGGCAGTATGCGGGTGTGTGAAGGCGAAAGCGATTGCGAGTACAGCTGGGGAAACCCCAATTTTTTCAGAGGCATATGCCAGCCGAGGAAAATTCTTTTGAATTTCGGAGCGCAATTCCCCATTGTCTCCGCCTATGACACGTTCGGGAGAGCGCCCAATTAGGACTCCGCCTTCCAGAATATCCGAGGCCTGAAGCCTGACTTGAGTGCGTTCGAAGACCTCTGCGTATGGGCGACCTTCTCCAACGGCGCGACGCGCCACACCGTATTTAAGCTGGGTCAACTGGGGGCGGGGAAGGCCACGGGCAACGGCGAGCTCGTCTGCCTCCAGGATGTCGCGAGCTGACCATCCAGTGACCCCCCATCCGCCGGCAAGGCCTTCATCGATGATCTCGGCCAGGCTATCGAGAAGCCGGGGCATGTCAATATCACCACCGGACGGGCCTAGGGAGAGTATGTCGAAGGCATCAACTCCTACGCGATCGAGCGTGTTCTTCACCTGATCTTTGTTGTCTCGCTGCGGGAAGGCCCACAGCCAGACCTTTGCTTGGAGCAGGTAGTCCTCACGAGGTAGGCCTGCGCGTCTAAGTGCTTGACCGAAAATTATGTCTGTATGGGAAAGAGACCTACCTCGCGGGGAGTGCCCATCGTAGGTCCCCACGTCAAACATGCAGGCTCCATTGCGCGCTGCTTCATGGACTAGTTCTGCCGCGTCGTCGAAGAAGATGCGGTCGAAAATGTGCCATGAGCCCAGCGCCAAAGGCGGAAGTTCGGAGGGGCCCACGGTCGACTTTTCTAAAGACATTGGATCAATCTCGCTTCTGTACTGGTAGTTTTGGTCATGCCCACGCCACAGTGAAACGGGTGCGATGGTGTTTCGGGTTCTCTACTTCATCCATGAGGGCCCGCGCGAAGTCCTGATATGAAATCTGGCTTTTCCCCTCTGAATCCAAAAGCAGCATGTCGTCGCCCACTTGATATTCCCCAGTCATCGGGCCCTCTGGGAGGAAGACGGCAGCAGGGCTGATGTAGACCCAATCCACATCAGTGGCGGACGCGCGCAAGGCGTCAAGTGCAAACCGGTGAGCTGTCGCTGTTGGCAATGCTGCCTCCGGGAATGCTTCGGATTCCATCAGCAACGCACCTGAATGGATCTGAAGCGTTCCTGCCCCGCCGACCATGATCATCCGACTTACGCCGGCCTTGTCTGCTCCAGTCAGAACTTCTTCAACAGCATTAGCAAGCGATTTCTCGTCACCGGGAACGGGGGAAATGGCTACTACAACGACATCTGCACCGGACACGGCCGAAGCCACAGTGTCTCCTTGGGCAGCATCACAAAAGTCCGAATCACTTAGTACGTCGGACCGTTCTGGATTTCGCACGAGAGACTTCATCTTGAAGCCACGGTGCAATCCTTCCGACACGATCGCTCGGCCGGCTTTTCCAGCGGCTCCGATGACAGCTACGTTCGTCATGTTTTCCTCTCATTCAGACTCGTTGATGCGGAGTGACTCACATCACCGCTGAGTCTGCCACAGCAGGATGTTATCGGCAACAAAATAGATCCAAGCGTTGACATTATCTCGGCAGACTGTAGTGTACGTCACGTAGCATCAAAATTCTGAGGGGGGTCTATGACACTTACTACCGACCGTTCACAACGGGGGCAACAGCAAAAACCTGGGGTGCACCGCAATCGACGAGGGCCGGGATACGACCCCAGCCATCCCACCCCACTCCGTGTTGTTAGAGCTGCTACTAGGTACGTCGGAATTTTCTTGGTCCTGTACTTCCTGATAGGGCCGCTCGTAATGCTTGCTATCGGAGCATTTCGGTCGTCACCGCTCACTCCAAACGCTGTCTGGACACTTTCTGGGTTTCAGACTATCGCTGCCGACACAGGAATATGGGGAGCTCTGGGAAGTTCTGTTCTGTATTCCGGCCTTACTACCGTTATCTCGCTAGTTGCGGCTACTGGATTCGCAATCCTAAATGTTCGAACAGACGTGAGATTTCGGAAGATTATTACTCCCATGATGGTTACGCTCGCTGTCGTCCCCAACCTGTTCTATGTACTCGCGTGGAGCATGCTGGGAAGTAGCGAAGGGGGCATCATTTCACAGGGTCTAAAGGCCATCGGGATGTCAGAAGTGACGCAGTATCTGAACATCATGGGTTGGCCAGGACTGGTTCTGGTGACTGCTGTCAAGGTCACGGGTTTGGCGTACTTGCTGCTCATTGGACCAATCCGCAACCTTGACCCAGGCGTCGAGGATGCAGCTGTAATGTGCGGCGTCCCGCGACTGAAAGCTTTCAGGCAAATCACTCTCCCCAGTCTTATTCCGGCCCTCAGTGCGACGGGTGCCCTTCTCTTTGTCGCTGGGCTTGAAACGTTCGAGATTCCAGCAATGCTGGGCCGACCTGTAGGAATCGAGCCATTGTCCGTGTTCATTTACGGATATCTAGACTCGGATCTGTCCCCCGACTACGCCTCTGCCACCGCCTTGTCGCTCGTCTTTGTGGTTGTCGTTGCCCTGCTATTGGTGCTACAGGCAAGGATCCTCGGGACCCGCGACTTCACCACAGTCGGAGGGAAAACCCGACAGCACGCTCCTCTTTCATTACCATCTGCGGTGAGGGGCTCCTTGAACGTCATCTTGCTGGGTTTTTTCGCCGTAGCCTTGGTGCTGCCCCTTGCACAGATCGTGATAGGGAGTTTTCAGAGCTATTTCGGGGGATACGAAACCTGGACTCTCGCCCACTACGTCGAAGCCGCAAGCAACCGTCGAATGCAGGGAGCGATCACCGCAACGCTCTTCATCGCTGTTCTCGGCGGGGCAGTGAGCGCGCTTCTGTCATTTACTCTCGCATACGTCATACATCGCTACCGGGGTACGAAGACTGCACTGCTGTTCAAGATTGGGACATGGGTGCCTGCGACTGCACCCGGCATCGTCTTGAGCATCTCACTGCTCTGGATGTACCTGTATACGCCGGGTCTTAGGGAATTATTCGGAACGCCCTGGATGATGATGCTTGCGCTGATTGTCGCAACGCTTCCAATCGCCGCCAGGGCCATCGAGGGCAGCGTGGTCCAAATCAGAACTGAGCTTGAGGAGGCTGCCCGAATCTCGGGTGCTTCTAAGACAAAGTCAGTGTTGACTATCACAGCGCGACTCTGCTTGCCGAGCATTCTCTCCGGATGGCTGCTCGTGGGGCTGATGATGTCAGGGCGTTTGGATATCCCCATGATGCTGCAAAGTACCGGCAATCAGACAATCACGACACTCACCTACGCCATGTACGGGCGCGGTGAAGTGGCGGAATCTGCCGCGGCCTATTGTCTCTATTTGGCTTGCCTCCTACTTGTTGTCTGCATAGTCGCCCTGACTTTTAGGGCGTACCAGCACCGTCAGAAACGTCTTGTTCACTCCGCCCAGATAGGCAATGCAAAATGACGATTACTGTTCCGACAAACACCTCGGACGACAAACGGATTCCCGTCTCTTGTGAGGGTGGAATTGAAGTTGCCGGTGTGTCGAAGTCTTTTACGAATGGAATTCCTGTTTTGCGAGACGTATCGCTGTCCATTCGCCCAGGGGAACTGATTTGCTTCCTAGGTCCAAGCGGTTGTGGAAAGACCACCTTGCTGCGCACCATCGCAGGCCTTGATGTGCCCGATGCAGGGAAAATCGTAGTCGGCAAGCAACTCGTTGTTGACCGCGAATCGCGGATCATGGTCCCCCCCGAAAAGCGGGGACTGGGGATGGTCTTCCAGCACTATGCCCTGTGGCCGCATATGACAATAGAACAAAACATCGCCTACCCCTTGAAAGAACGAGGCGTCAGGGGAGAGGACCGCCGGCAACGTGTGAAGGACTTGGCAGAATTTGTAGGAGTAGATGCGACGCTCTCACGTAGCCCGGCGCAATTATCGGGCGGCCAGCAACAACGTGTCGCCCTCGCTCGGGCCCTAGCCAGTGAACCAACCGCACTATTGCTGGACGAGCCCTTATCGAATCTGGACGCCGCACTGCGTGTTCGTCTCCGCCGTGAGCTCCGAGCGCTCCACAACCGCATGGGACTGACAACAATTCTGGTCACCCACGATCAGGAGGAAGCGGCTGTGATGGCGGATCGAATTGCGATGTTGCACGAAGGCGTTATTTCGGAGATTGGGACACCGGACGAGGTTTTGGAACGTCCCCAAGTTCGGTCTACGGCAGAGTTCGTTGGATTCGAGAACTTCCTGGATGTGAATATCATACGTAGTCGCAATAAGACGGCTGTTGTCAGGCTTACAGATTCAGATTTGACTACTGAATTCACAGTCGGTAATCCCCACGGTAATGACAACAAGAACGGTGTACTTGCTTTTCGTGCGAGCGGTGCCCGCTTGATGCCTCAAAACGACCAAGACGCTCTCTTCGGTGAACTCACTTCTCTGGTGCAGATTCGTCACGCCATTGAAGCCGAAGTAGCTGTAGGGGGTAGCAAAGTCCTGATCCGCCAACCGCTTGAGCTACTTGATGTCGCCGTACGCCCAGGTGACCGTGTTGCTGTCCGCATCGATCCGAGCCGTTCACTCGTTTTCTAACCAAAGATCCTCCAACGCACTTACTCGAAGGGAAATATTATGAAGCGATATACGCTGGTTGCAAGCGCTGTGCTGTCTGTCACGGCATTGACGATCGCCGGCTGTGGCAGTGGCGTTGCAGATGCCCGCCCGAAGACCGACTTTCAAGGGGAGCATTCGGAATACCTATCCTCACTTTACCAAGACGCTTTGGATAAGGGGCAGACAGATATCTTAGGATACGTTCCTAATCCGGCTGCATTTGAACCATGGGTTGAGGCTTTCAATGAGTACTTTCCGGAAATTGAGGTCGAGTTGGTCCCCCTTTTCGGACCGGAACTCGACACGCGTCTCAACTCTGAAATTGCTACAGGAGGAATTTCGGCTGACTTCACCAATCTAGGTGAGGGTGAACTGCTCAAGTTCCGCGACAACGGCTGGCTCGAGCAGTATGTCCCAGAGACGATGAGTGGAATCGACCCGATCTACATAGGTTTGGATGATATGTGGATTACTCCTGCCTTAAATATTCAAGGGCCGATCTACAATACCGATCGCGTTTCAGCCGAAGAGGCGCCCTCATCGTGGAAGGACCTTACCGACCCCTCTTTCAAGGGAAGGGTTGGAAATACGCCTCCGACCACTTCCGGTGGTTTTCCAATGGCCACAACTGAAGCAAATAATCTAGGCATTATTGACGAGACGTGGCTCGAAGGACTTGCCGCACAGGAACCGAGCTACTTCCCGTCCTCAGCTAACACGGTCCAAGCCCTCATATCTGGAGAAATTGACCTGTACACAACCGGTCCCTACGTCGTGTATAACGGTGCAAAGAAGAAGGGAGCTCCCTTGGCCTTTGCTTTCCTGGAGGAAGGCAATATGGCGATCAGGGACGCCGTTGCCTTGTTCAAGGAATCCCCTAATCAAGCAGGAGCGAAACTGTTCCTCGCATGGCTTTTCACTCCGGAAGCGCAGACGATCAGTCTCAAAGAAACCGGTCGACCTGGAACAATGCCTAACGCACCCAAGATGGATGGTTTGAAAGAGGCCCACGTTGTCACCATCGAGGCTCTTCAAAATGACTATCCTGCCTGGCGCGAAACACTGAAGCGGATCCTTGAGTAACGACAAGCTTGACCAACCGGAACGAGATGCTCAGAATCCATTAATCACAGACTCTTAGCGCGAGTAGACATTGAAAGGAAAGATCGATGACTTTGACGAATATTGGAACACTCAGTCTTCAGAGCATAAATCACTATGCGATCGCGACAAAGGATATGGAAGCCACCCATGCCTTTTGGACGGGTGTTATGGGTTGCGAATTCAAGGCAGCCCTCAGAGGAGACGAGCATCAAATGAGCACGGGGGAGGTGGCTCCTGAGTACCTGCACGCCTTTTACTCATTCAAGGACGGATCGTGTATTGCCTTCTTCGAGCTTGCCTCTGGCATTGAACCTGTCGATGACGGGGTGCCGTCCTGGACCAAGCACTTGGCCCTTGCGGTCGACTCACATGAGGAACTCCGAGCATGGCACCGGCACCTTAAGGAATCTGGCGTTGTGGTCGCAGGAGAAGTTGATCATGACGGCCTGTTTTATTCGCTGTACCTCTTTGACCCAAACGGACAGCGCGTTGAAATTACGTACCAGACGCGCCAGCTCAACGACGAGGACCGGAGACAGGGGTTCGAGACTATGGAGGCATGGGTAGCTGATAAGCATGCGGGCAAGCTGGGCTAACCTCAGCTTTACCTGAAGAGAAGGATCTTGGAACGCCGGTACTGTTTCACGGTAACGGCGTTCCAAGGTCGATCAGCAAAAGAGAATTGACAACGAAGCTTTGGGTTGAATGACGGATCTTCGGTGCCGCATGCCTCCACCCTCGGCGTGAAATGCGGTTCAGGAGTTGCGTTGATATAGAAATCTCTCCGGCTTGATTTCTTTCTGGGGCTTGCAAAAGTTGCTCAAATCAGTGGTCGAACAGGGTTGGATAAGTGTCACGTTGCCCAGGGTTTGTGGGGTGTTGCAATGACATTCTCGATCGCGATTTTTTGCAGGCGTCCTGCGCTCTAAGCGCGGCGAATTTATCCAAGTGATTGAAAGGTAGTTGCGAATTGCGAATCGCGAACCAGAGTGGTAGGGCCGTGCTTGTGAATGGCGCCTTGGGAATTGATATTGAAATAGCCAGCGAAGGTCGCTTTAGCAAAGATATTATGGCCTTGTATGCCGACTGGTCAGAGTTTCGCCAGTGGGCATCTACAACATCTTTTGATGGCGCCGGGCTAATAAAATGGGATAGTCTGGAAGCTGTCTCTCCTTTCCCCTCCCAGTCATTCTGCATCGGCTTGAACTATCGCAGCCATGCCGAAGAAGCTGGTTGGCAGGTTCCAGAAGTTCCGGTCGTCTTCACCAAGTTTCCGAGCTCAATTTCTGGGCCCGGCTCCGCGGTCGAATTGACTGGGGCGAGCGTAGATTGGGAGGTCGAGTTAGTGGTGGTCATTGGCCAGAGAGCGCGGCGAGTCAGCCCCGAAGACGCATGGTCGTATGTCGCCGGCCTCACTATTGGTCAGGATATTTCGGATCGGGATACACAAAAGCGACCGAGAAACGCCCCCCAACACTCGCTTGGTAAATCGCATCCTGGATACGCTCCCATTGGGCCTGTACTTGTTTCACCCGAGGAGTTCTCGAACCCGAATTCCATTCGCCTAGGATGCTCCGTGAACGATGTAATCAAGCAAGATGGATGTACCGACGATCTCATATTTTCTATTCCTGAACTGATCGCCTACTTATCTGAAATGTTGCCGCTCATGCCCGGTGACGTCATTTTTACTGGTACACCATCGGGTATTGGATCTACTCGGACCCCGGCTCAGTTTCTTCTTCCGGGAGACCGCGTTACAAGTTGGGTCGAAGGTGTCGGCGAGATGACCAATACTTTCGTTTCTGGCCCCGGAGTGAGGGTTTGAATTCATGCAGGGAACGCTATGTCTAACAGTTGACAATCTTGGCAACGCCCTCGCTATAGGTCGTGGGCGCGCTTTTCGCCCTGATCCATGTGAGCCTGGGCTAGCGCTCGGTTTGCCGCGAGCTCTCTCACTGTTCAAGTCACTAGGACTTTCTGCAACATTCTTCGTCGAAGGATGGAATGGAATTCATCATCCGTCTGCTATCGCGGCGATGCTCGAGCATGGGCACGAAGTAGCCCTCCATGGGTGGGTCCACGAGCGCTGGGCAGAGCTGAGCGACGAACAACAAGAGGTGCTGCTTTGGGATGGTAATGCTGCACTCCGAATGGCTGGGGCGAATCCTAAGGGTTTCCGTGCGCCGGGAGGATACCGAGGCTCCCGCACGGAGGAACTGTTGGTTGAACTAGGGTACGAGTACGACAGCAGCATTGAGCCGGGGACGGAAGGGGACCTCCTCCGGGCCCATGCTCTGGAGAGCGGGCTCGCAGTCGTGCCATGGCATTGGACAGGGAACGACTATTGGCAGTACACCATGCACCCTGACGGGGGTCGATCACCAGCGCAAATGCTTGAGACGTGGGAAGAGACGCTCAAGGAAGTAGTGGCAGACGCGGGCCTTATGACTGTTACTCTTCATCCCTTCGTGTCCTTTGTGGACGATGAGAGGCAAGGCGTTGTTCAGCGTTTCCTCGAAACAGCCTTGCAGACCTCGGGATTGCGCGTTGTCGGGGCCTCGACCCTCGCGGCAAGTCTAAATAAGTAAGAACGGCACCTCTTGTCGAATTACCAAAAACAAGGAGAAGCATGCAGCTCGGGACCCTCCAAGTAATTATCTGCAGCACTAGACCTGGCAGAGTCGGAGCAAAGATAGGCAGATGGTTCGCTGAATTTGCGCAGCTAGATCTCACGTCTAAAGTCGAGGTCGTGGATCTTGGTCAAATTGACTTGCCGGTGCTCAACGAACCAGAACATCCTGCTTCTGGCCGCTACGTACACCAACACACAAAGGAGTGGAGCGCCATTGTTAGCCGCGGGGACGCTTTCGTTTTTGTGATCCCTGAATATAATCACAGTTATAACTCGGCGGTGAAAAACGCCATCGACTACCTGCACGTAGAATGGCGAAATAAGGCAGTTGGCTTCGTCAGCTACGGTGGCGTCAGTGCCGGCACGCGCGCGGTCCAAGCGTTGAAGCCGGTATTCCTGTCAGTGAAAGCTGTCCCGGTGCTAGAGTCCGTAAACATCCCGTTTGTTTCTACGCATTTTGACGCTAACGGTAGTTTTGTGCCATCTCCGCAAATGTGTGCAACGGCGAAAAGTATGATAGAGGAATTGTGTCGTCTGGATTCTCTAATGCAAGAGCTTCGGCCCGCTGGCACATGAGCGTTTTCTGCTGAGTGCTGGTAACGACCTTTTTTACAATACGTTGAGTCTGAAGAAAATCATTACCCTGTGCAACCCTTGCGTGACGCTACCATCAGCTTCTTTGGGGAGGAACTCAGAGCCGGTCCGCAAATAACAGACGCAACTTTGGTATCTAAGGTATGCAAATCCTGTTTGATTGCCGGACGAATAGATGAGTGATTCAAAAACCCTCGGCCCAGCGGGGACAAGTAATTCTTACTTGACGCGCCACCAGTCCCCGGTCTTGATTGAACGACCGTACCTCCTATCATGACTGTTCTATCTTGACGTATCGAAGTCACACGGTCTGGTCATGCCCAAGGACCGCTACCGAGCCGTGGTGTTGACGTGTAGTGCACAACGTGGGCCGCCCCCGCGTCCCCGCTTAATCGAAGTTGAGGGCTGGAAGCATATCCGGCACGGCTTGGACTTCTGCCGTCGCTCCCGCCGCGCCTGCTCCCTACACTTGCGGCGACAATACCTCTGCCATGGCTCGATTCCTTGGCCACAGCATGAGCATTGACCGCCGGTGGCTCCAAGTGGATAGCTGGTCAAAGGTCTTCCTTCCAAAATCATGACCCCCCTAGGGGTCCTTCCATTTTCGCGGTGGCGCACATTTTCTTACCGTCGCCGTGAAAGATCGACCCGGCCGCTGGGATTTCGACCCCCCTACCGGGGTAGGCATGCGGTTAGTGGCCGGCGGCAGCTTCCCCTACCCCTCGCTGGGGGTGCGGCGGGCTCCAGCGTCCGCGAGCCTGTAGCTCGCCGCGACGGGCCGTCCGTCGCGGCGAGCTTCATCGTCACGCTTTGGTCGCCGCGGAAGCAGCGCACCGCGTTCAAGTCGAAGCCGCTTGCGTCGTTCAGCTTCGATCTTGTTCGTTCGTTGCTTTCGTTTGCCTATGTCATGCGATTGCTTCGTCATCAGTTCGTTTCGCTTTCGTTCGCTTCACTTTGCATGGCTCTTTGTTGGGCTGTTGCGTTGCGCCGCATCTCGGTTAGCTCCTTCGCCGTCTTGTTCCTGTGGCAGGGCTCGGCGTGAATGGGGGCCAGGTTGGCTGGGTCTTTCCGTGCGCCGCCCAGGCCTATCGGGATGATGTGGTCTACCTGATCGGCACCGGGTAGACCGCATACATGGCAGGTGTTGTGGTGGTCTCGGAGGACCCGGGATCGGGTCCGCTGCCATTCGCTGGCGGTGGTCTGGTTGCGCCGAGTGGTGGAGCGGTCGCGGTCTTGGGGTCGGGGGCGGTCTATCCAGCCGCTGGAGGGGTGGGCGTCACAGCGGCCCTTGCGGGTGGCCAGCTGGTGGCAGCCGGGGGTGGTGCACCGGGTAGGGGGCGCTGTTGGCATCTGCGGGGTCTCCTGTCCAGGTCGATGGTGGTGCAGCCGGCGCGGTGAGCGTCGCTGCCGGTGGCTTTCAGGGCTTGTCTGCGTCGCAAGTCCAGCAGCCGGCCAGAGGGTCGGTTGGGTGCAGCGGACAGGCTGAATTTTGTAGCGTCGCTTGTGTCACATGCTCTGGTCTTTCCTGGGCTGGACCGGGGTGGACCGGGGGTGTCTGGTGACCCTCATGAGGTTGACGGTATGGGGGTTCTCGGAGTGCCCCGGTCCGCCCCGGTCCAGTGAATGCTAAGCCCGCCCAGATTCGCTGTTTGCCCTGCATGGCGGTGGGTGCCAAGAAGTCCCGGCGGGAGAGGTTGGAAGGGTCGTTCTTGCGGGTTTTCGTGACGCCGGCCGTGGTGGTTTCGCTGTGGTCTGCGAAGCGTGCGGTGAAAGTCTGGTCGGACCATGCGGTGTGGCCGTGGCGGCGCAGCCAGTCGCTGAAGTCCTCGTGGAGTTCGGTGGTCAGCACGGCGCTGTCCGGGTCGAATTGCAGCCGGTCCTGAATGTAGGCCAGTACCAGGTCTGATTCGGCCCGCCATGCGAGGCTGTCGGCTTCGACAGCGGCCGGCGCCGGCGGCATGGTCTGGCCGGCGGCGTACCAGGCTTGCGCACCGGCCACGATCCACGCGAGGGCGGCTTCGCGGCTCTCCTTCTGGGTGATGCGCTGCCGCAGTGCCGGGTCACCCGTTAGGTGTCCGTTGCCGTCCGGGTGGGGCCGGTCGGGACGGTGGAACGTGAACGGGAATCGAACGAGGGCGAGCCGCCGCCAGGTGCCGTGGTCGGTGTCGCTGATGACAGGCCGGTAGTTCGTGGCCAGGAACAGGCTGTGAGTGGCGTGCCAGGTGATGTTGTCCTGCCGGATGCGGCGGGCGGTGATTGTCGGCGTGCCGAGTATGTCCTTTAGGCGTTTGACGTTCAGCCGTCGGCCTTCCGGGGTTTCTTCGATGACGGCGAGGCGCGCGCCTTGTAGAGTGGTCAGCTCGGTGGGGTGGTCGCTGGGGTTGGCCAGCAGCAGCCTGTCGGGGACGGTGACGGCGTGTTCTCCCAGGGCGGCGCTGATGCCGGCCAGAACGGTGGTTTTGCCGTTCTGGCCGCCGCCTTGCATCACCGGCATGATGTCGTCGGGCGTCATGTGCCCGGTGGCGGCCTGTCCGAACCTGACTTGCAGCCATGCGGCCACTTCGTCAGGGACGGCGCGCAGGGCCTGCGTCCAGTCGGCGCTCGTGGCGTCGGGTCGGTAGTCGGCGCCGGCGGTCTTGGTGAGTTTGTCGGTCGGGTTGTGCGGTTGCAGCTGGCCGGTGGCGAGGTCGACGGTGCCGTTGCGGACGTTGAGGAGGTCGGGGCGGGCGTCGAAGTCTGCGGGGTCGGTTTCGAGGATGCCACGGAGCAGGCCGGCAACGGCTCGGATTTTTGAGACGGCGAGTAGGACGGCTAGTTTGCGGGCGCGGTCGGCGTCGGCTGTGGTGGTGGCGGCGCGGAACAGTTCGAGGTGTTCCTGACGTACTCGTTCGGTCATGGTGGCGTTGGTGACGGCCGCCCAGGCTTTGCCTGTGTAGTGGAGCCAGCCCATGCCGCCGGCCCAACAGTATCGGTCCTTCAGGCGGTAGCCGATGTGCCCGGCCAGCCGGGCGTCGTCCAGAGGCATGCGGTCGGTTTTTTCCGGGTCGGCTGGTGTCTCTGTGGTGCGGCTCCCGCGGATGGGCCAGGTGGTGCCGAGGCCGCTTCCCTGGTCGGCTGCCGGGACGGGGCGCGGGTGGTGCCCGCCGGCGCGGATGCCGGAGCGGATGGTTGCGGCGACCTGGGCGGGTCCGTCGTCGCGGGTGAGGCCGCAGGCTTCTGCTGCTGTTGTCAGTGCGGCGACGGTTTCGGATTCGTCGAGGCCGGCGCCGGCGATGAGGCCGCCCAGGCTGAATGCGGCGTTGTTGAGCGTGTGGTTCCTGCCGCCTTCGGTGGTGCCGGCGACCGTCGCGGCTTCCTTCTCCAGCGCGCTTGCCAGGTATGCAGTCTGCCGGCGGTCCGGTGGGGTTCCGTCCCAGGCGGGGGCTGCCGGTGTCCTGGCCGTTGCGGGTTTGACCCTGTTCGCTGCTGCCCATTCGGCGAGGGTTTGGCCGCCGTCATTGGGGTCGCCGCCGTCCGCGAGGGCGTCTAGATTGTCGTGCACGACGGTGTAGCCGGCCCCGCCGTATTTGGGGCGGCTGGTACCTGGCAGGAACGCGTTCCTGCCGTGGGAGAGAATTTCGACGCCGGGGTGGCCGGCGAGGCCGGGCTTGCCGTCCTGCGCTGCGATCGACGGTAGGTCCGGGTGGCCTGCAATGTAGTAGTGGCGTCCGCCGGATGGGGTCGCTATTTCCGCGAAGACGGTGATGCCGAGGCCCGCGAGAAGGGCTCGGGCGTTGTCTATGCTGGCACCATTTTTGGTGTCCACGTCGAGGACGGCGACGCGGCCGCCCAGGACACCCATGATGGCGTGACCGGGCTGCCAGTGGAGGAGGCGGGCGGGGTTATCTTCGGGCCGGAAGTTTTGCCAGCCGGTGGGGCGTTTGAATTCGTTGCCGCCGGGCGGTGCCGTGAAGACGGGGACGCCGAGGCGGTGCAGGGCGGCGACGGGGCCCGGCAGTGTTGTGGTGTCGGTCGGGTTCACGCCGGCACCTCCAGTGCCCAGCAGTCGGGGCAGAGGCCGCCGAACAGGAAGGCTTCGGGTAGGGGCAGCGCGAGGATTTCGAGTTGGCCAGGGGTGAAGCGGCGGCAGCGGTCGCAAGTATGGTCGGCTGTGCTGCCGTGCTGCTGGAATATGTGGGCGCAGGCCCTGCAGGCGATGAAGCGGGGGTGCCAGAGCGCGGCCCAGCCGGGTGCGCCGGGGGACAGGTGTGGGCAGCGTCGTGCGTTGTGAAGTGTGGCTCGTGTGGCCGTGCGGAGCCACGCCGATGGTTCGTGGTTCGCGTGGATGCGGGTGCCGGGCGGTAGGCTCTGCTCTGACGATGCCCTTTCCCGGTGTTCGTTTGGCCGCCCCGGTTCCCCCAGCCTGGGGCGGCTTCTCTTTTCGTCGCGGCTCATGCTGCGTCACCGCCGGCTGTGCGGGCGGTGTGGATGATTGCGCCGATGCGGTCCAGTTGGTCCGGTGTCAGAGGTGGGAACGCGTCGATGGTGGCGCGGATGTGGTCTTCCAGGCGCGCGGCTTTGAGGCGCTGCCTCGCGGTAAAGATTTCGGGATCATCGGCGTTGCGGCTACGGGACAGGGCCGCTATTTTGGCTCTCTCAGTCGTCCAAGACATTTGCTTGTCTCCAGGGCAGAACGAATCCTGCCCCGGGCTGAGGGCCTTGCTTGCCAACGGTAAGCGCCGCCGGCGTCGTCGCTATCCGAAGATAGCTGTTATGTCAGTGTAGCAATGAGAGTTGACAGCGGTATTTCAGACACACCCGCTGCGGCAGCTTTGTCCAGCAGCGGGAACAGCTTTTGTTCGCTGGTGCGCAAGGACTTGCCGCAGCGCGGGCACTCCAAGACGACCTTCGTCCTGGTCTCGATGGCTCCGTCGAACACGTCGATCCACTCGCTGATGTCGGTCACCGGCGCATTGCCGTGCATTGATTCATGGCGGCCGCGCCGCCTCTCGGGCTTGCTGGAGCGGGTGTACGGCCGGGCCGGCATCCACGTATCAATTTTGCGGCTGTACGTCTCGAGACGCGCTGTTTGGCTGGGGTGCTGGCTGTCCTGGCAAACGATGCGGATCTGTCTCACGATGCTGACCCCTTGGGTACTACCTGGACTTGTGACGGGTCGAATCTGACGCCTTTGCCGGCCGGCAGGACAGTCACGCTGGCGAGGGTTCGGATAATGCGGCGTTTGTCGCCCAGCGGCAGAGCCAGCCAGGCGGTGTCTACATCGTCGGCAGCGATGACGGCCGCGGCAGGGTTCAGGGCGTCCACGGCGGCAAGGGACGCTTCCGCGTCGGCCAGCTCGGAGCTCAGGCGGCCGGCTTGCTTTCGGACGGCGCCCGGCGAGAGCAAGCCGTCTGCCAGCATGGCGGCGAGGGCATCGCGCCGGTCGCGCAGGTCTGTTGCCCGCTGCTGGAGGGCGGCTGCTTCGTCGCCGGAGCCGAACCGGGCGGCGGCGTCGGGGCGCGCCAGGATGCCGGTAATCACGGCTTCCACAACCTCGTCTACCTTGTCGAGCCGGCGGGTCATGCAGTATCCGCCGAAGCAGCGGTACATCATCCATTCGCGGCCGTTCTTCTTGGCCGGCGAGGCGAACATTTTCTTTCCGCATTTCCCGCAGAGGGCAATCCCGGAGAGCAGGTACTTTGCGTTCAGGTCGTCGGGGGCGGTGCGGCGGCGAGGATCCGTTAGCTTGGTTTCCAGCGACTGGAGGGTGTCGGCGTCGAGGATGGCCGGCCAAGCTCCCTCCCCGAGGTCTTCGCCATTGTAGAGGCGGCGGCCGGTGTTCCGGGGGTTGAGCAGGGCGCGGCGCAGGCTTGTCACATTCCACGGCTTCCCCACCGTGGATTGGATTCCGGCGGCATTCCACTCCCTAACTATGGCGCTAAGCGATTCGCCGGCCAGGATGCGGGCGGCGGCGTCCCGTAGGGCTTCGGCCTCGGCCGGGTCGGCGGTGACTGTGTGCCCGTCGCGGCGGTAGCCGAACGGGCGGCGTATCCAGTGAGCATGGCCGGCTTTGGCCCGCTGAAGGTTTGCGGCCTTTTGGCGTTGTCCTTTGTGCTGGACTTCCATGGCGGCAATGGCGGTCAGGATGGTTGCCACGGCTACGCCGGTCGGGTCGCCGAGGTCGAGGCTGACGCCGTGCACTGATGCTATGTTCACGCGCCGCGCCTTGCCGGCTTCGATGACTTGGGTGAGGTCACGGATGGTGCGGGTGAGGCGGTCCAGGTGCCAGACAAGCAAGGCGTCTACCCGGCCGGCTTCTATGTCTGCCAGCAATTTGCCGAATGCCGGACGAACTCCGCTTGAGGCTGACTTGTCGTTGTCCTGGTAGAGGGCGGGGCCGGTCCAGCCTTTGGCATCTGCGAGCTTGCGGCAGGCGGCTTCCTGGCGTTCGACGGCGGCGGCGTTGCCGGCCTTGTCCTGTGACTGCCTGACGTAGATTGCAACCCTCATGCAGGAATACTAGCACTTGACAATGATGGTGCCGCTGGTGTTCGGCGTGTTACCACTGACGGTTTTGTTTGCCGTGTATCCGGGGATTGCACTGATCAATCTCGGCTGGTGAAGCAGAGAAGGAACCTACGAGCCAACTCGCAAACTGGGAAGGAACCAGGACATGACACAACTATCGCTCAGGGTCGTTGCGACGATGTCATTGATGTGGAGCGGGGGGCTGGATCGCTTGCGAAGGTCGGTTCGGTCCGGGGACGGCGAACGCGGAGACGTCCCGGGGTGGGTGATGATCACGCTGATGTCGGCTGTCCTTGTTGCAGGCATCTTGGCGCTAGCCAAGCCCGCTTTGGAGGGGCTGTTTAATGACGCAATTGGTCGCGTGACGCAGCCCTGACGTGGGAAAGCGTCCGTGGGTTCGCCGGTTGCGGCCGTTTTCCGAATTAGCCGCCCGCCGTATTCCCGACCAGGACCGTGGCCGGTCAGCCGATCGGGGTTCGGCAAGCGTGGACTTCGTGTTGGTCGGCGGAGTCCTCACCCTGATGTTTGTGTCGATCATGCAGTTGACCCTCATCCTGCACGTGCGCAACACACTTATCGACGCCGCAGGGTCCGGTGCCCGCTACGGAACCTTGGCCGATCGTGGTGCCGCCGACGCGCAGGAGCGGACAGTGGCCTTGATCTCCGCTGCGCTGACCGGCGACTATGCGCAAGATGTGCACGTCGAGGAGATCCTCCGGTCAGGCGTACGCACGTTGCGGGTCACGGTCCGAGCCCCACTGCCTGCCCTTGGACTGATCGGACCGCGCGGTGCGTTGGAAGTTGACGGTCATGCGGCGATTCCACGCTGACCGCACAGCGGTTGGACGGCCGCGGGCAGGGGGCCGCCGAGCGGGTGCCGAGGCCCGGACCAGTCGGAAGGGCGCGCTGATGCGCCTGCGGCAGCGGCTGAGGGAATGCCTGGGCGACGGTCAGGGAGGGGAAGCGGGGAGTGCGGTCGTTGAGTTCGTCTTCCTTGGAACGTTGCTCTTGGTGCCGATGGTTTATTTCGTTATCAGCGTTTCACAGGTCCAGGCAGCCTCTTTTGCTGTGGTGAATGCGGCTGACCAAGCGGCGAAAGTGTATGCCGGGTCCGACGACGCCGCAACTGGAGGTCAGGCGGCGCATCAGGCGGCGCTCTTTGCCGCGGGAGATTTCGGTATTGGCCCGGATCAGCTGGATGTCAGGATCAGCTGCGGCAACGGTGCGTGCCTGGAAGCCGGATCGTCGGTCACGGCGGAAGTCTCGATTACGGTCCCGCTGCCGCTGCTCGGGGGCACCGGGCTCAGCATGGCGACCGTGAACTCCTCGGCGACTCAAATCGTGGAACGGTACGGATGATGGTCGAGGGACCCGCGAATACCAGAGTTGCGCGTGGCTTTCTGGGAGCCAGGAATCAGCAGGGGAGGAGCGATGAAGGCGGCCAGGTGCTGGTTCTGCTCATCGGCTTCGTTTTATTGAGCTTGCTGATCCTGACCGTAGTGATGGGGGCATCCACCGTTTACGTCGAAAGGAAAAAGCTGTTATCTGTCGCAGACGGGGCAGCGTTGGCAGCCGCAGATACTTTCGCCTTGGCCGACGTCGAAGCTGACTCAGGTGCTCCTGTGCCATCGTTGGACAGCGGATCAGTGCGGGGATCGGTCCTGCGCTACTTGTCGGAGACGGATGCCTACGGGAGATTCGACCAGTTGACGGTTGGCGGCGGCACCGGCTCCCCGGAGCGGCGTACGGCGCACGTCGAGCTGAGCGCGGTGGTTCGGCCACCGTTGGTCAATTTTCTGGTCCCGGCAGGCATACCGGTGACCGTCTCCAGCGACGCACGCTCAGAGCTCAGACGCTGATGGGGCGTGAGGGCCAGCTGGTGGCCGGCATGATCCCTGACGATGGGTAGTTACCGAAGTGCTTGCTGGTGCAACTGCAGCAGGACCGTTTCAGCCGAGGCGTCCAGCACGGAAATGTGCCCGCCGCCCTCGACCAACTGCAGTTCGGCGGAGGGCAGCCGGCCGGAGAGCCAGTGCGCCGTCGCCACCGGAACGTTCCGGTCCACCGTCCCGTGCCAGATGAACGCCGGTACACCGGGGTCATCGACGGTGAATCCCCAAGGCGACGCGGCGAGCCTCATGTCGTCGCGTACCCCGGCTGTGCCCTGTCGCATCGCGTCCGCGAGGAAGGCAGCGAATCGCGGTGCGGCTCCGGGCCGGGCCGCGACGGCCTGGTCGGCCTCCGGCATGCTTTTGCCTGACGCGGCGATCATCTTCTCCGGGCTGCGGGTGCCGAACTTCATGAAGGCCAGGACAGCGGACGTCACGCGCGGGCGGTGCTGCGCGAACTTGAGGACCCGGGCGACGTCGGGCGATCGGCCGTCGGCCAGACCGGGGACGTCGGAGGGGCCGGCCCCGGAGACGATGCTGACGCCGTCGATGCGGTGCGGGATACGGTGCAGGCAGGCAAGGGCAGAAGGGGCGCCCATCGAGTACCCCATCACGCTGAACTTTGCCAGGCTCAGCCGATCCGCGAACACTTCGACGTCGTCGGCCCACCCGAGAAGGGTGCGGCCCGGCTTGGGCGTGGATCCGCCGATTCCCGGCCGGTCCACCACCAGCAGCCGCACACCGGCCCTGGCCGCCGCGTCGCCGAGGTTGAAGAACGCGGTTTCCAGCTTGCCGCTGGGCGCCCCATGGTGGTGCACCACCGGAGGACCGGAAGGGTCGCCAAGATCGTAGTAGGCCAACCTGCGGCCATCACCCAGAGGGCAGGACTTTTCCTCGTACACGGTTCCCCCGTTCAAACCGGCCAAAACCCGATCAGCCTAGCAGCACCACAGCCGGAAAAGCTCACATTCTTCAGCCACGGCTGGAGTCGTGCACTCATATACCGACCGCTGACTGGGGAGAACCTTTTGGCGTGGGGGGTACGGCCCTGGGAGCCACACATAGGCGGCGTGTCGCAGCTGCGCCGGTGGGAGCCTTGAAGCGGGGGAATTTCGAACCGAGGAAAGGAATCGGAAATGGCTGGCGGATCAGGACTGATTGAGCGGTTCTACCGGGAGGTCATGGAGGGAGGAAATCTTGACCTGATCGACGAGTTGGGCAGCGAAAACTACACGGATCATGAAGAGCCCATGCCCGGGCAGCCGTCCGGCCTGGCGGGCATCAAGTTCTACGTGCAGACGTTTAGGTCGGCCTTCCCGGACATCAAGGCGAAGGCCATTGAGCCCACGATGGTCGACGGAGATCTGGAGGCGGCCCGCGTCGTCCTCACCGGTACGCACCGGGGCGAACTGATGGGTACGGCTGCCACAGGCAACACGGTGGAGTTCAGCGGTATCGACATCATCCGCGTTCAGGACGGGAAAGTGGTGGAGCACTGGGGCGCGACCGACATGCTGAAGCTGCTTCAGCAGACCGGCGCTGTCCAGATGTAGCTCTCAGAGTTGAGACGCCGGCCGGGAGCTCCCGCCACCGGCTGGCAATAAGGCGGTGCTGGATCCGGGCCCAGGGCTCACGCGCTGACCTGTCTAGTCGCACAAGGCGGTGGTGGTGAGGTAACCGAAGTATTGGCCGGAAGCCGGCCGGAGCGGGTCGCCGATGAACCCATACTGTTGATTCTCTTGGTTGTACCCCTCGACGGTGGCGAGGAATGCGTTCATCACGGACTGCCCGTCGCCTTGGCAAACCCCGCTGTAGATGCAGCGGGCCACCGAGCCGGCGACAGCAGGACTGGAGAAGCTGGTGCCATGTGCCGTGTTGTAGAGGCCTCCCGGGAACGTGGAGGTGATGCAGACCCCGGGGGCCGCAACGGTGTGCGCCACATCGGCAGATTGAGTCGCGAAGTTGGAGAAGTTGGCTAACTGGTCATCGGGACTGGGAACTGACCCGCCGCTGCAGATGGGCGTTGCCTTGCCCCCGGGACGCCCGTCGTAGTCGGCCATGGCCGTGGCGGTGAGCACCTCGTCATAGGTGGCCGGAATGGTGGCCGAGAAATCCGAGGCCGCATTGCCGGCGGCAACCGTCCAGGTGACTCCCTCCTGGGATCCCTGACAAATCATCTTGTGCAAGGGATCGACCCCATTGCCGCAATTTCCCTGATCTTGTCCGGGGCCGCCGATGCTGATGTTGGCAACCTGGATGTCGTTCTGCGGGTCCGCATCGGTGCGGGTGGAGACTACCCAGTCGGCGGCGCAGAGCAGGGCAGCCTCTGAGATGGTTCCGCCGTCTGTCATAACCCGGACGGACCAGAGCGGGGCGCCGTAGGCGGTGCCGATGACTCCGAAGGTGTTGTTCTTCGCCGCAATAACTCCGGCAACCATCGTTCCGTGGCCGTTCAGGTCGACGGGAGTTACCTCGACCGCAGTTCCAGACGAGCAGTCCACCCCGCCAACGACGTTCAGGTCTGGATGGGTGCTGTCGATTCCAGTGTCGATCACGGCGGTGTTGACCGTGATCTCCTGGCCGTTCGCAGCCGCCTCCTGCGGGGTACCGCCGACTCGCAGCCACCAAGTGGGCAGGAAACCAGTGACCGCGGGTGGCTCAGTGTCATCGGCCTCGTCCTCTGCCAACGTGAATGCCCGCTCGGGCGCAATGAAATCAACGGCTGGATCGGCACCGAGCTGGGCTGCCTCCGAGTCCGTCATGGTCCCCGAGTAGCCCTTCAATGCGTGTTCGTAGGTGCTCGAGAGCTTAAACCCGTACTCCTTGCCCTGCGCCGCGGCGGTGGAATCGACGTTCGTGACGCTCTCCTTGAGGACGACTGTGTAGTCGCTTTCGTCCTCGGCGGCTGCGGGTCCGGATCCGGCCACGATGGTTGCGGCGGCCAGAATCACCGCGCTGACAGCCCCCAGAATTCTTCGTGACCTCTTGGGTTGTGGCGTCTGGCCGTCGTGCCGGCTCGCGGGCTTGTGCCGCCGTCGCCGGGCGTGACCCGGGCCGTGACTTTGACTGGACATTGCAGCCTCCCCACAAGGTGGAATGTAAATCAGGATGCCCTCGTCCCCGTGCGCGGAGCGTGAACAACCTGCATGTCCGCACTCCCAAAGGTTATTGCAAGCTCCGCCCCGGTGCTAGGGGCAGCCGGAAAGCGCCGGCAGGTTTTCCTGCCAGCGCCGCCCGCGACGCACGCCCGGAAGCCACACAGACCGGCGCCGCAGGAGCGCGAGGAGGAAGGCCTGACCTGCCGGGGGAGAGGATTCCTCACCATGGCGTACGCTTGGAGAACCATGGCTGAGATCGACTTTCCCGCTGAAATCCGCGCGTTACGCGCCACGTACGAATCCATCGAAGCAGTCTCCGATGTGGCGAGGATCCGTAAGGATATCGCCGAGCTGAGCGAGCAGGCCGGCGTGCCGGATCTGTGGGACGACCCGGCCGCGGCGCAAAAAATTACCTCCAAACTGTCGCACCGCCAGAGCGAACTGGAACGGCTGGAGAAGCTCGCCGCACGGATCGACGATCTGGAGGTCCTGGTGGAACTGGGCCAGGAGGACGCCGGCGACGAAGACTCCATGGCCGAGGCCGCCAGCGAACTGACCTCGCTCAAGAAAGCACTGTCAGAACTCGAAGTGGTCACCTTGCTGTCGGGGGAGTACGACGAGCGCGAGGCCGTGGTGACCATCCGCTCCGGCGCCGGCGGCGTGGACGCTGCCGACTTCGCCGAAATGCTGATGCGCATGTACCTGCGCTGGGCCGAGCGCCACGGCTACCCGACCCAGGTGTTGGATACGTCCTACGCCGAAGAGGCCGGCCTGAAGTCGGCCACGTTCGAAGTCAAGGCACCGTTCGCCTTCGGCACGCTCTCGGTGGAGGCCGGTACCCACCGCCTGGTGCGGATCAGCCCGTTCGACAACCAGGGCCGCCGCCAGACCTCGTTCGCCGCCGTCGAAGTCATCCCGCTGATTGAACAGACCGACTCGATCGACATTCCGGACAACGAGATCAAGGTGGACGTGTTCCGCTCCTCAGGTCCGGGCGGCCAGTCGGTGAACACCACCGACTCCGCGGTCCGGCTGACCCACCTTCCCACCGGGATTGTGGTCTCGATGCAGAACGAGAAGTCACAGATCCAGAACCGCGCCGCCGCGTTGCGCGTGCTCCAGTCCCGGCTGCTGCTCTTGAAGAAGGAGCAGCAGGACGCGGAGAAGAAGGCGCTCGCCGGCGACGTCAAGGCGTCCTGGGGCGACCAGATGCGCTCCTACGTGCTGAACCCCTACCAAATGGTCAAGGACCTGCGCACCGAACACGAGGTCGGGAACACCGGTGCCGTGTTGGACGGCGAAATCGATGACTTCATCGACGCCGGCATCCGGTGGCGCGCCAACAGCCGCCACGCGGAAAACTAACCTCGAAGGCTGCACGAAAGCCCGGTCCCTCCTTCTGGAGCGGCCGGGCTTTCGCCGTCCTCAGGTGCTCTGCAACCGAATCGTGACCTAGCTCCGGGGCCCTGATGTTGACACTGCTGTGAGCCGCGCCATAGATTAACTGTAATCTGAATCACCTTTCAGGTTTGGGTGACCCGACCATCAGGTTCAGACAGTTCCAGATTTTTTCTCCTCAGCAGATTCTTCAACGAAAGGCATCGGAGTGAAGGCAACAAAGAAGTTCCTGATGGCCGCAGCACTGGCCACCGGACTTGCCGTGAGCGCATGCGCGCCCACCACCGGCGGCGAGACCGCCGGCGCGGCCGGCGAGGCCGGCAGCGCGCCCGAGAGCATCAACGTGGGCATCGTCTATTCCGAATCCGGCCCGCTCGCCGCTTATGGCGCGGCCTACTACCAGGGCCTGCAGGCAGGCATCGACTACGCCACCGAGGGCACCGGCGAGGTCAACGGCACCAAGCTGAACCTGACCTACCATGACGACGGCGGCGATCCCGACAAGGCGGTCAACGTCGCCAAGGACCTGATTGGTAAGGACTACAAGATCCTGGCCGGCACGGTGGTGTCCGGCATCGCGCTCAAGCTCGCCGAGCAGGCTGAGCAGAACAAGGTGCTCTACATTTCCGGCCCGGCCGCCACCGACGCACTGCAGGGCATCAACGACTACACCTTCCGGTCCGGGCGCCAGAGCCTGCAGGACGTGGCCACCGCGGGAACCTTCGTGGATGACCTCAAGGGCAAGAAGGTAGTGGTGTTCGGCCAGGACAACGCGTTCGGCCAGGGCAACCTCGCCGCCGTCAAGGCCGTGCTCGGCGAGCAGGGCGCCGAAGTCGATGACGTCCTGGTGCCGGAAGACGCCACCGAGTTCACGCCGTTCGCCCGCCAGCTGATCGATGCGAAGCCGGATCTGGTCTTCGTTGCCTGGGCCGGCGCGACGTCGGGATCCATGTGGCAGGCACTGAGCCAGCAGGGCGCGTTCGACGCCGCTCCGATCGTGACCGGTCTGGGCGACGCCGCCACCTTCGGAGCCTACGGCCCCGCCTCGGACAAGATCAGCTTCCTGAACCACTACTTCCCCGGTGCCGCCGGAAACGACGTGGAGAAGGCCATGATCGAAAGCGTCGAGGCCGAGGGCAAGAAGGCGGACCTGTTCACCCCGGACGGCTTCGTTGCCGGCCAGATGATCGTCCAGGCCGTCAAGGAAGGCGGCACCGACGTCGACGCCATGGTGACCGCACTGGAGGGTTACACGTTCGAGGGGCCCAAGGGCGAGACTACCGTCCGCGCCTCCGACCACGCGCTGGTGCAGGAGATGTACCAGGCCAAGCTCGTGGAGCAGGGCGGCGACTGGGTGCCCGAGCTGATCAAGGCGATCCCGGCCGACGCAGTAGCTCCGCCGGAAGCCAAGTAACCGAAACCCAGTAACCGAAACCCAGTAACCGAAGCCCCGCAACTCAGCTCCGGCTACAGGTGCCGCAGGTCCAGGGACGCCGCCCCACCCACCTGGTGGGCGGCGGCCCTGGCCGCGGACCGTCCCGGCAACCACTACGGTCCGTGACCGCACAGAAAGTGACATGATGACCTCCCCAGATCAGCCCGCGCTCTTGGTGCAGGGCCTCGGCCTGCAGATCGGCGGCGCCCGCATCCTCGAGGATGTCGGATTCTCCGTGGCCACCGGCGAAATGGTCGGCGTGATCGGACCCAACGGTGCCGGCAAGACCACATTGTTCAATCTCATCTCCGGTGTGCTCAAGCCGACGGAAGGATCCGTCCAGCTCGACGGCGCCGACGTCACCTCGGCATCGATCCACCACCGGGCACGGGCCGGGCTAGGCAGGACGTTCCAGACCTCGAGCCTGTTTCCGCGGCTGAGTGTGCTGGAAAACGTCCGGCTGGCAGCCCAGGCCGCCCTTGGCGGCAGCCTGTCGGTTTTCCGGTTCCCCTCGCGGACGGATTCCGCAACGTCCGTCGCGCAGCAGAACGTGGCCGAGGTCGGGCTGGAGGACAAGCTGCATACCGCGGCCGGAGACCTCTCGCACGGAGATAAGCGCAAGGTGGAGATCGCCATGCTGCTGGCCGGCGATCCCGCCGTCATCCTGCTGGACGAACCGATGGCCGGTGTGGCCTCCGGCGATGTCCCGGGGCTGAGCGCGATCATCCGCCGGATGCACCGCGACCGCGGCTGCACCGTGATGATGGTGGAACACCACATGGATGTGGTCCTCGGGCTGGTGGACCGGGTGGCCGTCATGCACCACGGCAAGCTGTTGGCCATTGATACCCCGGACGCGGTGATGGCCAATCCCACCGTCCAGAGCGCCTACTTGGGAGAACCCGTATGAGCCAGCACCCTCAGCCGAGCGCGGACCCAGCGCACGCCGGGGCCACCGGCGCCCCGGCCCAGGCCGCCGCCATGCAACCGGCGGCAGCGCAGGCCGGTGCCCACGCCCGCCCGGTGCTGGAAATTGCCGGCCTCACCGCCCACATCGCCGGCCAGCAAGTGGTGGAGGACGTCAGCTTCTCCGTCCCAGCCACCGGCATCACCGCGCTGCTTGGACGCAACGGAGTGGGCAAGACCAGCACCATCAAGGCGGTCATCGGCCTGATCTCGCGGACCGGCAGCGTCACGCTGGACGGGGAGCGGATCGATAAGGAACCCACGTTCAAGATCATCCGCCGCGGCGTCGGCTACGTCCCGGAGGACCGGGAAGTCTTCTCCAAGCTGACCGTGGCGGAGAACCTGCGGCTGGCCGAACGGGACGCCTCCCCCCGCCGCCAACTGGTGGAGGAACTGTTCCCCGACCTGCTCAAGCGCGCCTCGCAGATGGCCGGCACGCTCTCCGGCGGGCAGCAGCAGATGGTCTCGCTGGCGCGGGCGTTGCTGAATGAGAACAAGCTGCTGCTGATCGACGAACCCACCAAGGGCCTGGCGCCCAAGATCGTGCAGGAAGTCGCCGAGACGTTGGAACGGGCCGCGGAAACGGTGCCGATCCTGTTGGTGGAACAGAACCTGCAGGTAGTCCGCCAACTGGCCGCCGGCGCGGTAGTGCTCTCCGGCGGCAGGGTGGTCCACACCACCAACAGCGCGCTGGAGTTCCTGGACAACGAAGACCTGACCCAGCGGCTGCTGGGCGTCCACGCCGACGCCGGGCACGGCGAAGACGCCGACGCCGGGCACGGCGAAAACGCCGAGACGGGGCACGGCGAGGCCGCTGCCCCGGCGAACACCCAGACCAACCGGAACGGAGCGCAGAAGTGAGTACCATCGTCTTGCTGACCGTCACCGGCCTGGGGCTGGGCGCGCTCTACTTCCTGGTGGCCTCCGGGCTAAGCCTGATCTACGGCCTGATGGGCGTGCTGAACTTCGCGCACGGCTCCTTCCTGACCCTGGGCGCGTTCGCCGGCTGGGAATTCGCCCGCCGCGCCGGGGCCGACAACTGGTGGACCTTCCTCGGCTCGCTCCTGGTCGGCGCGGTGGTGGGGGCGCTGTTTGCTGCCTTCACCGAATTCGTGCTGATCCGCAAGCTCTACGAGCGGCATATCGAACAGGTGCTGGTCACCGTCGGCCTCTCGCTGGCGTCGGTCGCGCTGTTCGACGGGATCTGGGGCACCGACACGATCCACATCTCCGGACCGGAATGGTTCCGCGAGACCACCGGCATCCTCGGTGCGCAGATCTCGAACGACCGCTTCGTGGCCATCATCGCCGCGGTGCTTGTACTGCTGGGCCTGGTGTTCTTCCTCAAGCGCACCCGCTACGGCATGATCATCCGCGCCGGCGTGGAAAGCCGCTCCATGGTGACCGCGCTGGGCATCGACGTCCGCAAAGCCTTCACGCTGGTCTTTGCCATCGGCGGCGCCGCGGCCGGCCTGGGCGGCGTGCTCGCCAGCCACTACTTCCAGTACGTCTCGCCGCTGCTGGGCGGATCGCTGCTGATCTTCGCCTTCATCGTCACCGTGATCGGCGGCCTCGGTTCGCTCACCGGCGCGGCCATCGCGTCCGTGGTGGTGGCGCTGCTGCAACAGTTCGCCAACTTCTACCTCAACGGCACCGGGGATTTCGTCGTCGTCGTGGCCCTGGCCCTTGTCCTGCTCTTCCGGCCCTCCGGCCTGCTCGGGAGGAAATCATGACCACCAGCAAGACCGACCCGCAGTCCGAGGCGCAGCCGGCAGCTGCCGGGTCCGCAAGCGCCGGCGAGACGGCCGTAGGCGCGGGGCAGCGGCCCCGGAAAGCCAAGCACGACGGCGGTGCTGCCGCCGGCGGCCGCAGCCTGCTCACGTGGGGTGCCGGGGGAGCGGGCGTGGTCCTGCTGGCGCTGCTGCCGCTGCTGAACCTGTCCCTGCCGGGCGTGCTGCCCGGGCCTACCTACACGCCCGGTTCGCTCCAGCTGCTCGCCATGTGCATGCTGATGGCCGCGGCGGCGCTCAGCTACCACCTGCTGCTGGGCGTGACCGGGCTGCTTTCCTTCGGCCACGCGCTCTACTTCGGTGCCGGAGTGTACGGGCTCGGCGTCATCCTGGATACGTTCGACATTCCGCTGTTACCGGCCATGGGCTTGACGCTGCTGCTGGTGATCGTGCTGGCCCACGTGGTCGGTGCGGTGGGGCTGCGCGTGACCGGCATCCCGTTCGCCATGGTGACGTTGGCCTTCGCCGAGGCCGGCCACGTGCTGGTGGGCCGCAACCCGGGCCAGGCCACCGGCGGCGAAGAGGGCCTGACCCTGGCCACCGAGAACCTGCCCGAGGCCCTGCTGGGCGTGGCCAACACCCGCAACCTGTACTGGCTGGCGCTGATTGTGCTGCTGGTGGTCTTCGCCGTGGTGACCTGGGTGCAGTACAGCCGGGCCGGCCATGTGGCCGCGGCCGTGCGGGAGAACGAGCTCCGTGTGCGGGTGATCGGCGTGCAGCCCTACCTGGTCAAGCTGCTGGTGTTCGTGGTCGGCGGCGTGCTGGCCTCGGCGGTGGGCATGGTCTACCTGCTGTTACAGTCCGGCGCCGTCCCGCGCAGCCTCTCTGCCGACTTCACCATCACGCTGCTGGTCATGGTGGTGCTCGGAGGCGTGGGCTCGCGCTGGGGTGCGATCATCGGCGGTGTGTTCTACACGCTGCTGGACCAGCGGCTCACCGCGCTGGCCCAGTCGGAGGCCATCGCCGGGCTGCCGGACATCCTGCGGATTCCGCTCTCGGAGCCGTTGTTCATCCTCGGTACACTGTTCATTCTGGTGGTCCTCTTCCTGCCCGGCGGCATCACCGGAGCGGTGCACAGGGCCACCCTCAGCCGCGGCCAGCGCCGCCAGGCAGCCGCCCGGCAGCGCCAAGCACTGGAGAATGCCGAGTGAACCAGCAGCACAACCAGCAGGACGGGCTCCATACCCTGGGCCGCTGGACCGCCGACCGCGCCGTGTCCACGCCCGGCCGGGTGGCGATCGATGACCGCGGGGTCGTCCTGCGCTACCGCGAGCTCGATGCCCGGGCCGTTGCCCTGGCCGGACGGCTGCTCGCCGCCGGCTACGGGGTGGGGGACCGGATCGCCACCCTGACCGGCAACTCCGCCGACCACGTGGTGCTGTTCTTCGCCTGTGCCAAGGCCGGCCTGGTCCTGGTGCCGCTGTCCTGGCGCCTGTCCCCGCGGGAGATCGCCGAGCAGCTGCAACTGGCCGACCCGGCGTTGCTGCTGGTGGAGCACGAATTCGATGCGCTCGCCGCGGCCGCCGCCGCGATGCTGCCGCTGCCGCCGCGCACCGCGGCGCCCGGGCCCTCGGGGGTGGAGCGGCAGGTGCCGCACCCCACCCGGCGGACGGCAGGGACCGCGGTCGAGGCCGCGGTGCAGCGGGAAGTGCGCGACGACGACGCCCTCCTGATGATTTTCACCTCCGGCACCGAGGGGCACAGCAAGGCCGCCATCCTCACGCATGCCAACTGTTTCTGGACCAACCTCTCGCTCTCCCGCACCATGGAGCTGTCCAGCTCCGATGTGGTGCTGGCGGCCCTGCCGCAGTTCCATGTGGGCGGCTGGAACATCCAGCCGCTGCTGGCGTGGTGGACCGGTGCCACGGTGGTGCTGGAACGGACGTTTGATGCCGGCCGGGTGCTGCAGCTGATCGCCGAGCGCAAGGTCACCACCATGATGGGCGTGCCCGCCCAATACGCCATGCTGGCCGAGCACCCGGACTTCGCGTCCGCTGACCTGTCCCGGCTGCAGCACGCCATCGTCGGCGGGGCGTCCATGCCGGCACCGCTGCTGCGGATCTGGCACAAGCGGGGCGTGGCGCTGAGCCAGGGCTACGGTCTGACCGAGGCGTCGCCGAACGTGCTCTGCCTGCCCAATGAAGATGCCGCGTCCATGATCGGCTACGCGGGCAAGCCCTACCCGCACGTCAGCGTGGCGGTAGCGGATCCGGCCACCGGCGAGATCCTCCTCGGCGAAGCCACCGGCGAACTGCTGGTCTCGGGTCCGGGCGTCTTCGCGGGGTACTTCCGCAATCCGGAGGCTACGGCGGCAGCGCTCGCCGGCGGCTGGCTGCGCACCGGGGACCTGGTGGAACGCACGGCGGACGGCTTCTACCGGATCGTGGACCGGATCAAGGACCTGTACATCTCCGGCGGCGAGAACGTGGCGCCGGCCCAGGTGGAGCAGGCCCTGCTGTCGCATCCCGCGGTGGCGGAGGCCGCCGTCGTCGGGGTCCCTGACGAACGCTGGGGGGAGACGGGCCTGGCCTACGTGGTGGTCCGCCCGGGACAAATCACCGACGCCGAAGAGCTGGCCGAGCACTGCAAGGCTCAGCTGGCCTCCTTCAAGGTCCCCGGGCGTTTCGACTTTGTGCCAACCTTGCCGCGGACGGCGCTGAACAAGGTGGCCCGGGGACGGCTGCGGCAGGCCGCGGTCCGGCCCGAGCGTGCCGCACGGACCGCAGCAGTTGCCGGATCGGAGCAGGAATCATGAGTGCCGCACCACGCACCGCCCGGGGCACCCGGACCCGCGCCAAGCTGCTGGCAGCGGCGGAAACCGTGTTCGCTTCGGTGGGGTACCACGACGCCTCGATCGTGAAGATCACCGAGGCGGCCGAAGTCGGCCTGGGCACGTTCTACCTCTACTTCCAGGGCAAGCAGGCCATCTTCGACGAAGTGGTCGAGGACCTCAACCGACGGGTCCGCCACGCGATGACGGAGGCGGCCAAGTCGGCCGGCAACCGGCTGGAAGCCGAGCGCGCCGGGTTCAAGGCGTTCTTCCGCTTCACCGCGCAGCACCCCGCGCTCTACCGGATTGTCCGGCAGGCCGAGTTCGTCTCGCCGGGCGCCCTGCGGATGCACTACACCCGCATTGTCAACGGCTACATCGAGGGGCTGAAGGCGGCACAGGCCACCGGTGAGGTCCGGCCGATGGATCCGGACGTCGCGGCCTGGGCGCTGATGGGCATCGGCGAGTTGATCGGCATGCGCTGGGTGCTCTGGGAGGACGACACCGGCGCGCAGCCCGTTCCGCGGGAAGTGCCGGACCATGTTTTTGAAGAAATGATGCAGTTTATCGAGCGGGCGCTGGCGCCCGGACAACCGCACGGGACGGAAGGACAACCCCATGGCTGAACAGACTCTGACAGGCCGCAGCGCCGTGGTCACAGGCGGGGCCAGCGGCATCGGTGAAGCCTGTGCCCGGGCCCTCGCCGAGCGCGGCGCCAAAGTCACCGTGGCGGACCTGGACGGTGCCGCCGCCGAACGCGTGGCGCAGGAAATCGGCGGTGTCGCGTGGCAAGTGGACCTCAGCGACACCCGGGCGCTGGAAACGGCGACGGTGGATACTGACATCCTGGTCAACAACGCCGGCATCCAGCGGATCAATCCGATCGAGGAGTTCGCTCCGGAGGACTTCAGGCTGATGCTGCGGCTGATGCTGGAGTCCCCGTTCCTGCTGATCCGCGCGGCGCTGCCCGGCATGTACCAGCGAGGCTTCGGACGGATCATCAACATTTCCTCGGTGCACGGGCTGCGGGCCTCCGCCTACAAATCAGCGTACGTCTCCGCCAAGCACGGGCTCGAAGGCCTCTCCAAGGTCACGGCGCTGGAGGGCGGCGCCCACGGCGTGACCAGCAATTGCATCAATCCCGGCTACGTGAAGACGCCGCTGGTGGAGAAACAGATCGCCGACCAGGCCCGGCTGCACCAGTTGCCCCAGGAGGAAGTGGTGGCCCAGGTGATGCTCACCGAGAGCGCGGTCAAACGCCTGACCGAACCGCACGAAGTGGCCTCGCTGGCCTGCTGGCTGGCCGGCGCCGACGCCGGCATGGTCACCGGCGCGTCCTACACGATGGACGGCGGATGGTCCAGCCGATGAGCGCTGAACCGACAGCCCTGCCTTATTCAACGCTGGACGTTCCGGTCCGCGGCGGCACCCTGCGCACCGGCGTGTGGGGGCCGCAGGATCCGGAGGCACCGGCCGTGCTGGCCGTGCACGGTGTGACGGCGTCGCACCGCACCTGGGGCCTGCTGGCGCAGGAGCTCGACGGCGTGCGGCTGATCGCACCGGACCTGCGCGGCCGTGGCCGCAGCAACCAGCTGCCCGGACCGTTCGGCATGGCGGCCCACGCCGACGACCTCGCTGCGGTGATGGCGGCACACGGGGTGGGCAGCGCCGTCGTCGTCGGTCATTCCATGGGAGCGTTCGCCTCCGTGGTGCTGGCGCGGCGGCACCCGGAGCTGGTGGAGTCGCTGGTGCTGGTGGACGGCGGGCTGCCGCTGCAGGTGCCCGCCGGGCTCAGCGACGAGGAAGTCATCCAGTCCGTGCTGGGGCCGGCGGCCGAACGGCTGGCGGCAACGTTCCGCAGCCGGGACGCCTATCGGGACTTCTGGCGCGTGCATCCGGCCTTCGCCGAGCATTGGAATGCGCTGGTGGAGGACTACGTCGACTACGACCTCGCCGGCGAACCGCCGCTGCTGCGGCCGTCGACGAACTACGCGGCGATGGCCCGCGACACCGCGGACCTGAATGGCGGGGCGGCCCTGATGGACGCGCTGGAGTCGCTGGCGGTGCCGGCCATGATGCTGCGGGCGCCGCGCGGCCTGCTGAACGAAGACGCGGGCCTGTATACGCCCGGCTACGTGGACCAGTGGGCCCGTCGGCTGCCGGACCTGCAGGTCCGCGACGTTCCCGGAACCAACCATTACACGATCGTGATGGACAGCCCGGGTGCCGCCGCGGTGGCCGGAGCCGTCCGCCAGGCCGTGGGTGCGCTGGTGAAACGACACACCCCGAATGCTGCAGGCTAAACCCAAGACTGCGTGCCTATAGTCGAGAGGCTGAGGTTTCTTCCCCCAAGCACAGGCCCTCGTCCTCGGCACTGAGGCACAAAGTAGTCATGATTCGATTCGATACCGTCACGAAGATCTACGATCAGAACTCGCGTCCTGCCCTGGACAGGATCAGCCTGGAGATCGACCGCGGGGACTTCGCGTTCTTGGTCGGCTCCTCCGGGTCCGGAAAATCAACGTTCATCCGGCTGGTTCTGAAAGAAGACCGTGCCACCCGCGGCGCGGTCTACGTCGCCGGCCAGAATGTGGCCAACATTCCCAGCTGGCGCGTGCCCAAACTGCGCCGCGGCATCGGGGTGGTGTTCCAGGACTTCCGGCTGTTGCCGAACAAGACGGTTTTCGCGAACGTGGCATTTGCCATGCAGGTGATCGGACGCAGTCGTGCCGTGATCCGCGAGACGGTGCCCGAGGTGCTCAAGACAGTGGGTCTGGAAGGCAAAGACCACCGCATGCCGCACGAACTCTCCGGCGGCGAGCAGCAGCGCGTTGCCATCGCACGGGCCGTGGTGAACAAGCCCGGGATCCTGCTGGCCGACGAACCCACGGGCAACCTGGATCCCACCACCTCGTTGGGCATCATGAAGGTGCTGGACCGGATTAACCAGAACGGCACCACCGTGGTGATGGCCACGCATGACAACGTGATCGTGAACGAAATGCGCAAGCGTGTGATCGAACTGCGCGACGGCGTGCTGGTCCGGGACCAGGCCGAAGGCATCTACCTCGGCGAGCCGGAGGAGGCCAAATGAGACTGGCTTTTATCCTCGGTGAAATCGGGTCCGGCCTGCGCCGGAATCTGTCCATGGTGGTCTCCGTGGTGCTGGTGACGTTCATTTCGCTCACCTTCGTGGGCGCCGCCGGCATGCTGCAGATGCAGATCAACCAGATGAAGGGCTACTGGTACGACAAGGTCCAGGTGGCCGTCTTCCTGTGTGTTGACACGTCGACGGCGGCCAGTTGCGCGTCCGGCCCGGTGACGGATGAACAGCGCGCCGAGATCGAGGCTACGCTGACCAGTCCGGCGGTGGAGCAGTACGTGGACACCTACCTGTACGAATCGCAGGAGGATGCGCTGGGCCACTTCCGCGACCAGTTCGCGAATTCGCCGATTGTTGATTCGGTGACCGCCGACCAGCTGCCGGAATCCTTCCGCATCTCCCTGGTAGATCCGCAGAAGTATGAGGTCATCAACGAGATCTTCTCCTCGCTGCCCGGCGTGGAGGTGGTGGTGGACCAGCGCGAGATCCTGGAAAAGGTCTTCAACGTCATGAACATTGCCTCGCTGGTGGCGGTGGGCATCGCCGTCATCATGATTGTCTGCGCCATCCTGCTGATCGCCACCACCATCAGGCTCTCGGCCTTCAGCCGTCGGCGGGAAACCGGCATCATGCGCCTGGTTGGGGCCTCGAAGGCGGTGATCCAGCTTCCGTTCGTGCTGGAAGGCGTGATCGCCGCCGTGGTCGGGGCCTTGCTGGCCTCGGTCACCCTGTGGGCCGTGGCGCACTTCTTCATCGGTGACTGGCTTGCCAGCCAGTACCCGGATACCGCATTCATTTCCTCCAGCACCATGCTGGTCATCGGCCCCGCGCTGGTGCTGTTGGGGGCTGTCCTTGCAGGAATATCGTCCCTCCTGACCCTGCGCCGCTACCTGAAGGTCTAGAATCATGAAACGTGAGCAGAACTTGACAATGGGGAGCCAGGCTGTGAGCCGTTCAACGCCGCGGAAGAAATGTCTTCCGCAGGGGATTCTGAGTGCAGCCATGGCGGCTCTGCTCGCCTTCTCGCTGGGCTCTGCCGGACCGGCCCAGGCCGACGAGCTCGACGACCGCAAGGCGGCGCTGGAACAGGAAATCGAGGAGATCGAGCATTCGCTGGAGTTCCTTGACGCGGACATTGTGGAGACGGTTAAGGAACTTAAGGAGTACCAGAGCCGGCTGCCCGGAGCCCAGCAGAAGCTCTCCGAGGCCGAGGGCCGGGTGGAAACGGCCGCCAACAAGGTGGCCGCCCTGGCGCAGCGCGTGGACCTGGCACTGCAGACCAAGGACAAGATCAACCAGCAGCTGGCCAGCGACGCCGAAGAGCTCAAAGAGACCAAGAAGGTCATCGGCCAGATTGCCACCCAGGCCTACAAACAGGGCGGCGTGCCGTCCAACCTGTCGCTGTTCTTCGGATCCGACGGCGACGCGAGCCTGGCCAGCACCATCGACCTGGCCGACCAGGCGCTGCGCAGCCAGAACGCGGCGCTGAACAAGCTGTCCCAGCAGAACGCCACCAACGTGAACTCCCAGGCCCGGCTGGAGGCCGTGGAAGAAGAAATCCGGGACCTGAAGGCACAGGCCGAGGACGCGCTGGCGGCGGAACAGACCGCCCGCGACGAGGCCGCGGCCGAGAAGCAGAAGGTCGACCAGCTGATTTCCGAGACCTCGGCGCTGTCGGACAGCCTGCAGGCCCGGAAGCCGGAGATCGAGCAGGAGCTGGCCAAGTCCGAGCAGGCCCAGCAGCAGGTGCTCGCGCAGATCAAGGAGCGGCAGGAACGGCTGCGCCGCGAGGCGGAGGAGAAGGCCCGGCGAGAAGCCGAAGAGCAGCGCAAGGCCCAGGAGGCGTGGGAACGCGAGCAGGCCCGGATCAAGGCGGCCCAGCAGGCGGCGCGGAACAACGGCCAGCCGGTGCCGCAGATCATTCCCAAGGTCAAGCCGCCAAAGCCGGCCACCTCTTCGCCGTCGTCCTTTGGATTGATCGCCCCAACCAGCGGGGTCATCACCTCCGGGTTCGGTTGGCGGAGCACCCCGCCCGGCACCATCGACTTTTTCGGCACCGGCGGCTATCTGCACAGCGGGATCGATTACGGACCCGGCTGCAACGCTCCGGTCTATGCACCGGCCGCCGGCACGGTGGAGCGCGCCGACGGCTCGGTCTGGGGCGGCGGCAACAGCGTGACGATCAGCCACGGCTGGGTGGCGGGGAACGTGCTGGACACGAACTACTACCATCTGAACAAGTACGTGGTGTATGCGGGCCAGCAGGTTGGGCAGGGACAACTGATCGGCTATGTGGGCAGCACCGGCAACTCCACCGGGTGCCACCTTCACTTCGAAACCATCCTGAATGCCGACTTCGTGAATCCGCTGAACTTGCTCTAAAGCTCCGGCTGGAGCGGGCGCCGCGGGACTAATCCCCGCGGCGCCGTTATAATGGAACGTTCCGACGACGAAGGAGTTACCCCGTGCCCAGAGAAAGTGGCCGAAAGGTAGTGGCCACCAATCGAAAGGCCCGGCACGACTACCACATCATGGATACCTACGAGGCCGGGATGGCCTTGATGGGAACAGAAGTGAAGTCCCTGCGCGAGGGCCGTGCCTCGCTGGTGGACGGCTTCGCCATCTTCTACAACGACGAGCTGTACCTGGAGTCCGTCTATATCCCGGAATACCTCAACGGGAGCTGGACGAACCACGCCGCCCGGCGCCGCCGGAAGCTGTTGCTGCACCGGGCCGAGCTGGAGAAGATCGCACGCCAGACCCGGGAGTCCGGCTACACCATTGTGCCGCTGCAGCTGTATTTCAATGACGGCCTGGCCAAAGTCGAGATCGGCGTGGGTCGCGGCAAGAAGGATTACGACAAGCGGCAGACGCTGCGCGAGAAGCAGGACAACCGCGAGGCCCTGCGCGTCATGCGGGAAAAGAACCGCGGGGCCTAACCCGCAGGAGCCGCGGTCATGCCGGGGCGGACCCTTGGTGCTCCGGCAACGTCAGCCTGCCGTGATGGACCGGCCCACCAAATCGAGCCACGCTGCCAAGCCTCCGCTAGCCAGCGCCGCCCGCTGGCGCTGCGCGCCGTTGCCCTCCAGGCGCAGCCGGGCGCACTGCTCATGCACCCAGCCGCGGTCCCCATGTTGTTCCAAGGCGTCGTCGATGTGCCGGAGCAGCAACTCCAGGACGTCAAAAGCGGGCCAGAGGGTGGCCGAGTCGAGATGCACCAGTTTGTCTGACAGCCCGAATCGGGCGGCCTGCCAGAGTGCCACATCCAGGTGCTCGGGGAAGTGGTTGGCGGACGGTCGCCCCGCGACGGCGGCGGCCTCTTCGGTGGCTACGAGCGCCCGGGCGAGTCCGGCCAGCAGCACGCTGTCAGCCGCCGTGAGCTGGCTGTCGGAGGCCCGGATTTCGATAGTGGGGAACTGGTCCGAAAGTCGCGCGACCCAGGAGAGATGCCCCGGGTCCGGCGCCACCCCGGAGGCATACAGCTGCCGCACGCGGACGCGGTAATCGTGCAGGTCGGCAAAGTACGGCGGACACCCCTGGATCTGCCACCGTCGGTACAGGATGGTCCGCCAGCTGGCGAAGCCGCTGTCCGCATGCCGCCAGAACGGCGAGTTGGCCGCGACCGCGGTCAGCAAGGGCAGCCAGGGCCGCAGCCGGTTAAGTACCTGCAGCCGCACCTCGGGGTCCGGCACTTCAACGTGGATGTGCATGCCGGTGACGTACTGGTCGGCGACCAGCGCCGGTGCCCGTTCGGCAATACCGCGGTAGCGGGGAGTGTCGGTCACGGACGCCGGGCGCAGATCGGCGTCGAAAATCACCCCGATTCCGGCCGCGGCTGCCCCGGTTGAGACCGCGCTGTGGGCCAAATCCCGGCGGAAGTCCAGCAGGGCCTCGGCCGCTTCGGCCAGCGTGTGGCATACCGGCGTGGCGGTCTCCACCTGGCAGTCCAGCAACTCGGTGCTGACCCAGTCCGGGTTGGTGTCCAGGCGCAGGGCAGCCCGCACCGCCGGCCCCGTGGGCACCGGCTGTGCCGACCGGGGATCCATCAGCAGGAATTCTTCCTCGATGCCGAATGTAGCCGAGATGAAACTCGCTCCCGACGGTGTGCCCTCCGCTGCACGCACAACCATGGTTCGAGAGTAATCTCGCCCGGGCATGCTGGCTAGAATAATGAGGGAATAGACAGCTGCGGGGATGGGTTACACTGGATGGTCCGGACAGGTAACTGGCCGGCACACATGGTTATTTTGATAACTACATACGGGGATGACAGGTTTCGACGATGTTAGTCGCGCCAGGGGAAGCGGGCCGAGGATGCAGAGTTATCTCGGAAACGCTCTCTGCAAACCAATAAGTGCCGAATCTAAGCGCACTGACTTCGCACTCGCTGCCTAAGTAGCGTTGCAAGTCCGTCAGCCCGGGGATGCTCTCGCCCCGGATGCTGGCGTCATTAAGAGAGCCACTGCTGGATACCTTCGCCGTTGGGGTATTCGGGACATTTAGACGGCTGGGCCCGGGTCAGCCACCTGTTTGCAGGATGGCTGGGGCCAAGAAAACCCGAAGCAAACTGCGCCCGGAGAAGTCCTGGCAACACAACATCGGACGGGGGTTCAATTCCCCCCATCTCCACCTCTGAAATTCAGGGAGTGTCTTCTCATTCCCTAAATTGCAGCACTCCGCTACTGTCTCCCTCACGACAGGCGCCACCGGTTACGTGTCGGGGCCATTCGGGAGGCAGCAGTGAGGATGGTGCGTATCGACCGGCAGTTGCTGGGTCACGAAGGCCTGCCCCTCCCCGAGGGGCAGGCCTTCGACGTGTACGCCCGGCATGGGAATTTGCTTGGAGGTGAAAGTCCTCTGGAGAAGAAGGTGGTTTAACCCCTAGCCAATGGCAACTGCGTCACCGTGAGGTGGGGTGGGAAGGAAGCCGGAGGCAAATCCCTGCACCGAGGGACACGAACCGCATAGAAGGCATGCCGGTCGGGGTAAGGCTGCACGCGAAGCTGAAGCCCGTTCCACCGAAACGGCCGGTGTGTAAATGCGGCGGCGGCAGGGGGAAAGTAAATGTTCTTATCCGGGGAGATCTGTCCCGGTGCGCCAGCGCTCGATATGCACGCTGGAGCGGATCAGCCGTGAGTGTTGGTCTGACGGGGCAGGAGTCAGCCGAGGCCGTAGTACCGGCGGGAATCGCAAGATTGCCGGGAAGGGCCGAACGTTGGGAGATGACATGTTGAACGGGCATTGCTCGTGGACATTACGTTGACCGCAGCCATCCCGCCGTGCGCGGGCCAGAGCAGTGTGGAGGTATCGGTGAATCCGAGAGGGCCCCTGCCTGAGCGTAGTGATGTCCCGGCGCGTGCCGGTAATACTGTCAGCGGCCAGAAGGAGGGCCTGTGGGAACTGGTGTTCTCGCGGGAGAACCTGTTGGCTGCGTTACGCCGTGTCGAGGCGAACCGGGGCGCCCCTGGTGCTGACGGACTGTGTACGGACGAGCTCCTTCGTGGTGTTTAGGACACTGGGAGGCGGTCAGGGAAGACCTTGATGCGGGCACGTACCGTCCGCTGCCGGTGCGTCAGGTGATGATTCCCAAACCTGACGGCGGTGAGCGGAAGCTGGGCGTGCCGGCCGTGCTGGATCGGTTGATCCAGCAGGCAATCGCGCAGGTGCTGGTCCCGGTCTTTGACCCGGGGTTCGTGCCGGTCTCGTACGGGTTCCGGCCGAACAAGAGTGCCCATGACGCGGTCCGGGTCGCCCGACCGTGATTGAGCAGGGCTATAAGTGGGTGATCGAGGTTGATTTGGATTCTTCGATCGGGTCAACCACGACGCTTTGATGGCCTGTGTTGCGCGGAAAGTGAAGGACAAGCGGCTGCTTCGCCTGATCCGCTCCTATCTTGGAGCGGGATCATGGCTAATGGTGTGAAACAGCCGACGGAGGAAGGCACCCCGCAGGGATCGCCGCTTTACCCGTTGCTGAGCAACATCATTATGCTCGATGACTTTCACCAGCTGATGTGGTCGCGCGGCCACCGGTTCGTCCGGTACGCCGATGACATCAGGGTCTTCGTCAAGAGCAAACGGGCAGCCGGACGGGTGCTGGACCAGTGCACGAAAATACTGGAGCAGGACCTGAAACTGAGGGTGAACCGGGAGAAGTCGAAGGTCGGTCCGGCAAACGTAGCTACATTGCTGGGCTATGCCTTCTTCTTCACCGCTTCCGGGGTGAAGCTGCGGGTCGCGCCGAAAGCCCTGAAACGGGTGAAGACGCGGATCAAGCAGCTCACCTCGCGGAAGTGGAGCATCTCGATGGGGGAGCGCATCCAACTGCTGAACCGCTATATCCGCGGCTGGATGGGATATTTCCGTCTGGCTGATACCCCGAAGACACTCCGGGGTTTGGATGAATGGTTCCGGCGCAGGATGCGCCAGATCCGGTGGAAGGAATTTCCCGGGGATTGTCGCCGATCTTCGCGAATCCTTAACGCCGAGTCCTTGACACCGGGGCGAATGCGGAACGGCGAAAGGCCGTGCGGACCGGGTTGCATCCACCCGACACCGGATTCACCGTAGGCGTTAAGAAGCCGTCAAGATTCAGCCCTGCCGCGTTAAGAATTCGTTAGGGACGGCTTTTTCACGACTCTTTCACATCGGTCCGGGGGTTGACTGGGCCTATCCCGCAGAAAATTTTGCGGGCAGATGAAAGGAACGTGTCGTGGCCGATCTGGCTGTTCTGGGCATTTTTGTGGTGTCCATGGGTTTCGTGATGTGGGTCGGTCAGCTCCTGACCGGGATGGTTGGCGGTGCCCGTGATGGGCGGGTGACGGACCAGTGAATGCTGATGCCATCATGTGGACTGTGCTGCTGATCGCAGGCCTGTCCCTGCTGGGCTATCTGCTGGCCGTTCTCATCCACCCGGAAAAATGGTGAGGATCCAGTGAACTTCAACGCTGCCTCGTTCCTCATCCAGGTGGCCGCCCTAGTCGTGGCCTTGGCCGCCCTGCACAAGCCGCTCGGGGTGTATCTGGTCCGGGTTTTCGAGGGGAAGACCTCAACCAGGGCGGAGCGGATGTTCTACCGGCTCGCCGGCGTCGACGCCGGGACCGAGCAGACCTGGTCCGTTTATCTGCGTAGCGTCCTGGTGTTCTCCGCCGTCTCAATCCTGGCGGTGTTCCTGCTCCAGCGGCTCCAAGGCGCCCTCCCGGGCAGCAACGGTCTGGCCGGGGTTGACCCCTGGGTGGCGATGAACACGTCGATTTCGTTCGTCACCAACACCAACTGGCAGACCTACGCCCCGGAGGCCACGGTCGGGATGTTCGTGCAGATGTGCCTTTTGGCCGTACAGAACTTCCTCTCCGCCGCCGTCGGCATCGTCGTCGCCGTCGCCCTGATCCGTGGCATAGCCCGCACCCGGACCGACAGGCTGGGAAACTTCTGGGTCGACCTCGCCCGGACCTCGTTCCGTGTCCTGCTGCCGATGGCGGCCGCCGCAGCCATCGTGATGGTCCTCGGCGGGGTGGTGCAGAATTTCTGGTCCACCGACGTCGTCAACCAGGCGTCCGGGATCAGCCAGACAATTCCCGGTGGGCCCGTCGCGTCCCAGGAAGCCATCAAGGAGCTCGGAACCAACGGCGGCGGCTATTTCAACGCCAACTCCGCCCACCCGTTTGAGAACCCGAACGTGTTCATCAGCCTGTTCCAGGTCTTCCTGCTGCTGCTGATCCCCTCGGCCCTGCCGTACGCTTACGGCCGCATAGTGGGCGATCAGCGGCAGGGCTTCACCGTTGCCGCCGTTATGGGCTCGCTGTGGCTGGCCTCCGTTTCCCTGATGGGTTGGGCGGTGGCCTCCGGGCAGGGAACTGCGACGGCGGCCGCCGGTGGCCTCGGGGAAGGATTCGAGCAGCGCTTCGGGCCGGTGCCGGGCGCGATCTTCGCCGCCTCCACCACTTTGACCTCCACCGGCGCCGTGAACACCGCCCATGATTCCCTGCCGCCGATGGCAGGCGGGGTGGCGATGGTGAACATGATGCTTGGGGAGGTTGCCCCCGGCGGGACGGGCTCCGGGCTGTACGGCATGCTGATCCTGTCCATCATCTCCGTTTTCATCGCCGGGCTCATGGTCGGGCGCACCCCGGAATACCTGGGGAAAAAGATCGGCCCGAGTGAAATGAAACTCACGGCCCTGTACATCCTGGTCACCCCGGCCCTGGTGCTGGCACTGGCCGGCATCTCAGTCCTGCTGCCGGACGTTGTGGCCAACGCCCCGTCCTCGGGCCCGCACCAGTTCAGTGAAATGCTCTACGCCTTCACCTCCGGGGCGAACAACAACGGCTCGGCGTTCGGCGGCATCACCACCTCCGGCCCGTACCTGTCGGTCATGATGGGCATCGCCATGCTGCTGGGCCGCTTCCTGCCCATTGCGCTGGTGTTGGCCCTGGCCGGCTCCCTCGCCCGGCAACAACGCATCCCGGCGTCGGCCGGAACCGTTCCGACGCACGGATGGCTGTTCGGCTCGCTGCTCCTGGGCGTGACGGTCGTACTGACCGCGCTCAGCTACTTCCCGGCCCTTGCCCTCGGGCCCCTCGCAGAAGGACTCCTCAAATGACCCCGTCCCGGACGGACACCACCGCCGCCGCCGAAACCTACGCCGACGGCAACCCCCTCGGCACCCCCGGGGAGCACAAACACCACACCAAGGCCCCGGCGAAGCTGACGCTCACCACCGTCGCGGCCGCACTCCCGGTCGCAGTCCGGAAGCTCGCACCGCGGCAAATGATCCATTCCCCGGTCATGTTCACCGTGCTCGTCGGGGCTGCCCTGTCCACTCTGATCAGCGCCGTCCGGCCGTCGGTGTTCGGCATCGCTGTCACGGCGTGGCTGTGGCTCACCGTCCTGTTCGGCACCCTCTCGGAAGCCATCGCCGAGGGCCGGGGCAAAGCCCAGGCCGACAGCCTGCGGGCCAGCCGCAAAGGCGTGCACGCCAGGCTGCGGCTGCCCGACGGCAGCACCAGGGACGTCCCCGGCACGGAGCTGCGGCTCAACGATGTGGTGATCTGCGAGGCCGGGGACGTCATCCCCTCGGACGGTGAAATCATCGAGGGTCTGGCCAGTGTTGACGAATCGACCATCACCGGCGAATCGGCCCCGGTCATCCGCGAATCCGGCGGCGACCGCTCCTCCGTCACGGGCGGCACCAGGGTCCTCTCGGACCGCATCGCCGTCCGCATCACCGCCGAGACGGGCCAGACGTTCATCGACCGGATGATCAAGCTCGTCGAGGGCGCCGTGCGGCAGAAAACCCCCAACGAAATCGCCTTGCACGTGCTGCTGGTCTCCCTGACGATCGTGTTCCTCATCGTCACCATGTCCCTGGCACCGTTCGCATCCCTTGCCGGTGCCACGCCGTCGCCGATCGTGCTGGTCGCGCTGCTGGTGTGCCTGATCCCCACCACCATCGGGGCCCTGGTTCCGGCGATCGGCATCGCCGGCATGGACCGCCTGGTCCAGCACAACGTGCTGGCCACCTCCGGCCGGGCCGTGGAGACCGCCGGGGACATCACCACCCTGCTGCTGGACAAGACCGGCACCATAACCTACGGCAACCGGCGTGCCGTTAATTTCTTCCCCGCCAATAACGTGGAGCGGACCGAACTCATCGAAGCGGCCCGGCTCTGCAGCCTGGCCGATGAAACCCCCGAGGGACGCTCGATCGTGGATCTCGCCGCGGACAAGGGAGTGACCGGGCCTGATCTGGCCGCACTCCGAAAGACCTCCGGCGCGTTTGTGGTGGTCGAGTTCAGCGCCAGCACCCGGATGAGCGGGCTGGATGTTGACGGCAGGCAGATCCGCAAGGGTGCCGCATCCGCGGTAGCAGCGTTCGTTGAAGAGGCCGGCGGCCAGACCCCGGCCGAGGTGGACTTCAGGGTACGGGAGATCTCCGCCGAGGGCGGCACCCCCCTGCTGGTCGCCCGGATCAGCGCGTCCAGCCGCGCCGAGGTCCTCGGAACGGTCCATCTGGCCGACGTCGTCAAGCCCGGCATGCACGCCCGGTTCGCCGAACTGCGAAAGATGGGCATCCGGACGGTGATGATCACCGGTGACAACCCCATCACTGCGAAGGCGATCGCCGCCGAGGCCGGCGTCGATGACTTCGTCGCTGAAGCCACCCCCGAAGACAAACTCGCCGTCATCAAAAAGGAACATGCTCAGGGACGGCTCGTGGCCATGACAGGGGACGGCACCAACGACGCCCCCGCCCTGGCGGCCGCCGACGTCGGCGTCGCGATGAACTCCGGCACCCCGGCGGCCAAGGAAGCGGCCAACATGGTGGACCTCGACTCCGACCCCACCAAGCTCATCAACATCGTGGGCATCGGCAAGCAGCTGCTCATCACCCGCGGCGCGCTCACCACGTTCTCGGTCGCGAACGACGTCGCCAAGTACTTCGCAATCGTCCCGGCACTGTTCACAGCCGCCTTCCCCGGGCTGGGGCTGCTGAACATCATGGGCCTGGCTACCCCGTCCTCGGCCATCCTGTCCGCGGTGATCTTCAACGCCCTGATCATCATTGCCTTGGTGCCGCTGGCCCTGCGCGGAGTGAAGTACCGGGCCGTGTCCGCCAACCAGGCGCTGGGCCGGAACCTGCTGATCTTCGGGCTCGGCGGGCTCATCGCACCGTTCATCGGCATCAAGATCATCGACGTGCTCATTTCCCTCATCCCCGGCATTGGCTAGGAACCTCCCCATGAAAACTCTCACCGGTTACCTCCGCCAGGCCGGAGCGGCCCTGCGGTTCCTCATTCTTGCCACCGTGGTTCTCGGACTGGTCTATCCGCTGGCGATCTTCGGCATCGGGCAGGCCATAGCCCCGTACCAGGCCAACGGCTCCATTCTGAAAGGCCCAGACGGCAGGCCCGCAGCTTCGGCACTGCTGGCACAGGTCTCCGCCGACGATACCGGCATCCAGGACCCGAAATGGTTCCACGCCCGACCCTCGGCCGTGAAGTGGGACCCGGCGTCCTCCTCGCCCAGCAACCTTGGCCCCAACGATCCCAAGCTGATCGACACCGTCACCGCCAACCGGTCAGCCATTGCCGAGGCAGAAGGCATCAGCGAAGCCGAAGTCCCCGCGGATGCCGTGACAGCCAGCGGATCCGGGCTGGACCCGGACATCTCCCCGGGCTACGCCCGGATCCAGGTGCCCAGGGTCGCCGCCGCCAGCGGCCTTAGCCCCGAAGCGGTCCAGGCCATGGTCGACCGGCGCACCAGCTCAGGCCCGGAGGCGTTCCTCGGACAGCCGTCCGTGAACGTCACCGAACTGAACTTGGACCTGGCCTCCGCGGTGCAGTCCAAGTGAAAGAATGACCTAATGGCACGGGCAACGCTGCGGATCTTCCTAGGGGCGGCACCAGGCGTCGGCAAGACCTACGCCATGCTCGAGGAGGGCCACCGTCTGGCCGGACGCGGGGAGGATGTTGTCGTCGCCTTTGCGATGGACCACGGCCGCGCCGACACACGCGCCCTGCTCGACGGGCTCGACGTCATCCCGCCCCGGCGACTCCCGTACCGGGGCACCGAGTTCGAAGAGATGGACCTGGACGCCGTCCTGGCGCGCCGACCCGGCACCGCGATCGTGGACGAATACGCGCACTCCAACATCCCCGGCAGCCGTCATCCGAAGCGCTGGCAGGACATAGAGGAACTCCTCAACGCAGGCATCAATGTCCTGTCCACCGTCAACATCCAGCACCTGGAATCCCTCGGCGACGTCGTCACTGCCATCACCGATGTCCGGCAGGCCGAGACCGTGCCCGATGACATTGTCCGGCGGGCTGATCAGATCCACCTGGTGGACATTTCCCCGGAGCTGCTCCGCCAACGACTCGGTGACGGAAAAATCTATGCCGCCGAGAAGATCGACGCCGCCCTGTCGAACTACTTCCGCCTCGGCAACCTCACCGCGCTGCGGGAGCTTGCCCTGCTCTGGCTCGCCGACAGGGTCGATGAGGGCCTGGCTAAATACCGTGCCGAGCAGGGGATCGAGGCCAGCTGGCCGGCCCGCGAACGGATTGTCATCGGCCTCACCGGCGGGCCAGAAGGCGAGGCTCTGATCCGACGGGCCGCCAGAATCCTCAAGCGTGTCAGCGGCGGGGACCTGCTCGCTGTCCATGTGCGGGCCGCGGACGGCGTCGCCGCAGAGTCCCCGCAGGCCCTCGAGGCCCAGCGGCAGCTGATCCGGGACCTTGGCGGAAGCTACCACACCGTCGCCGGAGAAGACCCGGCCAGTGCCCTGCTGGCATTCGCCCGCAGCGTCAACGCCACCCAGATCGTCGTCGGTGTCTCCCGCCACAGCAACCTCAGCAGACTGTTCGGCGGCGGCGGGATCGGCAACCGGGTGGTCAGGGACTCCGGAGACATCGATGTGCACATGGTCTCCCATTCGCTCGGCGGGCGCGGCGTCGACCATCCACGGGAACGGGACCTCGGACGCGTCCGGGTGTCCGTCGGCTTCGCTATGGCAGTCATCCTTCCGGTGCTGCTGCAGCTGCTTCTGGCTTTGAACCCGGACCAGAATGTTGCGACGGCGGTCCTGATCCAGCTCACCGGATCGATTGCCGTCGCACTGGTCGGCGGGCTGTGGCCGGCACTGCTCGGAGCGCTCTGGAGCAGCCTCCTGGTGAACTTCTTCTCCACTCCGCCGGTCGGGACTCTTACCATCAGCGACCCGCAGAACATCCTCGCACTCCTGGTGTTCGTCGGCGTCTCCGCAGCCGTGGCAGCTGTTGTGGACGTTTCGGCCCGCCGCTCGAAGGAAGCTGCCCGGGCGCGGGCGGAGGCCGCAACCCTGGGTGATCTGACACGCGGGGCCTTCAGGGCCGAGGACACGGTCAAGGGGTTGCTCGAGCAGGCGCTGGACGTGTTCCAGGTACGCGGCGCGGCCCTCTTCACCCGGTCGGGCAGCGCCTCCGAGAGCAACGCGGCTGCCGACGGCGCTGACAGCGGCTGGCGGCTCGTCGCACACGCAGGGGATAGCGCCGCCACTGGGCCGGACGAAGGCCAGAACATCGAAGAGGTGAATCCGGGGACCCGCCTGGTCCTCTCAGGCAGGGTCCTGCCGGCCGCCGACCGGCGCCTGCTCGGCGCGTTCGGTGTCCAACTCGCAGCCCAGCTCGAACGCCGCCAACTCGCGGCGAGCCGCCGCGAAGTCCTCCGCCTGGCCGAAAGCAACACCATGCGCACCTCCATCCTCCGTGCAGTCTCCCACGACCTGCGCACACCGCTGGCCGGCATCAAACTGGCAGTCGGCGGCCTCAGACAGCCCAACATCCACTACACCGCCGAAGAGGAACAAGAACTGCTCGCCACCATCGATGAGTGCTCGGACCGGCTCGACGCCTTGGTGGGCAACCTCCTTGACATGTCCCGGATTACCTCGGACTCGGTGAACCCGCTGATCCGGGACATCCGCTGGTACGAAGTCATCCAGCCAGCCCTGCACGGCATCTCGGCCGGCAGGGTCCGGGTCGACCTGCCGCCCAACATGCCCGAAGTGGATGCCGACCCGGGAATGCTCGAACGGGTCATTGCCAACATCGTGGAAAACGCTGTCAAATACGCCCCGGATTCCGACATCGTCCTGGTCGGCGCCGCCGGCGGACTCAGCACCACCACACTGGCAGGGCAGCCGGCAGGGGAACTGCGCATCATCGACCACGGCCAGGGCGTCCCCGCCGAAAGCGTCGTGCAAATGTTCCAACCGTTCCAACGGCTCGACGACGTCCCGGCGGCCACTGGGGTCGGACTCGGCCTGGCCGTGGCCAAAGGCTTCACCGAAGCGATGGGCGGCACACTCACCGCCGAACAGACACCCGGCGGCGGGCTCACGATGGTGATCCGCCTGCCGCTCTCCACCGGCGTAGCCTTCACCGACGACGGTGCACAGTCGCCGATAAGAGCACAGACCGCGCTGCTGCGACGGCAGCACACCTCACCCCTCCCCGTCCGGAAGCAGACACCATGAACAACGTACTCGTGGTGGACGACGACGCCCACATCCGGAGCGCACTGGGGATTACTCTTCGTGCAAACGGCTATACCGTCTCCACCGCACCGGACGGTGAATCCGCACTTGTTTCAGCGGCCCAACACCCGGTCAATGTCGTCATCCTCGACCTCGGCCTGCCGGACATCGACGGAACCACAGTCATCACGCGTCTGCGGAAGTGGAGCGGCGTGCCAATCCTTGTCCTTTCCGCCCGGCACGGTTCCAACGACAAGGTCCAAGCCCTGGACGCCGGCGCGGACGACTACATCACCAAACCGTTCGGATTCGATGAGCTGCTCGCCCGCCTCCGCGCCCTGCTGCGCCGCAGCCTTGAACCTGACGAAACGCCGGTCATCACCACCGACGCGTTCACCGTGGACCTGGCCTTGCACCGTGTCCTCCGCGACGGAAAGGATGTGAGCCTGACACCCACCGAATGGAACATCCTTGAGCTTCTGGTGTGCAATCCCGAGAAACTCATCACCCAGCAACAGCTGCTGTCCGAAGTGTGGGGGGCCGCCTACGGGAAGGAAGCCAACTATCTCCGGGTCTACATGGCCCAGCTCCGCCGAAAGCTCGAACCCGAACCCGGTAACCCCCGCCACCTCCTGACCGAATCCGGCATCGGCTACCGCTTCCAACCCTGAGCTCCGTCCGGACATACCCACGGAAACCGTGCTGCGTTGGAGTCAGGACCTGTGGTCCTGATGGTAGACGTCGAGGATGCCGTCGTGGTCGGAGTCGATTTCTTCTTCGGCTTGTGCCAGCCGATATTGCCGGTTCCTGGTGCTGAGTACCGCGGCGGCCAGAAGTGCAGCTATGAGGGATGCGGTGAGGACGCCGACTTTGGCATGGTCGTCATGAATGTTTCCGTGACCAAAGTTTAGTTCGGCCACGAGCAGGGAACGGTGAATCCGATGCCCGCGAGGACAGAGACTCCGAAGATGTCGATCCATTTAAGGGAGTCGTCCAGTCTTGCCCGGGGTGCCTTCTTGAGAATCCAGGTGGTTCCGTGGAGGCCGAGGGGTTTGCCCAGGACAAGGGCAAGGATGATGCCGACGGCGACCGGGTCGGTCAGCGCTGATGTCAGGCCGTCCCAGCCTCCGACGGCGACGCCCGCGGAGGAAGAACGCGAAGATTGGCACGGCGAGGCCGGCAGAGATGGGGCGGAAGCGGTGCTCGAAGGTTTCTGCCAGGCCCGGGCCGGCGTCGGGCCCGCTGCTGATCTGTGACCGGATGACCGGGACGGCGAATCCCAGGAGCACGCCGGCGACGGTGGCGTGGATGCCTGAGGCGTGGACGCGCGCCCAAGTGGCGATGCCACCGGGTGGTAAATCGCGACTGCGGTGCCATCCTTATTTCGCGTTCGCTCTCCTGCCTGCCGACGCCAGCAGCCTCATGCGCTAACGCCTTAGCGGCAAACTCGGTGGCGCCCACTGAAGCAACCGGTCCCTTTCATCCGGCGGTGGGAAAACACGCACACGATGAATTTCACGCGGTCAGGTCCCGCCGCTGGATCACGTACGTGGCCAGGGCCGCCAACGCGGCAGCGATGACGGCCAAGCCCAGCGCCCCGGCCGGATCGAAGGGCTCCACGGGCATGGCCGAGGAGTGCCGGAACGGGCTCACGTCCTGTAGCCATACCGGCAGCCCGAAGAGCTCCCCGAATTCGCCCAGAACAAGTCCGGCCGCAAGCATCCCCCAACCGAGCAGAACACTAAGCCGCGGTGCGAACGCGAAGACCACGGAGGCCGCCGCCAGGAACACGAAGGCAGCGGGAACGTGCGCCAGCGCTGCCGGCACCACAGACCCTGCAGGTCCGTTGGCGGTGCCCGAGAGTCCCAGGCCGATGGCGGCAGAGACGCCAGCCGTTCCTGAAACAACGACCGCCGAAAGAGCCGCGACGAACAGGTTCGCTCCGAGCCACCGGCCCCGGGATAGCGGAGCGGCGAGGAGCAGTTCGGCCCTGCCCTCAATCTCTTCCGCGCGCATCCGCAGCACCGCCTGAATGCCTGCAGCCGCCGCGAACACCCCGGCTACGCCGAGCAGGGCCGTGACAAACACGTCAATGAGTCCGGTCTGCCCGCCCGGCATGAGCCGGGAAATCAGGTCCCGCAGGGGCGCCACACTGGAGATCGTCTCGGAGACCAGAGGGCCAAGAGCGCCGGCCACGGCACCCAACACCGCGGCCCCGACTGACCATCCGGCCAGGGTGGAGCGTTGCAGGCGCCAGGCCAGGCCCACGAACGAGGTACCCCCGGCTCCGGCGCGCTCCCTGCCGTCGCGCTGGGGCAAAATGCTGGCGCCCACATCCCGCCGTTGCCGGATCAGCACTGCAGCAGTTGCCAAGACCAGCGCGGCAGCGAGAAGGACCAGCAGCGCGGACAGGTCCGAACTGGTGAACGGCCGTACCCGCTGGCCCCAGCCGATGGGGGACAGGACCGAGGGCCAGGCGCTGCTCACGTGAAGCAGGTCCGCCGCCGGGGTCCCCAGCGCGTCCCCGACACCCCGGAGCAGATACGCAGCCCCCACCAGGCCTGCGGCGGCGCCGTTCGCGCTCCTGCCCGAGGGCAGGACCTGGGCGATGACCGCGGCGAGACCCACAAAGAAGACACCGACAGCACCGACAGCGGCACCGGCCCCCGCGGCACCGGGAGGTTCCAGCCCGGCCGCGACGAAACCGGCGGCAACAAACACGGCCAAGAGCAGATTCGCCGCCGCGCCCAGGAGAAGCGTCGCGGCCAGTGATGCCGCCCGCGGAAGCGGGACCGAGCCGAGGAGTTCAGCCCGTCCGAGCTCCTCATCGGTGCGGGTGTGCCGCACCACCAGGAAAGTGCTCATCAGTCCCGCGAGGACGGCCGTGAACGCATAGCCCTGGAAGAATACGACCGCCCCGACGCCGGTGCCGTCGGGCAGTCCGCGGAGGAAAAGAAACGCCGGGTTCGATGCTGCCAGGGTCAGGATCGCTGCCTGCGAGGGCTCGTCACCAAATTGCGTGACAACCGCACTGGAGGTCGCAAAGCCGAGCAGCGTGATACTGAGGATCCAGACCGGCAGCGTCACCCGGTCCCTGCGGGTCTGGAACAATGCCAGCCGCAGCACGCCGTGCATCACAGCACCTTCCGGCCGTTGCCGTCACTGTAGTGGCGCAGGAACAAAGACTCCAGCGAAGGCGGTGCGACGCTGAGTCCGCTGATCCCTGGCTCGGCGATGCCGGCAAGGACAGCACCGAGATCCGCGGCGTCGGCGTCGAACTCGGCAGCGGCGCCGTCAATGCTGATTCCGTGCATGCCGGGCAGCCCCGCCAGACGTGCCGGCTCGGCCAGCCCGGTGACCCGGAAATGCGTGCGTTTCAGGTGCCGGAGTTCACTCAGGGTTCCGGTCTCGACCGCGGCACCGGACCGAATGATAGTGATTCGGTCACAGAGCTGTTCGACCTCGCTGAGAATGTGGCTGGAGAGCAGAACGGTCGCCCCGCCCCTGCTGACACGTTCGATGTGGCGACGGAACACGGCGTCCATCACCGGGTCCAGGCCGGCGCTGGGCTCATCCAGCAGATACAACCGGGCAGGGCGGGCGAACGCGGCGATCAGGGCGACTTTCTGCCGGTTGCCTTTCGAGTAGGTCCGGGCCTTCTTCCGCGGCTCGAACTCAAACTCCTCGATGAGCTCCCGGCGCAGATTCCCGTCGGCGCCGCCGCGCAGGCCGGTGAGCAGATCGATGACTTCCCCGCCGGAAAGGTTCGGCCACAGACTCACATCGCCCGGGACGTAGGCGATGTCCCGGTGCGTGGCGACCGGGTCGGCCCAGGGATCCAGGCCGAACACCCGTGCCGTGCCGGCGGTGGGGCGGATCAGCCCCAGAAGAACCCTCAGGGTGGTGGATTTCCCCGCACCGTTGGGGCCCAGAAAACCGTGGATTTCGCCAGCGGCGACGCTCAGGTTCAGGCCGTCCAGTGCCCGTGTCCTGCCGAAATCCTTAACAAGACCCAAGGTCTCGATGACAGGTTGTGTTGCTGCATTCATGAGCCGGCCGCTCCTCAGGTCATCACGCGAACACCCGAGGCGGTCGCCGAGGGCGTTCCGCAGGCATTGCCCACGGGCCGACCAGGCTTCCCGGCTCTCCGATCCACAGCATACAAGCACCCGAACGGCCAAGGAAGACCTTCACACACCCCTCCAGTCCGGAGGTGTGCGCAACACACGGGCCACACCCCGTCAGGGTCCAGTGCCCGCCGAAAGTAGCGGCGTTAAGGATTCGTTAAGACTGTCCCTTAGCCGGCGGTACGCCGGATTTCCGGTGTTACGCTCCGTGATGTTCCCGGCAGTCCGGCCGGGTCACGGACCAGGACGCGCAGGGCTGGCCGACGAGCGGAAAGGACCATCCGATGCCGGCACCTGACAAGGTAGCCCCCGGGCGCGGCCTCGTCGGAGCACCGGCGTTCACCCTGACCGCCAATCTCTCCCGGGGCCTGCCAATCATCAGCCTGGTCGCGGACTTGATCATCGCGGCCGTCCTGTACGGGGCATGGATCAGGGCCGGGCGGCCGCGGGGTATCCACAACGTCGCAGCAGAAGCCGAGGAGATGTCCGAGTGAGGGCCGGCGGAAGGGAAAAGGGTCTGCAGATCCGCAATGCCGCCCCCTTGAATGGCGGCCGGTGAATGCAGTCTCGGATCAGAGCCCACGGCGACAGTATCAGACGCGCGCTGCTGCATCCCGTCCGGTCGGTGCCCCTGGCGTTCCTCGCCGTGATCCTCCTCGGCGCCGGACTCCTGATGCTGCCCGCCGCGCGGACGGCAGCCGAGGCAGACCCCGTCCTCCCCGCCCTGTTCACGGCCGTCTCGGCTGTCTGCGTCACAGGCCTGATCACCGTCGACACCCCCACGTTCTGGACGCCTTTTGGACATGCCGTGATTCTCGGGCTGATTCAAGTCGGCGGGTTCGGCATCATGACCTTGGCGACCTTGTTGTCGCTGCTCGTGCGCAAAAGCATCGGGCTCCGGGGCCAGCTCGTTGCACAGTCCGAAACCCAGACGCTGAACTTCGGCGACGTCCGCTCCGTCCTTTTCCGGGTCGCCCGGATCATGATTGCTTTCGAAGCCGTCACGGCCGCCGTTCTCACTATCCGCTTCTGGTTTGCCTACGACGACAACCCGGGCGCAGCGCTCTGGCACGGAACGTTTCACGCGATTTCAGCGTTCAACAACGCCGGCTTCGCCCTCTACAGCGATAACCTGATCAGCTTCGCCGACGACCCTTGGATCATCATCCCGGTCTGCCTGGCGGTGATCGCCGGCGGCCTCGGCTTCCCCGTGCTCATCTCCCTGCTCAAAGGCGGTGTCAGGATGAAAGACTGGACCGTCCACCTTCGTCTGACTGTCTACGGCACCCTGGTCCTTCTCGCAGCCGGGTGCATTCTCTTCGGCGCCTTTGAATGGAACCGGATTGAGACCCTGGGTCCCATGTCCTTGGGCGGGAAACTCCTGGCAACCCTGGCCGGCAGTGTCTTCCCGCGCACCGCAGGGTTCAACAGCATCGATTACGCCACTGCGTCCCCTGAGACCCTCATGATCACCAATATCCTGATGTTCATCGGCGGTGGCAGCGCAGGCACCGCCGGCGGCATCAAGATCACCACATTCCTGGTCCTGGGGTTCGCGATCTGGAACGAAATCCGGGGCCACGACCACGTCACCATCGCCCACCGCTCCATCAGCTCCTCCGCCCAACGCCAGGCCTTGTCCGTCGCACTTCTGGGTGTCGCCGCGGTGGTCAGCGGCACCCTGCTGCTCCTGATGTTCACGGACTACAGCCTCGAGAAAGTCCTCTTCGAATCCATTTCCGCGTTCGCTACAGTGGGCGTCAGCACCGGAATCACCTACGACCTGCCCGCCAACGCCCAATGGGTACTCATGGCTCTCATGTTCACGGGCCGCATCGGCACCATCACCGTCGCTTCCTCCCTGGCCCTGTCCTCCCGCCCGCGGCTCTACGAACTGCCCGAAGAACGACCTATCATCGGCTAGCCCGCCAACGGAACCCTGGACCGGCTCCCGTTGCGGGACCTCCGACAGCTGCGAGGGAATCCGGCGTTGACAGGAGACCACGGCACTACTGTGCTCAGACAGCAGGTTGTTTACGCCGGCCCGGCGGTTGTTATAGACGTCTAGCCACGAGGCCAGGGCCTCGGTGCGTTCCTGGTTTGAAGCGTAGGGGGGCGGTAGGCCCAACCCTCCTGCAGAGTGCGGTTGAACTGTTCGGCTTTGCCGTTCTGCCAGGGATGGCGGGGTTTGATGAGCTTGTGCTTGGCGCCCAGGTCCTGAAGCAAGCCCGGAAGTTCACGCGACTTCCTGTAAGCCCACGCGTTATCGGTCATGACGCGCTTGACCGGCGCCCCGTTGGCGGCCATGAACACGGCAGCCCGGGCAAGGAAGGCTGCGCAGGTGGGTCCTTTCTCATCCGGCAGGGCCTCTGCATAGGCGAGCCGAGAGTGATCGTCCACGGCCACGTGCACGTAATCGAAGCAGATCCGTCGGTCCGAGGAGCGGTGGTTGCGGGCGTTCTGGGCGGGGTCGGCGCGCCAGCCGCCGCCGTCGGGGATCCGGCCGAGTTTCTTCACATCCACGTGCAGCAGGTCCCCGGGCGCCTTGTGTTCGTACCTGTTTCCGGTGGCGCGGCCGGCGCGAATCCTCTCCCCGGTGATGGAGTCCAGCTCCCACAGTTTCGGCATGCCGGCGCGGGCCAGGATCCGGGACACACTGCGCGGATGAACACTGGTGCGGGCGCCCAGATCTGCCGGGCCTTCGCGGTGCCTTTCTCGTTGAGTCAGCACGTCTATGACCTCCGGGGAAGTGGCGCCCGGACTTGAGCGGGGCCGGGACGGGCGGTCCTCCAGCCCCTCCCATCCATGGTCGAGGTAGCGCCGGTGCCAGCGGTGGGCGCAGGTCCGGGAGACGCCCATCTCCTGGAGCCGGCAGACCCGGACGGGATGGGGGGCTGAGTAGGCACCAACCGTGAGGCTGGAAGTTTTGCTATGCCATACCGCGGAAAGTAAATCCCTTACGAGACTCAGATCCACGATCTTTGTTGGGGCTCGACGGCACGCAGGGCGATAGCGGAGTGGGAGTGTGTACGAGTTGGAACCTCTGGCGGGACTGGTTCATTATCGGCCCGGTTTAATCCTTAGGCATGTCCACTCCGGGCCCTCATAGTGTTCTGCCACCGGCACGGCGTCAGTTCAGATCCGGCGGTCTACGGACGCCGGGCCTGCCGGCCCTGGGAGTAGGTGCTTATTAGTGGGGAGCGTCAGCTACCCTTGTTCCTTGTTTTGGATGAAAAACGGGACACGGCCAAGTTGGTGCAGTACCAAGATCAGATCAATGACGGCTTGGAGCCATCGCTGCAGCAGTTGGTGAAGCTCAGTGAGGCGGCAAGCAGGGCGTCGCAGCACAAGCTACTTCGTGAACTGATCAGGGCAGCGATGTAGACAGCCAGGCACGTGGCCGGCCAGCGGAGAGTCCGTGCTAGCAGCTCAAAGCTCTGGCCTCCTGCGTCACTCGGCCGCTGGGTCAGGAGCCGGGCAGCGCCACGTCGACGATCCCGATGAATCTGGCGCCGATGCCGTCATACTCGCTGCGGACCCATCCGGTGGGCAGCTCCGGCAGCTCTCCGGGGTCATGGTGCTGGCAGTAGACGTAGGTGAATTCCGGCCACCATTTCTTCGGACGCGCCGTCTCTGCGTGGCCGCACACGACGCACTGCAGCGATGTCCAGACAGGCCGCTTGCCCGTGCGGTTGGCGCGCGACTGGGCCAGCCAAGCCGGCGGGTTGGCGTCCAGCGCGGCGAGCTCCTCCTGGGATATGCGTGACGGGATACCGTGGCGTTTGGCCATCTCCGGCGGGATATCAAGGAACTGGGCTGCTTCGCGTCTGGTAATCATCACCTACCACCATGGACCGGGGCGCCACCTGCCGCAACTTGGGGGTTCCGTACCGGGGTCATCTGCGCCCACCGGCCGGTCGGCGGCCTTTAGGGATACTCAGGTTATTTTCAGGATAAATCCTTTAGCTACGTTGACAACGCCGGACAGGATGGGAAGCTGATCGGGGAGACGTTTTCGGCAGTGGCTAGGGGTGCCTAACAAATGCCTTGGGGGGCGCAAAAATGAATGCAACAGAACACATCTGGGAAGTCCAGTTATTAGGGGGATGGCAGATTCGCCGTGGGGGACTTCCTGTCAAAGTCACCATCCGGCAGCAGCGCCTCATCGCCGTTCTGGCCTTGTACGGCAGCCAGCCACGCACGTTCCTGGCCGGACTGCTCTGGCCCGACAGCTCCGACAAGCAGGCGACGGGGAGCCTCCGGGAGACAATATGGATGATCTCCCACCAGCTGCAAGGGTTGCTGGTGGAGAGCCGGGATCCGCTGGCGCTTGCTGCGGACGTTGAGGTTGATGTCCATGAAATCAGCCGGCGACTAGCCGCCCTGGATGGGGACCCCGGTGCCCGCGTGCGGCCGGCCATGCTCGATCGGCTGCGCACTGCCGAGCTACTGCCCGGATGGTACGAGGACTGGGTCATGGCAGAGCAGGAGCGGTGGAAGCAGTTGAGGATATCGGCGCTGGAACGCCTCGCCACGCGATATCTGGAGCGCGGCGAGACTGATCAGGCGACGGACGCGGCGGGATTTGCCATCGCCATTGAACCGCTGCGCGAAAGCGCCCAGCGGCTGTTGCTGGAGACTCACATTGCCGATGGCAATTATGCCCAGGCATTGCGGGCGTTCGAAGTTTTCAAGTCCCGACTCTGGAGGGAATTCGGGGTGGAACCTTCGGCCAAGATTACGAAGATCATGGCGCCCCTGCTCACCTAGCCGCCTTCGGCGGGCGGCAGCGCGAAGCGGGCGAATTGGCCGCTCGTCTCCCGCCTCGCCGCGGACTACGGTTCGGCGGTCAGCGACGTCGCATAGAGATCCAACAGGGCCGGCAGCCCGCCGGACTCCATTGCTTTACGCTGCCGTTCGGCTCCGGTTCCCGTGGCGAAAAGCCGTTCAATGCTGGCATCCACCCAGGCCGAATCGCCTTCCTCCTCCAGCGCCGGCCGGATATAGCGCAGCAGCATGCCCACCACGTCGCGCGCCGGCAGCAACAAGCCGGACTCCGGGTCCACCAGCCGGTCGGCCAGCCCCTGCCGTCCGGCCTGCCAAACGGCGGCATCCAGCAACTCGGGCTCCGGCTGCAGGAAAGTCCGTGAGGCGGCCTCATCGGCCAGCACCGTGGAGATCAGGCCCCTGATCACTGCCGCGATCAACACGGCGTCCTGGGCCTCGAGCTGCACATCTGCCGCACGGACTTCAAGGGTGGGGTAGCGGTCGGAGAGCCGCGCCAGCCACGTGAGGACACCCCGGTCAATAATCACGCCGGAGTCCACCAGGCGCTGGATGCGGCGCTCGTAGTCGGCGGCGTCGCGGAAGACCGGCGCGCAGCCCTGGACCGGCCAGCGACGGTAGTGCACGATCCGCCAACTGCCGAATCCGCTGTCGCGGTCCAGCCAGTAGGGTGAGTTGGCACTGAGCGCCACCACCGCCGGCATCCACGGCCTGATCCGGTTCAGGGCCTGCACCCCGGCTTCCTTATCCGGGACGGATACATGGACGTGCTGGCCGTTGACGAACTGATCGGCCACAATGCCCTTGGCACTGGCCTTCAGTTGGTGGTAGCGCTGATTGTCCGTGACCTCCGGGTAGTCGTCCTGGATCCGCGGCGCGGTGCCCGTGGCAGCGGCCCGTATGCCGGACTTCCGGACAGCCGCATCAAGTTCGCGGCGGAAGTTCAACAGCGACTCCTCGGCTTCGGTGAGCGTGGAGCAGACTGCGGTGGCGGTTTCGATCTGGCAGGTGAGCAGTTCCCGTTGGATTTCCCCGCGGGCCACATGCAACGATCCTTCGAGGTTTTCGGCGACCTTGTCCGCCATCGGGGCGGGCAGGCCGGTGGTCGGATCCAGCAGCAGGTATTCTTCTTCAATTCCCAGAGTCGCCAAGAGACACCTTTCTTCTGCTTCCATCTGCCGAGGCTCGGACACAGCCGAGCCTAACCGATCAGCCGGCGCTTGTGGGCGCGGTCAGCGCCGTCTGGCCCAGTTGGGCGGCACGGAAGGTGCGGTGCCGACGCAGCGGCGCGCGGCCGGCGTCGTACTCAGGAAGCGAGCAGACAGCCGGGGTGCGGGTCGCTGTGTACCCACAGCGCTGCGGCCGCTTGGTCGCCCAGATCCAGCTCCCGGGCGGATCCGGTGGGGCCGAAACGAACCACCAACGCACCGCCGAAGGGGCGCCGGCCGACAACTTCCACGCGGTCGTCGAGCCTGATCTGCTCGGAGCTGAAGAAGCGCAGCAGATCGGCGTCGGCGTCGCTGATCCGGGTGATTCGGCCGGTGTGCCCGCCGTCGAGTTCCTCTAATTGCACGGCGTTGGGCACGTGCACCGTGCCGTCCGCCGAGGGGATGGGGTCGCCGTGCGGATCGCGCTGCGGATTGCCTAGCTTGGCCGCCATCCGGTTGATGAAGGTGTCGGAGACGGTGTGTTCGAGCAGTTCGGCTTCGTCGTGGACCTCGTCCCAGGCGTAGCCGAGTTCCTGGACCAGGAAGGTCTCCAGCACCCGGTGCCGCCTGACCATGGTCAGCGCCAGCCGGCGGCCGGCGCTGGTCAGTTCAATGGCGCTGTACGGCCTGTGGTCCACCAGCTGCAGCTCCACCAGCTTGCGCACCATCTCGGAGACCGACGAGTTGGCCACGCCCAGGCGCACGGCCAGCTGGGAGGACGTGATGGGCTTGTCCTGCCACTCGGTGAAGGCATAGATGACCTTGACGTAGTCCTGCACGCTGGACGAGCCGCTGCTGAGCGCGGTTTTCCTTGCCGGTGGCATGCGGTTTCACCCTTTCCTCGTACGTCCGTGAAGGACTGCAGGCTTACATCCTGGTGCTGCTGGTTTCCAGCTGCACGGCGGTGCGCCGACCCTCCGACCGGCGGCGTACCAACTGCCAGATTACCCCGGTTCGCGGCGCGGACAGGTAGACCACGAGGAAGACCAGAGCCTGTGCCAGGACCACCGCCGCACCGGTAGCGACGTCCAGGTAGTAGCTGGCATAGATGCCGGCGATCGAGGCCGCGGCAGTGACCGATGCGGCGATGACCAGCATGGCGTCAAACCTGCGGGTCAGCAGGAAGGCGGTGGCGCCCGGCGTAATCAGCATGGCCACCACCAGCACGATGCCCACTGCCTGCAGGCCGACGACGACGGTGAGCGCCAGTAGCCCGAGCAGCAGCACCGACAGCCAGCGGGTGTTGAGCCCGATGGCGTGCGCGTGGACGCGGTCGAAGGCGAACAGGGTGAGATCGCGGCGTTTGAACAGCAGCACGCACAGTGTCACCGCACCCAGGCCGAGCACCTGCAGCAGTTCGCCGTCGCTGACGCCAAGAACGTTGCCGAATAAGATGTGCTGCAGATCGGTCTGGCTGGGCGTCTTGGAGATGATGGCCAGGCCGGCGGCGAAGAACGCGGTGAACACCACGCCGATCACGGTGTCGCCCTTCAACCGGGTGGAGGAGCGCACACAGCCGATCAGCGCCACCGCGGCCGCGCCGAAGACGAAGGCGCCGAGCGAGAAGGGCACGCCGATGATGTACGCCAACGCAACCCCTGGCAGCACGGCATGGGAGACCGCGTCGCCCATCAGCGACCAGCCCATCAAAATCAGCCAGCAGGACAACACCGCGGACACGATGGAGGCTGCCAGAGTGACCAGCAGGGCGCGGGTCAGGAACCCGTACTGCAGCGGTTCCAGCAGCCAGTTAGCTAAGTCCACGGCGGACTCCTTCCGAGGGGCCGATCAGCGCGGAGCCAAAGGCCAGGGCCAGATTGTCATTGGTCAGCACTTCCGCCGGCGATCCGTGCGCCAGGACTTTCTGGTGCAGCAGGATCGCCTCGTCGCACAACTGCGGGATGCCGGCCAGATCATGCGTGGAGATTAGGATCGTCTTGCCCTCGTGGCGCAGCTCTTTCAACAGGGTGATCAGGCCCGCTTCCGAGGCCTTGTCCACGCCGGCGAACGGCTCATCGAGCAACAGCAGTCCGGCGTCCTGGGCGATCCCGCGGGCCACAAAGGCGCGTTTCCGCTGGCCACCTGACAGCTCGCCGATCTGCCGTTGCTGCAGGTGGCTCAGGCCCGTCCGTTCCAGCGCCGCCTCCACAGCTTCGCGGTCCCCGCGGTGCGGCCGACGCATGGGGCCAAGCCGGCCGTAGCGGCCCATCATCACCACATCCCGCACGGACACCGGGAAGGTCCAATCGACGTCTTCGGACTGGGGAACGTAGCTGACCAGGTTCAACTTTCGCGCCTGCCGGGGCGAGAGGCCGAACAGTTCCACCGCGCCGGAGGACGGATGCGCCAGCCCCATCAGCGACTTGAACAGCGTCGACTTGCCGGAGCCGTTGACCCCGATCAGCCCGCAGATGGTCCCCAACGGCACCGTTACGCCGACGTCGTCGAGGGCAACGACGTCGTTATAGGCCACGCGCAGGCCAGCCACCGAGATAGCGGGGGCCCCGGCCGGGATGACGTGTGTGCTCACGGCGCCAGTCCTTCCTTCATCAGGGAGATGTCATGCCTAATCAGGTCCAGGTGAGTCGGGACCGGGCCGTCCGGTCCGGAGAGGGAGTCCACGTACAGCGGCGTGATGAATCGGGCACCGGTGGCCATTGCCACCTGCCGCATCGATTCCGGGTTGACGGTCGATTCGCAGAACACCGATGGAATCCGGTGTTGGCGGACCTGTCCAATGACTTCCTTGATCTGCCGGGGCGTGCCCTCGGCATCCGAGTTCACCGGCCAGAGATACGCCTCGTGCAGCCCTGCGTCGCGGGCCAGGTAGGAGAAGGCCCCTTCGCAGCTGACCAGGGCGGGAACGGCCGCCGGATCGGCGAAGGCTGCCTTCAGATCTTCCATCACCAGGTCCAGCTCGTGCCGGTAGGCCGCGCCGTTGCGCTGGAAATCCTCGGCGTGTCCGGGCACCAGGTCGCTGAAGGCGCGCACGATGTTGTCCACGTAGATTTTGGCCGCCTCCGGCGACATCCACGCGTGCGGATTCGGCCGGCCCTCATAGTTGCCGGCAGTGATGTTCACCGGCTCCACGCCGTCGCTGAGGACCACATGCGGGGCCGGGACTGCATTCAGGAACCGCGCGAACCAACGTTCGAGCCCCAGCCCGTTGTCCAGGACGAGGTCGGCATCCTGTGCTTTGACCAAGTCCGACGGCGTGGGCTGGTAACCGTGGATTTCCGCGCCGATCTTGGTGATGGAGATGACCTCCACATATCCGCCGCCGATCTTGTTGGCCATGTCGGCCAGAACGGTGAAGGTGGTCAGGACCAGCGGCCGGTCGCCCGCCGAGGCGGCAGCGGGCGGGCGCACACAGCCAGCCAACGCCAGCATGGTGGCCATGGCCAGCAGGGACACCTTCACCCAATTTTTCGGCATGCCTAAATTTTGCCGGACGGTAAGCCTCAATACAAGCCAAGGGGTACTGTGACGTCACTCAGCCGCTCAGACCGCCCGGGCCCGCCAACTGTGGGTCAGGTACGGCAGGCCGATCGGTGCTCCGGGGGAGTGGCCCAGATGGTCGTGAAGGTACCAGTCGAGGTTGGCCAGCACCTTCGTCCTGGTTCCCTCGTTGGCGCGCAGGTAATAGCTGCGGGTCTTGGCCAGCTCCATCACGTCGAGCGTGCTGAGCGGATCCTGCCACCGGGTGTCGTGCCCTTCGAGTCCGCTGAACTCCGGACCGATGCGGGGACGGAAATCCGGCTTGAGCACGTCACCGGCATGCATGATGCGGGTGAGCCGGTGCACCCACGGCACACCGGTATCCAACTGGTTCCACACCAGTCCCAGGACGCCGCCGGGCTTCAGGATCCGTGCGGCCTCGGTACTGGCCCGGAGCGGGTCCGTCCAGTGCCAGGCCTGGGCCACGGTGACAACATCCATGCTCGCGCCGGCAATCCCGGTGTCCTCCGCGGTGCCCACCACCGTGGTCACACCGGGCAGCTTGCGCTGCAGCTGGGCGAGCATGTCCGCGGACGGGTCCACCGCCACCACCTGGAGCCCCCGTGCGGCCAACGCGGCGGTGTATTTGCCGGTGCCGGCGCCGAGATCAGCGGCGGTGCGGGCGTTGGCCGGCAGCAGCCAATCCACCGCGTCGTCCGGGTAGCCTGGGCGGATGCGGTCGTAGTGTTCGCCGCCCTGCTGGAAGGTGTCGCCGTATGCCCGGCGCCGGTCATCGTCCATCCGGGGGCCGCCGTGTGCCACGTGGTGCTCCTTGTGCAGCGGCCGGTTACCGGCTCTCGCCGTTGGCTTCAATGCTGCCGGCTGCTTCGTCGTCGTACGCTGCCGTGGCCGAACCCGCCGGGCGCTGGCCGCGGAGTTCGGGGTTCAAGCGGTGCAGGGTCGCTTGGTGCAGCAGGCCGTTGGTGGCCAGCGCGTTGCCGCCGAACGGGCCGTCTTCGCCCTCCAACGAGCTGAACGTCCCGCCGGCTTCGGTCACGATCGGGACCAGGGCGGCCATGTCGTAGAGGTTCAATTCCGGTTCGCAGGCGATGTCCACGGCGCCTTCGGCGACCAGGCAGTAGGACCAGAAGTCGCCGAACGCGCGGGTGCGCCAGACCGTTTCGGTCAGATCGAGGAAATCGTCCAGGTTCCCGCGCTCCTTCCAGCCGCCCAGGCTGGAGTAGGACATGGACGCATCCTCCAGCCGGTCTACGGCGGAAACCTGCAGCCGGGTGGCCGCGGCCAGCGAACGCCCGGTGTAGGCGCCGGTTCCCTTGGCTGCCCACCACCGCTTGCCCAGCGCGGGAGCACTGACCAGGCCCACGACCGGCTGGCCCTCGTCCACCAGGGCGATCAGTGTGGCCCAGACCGGTACGCCGCGGACAAAGTTTTTGGTGCCGTCAATCGGGTCGATGATCCAGCGTCGGGCGCCGTGGCCGCTGCTGCCGAACTCCTCGCCCAGCACCGCATCGCGCGGCCGGGACCGGGAGAGCTGCCCGCGGATGGCTTCTTCGGCGGCGCGGTCGGCGTCGGTGACCGGCGTCAGATCCGGCTTGGTCTCCACCTTCAGGTCTAGGGCCTTGAACCGGGCCATGGTCTGCGCATCCACCGAGTCGGCCATCACGTGGGCCAGGCGCAGATCGTCGTTGTAGGTTTGCGGAGCGTGGGTCATAGGTTTCAACTTATCGGTAAGTGCGGTGCGGACGCGGGAGGCAGCGCCCGCAAACCGGGCGCCTTGCCTAGACCGTGCCGAGCTCTTTGGCCTCCGGCCGTTCCTCGGCGCCGAGCAAACGGCGCAGCGACGCCAGCCGGGCAACCCCGGCATCGCCGGCCCCGCCGTCAGCCACGTAGGCGTCCAGGCCGCAGTCGATGGCCGCCGCGTCGTGCTTGCAGCCGCGCGCGCAGTCGGCCGTGCCGGGCTCCAGATCGGGGAAGGCAGACAGGATGCGGTCCGGATCCACATGGGCCAATCCGAAGGACCGGATGCCCGGGGTGTCGATGATCCAGGTGCCGGCCGGCGCGTCCAGGACTTTCAACGCCAAGGCCGACGACGAGGTGTGCCGGCCGCGCCCGGTAACGGCGTTGACCCCACCGGTGGCCCGCTGCGCCCCGGTCAGCGCGTTGACCATGGTGGACTTGCCCACGCCCGAGTGGCCCAGGGTGACGGTGACCTTGCGGTCAAGGTAACTGCGCAGCTCCGCCACGGCCTCGGTATCCAGCCGGGCGGACAGGCCCTCGTCGGAGAGTGTATCCACGCCGGAAGCGTCCACGGCCGCGGTGCGGCTGACGATCACCGGCAGGTCCAGATGCTCGTAGTTGGAGAGCAGCTCGGCGGGATCCTTCAGGTCCGCTTTGGTGACGCACAGCAGCGGGCTGATCCCGGCGTCGTACGCGGCCACCAGCGCCCGGTCGATGAACCCGGTACGAGGTTCGGGATTCGCTGCGGCCACCACAATGACGAGCTGATCCGCGTTGGCTACCACCACACGCTCCACCGGGTCGGTGTCGTCCGCGCTGCGGCGCAGCAGGGTACGGCGTTCCTCCACCCGGACCAGCCGGGCGAGGCTGTCGGGTTCGCCGGAGACATCGCCGACCAGCGCCACGAAGTCTCCCGCCACCACCGGGGTGCGGCGCAACTCCCGGGCGCGGGCGGCGACGACGACGCGCTCTCCGAGCGTGTCTTCATCGACGACGGCGGTGTAGCGGCCACGGTCGACGGTCACGATCCGGCCGAGCTCGGCATCCTCGTAGGCGGGGCGGTCCTTGGTGCGTGGACGCGTTCCGCGCTTGTTGGGACGGATGCGCACATCCGATTCATCCCAGCTTCCAGTGCTACGCGCCACCGTCAGCCCTCGGTGGCCGAGGGCGCCGGCGCGGCTGCGTACATTTCCTGCCAGAGCTGCGGGAACTCGGGCATGGTCTTGGCCGTCGTTCCGATGTCCTCGACCTCCACGCCGCGCACGGCCAGGCCGATGATGGCACCGGCGGTGGCCATGCGATGGTCTTCGTAGGAATGGAACAACCCGCCGTGCAGCGGCCGAGGGCGGATCCGCAGTCCGTCGGCCGTCTCCTCTGCGTCGCCGCCCAAGCGGTTGATCTCCGTCACCAAAGCGGCCAGGCGGTCGGTTTCGTGGCCGCGCAGGTGGGCAATGCCGCTCAGGCGGGACTCGCCGTCGGCCAGCGCGCACAGGGCTGCCGCGGTGGGAGCCAGTTCGCTGGTATCGGCAAGGTCCGCGCCGGTGATCTTTTCGCCGCCGATCACGGTCAGCGTCCCGCCCGCCAGCGTGACCGTGGCGCCGAGCCGGGGCAGGATGTCCCGCCAGGCGTCGCCCACCTGGGTGGTGGAAGCCGGCCAGTTGGGCACCCTGATCCGCCCGCGCGTGGCCAAGGCGGCGGCCAGGAACGGGCCGGCGTTGGAGAGATCTTGCTCGATCCGGGTGTCGAAGGCGCGGATCGGGCCGGGGGAGACCACCCAGTGGTTCCGACGGGAATCGTCCACGCTCACGCCGAGGTCGCGCAGCAACTGCACCGTCATGGCGATATGGTCCAGGCTCGGCACGCGCTCGCCGACGTGCTCCAGATGCAGGCCGTCGCGGAAGCGCGGACCCACCAGCAACAGGGCGGAGACGAACTGCGAGGACGCGCTGGCATCGATCGCCAGATGGCCGCCGGCCACACTGCCGGTGCCGGTGATGCGGAACGGGAGGCTGCCGCTTCCGCCGTCCTCCACTGCCACACCCAATTGGCGCAGCGCGTCGATGGTGGGGGACATCGGCCGGCGCCGTGCCGCGGGGTCGCCGTCGAACTCCACGTCTCCGGTACACAGCGCCGCCAGTGGCGGCACGAACCGCATGACGGTGCCCGCCAGACCGCAATCGACTCCGGCATCGCCTAGCGGACGCGCCGGATCAATCGGTTCCACCAGCAGGTCGGGGCCGAACCGGCCGTCCCCCTCCGCCTCGGTAATCCGGGCGCCCAGGGAACGAAGCGCTTCCACCATCAAAAAGGTGTCACGTGAGTGCAGCGGGGCGCGCAGCCGTGACGGGCCGTCGGCCAACGCAGCGAGCACCAAATAGCGGTTGGTCAGCGACTTGGAAGCAGGGATCTGGACCGTTGCGTCGATCGGCTTCTCTGCATAGGGAGCCGGCCAACTGTTGGCAACCACGGGCATTGCGTTCAGGATCCCACCACATCCGAGGTGGCTTCCCGCACTGCGCGTTCCGCCTTTTTCAGCTGTTTGCGGGCGTCCTTGCCCATCGATTCCGCATTGCGCCGGGCGCCCTTGCCGATGGAACGGACGTTGCGGCGGGCATCGGCCGCCAGGTGCTCGGCGCGCCAGACCAGCCCGGGCCGTCCGGCGGTGTCAACGGATGCCAGCATGACGGCTCCGATCAATGACAGGTTCTTCAACAGCCGGTTGCGGCGCACCCGCCTGGCTTCCGGTGTGGCGGAATCCGCCGTCCGGTATTCCACCAGTGTGTTGACGGCGGTGGTGCCGGCCAGCAGGGCCGCAGCAAGCCGGGAGAACCTGCCCATGCCCAGCAGGACGCCTGCTCCCACCTGGGCTGCGCCGATGACCCGTGCAATCGTCTTCTCTTGCCCGACCAACGCTCCTGCCGCGGGAAGGACGGATTCTGTCTGCTGAACCAGCGGCCGCAGCGACGCAGCCGTTTCGTCGGCGTGGCGCAAACGGTCAAAGCCGGTCGCTATAAAGCTGGTGGCCAGCAGGGGACGGGCGGCAAGGCGGACGATTGACATGGAAGCCTCCTGGGCGTCGGCGTGCGTCGAAGGAATCTGTGCCCTTCCCCTCGGCCGGACCGCGGGAAGGCGGCACTGGACACTAGTCTGGCACTTTTGTTGCCACCGCACACCTTACGGAGCGGCTTGGCATCATCGGCAGGGAATAGCCGGGCGGCATCGAACGTTACGTCTGACAGGAATGCCGGTGCATTGTCGCCGGTCCAGGACGTGTCGGAACGAAGGGAAACCTGTGACTACAGCGCTTGCCGAACCAGCCCACGCGGGGCTGGTAGACGGCGCAGCATCGGCCCAGGGGTTCGTGAAGCTCAGCGTAGACTGGGAGCCAATGACGACTGAGAATTCGGACGGCGCCAAGAACCGCAGCAACCCCGGCACAACGGGGCAGCCGGATGAGGTTGACGTCCAGACGGAAACTGCCGAGCAGCGCCGTGCCCGCTTTGAACGCGACGCGATGCAGTATGTGGACCAGCTGTACTCGGCCGCAATGCGGATGGCACGCAACCCCAGCGATGCCGAGGACCTGGTGCAGGAGGCCTACACCAAGGCTTTTTCGGCGTTTCACCAGTACAAGCCGGGGACCAACCTCAAGGCCTGGCTGTACCGGATCCTGACGAACACTTACATCAACCTCTACCGGAAGCGGCAGCGCGAACCGCAACAGTCCAACACGGATCAGGTAGAGGACTGGCAGATGTTCCAAGCTGCCTCCCACACTTCCTCAGGACTGCGGTCTGCGGAAGCAGAGGCATTGGACCACTTGCCGGATTCTGATGTGAAGGACGCCCTCCAAGCCATCCCGGAGGAATTCCGGCTGGCCGTTTACTTCTCGGATGTAGAGGGCTTCGCGTACAAGGAAATATCGGAAATCATGAATACCCCCATCGGTACCGTGATGTCCCGCCTGCACCGGGGACGCAAGCTGTTGCGCGAGCTGCTTGCCGACTATGCGCACGAACGCGGCATCAGCGGTACCAAGGACAGGAAAAACGCCGCAGCGGCGGTGGGGACACAACAGGAGAACGTCAAATGAGCGACTGCCACGGACTGGGCGACTGCGAAGACGACCGGATGCAACGGATTTACGAGTACGTTGACGGCGCACTCTCCCGCGACGACCTCGCGGAGATTAAGGCGCATCTGGACAGCTGCCAAGAATGCGCCGAAGAACACAACCTGGAGTGCCTGATCCGTTTGGTGGTGAAGCGCTCCTGCCAGGAGGCTGCACCGCAGACCCTCAAGGAACGCATCCTGGACAAGATAGGCCACATCAGGGAATCAGACACCGTCTAGTCTTTTCGCCCGGCCCGCCTGCCAGGGCACAGGAGCACACAACAGAAGAACCCCCGCCGCCCAACCGGGCACGGGGGTTCTTCCGTCAGCAGCATCAGCCGTGCGGGCTGGTGCCCAACCGCTTAGGTGTTGGGGCGCTTGCTGTGGTTTGCGCCGCCGCGCTTACGGTCACGACGCTTGCGTGCACGCTTGCTCATGGCTGCCTCCTTTGCTGGATGAAAAAGAACTGCGCACCAGTCTTTCATATGCCCGCGCCTGCTCCTAACTGAAGGAGCTGCACGCCGGAAGTCAGCGCAGCGCCGCGGTGATGGAGGCCTTGGCCTGGTCCAGCACCGTCCGAATGGTCTGCACGGCGACTTCGTCTACCGTTCCGGTGGCGCTGCGCCGGCGCAAGCGCACCCGAACGTCGTCGCGGAAGTCGTTGAGCAGGTGCTCCAGTTCCTTTACCGTCCGAAGCCCGGCGGCGTCGGCCGCCCGCGGAGAAGTCCTGGCTTTGCTGCGGGCGGCCTCGGCCGAGGCGGCAAGGTCCGCCCGGAGCCCCTTCATGGAGCTGCGCAGCTCGTCCCGCAACCCATCGGCGAGGCGCCGCACGGATGCGGAGATATCAGCTTCGACGTCGGCCAGCTCGTCCTGGCGGGCGGCCAGTTCCTGCCGTCCGGCGTCGGTGATGCTGTAGACCGTGCGCCGTCCGTCCGAGGCGGTAGAAACCAGTCCCTCCTCCTCGAGTTTGGCCAGCCGGGGATAGACGGTGCCAGCACTGGGGGAGTAGGTGCCGCCGAACCGGTCGCTGAGGGCGCGGATGATGTCATAACCGTGCTTGTCCCCTTCTGCCAGCAAGGCGAGCAGATAGAGCCGCAGGGCGCCGTGGGCGAATACGGGAGGCATCAGTTCACCTGGCTTCCGGCCGTGTCCCGGTGGAATACCGCCAAGGTGCCCGAGACCGTGGTTGACCGGACGGTGAGCCCGCGGCCTTCGGGTCCTATCCGGGTCTTCACTTTCTCCGAGAAGCCGAAGAACTTCTGGTCGTTGACGGTGATGCTGCCCGTCGCCGAAGAAGCGGCCACATCCACGCCGTATTGTTCGGGCACCCGTACGGTGACGTTGCCGGAAACGGAATTGACGGCCAAATCCTGGGGTGCGCCCTGCAGGTCGAAGCTCAAGTCGCCGCTGACCGTGCTGGCCCGGACATGGTCCAGGTCGCCGGACGCCGTGACCTCGCCGGAGACACTCTTCGCCGCCAGCGTGCCGCCGTGGTGACGGACGATGATCTCGCCGCTGACGGTATTGACGGTGAGCACGCCGGTAGTTTCGTCGGCCATCATGGACCCGGACACGGTGCTCAAATCCGCGTTGGCGGCAAGGCCGGATACCAGGCCGTCCCCGCTGACGGTGGAGGCCTTGACGGGAACGTTCCGTGGCAGGGCGATGCTGATCACGGCCTCTTCCCGGTAGCCGGAGACGGCCAGGTTGACCTGCCGTGCCAAGAACCCCAACGGGCCCTCGCCGCCCTTGTTGTGGCTGATCTCCAGCGTGCCGTCGCGCAGGGTCATCTCCAGCGGCGCGCCGCTGACTTCGGAGACCTGCACCCTGACGGTCGGCTCCTCGTGCACGATGATGTCCAGCCGCCCTTTGACGATGGAGGCCTTGAGCATGCGGACCTCGTCAACGTCAATTGTTTGTGGACCATCGATGCTCCACATATCGTTCATGGCTTGTCCTGCCTGGTGGCAATACACCGCTCTCGACGCGATATATCTCGTAATGCAAGACACGATATATCGCGACTCGACTGCTGGCAAGGGTCTGCCGCCCACAGATACAGAAACGGCGGGACCGGAGCATGGCCGGTCCCGCCGTCTGGGCGATGAAGGTGCTGGCCCGCCGTCCAGCGAGCCCGGGTCGTTAGAAGGGCTCGGGCAGATCCAACCACGGATACCAGCCCCGATGCAGGACCAGCCAGGCGAGCAGGCCGTAGCCCGCTTGGCCCGGGGCCCCGCCGTTACTGGCCAGATCGGTGCGCCACTGCTCGTGATTGAGCAAGGGTGTGAAGGTGTCGACGAAGACGTGTTTGCGGCGCGTGGTGACATCGCCGAAGGCTGTCGACAGCTCAGCCAGCTGCGCATTGCGCTGGGCATCCAGTCCGGGGGGCGGACCCACCACGAAGACCTTGACGCTGAGCTGGGCCGCGCCGTCCAGGATGTTCGCCAGGTTCAGGCGGCTGCGGGCCGTGGACAAGCCGAGCTCGAGGTCGCGGCCGGACAGGCCGATGATCAGCCGGTTTTCGAAGCCGTCATCGAAACGCCGGCCGGCCTCTTGAAGCCAGCGGCCGGCCAACTCCTCCGTCCCCTCGTTCGGCGATGCCAGAACGAAGGATTCCAAGGTGGCTGGATCAGGGTTGGTCCGGGCCAAGGTTCGGCCCAACCAACCGAGGGCGCGCGGGTCTCCCACGCCGGCCAGCAGTTGTTCACCCACTGCGGCGATCCTGATTCTGCGTTGCTCCACGAGTAGCTTTCTGGTTTGACGGGCTGGAGACGGTGCTTAAAAGAACTGTGCTTAAAAGAAAGTGGGCGGGGCGCCCTGCGGCCCCCCGCCCACCATCCTACTTACCGGCGTTCAAAGGCCTTCTTGACCAGAACGTCCTGTTCCACAGCGTGGCGCTTGGCCGAGCCGGTGGAGGTCGCAGCGGAGGCCGAACGGGAAACCAGGCGCAGCGGCTTATCGAGGGCCTCCGGCAGGTACAGACCCATGAACGGCCACGGACCCTGGTTGGCGGGCTCGTCCTGGGCCCAGACCACCTCGGCGTTCGGGTACTTCGCCAGTTCTGCCTTGATCTCCTCGACCGGCAGCGGGTACAACTGCTCCACCCGGATGAGCGCGGTCTTGGTGTCCGAGTTCTTCTGGCGGGCGGCCAGCAGATCGTAGTAGAGCCGGCCGGAGACCAGCACCACGCGGTCCACGTCATTGCCACTGAGGTCCTGGACATCGCCGATGACCGGCTGGAATGTTCCGGTGGTGAAGTCCTCGACCTTGGCGGCAGCAGCCTTCAACCGCAGCAACTGCTTCGGCGTGAAGATGATCAGCGGCTTGCGGGGCCGGCTGTAGGCCTGGCGGCGCAGCAGGTGGAAGTGCGAGGCCGGGGTGGTCGGGTTGGCCACGATCATGTTGTCCTCGGCGCACATCTGCAGGAAGCGCTCGATCCGGGCCGACGAGTGGTCCGGGCCCTGGCCTTCGTACCCGTGCGGCAGCATCAGCACCAGCGAGGACCGCTGGCCCCACTTCTGCTCGGCCGAGGACAGGAACTCGTCGATGATGGTCTGGGCGCCGTTGACGAAGTCGCCGAACTGCGCCTCCCAGAGCACCAGCGCATCCGGGCGTTCCACCGAGTAGCCGTATTCGAAGCCCATGGCCGCGTATTCGGACAGCAGCGAGTCATAGATCCACAGCTTGGCCTGGTCGTCCGAGAGGTTGCTCAGCGGTGCCCACTCTTCGCCGCTCACGCGGTCGTGGAAGACGGCGTGGCGCTGCACGAAGGTACCGCGGCGGGAGTCCTGGCCGGCGAGACGGACCGGGACGCCTTCCATCAGCAGCGATCCGAACGCAGCCAGTTCGCCGAAGCCCCAGTCGATGTTGCCCTCGCGGGACATCTGCTCGCGGCGCTCCAGCAGGGCCTTCAGCTTCGGGTGGACGGTGAAGCTTTCCGGAATTTCCAGATGGGCCTTGCCGATCTTCGCCAGCGTCTCTGTCGAGATGGCGGTGCCGGACGGCACGTTGTCCGTGTCCTCGGCCTGCTGCGAGAGCGGGCGCTCCAGATCGGACACGGCGGCGGAGTCCTTGGTGATGATCGGGAGCGGCGAGGTCTGCGCTGCATGCGTTTCGGCGAAGACGCGCTCCAGTCGTTCCTGGTAGTCGCGCAGCGCCTGGTCCGCCTCGTCCTGCGTGATGTCGCCGCGGCCGACCAGGGCCTCGGTGTACAGCTTGCGGGTGGAACGCTTGGCTTCGATCAGGTTGTACATCATCGGCTGCGTCATCGAGGGATCGTCGCCCTCGTTGTGCCCGCGCCGGCGGTAGCAGACCATGTCGATGACGACGTCCTTGTGGAAGCGCTGGCGGTACTCGTAGGCCATCTGGCCCACGCGGACCACGGCTTCCGGGTCATCGCCGTTCACGTGGAAGACCGGTGCCTGGATCATCTTGGCCACGTCGGTGGAGTACACCGAGGACCGCGAGGAGTGCGGTGAGGTGGTGAAACCGACCTGGTTGTTGACCACAATGTGCACGGTGCCGCCGGTGCGGTAGCCGCGCAGTTGGGAGAGGTTCAGGGTTTCAGCCACGACGCCCTGGCCGGCGAAGGCCGCGTCGCCGTGGATCATCACCGGCAGCACCGGGAACTCGTCGCCCCGGTCCAGCCGGTCCTGCTTGGCGCGGACGATGCCTTCCAGCACCGGATCGACGGCCTCCAGGTGGGAGGGGTTGGCGGCAAGGTAGACCTTGGTCTCGTTGCCGTTGTCGGAGGTGAACTTACCTTCGGTACCCAGGTGGTACTTCACGTCACCGGAGCCCTGGACGCTGCGCGGGTCCTGGGTGCCCTCGAACTCGCGGAACACTTGTGCGTAGGTCTTGCCGGCGATGTTGGTCAGCACGTTCAGCCGGCCGCGGTGGGCCATGCCGATGGCAACTTCGTCCAAGCCGTCGTCGGCGGCGTCGGATATCACTGCGTCCAGCAGCGGAATCAGGGATTCGCCGCCCTCCAGCGAGAAGCGCTTCTGGCCCACGAACTTGGTCTGCAGGAAGGTCTCGAACGCTTCGGCGGCGTTCAGCTTGCCCAGGACACGCAGCTGCTCTTCGCGGCTGGGCTTCGCGTAGGGGCGCTCCAGCTCGTTCTGGAACCACTCGCGTTCGGCCGGATCCTGGATGTGCATGTACTCAATGCCGGTGGTGCGGCAGTAGGCATCGCGGAGCACACCGAGGATGTCGCGCAGCTTCAGGCGGTCGGCGCCGCCGAATCCGCCAGTGACCCATTCCCGGTCCAGATCCCACAGGGTCAGCCCGTAGGTGGTGATGTCCAGGTCCGGGTGCTTGCGCTGGACGTATTCCAGCGGGTTGGTGTCCGCCATCAGGTGGCCGCGGACGCGGTACGCATGGATCAGTTGCTGGATGCGGGCAATCTTGTTGACCTGCAGCTCGACGTCAACCTGGTTGTCCGAGCGCCAGCGGACCGGCTCGTAGGGGATGCGCAGTGCTTCGAAGATCTCGTCGTAGAAGCCCTGCTCGCCCAGCAGCAGCGATTCGATCAGGCGCAGGAACTCGCCCGAGCCGGCACCCTGGATCACGCGGTGGTCGTAGGTGGAGGTCAGCGTGATGATTTTGCCGACGCCCTGGGCGGCAATGGTCTTTTCGCTGGCACCGCGGAATTCGGCCGGGTACTCGAGGGCACCGACGCCAACGATGGTGGCCTGGCCCTTGGACAGCCTGGGCACGGAGTGCACGGTCCCGATGCCGCCCGGGTTGGTCAGCGAGACGGTGGTGCCGGCGTAGTCGTCGGCGGTCAGTTTGCCGGCGCGGGCCCGCTTGATCAGGTCCTCGTAGGTATGCCAGAACTCGGAGAAGTTCATGGTCTCGGCGCGCTTGATGTTCGGCACCACCAGCAGGCGGCTGCCGTCAGGCTTGGGCATGTCGATGGCGATGCCGAAGTTCACGTGGGCCGGCTGGACCGCCGCCGGCTTGCCGTCGATCTCCTCATAGTGGACGTTCTGGCTGGGGAACTGGCCCAGCGCCTTGACCACGGCGTAGCCGATCAGGTGGGTGAAGGAGACCTTGCCGCCACGGGCGCGGGCCAGATTGGAGTTGATCACCACGCGGTTGTCGATCAGCAGCTTGGCCGGAACCGCGCGCACCGTGGTCGCGGTGGGCACGCTGAGGCTGGCGTCCATGTTGGTGGCGATGGCCTTGGCCGGGCCGCGGAGCACGGAGACGGTGTCTTCTTCGGCGACTGCGCTGGGCGCGGACTTGGGCAGCTGGGCCGGGATCGGTGCCGGCTTCGGCTCCGCCTTCGCGGCGGGCTTGGCCGGGGCAGCGGCCGTGTCGGTGGAGGTGTTCGGTGCCGGCTCGTTGTCGGCGGGAATCGGCTTGGTTCCTGCCCGATCCGTGGCGGTGCTCTCACCCGAAGCCTTGGGCGTGTCCTTCACCGGAGCGGGGCGGGACGGAGACTGAGCCGAGGTGGGGGCGGACGAAGCGGCAGCCGTGTCGTTCAAGCTGCCGGCGCCATTGGCCGCCTCGAAGATGCTCCACCATTTCTTGTCCACGGAATTCTTGTCCTGGAGGTACTGCTCGTAGATTTCGTCAACGAGCCATTCGTTACCGCCAAATTCCTCGGGTAGACGAAGGTTGGGATGCTCTGGCACTTGTAATACGCCTCTTCCGTGAGTTGCCGCTTGCCCTGCAGATCACACGCTTCCCTGGCTGCCTTCCGAACCTGCCGTCAGCAGCGGAATTGCGAGTGCGCGTCTGGCGCGCACTAGATCTGGACCAGTAGCCAGTCTAATGACACTTTCGCAACGCAGGCTAATCTTTACCACCCGTGCCGCCGAACAGCACCCCGATTCGTTCCCGGCACCGGTGCCTCTAGACTTGCCGGGGAGCCTGGCCGGTTAACCGCCGGGGAGCCTGGCCGGCTACCGAGGAAAGTGAGCATCCATGCGCCTGATCAACCAGCCGATGACCGACCTGACGTATTCGGACGTCTTCCTGGTGCCGTCGCGGTCCGACGTCTCCTCCAGACTGGACGTGGACTTGTCCGCCGGCGACGGCACGGGCAGCACGATTCCGCTGGTCGTTGCGAACATGACCGCCGTGAGCGGTCGCCGCATGGCAGAGACTATGGCGCGCCGGGGCGGGCTCGCCGTGCTGCCGCAGGATGTGCCGCTCGAGGTGCTCGCGGAGGTCACTGGCTGGGTCAAGGACCGCCACACCGTCTTCGAAACACCGTTGAAACTGACCGTCGGCAGCACCGTCATTGACGCCCTGCACCTGATGGATAAGCGGTCGCACGGCGCCGTGGCGGTGGTGGACGACGCCGGCAAGTGTGTGGGCGTGGTGCGCGCCGAGGACTGCGAAGGCGTGGACCGCTACGCCTCGCTCGAGACCGTGATGGCCGCCCACCCGCTGCTGCTGGAGGCTTCCATGTTCGACGCCGGGGCGGACACCTCGCTGCGCCAGGCCTTCGATTTGTTCGACTCGGCATCGGCGAACTTCGCGCCGGTGGTGGACGACGACGGCGTGCTGCTGGGCGCGCTCACCCGTTCGGGCGCGCTCCGGTCCACCATCTACACCCCCACGCTGGACCCGCAGGGCAAACTGCGGGTGGCGGCCGCCGTCGGAATTAATGGCGATGTCAAGGGTAAGACCGAGGCGCTGCTGGAGGCGGGCGTGGACGTGCTGGTGGTGGACACCGCGCACGGGCATCAGCGCAAGATGTTCGACGCGCTGGACGCCGTGCGCAGCCTGGATCCGCAGGTTCCCGTGGTGGCCGGCAACGTGGTCAGCGCCGAAGGAGTGCGCGATCTGGTGGAAGCCGGCGCGGACATCGTCAAGGTCGGGGTGGGACCGGGCGCCATGTGCACCACCCGGATGATGACCGCGGTGGGCCGCCCGCAGTTCTCGGCCGTGCAGGAATGTTCGGAGGCCGCGCGGGAGCTCGGCGCGCATGTATGGGCCGACGGCGGGGTCCGCTATCCGCGGGACGTGGCCCTGGCGCTGGCGGCCGGTGCCAGCCAGGTGATGATCGGCTCCTGGTTTGCCGGGACGCACGAAAGCCCGGGGGATTTGCTCACGGACAGCAGCGGCCGCAAATACAAGGAGAGCTTCGGCATGGCATCGGCCCGTGCGGTGCAGAACCGTACCCGGCGCGAGGACGCGTTCGAGCGGGCGCGCAAGGCTCTCTTCGAGGAGGGCATTTCGTCCTCGAAGATGTACCTCGACCCGCTGCGTCCCGGGGTCGAGGACCTGCTGGACGAGATCACCGCCGGCCTGCGCAGCTCGCTGTCCTACGCCGGTGCGCAGAACCTGGTGCAGTTCCGCGAACAGGCCATCGTCGGCGTCCAATCGGCCGCCGGCTATGAAGAAGGCCGCCCGGTTCCGCAGAGCTGGTAGCTGTACCCAGGCAGCCCGCGACGGCGGCCCGCCTGCTACGCTAGTGCGCATAATGGACAGCTATTCTAGGAGCCGGTCCGTGACGCGCCCCGCAGGGCAGGCAGCATGCCGCACCGCGGGAGCACAGGCAGCCCAGGCGGCCGCCAGATGCGAGGCGTCACCCAGCACCGGCAAATCCCGTGCACGTGCCCATCACACACTTGCCGCCAACGCGGCCGGTCAGGAGCCCTCTAGTCCGGGCTCGGATGACCACCCTCCATCTGCCCGCCTGATCTGCAGGACGGTGGCGCGCTAAATGGAATGGATCCAAATCGCCGCCGGCATGCTGCTGATCCTCGGAACCGGGTTCTTCGTCGCGGTTGAATTCGCCCTGGTGGCCCTCGACCAGCCCACCGTGCAGCGCGCCATCGACAAGGGCGACCGCGGCGCAGTGCCGCTGATGAAATGCCTGAAGTCCCTCTCCACACAGCTCTCCAGCTGCCAACTCGGCATCACCTTGACCACGCTGCTGACCGGTTTCTTGATGGAACCGGCCATCAGCAGCCTGCTGCGTCCGCCGCTGGCGGCGCTGGGCCTGGCCGAGGCAGTCATTCAGCCCATCGGTGCCGTGATCGCCATGGTGATCGCCACCCTGCTCTCCATGTTGCTGGGCGAACTGGTGCCGAAGAACGCTTCCATTGCCCTGCCGATGGCAGTCGGCAAGCTGGTGGCGCGGCCGCAACTGGTCTTCACCGCCGTGTTCAAGCCGTTCGTGCTGATGCTCAACGGCTTCGCCAACAAGGTGCTCCACCTGTTCGGGCTGGAGGCCAAGGAAGAGCTCTCCGGAGCCCGGACTCCCTCCGAGCTGGCGTCGCTGGTGCGCCGTTCCGCCGAAATGGGCACGTTGGACGCCGGAACCGCGAACTTCCTGGCCAAGACGCTGTCCTTCTCCGGCCGGACCGCGGCCGATGTGATGACGCCGCGGATCCGCGTTGAGTTCGTCGATGCGGACCAGACCGTGGCCGACCTGATCGCCGCGGCACGCCGTACCGGCTACTCCCGGTTCCCGGTGCTCGGCGATTCCCCGGACGACGTCCGCGGCGTCGCGCATATTAAGAAGGCCATCGGCGTCCCGCGCAAGAAGCGTGCGGCCCTGCCCGCGGCCACCATCATGACCGACGTGCTGCGGGTGCCGGAGACCGTGCACCTGGATTCGCTGCTCTCCGAACTGCGTGCCGCGAACCTGCAGTTCGCCGTCGTGCTCGACGAATACGGCGGAACCGCTGGAGTGGTCACGCTGGAGGACCTGGTGGAGGAAATTGTCGGCGAGGTCGCCGATGAACACGACCGGGTGAAGCCCGGAGTGCTGCAGAGCGCCACCGGTAACTGGTATTTCCCCGGTCTGATGCGTCCGGATGAGGTCACCGAGCAGATCCCGCAGCTGTCCGTGCCGGACGAGGCCAGCTACGAAACGGTGGGCGGCTTCATCATGGCCGAGCTGGGCCGGATTGCCGTGGTCGGCGATAGGGTTCCGGTGGACGGCGGCACGCTGGAGGTCGAGCGGCTGGACGGACGGCGGGTGGACCGCGTGCGCTTCATTCCCGATCCGGCAACCGGTGCGGTATTGCCCGATGCCGGCCAGGCAGGTGAGCTCTGATGGCGGCGATGGGTATTTTCTGGTTGGTCGTGTTGCTGCTTGGCAACGCCTTCTTCGTCGGCGCGGAATTCGCCGTCATGTCCGCCCGCCGCAGCCAGATCGAGCCTTTGGCGGAAGCCGGCTCCAAGCGGGCCAAGACCACGCTGTGGGCCATGGAGCACGTCTCCCTGATGCTGGCCTGTGCCCAGCTCGGCATCACCGTGTGTTCGCTGCTGATTCTGAACGTGGCCGAACCGGCCATCAAGGAACTGCTGCTGCTGCCGCTGGAGGGCTGGCTGGGCGTTCCGCATGAGATGTCCTATGGGATTTCCTTCGCCGTAGCGCTGATCGTGGTGACCTTCCTGCACGTGACCTTTGGCGAAATGGTGCCGAAGAACATCTCCGTTTCCGTGGCGGACAAGGCCGCGTTGCTGCTCGCGCCGCCGCTGGTTGCCGTGTCCAAGGTGGTGCGGCCGGTGATCGCCACGCTGAACTGGTCGGCCAACCACATTCTCCGGGCGATGCGGATCGAACCGAAGGACGAGGTGACCTCCACCTTCACGCTGGAGGAGGTCCAGTCGATCGTGCAGGAGTCCACCAAGCACGGACTGGTGGACGACGACGCCGGATTGATCTCCAGTTCGCTGGAGTTCTCGGCCGTCACCGCGGCCACCGTGATGGTGCCCCTCGACCAGCTGGTGACCATCGGCGTCGACACCACTCCGGAGCAGTTCGAGCGGGTGGTGGGCCGGACCGGATTCTCCCGGTTTGCGGTGGCCGACGCCGATGACAACCTGACCGGGTACCTGCACCTGAAGGACGTCATGACCATCCCGGAGGACCGGTTCAATAAGACGATTCCGGTCACCAAGGTCCGCACGCTGGCCAACTTGGCGCTGGACGAGGAAATCGAGGACGCGTTGGGCGTCATGCAGCGGACCGGGTCGCACCTGGCCCGCGTACTGGGCACCGACGGCAGCACCCACGGCGTGCTGTTCCTCGAGGACGTGATCGAAGTGCTGGTGGGCGAGATCCGCGACGAGACGCAGGCCCAGGGCCTGCGCCGGACCGGCGAGTAATCCACTCCGAGGGCGCGGAACTGCTGCGGCGGGTCCGCGCCCTCGGCGCACGGTAATGCGAACGGTTCGCAATGCGCTAAGCTGGAAATCCTTATTGTTATTGATTCTCATCTGTGAGTAGAACCGAGGTCGCCCGTGAGGCACTCCCGTACCACCCCTGTGTTGGCAGGCCTGGCCGCGACGGCACTGTTGCTGTCCGGCTGCGCGGCTGCCGGGGGCGCGGACCAAGCGGACGGCACCTTGAGCGTGGTCGCCTCCACGAACGTCTACGGCGACCTGGCCCGCAGCATCGGCGGCGACCAGGTTGAGGTCACGTCGATCATCGACCGGATGGCCCAGGACCCGCACTCCTACGAGGCAACGGCCCGCGACAAGCTGGCGGTGTCCAAGGCCGACCTCGTGCTGGAAAACGGCGGCGGCTACGACACGTTCATGCACACCCTCGCTGACGATACCGGCGTCGACCACCACAACATCATCACGGCGGTGGAGCTGTCGCCGCTGCCCGGGGCGGAAGACGAGGCGCCGCACGATCCTGCGGCCACAGACGCCGACGCCGGCCACACGGGCCACGGCCACGCGGAGCACGGCCACGGCGGCTTCAACGAACACGTCTGGTACGACCTGTCCACCATGGCGAAAGTGGCAGACACCGTCGCCGCGAAGCTGTCCGCGCTGGACCCGGAGCAGGCCGACACCTTCAAGGCCAACGCCGGGCAGTTCCAGGCCGGACTGGACAAGCTGCAGGCCGAGGTGGACGGACTGGCCGCAGCCGCCGGCGGGGAAGCCGTGGCGGCCACCGATCCGGTGCCGCTGCACCTGTTCGATGCCCTGGGGCTGGAAAACAAGACCCCCGACGACTTCATGGAGGCCGCGGAGGAAGGCAGCGATGCATCCCCGCAAGCCCTGAAAGAAGCCGAAGACCTGGTCACCGGCGGGTCGGTCCGGTTCGTCGCCTACAACGAACAGACCGAGGGACCGCAGACACAGCGCCTCCGCCTGCTGGCGGAGAAGGCGGGCATCGCCGTCGTCGATTTCACCGAAACTTTGCCCGAAGGCCAGGACTACCTGGGCTGGATGGCGGCAAACCTCCACGCCGTGGAGAAAGCGCTGCGCGGATGAGCGGGGCCACGACCGAGGCCGTCCGCCTGCAGGGTGCTTCGCTGTCCTTCGGCAGGCGCGTGTTGTGGCATGACCTGGATTTGACCATCAAGCCGGGGGAGTTCTTCGCGGTGCTGGGTCCGAACGGTTCCGGCAAGACCAGCTTCCTGCGCGTGTTGCTGGGCCTGCAGCCGTTGAGCCACGGCACGGCCGAGATCAACGGGCGGGGGCTGGAGCGCGGCAGCCGGGACATCGGCTACATCCCACAGCAGAAGACCTTCGCCCCGGAGACACCGCTGCGGGCCCGCGATCTGGTGGGCCTGGGCTTGGACGGCCATCGGTGGGGCATCCGGCTGAACGCGCGCAAACATCGCAGGCGGGTAGACGAACTGCTGGAGATGGTCGGTGCCGAAGGGTACGCGGAAGCCCCGGTCGGGCAGCTTTCGGGCGGCGAGCAACAGCGGCTGCGGGCGGCCCAGGCGCTGGCATCCGACCCCAAAGTCCTGCTCTGCGACGAGCCGTTGCTCTCGCTCGACCTGCACCACCAGCAGGCGGTCAGCGCGATGATCAACCGGCAGTGCCATGAAAAGAACAGCGCCGTGGTCTTCGTGACGCATGAAATCAATCCCATCATCGACTACGTGGACCGGGTGTTGTACCTGGCCGGCGGCCAGTTCCGGGTGGGAACGCCGGAAGAGGTGATGACCACCGAGGTGCTGTCGCGGATGTACAACAGCCACGTCGAAGTCATCCACAACCAGGGCCGCATCATTGTGGTGGGCCTGCCGGACGCCACCACGCACCAGCACGGCGAGGGGGAGTAGGCATGGACCTCTCGGAGCTGCTGAACGCGGTCTTCAATTTCAGCGATTACGCCGAGTTGCTTCCGCTGGTGCGCAACTCGCTGATCGCCGGCGCCATCCTGGGCCTGGTCGGCGGCCTGATCGGCGTGTTCGTGATGATGCGGGACCTGGCGTTTGCCGTGCACGGTATCGCCGAGCTGTCCTTCGCCGGGGCGGCCTTTGCCCTGCTGATCGGCGCCAACGTGGTGTTCGGATCGCTGGTGGGCTCGGTGATAGCGGCAGTCGTCCTGGGCGTGCTGGGCATGCGCGCCCGGGACCGTAATTCGATCACCGGTGTGATCATGTCCTTCGGGCTGGGCCTGGGCATCCTGTTCCTTTCGCTCTACGAGGGCCGCTCCGCGAACAAGTTCGGCCTGCTGACCGGGCAGATCGTGTCCGTGGATACCGTGCAACTGAACCTGTTGGCCGCGGGGTCGGCGGTGGTGGTCTTGGGGCTGCTGGCCATCTGGCGTCCGCTGACCTTTGCCAGCGCCGATCCGGACTTGGCCGAGGCCCGCGGCGTGCCGGTGGGTGCGCTGGCGATCGTATTCATGTTCCTGCTGGGTCTGGCCGTGGCGCTGTCCATCCAGGTGGTCGGTGCCCTGTTGGTGCTGTCGCTGGTGATTACCCCCGCGGCCGCCGCGCTCCGGGTGAGCAGTTCGCCGCGGGTGGTGGTGCTGCTGAGCGTGCTGTTCGCCGTGACCGCAACGCTGGGCGGAATCCTGCTGGCTCTCGGCGGCAGCCTGCCGATCAGCCCCTACGTGACCACGATTTCGTTCCTGATCTACGTGGTGTGCCGGCTGGCCGGCGCCCGGCGGCAGCGCCGCGGCAGGGTGGGGCGGCGCACCGAGCCCGCGGTGAAGGTCAGCGCCGGATAAGCACCGGGAGTACTGGGTTACAGCGCTGCGGGGCTACGGGGCGATGGCGTTACTGGGCGGCGCTGCATTCCGGGCACAGCCCGTACATTTCCACGGTGTGCGCCACCTGCGTGAAGCCGTGCTCCCGTGCCATCCGCGCCGCCCATTGCTCCACCGCAGGAGCCTCGATCTCCACGGTCTTGCCGCAGTTCCGGCACAGCAGGTGATGGTGGTGATGCTCGACGGCGCAGCGCCGGTAGACCGCTTCGCCCTCGCCGTTGCGCATCACGTCCAACTGCCCGTCGTCGGCCATGGACTGCAGGATTCGGTAGGTGGTGGCCAGGGAGACCGGCTCGCCGCGTTCCTGCAGCAAACGGTGCAGTTCCTGGGTGCTGACGAAGTCCTCCAGGCTGTCCAAGGCGGTGGCCACCGCTACCCGCTGGCGGGTGACTCGCTGCTCCGGACCGCGGCGCTGCGCCTGCGGTTTGGCTGACGGGACGGACATGGCCGCTTCGGCTCCTTGCTGCTGGTTCTGGACGCCCGTGGGCTCTTTCCAGCCTACCAGCAGGCCTGATTTGCCGGGCCGGCGGGGCCGCCATACCGCCTGACGCCCGGCGCGGTTAGGGTTGGTGCCATGCAGCTGACAAAATACACCCATTCCTGCGTCCGGCTCGAAGAGAATGGGCACATCCTGGTGATCGATCCCGGCAATTTCTCCGAGGTGGAACAGGCTCTCGACGGGGCCACCACCGTCCTGGTGACCCACGAGCACGCGGACCACCTGGACCGGGACCGGGTGCTGGCCTTGCTCGCGGAGACGGACGGAATGCAGCTGTACGCTCCGGCTTCGGTTGCGGCCGAGCTCCGAGCGCTCGCCCCGGCGGCGTCGGCGCGGATCCACGCCGCCGAACCTGAGACGGAGTTCGTGGTGCCAGGGTTTAGCATCCGCACTTTCGGCGGCCAGCATGCGTTGATCCATCCGCACATTCCGGTGGTGGCCAACATCGGCTACGTCATTAATGACAATCTGTACCACCCGGGGGATTCGTTCATCGTGCCGCACGGGCTGATGGTGAAGAACGTGCTGGTGCCCATCCACGCGCCGTGGTCGAAGACGGCCGAGGTGATCGACTTTGTCACGGCCATGCGCGCCGAGCATGCCTACCCGATCCACGACGCCGGGCTCAGCGACCGCGGCCTGCCGCTGGTGGAAAAGCACGTGACGCTCTTCGGCGGCCACTACGGCACCAGCTACCGGCACCTGTCGCCGGGGGACAGCGTGGAACTGGCCTGACCGTTGGAGCAGGCGGTGTCCGGGCGGACGCTTGGCCCGGTACCCGCCGCTGTGATGGACTGGCCGGACACCGGCGGGCAACGACGCCCGCCAGCAGTCAGGAGGAGATCTCATGAGGACTCTGATGGACGTGCAGACGCTGCGTGAACGGATGATCTCCGGACAGCGCACCGTACTGCTGGATGTCCGCTGGAAACTCGGCGACCGCGACGGCGACGGCCAACGCCGCTACCGCCAGGCCCATATCCCCGGTGCGGTCTACGTTGACCTGCCGTCGCAACTTGCGTCCGCGCCGTCGGCGGCCGGCGGACGCCACCCGCTGCCGGAGCCGGAGGCCTTCCGCGAGGCCGCACGGGACTGGGGTATCAACAACGACGACGTGGTGGTGGCCTACGACGACAACGGCGGCCTGTCCGCCGCCCGGGTGTGGTGGCTGCTGCGCGACGGCGGCTTCGACGCCGTGTACCTGCTCGACGGCGGACTGGCCGCGTGGCGCGCCGAAGGGTACGAACTCGACAACGGCGACGAGCTGGCATCGCTGGGAAACGTCCAGCTGGGCAGCGGGCGAATGCCCCGTCTGGAGCTGGACGACGTGCTGGACTTCGCCGGTACCTCGCTGTTGCTTGATGCCCGCGCCGCCGAGCGCTATCGAGGTGAACAGGAGCCGGTGGACCCGCGCGCAGGGCACATTCCGGGCGCGGTGAATGCGCCGACCACGGAGAATCTCGCCCCCGGTGGACAGTTCCTGCCCGCCGCGGAACTCGCCGCGCGGTTCAAGGACCTGGGCGCCGACGGTCGGGACGTGGCTGTCTATTGCGGCTCGGGTATCAACGCCGCGCACCAGATTGCGGCCTTGGCCGAGGCAGGCATCGATGCGGCCTTGTTTCCCGGTTCGTGGTCTCAGTGGTGCGGGCATCCGGACCTGCCGATAGCCACGGGCGCCACGCCGTGAACGGCAGCCGTCCGGCGTCGTGCACCACGGAATCCGGAGCGTCACACACGGTGCGTCCCGGTGGCATGGCGGTCCGGCAAACGGTAGCGTCGGGCTCATGACACTTGGCCGTCCGGCACCCCCGCCGCTGGGAAAACCGCTTTCACCGGAGCAGGAACAGTTGGCCCACGCGGCCGCGGACCGGCAGACATCGAGGAGCAGCATGAACACGGCCTCGGCCTACGGAGTGGAGGCCCCCGATTCCGGGCTGGTCCCGCTTCAGGTTGAACGCCGCGACCCGGAGGCGCACGACGTGGAGATCGCCATCGCGTTCTGCGGCCTCTGCCATTCCGACGTGCATACCGTCCGCGGGGAGTGGCGCGAGATCGACTACCCGCTGGTGCCCGGCCACGAGATCGTCGGCCGGGTCACCGCCATCGGCCAGGACGTGACCCTGCACGCCGTGGGTGACCTGGTGGGCGTGGGCTGCATGGTTGACTCGTGCCGCGACTGCGCCGCCTGCGACGAGGGGCTGGAACAGTACTGCGACAAGGGCGCGGTGGGCACCTACGGCGCCCGCGACCGGCGCCACGGCGGTGAGGTGACGCAGGGCGGATACGCAACCTCCGTCGTCGTCGATGAAAATTTTGTGCTGCGGATGCCGCCGGAGCTGGATCCGGCCGCGGCGGCACCACTGCTGTGCGCCGGCATCACCACGTACTCGCCGATGCGCTATTTCGGCGTGGAAGCCGGCGATTCCGTCGGCGTGGTGGGGCTCGGCGGGCTGGGGCATATGGCCGTCAAGCTGGCCAAGGCCATGGGCGCGTCCGTGACGGTCTTCACCAGCTCGCCGGACAAGGCCGATTCCGCCCGTGCGCTCGGTGCCGACCACGTGGTGGTGACCGGCGATGACGAGGCGCTCGCCGCAGCCCGACGCAGCGTGGACCTGGTGATCGATACGGTGTCCGCGGCCCACGACCTGGCGCCGTACTTGCGGACGATCCGGCGCGACGGCGCGCTGATCCAGCTGGGTGTGCCGCCCGAGCCGATGCCGCCGGTGCCGGTCAACCTGCTGATGCGCCACCGGATTGCCTACGGCGCATCGAACATCGGTGGCATCGCCGAAACCCAGGAGATGCTCGATTTCTGCGCCGAACACGGGATTACCGCCGACGTCGAACTGGTGCGCGCCCCGGAGCTGAACCAGGCCTATGACCGGATGGTGGCCGGCGACGTTGCCTACCGGTTCGTGCTGGACATCGCCTCGCTCAACGACTGAACCTTCGCCGGTCCACGGATCCGCTGACCGCTGCCCAACTGACTGACTGACTGACCTACTTACTGACTTACTGACTGATAAGGATTGCGTACATGAGCACACTCTTCACCAAGATCATCGACGGCGAGATTCCCGGCCGCTTCGTCTGGAAGGACGACGAGGTGGTGGCCTTCCTGAGCATCGGTCCGCTCGCGGACGGCCATGCGCTGGTGGTGCCGCGGCAGGAAGTGGACCGCTGGACCGATGCCCCGGCCGAACTGCTGCAGAAACTCATGGCGGTCGCCCAGACCATCGGCAAGGCCCAGGTGGAGGCCTTCGGCGCCGCCCGTGCGGGCCTGATCATCGCCGGTTTCGAAGTGGACCACCTGCACCTGCACGTCTGGCCGTCGAACTCGGAGGCCGAGTTCGACTTCAAACGCGCCCAGCAGAATCCCGATCCGGACGTGATGGAGGCATCAGCCAAGCGGCTTCGGGCAGCGCTTCGCGACGCGGGCCACGGGGACTTCGTCCCGGCCGACTGATCCGGTGCTTCGCCTGGTAGCGCCGGGCGGACATCGCCCGGGCGTCGCGGCTGCCCGCGAGGTCAGGGCTTGGCGTCCAGATCACCCTGCGTCGTCCAGATGTGAGGCAGCAACCCATGACGTGGGCGCCAAACCCTGTGGTGACGCTGAGAGCAGGGGCAGCAACCCCTGAGGTCGAGGCCTGCCCCTGACCTCGGGCCCTGCCCTCGCGGCCAGCCCCTGACGTGGGCGCCAAACCCTGTGGTGACGCTGAGAGCAGGGGCAGCAACCCCTGAGGTCGAGGCCTGCCCCTGACCTCGGGCCCGGCCCTCGCGGCCAGCCCCTGACGTGGGCGCCAAACCCTGAGGTCAGCGTCAGCCGGCGAGGGCCTCGTGCAGGGCTGCCCGGACGCGCTTTTCGGAGACCGAGAAGGCCGTGCCCAGCTCCTGCGCGAAGAAGCTGATCCGCAGTTCCTCCAGCATCCAGCGCACCTTGTCCAGTCCGGAACCGTCCAGGCTGCCCGGTTTTAGGGCCGCCCGGGCGTCGTCGTACTCGTCTTCGAGCCGCTGCACCACGGACATCTGCTGTGCGTCCCGGCCCACGGCCGTGGGCAGTTTCTGCAGCCTGCGCTCGATGCCCTCCAGATAGCGCGGCAGTTGGCTGAGCTGTGCGTAGCCGGTAGCGGCCACGAATCCGGGGTAGACCAGCTGCTCCAGTTGGCTCTTGATGTCGGAGAGCGGGCTGATCAGGGCCAGGCTGGCGTTGGACTTCAGTTCCTTCTGGATCCGCCGGGCGCTGGAGAGGATTTTTTCCACAATCGCGGTCACGGTGAAGACGGTGTCGATCAGCTCGGCGCGGACCTGCTCGTACAGAGCATCAAAGCCGGCCTTGGTGAACGGCAGCTCGGCGGGGACCAGCTTGTCCACCGCAGCCTGGGTGCAGTCATCAATCAGCGACGCCACCGAGCCGTGCGGGTTCTGCGTGAAGGTCAGCTTCTCCGTGTTGTTCAGGTGGTCCAGCACATACCGCTGCGGCGAGGGAACGCGCAGCACCAGCAGCCGGATGACGCCCGAGCGCATGGCCGCCTGCTGGCTCGCCGGGGTTTGGAAGACCCGGACACCCGCGGTGGCGCCCTCGTCCACCAGCGCCGGATATCCGGTCACGGTGTGGCCGGCCACCTCGCGCTTGACCTCGCGGGGCAGGTCACCATCCGGCCAGGCGGTCAGGCCGCTGCGTTCCTGCACGCCACCGGTAGTCAGCCCGGGGGAGGCCGACGGTGGTGCGCCGGCACCGGGGGCGGCTCCGGCCGCGGCTCCTTGCCGGCCACCGTGCTTGCCGTGTTTCTTGCCGGCGGCGCCGCGGCCCTTGTCCGGCGACGGCTGGCCCGGTGGTCGACCAAGGCCGCTCGCGGCCGCGTGGAGACCCGGCGTCGCGCCCAGGGACTCGGCGATGGCCCGCCGGTTGGCCGGCGCCAGTTCCTGCTGCAGCTTCGCCAGGTCCTTGGCCTCGTCCAGCACCTTGGCCTTGCCGTCCAGCACCTGGAAGGTCATCCGCAGGTGCGGCGGTACGGTGTCCCAATTCCAGGAACCGGGCGGGATGATGTGCCCCTTCAACCGGCGCAGCACCAGTTCCAGCGAGGGCTCCAGCGCATCCTCGGCCGGGTTGAAGTCCGCTGCCAGGGCTGCCGCCGCGCTCCGGGCCACGTCAGGGGCCGGGACAAAGTTCTTGCGGATCTGCTTAGGCATCGACTTGATCAGCGCTGTCACCAGTTCCACCCGAAGTCCGGGGATCTGCCAGCGGAAGGGGGCTTCGTCCAGCTGGTTTAGGAACAGGACCGGCACGTGCACGGTCACGCCGTCGGACGGATCCGGGGTCGCGCCCGGTGCCACCGGCGAGAATTCATAGCTCAGCGGAAGCTCGAACGACCCCTGCTGCCAGGTCTTCGGGAACGCCGATGCGTCCAGTTCCTCGGCGTCGGCGGCCAGCACCGCGTCCGGATCGAAATCGAGCAGGGTGGAATCGTCCGCGCGGGCGTCCTTCCACCACTTGTCGAAGTGCCGTTCGGAGACCACGTCGGGTCCGATCCGCTCGTCGTAGAACTCGAACAGTGTTTCGTCGTCCACGCGCAGGTCGCGGCGGCGCATCCGGGTTTCCAGTTCCTCCACCTCCGCCAGCAGCCTGCGGTTGCGGTGGAAGAACTTGTGGTGCGTGCGCCAGTCGCCTTCCACCAGGGCGTGGCGGATGAACAGCTCGCGGCTGAGCTCACGGTCGATCCGCCCGTACTGGATCCGCCGTTGCGGGACAATCGGCACTCCGTAGAGCGTGACTTTCTCATAGGCCATCACCGAGCCCAGCTTCTTGGACCAGTGTGGCTCCGAATACGTTCGCTTGCACAGTTGCGGCGCAATCTCTTCGGCCCACGCGGGGTCGAAGGTAGCCGCCACCCGGGCCCAGAGCCGCGATGTTTCCACCAGCTCGGCCGCCATCACCCAGTCCGGCGACTTCTTGAACAGTGCCGAGCCCGGGAAGATGGCGAACCGGGTGCCGCGGGCGCCGGCGTATTCGCGTTTACGTTCCTCATACGCGCCGATGTGGCTGAGCAGGCCGGCCAGCAGCGACTTGTGGATGTCATCGTGCTTGCCGGTGGGGTCCACATCCCGCCCGGACTCCAGCGTGATGCCCAGCGGCTTGGCAAGCTGGCGCAGTTGCGCGAACAGGTCCTGCCATTCCCGGACCCGTAGGTAGTTGATGAACTCGGTGCGGCACAGTTTGCGGAATTGGGTCGAGGAGAGCTCCTGCTGCTTCTCCTGCAGATAGCGCCACAGGTTCAGGACGCCGGTGAAGTCGGACTTCTCATCCACGAAGCGCTTGTGCTTCTCGGTGGCCTGCTGCTGCTGGTCCGTGGGACGTTCCCTCGGGTCCTGGATGGTCAGCGCCGCCGCCAGCACCATCACCTCGCGCACGCATCCGCGCTGGCCGGCTTCCACGATCATCCGGCCCAGCCGAGGGTCCACCGGCAGCAGCGCCAGTTTGCGCCCGACGGCGGTGAGTCCGCCTTTCGCCGCCGCCCCGCCTTTGCCGCCGGGTTCGGGCAGGGCGCCGAGTTCGCGCAGGAGCGTGACGCCGTCGTTAATGGCACGGGTCTCGGGCGGCTCCACGAACGGGAACGCCTCAATGTCCTTGGAGTCCCGGGCAACACCCATGGCGGTCATCTGCAGGATGACGGCGGCCAGGTTGGTGCGCAGGATTTCGGGGTCGGTGAATTCCGGCCGGGAGTCGTAGTCCTCTTCGGAATAGAGCCGGATGGCGATCCCGTCGCTGACACGGCCGCAGCGGCCGGAGCGCTGATTGGCCGAGGCCTGCGAGATTCGTTCAATCGGCAGTCGCTGGACCTTGGTGCGGTGCGAGTAGCGGGAAATGCGCGCCGTGCCGGTGTCGATCACGTACTTGATGCCGGGAACGGTCAGCGAGGTCTCGGCCACGTTGGTGGCCAGCACAATCCGGCGCTGGCCTCCGTGGGAGAAAACGCGGTGCTGCTCGGCGAGTGAGAGCCGGGCATAGAGGGGTAGGATCTGGGTGCCCGCCAGCCGGCGGTTGGTCTTGATTCTGGCCGCGAGGGCGTCGGCGGCATCGCGAATTTCGCGCTCGCCGGAGAAGAAGACCAGTATGTCGCCGGGTGCTTCTTGGGACAGTTCGTCCACTGCATCGCAGACGGCGTCGAGCGGGTCCCGGTCTTCCTCCAGTTCGTCCGGGTCCGGGTTGTCGGCGTCCGAGTCCGCTGGCTGGTTCAGCGGGCGGTAGCGGATCTCCACCGGGTACGTCCGGCCGGAGACCTCGATGATGGGCGCCGGGTCGTCGTCGCTGCCGAAATGACGGGCGAATCGCTCCGGATCGATGGTGGCCGAGGTGATGATCACCTTCAGGTCTGGGCGCTTCGGCAGGACGCGCTTGAGGTAGCCCAGGATGAAGTCGATGTTGAGGCTGCGTTCGTGCGCCTCGTCGATGATGATGGTGCTGTATTTCTTCAGCAGCTTGTCGTGCTGGATCTCGGCCAGCAGGATGCCGTCGGTCATCAGCTTGATCCGCGTCTCCCGGCCGACTACGCCGGTGAAGCGGACCTGGAAGCCCACTTCCTCGCCGATCTTCACATCCAGCTCTTCGGCAATTCGCTCGGCCACGGTTCTGGCCGCCAGCCGCCGGGGCTGGGTGTGGCCGATCAGACCCTTCTCGCCCAGGCCCAGCTCCAGGCACATTTTCGGGATCTGGGTGGTTTTGCCGGAACCGGTTTCGCCGGCGATGACGGTCACTTGGTTTGCGGCAATGGCCGCCATGATGTCCTCGCGCCGCTCGGAAACGGGCAGGGCCGAGGGATACGTGATATTCACAGCCATGATTGATCACAGTCTAACGGCTGGACCGGCGGCCCCGGCCCGGCCGGACGGGGAGCCAGGGCAGCCAGCCGCTGGTGGACGAAAATAACTATCCGGCGACATAGGGACGCAATTTGTCCGGCGGGGGAGACGAATCTCATATGGTTGTCCTGACCCCGCGGTTCTGATTAGACAATGTGACTCGGTTCACAGGTAAGATCTTCAGGACGCTTTCCGCAGGGATCGCCTGCCATATCTCCGGCGCCGATGACGCTGCCGTGTGTGGCGGACCGCAACAGCTGCGCCGGGGAGGGGCAGCACGGCGGAAATGTGCCGGACTACCGGCACATGATGGACATTCGAAAGGAACACCGTGAAGAAACGTTCGACCATGTTCGGCCTGGGTGCAGGCCTGCTGGCCACCACCCTGCTGGTTTCGGCATGCGGCAACTCGGCATCGTCCGAGGGCAACGCAGCCGATGGCGCCACCGAATCCGTAGAAATCGGCATCAGCCAGATTATTTCGCATCCGTCCCTGGACGCGGCGAGCGAAGGATTCAAGAAGGCGCTGGCCGACAATGGCTACGTCGATGGTGAGACCGTGACCTACGACGAGCAGAACGCGCAGGGCGACCAGGCCACGGCCACCTCCATCGCCGGCAAGTTCGCCAGCGACAAGAAGGACCTCATCCTGGCGATCGCCACGCCGACCGCCCAGGCGGCCGTCCAGGCCATCGTGGATACCCCGATCCTGTTCACCGCCGTCACCGATCCGGTATCCGCCGACCTCGTGGAAAGCATGGACGCCCCGGGTTCCAACGTCACCGGTACGTCCGACCGCAACCCCGTCGAAGAACAGTTGGCCCTGGTCAAGGAGCTGAACCCGGACGCGAAGTCCGTGGGCATTGTCTACTCCTCGGGCGAGGTCAACTCCGGCGTCCAGGTTGAGTGGGCCAAGGAAGCCGGCAAGAAACTGGGCCTGGAGATCAAGGAAGCGGCCATCTCCAACTCGACCGAAGTCCAGCAGGCCGCCGAGTCGCTGGACGTCGACGCGTTCTACGTCCCGACCGATAACGCCGTCGTTTCGGCCCTCGAGTCGCTGATCCAGGTGGCCGAGTCCAAGAAGATCCTCACCATCGCCGCCGAAGGCGACTCGGTGAAGCGCGGCACGGTGGCCACCTACGGCATCAACTACGAAAAGCTGGGCTACCAGACCGGTGAGATGGCCGTAAAGATCCTCAAGGGCGAGGCCGAGCCGGCATCCATGCCGGTGGAGACCCAGACCGAGCTGGAACTATACGTCAACGAGGCCGCTGCCAAGCGCACCGGCGTCACGCTGCCCGATGGCTTCACTGCCAAGGCCAAGGCCGACCACGTCTTCAAGTAAACCCGAAGGCATTTCCAGCGCGAGCTGACGAAGTCCGCAGTCCGTCCGGCGTCCGGCCACCCCGGCCGCCGGACGGACCCCACGAGAGAACCAAGGTCCTTTACCTATGATTACCGCGGTTGAGCTTGGGCTGATCTACGCGATCATGGCCCTGGGGGTCTATCTGACCTTCCGCATCCTCAATTTTCCCGATCTGACGGTCGACGGCAGCTTCACCACCGGTGCCGGAGTTGCCGCCATCAGCATCATCAACGGCATGCCACCAGTCCTGGCGACGGTCTTGGCCTTTATTGCGGGCATGGCCGCCGGCGCCGTCACGGGCCTGTTGCATACCAAGGGCAAGATCAACGGCCTGCTGGCAGGCATCCTCACCATGATCGCCCTCTATTCCATCAACCTGCGCATCATGGGCAAGGCCAACCTTCCGCTCTTACGTGAAGAAACCCTGATCACTCCGCTGCGCGAAGCAGGCCTGCTCGGTGGCATCGGCGCCATCGCCATCTTCCTGCTGGTCGCGCTGGCGGTGAAGGTGGTCATGGACTGGTTCCTGCACACCGACGTCGGACTGGCCATGCAGGCCACCGGCGACAACGAACAGATGATCCGCAGCTTCGGCGTCAGCACCGACAACCAAAAGATCCTCGGCCTGTCACTGTCCAACGGACTGGTAGCACTCTGCGGGGCCTTCATTGCCCAGTACCAAGGCTTTGCCGACATCGGCATGGGCATCGGCCTGATCCTGGCTGGCCTCGCCTCCGTGATCATCGGCCAGGCAATCTTCGGCACCCGCCTGATCTGGATCGCCACGCTGGCCGTCGTGTTCGGCTCGGTGCTGTACCGCGTGGTCATCCAGCTGGCCCTGGAAGCCGGACTGAAGCAGACCGACATGAAGCTGGTCTCCGCCGTGCTGGTGGTGATGGCGCTGCTCCTTCCGCAATGGAAGGTCTTCGCCCGGGTCGGTGGTCTGGGGAAGATGAAGAAATCCCTGACGGGAGCGAAGGGCTGACATGCTGGATATCAAGAACGTTCACAAGACCTTCTTCGCGGGCACGGTCAACGAGCGCGTTGCCCTGCAGGACATCAATTTGACGCTGGCGGCCGGCGAATTTGTCACGGTCATCGGCAGCAACGGCGCCGGTAAATCGACCATTCTGAACATCACTTCCGGCAAGCTGCGTCCGGACACCGGCACAGTGAGCATTGACGGCAAGGACGTCACCAGGCTCGCAGACCATCAGCGCGCACGCTTCATCGGACGCGTCTTCCAGGATCCGATGGCCGGCACCTCGCCGGAAATGACCATCGAAGAGAACCTGGCCATCGCCTACGAGCGCGGCAAGCGGCGCGGTTTGCGCCCGGGCGTGACCCGCAAGAAGCGCGAGTTCTTCAAAGAGGAGCTGCGCTCTTTGGAACTGGGGCTGGAGAACCGGCTAAAGGCCAAGGTGGGACTGCTCTCGGGCGGCCAGCGGCAGGCCCTGTCGCTGTTGATGGCCACCTTCAGCAGTCCCAAGATCCTGCTGCTGGACGAGCACACCGCCGCACTGGATCCGCAGCGTGCGGAACTGGTCAGCCGGCTGACGGCCGAGGTGGTGGACCGCCATCAGCTGACCACCCTGATGGTCACGCACAACATGGAGCAGGCACTCCGGCTGGGCACCCGGCTGATCATGATGCATGACGGCCGGATCATCTTGGACCTGGATCAAGAGCAGAAGCTGAAGGCCACCGTGCCGGACCTGCTGCACGAGTTCGAAAAGATCAAGGGCGTGGTGGACGACCGCACCATGCTCCAGTAGCAACCGGCGCTCCCGGCGCAACAGCCCACGGCAGCGTACGACGGCGGCTGTCCCACCTACGCGGGTGGGGCGGCCGCCGTTTCCGTGCCCGCGGCGGCGGACAAGCGGTCGGCGAGCTCCGCAGCGCGTTGCCGGAATTCCGCCGGTTCCAGGATCTCGAAGGCGAAACCGACGGCGGCCAGCTGGACCAGGGGATAGTCGAGCGAGTCGTAACCTGCGCGCAGCACGGTGGCACCGCCGTCGTCGGACAGGGTGGCGATGTTCGGCGGGATCCGCTCGGCCACCGCCTGCAGCGGAGCGTCGATCCGCACCACGACGTCGAACTGGTACGGGGACCGGGTGATCGACTGCTGGACGTACGCGGCGAGGTCCGGCTGCGGCAGTTTTCGCGGGGCGAAGCGTTCCCGCGGCGTCGGGACCGACTCGAACCGGTCCACCCGGAAGGTGCGCCAGTCCTGCCTGCCCGTGTCGAAGGCCACCAGATACCAACGGCGGCCCGTGTCCACCAGTCGGTACGGTTCGGCCAGCCGGCGGGAGGATTCACCGTCGGCCTTGGCGTAGCGGAAGCCGATCACGCGCCGCTCGGCCACGGCGCTGGAAATCCCGGTCAGCACCTCGGGATCCACCGCGGCGGTGGGTCCGGCCAGGGTGACCACGGCATTCTTCAGCGTGGAGAACTTGGGCCGCAGCCGCGAGGGCAGCACTTGCTCCAGCTTGGTCAGGGCCCGCAGCGAAGCTTCGCCGACGCCGGCCACCGGGCTGGCCGTCACCGCGCTGAGGCCCAGCGCCACGGCCAGGGCCTCGTCGTCGTCAAGCAGCAGCGGCGGAAGCTGGGCACCGGCACCCAGCTGGTAGCCGCCGGCCACGCCGGGGGAGGCGTTGATGGGATAACCCAGGTTGCGCAGTTTGCCGATGTCCCGGCGCACCGTGCGCTCGGTGACGCTCATCCGCTCGGCCAGGGCGGAGCCGGTCCACTCCCGGCGCATCTGGAGCAGGGAAAGCAATTGCAGCAGCCGTGCTGACGTTTCGAGCATGGTCACCTGTGTCTGAAGCGGCCGCCCTGGCGGGTGTTTTCCGCTGTGGACGGGAACCGGAATTTCCGGACTACGACCAATCTACTCATGATTGCGGACAAGAGCTGTCCGTGATGACGGCCTCAAGGTCGGCCCAGGGGCACTGGACACTGGGCAAGGACGGGCTGACCCTCCAAGATGGACTCGACGGCCCGCGTGGCGGAGTTGCAAGCGTGATGGGAACGGCGATGTCTTTCAATGCTGCAGTGGAATTGGTCGAGCAACTGACCTGGCACTGGGACGCCCAGGCTCGGCCCCGGTTGCATGGACTCACGGACGAGGAGTATTTCTGGGAGCCCGCCGAAGGCTGCTGGAACGTCCGCCACCGTGGCACCAGCACCGCCCAGATGGCAGTTGGCGCCGGAGACTTCGTCATCGAATTCGCCGTCCCGGAACCGAAACCGCCGCCGGTAACCACGGTGGCCTGGCGCCTGAACCACATTCTGGTGGGGGTGCTGGGGAGTCGGAACGCCTCACACTTTGGCGGCCCACGGGTGGGCTACGAGTCCTTCGAGTATCCCGGGACCGCAGCCGGGGCCTTGGCCCTGCTGGACGAATACTACGAGCGCTGGCTCCACGGGGTCCGGGCACTCGACGAGGACGGGCTTGGCCGGCCGTGCGGTCCGGCGGAAGGCGCCTTTGCCGACCGGTCCATGGGGACGCTGGTGCTGCACATCAACCGGGAAATGATTCATCATTTGGCCGAGATTGCACTCTTGCGGGACTTGTTCGCCCACCGCCAGTAGCAAGACGAAGCCCGGCCGGGTTGCGGTCGGGCTCGGGGTGGGATTTAGATCGGCGTGGATTTTGGCCAGCCCACGGTCTGCTCAAACCAACCGGGGGAGGTCAGAATAAGGGCGACTCGGGACGGAGCCGGCGGTCCAATCGGCGTGTGAAGGTTCCGGCGGAGTGGCGCCGCGGCCGTCACGGATGATCATTCGGATGGTGGCGACGATGACGAAGAGTGCAAGTGCGGTAATCAGAAAGAGTTCCATGCCTCTATGGTGATCCCGCTGGAGCGGAAAAAAGAGTGGCAGAAACGACCATAAAGCACAAAAAACTGCCATACTAGTTGCATGTTGAAAACAGTAGCTGTGGTGGTGCTTCCGGGGGCCGCGCCGTTCGAGTTTGGGGTGGTCTGCGAAGTCTTCGGCCTCGACCGGTCCGACCGTGGCACAGGCGTTCCGGCGTTCGACTTCCGGATCTGCACGACTGTGCCCGGAGTGGTCAGCAGCAAGCTGGGATTCTCGCTCAACGTCCCGCTTGGACTGGAGGCGGCCGCCGACGCAGACCTGGTGGTGGTTGCGCCCTACCAGCAGATGGACCAGGTCCCCGATGAGCTGAGGGACGCCCTTCACGCCGCGCATGCCCGCGGCGCGTGGGTGCTGTCCGTGTGCTCGGCGGCCTTTGTGCTGGCCGAAGCGGGGCTGCTGGACGGGCGCCGCGCCACAACGCACTGGCAGTACTCCCATCAGTTGGCGGCCAACTATCCGCAGATCGAAGTCGACGAAAACGTGCTGTACGTCGAGGACGACCGCATCATCACCAGTGCCGGGACGGCCGCGGGGATCGACGCCTGCCTGCACTTGGTCCGGACCGAACTCGGGGCCTCGGTGGCCACGGCCATCGCGCGGGACATGGTGGTACCGCCGCACCGGGCCGGAGGGCAGGCGCAGTATATTGACCGCCCGATGTCGCTGGCCGGCTGCCACACACTGAAAGACCTGCTGGTGTGGCTGGATGAAAACCTGGCCCAGGACGTGACGGTCGCCCAGTTGGCCGACAGGGTGCATATGTCCGAGCGCACGTTCGCGCGCCGGTTCCGGGCCGAAACCGGTGCCACGCCGGCCGCCTGGATCAACGCGCAGCGGGTGCTCCGCGCGCAGGAGCTGCTGGAGGAATCGGACCTGAACATCGACGAAATTGCGCGGATCACCGGATTCGGCCAGGCCGTGCTGCTGCGCCACCATTTCGCCAAGTCCGTCGGCGTGAGCCCGGCGGCCTACCGCCGAACCTTCCGCGGCAGCGGCGCCGCCGGCGGTGCGGTAACGCGGGATCGCCAGCCCGCAGCCAGCGCAGCCCGGTAGGGCAGGTTAACGAAGGAATCCCCGGCCGTGTGGCCGGGGAATCCCAGGTCCTGCTTCATCAGTGCCCTCGATAGGATTCGAACCTACGGCCTTCTGCTCCGGAGGCAGACGCTCTATCCCCTGAGCTACGAGGGCGCGGCACCGGCTGTTCGCCTGATGCCCTGCGGGACCTATTGAGCTTATCAGCATCCGACCCGCCAGAAGAAATGCGCAACGCTGCACGCTTGAAGCACCGTTGTGGGGGGAGCGGCCGCGCCCTCCGCGAAAGCTCGGTGCGAGCCCCGTCACAGCCGGGCCGTGGAAAGCCGGGCGGCAGAAGCGATTGCCCTATGCTTGTGGGGTGACTCCTGAAGAACTTTCCGCTGCCATTGCCGCCTGCCTGCAGGCCGCCGTCGACGCCGGCGATTTCGCCGTCGAAATGCCGGACGAGGTCCGGGTGGAGCGTCCGAAGAACCGGGAGCATGGGGACTGGGCCACCAACATTGCCATGCAGCTGGGCAAGAAGGCCGGCATGAATCCGCGCCAGTTTGCTGAGATTCTCAGTGCCCGTCTGGAGAAGATCGACGGCGTCGCCCGGGTTGAGATTGCCGGGCCAGGCTTCCTCAACATCACCGTGGATGCCGCCGCGGCCGGCCTGCTCGCCAAGAGTATCGTCGAAGCGGGAACCGGCTACGGCACCAGCGACGACCTGGCCGGGCAGCGCATCAACCTGGAATTCGTCTCCGCCAACCCCACCGGGCCGATCCACCTGGGCGGCACCCGCTGGGCCGCGCTCGGCGATTCGCTGGCGCGCATCCTCGTTGCCCAAGGCGCGGACGTGGCCCGCGAGTATTACTTCAACGACCACGGCTCGCAGATCGACCGCTTTGCCCGCTCCCTGCTGGCGAAAGCCAAGGGCGAGCCGGCGCCGGAGGACGGCTACGGCGGAGACTACATCGCCGACATCGCCAACGCGGTGCTGGCACAGAACCCGGACGCGCTCTCCGCCGCGGACCCGCAGGAAGAATTCCGCAGTCGCGGCGTGGAGTTGATGTTCACGGCCATCAAGAAATCGCTGCACGAATTCGGTGTGGACTTCGATGTGTACTTCCACGAGAATTCGCTGTTCGAGGACGGCGCCGTCGAGAAGTTGCTGGAAGAGCTGAAAGGCTCCGGCAGCCTCTACTTCAACGACGGCGCGTGGTGGCTGAAGTCCACCGACTTCGGCGATGACAAAGACCGCGTGGTCATCAAATCGGACGGCAACGCAGCCTACATCGCCGGCGACATCGCCTACTTCAAGAACAAACGCGACCGCGGATTCGACCTGTGCATCTACATGCTCGGCGCCGACCACCACGGCTACGTCGCTCGGCTCAAGGCCGCCGCGGCCGCGATGGGCGACAGCGCCGACCGGGTGGAAGTGCTGATCGGCCAGATGGTCAACCTGGTTAAGGACGGCAAGCCGATGCGGATGTCCAAGCGCGCCGGCACCGTGGTGACCATGGAGGACCTCGTCGACGCAGTGGGCGTGGATGCGGCCAGATATGCCCTGACCCGCTCGCACGCCGATTCGAACATCGACATTGACCTGGACCTGCTGGTGAAGCACAGCAACGACAACCCGGTCTACTACGTGCAGTACGCCCACGCACGCACCTGCGCCGTCGCCCGCAATGCTGCCGCCTCCGGCGTGGAACGCAGCGCGTTCGACGCGTCGCTGCTGGACCACGCCACCGAGAATGAACTGCTGGCCGTGCTGGGCGCCTACCCGTCGGTGGTGGCCATGGCTGCGAAGTTCCGCGAACCGCACCGCGTCGCCCGCCACCTGGAAGTCATCGCCGGCGCCTACCACCGCTGGTACGACGCCTGCCGCGTCACCCCGATTGGCGACGGCGAAGTTACCGACACGCACCGTACCCGGCTGTGGTTGAACACCGCCGTGACCCAGGTGCTGGCCAACGGCCTTGACCTGCTGGGCGTCAGCGCCCCGGAGAGGATGTAATGCCCGCAGCACACGAATCCGGCGCCGCGTCTGGCCTGGCCCCGGACTGGCTGACCTGCCCGCAGGATGTCAATGCGCTGGACGCCAAGCTGTGGGCCCAGGACGTGGCCCGCGGTGCAGCCGGAGAGCTGGAAGTCTCCGGCATCGGCGTCGGCGAGCTCAAGGAGCAGTTCGGCACGCCGCTGTTTGTGGTGTCCGAGGACGACTTCCGCGCCCGCGCGCGTGCCTTCAAGCAGGCCTTCGACGATGCCTTCAGCTCGCTCTGTGGCGGCGTGGACGTCTACTACGCCGGCAAGGCGTTCCTCAGCGTGGAAATTGCCCGCTGGGTGGCCCAGGAAGGGCTTCGGCTGGATACCTGCAGCGGCGGGGAGCTGGCCGTTGCCGCCCGCGCGGGCATCCCCGGGGAAAACCTGGGCCTGCACGGCAACAACAAGTCGGACGCCGAAATCCACCGCGCCCTGGACATGGGGCTGGGCCGCATCGTGGTGGACAGCCTGGATGAACTGGCTCGGGTCGGCGCCATCGCGGCTGCCCGCGGCGAGATGGCCAACGTGATGCTACGGCTGACCCCCGGCGTGCACGCGCACACGCACGAGTTCATTGCCACCGCGCACGAAGACCAGAAGTTCGGCCTCTCGATGGCCGGCGCCGGCGAGCAGCAGGAGGCCACGGAGCACGACGCCGGGGCGCCGGCTCCGTCCGCCGGCTCGCCCGCCGCGCAGGCCGTGGCGGCGGCGCTGGCGCACGAGTCGATCAACCTGCTGGGCCTGCACTGCCATATCGGCTCGCAGATCTTCGAGCCCGAAGGTTTCGCGCTGGCGGCCGAGCGGCTGCTGACCTTCGTGGCGCAGGTCCGCGACGAACACGGTGTTGACCTGCACGAACTCGATCTGGGCGGCGGCTACGGCATCGCCTACACCGAAGCCGACACCCCGCGGCCGCCGGCCGAACTCGCCCAGGCGATGGCCGCCGTCGTGCGCGCTGCCACCGAGCGGCTGGGCATCCCGGTGCCGCGGATCTCGATTGAGCCGGGCCGCGCGATCGCCGGACCCAGCACCTTCACCCTCTACTCGGCCGGCACCCGGAAGACCGTGCAGGTGGACGTGGACGGCGGCGGAAGCCGTCCGCGGCGCTACGTGTCCGTGGACGGCGGCATGAGCGACAACGCCCGCCCGGTGCTCTACGACGCCGATTATTCGGCCGTGTTGGCTTCCCGTGTGACGGAAGCAGCGCCGATTATTTCCCGTGTGGTTGGTAAACACTGCGAGAGCGGTGACATTGTAGTCAGGAACGTTTACCTGCCCGAGGACATCGAGGCGGGGGACCTGCTGGCGGTGCCGGCGACCGGGGCCTATTGTTGGGCGCTTTCCAGCAACTACAACTATGTGGCCCGGCCGCCTGTGGTTGCCGTGCGCGGCGGCGAGGCGCGGTTGATCATCCGCGGCGAAACCGAAGACGACCTGCTGGCCCGCGACCTGGGCTGACGCCCGGTGGGCAGCAGGCATGGCGAGCGAGATAAAAGACTGAGAGTTTGGGCAGCATGAAAACGCTGAAAGTAGCACTGTTGGGATGCGGGAACGTCGGAGCCCAGGTGGCCCGGATCCTGATTGACGACGCCGAAGTGCTCGCCGCGCGTACCGGCGCACGGCTGCAACTGACCGGGATCGCCGTGCGAGACGTGGCCGCCAAGAGAACCGTGGACCTGCCAGCCGAGCTGTTCACCACCGAGGCCGAGCCGCTGATCAAGGACGCCGACATCGTGATCGAGCTGCTCGGCGGGCTGGAACCGGCGCGGACGCTGATCCGCAGCGCCATCGACAACGGCGCCGCCGTCGTCACCGGTAACAAGGCACTGCTGGCGGCCGACGGCCAGGACCTGTACGCCCGCGCCGACGAAGCCGGCGTCGAGCTTTCCTTCGAAGCCGCGGTTGCCGGCGCCATTCCGCTGCTGCGGCCCATCCGCGAGTCGCTGGCGGGTGACCGCATCACCAAGGTGATGGGCATCGTCAACGGCACCACCAACTACATCCTGGACCAGATGGATTCCACCGGCGCCCAGTTTGCCGACGCGCTGGCCGCAGCGCAGGAACTCGGCTACGCCGAAGCCGATCCCACCGCCGACGTCGAAGGCCATGACGCCGCAGCCAAGGGAGCCATCCTCGCCGAGCTGGCCTTCCATACCCCGTTCGATCTGGCCAACGTCCAGTGCCAGGGCATCAGCTCCATCACGGCGGACGACATTGCCGCGGCCAAGGACGCCGGCTACGTGATCAAGCTGCTCTCCATCGCCGAGCGGCTGCGCGGCCTCGACGGCCGCGAGGGCGTGGCCGTGCGCGTCCACCCGACCCTGCTGCCGCGCCAGCACCCGCTGGCGGCCGTTCACGGAGCTTTCAACGCGGTCTTCGTGGAGGCCGAAAACGCCGGCGAGATGATGTTCTACGGCCAGGGCGCCGGCGGGGCGCCGACCGCCTCCGCCGTGCTGGGCGATGTGGTCAGCGCCGGCCGACGCATGGTTGGCGGCGGCCCGGGACGGACCGAGACCGCCACGGTCCAGTTGCCCGCCGTCGGACTGGACTCGGTCAAGACCAGCTACTACATCGGCCTGGACGTGGCCGACCAGCCGGGCGTGCTGTCCCAGATTGCCGGCGTCTTCGCCGAGCACGGCGTCTCCATCGAGACGATGCGCCAAACCATTCATGCCGAAGACCCCCATGACACTGCCAACGACGGCGGCCAGGTGACCGCGGAGCTGCGCTTCGTCACGCACCGGGCGTCCGAGGCTTCGCTGGCCGCGACGGTCGAAGCCGTGCGCGGGCTCGACATTGTCAACGCTGTTATCTCTGTCCTGCGAGTAGAAGGAATCTAAGTGGCCCACCAATGGCGCGGCGTTATCCGTGAGTACGCGGACCGGCTGCCGGTAACGGAGCAGACCGAGATCATCACCCTCGGCGAAGGCGGCACCCCGTTGGTGCGGGCCAAGGCCCTCTCCGAGCTGACCGGCTCCGAGGTGTACCTGAAGGTGGAGGGGATGAATCCCACCGGGTCCTTCAAGGACCGCGGCATGACCATGGCCATGACGGCAGCGGTGGAGGCGGGTGCCAAGGCGGTAGTCTGCGCATCCACCGGCAATACCTCCGCCTCGGCGGCTGCCTACGCCACCCAGGCCGGGCTGAAGTGCGCGGTGCTGGTTCCCGCCGGCAAGATCGCCATGGGCAAGATGAGCCAGGCGATCGCGCACGGCGCCGAAATCATCCAGATCAACGGCAACTTCGACAACTGCCTAGAAGTGGCCCGCAAACTCTCCGAGGCCTACCCGGTGTTCCTGGTGAACTCGGTGAACCCGGCACGCATCCAGGGCCAGAAGACGGCGGCCTTCGAGACAGTTGACTACCTGGGCGATGCCCCGGACATCCACGTGATGCCGGTGGGCAACGCAGGCAACATCACCGCCTACTGGAAGGGCTACCAGGAGTACGCCGCGCCGTACGAGTCGGCCACTGCCGGCATGCTCGGCCCGGTCGCCACCAAGACCCCGACGCTGTGGGGCTTCCAGGCCGCCGGTGCCGCCCCGCTGGTGCTGGGACACCCGGTGACCGAACCGGAGACCATCGCCACCGCGATCCGGATCGGCAACCCGGCCTCCTGGGACACCGCCATCGCTGCCCGCGACGAGTCCGGCGGGCTGATCGATTCCGTGACCGACGACGAGATCCTGGCCGCGCACCGCTGGCTGTCCTCGAAGGAGGGCGTCTTCGTCGAGCCGGGCTCTGCTGCAGGCGTGGCCGGCGTGATCAAGAAGCACGCCGCCGGCGAAGTGCCGTCCGGCAAGACCATCGTCATTACCGTCACAGGTCACGGCCTGAAGGACCCGCAGTGGGCACTGCGAACCGAGGATGGCAGCGAAGCGTCGCCGATCAAGGTCGACTTCGACGTGGTCAGCGTGGCCGCCGCCCTGGGTCTTGAGTAGCAGCACCTTGGCAGGGGAGGACGCCGCGGTGGCCGGCCGCATAGCGCCCGGCCAGCGCATCACGGTGCGGGTGCCGGCCACCAGCGCCAACCTGGGTCCGGGCTTCGACAGCCTGGGCCTGGCCTTGGCGTTCTATGACACCGTCACGGTGGAGCCGACCGACGACGGCGTCTTCCAGGCGTCCGTCACGGGCGAAGGCGCGGCCAACCTGCCCACGGACGAATCGCACCTCATCATCCGCACGCTGCGCAGCACGCTGCGCCAGGCCGGGTACGACGCCGGTGGGTTGCGTCTGGAAGCCGAAAACCTGATCCCGCATGGGCGGGGGATGGGTTCCTCCGCCGCCGCGGTGGTGTCCGCAGTGCTGTTGGCCAATGCCCTGCTTCCGGAGCAGGAACGCCTGGGCGCCGGGAAGATCCTGCAGATCTGTTCCGGCCTGGAAGGCCACCCCGACAACGTGGCGCCGGCCCTGAGCGGCCAGTTGGCCATCTCCTGGGAGGAAGTCGGGGTGTTCTACAGCACCTGTGTTCCGATCTGCCATGACATCGTGCCGGTGGTGGCGATTCCCTCCTATGAACTCTCCACCGAAACGGCACGTAATCTGCTGCCCGCTTCGGTGCCGCACCACGTTGCTGCCGCGAATTCCGGCCGCGCCGCACTGCTGGTCCAGGCACTCACCCGCGACCCGTCCCTGTTGCGGGCCGGAACCGAAGAGTGGCTGCATCAACGGCACCGGGCACCGGCCATGGAACCCAGTGCCGCGCTCATCGATGCGCTGCGCAGCCAGGGCCATGCCGCCGTCGTCTCCGGCGCCGGACCCACCGTCATGACGCTCGCCGCGGACGAGGCGGAAGCGGCGCAGGTCCAGAAGGCCATCGCCGCCCACCTGGAGCAGCACGACATGCCGGGGAGTTGGCGTGTTCTGAAACTGGCAGTGGACACAGATGGTGCTAAAGTGGAAGAGCACCCCCGGGATTAACCGGCGAGGAATCCTGCCCGGATGCTCCGGATCACGCAAGCCGAGCAGCCGTTGAGGCAGGATCCACGTTCCAGGTGCAGCCTTTCAGGAGCCTTCCGCGGCACTCAACGGCGTTGCTGTCGGCCATCGGCCGGACAGGACCTCCCTCGTTCCAGCCGGACGGCTTGTTTCAAAGGCTTTCATATCTGTTCACCCGGACTTTCCTCGGCATGACGCCGCAGGCAATAACGGACCCCGGCCGGGCTTCTCATGCAACGGTCGGGTGGCAAACAACGCGGTGCGCTTCATATGCACACCGCCCGACGAGGGGGAAGGATCCTTCGTGACCGAAACCACTGACCTGACTGCAGGTGTGGACACCATAGACTCACCTGCACCGAAGAGTGCAGGCCTTGCCGGCCTGAAGCTGGCCCAGCTGCAGGTGCTGGCCGGACAGCTCGGCATCACCGGCGGCTCCCGGATGCGCAAGGGCGACCTTGTCACCGCGATTTCCGACCACCAGCGCGGCTCCTCGGTTGCAGACCGGGCAGCCAAGAAGGTGGACCAGCCGGCGCGCACCGAAACTCCTGCTCCGGCCAAGGAAGAGACCACCGGCACGGCAGGCGAGGGCGCCGGCAGCACGTCCGGCGGTGACCTCAACAAGGCCGCCGAGAGGGTCAGCCGCACCCGCAACCGTAACCGCCGCGCCAGCAGCGACGGCACGGTGGCATCTGCCGAAGGCGAGGCCTCGGCCGCGAACACCGCGACCGCCACTGCGGCGCCGGCCGAAGCCCCTGCCCAGGCTCCCGCCGCGGAGGCCGTCCAGGCCGACGGCGAAGTCCGCCAGGAGCGCCGCGGCCGCGGGCGCAACCGGCGTTCGGACTCCGGTCAGCAGGACGCAGCCGAGACCAAGACCGATGCCCAGCAGGAAACCGCCGAGGCCGGCAAGCAGGACGAGAAGGAGGGCGGCCAGGACGCCGCCGCGCAGCAGCAGCAGTCCGGCCGCGGCGAAGGCCAGTCCGACCGCCGCAGCCGCGACCGCACCCGCAACCGCACCGAGGCGGCCGACCGCGACACCCGTCAGGACAGCCGCGACACCCGTCAGGACAGCCGGGACAACCGTCAGGACGACGGCGAGGACGGTGGCCGCGGACGCAACCGCAACCGCCGCAACCGCCGCGACAATGACAGCAACACCCGTTACCGCGACCGCAACGAGCGCCGCCGTGGCCGCGACCGCGGCCCGGACGTCGACGACACCGAGGTCTCCGACGACGATGTGCTGCTGCCCGTCGCCGGCATCCTGGACGTGCTGGAGAACTACGCCTTCGTGCGCACCTCCGGCTACCTGCCCGGACCGAACGACGTCTACGTATCGCTGGCCCAGGTCAAGAAGTACAACCTGCGCAAGGGCGACGCCGTCGTGGGTGCCATCCGCGCCCCGCGCGACGGCGATTCGGGCGGCCAGAGCAGCCGGCAGAAGTTCAACGCGCTGGTCAAGCTCACTTCCGTCAACGGCAAGCCGGTGGAAGACAACAAGGACCGCGTGGACTTCACCAAGCTGGTTCCGCTCTACCCGTCGGAGCGCCTGCGCCTGGAGACCGAGCCGAAGAAGATCGGCCCCCGTGTCATCGATCTGGTGGCACCGATCGGCAAGGGCCAGCGCGGCCTGATCGTCTCCCCGCCGAAGGCCGGCAAGACCCTGATCCTGCAGTCCATTGCCAATGCGATCACCACCAACAACCCTGAGGTCCACCTCATGATGGTGCTGGTCGACGAGCGGCCTGAAGAGGTCACCGACATGCAGCGCACGGTCAAGGGTGAGGTCATTGCCTCCACCTTCGACCGTCCTGCCGATGACCACACCACAGTGGCCGAACTTGCCATCGAGCGCGCCAAGCGCCTAGTGGAAATGGGCATGGACGTGGTGGTCCTGCTGGACTCGATGACCCGTCTGGGCCGAGCCTACAACCTGGCCGCCCCGGCGTCCGGCCGCATTCTCTCCGGCGGTGTGGACTCGTCCGCGCTGTACCCGCCGAAGCGCTTCTTCGGTGCCGCCCGCAACATCGAAAACGGCGGCTCGCTGACCATCCTCGCCACCGCTTTGGTGGAGACCGGGTCCAAGATGGACGAGGTCATCTTCGAGGAATTCAAGGGCACCGGCAACATGGAACTGCGCCTGTCCCGCTCGCTGGCCGACAAGCGCATCTTCCCGGCTGTCGACGTCAATGCCTCCGGCACCCGCCGCGAGGAGAACCTGCTCTCGCCCGAAGAGGTCAAGATCATGTGGCGCCTGCGCCGCGTCCTCTCCGGACTGGACACCCAGCAGGCGCTGGAACTGCTCACCGGCAAGATCCGGGAAACGCAGTCCAACGTGGAGTTCCTGATGCAGGTCCAGAAGACAACGCTCGGCTCGAAGGCCGAGAACGACAAGTAGCTGCTTTACAGCCGCTGATTTTTTGCCGGCCCCGCCCCTACGCCGGGCGGCCCAGGATCTCCGATCCTGAGCCGCCCGGCTCCGGTAGGCCCGACAGGGAGATGCCGAGGGACCCGACCCGAGCTTGCGAGGGTTGGGAGGCCTCGACCGCACTCCCTGGCCGGCAAAAAACTCAGCGGCTGTTGCTGTTAAGTCGGCTTTTTGTCCCAGTCCTTGTCGTTGCTATTTAGACTTGTTGTGAGTCGAAAGAGGTTTGAAGATGTTTGAGTCCGTTCAGGGGCTGCTGGATGAGCATGCCGAGCTGCAGAAGGAATTGAGCGACCCTGCTGTCTATGCCGACCAGGCGCGGGCGCGGAAGCTGGGGCGGCGTTCGGCGGAGCTGAACGGCATTGTGGAGGCGCACAAGCGCTGGTCGCACCTGTCGGACGATCTTGAGGCGGCACGCGAACTTGCCGACGAGGACCCGGAACTGGCGGCCGAAGTGCCAGGACTGGAGGCCGAACTCGAGACCGCCCAGGAACGGCTCCGCCGGCTGCTGATCCCGCGCGATCCGGACGACGCCCGCAACGTGATCATCGAGGTCAAGGGCGGCGAAGGCGGCGACGAGGCTGCGCTGTTTGCTGGCGACCTGCTGCGGATGTACATGCGCTACGCGGAATCGCGCGGCTGGAAGACCGAAATCATCTCCGCGACGGAGTCCGATCTGGGCGGTTACAAGGACGTCCAGATGGCCATCAAGGGCAACTCCAACGACCCGGCCGAAGGCGTGTGGGCCAGGCTCAAGTTCGAGGGGGGCGTGCACCGCGTGCAGCGCGTTCCGGTGACCGAATCGCAGGGCCGCATCCACACCTCGGCTGCGGGCGTGCTGGTGCTGCCTGAAGTGGACGAACCCGAAGAAATCGACATCAGCCAGAACGACCTCAAGATCGATGTCTACCGTTCCTCGGGCCCCGGCGGCCAGTCCGTGAACACCACCGACTCGGCAGTGCGCATCACCCACCTGCCCACCGGGATTGTGGTGGCGATGCAGAACGAAAAGTCGCAACTGCAGAACCGTGAGGCCGGTATGCGAGTGCTCCGTGCGCGGCTGCTGGCCCACCAGCAGGAGCAGATCGACGCAGCGAACTCCGAGACCCGCAAGTCGCAGATCCGCACCATGGACCGGTCCGAGCGCATCCGTACCTACAACTTCCCGGAAAACCGGATCGCGGACCACCGCACCGGCTACAAGGCGTACAACCTGGATGCGGTGATGAACGGCGAACTGGAACCCGTGATCCAATCAGCCATCCAGGCGGACGAAGAACACCGGCTGGCCGCCCTGGGCGAGGAAAACTAGCCAGCGGTGCCCGGCACGAATCTTGCCGAAGCCCTCTCCGCCGCCACCGCGCGGCTGGCAGAGGCCGGTGTCCCTTCGCCGCGGGTGGACGCCGAGCTGCTCGCCGCCCACCTGCTGGGCGTATCGCTGGGGCGTGTCCGTGCGTTGGCGCTGATGGACGCGGCTTCTCCGGACGGCCTTGAGGACCTGGTGGCCGAACGTGCCACACGTGTTCCGCTGCAGCACATTACCGGCCGGGCCTTCTTTCGGCACCTTGAACTGCAGGTGGGGCCGGGTGTCTTCGTGCCGCGGCCGGAGACCGAAACCGTCGCCCAGCATGCGATCGACCAGGCGCTGGCCCTGCCCGCGGCCAAGGTAGTGGACCTGGGCGCCGGCTCCGGCGCCATCGCCGCCGCCGTCGCCAGCGAAGTGCCCTCGGCCACTGTGTACGCGGTGGAACTCAGCGAGCTCGCGCACGCCTGGGCCGAGCGGAACCTGGCACCGCTGGGCGTCACCCTGCTGAGGGAGGACCTGCGCACCGCGCTGTCCGCGCATGACGGAACCTTCGACGTCGTCGTGTCCAATCCGCCGTACATTCCCGCCGAAGCGGTCCCGCGCGAGCCCGAGGTCGCCGACCACGATCCGCAGATGGCGCTCTACGGCGGGGGAGCGGACGGGATGGAACTGCCGGCCGCCACCGCGGCAACCGCCGCGCGGCTGTTGAAGCCCGGCGGCTACTTCATCATGGAGCATGCCGAGGTCCAGGCCGCGGCGGTGCTGTCCCTGCTGCAGGCTGCCGGATGCTGGCAGCAGGTAGCTACCGAGTACGATCTAACCGGGCGCGAGCGGGCCACGTCCGCTCGACGGTTATGAGAATGGAACAATGAAACTGTGAGCACCACGTTCAACTGCACCGACGCCGCAGACCGCAGCGAGGGTCTGGCGGCAGCACAAGCCGCCCTCGCAGACCGGCAGTGTGTTGTCATGCCCACCGATACGGTCTACGGGATCGCCGCCGACGCGTTCTCGCCCCAGGCGGTGGCCACCCTGCTGGCAGCCAAGGGCCGCGGGCGGAAAATGCCGCCGCCGGTGCTGGTGCCACGGCCGCAGACCATGGACGGCCTCGCCACCGACGTGAGCGACGAAGCCCGCGCCCTCGCCGATGCCTTCTGGCCGGGCGGCCTGACCCTGATTTTCCTTGCCCAGCCGTCGCTGACCTGGGACCTGGGCGAAACCAAGGGCACCGTGGCCCTGCGCATGCCCGACGACGAGCTGGCGCTGGAACTGCTTGCTGCCACCGGACCGTTGGCCGTCTCCTCGGCGAACCGCACCGGCCATCCCTCGGCGCAGACGGCCGCGCAGGCCATGGAGCAGTTGGCTGAGTCGGTGGACGTTTATTTGGAAGACGGCTTTCGCCCTGCCGAAGGTGCGACGGCGGTGGCCTCCACCATCGTGGACTGCACTTCCAGCCCGCTGCGGGTGGTGCGCGAAGGAACGATCAGCTTGGAAACCCTGCGCACCGTCGTCCCGGATGTCCTGGGCCTCGGGGAGACGGTAGAAGCATGAGCCGCGATTCCGCTCTTCCGGCCGGCAAAACGGCCAGCAGCGATCGCGCCCTGTGGCTGTGGTCGCAGATCCTGCTGGACTCCCTTGCCTGGGTCGTGGCGATTCTGCTGGCGGTTTTCCTGCGCTACGAAATGGCGCTGAGCACTGCCAAGATTCCCGGCATCATCCTGCTGTGCGTGCTGGCAATAGCGGCCCAGGTGGCCGTCGGGTCAGCCTTCGCACTGTACAAGGGCCGCTACAGTTTCGGCAGTTTCCACGAGGCCAAGCTGCTGGTCATGGTGACCATCTCGGTGTCCGTGATCCTGACCCTCGGACTGCTGACCTTCGGCATCTCGCTCGGCATCGCGCGCGGCACGGGCCTGATCGCGTTCCCCTTCGCCTGCCTGTTCATGGCGGCGGTGCGCTACCTGAAGCGGATGTATGTGGAAAGCAAAGCCAAGCCGGGCGAGCAGGCCGAACGGACGCTGATTTTCGGCGCCGGCTTTGTGGGCAACAACATCGTGACCCGGATGAGCAACGATCCCGCCTCGCCGTGGCTGCCGGTGGGGCTGATCGACGACGACCCGGCCAAGAAGCACCTGCGCATCGCGTCCGTTCCGGTCCTGGGCAGAATGGAAGACCTGCCGGAGATCGTGCAGCGCACCCAGGCAACCGTCCTGCTCGTGGCCATTGCGGACATCGACTCCGTGCGGATGCGCAAGATCTCCGACACCATCGCCGGCCTCAATGTGCGGGTCCTGGTGGTGCCGCCGCTGAAGGACATGCTGACCGGCCGGCAGGACTTTTCCTTCCGCGAAGTGGCGATTGAAGACCTGATCGGGCGCCAGCCGGTGGATATCCACGTGGAAGAAATCGCCCATTACGTGACCGGGCGGCGGGTGCTGGTCACCGGCGCCGGCGGGTCCATTGGTTCCGAGCTTTGCCGGCAGATCCACGCCTTCCAGCCGGCCGAACTGATCATGCTGGACCGTGACGAGACGGGCTTGCAGGGCACCCAGATTTCCATCACCGGCCAGGGTCTGCTCACGGGCAAGGACACCGTGCTGGCCGACATCCGCGACGCGGATGCGCTGGAAGCCATTTTCCTGGACCGCAATCCGGAAGTGGTGTTCCACGCTGCGGCGCTGAAGCACGTCTCGCTGCTGGAGCAGTATCCGGAAGAAGCCTGGAAGACCAACGTGCTCGGCTCGCTCAACGTGCTGCGTGCTGCACGCGCTGCCAGGGTCGAGACCTTCGTCAACGTTTCCACCGACAAGGCCGCTAACCCCACCACCGTGCTGGGCCACTCCAAGCGGGTAGCTGAGAAGCTGACAGCCTGGGTCGCGCAGCAAACCGGACTGAAGTACGTCTCCGTTCGGTTCGGCAACGTGCTGGGCAGCCGCGGATCGGTCCTGCCGCTGTTCAGCGAGCAGATCCGCAAGGGTGGTCCGGTCACGGTTACCGACGCGGCGGCCACCCGGTTCTTCATGACCATCCCGGAAGCTTGCCAGCTGGTGATCCAGGCTGGAGCCATCGGAACCGGCGGCGAAGTGTTGATTTTGGACATGGGCGAACCGGTGAAGATCCTGGATGTAGCCGAGCGGATGATCGCCATGTCGGGCCGGGACGTCGAAATCGTGTTCACCGGCCTGCGCCCGGGGGAGAAGCTGCACGAGGACCTGATCGGGGAGGGCGAAAGCGATTCGCGGCCGCTGCACCCCAAGATCTCGCACGCAAGCATCGACGGACTTGATCCGGACCGGATGAGCCTGGCCGACTGGAAGAGCCGGCAGCATCTGGTCTCCGCTTCGACCGGTGCATTGGACACCGTCCCGCTGGCGGTTGCCCCCGAGGACGACCTTGAGTCCGACGGACGGGAGCGGGCCTCGTGACCACGGCCGTGGTGGCCGTCACTGCGGCCCTTCTGCTGAGCCTGCTGTTGCCGTTCGCGCTGATTCCGCTGCTCAAACGGCACGGGGTGCTTGATGTGCCGAATGAACGTTCTTCGCACACGCGGGCGGTGGTGCGCGGCGTCGGCATCACTGTGGCCATCGGCCTGCTGACCGGTCTCCTGATCGCCGGCTTCGGCGGCGCTGCGGAAGCACACCAGTTGCTGCTCGCGGTTACCGTCGTGGCGGCGGCGGCCGCGCTGCTGGGCTGGGTCGAGGACTTCCGCGGGCTGTCCATCCGCGGCCGGGCCGCTCTGCAGTTGGGCATCGGCGCCGGCGGAACAGCGCTGGCCATCGAACTGACCGGCCAGACATGGTGGTGGCTGCCGCTGGGCGCCCTGGCCCTGGCCGCCTACATCAACATTGCCAATTTCATGGACGGCGTCAACGGGATCTCCGGGCTTCATGGCACCGCCGTGGGCCTCATGTTCGCCGTAACCGGGGCGGTCACCGGCCACGGCTGGCTGGTAGTAGGCGGTGCGGTAGTTGCTGGCGCGTTCGTGGCGTTCCTGCCGTGGAATCTCGGGCGGGGCAACGTCTTCCTGGGCGACGTCGGCAGTTACCTGTTGGGAGCCTCGCTGGCCATGCTCGGCCTGACGGCGTTTCTGGACGGTGCACCCGCCGAGTACCTGTTGGGGCCGGTGGCCATCTACCTGGCGGACACGCTGGCCACACTGCTGCGCAGGATCAGCGCGGGGGAGCGGTGGTACACGCCGCACCGCACGCACGTCTACCAGCGGCTGACGGACGTGGGCTTCAGCCATCTGCAGTCGGCGCTGCTGGTCACCGGCTGTTCACTGCTGACAGGTTTCTGCGGCTACTTGGCTGCCGAGTCGGACCTGATGGGCAAGGCCGCCGCCATCGTTGTGGGCACCGCCGTCGTTGTTTTCTATCTGCGTTCGCCAGTGATCTTCAGCCGACGCTCATCGAACGCTGCGGGACCCGCTGCGTAACAGCAGGTCCTGACTCGTCGGCCAGTTCTATCTCATGTAGAATTATTCCGGCCGGTTCCGGCCAGATGACTTCGCCTGCGACCGAAACGGACACTTCAATGCGCGCTTCCCGCCACGACGGCCCTGCTGCCGCCGGCGGAGCCATCGACGCATCCGGTCCGACCCGGTCGCCATGGCTGAAGATCCTCCGTGCTTCCCTGACCGCAAGCGGCGCAGCCGCCGTGCTGATCATCGCAACGTCGGCGATCGTGGCCGGCGCAGCCGGTGCGGTGAGCGCCCTGCTCGGCGCCGTGCTGGTGATGCTGTTCTTCGGCATTAGTTTGCTGGTGGGCCATTTTGTCGGACGGTCGAATCCGTCCGGTGCGATTGGCGCATTCATCGCCACCTACGTCATCAAAGTCGTGGGATTCGGCGCCGCGCTGTTCCTTCTCGGGACGCCGGACTGGCTGGAGCGGACCTGGTTCTTCGTCGCGGCGGTTGCCGTCGTCGTGGTGTGGCAGGCCGCAGAAGTGTTCGCTTTTTCGCGCACCCGGCATCAGCTGTACAACGATCCCGTACCAGCGCCGGAAGAGCGTCAGCAGCAGCCGAACGGGGAGTCCTCCCATGGCAGCTAAAGGCTCATCCGGCCCCGTAAACAACGATTCCGGCGACGGTTCCACCTATCAGGGCGGCAACAGCGTCCTTACCTATATTGTTGGCGGGATCATCGCCTGGGGTTTGATAGGGTGGGGGCTGGACTATCTGCTGGATACCCGCTGGCTGATTTTCGCCGGCGCCGTTCTTGGCGCTGGAGGCGGATATTACTTAGCCCGCAAACACAAACTCACGCGCGGCGCTCGGCGTCGCCATGAGGGCGGCCCGGGGGACCACACCTAAATGTTAGAAAACTTCATATGGTGGCCTGCCTTGACGGCGACCCACCCTGAAACGCCCAAAGATGGACACTGCAGAGAGGAAACGCGTTGATCGCGCTTGCGCTTCCGGCGGCCGCTAATGAAGGTGGCTTCGTCCCACCGACCCTCGAAGACATGCATCTACCGGAGATTCTTCCGTGGATGGCCCCCTACGGCGAGGGCTTCGGCAAGCAGATGCTGCTGGTACTGCTGTCCGTCGTTTTGATTTCCTGGTTCTTTATTGCGGCGGCCCGCCGCCGCCAGCTTGTCCCCGGCAAGCTGCAGTACCTGGGCGAAATGAGCTACAACTTCGTCCGCAACTCGGTGGGTAAGGACATCATCGGTGAGCGCGATTTCAAGCCGTTCGTGCCGCTCTTGTTCTCGCTGTTCTTCTTCATCCTGGTGAACAACCTCTTCGGCTCCATTCCGCTGATCCAGATGCCGACTACGTCCCATGTGGGCACGGCCTATGCCTTGGCCGGCATCGTCTACTTCACCTGGATTGTGCTCGGCATCAAGAAGCACGGCATCGGCTACTTCAAGCTGGCCGTGGTCCCTTCCGGTGTACCGAAGGCCATCCTGCCGCTGGTCGTCCTGATCGAGATCATCTCCACCTTCTTGGTCCGCCCGGTTACGCACAGCCTCCGTCTCTTTGCCACCATGCTGGCCGGCCACCTGATCATCATGCTGGCCGCAGCTGGTACGCAATTCCTGCTGGTGGATGCTGATTTCTGGCTGAAGCCGCTGGGCATCCTCACGCTCGCCGGTGGCGTCGGCATGTACTTCTTCGAAATCCTGATCCAGGTCCTGCAGGCCTACGTGTTCGTCCTGCTGACCGCGATCTACATCCAAGGCTCCCTGGCCGAGGAACACTAAATTTCCCCTCTGGGGAAGAACCTGAACCAACAACCTGCCCCCAGGGCATCTTGAAAGGAAAAAAATGGAAGGCAACATCCAAGGCAATATCAACCTCGTCGGTTACGGTCTCTCCGCTATCGGCGGTGCCATCGGTGTGGGTCTCGTGTTCGCTGCTTACATCAACGGCGTTGCCCGCCAGCCGGAGGCACAGCGCGTGCTGCAGCCGATCGCGTTCCTGGGCCTGGCTCTGACTGAAGCTCTGGCCATCCTCGGTCTGGTGTTCGCGTTCGTCCTCTAATCAAGGCAACGCGAACCATTCACACCGAATAGATAGGACGGGTGAGATATGAATCAGGCAATGATCCTCGCCGCCGCGGAGGGTACTAACCCTCTGATCCCTAACGTCTGGGAAATCCTCGTCACGCTGATCGGCTTCGCGATCCTCATGTACATCGTCGCCAAGTTCGTCGTTCCGACGTTTGAGAAGACGTTTGCAGAGCGGACCGAAGCCATCGAGGGCGGGATCGCGAAGGCGGAAGCAGCCCAGGCTGAAGCCAGCGCCGCACTGGACGAGTACAAGCAGCAGCTGACGGAAGCCCGCACGGAAGCCAACCGCATCCGTGAGGACGCCCGCGCCGAAGGCGCCCAGATCCTGGCGGAGCTGAAGGAAAAGGCGCAGTCCGAAGCCGCACGCATCAGCGAGCAGGCCCAGGTGCAGATTGACGCCGAGCGTCAGGCTGCCGTGACATCGCTGCGCAGCGAGGTCGGATCTTTGGCGACCGAACTGGCTGGCAAGATTGTCGGCGAATCGCTCAACGACGACGAGCGTTCTGCACGCGTCGTGGACCGCTTCCTCGCCGACCTTGAGTCCCAGAGTGCAGGTGCTGCTAAATAATGGCCGGTGTATCGAGCGAGTCGCTGAAAGCGGCACTGCAGGAGCTGGAAGCTAAGCTTCCCACCGCTTCGCTGTCCTTGGCAGAGGAACTCTTTGGGGTCCTGGGCCTGTTGGACAGCAATGCCGGACTGCGCCGTGCCCTGACCGATCCGTCGCGCGACAGCAAAGAGAAGGCCGACATGTTCGGCCGTCTCCTCGAGGGGAAGGTCTCGGCGGATGCCCGGGACATCGTCACCTCGCTGGCTGCCAAGCGCTGGGCCTCTGCGCGCGACATCGGGGACGCCTTGGAGACCCTGGCGGCCACCACTGCCGTCGCTGTTGCAGAGAAGGGCCAGGGCGTCGACGGACTCGAAGGTCTGGAGAGCGACCTGTTCGCGTTCAACCGCGTTGTCGGGTCGGATCACGACCTGCAGCGCGCTTTGGTTGAGCCCCAGGCTTCGGACGAAGCCAAGACGGCGCTGGCACTGCAGCTGGTGCCAAGCGCGGGTCCCGCAGCCCAGCTGCTGATCCGGCAGGCGGTGTCCGCACCGCGCGGCATCAAGCCCACGGCACTGGTAGAGCGGTTCGTCCAGCTGGTGGCCAAGCGCCAACAGCGCTGGATCGCGGAGGTCAGCGTTACCCGTCCGCTGACCAGTGAGCAGACGACCCGCCTGCAGGCCGGCCTTGACCGGTTGTACGGCCGCGGACTGAAGATGAACGTCAACGTTGATCCGAGACTGGTTGGCGGCGTGCGGGTCATGGTCGGGGATGAGGTTGTGGATGCGTCCGTAATCTCCCGCCTGGCTGAACTCCGCAGGAGCCTCACGGTGTAGTTTCCTCGGAAACTAGGACCGGAAGCCTCACACAGACTGAATTACACACCGGTCGTCGCGCACCCCGCGATGATCACAAACACAGGAGAGCAGGGACTGCAGATGGCCGAATTGACCATCAACGCCGACGACGTCCGCAATGCGCTGAACGAGTTCGCGGCGTCCTATGAACCCGGAAGCGCCGAGCGGGTCGAAGTCGGCCACGTGACCACCGCCAGCGATGGCATCGCCCGTGTCGAGGGGCTTCCCTCGGCCATGGCGAACGAACTGCTGCGCTTCGAGAACGGCGTTCTGGGCCTGGCCCAGAACCTCGACACCCGCGAAATTGGCGTGGTGATCCTCGGCGAATTCACCGGCATCGAAGAAGGCATGGAAGTCCACCGTACCGGTGAGATCCTGTCCGTGCCGGTCGGCGACGCCTTCCTGGGCCGCGTCGTGGACCCGCTGGGCCTCCCGATCGATGACAAGGGCCCGATCGAGTCGACCGAACGCCGTGCACTGGAGCTGCAGGCTCCGGGCGTCACCCAGCGCAAGTCCGTGCACGAGCCGCTGCAGACCGGCATGAAGGCCATCGACGCCATGATCCCGATCGGCCGCGGCCAGCGCCAGCTGATCATCGGTGACCGCCAGACCGGCAAGACTGCCATCGCCGTCGACGCCATCCTGAACCAGAAGGCCAACTGGGAATCCGGCGACGTCACCAAGCAGGTCCGCTGCATCTACGTGGCGATCGGCCAGAAGGCATCGACCATCGCTGCCGTTCGCCAGACCCTGGAAGACAAGGGCGCGCTGGAGTACACCACCATTGTGGCGTCGCCCGCCTCCGACCCGGCAGGCTTCAAGTACTTGGCTCCCTACGCCGGTTCGGCCATCGGCCAGCACTGGATGTACGGCGGCAAGCACGTCCTGATCATCTTTGATGACCTCTCCAAGCAGGCTGAAGCCTACCGTGCCGTGTCGCTGCTGCTGCGCCGGCCGCCGGGACGCGAGGCCTACCCGGGCGACGTTTTCTACCTGCACTCCCGCCTGCTGGAGCGTTGTGCCAAGCTCTCCGACGAGCTGGGCGCGGGCTCGATGACCGGCCTGCCGATCATCGAGACCAAGGCAAACGACGTCTCGGCCTACATTCCGACCAACGTCATCTCGATCACGGACGGCCAGATCTTCCTGCAGTCCGACCTGTTCAACGCCAACCAGCGTCCGGCCGTTGACGTCGGCGTGTCCGTCTCCCGCGTGGGTGGCGCAGCGCAGGTCAAGGCGATGAAGAAGGTCTCCGGCACCCTGAAGCTGGACCTGGCCCAGTACCGCGATATGCAGGCGTTCGCCATGTTCGCGTCGGACCTCGACGCAGCATCACGCCAGCAGCTGACCCGCGGTGCCCGTTTGATGGAACTGCTCAAGCAGGGCCAGTACACGCCGTACCCGGTGGAAGACCAGGTCGTCTCCATCTGGGCCGGTACCAACGGCTACTTGGACGATGTTCCGGTCGAGGACGTCACCCGCTTCGAGACCGACTTCCTCTCGCACCTGAGGCACCGCAGCTCCGTGCTGACGACCATCGCGCAGACGAACCTGCTCGAGGATTCCACGGTGGACGAGTTGAAGTCGCAGATTGCCGACTTCAAGCAGGGCTTCTTCGGGGAGGGCGACAGCCGTCTGGTTGGCGCCGGCCGCGAAGAGTACGATGCCCTGGCCGAAGACGAAGTCGCCCAGGAACAGATCGTCAAGCAGAAGCGCTAATTCATCTTCGTTGATCGGGCGGGACCACACCGCGGTCCCGCCCGGCCGCCGAGGACGAGGAAAGGAAGAGTATGGGAGCCCAGATTCGGGTCTACCGCCAGAAGATCGCATCGACTTCGTCGCTGCGGAAAATCTTCAAGGCGATGGAGCTGATCGCCGCCTCACGCATTGGCAAGGCCCGCAGCCGTGTCGCGGCTTCGATGCCGTACGCCAATGCGATCACCCGTGCCGTTTCTGCTGTGGCTTCGCAGTCCGAGATCGACCATCCGCTGACCACCGAGCCGGAGCAAATCCGCCGGGCCGCCGTGCTCGTGCTGACCTCCGACCGCGGTCTGGCGGGGTCGTACTCCGCGTCCGTGCTGAAGCAGGCCCAGTCCCTGACCGAGCTGCTTCACGGAGAAGGCAAGGAAGTCCGCCACTACTTGGTCGGCCGCAAGGCGCAGGCCTACTTCGACTTCCGGAACATCCAGTACCAGCAGGTCTGGACGGGCGGCACTGACTCTCCGGAGTTCAGCACCGCCCGCGAGATCGGCGAGGAACTGCTCTCCGACTTCAACACGCCGTTCGAGGACGGTGGCGTGGACGAGATTCACATCGTCTACACCCGCTTCAAGTCCATGGTTGTCCAGGAGCCTGCGGTCATCCGACTGCTGCCGCTGGAGGTTGTGGAAGAAGAGGCCACCGCGGAGACCGACCTGCTGCCGCTGTACGAGTACGAGCCGGAGCCTGAGCAGGTTCTGAACGCACTGCTGCCGCGCTACATCGAATCGCGCATCTTCGCGGCATTGCTGCAGGCTGCGGCGAGCGAGCTTGCCCACCGCCAGCGAGCGATGAAGTCCGCCAGCGACAACGCCACGGACCTGATCGAGAAGTACACGCGTCTGCGCAACAACGCGCGTCAGGCAGAGATTACGCAGGAACTCACCGAAATTGTCGGTGGCGCGGACGCCCTGGCAGCGTCCTAATCAGTCCCTGCAGCAACAGCACACATAAACCACGCCATCGAAACTGAGAAGTGAGAAAGATGACTGCCCAAACCATCGAGCACGGAACCGGTTCCGTCGCTACGGGCGCTACCGGCCGTATCGCCCGTGTCATCGGCCCGGTTGTCGACGTCGAATTCCCGGCGGACGCAATCCCCGCAATGTACAACGCGCTCACCGCTGAGGTCACCCTCAACGGCGAGACCCGCACCATCACCTTCGAGACCGCGCAGCACCTGGGCGACAACCTGGTCCGCGCTATCTCGCTGCAGGCCACCGACGGACTGGTCCGCGGCACCACCGTGCAGGACCTCGGATCCCCGATCACCGTGCCCGTGGGCGACGGCGTCAAGGGCCACATCTTCAACGTCCTGGGCGAGCCGCTGGACGTCGAAGCGTCCCAGCTGGAAATCACCGAGCGCTGGCCGATCCACCGCAAGGCGCCGAACTTCGCCGAGCTGGAAGGCTCCACCGAGATGCTGGAGACCGGCATCAAGGTGATCGACCTGCTGACCCCGTACATCAAGGGCGGCAAGATCGGCCTGTTCGGCGGCGCCGGCGTGGGCAAGACCGTGCTGATCCAGGAAATGATCACCCGTGTGGCCCGCAACTTCGGCGGTACTTCCGTGTTCGCCGGTGTTGGCGAGCGTACCCGCGAGGGCAATGACCTCTGGGTGGAAATGGAAGAAGCCGGCGTGCTCAAGGACACCGCTTTGGTGTTCGGCCAGATGGATGAGCCGCCGGGAACGCGACTGCGCGTGGCCCTGTCTGCCCTGACCATGGCGGAGTACTTCCGCGATGTGCAGAAGCAGGACGTGCTGCTGTTCATCGACAACATCTTCCGGTTCACCCAGGCCGGTTCCGAGGTTTCCACGCTGCTGGGCCGTATGCCCTCTGCTGTGGGCTACCAGCCGAACCTGGCCGACGAGATGGGCGTGTTGCAGGAACGCATCACCTCCACCAAGGGTCACTCGATCACCTCGATGCAGGCGATCTACGTCCCCGCGGATGACTACACCGACCCGGCTCCGGCGACCACCTTCGCCCACCTGGATGCGACCACGGAACTTTCCCGTGAAATCGCTTCGCGTGGCCTGTACCCGGCCGTGGATCCGCTGACCTCCACGTCCCGCATCCTGGATCCGCAGTACATCGGACAGGATCACTACAACACCGCTGTCCGCGTGAAGCAGATCCTGCAGAAGAACAAGGAACTGCAGGACATCATTGCCATCCTCGGCATCGATGAACTGGGCGAAGAAGACAAGATCGTCGTCGCCCGGGCCCGCCGCATTCAGCAGTTCCTGTCGCAGAACACCTACACCGCCAAGCAGTTCACCGGCGTCGAGGGTTCCACGGTTTCCATCAAGGACACCGTGGAAGGCTTCAAGGCCATCTGCGACGGCGAGCTCGATCACATCGCCGAGCAGGCCTTCTTCAACGTGGGCGGCCTTGACGATGTTGAGCGCCAGTGGGCCAAGATCCAGGAACAGACCGGGAAGTAAGGCCTGTGGCTAATATTTCTGCTGAACTGGAAGTTGAGATTGTCGCGGCTGACCACTTTGTGTGGTCCGGCCAGGCAACAATGGTCAAGGCGCGGACCAGCGACGGCGAAATCGGGATCCTGCCCGGGCACACCCCGGTGCTGGCAGTCCTGGCCGCCGGCGAGCTGGCCATCGAGCCGGTCTCTGGTGACCGTATTACCGTAAATGTCGACGGCGGGTTCTTCTCCGTCGACAGCAACCGTGTTGTCATCGTCGCAGACAATGCGACGGTTGGCGACGAGGCCACGGCGACCCGCTAGCCGCCGGTGAACGGTCTCGACATCACGTTCGCCATTCTGGCCGCAGTCTTCCTGCTGCTGGTGTTGGCACTGATTGCCTTCGGGGTGCGCCGCTATCAACTGCGGCGCGCTCTGGGCACCTTCGACGCCTCCATCGCCATGCTGCCCGGCAGCTGGCAGATGGGGGTTTGTCGTTATACGGACACCCATTTGGAATGGTTGCGCCTGCTGTCGTTGAGTCCCAAGCCGCGCTACAAGTTCCGGCGCAGCTCGCTGGAGCTGCAAGGGTGGCGGCAACCGACCGAAGCCGAACGGGCAAAGATCCAGCCCGGTGCGATCGTCGTGATGCTTACGCATGAAAAACAGGATCTGTCGATGGCGATGACGTTCGACGTCTACGCAGGTCTCTCGTCCTGGCTCGAAGCCGGACCGGTGATCGGCATCGGCACCTGGCGCTAGTCCCGGATGTGGCGGCGCGGTTCCCCCGGGAGCCGCGCCGCCAGCCGTTTAACCAGCACAGCCGTGCCACAACCGTAGGATGGATTGCATGGATGAGGTGATCGTGGTGCGCGGGCCCAGCACGCTTAACGGGCGGGTGGAGGTCTCGGGCGCCAAAAACAGCGTCTTGAAGCTGATGGCGGCGGTGCTGCTGGCGGAGGGACGATCCACGATCACCAATGTGCCCGATATTCAGGATGTCTGGATCATGTCCGAACTGCTGCGCCGGCTCGGCTGCGCGGTGGACTACGACGTCGACGCTGCCAGCGTTCACATCGACGTGCCGGCGGCTCCGGCGCACCAGGCCGACTACGACCTGGTCCGCGCTATGCGGGCCTCCATTTCTGTGCTCGGGCCGCTGGTGGCCCGCTGCCGACAGGCCGAGGTTGCGCTGCCCGGGGGCGACGCCATCGGCAGCCGCGGACTGGACATGCACCGGGCGGGACTGGAGCAAATGGGTGCGCGGATCAGCATCGATCATGGTTATCTGGTGGCCAAGGCGCCGAACGGGCTTCACGGCGCCCACCATCGCCTGCCGTATCCGTCGGTTGGGGCTACCGAAAACCTGATGATGGCGGCAACGCTGGCCCGGGGAGTGACGGTGATCGACAACGCCGCGCGGGAACCGGAGATTACGGACATTGCCGACCTGCTGGTTTCCATGGGGGCGCGGATCGAAGGGATCGGTTCGCCAACCCTGGTGGTCACCGGCGTCGAGAGCCTGCACCCGGTGCGCCACAGCACCGTGCCGGATCGCATTGTTGCCGGCACCTGGGCCTTTGCGGCTGCCATCACGGGCGGAACCGTGGACGTTGCCGAGTCCAATCCGGGCCACCTGGCCGTGGTGCTGGACAAGCTGGCGCAGGCCGGCTGCCGGATCACCCGCAGGGACGACGGCTTCACGGTGGAAGGACCGCAGCGTCCGGACCCGATCAACGTTTCCACGCTGCCATATCCTGGCTTCCCCACGGACCTGCAGCCGTTTGTTGTGGCTTTGAACGCCGTGGCCAACGGGCACGGCATGGTAACGGAAAACGTCTTCGAAGCGCGCTGGGGGTTCACCTCCGAATTGTCCCGGCTGGGCGCGGTGGTGAGGCTGGACGGGCACCATGCACTGATTAAAGGCGTCGCGCAGCTTTCCGGCGCGCCGGTCGAGGCCAACGACATCCGTGCCGGAGCCGCGCTGGTGATCGCGGGGCTCGTGGCGGATGGCACCACCGAGGTCCACGGCGTGGAGCACATCGACCGGGGCTACGAGCGGTTCGACGAGCGGCTGCGGGCGTTGGGCGGAGACGTGGTCCGGCTGGGGCCGCCGAAGCTGCCGGCCTGACGCCGGAAACAGCAGGACCCCTCCGGAACCGTCCGGAGGGGTCCTGCTGGCGCTGCGCTGCCATAGGGCAGCGCGGTGCTGAAGCCGAAGCTAGATGACAGTGACGCCGGTGGCCTGCGGGCCCTTGGCTCCCTGGCCGATCTCGAAGTTCACGCGCTGGTTTTCATCGAGCGTCTTGAAGCCGCCCGACTGGATCTCGGAGTAGTGAACGAAGACATCTCCGTCAGCTTCATCCGGAGTGATGAAGCCGAAGCCCTTTTCCGCGTTAAACCACTTGACGGTCCCCTGTGCCATTTAAATCTCCTCATCGTGAAACAGAATCAAGCCGGTACACCTCGTACCAACCCGGTTACTCCGTGGAAGATCCGAACAACAAGGCCATCGGGCCGGACGCTGAGGAGCTTCACACTCGCAACATGTCTTGCGAGCATGAAAAACTCACCTACACAAAGACTGAGTTAAGCATCACATAAGCAACATGGGCGGTCAACGGTACAAAGGGCATTCAATCTAAAATTAAGGAAGAGTTCGATTCGTGGTTATGCCCGCCGTGAGGTTCAGCCCGGCAGCGGGTCCAGCCAGCGGCCCCCGCGTAGTACGGCGGTCAAGGCCAAGTCTCCGGTGGTGACCAGCAGGTCGGCCCTGAAGCCTCGGGACAAGGTGCCGGCTTCCTCCGCCAATCCAAGCGCCGCGGCCGGAACGGCGGAAGCCGAGGAGACGGCGGTTTCCAGCGGGACCCCCGCCGCAACCGCACCACGTACGCAGTCCAGGAGCGTGGCCGTGCCGCCCGCCAAGGCGCCGCTGGCGGCCACCCTGGCAACGCCGCCGCTGACGCTCACATCGTTGGCGCCCAGCTCATACCCGCCGTCGCCCAGTCCGGTGGCCGCCATTCCATCGGACACCAGCACGATGTTGGCGCCGCCCACCAGATCGAAAACGGTCAGGACGGTCTCCGGATCCAGGTGGATCCCATCGGAAATGAGTTCGACGGCGGCGCGCCCCGCGGAGGCGGCCCGCAAGCAGGCTGCCGCGGCACCGGGGGAGCGGTGGTGCAGGGGCGGCATCGCGTTGAACAAGTGCGTGACCAGCGGCCGCCGGCGGTACCGGTCCAAACCAGCCCGCGCTAAACCATCCGCCGCGCGGACCAGCGCGGCGGCGGCCGTCGCGGCATCGGCGTCGGTGTGCCCTACGGACGGCGTCACGCCGAGCTCGGTGAGCAGATCAACGAGTTCGTCGGCACCGACCAACTCCGGGGCATAGGTCATCGAGACCAGATGCCCGCCGGCGGCCTCGACCAGCCCGGCAGCGATGCCGGTGTCCGGTGCGAGTAGATATTCGGTGTTCTGCGCGCCGCGGCGGGCTTGCGAGAGAAAGGGCCCCTCCGCGTGGACGCCGGCGAGCACACCCTCGCGGGAGAGTTCCCCCAGCAGCCGCACGGCCGCCAGCATGCTGTCCCGGGAACCGGCCATGGCGCTGGCCACCACGGTGGTGGTGCCGCTGCGATGCAGGAAGCCGGCGGCGCGCCGGGCGCCCTCCTCGTCCGCGGAGGAGAAGTCGCCGCCGTAAGCTCCGTGGCAGTGGGTGTCGATCAGCCCGGGCAGCAACAGGCTCTCAGCCGGAAGGTCCACTTGGTGCCAGCCTGCGGGATCGAAGTGTGAGGCGGGGCCGGCATAGCGGATTCGGTCGCCCTCAAAGGCGACGACACCGTCGTCGAGCGTGGTTCCTGACGAGACGATCCGGCCCCGGACGTACTGCGGTTGCGGGCCGGCCTGCCCAGGGGAGCTCATGATCCGATTCTAGGCCGGGCGCCCTGACGGCAGCCGATGTGGAGGCCGCCGGCTCAGAACAGGCGGGAGTCGGCGTCGTCCACGCCGCGCATTTCGTCGTAGTCCAGGGTCAGGCAGGCGATGCCGCGGTCGGTGGCGAGCACCCGAGCCTGCGGCTTGATCTGCTGCGCGGCGAAAATCCCCTTGACCGGGGCGAGCAGCGGATCGCGGTTGAGCAGTTCCAGGTAGCGGGTCAGCTGTTCCACGCCGTCGATGTCGCCGCGTCGCTTGAGCTCTACGGCCACGGTGCCGCCGTCGGCGTTGCGGGCAAGGATATCCACCGGGCCGATCGCCGTCATGTATTCGCGCCGCACCAGGGTGTGGCCCGGTCCGAGGCGGTCGATCTGTTCGGCCAGCAGGCGCTGCAGATCGGCCTCCACACCGTCTTTGACCAGCCCCGGGTCCACGCCCAAGTCGTGGCTGTACTCGTGCAGGTGCTCGTGGATGCTGATCACCAGGCGGTCATCGCTCTTGGCGTGCTGGACGTGCCAGACTTCCTGGACCCCGGACTCGGCGTCTTCGGTCTCCGGCTCGGCGACGCGCAGCGTGGCCGGCGGGCTCATCCAGTTGAGCGGCTTATAGGAACCGCCGTCGGAATGGATCAGGACGGAGCCGTCCGCTTTCACCATTAACAGGCGCGTGGCCAGCGGAAGGTGGGCGCGGAGGCGGCCGATGTAATCAACGGAGCAACGGGCAATGACAAGACGCACAGTAGGCCACTTTACCTGCTGCCGGGTGGGTGGTTCGGCCCGGGCCGCGGCGTTGGGGCAGAATGGAAGGCATGCCCCGATCCAACCGTCCGCGCCGCCGTTCGGGGACGGGCAGCAGCAAGTGGACGCGGGAAAGCGAACTGGACCTGGACCGCGCCCGCGCCGGCATCCCCGAGCGCCAGAACGCCCCCGACGGCGAATGGAACGTCCGGCGGATCACCGGCTCGAACGCGGCCAAGGACTACACCTGTCCGGGCTGTCACCGCACCATCGGCCCCGGGATCGAGCACCTGGTGGCCTGGCGCGCCGATTCCTTGTTCGGTGGCGAAACGGCACTGGCCGAGCGGCGGCACTGGCACCCGCGCTGCTGGCAGACCCGCAGTTTCCGTTACCGCTGAACGGTGAGTCAGGCGCGGTCCTGCCGCACGATAAAGACGTCCTTCAGCAGCAGCATCACCGATGCTGCGACCGGAATCGCCATCAGCGCGCCCAGGACGCCCAGCAGCGAACCGCCGGCAATCACGGCGATCACGGCGACCGCGCCGGGAACCGCCACGGCCCGCTGCATGACGCGCGGCGACACGAAGTAGGCCTCGATCTGCAGGTAGGCGAAGTAGATGACCGCGAACAGCGCCGCCGTCTGCCAGCTCACGGTCAGGGCCACCAGCGAGACGAGCACACCGGCGATCACCGCACCGATCAGCGGGATGAACGCCAGCAAAGCGACGACGAACGTCAGCAGGGTGGTGAACGGCACCTGGGCAATGGACATGGCGATGAAGGCCACCGCGGCGTTCATCAGTGCCACGCAGGCCTGGCCGATCACGTAGCTGCCAACGCTGCTGCTGATCTCTTCGGACAGGCGCTGCACCTGCTGGCGCCTGGACCGTGGGGCCAGCCGATAGGCCCAAATCTTCAGCGCCGGAAGCGACGCCAGGAAGTACAGCGTGAGCACCAGCACGATCAGTGCCCCGAAGGCCCCTTGGAGGACGGCACTGCCGACGCCGAGGACACCGCCGAAAATACCGGTGACATTCTCGGAATTGGCAAAGAACTTCGCCAGTTCCACGTCAATGCGCTCGCGGACCTGGAACTGCTCATCGACGCTTTGGAAGAAGGCCGAGTTGAGGAAGTCGTCAACGTAGCGCGGGGCATTGGCCACGATCTGGGTGGTCTGGTTGACGATGGTCGGGATCAGCGTGGAGATAAAGGCGGCGACCAACCCCGCCAGGATCAGCACCACAATGATGACGCCGGCCGGACGCGGAAGCCCCTTGCGTCCCAGCCAGCGGACGATCGGGTCGAGCCCCAGGGCTATGAACAGCGCCGCCGCAATCCAGGCCAGCAAGGCACCGACGTTGATGAGCACAAAGTAGAGCAGCAGGGCGAAACCGACGCCGACCGTTGCCATGAAACCGAAATGGATCGGGTGCCGCGCGGGGGACATGTCTGAGCCGCCCTGCTCAGAGGGCGCAGTAGGCGGATCTGACTCGGGCGGCATCTCGAACCGGATGCGGGGCCTGGCGCGGGGCATTGAGGCTCCGATGCGCCCGAGGGCGCCCAGGACCGCGCGCTGGCGTGCGGCCGTCACGGGCGCCGAGGCAGCAGGTTCGGCCGGTGAATCGGCGGCAGCCCGGTGGTCTTCGGCATCCTGTCCGTTGCCCGCGCCGGGCATCGGACCGTCCCGGTGTTCGCTCACGCAGCATCCTCTCTTCCGCCTGCAGCCGCTGAAGCTACGGGCGGGCGCTTCTGTGTCGCGGTAGGCAGCAACGGCGCAGGATGCGGTCAATTCTGAGCGAAAGACTACCAGTATGGCGGGGCGCTGGAGCGGATGAGGTCAGGCAACAGGGACTGCGTGGGCCGGCGGGGAATCCGGCTTCGAGCGGACCGCAAGACGGTTCGTTACCATAGGGTTATAAAGTTTAACCGACGCCGGGCAACCGCCCCGGCAGTAAAGGCTTGGGCGGACCTGCGGCCCTTCCTTCCTGCACGATCGACGATTGGTATTTTTGTGCGTTTCAAGATTTCCGTGGCCCTGATGGTGATCGGGCTGTTGGCCATCGCGCTGGGCATCGCCCAGCGCACCGTCTGGGCCCCGCCCGAGCGGGCATCCGCCAGCTACACGGCGGACGCCACCGCACCGGTCACCGTGATTGAACCGGAAGTCTTTGGTGTCCACGAGGAAGAAGTGGACGTTTCGGTGGAGGCCGACGGCGACTTCCTGTTGGCCATCGGCCGTGCCGGCGACGTCGACGCATGGGTCGGGGAAGCCGCGCACACCTCCCTGACCGGCATGGAGGACGGCCAACTGCAGGGGACCGTGACCGAGGGCGATGCCAAAGTGCCGAACCCGGCCGGATCCGACCTCTGGGTGAGCGAGGAGCAGGCCGAGGGCAGCCTTGAGCACCGTTGGGTGGCTCCGGCCGACGGCGAGTGGTCCATCCTGCTGGCCTCCGACGGCAGCGCGCCGGCTCCGACCAACGTGACCGTCACCTGGCCGAACGACACGTCCGTTCCGTGGTCGCTTGCCCTGATCATCCTGGGCGCCCTGCTGGTGGTGCTTGGTGTGGCGATGGCAGTTGTATCCCGCCGTCCGAACCGCCAGACCCCGGGCAACGACTCGCCGGGCAACGACTCGGGCCCCAGCGGCGGAACCGCTAAGCGGACCGTCGCCGGTCCGGCGACCGCGCCGCTTGCCGAGACCGACGCCGCCGTACCCGCCGGCCGCGCTGATGACACCGCACCCACAAGACCCGGCATGGAGAATCCGGAGGAGGGTTCGCGTTCCTCGGGCCGCCGTTCCCTGATGGTGCGCCCCGCGCTTGGCCTGCGTGCCGCGGCGGCGGCGGGCACCGCCGTCGTGCTTGCCGCCGGCACAGTGCTGCCCGCGCAGGCAGCTGCTTCCCCGGAAGCCGAGGAAACAGCCGGCTCGCCGGTCGTGCAGGAGAGCCAGCTGACGAGGATCATGGATTCGGTGGCGGCGTCAGTTTCGGCTGCCGACAAGGCGCGGGACGCTGGCAAGCTGGAACCGCGCGTCGGCGGAGCGGCGCTGACGGTCCGCGAGGCCAACTACACGGTCCGGGCAGAAAACGGCAAGGCGGCGGCTCCGGTCCCGGTGGCCGCCGGACCGATTCTGGCCTCGATGGTCAGCACCAGTGAGGGATGGCCGCGGACCGTGGTGACGGTGACCGAAGGCGAGGACAATCCGGTGCCGCAGGTGATCGTGCTGACCCAGCAGGATCCCCGGTCGAACTATCGGATGATGGGTGCGATGCAGATGCTGCCGGGAACAACGTTCCCGCAGGTGTCCACCGAGACCGGCGGGACGCCGGCCGTTCCGCTGGAGGCCGAGGAAGGTCTGCTCTACTCGCCGCAGGCAGCCGTGAAGATGGTCGCCGAAAACCTGGACAGCGGCAAACACCAGAACAAGATCGGCAAGAACACCTTCTCCGACCAGATCCAGAAGATCCAAAAGGACCAGGTCAAATCCAACAAGAGCGCGGACATCTCCTTCCGCCGCAGCGTCGACAACAAATCGCTGAGCGCGCTGCGCACGGCCGACGGCGGCGCCGTGGTGTTCGGCCACATCAAGTCGGTGACCAGAAGCGTGCCGGCCGAAGCCGGCGCCACCGTGGAACTCTCGCCCGAGTTTGCGGCGCTGGCCGGGGAAGACTCCACCACCGAAGGCGTGGACGTGACCTACAGCGAAGCGGTCTTCCTGCGCGTGCCGCCGGCCGGCTCCGATGAAGAGCTCACCGTGGTCGGGGTGGCCCAGGGCCTGGTGGACGCCAAGCTGAAGTAGGGCCAAGCCCGGCCGGGGCAACCCGGCCGGGCAGCTTCGCTTTTCGCCCCGCAATTCCGGACGCGCACCGAGACGTATTAGTGTGATGTCATGACCACTCCAACTCCAGAGCAGGGCCCCGCGCCGTCCTCCGTCAGCCTGCGCGGCGCCGTTGACCTGTCGGCGCTGAAAAGGCCGCAGCAACCGGCCGGCGCAGCGCCGGCCGCGGCCGCCGGAGCGCCGGCAGCGGGCGACGCCGACACCGCAGGCTACATCGTCGAGGTCAACGAGCAGAGCTTCCAGTCGCTCGTCCAACTGTCCGCCCAGGTTCCCGTGATCGTGGAGTTGACCGCATCGTGGAGCGACCTGGCGCAGCAGTTGGCCTCCGCCCTGGCCGAGGTGACCAACGAGTTTGCCGGCCGGTTTGTGCTGGCTCGGGTGGACGTCGACGCCAGCCCCGGCATTGCCCAGGCCTTCCAGCTGCAGAGCGTGCCGGCCGCCGTCGCGCTCTTGAAGGGGCAGCCGATCCCGCTGTTCCAAGGTGCGGCGTCCGCGGACGAGCTGCGGCAGTTCGTCAACGAGTTGCTCAAGGTGGCACAGGCCAACGGCGTGACCGGCACGGCTCCCGGCGCAGCGGACGCTCCGGCTGAGGAGGAGAAGCCGCTGCCGCCGCTGCATCAGGAGGCATTCGATGCCATCGAGGCCGGCGACTACGCGCGGGCAGCGGCGGCGTACCAGAAGGCGCTGGCCGAACAGCCGGCCGACAACGAGGCCCGCACGGGGCTGTACCAGGTGCAGTTGCTCCAGCGGCTTCAGGGTGCCGATGCCAATGAATTGCGCCGCGCCGCCGCCGATCAGACCGACGACCTGCAGGCGCAGCTGGCCGTAGCCGACCTGGACGTGTCCGGCGGGCACGTCGAGGACGCCTTTGCGCGCCTGGTCGGCTTCATCAGCCGGCATGCCGGAGACGAACGGGAAGCGGCCCGCGCGCGGCTGGTGGAACTGTTCGATGTGGTGGGCAGCTCCGACCCGCGGGTCTCGAAGGCACGCCAGGCCTTGGCGCGGGCGCTCTTCTAAATGGGGCAGGCTTCAGCCGGCGGACTGTTCGAGCCAATGCGGCTGCGCGGACTGCAGTTGGCCCACCGCGGCTGGGTGGCCCCCATGTGCCAGTACTCGGTCCGCCGGGACGATGCGCCCGGAACGCCGAACGACTGGCACCTGATGCACCTGGGCCAGTTCGCCGCCGGCGGGGCGGCGCTGATTCTGACCGAGGCGACGGCGGTCAACGCCACCGGCCGAATCAGTCCTCAGGACACCGGCATCTGGACCGACGCGCAGGCGCAGGAGTGGAGCCGGATCACGGAGTTCGTGCACCGCTACGGTTCGGCGGACACCAAGATCGGCATCCAGTTGGCCCACGCCGGCCGCAAAGCTTCGACTTACGCGCCGTTTGCCCGCGAATCCGGTTCCGTGCCGCACGCCGAGGGCGGCTGGCAGACCGTCGGTCCGACCAACGAGGCTTTCGGCCGCTACGCTGCACCGGCGGCACTGGACGAAGCAGGCGTCCGGCAGATCGTCTCCGACTTCCGCGACGCGGCCGTTCGTGCGGTCTGGGCGGGTTTCGACACGATCGAGATCCACGGCGCGCACGGCTATCAACTGCACCAGTTCCTGTCCCCGCTGATCAACACCCGCACCGATGAGTGGGGCGGCTCGGCGACCAACCGCGCGCGTTTGCTGCTGGAGGTGGTGGACGCGGTCCGCGGCGTGATCCCGGATGACATGCCGCTGCTGCTGCGTGTCTCCGCCAGCGACTGGGCGGACGGAGGCCTGGAACCGGAAGCGGTGGCCGACGTGGTGTCCCAGGCGGCCGCCCGCGGGGTGGACCTGGTGGATGTGTCCAGCGGCGGCGCGGTACACGGCGTGAACATTCCGCTGGGGCCCGGCTACCAAGTGCCCTTCGCCGCAGCCATCCGTCGCCGGACCGGCGTCCCGACGGGCGCCGTCGGGCTCATCACTACGCCGGCGCAGGCCGACTCGGTCATCAGGGAGGGCTCCGCCGACGCCGTGCTGTTGGCGCGCGCGGCGCTGCGCCATCCGCACTGGTGGCAGCGCGCCGCCGTCGAACTGGGTCACGATCTAGCGTGGGCGCCGCAGTACGAGCGTGCCGCCGTGGCGGAGAATTATTAGTCCTTGCGGATGATGCCGGCGCGGATGCCGCGTTGTTAGCGTGGCAGTATGACTTCGCACCCATCACAGCCCCCGGCCCAGCAGCCGGATGACCAGAACCCCGGCCAGCCGCCTGCGCCGGACGGCGGCGCCGAGGCTCCCGCCCCCGCCTACGGTGCCCAGGCCCCCGTTCCCGCGCTGGCGGTGCGCGGTCTGGCCAAGCGGTTCGGCGAGAAGATCGCCGTCAACGGCGTCAATCTGGACGTGCCGGCCGGGTCCTTCTACGGACTTGTCGGCCCCAATGGCGCCGGCAAGACCACCTCGCTCTCCATGGCCACCGGGCTGCTCCGCCCCGACTACGGCCAGGTGTGGGTGCACGGGGTGGATGTCTGGGCTGAGCCGCTGAAAGCCAAGCGCCTGATGGGCGTGCTGCCCGACGGCGTGCGGCTGTTCGACCGGCTGACCGGCGAGCAGCTGGTGACCTACGCCGGCTTGCTGCGCGGCATGGACCGGGAGACGGTGGCCGCGCGCGTGCCGGACCTGCTGCGGGCGATGGATCTGGCCAATGACGCCGGCACCTTGGTGGTGGACTATTCCGCCGGCATGACCAAGAAGATCGCGCTGGCCACGGCGTTGATCCATGCACCCAAGCTGCTGGTGCTGGACGAACCGTTCGAGGCGGTAGACCCGGTCTCCGCCGCGAACATCCGCGACATCCTCCACGACTACGTGGCCTCCGGCGGAACGGTGATCGTTTCCAGCCACGTCATGGACCTGGTCCAGCGCATGTGCGACCACGTGGCGGTCATCGCCGGCGGCAATGTGCTGGCGGCCGGGACAGTGGACGAGGTCCGCGCCGGTGCCAGCCTGGAAGAGCGGTTCGTCCAGCTGGTCGGCGGCCGGACCCAGGCGGAGGGGCTCGAGTGGTTGCGCACCTCGTAAGGCTGAAGCTGACGCTGCTGCGCAACGGCTTCAAACGCAGCCCGTGGCAGCTGGTCGGCGTGATCCTGGGCGGCCTGTATGCCATCGGTGTGCTGGCACTGCTGATCGCCGGACTGTTTTTCCTCAGCTACACCGAGCCGGAAATGGCTCGCATGGTGGTGGTGCTGGGCGGCTCCGCGGCCTTCCTGGGCTGGGCGCTGATCCCGATGATGGCCACCGGTGTGGACATGACACTGGACCCGGCCCGCTTCGTCACCTATGCCGTACCCATGCGGCAATTGCTGCTGGGGCTCGCCATCGGTGGCCTGGTGGGCATCCCGGGCGTGGTGACCCTGGTGGCGGCGCTGGGGCAGGCGGCCGCATGGTGGCAGCACCCGGTGGCGCTCGTGGCCGCCGTGCTGTGCGCGGTGATCGCCACGCTCACCTGCGTGGTGCTCTCCCGCGTGACCACGTCGGCGTCCACCACGCTGGCCAGTTCGCGCCGGTTCAAGGACCTGAGCGGCGTCATCGGCATCATCCCGCTGGTGCTGCTGGGGCCGATCATGATCGGCATCACCGAGGGCTTCCGCAGCTCGCAGGATTTCCTGCCGTCGCTGGCCGAGGGCCTGGCCTGGTCGCCGCTGGGCGCGGTCTGGGCCGTCCCGGGTGATCTGGCGCTGGGCAACTGGGGCGCCGCGGCGGCCCGGCTGCTCATCGCGGTGGCCTTCCTGGCCGTGATGGCCTGGCTGTGGAAGCTGAGCCTGGCCCGCGCACTGGTGACGCCGCCGTACAACGCTGTGTCGCGCAAAGCCGGCGGCAAGCTGGGCTGGTTCTCCCGGATGCCCGGCACCCCGGCAGGAGCGGTGGCGGCACGGGCGCTGATCTACTGGTTCAAGGATCCGCGTTACGGCGCGTCGCTGGTGTCCATTCCACTCATTCCGGTGGCCGTCTTCTTCGGCCTCTCGCAGACCGGCGACTTCACCTTCATGCTGTGGCTGGGCCCGATGATCGCCTTCCTGCTCTCCTTCGGCATTTCCGCCGATATCGCCTACGACAATACGGCTTTCGCGCTGCACGTCAGCACCGGCGTGAGCGGCCGGGACGACCGGATCGGGCGCGCCGTCGCCTGCGCGGTGATCGCCCTGCCGGCCACGGTCGTGCTGACCGTGCTGCCGTTCGTCTTCATCGGCGAATGGCACCTGCTGGCCCCCGTCTCCGGGGTGGCGCTCGGCGTGCTGCTGACCGGGCTGGGCCTGTCCAGCGTGGTCTCGGCCCGGTACACCTACAACGTGCCGCTGCCGGGGGAGAGCCCGTTCAAGACCCCGCCCGGATCGACCGCCCGGATGATGCTGGTCCAGCTCGGCGGCCTCGGCGTGCTGGTGCTGCTCTCGCTGCCGGAACTGGTGCTGGCGCTGATCGGCGTCTTTACCGGCGACGCGCTGTGGGGCTGGCTGGCCCTGCTGGTCGGCGTCGTGCTTGGTGCGGTGCTGCTGGTGGTCGGCATCGTGCTGGGCGGCCGCTGGTACGACCGCCGCGCGCCCGAACTCCTTCAGGCTGTGGCGAAAAACAAGTAGAAGACCAACTCACCTGCTGCGGCAGGCGGGGACGACGGCGGAGGCTGCCCTCCGCCGTCGTCCTTCCTTTTTCAGGGGTTAAGATGGAAGGCATGAGTCTTCCCCCGGATCCTTTCGAAAACGACCCCCGCGCGCCGCAGACCCCGGGCGGGTCCACCGCGACGATCGAGCGTGAAGAACTCCGCGAAGAGCTTGAGCCAGGCGACCGCGAACGCTTTGCGCACTATGTCCGCAAGGAAAAGATCATGGAGTCGGCGCTGTCCGGCGAACCGGTGATCGCCCTGTGCGGCAAGGTCTGGGTGCCCGGCCGCGACCCGAACAAGTTCCCCGTCTGCCCCGACTGCAAGGCCATCTACGAAGGCCTGCGCCCCGGCGGCGACGATTCCGGCAAGAAGAAATAGCCGCTCCCACCACACCTGAAACGGGCGTTTCCGGCGCCCGCCGCGCTTCCGCCTGCCTGCAAAGAAAGTCAGCCCTGGTTCCTTGATGACCGAATCCACTGCCGTCCGCGCGCCCGGCGCCATGTCGGCTGCCTACCGGCCGCTGACGCTGGGTTTGTTGGCAGTGATCACGCTGGCGGCCTTCGAGGCAGTGGCGGTGGCCACGGCGATGCCGGTGGTTGCCGCGGATCTGGAGGGAAAGTCCGCCTACGGGCTGGCCTTCTCCATGTTCCTGACGGCCTCGCTGCTGGCCAGCGTGGTGGCCGGCGTCTGGTGCGACGCCAAGGGGCCCCGGCCGGCACTTGGCGCAGGGCTGGTGCTGATGGTGGCCGGCCTGGTGCTGTCCGGGGTGGCCGGAGAGTTCTGGATTTTCACCGCGGGACGTGCCGTGGCCGGGCTGGGCGGCGGCTTCGCCATCGTGGCCGTCTATGTGATCATCGGGCAGGTCTATCCGCAGCGGATGCAGCCGGTGGTGTTCGGCTGGCTGGCCGCGGCCTGGGTGGTGCCCTCGCTGGTGGGGCCGCTGGCCGCCGGCGTGGTCGCGGAGTACATTTCCTGGCGCCTGGTGTTCTACGGCGTGGCGCCAATTTTCCTGCTGGCCGTGCTGGTGATTTGGCCGCGGACCCGGAGCATGGGCGCACCCGAGAACCCGACCACGGACCGGCGCGTCGGCCGCCTGCAGGCGGTGCGCGGCCTGATGCTGGCCGGCGGCGTGTTCCTGGCTCAGTGGGCCCTGTTCGAAGCCGTCGCCGGCGGGCCCGCCGGGCAGCTGGTGCTGTTGTATGCGCTGGCGGCCGGGGGAGTGGTGCTGGCGCTGGTGGCGTTGCCCAAGCTCATGCCGGCCGGCACGTTGCGGCTGCGCCGTGGGTTGCCCAGCGTGATCGCCACCCGAGGGCTGATCAATCTGGCGTTTTTTGGTGCCGAAGCATTCATCCCGCTGATGTTGGTGGCGGCGCACGGGATCTCCCCAGCCACGGCAGGCCTGGCACTGACGGCCGGCGCGGTGGGCTGGAGCATCGGCTCGTGGGTGCAGGCACGGGTGCAGACCGCGCGGCACCGGATGCTGGTGGTCGGCTCCGGCATCCTGACCGCCTGTATGGGGCTGATGGCGCTGGTCTCGCCGCCATCGGTGCCGCTGTGGGCGCTTATTGTGGTCTGGGCGCTGGCCGGGTTCTCCATGGGGGTGGCGTTGTCCACCACCTCGGTGCTGGTGCTGCAGATGTCCGCTCCGGAAGAGCGCGGACGGAACTCCGCGTCACTACAGCTGGCCGACCAGCTGGGCGGCGTGGTGGGAACCGCAGGAGCGGGAGCGCTGTTTTCGCTGCTGCGCGACCCGGAGAACCCCGGCGCGATCGGTGTCTACGTGGTGATCTGGCTGGTGCTAGCCGTGGTGGCCGCCGGCGGCATTGCCACCGGGTGGCGCAGCGCGGAACGAACGGAAGACAGACAGGAACAACGGGAGGAGGCCACCGAATGAACAACGACACACTATTTGGCGCGGGACCGGTGCTGCCGCCGGCATACCCGGAACGGGCCGCATGGGGCACGGCGCCCAAGCTGCGGCAATGGCAGGCCGAGGCCCTGCAGAAGTACTTCGAGATGGCACCCCAGGACTTCCTCGCCGTGGCCACGCCCGGCGCCGGCAAGACAACCTTCGCGCTGCGCGTGGCCACCGAGCTGGTGGAGCGCGGGCTCATCAACCGGATCACCGTCGTGGCGCCGACGGACCACCTCAAGCGCCAGTGGGCGGACGCCGCCGCCCGGGTGGGGCTGGCCATCGACCCGAACTTCAAGAACTCCGACGGTTCGCATGGCCGCGACTTCATCGGCGTCGCCGTCACCTATGCGCAGGTGGCGATGAAACCGATGCTGCACCGGGCCAAAACCGAAGCCGCGAAGACGCTGGTAATCCTGGACGAAATCCACCACGGGGGCGACGCGCTCAGCTGGGGCGACGGCATCCGCGAGGCGTTCGAACCGGCCGTCCGCCGGCTGGCGCTGACCGGTACCCCGTTCCGCTCCGACACCGCGGCCATTCCCTTCGTCGAGTACGCCGAAGACAAGGACGGTATCCGCCGCTCGCGGGCCGACTACACCTACGGCTACGGCAGTGCGCTGCGCGACCACGTGGTGCGACCGGTGATGTTCATGGCGTACTCCGGCGAAATGCGCTGGCGGACCAGCTCGGGGGACGAGTACGCAGCCTCGCTCGGCGAAGCGGCAGTGACCAAGGACATCACGGCGCAGGCGTGGCGGACGGCGTTGAATCCGCAGGGCCAATGGATCCCGTCCGTGCTGGCTGCCGCCGACAAGCGGTTGACCGAGGTCCGCAGGGCCGTGCCCGACGCCGGCGGGCTGGTCATCGCCACCGATCACGACGACGCGCGTGCCTACGCTGGCCAGCTGAAGAAGATCACCGGCGAATCCGCCACGATCATCCTCTCCGACGACGCCGGTGCCTCCGAGAAGATCGAATCGTTCTCCGCCGGCGACAGCCGCTGGATGGTCGCCGTGCGCATGGTCTCCGAAGGCGTGGACGTCCCGCGGCTTTCGGTCGGCGTCTACGCCACGTCCACGGCCACGCCGCTGTTCTTCGCCCAGGCCGTGGGCCGCTTTGTGCGTGCCCGGAAACGAGGCGAAACCGCGTCCGTCTTCCTGCCGTCGGTGCCGAACCTGATGGAGCTGGCCAACCAGATGGAGCTGGAACGCGACCACGCGCTGGACCGGCCGGACAAGGACAACGACGAAGGCTTCATTCCCGAAGAGGCACTGATGGAGCAGGCCAACCGGGAAGACAAGGCCTCCGGCGAGCTGACCAAGCAGAAGTTCGAAGCGCTGGACTCCCAGGCCTCCTTCGACCGGGTCCTGTTCGACGGCGCCGAGTTCGGCACCGGGGGAGAGATCGGCAGCGAAGACGAACTGGACTTCCTGGGCATCCCCGGGCTGCTGGACGCCGAGCAAGTGGGCGTGCTGCTGCGCCAGCGCCAGCAGGAGCAGCAGACCCGCAAACGCCAGCGGGCCGGAGGAACTGCCGCCCCCGAGCCGGCGCCGGCCTTGGTGGACCACCGGCAGCTGACCGAGTTGCGCAACCAGCTGGCCAAGAACGTCTCCGCTTGGTCGGCCCGCTCGGGCATGCCGCACGGCATGGTCCACTCGGAGCTGCGCCGGGTCTGCGGCGGTCCGGCCGTGGCCCAGGCCAACGAAGAACAGCTGAACAAGCGCCTGAAGAAGCTCCAGGACTGGTTCATCGGCCGCAAATAGCCCACGCCCGTCCCCGGTGATCGACCAAAGGCGCTTGCGCCTGCGTGGAGATCGGCCTCCTCCGGTGATCGACCAAAGGCGCTTGCGCCTGCGTGGAGATCGGCCTCCTCCGGTGATCGACCAAAGGCGCTTGCGCCTGCGTGGAGATCGGCCTCCTCCGGTGATCGACCAAAGGCGCTTGCGCCTGCGTGGAGATCCGGCTCGCTGGCGTCCTGTGGAAATCCCCTGCCCTTCCCGTCGCTCTTTGGCACACTGGTTCCTCCGGACAGGAGGCAGCATGCCTTACATGTACATCCTGCAGTGCGCGGACCGCAGCTTCTACGTCGGGAGTACATGGGATCTTGAACGGCGGCTCAGCGAGCACGGTTCCGGTGAAGGCGCTGCCTATACGGCGCGCCGCCGACCGGTTCGTCTTGTCTACTGCGAGGAATTCACCCGCGTAGAAGACGCGTTTGTATGGGAGAAGCAGGTTCAGAACTGGAGCCGTGCCAAACGCATCGCGCTTATCGAGGGACGCCTGAACGATCTCAAGAGCAACATGAAATAGGCGGATCTCCGCCCAGACAGGATCTCCACGCAGGCGCAAGCGCCTTTGGTCGATCACCGGGCCGGGGATGGGATCTCCACGCAGGCGCAAGGGCCTTTGGTCGATCACCGAAGGGGCCGGAGGCCGGAATCGCTAAGCGGCGCATCGCCGCGCGAGGAACGAGCGCGGTGTCTAAGCCGCGTGCGATTCCGGCGCAGGCCCTACTTGATGACGTCGATGCCGTTGTCGCTGAATTCGGCCAGCGTCTTCTCGACTCGCTCGTCGTTGATTCCCGCCGACAGCGTCAGGTTCACTGACGTGGCGTAGCCGGCCTGTACGGCGTCGAGGGCGGTCTGCCGGACGCAGTAGTCGGTCGCCAGCCCGGCAACCACGACTTCATCCACCTCGTGCTCCTGCAGCCAGTCGTCCAGGCTGGGCATCTCGGTGTCTTCTTCTTCCTCGTCGCCCTCGCGCTCACCCGTGGCTACTTCGTCAGCCGGTGCCAGCAGGCCGTCGAAACCGGAGTAGCCGGCGTCGAACTGGCCTTTGCGGAAGTAGGCGTCGATCCGGTCGGTGTCCAGATCGGGGTGCAGGTCGGCCCCGCGCGTGCCTGCCACGCAGTGCCGCGGCCAGCTGTCCACGAAGTCCGGTTCGTCGGAGAAATGGCTGCCCGGATCCACGTGCCAGTCCTGGGTCGCCACCACGACGTCGTAGTCGTCCGGCCGGGTGTCCAAATGCTCGCTGATGTCGGCGGCAGTCTTCGCGCCGCCGTCGACCGCCAAGGCGCCTCCTTCGCAGAAGTCGTTCTGGACGTCGACGATGATCAGTGCCCGGGTCATGGCTGCTCCTCAAACTCGGTGGGAATGGCGGCCTCGCCGCGCTGCAGCCGGTGTACGGCGCCGGGCAGCTCGGCCATGGAGGCGGCGTGGCGTTCAGCGGCGCGGCGGACGGCTTCGTCGCCGGTCCAGCCATCCGCCAGTTTGCCGTTGGTGACAAATTGCTGCAACAGCGGCCGGTCGTTGCCGTCGTCGAACGGCCGATGGCCGATGCCGATCACTTCGGCAGTGGCGGCGCCCCGCTGGTTGAGCCGGCGCAGAGCGTACTTTCGGCCGCCCACGGAAATCTTGTTCTTCGAGGCCTTCGCCACCGAGACCTGCTCGCCGTCCGGGCCCTCGCGGCTGACCAGCTTGTAGACCATGCTGGCAGTCGGCGCGCCGGACCCGGTGACCAGCTCGGTGCCGACGCCGTAGGAGTCCACCGGGGCCGAGGCGAGTGCGGCGATGGCATATTCGTCCAGGTCGGAGGTGACGGTGATGCGGGTGTGGTGGTTGCCCAGATCATCCAGCAACTTGCGCACCCATTGTGCCTGGGCAATCAGGTCCCCCGAATCCAGCCGCACGCCGCCCAACTCGGGACCTGCCAAGTCCACGGCCGTACGGACGGCGGTCTCGACGTCGTACGTGTCCGCCAGCAGGGTGGTCCCCACGCCCAGCGAAGCCAGCTGCGCTTCGAACGCCTTCTGCTCGCTGTCATGCAGCAAGGTGAAGGAATGGGCGGCCGTGCCCACCGTCTTGACGCCGTACCGGTAGCCGGCTTCCAGATTGGAGGTGCTCCAGAAGCCGCCAATCACCGCGGCGCGGGCTGCCGCGACGGCGGACTCCTCGTGCGTGCGCCGGGACCCCATCTCGATGCAGGGGCGACCGCCGGCCGCGCCGGTCATCCGGGAAGCTGCCGAAGCGATGGCGCTGTCGTGGTTCAGCACGGACAGGACGAACGTCTCCAGCACGCACGCTTCGGCGAAGCTTGATTCCACAATCAGGATCGGCGAATAGGGGAAGTAGGCCTCGCCCTCGGCATAGCCGTAGATGTCGCCGGAAAAACGGAAATCGGCCAGCCAGTCGATGGTCTTCGCGTCCACCACGTCCGTGCGGGCCAGGAAGTCGAGCTGGTCCTCCGAGAAGGTGAAGTGCTCGATGCCCTCCAAGATCCGGCCGGTGCCGGCCACCACTCCGTACCGGCGCCCCTCGGGCAGCCGCCGGGCGAAGGCCTCGAAGACGGAGCGCCGTTGGGCTGCCCCGGAATGCAAGGCGGCCTGGAGCATGGTCAGCTCATAGTGGTCGGTGTACAGGGAGGTGCTGGGGTGTCTCCAGCCGGCTGCAGTGTTCACATCCTCGACTCTAATCCTGTGTTCGCCGTCTGAGTACTTCAGGGCCGCTGGCAGGCCCTGAAGCGACGCCTGCCTACAATGGAAGTCATGACCGTGAGCATGCTTCCCTCCTGCACAACCGTGCTGGACGCGGATATCGAGACATCCCGCCGCACGGAATCGTCTGAACTCACGGCCAAAGACGTCCCGTGGGTCGTCATCGTGTGGAACGATCCGGTCAACCTGATGAGCTACGTCAGCTATGTCTTCCAGAGCTACTTCGGCTACTCGGAGGCCAAAGCGCACAAGCTGATGCTCGAAGTGCACCAACTGGGCAAATCCGTGGTGGCCACGGGAAGCCGAGAGCAGGCCGAGCGGGACACGGTGGCGATGCATTCGTTCGGCCTGTGGGCCACCTACCAGAAGGCGGACCAGGCGTAGATGGCCAAGGCATTCAAGCGCACGCGCAAGGGGATTACCGGGTTTCTGGAGCCGGCCGAGCGGGACCTGATCAGCAAGCTGTTCGGTGACGTGATCGCCATGCTGGAGATCGACCGGAAGGACGAGGATCCGCTGGCGGCGATGGTGGGCCTGGACCTCGACGCCGCCAAGCCCCAGGATGCAGCCCTGCTGCGGCTGCTCCCGGACGCGGTACAGCACGACGACGGCGAGGCGCTGGAGTTCCGCAGGCTCACCGAGCGCTCACTGCGCGAGGACAAGCTCGGTGCGCTGCGCGCCAGCGCACTGCTGCTGGAGCACACGCCCATGCAACTGACCGATGAGCAGGCCCGGCTGTTCGCGCGCGCCGTCAATGACGTCCGGCTGGTGCTGGCCGAGCGGTTGGACATCCACACGGATGAAGACGCGCAGGCGCTGCATGAGATCGACGATTGGTCCCAGGCCGAGGACCTGGAGACCTACCTGGCGCTGGTCTACAACTTCATGACCTGGCTTCAGGAAACGCTGATGCAGGCGCTGCTGGACGGATTGGAACGCCATCGCGGCGACGAGCGCTAACGCTCCGTAGCGCAGCGGAGGACGTCCCTCGCCCCCGGCAGGGCTGTGAGATGGCTTACAGAAGCCGGGCAGAAGTTCGCCCAACCGGCCACCGAGGTCTTATCCTCTAGTCAATATGAGCCCGGAAAGGCAGTGACACCGAAGATGTTGATCCAACCCGCAGCTCCGATCGGTATCTTCGATTCCGGAGTGGGCGGGCTGACTGTTGCCCGCGCGGTGATCGACCAGCTGCCGAACGAGTCCATTCTGTACGTGGGCGACACCGCGAACGGCCCCTACGGCCCGCTGCCGATCGCCGAGGTGCGTGCGAATGCGCTGGGCGTGATGGATGAACTGGTCGACGCCGGCGTGAAGCTCTTGGTCATTGCGTGCAACTCGGCCTCCGCCGCCGTGCTGCGCGACGCCCGGGAGCGTTACACCGCCCGCTACGGCATCCCGGTGATCGAGGTGATCCAGCCGGCGGTCCGCCGCGCCGTCGCCTCCACCCGCAGCGGCCGGATCGGCGTGATCGGCACATCGGCCACCGTAGGCTCCCGGGCCTACGAGGACACCTTCGCCGCAGCGCCCCACCTCGACGTGACCTCGGTGGCCTGTCCGCGTTTCGTGGAATATGTGGAAGCCGGCGTCACCGCTGGGCAGGACTTGCTGTCCACCGCCGAAGAGTACCTGGAGCCGCTCAAGCGTGCGGACGTTGACACCCTGGTGCTCGGTTGCACGCACTATCCGTTGCTGACCGGCGTCATCTCCTATGTCATGGGCGACGGCGTCACGCTGGTGTCCAGCGCGGAAGAGACCGCCAAGGACGTCTACCGCTCACTGGTCTCCCACGACCTGCTCCGGCCGGAAGGAACACCAGGCCAGCACCACTTCGTTGCCACCGGCGATGCCGCGTCCTTCGAGGTGCTGGCCCGCCGGTTCCTGGGGCCGGAGGTCATTGACGTGGAGCACGTCGACCACGTGGCCGCACACTATCCCACCGGCAGCATGGCCCGCATTACTCCGGAGATGGTTGCCGCTGCGCGCACCGGCGCGGCGTCGGCACCCAGGATCTCGCCGTTTGCCGGCGCGGCACGGCAGCCCAACCAGGGGGAGCGGGCATGAACCTGACCATCATCGGCTGCAGCGGCTCGTTCCCGGGGCCGCAGTCCCCGGCATCGTGCTATTTGGTGAGTGCTGACGACGGCGAACGCATCTGGCGGATCCTGCTGGACCTGGGCAACGGCGCCCTGGGCACCGCACAGCGCTACATGGAGCTGGAGGATATCGACGCGATCTTCTTGAGCCACCTGCACCCGGACCACTGCATGGACCTGTGCGGACTCCATGTGGCCGTGCGCTGGAATCCCGGCGGCTGGGCCAAGGGCCGCATTCCCGTGTGGGGACCGGCGGCCACCGCTGATCGGATGGCCACGGCCTACGGACTCGAGTTGGATCCCGGCATGACCGAGGAATTCGACTTCCACCACTGGTCGGAACGGGAACCGGTGAAGCTGGGCCCGTTCACCATCACTCCCTACCCGGTACGCCATCCGGTGGAAGAGGCCTACGCCATCCGCGTCGAGGCGACCGAACCCACCCCCGACGGGCCGGTGACGCGGGTGCTGGCCTATTCCGGTGACACCGACAGCTGCCCCGAGTTGGTTGAAGCAGCCACCGGCGCGGACATGTTCCTCTGCGAAGCAGCCTTCCACGAAGGCCGCGACGACGCGGTCGACGGCGTGCACCTCACCGGGAAGCGGGCCGGAGCGGCCGCCACCGAAGCCCAGGTCCGGCGGCTGCTGCTGACCCACCTGCCGGTCTGGAACGATTCCGTGCGCACCGTCAACGAGGCCCGCGAAACCTACCAGGGCGATTTGGCCGTGGCCGTGGCCGGCGTCAGCTACATCGTCTGACTCGCGGCCTGAGACTCACAGCCTGCGCCTCCCAGCCTGAACCGCGGCGGTCGGCGCGAGCCGATAGGCTGGTGCCATGACTGATGTTGATTCCAGCTCCGCCCTGCCCGCCGTCACTGCCCGAGCCGACGGCCGGACGCCGGACCAGCTGCGCCCGATCAGCATCACCCGTGGCTGGTCCAACCAGGCCGAAGGCTCCGCGCTGATTGAATTCGGCAACACCCGGGTGCTGTGCACCGCCTCGCTGACTGTCGGCGTGCCGCGCTGGCTCAAGGGCGAGGGACGTGGCTGGGTCACCGCCGAATACGCCATGCTTCCCCGGGCCACCAACACCCGTTCCGACCGCGAATCCGTCAAGGGCAAGATTGGCGGCCGCACGCACGAAATTTCCCGGCTGATCGGCCGTTCGCTTCGCTCGGTAATCGACACCAAGGCACTGGGGGAGAACACCATCGTGCTGGACTGCGACGTGCTGCAGGCCGACGGCGGGACCCGCACCGCGGCCATCACCGGCGCCTTTGTGGCCCTCGCCGATTCGCTGCATTGGGCCAAAGAGCAGAAACTGATTGCCCGTTCGGCCCGGCCCCTGACCGACACCGTGGCCGCCGTGAGCGTGGGAATTATCGACGGCGTGCCCATGCTGGACCTGCCTTATGTCGAAGACGTTCGCGCGGAAACCGACATGAACGTGGTGGTGACCGGGTCCGGCCAGTTCGTGGAAGTCCAGGGCACCGCCGAAGGCGCACCGTTCGACCGTGCAGAGCTCGACGCCCTGCTGGACCTGGCCCTGGCCGGCACTGCCCAGCTCTCGCAGATCCAGCGCGACACGCTCTTGGAGACGCTGGGAGAAGTCATCCGTGGCTGACGGGGAACCGCGTCTGGTCCTGGCCACCCATAACCAAGGCAAGCTGCGCGAATTGCGCGAACTGCTGCGCGGCCAGATTCCTGGACTCGACGTGGACACTCAGGTGATCGACGCGGCTGCAGCCGGTGCGCCCGACGTCCCAGAAACCGGCCTGACCTTCGCGGAAAATTCCCTGTTGAAGGCGCGCGCGGTGGCCGAGGCCACCGGCCTTGTGGCGGTGGCCGACGACTCGGGCTTGGCCGTGGACGTGCTCGGCGGTGCCCCCGGGATCTTCTCCGCACGCTGGGCCGGTAAACACGGCGACGACGAGGCCAACCTCCGCCTCCTCTTGGCCCAACTGGCCGACATAGCGCCCGAGCACCGCGGTGCCGCATTCGTCTGCGCCGCCAGTATGGTGTCGCCGCGGCTGGAAGCCGTCGAAGAGGGCCGCCTGGCCGGCGTCCTCCTGACCGAACCCCGCGGCTCCGGAGGGTTCGGCTACGACCCGATCCTGCAGCCAGACGGCATGGACCGCAGTTGCGCGGAACTGCAGCCGGAGGAAAAGAACGCCATCAGCCACCGCGGCCAAGCGTTCCGCGCACTGCTGCCGCACCTGGTGGCGGCACTGCGCTAGGACGCGCCCGCATCCGGCCAGCCAAGCAACCCAGCTACGCGCTTGTTCTGGCATCGGCTCGTTCATGTCCCAAGCCACCAAATGGCCGTGTCGCTCTTTCCTGCTTAGATGCACCTCGGTGACACCGGCGCGCCGGAAGGTATGGATGGCCGCCAGGAGGCAGGAGTCCAGGAGTCCAGGCCGAAGGAGATCGGGCTGGACGAGCGGGGGACGCTGACGCCAGACGCGTGGCCGACCCCCGGCGCCACGCGCGCCTATAGTTGGCAAAGTGCCGCCGACGCGCAGGGCTGAAACGCCGCCGTAGTCCCCACACCCGGCGCACCATCGATCTGGTCTGATGCTGGTCACGGCGACAGCTTCCGACCGCCTTTGCGTTAGCGGTGAAGCCGAGTCCGGTTCGGACTATCGGGTTCGGTGAGGCAAACTTGTAAGCGATGACCATGATGAGCCTTTCCTCCCTGTCAGCCCACATCCCCGCACAAACCTCCGGCGATACCAGTGCACTCACCGGTGTAGCCGACTGGGCTGTCGGCCTGATGGAGACCATTGGTGCCCCTGGCGCCGGACTGGCCATTGCACTGGAGAACCTTTTTCCGCCGCTGCCCAGTGAAGTGGTGCTTCCGCTGGCTGGCTTCACTGCGAGCCGCGGCAGTTTCAGCCTCATCGAGGCACTGATCTGGACCACGCTGGGCTCGGTCTTCGGTGCCTGGGCGCTGTACGGTCTGGGGGCGTGGCTGGGCCGGAGGCGAATGCGGGCCATCGCCGCAAAGCTTCCGCTGATCGATCTGGAGGACGTGGATAAGGTCGAGGCCTGGTTCAACCGACATGGCTACAAGGCTGTGTTCTTCGGGCGGATGATCCCCATTTTCCGAAGCCTGATCTCCATCCCCGCCGGAATTGAACGCATGCCGGTGGCCAAGTTCCTGCTGCTGACCAGCGCCGGCAGCCTGATCTGGAACTCCATCTTCGTGTTTGCCGGATTCTACCTAGGGGAGAACTGGCACATCGTGGAACAATACGCGGGCATCTTCCAAAAGATCGTCATCGTCGTCGTCGTTCTTGCGGTGCTCTACTGGGTCACCACGAGGTTGCGTAAGATCCGGAACCGCCGGAGCTAGTACCCCGGCCCGCTGACCGGTCGCCCCTGGATTCCTACTGCGGTTCGAAGTTGTCCTGCTGCTCAGCCGCTGAGTTCGATGCACCGTTCCGAACTGCACTGAGCGACTTTCGCCCGCCGTCGCGGCGCAGAGCGTAGCTTCCCCACACACCGCAATCTAGACGGTCCGTAGGCTGCAGCCCGCCGTCGTCCGGGCACTTGCCCGTGCTGAAGCCCGGTCAACGCTGCCGGAAGTGAACCGCTCGTCATGGACGTCTCCGGCGTTTCAGGCCCGCCCGCACGCCGGCCGCGCTCGTCTGAAACTGCCGTGGCTCGCTACCCGGCAGTGCACCTTCGCCGCGGTGGAGCGTCCGCCGAAGTTGCCGTTCCCTCGCGGACTCTCATACGTCCGTTCCCATAGCCACAACGTCTGCTTGACAAGTGCCTCCGAGGTTGTATGGTTAGTTACATCAGTAACTAACCCCTTCACCGAATTGCCGGTGCGGGGTCCCTGGAAGGAGCGGCTGTGATCGACGATTCAAGGCCGATCTTCCTGCAGATTGCGGAGCTCATCGAGAACGACATCGTGGACGGGGCACTGGTCGAAGAAAGCCAGGTGCCGTCCACGAATGAGTTCGCCGCTTTCTACCGGATCAATCCCGCCACTGCAGCGAAGGGCGTGAACCGCTTGGTGGATGACGGGATTTTGTACAAGAAGAGGGGGATCGGCATGTTCGTTGCAGCCGGCGCCCGCTCCCGGCTATTAGCCCAAAGGCGCGACGACTTCTTCAGGGAGTACGTCCAGCCGATGACCCGGGAGGCACGAAAACTGGGCATCAGCACCGCACAGCTGACAGAAATGCTCCACCGCACCGAGTCCACCAGCGACATGACAGAGGGAAGCGTGTCCCGATGAATAACCCGACCACACCCGCCGCCATAGAACTGCGGCAGGTGACCAAGACCTACCGCGATGCCAAGGCGCTGGACGAGGTTAGCCTCCGCCTGGAAGGCAACCGGATCTACGGCCTGCTGGGCCGAAACGGTGCCGGCAAGACCACCCTGATGTCGGTGCTTACCGGCCAGGGCTTCCAGACCAGCGGTGAAGCGCTGGTCTTCGGACAGCGCCCCTATGAGAACGACGGCGTGCTGTCCCGGATCTGCTTTATCCGTGAATCGCAGAAGTACCCCGACGACTTCAACGCGCGGCAGGCTTTCAAATCCGCCTCCTTGTTTTTCAAGCAATGGGACCAAGCTTTCGCCGACCAGTTGGTCGAGGAATTCCAGCTGCCGCTCAATCGGCGGATCAAGAAGCTCTCACGTGGCCAGCTCTCCGCCGTCGGCGTGATCATCGGGCTGGCGTCCCGCGCGGAAATCACGTTCTTCGACGAACCATATCTGGGGCTGGACGCCGTGGCCCGGCAGATCTTCTACGACCGGCTGGTCGAGGACTTTGCCGCGCACCCGCGGACCATCATCCTTTCCTCGCACTTGATCGATGAAGTGGCGAACCTGCTGGAGCACGTGGTCCTGATCGACCGCGGCCGGATCATCATGGATGACGACGCCGAGGCGATCCGCGGCACGGCCGTCACCGTTGCGGGCAACGCATCCGCGGTCCAGTCGTTCGCGGCCGGCCGCGAGGTGCTGCACCGCGAGTCGCTGGGCTCGCTGGCTTCGTGGACCGTCGAAGGCCGGATGACGAATGCCGAGCGTGCCGAAGCAGCCGAACTTGGTCTGGAGCTGGCACCGGTCTCGCTCCAGCAGTTGGTGGTGCGCAAGACCATGGCAGCAACCGATGCTGTCGTCGATACCGATTCCGAACTGGAGGTCCTTAAATGAACCGCGTCGTCAACGTTGCGCGCATGCAGCTGATCAACAAGTGGACCTTCCTGGGGATCCCCGCCATCATCATGGTGTCCGCCTTCCTGATAACCCTCGCCATCTGGGCGATGATTCCGGCCAGCGGCGAGACGTTCTACTCCGGCGCCTCGCAGGCGGTGATGTGGTACTTCATGGCGCTGGGCATCCAGTCACTGACCCTCACGTTCCCGTTTTCACAGGCCATGAGCGTGAGCCGGAGGACCTTCTACATCGGCACCGTGGGACTATTCGCCACCGTGGCCCTGGTCATCAGCGTGCTCTACTACCTGCTGGGCCTGGTGGAAGTTGCCACCAATGGCTGGGGGTTCAACGGACAGCTGTATGCCCTGGACTGGATCGCCAATGAGCATGCGGTGGTACAGATCCTGTTCTACTTCATCGCCATGGTGGCGCTATTCATGATCGGTTTCTGGTTTGCCACCATCTACAAGCGCTGGCAGGCCACCGGGATGTTGCTCACATGGATCGCCATCGCCGTGGTCCTGATCGGCCTGCTGGGCTTGACCAGCTGGCAAGGCTGGTGGCCGCTGGTGGGGCAGTGGTTCGTGGGCCAGACACCGCTGAGTGTTTCCGCCTGGGCGGCGCTGTTCTGCGCGGTTCTCGCCGGTGGGTCCTACCTGACCCTGCGTCGCGCGACCCCCTGATCTAAGCCCTGATCAGCGCTCACATCATCAGCAGCACGGCGGCTCCCGCATACCAAGCGGGAGCCGCCGTGCTGCGTGTTGGTGGGCCGGAACTGTCCTGGCCGTCACTTAGGGTTGATCCGTGGCAATTGACTTCACGGCGATCGATTTCGAGACGGCAAACGGGTTCAGGGGCTCGCCATGCTCCGTCGGCTTAAGCAAGGTCCGTGGCGGCCGGATCATCGAGGAAGCCTCGTGGCTGATGCGCCCGCCGGAAGGCTTTGACCAATTCGATCCGCGGAATGTCCAGATCCACGGCATTACCGCAGGAATGGTTGCGGCAAAGCCCCGCTTCGGGGAACTGTTCGCCGACATGGCAGATTTCATCGGCACCGACATGCTGGTCGCCCACAACGCCGCTTTCGACATGGGGGTTATCCGGTCGGCACTGGAAGTCTCTGAACTTTCCGGCCCGGCGTACGACTACGCCTGCACAGTCATCCTGTCGCGACGCAGCTATTCGCTGGTGTCCTATTCGCTCCCGTTCGTGGCAGAAGCCGCCGGCGTGCCGTTGCTGAACCACCACGACGCCGTGGCGGACGCACGGGCCTGCGCCGGCATCATGATCGACATTGCCAGCCGGAACACGGCCGGAAGCATTCCGGACCTGCTGACAGCTATGCAGATGCGCACCACACGCCTTGAGGCGTACATCCACGGAACAGCAGCTGTCTCGAAACCCACGCGGACGGCGCTGGAACGCCAGGAGCTGGGGTCTGCCGGTGGTGCGGCACCGTCTTCCGCCTGGACCTACTGGCCGGACGAGGGCAGCAATCCGGAGCCGAACCAGGACGCCGACGACTCCCACCCGCTCTACGGCCAGACCGTGGTCTTCACCGGTAACCTGGGCCTCTCCCGCCAAGAGGCTAAGAACCGCGCCGCGGAACTGGGTGCGCGACCGGCCAGCAACGTGACCCGCAAAACCACGGTGCTGGTGGTCGGAGACGGCTTCGTCGCCTCCGACCTCAAGAGCGGCCGGGTGACGGCCAAGGCGCACAAGGTGCTGCAGCTGCATGGCAAGGGCCAGCAGATCGAGGTGCTATCCGAGGGCGAGTTCCTGCAGATGATCGGCGGACGCTGGCCCGCACACAGCGCCTGACCGAATGCGTCCCGCACACAGCGCCTGACTGGTAGCGCCCGGCGTCAGAGCCGCAGGCGGACCCCGGTGAGCTCTTCGGACAGGTCGATCAGCCGGGAGGCAGCGTTGCGCTCGCGGGCATTTCGCTCCGGCGCAACGACGGCGGGGTTCCCGGTCAGTTGGAAGCGTCCGTCGGGCCCCCAATAGTCGCCGTTTCGGACGCCGTCGCCAGCCGTCGCCTGTACCAGCGGCCACGCTCCAGCATCCTTGCCCTGCGCCACCAGGCCGTACAGACGCCGCTGCCAGCGACTGGCCGGTTGTGAGAGCTGGAGGCCGGGCCGGTCGGGCGTGAAGTACCTCCGGGCGTAACCCGGATGCGCCACCACGGACGAGGCCTTCGAATCCGCCGCTTCCAGCCGGCGGGCCAGCTCAAACCCGAAACTCATCACCGCGAGCTTGGACAAGGCGTAGGACCGGTAGCTGGAGTACTTCGCCGGCAGTGCTGCGCGGCGGAAGTCCGGGCGTACCCAGCGGTGGCTGATGCTGCCCACATGAACCACGCGGCTGTGGCTGAGGGTCAGTGCAGGCATCAGCCTGGCGATCAGTGCGAAGTGGCCCAGGTGGTTGGTGCCGAACTGCAGCTCGAAGCCGTCTGGGGTGAATTGCAGCTCCTGGGAGCCGATCACGCCAGCATTGGCCAGCAGGGCGTCGATCCGTCCAAGGCCGGCCAGTTCCTCCGCGGCTTGCCGGACCGAGTCCAGGCTAGCCAGATCGAGCTGCTGGAAGCGCACGTCTGCTCCGGGCACCTGGCTCCGGACGGCTTCCATGGCAGCGCGGCCGCGGGCCTCATTCCGTGCGGCCATCACTACCGTGGCTCCGGCCGCGGCCAGCTGCTCGCTTGCGAAATAGCCAAGTCCGGCACTGGCGCCGGTCACAATGATCGTCTTGCCGTCCTGCCGGTACAGGACCGCCGGGTGGCTGTCGTGGCGCATGCCTTAACCCTGCGTCTGGGCCAGGAAGCGCTTGGCCATGCCGAGGATGACTTCCGGTCCCTCCAGCGCGGCAAGCCATTCGGCGGGCAAAGCAGCTTCGCCGTAACGGGCGCCCAAAAGGTTACCGGCGAGACTGCCGGTCGCGTCGCTGTCGCCGTCGTGATTGATCGCCGCGGCGACGCCCCTGCGGAAGTGTTGTTCCGGCGTCGTGCTGTCCGCAGTAGCCAGCACCGCGTACAGGGCGATGGAGAGAGCTTCCTCGGCCTCCCTGCCTGTGCCGAGTGCCGCGGTCAGGGCGGCCGGTGCCACCGGACCGCGGGCGGAGAGCTCGACGGCGGCGCGCAGCCGGCCGGCCAGTTCGGCGGCTCCGGCATCCTGCTCGGTGCGGGCCAGCATGGCCACGGCGGCACCCGGCAGCGTGGCTTGTTCATGCACCAGCAGCCGGATCAACGTCGCCACGGTGGCCGCGCTGCGGTGTGCCGCCGGATGGCCGTGGGTGAGGGCAGAGCCGTCGGTCGCCAGCCGCTGGACGGTCTGGTCCTCGACGAACGGCAGCAGTCCGAAGGGCGCGGAGCGTGTCACCGTGCTGCCGTCTGAAGCGTCCGGGTTGACCGGACGGGACCGGGTTCCCATCTCGCCGGTGGCCAGTCCGGACAGGCAGGCCTCGGCCGGAGCGCGCCGCGCGTGCAGGACGGACTGGCCGTCGATCCAGCGCGGCTGCGGCGCCGGCGCGTTCTCCGGCAAGCGGCCTTCCTGTGTGGCGTACCAGCGGAGGTAGGCGAGCCACAGGCAGGCGGCTTCGTCCGCGGCGGTGCCGGCGTTGGCCCACTCCAGGGCCTCGGTCAATCCGTCCAGCGTGTACAGCGTCAGCTGCGTGTCGTCGCCGAAATGCCCCGGCTCCGGCAGCTGCGAGAAGTCGCGCAGACCGTCGGCCCCGACTCGTCCGGCGATCTCGTCGAAGGAGTCGAATTCAACGGCTGCTCCCAGCTGGTCTCCCAGCGCGCCGCCCAGAAGACAGCCGCGCACCCGCGAGGCGTAGTCAGGTACAACGTGGGCAGTGGGGGCATCGGACCGGGAAGCGGGAAGCGGGGCGTCGGTAGTCACGACTACCAGCTTAGGCGTGCATTCGGACATTTCGCCCGGCTGGGCTTCCCCGGAAGCGTTCAGGGTTCTCCCAGAACCCGGTGACAGAGTGGAGTAGTTTTGAGTCAATCGCCGGCGTCCCGCCGGCCCGGCAGAAGGACAATATCCATGGCAGCAGCCCACCCGGCGGCACCGGCCCCGGCCGTCCCCGCCGCCCCACCCCGGCTCGGCGAAGGACGCAGCTACTCGGCCCGGATCGGTGCCGAGCTGGCAGGTTCGTTCTTGCTGTTTTTCGGTGCGCTGGGGATCGGCATGTTCAATCCGCAGGGCGCGTTCGGCGTTCCCTTCGGCTTCGGCTTTGCGGTTATTGCCGGCATGCTCGCCTTCGGCTACATCTCCGGCGGCCAATTCAACCCGGCCATCACGCTGGGCAGCGCGCTCGCCGGCCGCACCGCCTGGAAGTCGGTTCTGCCCTATATCCTGGCGCAGCTGGTCGGCATGTCGCTGGCCGCCGTGGTGCTGTGGGTCATTATTGGCAGCCATCCCGCCGGCGCGCAGTCGGCCAGCGTCTTCGCTTCCATCGCCAACGGCTTTGCCAGCGGCGATGAATTGGGCTTCTCGATGGCCGGCGTTTTCCTGGCCGAAACCATCGCGACGGGCCTGCTGGTGGCCGTCTACCTGGGCGCGACCTCGTCCCGCGACCGGCTGCGCAGCGCACCCTATGCCGTCGGCACGGCCGTCGCCGTGCTCACCGCGGTGATGCTGCCGATCTCCAATGCCGGCATGAACCCTGCCCGTTCCACCGCCGCGGTGTACTTCGCCGGTCCCAGCGCGGTGGGCGAACTGTGGCTGTTCTGGGTGGCTCCGCTGCTCGGTGCCGTGATCGCCGGGCTGCTGTACCGCAGTGCCGAGATGGCGCCGGGATCGCGGAGGAAGACGGACGACGGCGGTGCTCCGGTTGGGTCTGCCGACGCACCTGTGGAGGGCGCGGTCGCCGGGACGGCTGCCGGCAGGAGTGATGTTCCCGACGTCGCTGTGGACGACCAGCCGGACCAGCCGACGCCTGCGGACGACCAGGGCGCGGCCGAAGCCCGCGATTTCTTTGACCGCAAGCCGAACCAGCCCCGCCCGGACACCGAATAACCGAATGCTCCAAGCACCACGGCACGTCCCGATTTCGGGGCGTGCCGTTGCGCTTGTCCGAAACTGTCCTGACCGACGGATAGTTTTGAAGCATGAGGTTATTGCACACGTCGGACTGGCATCTGGGCCGCTCATTCCATGGCGTCGGGATGCTGGAGGCGCAGCGCGCATTCGTCGACCAGCTCCTGGAAACCGTGCGGGACGAGGCCATCGATGCAGTGTTGATCGCCGGCGATGTGTACGACCGTGCCTTGCCCGGCGTGGATGTTGTCGACCTCTTTTCCGAAGCGCTGTCTCGCATCCGTGCCGCCGGAGCCGCCGTCATCATGACCAGCGGCAACCACGATTCGGCCACCCGGTTGGGTTTTGGATCCGGCATTCTGGCCCACGGCGGCGTCCACGTCCGCACCCGGCTGGACGAACTCGCAGACCCGGTGGAGCTGGACCTTGGCGGGGCCACCTTGGCCGTGTACGGAATTCCGTATCTCGAACCGCGGATGTGCGCGGAAGAGCTTGGGGCTGCGGCTCCCAGCCATACCGCAGTGACGCGGTCGGCACTAGGCCGCATCCGTGCCGACCTTGCACAGCGGAAGGCAGGTGGGCCCGTTTATTCCCTCGTCATGGCGCACACATTCGCCAGCGGGGGTATCAGCTCGGACAGCGAACGGGACCTGAGCATCGGGGGAGTGGGAGCGGTTCCGCTGGACCTGTTCGACGGTCTTGACTATGTGGCGCTGGGACACTTGCACGGACGGCAGAAGCTGAGCGAAACCGTGCGCTATTCCGGCTCGCCCCTGCCGTATTCCTTCTCCGAGGCCGGGCATGAGAAGGGCGGCATCATTCTTGAGTTCACTGCGGGCGGGCTCAGCTCCGTTGAAGACGTTTCTTGGCCCGCCCAGCGCAAGCTCGCCGTGCTCAAGGGGAGCATGCGGGACCTGCTGGAATCCGCAGACCACGCTTGGGCCCAAGATGCCTATTGCCAGATCACCATCACGGACGACGAACGGCCGTTGAAGGCCATGGAACGTCTGCGCGAACGTTTCCCGGACACCTTGGTGCTGAGCTTTGAGCCAGCCTCCGGACCGCGGCGGGACACCATGAGCTACAGCCAGCGCATCGCCAAGGCCCAGGATGATCTGCAGGTCTGCTGTGGATTCCTGGACCACGTGCGCTCGCGGCCGGCCGACGAAGCCGAACGGGCCCTGCTGGCAGACGCGCTGCAGGCCGTGCAGGCGGCGGAGGTATCGGCATGAGGATCCACCGGCTGGAAATACAAGCCTTCGGGCCCTTCGCGGCCCGGGAAACCATCGACTTCGACGAGCTCAGCTCGCAGGGACTGTTCCTGCTCAACGGCCCGACCGGTGCCGGCAAGACCAGCATCCTGGACGCCATCTGTTTTGCGCTGTACGGGTCCGTTCCCGGCGCGCGCCAGCAGGGCAAGCGGTTGCGCAGCGACCACGCCGAGCCGGAGACGGAACCCGAAGTCGTCTGCGAATTTTCGGCGCGCGGCCGCCGCTTCGAAGTGACCCGCAACCCGCAATGGGAGCGTCCATCGTCCCGGGCAAGGTCCGGTTCGGTGACGGAACAGGCGCACACCCTGCTGCGCGAAAAGGTGAACGGCGCGTGGGTCCAGAAAAGCGGCCGCAACGACGAGGCCGCCGCCGAACTGCTGTCCGTCCTGGGCATGAGCCTTGAACAGTTCACCAAGGTGGTTCTGCTGCCGCAGGGCGACTTTGCTGCATTCCTGCGGGCCGACGCCAAAGAGCGCCGGCCGCTGCTGCAGCGGCTGTTCGCAACCGACCGCTACGAGGCGGTGGAGCAAACGCTCGCGGACGAGGCGGCCAAGGCGCGTTCGGCTTATCAGGCCGCCGTCGCGGGAGCGGATCAACTCGTGGAACGGGCAACGGAGGAAGCGGCTCGGCACCTGGCTGCCGAGGACATGCCGACCCAGCCGCTGGCTGCCGCGGACTTGATCGCTGCCTTTGAGTCGTCAATTGCCTCCGCTGCCGCTTCGGTCCAGCACGCGGCCACCCGCGGACAGGAAGACCTGGGCCGACTGCGGGAAACCATCGGGCGGCGCGAGCTGGCACTCGCCGACCGCGCGGCACTGGCCGAGCTGGAGAAACTCTCCGTTGAGCACCGCCAAGCCGCAGACGGCCATGCCGCGTTGGTCGACACGCTGGTGGCGCACCGGTCGGCGGAATTGTTGGCATCGCCGATCCGCCATCGCGACCAGGCCGCGCTCGCCATGGAACGCGCCGCCAAGGAATTTTTGGACCGGATCGACGCGGCAGAGACCCATCCGCTCTATCCGGCGTTCGTTCCCAGCCGTCCGGAACCCGACCATGCCGGACAGGCGGTGCTCGACGAAGCGGCGGGCCGGCTCGCTGCCGAACTTGGGCGAATCCGGGCTCTGCTGCCCGAAGAGCAGCGGTTGCAATCGGCCCGTTCCGAGGTGCAGCGGTTCGAGCGACGCGCGGAGCAGTTGGCGCTGGACCTGGCTGCTGCCGCCGCTGACCGCGAACAGCACGCCGCAACCGGCCGCAGCCTGCAGGAGCAACTGGCCGCACTGGCGGAGACACCGGACATCGGCCTGCTCACCGAGCGCCTTGAACAAGCCCAGCACGTCCGGGAAGCGGTGGCCGATCATGCCGCATGTCGGGCCAAGACAGAAGCGGCGCGCGCCCGCCGCGATGCAGCACACACCCGGCAACTCGCGTGCAAGGAAGCCTGGTTGTCCCTGCTTGAACAGCGCTTGGACCAGGCCGCAGCCGAACTCGCTGCCACCCTTGCCAAGGGAGAATCCTGCCCAGTGTGCGGCGGGATCGAGCACCCGCAACCAGCAGTGGCAGCCTCCGGCCGACTGGTCACCCGCGAGCAGGAAGCCGCGGCCCGGGATGAACACGCGGCCGCGGAAGCACTCTACACCGAGGCACGCGAGGCCTGCGCCGACCTGGAACAGGAGCTTTCCGCCCTGGTTTCCCGCGGCGGGGCGACCGATGCCACCGAAGCCGCTGCGGCCGTGGCCACTGCCCGAGCCAGCCTGGACCACGCCGTGGCTGTGCGGGACCGGCGTCGCGAGTTGCAGGAACATTCAGCCGCTACGACGCAGCAGCTTGAAGAGATCGGGCAGCAGCTCTCGGCCCTGGCCGTGGCCAAGGCCAGCGCGGATTCCGAACTCAAAGCCGGAAGGGAACGCACGGACGAGCTGGAACGGAAGCTGCACGATGCGCTGCCTGATGGGGGCAGCCTGCACGATCATGCGGCGTCCTTGTCCCGCCTGGACCAGCTGCTGGCCGATGCCTTACGGATCCTCGCGCAGCACCGCCATTGCGGCAACGCATTGGATCAGGCGGAAGCCGAGCTTGCCTCGGCGATCGACCAATCCAACTTCGCCACGGAAGAAGAAGTCCGGGTGTCGCTACTGGCGCCGGCACAGCAGCAGGAACTGGAGCGGCGCCACACCGCCCACATCGAAGCCGGGCAGCGGTTGGTGGTGCTGGAGTCCTCCGAACCAGTGATCCGCGCCCGCACCGCCCTCGAGAACGGAGTGGCGTTGCCGGGGGCCGGGGAATTGGACGAGGCACGCGATCAGGCCGATGTCCTGGACCGCAAGGTTCGAGAGCACCAGGTGCGGCACGGCGTGCTGGCAGCGTCGCAGGAACAGCTGGCAGCGTACCGCCGGGGTTTCGAGGAGGAGCAAATCCGACTGGCGCCGATTGCCGCACGGCACGAGCTGCTGCAGTCGGTGGCGGACACGGTCAGGGGATTGGGCGAGAACGAGCGAAAAATGACGCTGACCACTTATGTCCTTGCCGCCCGGTTGGAACAGATCGCGGCCGCGGCGTCCGAACGTCTGATCGCGATGACTGACGGCAGGTACAGCCTGGTCCACGACGATTCCAAATCCGGCAACAAGAAGTCCGGACTTGGGTTGCACGTCAGTGACGAATGGACCGGGCAGCGGCGCGACACGGCGACGCTTTCCGGTGGTGAGTCCTTCATGGCCTCGCTCGCGCTGGCTCTGGGCCTGGCCGACGTCGTCCAGGCCGAAGCCGGCGGCGTGGACATTGAAACGCTCTTCGTCGACGAGGGGTTTGGCAGCCTTGATGAGCAGGCGCTCGAACAGGTCATGGACGCCTTGGAGGGACTGCGCGACGGCGGCCGGGTGATTGGCCTCGTCAGCCATGTGGCAGAAATGAAGCAGCGGATCGGCGCCCAACTTCAAGTCACGAAGGGACGCCACGGCTCATCCGTTCGTACGGTACTCACCGGCGTGGCGTGACACCGGTATGATAGTTGCGTTATCCGGGTTGTGCGCATCGGGAGGCGGGACGATGCGCGGTTCGAACCAACGGAAAAACGTATGATATCTCCTGATTCAGGCGCGCCCGCACGGCAACACTCCGCGACCGGCGCTCCCGCCGGTCCGCGCAAGCGACGCAATCCCTTCGGCCGCTACGCCCGGCTGGCCCGGCTGGCGGGCGCTTCCTTCCTGGCCATCGGATTCCTGGCCCGGCTGCCACTGGCGATGCTGACGGTCGGAGCCCTGACCCTGGTCACCGTGACCACCGGGTCCTACGCCTCGGGTGGCTTTGCCGCCGGTGCGGTGGGCATCGGTTCGGCCGCGGGGGCGCCGTTGTTCGGCTATCTGGCGGACCGAGCGGGCCAACGGCCGGTTCTCCTGATCGCCGCTGCGGCGCACACCTGTGCCATTGGCTTGCTGCTGACGTGCGTTTACATCGGGACCAGCGGGGCCGGAGCCGCAGCCGTGCTGGCGGCCTCGTTCCTCGTCGGGGCCACGTGCCCGCAGGTGGGCTCGCTGGCCAGGGTGCGCTGGATGGCGATGACGCGCAGCGATAAGCCTGCGCTGGACACGGCGCTGTCCTACGAAAGCACGGCGGATGAGCTGACGTTCGTGTTGGGGCCGGCGCTGGTCGGGCTGTTGGCCGCGCTGATTGCGCCATGGCTGCCCTTCGTGCTCGCCGCCGCCCTGACCGTCACCATGGTTACCGCTTTTGCTGTGCACCCCACTTACCGCACGGTGGTCCCGGTGACACCCGAACTGGTCAAGGCGCATCCGGAAGCGGCTGCGGCCGCCACTCCGGTGCGGATCAACTGGCCGTTGGTCGCCATCCCGGTGCTGGGCATGGTGGCCATGGGCACGTTCTTCGGGGCAACCCAGAACGCACTCAGCGCCTTCGGCGGCACCTTCGGAGCGGCCGACGCGGCGGGCCTGCTGTACGCTCTGCTGGGCCTGACGTCGGCCTTCGGCGCCCTCTCTGTCGCCTATTGGCCGGCGCGGTGGACGCATGCCCGGCGCTGGGTCGTCTGTGCTGCCTTGATGACGGCATTCTGCTTCTTGCTGCTGCTGCCGGAAGACGTGCTGCCGATGATTTTCGTGCTGCTTCTGGTCGGCGTGCCCGTCGGGCCGACCATGGTCACCATCTACGGCATTGGCAGCGTGGTCGCTCCGGACGAGCGTCTTGGCACGATCATGACGCTGCTGGCCAGCGGCGTTGTCCTCGGCTCGGCGTTGGGTTCGGCGTTCGCCGGTGCACTGGCCGAAACCTCGGGGCATTCCGGCGCCTTCCTGGTCTCGATTGGCGCGGCGGGCATGCTGTTGGTGCTCGGCCTGGTTGCCGCCGCCGTCGTCAGTCGCCGGCGGCGCTGAGGCAAATCAGCGCAGTTCTGCCTCGATGGTGGCAGCAGAGCGCTTCAGGGCCGCCGCGATCTCCCGGTCGGGAGTATCGGTGCGGATGTAGACCACAGATATAGCCGCCGGCAGTTGTCCGGGAACGGAGACTGGCACCGCCACAGAGGAGACACCCGGGATGACCTCGTCGTGGCTGACGGCATAGCCGGTTTCCTTGGCCAGTTGGGCTTCAGGCCGGATCTGTTCTCCCGGTGCATGCTGCTCCCACTGTTCCCGGGTCAGCGCCGACTGGATGGCGATTCCCGGCGCTCCGGCGGCGAAGGAATGACGCGTGCCCGGATGCTGGACCAGCGCCGTTGTGTGCCGCGGCTCCACCGTGACCAGCGTGACGCAATCGTGCTGATCCCAGACAGCGATAAAAGCGGTCATCATCAGGTCGTTCGCCAACGTGGTCAGCTCCGGCAGCGCCGCCGACTGCAGGTCGCGCGACACACCGCGTGCCAGCGCGGCCAACCCTGGCCCCGCCTGCACACGTCCGGCCGTATCCCGCATCAACAGCGAATGGTCTTCAAGTGTGCGCAGGATCCGGTAGGCGATCGAGCGGTGCACTTCCAAAGCTTCGGACAGCTCAGCGATGGTCATCGGCGACTGTGCTTCGGCTAGGATCTCCAGCGCTCTTATGCCGCGCGACAGGGTCTGCGAGTGCGCCGCGGCGGGCTTGGTGGGAGTCTGGCTCATCGGACCATCCTAGGAAGAGTAACTGGGGAGCGCGCTTTGTTGGAGACGGAGTCACGGGGCTGTGCAACGCCTCACATCTTCCATTGTTCTATATCAGGACGAAGTGTCCAACTATAGAACGTTCGCGGCGGGCGGCACTCTGCGGGCGGAGGCGAGTGGGGATGCAATGGCGAGCGGAGCGACGTTACCCAATTGATATGACGACACTATGTGTCCCCTATCACTGTCCGGTAGTATGGCTGGGGTCACATTACCGACCGTTCGGTAAATACCGTTCTGTGAACACAACGGAGAATAATATGTCCACGTCAGAAGAGTTGGCAGGCAACATCAGCCCGGCCACACGCCGCGAAGAGCGCAAAGTGCTCGCCGGCACCTTGGTTGGCACCACCATTGAGTGGTACGACTTCTTCATCTACGCCCAAGCCGCCGGATTGGTGCTGGCCTCCCTGTACTTTGCCCCGTTGTCGCAGGAGAGTTCTGGCCTGGCGCAAATCGTTGCGTGGGCCTCGCTGGGCATCAGCTTCCTGTTCCGCCCTCTCGGCGCCATCGTCGCCGGGCACCTCGGTGACCGTCTTGGCCGGAAGATGATGCTGGTCTTCACGCTGGTGCTCATGGGCGCAGCCACCGCGCTGATCGGTGTGCTGCCGACCTACGCCCAGATTGGCATCTGGGCTCCGATCCTGCTGGTGTTCCTGCGCATCCTGCAAGGTTTCTCGGCCGGCGGTGAATGGGGCGGCGCTGCCCTGATGTCCGTCGAACATGCCCCGGTCAACAAGCGCGGCTTCTTCGGTGCGTACCCGCAGATCGGTGTTCCGTGCGGCATGATCCTTGCCACCGGCGTGATGTGGCTGCTCAGTACCATGCTGACAGAAGAAGCTTTTATGAGCTGGGGCTGGCGCGTACCGTTCCTGTTCTCGATCGTGCTGATCCTCGTCGGCTACTTCATCCGCCGCTCGGTGGATGAGTCACCGGTGTTCAAGGAGATGCAGGATCGCAAGAAGGAATCGGCCGCTCCGCTGGGCCAGTTGTTCAAGCACAACTGGAAAGAAGTCATCCAGACCGCGCTCATCTTCATTGCCAACAACGCGGCCGGTTACCTGCTGATCGCATTCTTCGCTTCCTACGCCACCAAGCCGGTGGAGGATGGCGGCCTGGGCATGGACCGTCCGTCCGTGCTGCTGGCAACCACGCTGGCGGCCTTCGGCTGGTTGATCTTCACCATGTACGGGGGCATTCTCTCCGACAAGATCGGACGCATCCGGACTTTCCAGATTGGCTACGTCTGGGTCCTGCTGTGGCAGATCCCGATGTTCATGCTGATCGACACCGCGAGCATCGTGCTGATGGGCATCGCGATGTTCGTCCTGACCATCGGGCTGGGCCTGTCCTACGGTCCGCAGTCGGCTCTCTACGCTGAGATGTTCCCGGCCCACGTCCGCTACTCCGGCGTATCCATCGGCTACGCCATCGGCGCGATTCTTGGCGGCGCGTTTGCCCCGTTGATCGCCGAAGTGCTGCTGGGCGCGACGGGAAGCACCATCTCCATTGGAATCTACATTATGGTGCTCTGCGTCATCTCGCTCGCGGCCGTAACTTCGGTCAAGGAGACGAAGGGCAAGAACCTGCGGGTGGAAGTTGCGCACCAGGAGTACCTGCAGCAGCACCCTGAGGCGCGCGACTCCCAGTAGGGATTGCAAGGACAGCTACGCGGACCGCCGTCGGTGCATTACCGGCGGCGGTCCGCTGCTGTCTCGGCTGCAGGCAGCAGCTACCGTGGGAGCGCGGCCAGTACCTCGTCGTCGCTGACCTGGTTGAAGTGCCGGTAGGCCTCGCCGACGGCTCGAAAGCCCCGCGGCTGACGTAGGCAGACGACGGCGTCGGCCAGTTTTTCCAGTTCTGCGCAGGTCTGCGGGGGCCCCACCGGGACGGCGACGACGATCGCGCGCGGCTTGCTCTGCCGAACAGCCTTGATCGCGGCCTTCATGGTGGCGCCGGTTGCCAGACCGTCGTCGCACAGGATGGCGGTGCGGCCGCCCACCTCTGTTGTCCGTCCGTGAAGATACGCCTCCTGGCGCCGCTGCAGTTCGGCTCCTTCCGCGGCTTGGACGGCTTGGAGGCGCTGCTCGCTGTAGTTGCGGCGGCGCAGCTCGGCCACAATGTGGTCCACCATAACGACGGCGGTGTGCCCGCCGTGGGCGGCCAGTGCGCCGAAGGCCACCTCCGGTTGGTCGGGAATCCCCAACTTGCGGACAATGAGGGCATCGAGGTCGACGGCGAGTTCTTTCGCCAGAACAGCAGCCACCGGAACGCCGCCACGGGCCAGTCCCAGTACGACTACGTCGTCGCGCCCGCGGTAATCAGCCAATTCGGCCGCCAATTGATGCGCCGCATCGGACCGATCGACAAAAGGGGAAGGCGTCCCGCTCAACAGTCCCACGGCCTCCAGTATCCTCTCCCACGGCCCAATCGGCGAGGGATGGGCGAACTGGGCCGGGGGACTGTGCCGACCGAGCGGGGGACTGCGTCGGTCGGTCCGCGGGCTGCGTCAGGGGGTGGCCGCGGGTCGCATGGTGTGCCCTGTAGCGATAGCCGCCAGCATCATAGTGGTCGCCTCAGGTAATCGTTTTAGGGCGCGATGGGTAGTTCTCCCCATCGCGGCTGTGCCGCTACCCGGATAAGCTCGTGTCAACGGTCGGGCTCGGAACGGGGGCCCGCACCGGCTCGGCCGGACTTGGGTCCGGGCGTGGAAGAGCCGGAGCCGCAGGATTCCCCCCAACGCCTGCTGCTCCGGCCCTTTCGTTTAACCCCGGCCTAAGGCCCCGGTTAGGTTGTCTTCAACCGTCGTCGGCGCCGAATCCGTTGCGCCGGTTGAGCTCAGCGACGTTGGCCTTCAGGTAGACATCAGTGCCAGGCTGCCAGGCTCGAGCCAGTGTCGGAGCCACGGAGAGTGGTCGCACGGGTTCACTTATATCCGGCTTCCCTCGCGCCCGCACACTGAAGAGGGCCGTCCGGCAGCTAGCGAGGGGGAGTGCGTGGGCACCAAGGGCTTTGGCCTGCGCGCGCGTTGTCTTGACGCGGGGTGGACTGGCCGGACAGATAGCTTTCCCGAAAAGGGTGGATGCCCCTGACGCGCACTACGTGGCGTCAGGGGCATCCACCCTTTTGGATATCGAGAGGCGGCGCTATTTCCTGAGAGTGTCCGCATCTTCGACGAGCAAATCGTCGAACTTCTCAAGATCGTCGCTGAGACCTGCGTACACTTCAGGCTTCTTAGACTTGAGGTAAGCGCCGTAGACGATGCCGCCGACGACAGCGAGCACGAGTATCCACGGCAGCACGAGCACATAGGGCTCCTCGGAACCTGCGACGAGCGGGAACTGAACAATCGCCATGACGCTGAAGACCGCGAGCGCGATAAAGCCAATGGCCGGTGCGATCAGGGTCGTCCAGAGTCGCGGGTCGCGCTTCTTGCGGAAGTAGACGACGACTGAAAGGGCGGCGATCGCCTGCACGATGATGATCGAGAGTGTCGCGAAGCCGAGACCCACCGGAACGAGTGTGAGGATCGACGGCAGATCCGGGAAGGCGAAACGGAAGATCGCCGCGATGACTAATGCAAAAATCAGGTTGGTCAGCAGCGCGCGCTGCGGCGCTCCCTTCGAGTTGGTCTTAGCCAGCCACCGCGGCAGCACACGTGCGCGACCGAGCGAGTAGAGGTAGCGTCCGGCCGAGTTGTGGAATGCCAGCTGCGCGGCGAAGAGGCTGACCACGACGAGCACCAGGGCGATGACGACGAAAACTGGCCCAAGATGCTTGTCGATGAGCATCAGGGTGAGGTCGCCCGCCTCGAGATGCTCAATTGCCGTCGCCTGCGCGATGTCGGGACCGATCGAGCTGACGATCGCCCATGCGGCAAACGCATGCATGAGACCGATGATGATGATGGACGCGTAGGTCGCTTTGGGAATGGTCCTGTGCGGATCCTTCGCTTCCTCACCGAAGAGCGCCGTTGCCTCGAAGCCGATGAACGCGGTGGCCGCGAGCAGCAGGCCGATCCACAATGATCCGCCCATGACGATTTCAGGCGCGAACACCGAAAAATTGAAGCCCTGCTGGAAGAGCACGGAGAAGCCGAACACGAAGACCATGATGATTTCGAGCACGAGCGCGACACCCAAAACGACGGCGCTCACATGAATACCTGAGATGGCGAGCATGTAAACGATGACGAAGAGCACCAAACCGGTCCAGAACCAATCGAGCGTGAACGCCTCACCGAAGAGTTCGGGCATGACGACCATGCCGGCGAAGAAGCCGATGGTTCCAAGGGCGCCGGCCACGAAGGCGTTGTAACCGATCGTGGCGATGATGCCAGTGATGAGGCCCGCAGTCTTGCCCAGGCCTTTCACCGCGATCGCGTAGAAGCCACCAGCGTTGGTCAGCTCCTTAGTGATCTGTGCGTAGCCGATCGCAAAGAGCAGCAGGGCCGCTGCGACCATAAGGATCGCGACGGGAACACCGCCGCCGTTGCCGTGCGCGATCGCGAGCGGGAGCACAACAATGAGCACAGTGACTGGAGCCACCGCAGCGAGTACGAGAAAGACGATCGAACTTACTCCGAGCTGGTTGCGTGCCAACACCTCGGTCTGTTTTTCAGACAACAGAACTCCAATCGAATGAGTTGTGGTGAATATCGGAAACGAACCACGCTCCCGGACTAATAGAGCCAGTGTGGACCCGAAACAGCAGTTCCGGCTTGTCATTCCGTGCATGAAGTTAGACAATGCGCGCCGTAAGCTGGCCGGGCCGAGCGGCGGCTGCAGCCCTTTATGCAGGGAAGGACGAACGGCCGGTGTAGCCGAAGTCGGAGAGCAGGTTGACCCCGTTGACCGCCCGCGAACGGTGTGAGGCCAGGTAGCTGACCGTCCAGGCAATGTCCTCGGCTGACTGCAGCGGAAAGGACGGCTGGTCCATGGCCTCGTCGCCGAGGCCGCGCCGGGCCAGTGGTGTGTCAACAATGGACGGGCAGGCACTGTTGACCCGGATGCCGTGCTCGTCGAAGAGTTCGACGGCGAGGGCGCGGGTCATCTGGACCAATGCGCCTTTCGACGCGTTGTACGCAAGCATGCCCGGCACCGCGACGAAACCGGAGTCAGAGCCGACCATCGTCACGCTGCTGCCCGCGGACTTCTTGAGGTAGGGCAGGGCATGCTTGACTGCCAGGAAGGTGCCGACAACGTTGACGTCGAGTACTTCCCGGAAGCTCTTCGCCGTGACGTCCTCGCAGGCCGCTCCCATTTCGCCTTCGATGCCGGCACAGGTGACGAGCGCGTCGAGACCACCCAACTGCCCGGCCAGATCGGTCACCGCCTTGTCCACCTGCGGATCTTCTGCGACATCCGCGCAGACTCCGGCCGCCCGCCCTGGTCCTGTGCTGCCGAGTTCGGCCAGCGCTGCATCCAGCCGGCCCGGATCGCGTCCCAAGATGCCGACGTCGGAACCCGCCTGGACAAACAATTGCGCCACCGCCAGCCCGATACCAGAGGAACCGCCGGTGATGAGGACGCGCCGGGGGAGCTGGGTCCCGGCTGATGGTGACGATGACATGCGTACTCCCGCTTTCCTCCACTCGTTGGGTGTCCTGCCGCCAGCTGTGCTGAAGAGGACATGAGTCAAAGTAGTCACAGATCCCGGGCAATGGAAGAGCGGTCCGAAATGCAGACTGTCGGTCTGTTTTTTATACTTCTTGCAAAGGATTCTCCTTTTCCTGAACTGCCGGTATAGTCGGCCCGAACAGCCCCCATCCCGTCCGTACGAGGAGTCTCATGACGCAGTTGACCCGCGATGAAGCCCTGGCCATCGCCAGAAACGCCCTGCCGATGTTTGGCATTGGCCCCGGCGCCGCCATCGACTTCGTCAAGCAGCGCGAGAACGTTGTTTTCCGCGTGACCGACGGCGATGCCTCCTACGCGGTGAGGATCCACAGGCTCGGGCACCGAACTGACGACGAAGTCCGGACCGAGGGCGCATTCATGGCGGCCCTTCACCAGTTAGGCGTTCCCGTTTCGGATGTGGTGCGGACAGTCTCCGGCGGTCTTTTCGCCGAGGTTAGTGGCAGCGACGGCGAGGCCTACCAGATTGATGCCCAGCACTGGGTGGACAACAGCAGCCCGCTTGGCGATGCAGGTGATGCCTGGATGGGGACCGATGCGCTGACTGTCGGGGTTTTCTCGCGGCTGGGGGAGATCTGTGCCCGGTTCCATAGCGCTTCCCGGCATATCGGGAAGATCCCCGGCTATTCCAGGCCAGCGTGGGATCTGGACGGACTCACCGGACCCGGGGCTTTGTGGGGCGACCCGCGGCGGCTTGCCGGGACAGCTGAGGACCGCCGCCTGATCGATACCGCCGAAAAGCGCATCCGCGAGCGCCTGCTCAGCCTGGGCACTGCGCCCGAGTTCTTTGGCGTAATCCATGCCGACTTCACGCCGGAGAACGTGCTGGCGGCCGGCAGTGACTTCGTTCTGATCGATTTCGATGACTTTGGCGAGGGCTGGTGGCTCTTCGACCTGGCCACCATCTTGTTCTGGTACCACCGGCATCCCCACGCCGATGATTACCGGGCCGCCCTGCTGGACGGCTACCGCAAGGCGGCGGAGATTCCGCAGCGGGCCCTCGAAGAATTGGATACCTTCGTCCTGGCGAGGGCGCTCACATACCTTGGGTGGGCCGCCAATCGTCCTGACGATGAAACGAGCGGTTTCCTTCGGGCCGAAGTCCTGCCGGTCGTCGTCGAGATGTGCCGCGACTACACGGGCACACTGGCAAAGGTGCATTCCAAGGGACAGGCCGTGGGGGACCAGCAATTGCTGGACCGCCGGGCGGCAACCATCGGGCCCTATTCCCCGCTGTTCTATGACCGGCCGCTGCACTTGGTCTCGGGGGAAGGGGCCTGGGTCGTCGATGCCGAAGGCAGCCGCTATCTGGATGCCTACAACAATGTCCCGCAGGTCGGCCACGCGAATCCGCGGGTGGCCGAAGCGGTATGCGCGCAAATGAAGACGCTCAACGTCCACACGCGCTATCTCAGTGCGCCGATTGTGGACTATGCCGAGCTGCTCCTGCGCACCTTTGACGCCCCACTCGACCGGGTGTACTTCACCAACAGCGGTTCGGAGTCAAACGAACTGGCACTGCGCATTGCACGGCACATGACTGGCTGCAGCGGCATGATCGTGACGGACCACAGCTACCACGGCAACACCATCAGCCTGGCCGCGCTCACCACCGGCCTCACGGTTTCGGAACCGCTCGGTGACCATGTCCGGACCATCCACGTTCCTGATCTTGACGGGGAGGGCCAGGCTGGCCGCCCCGGCGATATGCTGCAGGCAGCCCTGGCCGCAGTCGACACCGCCATTGCTTCACTGCAGGAGGCGGGCCACGGGGTCGCGGCGCTCCTTATTGAGCCGGCATTCTCCACCGAGGGGTTGCCCCGCGTGCCCGAGGGCTACCTTGAGGGCCTGGCTGAACGGGTCCGGGCAGCCGGAGGGCTGGTGATCGCGGACGAGGTGCAAACCGGCCTCGGGCGGTTGGGCGACGAATGGTGGGGCCATCAGGCCACGGGAATCAAGCCCGATGTGGTGACCCTGGGTAAGCCGTTGGGCAATGGCTACCCGCTGGGTGGAGTCGTCACCACCGAGCACGTCCTCGAATCATTCAGCAGCACCAACATGTATTTCAATACATTCGCGGGCACACCTGCGGCAGCCGCTGCCGGCCACGCCGTGCTCAACGAGATCATCGACCGGGGGCTGGTTGCCCGTGCAGGTGAACTCGGACGGCATGTAGCGGCGCGGCTGGGCGAGCTCGTCGAGCGCCATCCGAGGGCAGCAGCGGCCAAGGGGCGCGGCCTGTTCTTCGGACTGGCGCTCGTCGACAGCGCCGGAGGCCCCGACGGAGACCTGGCTAAGCGGATCGTCGAAGCTTTAGTGGGTGCCGGCATCCTGATCAGCCGAATCGGACCGAACGAGAACATTCTCAAGATCCGTCCGCCGCTGGTGATCGAAGGGGACGAACTGGACCGGGTTATCGACGTACTGGACGCCGCGTTGCTGGCCGAAGCCGGGCAGCCGGCGGCGCGGGTATGAGCGCCGCGGAACAGGAGCACACCACCATGGACCGCGCCCCCGGGCAGGGGACCGTACCCGAACTGCCAGAGCCGCTTCCGCTGCGGAAACGGCAACAACTTCGCACCCGCCAAGACCTGGTGCGCGCGACGATCGACATCATCGATGCTGCAGGCGCCAAGACCGCCACCATTGATCGGATCACGGTACGTGCCGGAACATCAAGGGCAACCTTGTACGCCCATTTTCCGGGCGGCCGGACGGATCTGATGTCCGAGGCCTACCGGACCATCGGGCAGGATCTCATCGACGCTGCTGAGCGCGATGCCGCCGGGCAGGACGATTGGATCGAGAAGCTCTGCGCCTACCCGCGGGCGATGCTCGACTTGGCCGCCCGCCGTGAATTGAGCCTGTTCTACAACGTCTCCGGACCCCAGCACTTCGGCATCGGCAGGCGGCGGGGCAGCGCGTCGAAGCATACGCTGGATACTTTTGTCCGCGAGCTTCGCAACGAGCAGGACAAGGGCGGCCTCCGCGCCGAACTCGACATCGAGGCCATTGCCGGCCTGTTGATCGGAGCCATCCGGGAAGCAGGCATCGATGCCTCCCGGGATCCGGGCACGGCCCCGCGCAACCTGTCGGCGTTCCGCCAGCTCCTGGAAGCCCTCGCGGGCCGCTAGCGGCAGGCGTCGTCCGTTCCGCACACTTCCCAGCAGACGGGCCCGCACCTGGTTCGGGTCTGCCTGCTGCGTTCCTCGTTATGGGCTCCCACCCAAGGCCGCTGCGGGAAGCGGCGCGGTCAGGTGCGCCGGTACGTGCTGGGCGGGACACCGAAGGCACCGCGAAAGACCCGGCTGAAATGGGCGGCATCGGTGAAGCCCCAGCGGGTCGCGATGGCACCGACTGCGCGGTCGGCCTGTAGCGGATCGCGCAGGTCGCGGCGGCAGCGCTCGAGCCGGCGGGCGCGGATCCATCCGGCCACCGTGGTGCCGGCGTCGTGGAAAATGCTGTGCAAGTGCCGGGTGGAGATGAAATGGGCTGCGGCGATGGCTGCCGGTGACAGCTCCGGGTCGCCCAGGTTCGCTTCGATGTGCTGGCGGATACGAGCGAGCAACTCGCTGTGGTGGCCGCGCTGCGGCGGCCCGTCCCCGCTGTGCAGCTCGCTGTCGAACAAGGTTGCCAGCAGGTCTACGGCGTTATGGGCCAGCCGGTGGCCGCTGGGGCCCGACAGTAGCTCAAGGTTGTCCGCCAGCTGCACCATAAACGGGCTGATCATCCGGCCGATGCCGGCATCCCCGGCCATCCGGACAGCCGTCAGTTCGGCCACCGACTCCGTCGGCAGATCCAGCGCGTCGTGCGGGAACATCAACACCAGGGTGCGGAAATCGTCGTCGAACTCCAAGGTGTAGGGCCGGTGTGTGTCATAGACGGCCAGATCACCCGGCCGCAGGGCGGCTTCGCGGTTGTCCTGGATCAGGATGCCGGTGCCGGACAGCTGCAGGTTGAGTTTGTAGTAGAGGCGGTCGGACCGAGTGATCAGGCCCGGCGTGCGCAGCACTTTGTGGCTGTTCGCGGTCACTTCCACTACCGACAATTCGTCGAGGACGCGGGACCGCAGGCGGCCGCGGAAACCGGTGGGGGAGTTGGTGCGGGCCTGCAGGGGCACAAAGGACTCGGAAATGAGCGTGTTCCACTCGGAGAACGAGTGGGCTTCGGCGACCTGCACGGCTGAAGGCGCGGAGCCGCGGAAGTCGCTGGCAGTGCCCGATTGGCTGTGGGTGCTGCGTTCGGGATAGGTAAGCGTCACGGTGGCCCCTTCGCTTGGAACCTGGATCAGGTGTGTCTCACGACACAGTCCCCATACCATAGCGCCTGCTCCGCCGCCTTGTCATCTATTTTCCACAACCGGCGAAAAAAGAAGTGGATCAGGAATCCGCCCCGACCATGCGGAGCCAGCTGTCCAGATGTTCAATCAACTGTTCGGGGGAGTGGTGGTCCGGGGTAAGGGAAGCCGTGATCTGTGCGCCCAACAGGAAGGACATGAGCTGCCCTGCCAGTACGTCATCGCTGGCCTGGGTGTGGACCTCGCCAGCCTCCCGCGCCTCGGCGAGGAAGCGCATGAAGTCCACGCGCCAACGTTCCATCGAGTCGGCATGGAGTGCGGCCTTGTCCGGGTCGTTGAGGGCCTTTTGCCAGAAGGGGATGACCAGCCGGGCCTCGCTGATGGTCACGTCTGTCACCGGCAGGACTTCCATGCAGTAGCGGCGCAGGGCGTCCAGGCCGCTGTGGCCGCGGATGGAATCGGCCACCCGCCGGTTTGTCTGGTCGAAAACGTAGCCGAAGGCAAAGGCCAGCAGGTCGTCCTTGGTGGGGAAGTAGGGCTTGAGGGCGCCGTTGGCAAAGCCCGCTTCCGCGGCAATTTCACGCATGGTGGCACCGTCAATGCCGTACCGGGCGATGATCCGCCACGTAGCCTGGACCAGTTCGATCCTGCGTTGGTCGTGGTCGACGATCTTCGGCACCGGCAGCCTCCTGATAAAACGTGCGTAGAAAAAACCCTTGCCATGAATCCTACTGAGGGTTATTCTCTACGAACATAGAAAAAAGAACGTGGTGTCGCTCACAGCTGCTTTCCGGCCCGCGTTTTCCCGTTGCTCGTGAAAGGGCCGCTATGACCACCGCTGCTGCCGCCACTGTTTCCTCCTATGCTTTGGCCTCCGCCGAAGAAATCACCGCCGTCCGCACCATCCTGGCCGAGGCGGGGCTGGCGGGGGAAAACACCCGCTTCGCCTACCTCGGGCTGCTGGACCCGCCGCGCCGCGGAGCCGAAGCGACCGAAGACCGGCGTTTCCGCGCCTTCCTGCTCGATGTCACCGGTGCCGCGCCGAAGGACGTGACCGTCTCCGTCACTTCCGGCAAGGTCCTGACGGTGGCCGAGCTGGATACCTCGGTGACCGGCGAGTTGCCGGTGCTGGAGGAGGAGTTCGAGGTTGTTGAAGCGATCCTCTCCACCGATGAGCGATGGCTGAAAGCCATCGCCGAGCGCGGTCTGGAGATCGACAAGGTGCGGGTCGCTCCGCTCTCTGCCGGCGTGTTCGAGTATCCGGAGGAGAAGGGCCGGCGGATCCTGCGCGGCTTGGCCTTCTACCAGAACTTCCCCGAGGACAGCGCCTGGGCACACCCGATCGACGGGCTGGTGGCCTACGTGGACATCGTGAACAAGACCGTGGACCAGGTGCTGGACTTCGGTGCCATGCCCGTTCCGGCCGAGCACGGCAACTACACGGATCCGGACCTGACCGGCGAGCTCCGCACCACGCAGAAGCCCATCGAGATCACCCAGCCCGAGGGCCCCAGCTTCACGGTCACCGGCGGCAACCACATCGAGTGGGAGAAGTGGTCTTTCGACGTCGGCTTCGACGTCCGAGAGGGCGTGGTGCTGCACAACATCGGCTTCCAGGACGGCGACCGCACCCGCTCCATCATCAAGCGGGCATCCATCGCGGAAATGGTGGTCCCTTACGGCGACCCGTCGCCGGTGCGCTCCTGGCAGAACTACTTCGACACCGGCGAATACCTGGTGGGCCAGTACGCCAACTCGCTGGAACTGGGCTGCGACTGCCTGGGCGAGATCACCTACCTCTCGCCCGTGATCGCCGACGGTTTTGGCAACCCGCGCGAGATCCGCAACGGCATCTGCATGCACGAGGAGGACTACTCCATCCTGGCCAAGCACTCCGACCTGTGGACCGGGATCAACTACACCCGCCGCAACCGGCGCATGGTGGTCTCCTTCTTCACCACCATCGGCAACTATGACTACGGCTTCTACTGGTACCTCTACCTGGACGGCACCATCGAGTTCGAGGCCAAGGCCACCGGGATCGTGTTCACCAGCGCCTACCCGGGCAAGGGCTACGAGTACGCCTCCGAGATGGCCCCGGGACTGGGCGCGCCGTACCACCAGCACCTGTTCAGCGCCCGGTTGGACATGGCACTGGACGGCTTCACCAACCGGGTAGAGGAAGAGGAAGCGGTGCGGGTTCCCCTCGGCGAAGGCAACGAGCGAGGCAACGCCTTCAGCCGCCGTCGCACGCTGCTGAAGACCGAGGCCGAGGGCGTCCGCGAAGCCAACATGCCGGCCGGCCGGACCTGGCACATCTCCAACCCGGAATCCGCAAACCGGCTCGGCGAGCCGGTGGCCTACAAGCTGATGCCGCAGGGCCAGCCCATGCTGCTGGCCGACCCGGAGTCGTCGGTGGCCAAGCGCGCGGCGTTCGCCGCCAAGGACCTGTGGGTCACCCAGTACTCAGAGGACGAGCGCTACCCGACCGGCGACTTCGTAAACCAGCATGCCGGCGGCGCCGGGCTGCCGGCCTACGTGGCGCAGGACCGCAACATCGATGGCGAGGACATTGTGCTCTGGCATACCTTCGGCCTGACCCACTACCCGCGGGTGGAGGACTGGCCTATTATGCCGGTAGACACGGCCGGATTCAGGCTCCGCCCGGATGGTTTCTTCGACCGCAGCCCCGTGCTGGACGTGCCGGCAAGCAAGCCTGCCGCCGGCGGGCACTGCCACCGCTAACCAGGGGGTGTGGAGATGACCGCGGTCGCGCAGTTGAGATCCACGGCACCGCACGACGGCGGCGCGTGGCTTGTGCCGCTGGCCCGGCTGTGCGCCGTGGTCGCCTTCATATCCATCGCCGCCCACCTGTGGATGGCCTGGCAGCACCTGGACACGCCGTGGCAGAGTCTGCTGATGCTGGCCATGGCGGCGTTCTGCCTGCCGTGCGCACTGAAAACGTGGCGCCACGGCGGGGCCGGACCCGCCCGGATGTTGATGTTCGCGGCGCTGGCCATGGCAGCCTTCCACACCCTGCTGCTGACGGGGGCCGGCTCGCATGCCGGCGGCCATGCCGGGCACGGGATGGCCTCAGCCGCGGGCAGCACTGTGATCGCTGGCGGCCACGCCGGGACCGCCGTCCCGTCCGCGCCGTTGACAGCAGCCCTTCCGCACACCGAAATGATGCTGGGCGTCATCCTGCTGGAACTGGCGGCGGCCATGTCGGCGGCCCTCTACCTGCGCCGGCTGCGCCAGCGCCGCTAGAAGCGCAGGCTGACTGAGGTTTTGGCCCGCGTTGCGGCGCGAAGGTCCCTCGCCGTTTGGCAGCGGAGTGCGCCGGGCGTATGAATGAGGGGTGACCCCAGTCTCCGACTCCGCGCCAGAGAACCATCCTGCTGTCGACCTTTCGGTCGGCCCCGACGGCCCTGACGGCGCCGAGGCGGGCTTCGTGCCGGATCCCGGCCGCTGGCGGATCCTGGCCGTGCTGCTGGTGGCCATCTTCATGTCGCTGGTCAGCGTCAGCATTGTTAACGTGGTGCTGCCGTCCATCCAGATCGGGCTGGGGGCGTCCGATTCGGACCTGCAGTGGGTGCTTTCCGGCTACGCGCTGACCTTCGGTGTGGTGCTGGTGGCCGCCGGCCGGGCGGGCGACATTCTGGGCCGCGGGCCGTTGTTCATCGCGGGTGTCGCGCTTTTCACGCTCTCCTCGGTGGCCGCCGGACTGGCTCCCGACCCGCTCACCCTGAACATCGCACGTTTTCTGCAAGGGCTGGGTTCCGGACTGTTGAATCCGCAGGCCGTGGGCATGATCCAGCAGTACTTCCGCGGCGCCGAACGCGGCCGGGCCTATGGTGCACTCGGCAGCGTGATTGGGATTTCGGTGGCCATCGGGCCCTTGGTCGGCGGGATGATCATTGAGTTCGTCGGCGTGCAGCAGGGGTGGCGCTGGACGTTCCTGGTGAATGTTCCTTTCGGGATCCTGGCCATTGTGCTCGCCTTGATGTGGTTCAAGCCCCGGCACGCCGACGGCCGCGGGGATGCCGCCACAGCCGATCGCGACTTGGATCCGCTCGGAGCTGTGCTCCTGGGACTGGCGGTGCTGGCGCTGCTGCTGCCGTTCGTGGAACGCGGGACCGGTCCCTGGATCTGGCTGCTGCTCCCCGGCGGAGCGGCACTGCTGGCGTCGTGGGCGTGGTGGGAACATGCCTACCGACGTCGCGGCCGGAGCCCGATGGTGGACCTGCGCATCTTCCGCACGCACAGCTTTTCGAACGGCTCCGTGATTGCCGGCCTGTACTTCATGGGTGTGACCAGCGTGTGGGTGTTGGTGGCGCTCTACATCCAGCAAGGTCTGGGCGGCACCGCGCTTGAGGCCGGGCTGATCGGCCTGCCCGCCGCCCTGCTCGGCGCGTATGCCTCGCACTGGTCCGGCAAGCGAGTGCTGGAGCAAGGGCGGCAGTCGATCGTCGTCGGAATCCTCTGCGCGTTGCTGGGGCTGGGCCTGACCATCGCGGTCATCCAGCTGGAGGCGGCCGGCGTGCTCAGCATCTGGTGGATGCTGTTGACGTTGTCCTTCATCGGCATGGCACAGGGATTGATCATTACCCCCAACCAGACGCTGACGCTGGCCGAGGTGCCGTTGGAGTATTCCGGCAGCGCCGGGGGAGTGCTGCAGACGTCGCAGCGGATTGGCACCGCCGTGGGCATCGCGGTGATCACCGCCGTCGCCTTTTCCGTCCAGGCCATGGCGGGCTGGACCGCGGCGATCACCGCGGGACTCTGTGTCACTGCTGTCTCTGTCATGGCTACGCTGGTGATTGCCGTCTCCGATGCCCGCCGCGGCTCGCGTGCGTCCTTACGGCGGGCCGGCAGCAGCTGATTCCGCGCGCTGCCGCCACCGGGCTGACCGGAGCCAACGGCACACGGGCCCCGGGCAACCGTGGATCAGCGCCGGCGGACTTCGATGTGTCCCTCGCGGACGCGCGTCTCGTAGGCCGGCTGCTCGGAACTGGCAGGGCCTCTGACGACGCTGCCATCCGCCAGACGGAACGTGCTGCCGTGCCAGGGGCAGGTGACGCACCCGTCGTCCACCGTGCCCTCGTCCAGCGGTCCGCCCATGTGGCTGCAGACGCTGTCCAGAGCCCGGAGGGTGCCGCCGCTGCGGTACAGGACCAACGACAGGTCACCGACCTGCACCAGTTGCGGCATGTCATCGGTCAGCTCGCTCGCGGCCAGCACACTGGTCCATTCGGCCGGCCCCTCCCGCCACGCAGTGTGGTTGATGTTGACCCCGCGCGAGTAGCTCAAATGCCCGCCGAGGTAACCGCCGGACATGAGCAGACCGAACCCGCCCAACGCGATGACTTTGGCGACGCGGCGGCGGCCGCTGCGGCGGGCCACCAATGATGCCGTGAAGCAGACCAGTGCCGTTGCGTTGGCGGCGGCATGCACGATTCCCACCCGGCGGTCCCCGCCCTGAGTGTCCGACCAGTCGTTGAGCCCGGCCCAGGCGGTGGGCGCCGCCGTCAGGATTCCGGCGGTGACCAGCAGGTCGGCGGCAGGCTCGGCGCGGCGGCCGCCCACCGTGTCCAGCAGCGTCGCCATGGTCCACGCGCCGATGGGCAGGTCGGTCATGAGCGGGTGCAGCGGATGCCCCAGATAGCTGCCGCTGAGGATGTTCCGGATTGGCCGCGGTTTAACAATTCGGCCCACCAGACCGGCGACCGGCTGCGCAACCTTGTCCAGTGCCTCGGTTTGTTCGATCCGTGCCATCAGCTTGTGCAGAGCAGACATGGGTGTTCCTCTTCCCCATAGAGTGGTGGCCAACGGGCAGCCCCGCCGGCCGCTGACCGGCCCCCAGTAGCTGCCAGTGTTGCACCGGCTGTCGGAAGCGGCAAGGGTACGCAAACGCCGGTGGGCGGCGTCCGTGCGGAAGCCGCCCACCGGCGTCGTTATTCAAGCGGGCCTGAAGGAACTAGACCTGGTTGCCGATCTTGAAGCCCTTCGACGCCTGGCCGCGGAAGGTGCCGTCCTCGTCGTCCTCACGGGTGAAGGAGAACCCGTCGGCGCCGATGGTCACCTCCATCTCGGAGTTGTCGGTGCGCTCGACGACTTCCTGCGGGTTGCCGTCAAGGTCCAGCACCAGGGAGGCCTCGGTGTACCAGGACGGGACTACCGGGTTGCCCCACCAGTCGCGGCGCTGGTTGTCGTGCACGTCCCAGGTGATGACGGGGTTGTCCGGATCGCCGGTGTAGTAGTCCTGGGTGTAGATTTCCACACGGTGGCCGTCCGGATCCAGGATGTACAGGTAGAACGCGTTGGACACACCGTGGCGGCCCGGGCCGCGTTCGATCCGGTCGGACATGCGCAGCGCGCCCATCTTGTCGCAGATCTGGATGATGTTGTGCTTCTCATGCGTGGAGAAGGCCACGTGGTGCATGCGCGGGCCGTTGCCGCCGGTCAGGGCGGTGTCGTGCACGGTGCCCTTGCGGTGCATCCAGGCGGCGTAGGTCACGCCGTCGGAGTCCTTGATGTCCTCGGTGACGCGGAAGCCCAGGTCCTCCAGGTACTTGCGGCCGCGCTGGACGTCCGGGGTGACCTGGTTGAAGTGGTCCAGGCGCACCAGTTCGCCGGCGGAGTAGAGGTCGTAGCGCATGTGCAGGCGCTCCACGTGGTCCACCTCGTGGAAGAACTCGTACGGGAAGCCCAGCGGATCCTCCACCCGCAGCGAGTCGCCGATGCCCTTGACGAAGCCTTCCTTGCGGCGCTCGGTGCGGCAGCCCAGCTCCTTGTAGTAGGCCTCGGCGCGGTCCACGTCCTCCGGGTTCCGGACCCGGTAGGCGAAGGCGGCGACGGCGGCGATCGGGCCCTTGCGCAGCACCAGGTTGTGGTGGATGAACTCTTCGAACGAGCGCAGGTAGATCGCCTCGTCGTCTTCGTGGGTCACGTGCAGGCCCAGCAGGTCCACGTAGAACGCGCGGGACTTGGCCAGATCGGTCACCACGATCTCCATGTAGGCGCAGCGCAGGATGTCCGGGGCCGGGACGGAGGGCTTGGGGATGACGTTGCTCATGATTCTCTCCTTCGAGCGGTAGGGATAAGGGTTAGGCGTCCGTCACTGCGGCGGCGTCTTCGGCTTTGCCGAAGACCGGGTTGTGCACCTCGCCGAGGTTGATGTGGACGGCCTGCTGGTCGGTGTAGAAGTCGATGGAGCGGTAGCCGCCCTCGTGGCCCAGGCCGGACGCCTTCACACCGCCGAAGGGGGTACGCAGGTCGCGGACGTTGTTGGAGTTCAGCCACACCATGCCGGCCTCGACGTTCTGGGCGAAGTTGTGCGACCGCTTGAGGTCGTTCGTCCAGATGTAGGCGGCCAGTCCGTACTTGGTGTTGTTGGCCAGTTCCAGGGCCTCTTCGTCCGTGTCGAACGGGGTGATGGCCACGACCGGCCCGAAGATTTCCTCCTGGAAGATCCGGGCGTCCGGGGCCACGTCGGCGAAGACGGTCGGCTGGATGAAGTTGCCCTCCGGGAATTCCGCCGGGCGTCCGCCGCCGGCTGTCAGGCGGGCCTCCTGCTTGCCGATCTCCACGTAGGACATGACCTTGTCGAAGTGCTCCGGGTGGACCAGTGCGCCGACCTCGGTGGTTTCCTCGTGCGGCAGGCCGACCTTGACCCGCTTGGCCTGGGCCGAGTAGCGCTCGACGAATTCGTCGTAGATGCTCCGCTGGACCAGGATGCGCGAGCCGGCGGTGCAGCGCTCGCCGTTGAGGGAGAAGACGCCGAAGATGGTCGCGTCGATGGCGGCCTCCAGGTCGGCATCTTCAAAGACGACGGCGGGGGACTTGCCGCCCAGCTCCATGGACAGGCCCTTCAGGTACGGGGCCGCGTTGGCGAAGATGATCTGGCCGGTGCGCGACTCGCCGGTGAAGGAGATCAGCGGGACATCCGGGTGCTTGACCAGGGAGTCGCCGGCGAAGCCTTCTTCGCCGAAGCCGTGGACGATGTTGAAGACGCCCTCGGGCAGGCCGGCTTCCTCGAAGATCCCCGGCCACAGGGAGGCGGAGAGCGGGGTGAACTCGGCCGGCTTCAGGACCACGGTGTTGCCGGTGGCCAGCGCGGGTCCCAGCTTCCAGGACTCGAGCATGAACGGGGTGTTCCACGGCGTAATCAGGCCGGCGACGCCGATGGGCTTGCGGTTGACGTAGTTGGCCTGGCGGCCGGGGACCTTGAAGGCGTCGTCGTGCTGGGAAACGATCAGGTCGGCGAAGAAGCGGAAGTTCTCCGCCGCGCGCTGGGCCTGCCCCAGGGCCTGCTTGATCGGCAGCCCGGTGTCGAAGCACTCCATTTCGGCCAGTTCCTGGCCGCGGGACTCGACGATGTCGGCGATCCGGTGCAGCACGCGGGAGCGCTGGCGCGGAAGCATGGTCGGCCAGGGACCGTTCTCGAAAGCGTCCTTGGCGGCGGCGACGGCCGCGGCGACGTCGGCGACCTTGCCGGAAGCTGCCTTGATGTACGGCTTGTTGGTGACGGGGTCCAGCACGTCGAAGGTGTCGCCGTCGATGGAGTCGACGAGCTTGCCGCCGATGTAGTGCTGCAGGTGGGTGGGCAGGTTGTCCGGAACAAAGTGCTCGGCCATGATGGTCCTTTCCATTGGGAATTGCGGTCTCGGGTAGTCGGTTGGGTCTAGAGGGGCGAGGGCGGCATGCCGTCCGCGGCCAGGTAGGCGTTGAGCGTGTTGGTCCGGTGGGCCCGGGCAGCCTTCTCCACCTCGCTGGTGCTGGCACCGGCGTCGATCAAATCCAGCAGTTGCTCGTGTTCCTCCACGGAGGAGCGGGCACGGCCGGGGATGTGGCTGAAGCTGGAGGCGCGCATGGCATTGAGCCGGTTCCAGCCCCGGTGGACCAGGTCCAGGATGTGCGGATTGGGGCAGCGCTCGTACAACACGGCGTGGAACCTGTCGTTGAGCTGGGTGAAGCGTGGCGGATCAAAGTCCTCCAGGCAGCGGCGCAACTCGGCGTTGATCGCCCGCGCCTCCGCCATGTCCACCGCGGAGAGCAGCGGAGCGGCCAGAGCCGTGGCAGCTCCCTCGATCACCGCCAGCGTCTCCATGGTGTGCAGGTACAACTCGGCATCAACGGCCGCAACCGTCGCGCCGATGTTGCGCTCGAAGGTCACCAGACCCTCGGCCTCCAGCCGGCGGATCGCCTCGCGCACCGGCACCGTGCTGCAGCCCAGTTCCGCGGCGATGGTGCCGAGGACCAGCCGGTAGCCGGGCACCAGCTCGCCCTTGGCGATCCGCTCGTGCAGCAGCTCGTAGGCCTGCTCCGATTTGCTGGGGGCCAGGGTGGTCACTTCGGCTGCTCCGCGACCCATGCGTCGTAACGGGTGCGCCATTCGGCGTTCATCGGGAACAGGCCCTCGATCTTGTTGCCTTCCTTGACCATCTCGAAGACAAAGGTGTCCTGGCGTTCCTGCTCCACGACCTCGTCGGCGATCTCTGCGGCCAGAGCCGGCGGGATGACCAGGATGCCGTTGTCGTCGGCCACGATGATGTCGCCGGGCTGGATGGTGGTGCCGCCGCAGGCGACGGTCACGTCGGTGTCCCACGGGACGTGCTTGCGGCCGAGGACCGCCGGGTGGGCGCCGTTGTAGAACGTGGGGATCTCCAGTGCCGCCACCTCGGACAGGTCGCGGACGCCGCCGTCGGTAATGATGGCTTCCGCGCCGCGCACCTGGGTGCGCAGGGCCAGGATGTCGCCGAGCGTGCCCGAGCCCTTTTCGCCGCGGGCCTCCATGACCAGGATCTCGCCCGGGCCGATGGCGTCGATGATGCGCTTCTGGGCGTTGTAGCCGCCGCCGTGGGACTTGAACAGGTCCTCACGGTTGGGCACGTAGCGCAGCGTGCGCGCGGTGCCGATGACCTTCTGGCCGGGCTTGGTGGCCAGCAGGCCGTCAACGCTGACGTTGTTCAGCCCGCGCTTGCGCAGCGCGCCGGAGATGGTGGCGGTGGCAACCGAGAGCAGCTTGGCCTTGACCTCCTCGGTCAGCGCGGACTTGCCGGTGACTGCCGGGGCCAGGCCTGCGGCTTCTTCGCTGCCGAAGGCATCGATCCGGTCCTGGTCGGTGATCTTGGGGGTGTTGCCGAAGGAGGCGAATTCCGCTTCGCCCTGGGTGACGGTGGTGGACAGGCGGCCGGTGCTCAGGCCGGCGGCTTCGTCCGATACCTCCACCTCGACGACGTCGCCCGGCACGATCACGGAGGATCCGGCCGGGGTACCGGTGAGGATGACGTCGCCCGGGTGCAGGGTCATCAGCTGGGACAGGTCGGCCACAATCCGCGCAAAGGAGAAGATCAAGCCGGCGGTGGTGTCGTCCTGGACAACCTCGCCGTTGACCCAGGTGCGGATCCGCAGCGCGTCCGGGTTGACCGATGAAGCCGGCAGCAGGGCCGGGCCAATCGGGGTGAAGCCGTCGCCGGACTTGGAACGGATGTTGGAGCCCTTGTCCGCATACTTGATGTCGTAGACGCCCAGATCGTTGCTGGCGGTCACCTGGCCCACGTAATTCCAGGCTTCCTCGACGGAGACGCGGCGGGCGGGCTTGCCGATGATCAAGGCGATTTCACCTTCGAAGGCCAGCAGCTCGGTGTTGGCGGGACGCTCCACGGTGCCGCCCGATAGGGCCAGCGAGGAGGAGGCCTTCATGAAGTAGGAAGGGTTGGCGGGAACCCGTCCGCGCTGTTCCGCCCGGGAACTGTAGGAGAGGTGTACGGCCAGCACCTTGCCGGCGTCCTCCAGGATCTTGCTATCCACCGCCTGCAGCGTGGCGGCGGACTGGGTGACGTTGCCTTCGGACAAAGCATCCTCCTGTGAAGTACGAAATCGTATACGATCTATCATCGCGTGTGGCGGAAGCCACGTCAAGGGGGTGGCGAAACATTTCTCGAACGATCGGTCGGAGAGTTGAAAGGTGCGGGCACTGGCTTCGCCCGATGTTGTTCTTGGTGGCGCTCGCACGGATGGACCGGACCGAAGGGACGTAGGGCTAGCTGGCGGAAGTTTGCGCCCTACGTCGATATATTGCTGCCCGTTTCATGGTCGACGCGCGGCCGCTATGCACCCGGGATCTGGCTAAACTGTAGCGGCGGCCGAGGACGATTCAAAGACTATGAATGGCTGCTGTTCAGCCCACGCTGGGAGCGCGGTTCGGCGGCGCGGGGATGGCCAGGTTCCCGGTGGTATTGCCGCCGGTACGCTCTGCGGGCGACTCGGCGGAGGGCTGCCCAGCAGTGGGCAGCTCGGCCACGGGGGATGCGCTCGCCGCGGATGCCGCGGCAACGTTGCCGGCTCCGCTGGAACCAAGCGAGGGCGAAACGACAGCGGACGGCTCGGGCAGCGGGGCTTCCGCCAGGTTCCGCAGGCTCAGCGCAACCTCGTGCGCAGTGGGCCGCGCATCCGGATTGCGGCTGGTCATCCGGGTCAGCAGATCTTTCCAGCGGGCCGGGAGCCAGTCTGGAATCTCCGGGTCGCGCAGCAGCCGGGCCAGGGCGGCCTCCATCGGCGTGCCGGAAAAGGCCTTCTCGCGGGTGAGGCATTCGAGCAGGACCAGTGCCAGCGAATACACATCGGCGGCTCCGGTGACCGGGTGGCCCAACGCCTGTTCCGGGCTGAGGTAGTTGGCAGTTCCGATGGTTGCGCCCTGGGCGGTGGTCATGCTGGCTTCGACCATCCGGGCGATGCCGAAATCGGACAACTTGGGGTGGTGCCAGGTGTCCTCGAGGTGGCCGTTGGCCAGCAGGATGTTGGCAGGCTTCACATCGCGGTGAATCACCCCGTGGTTGTGGATGTAGTTCAGTGCGTCGGCCAGATCGGCGCCAATCTGAGCCGTTTCGACGGACGTCAGCGGGCCGCCGCGCAATCTGCGCCGAAGGTCGGCTCCTTCGATCAGTTCCATCACCAAAAAACTGGCGGTGGCGCCGTCGTCGGCGGTGTGCAGGCCGGCGTCCAGCAAGGTGACCAGACCGGGGTGATTCAGGGTGGCCAGCAGCAAGGTCTCAGTATGCTGCCGCCGGTACTCGTCGTCATCGGGCGTCGTCGGAGCGAACATCTTGATGGCCACGTCGCGGCCCAAGGATTCATCCACGGCCCGGTACACAGAGGCTGACCCGCCGATCCCGATGAGCTCTCGCGTCCTGTAGCGCCCGCCCAGGATTGTCTCCATCAAGCCTCCACGCCCCCGGGATTTGCTGTCGTCGGCCATTGTAGCGACGAACAGCCTGCTCCGCGTCTCCGGTTGGAAGCGAAAAGGGTTATCCGGCGAGGAATTCGATGGCGGCGGTCTTAAAGGCGCGGGAAGTCACCGCATTGGCGTGCGTACGGGCCGGCAGCCACATCAACTCGGCCGCCTCCGCGAGCGCGGCCAGCTCCGGAGCGGTGGCCGCCAGGTCGTCCCTGTCTCCGGCCACCAGCAGCACCGGCATTTTCGGCACGGCTTCGGCGGGCACGAACGGTTCCGTCTTGACCGCTTCGATCATGGTCATCAGCGCGAAGATGTCGTTGGACGGCACCAGCTTGGCCATCCGCAGCAATTCGGCGGTGTTGACGTCGTCGATCGGCGTCCCGTCGGCCAGGAAGCGTTGCGCGGCACGCAGGTCGAAGTCGGCCAGCGGGTCCGCGCTGCCCGGGCCGCCGAGCACCATCCTTCGGACCAGTTCCGGCTGGGTGGCGCCGAATTCCCAGGCCAGCCGCGCACCCAGGGAGTAGCCGATCAGGTCCACCCCGGTGTCGCTGTCGTCCTCTTTCAAAAGACGGACCTTGGCGTCCTGGATCAGCTGCAGCAGGTCGGCGCGGATCCGGCTGGGCGCGTACGCATCCATTTCTTCGGGCGCCGTGCTTTCGCCGTGGCCGGGAAGGTCCACCGTCACCACCCGCCGGCCGGCCTGGGTCAGCGCGGTGATCCAGCCGGCGTCCTCCCAGTTGAGCTTGGCGGAGGAGGCAAAACCGTGGAGCAGGATCACTGGCCGGCGAGGTCCTTCGGTGCCCTCGGCCGCCTCGTACACCTGCACGTGCAGGTGCGGGTCGACGCCTTCAACGGTGTGCACCCGGTGGGTTCCCATGTTTAGTCCTCGTCGTCGAGCGCCGCGGTCAAGCGGACGCGGCGCCTGGGCGCTTCTTCCTTCGGTACAGTGCCCACAATACCGGCGGTGTCGTCGGGGACCTCGAAGACGATCAGCGGGTCGCCCACCTTGATGGTGTCGCCGGGGCCGCCGTAGATTTTCACTACTTTGCCGGCCTGCGGCGAAGGCAGCTCAACGGCGGACTTGGTGGTCTCCACCTCCACCAGCGGGTGGTTGCGCTCGACCTGTTCGCCCTCGGCGACCAGCCACTCCAGCACGGTCGCCTCAATCAGGCCTTCGCCCAGATCGGGCAGGGGGAACGAAATTTCAGCCACGGCGATACTCCAATACTCGCTGGATCCCGAACAGGATGCGGTCAATGTTGGGCACGTACTCGTCTTCCAGGTCTCCTGACGGGTACGGTACGTCGAATCCGGTCACCCGCTCAACGGGCGCACGCAAGGTGCCGAAGCAGCGCTCGGTGATCAGAGCCGCCACTTCGGCGCCCAGGCCGGAGGTAAGCGGCGCTTCATGCACGACGACGGCGCGTCGCGTCTTGGCCACGGACGCCGCCAAACCTTCGGCGTCGATGGGCTTGAGCCAGCGCAGGTCCAGCACTTCGACGTCGATGCCGTCTTCGGCGGCAAGTTCGGCCACCTGCAGGCAGCGGGCCACCATGGCGCCCCAGGCCACCAGCGTCAGGTGCTTGCCTTCGCGGACAATCCGGGAACCTTCGGGGGAGTAGCCGTCGGCGCTGGTGTCCACCGGCCCCTTCTGCCAGTAGCGGGACTTCGGCTCCATGAAGATCACCGGGTCCGGCCGCGTCGCGGCGTGCTTGAGCAGGTGGTAGGCCTCGTTCGGACTGGACGGCGAGACCACCTTCAGGCCGGGTACATGGGCGAACAGCGATTCCAGCGACTCGCCGTGGTGCTCCGGGGCGCGGATCCCGCCGAAGCTGGGTACCCGCAGCGTGATGGGCATCGGCATGGTGCCGCGGCTGCGGTAGTTCATCCGGCCCACCTGGCAGACAATCTGGTTGATCGCCGGGTAGGCGAAGCCGTCGAACTGCACCTCGGGGATGGGGTGGTAGCCGGCCATGGCCAGGCCCACCGACATGCCCAGGATGCCCGATTCGGCCAGCGGAGTGTCGAAAACCCGGTCCTCGCCGAATTGCTTCTGCAAGCCATCGGTGATTCGGAAGACGCCGCCGAGCAGCCCGACGTCCTCGCCCAGCACCAGTGCCTTGGGGTTTTCCTCCAGCACCTCCGCCAGCGCGCGGTTCAGTGCCTGCTGCATGGAGAGGGTCTCGACGGCGGCGACAATGCCGGGCTCCACCACGTCAACGGATGCCTGCTGGGCATCGGTTGCGAAGGTGTTGTCGATGGCGGCTTCGAGGTCGCTGAGGGTGGTGTGCTCAGACATGCTCGGACTCCTCTCGCCAGGCGCGTGCCTGGGCCTTCAAGGCGTGGGTGGGTTCTTGGTAAACAAAATCGAACATTTCGGTGCCCGGACGGGAGCCAAGTGCTCCCACGCCGTTGCGGATCCGTTCCTCTTCGGCCTGGGCCGCCTCAAGGGCTTCGGTGAAAAAGTCCTCGCCGGCGAGGCCCTCGGCCAGCAGCCGGCTGCGCATCCGGGCCAACGGATCCTCGCCGCCGTCGGCGCGTTCCTCGGCCAGGGTGCGGTAGCGGCCGGGATCGTCACTGGTGGAGTGCGGGCCGCGGCGGTAGGTCATGGCTTCCACGATGGCCGGTCCGTTGCCGGAGCGGGCGTGTGCCAGGGCGGCAGCCGTGGCCTGGTGGACGGCCACCACGTCGTTGCCGTCCACCTGGAGCGACGGCATGGCGTAGCCGGCGGCGCGGGCGGCCACCGAGCCGCCGGCCACCTGGCGCTCGGTGGGCACCGAGATGGCGAAGCCGTTGTTCTGGATGAAGAAGACCACCGGGGCCTTCATGACGGCGGCGAAGTTCATGGCTTCATGCACGTCGCCCTGCGAGCTGGCGCCGTCGCCGAAGTAGGTGATGGCTACGCCGAGCTCGCCGGCAGGGGTACCGGAAAGCGTCTGGCCGTGGGCCCAGCCGACGGCGTGCAGCACGGAACCGGCCACCACGGCCTGGATCGGCGCGAAGCGGGCGGCCTGCGGATCATAGAGTCCGCCGTGCCAGCTGGCCTTGTGGGTGGACATGTACTCGACCATGTCCACACCCACGGTGCGGGCCACGCCCATTTCCCGGTAGGTAGGAAAGACGAAGTCCCGGGCCATGTCCAGCGCGTAGCCGCTGCCGACCTGCGCGGCTTCCTGGCCCAGCTCCGGCGCGTAGCCGGGTATCAGGCCCTGGCGCTGCCAGCGGATGGCCGATTCGTCCAGATGGCGCACCGCCACCATCAGCCGGTAGAGCTGCTTGAGGTCTTCGGCGGACAGGTCGGGCTGGGCCGACGGGTCCAGGGCAAGAACGTCGCTCATGCCTGCTCCTCCATATAGTTTCGGTGCCGCGGGCCCACCGCTTAGGCGGCGGCCGACGGCGTCGGTTGCTTACCGTGACGATAGTCACCCGGAGAGGGGGTGCGCAATATGCAACTGATTCACCGCACAACGTGCGCAATTCGTCTGTTACTTCACGCCTCCGCGTAGACAAACTGCTAGGAGGTTTAGGGTAGGCGGGAACTTTTTGCAGAGTTTCTGCGGGCGTTGATTTTCGCCGCTGTGGCGATGCCGGCGATGAGTACCAAGGTGGAAAGCAGTTGGATGCCGGTGTTCGGGGAGAAGAAGCCCAGCACCAGAATGATGGCCAGCAGGGCCAGGCCGATGTAGGTGACGGCCGGGAAGCCGCGCATGCGGAACGGCAGCTCGGTGCCGTCCCGGTCCGCCCTGCGGCGCAGCACCAGCTGGGACAGCAAAACCATCGCCCAGACCACCAGGCAGGTGGAGCCGACCACATTCAGCAGCACCGGCAGGACCCTTTCCGGGAAGATCAGTTCCAGCACGGTGGCAATAAAACCGAACGCCACCGAGGCCAACACTGCCCGGATCGGAACCCGCCTGCGGCTAAGCCGGCGCAGGGCACCGGGCGCTTCGTCCCGCTCCGAGAGGGAGAAGATCATCCGGGAAGCGCCGTACAAGTTGGCATTCAGTGCAGAGAGCAGGGCGATGGCCGCGACCAGCGTGATGGCCGCATCCGCCCCGGGGATCTGCGCGGCGGACAGCACCGCGGCAAAGGGCGATGCCAGCGCCTCCGAATCCCACGGTACCGTCAGGGCGATCACCAGCACGGAACCGAAGTAGAACACCAGGATGCGCCAGACGACGGTGCGGATGGCCTTGGCGACGCTGGGGCCCGGGTTTTCCGTTTCCGCGGCGGCGACGGCCACGATCTCGGTGCCGCCAAAGGCAAAGATCACCACCAGCAGCCCGGCGCCGATTCCGGCAATTCCATTGGGGGCGAAGCCGTCACCGCCGAAGATTACGCCCAGCCCGGGGGAAGGAACATCGGGCAGCCAGCCGAAGAGCAGGGCGGCGCCGACGGCGAGGAAGGCCAAGATGGCGAGGACCTTGAAGATGGCGAACCAGAACTCGAATTCACCGTAATTCCGAACTCCGAACAAATTGACCACGGTGAAAACCACCATGAACACCAGTGCCAGCAGCCAGACCGGCAACACCGGCCAAATCGTGGCCAAGAGTCCGGCGGCGCCGACCGCCTCGGCGGCGATGACCACCACCAGTTGCAGCCACCAAAGCCAGCCGATGGTGGCGCCGGCGGTGCGGCCCATCGCCTTCTCGGCATAGGTGGAGAAGGCGCCGCTGCTGGGGTTGGCCGCAGCCATTTCGCCCAGCGCCCACATCACGATGATCACCAGCGTGCCCGCCAGCAAGTAGGAAACCAGGACGGCCGGTCCGGCGGCCTGGATGCCCGCTCCCGAACCGAGGAAGAGGCCTGCACCAATGGCGCTGCCAAGGCCCATCATGATCAACTGGCGCTGCTTCATGCCGTGTCCGAGGCCGACGGGCGCCGGACCGGTGGGCTCGCGGTGGTGGGTGGTGGCGGGTCGCGGTCGCGGCATCGACTGTCCTGTTGTTTGGTGAAATCAGCACAGGGGCTGACAATTTGTCTAGCAGTTTCCGCAATTGGCGGTTACCGACGCGAAAGGACGCCCAGCGTCATGCAGATCGATTCTCTCGATGCGGACATCGTCACGCTGTTCACGGAGGACCCGCGGATGTCCGTGCTGGAAGCCTCGCGGGTACTGAAAGTTGCGCGTGCCACAGTACAGGCCCGGTTGGACAAGATGCAACGCGCCGGCGTGACCTCGGGCTGGGGACCCCGACTCTCACCCGAAGCGCTGGGCTACATTGTGCGCGCCTATTGTTCTTTCGTGATCCGGCAGGAATCCGGCCACGACGCCGTGGCGGCGGCGCTCGCCGACATTCCGGAAGTGTTGGAACTGCATACCGTGTCCGGCGAAAGTGACCTGCTGGCCTGTGTGGTTGCCCGGTCGAACGCCGATTTGCAGCGCGTGCTCGATCAGGTAATGGCAACCAATACGGTGCTGCGCTCCTCCTCCGTGATCGTGCTCAACAGCCACTTCCAGGAGCGGACGCTTCCGTTGGTCAAAGCTGCTGCGGATCCCCGCTGACGGCGGCGGGCCCCGCGGAACCAGCAGCGCCGTCGTCGTCGTGAATTTCGACGTCGGGAATCACCGACGCTCGGCCGAGCCCGGCAGTGACTCCGGCGATCGCTGCGAAGACGGCAGGCAAGGCTCCCGTCTCCGGAGCGAGACCGGTAAAAACTGCCCAAGTGAACCCGCCGATGCCCGCCGTGAAGACCAGCACGTGGATCCCCTGCTGCCGAACCGGGCGCAGCAGCGCGGAAAGAACCAGGGCAAACGGAGCGCCGAGGAAAACGGCAAAGAAAAAGCTGCCCATCAGCACCAAGTCCCAAATGCTCAGGGCGGTCGAGTCCGGCGATATCACCGTATCGATGATGCTCACGGTCAGGGAAAACATGAGCCACGAGCCGAATGCCACCAGCCAGCCCTTGATGAAGGCGTAGCGGCCAAGAATCACGCGGTGGTGGGCGGGACGCGACTTAGCACCGTAGCGGCGACGCAGGATCTCGTCGTTGTCCGGCCACTCATAGCGCCGGCGCTGCTCCTCTGGCTGCATGCCTGAAGCCTAGTGCCCGAAGTCCGTGCTTTCGCCAGGAGCACCCGCGGGCAACGGCGCCAGCGGCGTCCAGCCCACGGGCAAAGGCCAGATCGCCCTTGCACGCGCACGGTCTGCCGCCGCCGACCAGCCTTGGGCGGCGGCGGAGCCTTTTTCGCCGACCGCTCCGCGTGCAACTCTGAAGCCAACATCCTCCAAGACCGCATCGGGAGCGCTGGCGCGGCGGACGGACGCGCGGCAGCTCCACGAACGATCGGACCAGCCGCCGCCGCGCAGGCTCCGGTAGTCGGCATAGCGAGCCGGGTCGGCGTAGTCCCAGCACCACTCCCAGACGTTCCCGAGCGTGTCGAAGAGGCCGAAGTCGTTGGCCCGCTTAAGCCCCACCTCCTGCGGCCCCTCCAGATGGTCGGCAGCTGTCCAGGCAATGTCAGCCAGCGTTCCGTAGGCCGGGCCGGATGTGCCCGCCCGGCAGGCCCATTCCCACTCCGCCTCGGTGGGCAGCCGGAAGCCGGCCGCGCTGAGATCCCAATGCACGTCACGACCGCGGATCGTGTAAGCGGGTTCGATCCCCTCCTCCCGGGATGCTGCATTGCACCACCGGACCGCCTCAAACCATGTCGCGGGATGGGCGGGGTGTTGCGGTGATCCGCCGACGGCTTCGGCAGAACCGGAGGTGGCTGCGTGCTGGGCGCGGGTGATCTGGGTAGCACCAATCCTGAACGACTCCAGGCTGACTTCGCGGGAGCTCTCCGAGCGGGCGTCCCGCAGCAGGACGCTGCCCGCGGGGACGGCAACCAAGTGCGGAGGCGAAACGGGCATGGACCGTACTCTAGCTGGCGGGAAGGTAGCGGCGGTGCCGGTCGCGGTGCGTAAGTATGGCTGCTGCCGCGGCTACAGCAGTGGCCACGTCACATTCCTGCGGGCGGTGGAATTGATTGGGTCAAAGTGACCTTAACGCGCTATTATCTGTTCTAGTCATTATGACTTTTACTCTATTCCGGAGGGAGCCAGCCATGCCGATCTATTCGGCCAATGTGTCCGAGCGCGCGCAGCAGCCCCCGGAACTGGCCATCTCCACCGTCATCTTCGCCCTCCGTCCGGATCCGGAGGCCGGCGTCCCCACTCTGTGGTTGCCACTGGTTCGCCGTACCCGCCAGCCGTTCCGCGATCTCTGGGCATTGCCTGGCGGGCCGCTGAGCCCGGACGAATCGCTGCAGGACGCGGCGGCACGGAACCTACAGGAGACCACGGGGCTGCAGCCGAGTTATCTGGAGCAGCTCTACGCTTTCGGCGGCCTGGACCGTTCACCGGTCCAGCGGGTGGTCTCGATTGTCTATTGGGCCCTGGTGAAGCCGGACGAGGCGGCGCTTGCCCGCGAAACAGAGAATGTCCGCTGGGTGCGCGCCGATGACCTTGGTCAGCTGGCGTTCGACCACAACCGGATCGTGGAGTACGCGCTCTGGCGGCTGCGCAACAAAGTTGAATACAGCTCCATCGCCTACGCCTTCCTGGGCTCCACGTTCACCTTGGCCCAGGTCCGCGAAGTGTATGAGGCAGTACTGGGCAAGCAGCTGGATCCGGCCAACTTCCGTCGCCAGCTGCGTGCCACGCCGGACATTGAACCCACCGACGAGTATCTGCAAGGCGGCCGGCACCGGCCGCCCCGGCTCTACCGCTACACCGGCAGTGCCGCCCAGCTCAGCGGCAGCCCATCCGCCTAGCCTGCCCCACCGACTCCCAGACTTGACCAACTGCTAAAAACAACGGAGAACACCATGCCATCGGTCAACAGCACCATCCAGCTGATCACCCGCGAGGAAGCGCAGGCCGCCGGCTCGGGCGCGCCCGCGTCCACCTGCACGCCCGGCCTGGCCGAAGGGCCATGGTCCTTCGACACCGCGTCGGCGAGCGGGGCGTGGGCGCCGTCGTACGGGCCTGGCGCGTCGTTGGCCGACCCGGCGCCGGCCGCCACCCCGCGGCAGGGCGAGATTCCGGCCGAATACCGGCTGGCCAGCGACGCAGAGCTGGACGCGCGGATCCTCGCCGCCAAGGACAAGCTCGGCGACAAGCTGGTGATCCTGGGCCACTTCTACCAGCGCGATGAAGTGGTCAAGTACGCCGACTTCGTGGGCGATTCCTTCCAGCTGGCCCGGGCCGCCAAGGAGAAGCCGGCGGCTGAGGTCATCGTGTTCTGCGGCGTGCACTTCATGGCCGAAACCGCGGACATGCTCTCCGGCCCCGACCAGGCGGTGATCCTGCCGAACCTGGCGGCCGGCTGCTCGATGGCGGACATGGCGGACATCGATTCGGTGCAGGCATGCTGGGACCAGCTCGCCGGCGTGCTCGGCACCGGGCCGGACGCGGACGGCAAGGTCCCGGTCATCCCGGTTACCTATATGAACTCGTCGGCCGCGCTCAAGGGGTTCTGCGGCGAGAACGGCGGGATCGTCTGCACCTCATCGAACGCCGAGACGGTGTTGGAGTGGGCCTTCGAACGCGCCCACCGGGTGCTCTTCTTCCCGGACCAGCACCTGGGCCGCAATACCGCCAAGGCCATGGGCGTGCCGCTGGAGCAGATGCCCATGTGGAACCCGCGCCAGGTGCTCGGCGGCAACGACGAAGCCGCGCTGCTGGACTCGCGCGTGATCCTATGGCACGGTTTCTGCTCGGTGCACAAGCGCTTCACGGTGGACCAGATCGACAAGGCCCGCGCCGACCACCCGGGCGTCCGGGTGATCGTGCACCCCGAATGCCCGATGCCGGTGGTGGATGCCGCGGACGAGGCCGGCTCCACCGACTACATCCGCAAGGCGGTGGCCGCGGCTACCGAACCGACGGCCTTCGCCATTGGCACCGAGATCAACATGGTCAACCGGCTGGCCGCCGAGTACCCGCAGCACACCATCTTCTGCCTGGACCCGGTGATCTGCCCGTGCTCCACCATGTACCGGATCCACCCGGGCTACCTGGCCTGGGTGCTCGAGGCGTATGCCGGCACCGGAGAACTTCCCGGCGGCGAGGTGCTCAACCGGATCACCGTGCCCGATTCCGTGGCCGTCCCCGCCCGCGTGGCGCTGGAACGGATGTTGGCAGCCAAGCCGTGAACGGGAAACCGGCCCGGCGCGTTGTGGTGGTGGGGTCCGGCATCGCCGGGCTCTACGCCGCCGCGCTCGCCGCGGAACGTGCGGACACCGCCGTCACCCTGATCACCAAGGGCGCGCTCGCCGAGTCCAACACCTGGCACGCCCAGGGCGGCATCACCGCGGTGACCGCACAGGGTATTGCGGCGGGGGATTCCGTGGCGGCGCACGTGGCGGACACGCTCACCGCGGGCGCGCAGCTGAACGACGACGGCGCCGTCCGCCTATTGTGCGAAGGCGCGGCCCGGGAGATCGCCACCTTGGAAGACTGGGGCGTGGCCTTCGACCGGCACGGCGGCGGATTCTCGCTCGGGCTGGAGGGTGCGCACTCGGCCGCGCGGATCCTGCATGCCGGCGGCGACCGCACCGGTGCCGGCATCACCGAAGTCCTGATCCGGGTGGGCCGACGCTTGGCCGAAGCCGGCCGGTTGGAGATCCTCGAACACACCACGGTGCGGCGGCTGCTGACCGGCGGCGGCCGCGTCACCGGAGTGGAACTGCTGGATGTGCGGACCGAAGGTGACGGTGCGGTGCCCGCGCAGCTGGACACCGACGTCGTGATTCTGGCGACCGGCGGAGCGGGGCAGCTGTTCCCGGCCACCACCAACCCGGCGACGGCCACCGGCGACGGTGTGGCGCTGGCGTGGCACGGCGGTGCGGTGCTGGCCGACCTGGAGTTCATCCAGTTCCACCCCACCCTGCTGGACCCGGCGGCCACCGGCGGCAGGCCGTTCATGATCTCGGAAGCGGTGCGCGGCGAAGGCGCCGTGCTGGTGGACGCGGCGGGGGAGCGGTTCATGCCGGCACTGCACCCGGCCGCCGAACTGGCGCCGCGGGACGTGGTCTCGCGTTGCATCCACCAGCAGCTGAGGCTGCAGGAGGAACGTGGCCTGGTGCCGCAGGTCTTCCTGGACGCCACCGGTGTGGAGCGGGAGAAGGGCCCCGGCTTCCTGGCCGCGCGGTTCCCGCTGATCGATGCAACGGTCCGCTCGCTCGGCTTCGACTGGGCCAGCCAGCCGCTGCCGGTGCGTCCGGCCTCGCATTATTGGATGGGCGGCGTGCAAACCGACGCCCATGGGCGGACCTCGGTGCCCGGACTCTTCGCGGTGGGCGAGGTGGCCTGCAGCGGAGTGCACGGCGCCAACCGGCTGGCCTCGAACTCGCTGCTGGAAGGGCTTGTCTTCGCCCGCCGCGCCGTCGCCGCGCTGGACCGGCCGGACAATACACCGGGGTTCGACGCGGTGCCGCTCGATGTTGACGGCCCGACCGATGCGGCCGGGGTGCATCGTGCCGGTACCGTGCCGGCCGCCGGAACCACGCCGGGCACGCGGAAACAGATCCAGACCGTGATGGCCGCCGCCGCCGGCGTGGTCCGTAACGGTGAGGCGCTGCAGGAGGCTGCGCGGCAGTTGGCGCAGTGGCATTTGCCGGCCACCGGTGCCGCCTCGACCGAGGACGCAGCCCTGCTGACGGTGGCCCGGCTGGTGGTGGCGGCCGCCGCCGCGCGGCAGAACAGCATCGGCGCGCATTTCCGCAGCGACCACAGCCAGGCGCCGGCCGACCGTGCCCGGCTGGCCTTCGTCAACGGCCGCACGGTTACTGCGCCCGACTACTTCCCAACGTCCCAGCGAATCCTGCAGGAGCAGCCATGACCCCTATCCAGCCGATCGACATCCAGCCGATCGACGGCACCGCCCTGGAGCGAATCGTCGCCGGGGCGCTCGCCGAGGATGCGCCGTGGGGCGATATCACCTCCAGCACGCTGATCCCTGCCGACGCCACGGCCACCGCCGAGCTCGCCGCCCGCGAACCCGGCGTCTTCTCCGGCGGTCCGGTGCTGGCCGAGGTGTTCCGCCAAGTCGACCCGTCCGTGCAGGTGGACCTGAAGGCCGCTGACGGTGCCGCCTTCGACGCCGGAGACGTGCTGGCGGTGCTGTCCGGAAACGCCCGGGCAATCCTGCTGGGCGAGCGGGTGGCACTGAACCTGCTGCAGCGGCTGAGCGGGATCGCCAGCCAGACGGCGGCCTTCGTCGCCGAAGCCGCCGGTACCGGAGCCCGGGTGGTGGACACGCGCAAGACCACGCCGGGGCTGCGGGCGCTGGAGCGCTACGCGGTGCGCTGCGGCGGCGGGCAGAACCACCGCTATTCGCTCTCCGACGCGGTGATGGCCAAGGACAACCATCTGGCCGTTCTCACGGCGGACGGCACCCGCGACCTGACCGAGGCGCTGCGGGCGGCGAAGGCCGGGCTGCCGCACACCATGCACTTCGAGGTGGAGGTGGACCGGGCCGAGCAGATCGAGCCGGTGCTCGCCGCGGGCGTGGACACCATCATGCTGGACAACTTCAGCCTGGACGAGCTTCGTGCCGGCGTCCGGCAGGTGGCCGGCCGGGCGTTGGTCGAGGCCAGCGGCAATGTCCGGCTGGAGACCGTGGCCGCAATCGCACGGACCGGGGTGGACATCATCTCCTCCGGCGCGCTGACCCACAGCGTCCGGTCGCTGGACCTGGGCCTGGACATCCGCATCGCTGCGGACCCCGCGGAGCGGCAGGCAGCTCCCGTGGCCGGCGGGGCAGCGTCGTCGTGATTTATCTGGATGCTGCGGCCACGGCGCCGGTGCGCCGCGAGGTACTGGAGGCCATGTGGCCGGCGCTGACGCAGGACTTTGGCAATCCGTCCAGCCACCACACCGTGGGCGAAGCGGCGCTGCGGGCGCTGGACTATGCCCGCGGCAAGGCGGCGGAGGTGCTCGGCTGCCGTCCCGGCGAGATCATCTTCACGTCCGGCGGGACCGAATCCAACAACCTGGCGATCAAAGGGATCGCGCTCGCTGCCCCACGAGGCAGGCACATCGTCACCAGCGCGGTGGAGCATCCGTCGGTGCTGGAGGCGGTGGACTACCTCGTCCGGTTCCATGGCTTCGCGGCCACGCGGGTGCCGGTGGATGCCGCGGGCACAGTCCGCGTGGACGCACTGGAAGCTGCGCTGCGCGAGGACACCACGCTGTGCATGGTGATGTACGCGAACAACGAGGTGGGCACCATCCAGCACATTGCCCGGATCGGCGCCCTCTGCCGGGCCGCGGGCGTGCCGTTCCACACCGACGCCGTGCAGGCCGCCGGCTGGCTGGACCTGGACGTCTCGGCCCTGGGCGTGGACGCGCTGAGCGTGTCCGGCCACAAGTTGGGTGCGCCCAAAGGCTGCGGCCTGCTCTACGTTGCCGGCCGGCTTCCGCTGGAGCCGGTGCTGCACGGCGGGGGACAGGAACGCGGCCGGCGGTCCGGCACCGAGAACGTTGCCGGCGCGGTCGCCGTGGCCACGGCGCTGGCGCTGGCGGACGGCGACCGGGCGGCCGACGTGCCACGGCTCACCGGCTACCGTGACTACCTCATCGACACAGTGCTGCGCGAACTGCCGGGCACGGTGCTGACCGGGCACCGGACCGAACGGCTGCCGGCCAGTGCCTCCTTCTGCTTCCCCGGAACCTCCGGCGAGGCGGTGCTGCTGGAGCTGGAACGCCGCGGGGTGGTCTGCTCCAGCGGTTCCGCCTGCGCGGCCGACTCGGACGAGGCGTCGGCGGTGCTGCTGGCGATGGGCATCGACAGGGCCGTGGCACAGACCGCGGTGCGGCTGACCTTTACCGCCGGCGTGAAGGAATCCGAGATCGCGCTGGCAGCCCGTTCCGTCGTCGCCGCGGTCAAAGAGGTCCAGGCGCTGCGTCGCTGAGGCCGTCCCGGAGCCGGGAGAAGTGAACCTCTATCCGGATATCGCTGGCCGGCGTTGTGGCGGGTAGGCTCCTGTCACGGCTGCGCGTGGAGCCCGGAGCGGGTACCGAGTGGGTATCGGGCGGGACACGGCGTGGTGCTCTACCGGACCGGCCCTCACAGTGGCTACGGTAGGAACCTGACAGAGGGGGAGCAGGCCATGAGGACAGGGAAGTTACTGGGCCGTGGTGCTGCAGCGGCCCTCTGCGTGGCGCTGGTATCCGGCTGCAATCTGCTGCCAACTAACGACGGCGGTGCCTCGGCCAGCCCGGGTGCGTCACCGGCGGCGGTGGCAGGCGGGGGCGGTTCCTCCGGAACCACGGCACCGCTCGGGAAAGCGCCGGTGCGTAAAGCCACCATCGACGGCTGGAAGGTCTACACCGACCCCGACCGGGTGCTCAGCTTCGAAATCCCCGCCGATTGGGTGGTGCAGAGGCAGGTCAAGGCCAGCCAACCCTCGGATAACGGACTTCATCTGGATATCCGCGACTCTTCCGGCAAGCTGGCCGCCCAACTGCACACCCGGCTGAAGCTGCCGAAGGCCACCTGCAGCGCGGGTGGCGTGACCGAACTGCGGGTGCTGCTCAGCGAACCGGCCAAAGTGCCCGCCGTGGCATCCGCTGACACCATCGAGCCGGTGTTCGTTTACCGAACGCTGCTGGGCTACAAGTACTTCGGCTCCTATGGGCTGACCGACAAACCTGCTGGCAACGGATTCCAGGCCTGCACCGTGGAAAACACCGTCAACGGCCCGAAACCCGTGGGCGTCTACTCCTTTGGCACGGCGGTGCGCCACGGCACGCCGGCGCCGGGCGAAAAGACCGGCCTGCTGGATAAGTACGGGCTGATCGCCGAGGCGGAGCGTTTCATCACCACCGAGCGCTTCAAGACGGTGCAGCAGGTCATCATGACCTTGCAGATCGCCGGAGACGCGAAGGCCTAGCGCTCCGCTGCCGGGCCGGTTCGTGGACGCCGGGGCGGCCGAAATTTCCGCGGCCGGGAAGGTTGAAGCGCGCACCCGAACGGCCTAGATCTCCCGGCCCGGACGCTTGCCGTACACTGGGCGCCACATTGGCAACACCAAGGCCCGGTTACTGCCGCATCAGCAGCAGCAACCGGGCCTTTTTCCCGCAGTTGAGGATGCACCCGAGCCGGCTTCTGGTGAATGTGGCGCCCGGTGTACCCAGCGCCGACTACCCAGCACCGACGACACAGCGCCGGTGAATCCGGGCGGGCGTTGGCGGGTCAGTCGTTCTTCAGGCCGGAGTGCAGCTTATCGGTCAGCCCCCGGAGTTGGCCGAACTCATCCTCGGTGAGCAGCGGCGCCAGCATGGAGTGCAGGTGCTTGACGTGCTCCCGGCCAATGTTCTTCTGCAGCGCGCGGCCTTCGTCGGTCAGCGAGATCTCGATGCCCCGCTGGTCGTTCTGGGCCGTGCGGCGGAGAACCAGGCCTTTCTTTTCCAGCCGGTCAACCATCCGGCTGAGGCTCGGCTGGCTAATCAGCAGCGCCTCATTCAGCTCGTTCAGCCGGCTCCAGCCGCCCGGGCACAAACTCAGATTGAAGAGCACGTCGTACTCCCGCATCGCGAGCTTCTTGAACTCGGGCAGTTGCTGCATCCGGCGCATGACCGCCACCTGGGTGCGGAACAGCGATTCCCAGGCCTCCGCCGTCGTCCTGACATCAGGGCTGGAGGACTCAGCCATTGGCCACCGCCTCACCGGCAGCCTGCTTGGCGTCGCGGGCGGCCTTGCGGCTGGCGTGCGTGGGGGTGTCCGGCACGTGTGCCGGCTTGCGCGCGGCGAACTCCTTCTTCAGCACCGGCAGCACCTCTTCGCCGAACAGGTCCAGTTGCTCCAGCACGGTCTTCAACGGCAGCCCGGCGTGGTCGATCAGGAACAGCTGGCGCTGGTAATCGCCGAAGTAGTCGGCGAAGGCCAGGGTCTTCTCGATCACTTGCTCGGGGCTGCCCACGGTCAGCGGGGTCTGCGCGGTGAAGTCCTCCATCGACGGGCCGTGGCCGTAGACCGGGGCGTTGTCGAAGTACGGACGGAATTCATTGACCGCGTCTTGCGAGTTCTTGCGCATGAAGAACTGACCGCCCAGACCCACAATGGCCTGGTCGGCGGTGCCGTGGCCGTAGTGCTCGTAGCGCTCCCGGTACAGGCCGATGAGCTGCATGTAGTGCTCCTTCGGCCAGAAGATGTTGTTAGCGAAGAAACCGTCGCCGTAGTAGGCGGCCAGTTCAGCTACCTGCGGGGTGCGGATGGAGCCGTGCCAGACGAAGGGCGCGACGCCGTCCAGCGGCTGCGGCGTGGAGGTGTAGTTGTGCAGCGGTGTGCGGTGCTTGCCCTGCCAGTTGACCACTTCTTCATCCCAGAGCTTGCGAAGCAGGGCGTAGTTCTCCACGGTCAGCTCCAGCGAGTCCTGGATGTTCTTGCCGAACCAGGGGTACACCGGGGCGGTGTTGCCGCGGCCCAAAACCAGGTCCACGCGGCCGTCGGCCAGCTGCTGGAGCATGGCGAAGTCCTCGGCGATCTTCACCGGGTCGTTGGTGGTGATCAGCGTGGTGGCGGTGGAGAGCGTGATCCGCTCGGTCTGCGCGGCGATGTAGGCCAGCAGGGTGGTGGGGGAGGAGGAGAAGAACGGCGGGTTGTGGTGCTCGCCGACGGCATAGACGTCCATGCCGATTTCTTCGACCTTCTTGGCAATGGCCACCGCCGCCTTGATCCGCTCGCGCTCGGTGGGCATGCGGTTGGTGGTCGGGTCCAGGGTGACGTCGCTGACGCTGAATACGCCGAGTTCCATGATGATGTGCCTCTCGTGATGCTTGCTTCGAAATCAGTTTACATGCATTTGCATTCACTGTCGTCAACGGCGCGTCGGGCGGAAAGATTCCCCGCCGTCATGTGGGCCGGGGCACGGCCGCATTGCCGGGTTGTGGTCAGGGCGCGTGGCGACCCGGGCCTAGCGCTGTTTTCGGCTGCTAGTCCTTGGAATCGCTCAACTGGTGGCGCATGGCGCCCAGGATCCGGTCCAGGCTGACCACCACATAACCGGCTGCCGTGGCCGGGGTATCCGCGGTGACTGATCCGGCCAGCTCCCGGGCCAGTTGCTGCTGGGCCGCGTCGGCGGCGTCAAGCTTCTCCTGCAGGTCGTCGGCGGCCAGGCTGCGGACCGCGGCCGCCGAGGCCTTCAGCGCCTCGGACATGGGTTCGAGTACCGGCTCGGGGATACGCAGGTGATCGTCCCAGATCACCGCGCCGAGCACCTCGGTCATGTCCTGGGTGTGGAACGCCGCGCGTTCCAACGTGCGCAGATTCGACCAGTCGGCCTCCAGATCCCGGTCGTGGAACCGTCGCCGCGGGTTTGCCTTGCGGCTGCGGTCGGCGGTCTGGACGGCCTGCCTCACCTGCTCGCTCAGCCGGACGATGTTTTCTCCGTTGGTGGCCCACTCGTCGCGTTCCGGCGGCCAGTCTTCCAGCAGTGCTTCGGCCATTTCCTCCAGCTGGCCAGCCAGATCGGACTGCAATTGCTGCAAGCTGCGGCCCACGGCGCTGAAGTTAAGCGGCGGGATCAAAAGGAAGTTCACGGTAATGCCGACCAGGACCCCCACGGCCATCTGCACCGCATAGCCAAGCGAGTAGTCGCCGGCATCGGAGCCGCCCACCAGCAGGACGAACAGCGCGGCCATCGGTACCCAGTCCCGCCCGGCGCCGAGCCGCGGCAGCCCGGCGACCAAAACACCCAGGAACACCAGCAGGCTCACGGTCAGCACGTGCAAGCCGACCGTCAGCAGCAGGACCCAGGCCAGCCCGATGCCCAGCAGCAGCCCGGCCAGCGTCTGCAGGGACGTCTTCACCGAATCCGCGACGGTGGAATACATGCTGATCAGGGCACCGAGCGGGGCATAATACGGGTAGTCGGCCACCTCGCCGGGCAGCTGCCGGGCGATCAACCAGGCGATGCCACATGCCACGGCCGTCTTGAACGCCAGCTGGATCCGCTGCCAGCCGCCCAGCTGCTGGCCTAACTTTCGCACCGGCGCCGGAAGCCCGTCCACGAACCGGCCGATGGACCGGGCCAGCCGGCCGGGCGTGCCGGCTTGCGCTGCGTCAGGCTCGCTCATACGCGGTACCTCCAAGGCTCGGGGGGCACCCGCCGGGGTCAGCGCCCGGCCGGAACCAGTTCTGCCTCGAGTGTATTGCGCTTGATCGTCCGGCGCTCGTGCCGGCCTTCCACCAGCCGGTACAGCACCGGCACCAGCACCAGCGTCAACGCGGTGGAGGAGACCAGGCCGCCAATCACCACCACGGCCAGCGGCTGCGAAATAAAGCCGCCCTCGCCGGTCAGTCCCAGCGCCATCGGCGTGAGTGCACAGATAGTGGCCAGCGCGGTCATCAGGATGGGCCGCAGCCGGCGCCGCGCACCGTGCGTGATGGCGTCCGCCACGCTCATGCCGGGCTGCCCGTCATGCGGACGCCGGTACTGGTTGATCAGGTCGATCAGCACAATCGCATTCGTCACCACGATGCCCACCAGCATCAGCATGCCGATCAGCGACGGCAGCCCCAGCGGGATCTGCGTGAGGACCAGCAGCCCGATCGCGCCGGTGGCCGCGAACGGAATGGAGACGAGCAGGATCAGCGGCTGCACCAAGGACTTGAACGTGGCCACCATGATCACGTAGACAATGGCGACGGCGGCCAGCAGCGCCCAGCCCAGCTGCGCGAAGGATTCGGCCTGCTGGGTGGCCGCGCCGCCCAGGCTCGCCGTGACACCGGCCGGCAGCTCGGTGCCGTCCAGGACCGCTGCCACCTCGCCGCTGAGCGCACCCAGGTTATCTCCCTCCGGGGTGACGGAGACGACGGCGGTGCGTTCGCCGCCGCTGGCACTGATCGACGTCGGCACGTCGGTTTCCTTCACCGTGGCCAGATCGGTCAGCGGCACCGGTCCGGCGGCTGTCGGCAACTCGACGTCGCGCAGTTCGTCGATGCTGGCGAAGTCGCTGCCTGCGCCGATGAGCACGGGGAAGTCGGTGGTGCCGATCCGCACGGTGCCGCCGGGCAACGGGCTGATCGTTGACGCCAGCAGGCCGGCTACCTGTTCCTCGTCCAGGCCGGCGGCCACGGCCTTGGCCCGGTCCACGGACACCTGCACCACGGGTTCGGCCGCGGACAGGTTGCTGGACGCCTCCGCGGCTCCCGGCAGGTCCTGCAGCCGTTCCACCAGCCGGTCCGAGGCGTCCTGCAACTGGCCCGGTTCGCTGGCCGAGATCTCCACATCCACGGTGCTGGAGGTACCGAAGCCACCACCCTGCGTGCCCAGCGTAAACGTCGCGTCACCGGGCAACTCCTCGACGGCGGAGCGCACCCTGTCGCGCAGCGCGGCCTGATCAATGCCTTCCTCGGTGATCACGGTGTACTGGGCCACCGAGGCGCCCGCAGAAAGGAACGTGCCCACGCCGCCGCCGGCATTGCCCATGGTGACCTGGACATCCTGGATGCCGTCCATCCCGGCCAGCAGCTCCTCGACCGGCACCGACGCCTCGTCGGTAGACTCCAGGCTGGACCCGGCCGGCATCTTCAGGCGCAGGCTGAAGCTGTTCTGGCCGCTGTCGCCCAGGAGGTTGGTTTGCATCAGCGGGACCATGGCAACGGTGCCGCCCAGCACCAGCAGGGCCGCCACGGTGGTGACCACCGGGTGCCGCTGGGTGCCCGCGAGCACCGGCAGGTAGCCACGCTGCAGGAGGGAACGGCGTTCCTTCTCCGAAGCCGCTTCGCGCACCGCCAGCGCATCGGAGCGCGACTGCGGCTGCGGCGACTTGACGAACCAGTAGGCCAGCACCGGCACGATCGTCAGCGACACCGCCAGCGAGGCGAGCAAGGCCAGGGCCGTGGTGACGGCGAAGGGCCGGAACAGTTCACCGGCCAGATCGCCAACGAACGCGATCGGCAGGAAGACCGCCACGGTGGTCAGCGTGGAGGCCGTGATTGCGCCTGCGACTTCGCGCACCGCGGCCATGATGGCCTCGCGCTTGGCTTCGCCGTAGTTCAGGTGCCGCCTGATGTTCTCGACCACCACGATCGAATCGTCAACTACCCGGCCGATGGCGATGGTCAGCGCGCCGAGAGTGAGGATGTTCAGCGAGTAGCCCAGCGCATTCAGGCCGATGAACGTGGCCAGCAGTGAGAGCGGAATGGAGATCGCGGTGATCAGGGTGGCGCGCACGGAGAGCAGGAAGACCAGGATGATCAGCACCGCGAAGCCCAGCCCCAGCAGGCCCTCGGTGGTCAGGTCCTTGATGGACTTCTCGATGAAAGGCGCCTGGTCGAACACGGTGGTGATCTGCGCGCCGTCGCCCAGTTCCGCTTCCAGCTCGGGCAGCATGTCCTTGACCGCGTGCGAGATGGCCACCGTGTCACCGTCCGGCGTCTTGGTGACGGCCAGGGCCAACGTCAGGTCCCCGTTGGTCCGCGTGATCGAGGTTTGCTCGTCATCGGCGATGGACACCTTGGCCACCTCGCCGATGGTGGCGGGAGCTGCCGCGGCGGCCTCCGATTCCTGGCCGGGCTGTGCCTGGCCAGGCACGGTGTCCGGGACCGGAACCTGGCCCTGGTCCGCCGCGTTGCCCGGCGGCGCCGGCTGGCCTTGGCCCGGGAACTGTCCCGGTGCCTGCCCCGCCCCCGGTGAGGAAGAAGCGGAAGGCTGCTCCGCCGTCGTTGCTTCAGCGGGGGAGAGCGGGAGGTTCTCGATGGCTTTCAGGCTGTCCAGCGGACTGCCGATCTGCACCGAGAGGCTCTTGCCGTCCTGCTGCACGGCCCCGGCGGGGACCAGCCCGCCGCTGCTGGCGAGGCTGTCCACCAGGGCGGACACGCCGACGCCTGCCTTCGCCATGGCCTCGTCGTCGGGCAGGATGGCGATGTGCCGGCCGGGGCCGCCGGAGACTTCGGCGCCGCGCACGCCGGCGATATTCTGCAGCCGGGGCACGGTCAGCCGGTTCAGCTCGGTGCTCAGCTCGCTCAGGTCCACATCGGAGGAGACCGCCATGAAGACGATCGGGAAATCGTCGATGCTGCCGGCCAGGGACAGCGGCGAGACGTCGTCGGGCAGCTGCTGGCGGACGTTGGAAATGGCGCGGTCCACCTGGCTGCGGGCACGGTCCAGATTGGTGCCGTAGACGAAGGTGAGGTTGACGGTGGAGAACCCCGTGCGTGACACCGCCGAGGACGATTCCAGCCCCTCCACGGCGGTGAGGGCGCGCTCCAGCGGTTCGCTGACCTGCTTGTCCACCACTTCCGGGGAGGCGCCGGGCATGGAACTGACCACGGTGACCCGCGGAAACTCCAGCGAGGGGATGAGTTCCTGCTTGAGCGAGCCCATGGTGATCACGCCGAAAACGGCCACACAGACCGTAATCAGCGCGATCAGCGCCCGGTTCGCCAGGGACAGCGTTGCCAGCTTATGCATGGGATGTAGCTTAGTTTGTCAGGGCTGGACCGCCGTAACGGACCGGTGTCAGGCCAGCTCGAGCACCTTGTCGGTGTCCGCGGTGATCTCGGCCAGCAGCGACCGGTTCTCGTTCAGCTTGGCGCCATAGCCGGGGATCATTTCCTTCAGCTTGGGCTCCCAGCCCTTGAACTCCAGCGGGAAGCAGCGTTCCAGCAGGCTGATCATGATCGGCGCCGCGGTGGAAGCGCCGGGGGAGGCACCCAACAGGGCGGAAATGCTGCCGTCGGCGGAGGCGATCATCTCGGTGCCGAACTGCAGGGCGCCGCCCTTCTTCGGGTCCTTCTTGATGACCTGGACCCGCTGCCCGGCGGTGATCAGTTCCCACTGGTCGCCCGCAACCTCCGGGTGGAAGGCACGCAGGGCCTTGTTCTTGCCCTCGCGGGTCTTGAGCACCTCGGTGACCAGGTACTTGACCAATCCGAAGTTGTCCTTGGCCACGGCCAGCATGGGGATCAGGTTGGACGGGCGCACGGACAGCGGCAGGTCCAGCAGCGAGCCGGTCTTGAGGAACTTCGGCGAGAATCCGCCGTACGGGCCGAAGAGCAGGGAGCGCTTGCCGTTGACGAAGCGGGTGTCCAGGTGAGGCACGGACATGGGCGGGGCGCCCACCGAAGCCTGTCCGTACACCTTGGCGTTGTGGGCGGCAATGACGGTTTCGTCCGTGCAGCGCAGGAACTGGCCGGACACCGGGAAGCCGCCGAAGCCCTTGGACTCGGGGATGCCCGAGCGCTGCAGCAGATGCAGTGCTCCGCCGCCTGCGCCGATGAACACGAAGCGGGCGTTGACCTTGGTCTTTTCGCCGGTGGCGTTGTTCTTGACTTCCAGCGTCCAGCGGCCGTCCGTGTTGCGGGAGACGTCCAGCACGCGGTGTCCGTAGTTCAGTTCGACGCCGTTGGCGGTCAGGTAGCCGGCCAGCTTGCGGGACAGCGAGCCGAAGTCCACATCGGTGCCGCCGATGACGCGGGATGCTGCCACACGCTGCTGTGCGTCGCGGCCACCCATGATCAGCGGGGTCCACTCGTTAATGGTGGCGTGGTCTTCGGTGAACTCGATCTGTTCAAACAGCGGTTCGTTCTTCAGCGCCTCATAGCGGCGCTTGAGGTAGTCCGCGTGGTCATCGCCCCAGACAAAGCTCATGTGCGGCAGCGGATTGACGAATTCCTTGGGCGAGGAGATGTGGCCCTCGCGGATCATGTGCGACCAGAACTGGCGCGACACATGGAACTTCTCGTTGATGCCCACGGCCTTGGCGGTGGCAACGGATCCGTCAGCGGCGGCGGGGGTGTAGTTGAGCTCGCAGAGCGCGGCGTGCCCGGTTCCGGCGTTGTTCCAGGGGTCCGAGGCTTCCATGCCAACCTCGTCCAAATTCTCGAAAAGGCTGATGCTCCAGTCCGGCTGCAGCTGCTTGATGAAGGAGCCGAGGGTGGTGCTCATAATGCCGCCGCCAATTAGCGCGACGTCGACGTTGTTGGATGATCCCGAGGGGGTGTTTGCAGTCAACTTCAATCTCCAATAGCAGCTTTGCCAGCATTCAGAAGCCTAGCGCGATGCCACAGCGAGACTAAAATTTGTCGTCTCCGTTGTGACCCAATAGACAGACGCGGCGGGGTGTGCCGTAGTAAAGCCGTAGTAAAGCAGCGGTCAAACTGCGAGGCGGCCGCTGCCGCAGTAGCCTCACCCCAGTTTAGGCCGGGCCCAGCTGAATCAGATTGTAGACCTCGTCCAGCAGCGGGCTGGCTGGGTAGCTCTCCACCCGAGGCCCCATGGCCAGCGCCGAAATCGGGAACGCCAGCGGCACGGCGGGGACCGCGCGGGCCAGCTGCTCGTTGATGCTGTGGTACGCGTCCACGCGGTCTTCGCCCTCCGGCAAGGTCTTGGCCCGGGCAATCTTGCTGCGGATCTGCGCGCTGTCATAGCCGAACTCCAGCGACTTGCTGCCGAAAAGCGGACCCACGAAGTTGTCCGGGTCTCGGTAGCTGCCGCTGATGCCGGCCAGATGCAGGGCATGATCGTCGGAGCCTTGGACCGCTTCCAGATAGCCCTCATCCCACGGAACCGGCATCGGCTTGATATTGATTCCGACGGCGGTGAGCTGGCGGCTCAGCTCCGCGTACACCTTCTCGGGTGTGGGCAGGTAGGCCCGCGTCACGTCGAGCGGATAGTAAAAGGTGAGCTCGCCGCCGTCGTACCCGGCCTCCGCCAACAGCTGTCGCGAGCGCTCCGGGTTGTACTCGTAATACGGGATGGTCTCGTTGGTCACGCCCAGGCTGCGCGGGATGAATTGCATCGCCTCGGTGGTGCCTTGCAGGTAGAAACTGTCGATCAGCGTCTTCCGGTCGATGGCGTGGGCGATGGCCTGGCGCATGGCGATGTCTTTCAGCCCGTCGGCGGCCTGGTTCATGCCCAGGTACGCCACCGAGAACGGGTCGCGCTGGAGCACCTGCATGCCGGCCCGGACCAGGTCCGCGTAGGTGGCCGGGGTGACCAGATCGTAGCCGTCGATGTCCCCGGCTTGCAGCGCCCGCAGCCGGGCGGCCGGATCCGGCAGCGCCTTGAACACCACGGTGCGCACGTCGCCGGCCGCTCCCCAGTACCCGTCGTAGGCGGAGAGCGCCACGCGATCCTGGTCCCAGTTGGCGAAGGCGAACGGGCCGGTGCCCACCGGAGCCAGTCCGTAGCGGGAGACCTTGTTGCCATTTCGTTCCTCGGTCAACCGGTCGGCCCGTCCGGCCTTGAGCGCGGCGGGCGAGGAGATGGCGAAGGCCGGCATGGCCAGCGATGCCACCAGCCCGGTGAACCGGCGCGTCAGGTTCAGCTGGACCTCCAGCGGTCCCACCACCTCGCAGCTTTCGTAGAGCGATTCGCCCTCGTCGTCGGCCAGCGCGCCGAAGACCGACCGGAAGGCCAGTCCGCCCTCCACCGGCTGGGCGTCCTCCGGGAGCCGATACCAGCGTTCGAAGTTGGTGCGGACCGCTTCGGCATTGAAGGCGGTGCCGTCGTGGAAGATGACGCCTTCGCGCAGCCGGAAGCGGTAGGAGCGGCCGTCGTCCGACTCGGTCCATTCGACGGCTAGCCGCGGCGCCGGCACACCGGTAGCCGGATCCACGCCGATCAGGGTTTCCAGCATCTGCCGGGTCACCCGGTAGGACTCCGTGTCCACTGCCAGCGCCGGGTCCAAGGTCACCGGAGTGGCGGCGATTCCCATGGAAAAGGTGGTGTCCTCGGGCGATGCCGTCGGCTGGGCAGCCGCCGTCGAGGACGGGGCGGGCCGACTGGGTTCCGAGGTGCAGCCGGCGAGCAACACAGCCGCTGCCGCTGCGCCGGCCTGCAGCACGGTGCGGCGCGCGGGAAGTGGTGTCACGCTTCGGGCTCCTCGGGGCAGGCGGGGTTGATCCTCAAGTCTAATCGACGCCGGTCCTGCACCCCGAGCGGCGAATTCCCGATGAGAGGTAGGCCACATCCGGCTCTCGATGGGGCAGGATGGACTTATGACCGAATTTGCCGACGACGCGGCGCTGCTCGAGGTCCGGGATCTGGCCGTTGCGTTCCGCACGACGTACGGGGAAGTCACCGCAGTGGAGGGCGCCTCGCTGCGCTTGGAACGGGGCCAGACGCTGGGGATCGTGGGTGAATCCGGTTCCGGGAAGTCGACCACGGCCATGTCCCTGATCGGCCTGCTGCCGGGCAACGGCCGGGTGACCGCCGGGAGCATCCGCTTCGACGGGCAGGAGCTGGTGGGGCTGCCGGAGAACCGGATGCGGGCCATCCGCGGCCGCCAGATCGGCCTGGTCCCGCAGGATCCGATGTCCAACCTGAACCCGGTCACCAGGATCGGCTCGCAGGTGGCCGAGACGCTGCTGGTGCACGGGATGGCGACCAAGCGTGATGTGGACCGGAAGGTGGTGGAGGTGCTGGAGGCGGCGGGACTGCCCAACGCCAAGGAACGCGCCAAGCAGTACCCGCATGAGTTCTCCGGCGGCATGCGCCAGCGTGCCCTGATCGCCATTGGCCTGGCCTGCCGGCCGCGGCTGCTGATCGCAGACGAGCCGACCTCGGCACTGGACGTGACGGTGCAGCGCACCATCCTGGACCAGATCGACTCGATGACCCAGGAATTGGGCACGGCAGTGCTGCTGATTACCCACGATCTGGGACTGGCAGCCGAACGCGCCGCCGAACTGGTGGTGATGCACCGGGGCACGGTGGTGGAGGCCGGACCGGCGCGGCAACTGCTGGAGGACCCGCAGCACCCGTACACCCGGTCGTTGGTGAAGGCGGCGCCCAGCGTGGCGGCCGTGCGCCTGTTGCCGGGCGCTTATACCTCCAGCCCGGCGGCGCCGGCAGACCGTGCAGAAAAGGTGTTCCAAAACCACGACGCCGGGGCCTCCTCCCACGGGACGGCTCCGGACAACATCGTGGAGCTGCGCGACCTGACCAAGGTGTACAAGATCCGCGGCCAGGCCGAAGATTTCTACGCCGCAAAGAACGTCACCCTGGATGTTCCGCGCGGGCAAACCGTCGCGATCGTCGGCGAATCGGGCTCCGGCAAGACCACCACGGCACGGATGCTGCTGAAGCTGATCGAACCGACCAGCGGCACCATGTCCTTCGACGGCATGGACGTGGCCACCCTGTCCAAGCCGCAGCTGCGGGAATTCCGGCAGCGGGTGCAGCCGGTGTTCCAGGATCCGTATTCGTCGTTGAACCCGATGTTCACGGTCGAACGCATCGTGGACGAGCCGCTGTCCACCTACAAGCGCGGCAACGCCAGGGAACGCGCGGCCCGGGTCCGGGAACTCATGGACCAGGTGGCCCTGCCGCAGAGCATGCTGCGCCGCTACCCGTCCGAGCTCTCCGGCGGCCAGCGCCAGCGCGTCGCGATTGCCCGGGCGCTGGCGCTGAAGCCGGACCTGATTGTCTGCGATGAGCCGGTGTCGGCCTTGGATGTGCTGGTCCAGGCGCAGATCCTGAAGCTGCTCGGCGACCTTCAGTCGGAACTTGGACTGAGCTACCTCTTCATCTCGCATGATCTGGCCGTCGTGCGGCTGATCTCTGACTTCGTCTGCGTGATGAAGGACGGCGAACTCGTGGAGGCGGCCAGCTCGGAGGAAGTCTTCACCAATCCGCGGCACCCCTATACCCGGCGGCTGCTGGCCTCCATACCGAGCAACGAACTGGACATCGAGGCGGAGGATCCGGAGATTGCGTCCTAAGCCAGCCGGACCCGGATCCACGCCGGAGCCTGACGACCACCGCCCGGAAGGTTTTGGCTTCCGGACCGGCGTGCGAAGTGCCGCCGTCGCCACCGGGTTTGCAGTCTTCGTGCTGGTGATCGGCACCGTGCTGGTGGCCTTCGGCGCGATCATCTTTATGGGGGAGGGCCAGTGGGGCGCCGTCTGGCTGCTGCTGGTGCTGGAACTGTTCTTCATCGCGGGCTTTGCGGCCATGCTGCACATGGCCCGCCAGCGCCGCCGCAACGGCAGGCAGCCACCGGCCACGCCGGTCGGCTGAATCGATTCAGCCGCTGCGCCGGCGTGGCCGGCGGCGCGGCTACTTGGCCCGGGTCTTCGGATCCAGCGCTTCGCGCAGCGATTCGCCCAGCAGCGTAAAGCCCAGCGCCGTGATGGCGATGCAGAGGCCGGGCAGGAAGGCCAGTTGCGGGGCGATGCCGAGCTCGGCCTGGGCGTAGGTGAGCATCCGGCCCCATTCGGCGGTTTGCGGCCGCCCGCCGCCCAGGCCCAGGAAGGACAGGGCGGCGGCGTCGATCACCGCGGTGGCCAGCGTCAGCGTTGCCTGCACAATCACCGGACCCAGACTGTTGGGCAGTTGGTGGTTGATGATGATGGCGCCCCGGCTGAGGCCCAGCGTCTGCGCCGCCAGCATGTAGTCGGCGCTGCGTTGCGAAATCATCGATGAGCGCAGCAGCCGCGCGAAGATCGGCACCTGCGCCACGCCGATGGCGATCATGACCGCGAAGGCCCCCTGGCCCAGGATGGCCGCAATCGACACCGCCAGCAGCAGGTTCGGCACGGAGAGCAGGATGTCCACGCATCGCATGATCACGTTGTCGATCTTGCCGCCGAAACCGCCGGCAATGATGCCCAGGAGCAGGCCGCCGGCCAGCCCGATGGCGGTGGAAATGACGCCGATGACCAGCGACGCCTGCGCGCCCCAGATCAGCTTGCTCAGCAGGTCGCCGCCGAAGCGGTCCAGCCCCAGCGGGAAGCCGTCGACCTCGCCGAAGCCAGGGATGTGGGTGGGCGTGATGTAGGTGCGGCCGGGAAGCTCTTCGCCGCCGTAGCGGGCCAGCAGCGGGGCCAAGAGCGCCACCAGCAGGAACAGTCCCACAATGACGGCGCCGGCGATCGCCTGGGGGTTCTTGCGCAGCCGGCGGAAGGCGTCCTTCCATAGGCTGGTGCCGCCGCCGCTGTCCCGGACAACGGGCACCGGTGCAGCGACGTCGGTATCGCCGCCGGGCTGGGGAGGAAGTGTTGTGCTCATCAGACACGCACCCTCGGGTCGATGACGCTGTAGGAAACGTCCACCAGCAAGTTGATCAGCGAATAGATCAAGGCAATGAAAATAATGAACCCCTGCAGTACCGGATAGTCCAGATTGAAGATGGCATCGCGCAGGAACCTGCCGATCCCGCTGAAGGCGAAGACCGTCTCGGTCAGCACCGCGCCGGAAACCAGCAGCCCCAATTGCAGCCCAATCGTGGTGGTCACCGGCAGCATGGCATTGCGCAGCACAAAGCGGTTGCGGATGGTTTTCTCCTGCAGCCCTTTGGCTCTGGCAGTGCGGACGTAGTCGGCGTTCTGGACCTCCAGCACGGACGCCCTGGTGATGCGGACAATGATGGCCAGCGGAATGGTGCCCAGCGCGATGCCGGGCAGGACCAGGTGCATGAAGGCGTCCCATGCCGCGTCCCATTCGCGGGTGAGGATGCCGTCCAACACGTAGAAGTCGGTCACGTGCGTTGCATCGATGCGCGGATTCTGCCGGCCGTCGGTGGGGAACCAGGGCAGCTTGATGGCGAACATCCATTTGAGGATGAAGGCCAGGAAGAAGACCGGAACGGTGATGCCAATCAGCGACAGGACCACCGAGGAGTGGTCCGGCCATCTCCCGTAGTTCTTCGCGGCCTGATACCCCAGCGGAATCCCGATTCCGACGGCGAAGATCAACGCCACGATGGTCAGTTCGAGTGTTGCCGGAAACCGGGTGCCGAATTCTTCAAGCACCGGCCGGCCGGTCAGGATCGAGGTGCCGAAGTCGCCTTGGAGCAGCTTGCCCATGTAGACGAAGTACTGTTCGATCAGCGGCCGGTCGAAGCCGTAGAGCTCGTTGATCCGTGCCACGGCATCGGGAGTGGCACGGTCGCCCAACAATGCGGTGGCCGGGCCGCCGGGCAGGCTGCGCACCCACAGGAAGAGCAGCAGCGAGAGCCCGATGAGCGTCGGGATGAGCAACGCGATGCGTTTGCCAATGACTCTGAGCACAGTATCCTTCCGGCGCCCGTTGGAAGCGCCTCGTCCTGTTGCCGTGGGGTGGAAACGCCGGGACCCGCGCTGGGCGGGCCCCGGCGGCGGGGGTTACTCGGTCAGTTTGATCGTGTTGAAGACCTCGTCATTGACCGGGCTGGCCGGGTAGGACTCCACCCGGGGCGCAAAGGCGAGTGACGGGGCCGGGTGCGCCAGCGGGATGGCCGGGACGTACTCGGCGATGTTCGCGTTGATCTCCTCGTACAGCGGCGTCTGCTCTTCTACCTTGCTGGTGCCGCGGGCCTCGGCCAGCTTGTCGAACAGTTCCTTGTTCTCGAACCCGAACTCCGGCTTCTCCTGTCCGAAGAACACGCCGACGAAGTTGTCGGTGTCGTTGTAGTCGCCGGTCCAGCCCAGCAGGTGGATCCCGTGGTCTTCGCTGGCTTGGACCTTGTCCAGATAGTCCGGCGCCCACTTGTCCGGCTGCGCCTTGATGGTGATGCCCACTTCCTCCAGCTGGGCGCTCAGGTTGGTGAACACCTGCTCAGGCGTCGGCATGTACGGCCGGGAAACGCCCGTCGGGTAGTTGAACTGCAGCTCCAGTCCGTCCGCGTAGCCGGCCTCGGCCAGCAGCTCCTTGGCCTTCGCCGGGTCATAGGGGTAGGTCGTCACGTCGTCGTTGTAGCCGTTGACCATGTCCGGCACAAACTGGGAGGCAACCTTGGTGCCCTCGGGCAGTGTCTGCTTGACCAGCGCGTCCTTGTCGATCGCGTAGGAGAGTGCCTGGCGGACCTTGAGGTCGGAGAGCGCCTTCACCTTCTGGTTGATCCCCAGGTAGAGGATGGTGAACGGATCGCGCGGAACAATCTTGAAGCCGGCGTCCGCCAGCGCCTGGGTGTCGGCCGGGGCCACCAGGTCATAGCCATCGATCTGTCCTGCCTCCAGGGCCTGACGGCGGGCGTTCGGATCGTCGATGATCCGGAAGATGATCTTGTCAATCTGTCCGCGGTCGCCCCAGTAGCCGTCGAAGTAGGAGAGCTCAAGCGATTGGCCGGCCTCCCAGCTGTCGAACTTGAACGGGCCGGTGCCCACCGGATGCCCCTCGGCGTATTCGCTCAGTACCGGAGCCTCGGCCGAGCCGCCCACTTCATCGGCCTTGAACTCTTCCATCGCCGTCGGGCTCTGCATCGCAAAGGCTGGCAGCGACAATGCGGCGATGAATCCGGCGAACGGCTTGGCCAGCTTGACGGTCACTTCGGTGTCGCTGGCGGCTTCGCAGGAGTCATAGACGGCGGTTTCGGGGGAGTCGGAGTAGCCCTTGAAGAGCGAGCCGTAGTAGTAACTGACCGCCTGGGACTGCTGGACGCCGGTGAAGTTGTACCAGCGGTCGAAGTTGAAGCACACCGCTTCGGCGTTGAAATCGGTGTCGTCGTGGAACTTCACGCCTTCCTTCAGCTTGAAGGTGTAGGACAGCCCGTCGTCGGACGCCTCCCAGGACTCGGCCAGCAGCGGTGCCGGATCGGCCGTACCGGGCTGCACGCCCACCAGGCCCTCGAAGATCTGCCGGCTCACGCGGAACGATTCGCCGTCGCTCGCGTATGCCGGATCCAGCGATTTGGGATCGGAGGATGCGGCGAAAACGAACGTCGAGTTGACGCCGCCTTCGCTTTCGGCGTCCGTTCCGCCGCCGCGCTCACTTTCGGCACAGCCGGACAAAATGAGTGCGCCGGCGGCCAGTCCGGCTATAGCGGCTGCGGTGCGCCGGCCTCGGCGCGGGCCACCTGAAGTGGTTCCAGTGAATGACATGGACTGCTCCTCGTGGACGTGAGGTGGGGCGCCGACCGTGTGTGCGGCGACCGGCGGAGCCGCGCTATGGCAGGGCTCCGCTTGATGAGAGCTTAGTCACATGAAAGATCGAAAGCATCGGTTTCACGTTCGGGCGTGGGACAAAAGCATCACAATTTGGTGACAGCGCCCCATCAAGCACGACGGCGGTGCGCATCTGCCGCCGGCAGGGCGCCGGGCGCGGGGCGTGCGCCGGAGAGGCCGCGGCGTTAACCCGAAGAGCCCCGCAGCTTCTGGGCTGCAGGGCTCTTATCGGTGGTGCGCAAGGCGGGACTTGAACCCGCACGTCCGAAGACACTGGAACCTAAATCCAGCGCGTCTACCAATTCCGCCACTCGCGCATGTTGCTCCGCGCCGGACTCCGGCCGACGAGGAACAGCAATTAGTCTACCGGCATCCAGTCAGGCCTTCGGCAGGCCCGAACCGTCCGAAAGACGGCCTAGTTGTCCAGACCGAGGTCACGACGCAATTTCGCCACGTGCCCAGTGGCGCGGACGTTGTACTGGGCCAGAGCCACCTTGCCCGCCGGATCCACCACAATGGTGGAACGGATCAGGCCCTCGTAGACCTTGCCGTAGTTCTTCTTTTCTCCCCAGGCCGCATACGCCTCGGCCACGGTATGGTCTTCATCGGAGAGCAGCGGGAAATTCAGTTGCTCGTTGTCGGCGAACTTCACCAGCTTGGGCAGCGCGTCGGGGGAGATGCCCAGCACTGCATAGCCGGCGCTCTTTAAGGAGTCGAGGCTGTCGCGGAAATCGCAGGCCTCCTTGGTGCAGCCCGGTGTTGACGCGGCCGGATAGAAGTAGACCACAACGTTTTGGCCACGATAGTCGGCCAGCGACACGGTGTTGCCCGCCGAGTCCTGAAGCGTGAATTCCGGGGCGATGTCGCCGGTAGACAGTCGTTCGGCCATGGGGCAGCTCCTTAGCAGTTTCGGGTTCCAGAACCAGCATAGCCAAGTCAGTCCTCGGCCCGCCGGGGCAACATACGTATACTTATGGGCATGCCGGATTTGAAGAATTGGCCGATGCCACGGTTGCTCTCCACCGCCGCGCGGTTGGTGGAGCATGAGTGGAACGACAAATTGGCCGGCCTCGGACTGACCCACGCCGGTGTCATCGCCCTTGAGGTGCTGGCCGCCGACGGCGAGATGACCCAAGCGCAATTGGCGAACCGTGTGCGCGTACAGGCTCAGACCATGGGTAAGACGCTCGGCCGGCTCGAAGTGCACGGGCACATTGTCCGGGCCCGCAGCGAGGTGGACCGACGGCGGCAGATCGTACAGATCAGCGACGAGGGGCAGTTGGCGCTCAAGCAGGCCGCCGAACTGGAACGGCTGCTCAGCAGCGGCAACGGCGACCAGATGGACGAGCTCAAGGAACGGCTGACCGTCATCATCCGCAGGCTGGGCAACACCCGTTTTGGCATAGCCGCGGGCGAACCCATCGACATCGTCGAGCTCGAAAGCTTCGAGGACGGCGACTGACCCTCCCTTCACCGAAGGCCTTCACCAGCGGCACCCAGGAATTCACCAGCGGGACACCGACGCCCTCAGGTAGGTCCGGAAGCCGGCGAGATCCGCCACTACGTCGGCGGCAGATTCCCCGCCATGCGTGAGGCCTGCAGATTGGCCGGCATAAACGGGTGCCTGGGCCACATCCGCGTCACGGCGTGCGGCCTCGACCGTATCCGTGATCGAGGTCGATGCAGCTACCGCGCCCTGCAGTGATTCGACGTCGTCGGCCCAACGGTCGCTGAACTGGTTGCGCAGCGCGCGGCCGCCGAATTCGGCTGGCCACGGCACCTGCTGGGCGATGTCGAAAGCCCGGGTGTACACCGTGTCATCCGTGCCGGCGGCGGCGATGGCTTCTTTGACCTTGGCGTGGCTGATGGATTCGGTGCAGGCCGCGAACCGGGTGCCGATCCATGCCCCCTGCGCGCCGGCCGCCAGCACGGCCGCCACCCCTCGTGCCGTGGCGATCCCGCCGGCAGCCAGTACGGGCTTGTCCGTCTTCTCCAGCGCCAACTGCAGCAGTGGCAGGGTCGCCACTTCATTGCGGCCGTGCCCGCCGCCTTCGCTGCCACGGACCACGACGACGTCGATGTCCCCTTCCAGCGCACGCTGAAGATCTGCGGCGTTCCCCACCTGCATGGCCACCAACGAACCGGCGTCGCGGACCATCGACGCGGCCGCACCGGGATCTCCGAAGCTGACACAGACCAGTGCCGGACGGTGTTCCAGCACCACGCGCAGCGGCTCCAGCGATTCCTCCAGCACCCATGCCATCAGCCCCGCGCCCCACGGCTTGCCCGGGGCAGCAGCCAAGGCCAGCTCGCGCTCCAGCCAATCGGTGGCCACACCGCCGCCGATGCCCACCATGCCCAGGCCGCCGGCCGACGATACCGCCGCAGCCAGACGGCCGCCGGCGGCCCCGGCCATTGGGGCATTGAGCAGCGGTTGGGTCAAGCCAAGGCGGCCGCAAAGATCACCGGAAGCTGGGGAGGGGTTCACGGTTTGAGCATACCCCTGCGCCACTGGGGATCGGCGGCGCAGGGCAGCCGGATTGCTTCGGCTTGGTCTTACTGCGAGAGGGAAGGGCAGATCTCGAGGATCTGGTCGCCTGCGGCCTCATTCTCGGCGTCAGGGTTCTCGATGTTGTCGGACACTGCCTGCAGCGGTGCCTCCAACGGCTCGGCGACTCGCTCTGACAGGTTGCGGTACTTGTCGGCTGCCTCGGCGAGGTAGGACTTCACGCTCTCGTCGTCCGGTTCGCTCATCGCAAAGGCTTGGACCCCGGTCGCCATCTCCACCGTGATCGCCTTGATCTCCTCGCAGGAGTCGGCAACGGTCATTCGTCCAGCCGAGCAGGCAGTCGCACCGGTTGCCAGCGCAATCAGCACAACGGCGGTGGAGAGTTTCTTCACGGGTCCCCTTGAGCAGGCGTAAATGGCACGTTCAACCAACCCTAGGCGTGAAGACCCGCGGTGGGCGCCACGACTCGGCGGAATGACGGCCCGGCCGCGCTTCTTGCTGCCTCGGGACGAAAAGAAACCCCGTCCGACTAAGGCTTTCGCTTAGCCGGACGGGGTTTGTCTGTGCACCCCCCGGGACTCGAACCCGGAACCCATTGATTAAGAGTCAATTGCTCTGCCAGTTGAGCTAGAGGTGCATCTGTTCCTGAAGGTTTCAGCGGCGGTTTCCCTCTGCTTTTTCCCTCGCAACGACATGTAACTCTAGCAGGACATTTCCGCGAAAGTGAAATCGAGAGGGCCTTTGTAGCCTACTTCACACGAATGGATAGCATCCGGTCATTGCCGGTGCCGTTGGTCAGCACCCAGAGCCCTCCGCCCGGAGCAGCAGCAACGTCGCGCAGCCGGCCGTAGGTGCCCTCATAAAATGCCTCGGGCTCTCCCGCTTCGGTGCCGTCCAGTTCCACCTTCCACAGCCGCTGGCCGCGCAGCGCCGCGATCCATGCCGTTCCGTCCACCAGAGCCATGCCGCTGGGCGAAGCGTCGGCCGTGGACGGCCAAACCACCGTGGCGTCGATGAAGCGATCGTCGCCCGGGGCACCGGTCACCTCCGGCCAGCCGTAGTTGCCGCCGGCTTCGATCAGGTTCAGCTCATCGTCCCGGTCCGGACCGAACTCGGTGGCCCACAGCCTGCGGTCCTCATCCCAGGCCAGTCCCTGCACGTTGCGGTGGCCATAGCTGTACACCGGGCTGTCGCCGAACGGGTTGCCGGGTGCGGGGTCGCCGTCGGGAGTGACGCGAAGGATCTTGCCGCCGAGCGAGGATCGATCCTGGGACCTGGAGGACACCGCGGCGTCACCGGTGGCGATGTACAGGTAGCCGTCAGGGCCGAACTTGATTCTGCCTCCGTTGTGGTTCCCGGCTTTGGGGATTCCCGTCACAATTTCACGCCCGTCGCTCAGCTGGCCGTCTTTCCAGCGGTAACTGACCACGCGGTTGTCCTCTGGCGAGGTGAGGTAGACGTAAAGCCGCGCATCGGCGTCGAAATCCGGGCTGGGCTCCAGCCCCAGCAAACCTCCCTCGCCGGTGGTTTCCAGCGGCGACTCCACGGGTACCGTGCTCACGGTTTTGCCGTCCACCACGTGCTTGATCAGGCCGGTGTTGTTCTCCGAGATGAGGGCGCTGCCGTCCGGCAGCACCGCGATGGACCACGGCTCGTCCAGCCCCGAAGCGGCCGTGCCCACCTCCGGGGCGGACGCGGCGCTACCGCCAGTGTTCGGTGCGCCGTTGACGCCGCCGGTGCAACCGGCCAGGACGGTGGTCAGCACCACGGCCAGCCCCAGCCCGGCGTATCGCAGCGGCTTGGCCCGATCTTTCCTGTCGGCGTCCACGCGTTATCCCCTTCGCCGGTCCGGCCCGTCTCCGTTCTCAGCCGCGACGGACGGTTCGATAACCGCTTCGCCCGCATAGCCGAGCCATTCGGTTTCATCGTAAAGCGGTTCGGCCGTGGGAAGCGACTGCTCCGCCGCCGCGTCCTCGACCGCGGCCGGCGGCGGTTCCTCGGTGCCGGAGCCCTGCGCGGTGGTGGTTCCGCTGGCGCCCGGAGAGTCCGGCATCGTCTCTTCCACCATCATGTCTTCGTCGGCCGGGCCGCTGACCTCGTCCTCATAGATGGCGTCGGCAACATGGTCCTGACGGCTGCCCGAGTCTCCGAGCGGCCGGTCTGCGTCGGTGTCGCGCGCCCGCCGCTCCTGGTCAACTGCTGCGTCGCTGGCAGCGGTGGGTACGGCTCCGCCGTCGTCCTCTCGATGGCCGGTGCTGGCCGGCAGCTGGGTTCCGGGGAGTTCGGGCTCGGCAGCGGGCACCCGATCGGCCGCCGGCAGGCGGCCTGCAACGGGATTCTGGCCGGCGGCCTCGGCAGGGCCGTGCGTGGGATTGGTCGGCGAGTGGGTCAGGGCTCCGGCCTCAGTGGAGCTGGAGTTGCGGGAGAACAGCCACCACAACAGGGCGGCAATGATCATGACGAGGACGATCCCGATGGCCCATATCCAGTCCACGGACTTCACCTTCCAGTTGATGGTTATGGTGCAACTGGTCCCGACGTTACGTGCGGGGGAGAGCGGTGTCCATAGAGCCCGCGGCCGCGTCCTGAGGGCTCATCCGGGGCTTCCTATGCCCGGAAACCCAGCCCTGAAAATCAGCCCGGAAGAGCGGCAAGGCTACGCCCGGAAAATCAATTCGGCCATGAAGCGGTGGAAGTCGGGCTGGTCCTCGGACTGGTCGATGGTGCGCCCCTCACCGGGCAGCTTGCCTTCGGCCTGCACGCCAAAGCGGAACGTCTTGCCCGTGCTGGTGCCCACTTCGTACTCGCCGCCACCTAACTGGACGGCGTGGGACAGGTTGGTCATGTTGATGGCCACCGGAATCCCGCCAGCGGTCAGGCCGGTGCCGTCGAACGGGGCGATGACCAGTTCCTGCGGCCGCCAGCGGTAACCGATCACATAGCAGGGCCCGGTGCCGTCGCCCGGTGCTCCCTGCAGGTTGTCTTGGCGGGTGCTGCCGAAGACCAGGTTGTAGTCGCCGTAGTTGGGAATCTGGGAGTCAAAGATGGCGCTGAGCGCGTCCTTGAGTTCGTCGCTGGTTGGCATAGTGGCCTTCGGATCGGCGTGGATGGGCTGGGCGGCGGCGCCTGCGGCGGCGGAAGCGAGCATTGCTCCCGGCCAGCCTAGGTGGCCGGACCCACAAAAAAGCGCCTGGCCCTTGTGGTGCCCGGCGCTCGATTGCGGTGGTGGAAGGGTCAGACGGCGTCGACCGATTTCACCGGCATGGCCGCGTGATCGGTCTCCCACGCGTGGCTGCGCGGCACCGGCCCCTGGTCACGGCGAACAACGACGGCGAGGCGCGCCAAGACGGCGGCCATCCCCACTACGATCAGGGCTATTGAGACTGTCATGCCTCTATTCTCGACTGCTCAGACCGTCAAGTTCAATCTAACGTTACTAAGCACACTATGTAGGATCGCTTTATGGACATCAGACGGCTCCAGATTCTGCGGGAACTCGGCGACCGGGGGTCCGTCGTCGCGACGGCGGCTGCGATGAAGGTCACAGCATCGGCGGTGTCCCAACAGCTCAAGGTGCTGCAGGAGGAAGTTGGCGTCACGCTGGTGGAAAAAGCCGGCAGGGGAGTGCGCCTGACCGAAGCCGGGCTGGCGATGGCAGCGGCTGCGTCGGACGTGTCTGCCGCCATGGAGCGGGCACAGGCCACCGTGGATGGCTACCGCAGCGGTTGGCAGAACCAGATCCGTGCCGCGTTCTTTCCCAGCGCGGCGGAAATGTTCCTGCCGGGCTTGATGTACCGGCTGCAGGAAATCGAGGGGCTGCACTTCGAGCCCTGTATGGAGGATCCCTCCGTGGACGGCTTCTTGCGGCTGGCGGCCGACTACGACCTGGTGCTGGCGCATAGCCAGCAGGGCGTGGAGGCCTTTGCCCGGAGCGGCATCACCGTGCTGCCCTTGCTGGACGAGCCGCTGGATGTGGCGATGCCCGCCGGGCATCCGTTGGCCGAATTCGACGCCCTCAAGCCCGAAGATGTGGTGGCCTATCCGTGGATCGGCGTGCCCCCGGGCTTTCCCTTCGAGCAGGTGTTGCGGCAGATCGAAGCACGCACCGGCCGGCTGGCCAAGCGGACCACGCGCTACGCCGACCTGCGCGTCATGGAGGCCATGGTGGCGGCCGGCCACGGGCTGGCGATCGTGCCGCGCTTCACTTCCCGCAAGGCGCAGACGGCCCGCGGCTTCGTGATGCGGCCACTTGAGGGAATCCGCGCCAGCCGAAGCATCGTGGTGTTGGCCCGCAGCGATGTAGCCGAACGCAGCAGCGTGCACCGGGTCATCGGCATGCTGCAGCAGGAGGCTGCGGCGATTGCCAGCCAGCAGGGCTGAGGGGGCGGACCAGATGGAGACGCCAGTCCACGGGGTGCTGTTGGCTGCCGGGGCCGGGCGGCGGTTGGGCCGCGGGCCGAAAGCGCTGCTGGCCGGCTCCGACGGCGTTGCGCTGGTCCGAAAGATCGCGGAGGTGCTCCGGCAGGGCGGCTGCGCCAACGTGGCGGTGGTCCTGGGCGCCGGCGCGGCCGAAGTGCGTTCGGGCGTGAATCTGTCCGGCTACCCGGTGCTGGTCAACGAGCAGTGGAGCGAAGGGATGGCGGGTTCCTTCCGACTCGGCGTGCAGAGCGCGCAGCCGGAGCAGGCGGTGCTCGTCGCGCTGGTGGACCAGCCCGGTATCGGCCCGGAACTGGTGGCCCGCCTGATCCGCGCCGGTCAGCCGGGCCGGATCACCGCCGCCGGCTACCGCGGTCCGGACGGAAAGCTGCGCCGCGGGCATCCGGTGCTTTTCGCGCCCGGCTTGGCGGCCCATGCGGCGGAGCAGGCAACGGGCGACGCCGGTGCACGACCTTATCTGTCGGCGCACCCCGAACTGGTGGACCTGGTGGACTGCTCGGATCTGGCCGACGGCGGCGACATCGATACGCCGTCGGACCTTGGCCGGCTCGGTTAGCGCCCGCTCGATTAGCGCCCGGCGCGGCCGGATCTCGATGCGGCCGCAAGCGGCCTTACTCGATCACCGGGTGCGGCCCGCAAGCGGCCTTACTCGATCACCGGGGGAGTGCGGCCCGCGGGCGGGTCAGTACTCCACTTTGTCCGGCAGCCGGTCCCAGAGCCGGAACGGTGCCAGATAGTCGGTCGTTTCGTAGCCGTCGCGGACCACGGGCATGAGCTGCTTATCGCCCTCGGGGCCGAAGTAGTCGTAGAAAAGTGCGTCGTCAAAGCCGGAGCTGGCGGCGTCGTCGCGGTCCGCGGCATAAACAACCCGCTCGATCCGCGCCCACAGCGCCGCGGCCAGGCACATGGGACAAGGCTCGCAGCTGGAATACAGCACCGCGCCGGACAGGTTAAACCCGGTCTCCGCGGCGGCACGGCGGATCGCCACCACCTCCGCGTGGGCGGTCGGGTCGTTCGTGGCGGTGACGCGGTTGACCCCGTCGAAGACCTTTCCGTCGCGCGTGACCACGGTGGCGCCGAACGGGCCTCCGGACTTGCCGACGTTCTCCACGGCGATTTCAACGGCTCGGGCCAAGTACTCGTTGCTTCCGGCATTCATGGGCGCAGACTAACAGGCGAGCGTGGCCAACACCACAGATATCGGCGCGCCGGCCGCGCCTCGGCGGAGCCGGTGAGGCACCGCCGTCGTAATATGCCCTGAACACTGCGGTGCGGGTCATAGAATCAAACCCATGAGCGCGGACGTAACCCCTGATATCAAGCCCCGTAGCCGGGTAGTCACCGATGGCATCCACGCCGCTCCGGCGCGCGGAATGTTCCGAGCAGTGGGAATGGGGGACGACGACTTTGCCAAGCCGCAGATCGGCGTCGCCAGCTCCTGGAACGAGATCACCCCCTGCAACCTTTCCCTGAACCGCCTGGCCCAGGGCGCCAAGGAAGGCGTGCACGCCGGCGGCGGCTTCCCGATGCAGTTCGGCACCATCTCCGTCTCCGACGGCATCTCGATGGGCCACGAAGGCATGCACTTCTCGCTGGTCTCCCGCGAGGTCATCGCGGACTCGGTGGAAACCGTCATGCAGGCGGAGCGGATTGACGGCTCGGTGCTGCTGGCCGGTTGCGATAAGTCCCTGCCCGGCATGCTGATGGCCGCGGCCCGGCTGGACCTGGCCGCCGTCTTCCTCTACGCCGGCTCCATCATGCCCGGCTTCGTGAAGCTCGAGGACGGGTCCGAAAAGCAGGTCACCCTGATCGACGCCTTCGAGGCCGTCGGCGCCTGTGCCGCGGGAAAGATGAGCCGCGGCGACCTGGACCGGATCGAACGCGCCATCTGCCCCGGCGAGGGTGCCTGCGGCGGCATGTACACGGCGAACACCATGGCCTGCATCGGCGAGGCCCTGGGCATGTCGCTGCCGGGCTCGGCCGCGCCGCCCTCGGCGGACCGCCGCCGCGATGTCTTCGCGCACAAGTCCGGCGAGGCAGTGGTGAACCTGCTCCGCAAGGGCATCACCGCCCGCGACATCATGACCAAGAAGGCGTTCGAGAACGCCATCGCCGTGACCATGGCCTTCGGCGGCTCCACCAACGCCGTGCTGCACCTGCTGGCGATCGCCCGCGAGGCGGAGGTGGACCTGACGCTCGAGGACTTCAACCGGATCGGGGACAAGATCCCGCACCTGGGCGACCTGAAGCCGTTCGGCCGCTACGTCATGACGGACGTGGACCAGATCGGCGGCGTCCCGGTGATCATGCGCGCACTGCTCGACGCCGGCCTGCTGCACGGCGACTGCCTGACCGTCACCGGCAAGACCGTGGCCGAGAACCTGGCGGAGATCAACCCGCCGGATGTCGACGGCAAGATCCTGCGCGCGCTGGACAACCCGATCCACAAGACCGGCGGCATCACCATCCTGCACGGCTCCATGGCCCCCGAGGGCGCCGTGGTCAAGAGCGCCGGCTTCGACGCCGACGTCTTTGAAGGCACCGCCCGCGTGTTCGAACGCGAGCAGGGCGCGCTGGACGCGCTGGACAACGGCCAGATCAAGGCCGGTGACGTGGTGGTGATCCGCTACGAAGGACCCAAGGGCGGGCCGGGCATGCGCGAAATGCTCGCCATCACCGGCGCGATCAAGGGTGCCGGGCTGGGCAAGGACGTGCTGCTGCTCACCGACGGCCGGTTCTCCGGCGGCACCACCGGGCTCTGCATCGGCCACGTGGCGCCGGAAGCAGTCGACGGCGGTCCGATCGCCTTTGTGCGCGACGGCGACCGGATCCGCGTGGACATCGCGGCCCGCAGCTTCGACCTGCTGGTGGACGAGGCCGAACTGGAAACCCGCCGGGTGGGCTGGGAGCCGCTGGCACCCAAGTTCACCACCGGCGTGCTGGCGAAGTACGCCAAGCTGGTGAACTCCGCCTCCACCGGCGCGTACTGCGGCTAAGCGGCGCAAGTTCAGCGGCAGCACGGCGGCTCCAAGGCGGCCGTGCTCCTGCTGAACCACGACGGCGGGTGCGCGCCCTGCACTGGGCCGCGCCCCGCCGTCGTACTCAGGGGGAGTCCATTTTTTGGACGAAATTGCCCAAATAGTGAGACGCTGATGTCTCAGGTTGACACTGGTATCCGCGTGGCAGAAACTGAAGCCATGCAAAGCGTATCCGTGGTCGTCCTTATCAAGCGCGTGGCGTAAACGCCCGTCTGGTTCGACCACGTCACGCGCTAAACCCCATCGGAGCCAACCGGCTCGACGGGGTTTTTTTATTTGCAGAAGAGCACAGGGCCTTCTTCCGCTCGCGGAGGACGGCAAGCACATCGCCAGAAACGTAAGATCCGCAAAGGAAAATCCGATGACTAAGGGATCGCCAATCAGCCCCTCGCTGATGGCCAACAAGGCGCCGGCCACGGCCGACGCCGCCAAAACCAAAGATGTAGCTGCCTCTGTCTCTTCCGTCGTGGACGGCCTCAGCCCGGTAGTCGGGCCGAACAACATCGTGCCGCCCACGGAAATGACCGGCTCACAAGCCGTTGTCCGTTCGCTGGAAGAACTGGGCGTCGATGACGTCTTCGGGTTGCCGGGCGGGGCCATCCTCCCCACCTACGACCCGCTCATGGATTCGGCCAAGATCAACCACATCTTGGTCCGTCATGAACAGGGTGCAGGCCACGCCGCACAGGGTTATGCCATGGTCACCGGCCGCGCCGGCGTCTGCATTGCCACCTCCGGCCCGGGTGCCACCAACCTGGTCACCGCCATTGCCGACGCGCATATGGATTCGGTGCCGATGGTGGCGATCACCGGGCAGGTGTCCTCGGCCGTGATCGGCTCGGACGCGTTCCAGGAAGCGGACATCGTCGGCATCACCATGCCGGTCACCAAGCACTCCTACCTGGTCACCAAGGCGCAGGAGATTCCGCGCGTGCTGGCCGAAGCGTTCCACATTGCCACCACTGGCCGCCCCGGCCCGGTGTTGGTGGACATCGCCAAGGACGCCCAGCAGTCCATGATGACCTTCTCCTGGCCGCCGAAGATCGACCTCCCCGGCTACCGCACGGTGGTGCGCGGGCATTCCAAGCAGGTCCGCGAGGCGGCCAAGCTGATCGCCGCGGCCGAGCGCCCGGTGTTCTACGTGGGCGGCGGCGTGATCAAGGCACACGCCTCCCAGGAGCTGCGCGAGCTGGCCGAGCTGGTGGGCGCCCCGGTGGCCACCACGCTGATGGCGCGCGGCGTGTTCCCGGATTCGCACCCGCAGCATGTGGGCATGCCCGGCATGCACGGCGCCGTCTCCGCGGTGACCGCGCTGCAGCAGGCCGACCTGCTGATCACGCTGGGCGCCCGCTTCGACGACCGCGTCACCGGCGTGCTGAGCACCTTCGCCCCGGGCGCCAAGGTGATCCACGCGGACATCGACCCGGCGGAAATTTCCAAGAACCGCACGGCCGATGTGCCGATCGTCGGTTCGGTCAAGGAGATCATTCCGGAACTGGCCGACGCCTGCCGCGAGCGGTTCGCCGCCGAAGGCACGCCCGACCTCTCCGCGTGGTGGGCCATGCTGAACCGGCTCCGCGAGACCTATCCGCTGGGCTTCGCCGAGCCCGACGACGGCCTGGTGGCCCCGCAGCAGGTGATCCAGCGGATCGGCGAGCTGACCGGGCCGGAAGCCGTCTACGTTGCCGGCGTGGGCCAGCACCAGATGTGGAGCGCCCAGTTCATCAAGTACGAGCGCCCGCACGCCTGGCTGAACTCTGGCGGCCTGGGCACCATGGGCTACTCGGTGCCGGCCGCGATGGGCGCCAAGGTGGGCAACCCGGACCGGGTGGTCTGGGCGATCGACGGCGACGGCTGCTTCCAGATGACCAACCAGGAACTGGCCACCTGCCGGCTGAACAACATCCCGATCAAGGTGGCGGTGATCAACAACTCCTCGCTGGGCATGGTCCGCCAATGGCAGACCCTGTTCTACGACGGCCGGTACTCAAATACCGACCTGAACACCGGCCACGACACCGTGCGCGTGCCGGACTTCGTCAAGATGGCCGACGCCTACGACTGCGTGGGCCTGCGCTGCGAACGGGTGGAGGATATTGACGCCACCATCCAACAGGCGCTGGCGATCAACGACCGTCCGGTGGTGATCGACTTCGTGGTCAGCCCCAACGCCATGGTGTGGCCGATGGTCCCCTCCGGCGTGAGCAACGACCTCATCCAGATTGCCCGCGACATGACCCCCGTATGGGAAGAGGAGGACTAGGCATGGCCCGCCATACCCTTTCAGTGCTGGTGGAGGACGTCCCCGGTGTGCTCACTCGCGTCGCCAGCCTCTTCGCCCGCCGCGCGTTCAACATCCATTCTCTGGCCGTCGGCCCCACGGAAGCAGACGGGTTCTCCCGCATCACCGTGGTGGTCGAGGCCGAGGGCGATCTGCTGGAGCAGGTCACCAAACAACTGAACAAGCTCATCAACGTCATCAAGATCGTCGAGCTGGTTCCCGAAACTTCCGTGCAACGCGACCACATCCTGGTCAAGGTCCGCGCGGATGCCGCAACACGGCTGCAGGTAACCCAGGCAGCAGATCTGTTCCGCGCCTCCGTGGTCGACGTGTCCACCGACTCGTTGGTTGTGGAGGCCACCGGCACCGCCGATAAGCTTGAGGCCCTGCTTGCAGTGCTGGAGCCGTTTGGTATCCGCGAAATAGTCCAATCCGGAACGCTGGCCATTGGCCGCGGCTCCCGCTCCATGAGCGACCGCGCGCTGCGTTCCGCCTAATTCCTTTCCATGAAACCCCCAACAGGAGAAACCCAAGTGACTGAGCTGTATTACGACGACGACGCCGACCTCTCGATCATCCAGGGCCGCAAGGTCGCTGTCATCGGTTACGGCAGCCAGGGCCATGCCCACGCCCTGAGCCTGCGCGATTCCGGCGTGGACGTCCGCGTTGGCCTGGCCGAGGGCTCCAAGTCCCGTGCCAAGGCCGAGGCCGAGGGCCTCAAGGTCCTCTCCGTGGCCGACGCCGCCGCCGAGGCCGATGTGATCATGATCCTCACCCCGGACCAGGTCCAGGCCAAGGTCTACGCCGACTCCATCGCGGACAAGCTCGAAGAGGGCAACGCCCTGTTCTTCGGCCACGGCTTCAACATCCGCTTCGGCTTCATCCAGCCGCCGGCCAACGTCGACGTCGCCCTGGTTGCCCCGAAGGGCCCGGGCCACATCGTGCGCCGCGAGTTCGAAGCCGGCCGCGGTGTGCCGGACCTGATCGCCATCGAGCAGGACTTCACCGGCGGCGCCAAGGCGCTGGCACTGTCCTACGCCAAGGGCATCGGCGGCACCCGCGCCGGCGTCATCGAGACCACCTTCACCGAAGAGACCGAGACCGACCTGTTCGGCGAGCAGGCAGTGCTCTGCGGCGGCGCTTCGCAGTTGGTGCAGTACGGTTTCGAGACCCTGACCGAAGCCGGCTACAAGCCGGAGATCGCCTACTTCGAGGTGCTGCACGAGCTGAAGCTGATCGTCGACCTGATGGTCGAGGGCGGCATCGCCAAGCAGCGCTGGTCGGTCTCCGACACCGCTGAGTTCGGCGACTACGTCTCCGGCCCCCGCGTGATCACCCCGGAGGTGAAGGAAAACATGAAGGCCGTCCTCGCCGACATCCAGAACGGTTCCTTCGCCAAGCGCTTCATGGACGACCAGGCCAACGGCGCCAAGGAATTCCTGGAACTGCGCCAGAAGGGTGAAGACCACCCGATCGAGGCCACCGGCCGCGAACTGCGCAAGCTGTTCTCCTGGATCAAGTCCGACGACGACTACACCGAGGGCGTCGCAGCCCGTTAGTCCCGTGCCACGGCCGGCGCCCGCAGAGGGCGCCGGCCGTCACTTTTTGCCTTCCCGGCGGGCCCGGCGGGAGGCGCCGGGCCCGCCGGCACCGGTAACAACTGGGGGACCGGGCGGTAGCCGTTCTAGACTGGACCCACCCCCATCTATACGCACGGCCATCACCATGCATGCAGCGAAGGAACAACCCCTGTGGAAAAACCAGTAGTTCTCCTTGCCGAGGAACTCTCCCCAGCTACCATCGAAGCCCTCGGACCCGACTTCGAGATCCGCCAGACCGATGGAGCCGACCGGTCCCAGCTGCTGGCCGCGATTGCCGACGTCGACGCCATCCTGGTCCGCTCCGCCACCAAGGTGGACGCCGAAGCCATCGCCGCGGCCAAGAAGCTGAAAATCATCGCCCGCGCCGGCGTGGGCCTGGACAACGTGGACATCAAGGCCGCCACCCAGGCCGGTGTCATGGTCGTGAACGCACCGACCTCCAACATCATCTCCGCCGCGGAACTGACCGTCGGCCACATCCTGGGGCTGGCCCGCAACATTCCGGCCGCCAACGCCTCGCTCAAGGGCGGCGAGTGGAAGCGCTCCAAGTACACCGGCGCCGAGCTCTACGAGAAGAAGATCGGCATCATCGGCCTGGGCCGCATCGGCGCCCTGATCGCCGCCCGCATGCAGGCTTTCGAGACGCAGATCCTGGCCTATGACCCGTACGTGACCAGCGCCCGCGCCGCCCAGCTGGGCGTCCAGCTGGTCAGCCTGGACGAACTGCTGGAGCAGTCGGACTTCATCACCATCCACATGCCCAAGACCCCGGAGACCGTGGGCATGATTGGCGCCGACGCCTTCGAGAAGATGAAGGACACCGCGTACGTGGTCAACGTGGCCCGCGGCGGCCTGATTGACGAATCCGACCTGTACGACGCGCTGAAGGGCGGCAAGATCGCCGGCGCCGCCATCGACGTCTTCGTCAACGAGCCCAGCACCGACCTGCCGTTCTTCGAACTGGACAACGTGGTGGTCACCCCGCACCTGGGCGCCTCCACCGCGGAAGCCCAGGAAAAGGCCGGCATCTCCGTGGCAAAGTCGGTGCGCCTGGCGCTGGCCGGCGAGCTGGTGCCCGACGCCGTGAACGTGGCCGGCGGCGTGATCGCCCCGGACGTCCGCCCGGGCATCCCGCTGATGGAAAAGCTCGGCCGCATCTTCACGGCGCTGACCCACGATTCGGTGACCCAGATCGACGTCGAGGTCGCCGGGGAAATCGCCGAGCTGGATGTCAAGGCGCTGGAACTGGCCGCGCTCAAGGGCGTGTTCAGGGACGTCGTCTCGGAGCAGGTCTCGTATGTCAATGCCCCGGTGCTGGCCGAACAGCGCGGCATCAACACCCGCCTGATCACCACCATCGAGTCCGAAGAGTACCGCAACGTGCTCACCATCCGCGGCGCCCTGTCGGACGGTTCGCAGATCTCCGTATCCGGAACGCTGACCGGACCCAAGCAGATCCAAAAGATCGTGGCCATCAATGGCTACGAGGTGGAAATGCCGATCAGCGAACACGTCATCGTGTTCCTCTACGAGGACCGTCCCGGCGTCATCGGCACGCTCGGCCGGCTCCTGGGCGAGCATGACGTCAACATCGCCGGCATGCAGGTTGCCCGCAATGAGGACAGCAAGCAGGCTCTGGCCGTGCTGACCGTGGACAGCGCCCTGCCGCAGGACCTGCTGGACCAGCTCACCGTGGAGATCGGCGCCGTCGTTGCGCGCGAAGTGGACCTGCAGGACTGACGTTTCTGACGCCGTAAAGCCCGCCCGGTCCGCGCTGCATGTGCAGGGCACGGGCGGGCTTTGGCCATACACGCATGTCGATTCCTCGACTGCACGCACCTCATGAGAACCTTAATGCCGGGTCAATTCGACCTTTGGCCTCTTTGCCGCCGTATGGAGTGATTTTTTGGAAATCCGGTTCAACGCTGCGTCGCGCTTCATGCGCAGCCGCTCGCTCGTACTCACGGTTGCCGTCCTCATTGCGGCGATGGTTCTCTCCATTTTCGTGCAGGGCCGGGCGCAGGCATCGCTGACCCGGGTGGTCGATGAAAACACCCGCGGCGTGTACGACATCCTGGTGCTTCCCGGCGGCACCGCGGGCGACGAACTGCGCCAGCCTGACTTCCTCTCCGGTAACGGCGGCATCGCCGCGTCAGACCTCGACCAGGTCCGCGGGATCGACGGTGTTTCCGTCGCTGCACCGATTTCGCTGGTGTCCAAGGTGGTCCAGGACATCGAGTTTCCGCAGCTGAAAGCCACGGACTACGTCGGCTATAACCCGAACATCGAGCAGTACCTGAAGTCGCAAGGGATCCAGGACGCTGTGCCGGAAGGCGAGTGGCCGGAGCCGGACTCCGTGTTCAACCCGGAAGCGACCAACTACCGAATCACCGCCAAGGCCGTCAGCTCCGACGGTCTGAGCGACACCGTCTTGTTCGAAACCGCCGCCGAAGGCTCACTGGGCCAGGCGAAGCTGGAGGAACTGGACGTTCCCGGCGGCACCAGCCTGCGCACCGTGGCTCCCAAGGGCGAGACCGGAATCAAGTTCCCGGATCCGGCCGGCGGCAGCATGCACGGCGATTTTGATACCACCATTGCGCTGCCGATGCTGCCGCAGATCACCGAGACCGTGGTTGCCGTGGATCCGGCCGCCGAATCCGCGTTGCTCGGCGATGCCGGCGATTTCCTGGCCCCGCTCAAGCAGGCGCCGGAAGCCACGGACCGTAACGCCCAGGAATTGGGCCAGTATTTCTCTTCGCAGTTCGGCATGGGCATGTTCTCGGAGGGCGGCGAAGGCGCCGCAATCGACGGGCACCCGTTCCAATTCTGGAGCCCGTTCTTCGTGCAGTACCAGAACGCGGTGGAAGCGGGCACGCTGGACGACGAGTCGCAGGTTATCCCCATGGTGGTCCGGTCTGGCACCGACCTGGACCTGACCTACTCGGTCAAGATCGAAGAATTGGATGACTCCGGCAACACGGTCAAGGAAGTCGGCACCGTCAGCAAGGAGCTGGGGGAGGGCTACCTGCCCTTCGCGTCCAGCAAGCCGTTCCAGCTGCGCTGGCCCGGCGGCGAGGACTACAACTACCTGCTCGGCTCCGGCGGCGTCCAGATGGTCGCCGGCCTGCACCAGCCTCCGGTGTGGACCACTGACTTCATGTCCAACCCGGATTACGCGCTCGGCGACGCCGCCAGCAACGGCAGCGCCGAACAGACCGCCACACCCCAGGGCTGGGTCCAGGTCAACAAGCTGCCGGAGAAGACCCTGCAGTGGCAGCTGGAACCGGACCAGAGCCAGCGCGGACCGGTGGAAGAGCAGTCCTACCGCAGCACCGTCGATTCCGGCACCGAATCCGCCACTCCGCTGCCCTTCGTCTACGGCACCTTTGACGCCGCCGCGGTCCGGGAAGCCGCCGGCGATGTGAACTACCTGCCGCTGGGCGGTTATGACCCGACGCCGGTGACCATCACCCACGATGCCGAGGGCAAAAAGATCGACGAAACGGTGATGAAGCCGGGCCTCAGCGGCGCCGGCTTGGCCGTGCAGTCCGCCGGTGCCATCACCGACTTCACCGGGCTCGCAGCAGTGCGCGGCACCAGCGCGGACGAGGCCGTGATCGACGCCGTCCGGGTCCGAGTGAACGCCGGAGGCTCATGGGCCGACGCCGAAGACCAGATCAACACCGTCGCCGCCGCCATCGAGGACCTGGGTCTGCAGACCCAGGTCGTCGCCGGCTCCGCCCGCGAAGACGTATCCATCTATGTTCCCGACTACCACAAGGACGCCTCCGGCACGGTCAGCGATCTCGGCACCGTGCAGCAGTCCTGGGTCCGCCAGGGCGCAGCCGGCGAAGTCCACGGTGCCCTGAGCGCATCCAGTGCAGCGCTGTTGGCTCTCACCGTCGGCGGCGCGGCACTGCTGACCGCCGCCAGCTCCGTGGCCTTCACCCGTTCCCGCCGGACCGAAGCCGTCACGCTGCGGGCCATGGGCTGGAACCGGCGCCGCATCCGCTCCTGGTTCCTGAACGAACTACTGGTCGGCGGCGTCGCCGTGCTGGCGGTGGCGATCATTGCCAGCGCCATCAGCCGCAGCGCCGTGACCCTGTGGGTGTCGCTCATCGCGCTGGTGGTTTACGTTGCCGCCGCTTTCATCTCGGCCGCCATGCTCAAGCCGCACCCGAAGGCGGACACCGAACCGTCCGGTGCTGCCGGCGTGCCGTCCGTGAAGACGCCGCTGCAGTTCGCCGCCCGGCAACTGAGCACCAATCGGTTCAATACCGTGGCCATTGCCTTGGCCGTGGCCGTCCTTGGCGCCGCGGCCGGAGCGCTGGTCGCCGTGCTGGCCGACATCCCGCGTGCTGCCGGCAGCACCGCGCTCGGGTCGCTGGCCGCCTCGCAGTTGAGCGGACTCAACATCGCGCTGGCGCTACTCGGCGTCGTGACTGCGCTGCTGTTGGCGCTGATGACCACCCGGTTTGAAGCCCAGCGGAAGCGCGAACAGTTCGCCATCCTCGGCGCCATGGGCTGGACGCCCACGCTGCTGCTGCAGGCCCGCCGCGGCGAGGCAGGCATCACCGCAGCCATCGCCCTGCCGCTGGCGATCATCGGCGCCGTCGTAACCGCCCTGTTTATTGCACCGCACGCCGCGGTGTGGGCCGCTGCCGCTGGCATTCTGGCCGTGCTCCTCTGGTTTGTTTTGATGACAAGGACCCGCAAATGATTGAAGAACGCCTGACCCGCGCTGCCATCAAGGAGCGCACCGAGGACCACGCCATGCCGGTGGAGCTGCGGGGCATCACCATCCGGTACGACGGCGGCGCCGAACCTCTAGTGATCGCCGACGACTTCGACCTCGGCCTCGAAGCCGGGACCATGCACTGCCTGGCCGGCCGCAGCGGCTCCGGCAAGACCAGCATCCTCACCGTGGCTGCCGGGCTCCAGCAGCCCACCTCCGGCGAGGTGTTCTGGCAGGGCGACGCCCTCAGCACCATGGACGACGACGAGATCTCCGACCGCCGCCGGGCGCTGATCGGCTACGTGGACCAGGGCGGCGCCCTGATCGACGGCATGAGCGCCTTGGAAAACGTGTTGCTGCCGGCCGTGCCCGACGGCCAGGTCGAAGAGCGCACCGAGATGGCCAAGGATCTGCTGGATCTGGTCGGCCTGGGCCGCCGCATGCGGCACCGTCCCGGTCAGCTCTCCGGCGGCGAACGCCAGCGCGTCGCCATCGCCCGCGCCCTGATCCTGGGCACCAAGGTCCTGGTGGTGGATGAGCCCACCGCCAACCTGGACCGCGAACAGGCCAACAAGATCATCCATATCCTGAAGGACACCACCCAGGACGGCATCGCGGTGCTCGTGGCCTCCCATGACCAGGAACTGATCAAGGCCGCCGACAGCAGCACCAAGATGAACTAAGGCCGCCAGACCTCGGCTCCAGCTCGCAGAGTGTGGTCTCGGCCGCGCAGTCCGTTGCGGCCGGGCGTCCGGCTTCACGGTCCGCGCCGGGGCCGGTTCTGCCGGCACTGCTGCAGGCGGATTCTCGGTACGGCTCTTCTGGTGCAGGGTAAATCTGTCACTGCAGGATCCACGGCACCCGCCCCGACCGATCAACCCTGCACCGACAAGGGGAAGTCCTGGGCGCTAAGCAGCCGGGGGCCGGCCATGTGTGTAAACGGCATTGTTGTAGGCCCGGAGAATGCGGTTCCGCAGGCTCGCCTCGTGATCGAGTTGCGGCCAGCGAATGCGGACAAAGGTCCAGCCGCATTCCATCAGCGCAGTTTCGCGTTTCCGTTCCTCCAACAGCACAGAGTCAGTCGGCGCCGTGCCGTTGTACTTGGTCTCGCCGTCGAACTCCAGGATTAGCATCAGTTCTGGCCATGCCAAGTCCGCTCGATGTCTACCGATAGCAGTATCGATTTCGTATTGCAGGGTCGGCGGCGGGAATCCCCATTTCATGACTTTGAGCCGGAGCCTCGTTTCACCGGCGGATTCGCTTAGCTGGTTCGCAGCCGCCAACACGCGCCGAGCCTTGCTGATATTCGCGTAGCCAGCCTGTTCTTCAAGGATTCTGCTAACACCTTGCCGGCTGGCGCCGCGGTGAAGCGCCGAATCTGTAATAACAACTGCCAACTCATGTGGCAGGAGCTTGGCGCAGTCGACGACGGTGCGGTCCTTGCTCGTCAACCGGAAGCCGTCCTGCGTCGCCACTTGTTCCTCGGGAATCATTAGTTTGTGCCTCACCACGCCGGCGGAGTTGTCCCCATGCCGCGTTCGCTGGGCCACGTGGATGTCATTCGTCGCGTTCCAGACATCCATGCCCCACAGGCGTGCAGCCGAAACATGGGTATAAATCAGTTCCGATCGCGAACTTAGATGATGGGCGCGAACCTTCCAGACATCGCGATCCCACGGTTTCAGCGTCCACCAGAACGCTGCCGAGGCGTAAACACCGTGCCTCACTCTCACGATGTGCCGCGCCCGGAGCGCAGCAGCTATCTCGCTTTCCTCATAGTTTGAGCGTCGTAGCTCAGAAAAGGTCATGAGCCGGGCGTGGGGGATATCCACCACCCGGGGAGCGGAAGAAGCAAGCATGCCACCAATGTGCCCGTGGATTAGAGGTGGAGTCCACGGCCGTTCCGAAACTGTGGACAACCGAACTGTCCTGCGCATTTCGACAACCGCCGAACGCAGAGGGTAATTTCATAGGGTGACCTCCTCTGAGCCCAAGACCCCGTACTACATCACCACGGCCATCACGTACCCGAACGGCGTGCCGCACATCGGCCATGCCTACGAGTACATCGCCACGGACGCGATGGCCCGTTTCAAGCGGTTGGACGGCTACGATGTGATGTTCCTGACCGGCACCGATGAGCACGGCATGAAGATCGCGCAGACGGCGGCCAAGGAGGGCATCACGCCCAAGGAACTGGTGGACCGGAACACGGCGGCCTACAAGTCCGCCCATCAGGTCCTGGAGATCTCCTACGACCGGTTCATCCGCACCACCGACGCCGACCACTACGAGGCCTCCCAAGCCGTCTGGAAGAAGATGGAAGAGGCCGGGGACATCTATCTGGGCAAGTACGAGGGCTGGTACTCGGTCCGCGACGAGGCCTACTACGCCGAGGACGAGACCGAGCTCCGCGAGGACGGCAAGCGCTATTCCATCCAGACGGATACCGAGCTGACCTGGACCGAGGAGGAGAGCTACTTCTTCCGGCTCTCCCAGTACCAGGACAAGCTGCTCAAGCTCTATGAAGAGCAGCCCACTTTCGGCGCGCCGCGCAGCCGCTTCAACGAAGTCATCAGCTTCGTCAAGAGCGGGCTGGAGGACCTGTCCATCTCCCGCACCACGTTCGACTGGGGCGTCCCGGTTCCGGGCAATGACAAGCACGTCATGTACGTCTGGGTGGACGCGCTGACCAACTACCTCACCGGCGTCGGCTACCCGGACACGGAGGCCGAGTCCTTCAAGAAGTACTGGCCGGCCGATGTCCACGTCATCGGCAAGGACATCTCCCGCTTTCACGCCGTCTATTGGCCGGCCTTCCTGATGTCCGCCGGGCTGGAACTGCCCAAGCGCGTGATGATCCACGGTTTCCTGAACAACAACGGCGTCAAGATGTCCAAGTCCTTGGGCAACGTGGTGGCCCCGACCGATTGGGTTGCCCAGTACGGCCTGGACCAGGTGCGCTTCTTCCTGCTGCGCGAGGTCCCCTTCGGTGCCGACGGATCCTACAGCCACGACGCGGTGGTGGGCCGGATGAACGCTGACCTGGCCAATAACCTGGGCAACCTGGCCCAGCGTTCGCTGTCCATGGTGGCCAAGAACTGCGAGGGCAAGGTCCCGCAGCCCGGCACGTTGGCGCCGGAGGACCACGAGTTGCTGGCCCGCGCCGAGCGCCTGCTGGAGAAGTCGCGTGCGGCCTACGAGGTGCAGGACTTCCACGGCTCGCTCGAGGCCATCTGGACCGTGCTCGGCGACACCAACGCCTACTTCGCGGAACAGGCCCCCTGGGTGCTGCGCAAAACGGACGTGGAGCGGATGAACACGGTGCTCTACGTGACGCTGGAGGTGCTGCGCATTGTCTCCATCTTGGTCCAGCCGGTGATGCCCACGTCCGCGGGCAAACTGCTGGATGTGCTGGGACAGCACGACGACGGCGCCCGCGACTTCGCTGCCATCGGCACGGCTTTGGTGCCGGGAACCTCGCTGCCGGCTCCCACGCCGATCTTCCCGAAGTACGAGGAACCGGCCGCCGGCTAACTCTGGCCTGCGGCGAGGAAAGTGCCCGGCGGCCCTCAGCTTCTGACGGAACGCCTTAGCTATGGCGAAGCGAGGAACCGCTGGGCCGCGGTGCTGTTCATCATCCGCTCCACGCGTCTCTGCTGGGCCACCGCCTGCGCCTCCAGTTCCTGGAAGCGGAGGGCATCTAGCCGGGGATCCATGGGCGCCAGCTCAGCCAGGATTTGCCACATGCACTGCTTGCCGCGCAGCGCGGACAGCAGTGACTCCAGTTCCAGTTGGGTCCCTACGCCGCCTGAAGCACGCGTCGGATTGAGCGGGTTCAGCCTGCTGATGACTGCACCGGCCATCGCGCCGAGCCGCTTAAGCTTGTTGCGCCCGTGGCCGAAGCTGCGGTGCAGTGCCTTCAGTTCTTTGCGCTCTGCGGAAAGTTCCTCCCGCAGCTTCCGGAACTCGGCTTCCTGGGGTGTGCCCGCCCAGGCCTGGCGGACGGCGTCGAACAACTGCACGCCGGCCGCCGAGCCCAGCAGGTGGTAGTCCAGATACGACGCAAGGTCCTTCTGGTTCAGCGTGCCTGTCGACAGTTTGTCAGCGGCCATGGTCTTCCTTTCTGATGCCCGTCATCTCAAGCGGACGGATTCCGCCGTCGTTGTTATGTCTGTCCTTACCCACAAATGCGCGCTCTCATTCGCCCAGTTCCTCCGGGTGGCGGAACTTGGTTCTCTTGCCGTAGGCGCCCCGGTTCCACAGCCAGGTGATCACCCACAGCACCAAACCCAGGCCGATCATCAGCCCGGCAATCTGGTACTCAATGGGATCCTGCGCCCACGGCCCCACCAAGAAGAGGCAGGTGAACATGCCCAGATAGGGCAGCACCGTCGGGGTCTGGAAGTGCTTGTGGTCCACCGGGTTCCGGCGCAGCACCAGCACCGCCAGGTTCACAATCGTGAAGACACCCAGCAGCAGCAGCGCGGTGGTGCCGCCGAGGGCCGTCACGGTCTCGGCGCCCATCACGTTGGTGACCACGAAAATCAGGACAAAGGCTATGAGCGTGGTGAAAATGATCGAGGCCCACGGGGAGCGGCGGTTCGAGTGCACCTTGCCCAGGAATCGCGGCAGCACGTCCTGGCGGGCCATGCCGTAGAGCAGGCGGCTGGCCATCAGCATGTTGATGAGCGCGGTGTTGGCCACCGCAAACATGGACAGGAACGGGTAAATGACGTCCACCGGCAGGCCCGGCGCGCCGACCTGCACGACTTCCAGCAGCGGCGTTGGACTCTCCGACAACTGCCCGATGGGCACAATGGCCACCGCGGTGATCGACACCAGCAGGTACACGATCACCGTGATGCCGAGGCCGGTGAGCATGACTTTGGGGAAGATCCGGGACGGATCCTTGGTTTCTTCGGCCATGTTGACCGAATCCTCGAAGCCTACAAAGGAGAAGAAGGCCAGCGAGGTGGCGGCAGTGATGGCGAGGAAAACGCTTTTGTCGTTGGAGGTTTCGAAGACCATGACCCGGCTGAAGTCGACATTGCCCTGGCTCATCGCCCAGAATCCGATCAGGATCACGATCAGCAGACCGGTGAACTCCACCAGGGTCAGCACCACGTTGAACTTCACCGATTCGCTGACGCCGCGGAAGTTGATGGCAGCCAGGACGCCCATGAAGATGATGGCCACCCAGGTCACCCCGGTCTGGTCCCAGTCCAGGTTGAAGCCGGCAATGAAGTTTTCGCCGAGGAACTTGGCTGCCGTGGAGGCGGACGTGATGCCGGAACTGAGCACGGCGAAGGTCACCAAGAAGGTGAGGAAGTGGATCCCGAAAGCCTTGTGCGTATACAGCGCGGCGCCCGCTGCCTGCGGGTACTTCGTCACCAACTCCAGATAGGAAAACGCGGTGATGGTGGCCACGATGAACGCCAGCAGCAGCGGAGCCCAGGCCGCGCCGCCCACCTCGCCGGCCACCTGCCCGGTCAGGGCATACACGCCCGTTCCCAGAATGTCGCCCACGATGAAGAGCAGCAGAAGTTTGGTGCCGATGGCCCTCTTGAGCTCCGGCTGCTTTTCGGTTGCGGTGGATTTACTCACGATCGACCTCCGTCCACACGGCGCTTGTCGCTGGTCTATCGGGCCAACGTAGCACTCGTCACAGACGATGTCTGCGCCGCCGACCCGCGCGGGGGAGGAGCACGTCCAGATTGCTGTTCCCTAGGCCCGCGGTCGCCCAATCGGTAGAGTGTCGGCTACTCCATGGCGGAAGGATGTTCCGATGACTTACAAGACGCTGTCGTTCGCTGGTCTGCGTCCTGCCGCGGGCGCCGCCGTTTTCCACGGCTCCGAACACGGCGCGCACGCGTCCTTCTTCGTCAACTCCCGCGGCGCCGAACGCCACCGCCACCCGTATGAAGAGATCTTTGTCCTGCTCGACGGCGAGATCGACTTCACCATCGACGGCGAGTCCGGCCATGCAACGTCCGAGACCGTGATTGTCATCCCCGCCCATACCTGGCATGAGTTCACGGCCACCACCGCCGACGGCGTAAAAATGGTCAACATCCACCCCGTCGCCCAGATGCAGACCGAATGGGCAAGGTGAGCCCGCCGGCCGCCGCGCGGCACGCAGCCCGCCATCACTTGCCGGACGCGCCCGCATCCCGCCCTGACCGTCCGCCGCCGCCAACTCACTAGTCAGCGGGCCCCTTCCCCAAGCGTGAGAAGGGGCCCGCTGACTCTTCGATGAGGCGACAGCGCAGGTGCCCACTGCAGCGCGGGATGAGAGGGTCATCGCGCTCGAGGCTGAGTCAGAATCGGAGAATCAGTATCCAGCTTCGGCATCCACGAGGCCGTCAAGTTCATGTCCATTGAGGAACCGCTGAACGTTTGTCTCGATGCGGCTGCGGTAGAGGGGCATGATCATGTCCATGGTGTCTGCGGAGTGTGGCGTTATCAGACAGGCAGGCTCGTCCCAGAGCGGATGCCCGTCAGGGAGGGGTTCCGGATCTGTCACGTCTAAGCCGGCTCCTGCGATGGCGCCCTGCCGCAACGCAGCCACCAGTGCGTCGGTGTCCACCAGTCCTCCTCGGGCGATATTGACCAGCACAGCCGATTCCTTCATCAGCGAGAACTCCGCCGCTCCGAACAGTCCTCGTGTCGCAGGCGTAAGCGAGGCTGCGAGTATCACCACGTCGGCGTCGGGAAGTACCCCCGGCAGTTCATTGATGCCGATGGTGCGGCTGGCGCCGGACACCGGATCCGGAAGTCTCCGCACGACGGTGACGTTGACGTCGAAAACTTCCAACAGTCGGATGGTCTCGATGGCGACGCCCCCGGCTCCGACAACAACAGCATTCATGCCGTGAAGGCTACGCCCGGAACGCTCCGCCCAACTGCGTGCCACCACTCTCTTGGGTAGGTCCCGAAGCAGTGCCAGCAACAGAGCCAGGGCGTGCTCGGCCACGGGTTTCGCATACGCCCCCTTGGCGCTCGTCCAAACAACGTCCGGGCGTTCAGCCAGTGAGTCGGCGAAGGCTTCGATGCCTGCAGTCGGGAGCTGTACCCACCGGATGCCACGTTCTTCCCGTACCAACTGGTGCAGTTCGGAAGGCGTCGTGGAGTAGTCGACGACGACACCTGCCGGCCGTCTCCGAACCAATGTGCCTCCTGAACGCCGGATTCCCTCCGCCAGAGGAGAGTCTTGCGGGCCTAGGAAAGCTAGCCCGTGCCTATCGACGCGGCGGTCCTGAAAGTTCATGAAATCTCCCTGTGTGAATGTGACTTGTATCATTCGGATTACCAAGATATATTTCCATCATATTGTAATTCGGGTCACATGATGAGGTGTACATGTCTCAGCGCGGTATCCACGCTGACGGTGGAGCAATGTTCCGTGATGAAGGGCAGGACGGGCTGATGCACCGCGCCTTTTTGCGCGGAATGGGTCTGAGCGCGGAGGACGTCCGTCGCAGCCCGGTCATCGGCATCGCCAACAGTGCAAGTGACTTGAACCCGTGCAATCGCGGGCTTAGCGAGCTGAGCACCTATGTAAAGGAAGGCGTGCGCAAGGCTGGCGGTCTTCCGCTGGAATTTCCCACGATCTCCATTTCGGAGCCTTTCACACGGCCCACAAGTTTGTACCTGCGCAACTTGATGTCCATGGACGTGGAGGAAATGATCACCACCGCTCCCATCGACGGAGTGGTACTTCTTGGCGGCTGTGACAAGACGGTTCCGGCCCAGCTCATGGGAGCGATCAGTGCGGGAAAGCCGGCCCTGATGGTCACGGCCGGGCCACGCTCGGTCTCCTGTCACGGCGCGAACCGCCAGTTCACCGTCGACGACGCATGGCCGCTCTGCGACCGGCGCAGGGTCGGCGAGATGGACGATGCCGAATGGTGCGATCTTGAAGGCAACATCAACGTCAGTGTTGGTACCTGCAACGTGATGGGTACCGCTAGCACGATGGCGGCCATCGCCGAGGTCCTAGGCTTCGCACTCCCTGGCAGTTCGCTGCCCGATGCTGTGACCGAGGTCCGTAAATCCATGGCTCGCCGGACGGGCATAGAGGCTGTCGCTGCGGTCCGACGTCAGCAACAGCCGCGAGATCAGGTCACTATCGAGTCGCTGGAAAACGCATTCCGAACCGTCATCGCCCTTGGTGGATCCACCAACAGCCTGATCCATCTCGAAGCGATTGCCGGCCGCGCCGGATTGACCATCGGTAGGGACCGGTTCAACGATTGGTCGCGTGATACGCCCTTCATCACCAATGTTCGCCCAGGTGGCGTGCATACCTTGCCGGAACTGGAAGCAGCCGGAGGCGTACCTGCTGTGATGGATCGAATCCGCACCAAACTGCATTTGACGGCAGCCACCGCGACCGGCCGGCACTGGGGCGAGGAACTCGATTCACGTGTTTTTCCCGAAAGCGATGCCATTGCCAGTGCCGCCGAACCGCTGCAGCTTACTGGCTCACTCCGGATGCTGGAAGGAAACCTGGCACCCTCCGGGGCCGTGATCAAGGTCGTCGGACCCACGGCCTCCGGTCTGCTCAAGCACCGGGGGCGGGTAACGATCTTCGATGGCATAGAGGACCTCAACGCAAGAATCGACGACGCCGATCTGCCGGTGACCGCCGACAGCATTCTCGTGCTGCGCGGAATGGGGGTTCTCGGCGCACCGGGTATGCCCGAAGTCGGGCACATCCCGATTCCAGCCAAACTTCACCGTCTCGGTGTAACGGACATGCTGCGCATATCAGATGCGCGTATGAGCGGGACCTCGACCGGGACCGTCGTGCTGCACGTAGCGCCGGAATCGGCTGCTGGCGGACCACTTGCCTATCTCCGGGACGGCGATGAGGTGGAAATCGATGTGGCCGCCGGAGCGCTGCGCCATCTGGTTCCCGAGGCAGAGTTTTCCGCTCGAGAACCGGCACCAAAGCGGGCCGTGGCGGAAAGGGGTTTTGCCTGGCTGCACAGCCAGCATGTCCTCCAACCAGACCGAGGTTGCGACTTTGACTTCCTCCGAGGCCCGGAGACCGTCCGTCCGGTGATCGGCGCCGCACATACAGCTAGCGAATCGTTACCAAGAATTGCGACGTCGAAAGAGCAAGCATGAACAGTCAAGGAAAGCCCATCACCCTCTCCGCAAAGGGGATCCGCAAGACCTTCGGCGAGAAGGAAATCCTGCGAGGCATTGACCTCGAAGTCCACGAAGGCGAGCAAATTGCCATCATCGGGCCCAGCGGCTCAGGCAAAAGCACCTTCATTCGCTGCCTGAATCTGTTGGAAACACCGGACGGCGGTTCGCTTGAGGTGTTGGGGCAGCAGGTCTTCCATGCTGGTACAAAAACGCCGGACCGGTCGGTTCGCGAGTTGCGGAAGCAGGTGGGGATGGTTTTCCAGTCCTTCAACTTGTTTGCGACCTATACCGCCCTCGAGAATGTGAACCTGGCCCAGCGCCGTTCGCTGGGCCGCAGCTTGGCAGAAGCTACCGTGCGGTCACACGAACTTCTTGAGCGGGTTGGGCTCCAAGATCATATGCATAAGCATCCGGCGCAGCTGTCCGGCGGTCAGCAGCAGCGAGTTGCGATTGCCAGGGCGCTGGCGCTGGATCCGAAGATCATGCTCTTCGACGAGCCGACCTCGGCCATCGACCCGGAAATGCGTATCGAGGTGCTCCATGTCATGCGGGACCTTGCACAGTCGGGCATGACAATGCTCATGGTGACCCACGAGATCCAGTTCGCCGAGGAAGCCGCGGACCGTGTCATGTTCATCGCGGACGGTGAAGTCCTGGAAATCGGCCCGCCGGCCCAGGTGCTTTCGGCCCCACAGCATCCCCGCACACAGCGGTTTGTCCAAGCGGTCGGCGGGGTCGTCTGAATGCTTGATCCGAGCTACGTTGTTGAAGGCCTACTTGTCACCCTGCAGATATGGGTCGGGGCGCTTGTCCTGTCTATTATCTTGGCCGTGCCCGTGGCTGTGCTGCGCCGATCCGAGAATGCACTGCTCAAATTCCTTGGGGCGTTGTGGGTTGGACTGGCCCGCGGTATTCCGCCCGTCGCTTGGCTGATCATCATCTATTTCGGTCTTTCGCTCGGAATCATTTCCGAGGTGCCGGTCATCGCGGCCATCGTCGGACTCGGGATCGTCAACTCTGCCTATGTAGGCGACAGCATTCGCGCTGGACTGGATGCGGTACCGCGCGGGCAGTGGGAGGCCGCGAGTGCTGTTTCGCTGTCCCGGTTCGAATCTATGCGCCGGGTGATTCTGCCGCAGGCCATCCCGATCATGATTGCGTCGACGGCGGCCTACTCCATCACGCTGTTGAAGAATACAGCCATTGCCTCCATCATCGGGGCGAATGAAATGGTCTTCTACGCCTACAACGCCGTGCAGATCGGTGCGCCCGCAGTCGGTTCGTTCGTCATCATCGGCCTTGTTTACCTTGCCTTCACCGTGCCGGTCGGTTTCTTGGCCCGCTGGATCGATGCGAAGGCCTCGAAAGGGGTAGCGGTTTGATGTTCGATTTCACCGATTCGCTTCTGGGGTTGCTGCCGGGGCTGTGGGTCTCATTACAAATGACCGCAGCGGCCGTCGCCGTCGGCATACCGCTGGGCTTCTTGGCAGGGTTGGCGCTCAATGGCCAGCGCAAATGGCTTAGGTACGTAGTCATGGTGCTCGTGGAGGTCTTTCGCGGGTTTCCGGCTCTGCTGACCCTCTACTTGGTCTACTTCGGCCTAGCCAAGGCGGTCGACCTGGACCGGTTTACATCCATTACCGTCGCCTTCGGCGTAACCGTCGCGGCCTACACTGCAGAGATCTTCAGAGCCACGATCGCCAGCGTGCCCAAAGGCCAGTTGGAAGCAGCGTCCGCTCTGGCAATGGGAAAGACCCAGATCACCCAGCGGATCATCGTGCCGCACGTATTGCGTGTGGTGGTTCCGCCGATCCTGGGGATCGTAATCATCGCTTTCCAAGGCACCGCGCTGGCATATGCCATCGGTGGCAAGGAACTCATGGGCGAGGCGTACTCCCGAGGCATCACGACCTTTCAGATGTTGCCTGAACTGCTGACTGCCGCCTTGCTCTATCTGGTGGTCACCAGCGCAATGGCCTGGCTGGAAGTAGTTGCCGAACGACGCGCTGCACGAATTTCCGGTCGCCCGGTTCCCGCCAAACGGACCCGGAGCAGGGCCATAACGCGAATCTGATGAGCCATAGCAGCGAATCTGAACCACAAACCCAACAAACCTGAATTAAGCGAACGACAACGTCCAAAGGGGGACATCCTTATGTCACAGAAAAACTATCGCCGCGCCGCCCTCACCGGGGGCCTGCTCACCGTGATGCTTTCGCTCGCTGCCTGCGGCGGCGCAGGCCAGCCGGCAACCGCAAAAGTCGATCCGGACTGCGTGCCCAAGCACGAGTTTCCCACTATTACCGAGGGCGTCCTCAGCGTGGCGGCGTTCAACTCGCCGCCGAAGTTCCATGCACTGTCCAACAGCGGCCCCTTCGAAGGGGTGGATGCCGAACTCATCTCGCTTTTCGCCGAGGAGAACTGCCTAACGGTCGAGTTCAAGCCGATGACCGGTCCTGCCGCCCAGCTGGACCTCAAAGACGGCAAATCGGACATGATGGGCGGGTTGATCCTCAAGAGCGAGGCTCGTGGCGAGATCTTCGGCCAGAGCAAGGGATACATCACGTATGAAACTGTTGGTATCACCTCCAAAGAAGGCTACAACAGCGTCGATGACCTGAAGGGCAAAAAAGTGGGGTTGATTTCAGGTTCCACTTATGTCGCGCCGGCTAAAGAGGCCCTGGGAGCGGAGCTGGTAGAGGAATACCAGAACGACGTCAATGCTTTCGAAGATCTGACCGCTGGCCGTGTAGACGCTCTGGTATGGCAGACGATGCAGGGAACTTTCCACAGCTCCACCAATCCCGAGTTCGGCACGGAAGTCATTGAAGAAGATGCGGATTACCCGATACTGACCGGTCTGCTTGAGAATAACTGGCCGCACACCAAGGACGTGCCCGAATTCACCGCAGCCATCGACGACTTCTACGAGCGCGTCAAGGAAGACGGCACCGCCGCACGTGTCCTGGAGGAGAACGGGCTGGAAAACAGCGACTTCTACATCAACGGACGCTAGTCCCACCGGTCCAGGCGGGTCCGGCCCAGCGGCCGGTCCCGTCTGGACACTCAGACTGACAGCGCAGAAGGCGCACGGCGCGCTACATAGGCGAGATTGAAAGCGGACGATGAGTCTAAGAACACGAATCAGGGATTTCAGCAGTTTGGTGCAGCTTCAGGCACCGGCGTTGCCGACCACGGCCAGCGCGCTGCACGCGGCACGTGACATTGGAGATGTTCGAGAACTGGCACGACGCCGTACCCCGCGCTTCGTTTTCGACTACGTCGACGGCGGGTCCTTCCGCGAAGAATCGGTCGCCTACAACCAGACAGCCTTTGCCGGCCATCGCTTTGCACCCCGGGTGCTGCGCCCGGTCGGTCAGCCAGATCTGTCCGCCGAACTGCTTGGCGGACGAACCAAGTTGCCGATCGGGTTGGCCCCGACAGGTCTGACGGGACTGTCGCACCCGGAGGGCGAGAAGGCGGTAGCCCGCGCGGCGGCAGCGTTCGGTGTGCCCTTCAGCGTTTCGACCATGGCCACCAGCAGTATCGAGGATGTCGCCGCGGCAGCGCCGGATTCGCGGCGTTGGTTTCAGCTGTATCTGCGCACTGACCGGGCCAAATCGCTGGACCTGATCCGGCGAGCCCTAAACCACGGGTATGAATCACTGGTTCTGACCGTTGACACAGCTGTGGCCGGGCGGCGGTTGCGCGATGATCGGAATGGTTTGGCGCTCCCGCCCAAGCTTCGGGTAGACACTTTCTTCGACACGGCGCGTCATCCGGGCTGGGCACTGAGATTTCTGGCCAACGGTGCTCCGAAGCTGGCGAACTTCAGCGAAAGCACCAACTCCATTTCCGAACTTGTCAGCAGCATGTTTGACCCTCAGCTCTCCTTTGATGACCTGGACTGGCTGCGGGAGCAATGGCCAAAGAATCTGATTATCAAAGGCGTGCTCCATCCCGACGACGCACGTACCGCTTTCGACCACGGCGCCGATGCTGTCTGGGTCTCCAATCATGGCGGGCGCCAGATGGACCGAACCGTCGCCCCCATTGACGTTATTGCCGAAATCCGTGCCGCCGTAGGGCCGCACCGGCCGCTAATCCTCGACTCCGGCATACGCTCGGGGCTGGACGTGGCTGCTGCACTGGCGGCCGGAGCGGATTTCGTGCACGTCGGACGCGCATTCCTGTACGGTCTGATGGCCGGCGGCCAACCCGGCGTGGAGCGTGTCCTGCAGATCCTCTCCGATGAGACGCGCAACGCCATGCAGTTGCTCGGTGCGGCCACGATTACGGACCTTCGACAGGGCCAACTGCATGCTCCACTTTGCATGAATCTAGACCAATACCCCGAGGACAGCGTCTTGAATAAAAGAACCGCCTAGCCCCCTCATAGGTGCCCGACATTCCCTTATACGGAAGGACTCAATTAAATGACCATTGATAGCAAGAACCTCGTTGTAGAATTCTACGAAAAGTACAATAACCGTGATGTCGAGGGCGCTATGGCCTACATCGGCGAAACCTATATCCAGCACAATCCCTGGGTGGCGGACGGGCCCGACGCATTTCGGCGCTTCGTGACATTCCTGCGAGACAACTTTCCGGATGGCCGGAACGAGGTCAAACGGGTCATCGCTGACGGCGACCTGGTTGCTTTGCACGTTCATTCGGTACGCGTTCCGGGAGAAGAAGGCCGTGCCATCGTCGACATCTTCCGCACCGAAAACGGCAAGATCGTTGAGCACTGGGACGTAGTCCAGCCGATTCCGCGGGAAATCTACCCGCCGATCAACGACAACGGTTACTTCTAGGCCGCAGCACTTCAGACATGGCCATTAAGGCCGCCGTGGCTTGCCCGGCGGCCTTAGGATTTTACCTATGCTTCAAAAGCTCATGGAGGGCCAGGATGACAACCGTGACTGACAGCGAGGGCGTCCGCGGCATGCCTAGACCGGCCAAAGTGTCCCTTACGCAGCAGCTCTATCAGGCGATCCGGGGCGACATTATCACCGCCGTGCTTCGGCCTGGCGCCGTGGTTATTGAGGCCGACCTAGCCCGTGAATACGAGGTCTCCAAGACGCCGGTCCGCGAGGCACTGCAGATGCTCGTCGTGGAGGGGCTTATGTCGGTGCTGCCCCACCGCGGTTATCTGATTCGCAGCATGGGCTTCGCTGATGTGCGCGATGTGATGGATCTTCGATTGATGCTGGAACCGCCCTTGGCCGCTGCGGCCGCCCTCAACTCTTCCGAAGAGATCGTCGAGGCTCTGCGCGTCCAATTGGCCAAGCAATTCGATGAAGGGGCGTCCCTGGTCGATCGCACATCGGCGGCCCGGGAGTTTCATATGCTGTGCGTCCGTGCATCAATGAACCAGCGCGCTATGGGATTGGTGGGAGGGCTTTACGACGAAACCACCCGCATCCACCACCTGATGCCCGGAGCAGTCCAGCACCTCTATTCGGCAACAGAGCAGGCAGCGCACCAAAGCATTCTCGATGCGGTGGCGAACAACGACGACGAGGCAGCTGCGGCCGCCATGGCCGAACACATCAAAGAATCAAACGAAGCACTGCTGCAGGCGTTCTACACGCGGTAGCGGCTTCGCGGTCACAGGGCGACGCTCCGTAGAGCAACACCCCCGTGGTACCACGTCCAATAAGTATCTGCTCCTGCACCCTAGGACTCGTAAGGCGGTCCGGGGACCTTAAACCTAGTCCCGGACCGCCTTACCCAGCTCCCTGCTAGACCGTGGCCATGCCCTCCACGGGGGAGAGGCGGGCGGCGCGGCGGGCCGGCATCACGGAGGCCAGCAGTCCGGCCACCACGGCGACGGCCAGCACGGCCAGCAGCTGCAGCCACGGGACATCCGGCACCACGGTGGCGAATGCCCCCAGCGCCGACTGCGCGCCGAGCCAGCCGTACACCGCGCCCAGCACAGCGCCGATCAGCGCGGCGACGCCGGCGATCAGCACCGCCTCCAGCGCCAGCATGCCGCGCAGCTGCGACTTGGTCAGTCCCAGCGCCCGGAGCAGCGAGGACTCCTGCGTGCGCTCCAGCACGGAGAGCGAGAGCGTGTTCGCCACACCGACCAGCGCGATCAGCACGGCCACGGCCAGCAGCCCGGTGACCACCAGCAGCAGCACGTCGATCACCTGGTTGAACGCGGCCCGTTCCACCGCGGCGCCGGAGATCTGGTATTCGTTCACCTCCAGTCCGGCGGCCAGTTGGCTGCGCAGGTCGAGCAGCGCCCACGAGTCCAGATCGCGGTCCACCGAGACCCACAGCTGCGGCAAGGACGAGTAGTAGTCCTCGCTGTCGGCGGCGGGCAGTTCCGGCACGCCGATCTCCGTGGCCACGGCGGAGGAGATCAGCGGCGGCAGCGTCCAGCTGTCGGCCTCCACTACGGTCAGCTCCTTGGAGCCTTTGCTGCCGGAGACCGTCAGGGTCTTCAGTTCGGAGCCCTGCGGCATCAGCACGGTGTTCCCGTCCAGCACCAGCGTCTTATCCTGCAGCAGGGCCAACTGCTCCGGCGCCAGCTGGTACACCCCGGTGCGCGACCCGTGCACCTCGGCGTAACCGCCGTTCGTCACCAAGCCGGCGGCCGCAACGCCGTCGTAATTCACAGCGGTGGCCGCAGCCGATGCATCCAGCGGCCGCCCCGCCGACGTGAGGTCGCCGACTGACAGGTCCACCGGGTACTCCGCGCCCAACTGGCCGTCGAAGGCGGTCCGCGCGGTCTGCGCGCCGGTCATCATCATCGCCACCAACGTCACGCCGATCAGCAGCGCGGTGGCGGTGGCGGACGTGCGGCCGGGGTTGCGCACGGCGTTGACCGCCGCCAGTTTGCCCGGGACGCCGGCCGGCTTCGCCAGGGTGCCGACGGCGGTGACCAGCGGCGGGATGAACAGCGTGGCACACATGAGCAGCCCGATGAAGGACAGCATTCCGCCCGGCAGGGCGATCAGCAGGTCCGCCGACACTGCCCCCAGCGCGAGCACGACGGCGCCGCCCACCGCGAGTGCGAGGCCCACCGCGAGTCGGACCTTGCCCTTGCTGTTGCCTGCGCGGGCCTCGTCCGCCGGCCGCAGGGCTGCCAGCGGGGCCACGCGCGTGGCGGCGCGGGCCGGAGCCAGCGCGGCCAGCACCGTCATCAGGATGCCGACCACCAGGCCGATGATGACGGCGTACGGCGGAACGGCCAGCGTGGCGAACTCGGTGTCGGGCTGGCCCTGGAGCACGGTGATGATGCCGGCCATCAGGCCCACGGCGCCGAGCACGCCCACCACCGAGGCACTGATGCCCACCAGCACGGCCTCGGCCAGCACCGACTGGCGGATCTGCCCGCGGTCGGCACCGATGCAGCGCAGCAGGGCCAGCTCGCGGGTCCGCTGGGCAATCAGCACTGAGAAGGTATTGGCCACCACCAGGGCAGAGACCAGCAGCGCCACCAGCGCGAACGCCAACAGGACAATGGTCAGCTGGTCGGCGCCGCCGGTCAGGCTGGCCACCACTTCCTTGGTCTGATCGGCTGCGGTGTTCACCGAGGCTTCCGGGAACCCGGCGTCGGCCAGTGCGGCGGTTACCGTGTCCTTGACGGCGGCGGTGTCGGCGCCGGCGGCCAGATCAAACTGGATGTTGCGCAGCCACGAATTGTCCGCGCCCGCCAGCTGCTGCTGCAGGGCGTCAGTGGCGAAGAGCTGAGGCTGGACCATCATGAACGGGTCCTTGGACGGCTTGACGATGCCGGTGACCGTCAGCGCGGTTCCGGCGGCAGCCACGTCCTCGGCGGCGACCATGCCGGCTGGCGGAGCCAGTTCCAGCTTGTCGCCCACGGACAGTCCCTGTTTCTCCGCGGTTCCGGCGTCCACTGCCACCTCGCCGTCGCCGGGGAGCGCACCGTCCAGCAGCTCCAGGTTTTCCAGACCGGCCGGCGCGGTGTTCTGCAACGCGCCATAGCTGGCGCCGGCGGCGGAGCCGAAAGCGATGGACGCCTGCCGGTGCGCGTAGACCTCGCCCACGCCCGCCGCGCCGGTGACTGCATCGAGCGCGGAGCCATCCAGTTGCTTGTCCGGGCCCTCCGAAACCACCAGGTCGGCGTTGCGAAAAGTGGCGCCGATGCTGTTGCCCAGCGATGCCTCCGTGGACGCATTGACCATCAGCGTGGCGGTCAGGAAACCCACCGCCATCACCACGGCAAGCCCGACGGCGATGAACCGCCGCGCGTGTTGCCGCAGCTGCGCGAGTGCTACCTGCAACATGGCCTAGGCCCCCAGCTTGGCCAAGGCGGCCAGGATCGTGTCGGTGTCCGGGCGGTCCAGCTCGCCGACCAGGGCGCCGTCGTTCATCAGCACCACGCGGTCCGCGTAGGAGGCGGCCACCGGATCGTGCGTGACCATGATGATGGACTGGCCCATCTCCTGGCAGGACCGGCGCAGCAGCGAGAGCACTTCGGCGCCCACCTTCGAGTCGAGGTTGCCGGTGGGCTCGTCGCCGAACACCACATCCGGGCGGGTCAGCAGCGCCCGGGCCACGGCCACTCGCTGCTGCTGTCCGCCGGACAGCTCGTGCGGGCGGTGCGCCAGCCGGTCGGTCAGGCCCAGCGTCTTGGTGACATAGCTGAACCAATCCTTGTCCACCGTGCCGTTGGCCAGCGAGATGGGCAGCGTGATGTTCTGCTCCGCGGTCAGCGTGGAGACCAGGTTGAACGCCTGGAACACGAACCCGACGCGCTCGCGGCGCAGTTTGGTCAGCTGGGAGTCGCTGAGTCCGGTGATTTCGGTGCCGCCAATCCAGATGTTGCCCGAATCGGCGGTGTCCAGCCCGGCCAGGCAGTGCATCAGGGTGGACTTGCCGGATCCGGACGGGCCCATGATCGCGGTGAACTTGCCGGCGTCGAAGCTGGCGTCCACATCCTTGAGGGCGTGCACGCGGGTATCGCCGGTGCCGTAGGTCTTGTTCAGGCCGCGCGTGGCCGCGGCCGAGGCGGCGCCGTCCGGGGCGGTGCCGGCGAGTGATTGCTCGGTTCTTGTGGTCATAGCCCTACGGTATGGAATCGGCACCCCGGTCCGGATCCGCCGCCGGGCTGGTATTCGCTGCCGCCCCGCTCATACCCAGGGTGGAGAAGCCGTGCCCGGCAGACGCGTGAACCGCCGCGTCAGGGTTGGCTTCGAGACCACCCCCTATAGCAGGCGATCTGGAAGGCAAGGGGGATCTCGTGCGGGAACGCCGCCCACAGCCGGGGATTTCGAAGACACCGGTGGATGCCTCACGGCCAGATGGTCAGCGTTGTCCTCGGCTCGGCGGACCGGGACACGCCGCAACTGGTGAAACCTTTTGATCTGGACGGGGCGGCGTGGAATATGGAGGGCATGAAGCTCGCCCGGATTGCAGCCCTGCCCCTTGTCTCCCTGCTGGTCCTGACCGGCTGCGCCGCGAAGGACGAGCCGGCCCGCCCGCTGACGTCGGCCGCGGCGACGCCCACACCCGTCACCGGAGTGGAGACGGGGGACATGCCGGCCGCGCTGGCCAAACTTGCTACAGCCATCTACGAGGGCGGCGACCTGGAGGCCAACAAGCGAACCGCAGCTGCGCTCGCAGACCGCACACCGGTGGACACCAGGATCACAGTCAAGGCGGCCACCGGCAAATGGAACAAGCAGAAGATGGCCGTCCTGACGTCGGGCAAGGACGTGACCCTCGCCGTCGACAAGGACGGCACGTGGACCGCGGTCGGTGGCTGGTGGCCGTCGCTGGACATTAAGAAAGCGGTCCTTGGCGGCAAACGCCACGTCCTGATCATCGGCTCCGACGCCCAGAAGAGTAAGGGCGAGAAAGTTCGCGAAGCCCGAGCCGATGCCCTTCAGGTGGTCGGCGTGGACGGCAGGGGCGGCGGCGGCATCCTGGGCATTCCGCGCGACCTCTGGGTGAATATGCCAGACGGCGGGCACGCGAAAATCAACGCGGCCATGATGCAGGGTGGGCCCGAGGCGCAGCAGAAGGTCGTAACGGACGTGACAGGCCTGAAGATGGAGGGCTACATCCTCACCGGTTTCAGGGGCTTCGAAAACCTGGTCGATGAAATAGGCGGAGTTACCGTCGACGCCCCCATCCCGGTGCTTGACGTCAAGGCGGGAAAGAGCAAGCTCGACGGCGAGACCGCGCTGGACTTCGCCCGCGAACGAAAGACCCTGCCGGGTGGCGACTTCGACCGCTCAGCGCACCAGGGCGTCCTGCTGCTCGGATTCGCCGCCCTGGCAAAGATGAACGGTCCGGCCGGGCTCGTCGACCTGCTCTCCGCCGCCGATCCACTGGTGGAGACCAACCTGACCGCGGAGCAGGCGCTGACCCTCGGCGCCTGGGCCTACAAGGCGGATCCGCGCAAGGTCGGCGGCGAAGTGCCCGAGCCGCCATTCGGGTACAGCGCAGACGGCCAGTTCATGCTGCCCCTGGATGCGAAGACACGCCAGATCTTCGACTCCTTCGCAGACGGCAACCTGTAGCTCGGACGAGGGAGCTCGGCCGACTGAAGTCCGGCCGGAGGTAGCTCGGCCGGCTGAAGTCCGGCGGAGGTAGCTCGGCCGGCTGAAGCCAGGCTGACCGTGGCTCGAACCGATCGGGCCCCGGACGTGGCACGCTACGGCGCAACAACCCCGGTTTCGTAGGCGATCAGGACGGCCTGCACCCGGTCGCGGGCGTTGAGCTTGGCCAGGATGTGACCCACGTGGGTCTTCACCGTCGCCTCGGACAGGAACAGCTGCCCGGCGATCTCCGGGTTGGACAGTCCCTCCGCGATCAGCGTAAACACTTCGCGCTCCCGGGGCGTCAGCGACTCGACGGCCGCGTGACTTCGGCTGGCCGCCGGGCTCGGAGCGCGCAGCAGCGGTGCCACGTGTTCCAGCAGCCGCCGAGTGGTGGACGGCGCGATCACCGCGTCGCCCCGGTACACCGTGCGGATGGCCCCCAGCAGTTCCTCCGGCGGCGCGTCCTTGAGCAGGAACCCGCTGGCTCCGGCCTGGATGGCAGCCAGCGCATACTCATCCAGGTCGAACGTGGTCAGCACCACCACCTTCAGCTCCGCCCGGTCCGAACCGGCCGGCTGTGCGGCGGCGGTGTCCAGCAGCCGGGTGGTCGCCTCAATCCCGTCCATGCCCGGCATCCGCACATCCATCAGCACGACGTCGGCGCGCACCTTCGCGAGCGCGCTCACGGCTTCGCGCCCATCGCCTGCCTCGGCCACTACCTCCAGGTCCGGCTGGGAGTTGATCAGCATCTTGAAGCCGCCGCGGACCAGTTGCTGGTCGTCAACGAGGGCAACGCGGATTGGGGAGTCGGTCATCGCGATCTTTCTGGGTCGGCTGGGGCGCCAGGTGGGCTGGGGACAGTTGGGCCTAGTGGCGCTTGGCCTCAGGCCTCGGTGTACGGGATGAAGGCGCGGACGGCGAATCCGCCGCCGGTACGGGGTGAGGCTTCGACCGTTCCATCGTAGAGCGCCAGCCGTTCGGCCATTCCGGTGAGGCCCTGTTGGCTCCCCGCGGTGGCCGGATCGGCGCCGGCGCCCCGGCCGTCGTCGTTAATCTGCAGTTCCAGGCCACGGACAGTCCATTCGAGCCGCACCTGTGCGGAGGCCTCGGGCCCAGCGTGCTTGAGGACGTTGGTCAAGCCTTCCTGCACCACCCGGTACGCGGTCAGTTCGGCGCCCGCCGGCATCAAGCGCCTCGGCTGGCCGAAATGTTCCAGCTGCACGTCCAGCCCGGAGCGGCGGACGGTGTCCACCAGGGTTTCCACGTCGGCAAGCGTCGGCAGCGGCCGGGTGGACGCGATTTCGTCTCCGCGCAGCACGCCAAGCAACCGGCGCATGTCCTGCAGCGAGGTGCGCCCAGTTTCCGCGATGGTTGCCAAGGTGCCAGTGGCAATGGCGGGGTCCTGTGCGCTGGCGTACCGGGCGCCGTCGGCCTGCGTGATGATGACGGAGAGCGAATGCGCCACGATGTCATGCATCTCGCGGGCGATGTGGCTGCGTTCGTCCGCGGCGGCCAAATCGCGTTCCTGCTGGCGTTCCACCTCCAGCCTGCGGGCCCGGTCCTCCAGCGCCTGGACGGTCAGCCGGCGGTTGCGCACCAGGTCGCCGAACATCCAGCAGGCGAGCACCAAGGCATCGACTGCTACGAGGAAGAGCAAGTAGAACGGCGCGGTGCCTCCGGTGAACGGTTCTGTGATTCCGTAACGGACCACGTACATCGCTCCGCCCAACAGCGCCAGCACCAGGCCGCCCAGACTGGCCCAGCGCGGGCCGTAGGCCGCCAAGGAGTAGACGGTGACCAGCACAAACACCTGCGCGGGCAGCGGTTCGCCGATGAAAGCCACGTTGAGCAGCGCAGCCGCCGCCATCGCAAGGCCGGATTGCCACGCATACGTACGGCGCCACGCGAGAGGGACAACCAGAAGTGCGGACAGGGCGAACGCTGCCGGGTGGGACATCGCCAAATACGGCAGCACAAACGCCACCAGGGCCAGCAGCATCAGGATCAGGTCGACCTTGCCGGTGTTGGCCTGTAGCCAGCGGTAAATTCTGTGGTGCACGCCCATGATCCACAACTTTAGGATGTCCGCGCCGGCCAACGCGTCATGCCCAGGTCTGATCCTGCTGGCTAGGAGGGGGTCTACACCAGCCAAGCAGTTCACATATTGGGACGGTTTGCCCAGAATGTGGACGCCCTCCCTAAAATGATTCCATGAGCGCAGCAACTAAGGCATTCTCCCTGGCAGTCATCCCCGGCGACGGCATCGGTCCGGAGGTCGTGGCGGAGGCGGTGAAGGTCCTCGAGGCGGCAACTGCCGGCGGCGATGCCACCTTCGAGCTGACCGAGTACCCGCTGGGCGCCGAGCATTGGCTGGCCACCGGCGAGACCCTGCCCGAGGAAACGCTGGAGCAGCTCCGCAAGCATGACGCCATCCTGTTCGGCGCCGTCGGTGCCGCCCCCGGCGACACCCGCATCCCGTCCGGCATCATCGAACGGGAGATGCTGCTCAAGCTGCGCTTCTCGCTGGACCACTACGTGAACCTGCGCCCGGCCAAGCTGCTGCCCGGGGTGGCCAGCCCGCTGGCGAACCCCGGCGAGGTGGACTTCGTCGTCGTCCGTGAAGGCACCGAGGGTCCGTACGTGGGCAACGGCGGTGCGCTGCGGGTGGGCACGCCGCACGAAATTGCCACCGAGGTTTCGGTCAATACCGCCTACGGTGTGGAGCGTGTGGTCCGCGACGCGTTCCGCCGCGCCTCGGTCCGCCGCAAGAAGCTCACGCTGGTGCACAAGCACAATGTGCTGGTTCATGCCGGCCACCTGTGGCGCCGCACCGTGGAGACCGTCGGCGCTGAGTTCCCAGACGTCGCGGTCGACTACCTGCACATCGACGCGGCCACCATCTTCATGGTCACCGACCCGGCGCGCTTCGACGTGATCGTCACCGACAACCTGTTCGGCGACATCATCACCGACCTGGCCGCGGCGATCACCGGCGGCATCGGCCTCGCGGCGTCGGGCAATATCAACATGGACCGCACCGCGCCGTCGATGTTCGAACCGGTCCACGGCTCGGCCCCGGACATCGCCGGCCAGCAGAAGGCCGACCCCACGGCGGCGATCCTGTCCGTGGCGCTGCTGCTGGAGCACCTGGGCCTGGCGGACGCCGCCGCCCGCGTGCAAAAGGCGGTGGAGGACGACGTCGCAGCCCGAGGGAGTGCCTCCCGCACCACCGCGCAAATCGGCGATGCCATCAGCGCCGCTTTGGCAGTAGGCTAGTTAGCGGTTACTAACCAAAACCATTTATTGACGCACAAGGGCGTGCCCTCACCGCGGAGGAACCCATGACTGAAACCCTCGAATTCACCCAGCAGCGCTCGGATCGTCCGAAGAGTGCCGAGGAGCGCGCCGCCATTTTGGCGAACCCGGGCTTCGGTAAACACTTCACGGACCACACGGCCGTGGTCGACTACAAGGTCGACGCAGACGGCAGCGGCGGCTGGTCGAATGCGCGGATCGAGCCCTACGGGCCCATCATGATGGATCCGGCCGCGGCGGTGCTGCACTACGGCCAGGAGATTTTTGAGGGCCTGAAGGCCTACCAGCACGACGACGGATCCGTCTGGACCTTCCGTGCGGAGGCCAACGCCGCCCGGCTCAACACCTCGGCCCGCCGGCTGGCGCTGCCGGAGCTGCCCGAAGAGACCTTCATCGAGTCGCTCCGCCAGCTGGTCGCCGCGGACAAGGCCTGGGTTCCCACGGGCGACGGCGAAGCGCTGTACCTGCGCCCGTTCATGATCGCCACCGAGGCCTTCCTGGGCGTGCGTCCGGCCCATGAGGTTTCCTACCGGGTGATTGCCTCGCCGGCCGGCAATTACTGGGGCGGCGAGCTCAAGCCGGTGTCCATCTGGCTCTCCGACCGCTACTCCCGCGCCGGCGAGGGCGGCACCGGCGAGGCCAAGTGCGGCGGCAACTACGCCGCGTCGCTGGCCGCCCAGCTCGAAGCCGAAGCCAACGGCTGCCAGCAGGTGCTCTTCCTGGACAAGTTCAACGACAACGCCATCGAGGAACTCGGCGGGATGAACGTGTTCTTCGTCTTCAAGGACGGCAGCCTGGTCACGCCGGAACTCAACGGCCACATCCTGCACGGCGTCACCCGCTCCTCGGTGATCGAGCTGGCCAAGGACCGCGGCCTGGACGTGCAGGAACGCAAGATCACCATTGACGAATGGCGCGACGGCGTGGCCGCCGGCGACATCACCGAAGCCTTCGCCTGCGGCACCGCGGCCGTCATTACCCCGATTGGCGAGCTGAAAGCGGACGGCTGGTCCATCGCGTCCCCGAGCGCCGGTTCCGGCGAAGTGGCCATGTCCATCCGGCAGGAACTGCTCGGCATCCAGACCGGTGCGGTGGAGGACTCGCGCGGCTGGCTCACCCGCCTGGCGTAGGCTGGCTCGCTCTGGCAGAGTGCCCTGGCCCAGGCCATCCTGCCGCTGATCGTCCTCTTCCTGCTTCTGGTCTGACCCAGGCGGAGGACGACGCCGGGGCCCGCCCGACGGCGGAGCGCCTCGCCTTCCAGCGGGCTCAGCCTCCCGGCGGGGCCCCGCCAACAGCGCCGCTACCGTTTCCGGGCGGCGGCTTTGCGCTCGGCCGCTTTGCGGGCCTTCTTCGAAACCGGCTTCAGCGCCTTGCGCTCCGCCTCTTCGGCGGCAATCCGGTTCTTCCGGGCATCCACTAGGTCGTTCCACAGCGCGGAGGCGAAGCTGCCGCCGTCGCGCTCGTAGACCTCGTATGGGAAGGACGCGAAGATTCCTGCCGGCGAGGCGGCCCCCGGAAGGTCCTTCCCGCTCTTCAGCGCATAGGCGTCGCCGAGTGCCCACGTCTCCGACAGGTAGCGGGCCAGGTTCTCGCGAATGAACGCATTGGCGTCCGCGGCTTCCGCAGCCTGCTCCAGCAAGTGCTGCAGCCGTGAAGCCAGCAGGCCCGAGGCCTCGTCGGAGACATCGGCACCGCGTGCCGCCGCGGCGCTGAGCTCGGCGGTGAATCCGTTGATCGCGATTTCCCAGTCGGTCGTCTCGCGGTTCTTCTGCCAGGTGGGGAACCAGACGATGTCCCCGTTGGCATGGTTGTGTATGTGCTGCATCCCGCTATTGCGTTCGGCCGCCGCGTGGTCATGCTCGGCCTCGTCGTACTCGGCCAGCAGTCCCGCCAGGGAGATGGTGTTCTCGGTTTCCGCCATGAAAATTCGTCCTATCGTGCAGCAGCAATGGTTCCATCAGGGCAACCCCGCTGCGCGCGAACTAATTCCGCCGTGAACCCTGCCACTCGCGCCGGTGTCCGCTGTTAGACGACGCTCGCGTCGATCTCCAGCGTGGGAAGGTGTTGGGCGTGCGCTGCCAGCCAGGTACGCGCTTCGGTCTCGTCGTCGAAGTACCGGGAACAACCGTCATCGGCGAAGATCCGCAGGAAAAAGTTCCCGAGCACACGGTCCACCGGCCCATTGCCGAGCACCGCCACGGCGAGAGAGGGCGTGAAGGTATGGGCTATCGACCGAACCTCCGGGGTCGCCCAGCGCACGCCAGCCATCCTCAGCAGCACCACCACCTGCCGCTCGCCGACCAGGTCGAAGAGGCGGTCAACTACCTGCTGCGCCAGCTCGGCGCCGACGCTGAGGCCGCGATGGAGCGTCAGCACCAGCAGCCCGTCGTCGTCCAGTTGCACATCGTAGGTTGAGTGAACTTCCTCCAGCACTGATTCCCCCGTCCGGCTGGTGATGTGCGCATCCTCCAGCCATCGTCGCGCCGCCGTGAGCGGCCGTGCAGGCCACTAGCCTATGCGACCGATGTCACATTCCCGCACGATCTGCGGGATTATGAATCGATTCCTTCATATTGCGCGAATATTACGACGGCGGTGCGCGCCTTCCGCTGGGCAGCTCTGCGGTGTGGGGCAGGGGAATGCAAGGATGGCTCTGTGACCGCTGAACAGAATTCCGCCCTCGTCCGCAGCAGCGACCTGACCCGTTACCGGTTGGCTCCCAACCCGGGGCCCATGAGCTTGGACGGCACGCAGTCGTACCTGATTGCGGCGCCGGAGAGCAGGGGAGTGGTCGTGGTGGATCCGGGGCCCCTGGACGAGGTGCATCTCGCCGAGCTGGCGGCAGCCGGTGAAGTGGAGCTTGTCCTGATCACCCACCACCACATTGACCACACAGAGGCCAGCGAGCGTTTCCATGAACTGACCGGTGCCCCCGTGCGGGCGCTGGACGCGGCGCTCTGCTTCGGTGGGGAACCGCTGAGCGACGGCGAGGTGATCCAGGCTGCCGGCGTCGATATCCACGTTCTGGCCACGCCGGGCCACACGGCCGACTCGGTCAGTTTCCATCTGCCTGCAGACGGCCCGCACGGCGCGGTCCTCACCGGCGACACCATCTTGGGGCGCGGGACCACCATCATTGCCTACCCGGACGGCCGGCTCGGCCCCTACCTGGACTCACTGGCCCGGCTGGAGGTGCTTGGCCCAGCAAGGGTATTGCCGGCCCACGGCGGCACGCTGCCGGACCTCTCGGCGATCTGCCGCGAGTACGCCAGCCACCGCCAGATGCGGCTGGACCAGATCCGCGCCGCCCTCGAGCAACTCGGCGCCGACGCCAGCGTCGACGACGTGACCGACCACGTCTATGCCGACATCGACGCCGCCGTCCGGCTCGCCGCCGAAGCCTCCGTCGCGGCTCAGTTGGAGTACTTGCGCGGCGACGGAGGCGTTCCCGACTAAGGGTCTACTTGACCTTGGCTGTGGACTTGGACGTCACCGAAACGGAGATGTAGCCCGGCTTCTCTGCGGTGACCTTGACGCTGATCTTCTTGCCGCGGTCCTTCGCTGATAGCTTGTAGCTGGACTTGGCTGCGCCCTTGATGGACTGGCCGGCGCGCAGCCACTGGTAGGAGTACTTTGAACCGGACGTCCACTTGCCGGCCTTGGCGGTCAGCTTCTTGCCGACTTTCGGCGTGCCCGAGATTGTCGGGCGCTTGCTGTTGCTCAGCTTCGGGTTGACCACCTTCGCGGTCTTTGCGGTTGTTACTGCGCGGGACTTGTGGTGTGTCTTGGTGCCGGTCACGGTCAGCGTGACGCGCTTGCCCACATCAGCGGTGGCGAGCTTGTACGACGAACGGGTGGCGCCCTTAATAGTCTGGCCGTCTCGCTTCCATTGGTAGGACAGTTTAGTCCCGGCCGTCCAACTGCCGGTCGAGGCCTTCAGCGTCTGGCTGCGGATAGCCTTGCCCGAGATTGCCGGGCGCTTGCTATTCGAGACAGTGTCCTGTGTGATGACTGCGGTCTGTGGCGTTGTTGCGGAGGCGCTCTTGTGGCCAGGCTTCGAGCCGGTCACGGTAACAGTGATGCGTTTGCCGAGGTCGTCCGAGGTCAGCGAGTAACCGATTTCGTTACCCCCACTGATGGCTGCGCCGTTCCGCACCCACTGGTAGGTCAGCGTAGTACCGGATGTCCAGGAACCCGGGGAAACGGTGAGCGTCTGGCCTTGGGTGGTCTTACCCGAAATCGACGGTTTCACCGTGTTGACAACCGGCGGCTCAAAGACGGTGGCGGTAGAAAAGACAGAGCTGTTGCGGGACGCAGATTCACCCATGCCGTTTAGGGCGATGACGGCGAGCTGGTACCGGGTGTTAGGCTCCAACGCGATGTTACAGCCGGCACAGCCAGGGGTCGTCGTTGCGAAGGTCTTGACGGTGATGCCCTTATCTACGTTCTTCAGACTCACGCGATAGCTCCGGATCGGAGAGCCGTAGCTTTCCGGTTCAGACCAAGTTGCGGACCACTCCACGGTGTTTGCGGCCCTGACGCTGATGCTTGCTGGTGCTTCCGGAGCCAATCCATATGTGAAGTATCGGTGCGCGAAGAAGCTATTGCTGTAGAGGCCGGCACTGTTGCCGAGGGTATCCCTCAGTGGAAAGAGGATTGTGCTCCACTCGCCAAACGGCTGGGACCCGAGGTCGTCCGCGAACACCTGAGCCGAGGCCACGTACACGCCGTCCTTGCAGTCGCCGGACACGCGACTGACGGACATCCATGACCCGTATGAGTTGCCGATGGCATTGTCGAGCATTAGCGTCGGCATACCGTCTAAACAGGTAGCATCCGTAATGTGCAGCCGGGCAGTAACCGTCCCGCCCTTGGACGCGTCGATGTTGCCCGAAGTGATTTCGTAAGAGTGCAGCGTTGGCGCACTGGTGTCGATCTGGAAGCGCGAGGTGGACGTCGCTGCCGCGGCGGGAGCAACCCCGCAGGCCAGCAAGACAGCCAGTGTCGAAATGAGGGCCGTCCCTTTGGAATGCCATGTACGAATGGTCAACTGAAGCCCCCAAGCTAAGTGATCAAAAGGACGCATTCTTATGCATCCAAACGCGATCGTATGCTACCCCACCACCGCATCGAATGGGACAGACGGTAGGCTAAACCCATGCGTATAGCCCGGTTTGTCCTCGATTCTGACCCCCAGTACGGCATCGTCGAAGGCGAGGAGGGAAGCGAGCAGGTCACCGTCATCGCCGGCGACCCGTTCTTTAACGGCGTCCAGCCCACCGGAGCCCGGCACAAGCTCGAGGACGTCCGCCTGCTGGCCCCGATCATCCCGCGCAGCAAGGTGATCGGCATCGGCCGCAACTATGCCGAACACATCAAGGAAATGGGCAACGAGACCCCGGCCGCACCGCTGATGTTCCTCAAGCCCAACACCTCGGTGATCGGCCCGAACGAGCCGCTGGTGCTGCCCGAGTTCTCCGACGAGGTCTCCTACGAAGCCGAACTGTGCGTGATCATCGGTCGGATCTGCAAGGACGTCCCGGTGGAGCGGGTGGACGATGTCATCTTCGGCTACACCTGCGGCAACGACCTCACCGCACGGGACGCGCAGCGCACCGACAACCAGTGGGCCCGCGCCAAGGGCTTCGACGGCTCGGCCCCGCTCGGTCCGTGGATTGAAACCGAGCTGGACACCGAAGACCTGGCCATTAGGGGCCGGCTCGACGGCGAACTGAAGCAGGACGGCAACACCTCGCAGATGATCTGGGGCGTCAAAGAACTGGTCTCCTACGCCTCCCAAGCCTTCACCCTGTTGCCCGGCGACGTGATCATGACCGGCACCCCCTCCGGCGTCGGCACCATCGAAGCCGGCCAGCGCTACGAGGTCGAGATCGAAGGCATCGGAACGCTCTCCAACACGGCCCGCCGGTAGTCGCTGTGCTGCTTTCCAACCATCCATCAAAGCACGACGGCGGGTGGCCATCCTGAGGGGACAACGTGCCATCGGCCGCGCGATGGGCGAAGCGATGAGGTCGGCCGCGCGAAGCGACAGCAGCCGATCTCATCGTCGTTCGTTCATTGTCTTTGCGCTCGGCTCGCTTGCCACGTTCTCGGTGGCGGCCAGGGCAACCCATCATCTGGGCGGTCCACTGTGGCTGGCAGGCACATTCCTTGCCATCGGCATTCTGCTCGCCCTGTATTACCTGTACCGACAGCTATCTCGGTGGCGGCGGGAGAAGAACTACCGCTGACGAAAAGCGGGGCCCGCGTCTTTCGCAGGCCCCGCTTGATCGATTTCCCTACGGGCGGCCGATGCCGCGGTAATTCCAACCTGCCGCGCGCCATGATGCAGGATCGAGGACATTGCGTCCATCGAGGATGTTCTGCTCGTCAACTAGGCTGCCGGTTTCGACTGGATCCATGCCCTTGTACTGATCCCACTCGGTCAACAGGACCAGCGCATGGGCGTTGTAAAGGGCCTTCTTCAGGTCCGGTTCGTAGCTCAATTCGGGGAACCGCAGCTTGGCGTTGTCCAACGCTTCCGGGTCAGTGACGGTCACGGTGGCGCCCTGCAGTTGCAACTGGGCAGCCACGGACAGGGCGGGGGAGTCGCGTACGTCGTCGGAATTTGGCTTGAAGGCCGCACCAAGAACGGTCACACGCTTGCCGATGAGAGACCCTCCGACGAGTTCCCGGGTCAGTTCCACCACGCGCGAGCGACGGCGCATGTTGATGTCATCGACTTCGCGGAGGAAAGTCAGCGCCTGGTCTGCGCCGAGTTCGCCGGCACGGGCCATGAACGCACGAATGTCCTTAGGGAGGCAACCACCGCCAAAACCGACTCCAGCATTGAGGAACTTGCGGCCGATGCGGTCGTCCATTCCAATCGCGTCTGCGAGTGCCGTGACGTCGGCACCAGTTGCCGCACAGATTTCCGCCATCGCGTTGATGAAGGAAATCTTTGTGGCGAGGAACGAGTTTGCGGCTGTCTTCACGAGCTCTGCCGTCGCGTAGTCGACAACCAGCCGTGGAGTGTCGTCGGACAAAGGAGTCGCGTACACCTCGTCGAGGGCTGAGGTAGCAGCCTCGCCGGCAGCGCCTTCCGGGACGCCGTACACAAATCGGTCCGGAGTGAGCGTGTCCTTGACGGCATGACCTTCACGAAGGAACTCAGGGTTCCATGCCAGCACTGCGCCAGGAGCACCCGCCGCAACCGCTTCAGCAAGCCGTGCTGCTGTTCCGACGGGGACCGTCGACTTGCCGACAGCGATGTCCCCCTCATGCAGGTAGGGGATGAGCTCGGTGAATGCAGCGTCAACATAGGTGAGGTCTGCGGCGTACTCACCCTTGCGTTGGGGGGTGCCGACACAAACGAAATGGACCTGCGCACCTTCGGCCGCTGCCATGTCGGTGCTGAAGCTCAAACGGCCTGTCTCCTGAACCTCGGTGAGGAGCTCCGGCAGCCCGGGTTCGAAGAACGGAGCACGCCCGGCCTGCAGGTCCGTAATCTTGCGCTCGTCAACGTCGATGCCGACAACGTCGTGGCCCAGCTTGGCCATGGAAGCGGCATGCACGGCACCGAGGTAACCGCAGCCGATGACAGAAATACGCATAGGGGGTCCTTTGAAATGAGACTGAAGAAAAATTAGAGAACTGTTGACAAGTATCCGGGGTCTATGCGGGCCGGGGCAAAACGTGTAATCAACTGAGGCGTGTCCGGCGGACTAAACTGGGTCCCATCATGACTAATGCTGCTGCCATTCCCACTGTCGACGACGAAACCCCTGTCCGCGTACGCTTCTGCCCGTCTCCCACGGGCACCCCGCACGTGGGCCTGATCCGTACCGCGCTGTTCAACTGGGCCTACGCCCGGCACACCGCTGGCACCATGGTGTTCCGGATCGAGGACACCGATGCTGCCCGCGACAGCGAGGAGAGCTACCAGCAGTTGCTGGAGGCCATGAAGTGGCTGGGCATTGACTGGGACGAGGGTGTTGAAGTCGGGGGCCCGCACGAGCCCTACCGGCAGTCCCAGCGAGGCGACATCTACCAGGACGTGATCGCCAAGCTCAAAGAGCGCGGCCATGTCTACGAGTCCTACTCCACCCCGGAGGAGGTCGAGGAGCGGCACCGCGCCGCAGGCCGCGACATCAAGCTCGGCTACGACAACTTCGACCGGCACCTGACGCCGGAGCAGGTCGCTGCCTTCAAGGCAGAAGGCCGCGAGCCGGTGTTGCGGGTGCAGATGCCGGACGAAGACATCACCTTCAACGACCTGGTCCGCGGCGAGATCACCTTCAGGGCCGGCAGCGTCCCGGACTTCGTGGTGGTGCGGGCGAACGGCAAGCCGCTCTACACGCTGGTCAATCCGGTCGACGATGCGCTAATGGGCATCACCCACGTGCTGCGCGGGGAAGATTTGCTCTCTTCGACGCCGCGTCAGATCGCGCTCTACCGGGCCCTGGTGGACATCGGCGTTGCCCGCTACATGCCGCTGTTCGGCCACTTGCCGTACGTGATGGGCGAAGGCAACAAGAAGCTTTCCAAGCGTGATCCGGAATCCAACCTCTTCCTGCATCGCGAACGCGGCTTCATCCGCGAGGGGCTGCTGAACTACCTGTCGCTGTTGGGCTGGTCGCTGTCCGCTGACGAGGACATCTTTACCGTTGACCAGTTGGTGGAGAACTTCGACATCCACGACGTGCTTGCCAATCCTGCCCGGTTTGACCTGAAGAAGGCCGAAGCCATCAACGGCTCGCACGTCCGGCTGCTGGAACCGGGTGACTTCAAGCTCCGGTTGGTTCCTTACCTGCAGCACGCAGGCCTGGTCGGCGAGGTGCTGGCCGAACGCGAGCAGATGATTCTGGCCGATGCCGCCCCGCTGGTCCAGGAGCGCATCACGCTGCTGGGCGAGGCGCCGGAGATGCTCGCTTTCCTGTTCAAGAACGACGACCAGATCGACGTCGCCCAAGACGCCCGTAAGGGGCTGCCGGAGAACCTCACCGAGGCGCTGGATGCCGCGCTGGCGGCGCTGGAGCCGGTCGAGGAGTGGACGGCGGAGAACATCCAGGCGGCGCTGCGTGCGGCCCTGGTGGATGGCCTGGGGCTTAAGCCCAGGCTGGCCTTCGGTCCGGTCCGAACCGCTGTTTCGGGGCGCCGCATCTCTCCGCCGTTGTTCGAGTCCATGGTGATCCTTGGCAAGGAGTCCTCGCTGGCACGGTTGAAGTCGTTCCGCGGCTGAGCATGAATCGGAGCAGCGCACGGTCCAGCCATCCGTTTGCTGCTCGTTTTGCACTTTCGAGCAGGCATCCGGTAAAGTAATTACTCGTGCTGAGGCGCCAAGGAATGGGCAGAAGCCCGTTTCCATCGGCTCCGAAAGTGCCATTGGGATATGGTGTAATTGGCAACACAACGGTTTCTGGTACCGTCATTCTAGGTTCGAGTCCTGGTATCCCAGCGCTACGGCCTCCGCTTTGCGGGGGCTGGATTGTGCGGAGGCAAACTCCAAACAAACCTACGGCCCCATCGTATAGCGGCCTAGTACGCCGCCCTCTCACGGCGGTAACGCGGGTTCGAATCCCGCTGGGGTCACTGTCCGAGCAGGACAAGGCAGCACCGGCCTTTCAACAGTGCAAGCTATGCGGCCCCATCGTATAGCGGCCTAGTACGCCGCCCTCTCACGGCGGTAACGCGGGTTCGAATCCCGCTGGGGTCACCAACAGCCGGTCCCGGACATCATGTCCGGGGCCGGTTTTTTCTGCCAGGAGACGTGCGTCTCGCAGCGGCGATGGTCCGCATGGTCGACCGCTTCTGCTGGCATGATGGGGAGCGTGACCAGCATGTTGCCCGAGGGCCAGGACAGGGGAGCGGTGGACGCCGTCGCGCTCTTGGAAGAAAGCCGCGGCACGCTCGAGTCGTTGGACCTGCCGCTGGACGTGCCGGGCGCCGCCGAGGAACGCGTCGCAATCCGCGCCGCGGTGGCCCAGTTGGACGACTATATTTTGCCCCGCTACCGCAGGCTGGAAGCACCGCTGCTGGCGGTGGTGGGAGGCTCGACAGGCGCCGGTAAGTCAACCTTGGTGAACGCGCTGGCCGGGTATCCGGCGACGCGTGCCGGCGCCATTCGGCCAACCACCCGCCAGCCCGTCCTGCTGCATCATCCGAGCGATGCGGCCTGGTTTAAGGACCGGCGGATCCTGCCGGGCCTGAGCAGGATCACCAGAACACCGCCACACGCCGCGGCCGAGGCGCACGTCGGCGGGGCAGAGCTGACAGCCGAGCCGGCGGGGAGCTCACTGGTGTTGTTGGCGGATCGCAGCATCCCTGCCGGCATTGCGGTGCTCGACGCGCCGGATATCGATTCCATCTCCGACGACAACCGACGGCTGGCCGGACAACTGCTGGCGGCCGCGGACTTATGGATTTTCGTCACCACGGCCAACCGTTACGCGGATGCAGTGCCGTGGGCGCTGCTGCTGGATGCCGCACAACGGGACATCGAGGTCGCGGTCGTCCTGGACCGGGTGCCGGCGGACGTTGAGCTGGAGGTCCGCACCGACTTGGCCGGGCTGCTGCAGCGACAGGGGCTCGCCGCCGCCAAGCTGTTCGTCATCCATGAGTCCGCGCTGGACGGCCAGGGCATGCTGCCGGCCGGTGCCGTGGACCCGATCCGCGCGTGGCTCGAGGAGCTCGCCGCCGATGCTTCCAGCCGTGCCGACATTGCCCGTCGCACGCTCGCTGGGGCCGTGCGCTCGCTGGCCCACACAGTCCGGGCCGGCGCCGTCGCGGCGGACGATCAATACGCTGCCAGCCAGAGGCTCCGCAAGATCGTCGAGAGCGCCTACGAAGCCGCCACCGTCCAAGCCCTCGCGGCAACGCAGGACGGGACGCTGCTGCGCGGCGAGGTGTTGGCCCGGTGGCAGGACTTTGTCGGAACCGGAGAATTTATCCGCGGCATCGAGAGCGGAATAGGCCGGCTGCGGGACCGGATCGGCGCGTTCTTCTCCGGCAAGCCAGCCCCCTCGGTGGTGGTCGAGGCGGCCATCGAGTCCGGGCTTCAGGCCGTCGTCGTCGAGGCCGCGGCCAAGGGGGCGGAGCAATCCGACGCGGGCTGGCGGGTGGATCCGGCAGGACAGGGTCTGCTCGGAGGCGAGGACCTGTCTACTCCCAGCGCCGGATTCTCGGCTGAAGTGGCGCGGGAGATCCGGGCATGGCAGGCGGACCTGCTGGAGCTGATCCGTAGCGAGGGCGAGGACAAGCGGTTCACCGCGCGCATGCTCTCCTTCGGAGTTAACGGGCTCGGGGTGGCCCTGATGGTGGTGATTTTCGCGGCGACCGGCGGACTGACGGGTTTGGAAATCGGCGTGGCCGGCGGCACGGCCGTGGTGGGCCAGAAGCTGCTCGAGGCAGTGTTCGGCGAGGACGCCGTCCGCCGGCTGGCACGCAAGGCCCGTTCCCAGCTCGAGGAGCGCACCCGCAGGCTGATGCACGCTGAGGCGGAGCGCTTCCTCTCCAGAGTCCCGCCGCAGGAGCAGCAAGAAGCCGAGGCGTTCCGCTCACTGGCGGAAAAATTGCACGCTGTCGGTGCCACAACGGAGACGGAGGCACCGGAATGAGCCGGCACCGGGGGAAGCCCGAAGCATCCGTGTTGGAGGCGCGGCTGGAGGCCTTGAACTCGGCTGCCGAACTGGCCGAGGGCGTGCTGCCGAAAGCGGAATTCGCGCCGATCAACGACGTCCTGGAACGCGCCAGCACTCGTCGCTCCTTGTCTGCCGAACATACCGTCGTCGGGTTTTTCGGAGCGACGGGCAGCGGCAAGTCCTCCCTCTTCAACGCCGTATCCGGAACCCATCACGCCACCGTGGCTGCACGTCGTCCGACCACATCGGAAACACTGGCCGGCATTTGGGGAAAGGTCGGCAGTGAGCCGCTGCTGGACTGGCTGCAGGTAGCCCACCGGCACTTTGTTGCCGATGAGTCGCTGGGCGGACATGGCGGCCTGATCCTGCTGGACCTACCCGACTTTGATTCCACCGCCGTCGAGCACCGCGACATTGTGCAGCGGCTCGCCGGGCAAGTGGACGTCTTGGTCTGGGTCTTGGATCCGCAGAAGTATGCCGATGCCGCCGTGCATCACGGATTCCTGCGGCCGCTGGCATCCCACGGGGCGGTGACCCTGGTGGTGCTGAACCAGGTGGACCGGTTGGCAGAGAACCAGCTGCAACCGGTCCTGGCATCGCTCAAGGACATCCTGGTCCAGGACGGGCTGGGCCGGACAGATGTCTATCCTGTCTCCGCCCGGACCGGCGCCGGCATCGACGAGCTCAAGGCGGCGATTACGGCATTCGCCGACCAGCGGCAGGCCGCAACCAACCGGCTCGTCGCCGATGTCCGCAACGCGGCCCACTCGCTTCACGTGCACCTTGGCTCGGAGCCGGCAGGCGTCAGCAAGCCCGCCCGCGCGGAACTAGCCAATCAGCTCGCGCAGGCCGCGGGCGTTGATGCGATCTGCGACGCCGTCGCCACGTCCTACCGTCGCCAGTCGCATGCCCGGACGGGTTGGCCGGTGGTCCGCTGGCTGGGGAAGCTGCGCCGGGATCCGCTCAAACGGCTCAACCTGGACCGCAAAGACGTCAGCCCGATGCTCAATCGCTCGTCGATGCCGGCGCCGGGCCCGGCGCAACAGGCGCAGGCTGACAAGGCGGTCCGGCAGTTCGCCGACCGAGCCGGCGAAGGAGCCAGCGCCCCGTGGCGCGCGGCCATCCGCCGGTCCGCACGGTCCGCAGAGGACACGCTCCCCGACGACTTGGACCAAGCCCTGGCGCGCACCGATCTGCGCTCTGACCGGGCGTCCTGGTGGTGGCCCGTCTTCGGCGTGATTCAATGGTGCGCCTTAGCGGCGGCCTTGGCCGGAGCGCTCTGGCTGCTGGGCATCGCGGCGCTGGGATACTTCCAGTTCCCGGTGCCGGAAACACCAAGGGTGGAGGGCTTCCCCGTGCCCACCTTGTTGCTGGCCGCCGGGATTCTCGCCGGGGTGCTGCTGGCGCTGGCATCCGGTCTGATATCGCGTCTGGTCGCCACATCCAGGGCAGCGAAGGCACGACGGCGGCTGCATGCCTCCGTGGCGCAGGTGGCGGAAGAGCGGATCGTCCAGCCTGTGGAAAAGGCGGTCGCCGTGTACAAGGAATTCCGCCAGGCGGTAGCGGCGGCGGCCGGAGAATGACGCCGTCGGAAAACTGTGTGACCCGTGCGAAGTTCGGCGCGGCCCGGTGATGACAAGGGAGAACTGCAAGATTGGCCGATGAACTGATGATCAATGACCTGGATGAGGGATCCCTGCTGGAGAGGATCTTTCCGCGCCTTGGCCCCGCCAACGTCCCGGTCGGCCCCGGCGACGATGCTGCCGTTATCGACGCACCGGATGCCCGGACCGTCATTTCGATCGACACGTTGGTCCAGGACCAGGACTTCCGGCTCGAGTGGCCGTCGGGATACCGGACGACCGGCTACGACGTCGGTTGGAAATCCGTGGCGCAAAACCTCTCGGACATCAACGCCATGGGGGCAGTGCCCACGTCTTTAGTCATCAGCCTCACCCTGCCTGGGTCGACGCCGGTGGCGTGGGTTGAGGATCTGGCCGACGGGGTGGCCGCGGCGATCCGGAAACTTGGCGCGGACCGGTGCTCCGTCGTCGGCGGCGATCTGGGCCGGGGCGATGCGCTGGTCGTCACGGCCGCCGTCACCGGCGATCTGGAAGGCCGCTTTCCGGTGCTCCGCAGCGGTGCGCGCCCCGGGGACATCGTGGCCGTGGCCGGGACGCTGGGGAAGGCGGCGGCTGGACTGTGCCTGCTCGATAGCAAGCACCCTATCGCCGAGGCCAGAGCTTCGCTGCAGGCGCTGGCGAACATTCAGTCCCGGCCCGAGCCTCCACTGCATGCAGGCCCGGCGGCCGCCAAGGCAGGCGCCACCGCCATGATGGACATTTCGGACGGATTGCTCCGCGACGCCGCCCGGCTGGCCCGCGCTAGCGCCGTCTCGGTGGACCTGTTCGCGGCAGCGCTGCAGGACTTTGTTGAACCGCTGGGCGAGGCAGCGGCCCTGCTGGGAGCCGACCCGATGGAATGGGTGCTCGGCGGCGGAGAAGACCATGGCCTGCTGTGCACCTTCCCGGCAGCTGAGGCCCTACCGGACGGATTCGTGGCCGTCGGGGCGGTCCGTGAAAGCGGGTCGGCTCCGGCGACGCTGGACGGCGCCGCCGTTCAGGCCATTGGGTGGGACCACTTCGGCGGTTGAACGGCTGCTAGTCGTTGGTCTTTCGCAGGGCCTCGGTGAGTTGTGCGGCGGCGTTGCAGACTACCTCGGCATGCAGCCGGCCGGGCTGACGGGTGAGCCGCTCGATCGGGCCGGAAATGGAAACAGCGGCGATGACGCGCCCCGATGGTCCGCGGACCGGCGCCGAGACCGACGCCACTCCGGGTTCGCGTTCGCCGAGGCTTTGGCCCCAGCCGCGGCGGCGCACACCGGCGAGGACCGTCGGGGTGAAGCGCGCGCCATGCAGGCCTTCCAGCAGCCGTTCGTGGTCTTCCCACGCCAACAGGACCTGGGCGGCGGAACCGGCCTTCATGGAAAGCTGCGTCCCCACCGGAATGGTGTCCCGCAGGCCAATCGGCCGCTCCGCCGAGGCCACGCAGACACGCGCGTCGCCCTGCCGGCGGAAGACCTGCGCGCTTTCGCCCGTGGCGTCGCGAAGATTCATCAGGACCGGGCCCGCCGCCGCAATGAGGCGGTCTTCGCCTGCAGCGGCGGCCAGTTCCACCAACCGGCTGCCCAACACGAACCTGCCCTGCATGTCCCGGCTGACCAGCCGGTGGTGGACCAAGGCCAAGGCAAGCCGATGAGCGGTTGGCCGGGCCAGGCCGGTGGCGGCCACCAACTGGGCCAGGGAAGTAGGGCCGGCCTCGAGGGTGTCGAGCACCATGGCCGCTTTGTCGATGACACCGACACCACTAGGATTGTCCATAGAATGATACTTGCATCTCACTATTTGAGATGCAAGTCGTTACAGTGGCGGGATCCGAGCCCGTACTGGAAGAGTTGAATCACACACTTGAAGCAGGTCTCCCGCTGGGAGGCACCACCTGCGTTGGTAATGATGGAGGGATCTGGCCATGGCCGGTACTACTGCGGGCAGGACGCTCGCCGAAAAGGTCTGGGAGGCGCACGTGGTGCGCCGCGGCGACGGGGAAGGTGCAGCCCGCCAGCCCGACCTCCTCTTCATCGACCTTCACCTGGTGCACGAAGTCACTTCCCCGCAGGCCTTTGAGGGCCTGCGACTGGCGGGACGCAAGCTGCGTCGGCCGGATCTGACCATCGCCACCGAGGACCACAACACTCCCACACTGGACATCGACAAGCCGATTGCCGACCTGACCAGCCGGACCCAGATCGAGACGCTGCGCACCAATTGCCGGGAATTCGGCGTTCGCCTGCACTCGCTCGGGGATGCCGAGCAGGGGATTGTGCACGTAGTGGGTCCCCAGCTTGGGCTCACCCAGCCGGGCATGACGGTGGTGTGCGGCGACTCCCATACCTCCACGCACGGTGCATTCGGCGCGCTGGCCTTCGGCATCGGCACCTCCGAGGTGGAACACGTCATGGCCACCCAGACGCTTTCGCTGAAGCCGTTCAAGACGATGGCGATCAACGTCGAGGGCACGCTGCGTCCCGGGGTCACGGCCAAGGACATCATTCTGGCCGTCATCGCCAAGATCGGCACCGGCGGCGGGCAGGGCTACGTGCTCGAATACCGTGGCTCCGCCATCCGCGCGCTGAGCATGGAAGCCCGGATGACCATCTGCAACATGTCCATCGAAGCTGGCGCCCGGGCCGGCATGGTGGCGCCGGACCAGACCACCTTCGAGTACCTCAAGGGACGTCCGCACGCCCCGGAAGGCGCCGACTGGGATGCCGCCGTCGAGTATTGGCAGACTCTGCACACGGAGGACGACGCCGAATTCGACGCCGAAGTCTTCCTGGACGCCAACACGCTGGAGCCTTTCGTCACCTGGGGCACCAACCCCGGGCAGGGTGTTTCCCTGTCCGAGTCGGTGCCGTCGCCTGACGACTTTGCCGACGAGAACGCCAAGGCTGCGGCGGAACGCGCGCTGGCCTACATGGGGCTCGAAGCGGGCACTCCGATGAAGGAGATCCCGGTGGACACCGTCTTCCTGGGCTCCTGCACCAACAGCCGAATCGAGGACCTGCGCATCGCCGCGGACATCATCCGCGGCCGGCAGAAGGCGCCGAACGTGCGCATGCTGGTGGTTCCCGGCTCGGCGCGCGTCCGGCTCGAAGCCGAAGCCGAAGGGCTGGACCAGGTATTCAAGGAGTTCGGTGCCGAGTGGCGGTTCGCCGGCTGCTCCATGTGCCTGGGCATGAACCCGGACCAGCTGGCTCCGGGGGAGCGCTGCGCCTCCACGTCCAACCGCAACTTCGAAGGCCGGCAAGGCAAGGGCGGCCGGACCCATCTGGTCTCGCCGGTCGTTGCTGCCGCCACCGCGGTGCGCGGCACTCTGAGCTCGCCCTCGGATCTGGACCCAGTCACTAACGACGCCGCCACGCGGTCTGCTGCCTAAGGAGCCTGAAGCACCATGGAGAAGTTCACCACCCATACGGGCATCGGCGTTCCCTTGCGGCAGTCCAACGTGGATACCGACCAGATCATCCCGGCGGTGTACCTCAAGCGGATCACCCGGACCGGCTTCGAAGATGCCCTGTTCGCCGGCTGGCGCAAGAACGACGATTTCATCCTGAATCAAGAGCCGTTCAACCGCGGTTCCGTCCTGGTGGCCGGCCCCGACTTCGGCACCGGTTCCTCGCGCGAACACGCTGTCTGGGCCCTGAAGGACTACGGGTTCCGCGTAGTGCTCTCGTCCCGGTTTGCCGACATCTTCCGCGGGAACTCCGGGAAGCAGGGCCTGCTGGCGGCCGAGGTGGCGCAGGATGACATCGAGCTGATCTGGAAGGAACTCGAGAACCACCCGGGCACCGAAATCACCGTTGACCTGGATGCGAAAACCGTCATTTGCGGAACCATCACCGCTCCGTTCGAGATCGACGACTACACCCGCTGGCGGTTGCTCGAAGGCCTGGACGACATCGGCCTGACCCTCCACCATGAGGCGGAAATCACCTCCTACGAGGCCACCCGGCCGTCGTGGAAGCCGAAAACGCTTCCCGTCAAGGTCTGACCGCAGGCATCCTGCACCGGATCGGCGCCCTTGAGGGAACTGGAATAGTTCCCTCGAGGGCGCCGATTTGCGTGAATGGCCCGCCCTATGTAAGTCAGCGGCCGGCGCGCAGAAAGGCACGGGACGCGCGGTCCGTTTATTTCGGAATGGTCACGGATTGCCAATATGCTTAGCTGAGCCCTAGGCCCAGTCCGGCGTTAAACTAGCTTGAGGAAACAGGTATTCATGGCAAGTGTTTTGACCATTCGTGGTGGCGTACCCCTGACGGGAAAGGTGCCCGTCCGTGGTGCCAAGAACCTGGTTCCCAAAGCGATGGTCGCCTCCTTGCTCGGCAGCGATGCCTCCGTCCTGAGGAATGTGCCGGAGATCAGGGACGTGGAGATCGTCACCAGCCTGCTGCGCCTGCACGGCGTGGAGCTTTCCAAAGACCCGGTGACCGGTGATCTGACGCTGGATCCTACGAACGTCAAGACGGCCCAGATGAAGGACATCGACGCGCACGCCGGTGATTCCCGCATCCCGATCCTCTTCTGCGGCCCACTGATCCACGCCATCGGCGAAGCTTTCATCCCCGATCTGGGCGGCTGCCGCATCGGCGACCGTCCCATCGACTACCACCTCGACGTGCTGCGCCAGTTCGGTGCCATCGTGGACAAGCGTCCCGGTGGCATCTCCATCTCGGCACCCAGGGGATTGAAAGGTGCCAAGCTGACGCTGCCGTATCCCAGCGTCGGGGCCACCGAACAGGTTCTGCTGACGGCAACCAGGGCAGAGGGGATCACGGAACTCAGCGGGGCTGCCATCGAGCCGGAGATCATGGACCTGATCGCCGTGCTGCAGAAGATGGGCGCCATCATCTCCGTCCAGACGGACCGCGTCATACGCATCGAGGGCGTGCCGGAACTGATTGGTTTCAACCATCGTGCTCTGCCCGACCGCAATGAGGCGGCCTCCTGGGCATCGGCCGCGCTGGTCACGAAGGGGGACATCTACGTCGAAGGCGCTAACCAGGGCGATCTCACCGCTTTCCTGAACACCTACCGCAAGATCGGTGGGGCCTTCGATATCGACGACGACGGCATCCGGTTCTACCACCCCGGCGGGAGCCTGTCGCCGTTGGTGCTCGAGACCGACGTGCACCCCGGGTTCATGACGGACTGGCAGCAGCCTCTGGTGGTTGCCCTGACCCAGGCGGAAGGCGTCTCGATTGTGCACGAGACGGTCTACGAGAACCGGTTCGGCTTTACCGAAGCCTTGATCCGGATGGGGGCGAACATCCAGGTGCACCGCGAATGCCTCGGCAGCATTCCGTGCCGTTTCGGCCAGCGGAATTTCCTGCATTCTGCCGTCATCTCCGGGCCCACTCAGCTCTCGGGTGCGGAGATCGACATTCCGGACCTGCGCGGCGGATTCAGCCACTTGATCGCCGCACTGGCTGCCACCGGAACCTCCCGGGTCACCGGTATCGAACTCATCAATCGCGGCTACGAGCACTTCCAGTCAAAACTGGAAGGCCTCGGCGCGGACTTCGACGTCGAGTAGGCAGCGATGGGAGCAGGTACCAAAGAGCGTGTGGTCATCGGTATCCTGGCCGGCATAGTCCGGCCGGCCTTGAACCTGGTCTTGCGGCGGAACTGGGCAGGAACCGAAAATTTCCCCAGCAACCAGGGAATTATCGTCTGTCCGAACCACAACACGGAGATTGATCCGCTGGTAGTGGGCCACTATGTCTACAACCAAGGCATCCTGCCGCATTTTCTGGCCAAGGCCTCGCTGTTCAAGATTCCGGTGGTGGGTCAGCTGTTGTCCGGGGCCCGCCAGATTCCGGTCGAACGGAGCAGCTCGGGCGCCAACCGCTCCCTGGAAATCTCCCGCGACGTGCTGGATGAAGGCGGCGCCGTCATCATCTATCCGGAAGGCACGCTGACGCGTGATCCGAATCTGTGGCCCATGCGCGGGCATACGGGGGCAGCCCGGCTCGCCTTGCAGACCGGAGCGCCTGTCATTCCGGTGGCACATTGGGGCGCCAACGACTTGCTGCCCCGTTATGCCAAGAAACCGAGTCTTTTCCCGCGCAAGACGGCCCATGTGGTGGCCGGTGCACCGGTCGACCTGTCGGAGTTCGGTGGGATGCCGATCACCAAGACGGTGCTCGACGCCGCAACGAATAGGATTATGGACAGCATCACTGCGCTGCTGGCCGAGCTGCGCGGCGAAGAACCCCCTGCTGTGCGCTGGGATCCTTCTGCTCACGGGCAGAAATCGACCGGCCGGGACTTCGGCGCCGGACCTGCGGTGCACACGGAAGAATTACCGCCAGAGGAGAAGTTGTGACCGAACGCCCCGACCTGCCTGCAACCATTGCAGTACTCGGAGCAGGAAGCTGGGGCACTACCTTCGCCAAGGTAGTTGCTGACGCACACCCCGAGGTCCAAGTTCGGCTGTGGGCGCGGCGCCCCGAGGTGGCGGAGGAAATCAACACCCACCACCGGAATGCGAAGTACCTCAAGGACATTGTCCTGCCCGGCAACGTGGTTGCGTCCGCGGATGTGGCCGACGTCGTGGTGGACGCACCGCTGGTCGTGCTGGCCGTGCCGGCCCAGACCCTCCGGCCGCAGCTGGCTTCCTGGAAACCGTTGCTGGATCCGGAGGCAGTGGTGGTTTCGCTCATGAAGGGGTTGGAGCGTGGCAGCGACGCACGCATGAGCGAAGTAATCAAGGAAGAGCTGGGGCTGTCCGACGACCGCGTGGCAGTCATTTCCGGCCCCAACCTGGCCATGGAGATCGCGCGCAAGGAACCAACCGCGTCCGTGGTGGCCTGCACGGATGAAGATGTGGCGCAGTGGATTGCCAGGCTCTGCACCGCCGCTTATTTCCGCCCGTATACCAATCCCGACGTCACCGGGGTTGAGATCGGCGGAATTGTCAAGAACGTCATTGCCTTGTGCGTGGGCATTTGCGACGGCAAGGGCATGGGCGACAACACCAAGGCCACGGTCATCACGCGCGGACTCGCGGAGACCACCCGGCTCACCCTCGCCTTGGGCGGAGACGTGCAGACCATGGCCGGACTGGCCGGGCTGGGCGACCTCGTCGCCACCTGCTCGTCGCCGCTGTCGCGCAACCATACCGCCGGCCGCTTGCTGGGCGAGGGGCTGACGCTTGATGAAGTGTCCGAACAGATGACCCAGACGGCCGAAGGCATCAAGTCCGGCCGTGCGGTGTTGGATCTGGCCACCAAGCTCGGTGTCGACATGCCGATTACCGAGGCCGTGGTGGCCGTTCTCGAGGGGGAGATCGCCGTCGAGGAACTGGCCCCACGGCTTTTGGCCCGTGAACTCAAGTCCGAAGGTGAGCTGCAGTGAACCACGAATCCAGCCCGGCCGCGCCGGCGCCAACAGCCGGCCGAAAGCCCCGCGTCGCGGTACTTTTCGGCGGACGCTCCAGCGAACATTCGGTCAGCTGCGTCACCGCCGCCGGCGTCCTGGGCGCCATCGACAAGGACAAGTACGACGTCGTTCCCATCGGTATAGCGCGCAACGGCCAGTGGGTGCAGGTCGCCGATGATCCGGCCCAATGGTCGCTGGCCTCCGGAGCCATGCCGGAGATTACCGCGTCCGCTGAACCGGTCATGTTGACCAGCCGCGACACCGCTCCTGAGCTGGTCGTGGCTCCGGCTGCGCAGGTTCCGCAGAGCCTGGGCAACGTGGACGTGGTGCTGCCGCTGCTGCATGGACCGTTCGGTGAAGATGGGACTCTGCAGGGGTTGCTGGAGATGGCTGACGTGCGCTACGTCGGCGCCGGCGTGCTGGCCTCTGCAGTGGGGATGGACAAACACTTCATGAAGGTGGTCTTCGAATCGGCCGGCCTCTCCGTGGGCCCCTACGCGGTCATCACCGATCGCCAGTGGCAGCAGGACGCCGAAGCTGCGCTCCAGCGGGCGGCCTCGCTTCAGTTCCCGGTCTTCGTCAAGCCCGCCCGCGCCGGATCATCGATGGGGATTACCCGCGTGACCCAACCGTCGGGGTTACGGTCCGCTATCGAAGCGGCGCGCGAACACGATCCCAAGGTGGTGGTGGAGGCCGGCATCAACGGCCGGGAAATCGAAGTCGCCGTGCTTCAGGGCCGTGGCACCGAACCGACCCGCGCCAGCCTGCCGGGAGAGATTGCGGTACAGCCCGGGGAGCACCAGTTCTACGACTTCGAAGCGAAGTACATCGATGGGGCGGCTGCCGCGCTGAGCTGTCCGGCAGATCTGCCGGCGGACGCCACGGAAAAGGTTCGGGAGCTTGCAGCCCTGGCGTTTGACGCACTCGGGGGAGAGGGCCTCTCGCGGGTGGACTTCTTCTACACGCCCGACGGCGAACTGATCATCAACGAGATCAATACCATGCCGGGCTTCACGCCCATCAGCATGTACCCGCAGATGTGGGCCAAGTCGGGACTGCCTTACACCGAGCTGATCGACGAACTGTTGTTCCTGGCGCTCAACCGCAAGACCGGCCTCCGCTAGCCGTCGAAGGCGCATAAGTCGATGGTCGACCAAAGGCGCTTGCGCCTGCGTGGAGACCCGTGGAGACCTACAGCGGACCTACAACGTGTCCGAGATGCTAAGGCACTTGCGTTCCTGCGGAATCTCCGAGGCGGCCGCGGACAGATCCATCAGTACGGAACTCTCCGCCACGTCGTCGGGCTTGAAAATCAGTTCCGTGGCCGGCGTGCGCCCGTACGTCGTCGCCGTCCAATAGCCGTTCTCACCCTCGCGCAGCACCCAATCCACGTCATTGACGGAAACACACTGATCCGTCGTCGGACCCGGCACCTGCACGCCGCAGCGAAGGATTACCTGGGACGGGTCCCCCCAGGCAGCGGTGGCCTGGCTGCTGGTCTCGCGGCGCGGGAAATCGGCCACGTATTGGGGCAGGATCACCATCATCGGGGCACAGCCTGCATTTGCCGCATCAGGGGCCGCATCGACGGTGACGACCGGTGAACATGCGGAGACCAGCGAGATGGTGGCTAGCCCTAACAGCCCAACAGAGGTACGGCGTGGCGAAATGAAGCGCGGCATATTTTCAGTTTACGGTTGACGCAGGCAATGAGGCTAAAATGAACAGGTTGCCTAAGCTGGAAGGTCATGCTGTGACTGAAAACTCACACTTCCCGGAGTTCGATTCCGGTCGCCGAATGCGCCAACGCCGGAAAAAGAACCGCCCGGTATTGGTAACGATGCTTACTCTGTTGGGCCTGGTACTTGTCGCAGCGATCGTAGCGGGTATGTATGTCATGAACCTCGCGAACACCTTCAACTCAAAGTCGCAGACTATTGAAAAGGCCTTTCCGGCACCCGAAAAGCGTCCGCAGAAAAACGACGATGGGTCAATGAACATCCTGCTGATGGGCTCCGACAGTCGTAACGGCAGTGACGAGAATCTGGTCGAAAGCTCCGATGGCAGCCGGTCGGACACCATGATGCTGATGCACATTCCGGGCAATAGGGATTCCGTGTACGTCATGTCCATCATGCGGGACACCTGGACCGAGATCCCCGGTTACGGCGAGCACAAAATCAATGCGGCAGCCGCTTTCGGGGGAGTGCCTCTGACGGTCGAAACGGTGGAAGGTCTCTTCGACACCCGGGTAGACCACGTAGCCATCATCGACTTCTCCGGATTTAAAGCTTTGACTGATGCCCTGGATGGCGTCAAGATCAACAACCCCATCGCGTTCCAGTCCAGTGGCTCGATGGGTGAAGCCTTCCCGCAGGGCGTGCAGACACTCAATGGCGAGTCGGCACTTAAATTTGTCCGTGAGCGCAAGGCCTTCAGCGATGGCGATTACCAGCGGGTGAAGAATCAGCAGCTGTTCGTCAAGGCCATCATGTCCCGCTTCCTGACAGCCGATACCCTGACCAATCCGGGGCGGATCGCCGACGTTGTGAGTGACTTCTCGCCGTACATCAGCGTTGACTCCGGGTTTGACGCCGGAACCGCCGGATCCCTCGGCGTCAGCCTCCGGAATATTCGAACGCCGGACGTGCACATGTTCACGCTGCCGACGAACGGCACCGGAACGTCCGCGGATGGACAGTCGATCGTGGTCAAGGACGAAGCAGCGATCGCCGAGATCACCGAGGCTCTAAAGTCTGATTCGATGGACGATTACTGGGCGACCTCCGAAGCCGCGGGTTAGGATCCGGAGTGAAACTCGTGAGTACCTTGGCGGCAGCATTGCTTGTTGCCCTCTTGCTGTCGGGGGGAGCCGTGACGGAGGCTGCCGCGTCGGATCTCACCGTGGCGCTACCCATCGTTCAGAACCAGCCGGTGACGAATGAGCAGCCAGTGGTGCCGGAAGCGCCAGAGCCTGTGACCCCAGGTCCGTCAGCTCCGCCGAGTCCGGAACCCACAGTGGAACCAGAGCCAGCACCCGAACCGGCTCCCCAGGACCCGAAGCCCGTTGAGACTCCGCCGGCGGAACAAGACCCCGCCCCAGTCCAGGAGACAGATCCCGGACCCGCGATCGATCCGGTCACGGGATACTACCTCGATCCGGTCTACGGCTTGCCCATCCACCCCTCCACCGGGTACTTGATGCACCCGGCCACAGGGCTGTTGTACGTGCCAGACACGGATTACCTTATGGATCCTGTCACGGGGGAGTACTTTGACCGGTACACCCTTCTCCCGGTAGAAGGTACAAAGACTCCCGAACCCAAACCAGAGAAATCTGAGCAGCCCAAAAAGGGCAAGGAGTCTACGTCCGATGCCAGCCCGGAGCCGACATCCGAACCTACTCCGTCTTCAACGGCGGAACCAGTGGCGTTGGGCGAGGGTCCGCTGGCCGCGCAGGAGGAAAGGGCCTCTAGCGTCGGTTCATCCCCCCTCCTGCGTGCCGGGGTCGCGGCGGGCTTGATCGCCATCGGGCTTTTCTACTACCTCCGGTTGCGGAGCAGTCGCAAGCCAACACTGCAACAGGGCACCCGTCCGGGCGCCTAGTCCTGTCCCTGCACACCCAGTCTCAAATTTTAGGGGGAGCTCTACGTGCGGATCATGCTCTTGACCCATTCATACACACCGGAAGTGAGCCCGCCGCAACGTCGTTGGTCCCAGTTCATTACCCATTTCCGTCAGCGCGGCTGGGAGGTGGATGTTGTCACGCCGATCGCCCACTTGCCTGAAGGCCGCCGAACCCTGCCCAAGGACCAGGCGGGCCGGGCCTTCCGCCGGCACACCGGTGCCCACGGCGAACGGATCCGCAGGGTGCCCTTCCTGCCCCACCGGGCCACCCGGCTGGGCAGGCTTGCCAACCATGCCTTTTCCGCAGCCTGCAGCATTCCTGCTGCCATCATGGGACCCAGGCCCGATGTACTCATTGTGACGGTCCCGAGCCTGCCCATTCTTGGCGCTGCCTACGTGATCGGGAAACTGCTGAAGGCCCCGTTGGTCGTGGACATGCGGGACGCTTGGCCGGACATCGCCCGCGACGCCCGACTCGTCCAGGGCAGCGCCAAGAGCCTTGTCGAGAAGGCCATCATCGCCATCCAAGACCGTGCGGATCTGGTTGTCACCGTGACTTACGGCTTTGCCGAGACGCTTCGTGAACGCGGTTTAAAGAACGTGGCCACGGTCACCAATGGGGTGGATCTGGAGTTCATCGAGGAACTGCCACCTCGGTCTACAGAACCGTCCCGCCTGGAAGTGGTCTACCTCGGCAATCACGGGGAGAGCCAGCGGTTGGAAGTGGTGGTCCGAGCTGCCGCCTTGCTGGGGGACAAGGTCCAACTCACCATGGTGGGGCACGGTGTTGAGCGCAGCCACCTGATGAATCTGGCCACCGAGCTGGACGCCCCGGTAGAGTTCCATCCACCTGCCAACCGGACCGCGGTGATGGAGTACTACCGCCGCGCGGACACGTGCGTAGTGTCTCTTCGCGATGACTGGAAGTCTTTTGAAACCACCATCCCCTCCAAGACCTTTGAAGTGTTGGCTCTCGGCCGGCACGTTACGGGTATTGTCCTTGGCGAGGCCAGGCAGATCCTAGAGGACTCCGGTACGGGCGACGTTGTTCCGGCGCAGCCGGAGGCCGTGGCCCAACTGTGGCGGGACCTTTTGGATGACCGCTCCCGTCTGCAAACCAACGGCTCCGGCCGCGACTGGTTGCGGAACAACGCCAACGTTCCCACGCTCGCGGCCTCTTACATGGAACTGCTCGAAAGCGTAGCCGCGCCAACCGTGGGCACAACAACCGCGATGCTGGGCGCCCGATGACTGTTCGGCAGTTGCTGGGCAATGCCCGCTTGGCTGCGGCCACCGTCCGCCAGCACTTGGGCGATGATCCTATGGTCCTCGCTCTCCAGATCTCACGGCGGCTGCCAGCCCGGCTGGTGCAGCCGCTGGCCCGGCGGGCCGCCCGTACACATGGCAGGGGCGTGCTGCCGCCGCTGGGCGCCTATGTCGCTGGCGATCTTGACGTTGCCCGCAAAATGCTCCAGTCGGCTGCCCGCACCGGGGCTTCCGACCTTCGCGCCCGGCGACTGGCGGACGTAGCCACTGCTGCCGGTATGACGGACGTGGCTGACAACCTACTGCGGAATGTGGCTCTCGGTACCATCGGTCGCAGCGGTACCATGGCCAGGCGCCGCTGGTACGACGGCGACATGGCCGGGGCGGTAGACGAGTTGGGCAGCGGTGCGCGCCGGGAGCAGCGCCAGCGGCACCAGTTGGCCAGCGAGCTGAAGGTCTTCACCGGATGGACACCCCAGTTGGCACCGGTGGATGGTTACGTACCAGAAGCCCGGACGGTCCTGCATCTGCTGACCAACTCCCTGCCGCATACGGGCAGCGGTTATGCCCAGCGTTCGCATTCTCTGCTTAAAGCCCAGCATGAACTCGGCTGGAACGTCCATGCCGTTACCCGAACGGGCTATCCAGTACAGGTCGGACGTCTTTTCGCACAGCAAAAAGACGTGCTCGACGGCGTGGTGTACCACCGGGACCTGCCCGCCACTTTGGCGTCTGGTTTCGACTGGCGCCTCCAGCAGCAGGCGGATCGCCTGCTGGCTCTCGCCTTGGATATCCGGCCCGTCGTTCTGCACACAACCACCCACTTCGTCAACGGTCTGGTGGTCGCCGCAGTCGCGGGCGCGCTGGGAATCCCCTGGGTCTATGAGGTCCGTGGTCAACTGGCGGATACCTGGGCTTCCACCCGCGCGCCCGAGGCACGGAGCAGCCAGCGCTACACACTGTTCCGTGAGCGCGAAACAGCCGTGATGCACCAGGCAGACGCAGTGGCCACACTCGGGGCGACCATGAAAGGGGATATCCTAAGCCAAGGCCTAAGCTGGGAGAAGGTGCTGCTGCTGCCCAACGCGGTCGGAGACAGTTTCCTCACCGAGCCTCACGCGCCGCACGAAGCGAGGCGACGGCTGGGTCTACCACAAAACGGGACGTTCATCGGGACAGTCAGCAGCCTTGTTGACTACGAAGGCTTGGACGATCTGCTCAGGGCCTTCGCCCTGCTGGCCGGTGAGAATCCAGATCTCAAGTGCTTGATCGTCGGGGATGGGGTCGCTGCGCCCAGGCTCAAGAGTCTCGCAGCGGAGCTGGGCGTCTCCGCACGCGTCCTGTTTCCTGGGCGGGTGCCCCGGACCACGGCGCATTTGTACCACCAAGCATTGGATGTTTTTGTTGTGCCACGAAAGGATCTCGAGGTGACACGTAGCGTCACTCCGCTCAAGCCGATAGAGGCGATGGCCTCTGCGCGTCCGGTGGCTTCCAGCGACTTGCCGGCCCTGCGCGAAGTCGTCTCGCCAGGCAGATCCGGATTATTGTTCAGGGCAGATGACCCCGCCGACCAGGCCGCTGTTGTCGGGAAACTGGTGGCGGATGCCGCCTTACGCTTGAAGCTGGGACAGATGGGACGGAAGAATGTTTTGGCAGAACGAACCTGGTCAGCCAATGCAGCGGTTCTCGGCCGGCTTTATTCCGACCTCGCGGGTGATCCACGACCGTGACTGAAAACAAACCCCAAGCAATAAGCATCACACCGTCCCAAGAGACGGTCACCGTTCCGGTCAACCTGAAAAAACTACACCGGATCGGTGCACGCCCAGACTTCACGGATTATCTGGTCCAGCTGTGGGACAGGCGCCAGTTCATTGGCTTCGATGCCCAGGCTCGCGTGCAGTCGGCCAATGACAAGGACAAGCTGGGCAGTCTTTGGCTGATCCTCACACCGCTGTTCAACGGACTGACGTACTACTTTGTCTTCGGCATGCTATTGGGGACAGGCCGTGGCATCGATAACTTTGTAGGTTATCTGGTGATCGGTATTTTCACCTTCCAAGTCTCGGCCGGGGCGTTACTGCAGGGCGCCCGCAGCCTGGTCTCCAACGAATCCGTCATCAAGGCATTTACGTTCCCGCGCGCTGCCCTGCCGATAGCGGTGAACCTGCGGGAATTGCTGTCGGCGATTCCGTCCACCATCGTTATGCTGCTGATCGTGCTCATCGCTGCGCCAGTAGAGGAGATTACCTGGCGCTGGCTGCTGATCATCCCCGCCATTCTCCTCCAGCACCTATTCAATCTCGGGATTGGCATGCTGCTGGCCCCGTTCCTGTACAAGGTTCATGACATCGGGAATCTACTTTCTTTCCTGACCCGTTTGTGGATGTACAGTTCAGCGGTTTTCTACAGCTTGGACCGCTTCAAGGACTACCCAGTCTTGGTTAAAGTTCTTGAGGCGAACCCCCTGTACATCGTCATCGACATCATCCGGGATTCCGTCCTTTATGCCACCACACCCAGTTGGCAGAGCTGGGCGGCCCTGACCGCGTGGGCCTTGGGCCTACTGTCCATCGGATTCTTCGTTTTTTGGCGCCAGGAGGAATCTTATGGCCGTGTCAGCTAGTGGTGTCCGTTGGGATGCCGAGCCGTCCGTGGTGGTCGACCAGGTGGACGTTCACTACCGCACGAAACAAGACTCATCGCCGGGCGGGCTCTCGGGCCCGGGTCTCCTAGGCGGCATCCGCCGTCGAATGAACCATTCCGGAAACGCCGTCAAACACGCTTTGCATCAGGTCAGCTTCGTGGGCTACAAAGGCGATTCCATTGGGATAGTGGGCCGCAACGGGTCCGGGAAGAGCACGCTGATGCGCGTTCTTGCCGGCTTGACACTGCCGACAGGCGGTGCGGTGTACGCCCAGAGTCAGCCGGTGCTTCTCGGAGTGAACGCAGCCCTTATCTCTTCTCTCTCCGGTGCTCAAAACATTCGTCTCGGGTGTCTGGCAATGGGCATGCGAGAGGACGAAGTAGACAGTAAGTTTGCCAGCATCGTCGACATGTCGGGGCTGGAGGATGAGATCAACCATCCGATGAACACGTACTCCTCGGGCATGGGGGCGCGGCTTCGTTTTGCCATCGCATGTGCAGTGGACCCGGAGATCTTGCTGATCGACGAAGCACTGAATACCGGTGACGCTCAGTTCAAGCAGCGTTCCAAGCAGCGCATGGATGTCATCCGGGAGCAGGCCGGGACCGTTTTCCTGGTGAGCCACAGTCTTGGAACCATCAAGGACAACTGCAATAGATGTATTTGGTTGGACAAGGGGGATTTCGTGATGGACGGTACACCTGAGGACGTGACCAAGGAGTATCACGACTTTGTCTGGCGCATGACTGAGGGCAACAAGGACTACGGCATGCGGATTCGCAATGAAATCATGTCCAGCCGTCCTCATCTGCAGGTCGAACTGCTCGAGAGCGGTTGGCGGAGCGCCAAGGCCGTCAGCAAATGACGGCCTTCTCTAGCGCAGCATCCCTGAGGCGTGCGCTCTGGCATGTGCGCCACGGTGGAGTAGCGGCACTACGGCGGCACTTAATCCGCCAAGATCCTGTTGCGGCTGGTCCCCGCCTTCTGCCCGCCCTCACCAAGTCCGTGCTCCGAATCCGCCCGGGTCGACCCAAACTCGAACCCGCGGAACATATGGCTGTGCATCCAGCCAACACGGCAGTGCATGCCGGCGTCATTCTGGACGAGTTTTCCTTGGCTGGGTTCGAGTGGGAATGGAACTGCACGCCATTGCGTCCCGGACTGAGCCAAGCCGAAGTAGCTGAACTTGGGCTGGACCTGGTGCTGATCGAGTCGGCGTGGGCCGCCAACGAGGGTGCGTGGCGCCACAAACTGCTAGGTAGCCATGGGCCGTCCCAGCAAATCCGAGAGCTCATCGCGGTCGCAAAGGCCCTGAATCTCCCGGTCGTGCTATGGAACAAGGAAGACCCACCGCACTACCAGGACTTCCTGCCGCTGGCCCAGCTCTGCGATTACGTCTTCACCACCGACGAGAACATGGTGCAGCGATATCGCGAAGACCTGGGGCACTCCAACGTGGCATGCTTGCCGTTCGCTGCCCAACCGAAATTACACAATCCGGTACGGCCAAGGCACGGTTGGCAAATGCGGGACGTGGCCTTCGCCGGCATGTATTTCGCCCACAAATACCCGGAACGGCGCGAGCAGATGGACATCATCCTGCCCGGGGCCGCTGAAGCCTGCAACGGGCGCGAATTCAGGTTCGACGTCTTCTCCCGCCAGCTGGGCAAGAACCCCGAGTACCAGTTCCCGAAGCCCCTGGAGAAATTCGTCGTTGGATCCCTGAGCTATCCCCAGATGCTCACCGCCTACAAGGCATACAAGATCTTCCTCAACGTCAATTCAGTGGTGGACTCGGCCACCATGTGTTCGCGGCGGATCTTTGAGATGACGGCCGCCGGAGCGACCGTTGTGACCACGCCAAGTCCCGCAGTCGACCACTTTTTTCCTCAAGGAGAATTGCCAGCCGTTCACAATCGTGACGACGCAGCCAATACCATCCGCACTCTGCTGAAGAACCGCGAGTATGCAGAGCGGCTCGTCCACCGAGCCCAGCGCCGTATTTGGTCAGGACACACGTACCGCGACCGGGCGGAGCAGATCCTGCGGGCAGTTCGTCCGGAATTGGCAGCCGGAACGGACAGTCCGGTCGTTTCCATTCTCGCCTCGAGTATCCGGCCCGCCCAAATGGACCATGTCATTGAGGGCGTCGCCTCGCAGCGAGGTATCACAGTGCAGTTGATCTATGGTGCCCATGGTTTCGATGTGGACAATGATCAGTTCCGGCGGAAGTGCCGTGCAGCAGGAATCATGGACGCCGTGGCGGTGGAGCTTCCCTCTGATGTGACTTTGGGGGAGTGCCTTAACACTCTTGCCGGCCTAGCCTCCGGAGAGTTTGCCGCGAAGTGGGATGACGACGACCTCTATGGCCCGTGGTACCTGTTTGACCAACTCCAGGCGCTGAACTATGCCGATGCCGATGTTGTCGGAAAAAGAGCCCATTACATGCATCTGCAGGGTCCGAATGTCACAGTGTTGCGAAATTCACAATTCGAACATCGATACTCCCACTTTGTTGCGGGTCCATCGCTAGTTGGGCGCCTGACGACTTTTCTTGAGCACCCTTTTCCCGCAGTTAACCGAGGCGAGGATACGTCCTTCCTGCGAAGTGTTCTAGAATCGGGAGGAAAGATTTACGCTTCAGACCGTTTCAACTACTGCCAGGTGCGTGCCGCAGACCACACAAAGCACACATGGCAGGTTACGGCCAATGAGTTGCTCGCTACGTCTGCCATTAAGTTTTTCGGAAATCCCGTGGAACAGATCTTTTTATAGGGGGTCCATTATGGTGAACGCCACGTTCGACTTGGCCGTTATCGGTTTGGGCTACAGCGGACTGCCAACGGCGGCCACTTTCGCCAACCACGACAAGTACGTTGCCGGCGTCGATGTAAAGCTGTCCACGGTGGACCCCATAAATCGCGGGGAGGTCCCGTTCGTCGAACCGGACTTGGGTCCAGATCGGTTGATCGATAAACTTGTAATAGACACCCGCGGGGCCAGGCGGCAGCCCGACGGGTTGGAGGCTGAGCTTGCCATCATTTCCGCAGCCGTTCTGGCCAAGTAAGAAGTGTCAATGACGGGAACCGGCATCAGCTCCAGCGTTCACGAACGGGTGCGGAAATGGCAGGTCGAGGCGGGACTGCCGAGCGCGGATATCTGGCAGCCCCGGCAAACTAGCAACGGAGTTTTGACCATCCTGGTTGATGCCCGTAGCGCGGACGCACGCACGACGGCGCTGACGATCGCATCGATCTTTTCGGGCAGCGTGCAGCGCTCTCCCCTCCAGATACTCATGCCGATGTCTGCGGACTCGGCCATGCTGGAGGAGTGGCTCGCGTCGGAACACAGCGTCCATTTTATCCGGGGCCTCGAAGAGGTTGCGGCGGGGGACCAGTTCCTATTGGTGTGTCCTGCAGGGATCATGCTCGGCACTTATTCCGTGGAAGCCGCCTTGGAGGCGGCAGAGGAAACCGGCGCCGATCTACTCCGCGTGGTGGTGGACGGCGCCAGCGGCACGTTGGAACTCTGGAAGGCTGCTGCACTTGAGGCGCACAGTTCTTTGAATGGTGCGGAGCGAGCCATCCGAAACTTGAACGGCGAGCGGTGGGTATCCGGAGCCAGCCTCGGTGTCCATGCACTGGGACGACCTGCGCCCAAACAGTTCCTCCGCAAAGGCAGAGCTGGAAAGTTCGATCTGCACGTGGTCGTCAAGGACCTGAAGGATCCAGCCACCCGGCTGGACTACGAGCATCAAGTGCGCCGGCTTGAAGCGGAACTCGCCCGGGTCAAGCGACATCAGTGGCAGAACGCCACACGGGGCACCTCACCAGGGACGGCCTTTTTGCCGTTCCACGCCCTCCGAAAAGGGCCACGCTACCTCGTATCGCGAGCGGCCGCCCGCTTGCGTCGCCTGAATGCCGGGATGAAATAGCGGTGGTACTTGCCAACACCTGGGTCGGCAGCCATGACTTTTCGCCACCCCAACTAGCCAACGCACTTGGCTTCGGTCCAAAGGCATTTAACTGGGTGTTCGAGGATCTGACAGACCCCCAGAGCCTCGCGTCCGCCTCGGGATCGCAGCAACGGTGGCACGACAATTTCGTTCTCGCCGCACATTCGATTGCCCAGGCAAGGCAGTGGCTGCCCCTGCTGACGCTGTCCGGCAAGGCCCACCGGGTTCATTTGGTGCTGCAGAACGACGGCGGAGCGCACCCGCCACCATCACGGCCCACAGTCGCGCAGCTGGGCGTTGGGCTGATGGTCTCGGCCTCGGCAACGGCGGGCGGCTATGCATCCATCACCGTGGCGGCAGGTAAATGGGTAGATGTCCACCGAGCGGTAACGGCAGCGCTGATGCATCTGCAGGAGGGCCGCCCCGGTTCAGTGCTCCGGGGTCTGCGGGTGGGTATCACGGATTCGGCCCACGCAGCCTGGGCCGCCGGCGATCCACTGGCCCGCTCCCTCTCCCCGGACCTGCTCGAACCGCCCGAGGACGATATCTTCCCGGTGGACATGGTCGTGGCGGACGACGAATTCGAAATCGCTTCCATTCGGAAACCAGCAGGTTTCGTCCTACCTGCAGAGGGGCTAGCGGATCACAGCGGTTGGTCCATGGCGTTGCCGCCGGTGGATGTGCGTTGTGTGTCTCCGCGCGGCTTCATTCCCCATCCTGAGCGTGGCACGCTGCGTGCAGGCTTCGATGCGAATGGCGGCGTGAGCTTCACCAACCCCGATGACGCCAATGCCGGCGGGCTCGTTGCCTCGCTCCGTAGCGGGGAGCCGCTCAGCGAGCACACTATTGCCGCGCTACGGCCCTACAGCTATGTGGACGTCTCCGCGCTGCTCGATGCAGCCGACCAGCGTGCCGCCGCCGTCGTCCTTTCATCCTTAGCCACGGCCGGTGTGCCGCTGCTGAAGGCGAGCGACGCGCCTGCCTTGCGCTTGCTCGGGCCTGACCTCGCTGCCGCCATCTCGGCTTTCGACGCACAGGACTCAGTGTTGCTGCGGGAATCCAAGTCGATCGACATGCGCCGGCTGGCGTTGGGACTGTTTGAACCGTCCGCACGCTGGAACCACTGGGCCGCAGCGGCCGGAATGCCCCGGCAGGAATCAGAGACAGTCAGCGTGGTGCTGGCCACCCGCCGTGCGGACCGGATCCGCGGAGCGGTGCGTCAAATCGAGCGGCAGTGCTGGCCGGCAGTGGAAATCGTGTTGGTGCTTCACGGCATCGAACTGCCCGATGAGGAGCTGAATCAGCTGCGCAAGGATTGCTCGCGTGATCTGGTGGTCCGGAAAGGCGGTCCGGAATTGGTCCTGGGAGAAGTGCTGAACCTCGGTGTTCGAGCAGCCAGAGGCGAGCTCATCGCCAAGATGGATGACGACGACTGGTATGGGCGACACCATCTGCGGGACTTGGTCCACGCGCGCCGCTACTCCGGCGCGGTGCTGACCGGAAGCCAGGTCGAGTTTGTTTATCTGGAGGATCTGGACATTCTGACCAGGCGCCCCTCAGAGGGGGAGCGCTACTCGGACCATGTGGCTGGCGGCACCATGTTGATCTCCAAAGCAGACTTAACCGACGTCGGCGGCTGGCGGCCAGTGCACCGTGCGGTCGACCGTTGCCTACTGCAGGCGGTGGAGGCAGCCGGAGGCAGCATCTACCGCAGCCACGGTCAGAACTATGTGATGCACCGGTACAGCGATGCCCCGGGTCACGGGGGGCACACGTGGGCCCCGGAGACGGAGACCTTCCTGCAGAATTCCAGCGAGCAATGGGACGGGTTCTTCCTGCCGCCGCAGATCGACGCCGTGTACATCGACTACCGCCCGCCGGGCCGACATGCGGGGCTGTCCAGCATCTTTAGTGGGCCTAGCCTGCAAACCGCCGTCTCGGCAGGGGGAGGGCGCAAATGACGACTCCGGCCACCAAGAGACGCGGCCACCGCCTGCAACTGGCCCGTGTGGCAGTCCCACTGGCCGGGCTGTCCGCTCTTTCCTTCACTGTGCTTGTGCTGCTCGGGCTGCTCTTTGACTCCATGCACCTGCTCCTGTTGGCGGTGATGGTGATGGTGCTGCTGGTTGGAGCCGGCATTGCCATCTCCTACCGGCGTCTGGCACAGATCGCGATCTCGACCAGGGAAATTTCCCAGCAGTCCTCAAGCTATCTGCGCTCGGCCGGACTGGAACCGGATTCTCTCGCTATGTTCCCCCAGTTCGGTGCCCTGGGATGGTTTCAAGAGCACAGCCCGCTGAGCACGACACAAATTCTGCAACGGCTGACCCGGATGCGGTCGATCCAGGGCCGTGACCTCCTGAGCCTGAAAGCGACCAGGGGGCGCTGGAATTGGTCCTCGCTGGAACGGGCGCTGGAAAGTTATAGGCTCGGCGGTAACGCACGCCTGTATGTGGAACAACACTTGCTGGCTGCAGCAGGACTTCCACTGGCCCAACTGGCAGACCTATGCTTTCGTCAGAACGTCAGCCCATTGGACCAGCTCAACGCTGGCACGATGTACCAGTTGGTACTCAGGGCTCGGGGCACTGATCTTTTCGAGGGAAGTAGCCGTGCAGGTTTCCTATTAGAGGCTCTGGCGGCGACCGGCCGGTATTCGGAAGCCGAACGTCTGCTATCGCTCTTCGAGCCCGAGGACAACCGCCAACACGACGTGACACTCTTCCGTGCCAACTTCCGCAACCCGTTCCGGCGCCCCGAGATGGGGTTCGACGAGTGGTTGGAAACCATTAACGCCGTCTACCGCGCCGAAGGCTTGGCTGAGCTACGACTGGTTCCGGGAGAGGGGGAACCAATTCTGCGTTTAGCCACGACGGATGTTCCTGCCGTCGAAAATGGCCCGCTGGTGAGCATCCTGATGCCAGTCTTCAAGCCGGACGCTTACGCCGAATTGGCCGTCCGATCGGCGCTGGGGCAGACCTATCAAAACATCGAGATCATCATCGTCGACGACGGGTCCGGCGAAGAATACAAGCACCAGTTGGCGCGCTGGGCGGCCCTGGATCCCCGCATCACAGTGGTGCACAATCGGGTAAACTCCGGGGCGTACACATCCCGGAACATGGCCTTCCAACGTGCCAGGGGCGAGTTCGTCACGGTTTTCGACGGCGATGACTGGCAGCACCCGCAAAAGATTGAGCGCTTGGTGGCCGCGGCGGCGGAACAGAGCGATCACCGACTCGTCTCCGCGCCGTGGGCCCGGGTCAGCCCCCAGGTGTACTTCCACTACCGCGGCTGGCGTGGCGCCTTCATTACCCCTGCCCACGTCTCCACTATGTTTCCAACGGCCGTTATCCGCGAAAAGCTCGGCTACTGGGACACAGTCCGCAAGGCCGCCGACGGCGAATTTATCCTGCGTTACAAGCTCATAGTCAATCCCGAGGACGCACTGGAGATTAGCGAAGCACCGCTCACGCTTTCTCTGGTCACCGACTCCAACCTTTCGGTCGAGGACTTCCGCCTCGGCTTCCGCGTCCCGGACCGGAGCGCGTACCGCGAATACTACGGTCGCTGGCACCAGCAGATCGAGGCCGGGAAGCACAACGGCTACCTGCCCTTCCCGCTGCTGGAAAGGGCCTTCGCCGCCCCCGGCAAGTACCTGCCCGTCCCGGTCCGCAGCAGAGAAATTGACGTTCTATTCGTCGGGGATTTCAGTTCCGGTGGCGAGGAGTCCTCGCTGCTGCTTGGGCATGTAGAGGCAGCGCGGGGTCTAGGCCTCACGGTGGGCGTCCAGCACAAATACAGTCTGGGACGCGATGCGTCCTTTGGTCCCGCGTTCACCGATCGCTTCCTGGAAGCCTTTCGCAGTGGAGAATTGCAGCGGGTTGAGATCACGGACGTTGTGGCAGTCAAACTAGTCCTGATTTATGATCCGACTGGATTCCAGTTCCACAGTGCATTGCTTTCCAACGTTGGGGCAGAGCAGGTGGCAATCCTTATCCAACACGCCCCTGAATCTGATACGGGGCACCATTACGAGGTAACAGCGGTGGCCGAAAACGTGCATAAGGCATTCGGTCGCCATCCGGTATGGCTTCCACTTACGAGTGCAGTTTTTACTCGCGTTCAACCGCTGGTTCCAGAGGCAATGCTGGCGGCACAAGGATGGAATGAGCTCCGGTCAACGCTTGTCAACGGCGGGGACGAGTGGCCCTCCATTGATAGGATTGTCCGGTTTGCTGGTTTGCGAGAAGCACATCCTGAGGGGATCAATGCGGGGGAATAATATGGAGTGGGACGAGCGGAATGCCGTTGCCATCCGCTACATCGACCATGCCAAGGCGATTGACCATACCGCCGACGAGGACCTTGAGTACGTGGTTTCTTCGCGGCAGGAGGACGGACTCCCCATGTGCGCGCTTTATACGCCGAGCGCGTCCGAAACCTTGGTCGTTTCCTTCCATGGGTCGCTGCAGCGTTCCAAATACCGGCTTCCCCGCTTTGAGTGGCGCAAGACGCTGGGCGAATTGGACGCAGGCAAACTGTTGATCGCCGATACGACGTTGGAGCTCAATGAGACGATGCCGCTGGGTTGGTACATCGGCACAGCCCAACAGAACTTGAGTGACGACGTCGCCGCCATGATCCGCCAGATCGCGGCCGACGGAGGCTACAACCGCGTGATACTCGCGGGCTCCAGCGGCGGTGGCTACGCCTCGCTGGCAGTCTCCCGCCGGCTCCCGGGAACAGTTGCAGTGTGCTTTTCACCGCAAACCCGCGTCGGTGACTATTACAAATGGGTGTACAAAGCCCTAATCCGCGCCGCGTTCCCGGACTTCGCATCGATTGATGCCGTCGAGGCGCAGTTCCCCGAGTCGGTTAACCTCCGCCGCCTCTACGCTGAGCAGGAAATCGATAACTTTGTGCGCTACGTTCAGAACTCCAACGACATCAGGCATGTGCAAGCACACTACACTCCGTTCGCCGAGGCTAGGGGAGTCGACCCGGCCACCGGCGGCATCGATGCATCTGGACGCGTGCGTCTGCTGCTGGAATCAATGCAGCAGGGGCACCAACCGCCGTCCCGCGGGCGTTTTCTGCGACACATCAGAGATGCGCACGAAGATTTCTTTGGCTGCGCGATTGGACGTGGGTATTAGTGAACGTTCTCGCCAGCTTGCGGGCACCATATAGAGACATCCTTCCGAAAACCTGGCGGGGCTCTGTATTTTTCGGTCCGCTGCTCGACGTGGCACTTTCTATAAGTTTTGGCGAGAATGATTCCGGTGACGCCTTGCGCTGTATGCCCGTGGGTAGAATTCCGAGTCGTACTCCCGTCCACCTCCGACTTTCGTAGCTTTTATGTTTCCCTCGCCACCTATGGCGCGTCACGAGATTGCAGGTTTATGAAGTTCAAGATTGTCAATTACCGGGCCGATCGGATCAGCGGTTGGGTGTACGAGCCGGACGCCGATCAGGGAAATGCGGTCCTGGACGTCGTGGTCAACGGGGAGACAGTCTCCGCCCTTACCTGCAACATCTTCCGCGACGAACTCTCGGCTGAGGAGTTCAGAACCCGAAATGTGGGTTTCCTGGGTAACTTGCCTCCGCAGTTTTGGACCGGCGAAGAGCACGACGTCGCCCTCATCCACCGCGGGACAGGCAATGTCCTCACGCAGAAGAGGATCAGTACGGCTGATGCCCGGATCGCGGGCACGAAAGGTCTCAGCGCCGACTTCCTGGTCACGCCGCGGGGCCAAGTGGCCGGGTGGGCATGCGCCGAAAATCAGCCAGCATATGTCCGCGTGACCGTGGATGGCAAGGTTATCGACCAAGCGCGAACTGACCGTCGTGCCCTTCCGTGGAAGCGCACGACGGTGAAGTTCGACGGACCTGTCGGATTTATGTACGGGGCGCAGATTCCTTCCGAGTTCTTCGACGGTCGGGTACACCGCGTCAAGATCTTCGCTGGGGGAGAGCCGCACGCTCCCGTGTCTGTTTTGGATCAGACACTGGAACTTGCCGCAGAGGATAGTGACGTCGCAGCGCGTGAAGCTCAGCGTCTTGTGCACGGTGCGCCCGACACCTCCTCCACCTGGATTAATCACGCCCAAGTTCGTCCCGAGATCGGCGTCGCGCATGTTGCACTGACAGAATGCTATGCGTCGATCACTTTGACGGGCCAGACGCAGCATCGGCGGCTGGCGCTGCGTCTGGGGGAGGCAGAAGTGATCCTCCACGCGCTTGCCGAGCCGTTTGAAGGTGACCTCAAGGGCGAGGGGACCCAGCGTTATGCCGGCGAGATCCCCCTTGAGGGGCGATTCACCGACTCCATGCCACTGTTCGAGCCCGGAGCCGAAATCGGCAACACCTTTGACCTCCGCTTGGGAGATTCTGCCGGCCGCAGGCCCTCGGGACTGCCCGAGAGAATCGTTCAGGACGCCGGCGGGGAGTTCATGCTCTCAGAGTGTGTTCTCGACGGCGGGGTGTTCACCGGGTGGGCATTCCACACGGACGGTCTAGATTTCCCCGTGGAGCTCGTCCTGCGTGAAGTCACTGAGACGGAAGAGACGGACATCCACCGGTCCTCGGCCGTCTTGAAGAACAAGCAGGCCAAACTGCAGCATGGCGTCCGCCGAGCGGGATACGCGCTGGCCCTGCCTTCCTCGGTTCTTGAGCGACGTACGGCCCATTTGCGCCTTGTTGCCGTCCACCCGCAGGGGGAGCGGCTGCTCTGGGAGGACCACTCCTTTTTGGCAACCGACAGCTTCTTACTTGCTCAGGCGCTGCAGGCGTCATCCTCGGAGTATGCAACTGAGCTTCTGAGCAATGCAAGGCGAGCTGATCGTCGAGAATTTGTCGAATCTTTTCTTGAGAATTACAAGCAGGCGCGGGCAGACATCAGCCTGGAAGAGCTCGAAGCGGCGATCGTCTCCGAGAAGAGGAAAGCCGGCGATGTGCTGGAGCCTGCGCGAGGGGCGATCTGGTACTGGGTTGAGGAGCTTCGCCTCAATCCAGGCCGGCTCCAGTGGTTTACCACTAACGCGATCCGTAATCGCAATGGCGGAGCCCGCGATGTCCTCGCCTACGCTGCCTCCAATGGCCGCCATGACTTTGGCCAGCTCCATGGGATTCTCGAGTCCTATCGAGCACAGTTCTTCCGAGAGTCCGCTGGCGGGATGTTGCGAGAGAAGCATTGGAAATCCGGTGTCCTCGCCATGGCTCGGTTCCTCTTTGCCGCTCCTCGAGACGAGACAGACCAGCTCGATGCTCTGACCCTCTACTCCATGCTCGAAGAATGGCACGGACTGAAGGAAATCACCGGCACAGATCGCGCCTTTTATGGGGACCTACTACGATGGCGCGGCGAGTTCGAGGAATCCGCCCGTGTGCTTAGAGTGGAAGATCCCGATATCGAGCATAATTACTCGCAGAACCTTTTGGCGCTCAACGCGGTCAATCCCAACGTGGCGGGAACGCCCGGCTACACCGACGTCTGGCTGGCTAGCTTCAACGAGCTGCTTGAAGAAGATGGCATTGCCCCAGTCTCGATGCAGGGAGGCATCAGCTTCTACAATGTCACCACGGACCTGCCCCCAGCCACTGAGGATCAGGATTCACCCCTGGTGACCGTGATCATGCCGATCTACGAACCCAGTGACGCAACCAACAGCGCGGTCGATTCCCTATTGCAGCAGACCTGGCGCAACCTCGAGATCATCATGATCGATGATTGCTCACCCGAGCAGGATGCTGACGGCTACGCCACTCCATACCGGAAGCAGCTGCAGGAGCTCGCTGAACGTGACCCCCGCATTCGTCTGGTGCTCAATGAGGTGAACCGTGGCTCCTACTCTGTGCGCAATGAAGCATTGGATCTTGCCACTGGTGATCTGATCACAGTCGCCGATAAGGACGACTGGCACCACCCCCAGCAGATTGAGCTGCAGGTTCGCGACTTTTTGGCAGCCCCCGATCGGGTGGCGAATATGACCAATTGGGTGCGCGTGGACGAACAGCTTACCCTGATGCTGCGCTCCGCCACCGGACGAGTGGTCTACCCCTCCATGGCCTCATTGATGTTCCGACGCGATCCAGTGCTGAAGGACCTCGGCTACTGGGACACCGTTCGAAAATCCGGCGACTCGGAGTTCAAGAGCCGCATCGAGAACTACTACGGCATCACCGTGGAACCGATCACCAAGGCGCCCCTGGCTTTCGCTCTCATGGACGGTGCAAACCTGACCCGTGATGACATGGGTGTGGGCTACCTCGCTCCGGAACGCCGGGCCTACCTTCGTGGCTATAAGAGTTGGCATCGCGAGATTCGGGAATCCGGCGAATCACCGTATATGCCGAAGTCACTGGAAGAGCGGCGCTTCGTCGCCCCGGCCGCTTACCTGCCAGGAGCTCGCACGGAGGGGCCCGCCCAATATGACGTGGTCTTCGCCTCGGAGTTCGGCTTCCTCGCCGGCAACTCCACTTCGCTCTTCAACGAGATCTCGGTCTGTCTGAGGGCTGGCCTCCGGGTCGGCGTGATCCCGTTCCAGAACGGTCTGATCCCATCGGCTTCCAAGCGGCAGTTCAGCCGCAACATCGATGACCTGGTTCTGACCGGCCAGGTGGACCGGCTGTCACTGGACACCGCAGCTGAGACTGACCTTCTCGTGGTCCGGTGGCCCACCGCGCTGCAGGTGGCGCCGGACGGGGCCGCTAGGTTGAAGCCGAAGAAGGCGGTCGTCGTCTCCAATCACCCGCCGTTCGAACCGAGCGGAGAGCGGCGCAGCTATGACATCGGCGTCGTCACCCGCAACATCGAGGGGCTTTTCGGCGTGCGGCCGCTCTGGGCCCCGCAGAGTGAGCAGATCGGGGCCATGATCGCGCCTCTCATGCCAGCCTCAGACCTGACAAGCTTCTCTTGGAAAGGCATCATCGAGCTCAAAGAGCAGGCTAGCCACAACCGTTACCGCGCGGGCAGGCCAACGATTGGACGGCATGCGCGTGATGACGCCGCAAAGTGGCCCTCCGACCGACAGGTTTTCAAGCAGGTCTATCCGGCTGACGGGTCTGCGAATGTCTGCATATTGGGAGGCGCCAAGGTGCCTGTGCGGCAGGGCTTCCTCCCGCGGAACCCGCCTTCCTGGGAGATCTATGCATTTAACGAGATCAGCGTGGAAGAGTACCTGTCGGAGAAGATCGACTTCTTTGTTTACTTCCACAGCGACGGCTGGCTCGAGGCCTTCGGCATGGCCATCCTCGAAGCTATGAGCTACGGGGTGGTCTGTGTTCTGCCAGGTCACTTTGAACCCGTGTTCAAAGATGCAGCGGTCTATGCGGAGCCGGACCAAGTCAATGATGTAGTCAACAAGTTGTGGGATCCAATGCGCTATGCACAACAGCAGCAGCGCGCGGTCCAGTTCATCGAACAGAACTGTACTCCGGCGGCGTATTTGAAGCGTTTGTCCGGTCTAGGCGTGGAGGTCGAGCAGTATGAAGGCTAAGAAGACATCGATCAAGCACCTGGACAGTGTCCCGCGCCATAACTGGGAGGGGCCGGCAGACCTCGACGTCCAGGACCGGGGTCTCTACACAGAACAATTCGAGGGTGAGCGGTTTGATTTCATTTTCGCCCCCAAACCTGAGACGGCGCGACTCATTGTGTTCTTCTCCGGAGACGCCAGAAGGAGCATGTTCGAGCCGCCAGTATTCCAGCGCTGGAGCTGGGCTTCCAAGTTCCCCGCTAGCTGCTTGTACTTCTCGGACCCCGCGCTCTACCACCACGACAACCTCGGGCTCGCCTGGTATGCAGGCAACAGCCAGGGCGACTACCTGGCGCACATTGCAGAGATTGTTGCCTCGGTAGCGAAAACCATGGGTGTTGGTGAGGATCAGGTCTTCTCCTATGGGTCCAGCGGTGGCGGATTCGCTGCGCTGCGCTTCGCACGTTACTACCGGGGACTACAAGTGATCGCGATCAACCCCCAGACGGACCTTTGGAAGTATCCCGTCAAGTGGACCACGCGCATGTCCAAGGTGTGCTACAGCGCCGATGACCTTGGGGGAGTGCCGCAAGATCAGCAGTATAAGTTCACAGCCCTTGATCCTGAAGTGATGGTGGGAGCACGTAGTATCTTCCTCGCTCAGAACATGCAGGACGTTGACCACTATGACAACCACTTCACGCCCTTCATGGAGTACGTTGAGTCCTCGGGATACGCGGAAAAGCTTACAACCCGTGAGTTTTCTGACGAGTCCGGTCACGCAGGTGCGGAAAACGAAGAAGTGTTCTCCGAATTGCAACAACACATAGTTCGATAATTCCGATACGAGTTCGCCTGATCCGCGTCGGTACACACGGCGACACCCAACTATTCATGTCGCTGTCATGAGTTTGGGGTGCCGCGATTGCCCCGCGGAAATGGCCCAGCTTTCACTAAGGAGCGAGATGGCTGAGAACTTTCCCTTGCCAAGGTTTGAGACTAGCTGGGGGTGGACCAACCAGTGGTGTCTCGGCAATACATCATCTGCACAAGTGGAGTTGACAGACGACGGCTTTCTAAGCGTAGAAAAATTAGCCGCTTACACTGTCCATTTGATACTCAACGGCGAGGCAGACGATCTCAAATCACTGAAACCCGGGTCTGGTGTCCAGCTACCCGCGAAACGTGGGCACGGAATAATTTTTGGTCTAGTTGCCGATGTTAGTGGCAGCGTCAAAGTTCAACTTGTTATTCATGAATTTTCACGGGACGGTAAGCGAATTTCGAGGGAAGTTGTGGACAATGGATATAGGTCCATCTTCATCGCGGACCCACGAGCTCACGCACTTCTTTTGACAGTTCGACTATCGGGGCTTGGCAGTCTCACGATCAAGCACCTCCAGGCGACAGAGCACGACGCAGTCGAGAGTGCAACCCCAGGAATCTACCCTATGGGCAAGGCAGTGGCGCCTAGTCCTGGTCTGGCTAGTGCCGGTGCGCCAGACATAGGTGCTGTCATGACCATCCGTAGGGCCCTAATGGATGCAGTGCCACTTCGATCAATCTTGACTGTACAAGAGTCTCTGCCGCTGGCGCTCGGACTGGTTTCTACCAACCACCTGCTGGAAGCAAAGGAAGTTGTCCGCGACTTCGATCTGTACTCGCAACTACCGCTTTCGGCCCTTCAAAAGATGCTCGCGCACGCGCGAGATACCGGATACCTGGTACACGCTCTAGCGTGCGCAGAGGAAATAGAGCGTAGAGGAACCAAACTTCCCGGCCGTCGTGGTGCAGACGAACTTGCGCGTGAATCTGACTTTCTCAAGAACCCATGGCGAATGATGCCAGAACTTGCTGCGGGAAAAAGCCATGATCCGGACGGACCGATACTACACCTGGTCGGTAAATGTTTCCCAAAGAAACAAAACGGCTACACAATTAGGACCAAACACACTGCCGAAGCCCAGTTTGAAGCTGGTCTCAATCCTGTTATAGCCGTCCAATCTGGCGGAATTAATAATCTTACGGACGAGCAACAGTTACTGGCAAGCAATTCACCTGTACGCATGATATCGCTTGGTGACAGTGCTAGGTCAGAATTGAAAATACGTGACTGGATAGAAGAAAATGTCAGCGCATTGTATGAGTTGGTTAAGCAATCTCGTCCGCGGGTAATTCACGCTCACTCCAATTTTGTTAATGTTGTTCTCGCGACTCATGTCGGTGAGGCACTTTCCGTGCCTGTCGTGTATGAGGTTAGAGGGATTTGGGAAGAATCGTGGCTCACTCGAACGGCGCAGACTGAACAGTGGCTTGCAACTGAAAACGGCATCGAGATGTTTGGCTTGCCGGAGTACTTCGAATGGACGGAAAAGGCTGAACGTGCGGCGAGGGAGCGAGTGTCACACATAGTGACTCTTTCGAAGACGCTGAAGGAATTCATCGTGCGCGATGAATCTCCTGGAGTCCAGGCCGGCGATGTTACGGTCATTCCAAATGCAGCGGTAAACCGCCAACCCCCTGGCGAGCTAGCGTCTCAGCAGATTCGGGGGAGTCTCGATATAAAGGGAGATGCGCTCGTCTTCGGATACATTTCTACGCTTGCAGCCCACGAAGACATCGAAACACTTATCGATGCTTATGAAATTTTCGCCAGAAGTGAGCCCGCAATCGAACATCGGCTCCTGATTGTCGGGGCGGGACCCAAACTGAACGAGCTTCAACAGGTCGTGCGTGAACGTCAACTGGACGGGGTAAATTTCACCGGGCGTGTAGATCACGAGAACGTAGCAAGTTATTACGCGGCCATAGATGTCTTTGTGACACCTCGTTCGATGGCTCGCGTAACTCAGCTGGTAACACCGCTTAAGCCGTTTGAGGCGATGGCTAGTGGCTGCATCAATGTGTTGGCCGACATTCCTGCGCTCCGTGAAGTGGGTGAGTATGGTGATGATACCGTTAGTTACTTTCCCCCCGGTGACCGTGAAGCGCTGGCAGACATCTTCAAATGTTTGGTCTCGAAGCCTGAAATATTTACGCCTGAACGGAGAAAAATGCGGATCGGGAAGAGCAGCATCCCTACTTGGCAAAGCAATGCAAAAATATACAAAGAAGTTTACGAGAATATTGCTATTAGTGTGAAATAGACTGCAGAAAGTGCGCAAGCGTATTCTCAGCGTATCGGTGCGACTTGAGAGGTGAGTATTTGAAAGCTTGGAGGCTGCCCCATATTGCCTTTCGGTGCCATTGATATTGTCGGTGGAGCCAGTGGCCGAGGATGTCGGCTTTTCGTGGATCGTGGGGAAATGGATTCCCGGGATGAGCGTCATGCCTCCGTCCGGGCGGCACTTCTGAACAATGTAACCGATTTGTAGTTGGTTGGGTTGGGTAGCCGAGCGCGAGGCGTTTGATGTTTTTGATCGCGGTGTTGTTGGTCGATCTTTCCCGTCGTGGCGCCGGTAAATATCGGCACCTCGATCTCCTTCCACCACCGGCAAACGGTGCGGTGGAGCCTGTTTCGAATCCGGCCGTGCAGCTGCTTAGACGAGTTCCTCGAGTACCTTCTTGGCCGCCGCGGCGGCCTCCAATGAGCGGTGCGCAGTAGGGCCCTGAGCTACTCCTTGACCTTCCAGACCGCTTGTAGAGTGCCCGGCGCATCGTCAACGGTGAAGTCCTCTTCCAGCTGGAGTGCCGCCCGCACCCTGAGGGTGTGTCGCCGGATTGGATAAATCGGGTCCAACGGCTGTTGCTGCCAAACGATGACTTCTTCAAGGACCTCATCGGTGATCTCCGAGAACGTCTCGCGGGAGAGCTCAGTGCCGATAGTGGATTCAAGATGGAGCTGGATATCGCGGATCTTCATTCCGCCCGCATCGAGGCTGAGGATCATGTCGTCCAGACCGCCGTTGCGGCGTGTTGCTTGGGCACCAGTTGCGGAGTGAAGGACACGTTATCATCGCGCGGTATAGCCAGCTTACGATTTCCGACTTAGCTGGCCAATGCCTTGGGAAAAGAGCCGTTGCGCGCATTCGGCAGCAACCGGGCCGCCGGATCGCCCTTCTCATATCCACGATATTCGGAGAGCTCTGTCTGGAGTCCGCGCTCCAGGACCGCCTTGATCATTTGGTTCAGGAAGCCGTCCTTCCCATGGATCTGAAAGTCCTCCAGGGTTGGGCGGGCCGGGCCGGGCCGGCCGGCCAGCCCGGCCCGCCGCATCCATTGATAGCAGGTGTTCCAGTTCAGCCTCAGCTGGCAGCGGTCTCGGCCACGCTGCCCAGGCGCACGAACACCCGAAAGAAGCCCCCTTCTGCGCCCATGTGCGCTTTCCCCGCGGCGTACCCGGAAGCAGGTCTCCCACCGGCAGGGTCATTAGGACGCAGTAGTACACATTGCGTTTTTAGACAATATGAACGGGACGGGTGATTGGCTCGCTGTCGGCCCCGGATGGCCATTATCGCCGGTCGGCCGCGTAGCGCCGGCTTGGCAGCGTCCGTCCAGTACAGCAGCAGGCGGCGCTCCCGCGGCCTGCTGCCCGGCGGTGATGTCCTGTATCCGGACGGACAGCAGGTATGTCCGTTCGCTGGAACCGGGGCCTTCCTTGTCACAGGTCCGCGGGTTGCCATCGGCTATCCCCTTTGCCCGAGGGGCTGCCGGGGGTGCAATGGTAGTGCCGCATGTGAAGCTTGGGAGGTCCCGGCTATGTTCGAGCATACTTTCATCGGTCTTGACGTTCACGCCGTCGACGTCGTTGGCTGCGCCCTCAACCCGGAAACCGGGGAACTCGTCCGGAAGACGCTGCCGCCTGACCCGGCGGTGGTCCTTCAATGGGTGCGGCGTTTTAAACCGCCAGTCAAGGCAGTGTACGAATCAGGGCCGACCGGCTATGTCCTGGCTCGGTTCCTGCAAGAAGCAGGCATCGATTGCGTGGTCGCGGCATCGTCCAAGCTTCTGCGAGCCCCGGGCGACCATGTGAAAACCGATCGCCGGGATGCACGCGTTTTGGCCGAGATGCTGGCCGTCGGCAGTGTCACCGAAGTCCGCATACCCGATGCCGAGACCGAAGCTCTCCGCGATCTCTCCCGACTGCGTGCGGCAGCGGCCAAGGACCTTGCCCACGCCCGCCAACACGTCAACGCCTTCCTGCTCCGCCATGGCATCCGCTACCCCAAAGACACCAAGTGGACCCTGGAGCATCATGCCTGGCTGCACCGACAGCGCTTTACCGACCCGGTTGATCAGTTCACCTACGACGCCGACCTGGAACAGGCCGAACTGCTCGCCGTTCATCTCAAACGCATCGATAAGCAGCTCATGGCCACGGCGTCACGCTGCAGGTATGCCCCCGTCATCAACGCGTTGATGTGTCTTCGCGGCATCCAGGTAACCACCGCGTTCGGCCTCGCGGTCGAGATCGGTGACTGGACCCGTTTCACCGGATCCTCCATCGGCTCCTACCTGGGCCTTGTTCCCAGCGAACAGTCTTCCGGCCAGTCCCGAAGTCAGGGCCCGATCACTAAAGCCGGCAGCACCTATGCCCGTAAACTCCTGATCGAAGCCGCCTGGCATCACCGCCGACCGTTCGCCCGCCCCGGCCTCAGGATGCTGCACCAACTGGATCTGGTCGACCCGGCAACCCGGATCCGCGCGCTGGAAGGGAACCACCGGCTGCACCGCAAATGGGAGCATTTCGATGCCCGGAAGAAGAAGTCCGTCAAAGCCAACACCGCGATTGCCCGCGAACTCGCAGGCTGGTGCTGGTCGCTGGCAGTCCCGCTCCAACTAGGAGAACCCATGAACGCGGCCTGACCCCCCCCAAGAACGTGCCCACCGGCCGACCGTGGCAGCGACGTGGCAAGCACGCGGAGCCAACCGGAGACGCGACTATGAGCAGGCGCCTGACACGCTCCGACGCTCGATTTTAGACACCCGAACGCTCCGGCCGAATAATCGTCATGCGGTACCCAACCCGCGAATATCAGTCTGACCATGCCAGTCGAAAATGACTCGCCCCGCTGCCGTCGATCAACCGTATTGGGCACAAAGGTGAGCGGCCCCGGAACCGAACACCCGGGAGCCGCTCACCTACGACTCTTGACAGCCAAACCTACATATCAGTCGCAGCTCGCCAGCAGCTGCTTTGACACTGATTCCCGCCTGCACAGACGGAAAGAACTCGTCTTTCTGCTGCAGGAATACTTCCTCGACCTGCGGGACGAACTCTTATTTGAGAACACGGTCGTTGCAACTCCCAAATTCGGGTGTTGCAACTGTGAGAGTTGTTCGTAGTTGGTCTGGGACTGGCTGGCAGGATGGATATCGGCCGTTCCACCCCGTGGACGTGACTCATGTTGCAACTGACCCCAGGTGTCCTTCGGTCGACTTGTCCGTCATCGGGGTGGTCCGACCGGCACCCGTCCGGCCCACCTACTAGGTAGCTTGATCAGAAGGTTGTCCACCCCTTGCGGGGCGTGACCCATCACAGTGTTGTTCCTTTGGTGACCTCTACCCGGACTGGTGCCGGCCGTTGACGGCCATGACCACATCCGTGAAGAGGAAGGTACGAATGACCGCCATGTCTATCGTTGCGCATGCCCATCCATTTGTCGTGGGTGTCGACACGCACGCCCGAAACCATGTCTACGCCATCCTCGACGCCACCAACGGCGCACTACTGGATACGCAGTCATTCCCCACCACCACAGCCGGGATCAACCGGGCCATCAACTGGGTCGCACGCCGGCAACCCACGGATTCCCAGTCGCCGAGGCGCCGCGAATGGATGCCAAGAAGCGCCGTGGCGTGGGCAAGTCCGATGCCCTGGACGCCCACCGGATCGCCATGGCCGTTCTGCCCCTGCCGGGGGACAAGCTGCGTCGACCACGCTTTCATGACGGGGTCCGCCAGGGCGTGAGGATCCTGGTCACGGCGCGGGGAGCCATGAGCAGGGACCGGACCCGGTCGGTCAACGCACTAAACGCACTGGTGCGCGGCAACGACTTGGGCATCGATGCCCGCCAGAAGCTCAACGGCACCCAGATCACCGAGGTCTCAAAGTGGCGTTCCCGCGAGGAAGAGCTTTTCTTGTCCATCGCCCGTGCCGAAGCCGTGCGGTTGGCCAAAAACGTCCTGGCGCTGGATGAGCAACTCGCGGACAACGAGAAGCGGCTGGACGAGCTGGTGAAGCTCAGCGAGGCCGCACCGTTACTGGAGGAGACGGGGTTCAGGGCGATCAGCGCCGCAGCACTTGCCTCCCTGGCCGGGGTGAATCCGATCCCAGCGTCCTCCGGGAACACTGTCCGGCACCGGTTGAACCGGGCGGTGACCGGTCCCTGAACAGTGCCTTGCACATGGTCGCGATCGTCAGGATGACCCATGACGGCGAAACCCGCGAGTACGTGGAGAAGAGACGCGCCGAGCGCCGTACGGACAAGGAAATTCGTCGCTGCATCAGACGCTACTTGGCCCGCCGTATCTACCGCGCGATCAGCGCGGCGGCAATAGCGACGAACGCGGCTTGACAGACATAGAAGAGTCGACCGCTAGAGCCCAAGATTCCTAAGTTGTGGTGTGGGAAGGCTACGAGTCGGGCGGGACCAAAGTGTTCGCGCGAAAGTTCACCACCGCTTCCCCTTCACTGCTGGTCCCGCTGATCATCCAGGGAGCGCTATTGAACGCGTCTGGAAGTGTTGAGCTCCCACGAGCAATACTCGTAACTGCCGGTCTCGCATTAAGGGGTCGAGCGCTATCGCCAGTCCTAGCCGGGTTCTGAGTATGGACCAGACTAAAGGAATAGCTTCGACCGGCGTTTAAGTCGTCGAGGAGGCCATGCGTGCGACTCTATACGCGCAACCCTGCCGCGTTGTCGGCAGCCTCATGGAAGGACAGGCTGGTGACGCGGATCTGGCAGCTGCTCTTCCCGAATCGCCGGACGGACGCTCCACGGCATTCTAGGCCCTCCGGCAACTCGAAGACATACCGCATGGTTCGGCTTCCCTCATTAGTCGGCAGATACCGATAGTAGCCGATGTCCGGGTTGGTGGAGCGGACGATTCCGGCACGCAACAAGTCAGCGTCGAGGTGTTCTGGCACCGGCCCGCCGGTGGTGTCCGTAAGGTCGAAAGAAACCAACGCATTACGTTCAGTCGGAGAGCCGCTGCATTCCAGGGAGACGGCCATGCCAAGTTTTCCGCGTACCGGGTCGAACGAGTACCGTAAGGGTGTTTCGACGAGATCGGCAGCCTCGGGCAATAGGTTGGCCGCGTCCTCGGTTGGCCCGGCCGTCCGGTGCATCTTGTGCCATACAGCGGGGAAAAGGGCCTTGAGGTCATCCACATCTGTGATGGGCGGGTAGGCGGAGATTGAGTCGCGCAGCCGATTGATGACCTCAGCTTCCGTTCTGGCGCTTCTACCCAGTGTAGTGTCTTGGAGCGGGTGCCGCCCCCAGAAGTATCCGATCCCCCGACCATCGAGTATGACCGGATTAGTCTGGGCCGACTGCTCATGCGGCGCGCTGAGAGGAGTGATGAATTTTCCAGACAAGCTGACCTTGCAGACGCTCAGCAGCCCCAATGCGAGCAACGGGTAGTACGCCCGGCGCAGGTCATAGTAACCGCCACCGATACGGACGCCGGTGAAGCCGGAGCCCAAAGAGACCATCCAGCCCACGTGTTCGGGGGAGACGTACGGGGCGATCTGGTCGAAGTAGCTTGTCGGCAACAGGTCGTCATCGTCGAGCCGGTACCGACCGTACACCCCGCCAGCCGGCCGCATTTGCGAGACTGCATCCCTCTCCACGCTGGTGCGCGGGTTGGAGGACTTCCCTCCGGAGTGCTTGTCGAGGACCAGGAACGGGTATCTCTCCGCAGCGTTCTTCAGCGCGTTCTCGTATCTCGCCGGCAGGGAGTCTGAGTAGGACACCACATGAAGGACGTCGTGGTCACCGATGGCGGCGTTGAGCTGCGGAAGTGACTCGTTGATGAAGATTTCGGCCCGCGGCGCCAACCGCTCGTCTGAGAACAGGTAATCACGGTACTCGTCCACGGTGTTGAAACGTGTCCCGTTGGACGCACGCCAAGCGCCCGAGTCGGGCTCGAACAAACTAAACCGCGTGTGACCAATAAACAACATGATCACAGCATAAACCATTACCCACCCCCGGGCCGTTCGCACGGAGAGCCCCCAACGGGCCAGGTAAAAGAGATACCGCTGGACCAAAGGGGGCCACCATGCCAACCCGCCAAACAATCTCACACAACTATAACGCGGTGGCAGGGAGAACCCATTGCGGCATGCCCTGGTGGCTGACTTAGCGATTGCTATTGATGCCAGTAACTGGCGGGTACCGGTCAGTCGGGTCCTTGCCGGCGAAGGCGTCGGGCTCTCCATCGTGGACGAAGTTGCGCAAGGGTTTCGCCCGAGGCGTCTGCTGTGTCGAAACGCCACAGACTGGATTGAGTGAAGGCGCGCGGAGCTTACATGAAGGCGGTCGGTTTCTCAGACCACGGAAATGGATTGCACATCGTGAACCGGCCCGACTCTATAGAGACGTTCTTATGTGGCGGCCATCTCCGGAATGGGGCTGGGATTCTTGCTCTCGTAGGTAGCCTCGTATTCGGCGGGTGAATCATACCGAGCGGCTGTGCAGGCGGTGGTTGTTGACCAGTCGACTCCTTCGAAAGTCGCGTCTTCGACGTCCTCAATGGTTCTGAACCTGCCGGCATGGACTCGGGCCCTACGCACTCGGTCTGCATAGGCATTCCCAACGCTGCCTATCGATGCTGTCAGTCCTTCGAGCATCAGGTGCTCGGTGAAGCGGACAGCGGTGTATATGGCTTCCCGCCTCTGAACTGTGGATCGCTCACCATCGACTGGCTGGCCGGTGTTCTTGCGGGACCAGATAGCCATTCGTGGCAGGTCTGTACCAAGTGGCGTGGGCATCTCCGAAGCGACATTGACTGCGACGGTCATCTCGGAGAACGCATCGAAGACGAAGGCCGTGTAGACACACCGGGGTTACGCTCTCGGGACTTGCTCGTTCATCGAACGGCAACAGGACGTCGTATTTCAGGGATTCACCGGATCCGGGAAATCGTACCTGGGATGCGCTCTGGCCAAGCCGGCCCGCCAGCACCGGATCCGGGCTCACTACATCCGCATGTCCGACCTCAAGGAAGCCTGGGCGCTGGCAAAGGACAAGCCCCAGGGGCAGACCAAATTCCTGGAGAAGTACGCGGCTTTCACCCTGCTGATGATCGACGATTGGCTTCTCGACGACCCCGACGCAGGCATGCGCAGCATGCTGCTGGAGCTACTGGAGCGCCGGTACGACACCGCCTCGACCGTTATGTACTACGCAAAGAAAGACTGGCACCAGCAACTCGGTTCCGGAGTCCACGCCGATGCGATCATGGACCGCATCGTCACAACACCATCTGGGGCGAAACCGGCAACAACAACATGCATGACACGCCACGATGACGCAGTGGGAAAAGGCCGGTGGGAGCCGCGTAGCCCCCACAACCGCGGCCACTGGCCTCTACCGGCTGTCAATGGCCCCGACAGGCAATATCGAGTGGCGGCCATCCTTCATATAAACAGGGGATGCTGCCTCGGACGGCCGGCTGCGAACTTTAGGCGTCTATCAGGAGCTTTGCGTAGTTTTGTCGGACATCCCGAAGCACTATCGTTGACTCCTTCGCGGGCGGCCGCTCAGGCCAATGAGAGTTTCCCGCCAGGCCTCCACAACGCGGCTGGCCTGATAGGCGGCGGGGAGAACGATTTCTTGTTCGTTTTCACCTGCCAGGATACGGCGGGCGGCATCACTTGAGTCACCGACGACGAGGTGGTCGCCCCAAATTTCTGCCGCACCCTGCCAGTCCCACACCACAGGGTTAGTTCCTGCAAGTAGTGCTTCACCGACGGCCATGTGGAACGACTCGAAGTCAGACGGGGATAGCAGGTGGCCAACCATGGTGAACCAGTCATTGACGTCATCGCCGGGCGGATCAAAGACTACGTTGTGGGCAAGCACAGGTGAACTATTTAATCTCATGAAGACCCTGCGATAGAACTGAAGTTCTTCGCGCCGGGACAATAGCCATCCATACTCAAGAGGATGTTTGCCCTTGACTCTTAACTGGTATCGAGTATCTGATGCTTGAAGGATTTCGAGGACGTCTAGGGCTCTGTCCAATCTCTTCCTAGAAGGGACGGCACCGATCAACCCTAAGGTGTACTTTGCGTCCCCAGTTTTTTTCTTTGGGTAGAACCGTTCAGGATCGAGATAGTTGGGAATCACAGACGTCCGATTCTCCGGGAAGCCAAACGACTCTTGGCCTTGCCGACGAACTATATCGCTCACGTAGCTGATATGGTCGATCCTGTCCCATTTAGATCTTGCTAGGTATGGAAGGGCTCGCTCTTGAAGGTGGAATCGAGCGACCAGGCTCTGGTGGGGCAGGCGCATGTGTGAATACCATTCCAAGTTCCCAAGAGCCCATTCGCAAAACACTATGTCTGCGCGAGCCAACTTGCGTTTGCTTTGAGCGCTATCATGCTTTGCATGTCCTGACCACTCATCGACGTGAAACTTGAAGTCTCCACTGGCCTCGAGACTGTGCTGCAGGCCGTGAAAGAACTTGAGATCGTGACCGGCGACCAACACATTAAGAGGCTGCTCGTGGACTGCTGCCCGGGGGAGTGGCTGCTGTGGGCTCAACTCGAGCCACTTCTTCACAGTCTCAACTCGGTTGCTGAACGTATGGGTTGTAGCAACTGTACGCAAGCGGTCAGCGGAGGCTTGGGCGACCTCGTCTGAGGTAAGAGCCAGTTCAAGCTTGGCCAAGAACTCGCGGGCACTGTTGGCGTACAAAGGGTAATCGCTTCCTAGAAGCGACTCGTGCAACGAATTGCGGTTCACGATGGCAGCGCAACCCGCCGCACCGTACTCGAGTAGTTTGGTTGAAAACTCTAAAGACGAGTCCATCGTCTCTGCACGCCATGAGAGACCGACTCGCGTACGCCGCAATTCCTCCTGGAGTTCCTCACGGGAAATGGCGCCTACCCATTCCAAGCCAACCGTCTCATTGAGGGCGGTCCTCATTTTGAGGACAAAATCTGGCGAGTCAGCGTTGAACTTATCGCCGAACACCCGGAAGCGGGAGCTTGGGATCCTGGGATGCAGTTTGGTCCATTGTTCCGCCATCTCCAACGTGTTCCAGGCCGGCTTGAATTTACCAGCGTACACGGCCGTCATTTCTCTGTCGGCAATTGGTGGGCTAGTGGGTGAAAAGTCGGGGACAAGAGGGGCATAGGTGCAAAGCTTGCCAGGATCGATGTTGGGAACAAGGTGTGTCCAAAGACTCCGGAGTTCCTCGGTTTGACACATGATTCTCGCCGCGCCGAGGGCAAGTTGCGCTATCTGTTCACGTTGCTCGGCGGAGTAGTCCTCCAGCACTTGCGGTATGTCTGTTAGGTAGAGCCAGCTTTTCTTCAGCAACCAGGGGCGCTCGAGCATTTTGACGGCAATGTCGAAGCCCCGCACGACGATGACATCGTAGGATTGGGTCTTGTTAAGTATCCGGGCGGCCTTCACCAAGCTCGATGAGTGTCTCAGCCGGGAGTACAGGTCCCCCTTTAGGCCAAGTACCTTACGTCCATCTACCAGAGAAATATTGGGTTCATCAACGAGAGCGCCATAAAGCTCGAACCTTCGCGGTGTGCTTCTCGTCAGGAGATCAACTGTAGCAACACCGGTTCTTGCGAAAAGTAGCGCCAGGGATTGAGCCCATACAGAAGAGCCGTCAATGTAGTTGAGGTCGGGGTTAGCGCAAATTAGTACGCGTCGATTATCCAAGCTAGATACTGTTCCTATCCCTGTAAAGCAGTGCCTGGCGAAAACTCTGAAGAGTCGGCGAAGAAAAGACCGTCGTGTCTTACGAGATGATCTTCCGAGTGACTCCATTTTTGTCGAAAGATTTCTGGTCGCCAGATGGATCCGTTCAGGTATCCTTCTCCATCGTAACTAAACGCATCTTGTTCAAGTGATTTCCCCCATCCTGCCCCTCCAGGTTGATATTGGGATGCGTTCACGAGGTCACGCAGGTAGTGACGTCCGTAGTGGTGGCTTGTAGATAGCTGTCCTATGAGGGTGTAGCCGTTTATTTCTGCGCGTAGAGCAACGTCGTTTGCCACTCCAGGAGCAACGGGTGTAATCCGTTCATTGAAGTACTCGGGGGTGTAACCTGAAATAGTCTCAGCTATAATCTTAAAGTTTCGATACGATTGATGCTCAGCAAAAGTGTTGATTGTATGGAGATCTGCCGCGTCAGCAATTTTCGTTTTGAAAAGCACCCCGGGGCTGGTCTCTGTCTGATTACCAACTCCACTAATCCTGAAGATGTCATTGGTGCGGTGAGCGTAAGTATGGTGTGCAAACACCTCACGGATTCCTGCGAGGCTTCTGCGTCGCCACTCTTCGTCGTCGTTAAGTAGGACGTCGAGAGCCTCCCGGGCTTCGTCCGGGGAATTTACTAGCCAGACCGCTTCATCGGAAAAGAGTTCCTCGATGCCCAAGGCGTAGGTGCTGATAACGGGTGTTCCGGAAGCCATTAGCTCGAAAACACGCCGTGAGAACATAGTGGGGGAGTTTGTCACTGAGTTCACGTTTAGGAACACTCTGTACTTCGCGTACTCCCTGCAAAGCTCTAGGTAGGGGAGCCCTCCGCGAACACTCCCCAAGAACTCGTCGGGAAACGGAAATGTCCCAGTTCCATGGTTGCGGTCGAAAATGTCGAGCCCATGGCCGAGGGCACTTTCAAGCAGCCATTGCATAGCGCTGCCTCTCTCAGCATGTCGATTACCGTACCAGCTACCGGCAAACGCTGCTTTAGGAATCCTGCCCGTAAGAGGTCTCGGCTTGTGGAGGGCAGGCTGCGCTGCAAAAGGAAGAGCGTGGACGCTGGCATTACCTGTCTTTCTCTTGTATGAGTCAATCAGGTTGGCGTCGGTTGTAAAGATGTGGTCCGCGGATTTGGCGGCAGTCAAAAACTTATCGTGATGCACCGGATCTTCCTTATTCCAGAAGACGGAGGGTACGCCATTCTGGCGGCCCCATCGGAACATATCACTCAGTTCAGATCCTGGGGTGACGCTGTAATTACCGATCCGGTACTGCCAGCTACGACCCCTGCCTTTCCACGCGCTTTCGATGAATATTAACTCTGGCTGGTACTTTTTCGCTAGCGCGAGCCAGTTGTCTGGACGTGGTTGTACCAAATTGAGATCGTGCTCGAAACAACCTTCCGTAAACTCGTCCATGACGGCCAAGGTCAATGGGCGAGAATCAATTCTAGGTTCCGGCCATCCTTCGGCGCTCAGGGATTCTGCAGGCGTCAATTCTGGGGATGATGTGGCTGGATCCACAGGCGTCAATGCTTCGAGGGCGCTTCTTAGAGGTTCGAACTGCTTGCCGAGCTCTTCCGCCCAGTCAGCATGTCGCCAAGAATTGTGACGGACAGTCGATTGCACTGCGGTCCTGTGCCGAGAAAGTCGTTCATCGAGGAGGGATGAATACTCGCTGCTACGCCAAGAATTGCGTGTCAATGAAGATTCAACGGCGGAGAGATGCTCTGCAAGAATTTGCGTGACTTGCTTGCTACGCGTGCGGTGCATTATGCGGAGGCTTTTGTAGGCAACTAACCCGACCCCCACAATGGTTGCTTGTACCGAAAGAAGTGCGAACATTAGCCCTGCACCGAAGTTATTCCGCACCAAGGTTGTTTGCAAGGCCAGAAATACCAAAATTACGCTGACTGCGAGGGCTGCCACTGCGTAGCGGTGGCGCTTCAGACTGCGCATGACGTGCTGATTCGCCACGAAGACTCTCCTTTTCTCCAGGCGACTGATTGACGCCCTCGATTCACGCATCCTATTCTACCTACTGACTCGATGCCTGACAGACGGCTCGATCAGCACACGGCGGCCAATCGCGTTCCGCACGGCAGGCAGCACAACACGGCCCGCAAGATTCAACAAAATCGACGCAGCGTGGACCTCACCCGTAATCTGTAACAAGGCTCGTAGTTCTCAGCATAAATGTCTCGACAACACCTATGCTCGCGGGACTGTGAGCCCTTTCAATTCAGGGACACCACGTTATATGTAGATGAGTCTCCGTGCCTTGCAAAGACACCGGGTCCCGCGGTCCAGGTCTACGGATAGCGAGTATGCTTCGCCTAACGCGCCAGTAGGGAAGCTCCTGCGGCAATTGAAAGATCTTCAAGCCAGCCTCAGGCTCGAGCGTCTTTATTGCCCTGTCCAGGTGCGCATTGACGGGTGCGACTAGTTGAGAAAAATCAGTGCGGCTAGGATAGCAGGGACGGCGGTGATAACAAGCGCAACTATAAACCCGGCTATTTTTCGCTTGCGTTGGTAACTGCTTCCATCACGTAGCGCACTCTGCCGGATTATCTTATGCTCTTGGGCGGGCTTACTTGCGGAGCGTCCCAGATGCCGAGCGGCAGGAATCTCAGTCGGCATGTAACTCACTAGGTCGACCTCCCGGATATCTGTTCGAAAATTTCCTTCGACAGTATAGTCTCCTGGCGTCAGCCGTCTGGTGCAAATAGATGCCGAATGGCTGACCCATAGCGTTTCCGAACGTTTTCTATTGAACTGTTTCGCCGAGATGTTCGTTGGTGACGGCCGGCTTTGCGATTCGGCCTCGGACGCATCGTGGCAGTCCGTTTGATCTGCCAGTGGCACGATAACTGCCCCACCGTGCCACCGACCAGCTGGAAACCGTGGTGTCGTGGCTCGCAAATACAGCTGTCCAGACAATTGACGACTTCTTGCTTGCCTGGTGCCGGTCTGGCCGATCTGGATGTGGTTTACAACACTAAGGCCGGAGCGTTGGTCTGTACCTGGCGCCATGCTCCTCTGGTATCGATGACTTTTTTGTCCAACAGCTTATCGGTGTCAAACTTCTTGAACTCTTCATGGTCGACGAGCAGGAGGATCAGATCGGCGGCCGCGATGGCCGGTTCGAGTTCGCTGAGCCGCACGTTCTTGCGATTGTGCAATTCGGCTGGAAGCTCTAAGATGTTCGGTTCGACTGCGAGTAGCTGACCATTGGGAATCGCGTCCGCCAGCCGGCCTGCAATGTCCCTGGCGGGCGACTCGCGCAGGTCGTCGATGTCCGCCTTGAAGGCCAGGCCTAGTGCGGCGATCGTTGGAGACTCCACCCCAATTAGTGCGGTCAAAGCCTTGTCAATCACAATTTGCGGCTTGCTATCATTTGTTTCTCGAGCCAAGCGGATTATCTTGGCGTCGTCGGGCATGGCCGACACAATGAACCATGGATCAACAGCGATGCAATGCCCGCCCACTCCGGGGCCGGGCTGGAGAATGTTTACGCGCGGGTGGTGGTTAGCGAGTTCAATGAGTTCCCATACGTCGACGTTGAGCTTGTCGGCGATCACGGAAAGCTCATTGGCGAAGGCAATGTTGACATCACGGAAAGAGTTTTCCACCAGCTTGGCCATCTCCGCTGTCACAGCGTCTGTGATGTGAATATCTGCCTTGCAGAAGGACGAGTAGAGGTTTTTCGCCATTTCGGCGGCTCCGGGCGTTAGGCCGCCGACAATTCTGTCGTTCTCAACTAGCTCGATCATGACACGGCCGGGGAGTACCCGTTCCGGGCAATGGGCCACATGAATGGAATTGGAGGCATCGCCGCCCAAACTGAGATCCGGCCGTTCATCCATTATGATGTCCGCCATGTGCTGGGTTGCGCCCGGCGGTGAGGTGGACTCGAGGATAATGAGTTCGCCTCCCCGAAGCTGCGGAGCGATTCCTTTGGCCGCCGCCTCAATGAAACTGAGATCGGCAGTATGGCCGTCCTTGAAAGGCGTCGGCACAGCCACGATGTAGGCCTCTGCCTCGGGTGTCGACGTCGTAGCACGAAGTTTACCCGCAGCAACTGTGCCAGTCAGAGAGGCGCCCAAATCAGGCTCGACGAAAGGGAGTTCACCCCTGTTGATCGCCTCGACTGTGCTCTGCTTTACATCTACCCCCGTGACGTCATGCCCGTTGACAGCGAGCACCACAGCTGTGGGCAGACCGATGTAGCCCAAACCGATAACGGCGATTCTCTTCTTGTCCTGTATGGTCATCGTTTCTCTATCTACTTCGTTGCTCGTCGTTTTTGATTGCGCCTGGAAGCATGCTCCGGTAGTAAGATCAGCGGCCCGCCGATCTTACTAGCCTGCGAAGTCGGCGATTCTGGATCCCACGCCCACTAGCTGCTCGATGGCTGCTACGGTCCGTTCGGCAGCCCTGCCATCGCCGTACGGGTTGACGGCAGTCGCCATAGATTCGTAATGCTCATCCTCGTTGAGGAGCCGGTCCACCTCTTTGACAATACGGTCTTCATGGGTCCCGATGAGCATGACTGTTCCCGCGTGAACGGCTTCCGGACGTTCCGTATTGTCGCGCATGACTAAGACCGGCTTGCCCAGGCTGGGTGCTTCCTCCTGGACTCCACCAGAGTCTGTTAGCACAACGTGGGCCAAGGACAGCATCCTAGTAAACTCCCCGTAGGCGAGAGGTTCGGTGATGACAACGTTCTTCTTTCCTCGGATGGCTGGAAGTACGGCCTCCCGAACCGCCGGATTCTTGTGAACCGGGAAGACGATCGTGACATTCGGATCTGCATCGGCGATACGGGCGAGAGCACGACCTACACCTTCCATTGCCTGGCCCTGATTTTCACGACGGTGAGTTGTTACGAGCACCACGCGTTTGCCTGATGTGGCGATGTCTTCCAGATTGGAATCCGAAAAGGGCACTTGCTTTTCTACAGTCTTGAGTAGCGCATCAATAACTGTATTGCCGGTGACTACGATGTCCTTAGGAGCGATTCCTTCATGCTCAAGGTTCGCGCGACTGATGCCGGTTGGAGCCAGATGCAGACTCGAAATCTGCGAAGTGATTTTGCGGTTTGCTTCCTCCGGAAACGGGGAGAACAGGTTGCCCGATCGCAAACCAGCTTCAACATGGACTACCGCAATCCCACGATAGAATGCTGCAAGAGCACCCGCAGTCGACGTGGAGGTGTCACCTTGGACGACAACTACGTCGGGTTTTGCCTGTTCAAAGAGTCGGTCGAGCCCGTCGATCGTTCTCGTGACGATCGAGTTCAGCGTCTGTCGCGGCTGGATGATGTTCAAATCATGATCCGGAGAAATACCGAAGAGTTCGTTAACCTGGTCCAGCATATCTCTGTGCTGACCGGTGACCGTGACAACGCAATCCAGATTCTTCGACTGGTTAAGTTTATCGACGATCGGTGCCATCTTGATGGCCTCCGGCCGGGTGCCATAGATAGGCATGACTATAGGCATGATTTACTCCTAGGTGTGCGAGACTGCTGTGATCCTATCCGAAAAATGCCTACCAACGCTTAAACGGTTGCGCAGTCCTTGCCCAAGCAAGCGTACCAACGGGACCAATCGGACTTGAAGTTGACACGCCCAGCAGATTCCTCTCCAAATCGGGTACTGGAGCACCGGCTGGCTCAAATCCGGCAGACCGGAGATTCCGCACCTTGGTCGGGGAGGTGTTTACGCGTCGCTTATTCATAAATTTGCGGTGGACTGCGATGAGCCCAACGACCAATTGGTTGTGGGAAATGTCACGGGCGGTCAGCGCGGGCTGCGTCTGCACAGGAACTAACGAACAAGTTGGCTGATGCCTCGTTCTCCGTGATGGCTGCGGTAGGCTCAGTTAACGCCGGAGAACTGAGGACGATCGTTGGCGGGCATCGCCGGCGCATGCAGATGGGACCATGTTGCAGACGAAGATTGCTGCCAATGCCGAAGCGCTGCGCCGCTGGCTGTCAAAAGCCGAAGTGGTACTCGGGAACCACAGTGACCGCCTGAACGCCATCAATATCTTTCCGGTGGCCGACGGCGACACCGGGACCAACCTCTATCTGACCATCCGGGCGGCGGCTCAGTCCGCCTCGGAAAACCCCACGAGCGATGTCGGTGAACTCCTGGCCGGAGCAGGCCAGGCCGCCATGGAGGAAGCACGCGGAAACTCGGGCACCTTGTTGTCCGTTTTCCTGGCTGCCCTGGCTGAGCCGTTGCGTGGAACCACCCGGTTGACCGGACCGCTGCTGGCCGCGGCCCTGCAGCGTGCCGAGATCCGCTGCTGGTCCGCGCTGAGCGAGCCGGTTGAGGGAACCATGCTCTCCGTCATCGCTGCGGTGTCGCGGGCCGCCTCGGCCGCGCACGGAGCCCAGCACGATGACAGCAATCATGGACTGGCGGCGACGCTGGAAGCGATCGTGGAGGAGGCTCTCGCCGCGGTTGTCAGGACCGAGGCCCAGCTGGGTGCCCTGGAATCGGCCCATATTGTCGACGCCGGGGCGGTGGGCTTCCTGCTCATCATGGACACCCTGCGTGCCAGTGCCCTGGGTGAGGGGCTGCAGCCCGAATTGCTGGACGGATTGCACGGCTTCAACGTGCAGGATCCGCATTTGCATCTGGACCACATCGACGAAGGCGTCGAGGTAATGTGCACCATCAACCTCAGCCCGTTGGATGCTGCCACGCTGCGCCTGAAGCTGGATGAGCTGGGCGATTCGGTCATCATGAGTGCGGTGACCGAAGTCGAAGGCGGGTACCGTTGGCGCGTCCACGCCCACGTGCCCGACGGCGATGCGGCCCTGGAACTCATCCGGGAGCTGGGTGAGCCGATGAACGTCACCATGACGGAACTGGCGGGCCCGCCGGAGCACACCCATGGCGGCTGACCTGCCCGATGAGCTGGGTGTTCCGCTGGAGCGGCGGCTCGGCAAGCGTTCGGCGACAGCACTCGAAAAGCACCTGGGCATCACCCTGACCGGGGAACTGCTCAATTACTTTCCGCGGCGGTACCTGAAGCGCGGCGAACTGACCATGATTGCCGAGCTGCCGCGTGATGAGGACGCCAGCCTGGTGGCCCGGGTCCTGAAGTGCACGTCGCGCCGGATGCGCGCCCGCCGCGGCTCACTGACCGAAGTCGTGGTGACCGACAATTCCTCGGACATCAGCCTCACCTTCTTCAACGGCTACCAGGCCGAACGCGAGCTGAAGCCCGGCACGCTGGCCATGTTCTCCGGCAAGGTGACCTCCTACCGGGGCAGCCTCACGCTGACCAACCCGGACTATCAACTGCTCGAGGACGCCTTCGACTTCGACGCCGAGGAAGCCTTGCGTCCGGTACCGATGTACCCGGCCACGGCAAAACTCGGCAGCTGGCGGATCAAGGCCGCGGTGGATGCATTGCTGGACATCGTGGACCTCAGCCGCTTGGGAGACCCCATCCCGCCGGACATCGCCATCCGCGACGGCCTGCTTTCCCTGGCCGAGGCCTATGAACAGATCCACCGGCCGGCCTCCATGGAGGCCGCCAACGCGGCCCGGGACCGTTTCCGCTACCAGGAGGCGCTGGTGCTACAGGCGGCGCTGGGACGGAAGCGGGCCATCGCGGCGGCAGAGCAGGCCACCGCGCGACCGGGACGGATCGGCGGAATCGCCGACAAGTTCGATGCCCGGTTGCCCTTCGAGCTGACCAACGGGCAGCGCGACGTCGGAGAGACCATCGCCGCGGAGTTGGCAGGCCATGCGCCGATGAACCGGTTGCTGCAGGGGGAAGTCGGTTCGGGAAAGACCCTGGTCGCCCTCCGGGCGATGCTTCAAGTGGTCGATTCAGGCGGCCAGGCGGCGCTGCTCGCGCCGACCGAGGTCTTGGCCAGCCAGCACTACGAGTCGATCAGCCGAACGCTCGGCCCGCTGGCACAGGGCGGCATGCTCGGCGGCGACGCCGACGGCACCAAGGTGGTGCTGCTGACCGGATCGATGGCCGGAACCGCCAAGCGCAGGGCCCTGCTGGACGTAGCAACCGGGGAAGCGGGGATCGTCGTCGGCACCCATGCGCTGCTGTCCGAGACCGTGCAGTTCCTGGACCTGGGACTGGTGGTGGTGGACGAGCAGCACCGGTTTGGTGTGGAGCAGCGGGACAAACTGCGCAGCCGGGCCGACACACCGCCGCATCTGCTGGTCATGACCGCCACTCCCATTCCCCGAACGGTGGCGATGACGGTCTTCGGGGACCTGGAGACGTCGGTGTTGACCGAACTGCCTGCCGGGCGCGCGCCGATCACCACCCACATGGTGGCGCTGCAGGAACACCCTGCGTGGGAGGACCGAATCTGGCAGCGCGCCCGCGAAGAGGTCGACGCCGGCCGGCAGGTCTACGTGGTTTGCCCCAAGATCGGCGACGACGAGCTTGAGGAAGCGGATCCGCTGGACGATCTGCAGCAGGAGCAACAGCGGCCGATGGCTTCGGTGGCCGCAATCATCGAGCACATCAGCAGCCTGCCGGCGCTCTCCGGCGTGCGGATTGGCATGCTGCACGGGCGGATGGAGTCCGAGCAGAAGGCCGCCGCCATGGCGGAGTTCAACGACGGCACCCTGGACATCCTGGTCTCGACCACGGTGATCGAGGTCGGCGTCGACGTGCATAATGCCACCATGATGGTGATCCTGGACGCCGACCGTTTCGGGATTTCGCAGCTCCACCAGCTCCGCGGCCGGGTGGGCCGAGGCGGCCTCCCGGGGACCTGTCTGCTGGTGACGCAGCTGGAACCGGGCCACCCCAGCCGGGAGCGGCTGCAGGCAGTCGCCGCCACCACCGACGGATTCGAACTGTCCCAGGCCGACCTGCAGCTGCGGCGTGAAGGCGACATCCTCGGGGCCTCGCAATCGGGAGGCAAATCGACCCTGAAGCTCCTACGGGTGATCAAGGACGAAGCAGTCATCGCCCGTGCGCGCGAAGACGCCACCGCCATCTTGCAGCATGACTCCACGCTGTCCCAGTATCCGGAGCTGGCGGAGGCCATCGAGCTGTACCTTAACCCCGAACGCGAGGCCTTCCTTGAGCGCGGGTAGCCGGTGAGCCGGATTGTGGCCGGCGTGGCCGGGGGACTGACCCTGGCGAGCGTCCCGGGCGACAACACGAGGCCGACCACGGACCGGGTCAAGGAAGCGCTGTTCTCCCGGCTGGAGTCCTACGACGTCATAGCGGGTGCACGGGTGCTCGACCTCTTCGCCGGCTCCGGGGCACTGGGAGTCGAGACGGCCAGCCGTGGCGCCGCCACAGTCGATTTGGTGGAAGCAGCAGACAAGGCCGCCACGGTGTGCCGGCGAAACGCCGATTTGGTCAACCAGAAGCTGGGCCGGAAGACGGCCACCGTTCACCGCATGAAAGCGGAACGTTTCCTTGACGACCTGCCGGCGGGACAACATTGGGACCTGGTGCTGATGGATCCGCCCTATCCGCTGGGGGAGGACGCGCTCAGCGGCGTCCTCGGCTCTCTGTCCGCCTACCTTGCCGACGGCGCGGTGGTCGTCGTCGAGCGCTCTTCGCGTTCCCCGGAACCCGCATGGCCGGAAGGGCTCGAGCGGTTTGCGGTCAAGAAGTACGGCGAGACCCAGCTATGGTTCGCCGAGCCGGTCATGGAGCCGTCAGCCCCCGGCGAATGACTCAAGCTCTGGGCCGGTGAGCACTGCCGCCGGATGCGGACCGGCGGCCAGGAGCGCGTCGGTCCACACAGGCGACCAGCCGTCACGGCGGGCGGCGAGCACGATGTTGCCGGCCCTGGTGCTGGAGAACATGCCGGTCTCGGCGAGGGCAGCGACGGACCCGGCGGCCGACGCCAGCTCTCTGGCCTGCAGTTTCGCGAACGTCAGCGGCGGATCATCGCCCACGTTGACCAGCAGCACACCGTCGGGCTCCAGCACATCCAGCAACTCGTCGTAAAAGCCGGCGGTGGTGAGATGTTCCGGGGCGTCGTCGCCGGCAAAGACGTCCAGCACGATGACGTCGAACGCCCCCTCAATATCGCCGAAAGCCACTTCCTGCCGCGCATCGCCGAAGTGGACCGCGAGATCGGTACCTTCGGGCATGGGCAGATGCTCGAGGACGAAGTCCAACAGTTCCCGCTCCAACTCCACGGCCACTTGTTCGGAACCGGGGCGGGTGGCCTGCACATACCGGGCCAGCGTCAGGGCGCCGGCTCCCAGATGAAGGAACCGGAGCGGGACTCCCCGTGGGCCGGCGAGGTCAACGACGTTGGCAATCCTGCGCAGGTATTCGTAGAACACGTCGTCGGGATGCCGTAGATTGACGTGCGATTGCTCCGCGCCGCCGATGCTGAGGACGTAGGACCCCGGAACGCGGTCGTCCTTCTCGATACTGGCGTGCAGGCCGCTGCCGCCGAGATAACGTTCAGCCATGGCTCAGGCGCCTTTCTTCAGGGAGGCGAGGCGCTGGGCGGCGTCCTGCAGGACCTCGGTCTTCTTGCAGAAAGCGAAGCGCAGCAGCGAACGGGTCCGCCGGGCGCCGTCGGGGTGGCAGAACACCGGCACCGGGATGGCCGCAACGCCGATCTGCTCCGGCATCCGCCGGGCCAGTTCCAGTGAGTCGGCGAAGCCCAGCGGAGCGGTGTCCACGTTGACGAAGTAGGTGCCCTGCGGCGTGAAGACGTCAAAGCCCGCTTCCCGCAGGCCGTCGCTGAGCAGATCGCGCTTGGCCTTCAGGTCTCGGGCTACGCCGTTGTAGAAGGCGTCAGGCAGTCCGAGCCCCAGTGCCACAGCATCCTGGAACGGAGCGCCCGAACTGTACGTGAGGAACTGTTTGACCGTCCGCACCGCCGCCACCAGATCCGCCGGGCCGGAGAGCCAGCCGACCTTCCAGCCGGTGAAGGAAAACGTCTTTCCGGCCGAGGAGATGGTGAGTGTCCGCTCCGCCGCACCCGGCAGCGTCGCGATCGGGATGTGCGGGACATCGAAGGTGAGGTGTTCGTAGACCTCGTCGGTGACGATCAGCGCATCGTAGCGGTGTGCCAGTTCGACGATCCGGGTCAGCGCTTCACGGGAGAACACGCTGCCCATGGGGTTGTGCGGGTTGTTGACCACCACCATGCGGGTGCGCTCCGAGAAGGCAGCTTCCAGTGCATGGAGGTCGGGCTGGAAATCCGGAGCCAGCAGCGGCGCCGTGGTGTGCCGGGCGCCGCTCAATCCGATGACCGCGCCGTAGGCGTCATAAAAGGGTTCGAAGGTCAGGACTTCGTCGCCCGGTCCGGTCAGCGCCAGCAGGGTCGCTGCCAGAGCTTCCGTTGCTCCGGTGGTGACGATGATTTCAGTTTCCGGGTCCGGGGTCAGCCCGTAGAACCGCTCCTGATGATGCGCGACGGCGGTGCGCAGCGTGAGCGTCCCTTTTCCCGGCGCGTACTGGTTGGCGCCGTTGCGGATCGCGTCCATCGCGGCGGCAGCGATTTCGGCCGGACCGTCCTCGTCGGGGAAGCCTTGTCCCAGATTGATGGCACCGGTCCGGGCCGCCAGCGTGGTCATCTCTTCGAAAATCGTCACACCGAGCCCGCCGTCGTCGCCGAGGAGGTTCGAACCTGCCGCGGTCCGCTGCCATGGGGCAGCAACGTCGTCCCGGCGTCCGTGGACGAGTTGCCTCATTGCTGTGCTCATGACTCCCAGTATTACCACTGAAGTGTTACCGCTGCGCGTGGTGCGCGGCCTGCCGGATCGGCTAGATTCGACTCTATGCGCCGTGCTGTCTGCCCAGGATCCTACGACCCGCTCCACAAAGGCCACGTGGAGATCATTGCCCGTGCCGCGAGCATGTATGACGAGGTCATCGTCGCCGTCTCGACCAACTACGCGAAGAAGTACCGCTTCAGTCTGGAGGAAAGGCTCGCCATGGCCCGCGAGACGCTGTCCTACCTCCGCGGGGTGAGCGTTGAACCAATGGGCGACGGCCTGCTCGCTGAATACTGCCGCAGCCGTGGGGCCGGAGTCATCGTCAAGGGCCTGCGCTCGTCGCAGGACTACTACTACGAGCTGCCGATGGCCCAGATGAACCGGCATCTGGCCGGAATCGAGACAGTGTTTCTCGCTGGCGAGAACAGCTATTCGCATGTCTCCTCAACGCTGATCAAAGAAGTTGCGTCACTGGGCGGAGACATTTCCGAATTCGTGCCCAAGGCCGTTCTGACCCGTTTCCGATCGGCAAACCCAGCTAATTCCTAGGTTCGCGCGCCATGCTGTCAGGCATGGACGATGCAGAAATTCGAGCACGTTCGGCCGGCATGCCGGTTGGCACGATCTGGGACACTGGCACAGAGACGGTAACTATTGGCCCCCGTTGCATCATCATTGAACCGCATGGACTGCACGAGGAAGCATATGAACTGATTACCGGTGAGGGTGGAGGAATCGAAATAAGACCTCACCGTGAATGAAGACTGCCACGCTGGTTCCGGTTTGCATGCAGGATGCAGCCGCTAGCGTCGCAGCGAATACTTCCGCGAATCGATGCCGCGTCCCCTGTCCGCCCTTGGTGTCGACGACCTCCGCGGGACTTCAGCTGCGAGGTCCGTGAAGAGTGTCGGGGTCGTTCAGGTGTGTCCGCTTAGGTAAATGCGCCAGCAAGGTGACTTCCGATAGTCTCGTACGCATGTCTCATGCTCAAGTTGTGTGCAAAGCCGTGATACCGGCCGCAGGTCTGGGAACCAGGTTCCTGCCCGCCACGAAGGCTATGCCGAAGGAAATGCTGCCGGTCGTCGATAAACCGGCCATCCAGTACGTCGTCGAAGAAGCGGCGCGTGCCGGCTTGAAGGACGTCCTGATGATCACCGGGCGTAATAAGCGCTCGCTGGAAGACCACTTCGACCGCGTGCCGTTTATCGAGGAGACGCTGGAGGCCAAGGGCGACCACGCGAAGCTGGCCGCCGTGCGTGAATCCTCCGAGCTGGCGGATATCCACTACGTTCGCCAGGGCGATCCCATGGGGCTGGGCCACGCGGTTCTCCGCGCCAAACAGCACGTAGGGGACGAGCCCTTCGCCGTCCTGCTGGGCGATGACCTCATTGACGAGCGAGACGAACTGCTCTCGGAGATGATCGCTGTGCAGCAGGCGACTGGCGGTTCTGTCATCGCCCTGATGGAAGTCGACCCGGAGCAGATCAGTGCCTATGGTTGCGCGGACGTCAGCGCCGTTGAGGGCGCTGCGCACGTGAAGGTCCACGGCCTGGTGGAGAAGCCGGCCACGGCTGACGCGCCGTCGAACCTAGCCGTGATCGGCCGCTACGTGCTGCATCCGGCCGTCTTTGAAGTCCTGGAGCAGACTGGGCCGGGGCGCGGCGGCGAAATCCAGTTGACGGACGCGCTGCAGACCCTGGCCAAGTCCGAGGAGGAGGGCGGCGGCGTATATGCCGTGGTCTTCAAGGGGCGTCGCTACGACACCGGTGACAAGCTCAGCTACATCAAGGCGGTCATCTCGCTGGCTACGGAACGCGAAGACCTGGGGCAGGACTTGCGACCGTGGATTCTCGAGCTAGCCGCGCAGATTCAAGCCGAGGACCAGAGGCGCGTGCCGGAGAGCGCGAGCGTCTAAAACCTGACGCACTCCGTTGGATTCCGACCGAGTTGAGGCGCCCCATAGGGAAATCCCTAGCTTTCAACGACATGATGAAGCATGGATGACGCGCAGCTGGTCGACCGGGCCAGCGACCTTCAAGTCGGCACGATTTTGGAAACCAGCTCGGAAACGATCACCGTCGGCTCAGGATGCCTTATCGTGCAGCCGTGGGCCCTTCACGACGAACCCTATGAGGTGTTCAGGATGCCTCACGGGGCAATTGGCATCAGGCCACACCCTGCCTGACCCCCGGCCCATATGGCTTGCTACCTGGCTTCCCGCCTTCGAGGTCGAAGGCGGGAAGCCAGGTCAATGCATCAGCTAGATTCGGCTGGCACAAACCGGCCGTATCCAGGCGGATGCCAGCGCGACGGATTCTTCGACGAACCGCCGCAGCGATTCAATCGCGCCCGCGTTGGGCTTGGACGCTACAAGGTTGATGTCCTCATCCGAACACTGGCCGATGTAGGCGGAGGCCCGGGTGACGTGGTACCGGGAAGTCACCACCGTCACGCTGTCCCATCCGTTGTCCTCCGCCAAGCGGGCGATACTGCGGGCTTCGCCGCGGGTGGTGTCCACATCCGGGGTAAAGCAGATGAGGTCGTAGGGGACGAGCGACGGCTGGTCACAGATCCTATCCGCGTGGACGTTGCCGGGGTTTCCTGTGGAGGAGAGCACGAGTACAGGGGCGATGCCTTGATCCATCAGGGCAAGTCCCACTGGCAGACGCTCGCTGCTGGCTCCGGCGAGGACAACCACGGCATCGGCGGACCGCACAGGCTCAGTGCTCGGGTTGTAGAAGAGCGCGTAGCAGGCCGCCAGCCAGATCATCAGGATGGCCGTGAGTGCGGAGATGACGGTGATCATTGCCATCAGGGCCCGCCGTGGGATGAAGGCAATGCGTGAAGAGGGCACGTCTTAACGCTACCGTCGCCTGAGGTGGTGTAGCTTCGGCAGGCGGGCTCCGCCGTCGTTATCCCAGGCACAGTGTGACCGGTTTGGGTCAGCGCCGGATCCAAGCTAAGATGATACGTCGGTCGTATGTTCCTTTAGGAGTTTTCAGTACATTGGTCTTGAACCATGATCAAAGTTCGCCCTTGACCCTTGTGGTCAAGGACCTCGGGCGCAGCCCGGGCAGCATGCGGACTCTTGAAGAACATACAGCTGCGCCGAAGGATTTCGGGGTAGCGCTCATTGGCGTTCAGCAAGGCTCCGATATGGAGTTGGACCTGAAGCTTGAGGCCGTGCACGAGGGAATCCTGGTTTCCGGCACTGTATCCGTGGATGTCACGGGCGAGTGCGGGCGCTGCCTGGATCCCATCGCGTACGACCTTGACGTCAAGGTGCAGGAACTCTTCTACTACGAGGATGCTGAACTCCTCGAGGAAGAAGAACAGGACGAACAGCGGCGGGTTGAGCGCGATTTGATCGATCTCGAACCGGCGCTGCGGGACGCAGTGGTGACCGCCCTGCCGTTCCAGCCGGTGTGCCGGGAAGACTGCCAAGGCTTGTGCCCAGAATGCGGGATACGCCTTGAAGAGGATCCGGGCCACCACCATGAGGTTGTGGATCCTCGCTGGGCAGCCCTTGTCGGGCTGGCCGGCACGGCCGCCGACGAGGCGCCGAAAAGTAAAGAGTCAGACGAGAGAGAAGAGAGTTAGCCGTGGCTGTTCCCAAGCGGAAGATGTCCCGCTCGAATACGCGCGCCCGCCGGTCCCAGTGGAAGGCCACCGCGCCCAACCTGGTCAAGACCGTTGAGAACGGCCGTGTCACCTACAGCCTGCCGCACCAGGCAAAGGTTGTCACCGACTCGGCAGGCACCGCGCTGTTCCTTGAGTACAAGGGCCGCAAGGTAGCCGACGCGTAATAACGTCCGGTATGCCTTCAACTGAAGAGCTTTTGGAGCGTCTCGGCGTCGATCTCGACGCCGAGACGCTCCGTCTCGCTTTAACCCACCGTTCTTACGCCTACGAACACGGCGGCCTGCCCACGAACGAGCGCCTGGAGTTCCTGGGCGATTCGATCCTGGGTTTCTCCGTGACCGACGCGCTGTACCGGGACAACCCGGACCTGCCCGAGGGTGAGCTGGCCAAGCGGCGATCCGCGGTAGTGTCCACCCGGGCGCTGGCTGGAATCGCCCGCTCGCTTGATGTGGGGCAGTATGTGCTGCTCGGGCAAGGCGAAAAGCTGACCAACGGCGCCGACAAGTCCTCGATTTTGGCTGACACTATGGAAGCACTGTTCGGCGCCACGTACCTCTGCCACGGCATTGAAACCGCACGCCAGTTGGTGATGCGCCTGATCGGGCCGCTGCTGGCCGACGCCGAAGCCCTTGGCGCCGGGACAGACTGGAAGACCAGCATTCAGGAACTGGCTGCAGCCCGGAAAATGGGCAACGTGACGTACCGCGTGGAGGGGTCGGGCCCGGACCACGCGAGGACGTTTGTGGCCACGCTCCTGATCGGCACCGCCGAACACGGCCAGGGCAGCGGACACTCCAAGAAGGAGGCCGAGCAGGAAGCCGCCGCCTCGACCTGGCGGAACCTGCGCGGATCCTTGCCTGAGCCTGTGACAGGCAGCCCCGGATCTGATGCCTGAGCTGCCCGAGGTGGAGGTTGTCCGCCGCGGGCTGGCCCAGTGGGTCCGCGGCCGGACGATCACCGGCGTCGAGGTCGTTGACGAACGCTCCATTCGCCGGCATGCACTCGGCGCCGAAGACCTCCGCGGGAACTTGCTCGGCGCGCACGTTGCCGACGTCGTCCGGCGCGGCAAGTTCCTCTGGATGCCGCTGCTGGAGGCGGATGCCACGGGTGTGCACGAATCCAACGGTGCGGCCGGGGATGAGCCCAAGCTTGCCCTCATGGCGCACCTTGGCATGAGCGGACAGTTGCTGGTCGAGGACAGCGCCCAGCCGGACGAGAAGCACCTCAAAGTGCGTTTGACCCTGAGTCCGGCCAGTGACCCTGACGGCTCTCCCATGCCCGCCGAGCTACGGTTCGTCGATCAGCGGATCTTCGGCGGCATGTTCCTGGCAGACTTGGCCCCCACTCGTGACGGCTACGCCGGCGGCATCTCCGAGACCGGCCTGCCGCTGATCCCTGTCGAAGCCTCGCACATCGCCCGCGACCCACTGGACCCGGCATTCTCCTTTGACGCCTTCTACAAGCGCCTGCGTGCCCGCAAGACCGGCATCAAGCGCGCCATCCTGGACCAAGCCTTGGTCTCCGGCATCGGAAACATCTACGCGGACGAGGCACTGTGGGCTGCGAAGCTGCACTACGCCCGCCCCACGGAAACACTGCGACGCAAGGACGCGGAACGCCTCCTCGATGCCTGCAGTGAGGTCATGACGCAGGCGTTGGCGGCCGGCGGCACCAGCTTTGACTCGCTCTATGTGAACGTCAACGGTGCATCGGGCTACTTCGAACGGCATCTGAACGCCTACGGCCGGGAAAATGAGCCCTGCTACCGCTGCAGCGAACTGGGCCTGTCCACCAAGATCCGTCGCGACACCTTCATGAACCGCTCGTCCTACACCTGCCCAGTCTGCCAGCCCAGGCCCCGCAACGGCCGCTGGTAAGGATCGTTGGCTGGGCACAGCCGCTTTTTCGCGCAAATACTGAATCCGAGTGAGCGCAATCTTTCCGTAGCACCGTCCACGAACTATCTTGATTACTTACTGCGTGCTAGCGGTTTCGAGAGGCCGCTAACCCGCACATTGGGGATTCGTCCTGCTACCTGCGGGACGATGCGTTGGGGATCATAATCTGTCACCAGATTCATGATTGTTCGCCCTGAGCCGTATGGGACCGGCCCGGAGGCGCTATTTCAGAGTTATGCACAGCGACCCGGGCAAGACTTCTTGCTACCTCCGGGACAGCCACCGCTTTCGGAACCGTTCAGCAGTATGGAACTGCAGAATGTGGACCGTCGTCTCGACGAGGCGATGTCTCCGCAGGTACGAGTCTCGCATGTTGTGTGGCGTGCATCGGTGATTGGGGGAATCGCCTTGGAAGCTCGCCGACCAGTTGTTATCGCACGCCGTTCAATCCTCGGTCTGCTTGGCGGATCTGCCGTCGCGGCTATTGTCAGCGTCCTCGATCCTTTGCCAGCCAGAGCCCAGATACAGGCAGTCGCGCAGGGCAACTCACCCACAGCTCTGGCTGCGGCCGAATACCGCAAAGTGATGGAATCCACCCAGGGCCTGAAGGGTGGACGCTGCTTCATCAAGCGAATCTCCGATACCTCGTGGGAAGTTGGCTACCAGATGGACCGAGTCCGTTGGGCGGTCTACACGCTAAAGGCGCCAGAAGTGCCGGGTCCCCGGGCCGCCTACGATCGAGTTCCCCAGCTGCATACGGCCTACATCCGGATGCCGCGGTCCCGCCACAGATGCAAGGACAGGGCCCGGTGGAAGTATTCAAAGGCCTGGAAGGTTCAAACCTCCTATGGCTACCTCCGTGCTCTCCCCGGAGCGCCGTCGGCCGCATATGCCCTCCCGCCCGGATCCCGCAGCGTCTGCTTACACACAGCGTCCCACGTCGCCAATGGACTGGTCCGCGTCCGCCTCACTGACGAACGGGGCAAATCCGTAACGCTGACTGGCGCGAAGAAAGGCCGCGACCTCATGGCGGCCGGCGTGGTCTCCCGGGCGTCGATGGCATCCGGTGCCGTAACCTCTGGCTCACGCTATGTGGATACATATGAGCCCGGCTCCCAGAATGGGAGGGAGCAGGTCAAGATGCTCGCGGAAAATCTGGACCCGGCCAGAAAATACACCCTGAAGGTGTGGCCCGTAAACGTCAAGCTTAAAGGCCGGACTAACAAGTACGCCGGCATCTTCGGAGCATCAGTGGAGACGCAGAAGCCGAACAGCGGGACACATTGGGTCACAGTGGAAAGGATGGGGACGTCGTGGCGTTCTCACTCTGCTCACGAATACGCACTGAACGTCGGAATAGGCGGTAGGGACGTATTCATCGGCGGCGTCCATGGATATGATGCACCGGTATCCCTAGCTGTTTACGTGGACGGCCAGCGGAAGTCGCAGATACCCAATGGGAAAACGTACGTCGGCACGTCCATCCGGTTGGAGCGGAAAACACGGCTGGAGCATCCGGGGGTCAGGGATAACGGTAAGGCCGCTGACGCGCTGGTCAGATATTCGATGACCAGATGGGGCCTGAAAGTAAACCGGACAGTCAGGTGGGCCGTAAAGGGTACCTACAAGAGACCGTATTTCGTCATGTGGCCCACAAGTCTGGAACGTGTCACTTGGATTGGCGCGGACCGCAACTGGGATGCGGACCGCAACTTGGGGAAGGGAGCCAAGGCTCACTTGGGCTTTCAAAAGTCTTTGACCTGCGTGGCTTGGAACCCGGGATCGAAGCACATCGGTGTCTGTGACTATTCACTCGATTCCGTGGCGGGGTGGCAGTGGGGTACGGAGAAAAAGCCGCAGGTCTACTACGAGGACCGCTCATCGGGCATCAAGAAGCTTTACGTCTGCCCGCTGCCTGCGGGCACGAACCGCTCCTTCAAGGCAGGGGAGACGTTCCGCGCGGAATCGACCTACCGGATGGGGCGCGTCCCCAGTGCGGACAGTCTGCTGAACCGTGGGTAATGGTGGATAGGGAGCTGCCCTGTTCATGGTCTGATCAAGCGCCAGCCCTCATCGGCGACGACCTCCTGCAGGTCGTAGTGTTCTCCGTCCTCGCCGGTCCAGCCAGTCAAGCCTCAGTTTAGGGCTCGCCCCGCCCTCAGACGGCCGCCTCGTCGACGGGTGAGCGATGGTCGCCGGGGGAAAATTTGGTGTGTCGAACTAGTCCAAGTGACGGCAGCGCACGGTACGTCCTTAGCCAGCCGTCCATGTCCCACAGCAGGGTGGGCGGTTGACAATGACAGATTGAGTCCTCATACCGAGTTATGCGTGGCATGGCACTTTCACTCCACGCTTATAGGGTGCGGCTCCATCTGGCCTTTCCGGACAGGCGGTAGGTCGACGCGGCTTTGGCGGTGACGGTGATCTTCTGGCCGTTGCGGACCTTGTGTGTCCCGGCTTTGGCCGGCTTCCCGTTGACCAGGTACGTGATGCCGGTCTTCTTCGGAATGGTGTACCTGTTCGCCGCCGGGGAGAACGACGGGGCGGAGGCCTTCACCACCCGCCGAAAGTCGTGCTTCCAGGAGGCAGTGCCGGTCAGGGCATAACCCGCTTTCGCCTTTGCCGTCACGGTGGTCAGTTTGTAGCTGCCCTTGTAGGTGCCGGCCTTCACGGCCTTCCCGTTGACCAAGTAGCTGACCCCGGTCCGGGAGGGGATGGTGTACTTGCCGGTCTTGGCGTTGAACGTGGGCTTGGCAGCCGTCGCCTTCACCGGGGCGAAGTCATACGACCAGGAAGCCTTCCCGGACAGGACATGGCCCGCTGCAGCCTTCGCGGTGACGGTGACCTTGGCCTTGTTGCCCTTGTAAGTGCCGGCCTTCACCGTCCTCCCGTTGACCAGGTAGCTGACTCCGGCCCGGGTGGGGATGGTGTACTTGCCCGTTGCCCGGGAGAACATCGGCGCTGCCGCGGTGACCTTTATCGGCGCCTGGGCCGGGGGCTTGGGCGGGGTGAAGTCGTGCGACCAGGAGACGGTACCGGACAGGACATAGCCGGCAGCCGGATGAGCGGTGACGGTGACCTTGGCCTTGCCGCCGGCGTGGGTTCCGGCCTTCACGGTCTTCCCGTTGGCCTGGTAGCTGACCCCGGTCACCGCGGGGATCGTGTACCTGCCGGGCTTGGCGTCGAACGCTGGTGCTGCCGCGGCGACCTTGACCGGGGCTGGCACCGGGGGCTTGGCCGGGGTGAAGTCATGCGACCAGCTGGCGGTGCCGCTCAGGGCATAGCCTGCAGCCGCTTTCGCGGTGACGGTGACCTTGGCCTTGCCGCCGTCGTAGGTGCCGGCCTTCACGGTCTTGCCATTGGCCTCGTAGACGACGCCGGTCACCGCGGGGATGGTGTACCTGCCGGTCTTTGCATCGAACGCCGGTGCTGCCGCGGTGACCTTGACCGGGGCTTGCACCGGAGGCTTGGGCGGGGTGAAGTCGTGCGACCAGGTAAAGGTACCGGACAGGACGTAGCCGGAGGCCGCTTTCGCAGTGACGGTGACCTTGGTCTTGCCGCCGTCGTAGGTGCCGGCCTGCACGGTCTTGCCGTTGGCCAGGTAACTTACCCCAGTCCGGGCGGGGATGGTGTACTTGCCGGTAGCCCCGGAGAAGGACGGCGCAGGAGGCGTCACCTTGACGATGGGGGGCTTTGGGGTGGGGAAGGTCTCCTGCCACCAGCGTTCCCCTGAGATGATGTAGTAAGCGTCCGAAGCCTCAGCGACGGTAACGGTTATCGTGGTCCCGGCTGCAGCATAGGTGCCCGGTTTCACGGCCTTGTCATTGACGAAATACTGAAGGCCGGTCTTGGCCGGAATGGTGTACGTGCCGGCGGCCTTGTCGAATTTCGGATTGAGAGCCGTAACTTCAGTAACAAACTGGTGGCTCCAGGGCCCGGATGCGTTCCGATACAGGATGTAGCCGGGCTTAGGCTCGGCCGTTACCGTGATTTTCGCCCCGTTGGCCGGGTAAGTTCCCGGGCTTACTGCCTTGCCGTTGACGTAATACTGGACGCCGTCCTCGGTTCTGATGGTGTAGCTGTCGTCCCAGAAATCCGGCCCAAACAACCAGATCTCGATCAGGGCGAGGCTCTCGTTCCAGTAGCTGTCCCCAACAGCTGAGTACCCTGGCTCCGCCTCTGCGCTGATTGTCACCTGTGAGCGGCTGCTATAGGTGCCGGCGGGCTGAACCTTGCCGTTGACAAGGTACCGGACGCCCGTAACCTTGGGGATCGTGTAAGCGCCAGCGGCGTGATTGAAAACCGGCGGCTTCACGGTGACCTTGGTCAGCGGAAAGTTGACGCTCCATTCGGTGGTCCCTGTTAGCTCGTAGCCGCGGGTCGGCTCTGCCTTCACCACCGCCGTCTCAAAGAAGCGATGCACCCCGGCGTCCTCGCGCCACCCGTTAAGTGTGTATTGGACCCCGGTAACAGCCGGGATGGTCACGGTCTGGGCAGTCTTGTCGAAGACCGGCACGTGGGCGACTACCTTGAGCTTGGGGAATGTCATGTCCCAGACGGTCGGGGCTTTATCACTGGAGTATGGGAGAACGTAGTAGCCCTCTTTGCCGAAAGCCTCAATCCAGTGGTAGCCGTCATCGGCGGCATGAGGTCCTGGCTTCTTTGCAACCGGCATGGAGTAGGTCGAGCCGACCCGGTACTCGACCTCTTCCGAATCGGGGATCGTGTAGGTGCGCTTGACGGTATCCCAGGTGGGCGCCTTTGGTATGACCGTCTTCATAGCGGGGATGGTGGGAGTCAGCTGCGGCTTGCCGCTGAAGTAATCCCGGGGGTGGTTGTAGGTACCCGGCGGAATGGCTCCGGGCTTGTACTGGAAGAAATTGACAGCCGAATAGGTGGCGTGCCTCCCCTGGGTTTTGTCCGTATATGCGACGCCGATGCCGATAAATCCCCATGCGGGATTCGACATGTTCGCGTTGTGCCCCGGGGAGTTGATCCACATCTGGACCAGGGCATTGCCGGAGCGATCATGCCGGGCCGCGATGTTTTCACCGGCGCCGAGAAAGCCGCCGGGTGAGCCGGTAGTGAAATCGGGGTTGTGGTAAAAGACGCCGGCCTCGCCCATGTAGTCGGACCAGCCCTGGGAGATGGCCGAGATGCCGGTGTTGAATTTCAGGGGAGTGAGGCCCTTGGCGGCGCGGAAGGCATTGTGGCCTTCGAAGACGTCAATGATCGTCTGCTGGTTGCTGTCGCTGACCAGGTGGCTCGCCGGTGCTGTCTGGGCCTGGACCGCAGCCTGGGCCGGAGCGGTTGCCGGGAGCGAACCCAGGGCCATTGCCGATACGAGCAGGGCCGCGCCCAGCGCTTTGCCGATTTTCAATTTTCCCCCAACGTGATCACGGTTACTCCTCGGATAATACGATTCATCTGGCGGAAAGGCAGCAACCGGCGGGCCTGTTACGCCCGCGCCGCGCGTCACAGGCCTGTGAACGCGTCTCGCCCATATCGTGTCTTCCGATTGCATCCCGGGTGTCCTGGTCGCAGCTCATGTACCAGTCATCGTCAAATACAGTCTCGTCTTCATGGCCGGTGGGCCTGACGCTGGCGGTTGCATCGCCGGGCACGGTCAGCTTCACTGTCGGCCGGTCCCCGGGTCCCATGTTCTTCGTCAAGGGGTGAGGCTGCCTTGAGCTCCGCCCGTAAAGATGTCCTCTTCGTCTCAAAGGTGAATGGACAGCACGGATTGGCGGTCGGAGTTGGGCACCAAGTACGGCGACCGGCAATCGAAGACGTGGCCGCTGTAGATTGTGCGCGGCGAAGCCCCCCCGTGTGACAGATACTCGAGGATTGCCTCTCCCTAGAGGCAATCCTCGAGGCTGTCTTTTCCATCGGGAAGGGGCCACGTCATATCCTCCCAGCCACCGCCACCGAATCCGTCGCGGGTACAGTCACTGAGGATCTGCGGGGAGGGGCCTGCGGAGTGACCCGGGAAATAATTCGCGGTTAGATCACCTTCCACGTTGGGGGCGGCGACGGCCAGCTCCGCACCGTTCTTCACATACCCGCGTTTGAGGCACTCCAGGGCCTCACCGCCGGCCTCCTCGCCCTGGGCGACCACCATCTCCGCGCACATCGCCAGTGCCTCCCGGTTCTTGAAGGCATCCGCGCAGAGGAATTGGAGCGGGAAGCTTCGACGGATTCCGCACCCGACAGTGCTTGACTACCGGCAAGGAGGAGGCGGGCAACAGCCAGGCGGGCCAGGCGATCATGCTCCGCATGCGTCCCAAGGTCTCCCCATAAATCGACTCCTCCCTGGTTGAGCCTGATTCAGCAGACCGGGTGTTAAGGTGCTTCGAGGCCCGTGACCGAGTTGTACGACAGGGCGGTGTTGGAAGCGACATCCACCTTCATCGTGCCCGAAAGCGTCGACTAGGCTGAAAGGGTTAGCTGCAGGGGATCCAGGAGAGCCGCGTTGCCGTCTGAAAAGCCGTTTACCGTAGGACGCCGCACGGCCTTGGGCTTCGTTGCCGGCGTGGCCCTGCCTCGGGTGGTCACCTTTACCGCTCCTGAGCAGCCCGAGACGCCGAGCCGGGTGGCAGGGCTGCCGTCCGAGGCCGCCATAGTCGAGAGGATTGAGCAGGCCGGTGCCACCAGTGTCAGACGCCCGTGGATCGGTGCTCGCGTTCGCGGTGAATCCGAACAGGACTACGCCGGCGCAAACTACTTCAAGCCGACGCAGGAGCTGGAGTCCGAGCTCAACGCGGGCTTCGACGTCGTCTCCTATTACCGGGCGGTCGGTGAAGACACGGCCAAGTCCTACACTGCCGAGGTAGTGCCGGAACTGGCGCGCGACAGGACGCGGAAGCTCATGTACGCGCTCGAAATCTGGAAAGAGAACGACTCCTTCGTCAAGGAATTCGACTCGAAGAACGGAATCTATCCGGATCTGGTCCGGCTGTTCCAGGCCATCATCGACGGCGGGAACATGGAGCGCGTCTACCTCGCCCCGTTCCATGAGGGCAACGGCGCGGACAGCTACCCCTGGCAGATGTACCGCGACACAAACGCCAACAGCCCGGAGAAATTCAAGCAGGCGTTCCAGCGAATCGTGAAGCTGGCCCGCTCCATGGGCGTGAGGTGCAAATTCATTCAGTGGTACCTGACCAGTAACGGCGGCGACGGCGATCCGAAGAACCTGGCGGAAGGGTATGTGGGGGACGAATGGGTCGACTTGATCGGGGTCTCCTACTACAACCGCTCCAATGCGAAGGGCTACAGCGAGACCTGGACGCCTGTGGGGGCGGAGCTGCGCCGTTTCGTCAGCCAGATCGAGGCCATGTCGGCCTGCAAGATATGGATCTGTGAATCCGGCTGCGCGGCCAGCAACCAAGGCGAAGATAAGGGGCAGTGGTATGCCGATCTGATCCGACTGGTCGCTTCCCCGGAGCTGCCCCGGATCGAGGCGGCGATCCTGTTCCTGATCGGCGCGGATTCAACGGATATGCGGCTGGAAAATGCGGAGCAAAAGCGTCTGGTGGGTCAGGCCATCAACGCCGCCGGCCGGGTGACCCGCTTCGATGCCCCCTCGGATTTCAACCGGAACCTGCTGCCGCCGTCGGTCTCGGTGCCGGCCTCGACGGCCACCTGGTCCTTGGCCGGCGACCGTTCCAAGTTCGAGATCACAACCAATGCGCCGTCCGATATGGACCGTGGAACCACCAGCCTGCGGGTGACGAAGCCGAAGTCCAACGGCTCGTCCGAGAATGAGTTCGCGGTTTATCGCGATGCGCGCTCCGGCGAGCTGGACTTTGAGCTCGGAAAGCCCCATGTTTTCACCTTCAGGGCCCGCGCCTCCTTCGACGGGTTCCGGCTCAGCGCAGGCATGCGCCAGCCCGACGGCGATGCACTCTTCGCCGGCGACCGTTCGCTGTTGCTCGGCACGGTTTGGCAGACGTTCATCGTCCAGTTCGCCAATACCTTCGATGACCAGGGCGCGTGGCGTTTACCTTTCTTCCGGTACGGGAACAACTCCCAAGCCGGGTGGTTCGAAGTCACGGACCTGAAGTTTGCCCGTGGCACTTATCCGAGCCCGAACGTCGACAAAGCGCTCCGGAAGAGGGTGCGCACCACCCCGGACGCTGGCACCATCCGCTGGTCCTGCGAACACGGGGACCTCTACCGGGTGACCCTGTCCGGGAACCGGACACTCGCGCTGCCATCGGGCCTGCCTCATGACGGGCAGGAGCTGACGCTGCGGGTCAAGCAGGACCGCGCAGGAAAACGCCGCTTGAAGCTGGACTCCGGGTTCCGGAAGTCCTCGGTGGCTCTGACGCTGGCAGAGGGGCCGAACGCCACGAGCCTGCTGACCTTCCAGTACGATGCCGACGCCCGCAAATGGGGTCTGGTCAACCTGATCCGCTGGGACTGACCGGAGACTGCCGGTAGCAGGCTAGCGCTGCAGTTCGTCTAGCACTGCGTCCGTGTACTTCGGCCAGACCTCAGCTGCCCACGGGCCGAAAGCGCGGTCGGTGAGCGCGATGCAGGCGGCACCGGCGTCGGGATCCACCCAGAGGAAGGTGCCGGATTGGCCGAAGTGGCCAAAGGTTTTGGGCGAGCTGTTCGTCCCGGTCCAGTGCGGCTCCTTGTGATCGCGGATTTCGAAGCCCAGGCCCCAGTCGTTGTCCTGCTGGCGTCCGAAGCCGGGCAGCACGCCGGACAAACCGGGATAGGCCAGCTGAGTAGCTTCCTGCAGCGTGGACGGGGCCAGCAGCGAGGGGCTCTGCAGTTCGGCGGCGAAGCGGGACAGGTCAGCGGCGGTGGAGGTGGCGCCGGCGGCGGGCGAGCCGTCCAAACTGGTGTCCGCCATGCCGAGCGGCGCCAGCACGCCTTCCCACAGGTACTCGGCGAAGCTCATGCCCGTGGCGGATTCCAACGTTTCGCCGAGAACCTCGAAGCCGGCGTTGGAGTAGAGCCGCCGGGCTCCGGGGGTAAAGCGGATGGTGCGGTCACCGAAGTCGTAGCCGGCGCAGTGGGCCAGCAGATGACGTACCGTGGCACCCTCCGGCCCCGCAGCCTGATCGAGTTCCAGCGCGCCTTCTTCTACAGCCATCAGCACGGCATAGGCACTGAGGAGCTTGGTCACCGAGGCCAGCGGGAAGCGGCGTTGCTGGTCGCCGTGTGCGGCCAGGACAGTGCCGTCCGCGCCGACGACGGCGGTGGCCGCGTTGTCCGCCGGCCACGACTCGATCAGCTTGACGCTCTCCACAGTTACTCCTAGCTTGCCGTTCGGCGGTAGTGGGCTGCCAGCCGGCGTAGCCCGTCTTCGATGCTGACGTCGGGTGTCCAGTCGAGCACTTCGCGCGTGCGGCGCTGGTCGAACCAATGCGCCGTGGACAGCTGCTCGGCCAGGAACCGGGTCATGGGCGGCTCGTCCTTGACCAGTCCGCGCTTTCCGGCAGCGGTCCAGGCACCCTCGATCGCGGCACCGGCGCCCCGGGCCAGCCAGCCCGGAACCGACCAGGCGGGCGCCTTCACGCCCGCGGCGTCGCAAATACCTGCGATCAGTTCGCCGACCGGACGGGGCTGGCCGTTGGTGACCACCAGCGCCTGGCCATGTGCCTGGTCCATCCGGTCGAGTGCCCGGACGATTGCCGCGGCGGCGTTGTCGATGTACGTGGTGTCGATCAAGGCGGCGCCGTTGTCCAGCAGGGGCAGCCGGCCAGCCTGGGCCCGGGCCACCACACGCTCCACCAACTGGGTATCGCCGGGGCCCCACACAACGTGCGGGCGGATGGCGGCAACCCGGAAGCCGGGGGAGTCCTCCGCGAGGGCAAGAAGTTCGGCGGCGGCCTTGGACCGGGCGTAGTTGCCGCGGGCCCGCTTCGGATCAGCGGTCCCGGCGCCCGCTCCGGCGATCGCTTCACCGAAATGCGCCACGGACGGGGAGGAAACGAACACCACGTCGCGCACTCCGGCGGCTTTGGCCGCGGCCAGCAGGGTGCGGGTGCCGTCGATGTTGGTGGCCACGAACTCGCTCCACTCACCGGTGAACGAGACCTTCGCGGCCAAGTGGATGACGGCGTGCACACCCCGCACGGCCCGGGCCACGGCGTCGGGATCGGTCAACGAGCCCAACACCGTCTCGGCACCGGGGCCGATGTCGACCGGACGGCGCTGGAAGGTCCGGACCCGGTGGCCCTGCTGCAGCAGCAGCCGCGCAACGGCACCGCCGAGCATGCCGCTGGCACCCGTGACCAGGACGGTTTTGGGCTCGTCGTGGGTCTCCACGCGCTCGCTGGAGCTCGCTTGGTCGACCACCGGGGCGCTCGCTGGGGCGACCACAGGGTGGTTCTTGTCGGTGGTCGATGGAGGCGCGCCAGCGCCGAGTAGAGTCGGGTCCTTCGCCGGTTCGTTGTTGCTCATGGCTTGCGGATCCGTCCGCCGGCCAGCGACTTGGCCGCCCATTTGGCCAGCCTGGCCCGGTCGATCTTGGAGTTGTGCCGGATGTCGGTGGGCAGTTCGGGCACCGCCAGCACCGCCGCCAGATCCAAACCAGTAGAGCGTTCGACGGCGGCGCGCACCTGCTCGCCGAGCGCACGCGGCGCGGTTCCCGGCTTGGTGGCCGGCGGAAGCGTTTCCACCACTGCAACGGGTACCTGGGCACCCGACGGACCGACGCCGACGACGGCAGCCAGCCGGACGCCGTCGTGCGTTTCCGCCGCTTGCTCGGCGGCCACGGGAGTGGCGACGCCGGAAGCAGTAGTGATGATGTGCGCGAGCCGGCCCTCCACCCAGAGCCGCCCCTCGGCGTCGAGATGACCCACGTCGCCGGTGCGGTGCCAGCCGGGCACGGACGCGCTGTGCCGCTGGGTGATCCAGAGGCGGTCGTAGCGGTCCTTCACATGCGGGGCGCTGACCAGGATCTCGCCGGTGACGCCGGGGTTGGTGGTCGGCTGGTCGGAGACGCTGCCGTCCGAAGCGACCGCGGCGATGGCCACCGTGGCTCCGGACACCGGGGTGCCGACGCAGACGCCGTTACCGGAACCGGCGGCGCGGATGCCGTCCAGGCTAATGTCCGTGACGGGGAGCGCCTCGGTCATGCCGTAGGGCGTGTGCAGGGTGGAAGACGGCACCAGCGACTGCACCTTGGCCAGCAGTGGTTCCGGTATCGGCGCCCCGGCAGAGAGCAACAGCTCAACGCTGGAGAGCGCCACACGGTGTTCGTCGGTCAGTCCGTCGGCCGCGGCCAGGACGTTGGCCAGTGCGGCCGGCGACGCGAACACGGCGGTGGCGTCCACCGCGGCGGCGGCGTCGGCCAGGGCGGCTGCGGTGAGCGTCTTCGGTGCTGTGACGTCCATGTCAGGCGTGACCGACGTGGCGCCGAGGGCCGGGCCCAGCAGGGCGAACGGCGCGAAGCCTGCCACCAGCGACGTGCCGGCCTCCAGCCCGTAGGTGTCCTTCAGCGTGTCCCGCATGGCCGCCAGCTGTCGGTGCGTGTAGACCACGCCCTTGGCCGGACCGGTGGAGCCGGACGTGAAGAGGATGGCGGCGTCGTCGTCGGGGGCGGGGGGCGCCACGCGGGTCTCCGCGCTCTCGCTGGCGCTCGCTTGGTCGACCACCGGGGCGCTCGCGTCGGTGGTCAATGGAGGCGCGCCAGCGCCGAGTAGAGACCGACCGGCCGCCGGGCCGGCCGCGGCTGCTTCCACCAGTTCGGGCACGGTGTGGGCGATCCCGTAGAGCTTGCGCTTGGCCTCGCCCATCTCGGTGACGCTGATGCGCTGGCCGGGCCAGTTGAACAGCCGGGCGGCAACGAAGGCGCGTTCGATGCCGACAATGAACTGGGGGCCGGCGCCCTTGATGGCGCGGCTGAGCCCGGCCGGTCCGAGTCCGGCGTCGGCCACCACGATGACGGCGCCGAGCTTCAGGCAGGCGTAAATCAGGCTGGTCAGTTCGATGCCGGGCGGGACCAGCAGGTTGATCCGGTCGCCGGCCTTGACACCGATTCCGGCGAGTCCATCGGCCAGCAGATCCACCTGCCCGGCGAGTTCGGCCCAGGTCAGCGTCCGCGGTCCGGCGCCGGGGGCGGCCAGGGGCGCCATGTCGACGACGGCGGGGGAGTTGTCTGTGCGGCGTTCGTGGAGTTCAGCGAGCATCGGGCGGAAGGTCCCGGGGCGGGTCTCCACGGATCTCCGCGCAGGCCTGGCAGCCTTTGGTCGACCACCGCGGGTCTCCACGCGGTCGCTGGCGCTCCCTCGGTCGACCACCGGGGCGGCGAGCCAGGTGAAGAGCGGGGTGGCGAAGTCGCGGTCTTCGGGGAGCAGGTGGCCGGCGCCTTCGAAGCGGTGCACGTCCGCGTGCGGCAGCCGGTCCATCAGGTCGCGCAGGTAGCGGTCGGAGAAGACCGGGTCCTTGGGGCCCCACATGATCAGCGCCGGAACATCCAGGGTGCGGATGCCCTCCGCCACCTCGTTCAGCGTGTTCCAGCTGGGCGTGCTCTCGTCGGCCGGGATGTCCGCAACGAAGTTGCCCACCCCTGTGCGCCGGGCGGCGTGCCGGTACGGTGCCATGAACGCGTCCTTGACGTCCTTTTCCAAAGGGGGATGCGCCAAGGCGTGGGTGACGCGCAGGAAGGCGGCCGACGTCGTCGTACCCCACTGATGGACGGCCGGGTGCAGGGCGAGTTTCAGCGGGGCGGGAAGGCCGAAGCCAGCCGGGTGCACGGCGGTGTTGGTCAGCACGACGCCGGCGAGTTGGCCGCGGTGCCGGGTGGCCCAGCCCAGCGAGATCACGCCGCCCCAGTCGTGCCCGACGGTGACCACCGGACCGGTGATGCCGAGTTCGGCGGTCAGGTCGCCCAGGTCCGTGATCCGGTCTTCCAGCCGGCGGAAACGCCCGGTGCGCTCGGAGAACCCCATGTCCAGCTGGTCGACGGCGACCACACGCCACGGCGCCACGGCGTCGCCGGCGGCGGCCAGCAGGGTGCGCCAGAGGTAGGACCAGGTCGGGTTGCCGTGCACGCATAGCAGGGTGCCGGCCGGCTCGATTCCGCTTTCGGCCAGCTGCGGGCCGTTGTCCAAAAGGTGCCACGTGTGGGCGTTGCCGGCCGGATCCACCGCGGCGGTGGAGGGGACGCGGACGCGGCGGGACCAGGCCGGGTCGACTCCGGGCCAGAGGGGTTTGGCTACCACGCAATCTCCATCATGGTGGTGTTCAGGCCGGAGCCCACTCCCATGCAGAGCACCCGGTCGCCGCTGCTCAGGGTCTGCGACTCCTGGGCCAGCGTCATCGGCAGCGAGGCCGGCCCCACGTTGCCCCACTTCGGGAAGGTGATCGGCACGCGCTCGCGGACCAGGTCGACAGCCTTGATGATCGCGTTGGTGTACGAGGTGGAGACCTGATGCGTGACGTACCGGTCCATCGCGGTCCAGTTCCAGCCGTCGCGGTGGGCCTCGTGCCAAGCGCTGACCACCAGTTCCAGCCCGTTTTCCAACAGGCCCTTGGTGTCAGTGAACATGCCGGCCGGCCCGCCGACGCAGAGTTCGTGGTGCTCGGTACCGGCACGGGAGACGCCGCCGAGGATCCGGTGTGATTCGGGGTGGGCGTCGGCGGGGCCGATCACGGCTGCGGCGGCCCCCGAGCCCAATGTCAGCGTGGCGAATTCGCGCAGGTAGTCGGCGCGGGTGGAATCCGGATGGTTCAGGCGTTCAAAGGTGGTCTCCTGCGTGGGCTGGGCATCCTCGCCCGCCACGATCAACGCATATTTGATTTGGCCGGAGTCGATCATGTTGGCGGCCAGCGTGATGCCGTTGACGAAGCCCAGGCAGGCGTTGGCCAGATCGAAATTCATGGCCGACGACGGCAGGCCCAGTCCGTGGTGGATCTTCACCGCGACTGAAGGTTCCAGGTTCTTGCGCGTCACGGACGTATTGATCAGCAGGCCGATCTGGCCCGGCTCCACGCCGGCTTCGGCCAGGGCCTTGGCGCCGGCTTCGATCGCGGCGTCGTCGAAGGATGAACCGGGTGACCACCAGCGGCGCTCGGTCACGCCGGCAACACGTTCCAGCAGCTTCCGGGAGAGCTTGAGGCGCTTCAGGCTGGGGGCGAGACGCTCGTCGAACTCAGCGGAAGTGACGGCTACCGGCGCCTCTACGCTCGAGACGGCCAGCAAAGCCGCGTTGTCATGTCGAAACGTCGCGTTACCGATCAATATCCAGCCTTTATTCGTCTGTCGGGGACGGTCACCTGTACACGGAGAATCCGGCATGGGCACCCGAAGTCTTAACTATGCACCCCGCGCCAACGTTCCGCACATACGGACAAAGGCATTGGTTTGTGGCAATTCTCTCTGCTACTGCTCCGCGACGCGTTTTTGACCAAGCTTTAGACGTGTTTCGGACACCCTTTCAGTTATTCGGTGACCCCGAAGCGTGTTCCCACAGCCCGCCCTGATTCACTCGCAGGGGTAGGAGAACCATCGGGCGGTTTCTTGTTCAAGCGCCGGTCTGCGATGAAGAGCACTCCGGCCAGAGTGCAGGCGACTGCGGGCCCATAGCTATATCGGAAATCAGAGGCATGGACAATCGGGATGTATCCGAGAAGGTAAAGAAGCACCGACCAGCCGAGCGCCGCGATCTGGGGCCCGGGGGCTTAGTTCTCCATGGCCTGTGCAGACCGGCCACCTCCGCTAGGTACTACACCTGTTTGTCCGGCGGGACAAGGCCGTGGTGCCGTGGAATACGCGGTGCACACGGTAGATTGTTTCAAGGAAACGTCCGCCGCGGGAGACACAACGTGCATCTTAAATCTCTGACTGTGCGGGGCTTTAAGTCTTTTGCGTCGGCGACGACTTTCGACTTCGAGCCCGGCGTCACCGCTGTTGTCGGTCCGAACGGGTCGGGCAAATCCAATGTGGTGGACGCCCTCGCATGGGTGATGGGGGAACAAGGCGCCAAAACCCTGCGCGGCGGCAAGATGGAGGACGTCATCTTCGCCGGCACCGCGGGCCGGCCGCCGTTGGGCCGCGCGCACGTCTCGCTGACCATCGACAATAGCGACGGCGCCCTGCCGATCGAATACTCCGAAGTCACCATTTCCCGCACCCTGTTCCGAACCGGCGGCTCCGAATACGCCATCAATGGCAGCAGTTGCCGGCTGCTGGACATTCAGGAACTGCTCTCGGATTCCGGCCTCGGCCGGGAGATGCACGTGATCGTTGGCCAGGGCCAGCTGGACAAGGTCCTGCACGCCACCCCGGAGGACCGGCGCGGCTTCGTGGAAGAAGCCGCGGGCATCCTCAAGCACCGCCGCCGCAAGGAAAAGACGGTGCGCAAGCTGGAGTCCATGCAGGCCAACCTGCAGCGGCTCACCGACCTCACCGGTGAAATCCGCCGCCAGCTGACACCGCTGGGCAAGCAGGCCGAAGTGGCCCGCCGGGCCCAGCAGGTGCAGTTCGAAGTCCGCGATGCCCGGGCCCGGCTGTTGGCCGACGAGCTGGTGGAACTCAGCACCTCGCTGGAGCAGGAGGTGGCGGACGAGGCTGCACTGAAATCCCGACAGGCCGAGGTGGAGAAGACCCTGGCGTCAGGCCGCAGCCGGCTGGCCGAGCTGGAGCGGCTGGCGGCGGAGGCCACGCCCAAACTCAACGCCGCGCGGGACAGCTGGTACCAGCTCTCGTCCACGCGGGAACGCTTCCGTGCCCTCGCCAGCCTTGCCAATGAACGACGGCGGCTGCTCGGCTCCGCCGACCAGGAGCCGGACAGCGGACGGGACCCGGAGATCCTGGAGCAGCAGGCGGCCGAAGTCCGCGAGGAGCAGGCCGAGCTGGAGTTCGAGCTCGAAGATCGCCGTGAGGTATTGGACGACGCGATCGAAGCGCGCGCGGCGGCAGAGCGGGCGGCGCAGGACGAAGAGAAGCGGCTGACCAACATTTTGCGGGCCGCGGCCGACCGCCGCGAAGGGCTGGCCAAGCTGGCCGGCCAGGTGGGGGCGGCACGCTCCCGGGTGGAGTCTGCCGAGGCGGAGCTGGGCCGGCTCCGCACGTCGATCACCGAGGGGGAAGAACGCCGCCGCCACGCCCAGGCCGAGTTCACCGCACTCGAATCCCAGGCGGCCGGGGTGGAAGAAGGCGAAGAAGGCCTGGACGCCGCCTATGAGGAGGCCAGCGACGAACTGGCCGAGATCGAAGCGGAACTGGAGCAGTTGCGGGCCGACGAACGCGAGGCGGAACGGGAACGCGACGCCCTGACCGCCCGCAAGGAAGCACTTGAAGTCGGGCTGAACCGGCGGGACGGCAGCGAGACGCTGCTGGCCTCCGGCACCGACGGCGTGCTCGCCCCGCTGGCGGACCTCATCACCGTGGAGCCGGGCTACGAGACCGCCGTTGCCGCCGCCCTGGGGCCGCTGGCGGAAGCCGTTGCGGTGGCCGACCCGGATGCCGCCGTCCGGGCGCTGGAGCTGATGAAGGCCGACGACGCGGGCCAAGTGGACCTGCTCATCGCCGGCTCGCCATCCCCGGTGGTCGCCGGGTCTCTACTCGGCGCTGGCGCGCCTCCATCGCCCACCGGCGCGAGCGACCGATCCCCGGTGGTCGACCAAGGGAGCGCCAGCGACCGCGTGGAGACCTCGGAGGGGGCGATTCCGGCGAACAGCTTGGTCCAGGCCAAGCAGGGTGTCGAGGGCGCCGTCCGTGCGCTGCTGGCCGCCGTCGTCGTGGTTGAAGACCTTCAGGCCGCCGCCCGCGTTATTGCGGCCGACCCGGCGCTGACTGCGGTCACCCGCGAGGGTGACATCTTCACGTCCTGTTCGGCGCGCGGCGGCTCTGCGGGCGGCCCCAGCCTGCTGGAAGTCCAGGCCGCCGTGGACGAGACCGCGCAGCGGCTGGAGGCCGCCACGGCCCGGGGCGAGCGGGCCAAGTTTGCGATCGCCGGCGCAACCTCGCGCCGTGACGAAGCCAAGCTGCGGGCCGACGCCGCCCTGGAACAGCTACATGATTCCGATGCCCGGCTGGCGGCAGTCGCCGAACGGCTGGGACAGCTCGGCTCCGCGCTGCGGTCCGCCACCGGCGAGAGCGAACGGCTGGCCAAGCTGGTGGCTGCCGCCGAAGCCAACATCGTGACCGAGCAGCAGAAGCTGGCCGAAATCACCGAACGGCTGGGCGCGGCACAGGCCGCCGAGGACGCTCCGGCTGAAGCCGAACCGTCCCCCGACAAGCGGGATGCGCTTGCCGCCGCGGCGACCCAGGCACGCCAAGTGGAAATGGAAGCCCGGCTGGCGCTGCGGTCGGGCGAGGAACAGCTGACGGCCATCGGCAACCGGGCGGCCTCGCTGGAACGCGCCGCCGCGACCGAACGCCATGCCCGGGCACAGGCCGCAGAGCGTGCCCGCAAGCGCCGGCTGCAGGCGGCCAAGGCCGCCGCCGTGGCCCAGGGTGCCCAGAAGGCGCTGGCCTGGCTGGACGTCTCGGTGGATCTGGCTGAACGGGAACGCGACGAGGCCGAAGAGGTGCGCGCCGCGTGGGAGGCTGAGCTGTCCACCGTTCGCTCGTCCACCGACGCGCTCGCAGCCGAGTTGCGCGAACTGACGGACACCGTGCATCGCGACGAACTGGCCCGGGCCCAGCAGCGGTTGAAAATCGAGGCGCTGCAGACCCGGTCCATCGAAGAACTGGGCCTGACTCCGGACCATCTGATTGCCGACTACGGGCCGGATCAGCCGGTACCGGTCGCCACTGCGGCGTCGACCGACAAATGGGCCGCGCTGCGCGCTCCGGTGGACGAAGAGGGCAACGACGTGGTCGAGGGCGTTCCGTTCGTGCGCGAGGAGCAGCAGAAGCGGCTCAAGAAGGCCGAACGCGACCTGGCCGCGTTGGGCAAGGTCAACCCGCTGGCGCTGGAGGAGTTCGCGGCGCTGGAGGAACGCCACCAGTTCCTGAGCACCCAGTTGGAGGACCTGAAGGCCACCCGCAAGGACCTGCTGGACATCATCAAGGAAGTCGACGAGCGGGTGGAACAGGTCTTCACCGAGGCCTACCGGGACACCGCCGTGCAGTTCGAGCGGGTGTTCGGCCGCTTGTTCCCGGGCGGCGAGGGCCGGCTGGTGCTCACCGATCCGGAGGACATGCTTAACACGGGCATCGAGGTGGAGGCCCGGCCGGCCGGCAAGAAGATCAAGCGTTTGTCCTTGCTCTCCGGCGGGGAGCGCTCGCTGACCGCGGTGGCACTGCTGGTTGCGATCTTCAAGGCCCGCCCATCGCCGTTCTACGTGATGGACGAGGTGGAAGCCGCGCTGGACGACACCAACCTGGGGCGGCTGATCACCATCTTCGAGGAGCTGCGCGAATCCAGCCAGCTGATTGTGATCACGCACCAGAAGCGCACCATGGAAGTGGCCGACGCACTGTACGGCGTGACCATGCGCGGCGACGGCGTGACCACCGTGATCTCGCAGCGGCTCGAGCACGCCAAGGCACTGGTGGACTGAGGCGGGAAGGCAGGCGAAGGTGAAGATTCCGGGGGAAACGGTGCAGCTGCTGACCGTCGACGGCTGCCGGCTTCGGGTCCGAACCGTCGGCACCGGCCCGGAAGCGTTCGTGCTGGTGCACGGAATCGGAGTGTCCGCCCGCTACTTCGAACCCCTCGCAGCCGAACTCGCTCGGCATGGCACCGTCCACCTGGTCGATTTGCCGGGCTACGGCGGGCTGCCCGAGCCGGAGCGGGCCCTCGATCTGGTGGAACTGGGGCAGATGGTTCACCACGCTATGGAGGAGTTGGGGATCGGTCCGGCAGTGTTGGTGGGCCACTCAATGGGCTGCCAAGTCATCGCTGAGCTGGCCCTGCTGCATCCGGAAGCGGCCACCGCACTGGTACTGCTGGCACCGACCACTAATCGGCGCGAGCGTAACCCCTGGAAGCAAGGCTGGCGGTTGTTCCAGGACGCGTTCCGGGAACCGCTGGCCGTGGACGCGATTGTAGTCGCCGATTACCTGCGCTGCGGCCCACGCTGGTACTTCGCCGCGCTGCCGGCGATGCTCTACCAGAAGCTGGAGGACCGGATCGCCCGCGTCCGGGTGCCGGTGCGGATCATCCGCGGCAGCCGGGACCCGATCGTGCCTCTGTCTTGGTGTCGGGAGCTGGCTGAGGCCCTGCCCGGAACTACGGTGGACAACATAGACGGTGAGGGGCACGTCATGATGTTCCGCTCACCCGACCGCGTGGCGCAGCTGTGCTTGGCTCCGGCTGGACCGGGCGGGGACGCCGCCGTCGGCGACCGATCGTGAACCGGCTGCAGCGGCTGCTCCGGGTGCTGCGGCGGGCCTTGGGCTGGCTGGAGGACTACATCTATCTCGGCCGGCATCATGTCCGCGGATTCCTCGCGAGAGCCGACCCGGCACAGTACCGGGGGGACGCCGCGCACGGCGCGAGCCCCGTCGTCGTTATTCCGGGTATTTACGAGTCCTGGACCTTCATGCTCCCGTTGATTGAGCATGTCCACGACCGCGGGCATCCGGTGCACGTGGTCGAGCCGCTGGGTTACAACGTCGGCAGCGTCGCGCGCATGGCGGACGTCGTGGGCGACTACCTGCGTGGGAACGGCTTGGAGAACGTGACGATTATCGCGCACAGCAAGGGCGGCCTGATCGGCAAACTCTTGATGACGACGGCGGAGTCCGCCGGGCGAGTGCAGCGGATGGTGGCCATCGGGACCCCCTTTTCGGGTTCCCGCTACGCGGCGTATGCCGTGACGCCGATGGTCCGGGCGTTTTCGCCGAAGAACCGGATGCTGCGGCAGCTGCTGGCGAACCTGGACGTCAACCACCGGATCGTGTCCGCCTACAGCGCCTTCGACCCGCACATTCCCGGCGGCTGCTGGCTGGAAGGCGGCGTGAACATCCGGCTGGAAAGCACCGGGCACTTCAAAATCCTTGCCGAGAAACGCGTTCACGACATCATCGACCAGGTGCTGGCCGGAACAATGCCGTCCTAGCCGCCGGCGGGTCGGAGCGTTTCTTCAAGGTGCGGCGCGCGGGTCTCCACGCGCTCGCTGGCGCTCGCTTGGTCGACCACCGGGGCTGTCGGTGGTCGATGGAGGCGCGCCAGCGCCGAGTAGAGACCGGACGACCACCGGGCGGTTCGCCCATTGTCCGGCCAGTTGTCCCGCGTTAGTGTCGAAGACAAGGACCACTGCAGACGGATACTGGGCAGCGGCGTTGCCGTGTTGACTGCCCGAGCAAAGGAGGCAGGCATGACGATCAGCCGGACAAGCCGCTTGGATCGAGGTGCGCGATGGGTTCGGTAGTAGTTTTCGCCCCGTCGCCGGGACTGACCGTAACCGTGGAGGATGTTGACGGCCGCCCCGATATCCATCTGCATGCCGGCGGGCAAGGCGTCTGGCAGGCCCGGATGCTGACCGGGCTGGGTGCGTCCGTCACCATGTGCGCCGTCTTCTCAGGTGAAACGGGCAGCGTGATCCGGCATCTGATAGAGGATGAAGGCGTCGAGGTGATACCGGTGGAGGGGCAGGGCAGCAGCGGGGCTTACATCCACGACCGGCGGGCCGGCGAACGGGAATTGGTGGCCGAGAACCCGGGAGAAAAGCTCACCCGCCACGACCTGGACGAACTCTACGGGCAGACCCTGAAGGCCGGTATGGAAGCCGGCACCGTGATCCTCAGCGGGGCGGTCCGCGAAGACGCCGTCCCGTCCGACGTCTACCGGAGACTTGCCGCCGACCTGGGCACCGCGGGCTGCCGGGTGATCACCGACCTGACCGGCGACCGGCTCACCGCGGCGCTCGCCGGCGGCGTCAGCGTGGCCAAGATTGCCGACGACGAACTCACGGACAGCGGGCGTGCCGCCTCGGACGAACCGGAGGCGATCATCGAGGCCATGCACGCCCTGCACGAGGAAGGTGCCGGCACGGTTATTGTCACCCGGGCGCATTTGCCGTCGCTGATGCTGCACGAGGACGAGCTCAGCGAGATCCGCGTACCGGAGATGCAGAGCGTGGATACCCACGGCGCGGGGGATTCACTGACCGCTGGAGTCGCCGCCACGCTGGCCGACGGCGGGACCATGCATCAGGCGGTGGTGCTGGGCACTGCCGCCGGCGCACTGAATGTCACCCGCCATGGCCTCGGCACCGGCGAAGAGGGCGCCATCCGCAACCTGACCAAGCTGGTGACCGTCTCGGCGTATCAGGCCGAGGAGCCGGCCGCTGACCAGCAGGCGAGCCCGGAGGAACTGGCCCGAAAGGTGTGGAAACAATGAAGACGCCGAAGATGGTGCTGATTACCAACGACGACGGCATCGACTCTCCGGGGTTGCATGCCCTGGCCGCCGGCGCCCTGGAGGCCGGGCTGAACGTGACTGTCGCGGCCCCGGTCGCCGAAGCCAGCGGCAGCAGTGCGTCCATTACGGCGTGGGAAGACGAGGGCCGCATCCGGGTTGAGCAGCGGACGCTGGAAGGGCTCGAGTCGGTGCCGGCCTTTGCCGTGCACGGCAGCCCCGGATTCATCTCTATGATCGCCACGCACGGTGCCTTCGGCGACCGGCCCGATCTGGTCCTCTCCGGTGTAAACCGAGGGGCGAATGTGGGCCGGGTGATCCTGCACTCGGGCACCGTTGGCGCCGCGTTGACCGCAGGAGTGAACGGCGGACGCGGCATGGCAGTTTCGCTGGACACCGGGCTGAACCCGGCGCACTTGAACTGGGAAACCGCCGCCGTGCTGGCCACGGGGTTGCTGCCGTACCTGATGGACCAGCGGGTGGGCACCGTCTTGAACCTCAACGTGCCAAACGTGGACGGATCCGAGCTGCCCGAATTTAGGACGGCGACGCTCGCCGAGTTCGGCATCGTTCAGACCACTGTGGCCGAGCGGGGCGAAGACCATCTCCGGTTGGCCATCGCGGACAGCCAGGAGCAGGCCCCGCCGGAGAGCGACTTCGCGCTGCTGGCCGCCGGCTTCGCCACGGTCACCGGAATCCAGCCGGTCACCGAAAGCAACCTGCCGGACTTCTCCGCAGCCGTGGACCGGCGTCGTTCCTAAAAAAGCAGTCCCCGCACACCGCGGGGCAGGACTGGCCGGTGCGGGTGGACAGGGAAATGCTGGGCCAATGCGAAGCTCAAGGAGTCTTCGACCCAGATCCTGATCAGCTGAGCCCTGATCAGCTGAGCGAGGTCAGACCAGCTGCCGGGGGATGCTGCGCTGCCAGTTCTGCGAGTAGACGCGGGGGTTGCCCTTGTCCTCGTCCAGCTCGTACGCATCCAGCTGCGCGTTCACCACAAAATCCGTCGGCGTGGAGGTCAGCACCGTCCGGGTCTGCACCTCGATCCGCCAGTCGCCGCGTTCGTAGCGGCGGATGGTCTGGGTTTCGCCGCGGACCGAATTCACGTCGTTCCCGCGGGAGCTGTACCACTCGTTGCTCACCCGCTTGATGTCCGTGCCGGTTTCGTCGATTCGGAAGCGGCCTTGGTCGTTGATGATCTCCACCGTTGACGTGCCCGTCTCCAGATCGCGGATGGTCCGCCAGTGGTGGTTGCCCGGGTTCAGCAGAGTGGTGGCCAGCTCCGGGGCCGTCTCGGGTTCCGCGAAGGGACGCAGCTCGCCGTCGTCAGCCCGCGGCCGGCGCACCGGGATGTCCAATGTGCCGCCGGAGAAGATGGTGACCGTCGCCGGTTCCGGCGCCGACCACACCAGCGGCCAGTACGACGTCGAGACCGACAGCCGCAGCCGGTGTCCGGCCGGGAACGACTGTGCGAGCCCGTTGAGCGGGATTTCGATCCGGTAGCGCTCGCCGGGTTCCAGCGGCTGAGGTTGCTCGCTGCCGTCGCGGTGCGTCAGGTTGAGCAGTCCGTAGGTGACCCGCGTGGCCTCACCGTTCGGCGCCACATCGGAGAGCCGGACCACCAGTTGGGCGACGGGCTTGTCCGAGGCCACCTCAAACGCGGCGACCGGCCGGCCGAAGACTTCAAGGTCGCTTTCCAGCGGTTCCGTCTCGTAGACCAGTGAGCCGCCGTCCTCCTCGCGCTGGTCGGAGGGCAGGTCGGGCAGTGCCGCGTAGGAAGCCCACTTGCCGGCGAACATGCCCACGCTCAGCGGCGAGAGCAGATCAACGCCGCCGCCCGACTCCACCGGTGAGCCTTCCGGGAACAGGCCATAACGGCCCAGTTGCCAGCGTTGGTTCTCGATGTTCGGCGACGGCCAGGACGGTTCGGCAACCCAGTGGCCGGGACGGTCCTCGTAGGAGGGCTCGGGGGAGACCGCATCCTGCATCCAGGCCCGGACCATCGGCTCTTCCATCATGCCGGTGTCCTTGTCCTTCAGCCAGTGGTCCCACCAGCGCACCGCTTCCTGCAGGAAGCCGATGGCCGGACCCGGCACGCCCAGATGCGGGTACTTGTGCCCCCAGGGGCCGATCAGTCCTTGGCGCGGCACATCCAGGTTCTCCATCAGGCGGAAAATGGCGTTGGTGTAGCCGTCCGCCCAGCCGCCCACGGCCATGACCGGGATCTTCACCTGCGAGTAGTCCTCACAGACCGACGCCGGCTTCCAATACTCGTCCCGGGTCTGGTGTTCCAGCCAGGTCTCCAGCCAGAGGCCGCTGCCGGAGAGCCGCTCGTGCCACATCTCGCGCCACCTGTCGCCGACGATTTCCGGGTCCGGCGGCAGGCTGTTGAAGGCAAACATCACGGTTGCCTCGGAAAGGTTGTCGGCCAGCAGACAGCCGCCCATGTAATGCATGTTGTCCACGTACAGGTCGTCGGTGGCCGAGGCACTGATGATCGCCTTCAACGCCGGAGGCTGGCGGGCGGCCATCTGCAGGCTGTTGAATCCGCCCCAGGAGATGCCCATCATGCCCACCTTGCCGTCGCACCAGGGCTGGTCGGCCAGCCAGGCAATGACGTCTTCGGCGTCTTCGTGTTCCTGCGGCCGGTATTCGTCAGTCATCACGCCGTCGGAATCGCCGCTGCCGCGCATGTCCACCCGGACGCTGATGTAGCCGTGGCCGGCCATGTACGGATGGTTCAGTTCGTCGCGGCCGCGGGAGTTGTCCCGCTTGCGGTACGGAATGTATTCAAGGATGGCCGGCACCGGAAGCTGCTCGGCACCCTTCGGCATCCAGATCCGTGCCGCCAGCCGGGCGCCGTCGCGCATGGGAATGAAGACGTTTTCGATGGCACGGACCTTGTGCGGAAAGTTCTCGATGGTTTTCATGCAGTGCTCAGTGCTCCTTTCGACTGTTGTCTGCACCGGCGGTGCGCACCGGGTGTACCTGCACCTGTCTGCCTGCACCGGGTGCGCGTGTGCCGGGCCGCGTGGCTGCGGCCCGGCACAGGGCAGGGGACTAGGCGGCGGGGACGGGCTCGAACTCGAACGGCAGCGAGTCGACCGCTGCGTTGTAGCGCTCCACCAGCTGGTCCCGGTCATCGGCGCCCAGATACAGGATGCCGACGACGTAGCGGTAGCTGTCCTGGTTGGGCAGTTCGGACAACCGGTCTCCCACCTGCGCCTGCAGGGTGAAATTGGCGTGCGGGATCTGCTTGGCCAGCCGGGCGATGTCCTGTTCGTCCGGGACACGGGTCACGATGGAGTCGTCGTCGTGGAAGACCATGCACTGGGAGGCGACGGCGAATTCACCCTTGCGGTGCGGCATGGACGGTTCGACGCCCAGCGCAATGTCGATGGCGACCTCGTGGTTGGATACCCCGTCCACCTTGGCGAAGAGATCGCTGTGCGACTGGGAAATGCGGGTGTTGACCTCGATCAGCCAGAGCTGGTCCTCGGCCTGGTCCCACATGAATTCGGCGTTGAAGCAACCGTTGTCGAAACCAACATGCCGCAGGTACCGCTCGGCCAGGTCGATCATGCGCTGCTGGACCGTCTCCGGGACGCTGTTCGCCGGGTAGTCCAGCCGTTCGAAGCTGGTTCCGGCAGCGTCCTTGTGCATGTCGAAGACCCCGTGGGCGTTGTACGAGCCGCGGAACATGGTGCCTTCCGGGGCGGCCTGGGTGCCGGAAACAAACTGTTCGGCCAGGCAGGTGTTGCCGCCGGCGTTCTCCAGTTCCGGCGGCAGGTCCACCATCTTCAGGACCTCGTTGAAGGCGTCGCCAACCTGTTCGATCTCCGCCCGGATCTGCTGGATGGCGTCGGTGAAGTCTCCTTCGCTGCGGATCTCGAATCCGAGGTTGGAAGAGTGCGCCTTCACCGGCTTGACCCAGAAGGGGAACGGAATGTCGATCTGCTGCAAGGCGCCGTCGTCGAAAGGATCAAAGGAGGCAAACTGCGGAACAACCTCGGGGATGGACGCCTGCTGCTCCAGCCGGCTCCAATACTTGTGCTCACACTTGAGCACGCTTTCCAGCGTCGGCGCGGCGATGCCGTACTCCTTGGCGAGGATGGGGCCGATGACGCTGGTGGGGAAGTCCCAGTGCGAGACGATCGCGTCCACGCTGCCATCGAATTCCCGCAACTGCTGCCGCGCTGCCTCCAGCAGGCCGTGGAAATCGATGTCCTGCGCGCCGACCAGCCGGTCGTAGTCCAGCAGGCTGTGGAAAGTGTAGTTCTCGGCTCCGCGGACAGTCTGCAGTTCGCCGGCCTGGAAATCGGTCAGTCCCAGAATAAAAACGTTCTTCAAATTAATGCCTCCCGTTGTTGGTGGTGACCCTCATGGACGGTGCAAGGTGCAGAGGCCATGGAAAGGATCGGTTGGTCGGGTGGGGTATTTCGACCCAACCACGCACCAGATAGGCCGTCAAGGCGCCAGCAGGGCCGAAGGGTGGGTCCGGACCGGACGCCCGCCGCCGTCGAGGGGGTCAGGCAGGGCCGCTGTGATTTACGGCATGATGGGGACATGGCGCAGAAACAGGCACCGTCGGAACAGCCCATGAGCGACTTCGCGAAGGGCTTTGACTATCCGATGTATGTGGTCACCGCCGTGGGCCGCGGCGGCGCGCGGTCCGGTTGCCTGGTCGGCTTCGCCACGCAGTGCAGCCTGAAGCCGGCACTGTTCCTGGTCTGCATCTCGCAGCAGAACCACACCCATCCCGTGGCGTTGGAGGGCGGCGTCCTCGCGGTGCATGTGCTGGCGCGCCGCCAGCGGGCGCTCGCAGAACTTTTCGGTGAAACGACCGGTGACGAGGTGGACAAGTTCTCCCGCTGCGACTGGGAACCGGGCCCGGAGGACGTTCCGCTGCTGGCGGACGCGGCGCGGGTCATGGTGGGGCGGGTCGTGAAAAAGGTGGACATGGGCGACCACACCGGTTTCCTGCTGTCGCCGGTTGAGACGCGCGGGAGCGAGGCCACCGACCTCTTGTCCTTCAGCGACGTCAAGGATTTCGACGCCGGCCATCCCGCCTAGCGCCGGCCATCCCGCCTAGGCGGCGAGGGCGGCGCCGAAACCGTGCCGGAGGTTACTGCTGGGCCAGGCGCCCGCGGACCATCTCACTGACCGCCTTGCCGTCGTAGCGGCCGGCAACCTTCTCGGTGACCGGCTTCATCACCGCTCCCATCTGCCGCATGGACAGTTCCACGCCGTCGGCCTTGAGACCGGCGATGGTGCTGTCCACGATCTCCGCCACCTCGGCTTCGCTGAGCGGCTTGGGCAAGTAGGCCTCGATGATTTCAGCTTCCGCACTCTCCGCAGCGGCCCGCTCCGATTCGCCGGCCTCGGTGTAGATGCGGGCAGTGTCGCGGCGCTTGGCCGCTTCCTTCTGCAGCAGGGCGGTGGTCTGGGCATCATCCAGCTCCACCGGCGTCTTGCCCGACTTTTCCTTGGTGGTGATCTCGCCCAGCACATTGCGGACGGTGGTCAGCGCCGTCTTATTCCCGGCCTTCATATGGGCGACGACGTCGGCCTGCAGCTGTTCTTTCAAAGTCATGTCAGTTTCCTCGCTTCGGTGTTGTGGTGGTCAGGTGGTGGCGTAGCGGGCGACGAAGTTGCGCAGGATTCGCTGCGGGACCGACACCGTCCTGCAGCGCACCTGCTCCATCACGGCCTCCGCCTGGTCCGGCGGAAAGTAGCCTGCATTTCGGTAGATCCAGATCCGGGTCAGCAGGCCTTCGGTGTCCAGTTCGGCGTGGAATTGGGTGGCATAGAGGTTGTTCTGGAGCCGGAACATTTGGTACGGGCAATGCTCGGATTTGGCCAGGTGGACCGCGCCCGCGGGCAGCACGGAACAGGCTTCCTTGTGTCCTACGAAGGCGCTGAATTCCCGCGGCAGGCCGGAAAGCAGTGGATCGGCGGCGCCGTCGTCGGTCAGCACCACCTGCGCTGCCCCGATCGGCTCGCCGTACTGGCGATCCACCACTCCGCCGCGGTGCCGGCCCAGCGTGCCCACGCCGTAGCAGGCCCCCAAAAACGGAAAATCGCGGGCGACGACGGTGTCCAGCAGTTGCTCCAGCTCGGCTTCCACCCGCAGCTGGACGGCCGGCTTGGTCGCGTCGTCGTCGCTGGAGGTGAACGGGCTGCCGCCCAGGATGATGCCGCTGTAGTCGTTCAGGTTGATGGCCGGCATCGGCCCGGCTTCCAGCCGGACCCGGCGCAGTTGGTCCGGTACCAGACCACCGAACCGGGCGAAGGCCGCATATTCCTCATCGGCTGCGGTGTCGTCGGCGCGTGTGGCCAGCAGCAGGAACGGCTTCATGCGTTGATCGTACAGTTGCCGCGCGGTCCGCCGGTACGGCGGTTGGCGCGGTCGCCTGATGCGGCAGGCCGTATCCGCTGCCGGTGGACGGGCCGTCCGCCGCCGCGTGCGGTCAGGCCGGCTTCCACGGTTTGCCCCAGCTCTTCGGCTTGGCCGTGGGAAAGCGGCGCCAGAGCGTTTGAAACTGTGACACTGCCTCCTGGGCCGCCGCTTGTTCAAGGGCGTCAAGACGGCCATAGAGGAACGTATCCTCGCCCTCGTAGGCTGCCTTGGCCGCCACCCGGCGCAGCAGTTGCCGTGCCACCACGGCATCTTGGTGTTCGCCCAACACACTCTGGATTTCGTGGGCTGCTTGGCCCAAGGCAGCGACGTCCACGGGGGAGAGCACGGCGGCCGCTTCGGCGGCATAGCGCAGCCGTTTGGCCCGTTTGCGGGCCGCATGCAGCGCTTCTTCGGCCAGCTCCGTGCCCTCCGGGGCTGCGAGGGCGGAGTTGGCCGCTGCACGCAGGTGCTTGAACTGCCGGCCCACCAGCCGGGGCACGACCTGCCGGGCGGGTTCGGAGGCCAGTGGGGCCAGTTGCGGGTGGTCCAGCCAATCCTCGATGTCCGTCATCAGCCGGCGGTAGCGTCTGCCGTTGAGGGCCAGCACCACCTGCCGGTGTCCGGCGTCCAGCCGTTCCGCCAGCTCGGCGTTCAGCCGGCGGACGGCAGGTGCGGTGCCGGGAGCGCCCGGCAATACCGTCCGCTCCAGCTGCCGATCCAACTGCCGATCCACCTGCCGGGCCAGATCCGGGCGGACGTTCCCGGGGGCCTCCTTCGTTCCGGGCGCGTTATCTTGCTCGTCCGCACCGGCGCCGTTGTCCTGTCCGTGGCCCGGGGCCCGGCCGTCGGTCTGGTCCTCGATGGCGACAGCCAGCAACCGCCCCAGGCGTTCGGCCTGCACCTCGGCGTCCCGGGCGGCAGCCAGTTCGCCGGCGAGCCACTTCAGCTCGGCCTGCAGCCGGTTCGGCGGCGGGTCCAACAGCTTGCGGAAGGCCTTCAAGACCGAGCGCATCCGGCGAGTGGCGGTGCGCATCTGGTGCACGGCATCAGGGGCGTTTCGCCGGGCGGGGCCGGCCAGTTCCTTGAGTTGAAGAAAATGTCCGTGGACGGCGTGCAGCAGCATGTCGGCGGCCGGGCCTTTGAGCCCCGGCTCGGCACGCGGCTGCGGAGTCAGCGCATCTTCCTGGTGACCGGCCGGTGCGCCCTGCTCGTGACCCGCCGGTGCAGCCTCGGCGCCGCCCCGATCCCCGCCTTTGGTGGACATGCCCGCAGTGTACCGCGGACGGTAAACGGTCCTCCGGTGCGGCTGCACGGCGGGCGGTGGTGGCCGGTAGGCTAGACCCCGTGGACGCAACCATCATCATTTACGTAGTCATCGCCATCGCCGTCATCGGCCTCGTGGCAACGCTGTTGCTGCGCGGGCGCAGGACTCCGCCGGGCACCTACACCACTACCCGGGACGCCAACGACCCGGCCGCGCCGCCGGCCGGGGGCGGCACCGACACACTGGAAGCGCCCCGCGCACCGACAGGCACGGCACCGCCCATCGGGGTGCCCACGGAAGAGGAACCGCTGCCGGCCGGCGTCGAAATTCCGGAGGACGCCGCAGCACTGGAGACCATCCCGGTGGAGACACCGGCACCGGTGCAGGGCCGTCTGGCCCGGTTGCGCGCCCGGCTGGTCAAGTCCAACAACGCGCTGGGCAAGGGGCTGCTGGCGCTGCTCGCAAGCGACAAAATCGATGACGACGTCTGGGACGAAATCGAAGAGACCCTGCTGCTGGCCGACCTCGGCACGGAGCCGACGCTGGAACTGGTGGATGCGCTCAAGGAACGGGTGAAGGTGGAGGGCAGCCGGAACCCGGAGCAGGTCAAGGCCATGCTGCGCGAGGAACTGATCAAGCTGGTGGACCCGTCCATCGACCGATCGCTGGCCGTGATGCGCCACGCCGACCGCCCGGCCGTGGTGCTGGTGGTGGGCGTCAACGGCGTCGGCAAGACCACCACGGTGGGCAAGCTGGCCCGCGTGCTGGTGGCCGAAGACAAGGACGTGATCCTGGGCGCCGCGGATACCTTCCGTGCGGCCGCGGCCGAGCAGCTCGCCACCTGGGGCTCGCGCGTGGGCGTTCCCACGGTGAAGTCCGACGTCGATGGTGCGGACCCAGCCTCCGTCGCCTTTGAGGCGGTCAAGGCCGGCATCGAGCAGGAAGTCGACGTGGTCATGGTGGACACCGCCGGACGCCTGCAGAACAAGGTGGGCCTGATGGACGAACTCGGCAAGGTCAAGCGCGTGATCGAGAAGCAGGCCACGGTCGATGAAGTCTTGCTGGTGCTGGACGCCACCACCGGCCAGAACGGGCTGAATCAGGCCAAGGTCTTTGCGGAGGTCGTCAACATCACCGGCATCGTGCTGACCAAGCTCGACGGCACCGCCAAGGGCGGCATTGTCGTCGCCATCCAGCGCAGCCTGGGCGTGCCGGTGAAGCTGGTGGGCCTGGGCGAAGGCGCCGACGACCTGGCCCCGTTCGAAACCGAAGACTTCGTGGACGCGCTGCTGAACTAGCAGGACAGCCCGCTTAACCAAGGGCGGCGCAAAAACCCAAGGGCAGAGCACACCGCACGACGGCGATCCCTCCTGCCGGGCATGATGTCCGGCGGGAGGGTTTCGCGTTTAACCGCGGGGGAGTTAAACCGCGCTGGAGCGCAGGTTCTGCCGACGCTTCGCCGGCTGCGCGCCCGGTTCGGACGGAAGGCCCGGTGTGCGCAGCGCGATCAGCAAGCCCCAGACGAGCGCGGCGATTGCCAGCCACTGCACGTCCACGCTTCCTCCTGTCTCGGGACCGAGCAGCCAGCTGATGGCGAGCGATACCGCGCTGAAAGCGAGCGCGGTCCCCAGCAGGGTACGGGCCGGGGGCCAGAGCGCATTCAGCAAACTGGCTGCGGCCAGCGTCAGGCCCAGGGCACCCTGGACCGGCCAGTGATCGATGCCCATCGTCCAGTATTCGGGCTCTGATCCTGTGGTGCGGGAAGAGTCGAGCGCGTACCAGGCGTAGGCCGCCCAGCAGGGGAGAGCCAGCAGGGCCAGCACCAGCAGCGGCCAGTACACGGACAGCCGGGGCCTCTCAAACCGGGTTCCGGCGCGCCGGGCGGACCACAGCAGGCCCAAGGACATGGCACCGAGCACCCCGGCCATCACCACCGGACCGAAGCTGAAGCCGAGCAAGGCACCCACGAGGAGCGCCGCCGTCGTGAGCCAGAGCAAGGCTAGTACCGGCCAGACGTCCCGCGGCCGGAACGCCACCCAGCCGAACGGCAAGGCCACCGCGAAGGTGGTGAGGACGCCCCAGCTCGTCTCCAGCGCCGCAACCTCGGCGAAGAAGGAATCCTCAACGAACATGGTGGACAAATCGATCAGCCCGAAACCGGGCAATATCGCCCAAAACAGCACGGCGAACACCGCGAAAATACGTCCCCCGACGGTCATGGGTCAGACAATAGCGGTGGACACGGTCCTTGGCTACAGGCGCGAGTCTGGCGCAGAAACGGCGATTGCCGGTGGCGTTGCCGCCTGACGCGGGTCAGTCCGCCGCAGTTTCCTTGACGGGCTTCATCAGCGTCTCCCGGCCGAACACCAGCCAGAGCAGGGCGGAGGCCAGCATGACCGCTCCGGTGACGCCGAAGGCCCAGGCGTAATTCAGCCGGTCGGCCAGCATGCCGGCAAGGACCGGGCCGATGATGGCCCCGGCGTCGGTGCCCATCTGGAAGACTGCCAGCACCTTGCCGCCGGTGCGGTCGTTGCCGATGATGTCCCCGACGGCGGCCTGTTGTGCCGGCCCCAGCAGGCCCGATCCGAAGCCGGCAATGACCGAGGCTGCCACGAACGCCGGTACGGAATCGATGAAACCAATGGCTGCGATGGCAAGGCCGGCAACGGTGAGCCCGGCGACCACCAGCGGGCGGCGGCCGACGTTGTCCGCGAGGCGGCCGGAAAAGGTCAGGGCCATCGCGTTGCCGACGGCAAAGACGGCCAACGCCAGGCCGGCGGTCGCCGGGCCGGCACCCAGCACGGCTGCCGCGAACAGCGGAATCAGTGCCATCCGGACCCCGAAGGTGGCCCAGCCATTGGCGAAAGCGGAGACGACGGCGGCGCGATAGCCGGGGTCCGACAGCGCCTCGCGCAGATCCATCGCCACCGGCGCCGGTCCGTCGTCGGCGGTCCTGGGCGCGGGCTTCTTCAGCAGGACGGCGACGACGGCGGCCGCCACGAGCAGGGCCACGGCGTAGACCACGAAGGGCATCCGGAGCCCGAACCCGGCCAGCAGGCCGCCGACCACCGGTCCCAGGATGCCGCCCATGAGGAAGGTGCCCGCGTAGAGACTGGAGACCCGGCCGCGTCCGTTCGGCGGGGCCAGCCGCAGGATCAGCGCCATGGCGGAAACGGTGAACATGGTGGAGCCCAGGCCGCCGAGACCGCGGAAGATCAGCAGCTGCCAATAGTCCTGCGCCATCGCGCAGGCGCCGGTTGAAGCGGCCACAATCAGCAGCCCGGTGAGGTAGACCCGGCGTTCGCCCCAGCTGCCTACCAGCGCGCCGCCAACGGGCGCGAACACCAGCCGGGCCAGGGCAAACACGCTGACGATGACGCTGGCGGCCGCCACGCCGACGTCGAAACTGGCGGCGAACTGCGGCAAAACCGGCGCCACCAACCCGTACCCGAGCGCAATCACAAAAGCCGCCGCGACCAGGACCTTGATATCCCGCGGCAGCGGCGTTTGCGCCTCCCTGCCCGGACGTTGCAGACCAGGCAGGCGGATGTAGCGCTCCGTGCGGCGTGAAACTGGCATGTCATCAAGCCTAGCCCGGTTGGATCGGTGTCAATTGTGGCAGTGGCCGGGGGCACAGGCCCACGCCGAATGACCGGGTGGGCACCGCCGTCGTGCGTTCAAGAAGCCAGGCCGCGCCGCGCCTAAAGTGCCACGCGCCGCTGGAGGTGGGCACCGCCGTCGTGCGCTGCAGGGGCCCGCCCAAAAGTGCCACGTCGGCCGTGGGAGGCGGACACCGCCGTCGTGCGTTTGCTGCCGCCGTAACACTGCCGAAACAAGCCGGACAAGCCGGTTTTACCTGGGCGGGTTTGTTGTAACGCGCCCGCAATACACGCTCCGGTTTGCCGAAACACGCCGTCGTCAGGCTTGAGTCAGCGGCGGGAAGCTACCTGCCGAAGGACGAGAGGACGTGAAGATGGATCTGTCAGCAGGTCACGTCTGGGTAATGATTTCGGCAGCCTTGGTGCTGCTCATGACGCCGGGATTGGCGTTCTTCTACGGCGGCATGACACGGGCCAAATCGGCCCTGAACATGATGATGATGAGTTTTTCCGCGATCGCGCTGGTGGCGGTGGTCTGGGTGCTCTGGGGTTACTCCATGAGCAGTGGCGAGGGCGTGGCTCAGCTCTTCGGCAACCCGCTCGCCGCCTTCGGCCTTGAGTCGCTGCTCAACACCGAAGACCTGATCGGTGCCGGCTACGGCGCTACGTTCGCGATCATCACGGTGGCGCTCATTTCCGGCGCCATCGCCGACCGGGCGAAGTTCGGCGCGTGGGTGGTCTTCGTACCGGTCTGGGTCACGCTGGTTTACTGCCCGCTGGCCTTCATGATCTGGGGCGGGGGACTGCTCGGAGCCGACGGAGCCATCGGGGCGTGGGCCGGAGAGGCAATCGACTTCGCCGGCGGCACCGTGGTGCACATCAACGCTGGCGTGGCCGGCCTGATCTTGGCCCTGATTTTGGGCAAGCGCAAGGGCTTCGGTAAGGACCCGGCCCAGCGCCCGCACAACATTCCGCTGGTCATGCTTGGTGCCGCGTTGCTGTGGTTCGGCTGGTTCGGCTTCAACGGCGGTGCGGCTGCAACGACCGAGGAAGCCGGCCTGATCTGGGTCAACACCATGGCCGCTCCGGCCGCCGCCATGCTGGGCTGGCTGGTGATTGAGCGCGTCCGCGACGGCCGCCCCACCTCGCTAGGGGCAGCATCCGGCGTGGTTGCAGGCCTGGTTGCCATCACTCCGGCCTGCGCGAACGTATCCCCGGTGGGCGCCGTTGGCCTGGGCCTGGTGGCCGGCGTGCTGGCGGCGCTGGCGGTCGGGCTGAAGTACCGGTTCGGCTATGACGACTCGCTGGACGTGGTGGGCGTCCACCTGGTGGCAGGCCTGGTCGGCACGCTGGCGCTGGGCTTCATCGCCTTGCCGGTCGAGGGTGTCGGCGGCGGCCTCTTCTACGGCGGCGGATTCGCCCAACTGTGGGCACAGACCGTGGCGGCGGCGGTATCCGTGGTGTTCTGCGCGGTGCTCACCGTCCTCATCGGCCTGGCGATCCACAAGACCATCGGCTTCCGGGTGACCGAAGAGCAAGAGGTCACCGGTGTGGACCTGACCCAGCACGCCGAATCCGCCTACGAGTTCGGCGGCCTGGGCACCGGCGGCACGTTCATCCCGCACCCGGCCACCGACCGCAGCGCGCATAATGCGGGCGCCCGGTCCGCCATCAAGGAAGAAGTCAACGCATGAAACTGGTGACAGCGATCATTCGGCCACAAAAGCTCGATGCCATCCGCAACAGCTTGGAAAGCTACGGCGTCCAGGGACTGACCATCAGCCAGGCCAGCGGATACGGCCGGCAGCGCGGCCACACCGAGGTCTACCGCGGCGCGGAATACACCGTGGACCTGCTGCCCAAGATCCGCATCGAAGTGCTGGTCTCCGATGAGCAGGCCGACGACATCGTTGATGTCCTCGTGGCCACGGCCAATACCGGCCATGCCGGCGACGGGAAGGTCTGGCTGGTGGACGTCCAAGAAGCCGTGCGAGTGCGCACCGGCGAACGTGGTGAGGCAGCCATCTAGGCCGCGTATCCTCCGGCTCGCTCCAAAGCCCGGTTGCTTTGGCCGTCCCTGTGGCGGCCGGGCAGCCGGGCTTTGCTGTGCGCGCATGCCGCGGTTTGGTCGAGTTGCCAGCCAATCGCGTGACGAATCAGTTTGCACCCGATTCTCGCCTCTCGCCGAGGTTACTTGGCTGGGTTCAGCCCGTAGAGGTGCCGATCCGGCCCCCGCAAAATGTCTGTGGCATCCGGCACCAAAGCACGCACCGAGCTGATGAACTCCCGGGTCGGAGACGCCTGATCTGTGCCGAGTAGTTCGGCTAGGGTTGTGAGCCCGAGATGACCCGCAACCTCACCGCACTGGCCACCTCCTGGCTCCTCGTGCTCACCGACGACTTCGGCCAAGCCATCGCCGCCGCCAAAGACCTGCGGATCCCGCCCGAATGGCTCAAACGCCTCATCCGGCTACGCGACCGGCACTGCCGCGAATTCGGCTGCACCGTGCCCGCCGACCAATGCGACATCGACCACACCATCGCCTGGGAAGACGGCGGCAAAACAGTGCCCGAGAACCTCAGCGCCCACTGCAAACCCGGTCACAAAACCAAACACCACGGCGGCGGCAGCGTCACCCAGGACAACGACGGCACCCTGCACTTCACCACCCGCTCCGGACACACCCACACCACCACCCCCGACGAAGGCTGGGCAATCACCTACCCCACAGCAGAGGACCGGGCCAGCAACACAACGAACCAGGACAAAAGCGCAGCAGAACGGTCCGTTGACGGAGAGGATGGCGAACCATGCGACGAAACGCCACCACCCTTCTGATGGGTGGGAACGACGCTACCTATTCCGGGCGCTGCCTCTGCGCGGCGATTCCCATGGCGTCACGTATCCGCGGCGCTTCCAATCAGGGCAGCGGATTGTCGCTCCGGGACGTGTCCCAGTCGGCAGGACCGTTGCTGCCGGCCTCATACTCTTCCAGCGGTACCACGTCGTTTTCCCAAGCCTTGAGTACTGGTTCGACAATTCGCCAGCAGTCCTCGGCGATGTCTCCACGGACAGACAACAGCGGGTCGCCGTGCAGCACGCCTTCCAAGACTTCGCCGTAGGGCAGCAGATCGGCCGCGTGCAAATCTGCCTCCAGCACGGCCCGGTCCAGCGTGAAGAGGTCACTCGGGCCGTTGACATCGATCTCCAGTTGAAGGGTTTCGGGCCCAAGGCCGATCCTCAATCGGGTAGGCGAGTCGACGCCTTTGAATCCCACAGGCAGGTGATTGACCGGCTTGAAGGTGATGATGACTTCCTTCTTCGGCTTGGCCAACGCCTTGCCTGAGCGCAGGATGAACGGCACGCCCGCCCAACGGCTGTTGTTGATGGAAACCTCGACTTCAGCAAGGGTTTCTGTTTTCCGCGAGGGGTCAACGCCCTGTTCTCCGGTGTAATCGGGGATGTCACGTTCGCCGATGCGGCCTGCGGTATAGCGGGCTCGCCGGGTGCTCTTGGCGAAATCGGGGTCGACGCTGCTAGCTCGCATCACACTGCCGATGTGGTCGCGCAGGTCCCGCTCCTTGAGTGTGGCCGGCGGGTTCAAAGCCGTCAGCGCCATTACCTGCAACAAGTGGCTTTGGATCATGTCCCGCAGGGCGCCGGCGCCGTCGTAGTAGCGGGCGCGCCCTTCCAGAGCCAGGTACTCGTCGTAGAAAATCTCCACTTTGGCCACGTGTTCGTTGCTGAGCAGCGGTTCCAATAGACGGTTGGCGAAGCGCAGGCCCAGAATGTTGAAGACCGTCGCCTTGCCGAGGAAGTGATCCACCCGGTGGATATGGTCCTCCGGGACTAGTTTCAGCAACGTCTTGTTCAGCAATTCGGCCGACTCCAGGCTGGTGCCGAACGGTTTCTCCAGCACCAAACGTGTCCCCTCCGGCACGTCCTCAGGCCGGAGCACTTCGCACGCTTTCTGGCTGACGGCCGGCGGCAGGGCGAAGAACACGGCCACCGGGCCTTCCAGCACCGCCAGCAGTTTGGCCAGGGCACCCTCGGCCGTCACGTCAACCGAGTGGTACTGGGGGTCCTGCTGGATGTCGAGCAGTTGCTGCCGTCCGTCGTCGTTCGCGGCGCCAGCGCAGGAATCGAAGGCCCCGCTGACGCGTTGCTGCCAGCGCGCTGCGTCCCAGTCATCGGAGCCGGCGCCCACAAGTTTAAGCCCGGTGGTTATGCCCTGAGCAATCAGCTTGCCCAGCCCCGGCAGCAGCAGCCTGCCGGTCAGATCGCCGGAGGCCCCCAGGATGAGCAGTGTGCGGATCTGCGTCGGCCCGCTGGCGTAGGGGGAGGAAGCGTCCTTGGTGTGGGTCTGTTCAGCGCTCACGATTCCCACCTTGCCACGGCTGTGATCCGGAGGGAACGGTACCGGTGGCAGTTGCGGGAAGGCGGGACTGGCATACCAGCCTGGTTCCGGCGTCCGCAGAAGGGAAGTCACATGGGGGCGCGACTGAGGCCACCGCCAGTTGATACCCTTAAGAGCTGAACTCCGGCGTGGCCCGGGGATTGTGAACCAGATCGACGAAAGTAGACACGGCGCGTGTTCAATTCACTCTCTGACCGGTTGACCTCAACCTTCAAGAATCTGCGCGGCAAGGGACGCCTGTCCGAGGCCGACGTCGATGCCACCGTGCGCGAGATCCGGCGTGCCCTGCTAGACGCCGACGTTGCCGTGCCCGTGGTGCGCGAGTTCACCGCCCATGTGAAGGAACGCGCTCTGGGCGAGGAAGTCTCGGGCGCCCTGAACCCGGGCCAGCAGGTCGTCAAGATCGTCAACGACGAACTGGTCAACATCCTCGGCGGCGAGACCCGCCGCATTAAGCTGGCCAAGAACCCGCCGACCGTGATCATGCTCGCCGGTCTGCAGGGCGCCGGTAAGACCACGCTGGCGGGCAAGCTGTCCAAGTGGTTCAAGGGTCAGGGCCACAGTCCGTTGCTGGTTGCCGCCGACCTGCAGCGCCCCAACGCCGTGACCCAGCTTCAGGTCAACGGTCAGCGCGCCGGCGTGCCCGTCTTCGCCCCGCACCCGGGCGTGCAGTCCGAGTTCGATTCGGTGACCGGCGATCCGGTGGCCGTGGCCCGCGACGGCATTGCCGAAGCGCGGCAGAAGCTGTACGACGTGGTCATCGTGGACACCGCCGGCCGGTTGGGCGTCGACGCCGAGATGATGCAGCAGGCCGCGGACATCCGCGCCGCCATCAACCCGGACGAAGTCCTCTTCGTGATCGACGCAATGATTGGTCAGGACGCGGTCAATACCGCGCAGGCGTTCAACGAAGGCGTCAACTTCACCGGCGTCGTCCTTTCCAAGCTCGACGGCGATGCCCGCGGCGGTGCGGCGCTCTCCGTCGCGTCGGTAACAGGCAAGCCCGTGATGTTCGCGTCCACCGGCGAGAACCTGGACGACTTCGAGATCTTCCACCCGGACCGGATGGCCAACCGCATCCTGGACATGGGCGATATTCTCACCCTGATCGAGCAGGCGGAAAAGTCCTGGGACAAGGGCGAAGCCGAGCGGATGGCGCAGAAATTCGCCGACCAGGAAGACTTCACGCTGGACGACTTCCTCGCCCAGATGCAGCAGATCCGCAAAATGGGCTCGATGAAGAAGATGCTCATGATGATGCCCGGCGCCGCCAACATGCGCCAGCAGCTGGAGAATTTCGACGAGCGCGAGATTGACCGCGTGGAGGCGATCGTCCGGTCAATGACCCCGCACGAGCGTGTCGCCCCGAAGATCCTCAACGGTTCCCGCCGCGCCCGCATTGCCAAGGGCTCCGGTGTCCACGTCTCCGAAGTCAACGGCCTGCTGGAGCGCTTCGGCCAGGCCCAGAAGATGATGAAGAAGATGGCGCAGGGTGGCGGCATTCCGGGTATGCCCGGCGTGGCCGGCCCCGGCGGTTTCGGCGGCGCACGCAAGAAGCAGCAGGCCGCCAAGGGCAAGAAGAAGACCCGCTCCGGCAACCCGGCCAAGGCGGCGCAGGAACTGCGCGAGGCCGAGGAGCGGCGCAAGAACAAGGCATCGGTTCCGGCCGGAAGTGCCTTCGGCGCCCCGCAGGACGGACAGGATTTTGATCCGTCGGCGCTGAACCTGCCCAAGGGCTTCGAGAAGTTCCTCGGCAAGTAGTCCGTCAGATTCCCTATGCATGATGAGTGCCCCGCCGGTGAAGTCCGGCGGGGCACTTGGCATGAGGGGTGAAGGTAAGCTGGGTTGCTGAATCGTTTCGGCGACGACGACGAGGGCCGTGAAGCCCCACCGGCGAGGCAGCGCAGCGAAGGAGTTTTGTGGCAGAGCAGGCACACAGCGGCGTGGACCGCCCGGTCGGAAGGCGGCAGGCCGCCGTCGTGGTCATCGTACGCAGCGTCGGCGGTTCCGTGGTGTTGGTGGAGGGCGCCGGTGGCCCCTCTCTGCCGGCTGCTGCGGTCCGGCCGGGCGAAGACCCGCGGTCCGCTGCGTCCCGCGTGCTCGCCGAATCCTCCCTGCCGGTGCCGCCGGGGCGCATCCTGGCGCTCGACTACCTGCCGGTAGCCGTCGCAGCGGGCGAAGCCATCACCTTTGTGTACGACGGCGGAACGTACGACGGCGGTGAGCTCGCCGCGGGTGCCGGGGGACAGGCGGTCTTCCTTCCGGTCGAGCAGGCCGAAGCGGTCCTGGACAGTGCGCAGTCCGCCCAGTTGGCCGCCGGGCTCCGCGCCCACGAACTGCTCACCGTGGTGGAACTGCGCAACGGGCAGGTGCTGCGGACAGCGCAGCCGCGCGTGCCGGAACGCGAGTTGGCGCCGCAGGTCTGGGAACCCGAGCCAGCGGGCGGCTCCAAAGGAACTGTCGGGTCCGGCGTTTAGTATTTCTCCCATGGCATTCGGCAGCGGAGAACGAGTGGTCTTTGTCCACGGCACGGACAGCTTCGGTGCCGCGGCCTGGCCGCATCAGCACCGGCTGGCCGGACGTTTCGACTGCCTTTTCCTCCGCCGCCACGGCTTTGATCTGCAGGCCGAACCGCTGCCGACCGACTTTGATGAAGACGCCCGGATCGTCGGCGGGCATCTCGGCGCCGGAGCGCATGTGGTGGCACACGCGCAGGGCGCCGTCGCCGCCATGATGGCAGCCGTGGAGCACCCGGACAAGGTGCATTCGCTGACGCTGTTCGAGCCGGCATGCCTATCCTTGACCGCAGACTTGCCCGCCACCCGTGCCTACCGCCAACGGCTGGAACCGTTGTTCGCCGCCCGAGGTGAGCTGACCGATGAGGAGTACCAGCGCGAGTTCGTCCGGCTGGTGGTCGGGGCCGAAGCGCTGCCGCTGGCCACCGCGGCCGACCGGGCACAGGCTAAGCGGGCCCGGCTGCAGGCGCCGCCGTGGAACGCGCCGCTGCACATTGTCCCGGGCCTGCCCACGCTGGTGGTCACCGGCGGTTGGGAGCCGCTGTATGAGGAAGTGGCCCACTACCTGGCCGGCACCGGCGCCATCCACCGCCACGCCGGCGGGGATCACCGTCCGCAGGATTCGGACGGAGGCCATGCACTTCTGGAAGCCTTCCTGGCCCGCAAGGCGCTGCCGGACTGACCCGAGGATTTCCGCCCGTCGCTGCGCAGCCGGACCGACCAGAGGTTGCTAGCGTTGAGCTATGAACCAAACAGGCTGGGAACCGGCGTCCGGACAACTGTGGTGGCCATGGCCGCTGGACGAGGCCGGCGTGGCGGCACTGCAGCAGCAATTCACCAACCGGTCCCTGCTGGGCGCCTTCGCCGGGGGAGTTCCGCAGCCCGGCGACAGCGTGGTGTCCGTGCTGCTGGCCGTGAACCCGGAACAGCGCGCGGCAGTCTTGGATACCGCAGGCAAGGCGGTGCCGGGCCCGGACGTCGCGGCCCTGGTCCGCGGGCTCTCCGCCGATCTGGGGGCGGCTGTGGAGATTGACGGCATTGAATACGAGGCGCCAGCACCGGAAGCCGCGCTGGAACTGGAAGCCGTGCCCGAACCCGACGACGCCGAGGAGTACGAAGCGCCGGACGCCGCTGAGCTGCGCACCGTACTGGTAGGCAAGTTCCGGCGCGAAGACCTGATGATGTTCGGCGCCATCAACGGTGTGGAAGTCCACGTCCTGGAGCCCGGTAAGGGAAGCCCTGACGCGCCCGCATCTGGACAGCGCGTCGTGCTGGTTCACGGCGAGGCAGCGCCAGGGCTCTACAACTGGCCGGCCTCTGCCAAACCCATCGTGGCGTTGATGGACTTGGACGGTTTCCGCGCTGTCGAGGCATGGCTGCCCGGTACCCGGCGCGACCCGGACACCAGTTTCTGGCACGCCTGGGAGGGGCCGGCCAAGCCGTTCCCGTCGGCCTCCCGCGCCGATGCCGAAGCGCTGCGGCTGCTCGGCCGGATTGTGCATCCTGAAGGTCCCGATCCGCGGCGGCTCAGCGAAGTCCTCGGACTGGAACAGGGGGCCATTCAAGGACTGCAGGAGCTGATGGCCTCACCGGACGAGCCGGGAATCCTGGCCCGCGCCGGCCAACTCCTGGGACTGCCGCCGGTCGCCGCACGGCTGGCCGAAGGATCGCTGCAGCCCGACCGGGTCCCCGGAATGGAGAACCTCCCGGTCCAATCAATCGGCAAAGCACTGCTTGAACTGGCCAGTACCCCCGCCGAAGGGAGGGGGCCGCTGGCCGCCTGGCAGCGCGCCGTCGTCGCACGCCCCGGCATGCTGGCCGGCAGCGCCGCCGCCGCGGCCACCGGTGCTGCGCTGCTGTTCCGGGCCGCGGGCCGCCGGCCGGCCAGTGCCCGGCTGCTGCGCGCCGGCGCACTGGGGCTGGTGCTGCAGGCCGCCGGGGATGTGGCGTTGGGCGGCTACCTGGCTTACCGTCGGCGCCGCTGATCCCCGGAAACCCCGGCCAGCCGTTCGATGGCGCCGAGTCCGGCCTCGGTGCCGGGCCAATGCCGGCGCAGCGGATCCGGTCCCGCCAACCGGACCATCGCGCGCAGCAGCCAGGCGGCCACCAGCACGTCGTCGGCGTAGCCGAGCACCGGGACAAAATCGGGAACCAAGTCGATGGGCGAGGCCAGATAGGCCAGCAGCAGGAGCGGCAGCAGCCGCGTCCGGACCGGCAGTTCCGGGTCCGCCGCCAGCCGACGCAAGAGGCGGAGCAGATCCGGCAACAGGCGCAAGGCGTCCCGCATGCGGACGGTGTCCGGATGGCGCCGCGCGTACCCCCACAAGGCCAGCAGCATCAGGGCATACAACAGGGCCAGCCCGCCGGCCACGGCGAGGACCGGTTCCCACCATTGCATCGCAGCATCCTGACTCGTAGTGACCCTTTGGATCAGGTTACCGGCCGGGTCCGGCGTGAGATCGGCTGAAGGCAGGCCTGCGTCGAGATCAGCTGCCGGCTGGCCCGGCGGCGCTGATCAACCGCCGCCCGGCCCGGCGGCGCTGAACAACAGCCGCCCGGCCCGGCGGCGCTGATCAACTGCCGCCTGGTAGGCCGTGCTGGTCCGGACAGAGTGAGCAGCGGGACTCTCAGACCCAAGAACAGCGGACTGGAATAAACGTGAAGCTTCAAGTATTATATTTACATGAACTTTCAAGTAAGCCCCCAGGACCTGCTCTCCTCCGACCTCAGCATGGGCACCGTGATGCTCAAGGTGGGGGACATGAAGAACATGACCAACTACTACCAGCAGGCGCTGGGGCTGGATCCTGTCTCGGAGGGACTCGGCGGGGTTTTCTTGGGCCGCGGCACCACACCGCTGCTCCACTTGGCGCCGGCCACCGGGCTGCAGTTGCCGTCACGCGGTGAAGCCGGCCTGTTCCACACCGCCTTCCTGTTCGAGAACCAGTCTGACCTGGCGGCCACCGTGGCCACAGCGGCGCAGACCGATCCCTCCCGCTTCACGGGCAGCGCCGACCACTTGGTCAGCGAGGCGTTCTACTTCACCGACCCGGAGGGCAACGGCATTGAGCTCTACTGGGACCGCCCGCGCGACCAGTGGTCGTGGAACGAAACGGCCGAGGGCAAGGAGGTCCACATGGACAGCCTGGCCCTGAATCCCCAGACCTACCTGCAGAGCCACCTGACCGAGGAGTCACTCGCCAGCCAGCGCCAGTCGGGCGCCGGGATCGGCCACGTGCACCTGCAGGTCGGCGACACTCACACGGCCGAAGAGTTCTACGTGAAGACCCTCGGCTTCGAGCGCACTGCCGGCTGGCACGGCCAGGCGCTGTTCGTCGCCGCCGGCGGCTACCACCACCACATGGCCATGAACGTCTGGAACAGCCGCGGCGCAGGCCCGCGCAAGGACACCCTGGGCCTGGGTGAAGTGCTCATCCACGTGCCGACCGACGACGAAGTGGGCGCCCTGGCCGAACGGCTGACCAGCGCAGGCATCTCGCATCACCACACCGGCGCCGAGCTGCGCTTCGAGGACCCGTGGCGCAACCAGCTGCGCATCGCCGTCGGCTAAGCGGAAATCCGCCCGCTGCGGCTAGGCTGAAAGAGAACCATCGGTCTAGCCGCGGAAGGGCTTGCACATGTCCGGAACCACCGAAATCTTCGTTGCCACCCACGATGCCGCCGTCCGGCGCGCCGCAGAACTCGAGGCCAGCGTCGAATCCCGCGGCGAAACCGACGGGCCCATGGCAGCGGTCGGGGATGCCCCCAGCCTCCGCCTCAATGGCGTCACCGACCTGGAGGTTGAGATCCTCGGCGGCCTGGCTGCCAAGGCGGTCGGAGCCGCCGGCGGCGAGTCGCTGGACATGGCGGACGTCTCCAGCGACTACCTGATGGTGGCCTCGGACGCCATGGTCCAGTCGCTGGCTGAGCTCTTGACCCACACCGACGACGCCGGTGACTCCTTGATCCCGGAGGTCGCCGCATTGTGGGCTGCCGAAGAGGACATGCCGTTCAGCGGCGAGATCGCCGAGGATCACGTCCGCCGGATCGCGCAGCTGGCCTCGCAGGCCGAGCAGGCCGAACGCCAGCAGCTCTACGTCTGGTCCAGCACCGCCGAAGCCTAGCCCGGCGGACATCTGCTCGGTGGTCGACCCAGTGAGCGCTAGCGAACGCGTGGAGGCCCGCCCAGCGAAAGCATCGCGCCCCCATCCGGTGTTCGACCAAGTGAGCGCCAGCGAACGCGTGGAGACCCGCCGCAAATCCAACACCGCCGTCGAGTCGCGCGGATTGGTTCCTATCTGGCACAATAGACAGGTACTCGATCTGCGCGGCCCCTCTCTCCGTGTATGCATCTTGTCCTTTGAACCCCAACCATGGCCCGCCCCACGGGAGCAGACATACGGGTTCGCCCATTTTCAGAACCAGGAGTGACCACAACAGTGGCCGTAAAGATTCGCCTTAAGCGCTTCGGTAAGAAGTTCTCTGCCCACTACCGCGTCGTTGTCATGGATTCCCGCGCCAAGCGCGACGGCCGTGCCATCGAAGAGATCGGGCAGTACCACCCGACCGAAGAGCCCTCGTTCATCGAGATCAACTCCGAGCGCGCCCAGTACTGGCTCGGCGTCGGCGCGCAGCCGACCGAACAGGCTGCTGTCCTGCTCAAGATCACCGGCGATTGGCAGAAGTTCAAGGGTATTGAGGGCCAGGAAGGCACTCTCAAGACCAAGGAAGCCAAGGAAGCCTTCGTGGCTCCCGAAAAGGGCTCCGTGATCATCCCCGAGGCCATCACCCCGAAGGCCAAGAAGGAAGAAGCTGCCGAGGCTCCGGCCGAGGAAGCTGCAGACGAAGCCGAAAAGGCTGAGTAATGCTGGCCGAAGCGCTCGATCATCTGGTCCGCGGGATCGTTGACAGTCCCGAGGACGTCAAGGTCACGCAGAAGAACAACCGCCGCGGTGACATCATCGAGGTGCGTGTTCACCCGGAGGATCTGGGCCGCGTCATCGGCCGCCAGGGCCGCACCGCCCGCGCACTGCGCACCGTGGTGAACGCCTTGGCCGATGAGCAGGTCCGCGTCGACGTGGTGGACACCGACCGCCGACGCTGATCCGGATCGGCGCTGCCCGGCGTCATGCCGGGCACCCATTTCCATAACCTCCGGCCCCTGTACCAGCTAATGGTCCAGGGGCCGGACGTTTTTCACCCGACGGACGTTTATCCAAGGAGTCTGCATGCAGCTACAAGTTGCCCGGATCGGCAAGCCGCACGGCATTCGGGGCGAGGTCACCGTACAGGTGCTGACCGATGCTCCGGCCGATCGCTTTGTGCCCGACGTCGAGCTGACCGTGGAGCCGGCGCGCCTCGGGCCGCTGACCGTGAGCAGCGCCCGCTGGAACAAGGACATCCTGCTGCTGGGCTTCCATGAAGTCTCGGACCGCAACGGTGCCGAAGAACTCCGCGGCGCCAAGCTCTTCATCGATACTGACGACGTCCAGGACGACGACGATGCCTGGTACGAACACGAACTGGTCGGCCTCGACGTGCGCGTGGGGGATGAGGTGGTCGGCAAGGTGTCCGGACTGAACACGCTGCCCGCCCAGGATCTGCTGATAGTGGAAAATGTCGACGGCGAGGAAGTGCTGGTGCCGTTCGTCGAAGCCATCGTGCCGGAGGTCGATGTGGAAGCCGGTTTCGTCCGGCTCACGCCGCCGGCCGGGCTGTTTGAGCTGAACGCGCCCGACACGCAGGAAACCCCCGACGACGGCGAGGGGGAGCGCTAGGTGCGCATCGACGTCGTCAGCATCTTCCCGGAGTACCTGGCCGCGCTGGACCTGTCGCTGATTGGCAAAGCCCGCCAGGACGGACTCCTGCAGTTGAAGGTGCATGACCTGCGCGATTTCACCACCGACCGCCACCGCACCGTCGACGACACGCCGTACGGCGGCGGCGCCGGCATGGTCATGAAGCCGGAGCCCTGGGCCCAAGCCCTCGAATCACTGGTCGCCACCCCGGCGGCCGGCACCCCGGCGGCCGACCAAGTGAGCGCCAGCGAACGCGTGGAGACCCAGATCGCGCCGACCACCCCGGTGGTCGACCAAGTGAGCGCCACCCCGGTGGTCGACCAAGTGAGCGCCAGCGAACGCGTGGAGACCCAGACCGCGCCGACCCCCGTGCAGCCCGACGCCGCACGCCCGATCCTGATCGTCCCCTCGCCCGCCGGAGAGGTGTTCAACCAGGCCCTTGCCTACGAACTCGCCACCGAGGATCACTTGGTCTTCGCGTGCGGCCGGTACGAAGGCATTGACGAGCGTGTCCTCGAGTGGGCCGCTGAGCATTTCCGCGTGCGGCCGGTCAGCCTTGGCGACTACGTGCTCAACGGGGGAGAGGTTGCCGTGCTGGCCATGGTTGAAGCCGTCGGCCGGCTGGTGCCCGGCGTCGTCGGCAATCCCGAATCTCTGGTGGAAGAGTCGCACTCGGACGGACTGCTGGAGTATCCCGTCTACACCAAGCCGTCGGATTGGCGTGGCCGTGGCATTCCGGAAGTGTTGCTGAGCGGCAACCACGCCAAGATCGCCCGGCACCGCCGCGACGAGCAACTGCGCCGCACCGCCGAACGCCGCCCGGATTTGATCCTGGCGCTGGATCCGGAGACGCTGGACACGGCCGACCGCGCCACCCTCAGCACGCTCGGCTACGCCATCACCCCGACGCAGGTTTTGCCGGCTACGCCGAAGTCAGGGGTCGCCGCCGAAGCGACCCCGCACACTCCCTGACCTCGCAGCCAGGGGGATATCTGCCCGCCACGTCAGGGGTTGTTGCCCCCGATCTCGGAGCCTGCCCCCGACCTCGCGGTGTGCCCCGACCTCGCGGTGTGCCCTGACCTCGCAGCCGGGACCGGTTGTCGCAGCGAGGACGGAATTTCGACGGAATTAGAGCTTCGGCCGCGCGATGTGGCAAAATAGAGGATTGTGTCCGCTGGGCGCGATCCTGCCACAGGGGGAGCGCTGCCAACAGCTGGATTCGCCGGCCGCCGATTCCCGGACGAGCCGGTTCTTGAATTTCGGCAGCGACTGTTGCAGGCCCCGGTCTGGCCGTCGCGCCGTAACCAAAGTGAATGACCTGTGGCGTTCACCAGGAGTGAGAAATGCATATCCTCGACTCTGTCGACGCAGCATCCCTGCGCGACGTTCCCGAGTTCCGCGCCGGCGATACCGTCAAGGTGCACGTGAACATCATCGAAGGCAAGACCGCCCGTATCCAGGTTTTCCAGGGTTACGTGATGGGCCGCCAGGGCCATGGTGTCCGCGAGACCTTCACCGTCCGCAAGGTTTCCTTCGGCGTGGGCGTGGAGCGTACCTTCCCGGTGCACTCCCCGATCATCGACCACATCGAGGTCGTGACCAAGGGTGACGTTCGCCGCGCCAAGCTGTACTACATGCGCAAGCGCCACGGTAAGGCTGCCCGCATCAAGGAGAAGCGCGACTTCGGCACCGCCAAGTAAAGCTGCCCACCAGCAGCTTCTTGACTTAAGCAGTGCAGCAAATCTCTGGTTCCCCGGACACTTCCGGGGAACCGCCAAGACGCCGGTCCGGACTTCCGGGCTGGCGTTTTGTGTTGGCCATCGTGGTCTGCGCGGTGGTGCTCAGCGCCATCGTGCGGGCCACTCTGGTGGACGTGTACTTCATTCCCTCCGGTTCCATGGAGCCGCTGCTGGAGACCGGAGACCGCGTGCTGGTCTCGCGCACCGACTACCACTTCGGTGAAATTCGGCGCGGCGACCTGGTGGTCTTCGACGGCCGTGGCTCGTTCGCGCCCTTCAACAGCGGCAACTCCCCGTTCGTGGATCTCCTGCAGCAGGCCGGCCAGTGGCTGGGCGTGGCAGGCAGCGACACCATCTACGTCAAGCGCGTGATCGGACTGCCGGGGGACACCGTCAAATGCTGCGGTCCGGACGGCCGCCTGCAGGTCAACGGTGAAGCGGTGCAGGAGGACTACATTTTCGACGGCGACGCGCCCAGTGATATGAAGTTCTCCGTTGAGGTGCCCAAAGATAGATTGTGGTTGATGGGGGACCATCGCTCCGCCTCCGCCGATTCCCGTGCCCTCCTGGGTGCGCCCGGCGGGGGCATGGTTCCAGTTGAGCGGGTCATCGGCCGGCCGCTGAGCATCATCTGGCCGTTGGACAGGGCGGCCGGGTTGGACCGGATACAGTTGGGTTCCCAGCCGGCGGACCAGCCCGCGGAGAATTGAGGATAGTGAGCATGGACCAGGACGACCCGAAGGACACTGGCGGGTACCAGCCGGACGCCTCCGGGCCGCAGAAGCGCGATCGTAAAAACCGCAAACGCAAGAACGCCGGGCCTAACTCGCTGTTGTCGTGGCTGAAGGAGATCGCCACGATCGTCGCGGTCGCCGTCGTCCTTTCTTTCCTGATCAAGACGTTCCTCTTCCGTGCCTTCTTCATTCCGTCTACCTCGATGGAGGACACGCTGGAGGTGGACGACCGGATATTCGTCAACCTGTTGGTGCCCCAGCCATTTGCGCTCACCCGCGGCGACGTGGTGGTCTTCCAGGACGATCTCAGCTGGCTGCCCCCCAACGGGGAGCACAACGCCGGCAACTGGTTCCAGCAGTTCCTCACGTTCGTGGGCTTGATGCCCGATGCCTCGCAGCAGCATCTGGTCAAGCGCGTCATCGGCATGGGCGGAGACCAGGTGGTCTGTTGCGACGCCGACGGCCGGATCTCGGTCAACGGCGAACCGCTGGACGAGTCGCCTTATCTGGCGCCCGGCTCGGACAACACACGGATCCCCTTCGACGTGACCGTGCCCGAGGGTAAAATCTGGGTCATGGGCGACAACCGGAATCATTCCGCGGACTCGCGCGAGCACCAGGACGAAGCGTCGAAGGGCTTCGTCGACGTGGAATCCGTCGAGGGCAAGGCCAGCGTCATCGCCTGGCCGCTGGACCGGCTGGGCTTCCTGGGCAACTATCCGGAAGTGTTCGACGGCGTTCCGGCACCTTCCGCGGCGACCGGCACGGAGCCGCCTGCCATTTCCCGTCAGAACGAGTCCCAGTGACAACTAAAGCCCCCACGCTGCGTTTTGAGCGTTCGTTCGTCGAGGCCGGACACAAATTGGTCGCCGGCGCGGACGAAGTGGGCCGCGGTGCCCTCGCCGGTCCGGTCAGTGTAGGCATGGTGGCCATCGACGCGACCTCGGCCAAACAGATCCGCGGCGTGCGCGATAGCAAGCTGCTCACCCCGGCCGATCGCGTGGCACTGGTGCCCAAGATCCAGAAATGGGCACTGGCCTACGGCGTGGGCCACGCCAGCGCCGCGGAAATCGACGCGCTGGGCCTGATGGCGGCCATGCGGCTCGCCGGCGCCCGCGCCTGGGGCCAGGTGGTGGCCACCGCCCGCCCGGACATCGTGATTTTGGACGGCAACCACGACTGGCTCTCCGCCGGGGAGCCGTCATTGTTCGACGACGCCGCCCAGCCGGGCTGCGACGCCCCGGTCCTGACGCGGATCAAGGCGGACCTGCAGTGCCTCAGCGTAGCGGCCGCCAGTGTGCTGGCCAAGGTTGAGCGTGACGCGATGATGACCGGCTATGCGACCGACTACCCGGAGTACGCCTGGGAGATCAACAAGGGCTACGCCACCGCCGCACACCGCGCAGCCTTGCTGGGCGTCGGCCCGTCCGATCTGCACCGCCGGAGCTGGCGGCTGACCCCGGAGCAGCCGCTGATGCCCGCGGTTGACATCGCCAACTAAACACCGCCAGCCAATCTGGGGCAGGATGGATACATGAGCGCCGAAGACCTTGAGAACTATGAAACCGACATGGAGCTGCAGCTCTACCGGGAGTACCGTGATGTCGCCGGCCTGTTCAGCTACGTCGTGGAGACGGAGCGCCGCTTCTACCTGGCCAACCATGTTGACCTACAGGCCCGCTCGGCCGACGGCGAGGTCTACTTCGACCTGACCCTGCAGGACGCGTGGGTCTGGGACGTCTACCGCTCCGCCCGGTTCGTGAAGTCCGTCCGCGTGATCACGTTCAAGGACGTCAACGTGGAGGAACTGACCAAGAACGACGACCTCACCCTGCCCAAGGACGGCCTCGGCGGCTGACCTGATGCCTAGCGGTTGGCTGCCGCGGCGGCGTAGGATTCCAGCTCCAACCGCGCGCGGCTGAGCGAGTGGTCCTCCACAGGTAAGCCACACTGGTGTGGCATCCACATCCGCCGTATCCATCCTGCGCCTACAGACATGGTCACGCCACGCTGGAGGCATGAGAGCGAAGGATGAACTCGGGCGGCGCGGCGAGGAGATGGCCGCCGCCTATCTGTCCGGTGCCGGCCAGCGCGTGATCGACCGGAACTGGCGCAGCCCGGACGGGGAGCTGGACCTGATCACCGTGGACGGGGCGTCCATCGTGGTCTCCGAGGTGAAGACGCGTCGCAGCACCGACTACGGCCACCCCTTCGAAGCCATCACCGGTGCCAAGGTCCGGCGGCTACAGTCGTTGGGACAACAGTGGCTGCGGGACCATGGCATGGCCGGCACAGCCATGCGGGTGGACGCTGTGGCGGTGCTCTACGGACAGGCCCGCTGGCCCGTGATCGAGTATCTCAAGGACGTCGGCTGATGGGCCTCGGGCGGACGTTTTCCGTTGCGCTGGTGGGCTTGAACGGATACATCGTGGAGGTCGAGGCCGACATTGGCCAGACACTTCCGGCGTTTGTGCTCCTGGGCTTGCCGGATGCGTCCCTGTCCGAAGCAAAGGAGCGGATCAAGGCCGCCGCGAAGAACGCCGGTGTCCCGCTCAGCCGGCGGAAGATCACCGTCAATTTGGTCCCTGCATCGCTGCCGAAAAAGGGCTCCGGCTTTGATTTAGCCATCGTGCTGGCAGCCCTTCAAGCAGCGGGCGACATCCGCTCTGCCGGCCGTACGGTGTTTCTGGCCGAGCTCGGGCTGGACGGGCGGCTCCGTCCGGTGAGCGGGGTCCTGCCGGCTGTCATGGCAGCGGTGGACGCGGGCTATTCACAGGTGGCCGTCGCTGCGGCCAATGCCGATGAGGCCGCTTTGGTGCCGGGCGCGGAAGTACGCAGCTTCGAGACGCTGGCCGAAGTGCTCCTGGCCTTCGGAGCAGACCTTGACCGGCTCAATCTCGCCGCGTCGGGACCGCGCTGGGAACCCACGGCGGCGGCCACTGCCCCTGCCGGTCCGGCACCGGATCTGGCAGACGTGGCGGGACAACACGATGCCCGCATGGCGTTGGAAGTGGCCGCCGCGGGCGGGCACCACCTGCTTCTGGTCGGCCCGCCCGGCGCTGGGAAGACCATGCTGGCAGAACGGCTGCCCGGTATCCTGCCCGACCTCCCTGACCATCACGCGATGGAGGTCACGGCCATCCACTCCCTGAGCGCCATAGCGGCGCCGCTCACCGAACTGATTCGGCGCCCACCCTATGAGAGCCCCCACCACACAGCCACCGCCGTTTCAATCATCGGCGGCGGTTCCGGCCTGCCCCGACCGGGCGCCGCCTCCAGGGCCCACCGGGGCGTGCTTTTCATGGACGAAGCGCCGGAATACGACCGGCAGGTCCTCGACGCCCTGCGCCAGCCGCTGGAAAGCGGAAAGCTGGTGGTGCACCGGGCCGCCGGAAGTGCCGCCTACCCCGCACGCTTCCAACTGGTGATGGCCGCCAATCCTTGTCCGTGCGGGCTCTCCGGAGGCAAGGGACTGGACTGTACCTGTACGGCCGAGCAGAAGCGCCGCTACTTTGGCAAGCTCTCCAATCCCTTGACCGACCGCATCGACCTGCAATTGACCTTGCAGCGGCTGACGGTTGCAATGATGTCCGCCGGATGCAGTCGGGAGAGCAGCGCGGTCGTGGCCGGCCGGGTCGCTGCCGCCCGGACGGCCCAGCAGGAGCGGCTGCGCCCGTGGGGGATCGGGCTGAATTCGGAGATCAGCGGGGAACTGCTCACCGGCAAGCTGCGGCCTTCGCCGGCTGTCACCCGTGACCTGGACCGTGCCATGGAGAGGGCCGTGCTGACCGGGCGCGGCTATACCCGGGTGCTGCGCGTGGCTTGGACGCTCGCGGACCTAGCCGGCTTGGACAGGCCGGACCGGGACGCAGTCAGCACCGCGCTGACCTTCCGCCAACAGGTCAAGGCGGCCTGAACGTGCCTTCCCCACCAGCGTTGGCCAGCTACGAGGAGATGACCAGAATGACGCAACTGCCCTCCGACGATGAGCGCCTGGCCCGGGCGGCCCTGTCCCGGCTGATGGAACCGTCGGACTGGATCGGACTGGCCCTGGTTGCCGTTGCCGGTCCGTTCGACGCCTTGCGTATCGCCACCGGACAGATGACCGCTGGGCACGGTCTGCAGGCAGAGCTGCTCAGGACCCTGGACCGAGAGACAACGACGGGCACCACGCAGCCGCTGTCCGATGCCTTGGAACGCTGGGCACCGCGGGTCAAGGATCTGGCGCCGGAACGCGACCTCGCTGTCGTGGGCAGACTCGGCGGCGCGCTGCTCATTCCCGGAGATGCAGTCTGGCCGGCAGCCCTGGCCGACCTCGGGCTCGGAGAACCGCTCTGCCTCTGGGCACGGGGCAGGTTCACAGACGGCATTCCGGCGGTCGGAGCAACGGTGGCCGTTGTCGGCTCCCGTGACAGCACCAACTACGGCAACCAGGTAACTGGCGACATCAGCAGCGGACTTGTGCAGCGGGGGTACTGTGTCATCTCCGGCGGCGCCTACGGAATTGACGCCCAAGCGCATCGATCGGCACTTGCCGCGGAGGCGGACCACGTCGCGACCATGGCGGTCATGGCCGGCGGTCTCGACCGCTACTACCCGGCAGGTAACGAGGAACTGCTCCGGGCCATTGCCAGCCGGGGCATACTGCTGGCCGAGGTGCCGCCCGGTGCCGCGCCAACACGATGGAGGTTCCTGCAGAGAAACAGGCTGATCGCAGCGTTGGCGTCAGCCACCATTGTTGTGGAAGCGCGTTGGCGCTCCGGTGCTCTGAACACAGCGCACCACGCAGCTGGCCTTGGCCGGGGCGTGGGCGCGGTTCCTGGATCCGTCTACAGCGCCAACTCGGCCGGCACGCACCGGTTGCTGCGCGACGGCAGCGCAACGGCCATCACCGACGCGGCGGAGGCGGCCGAACTTGCTGGACCGGTTGGAACCGCCCTCGAGCCGGGAACCCTGGAAACGTTGGCGGACCACGACGGTCTCGGCGTGGATGACTTGCTGCTGCTCGATGCCTTGCCAGTTCGCCGAGGAAGCACCGTGGACAAACTCGCCATAGTCGCCGGAATCCCGGTCCGCTCGGTGCTGGCCGGGCTCGGCCGACTGGAGGCGGCAGGGCTCGCCGTGCCGGATGCCGGCGGCTGGCGGCGCGGGAGGAGGGGCTGAGCGAGGACGGAGGTGCTGAGGGCCGGACAACGGTACCTGAGGATGACAATCAGGTTGGCGAAGTCAGCGCCTTCGGGGCGTGGCAGGGCCGGGCGCGACAGAAAGATCGAGGCTGCCCCCGTGCGCCTGCTTGAGTTCGCCTCGCCCGGCCAGCAAAGTAAGGGGATGAGCTCTGCAGATATACCCGAAGCGCAGGGCACACACCCACTTCCGGAGGCTTTTGATTCTGCTCTGGATGGCTTCGCCCGCTATCTGAGTGCTGAACGTGCCCGCTCCGAACACACCGTCCGGGCCTATCTGACCGACGTCAGGCATCTGCTCGGCTACGCCGCCGAGGCCGGAGCCGCAACGTTATCGGATATCTCGCTCGGGACCCTGCGCTCCTGGCTCGGCGCGATGAACGGCGCCGGCATGGCCAGGTCCACGCTGGCGCGGCGCACTGCGACGGCCCGCAGCTTCATGGCCTGGGCGCTGCGGGAGGAGCTCATCAGCACCGACCCGTCGCTTCGGTTGAAGGCGCCCAAACGCAACAGCTCGCTGCCGACCGTGCTGCGGCCGGCCCAGGTGGACGAGTTGTTCCGCACCCTCGCGGACGAAGTAGCGGACGGCCAGCCGCTGCCGCTCCGTGACCGGGCGATGATCGAGTTGCTCTACGCCACCGGGATCCGGGTCAGCGAACTGTCCGGCCTCGACATCGACGACGTGGACAACGAACGGAGGACCATCCGGGTACTGGGCAAAGGAAACAAGGAGCGCACCGTACCGTTTGGCCTACCGGCCGCCGTCGCCATGGATGACTGGCTGCGCCGCGGCCGCCCCAAACTCTCCGACGCCCAGAGCGGCCCGGCCGTGTTCCTGGGCCAGCGGGGCAAACGGGTGGACCCGCGGCAAGTCCGCTCCGTTTCGGCCAGGCTTTTCGCTCTGCTTGGCGATACTTCGGCCACCGGGCCGCACGCGTTGCGGCACAGTGCTGCCACCCATCTGCTGGACGGGGGAGCGGACCTGCGGGCCGTGCAGGAGATTTTGGGACACAGCACCCTGGCGACCACACAGCTCTACACCCACGTCTCGGTGGACCGGTTGCGGCGCAGCTACCAACAGGCGCATCCGCGGGCTTAGGCCGCGGGTAGCAGGAACCAAAGGGTGGAGGGAGCAGCGAGTAGGGTTGTGGACACCGCGGGGTTGCGGGAGCGGCGAGCGGGGTTGCGGAAGCCACAGCTCGCGGGAGCCGCGAGCCAGGACGCAGGGCCCAACGACGCAGGTGGCGGGCCCGGAACAGGCCTGCTTGGGCTGAATCCGCGACACGCAATGGCACATTGGTAGTTACACTGGCGCAATTCGCCGCCGTACGGCACAATGAGGATCGAAAGCGTCGGAAACAGCAGTACTGACACTGACAAGTTCCATCTGTCTCAAGGCTGAAGGTCGTTGGGGAAGACGTACCTACAGCAAATGGAGGATGGGATGTCTGTTGTGATGACTCGTGGCGTGCTGTTTGTGCATTCAGCACCTTCGGCATTGTGCCCTCATATCGAGTGGGCGGTCGGATCGGTCGTGGACAAGCGAACCGATCTGGAGTGGACCGCTCAGCCTGCCGCGCCCGGAATGTACCGGGCCGAGCTGTCGTGGGTCGGGGCCCAGGGGACCGGCGCCATGCTGGCTTCTGCCCTGCGCGGCTGGGCGCACCTGCGCTACGAAGTGGCCGAAGAACCAAGCCCCGGCGTCGACGGCGGCCGCTGGTCACACACACCCGAACTCGGGATTTTCCACGCAATGACGGACGTCCACGGCAACGTCATGGTGAGCGAAGACCGCATCCGCTACGCCTACGAAGCCGGAGCCGGCGATCCCGCCGCTGTCTACCACGAACTGTCGCTCGCCCTGGGCGAGGCCTGGGACGAAGAACTCGAGCCGTTCCGCCATGCAGCCGAAGGCGCCCCCGTGCGCTGGCTGCACCAGGTCGGCTAACCGCGGGCTTCCGAACCCTCCTCCAGCAACGTAAAAGGGAGGGCGGCCGGTGTTTTACCGGCCGCCCTCCCTTTCGTGCTGCCCGCGGGCGGCACACTCAATCAGGCGTAGCGATTAGACGTTGCGGAACACAACGACGGCGTTGTGCCCGCCGAAGCCGAAGGAGTTGTTCAACGCAATGATGTCTCCCTGCGGCAGATCGCGGGCCGAGGTGACCACATCCAGCGGGATCTCCGGATCCTGGTTTTCCAGGTTGATCGTCACCGGCGCGCGGCGTTCGTAGACGGCCATCACGGTCATCACGGACTCCACTGCGCCCGAGGCTCCGAGCAGGTGGCCGGTCTGCGACTTGGTGGCGGAGACGGCCACGTTGGAAACGTGGTCGCCGAGCGCGGCCTTCAGAGCGGTGTACTCCGGCTTGTCGCCCACCGGGGTGGACGTGGCGTGGGCATTGACATGCACCACGTCGGTCGCCTGCGCCCGCGCGTCGAACAGTGCAGCCTTCAGCGCCCGGGTGGCGCCCAGCCCCTCGGGGTCCGGCGCCGTGATGTGGTAGGCGTCGGCGGTGACACCGGAACCGGCAAGTTCGGCGTAGATGCGGGCGCCACGGGCCAGGGCATGCTCCTCGGCCTCCAGCACCAGCGCACCGGCGCCTTCGCCCATGACGAAGCCGTCGCGGTCCATGTCGTAGGGACGCGAAGCATGCTCGGGGTCGTCGTTGCGCTTGGACAGTGCCTGCATGGCGCTGAAGGCGGCGATCGGCATCGGGTGGATCGCGGCTTCGGCACCGCCGGTCATCACGACGTCGGCCTTGCCTGCACGGATCAGTTCAACGCCCATGGAGATGGCCTCGGTGCCGGAAGCACAGGCGGACACGGGGGTGTGCGCACCGGCGCGGGCGCCCAGGTCCATGCTCACGGCGGCCGCGGGACCGTTCGGCATCAGCATCGGAACCGTCATCGGCAGCACGCGGCGCGGCCCGCGGTCACGCAGCGTGTCCCACGCATCGAGCAGCGTCCAGACGCCGCCGATGCCGGTAGCGAAGGCCACGGCCAGCCGGTCGTGGTCCACCTCTTCGATGCCGGAATCCTTCCAGGCTTCGCGCGATGCGACGACGGCGAACTGGGTGGAGGGATCCATCCGCTTGGCTTCGACCCGGGTCAGTACTTCGTCCGGACGGTTGCTGGCCTTGGCGGCGAACGTCACCGGCAGCTCGTATTTGGCTACCCAATCATCTTCGAGGGTATGGGCCCCGGAAACGCCCTTGAGGGCATTCCGCCACATCGTGGGGACGTCGCCGCCAATCGGGGTGGTGGCGCCGAGGCCGGTGATGACTACTTTGCGTGCCATTGATTCAGTCTCTCAATAGTGATTGGGCGATAAATCTGGTGCGGCGGCCGGACTGGGGGATCACCCGCCGGCCGCCGAATCCCGGGCAGACCCGGGCAACGCGGAACTAAGCCTGGGCGTTGACGATGAAGTTGACGGCGTCGCCGACGGTCTTGAGGTTCTTGACCTCTTCGTCCGGGATGCGCACGCCGAACTTTTCCTCGGCGTTGACCACAATGGTCATCATCGAGATGGAGTCGATATCCAGGTCGTCGGTGAAGGACTTGTCCATCTCGACAGCCTCCGGGGCCAGGCCGGTCTCTTCGTTGACGATCTCGGCCAGACCGGCCAGGATTTCTTCGTTGCTAGCCATGGTGGCTCCTTTTCTTGTGCTGCCGGACGGTGTCCGGACGGGGTTTCAAACCGCGTTTTGCGGCCTGGTTCTGGTTGGAATGTAGGGGAGGCCCGACTACCGCAAGGCAGTCTACGGCAGGACGATGACCTGCGCGCCGAACACCAGACCGGCACCGAAGCCGATCTGCAGCGCCAGTCCGCCGGACAGCGCCGGGTTCTCCTGAAGCAGGCGGTGCGTTGCCAGCGGGATCGAGGCGGCAGAGGTGTTGCCGGCGTCGGCGATGTCGCGGGCCACGACCACACTTTCGGGCAGCTTCAGCTGCTTGACCATCTCGTCGATGATGCGCATGTTCGCCTGGTGCGGGACGAAAGCGGCGAGGTCTTCCGGCTGCAGGCCGGCGGCTGCCAGCGCCTGCTTGGCCACCTTGGCCATTTCCCACACGGCCCAGCGGAACACGGACGGCCCGTCCTGGCGCAGTGTCGGCCAGAGCTTGGTGTCCTTCTCGTCAAAGGTGTCCGAGACGGCGGACAGCGAGCCGGCGGCCTCGGCGGCCAGCGACAGTTCGCGCACCGAATTGAGCGAGTGGGTCATGCTGATGGTGTCCCACTTGCTGCCGTCGGAGCCCCACACCGGCTTGCTGATGCCCGGGATGTCGGACGGGCCCACCACGACGGCGCCGGCGCCGTCGCCCAGCAGGAAGGAGATGGTCCGTTCGGTGTTGTCGATGACGTCGGAGAGCTTCTCGGCGCCGACCACCAAGACGTAATCGGCGGTGCCGGAACGCACCAGGGCGTCGGCCTGGGCAATGCCGTAGCAGTAGCCCGCGCACGCGGCGGAGATATCGAAGGCGGGGGCCGGGGTGGCGCCTACCCGGTCGGCCAGCGCAGCGGCGGCTGACGGCGTGGCGTACGGATGCGACACGGTGGAGACGATGACGGCCCCGAGCTGGTCGCCGGTGATGCCGGCCTGTGCCATCGCTTCCTTGGCGGCGCCTTCGGCCATGTCCAGCACGGAGGTGTTGGCGTTGGCCCGGTGGCGGGTGACGATTCCGGTCCGCTGGCGGATCCATTCGTCGGAGGAATCGATCCACTGGCAGACGTCGTCGTTGGTGACGATGACGTCGGGGCGGTAGGCGCCGATTCCCAGCACACGAGAGAAGTCGCGAAGCGGGGTCTGCTGGATAACGGGGGTGCTCACTTCTCGGATTCTCCAGACATGCTGTTCGTAACGGGGGTCTGTTCGGTATGTTCAGCGATGAAGGCCCGGGCTGCATCCAGATCCTCCGGCGACTTCAGCGACATGGTGGCCACGCCCTTCATGCCGCGTTTGGCCAGCCCGGCCAGGGTTCCGGCCGGCGGCAGTTCCAGCAGTCCGGTGATGCCGACGGACAGCATCTTCTCCATGCACTTGTCCCAGCGCACCGGGCGCGAGACCTGGGCGATCAGGCTGTCCAGGTTTTCCTCGCCGCCGACGACGGGTTCGCCGTCGTAATTGGAGAGCAGGGTCAGCGCCGGCATCGCCGGTTTCAGCTGCGGGCGCAGGTTCTCCAGGGCGCTGACCGCGGGAGCCATGTGTTCGGTGTGGAAGGCGCCGGCGACCTTCAGCGGGATCACCCGCGCCTTGGCCGGCGGGTTCGCGGCGAACGCCTGCAGTTGCTCCAGCGTGCCGGCGGCAACCGTCTGGCCGCCGCCGTTGGCGTTGGCAGGGGTCAGGCCCGCGGCCTCGATGGCGGCCAGCACTTCGTCCGGATCGCCGCCGAGCACGGCGCTCATGCCGGTGGGGGTCTGCGCGGCGGCACGGGCCATCGCGTTGGCCCGCTCGCGCACAAAGTTCATCGCATCGTTCTCGGTCAGCGCGCCGGACACCGCGGAAGCGGTGATTTCCCCGACCGAGTGTCCCGCGACGACGGTGGAGAGGTCCAGTGCCTCGTCCACAGTCAGTGCGCGGGCGGCCAGCAGGCCTGCGGCGACGATCAGCGGCTGGGCGACGGCGGTGTCCTTGATGGTCTCCTCATCGGACACGGTGCCGTGGGAGAGCAGGTCAAGCTGCGCGATGTCGCTGAGCAGCCCGAGGTGTTCGGCCACGCCGGGTACCTCAAGCCAGGGGCTGAGGAATCCGGGCGTCTGGGAGCCCTGGCCTGGGCAGACTATTGCAAGCACGTATCAAGCTTTCCAAAGAGGAGATGGTTTCCACGGTGTTTCGGCACACGAAGCTCGCCGGACCGCTTTGTAGGAAGTCTACAAGGTAGTGCCGGTTGCCGCAGGCTAGGGCCGGGACGGCGCGCGCTCTTTCGGGCCCCGCGCCGGAGCGATCAGCCGGCCCACGCCGAGCGCCGTCTGCAGCACGAAAGCCTCCCGGGGCAGCAGCGGGTCCCAGCCGGTCACATCGCAGACCCGGCGCAGCCGGTAGCGCACGGTGTTGGCGTGGACAAACAGTTCGCGCGCGGTGGCTTCCAGCGAATGCCCCAGCGACAGGTAGCTGGAGAGCGTTTCCACCAGCCCGTTGCCGGCGTTGACCAGCGGCACGTAGATGTACTTGTAGAGGTCCCGGCGGGCAATATCGTCGCCGGACATCACCCGTTCCGGCCACAGGTCGTTGGCAGCCACCGGCCGCGGCGCCGCGGGCCAGGCCTTCGCGGCGCTCAGCCCGGCGAACGCGGCCTGCGCCGAGCTGCTGGCGTCCACCAGCGAGCGGGCCTCGGGCCCATAGACCACGGGCCCGGGGCCGAAGAGGTCGGCCAGCCGGAGGAACGCCGTGTCCTGGTCCGTCACACCGCCCAGTACCAGGATCAGCCGGTCGCCCTGAATGCCCACCAGCGTGTCCGCGGCGTAGCGGGAGCTGGCGCGGCGCAGCTCGGTCACGAAGCTGGGGCCCGGTTCGCCGGGGGAGCCGCCCACCATCACCGTGATCGGGCCGGTGGTCTTCCAGCCGACGGCGGCAATCCGGGAGCGCAACGCATCGGAGCTTTCGCCGCGCAGGATCGCATCCACCACCAGCGCCTCCAGCCGGGTGTCCCATGAGCCGCGGGTCTCGGCAGCGCGGGCATAGACGTCGGCGGCGGCGAAGGCCACTTCGCGCGAGTAGCGCAGCACGGCTTCGCGCAACTGGGCCTCGTCGCTGCCGCCGGCCAGGTCCGGGACTTCGTCCTCCACCGCTTCGACCACCACGCGGATCAGCTGCAGGGCGCGCTGCAGGCTGATGGAGCGGGTCAGCTCGGTGGGGGCGGTGCCGAAGACGTCGTTCATCACCCAGGCGGGGGAGGTGGGCCGTTCGTACCAGGTGACAAAGGACGCGATGCCCTTCTGCGCCACCAGGCCCAGCGCGGACCGTTCATCCGGCCGCAGCCCGCGGTACCAGGGCAGGTCCGAGTCCAGCCGCTTCAGCGTGGCGGTGGCCAAGGCGCCGATTTTGGACCGTAGCCGGTCCAGTGTCTCGGGGTTGCCGGTGGCCGCGCGGTCGGCCTTGCGCCCTGCGGCGGCGCGGCGGCGCGCAGCTGACGGTGTCGACGTCGGCTTGTTCTCGGCGGACTCCACCGCGGACTCCACAGCGGACTTTTCGGCGTTCTGCCCTGCTGCAGCCGCGGCCGCCGAGGCGGGCTGCGCAGGAGGCTGCGCGGCAGCTTTGGCGGTGTCGGTCCGGGCTTGGGGCATGCAATGAGCATACGCACTCGCCGGTGCAAGCTCCATTCGGTCTTTTGTGTGGTTCCTACTAAAACAGGCGGCGGACCCGGCCGTGAAAGGCTGGGTCCGCCGCCTGGATAGTGGCGCTGTTGCCGGGTTTAGGAGTCGCCTCCGGCGTTGCCCGAGGTGCCGGCGTTGACGTCCATCAGCCGGTACTTCTCGAACGCATCCTTGGCCATATTCGCGTCGACCTCGCCGCGCCGGGCCAGCATCTGCAGCGCCCGGACCACGATCGAGTGGCTGTCGATCTTGAAGAAGCGCCGGGCGGCGGCACGGGTGTCGGAGAACCCGAAGCCGTCGGCGCCGAGTGTGGCGAACTCGTTGGGCAGGTACTGCCGGATCTGGTCCGGCACGGCCGCCATGTAGTCGCTGACCGCCACGATCGGGCCGGTGGCACCTTCAAGCTGCTGGGCGACGAACGGCTTGCGCGGCTCCGAACCCGGGTTCAGGAAGGCATCTTCCTCGGCGGCCAGGCCGTCGCGGCGCAACTCGTTCCAGCTGGTCACGGACCAGACATCGGCGGAAACGCCCCAGTCATCGGCGAGCAACTGCTGGGCCTCCAGCGCCCACGGCACCGCCACGCCGGAGGCCAGCAGCTGCGTGCGCGGCCCGTCGATCTTGGCCGGAGCCAGCAGGTAGATGCCCTTGACTATTCCCTCGACGTCCAGTTCCTCTGGTTCCGCGGGCTGGACGATCGGCTCGTTGTACACGGTCAGGTAGTACATCACGTTGGGATCCGGATGGTTCCCGCCGTACATGCGCTCCAGTCCGGAACGCATGATATGCCCGATTTCGTAGCCGTAGGCCGGGTCGTAGGTGACCACGGCCGGATTCGTCGAGGCCAGGATCGGCGACTGCCCGTCGGCGTGCTGCAGGCCTTCGCCGGTCAGCGTGGTCCGGCCCGCGGTGGCGCCGATCACGAAGCCGCGTGCCATCTGGTCCGCGGCGGCCCAGAAGAAGTCGCCGGTGCGCTGGAAGCCGAACATCGAGTAGAAGATGTAGATCGGCACCAGCGGTTCGCCGTGGGTGGCGTAGGAAGATCCGACGGCGGTGAAGGCGGCGGTGGAGCCGGCCTCGTTGATGCCGGTGTGCAGGATCTGGCCCTGCGGGGACTCCTTGTATGCCAGGACCAGGTCGCGGTCCACGGACAGGTAGTTCTGGCCCTTGGGGTTGTAGATCTTGGCGGTCGGGAAGAACGAGTCCATGCCGAAGGTCCGGGCCTCGTCCGGGATGATCGGCACCACGCGGGCACCGAACTCCTTGTCCCGCATCAGGTCCTTCAGCAGCCGGACGAACGCCATGGTGGTGGCGGCCTGCTGCTTGCCGGAGCCGCGCCTGGCCACCTCGTAGGCCTTGTCGCCGGGCAGGTGCAGCTGCTTGTGCTCGGTCCGGCGTTCCGGCACGGACCCGCCGAGGGCGGCGCGGCGTTCCATCATGTACTTAATCTCCGGGGCGTCGGCGCCCGGGTGGTAGTACGGCGGACGGTACGGATCGGCCTCGAGCTGCTCGTCCGAGATCGGGATGCGCAGGTGGTCGCGGAAGTCCTTCAGGTCCTGCAGGGTCAGCTTCTTCATCTGGTGGGTCGCGTTGCGGCCCTCGAAGTGCGTGCCCAGGCCGTAGCCCTTGACCGTCTGGGCCAGGACCACGGTGGGCTTGCCCTTGAACTTGGTCGCGGCATCGTAGGCGGCGTAGACCTTGTGGTAGTCGTGGCCGCCGCGCTTGAGGTTCCAGATCTGCTCGTCGGTCATGTCCGCAACCATTTCCTTGGTCTGCGGAGTCTTGCCGAAGAAGTGCTCGCGGACGAACCCGCCGGACTCGGCCTTGTACGTCTGGTAGTCGCCGTCGAGGGTGGAGTTCATGATGTCCACCAGCGCGCCGTCGCGGTCCTTGTCCAGCAGGTCGTCCCACTCGCGGCCCCAGGTCACCTTGATCACGTGCCAGCCGGCACCGCGGAAGAACGCCTCAAGCTCCTGCATGATCTTGCCGTTGCCGCGCACCGGGCCGTCCAGGCGCTGCAGGTTGCAGTTGATCACGAAGGTGAGGTTGTCCAGCTTTTCGTTGGCCGCCAGCTGCAGGAAGCCGCGCGACTCCGGCTCGTCCATCTCGCCGTCGCCCAGGAACGCCCAGACATGCTGGTCCGAGGTGTCCTTGATCCCGCGGTTGTGCACGTAGCGGTTCAGCTGTGCCTGGTAAATGGCGTTGGCCGGGCCGATGCCCATCGAGACGGTGGGGAATTCCCAGAACTCGGGCATGGACCGCGGGTGCGGGTAGGACGGCAGGGCGTGGCCCTCGCGGGACTTTTCCTGCCGGAAGCCGTCCAGGTCTTCCTCGGTCAGCCGGCCTTCCATGAACGCGCGCGCGTACATGCCGGGGGACGCGTGGCCCTGGAAGAAGACCTGGTCGCCGCCGCCGGGGTGGTCCTTGCCGCGGAAGAAGTGGTTGTAGCCCACTTCGTAGAGCGTGGCTGCGCCGGCGTAGGTGGAGATGTGCCCGCCCACGCCAATGTCCGGGCGCTGGGCGCGGTGCACCAGCATGGCCGCGTTCCAGCGCATCCAGGCGCGGTAGCGGCGTTCGGTCTCCTCGTCACCCGGGAACTCCGGTTCCTGGTCCACCGGAATGGTATTCACATAGTCGGTGGTGGTCACCATTGGCACGCCAACACTCTGCGCACCTGCACGCTGCAGGAGGGAGCGGACAATGTACTGGGCCCGTTCGGTGCCCCGGGAATCCACCAGGTCGTCGAAGGACTCAATCCATTCGGCGGTTTCATCGGGATCGCGATCCGACAGCTGGCTTGTCAGCCCGCTCAGGATGTGCGAGGTATCTTCTCCTGCGCTCACGTCCAACCTCTCATACGTGCAGATTGTGTCTGCGCTTTACGTGGCATAGCGACCCGGCGCAAGGTCCGGCCGGGAGGATATTCTTCACTGCCACTCTAACTGTTCACCGCATTACAGCGCAGCCGAAGCCCCGCATGCCAGTTATTACGACGACGGCGCGCGGGCTGCGTTATCGGCTGCCTCGGTGCCGCCCCGCGAAAGGAGGGTGCACTGTCACCGACCCGCCGCACCAAAACCGGGCGCACCGCCGTCGTACTTGTTCCGTGTCCCCCTCAAAAGAGGGGCGCGCCGGGACAAAATTCCGCACCGTCTTGCGGGTGGCTTGAAGCGATGGCGATTAGGGTGTTGGCTTGTAACTAGCAACACGCTCACCTGTGACCGGTGGGCGGATCAATACGTTCCATACAGGAGGAGCACAGTGGGCGAGGCCGAAGCCGCCGCGGTAGAGAATGTGGCAGGCAATTTGGGTTTCAAAGACGGAGACCTGATCCAGGAATTCGGCTACGACGAGGACGTGGACTTCGATCTGCGCGACGACATCGAGGACCTCACCGGCTCCGAGCTGCTCACCGAGGACGACCACGACGTGGTTGACGCGGCGATCCTGTGGTGGCGCGACGGCGACGGGGACCTGGTGGACACGCTGGTCGATGCACAGACCACGCTCGCCCCGGGTGGCGTGGTGTGGCTCCTGACGCCGAAGTCGGGCCGCGACGGCTACGTGCCGGCATCCGATGTCCAGGAAGCGGCGCCGACCGCCGGCCTGCACGTGACCACGTCCGCCGGCGTGTCCAGCGACTGGTCCGCGAACCGGCTGGTCAACAAGCGGACCAACAAGTGAGCGTGGCTGCACCGCACGTGGGCCGGCCCGCGCCCGATTTCGAGCTGGCCAACCAGTTCGGCGAACCCATCAAGCTGTCCGCGCTGCGCGGCGGCAACGTGGTGGTGGTGTTCTACCCGTTCGCATTCTCCGGCATCTGCACCGGCGAGCTGTGCGAGCTGCGCGACGACCTGAGCGTCTTCCGCAACGAGAATGCCCGCGTCATTGCGGTCTCGGTGGACCACAAGTTCGCGCTGCGTGCCTTCGCCGAGCAGGAGGGCTACGAGTTCGACCTGCTGGCAGATTTCTGGCCGCACGGCGAGGTGGCCAAGGCCTACGGCGTGTTCGACGAGGAATCCGGCATGGCGCTGCGCGGCACCTTCATCATCGACGCCGAGGGCATCCTGCGGCACGAGATCCGCAATCCGCGCGGCCAGGCCCGCGACATCCAGGAATACCACCGCGTGCTGAAAGAGCTTTAGCCGCCATGGAGCTGCTGGCGCCGGCGCTCGAGCTGCTGGCCGGACGCCGTCTGGCCGTCCTGACCGGCGCCGGCCTCAGCACCGATTCCGGCATTCCGGATTACCGCGGCCCCACTTCGGTGCCGCGGACCCCGATGACCTACCAGCAGTTTGTCGGGGATGAGGAACTCCGCCGCCGCTACTGGGCCCGCAACCACGTTGGCTGGCGGCACATGCACCACGCCGCACCGAACCCCGGCCACTACGCGCTGGCCGCGATGGAAAGCAACAGCGTGGTGGGCGGGCTGATCACGCAGAACGTGGACCGGCTGCACGAAGACGCCGGCAGCGTGAACGTGATCGACCTGCACGGCCGTTTTGACCAGGTCGTCTGCCTGAACTGCGGCGACGCCACTACTCGCACCTCGCTGGCGCGCCGGCTGGAGGAGCTCAACCCCGCCTACGCCGCCACCGGGGATGCCGGCGACGTGGCCCCGGACGCCGATGCCGACGTCGCCCACACCGCCCACTTCGTGGTGGCTGATTGCCTGGTCTGCGGCGGCATGCTCAAACCGGACTTCGTCTACTTCGGCGAAAACGTGCCCAAAGACCGGGTGGCCGCCGCCTACGACATGGTGGACGACGGCGATGCGCTGCTGGTGGCAGGTTCCTCGCTGACGGTGATGAGCGGCCTGCGCTTTGTCCGTCACGCCGCCAAGCAGGGCAAGCCGGTGGTTATCATCAACCGCGGCGCCACCCGCGGCGACAACTTGGCCGACATGAAGCTGGAAACCGGCGTCTCCGAGGCGCTGGGCTATCTGGCTGCGGAGTTGCCCGGCCTGCTCCAGCAGCCCGCCTGAAGCACCCTCAACGTCGCCTGAACCACTCCCGAAACGGACGACGGCGGAGCCTCGAGACTGTGCCCTGGCCCACCTGAGCAGCCAGTCAGGTTTATCGTCCTATCGTGTTGATTGCCACGGAGGTTTAGTTGGCGTTCAGACCCATTTATCCGGTAGAGTAAATCCTCGTGATGTTGCGGCGGATAACGCTCCGCGGTCCCGCTTTCGACATTACAACGGGTCTTTAGCTCAGCTGGTAGAGCGCCACGTTTACACCGTGGATGTCATCGGTTCGATCCCGGTAGGACCCACGTTCAACCCCGTGTTTCCCAGGCGAGACTGCCTGGAAAACACGGGGTTCTTCGTTTCCCGGCCACTCCTTGGGTCCTAGCAGTTGTGAGCTGAGTGCGGGATTGCCGAATCCTGAGCAGATCTTAGGCCGCGGCCTCCCGGTTCAGGGGTAACGTTTGTCTCCCGGCGACGACTACATGGGGGTAGGGAAACCGGATTGATGAGGTGACAGCCCCGCCGTCTGTGGGGGAGGGGCGGGGCTGTTCCTCATGGCCGTGGGATGTGCCGGATGAAGTATTCGTCCGTGTGCAGCATCCGGCGGCGGTTGAACCTGTTTTCGCGAATCCAGACCACACCCAGCCCCGCGGCCGTACTCTCCACGCGGCCCCGGTAGTAGACCACGTCGTTTTGCCCGGCTTCCACCTGGTCTCCCCGATGGAACTGGGAAAGATCGGCCAGCCACACCGGACGATCGGCAAGATCATCGTCCCGCTGGTGCTTTTCTGACATGACGGCCTCCTTGGAAAGAGCGTTCCTCTCCATGGTGCAAGCACGACGTTGCAACGGCGTTTCCGGGACGTTATTTCGAGGCAACGGCCCCTATCCTTGCCGGCGGGCAAGCGGCGGCCGGGGATGTATGGACAATCGAGGCCATATTCCCGCCGCTGACACCTGGGCAGTAGTATCGGGCCCGCAAGGTTTAAAAGGGAAAGGCACTGTCCCGGGGAGGGACAGTGCCTTTCGGGCAGCCGTTAGATGGGGGATCAACGGGACTGCCAGGGGATCGGCGGTGCAGCACTTGGAGATGGGGGCTCCAAGGCGTTCAAAAGGCAACCGCCTCGGGCTAGTCTGCCACGGCGATGGGCATTTCTCAACCACAATCATTGAACTTCCCAACGTGTCGTCCTGAGTGCGTAGTTTCGCGGCAAAAACCAGCCCCGCCCAAGGCTAGTCGCGCTCCACCTAAGCTGCGCAAGAGCTGATGTTTCGCGCAATCTGAGCCAAGGCTGAGCCGACGTTGCGTCATGCAATAACGGTTAAGCAACGGAGCTTTCGAACCCTCCACAACCACCCGACCGTCTGTAAAGCTGTACCGGTCATGCTGGTTTTCGTTGGGGGCAACATTGGACAGATTCTGCCGCAGTGCAGGCCACACCTTCATCCACACGCGCACGGTCACGTCCAGACGCTGCGCCTATTGCGGGACCCATCGCTGGCCGTGGTCGGTGCAGGACCCGGGCCAGATGTCGCGGCGGGACCTGGTGGAGGAAAGCACGCTGCTCGCGGCAACCCAGCACAACGTCTTCAATCCAGAGGCTCCTTTGGTCATGCCGCTCGACGTCGAAACGGGCGAGGACAATGCCGGTGCCGCTGCCGGCCCGGGTGCTCCCGCCGAAGAAGCTGCCGGTGATGAGGCCATCGACGCCTGGCTGCGCTTCCGCCCCTCCACGACATCGGGCGAATGAGCGCAAGGTAACGCCGGGCCACTTAGCCCGTGTGGCCGGTCGCGACTAGGCTTGTTGAGGAACCTCGGCCCGCTCGGGCTGTTCGCTGACGTCCCTGCCCGCGGGGACCGCCCACACTTGGAGATTCAATGAGCGCACACATAGGTGTGACAGGTCTGGCCGTCATGGGTGCCAACCTGGCACGGAACTTTGCCCGCAACGGCTATACGGTCGCCCTGCACAACCGCTCGGTGGCAAAGACGGACGCGCTGCTGCAGGCGCACGGTGACGAGGGCGACTTCATCCGCACCGAATCGCTGCAGGAACTGGTGGACAACCTGCAGAAGCCGCGGCGCGTGCTGATCATGGTCAAGGCCGGCAAGCCGGTGGATTCGGTGATCGAGCAGCTGGTCCCGCTGCTGGAGGAAGGCGACATCGTCATCGACGCCGGCAACTCGCACTACGAGGACACCCGCCGCCGCGAAGCGTCGCTGGCCGAGAAGGGCCTGCACTTCGTGGGCATCGGCGTTTCCGGCGGCGAGGAGGGCGCGCTGCTGGGCCCGTCCATCATGCCCGGCGGCTCCCGCGAGTCCTATGACTCGCTCGGACCCATGCTGGAAAAGATCTCGGCCAAGTACGACGGCGAGCCCTGCTGCCGCTGGATCGGCACCGACGGCGCGGGCCACTTCGTGAAGATGGTGCACAACGGCATCGAATACGCGGACATGCAGGTCATTGGCGAGGCCTACGACCTGCTCCGCACCGGAGCCGGCCTGGAGCCGCAGCAGCAGGCTGAGATCTTCACTGCCTGGAACAAGACCGAGCTTTCGTCCTTCCTGATCGAAATCACCGCAGAGGTGCTGGCCCACACGGATGTCAAGACCGGAAAGCCGTTCGTCGACGTCGTCGTTGACTCGGCCGGCCAGAAGGGTACCGGCCGCTGGACCGTCGTCTCGGCGCTGGAGCTCGGCTCGCCGGTCTCCGGCATCGCCGAATCCGTCTTCGCCCGCGGCCTGTCCTCGCAGCGCGGCCAGCGCGCCATCGCCCAGGACGTCCTGACCGGTCACGAGGAGGACGTCGAAGTGCCGCAGAGCTTCGTCGAGGACGTGCGCCAGGCGCTGTTCGCCTCGAAGCTGGTCAGCTACGCCCAGGGCATCGACATGCTTGGCTCCGCCGCCGGCGAGTACGGCTGGGAGCTGAAGCTGGACGAGATCGCCTCGCTCTGGCGAGCGGGCTGCATCATCCGCGCCGAACTGCTGGACGACATCATGAAGGCCTATGCCGGCGACTCCAAGCCGGAGAACCTGCTCTTTGCGCCGGCCTTCGCCGAAGCCATCGGTGCTGCCGTCCCGGCCTGGCGCCGCGTGGTGGCCACCGCCGTGCAGCTGGGCATCCCCGTGCCGGTCTTCTCCTCCTCGCTGGCCTACTACGACGGACTGCGCCGCAAGCGGCTGCCCGCCGCCCTGACCCAGGGCCTCCGCGACCTCTTCGGCGCGCACACCTACGGCCGTACCGACGCCGAAGGCACCTTCCACACCCTCTGGAGTGGAGACAAGTCCGAGGTCGAAGCGGTCGACACGCACTAATCACGCGGTGACCAAAAGGTTGTCCCGACCGGTGAAGGCCCAAGGATTCCCCAACGCTGATCGACCAAGGTTGCTCTGCAACCGCGTGGAGATCCCCAGGACCGAATGCCCCGCAACTGCTCAAGCAGTTGCGGGGCATTCGGCTTATACGCCACGTCCGAACACAGTGCTCCGTGTACGCGGGCAACACTTGATCTACTTGAGCGACGAACGTTCTGGCGGACCTTGGGACAGGATGCCGGTAGCGGCGGCACCCCACGGAACAAATCGGTTGGTGGCCGCGTAGCCACCGGGCGTTGCCGTTTGAACTAGACCCCAGCCGCTGATTAGTGACGCAAAGCCTGGAGAATCGGACGTTCCAGGTACGTAGCCGTGATGTGCGAGGCATCGAAGTAGGTGACTACTGAACCGACAACGGCAGGGCAGGAGCCATCGGCGCAGAAGTATCCGTCCATGTCCACGGTATGGATCCTTGTGTGGCCCATATCCAGGGCTGCCGTGGTGACGGGGTCCATCCAATGCCACTCTTCCCTCGTGCCCGAACATTCCTGCGCATTGCCGGGGTTCTCGGCGAGGCAGTCCGGAATCGAATCGATGGTGTTGCCCGGGTAGGGCGGATCCTTGATCACTAGAACGTTGGCGCCGCTGTCCGCCCAACGGGACAGGTAATCCTGGTAGCCTTCAACGGCAGCTTCTTCAGTGCTGTCCCACGACTCGCTCTGGACCGGAACGGATTGGCGTTCCGACGTAACGACCAGATCGAACGCATCGCCCGAAGTCTCATCCAGTACCCACTCTCCGTAGGCCGTGCAATTGGCCGTTTTCTCCTCGGCATCGAACTGCAAAGGTACCGAAGTCGGGTTGCACCCGTAGCGGGTGCCCATACTGAAAGGTGCCTTATTATCAGTGGTCGCGCCTGGTCCCCACCACGAACTGACATCCAACCTAGGCCGTGGTAGCGACGCGAATTCAACCACAGGTCACAGACCCCCCCTGACCCCACCGATTGTCCGAAGAGCGCCATTGAATCAACCCGGTACAAAGTGATTTAGCGATAGATCCGCGGAACTGGAATCTATTCCTGAGGCCGATCAGCAGCAGCTGGCGCTTTACCCACGTCATGGCGTGCAACAACCCGAATACTGATTCGTCACTAACAACGCTTATTCTGTGGTTGGTCTCGTATCGAAGCGGGACAGTCGCACTTTAGTTGGGGAAGAGGACATAGATGTCTTATCTAGATGGGCGCTTGGATACGGGCCGCCGCTTCTGGCGAAGGAAAAGCATTACAACATTGGCCGTGGCGGCTCTCATTGGTGGAGGGTTCATCGCCGCTCCTGCAGCCGTCGCTGCCCCAGGGTCAAGCCCGGTTTCGGTCTCCACAGTCACAGTCGTGCCGCAGCCTTCGATATCTGGTTCGGTGAAAGCCGGTTCTACCGTGCGGCTGAATATCGGTGACTTGGAACAAGCCTTTGACTGGGGCGTCGAGTGGTATCTCGACGGTGTCTGGCAGGATGTCGACTCCTGGGGTCCGGAATATCCTTATGTCTTCACCATTCCGGCAAACGCGGTCGGAAAGAGGCTGTCCGTCAGGGGCTGGGTCTTTTGGCCGGATGATGAAGCCCAGGAGTACGACGTTGATGGCGGGATAGTGATCGGGAAGGCGTTCACCAAGACAGGTACCCCGACTATCGGGGGGGCCTCAGCCGTAGGTAAAACTCTCACCGCACAACCGGGCACTTGGTCGCCCAATGTCACATTTGGTTACCAATGGCTGCGCAACGGAAAGATCATCAGCGGGGCCACCAAGTCCAACTACAGCCCTTCGGCTGCGGACGTCAACCAGTCGGTGGCTGTGAAGGTAACAGCCACCAAGGTTGGATATACAACCCTTTTCAAGACGTCGGCAGCCAAGAAGATAGAGGCTGGTTCACTTAAGCCAGCCCAAGCAGCCACAGTGAGCGGGACGGCCAAGTACGGTTCGACTCTGAAGGTCAGCACGAAGTGGCCCAGCGGGGCGAAAGCTACCTACCAGTGGTACCGCGGCTCCAGCAAGATCAACGGCGCCACCAAGGCCAGCTACAAGCTGACCAAAACCGATATCGGCAAGACCATGAAGGTTGGCATGACCGTCACCAGATCTGGTTATGCGACGTATAAGACGTCTGCCAAATCGGCGAAGATCGGTAAGGCGTCGTTCTCCATCAAGACTGCGCCCAAAATTACCGGAATCAAGAAAGCCGGACACACGCTGAAGGTGAGCAAGGGCAGATATTCGGCAACACCGTCGTTGTATGGATATCAGTGGTACCGAGGGGCTGCGAAGATCAAGGGCGCGACGAAATCAAGCTACAAGCTCACTATGTTGGATCGTGGCAAGAGGATTTCTGCCCGGGTCACGGTGAAGCGCAGCAGTTTTTCCCCGACGAGCTTCGCCAGCAAGGCGGTTTCCATTTCGGTTCCCCCCAGGACCGTCATCAGCCGCGACGGAACGTACAAAGTTGGAACGGGTATTAAACCCGGGCTGTACAAAGCGAGCAGCAGCGATGGATGCTACTGGGCGACCCTTCAAGGGTTTTCCGGCTCTCTATCGGACATCAACAACAACTACTTTGGAACCGGCAACACTTACGTGCGTATCAAGGCCTCGGATAAGGGATTCAAGACCAGCCGCTGTGGTAACTGGAAGACCGTTTCCAGCAGCGGCGCGAATGCTAGCAAAATCACCAAGGACGGGACTTACAGGGTCGGTGTAGATATCAAGGCCGGCACCTACGTGAGCAATGGCAAGGGAAACTCGTGCTACTGGGCGACGCTGGACGACTTCACCGAGGATCTTGATGACCTGCGGGACAACTACATCGGGTCGGCACGAACCATAGTTGAGATCCCCAAGGACGCCAAAGGGTTCAAAGTCCATAGATGCGGAACACTCGTCCGCGAGTAGGGCTTTGACGTAACAAGCGGCTTGTCTGCCTTCCTGAAGCAGAGTGGCCGCTTGAGCGTTCCTTCCGCACCGTCGAGCCTGGCCGTGGGGCTGGACGGCTATAGCAGTTCGGCGCGCAGCTGAGCGGCGGACTTGGGGGAGAGGAGGCCGGGCGGGACGTCGAAGACGGTGACGGCGCCGAACTGGCCCTGCTGGTTCAGCCGGTGCACTGCCCGGGCGTAGGCCACCAGGACGCTGGCGGTGAATTCCGGGTTGCTCTCCAGGGTGAGTCCGTATTCGATGACCTGTGCGTGGTCGTCGCTGGTGTTGCCGCTGCGGATGGTCATGCCGCCGTGCGGCATGGCGCTGTGGTCGCGGGCCAACTCATCGGCGGTGATGAAGTGGACTTCGGTGTCGTACTGGTCAAAGTAGTGCGGCATGGTCACGATGGCCTCGCGGACCGAAGCGGGGTCGGCGCCGTCGGCCAGCACCACGAAGCATTCGCGGGTGTGCTTCTGCCGCGTTTCCAACTGTGGGCGGCTGCCGTTGCGGACCTGCTCGATGGCGGCCTCGGACGGCAGGGTGTACTGGACACCGGCGGCCACACCGGGTACCCGGCGGATGGCGTCGGAGTGGCCCTGGCTGAGACCACGTCCCCAGAATGTGTAGGTGTCGCCGTCGGGCAGCAGGGCTTCGCCGTAGACCCTGTTGATGGAAAACATCCCGGGGTCCCAGCCGGCCGAAATCAGCGCGGTCTTCCGCGCGGCGCGCGCCGGGGCATCGACGGTCTCGAAGTACTCCGGGATGCGGGCATGCGTGTCGAAGCTGTCCACCGTGTTGAAGCGGGCCGCCATGACCGGTCCCTGCTGCGGCAGGTCCTCCTTGGAGCCGCCGCACAGGATCAGCACGTCGATCCGGTCCTCATGCGCGGCAAGGTCATCCATGGTGTTCACGGAGGTCTCGGCGTGCAGCGTGGCCAGCTCCGCGGGATTCCGGCGGGTAAAGACCCCAACCAGCTGCATGTCGCGGTTCTTGGCCACCGCGGCCTCCACGCCGCGGCCCAGGTTTCCGTAGCCGGCAATACCAATGCGAATCGATTCACCCAAGGCTCTGTCCTCTCGTCAGGTTCAACGGTTTGTCAGGCAGTGGGTGTTAGATCCACATCGCCGGATCGATGTATTCGGCCGGGTCCACGGCGGGCTTGGTTTCGCGCTGCGGATCCCGGTGCCGGAAGGTGGCCGGAATGCCGGTGATGATGGATTCCGGCGGGGCGTCCTTGACCACCACGGCGTTGGCCCCGATGGCGCTGTCCGCACCGATGACCACGGGTCCCAGCACCTTGGCACCGGCGCCGATGACCACGCGGTCGCCAATGGTGGGATGGCGCTTGACCTTGGCCAGCGAACGGCCGCCGAGGGTGACGCCGTGGTAGATCATCACGTCCTCACCGATCTCCGCGGTTTCACCGATCACCACGCCCATGCCGTGGTCGATGAAGAACCGGCGGCCGATGGTCGCACCGGGGTGGATCTCGATGCCGGTCAGGAAACGGCCGGCCTGCGAGATCAGTCGGGCCGGCAGCCGCAGCGACGGGTTGGCCCACATTTTGTGGGTCAGCCGATGGATCCAGATGGCGTGCAATCCGGAGTAGGCCAGGAAATTCTCCACGCGGCCCCTGGCCGCCGGGTCGTGCGACCGGGCGGCCTCGAGGTCTTCACGCAGTCGCGCTAGGAAACCCATGTGCTCTTTCTGATCGGACATCGCGCCGCGGGCAGCCCGGAAAACGGCCGCCGCCCGTCTGGCGCAGGGAAGCTAATTTAGCCGCGGATGTCGTCGTACAGGAGCGTGGAAATGTAGCGCTCACCGAAGTCAGGCACCACGGCCACGATCAGCTTACCGGCGTTCTCCGGCCGTTTGGCCACTTCCAGCGCCGCCCAGACTGCAGCACCGGAGGAGATGCCGCCGAGGATGCCTTCCTTGATGCCCAGCTCGCGCGCGACGGCGACCGACGCCGACGTCGGGGCATCCAGCACTTCGTCGTAGATGCTGGTGTCCAGCACCTCCGGAATGAAGTTGGCGCCGAGGCCCTGGATCTTGTGCGGACCGGGGTTGCCGCCGGTGAGGATGGCGGAGTCTTCCGGCTCGACGGCGATGATCTGGACGCTGGGCTTGCGCTCCTTGAGCAGGCCGCCGGCGCCGGTGATGGTGCCGCCGGTGCCGATGCCGGCCACCAGGATGTCCACCTTGCCGTCGGTGTCGGCCCAGATTTCCTCGCCGGTGGTGGTGCGGTGGATCAGCGGGTTGGCCTCGTTGGCGAACTGCTGCGCCCAGATGGAGTTCTCGGTGTTGGCCACGATTTCCTTGGCCTTCTCCACGGCACCGCGCATGCCCTCGGAGCCCGGGGTCAGCACAATCTCGGCACCGAAGGCGCGCAGCATCACGCGGCGTTCGGTGGACATGGTCTCCGGCATGGTCAGGATGACCTTGTAGCCCCGGGCCGCGCCGACCATGGCCAGCGCGATGCCGGTGTTGCCGGACGTGCCCTCCACGATGGTGCCGCCCGGCTTCAGGGCTCCAGCCTTTTCGGCGGCGTCAACAATGGCCACACCGATCCGGTCCTTCACCGAGTTGGCCGGGTTGTAGAACTCCAGCTTCACGGCCACCTGGGCCGGCAGGCCTTCGGTGAGCCGGTTCAGGCGCACCAGCGGGGTGCGTCCTACAACCTGGGTGACGTCGTCGTAAATCGGTGCCATGGGTGTTCCTGCCTTCTGGCCCGGAGGCCGCTACAGCGATGGGAGTAACAAAACTTCTTTCAGCCTAGTCAGGGCGCTGAGCAGCCTGCTATGCGATGAGCCATTCGGCGTAATATTTACGGGCCTTGGCCAGCTTGGGATTGATGATCACCTGGCAGTAGCCGACGTGGGGATACTTGGCGTAGAAGTTCTGGTGGTATTCCTCCGCCGGGTAGAACTCCGGCAGCCGGACCACCTCGGTCACGATCGGATCCCGCCAGTCCGCCTGCGCCCGTTCGATCGCCGAAACGAAGGTCTGCTTCTGCTCGTCATCGATGTAGAACATCGACGAGCGGTACTGCGTGCCGACGTCGTACCCCTGGCGGTTCAGCGTGGTGGGGTCATGCGAAGCGAAGAACATGCCCAGGATCACGTCCTCGGGCACTACCGTTTCGTCGAACGTGACCGCGACGACCTCGGCATGGCCGGTGGTTCCGGCGCAGACCGCCTCATAGGACGGGTTCTTCACGGCGCCGCCGGTATAGCCGGAAACCACGTCCGTCACGCCGCGGGTCATGTTGTACACCGCGTCCAGGCACCAAAAGCAGCCACCGCCAAGCACAAAAGTCTTCATGGGTTAAACAATGTCATGGACCCCTCGAATGTTCCCGGGGCGTCAGTCTTACGCTCAGGGCGTGTGGGCGGGCCCGCGCCGGATGGGGTAGAAAAGGACCTATGGTCGACGACGAACTGCTCCGCACCGGGGACACCGAAGCCCCCGCGGGATCCACAACTTCAGCGGGAACAGAGAGCCCAGCGGGCACCGAAGCCTCGGAAGGAACCGAGTTGCCAGCGGGAACTGAAAACCCCGTGGACACGGACGCCGCCGCAACGGACGAAGCGCAGCCGAAGACACCGGTCCTTGGCGACGTGCTGTTGGCCATCGAGGAACTGTGGCCCGAATCGCTGGCCGAGCAGTGGGACGCCGTGGGCCCCGTCGTCGGACGCCCCTCGGCCGACGTACGGAAGATCATGTTCGCCGTGGATCCCACCGCCGACGTGATCACCGAAGCCATCGAATGGGGCGCCGACCTGCTGCTCACGCACCACCCGCTGCTGCTGAAGCCAGTCAACTCGGTGGCAACCTCCAGCTTCAAGGGCGACGCCGTGCACCGGCTGATCGAGAACGGCTGCGCCCTGGTCACCGTCCATACCAACGGGGACAGCGCCGTGGGCGGAGTCTCCGACGTACTGGCCGATGCCCTGGGCCTGCAGGACGTCCGGCCGTTGTCTCCGGCCGACAACGGTCTGCCCGAAGAAGGCATCGGACGGGTGGGGGAGCTGGCCGAAGCCAGGACCCTGGGCGAATTCGCCGAGCAGGTCTTCAGCATCCTGCCGGCCGTTGCCGGGGGAGTGAAGGTGGCCGGCGACCGGAACGGAATCATCCGCAGCGTGGCCGTCTGCGGCGGCGCCGGCGACTCGCTGTTCGACCAGGTCCGGATGTCCCGGGCGGATGTGTATGTCACGGCAGATCTGCGCCATCATCCCGCCTCCGAGGCGCGCGAAGGAACGGTGGATGGCCGGCCGTACCTGATCGATGTCTCGCATTTCGGCAGCGAGTGGCTCTGGCTGACGCCGGCTTCCGCGGCGCTGGACAACGTCCTGACCGATCAGGGCTACACGGTGGAGGTCAAGGTCAGCATGACCAACACCGACCCGTGGGATTTCGTCCTCACGCCGGGCTAACAGCGCCGCGTCCGGACGGTAGGCTAGGACGAAGCTGAACCGCAACGGTTCCGCAGCGTGTTGAAAGGACGTACATGGCGAAGGCACCGGCTTCCGAGCAACTCAGGTTGCTCGACCTGCAGGCACTCGATGGCAAGCTCACTCAATTGAGCCGCCGCGCTGCAGCCACTGCCAAGAACGCCGAGATCGATGCGCTGGTGGAGAAGCTGTCCGCTGCCGAATCGTCACTGGTCGCCCTGAACACGGAGATCGAGGACACCGAGCGTGAACTGAAGCGCGCCGAAGCGGACGTGGAGACGGTCCAATCGCGGATCGAACGCGACCAGAAGCGCCTGGACAGCGGATCGGGTACCCCCAAGGACCTCACCGCGCTGCAGCACGAACTGGTCTCGCTGAACAAGCGCCGCAGCGACCTGGAAGACGTGGAGCTGGAAGTCATGGAGCGGCTGGAGACGCTGCGGACCCGCCACACCGAGCACCAGCAATCCAACGACCAGCTGCGCGCGGAATTGTCCGGCCTGGAACGCACCCGCGACGATGAACTTGCCGGGATCGAAAGCGAACGCGGCGCGGTGTCGGCGGACCGGAAGGAACTAGCCGGCAGCTTCGAACCGGCCCTGCTGGCCGTTTACGAAAAGACCCTGGCCCACCGCGGCATCGGCGCCGCCCGCCTGTTCCACGGCAAGTCCGAAGGCTCCGGCATGCAACTGAGCGCCGGCGATCTTTCCGACATCCGCAAGGCCGCCGCCGACGACATCGTCTTTTGCCCGGACTCCGGCTGCATCCTCATCCGCTCGGAGGAGTGGAACAGCTAGCCCGCATTTTCGGGTCGGGTGCCGCCCGGAGGCGGCAGCTATCGGCTTGGCGGAAGCCAGCCCAGATCGTCGAGCTTGCCCTCGATCACGCGGCGCAGGACCGCATACCCCGCCGTATTCAGGTGCGCACGGTTGCTGGAGAGTCTGGGCGGCTTGTTGCCCCGCGCCTGTTCCATCAGGTCCTCCGGTGTCGGCCGGACGCCGGCCATCTCCCAAACACCTCGGTGTGTCAGCAGTCGGTCCAGATCCACGTACCGCGGACCGTACCGCGCCGCCAGGGCATCATTCACGCGGTTGATGCGCCGTCGCACGGGCGACGATGCGTGCGTTCCGGTGTTGACGAAGTGCCCCCAGACGAGCACGTGTCCGCCGGCGGCTGAAAGCCACTCGTCAGCCGTCTGGGTCCACTCGATAATGGTGTCCGGGTCGGTCGTAGCGTGGTGTTTGCCGGTGAGGTTGTTCTTGCCAATGCTCAGGTGGCTGATGCCGGCCCTGAACTCGTTGCCCTCGGCGGAGATAAACGGGGTTCCGTCAGGGATCCGCAGGCGATTGCCGGGCTGGCTGCGGCGGAAGCTGTAGCCAGGTTGTGCACCGTGGGCCTTGGAAAGCTTCCCTTGGATGCCCGCGAGGGCGCCCGCAGCGCTGAACGATGCAGCATCCTTGGGGCTCAGCGACGGTGAGGACATGAGGACGGCGCCGGAGGCCGGAATGACACCGGCGCCAACGCGCGCCGGCCGGGACCCCAGCCGCGCGAGGATCTGTTCTGCGGTCTGACCGCCGGCGCCTCCATTGAAGTACGTCATTCCGTAGGCAGAGGCCAGGAGCGCCAAATCCGGGGACATTCCTGCAGCGGTCGATGAACCCCAGCAGGCCATCTCCGGCGCGCCGGAGCGGGCGGGGTCGGCCGTCATCAGCGCCGCAGGATGGCCGGAGAGGTCGGCGGCTACCGCACAGGGGACCGCGGCCAGTACCAGGCCCAGGACGGCCCGGCGCCGGACGGGGTGCTGAATCGAGGACACTGTGCCTCCCCTACGGTCACGCCGGCAGTGGCAATGCCCCCGGTCACCGATGAATGGCGGCTTCGAGCGCACGCCCAATATAAGCCTTAAGGACCATGCGGATAAAGGCGCAGGAGGGGCTGGTCAGCGCATTACCAGGCGGGACAGTCGGCGTCTGATCTTGCGCCTGATCCTCCGCTGGAGTTCCCTCGGCTGGACCGGCCTCAAGTCTCGGCGCCGCAGGGGAGCGGTGTCACGCAGAGTGGCGGTGGTGCCGGCGTCGGTGGTCCGGATCTGTACGGTTTTGCCGGTGGGGAGGGTGTAGAGTCCGCCGGCGCAGCTGAGGCTGACGGCGGCGTGGTAGGTTCCCGGCGGCAGCGCGGAGATGTCCACTCCGGCGCCCTTGCGGGTGCCGAAGTGCGCGCCGGAGTAGTCGCTCAGCCCGTCGCCGAAGACGTTCGTGTCCCCGCGGAAGCCGCCGGCGGCCAGCGGAAAGGCGTGGGTGCCGGCGGGCCCGTGCAGCACCAGGTAGTAGCGGGCGGCCTTGCTGTCGGGGACTTCCACCCCGCGGACGGCGAAGTCCCCGTCCAGGTGCACCCGCGGACCGCGTGCCCAGCTGGTGCGCAGCCGGAAGTAGGCCTCTTGCGGTGCGGTGCCGAGGACCGGCCGCACATCCAGCACGGCGCTGCTGGGCCGGGTGCGGAAGCGGTACAGCCGTCCGTCCCGCTGGGATTCGGTGCTCAGCGGTGTGCCCGAGGTCAGCGGCTGCTCGGCCTCCCGGTCCGGGGCCATCAGCCGCAGCCGCAGCTCGTACGATCCCGCCGGCAGCCCGGCCAGGTCGAGGCCGCGTTTGTCCGGGGACGTGAACTTCGCCAGTTTGTAGTCGCAGGCGGCTTCCTCGTAGTACCTGAAAGAGATCGCCGGATCACTGGCGCCGGCCAACTCGTGCTCCTGCCGGATCCCATCGCCGGAGAGGACAAGCATGGCGGCCAGCGAAGCGCGGCTCTTGATGGCGTGCCCGCGCAGAAACCCCACACCCTCCGGGAAAAACACCGAGCCGGACAGCCGCACGCCGGTGAGATGGGCGACGGCGGAGCCGGTTTCCCGCTGCCGCGCCAGCACCTCGCTGCGCAACTGGGACGGCATCCGATTGCCGTTGCGCACCGCGCCGAACCGCGGCGGGGTGTTGTCGGCCACTGCGGCCATGACGGAGAGCATCAACGGCAGGTTGTAGCGGATTTCCCCGGCATGGTCCCAGACCAGGTCCGAGTCCGTCTCGACGTAGTTGAAGTTCGGGTACTTGGCGAACAGCGGCAGCGCCCGGCCCGTCTGCGCGGCGTGGGACTGGTCCTGCAGCGAGCTGAAGAGGTAAATGTTCTTGTCCGTGCCCTGGTCCGCGGCAATGGCGTCCGGAATCAGCGCGTCGAGCAGTTCCTGCGCCCGGTCCCCGCCGTCCCCTGTCATGTGCGCAAAGGTCTTGGGACGGTTCCGGCGGGTGTGCGTGCCGACGTAGACCTGCGGGGCGCAGGCGATGATATTGCCGAAGTTGTACTTGATCCCGTAGTACAGCGCGGGGAAACCGCCCTTGGAGATTCCCGCAAGGGTGCATTCGTTCCGGCTCAGGCCCAGCCGCTGCAACTCCGCGTCGATCAGCGCGATCACTGCCTGTTCGACGGCGAAGTCCATGTCCCGGCACAGCGTGTAGGCGGGCTGCGGCCCGAACTTGTCCTTGATCCACAGCCAGTTGGCCTGGTTCTCCTGCGTGGACTGACCGTCGAAGTCGTAGGTGTCCCGCGGCCGGAGCCCCGTGAACATGACGATCAGGTGACGCCGGTCCGGCTTGGCTTCGCGCGTCTTGTATTCCACCAGGACGCCGTTGTGCAGAAAGTCCTGTTCGCGTTGGGGCATGCCTGCGAAGCTACTGCGCCCGGATGAACGCCGGGGAAACACCTGCCGACCGCGGGGTGCGGAGCCGAAGTTACCGCCGGGCCAGCCGGCGCTTGATCCGGCGCCGGAGCGCCGATGGCGCCAGACGGACGATCCCGCTCCGGAACGACGCCGGTCCGGGTGCGGTGTCGTGCATGGCGGCGGTGGTGCCGGCGTCGGCGGTCCGGATCTGTACGGTTTTGCCGGTGGGGAGGGTGTAGAGTCCGCCGGCGCAGCTGAGGCTGACGGCGGCGTGGTAGGTTCCCGGCGGCAGCGCGGAGATGTCCACGCCGGCGCCCTTGCGGGTGCCGAAATGCGCGCCGGAGTAGTCGCTCAGCCCGTCGCCGAAGACGTTCGTGTCCCCGCGGAAGCCGCCGGCGGCCAGAGCGAAGGCTTGGGTGCCGGCGGGTCCGTGCAGCACCAGGTAGTAGCGGGCGGCCTTGCTGTCGGGGACTTCCACCCCGCGGACGGCGAAGTCCCCGTCCAGGTGCACGCGCTGCCCGCGTGCCCAGCTGGTGCGCAGCCGGAAGTAGGCCTCTTGCGGTGCGGTGCCGAGGACCGGCCGCACATCCAGCACGGCGCCGCCGGGCCGGGTGCGGAAGCGATACAGCCGTCCGTCCCGCTGGGATTCGGTGCTCAGCGGCGTGCCCGTGGCCAGCGGCTGCTCGGCCTCCCGGTCCGGGGCCATCAGCCGCAGCCGCAGGTCGTACGTTCCCGCCGGCAGCCCGGCCAAGTCGATGCCCTGGTGCTTGCGCGAGGAAAACCGAGCCAGCCGGTAATTGCAGTAGGCCTGCTGGAAGTACCGGAAGGAGGTGCCCGCGTCCTCGTTCCCACCCAGCGCAAACTCGTGCCGGGAAGCTTCCCCAGCGAGCACCAGCGTGCTGGCCAAATCGGCCCAATCCTCGGTGGCGTGCCCGCGCAGGAAGCCCACCCCCTCCGGGAAGAACACCGAGCCAGACAGCCGCACGCCGGTGAGATTGGCGACGGCGTTACCGGCCTCCCGCTGCCGCGCCAGCACCTCGCTGCGCAACTGGGACGGCATCCGGTCGCCGTTGCGCACCGTGCCGTAGCGCGGCGCAACGTTCTCTGCGAGCGCGTAAAGCGTGGCCAGGATCAGCGGCACGTTGTAGCGGGTCACATCCGTGTGCTCGTTGACCAGATCCGAATCTGTCTCGATGTAGTTGAAGTTCGGGTACTTGGCGAACATCGGCAGCGCCGGCACTATCTGCCCCGCGTGGAACTGGTCCCGCGGGGAGCTGAACAGGTAGATGTTCTTCTCCGTCTGCTCATCAGCTGCCACCGCGTCAGGCAGCAGCCCGTCCAGCGACTCGAGCTCCGCCTGCCCGCCACCGCCGGTCAGATGCGCGAAGATCTTGGGCCGGTTCCCGCGGGTATGCGTGCCGGCGTAGATCTGCGGGGCACTGGCCAGGATATTGCCGAAGTTGTACTTGATGCCCAGATACAGCGCGGCGAACCCGCCCTTGGAGAAACCCGCCAGCGTGCATTCTTTTCGGCTCAGCCCCAGCCGCTGCAGCTCTGCCTCGATCAGCGCGACCACGGCCCGCTCAATGGAGAAGTCCATATTCCGGCACAGGTAGTACGCGTGCTGCCCGTCGAACTTGTCCTTGATCCAGAGCCAGTGCGCCTGGCTGTCGCTGGAAGCCCTGCCGTCAAACTCGTAGCTGTCCAGCCGCCCGACCCCCGCAAACATGACGATCAGGTGGCGCCGGTCCAGCTTCGCCGCGCGCCGTTTGTACTGCACCAGCACGCCGCTGTGGACAAAATCTAGCTCTCGTTCGGACATGCGCCCCCAACGCCTCCATCAATGCTTTAAGTACCCGGACGCACCGAAACTACGCGGCCTTGGTGAACGGCAGGCAAACTCGCGGGTTACCCGGCCTCGAACCCCACTCGGTGATCGACCAAGGGCCGCCAGTCAAGCAACCCGGTGATCGACCCAGGGCCGCCAGTCAAGCCTTCCGGTGATCGACCAAGGGGCGTCAGTCAAGCATTCCGGTGATCGACCAAGGGCCGCCAGGCCCGCGTGGAGATCTATTCGCCCAGAACAATGTTCAGCGCGTGCGCCTTGCGGGCCGTGCCTGCCACCAGCTCCGCTTGCCAGACTTCCTGCGCCGCCTTCAGCAGTGCGGCCGGCGTCTCGGGCGCCTTGCCGCGGCGGGTGAGCAGATGGCGGGCCAGTTCGCCGCGAGTGTGCTTGGCAAAGTGTGAGACGACAGTGCGCTTGCCGTTGCGTTCCTGGAACACGTTGACCACCACGGTGCGGGCCGGCTCCGGCGTCCAGGCCGCCGCGTAGGTGCTGGAGCGGCAGTCGACCAGCAGGTGCCCCTCCGCGTGGGTGTCCAACGCCGTGGGCAGCCGCTTCCTCCAGTACGAGGCCAGCTTCCCGGTTTCCGGAAGTCCCACGGCCATGGACAGCCGGTAGGCCGGAATGCTGTCCGCGAAACCGATCGCACCCCAGAGTGCTGAGATAACGACGACGGCGGCGTCCGCCTTGCGCTTCTGTGTGGCGGTCATGCTCCGGTAGCCCAGGGCGTCGTACAGCACGCCGGAGTACACGGTGTGTGCAGGGGCGGACGGTTCGTTGTGGAGCCGGGTATTGCGCTCCACTTCCGCAGCCAACGATGCGCCGACGCCCAGCTGCGCCAAAGCGTCCGGACTGTGGCTGATGTGGGCGAGGGCGGCCAGTACTTCCTCGCGTGCCGGATTGAGCTCCGGGAACTGCAGTTCGTGCAGGTCGAACGGATGTCCCTTGGCAGCAGCGGTCTTTCCTTCGGAAGGCGGAAGCAGAATCAGCACCGTAGCAGCCTACCGTCGTACTGCACCGCCGCACGAAAGGCGGGAACCCCGCCGTCGTCATTCAGTGAATCCGGAAGAAGCTGAGCAGATTACTGGCGGCGGGGGAGCAGGCCGTATCCTGAAGGCGGGACGGGTTGGCCGGGCGATCGCGTCGGACGGGTCTGCGAAGATTCGTCTGCCGAGGAAAGTCCGGGCTCCGCAGGGCAGGGTGGTGGGTAACGCCCACTCGGGGAAACCCGCAGGCAAGTGCCACAGAAAATAGACCGCCAGGGCTGCCTCGTGCAGCACCTGGTAAGGGTGAAACGGCGGTGTAAGAGACCACCAGCGCGCCGGGCGACCGGGGCGGCTAGGTAAACCCCACCCGGAGCAAGGCCAGACAGGGCACGATCGAGGGCTGCTCGCCCGAGTGTCCGGGTAGGCCGCTTGAGGGCGCCGGCAACGGTGCTCCTAGATGGATGATCGCCACCCGGCGGCGGGCAACTGCCGCAGGTGACAGAACCCGGCTCATAGGCCAACCCGTCCCACAAATTTTCGCCCCGACCGGGGACCAAAGCGGCAGTTCCACAAGGAAGCAGCCCCGCCAGGTTTGAACTGGGCCCCGAAAGTTGGACCGGCTAAATAAGAGCCTAGGCTGCGAGGGCCTGAGCACGGTATTGCACCGGGCTCAGGCCCTTGAGCTTTGTTGAGATCCTTTCGGTGTTGTACCAGTGCATGTACTCATGCAGTGCGGACTGCAGCGCCTCGATGTTGAGGAATTGGACGTGGTGGAAGAGTTCTTCCTTGAGGTGTCCGAAGAAGTTCTCCATCACCGCGTTGTCGAAGCAGTTACCTTTGCGGGACATCGACTGGACGGCGCCGGCGTTCTTCAGAAGATGCCGCCATGAGAGGTGCTGGTACTGGAAGCCCTGGTCGGAATGCACGAGCGGTTTCTGTCCGCATGCGAGGGTTGTCAGAGCTTCACGCAGTGAGGTGTTGGTGAGCTGCAGATTCGGCGACGTGCCGACGGCGTAGGAGATGATCTGCCGGTCGAAGAGGTCCATGACCGGTGAGGGGTAGAGTTTCCGATCTCCGACGCTGAACTCGGTCACATCCGTCACCCACTTTTGGTTCGGGGCATCGGCGTCGAACTCCCGGTTCAGCAGGTTGGGTGCCACGGCGCCCTGCCCGCCCTGGTAGGAGTTGTAGCGCTTCCTTCGCCGGACTTTGCAGACCAGCCGCAGGGAACGCATCAGCTTCAGCACGGTCTTCTTCGCGACCGACCACCCCTGCTTGACCAGCTCGGTATGGATGCGGCGGTGCCCGTACCGGCCATGGTTCTTCATGAAGATCTCCGCGACCGCGGCCTTGAGTGCCTCCTGCGGATCCGGGGCCTGAAGGCGGGCCTGGTGATAGAAGAACGTCGACCGGGCGAGGCCGGCGACCTGCAGCAGAACCGGGAGAGGAAAGTCAGCCTTGAGAGCGATGATGGCCTGAACCTTCACCGTCGTTCCTGCGCCCTCAAGGCCCGCAATTTTCCCAGATAGGCCACTTCCGCCCGCAACCGTTCGTTCTCGAGCCGCAGCCGCTCCACTTCGGACAACTCCGCGGGTGCCGGGGCATCGGGTTTTCTGGGTCTGCCTCTAGGCTTCGGGCGCAACGCGTCCACACCCTCACGGCGATATGCCCGTACCCAGGTTTCGAGCAGGCGAGGCGACGACAAGCTGACTTCTGCTGCGAGATCAGGGGCAGTCTCACCAGCGAGGAACCGCTCAACCAAAGCGAGCTTGAACTCGAACGAATACGACTGTTTTGTCTGCTTGGTCATCAACGCTCCTCGGCCATGAATCCTCCATCGCCGATAAAGCCGCTTGACCGGCGAGTGAGGCACTCCCAGCAATCTGGCCGTCGCCCTATAAGCGATGCCCTGCTCGAACCACGCTACAGCGGACTCGCGCTGATCCTCGGATAACGAACTACATGCATGCATAAAACTGCTCCCCGGGAGTCGGAACTGAATTTCTCAGTCCAACTTCCGGGGAGCAGTTCAGTTTTGGGGAGTCCGACGGGGCCGCTTCGACTGCCGAACACCACCGCAGAGTTGGGGGCCGTGGCGGGGTTCGCTACCGCACAGTCTCGCAGTCCTCCGCAGCAACAGATATCCCCAATGTTGGTTAGCGCCGTTGGGGTGTGCGCCAGGTTTCGCTGGCTGCCGGTGCGGGAGCAGAGGCCTGCACGTTATGGTCTTGTAATGTGTTGGGATGACTTCTCCGGCGTCGCAGCGAAACCTTCGACTTGATACCGCCAAGGGACTGCTCATTTTTGCGGTGGTCCTTGGCCACTTCCTCGAGGAGATCGGTTCCTGGAAGGCGGACGGCACTCGGCTGGCGTTGACGGGCATTTACATGTTCCACATGCCGGCCTTTGTGTTTCTGGCCGGAGTGACCGCCAAGACAAGCCGGCTGGGCCAGCGCATTGGAACCTTCGCTGTGATTCTGGTGGCGTTTCAGACCCTGTACTTTGTCTTCGTCAGCGTTCTGGGCATCGACCGGCAGTTCTCCATCGAGCGGCCGTTCTGGATCCTCTGGTTCCTGCTCGGGATGATGTGGTGGCTCCTGCTGCTTCCGGCTATTGCGCGGTTCCCCAGGGCGGCCATCTTGCTGTCAATTGTCATCGCACTGGTAGTCGGCGCTTTGGACTCGGTCGGCTATTCATTGTCGCTCTCACGGGCATTGGTTTTCCTCCCGTTTTTCGTAGTGGGCGCCACCTACGGGAAGCGCATAGTTCACGCCCTGGGGGAGGCGACCTTGGTGTGGAAAGCGGTTGCCCTTGTCGCTGCTCTGGGCGGCTGGCTACTCGTCTACAGCCAGGACATTCCGCACCAATGGCTGTATGGCTCCTTCAGTTTCGACCGGCTTGATACTCCCGACGCCTTGGGTCTGGGCACCAGAGGGGCGCTGCTGCTCCTAGCAGCTGTCGCGATAGCCGCCCTGCTCTGCGTAGCCCCGAACCGGCAGGGGTTCGTCGCCCGAGTCGGCCGTCACAGTCTGGCGGTCTACGTCCTTCACGGTTTCGTTGTCCTGGCCGTGGCGGAGGCGCTGCCTGCAATCCAAGACCTGTGGGGGAGCACAGGAGTGCTCGTCCTTGGCCTGGTGTTGGCTGCGGTGACCACCATGCTGCTGGCTCTGCCAGTCTTTGAGAACACCATCCGACGCGCGTCGGGCCATGTAGTCAGCAGCTACTCGGCAGCGGTTGCAAAGTCGAGCGGCGAACGGGTCGATGCCCGTTAACGTGAGGCAGTTCACCTGCAGGCGTACGCCGATGCTTCCAGCAGTCCCTAGAATGGATAGCAGGTAGGCGTGACTGACGTCGCTTGGCAACGAGCGGCCAAACCGCGCAGATCCTAAAGCTTCCCGCCGGCAGTTGGCGGTGGCATGCCGTCGGAACCGGACAGATGGTCTGGCGAAAGCGGCGTCGTCGTGAAAATCCACGGCGGTGACAACCGGGCTCGAGGGAGAACCCGGCTGATGTAGGAAGGTAATTCTGTGAACCAGATGTCAGAGTCGGCCCTAGATGCGTGGAGCAACCGCCAGGCCCTTGCCGAAGCGATGATCCCGATGATCGGCCGGTTGTACCGAGAAAACAACGTGGTCACCTCCATCCACGGGCGCAGCCTGATCAACCAGTCCGTGGTGGGCATCCTCAAGGCGCACCGCTTCGCCCGCCAAATCGACGACGCCGAACTGCCGCTGGAAGAAACCTTCCCCGTGGTGCAGGCACTGAGCGAGCTGGAACTCGGCGCCGGCTCGGTCGACCTAGCCCGCCTGCTGGTTAAGTTCAAGAACGAGGCTGACGGCACGGACCTGAAGGACTTCGTCCGGGCCGAGCTGGCGGATATTGTCGGCAAGCACGGTGCGGACGAGCGCACCAGCACCGATGTGGTGCTCTATGGCTTCGGCCGGATCGGCCGCCTGCTGGCCCGCATCCTGGTGGGCCACTCCGGTGGCGGCCACGGTCTGCGCCTGCGCGCCGTGGTGGTGCGCAAGGGCAGCGACGATGACCTGATCAAGCGAGCCAGCCTGCTGCGCCGCGACTCCGTGCACGGCCCGTTCGACGGCACCATCTCCGTGAACGAAGAGAACAACACCATCCAGGCCAATGGCACGTTGATCCAGTTCATCTACTCCAACGACCCGGCGTCGGTGGACTACACCCAGTACGGCATCAAGGACGCCATCGTGGTGGACAACACCGGCAAGTGGCGCGATGAAGCCGGCCTGTCCCAGCACCTGCAGTGCCCGGGCGTCTCGCGCGTGGTGCTGACCGCGCCGGGCAAGGGCGGCCTAAAGAACATCGTGCACGGCGTGAACCACTCGGACATCACGGATGAGGACAAGATCGTTTCCGCAGCTTCCTGCACCACCAACGCCATTACGCCGGTGCTCAAGGCCCTGAACGACAAGTACGGCATCGCACACGGCCACGTGGAGACGGTCCACTCCTACACCAACGACCAGAACCTGATCGACAACTTCCACAAGGGCACGAGACGCGGCCGTTCGGCGGCGCTTAACATGGTGCTGACCGAGACCGGCGCTGCCAAGGCTGTGGCCAAGGCCCTGCCGGAGCTCGAGGGCAAGCTGACCGGCAACGCCATCCGAGTTCCCACTCCGGACGTTTCAATGGCCATCCTGAACCTGAACTTGGAGCAGGACGCCACCAAGGAAGGCCTGAACGAGTACCTGCGCGGCATGTCGCTGAACTCGGATCTGCGCAAGCAGATTGACTACGTCAACTCGCCGGAAATTGTCTCCACCGACTTCGTCGGTTCGCGCCGCGCCGGCGTGGTGGACGGTCTGGCAACCATCGCCAACGGCAAGAACGCCGTGCTCTACGTCTGGTACGACAACGAGTTCGGTTACAGCTGCCAGGTGGTCCGCGTGCTGGAAGAGATCGCCGGGGTCAACCCGAAGATCTTCCCGGCCGTGATGGAGCCGGTGGCGGAAACCGTCTAACCGGGCACATCCAGCAATAACGACGGCGGAGGCCGGCGGCAGTGAATGCCGCCGGCCTTTGCTATGGCTTTTAGCCGGACGGCGTTCCTACAATGGCGGCATGGTAGAGATGACGCGGTGGGAACAGGCACAGGCCAATCACAAGGAAGCCGAGCGGCTGCTGCACGCGGCGGAGGATGCATATGCCCGCGGCAGCGTGCCGGAGAAGCGCATCGACGAGCTCAAACGGCTGCGCGACATTACGCTGGAGGACCTGCGCCGCTGCGAGAAAGACCACAAGTCGGGCCTCACCGACAGCTGACGAAGGGTTCAGTGGCCGAACGGATCCGGATCGACGCCCGGTAGCCAGGTGTTGCCGGGGATGCCCCAGCCTTCTTTCCTGATGTTTTTGCGGGCGCGCTTGCCCCACCGGTCATTGAGCCGGTCAATGTACAGCTTGCCGTCCAAGTGGTCGTACTCGTGCTGCATCACGCGGGCGAACCAACCGGTTGCCTCGAAGTCCACCGGAGTGCCGTCCGCGTCGAAGCCGCGGACTCGGGTCCACTCCGCCCTCTTCAGCGGGTAGCTGTGACCCGGCACGGACAGGCAGCCCTCGTTTTCCTCGTCGGGGTCGGGTTCCGCGCCGGAGACCTTGCCGAGCACCAGCGTTGGGTTGACCAGCACGCCCCGCGGCGGGACGTCGTCGTCGTTGGCAAACTCGTAGGTAAAGATCCGCAGGCCAACGCCCACTTGGGGAGCAGCCAGGCCCACCCCGTTCGCCTCGTCCATCGTGTCGAACATGTCCGCTATCAAGGCCCGGAGTTCATCGTCAAAGGTCTCCACCTCGACGGCGCGGCGGTGCAGCACCGGATCTCCGGTGACGGTGACGGGGCGGACAGTCATTTTTCTCCTTCAGTCAGGACGAAGGTTCTCCGGCGTGGGCACTGCCACCTCGACGGTGCCGTGGGAACACTCCCGCTGCAGCGGGACATGCAAAGAGCCGTCCCGACGTGCGGGACGGCTCTTCCTTCCGGCTATGCCGGACCTTCGGGGTGAGTAACGGGGATTGAACCCGCGACCTCCTGGACCACAACCAGGCGCTCTGCCAGCTGAGCTATACCCACCATGTGCCAACTTGTTCCTCCCGACGGGCCCCGCTCAAGCGGTTCCTGCCGGTCTCCAACCAGTGAGGCAACGCAGACTAGTTTACATGCTTTTCATCTGGCCTTTGCCACTTTAGGCCATTCCCGGCGTGAAAGTGGCATAGCTAACATTCTAGTCGGCTGGGACGGCACTGATGCCGGCCGCGATCTTCTTGGCGGTGGCGGAATCCGGGCCGGGGGAGGGGACGAAGACAGCTTCGCGGTAGTAACGAAGTTCGTTGATGGAGTCTTTGATGTCTCCCAGCGCGCGGTGTCCGCCGCTCTTGGCCGGGGATTGGAAATAGGCACGGGTGAACCAGCGGCGGGACAGCTCCTTGATGGTGGAGACGTCGATGATCCGGTAGTGCAAATGGTCTATGACGCGCGGCATGTCCCGGGCGAGGAACGTCCGGTCGGTGCCGACGGAGTTGCCCGCCAGCTGTGCCTTGCGCGGCTCCGGAACCCACTGGGTGATGTATTCCATCACCTTGTCCTCGGCGTCCGCCATGGTCATGCCGTGTGGGAGCTCGTCCAGCAGCTTGGAGGTGGTGTGCATGGTTCGAACGAAGTCGTTCATCTGGGCCAGGGACTCTGCGCTGGGCTTGATGACAACATCGACTCCTTCGCCCAAAACGTTGAGTTCCGAGTCGGTGACCAGGACTGCAACCTCGATCAGCGCATCCGCCTCGAGGTCCAGCCCGGTCATTTCGCAGTCGATCCAGACAATATGTTCGTTAGAGATTGGCACCTGTCAAATGTATCGCGTCCTGGTCTTGCCTCGCGGGACGAGTTCGCGCGGACTGGCGAGGTGCCCGGTGCTAACATGCAGAAAGCACCATCAGCGGCTGCCTGCTGATGTGTCCGCCTGACCGTTCTGAGGCGTGCGGACCACCGCCGAGACGATGACCGCACCGGACCAGGTGTACCGACCCCGGAGTGATTGGACCGCCGAGACGATGACCGCGCAAAGACCTACGGCCGAGCCCTCTGTCCCTCGGGGCGGAAGCGACGTCAAGGAGCGGTCCACCCTGAGCATCATCGAGGGCGCCGTCGGTTCCTTCATGATGTTCTTTGGTTCTCTGGGGGTCGGCTGGCTGGCCTCGGTGTCCGAACTGCGCCGCTGGCCGCTGCTGATCTTTCTCCGCGTGGAATTGGTCGGGGTTGTCCTCTCGGTGATCCTGCTGGCATTGGGCGGCATGATCCTGGTTCGCGCGTGGTTGCGGTTGGGTCAGCAGTTCACCGTCTGGGGGGCCGAAGCGCGCCGGGCCACGCTGACCGCAATCGTCGCCTGGGGCGCGCCCCTGGCGCTGAGCATCCCGCTGTTCAGCCGAGATGTGTACGCCTATATCGCGCAGGGCAAGGTTATGGTCAACAACCTCAATCCCTATGTGGATGGGTACGACCAGTTGCAGAATTACCTGCAGACCGGCGCCGACGATCTCTGGGCGCGCAGCCCAACTCCCTACGGCCCGATATTCCTGTGGCTGGAAGAGTTCATCGTCTGGCTCAGCGGTGGGCACCCGGAATACTCCATCGTCATGTTCCGGATCCTCGCTATCGCCGGGGCCGCGATGTGCGTCTACTACGGCCCCAAACTCGCGGAACTGCACGGGATCAATCCCAACCGTGCGCTCTGGCTGGCCTGCGCCAACCCGCTGTTCCTGACCACCTTCATTGCCAGCATCCACAACGATGCCCTGATGCTAGGACTTGCCCTTGCCGGCCTCTATTACGCGGCAACCCGGCGGGTGCTGCTGGGCATCTTGCTGGTGACGCTCTCCATAGCCATTAAGCCGATCACGCTGATCTTCCTGCCGTTTATCGGGCTGCTGTGGGCGGGCAAGGGCGCCAGTTGGCCGCGCAAGTTTGGCTATTGGGCCCTCACCGCCGGCCTTTCCTTCGGGCTGCTTGCCGTCATGGGCGTGATCAACGGCCTCGGCTTCGGCTGGGTTGGAGCGCTCAGCCAGCAAGGTGCCGGCCTGATGATTTGGTACGCACCGGTCGGACTGCTGGGGATCTTGCTGGGGCTGATCTCCGGCGGACTGGGGTTCGATGGCGCTTTCGTGCAAGCCGCCGTGTACACAGCCGGAAAAGTCGCGGCTGTGCTGATAGTGCTCTACACCATGTTCCGCGGCAGCTACGACCGAATCGTCCGGCGGTTGGCGCTGGCACTGGCCGCCGTGGTGTTGCTGGGCCCGATGATCCAGCCGTGGTACATCGTCTGGCTGCTGCCGCTCTTCGCCGCCACCGGCATTCGGAATGACTGGCAGGTTCGGACTGTCTACGCGGTGACGTCGTTCCTGATGATCTACGCGATCACGGACCAGCTGGATATCTTCCCGTACATCGAGTTCGACCTCGACATGGCCCGGCTTCTTGCCGGCATCGTGGCGGTTGCCTTCGCCTTGTACTTGGTGTTCTTGGACCCGAAAACCCGCAAACTCTTCCGCAAGAAATACGCCGACGCAGACGATCAGCGCCTCTTCTGAGGCCCTGAACTGCTCCCGGCAGCTACCTAGGAGACCGTAGGCCCCATGACCAACGACGCCGAACACATCATCGCCGCAGATTTTGACGTCACCGACTGGGTTCCCGAACCGTACGAAGTCGAAGGGACCAACTCCGATCTGAGCCGTGTACTCGTGACCAAGGTTTTTGACGGTTTAATCACAGGGACCAGCCGGGCCGAGTTGCTCATGGCCGGCAATGCATCCGGTGCCGGATACGTCGCGTCCGAAGTCTTCACCGGATCTGTGGACGGCCGTGAAGGCACTATGGTGATCCAACACTGGGGCCTCGCCGAGGGCGAAGCCGCGGCAAGCGACGGCCACATCATCCCTGGTTCCGGCACGGGCGCCCTCGAAGGAATTGTGGGGAAAGCCATCTACGTCCAGGACGCAGCAGGGCAGCACAGCCTTGAACTACGGGTGTTCTTTCGCGACAGCGAAGCATGAGCCCCCGGCCGGCCGCAAACTGGAACGGATCCATCTACTACACTCGATAGGGGCGCGGCGGGCTATCGACCCGTCGCGATTACCGTTTTATTTGACTGACCTGTAAGGGACATGTGGCATGAGCCTTGCCGAGGAAGCGGCGCAGAATAACCTTGAGCGGGTTGGCCAAAGGCCGCCTCTGCGCGAGTATCTGGCCGAAGTCTGGCGCCGCCGTGAACTGACCACCTCGATGGCGAAGTATCGGATTCAGGCCAGCAACGAGGAAAATCGGTTAGGCATGGCTTGGGTCGCACTCAAGCCCACGATGAACGCGTTGATTTATGGACTCGTTTTCGGTGTACTTCAAGGAGACCGGCGGCCAGAGAACGTCGTTGCCTATATTGTCATCGGAGTTTTCCTTTTCGAGTTCTTCGCCAGTTCATTTTCGCATGGTGCCGACTCGATTATGAGGAACAAGGCACTGGTTCAGACCTTGGCGTTTCCCCGAATCACCCTCCCCCTCGGAGCGGTCATTCAGCAGCTCATGAATCTGGTGCCGATCCTAGCTGTCATGGCCTTGATCGTCCTCCTGACCGGGAACCCGATTTCCTGGAGTTGGCTGCAGATGGTTCCGCTCGTTTTCTTGATGACCATGTTCAACACAGGCGTCGCACTGATTGCGGCGCGATTGACTGTGCATTTGACGGACATCAAGGAAATCATTCCGATCATCACCCGTGTGCTGTTCTACACATCAGGGGTGTTCTTCCAAGTGGACCGGATCCTGGGTAAATTTCCCTGGTTGGTCACCTTCTTCGACTACCACCCTTTGTACGAGTTCCTGTCGCTAGCACGTGGTGCCATGCTCAGCGATTACGCTGTTGACCCCGTTTTTTGGATCTATGCCAGCATTTGGAGCGTTTCTCTCCTAGTGATAGGGGTGGTCTTCTTCTGGAAGGCCGAGGAACGCTACGGCAGGATCTACTGAGGAAGGGCGGAACCATGGCTGAAACGTCACAGGGTGCCAAACCCGTTGTCATTGCGGACTCCGTCCACGTGGAGTACAAAGCGCATGCTTCGGGCAAAGGCCTCAAAGAGGGTACACGCAAGATTTTGACGCCGCATAAGGCCCTTCGCACAGTTCACGCCCTCAAGGGTGTGACCTTCAAGGCCTATGAGAACGAGTCGATTGGCATTATCGGTTCCAACGGCTCCGGCAAGTCGACGTTGATGCGGGCCATTGTGGGGTTAACACCAACCACGAGGGGTGCTATCTACGCTTCGTCCCGTCCCAGCATGTTGGGTGTCGGGGCTGCGTTGATGCCGAAGCTCTCGGGTGAAAAGAACATCATCCTGGGCGGCCTAGCGTTGGGGTTCACCAAAGCTGAAATGGCCGAACTCAAGGACGAGATCATCGCCTTCGCGGAACTCGAGCAGTTCATCGACCTGCCCATGGGCACGTATTCCTCCGGCATGCAGGCACGCCTCAAGTTCGCCATCGCTGCTTCAAAACAGCACGAAATTCTGATCGTCGACGAAGCGCTTGCAGTCGGTGACCAGCGCTTCCGGCAGCGCAGCGAAGCCCGCATCAGGGAGATGCGCGAGAATGCGGGTACCGTGTTCCTCGTCTCGCATTCTATGAAGTCGATCAAGGACACCTGCAGTCGTGCGCTCTGGATCGAAAAGGGCGAACTTCGCATGGACGGTGATCCGACGCAAGTGATCAGGGCTTACCAGAAGTTGCGGAATCAATGAGTCGGACTCTGGCGCCGATATCGGGCACTCCGGGCGTCTCGTACATCATGCCCATTCTGAACGAGGCGGGTCATGTTGCAGACGCGGTGCTCAGCGTCCTCGAGCAGCGCTACGAAGGACCCAAAGAGGTCGTCCTCGCCCTGGGTCCGTCAACGGATGGAACGAATGAAATCGTTGAGGAACTGAAACGCCGGGAACAGAGGATAAAGGCCGTTGATTCGCCGACTGGCAGGACGCCCAGCGGGCTGAACCTGGCTATCGAAGCATCCCAGTATCCGATCGTCGTCCGCGTAGATGCACACACAGAACTGGAGCCTGACTACACGGCGAAAGGCGTCGAAGCTCTTCTCCGCACGGGAGCCGCCGACGTTGGCGGGTTGATGGATGCAAAGGGACGGTCGCCCTTTCAGCGAGCCGTGGCAAGTGCCTATCATTCTCCGCTTGGTCTCGGGGGAGCGGCTTACCACAGCGGGGCTCCGGAGGGCCCGGCCGAGTCCGCCTACTTGGGGGTTTTCCGTCGTGAAGCGCTCGCGGCCGTAGGCGGTTACGACGAGACGTTTTGGCGCGGGCAGGATTGGGATTTGTGCTTGCGGCTCCGGGAAGCTGGCTTCGCGGTATGGTTCGATCCGCGGCTCAGGGTTACCTACTGGCCACGTGCCGATTGGGACAAGCTGGTGAGGCAGTTCTATGCGGCGGGCATTTGGAGAGCGGAGCTGGCTCGCCGTCACAGATCGGGCAAGTCGATACGACATTTCATTCCACCGCTGTTGGTAGGAGGATTGGCAACCGGCGCAGCAGCAGCAATCGCCAGCTTTAGTGGGTCGACCCACAATTGGCCGGCCTGGCTGAAGAGTGCAGCGTCGGCGGCATCCCTCTTCCCTGTGCTGTACGGCGCAGGCGTGGTTGGTGCTTCGGCGACGATGCGAGGGGACTTGGGCCCCGCCGAACGGGTCCGTCTGCTTGCAGTGTTGCCCAGCATCCACATCAGCTGGGGGTTGGGCTACCTTCGTGGCCGACTCTTCGGCGCAGCCGGCACTGTCGACACCAGCCGGAGGAAGTCATGACCGGCACCACCCGCCCGGCCCATCCCACACTCGAGCAGTTGCGCGCCGTCGCCCAGCCGCCGGAAGTGCGCAGCCGCAAGAACGCGGAGCATTGGACGGCCGAGCTGTACCTGCGGCACATCTCCATCTACCTGACCAGCGTGCTGGTACGCACCCCGATCAGCGCCAACGGCGTGACCGGGCTAATGATCCTGTCAGGCTGGGCCATCTCCGCCTGCCTGCTCATCCCAGGCATCTGGGGGCCGCTGCTGGCCGTGTTCTTCTCGCAACTGCAGTTATATTTCGACTGCAGTGATGGGGAAGTTGCGCGTTGGCGCGGAACCCAGAGCCCCAAGGGCATCTTCTTGGACAAGATCGGCCATTACACCACCGAGGGCCTGATACCCATCGCGCTGGGACTGCGTTGTTTGGGGGACTTTGGGCTACTTGGCCGGGATCCGGGACAGGCTTACTTTCTGCTCTTCCTCGGTGCATTGCTAGCGTTCCTGATCGTGTTGAACAAAGCCCAGAACGAAATGGTCCACGCCTCACGGGCGCTGGCAGGAATGGACAAGCTGCCGGACACCGCCGCGGCCAAGGCAGTCCCAGCCGCGACCTTGGTTGGACGGCTGCGCCGGTTGGCCCGGTTCCTGCCCTTTCACCGGGTGTTGCACTCGGTGGAAATGAGCCTGCTCATCCTGGCCGCCTCAGTAGTTTCCGTGGTTGCAGGCGTGCCGGTGTTGGGGGAGCGCTGGCTGCTCTACGTGATGGTGCCGGCGGTGCTGCTCGTCAACATTGGCCACTTCGTCGCCATCATGGCGTCGCCGAGGCTGCGGAAGTGAGCTCCACAATGCCGAACAATCGTGCGACGGCGCCCGGCGACTCCACCGTGATGCCCGCCTTTGGCGTGGTCATCCTGACGCAGGGCACGCGGCCAGAGGAGTTGCAGCGCGGCTTTGACTCACTGCGTGCCCAGCGTGGGGTCAGCCTAGACGTAGTCGTCGTCGGCAACGGCTGGAAGCCCGAAGGACTGCCCACAGGTTTTAAGACCCTGCACTTGGAAGAGAACCTCGGCATCCCCGCCGGGCGCAACGCTGGCGTCCCCCAGGTCTCGGGGGAGTACCTCTTCTTCCTCGACGACGACGCCTGGCTGCCGGACGAGGACTTCCTGCTCTCCTGCGCTCGACTGTTCCGGGACCGGCCTTACATCGGGATGGTCCAGCCCCGGATCGAAGACCCGCAAGACCCCAGCGCTCCGCAACGCTGGATTCCGCGGCTGCGCAAGGGCAGCGCTGATACGTCTAGCAATGTTTTCTCCGTGGTCGAAATGGCCATCGCCATGCGCCGCGACGTGTTCGATCGCACCGGTGGCTGGCCTTCCACGTTCTGGTACGCCCACGAGGGAATCGAATTCGCCTGGCGGGTCTGGGACACCGGTTTCAGCACATGGTACGCCGGGGACCTCCGTGCCGGGCACCCTGTGATCGATCCGCGCCGGCACGAAGAGTTCTTCCGGCTCAACGCCCGCAACCGGGTCTGGCTGGCCCGGCGCAACCTGCGCTGGCCCTTCAGTTGGGCCTATGTAGGCTCCTGGACGCTGGTCCAGATCCTCCGCTCGCGGCGCGACGTCGGGCAGCTCAAGCCCTGGTTCGCCGGCTGGCGTGCCGGCTGGCAGCAGGACCCGTGGGGTCCGGGGGAGAGCCGGCGGAAGCTGAAGTGGTCCACCATCTTCCGGATGGGTGCTTCGGGCCGCTGGCCCGTGATCTAGTCCTCCCGGCACCATGGATAGCAACTCCTGCCCTAAGATGGCAGGCAGACAAAACTGAGGTTAACAAAAGAGGCGGGGTAACGCTGGTGGGCAAAACGGTTCTTACTTATGGAACGTTCGACTTGTTCCATATCGGTCATTTGAACATTCTCAAGCGACTGAGTGACTTGGGGGACCGTCTGATCGTTGGTGTGTCCACTGACGAGTTCAACGCAATCAAGGGCAAGAAACCTGTGGTCCCGTTTGAACAGCGGATCGAGATCGTGCGTGCTCTTAGTTGCGTGGACATGGCAATACCGGAGAGCAACTGGGCGCAGAAGCGCGCGGACATCGAAAAGTACAGCGTCGATGTTTTTGGTATCGGTGAGGACTGGAAGGGCAAGTTCGACGATCTTGGAGACAAGGTCGAGGTCGTGTATCTGCCCCGGACCAGCGGCATCTCAACCACCGAGATGAAGCGGGTCCTGAGCGCCTTCGACGAGCGCCATGTCGAAGAGCTTAAGCGGACGCTGGACAGCATCAGCCAGATCGTCAAAGAGCTCAGCTAGGAATGGCCAGCGACACGAGCGAGGTGACGGTCGGCTTTGCCACTGCCCTGAAGAGCCTGAAAAGCGACACGAAGAGCCTGGCTTCCAATCTCGTCCTCGGCATTCTTGCCTTTGCGGGCTGCGCCTTGGTACTAGCATCGTCGTCCATTCCTCCGGCAGTCCTCGGGGCGGCAGTCGCTGGGCTGGCCTACTCGGCCATTCTTTGGCTGAAGCGCGGTTCCCTTCGGCGCGTGAACCGAGGGCGGCTTCTGGCCACCTACGTATCGTTGCGCGTCGTACTGGCGATCACCGCGGCCGGTTTCTACGCTCGGATGGTTCCCGATAGCGCGGCATGGAGCTGGGCGGCACTGGGACTGACCACCATCGTCGTACTGCAGGAGCCCGTGCTCAAGCGCATTCTGGGCGGAAAGCGGCAGCAGTGCGCGAACTTGCCAGGCGCCGCGACCACGCCTCGCCGACCCTTTGCAGCCGGTAACCTCACCCGCAATACGCTGGCGATCATCGGGCTGGCCGTGGCACTGGCCGTTTTCCGGGTTCCTGGTTGGATTCTGTTCATCGTGGCGCTGGCCCAGTTGGTGCCTGTGTGGCGGGTGCTGAAATTTGCTTTCGTGTCCCTGGCGGTAAGCAAGCGAAACTATGACCGGCTGCCGGACCTGCTGAAGGGCCACAAGCCGGACTTCGCGGTCTACTATGCCGCGCTCAAGGGCGCCGAGTACCAGTTGGGGATGTGGCTTCCATACTTGGAACGGCTGGACCGTCCCTTCGTGGTCATCACGAAGAACCCGGCGACGGTGCCGGTCATCGCACGTCTCACGAATGCACCGGTTGTCAGCGTGATGGAAGGCGCAGTCGGTGCGCTGGATCGTTTGGTGGTACCGACGCTGCAGGCGGCCTACTACGTTCAGGGAAGCCCGGGCAACGCTGCCTTCCAGCGTTACCGGAAGTTGACCCACATTTGGCTCAATCACGGCGACTCGGACAAGGAAGCCAATTTCCACCCGCGGCATGCGACCTATGACAAGCTCTTCGTCTGCGGTGAGCAGGGTGTAGCGCGTTATGCGGCCCACGGCATCGATATTCCGCGGGAGAAGTTTGAGTTGGTGGGGCGGCCGCAGGTCGAGAAGATCGAGTTCCGCGAAAACGCAACCGTGCCGACCTCGCCGACAGTGCTTTATGCTCCGACGTGGCAGGGTGGCCGTCCGAGCACTAGTTACTCGTCCCTGCCCATCGGGCCCGAGATCGTCACTGCCCTTTTGGCACGGGGCGCGACGGTGGTCTTCCGTCCGCACCCGTTGAGCTACGGGATTCCTGCCGATAAGAAGCAGGTACTAAAGATTCACGATCTGCTGCGCAAGAATGCCGAAGCCTCCGGCCGCAAGCACGTCTTCGGGCGGCCCGCCGAGAAGGACCTCGATGTGGCGGGTTGCTTCAACCTCTCGGATGCCTTGGTCACCGATGTCTCCAGCATCGCCTCCGAGTATCTGGCCTCGGGCAAGCCATTCGCCATGGCAGCTATCACTTCCGGCGGTGAGGCCTTCCTGAGGGAGTTCCCCACGGCGCAGGTTGCCTACGTGATCGAGAAGGACCTTTCGACGCTCGCACCGGCCCTGGACGGACTTCTGGGCGTCGACCCCCTGGCAGCCAAGCGAGCAGAGCGCCGCCGGTACTGCCTGGGCGACGTGATAGGTCCGCAGGCTGCGAAGCCGTTTGTCGAGGCTTCCTTGGCCATCATCGACGGCCTACCGGCGGTCAAATCAACGGTGCCATAACGGACGGCTCAGCAAGGAAGCATTCTGGCACGACGTAGTCTCGCAACGGTTCGCCACGCCATCCGGGCGATTGGACACTGCCTCGGTAGATGTCGGGGCAGTTTGCCCGGTCAATGCGTACTACATGCACGCGCCAGCTGCGGACTGGCAGGCTGCTGGCAAAGTGGCTTGTGAATAGCCGGTAAACTGTTCTGGGCGACCCGCCAACGATTTGATGAATTAGGGAGAGTCTTTTGTCTCAGCTTCGGAACGTAGCAGTTGTACTGGCCGGAGGCGTCGGGTCACGCGTCGGCCTGAATATTCCCAAGCAACTGATCAAAATCGCTGGCCGGCCCATCATGGAACACACCCTTGACGTCCTGAATAGTCACCCCGCCGTTGACGAGGTCTTGGTCATGATGACTCCTGGATACCTCGATAAGGTACGGGAGATCGTCAAACGTAACGACTTCGCGAAGGTTACGCAGATTCTCGAGGGAGCCGACAACCGTAACGACACCACGCAGCGGGCGTTGGCTGCCTTGGACGACGAGGAATGCAACGTCATCCTCCACGATGCTGTCCGCCCCTTGCTGTCCCCGCGGATTATCACCGACGTTGTCAAGGCCCTGGAAACACACGGCGCCGTCGATGTCGCTATCCCTTCCGCAGATACCATCATTGCTGTCGCAGGCACAGAGATCGACGGTTATCCGGTAATTAGCTCTGTCCCGCCGCGGGCCATGCTTCGCCGGGGCCAGACGCCCCAAGCGTTCAAGCTCAGCGTCATCCGGTCGGCCTACGCCGAGGCAGCTAAGGACCCGGATTTCGCTGCTACAGACGACTGCACGGTAGTGCTGAAATACAATTCCAACGTCCCCGTAGCAGTTGTGCACGGCGACGACCGGAACATGAAGGTTACCGAACCGATCGACATCTACATCGCAGACAAGCTCTTCCAACTCACTAGCAACGATGTGCAGACGCCTTTGAACGAGGAAGGATATCGTGCGGCGCTAGAGGGGAAGACTGTTGTGGTCTTCGGCGGCTCGTACGGAATCGGTGCCGATATCGCAGCAGTAGCGGCGCGCTATGGGGCAACTGTCAAAACCTTCTCCCGTTCCAGCACCAAGACCCATGTAAACCGGCGTGAGGATATCGTTGCAGCCCGAGACCTAGTCCTCGCCGAAACGGGACGCATCGATTATGTGGTCAACACCGCAGGCGTACTGCCGCGCGGGCTGCTGAGCGAGACGTCGGATGAAACGATTTGGGAGTCGACCGAAATCAATTACATTGGCCCAGTGTTGGTCGCTCAGACCTTCTATCCAGAACTGAAGAAAACTGGCGGCTCGCTCCTTCTTTTCACTTCGAGTTCCTACACCCGGGGGCGGGCCAGTTATAGTTTGTACAGTTCGGCCAAAGCCGCAACGGTGAACCTCACGCAGGCGCTGGCGGATGAATGGTCCGAAGATGGCGTTCGCGTCAACTGTGTTAACCCGGAACGCACTGGGACGCCCATGCGGACCAAGGCGTTCGGACAGGAAGACCCTGCTGGCCTGCTCGAATCCGAGACTGTGGCTCAAGCCTCCCTCGACATTCTCATCTCGGAGAAGACAGGCCACGTCATCGACGTCCGTAAAACCGACCCTCTGTCCGTTGCTTCTCTTGAATACGAAGCGGAAATCATCAAATAATCCGCTCCACTGGTTGACACATTTTGAGAAGTAAAAGGATAGACAGAAGCGTGGCAGCGAACAAGCAGGGAGCAGCCCAAACGACGAAGTTTAGGCAAAAGCAGCGGCGGTGGACCAGATTTGTGCCCCGGAGCCTTAAGAGCACATACCGTAAAATGGTCCCGTCTAAGTCCCGCAGGAAAGCCGAACAACCGCTCTTGTCGGTCATCGTACCTGTCTATAATGTCGAGAAGTACCTGGCTGACTGTCTTCAAAGCCTGATCAGCCAGGCTTATGAGAATCTCGAGATTATTGTCGTAGACGACGGGTCACCTGATAATTCGTTTTCCATCGCCGATACATTTGCGTCGTTAGATCACCGGATCAGAATTGTGCGGCGGGAGAACGGTGGTCTGGGGGCGGCACGAAATACGGGCATCGCGGAGGCTCGAGGCGACTACATCACGTTCGTGGACTCTGACGATGAGATACCGTCGGATGCCTATCAGCAAATGATTGCCTCCGCCACGCAGACAGGGTCTGAAATCGTCGTAGGTGCCATGGTCCGCAGCCGCAACGGTAAGACCATCACGCCCGAATGGGTCAAGCTTGTCCACAGCGAGGACCGTCTCGGCATCAAAGCGGAAGATTTTCCAGAGATACTTCGTGACTTTTATTCTCCTAACAAGATCTACAATAGGTATTTTTGGCAGCGCCAGAACTTTGCCTTCCGTGAGGGGGTTCTGTTTGAAGACCAGCCGGTCATCACGAATGCGCTGACAGCCGCACGGTCGATCGATGTTCTGAAGGCAACTACCTATCGTTGGCTTATTAGGGAAGATGGTTCTTCGCTCAGCCAAAATATGTATACGACCGAGAAGATTCAAGCCCGGTTCCACGCAGTTAAGTTGACAAAGACTTACCTGGATGATCTCGATAAAGTGGAGATTACAGCCGCGTGGAAGTGGACCTTGCTGCAGTACCATTTCCCCAATTATCTCGGTCAGGCGCGATCCCTTGGGGACGAATCCTACGAAGCAGTGATCCAAATGGTCAGCTTTGTCGTCTCGGAAGAGGAACTGCTGGAGCAGGCAAAAGTTTCGCCGCAGAACCGTGTCCTGATGTACTTGGCGCTGACCCAGCCCCGAACAGTTGTCGAAGAATACCTCAACCGGCGTGGCCGGGACCTGCGGTCCCATCCCGTTGAACACGAGCGTGAGGACGTCTACTCCATCCTTCCGTTCGCAACGGAGGCAGCATACGCAATACCGCGAAAGTTGCTCCGCATTCCGCGTGAGGACCTCAAGATTGAGTCCGTCCTGGATAAGGTTCGGTGGCTGTCACCCGTCAAGCTTGAAGTGTCTGGGTGGGCTTACTTGTCGAACACCGACCCCATGCAGAAGACTCAGTCGGTCCACATCGTCGTTCGCGACGCTCGAGGGGAAGTCGTTCGGGTTCCTGTAGCGCAGGCTCACAATGCCGAAGCATCCGTGCGCGCCCGGCACCACTGGGTGGACTACGGTGGGACCGCCTTCGTTGCCACGGTGGACCTGACAGATTTGCTTATGTCGCTGCCCTGTGTAGACGGAAAGATGGCCCGTTGGTCGATTTCCGTGGAGGTTAAGCTCGGAACCCTGATACTGGAGAGTCCGTTCGGATCCCGGACTAAGGGTGGATCCGCCCAGTCTCTGTCCATGAGCCACAGCCGAGACCGCGTGGTTCTGCGGCCTAAATGGACGCCCGACGCCGGCCTTCAAATCTTCGCCGACCGTCGGGCGGCCGTCGCCCGAAGTGTGCAGGTGGATGGTTCGATGGTCGCCATCCAACTGGAAAGCCCCTCATCAGAATTCATGCCGATCGTGGCTCAAGTTAGTGCCAAGGACGCAAACCTGGCCTGGTCCTTCCCCATTACCCCAAATGCAGCAGGGCATTACTCGATCGATCTGGACATGAACGAATTGGTCTCGTTGGGACTGCCCTTGTACATCTATCTGGTCGATGCTGCCGGCGTGCGGCGCAAGTTGCATGTCGGGTCCGCCGAGTCAGTTGACAATTCAGGTGAGCCGTTTGCAATTAGCCGGTCGGTCACCGGGGTTATGTATCTCGGGGCAGCTGCGGACAAGATTAATGTGTCCGGTTTCTCCATTAGCAACGACGGCTTCTTCGTCATCGAAGCCTCCAGCACTTTCTCGGGTGACTCGGGAGTCTTCCTGGAAATGGTCTCATCGAAACAAACGTCGCGACGGGTGCGGGCAACCAAATCGGTCGACGGCCTGCGCTGGTCCATACCAGTTAGCCAAGCACGGCCCGGTACAGACCGAGAGACTGTGCTCCCGCAGGCTTGGTACCGCTTCGTAGCCTACCGTATGACCCCGCGCGGAAACCGAGAGTCTCTGCAGGTGCTGACAGACCGGGCAATGACAGAGCAACTGCCCCTGCGGCTTGAGAGCCCGCGCATGCACGGACAGCTTCTCAAGCGGGGCGGGGCCGTCGGCTTCCAGGTTCAGGCAGCGCATAGTCTTGCTGACCGGTCAATGTACACGCGAACTCAATACCTGGTCGCCTCGGCTGGGAGAACTCCTAGACTCAAGAACGCCATTTATTTCCAATGCCTCATCGGCGATTGCGCGACAGACAGCCAACTGGCGATCCACAATTACTTGCGGATAAACCATCCTGAAATAGAGACGTACTGGGGTGTTGTGGATTATTCCGTTCCATTACCGGACGGCGCCATCCCTGTGGTTATCCATACGGAGTCCTGGTTCGAAGTGTTGGCTACTTGCAAGTACATCTGCGTCAATCATGAGCTGCCTCCAGTTTACGAGAAGAAGCCCGGTCAGGTTGTGGTCCAGACATATCACGGTCATCCCTTCAAACTCATGGGACTGCCGCGATGGGAATCGCAAAATGTCAGTTCTGCACAGCAGGCACGGAACCTGGCTGAGAGGGATACTTGGGATTACTTGTTGTCGCCCAGCCCTGAAGCGACGAAAATGTACCGCAAGTGTTTCCCTATCTCTGCGGAGATTGTTGAGGCTGGACATCCTCGCAATGACGTTCTCGTATCGGACAGAGTCGATCGACGCAGTGTCGTGCGGAAGATGCTGGGTATTCGCGATGATCAGACGGCGGTGCTATATGCGCCCACCTGGCGGGACTACGAGAGCACCAACCCGTGGGTGTCACGGATGGTCGAGCTGCTCAATCCGTACGAGCTGTCGGCCATGTTGGGCGACGGCTTCGTTGTGCTTCTTCGAGGTCATCCAGCACATCAGCGGCACTCAAGCCGGCCGGTCCAGCAGTCTGGCGTAGTCGTCGTAACTGACTATCCCGAAATTAATGACTTGATTATGGCATCCGATGTCGGTGTTTTCGATTATTCTTCCGTCCGCTTTGATTATTCGGTGACAAAGAAGCCAATGATATTCTTCGTGCCGGACGAGGAAACGTACTTTGCAAAGACACCCCCGCTCATCCCGTATGGCGAAACCGCTCCGGGTCCGCGCGTTATTGATAATGACGGATTGGCGGAAGAGCTCATGGGGTTAAACCGCTATTGGGATCGGTTCGGTTCCGTCTATGACGAATTTGTTTCCCGGTTCAATCCCCTTGACGACGGACGTGCAACCGAACGATTTGTCGAAAAGATTTTGCGCGACGCCAGTGATAGCGCCGTTGTATCCGGACACAACGTTCCCATCTCCACGCGAAGAAGACCAGAGGCCCAGTAGGCGGCTATTTCGCCAGTTGATGCGCGTTACCTAGGTGACATCTCCCATGACTATGTCAAGTCTTTCTGGCCCCGAGTTTTTGAGCGCGCTCTTGGACATCATCGATCGGGGTGACCCACCGACAGTTGCCCGATTCCTCAGGCGACTAAGTCCGCCGACAAAAGTTCAATCTTCCGACGTGATAGCTTCCGTGTCCACCGTCGAAGCTGGCACCGTGGCCAGCGCGGTACTGGCGTCGGTGGCCAGAATCTCCCTGATTGTGGTCTCGAAGCACTCGGATTGGCTCTGGTAGACGGCTGCGTTCTCCCTGCGCGGGTTATCTCCCCGCTGCGCGCATTCCACCAGGACATCCGCATCAGCGGGCGAGTGCAGCAGTTGTGCGACGCGCAATGACGGATAGCGGTCAACCAGCCCGTCATCTGTTTGAGCAATGACGCCAATTGGCCTATCGGTGACCGTATAGTCCACTAGAACGCTTGAGACATCGGTAATCAGTGCATCCGAATCATTGAACAATCCCACCAGGTCCGCTGCCCGGGCCTCGCCGGAAGCTATGTGCGGACCCCCGTGCCGGAGCAGTAGTTCGTCCACGGAGGCTACAAGCCGCCGCTCGTCGGGTGACTTGCTGCTGAAAGGGTGCGGGCGAAAAATGATCCGGGCTCCGCCTGACAGGAGTCGCTCGATGTAGGGGCCGGCGTGCGCAAGCGAACTGAGAGTGGAAGCATCGTTATAGCCAAGCCAAGTCGGGGCGTAGAGCACAGTGACCGGCTCGTTCGGGCCGCGCCTGCGCGGTCCTCGGTCCGCCCCGCGCAGCTGTGGGCGTCCAACGATGGCGAACTTTCCTTCCGGGATAAGCACGTTGTTGGCATAGTATCGCTCAATGGCGGCCTGTCCTGCGACAAAAATCTTGTCGTACATGGCGTGGACCGGGTGCGCGGAAATCTCTTTGTCAGAATCCCCGTGCCCAAGGTAGACATGCGTCAGATTCCTGTAGCTGACCATATTAATGTTCGACGCCACCGAGTTGACGTAGAAGACTGCACGCACGGTGGGGGCTATGACCTTGTCCAGCTCTGCGGTGTTTAGGCAAGCGACCAGCGGTATGCCCGCCAGCGCAGATCGCTTTTGCAGCGAATCCGCGGCTTCATTGTGCCGAGTGATAACGGCGAAGGGCACCCGGAGCTCCTTCAACGGTCCCAGCCACTGCTCGATCTGGTAAGCACCGCCGTCTTTGCGTCCGGTGTAGATCAGGAACTGTGGGCCGTAGTCGTCTAAAGCCTGTTGTACGGAGGGCCAGCGTCGGCGGCGCTGACGAGCTAGCCAGAAGGCATAGCCAGCAACGCCGGCCATGGCAGATCCGATAGCTGCCAGCCACAGGATCCACCACAACACGCTCCATCCGGCATTGAGAATGGCCGCGGTCCCGAGCAAACTGGCCCCGGCCAGGACGCTTGGAACCCAAACCTGCGGGGCGGTGGGCAGCTTGACACCGGGTAGCCCGTACGCGGTGACGTGGTGAACGGCAAGGACCCGGTGGGTAATTGGGACCAGGACAATGCTGAGGGCCGTTCCGATTCCACCCAGCAGCACCCACCACAGCCCGGCAGAGCCTTGTAGCGCGAGTGAGGCGGCGAGGAAACCGGCTCCGGCACCGAGCACCACGGTACCCGCTGTGAGGGGCAGCACGGTACGAAGCGCGCGCCTCACAACGGCCGCCTGGGCGCGTCGATTAGTTCTCTGGCGGCCGTCAGGAAGCCGTCGGCGTAGCTGCCTGCCGGGAAGTCACCAAGATAGTAGACCCTGGATTCTTCCCGTTGCGCCGCCAGCGGATCCTGGACGAGCAGATCGTCCAGCGCCTGGTCCAGATTCCCCAAGTCCTCCTCGATCACATAGGCGGCCCGAGACGCCGGGGCCTCCGCCGCCAACTCCTCGACGGTACGTCCCACGGAGACGATGGAGAAGGGTTTGCCGGACTGCAAATAGTCCGAAACCATCGCGGAAACATCGGAGACCATCGCATCAGAGGCATTAAAGCAGTCCACCACGCTCATCTCCTGCTCGGCCGCCTTCCCAAAGATATGCTGCCGGCCGGTGGCTGCGGCGTCTGCTGCCAGGAGATCGCCGATCTCGGCGATCCACTTGGCTGCCTCAGGAAAGCGGTAGTTGAACGGGTGAGCGCGAAAAATGACTGTGCACCCGCGGGCCAACAGGCCCTCCACGATGCCGCGCCCAGACGGGAGTGAATACACGGCTGAGTCCGCGTACGGCCCGCGCCAGGTCGGGGCGTACAGCACAGTCGGATTGGGCCCAGGCACACCCAGGCGGCGCTGGATGCCCTCCACCTGCGGCCTTCCCACAATCCGGAATTTCTCACCCGGAATTTCAACGCCGTGGCGTGCATAGCGGTCCACACCGGCCTGCCCGGCACTGAAAAGGTGGTCGTAAATGGCATGCACCGGGTTGTAGCAGGCCGGCTTTTCCGAGTCACCGTGATTGAGCCAGACATGGCGCATCTCGCGGCGCTCAATGAAGTGAGTGTTCTTGACCGCGTTATTTACATAGAACGCCACCTTCAGACTCGGCGGAACGACCTCTTCCAAGCTGCGCAGCGTCGGCCGGTGGACCACAGGGGCCTCAGTCAGAGCGGCGATTGCACGCATCATCCGTAGGGTCCTAGTGATAACGATGTAGGGCCGACCGATCCGGTCGAGGTATGGCAGCCACATGCCCGCCTGGTAGCCAGCACCGACATTTGATCCGAAGTACAGGGCGAATTCGGGCGCTAGGCGTTCCACCGTCTGGGACAGCTCTGCCTCGTGGCGCAGGTTCCGATAACTGCGCCACCAGCCGGCGCCCAAAACCTTGGTGCTGAATGCCAGTAGCAGCAGGGCCATCACCCCGGCTGCAACCGGGGCGGTGCCGGGGCTGAAGTACGCGGTCACGAAGCCCGCACCAAGGCCAAAGATGCTCAAGACCGCGGCACTGCCGCGCGGCAGAATCTCGTGGCCCTGCGTGTTGATGCCAGGCAGATTGCGGGCATCCAATCCCCGGGGGCGCCAAGCCGTTGCCGCGTGCTCTTCGAGAGACGTGGCTGCCAGCCAGCAGACCAAGCCGGCGGTAAGCCAAGCGGCGGTCCCAGTCCAGGCGGGCGATCCCAGCTGAAGCAGGAGGGCCAGAACAAGCAGAGCCCGCGCGGCAAGGTCGTTGCCCAGCATGGCGTTCAGCGCTCGGCGGCGTCGGAAGGCACGGCGGTGGAAGAACAGCGAGATGGCTACTGTTGCCAGACCGGCAGTGCCGACCAGCCACCCCGACGCGGCCAACACGTACGCACACCAAGTGACCACCGCCCCGGCCGCGGGCAGGACGAAGCGCAGCAAGGCCAGCAGTCTGCGACGCCCCGAGGCAGAGCGGTCGTCCGCCTCGTCTGGCGCATCTCCGTTCTCGGCCGGCACCGCTTGCACCTCGGGTTCCGCGGCAGCTGACGGAATAGCGTGGCTGGGGCGCGTCGAAGCAATGGTGCGTGCTGCCTCGATGAACACTTCGGTGTAGCCCTCTACCGGGAAGTCGCCCAGATAATCGGAGCGAAGATCCGACCGGACGCCGGCCATCTCGTCCGCTCCCAACAGAGAGTCCAGAACTTCGTCCACATTGGACAGCCCGCCCTCGAGCACGTAGGAAGCCCGGGCGATCGGGTACTGGTGGACAAAGTCCTCCGGTGCGGCGTTGACCGCAACCATGGCGAATGGCTTGCCGGAGTAAAGGTAATCCGAAACCACGCTCGAGACGTCCGAAACCATGGCATCGGAGGCATTGATGCAATCGACGATGCCGCGGACCGACTCCGCCTCGGCACCCCACAGATGTTTCCTGCCGGTGCTTTGCGCGTCCTCTCGCAAGAGTTCCTGAATATTGCCGATTAGCGCAGCGTCCTCGGGGAATTCGTAGCTGAACGGGTGCGGGCGGAAGATGACAGTGGAGCCGCGATCCATCAGCGAGCGGACAATCTTCTCTCCTACGGGTAGAGAGTGGAAGAAGGTCTCCTCTACATGCCCTCGCCACGTGGGGGCGTAGAGCACCACGGGGGCCTCGGTACCCCTGAGCCGGGCAGGCTGAACGTTTTCCAGTTGCGGTCGGCCGACAATCTGGAATTTGTCCCGTGGGATCGAGACGCCATGCTCGGCGTAGCGACGGGTCGCAGCTTCGCCGGCGGCAAAGATCCTGTCATACATGCCGTGCGTTGGATTGTACGACGGTGGCTTGTCCGAATCCCCGTGGCCTAGGTAGACATGCGTGAGTTCATGGAAGCGCACCATGGCACCGTTGCCAGAGGAAGCGTTGACATAGAACACAGCATTGACGCTGGGCACCACCACGTCGTCGAGGTCCGCGACCCGCCGGCGCATGACCACGGGGGCATCGGTCATTGCGGCCAGGGCCTCGGCGGGCACCAACGAGCGGGTAACAATGATGAACTTCTTGCCAGTGCGCTGCAGATAAGGAAGCCACATGGCCACCTGGTAGGACGCGTCGTCCGGCCGGGCGGTGTAGATGATGAAGTCGGGGGCATACTGCCGTAGCGCCGTGTTGAGGTTGCTTTCGACGGCGCGACTGGCCACTGCCCGCCGGTACGCATTCGATCCGGCGGCTCCATAGAACCCGAGGAGTGCCGTCGTGGCGATGCTCCAGAGCCAAACCGGCCATCCGAGGGCGGCGATAGCGGCGCCCCAGCACGGCAATATGAAGGAGCCAATCACATAGGCGTGGGCATGGCTCGTCAGCTTTGGCACTGCGGAAACACCAGGCAATTGGGCTGTGAAAGCCTGCCGCGCGCCCACCGCACGGAGCATTATGGGCTCCAGCAGCACCATGCCCAGAGCCGCACCAGCCGTGAGCGCCACGGTCCAGCGTCCGGCGGATGACGGGGAGGTTTGGATAAGAAGCAGGGAAACAGCGGCAATAGCCGCTGTTCGAGGGACGGCGAGGTGCCCCAGCGATTCGACAGGCCGCAGGCCGGGCACCCCCAATTGAACAATACCGGCGGCACTAATCACCGAAAGTATAGCCGTAGCCAGCCAGGCGGATCCGTCGGAAACTGCCACTGCCACTGCGGCAGTGGCCAGCAGGGTCAGGCCCAGCCCGTAACCTGCCTCGCCAGCCAGGCTGCGCAGCACCCGCCGGGCGCTGGGAAGCGTTTCGGAATCATCAGCTGATATCAGTGCCATGTCAAGCTTTCACTGGGGGCAGTTGGGGGAATTCTAGGCATGGTGAAGCCATATGGCGCTCACCCGCGGGGTGCGTGTCGTATTGAGTGGCGGAACCGGTCCATCAATCTGGAGAGTCCGCTGCGTTTCAACAGGGAACGGTTGTAATCGTGATGCTGCGCCTTTGGTGTGCCAATGGCTCCGGCCGAAGGCTTCCGCGAGGCGGCAGACATCTTCAGCGGGACCAGTTTGCCGTCAGCGAGGATCACGGGCATTTGGGAACTGGTCCATTCGCACTCGACCTCTAGGACGAACGGGGGGACGTGGTCTTCCATGGCCGCGGTCGAATCGGCCGTCATTCTAGAGGCGCCCGGCTGCCGAACGACCATCTGGCCGTCCGCAAGTAGCTGATGATCGAGCTGCAAGCGCCCGTGCGCGGTCAAGAGTGCCGCAGCGCGAATCTTGCCGCCGTTCCTGGGGGGCGTCAGCTTTAGATCGCCGTCGCCGTAGCTGGAAACTTTGACCGCCGTGAACTTCGGCCGCGCACTTTGGCGCATGCTCAGGCTGCCATGGGTTGTGGAGTATGCCTCCAAATAGGCGGCTGCGCCGTCCTCCGGTGAGAGCAGCACCACGGCGCGGGCTTGAGCTACATCCTCGGCGCGGGGATAGGAAGCACGGGACGAACTCAGCTTTCCGCTGCCGTCAGATAACACTAGGTGTGCGTCCCAGACCGCGGGAACCGTAGGAGCTTGGGGGAGTAGATCCGCGCCAAGAACGAATTGCCAGCGCTGGTCGTCAAGCGCTTTGCCGGCCACGTCGACTGTGACGGGGGAGGTGCCTCGAGTCACCAGCTCCATCACCAGCGGTTGAAGGGCCAGACCGGGGACCTCGGTCAGCGGAGTTTGAATGGAGTAGATGATTGCTAGCCCGCTGGGCGTGCTGCCCAATCCTTCGAAGCTGTGGTTGAGTTTGGCAGCGTCCGTGACCCGGCGCAGTTCAACAGGGACCAGGGCGTTGAGTTCGGGGCCGAGATCGAAATGCAGTCTGCCTTCTTCGGCGACATAGGACGGTCCTGCCGCCAACTGGTGGTTGAGGTTAGTCAACTGGGCGACGGTCCCCTCCCGGGCCACAGCTAGCCGCAGTCTGGACTTGTCTCTTGCCGCTGCGAGGTCCTCGCTGCCCATGCTGGTCAGGACTTCCCGCTGGATCCGGCTCAGGAATTCCTGCTGCTCATCGGCCGGCGCGGTCATGAGCGGCTTGCCCAGCCCCGGCGCCAGCGTCCTGAAAATTATGCGGTGGAAAAACTTCTGCCGACGCCGGCCCGGCTCCGTGTTCGCCACGATGATTTCGGCCACACGGGTGGTGGTCAGCAGTTTGTTCCGCAGCGACTGCCGTTGTTTGGAAACGTTGCCGCCGTCCTCGCGACCGCGCAGATGATAATAGTCGTAGTCCGCCAGAGTCGTGACCTTTTCGGCGGCAAGGTAGCACTGGGCCACGAAGACTTGGTCTTCGCCCTGGACCATGTCTTCCGGGAATTCGACTCCGAGGCGGCGTACCAGGGAGGTGCGGAAAAGCTTCCACGGGGAGAGAGTCCGCCACGCGCCGTCGTCGAGCACGTCGGCGTCGTAGATGGTCTTCAGGTAGGACGCCTGGCGCACCGTCCGGTTGTCACCCACGGCAAGAGCCACGACGACGTCGGACCCATGCTCGCGGGCGGCGGCAACCATCCGTTGCAAAGCCTCCGGGGAGAACCAATCGTCGGAGTCGAGGAAGAAGACGAACTCGCCGGTGGCAGCGGCCAACCCGCGGTTGCGGCCCACGCTGGGCTTGCCCGAGTTCTCCTGCCGCAGGGCCTTCAGGTTCGGATGCTCCGCGCGCAGGGACTGCAGGTAGTCCCACGTGCCGTCGGTGGAACCGTCGTCCACCACGATGATTTCGATTTCGGACTGCGGCAAAGTCTGGTTGAACACGCTCTCCAAGGATTCCTGGAGCAGCGACTGGCAGTTGTAGGTGGGCGTGACAATGGAAATGGTGGGAGTGGTCACGTGTTGCCTCTATTTCATGCCGGAAAGTATGCCGGGAACGCATCCAGCAGCGGGTCCGGGCTGAGTGTGTCGGCGGGCCGTCTGGCGGCCTGGGCCAATTTGACGAAGTCCGTTGCCGTGATCTGCTCAGCGGCGACTATTGCCTCGGAGACCTCATCGCGCGCCAGCACGCTAAAGAAGTCTTCGAACTTGAAGTTGTCCCCGTGCAATACATGATCCCCGATCCGCAGCCAAGTCCACGGGACGCCATAAGCGTGGGCAATGATGATCCCGTGCAGGGACGTTGAAATGCAGTGGCTCGCGTGGGCGATCTGGGACACCACGCGCTCCAGCCCGTTGCCGACGTTGACCACGTTCAGCTGCGGACCTTTGACTTCGGCGAAATAGGGCTTGTGCAAGTAGTGCGGCACAATGGCGATCTTGCCGGCTTGCTTAGACGCTGCTGGTTCCATAAACCGCGGCAGCAGAAGGGCCGGATCCCCGTAGATCTCGGGGACTTGCCAGCCCAGTTTGGTGGTGAGCTCGTGCCGGGTCAACCGTCCCCGGACGGCATGGATGGCAGCCGGTTTGTTTGGCCCGATCCGGCCGGCCTTTTCGGTGCCCAGCGCATTGATAATTCCGGAGCCCCACAGCTTGTGGCCGGGCACGTTCAGGTGGCCGACGACGGACCCGACGGTAAATAGCGAAGGCTGCTGCGGCTCGGTCCACTTGCTGTTGACCACCGGGCGGCCGGTTATGGCGCCCACCAGCCAGGGGCCGATGGTGTCCCCGAAGTTGGGTTTTTGGTCCCACCAGTAGGTCAGTACATGGTCGTGGGGGACCGGCCGATCTGGAGCCGCCTCGTGCGGCAAGGTTTGCAGCAAGCCAGTCAGCCATTGCATCTTGGCCAAGGTTTCCTGAACGAGGCGCTGGCGCGCATTGCGGCCGCCTGGCCACTGGGACAGGATGTGGCGTTCACCCTGATCCCGGACCATCGGCGCCAGTCCCACCAGGGAGCTGCGAAGCACGCGCCTGGACACGGCGTCCCGGCCCACCACCGACAGTTCCAGCTGGCTGGCCTTCACCCGTAGGTCGAAAGCGTAGGCTAGCGCGCCGTCCTTGAAGTCCAGGCACATACAGGTTTCCGAGTGCCTCCTGAGCCGGACCAGGCCGGGCATCCCAGTGGTCCGCTGTCCGAGTCGGCTCTGCAAGGACCGTAAGGGGTCCGGGTCAGTGACCCGTCCGTAGGCGCGGACCAGGCGCTTTGCCTGGGTGCGCAGAGCCGAGACAGCGGATGGCGTGCCGTTAATCTGCATGGCGGTATGGTGCTGCCTTTCGCGCGTTACGGTTGCCGGCAGCAGGCAGCGGTAACAATCACGCCTGGCAAGTGTGAGCCGGTCTTTGGTCCAGCGGCCTCCACAATGACCGCCCGTACTTGCCTCCGGCGGTGCGAAGGGCTGGAGGCAAGTACCCATCATATACGGGCTTGGCTGGGGCCACGGGCGGCTGGGCCCAATCTCACAGCCTGCCGGCGGCCATGCGCGAGAACAATCCGCTGTGCTCAAAGCGGGTGCCCGCGAAGAACCAGCCCGAGCCGTCCGGCTTGGTAACCACTAGGTCCGGCTTGCTGTCCTGGTTGAAATTGCCCACTCCGAGGATCCGGTTGAACTTGTCCCAGCCCTTGGACGCAATTTTCCTCTCGGCCGCGAACCAGCCTTTCGAAGCGGAATACGACTTGTACCCGGAGAGCAGCCAGAGCGAGCCGTCACGCTTCCGTGCAACGAGGTCGCCGGCTCCGTCTCCGGTGAAGTCGCCGGGGCCCGCCATCGCGTCGTAGCTCTGCCAACCGGACTCTATCCGGGACTTCTTCCCGGTACCTCCGGTGCCGGTGCCCGCGTACAGGTAGGCGGCGCCATTACTTTGGACGGCAATCAGGTCCTGCTTGCCGTCCCGATTGACGTCGCTGGCGGCGAGCAGGTGGCTGAACTTATTCCAGCCGCTCTTGCCGATGCGGACCTTCTTGGTGAACACTTGCTGGCCCGCGGCAGCACGCCCGGCCCCTGGGTAGAGCCAGAGGGATCCCTTCTGCCCGCGGGCCAGGACGTCGTCCCGACCGTCGCCGTTGTAGTCGCCCACACCCACCAACAGGTTGAATTTATTCCAGCCGCTCGAGCCGATTTTGACCCGGGCACCGTAGCCGCCCTTGCCGTTACCGGCGGCAAACCACAACGAACCGTTGGACTTGCGGGCCAACAAGTCTGGATCCCCGTCGCCGTTGAGATCGCCTGCTGCCAGCAAAAGGTCGTAAGTGCGCCAGACGGACTGCCCCGCACGTACGCGGTTCTTTACTCCTGTGGAATCCTTCATTTGGGAGCCCGGGAAGAACCCAAGATTGCCATCGGGAAGAGTGACGACGACGTCTGCCTTGCGGTCGCGGTTGTTATCGCCAAGGCCAAGGATCTGGGTGAACTTCTCCCAGCCCTTGGAGGCAACCCGCGTGGCGGCGGTAAAGGTGCCGTCCAGTTTGGTTGTCCGGGTGCCGCGCAGCACCCAGAGGGAACCGTCGGCCCGGCGGCCCAGGACGTCCGCCTTGCCATCCCCGCTGAAGTCCCCGGGTGCGGCCAGTTGGTTGTAGCCGCCCCAACCGGACGCCACCTTGGTTCGAGACCCCAGTCGGCCGGTGCCCAGGCCGGGGAAGACCCAGGCCGTCCCATCGGACATCGTCACCAGAACATCCCGCTTGCCGTCCCCGTTCAGGTCGCCAGGGACCAGGATGGACTGAAACTTCTCCCAACCCTTCGCGGATATCTCCACACCCTTCTTAAATGTGGCGTTGGAGGTTCCCGCCATGAACCACAGGGAGCCGTCGGTGTGCCGGGCCAGGACGTCGGGGATCTTGTCCCCGTTCAGGTCCCCGGCACCGACAATTGCATCGTATTTTTGCCAGCCGCCGCTACTGATCTGGCGTGCCGCGCCGAAACCGCCGCTGCCGTTGCCGGGATAGAGCCACATGGTTCCGTCGCTGCGGCGCGAGAGCAGGTCCCCGTTGCCGTCACCGGTCATGTCCCCGGGGGCGGCATTGCGTAGCTTGCGGTCGTAAAGCCCCGCGAAGTTTTTGAGGTCGGTCCAGCTGCCGCGCCAGACATTGGAGTCGCCCACGAACGGTCCGGTGGAGCTGTACTGCCAAATGTCCCAGCTGGTCCAGCCGGCCGGCAACGGATCAGGGTAGGCGACCCCGTACTCGGCAATGTGCAGCGGATGATCGCGGAACGCGGTGCTGCTGCCGGTGCACTGGTTCCACCAGCCGGCCGTCGTGTAGATGGCGGGGACCCGGCCGGTGCGTGACTTAATGGTGTTCGAGAAGTCCTTGATCCAGGCCACCATCTGCTTGGCGCTCATGTTGTAGCAGGTGTTGCCCAGCTTCGTATACGGGTTGTATTCAATGTCCAGCAGCGGGGGGAGCGTTTTGCCATCGGCAGACCAAGCGCCGCCGTTTTTCAGCATGTAGGCCGCTTGTGACTTCCCCGAGGAAACGCTGGGAATGGCGAAGTGATAGGCGCCTCGGATCATGCCCTGCTGATAGGACCCGCCGTACTGCTGGCCAAAGTAGGGATTCAGATAAGTGGTTGCCTCAGTGGCCTTGACGTACGCGAAGCGGGCGCCTTGGTTCCACTCGGTTTTCCAGTCGACTGTTCCTTGGTGGCTGCTGACGTCGATGCCCTGAATACCGTTGGGCCGGGCTTTGTTGCGGTTCGGCGCAGCCAGCGGCTGTACCGCTGCCATCCGGTCGATGGACAGTACTTCCGTGTCCGGTGCCAGTTCCTGCCGTAGGTTCTGCTCAAGTTGTTCTTGTTGATCCGGCTTCGCCAGTTCACGACGAAGCTGAAGGCCTTGCCCCATCTGGGCGCCGTCTTCTCCCTGCAGGGCCTTCATCAGGCCGTCCAGTTGTTCCTGCGTGAGCTCGTCAACGTTAACCTCGGCCGCAGGATCCAGCAGCGCCTCCATCGTTTCACTGAGGGGTTCTTCGACGGCGGGTTCTGTTGCCTGCTCGGTAGGGGCAGGGGTTGGATCGGATTCGGCGGTCTCTGTCTCGACAGGATCAGCCGGGGGCTCCGCGACGTTCGTTCCTGTGGGTTCAACGTCCGGGTCGGCCGCGGTCGCAGTTTCGGGGACTGCGGCGGCCTCGGTGGGGCTGGCACTGTTGTCCGCTTCAACCAGCGGGCTTTCCACTGTGTTTTCCGGCGGCAGCTCAGCGGCTCCAGCGGCCGGTGGAACCATCAGCAAAGTGGAGGACGCCAGTGCCACGGTAGTCAGGGCCGAGACCAACCAGGTCGGTTTGCGGCGTAAGGACGGGGCGCCTGCGGACAAAGAGTTGCGGTTGCTCATAAAGCTGCTCCAAGGCTTCCTTATCGCTGCGCTGCGAGACCGAAAGGAAAATGACTGGGCCGGGGTAGATTGACCGCTTCACCTTAACATCAGGACCCGCGCCAGGCCCGCCCTAACGCAGTGTCGAAGCAAATTTGTATAAAGAATTTACAAATTCTGTCAGACGGCATCTGGTGCCGACCGGGGGACACACCGTTGCCGGCTGGCTTCGGGATAAGCATCCGATGCGCGCCGCCCGGGAAGGCTGCCCCTTTGAGCAGGAACACACGGCAGCGCGGTAGGCGCCAGCCCCCAGCCTGCCACCAAGATGAGGGCGGGGGTGTGGGACTACTGGTCCTGCGGTCCGGCGGCCGGAGCCCAACCCAAGCGGTTCGTCTCCGGGACCATCGCGGCTATCTTGCCCCCGGCCGGGGAGCCGCCAGGGCCTTGCTGATCGGCTGCTCCAGGTACGGGACCAGCGAGGAGGCATAGGTTGCGGTGATGTGGGAACCGTCCCGGTAGGCAACCTCGGAGCCGATGGCCGCCGGGCAGACGCCGTCGACACAGAAATACTTGTCCAGGTCCACTCGGTTGATGCCGGGCAGGGACAGCTTGCGGACCGCCTCATCCAGCGGGTCCATCCAGTGCCAGCTGGACGGAGTGCCGGAGCAGGCAGCGGGGTTGCCCGGATTCGAGGCCAGACAGTCGGGGATGTTGCTGATCTTGGTTCCCGGGTAGGGCGGATCTTTGATCACCAGCACCCTGGTACCGGCTGCGGCCCACTGCTTCAAATATGATTCGTAACCGGCGAGGGCGGGCGCCTGCGTGGTGCCCCAGCTTTCGCCTTGCACCGGGACGGACTGGCGTTCGGACGTGATGACCAGATCGAACTTGCCGCCCTTGGTCTGCTCCATGACCCAGTCCCCGTAGTCCAGGCAATTCTGGGTCTTGGCCTGGCTGCCCAGCTCCAGCGGGGCATCTGTCACGTTGCAGCGAGAGGCCAAGAAGGTGGTGATGGTCCAGCCGTGGTGCTCGGCCATCTCCTGCAGCGCGGGTAGCCAATGACCGGCATGGGAGTTGCCTACGAGCGCGATCTGCTCCGGCCCGTTGCCATAGCGGCACACCGGCCGGTCCAGGAAATCACTGACCGCCCAACAGTCGTCCCTGTAGGCGTCCGGCAGGTCCTTCTTGGCCAGGGACGGCTCCGGCACGAGCGAGGCCTGCGCATCCTGTGGGCATTGCTCGAAGCCCTGCGCTGCAGCCGCAGCACCCATGCAGGGGTCCCGGCTCTGCTTTATGGCCGCCAGCTGGCTGGCCGCCATTTGCTGACGCACGCCAACTTCGGCCAACTGGGCGCTGCCGAAGACCGCCAACGTGGCCATGCCGATTGCGGCAAAACGGTAGGTGGGCAGCAGCCGCGCCGAGGGCAGGGACCGCCGGAATCTGTCTTCGACGTAGGTTTTCGTCACTGCCGACAGAGCCAGCGTCAGCGCAAGGACGGTCAGCTGGACCGGCAGGCCGACGCCCATGAGCATAGGCAGCAGAACGATCAGCGGCCAATGCCACAAATAGATCGAATACGATGCATCTCCGAGCCACTGGACCGGCCGGGGCCGCAGGATCCCGGTGGGGGAGTATGCCCGGGTGGATCCGGCCAGAAGGACCAGCATCGTGCCCAGCACCGGCAGCAGCGCAGCATAACCGGGGAACGGGGTGTGGGTGGAATAGGTGGCCCCGGCCACGACGATAGCCGCCATGCCTGCCCAGCCAAGTGCCGCCGTCGTCGGCTGCGGGAGGCGCGTGGCGGCCAGCGCTGGGAGGGTAGCCGCGAAGCCTCCTGCAGCCAGCTCCCAGATCCGCGTTGGGGTGATGAAATAGGCGCTTGCCGGCTCCACCGCGGTGCCCAGCACGGAGATGGCCAACGAAACCCCGATCACCGCTGCCACCATCCAGCGGACCGCCACCGTCGGACGGAGATGCCGCTGACGGGCAGCCGCGAAGACAAGCAGCATCAGCACCGGCCAGCCGAGGTAGAACTGCTCCTCCACGGACAGGGACCAGAAGTGCTGGACGGGCGTGGGAGCGTTGTCCGCGGCCAGATAGTCCACCGAGCTATTGGCCAGCAGCCAGTTCTGCACGTACAGCGCCGAGCCGATGATCTGCCGGGCAGTGTCCTCCCACTGGGTAGGCGGGGCCAGCAGCCGTGAGCCCACCGCTGTGGCGGCGAGGACAACAAAGGCTGCCGGCAGCAGTCGGCGGATGCGCCGGCCCCAGAACTGCAGCAGGTCCCGGCCGGTCCGCGGCTGCTTGCCGAGCAGATGTGCCGTCATCAGGTAACCGGAGATGACGAAGAAGACGTCCACGCCAACAAAGCCGCCGGTTAGCGCCCCGGGCCAGAGATGGTAGACCACGACCATGGACACGGCGAGCGCCCGCAGGCCTTGGATGTCCTGCCGGAAGCCGGCGCTGCGGGGCGTGCTACCGGAATCCTGGCTGGTTCCGGCCCGTGCTGTTGGCTGAGCGTTCGTGGTGACTCCTGACGAAGGTCACGGCCAATGTGTGCCGGTCAGTCTACCCGCCGCTCCCCACCGGAAACAGGGAGGGGCAGCCGGCTACCTGTACTGGCCGTTCATCCAGCCGATCCGGCTCTTCGTCCAACTGCGCAGGTAGCTGACTTCCTTCGACCAGGAACCCTTGACAATGTGGTAGTCGCGGAGCTTCTGCTTGACGTTCCACAGCTTGAAGTTTGCCGCGGCGGATTTCGAGATCAGCTTGCTTTGGCTGGCCAGGTAGGAGTCGCTCTTCTTCAGAGAGGCGTGAACCTGCGTCCAGCGCTTGCTGACGGCCTTCCGGAAACCGGGATCGTCATTCAGCCGGTTGAACCAGGTGTCTGCCGACTGCCGTGCGGCGATTTTTTGCGGATCGCGGAGGTACCAGGTGTTAGTGGTTTCCAGCTTGCCGCCCCGGTCGGCGTTTCCGGCTGCAATATCAAAGTCCCACAGCGGTCCGAAATACAGCTTCCCATTGGCCTTCTTGTACATGTAAACGCTGGCATACATGTTGCCGTCAAGGGGCTTCATGAGTTCCATGGCGATGTAATAGTCGACGGCGGAGGGAAGGCTGATGTACTTTCGCCAGCCTTTCGTGGAGGACTTGAAGTTCTTGCCGAACAGTGCCTTGTCCGCGGCATCAAGATACCCGTCGATGTATTTGATCTGGGCCGCTGTGATGCCTTTTCCGGTATTCTTGCCAGCCTCGTCAAAGTCGTTTTCGGGCTCCTTGATGCCCACATAGCCGTGTTTACCGACTGTCACGTTGTGGTCGGCTCCTTTACGGAAATCCCACTCGAGGACATAGCCGCCGGTCTTGTTGGCGGAGCTCGAATCCAGCTCCGGCACGCTGACCCGGACCGCGTCCCCTGGCTTCTTCTTGGCCGGATCGGTGACGGCAATCCGCTCGATCAACAGGTACGAACCGCGGTAGGAACCGTTGAGATAGAGGTCCACCGGCTTGGACTTGGGGGTCCAGGCTAGCTTCGTCATCTTCGAGCCGATGAAGCCGGCGAGCGAGTTGCGCAGCAGCGACTTGTCATAATGGTTCGCCACCAGAGCCCATTTCTTGCTAGCGCCCATCCCGCACAGATCGACTTTCTTGTCGAGCTTCACGGTGTACGACTTCTTGGCGAAGGTCCATGATGAGTTGCCCCGCCCCTTGGCCGCTGCCAACTGCGATGAGACGGCCGCGCAGCCAGCCCCGGCTTTGATGGCAAACCTGCCTTCGAAGTAGCGGCTGCGGGTGCTGATTGACTTGCCCTCGTTGGTGTTCAGGTACACCACCGGGAGCCCGGACTTTTTGGTGGCGGTCTTGGCCGCGTATCTGACAGTGCCGGAGACCGCTTGTGTGCTGCCGGTTCCGGTCACCGCACGGTACTCGTGCTTAACCTCCAGCGGATTGGAGATGCTGAAGGTCGCCTTGCCACTGGCATCCTGGACGCCAGTGGCAACCGTCTTCCACGCCGCGGACGTCACTTCAACGGTCATGGAGGTGACGAGCGTTTTCACTTGTAGTTTGACAGCTTGGCCCGATGCTGCCGGGCTGAACTGAGCGGTCGCCTTGGCGGCGGTGCCCGGTCCGCCGTCGACCATTGCCAATGTTGCGGTGGCCGCGCTCGCTTGCGGGAGCGAGGGTGGCATAACCACCAAACCGAGCGAGAGAGAGACTATTGCGGCAGCAGAAAATAGGCTTTTCATGATTCCCCCGAATCAGCGCGCAACCCCAGATGCGATAGTGCCCGTACCCTACTCTTCGGCCGGAAATAGGACAACATGTAGCGTCAGAGTCGCCGTCAACTGGCATGGAACGCCTGATCCCCCTGAGCCCCTTTCCTTCGGCAACGACCACGCCCATTCGGAGACTGAGAAATGCGGCAACGAGCTATTTCTCCCCGGAGGTAATGCTCCGAGGTAGCTGGGAGAGCTTCAGCCCGCTTGCAGCACCTTCTCCACCGCGTCTAGGAAGCGTCGTGTGCCGGCCCCCGGCGCCGTGTCACCGAAATAGTGTTCCACCAGGGCCGTCTGCTCTTTCGGCAGGGGCTGAGAGAGCAGGCCGGCGAGAATGTTTGGGACGTCTTCCGCATCCGTGGCGTCCAGCAGTGGCACGACGGCGGTGATGCCGTTGTGCTGGATTTCAGCTTCCGGATCCACAGGGCGCGTGACCAGCAACCGCTTGGAGAGCGGCAGACAGTCCATCGCCACCGCCGAGATGTCACAGATGCATGCGTCTGCCTCGGCCATCGCGGCGGCCACATCGCGGCGCGTGTCCAGGTAGTGTCCGGCCCCGGGATGCTGCTGGGCATTTTTGATCAGGCCGGTGATGTGGCGCACTGCGGCCCGGTGCTCAGGGACGCGGACGCCGGTGCGCGGGTGCGGCCGGAATATCAGGCGGTAGCGAGGATCGGCCAGCAGCGCCGCGACAAGGGCGGTGCCGTGGCTGGCGGCCGAACCGTAGGCCATCGCCGGCCGGTCTCCTTCCCAAGTGGGGGCATACAGCACGGTGGTCCGTCCGCCGTCGTACGCCCTGACGTCCCGCACCGGGGTGTCCAGTTGGGGCCGGCCGATCTCTACCAGCTTGGCTGGGTCCATCCGGCGGAGGTGGCCGAGGATGCGCTCGCGGGAGGCGGCCCCCGCGATGAAGGCATAGTCGTAGGCCTTGAGCTGGTTGGACGCCATCGAAATCTTGTCGCTCTCGCCGTGGCTCAGGTGCACATGGCGTGGGCCGGCGAGGCGCAGGACGGTGAAATTGTCGCGGTTGTTGTTCACATAGAACACCAGCCTGACGCGGTGGGAGTCCACGAACTCCTCCACCTGACCAATGCCGGTGGTCAGGAAAACCGGCAGCGGGGAATCGGGCAGCAGCGCCGCGGCCGTCGTGGGCTTGTGCACCAGCACGGCGGTCGGATGCGTCTTGGCCAGCTCGGCCAGCGGAGCCAGCCATTGCCGGAGTTGGTAAGCGCTGCCGGGATCATCGGCGAAGTAAACCACGCAGTCAAAACGGTCCGGGGCACCGGTATTGGCGGCAGCGAGCCGGGTCCGGACCCGGCCTTCCAACAGCGCACCAGCGGCACGGTCGCGTGCTAGCTCCAGAGTTCGTCGGGCGGTGGCGGCGATGGTCAAGGGTTTTCCTGCTTTCCGTGGGACTGTTACCAGCCTAGTATTCCTGCTGAGGGGACTACCGGTTCGCTGGGGGAGGGAAGCGTATGATCGCTGCAGTGCGGGGATGGTTCGCACGCACCCTTCCCAGGCCCATGGCGCGGGCCCTGTTCAACCTTGTCTACGGCAGGACGGGGATGCAGCGCGGCATTAAGCGGGCCGTCGACCACACCCGGCTGCGGGTCCACCACACCGAATTGACCGAGGGCGAGGCCGCCGTCTCGGTCGCGGGCGGACTGCTTCCGGCCCGTTCCGTGGCACGGTTCAGCGCGGTCCAGGCCGTTGCGGACAACCGGGCTCTGTTAGTTGGAGCCCTCGAAGCCGCCGGCATCGCCTTCCGGGACGCGACGCTGCCCGGGGATGGACCCACCCTGGACATCGCCCCCCGGCAACTGCAGCAGGCCGTGGCGGCTGTTGCACATGCCGCAGAGGGGCGGCCCGTCTATGTGCTCTCCGGTAAGGGGCACGGCCCGTATCCCGTCGCCGATGCCAAGCCGGCGCAGGGCGAGCCACTGACCATCTTCGAGGCGCTGGAGGCGGGCGGGGTGGTGCTGGCCGACCAGCGGCATGGCTGTGTGCTGAGCGTGGCCGCCGGTCCGCGCCGGACCCTGCCGTGGTATTCGGACGTCACGTTTCCTATCGACGCCGTCTACACCTGGGTGGACGGCGCCGATCCAGAGTGGGCGGCCGAGAAAGCCGAAGCCTGGCGGCAGGCAGTCGACCACGGGGGCGACGGCGGAAGCCGGTACAGCGAGTACTCAGCGAACGAGGCACGCTTCCGGCAGCATGACGAACTGCGCTACTCAATGCGCTCGCTGGACTACTTCGCCCCCTGGATCAACCACGTCTATCTGGTGACCGCTGGGCAGGCCCCGGACTGGCTGGACCTCACCAACCCGCGGATCACACTGGTGCACCACCGCGAAATCTTTGCGGACCCCGGCGCGCTGCCCACCTTCAACTCGCATGCCATCGAGGCACAGTTACACCGCATTCGAGGCCTGAGCGAGCACTTTCTCTACCTGAACGACGATGTCTTTTTCGGCCGCCACGTGGAACCGGAACTATTCTTCCTCGGCAATGGGCTGACCAAAATGTTCCTATCCAGCAAAGCAGTGGACTTCGGGCCCAGCAGTCCGGAGGACCTTCCCGTGGACAGCGCCGCCCGCAGGAACCGCGCGTTGCTCGAGGAGGCTTTCGGTCGGACGATGTCCTACAAGTTCCAGCACGTGGTCCACCCGGAGCGGGTCAGCACGCTGGCCCGGGTCGAACAGCAGTTTCCGGACCAGGTCCGCGCCACAACATTGGCGAAGTTCCGCACGCCCGAGGACGTCTCGGTGGCCTCCGCGGTTGCCCACTACTACGGCTACCTGATTGGCACTACCGTGCCGGGCCGGTTGAGCTACCGGTACTGCGACATCTCCCAGCCTTCCGCCCAGGGCAAGCTGTTGCGGCTGCTACGCGACCGCAGCTCGGATGTCTTCTGTCTCAACGAAGTGGATAGCACCGGGCTGGACCAGGCGGACCTAGACCGTATGATGCAGGAGTTCCTCGCCGAGTACTTCCCGGTGCCTTGCTCGTTCGAGGTGCAAGGGTGACCGCGCCGGCGTCCCTCCGTAGCCTGCTGCGCTCGGCCCGGCGGCGCGCCGAGCACGTATTGGACCGGAGCGCGGCCGGCGCCCGGCTGGAGCTGCACCGGCTGGCCGTCAGCCAGCAGGGCACGCAGTTGACGGTGTGCGTGAAATTGTCGACGGAGCTGGCTCCGATCGCACTGTGGACCAGATCCGGGGAGGAGTTGGTCCGTCTGGCTGAACTGCACCCAGTGTCTCCGGGCTCCGATCCGCCTGTGGCGCCGCGCAGTGGTCCCGGCCACGTCGCCGGCCACGCGGGGCCAGAGTATTCGGCAGTGATCGCGCTAGAGGATTTTCCCGGCGTCGCTGCGCAGCCGGCCCATGACGGTGAGGGCGGTGTCCTGCCGGTGCTGCTGGAAGTCAGGGCCGTGGCAGACCGGCTGCCGCGCTATGCATCAAGGGTCGTGGCGGAAGACGGGCATGTCCGCGGCTTCGTCTCCGTGGGCAGGTTCCGACGCACTATTACCGGCCCGCTGCGGCCGGTCACGTCAGGCACCGGCAGCGTCCTGGCGCTGTATGTGAACCGTAACGGCTTTCTCCGCCTCGCGGTCGACCGCGCGCTTAAGCGCTACAACGTTATTTACGTGAAACGCCTCTCGGTGGCCGGCGGTGTCGTCCGGCTCTCCGGGCGGCTACGCACGCGCCACGGCGAGGCAGTGCGGGCCGAGCTCGTCCTCATCGGTCGCCGCAGCGGAACCCGGTACACGGCCCCCGCACGTTTGGCTCTGGATAGCACCGTGACCCAGCGCAATTTCGGTCTTCATGAATACCGGCTCTCGGTCCGGCTTGACTTGGCGGCGCTGTCCGATGATGAACTGACCAAAGACGGCATACTGGACGCCTGGCTGGAGATCCATGACCGTGCATCGGACCAACCGCACCGGGTGCGGGTCGGCCGCACCCGATATCTCGTCCGGAAGCTGACCCGGCCCGGCTGGAAGAACCGCGGCGAGCGCACCCTGTGCATCATCCCGTACTACACGTTCAAAGCGAAGAAGACGTCCTTTCACATTGAGCTGCTGGATACTGACGCCTTCGAGAGCCTGCAGGAACACACCCGCGCCCGGTTATCCAGGGCGCGGGAGGTCGGCAAGGGGACCGACCGGCCGGTATGGCTGGTGGGGGAGCAGCCCTACAAAGCCCAGGACACGGGACTGGCCTTCTTCCAGTACCTGCGCGCCAGCCATCCGGAGATCGACGCCTACTACGTCATCGATCCGGATTCCCCGGAAGCCCGGAACCTTGAGGGGTTGGGCAACGTCGTCGCGTATCAGTCCAAGGAGCACGTGGAAGTGGCGCTGAAGGCTGAACGGTTCATCGGCTCGCACCACCCCGACTTCCTCTACCCGACGAGGCTGCCGCAGTTCCACCGTGCGGTGCGGGGCGTGAAGGTCTTCCTGCAGCACGGAGTGATGGGGACTAAATGGATGGTGCCCAACTACGGGCGCAATTCCCCGGGCTTCGAAACGGACCTGTTCTTGGTCAGCTCGGAACGGGAGAAGGAGTATATTGTCAGCGACTTCGGCTACCGGCCGGAGCAGGTCGCGGTCACGGGCCTGTCCCGATTCGACACGCTCTTTGCCGGGGACGTTCCGGTCAAGCCGAATCAGATTTTAGTGATCCCCACCTGGCGGGACTGGCTGCAGGATCCGGCCCGCTTCACCGAGTCAGACTACCTGCACGCCTGGGGGGACTTCCTGCGGGACCCCCAGTTGTCCGCTTTGACCGAAGAGTACGGGGCAGAACTGGTCTTTTGCCTGCACCCCAACATGCAGCACTTCCGCTCCTACTTCGACGGCGTTCCGGCCCGCGTCATTTCACAGGGGGAAGTCAGCGTTCAGCACCTGCTTAAGCAGAGCGCGCTGCTGGTCACTGACTACTCTAGCGTCGGATTCGATTTCAGCTTCCTGGATAGACCGGTGATCTACTACCAGTTCGACCGGGAGCGCTTCCTCGGTCCGCGGGGGTCGCACCTTGACCTGGACGCGGAGCTGCCGGGCCGGATTGCGTTCGACCGTGACAGGCTGCTGGACCTGCTGGAGGAGGCTCTCCGCGCCGGCTGCACCGTCACCCCTGAATACCAGCGGCGGGCCCGCCGGTTCCTCACGTTCAAGGACCATCAGAACTGCCGCCGCATTTTCGATGCCGTGCTCAGCGCCCGGCCTGCGGCACGGGGATTGCGCGACGGCGGTGTGCCGGAAATTGTGCAAACCGCGGGCCGTCGGCTGCGTGGCAGCCGGTTCTACTTCCCAGCGATGCGCCGATTCTTCCGTGCCGTGTCCCGCACACCGGCCGCCGAGGACCTCATCGTGTTCGAAAGCGGGCTGGGCACCCAGTATGCGGACAGCCCCCGCTACCTCTACGAGGAACTGGTTCGGCGCGGGGACCAACGCCGCAAAGTCTGGATCTACCACCGCAAACTGCCCGGCAGCGATCCACGGACCAAGGTGGTGCGGCGGCTCTCTCCCGGCTATTTCTGGTACCTGGCCAGGGCAAAGTACTGGGTGAATAACCAGAACTTCCCGCACTACCTGCAACGCCGCCGAAACGGCGTGTTCATCCAGACCTGGCATGGCACGCCACTCAAGCGCATGCTGCTCGACCTGGAACAGGTCCACGGCCGTGATGAGGACTATATGGTCCGGGTCAATCAAGCCGTCCGGCAATGGAGCGTGCTGCTTTCGCCCAGCTCGTATGCCACACACGCCTTCCGCAGCGCCTTCGGCTACCGGGGGCCCGTAATGGAGGAGGGGTACCCGCGCAACGACGTGCTCGCGCTGGGCCGTCGGAGTGACGCGGGCAACGTCATCAGGGAGAGGCTGGGCATTCCGCACGGCCGCCGGGTGGTGCTCTACGCGCCGACCTTCCGGGACGACCAGTCCACCGGCACAGGACGGTTCGGCTTTGAACTGCCGCTGGACCTGGACGCCTTCCAACGGCGTTTTGGAGCGGACACCGTGCTCCTGCTGCGCATGCATCTGCTGATCGCCAATCGGTTGGCCATTCCCGAGAGCGTCGCGGGCTGCGTCCGCGACGTTTCCGGCTATCCGGAAATCCAGGAACTGTTTCTGGCCAGCGACGTGCTGGTGACCGACTATTCATCCGTCCTATTCGACTACGCGATTCTGCGCCGGCCGATCGTCTTCTACGCCTACGACCTGGAGCACTACCGGGACACGCTGCGCGGCTTCTACCTCGACTATGGTCCGGACCTGCCCGGGCCGGTGGCCCAGACCGAAGACGAACTGTTCGACGCGCTGGCTGAGGCAGCTGTCCCGGATCCCGGGCGCGAGCGTCGGTTGGAGGAGTTTGCGGCACGATTCGCCCCAAAGGACGACGGCGGTGCGGCCCGGCGCGTGGTGGACCTGCTGCTGCCGCCGGTCCCGCTGCGGCAGCGTGCCGATTCGAATGATGGCCGCATGCCGGGCGACGACGGCGGCCGCCCAGCCTCGTCCCCGCATTCCTGACCCGTCCGGGCCTCCGTCGCCTCCGGCTGGGAGCCCTGGTCAGAACCAGATGGGTGTGGGGCCGGTCCTCGGCGCCGCCGGTGGATGCGGCACAATCCTCGGCCCGCCCTGCAGCCGCGTCGGCGACCCGGCCGGTTTCTCGACAGGCGTGGCGATGGTCAGGTCTGCCACCACGGGCATGTGGTCCGATGAGTCCGTGTCAATCACGGCGGCCCAGCGCGCGGAGATGTGACCGCGGGTCAAAATGTAGTCAATCCTTCGGTCCGGCTCATCGTAGGGGAAGGTGGGTTCCTCGCCTTCGCCCAGCTCAGCCATTACGTCGTGGAATTGGGTCTTGGCAAGGGCCACCACACGGGAGAAGGGCTGGGAATTGAGGTCGCCGACAAGGATCGATGGCCTAGAGGACTGCGCGGTAATCGCCAGGATTTCCTTCATCTCTGCCAGACGCTGTTCCTTGCGCTGGTGGTCAAGATGGGTGTTGTAGACGCTGATCTTGGTGCCGTTGACGTCAACTACCACCTCCAGCATGCTGCGCTGCTTGGTGGGGCGGTGTTTGTACTTGATGTTGGTCAGCATGTGGTTGCGCGCGGAGAGGATGGGAAACTTACTCAGCACAACGACCCCGTGCAGGCCGGGCTTCTTGTGCCCCTTCTTCGGCGGTGTCTTGCGGTTGAGTCCGAAGGCAAAATCCATGTGGAGGCGGTGGGCCAGCCATTTGGCCTGGTCTACGAAATCGCTCCGGGCGGAGCGGTGCCGGTCTACCTCCTGTAGCCCGACGATCTGTGCCTTGGCGGATTCGATATCGTCGGCGACGCTCTCCAAGTCAAGGTCGTTATCCTCATCCGTGCCGTGCCGGATATTGAAGGTCATGACCCGCACATCGATCCCGACGGCGGTTCCCGGCACGGTTTTGCTGCCTCCCACCGTATTGCTGTTCCCGGGCGGGGCTATGCCCGCATTCAGGCCGTCTGCGGTCGGAATTGATGGGAACAGGACGCCGGCCACAAGAAGCATCGCGGACAGGAAAGCCGTCGGTTTAGACGGCATGACCAGTGTGCGTGTGCGCATGGCTCCACCCGCTTTTCCCCCCATGGCTGCGGGCTGGAACCGTGGTCTTTTCCACGGAAGGCCGTGCAGACAGACGCCAGTATGGACCCGCACCTGAACGCTGTCAACGAACAGATTTGGCTGTTCTCGGTGCCGGCCTTCACTCGGTGACTGGACGTGGATATCACGGAGGGAAGGACGATCTCGTCCTTCCCTCCGTGATTTGTGTTCGAGCGAAGCGTCAGCCCTTAACCGTGCTACGACGTCGGGTTTGCACCGCCTCCCGCGTCGCCGGGCGGCCGGCGCCCAGCCGCGGGGAAACGACCTGTTACTGGCCGGTTTCGGCGTCGCCGGCACCATCGGACAGGCCGTCCTGCCCGGACGGACCGGGTCCCTGGATCTCTTCCGGTGCCGGGGCCTGGGTCGTTTCCGGAGCAGGTTCTACGGTCTGGCCCGTTTCAGGGGCAGGGGCCGGGCCCTGTTCGGTGCCGTTCGAATCGCCATTTCCCGGCTCTTCAGCTTGGGTTGAGCTGCTCCCGCCGACCGCGGGATCATCCGTGATCACAGCGTCGTCGGCCGCGCCATCTCCGGTCTTCGCGGGGTCCTCGTCCTGCTTGGCCGGCTTGTCCGTTTGATCTGGGGCCTTCTGGTTGCCGCCCAAGAAGCCAAGGGTCGTCTTGTGGGCGCTCGAGGCACGGTCGATGCCCGTAGTCGACGAGACCAGGCTGGAGATCGGCTGGCTGGTTCCGAATTCGACCGCGGTGATGCCGACCATCGCGATGGCGAAGGCCGCGGCGCTGGCCAGTCCCACCTTGACCCACATCATCGGGGCGATGGGCTTTCTGGCGGGCTTGGCGGGCTGTTCGATCGCCTCGGACGGGGCGCTGGCGGCCACCTTTTCGACCTCCCGCAGGGCACCCACTCGAGCCTTGGGGATTTTCTTCAGGGCCACGGTGGCGGCCGAACTCAGCGTCCGGGCATAGAGCGCGGCGCCCACGGTGGCGACGATGGAACCAAGTGCGGCGCCGATCAGCGTTCCGGCGACGCCGAGAAAGGACCCTACCAATGCGGAGGTCACCGCGGCCATCGCCGAGCCAATAGTTTGGGTGCCACTTAGTCCGAGAAACTTCTTGGGCTTGTCGTCGGCGGCGGAGTCGTCAGCCATATTTGGTACCTAATTCGATCAGAGAATATTACGGATAGGTAACGATACCTGTGCGCGGTCGGTTCCCGGTACGGCCGTGTCTAATTGAGACGCTGCTCACCCCGGCGGTCCGGGAGGCCGTTCCGGCGTCCCGGACGTGGGAATGACTGCGGCTTGCCCTGTCTCGGTGGGCGGTAGCCTCGTCGTCTTCGTTCCATGGGAGCGGCTACTTCCCCGTGGCCTCCGCCGGCGCCGCTGGCTGCATACGTTCCCTCAGGGGCGAAACCAGGCGGGTGACCCAAGATGACGACTCATCCTGCGACGGTGTCCGGAATGGTGTCCGCCATGAATCGGAATCCCGGCCAGCGATGAAGTGCGCGGGGTCTCCAGAACCACCAGGCACGTGATGACGCCGAGCAAGCCAGCCGGATTGATGACACCGAAATACCAGTAGGCGCCGCCGCGAGGACGGCCAGTTATTATTGTGCCCCGGACAGGAATCGAACCTGCGACCAAGAGATTAGAAGGCTCCTGCTCTATCCGCTGAGCTACCGAGGCTGGTGCATTTATCCCGGGCCAGCGCGTTGCCGCGCGGATCGGGCCAAATCCACCATTTACTCTATCAAGCCGTTGAGCCCACGCAGGCTTGGCTTCTCCGTAGAATCCTCGCGAGCGGGCGCGGTCAGCAACGCTTCGTCGGTGCCGCGGTTGTCACTACACCGGATCCGCCCGCGATAATGCGCACGGGGGAAACACCGTAGGACGATAGTGCGCCACTGAAAGCCGCTGATGCCTTGGCGACCGTGTCAGGCGAGCATGTTGCCCGGGTTAGGAGGATCGGTGCCCCGTTAACCGCGGCGGCAGGAGCGCTGGCCAATGCGTCAGGATAGTCCAGCCCGGACGCGTACATGATGCGCCACTGCGTTGCGGGGAACTCGCCGCGGGCCACCTTCGCCGCTGTGTCGTAGCGGTCCGAACCTGCATAGCGGATCTGCGACGCGCTGACGCCAACAGACTTCAGCGCTGATGCGATCTGTCCTGCCACCTTCTTCGAAACCGCACCGGTGCCACCGAGGACGACGACGCGGGAGGGCTTCAGGCGTTTTATCGTTGCTGCCGTCGGATTGGGCAGGCCGTTGGGCATGGTCATCAGGACGGGCGCACCTTGACCACCCGCAGCGGCGCCGCCGGCCAGGGCATCCGGGTAATCCGCCCCTGAAGCGACATAAATGGTGTGGGCGGTGCCCCAGACGTGGTCCACCAGATTCGAAGCCGTCTCATACCGATCGGCGCCGCCGATTCGCTTGACGGTGGCAATTTGCTGGAGGGACCGCTTCACGCCGGAGCTGACGGCGCCGGTTCCACCGAGAATATAGATTGTTCGTGGCTTCAAACGATTGAGCTCGTTTTTAACCACTGACGGTATCCCGTTAGGTGAGACAAATAGGACAGGGCCTGCTTTGTGAGCTGCCGCCGGTCCGCCCGCCAGGGCATCGGCATAGCCCGCGCCGGAGGCTATAAACGCACTGTCCACGCCCGGATTGAAAGAGCGCTGTGAAATGGCGACAGCTGTTGCGTAGCGGTCAGAGCCCGCGAGGCGTGAAGTCCCCGGCGTTGTAATCGATTTAGTAATCCGGGCACCTGACTTGAAGCTTGCGTTCTTCGCGAAAGACTTCAACTGGGCAAGGCTGCCACGCCAGACATTGGAGTCGCCGATGAAGGGCCCGGTGGAGCTGTACTGCCAGATGTCCCAGGTCTTCCAGCCGTTTGGGATCGTCGGCGCGTCCGTGGCGGGCCAGCCGGCGATGGGGTAGCCCGCCACGTGTAGCGGATGATTATTGAATGCCGTGCTATTACCCGTGCACTTGTTCCACCAACTTGCAGTTGTGTAAATAGCCGGCAGCCGTCCGGTCTTAGCTTTGATGGTGTTCGAGAAATCCTTGATCCAATTCACCAGCGACGTGGCGGACATGTCGTAACACATGTTTCCGTACAGTTCCGAGTAAGGGTTGTGTTCGATGTCCAAAAGAGGCGGCAACGTGAGCCCGTCGGCGGACCAGCCTCCGCCGTTCTTGAGCATGAATTCCGCTTGCGCCCTGCCTGTAGAGACCCTCGGAATGGCGAAATGGTAGGCGCCTCGGATGATGCCGGCCCGATACCCACGGGTGTAATTATTGGCGAACGTCTTGTCCGTAAAGTAGTTGCCTTCCGTGCTTTTGGCATAGGCAAAGCGGATCCCTTTGTCGTATTGATCCTGCCAATTGATGTTTGCGCCCTGCCAATTGCTGACGTCAATGCCTTGAATCCCAGCGGGACGCCATTTGTCCGCTGGGGCGGGGGCGGTTGCGGTTAGGGCCTGAACGGACATCGTGCGTTCGATATCGAGAGCTTCGAGCGTTTCGTCGAGCTTTTGCTGTTCTCCGGGATCGTCCAGTCTTGCTGCGTTCTCCTCGGCTAGCTCCTCTCCCTTGCCCATGGCGGCGCCGCGTTCTCCGTACAGCGCCTTCATGAGTTCTTGGATCTGCCCGGGAGACATGTCGTCGAAAGGGATCTCCCCGCCTTCTTCACGGCTACCGGCAGCGTCTTCCTCAGTTGTAGGCGACGGACCATTGTTTCCGCCTCGGGCAGGCGGCGGAGTCTCTGTTTGAGGCGTTGCTTCCGTGGCGGCATCCCGGAGCGCCGGTTCCGTGGGCGCGCCGGTAACGGTCGCCGTTGGAGTGGCCGGTGTGGAGGGGGCATTCACGGGTGCCGCTTCTGGCGGAGTGCCGGGGGCCTCGTGCGAAGTTACGAAGGATCTCGGAGCCTCCGTTTCTGCGGCCGACGCCGGTGGCGGACCCAATGGGAAGAGCAGCAGTAGCGCTGTGCAACCTGTCACGAGTTTGCGCCGTAAGGGGAAGCGGCTGTCGTTGACCTGTGTTTGACCATGAGCCATAGGTGTCGTTCTCCGGAGTCTCGCTATAGGCAGGACGCGACAATGAAAAGGGTTGGGTCTTTGGCGCGATATCGATTCACCCTAGCCTCAAAGCGGCCCACGTCGTTGGCCTGATCGCCGTGTCAAACGGAAAACCTCCAAAAGTTAATCTTGTAGATCGGAAAATTAGCCGTGGCGCTATGTGCGAGGGGTTCCCGGCCAGATGTACATCGTCATCCGCTCGCATTGTGACCCCACGGGGTTTGACGTCCTGGGTGGTTTCAGGATCGGACACCTGCTTCAGTCGTTGGCCTCGGGGAGCCGGGGCGGGGGCCGAAGCAAGGACATCCGCTCCTACACAGAGGCCGCCGCTCCACCACCCTTCCACAGCCACGCTCCGGCAACTTCTGTGGCACGTCCTGTTCGGGAAGAGTGGCGGGTGCCGGCGCCCCCGCCGGCGACAGACAGATCGGAGGCAGGAGATGAGCGACTACATCACGGTCCGCGGCGTACTCGGCACGGAGGTGCAGCGGAAGCGGACCAAGAAGGGTGACGCGGTGGCCGAGTTCAGGCTGGCGTCGTCGGGGGATTGGCTGAACCGGGACACCGGCGAGTGGGTCAAGGGCGTGACCAACTGGTACACGGTCCAGGCTTTCCGTGGATTGGCCGAAAACCTGTGGCGGAGCCTGTCCAAGGGCGATCCCGTGGTGGTCACCGGCAAGCTGAAACTGCGCCAGTGGGAGCTGCAGGACGGCCGCCGCGGTACGTCTCCGGAGATCGACGCCGATTCGATCGGGCACGATTTACGCCGGGGCACCGCTGAATTCATCAAGAACTGGACCGCGGCGCCAATGGGTGCCGCCCCGCCGGATGGTCAGGACGGGCAGCAATCAAGTGCGGACTACCGCTCGATGGCCTTGGTGGATCCGCAGTCGGCAGACGCGAGTCCGGGGTCGGGCGGCGGAGACACGCTGGAAACGGGCCAACCAGCCATGGTCCCACCGGATGACGAGCCTACCGGCGATGCCAGGGAAAGCGGGGCGGACTTGCCGATTGCCAGCTGAGTGTCCGGTGGCGGGCGGCGGCGCCCGGCCGCCACCGGATGGCAGTTGAGCTGAATGTGTGATCGCGGGGCGCACCGACTAGCCTTGGGGGCATGGCGGAATTCATTTACACGATGACCAAGGCCCGCAAGGCCGTTGGCGACAAAGTCATTCTGGACGACGTGAGCATGTCGTTCTTCCCCGGTGCCAAGATCGGCGTCGTCGGCCCGAACGGCGCTGGCAAGTCCACGATCCTGAAGATCATGGCCGGGCTGGACACCCCGTCCAACGGCGAGGCCCGGCTCAGCCCCGGCTACACCGTGGGCATCCTGCTTCAGGAGCCGCCTCTGAACGAGGAAAAGACGGTCTTGGGCAACGTCCAGGAAGGCGTCGGCGAGATTTACGGGAAGATCCAGCGCTTCAACGAGATATCCGAAGAGATGGCCAGCCCTGACGCCGACTACGATGCGCTGCTGGAGGAGATGGGCAAGCTGCAGGAGGCGATCGACGCCGCCGATGCATGGGACATCGACTCGCAGCTGGAGCAGGCCATGGATGCCCTGCGCTGCCCACCAGGCGACGCCGACGTGACCGTGCTCTCCGGCGGTGAGCGGCGCCGGGTGGCGCTGTGTAAGCTGCTGCTGCAGAAGCCAGACCTGCTGCTGCTCGACGAGCCCACCAACCACTTGGACGCCGAAAGCGTGCTGTGGCTGGAACAGCACCTGAAGTCGTACGCAGGTGCCGTCCTGGCCGTGACTCACGACCGGTACTTCCTGGACCACGTTGCCGAATGGATCGCCGAAGTGGACCGCGGCCACCTGTATCCGTACGAAGGCAACTACTCCACCTACCTGGAGAAGAAGCGTGCCCGGCTGGAAGTCCAGGGCAAGAAAGACCAAAAGCTGGCTAAGCGCCTGTCAGAGGAACTGGACTGGGTCCGTTCCAACGCCAAGGGTCGGCAGACCAAGTCCAAGGCCCGTCTGGCGCGCTACGAGGAAATGGCTGCCGAGGCCGAGCGCACGCGGAAGCTGGACTTCGAGGAGATCCAGATTCCGCCGGGACCGCGGCTGGGCCAGCTGGTTATCGAGGCGAGCGACCTTCGCAAGGGGTTCGGCGACCGCGAGCTGATTAACGGGCTGTCCTTCTCGCTCCCGCGTAACGGCATCGTCGGTGTGATCGGTCCGAACGGCGTCGGCAAGACCACGCTTTTCAAGACCATCGTCGGCCTCGAATCGTTGGACGGCGGCGAGCTGAAGATCGGCGATTCAGTGAAGATCTCCTACGTTGACCAGTCCCGCGGCGGCATCGACCCGAACAAGACACTGTGGGAGGTTGTCTCCGACGGACTGGACCACATCCAAGTGGGCCAGGTCGAAATGCCGTCCCGCGCCTATGTCTCCGCCTTCGGGTTCAAGGGCCCGGACCAGCAGAAGAAGGCCGGCGTACTCTCCGGCGGTGAACGAAACCGGCTGAATCTGGCCATGACCTTGAAGCAGGGCGGCAACCTGCTGCTGCTCGACGAACCGACCAACGATCTGGACGTGGAAACGCTGTCCAGCTTGGAAAACGCGCTGCTGGAATTCCCCGGCTGCGCCGTGGTGGTTTCGCACGACCGCTGGTTCCTGGACCGGGTGGCCACCCACATCCTGGCCTACGAGGGCACCGAAGAAGAACCGGCGAACTGGTACTGGTTCGAGGGCAACTTCGATTCCTATGAGCAGAACAAGATCGAGCGCCTGGGACCGGATGCGGCCAAGCCGCACCGCGTGACGCACCGTCGCCTGACCCGCGACTAGTCGCACGGACCAAAGAGGGCCGGGGTCCCGCAACTGCGGGACCCCGGCCCTCGGTCTTTCGCTGCCTACTCCGGGATGCGGATCATGCCTTCCTGGGCGACGGTGGCGACGAGTTCGCGGTTGCGGTTGAAGATTTTGCCGACGGCGAGGCCACGGGCGCCGGAGGCGCTGGGGGAGGACTGGACGTAGAGCAGCCAGTCGTCCACCCGCACCGGCCGGTGCCACCACATGGCGTGGTCCAGGCTGGCCACGCTCATGCCGGGCGTCACCCAGCTGACGCCGTGTTGGCGAAGGATGGGTTCCAGTAGGGTGTAGTCGCTGCCGAAGGCCAGCGCGGCACGGTGCAGGCCCTGGTCGTCGGGCAGCGGTCCCTTGGTCTTCATCCAGACGGCGTTGACGGCCTGGCGTTCGCCCTTGGCCTGGATGTAGAGGGCGTCCTGGACGTGGCGGACGTCGAACGGCCGGTGGTAGGCCATGTGCTTGGCCACGGGATGGTCCACCTTGCCCAGCAGATCAGCGGTGCTCGGCAGGGTTTCCGGATCCGGGATGCCGTCGGGGAAGTCTTCCTGATGTTCCAGTCCGTCGGCGGGCGTCTGGAACGAGGCGATCATCGACAGGATCGGCATGCCGTTTTGGTAGGCATGGGTGCGGCGGGCGGAGAAGGAGCGTCCGTCGCGCAGTCGTTCGACGCCGAAGGTGATCGGTAGGTCGGCGTCGCCGGCACGCAGGAAGTACCCGTGCATGGAGTGGATCGGCCGGTCCGGTTCCACCGTCCGCTGGGCCGCGATGACCGACTGGGCCAGCACCTGGCCGCCGAACACCCGCCCGCGCGGTTGCTTTTCGGAGACGCCGACGAAGATTTCCTCATCCGTGTGGGCGCCGTCGGCGTCGGAAAGGTCCAGCAGTTCCAGCAACACCGCCGTCGGATCGGCGTGTTCCTCAATGGCGGTCATCTGCTCTCCTTGCCGGTTACCCGCGGGTACGAACATCTCCGACAGTAGTTCGCACCCGTCAACCACTCAACTCCCGCGTGGCTGGAAGGGGCAGGGTAGGCCCGCCGGCGAGGTGCGGGTTCGTGGCGGCTGCCGCGCTTTGAGAAGATGGCAGCATGCCTACTGTTCCGCCGAATGCCCCGCGTTTCCCGATCCAGCTACGGTTCAGCGACATTGATTCCTATGGCCACGTGAACAATGTGACCTACCTGGGGTATCTGGAAACGGCCCGGGTGCTGCTGCAACTGTTGCGGCCGGAACTTCCGGCACCAGCCGGCGGGGAGCCGGGCGCAACACTGCGTGAGCTGGCCGGCACCGACAACCAGACGCTGGTGGGCCGGCAGGAAATCGAGTACCGGGTCCCGCTGGAGTTCCGGACCGAACCGGTGCATGTGGGCGTGTGGGTGACACGGATCGGCAACTCCAGCTTCGACCTGGGCTACGCCGTCGTCGATCAGGACCAGACCGGCACCGTGCATGCGCTGGGCGCGTCCACCATGGTGCTGGCGGCTGCCGCCACGGGACGGCCGGTGCCGCTGCCGGACGGCTACCGCGCTGCCCTGCAGCGATGGGCAGGGCCGCCGGTTCCGTTCCGCAGCAGCACTCAGGCCGCCGGCGCCGGACGGGAGGCCTCACAGTGACCGCCGGAACGCCCGTTCTGCAGCTGGCCGATGTGCAGGTTGCGGCGGACTTGAAGACCTACGTCAGCCGGGCCCGCGCCGCCGGAGAAAGCTCCATCCACCTGCAGGCCTTCGGCAGCGTGCTGGCCGCGTACGTGTGTTTGATGCGGCCGCGGATCCTGGGCGAGTCGACGCCGACCATCCTGGGCCTGCGGGTGATGCCGCTGGCTGCGCCGGCCGCGGTCGAGGAGACGGTCCCGTTGGGTGCGGTCGGGGACCGGCTGGCCAGGATGGGGACTCAGGAAACCGGCCTGACCGTTCCGCCGACCAGGGTCACCGAATCGTGGACAGGGGTGCTGCCGCCGCGTTCCGGCTGGGAACACGCCGGCGTGCTGGAGTCCGCAGTGTTGGAGGAAGCCGCCCGGGACGGGATCCGGCAGGTCTCCGAAGCGCTGCCGGAGAGTCCGGGGCAACTGATGGTCAACAACGCCCGCGGCACCGTGTGGAGCAGGCCGCTGCCGAGCACCGGCGGGCTGCCGGCCGACGTCGAGATCCCTTCCGGGGCGGCGTTTGCTGCGCTGACGCTGGGCTTCCTGGACGGGAACCCGGCAGCGGTGTACCGGAACGGCCGGTGGCTGCGGGTGAGCACCGGCCGCGGGCACGTGCTGGTGCGCAGCGGCGCCTCGCTCTAGGCAGAGCTGCTTAGGCGCTGTTGACCATGGAGTGGGCGGCGCGTTCGAGGTAGTCCCAGAGCGTCTGCTCGTGGAGCGGCGGCAGCTCCAGCGAATCGACCGCCCGGCGCATGTGCGACAGCCAGCGGTCGCGGGCGTCGAAGTCCACCTTGAAGGGCTGGTGCCGCATCCGCAGCCGCGGGTGGCCGCGCTGTTCGCTGTAGGTGCCCGGGCCGCCCCAGTACTGCTCGAGGAACATCCGCATCCGGACCTTGGCCGGTCCCAGGTCCTCTTCGGGGTACATCTTCCGGAGCACGTCGTCTACGGCGATGCCGTCGTAGAACGCGTCCACCAGCTTCACGAACGTCTCGTGGCCGCCGACGGCGTTGTAGAAGTTCTCCGTGTACTCGGGCTGCTTGAACGCGTTCGCGGCCGCCGGGGCCGGGGTCAGGGTGGCCAGCGGCTGGCCGAAGCGGGACGGAATGGCCGTACCCTCGGCCGGTTGCGTCGACGCGGCGGGGGAGGCGGGCTGTGCTGGGTTCTGGGGAATTTCGGTCATCGATGGTCTCTGTTCGCTGGTGCTGTCAGCAACCATTGTCTCAGCCGGGGACAACCAGCGGTTCGTGCAGGACCGGGAAGTTCACGCTGCGCGCAATGAAACAGACCTTGTTGGCGTCCTCGTGCAGCCGCTGGGCGAGCTCGGACTGCCCGGCATCTGAGATGACAACGCGCGGCCTGAGCGTCACGGAGGTGAATTCGCCGCTGCCGTCCCGGTTCAGGTGCAAGGTGCCCTCGGCGTCGTCGTCATAGGCGGTCACGACGATGCCGTTCTTCACCGCGACGTGCAGGTAGGAGAGCATGTGGCACTGGGACAGCGCGGTCAGCAGCAACTGTTCCGGGTTCCAGCGGTCCTTGTCGCCGTGGAAGGTCGGATCGGCGGTTCCGGCCAAGTCCGGCAGGCCCGCCGCGCGGACTACGTGGTCGCGCCCGTAGCCGCGGTAGCTGGCCGTGCCGTCGCCCCGGTTGCCGGTCCAGTGGAGCGAAATTGAGTAGTGGTGCTGGGAGAGGTCCATGGGGCCATTAAACCCCGCACCTCCGCAGGCGCACCCGCCTGGACCTCGTGCGCGTCGAGGGCTCAACGGCAGGCAGTGATTTCATAGAGCGCGGTGCTGCCTTGGGACGAGATTTGTCGGAAGCCGTGGGAAAAGTCTATGTCCTTGAAACCGGGCCATTTTAGACTGCCGTTCGATTGGTGTGCCCGGATGAGTTGATCGTCGTAGAGGTGGGTTGCCCCCAGTCGGTTCAGTGCATCGCAGACCTTCGGGTCTTTGTTGATGTCGTGGAAGTGGTGCCGGAGATAGTGCTTGTCGGCGCTGCCGGAAGTCATCACCATCTGGAAGTAGACGACTTGGTGCCCTGTCAACGAATAGATGTACGGCAAACCGTTGAAAGGATCCCCAATTACAATCGCGCCTTCGGGCAGCAAAGGGCCGAAGGACTTAATGAACTCTTGTTCGGCTCCAACCAGGCCGCGCCCAGACGCGCCGGGTGTGGTCGAGTAGGGGGCGCCGGCCGCAGTCACTCGGAACTCGTAACGGAACGAGGACGAGGCTACAAAAGTGATCGCGAGTACGCCAATGCAAACTGCGGCCGTCATCGGTTGAAGAAGCCGTTCGCGCCGCCTAATCGGCCGGAAGCTGCGGAGGATCCGATGTAAGACCGACTCAAGTGCGAAAGCGGCGAAGACACATCCGAAAATCAATACCAGCGGCGCCAGCCTTGGCGGATCCTTGTACCAAATCCCGCTCAACCAACGGAAGGGACCCTCTGGACCCGCCGCAAACACGAACAGAAGAACGGAAATGGCCATCCCGCCCACTGCAGGCCTTGCCCTCGGCATGAGAAGGGCTAAAGCTGTACCAATAATCATCAGGACGCCGACCACAATCCCATAACTGTCGGCAGTGGCGTCCTCATGATCGGGTGGACGCGGCAAATCGAATACAACCCATGTCAACGCATCTTCCCACCCCGCTATGGCGCGGCGTGGATAGCCTATTACGCCCGCGAGAATGTCCGAATTGACGAGCACGATGGCGGTCATAACGCTGGCAGCGATCAGGCTGGACGTCAGGAGCACGCCTTGCATCTGGTTCCTTAGCCAGATTCCGCGGCACCAGAGCACGCTGAATCTGACCATATAGAGCCCGCCCAGAGCCAACAGGGCAAACAACGCTGAGGGATGTATCCACACAGCGCCGGCCGTGACGATCATGAGTGAGACAAGCCTGGCTATGGTTCCCCGACGATCGGCAATTGTGCGGTGGGTCATATGGCGCCCTGGAAGCACTGCATCGGCAGTCCACCTGACCCTGCTCCGGAATTGCATTTCGATTCCCAACGCAAGGATCGCTGGCAGCAGAGCGGTGGCGAACGAGTTCGGCCACTGACCGCTGCGTCCCATCTGGACGAACGGAAAGGCCAGGAGCGAGGCTGCAACGATTGGCGTCGCTATCCAAACAACCGGCTTGTTGGGGAATAGCGCTCGGGAGAGGAGGCACATCGATGTGGGCCACACGAGGCAACCGATAATGAGGACGGAAAGATTGCCCGAAACAACCACACTGCCGGGTACCAGCGCGACCATTGCGTGCCAGCCGGACGGATAGAACGACGGCGGAGCACCTCCAAAGATCGGCCAAATGCTCCAGGGGCTTGCTTGGCCATTGTCCTTGATCCATTGCAGGACGTTGACGTGATAGGTGGGGTCCCAGGCCTGCGCGACACGATCCAACTCGCCCATGGAACCGACCTGAACGGCACCGATGATGGTGGCCGCGGCAACCAACGAGCCTGCGACCAGAAGTTTGAAAAATCTTGAAATCGGTGAATTCGGAGGATCACTCGGCGCTGCGATCAGGCGACCGAGGAGAACGCAGACGGCGATGCATAGAGCGGCCACGATTGCGGCAGAAATCCCATTCCACTGCAGCCCTGATATGAGGCAGAACATGGTTCCGGCTGCGGCAAAGGCCGCGCCCGCCGCTGGAGCCAAGACAGCCGCCGGGAGTGAAGGTAGCCGCAGTCCTCGGAGCCCTAAATATCCCGGCACGTAGAAAACAATGAGGAGGGCCAAGAGTTGGCCACCTATGTGAAGGACGCTCATAGCCTGTAGAAGTTCGTCCCGCCGGCTTCGGTAACGCTTTCGGCCGAGTCAGGGAGAACGGGATTCATGACTTCCTTACCAACAGGGGTCGATTCGCACTGCGGCGGGGGCGACCGGTTCCGGCCGCCTCTTGCATCGGACGGCGGGCCAAAAGCAAGTATAGGCAGCTCAAGAGCTAGGACCGGGCATCCCACTAGGCCGTGCACTCATGGGAAGACGGCACTCACAGCAGGCAAGTGAGGTCAGCGGCAGGCGGTGATTTCATAGAGCGCCGCGCTGCCGTGGGAGGCGATGAGGCGGAAGCCGTGGGAAAAGTCCACGCGGTGGAAGCCGGGCCACTGGTGCCTGGGGCTGTGCTGGTAGCCGCGGATCGGTTCGTCGTCGTAGAGGTAGGTGGCGCCGGTGCTCTGCAGCGCCGGGCAGACGCGGGGATCGGATGCGATGTTGCGGAAATGCCGGCGCAGGTAGTCCTTGTCGCTGCTGCCCGCGCTGCTGACGTTCTGGAAGTAGACGGTCTGGTGGCCGGTGAGGGAATAGATGTAAGGCAGGCCGTTGAACGGGTCGCCAATGACGATGGCGTCTCCGGGCAGCAGCGGCCCGAGCGAGCGGATGAAATCCTGCTCTTCGCCCAGCAGCGCCCGCCCGTCCCGGTGCTCGGTGATGCTGTAGCGGATGGAGGCCGCGTCAACGCGCACGTTGTGCCGGAAGGCGCCGGTGGTCACGAAGACCGCGGCCAGCGCGGCGAAAGCCAGCCCCGTGGCTGCCAGTTTGTGGCGGTTGGCACGGGTGGCGGTGCGGATCCCGGTGCCCACGCGGGTGCGCAGCGGGCGGACCAGCCGCACCAGCAGCGTGCACAACTGTTCCAACGCCAGCGCGGCGAAGACCACGCCGAAGATGTGGACCAGCGGGGCGATCCGCGGCGGGTCATTGTACCAGAACCCGGTCAGCCAGCGGAACGGCTGGTCCTCCGGCCCCGCAGCCAGGATGAACAGAACGACGGCGGCCGCCATCCCAGCCACCGCCGGCCAGGTCCTGGCGCTGAAGCACGCCAGCAGTGCACCGCAGACCATCAGGACGCCGACGGTGACGGCGTAGCTTCCCGGAACGGCATCGGCGCTGTCCGGCTGGCGCGGCAGGTCGAAGAACAACCACACCAGCGCGTCCGCCCAGCCCGCCGTGCGGCCGCGCGGATAGGACATCACGGCCGCCAGCTGCTGGGACTGGGTCAGGAGGACGACGACGGCGACAGCTGCCGCCGCCAGCGTGCCGATGACAGCAACGAACCGGCCACGATGGCTTCGCCACAGGCGGGCCAGCCCGAAGACTGCGGCGCGGACCAGATAGACGCCGCCGAGCACCAGCAGGCTGGCAAGGGCCGAGGGATGGATCCAGGCGGCCCCGAAGGTGACCATCGCGAGCGCGGCGAGGTCCGCCGTCGTCCTTCGCCGACTGGCATGCGGCAGGGAGCGTTTCCGTGCGCCGGGGCCGGTGTCTGCGTTGATAGTGCGCTCGACGGCAGGGCTGGCCGTGCTGCTGCCCTGCACCCTGTGCAGCAGCTCGATGCCGAGCGCGAGGATGGCCGGCAGCAGGGCTGCCGCGAAGCCGTTGGGCCACTGGCCGGCGCGGAACATCTGGACAAAGGGGAACGCCAGCATGGAGGAGGCGACCAGCGGCGTCAGGACCCAGACCAGCGGCCGCGCCGGGAACAACGCCCTGGCGAGCAGCGCGAGCGAGGCCGGCCACATCAGGCAGCCGATCACCAGGCAGGACAAATTGCCCGCCGTCACCACGTCGCCCGGCACCAGGGACACCACGGCGTGCCAGCCGGCGGGATAGAACGACGGCGGTGCGCCCCCGAAGATCGGCCAGATGCTCCACGGGCTGGCCTGGCCGTTCTCCTTGATCCATTGCAGGACGTTGACGTGGTAGGTCGGATCCCACGCCTGCGATACCCGGTGGATCGAGCCCATGGCCTCGAGCATGACCCAACCCAGGACCAGGGCGGTGACGGCCAGCGACGCCCCCATCATCCACCTCACGGAGCGCGGCACGGCTATGACGCGGGCTTCGGGCGGAGCGATGGCCCGGCCGGTCAGCCAGCAGAGCCCAATGCCCAGTGCGGCCAGCACGGTGGCGGACAGCAGGTTCCAGCGCACGCCGGTGAGCAGGCAGACCATGGTGCCGACCGCGGCCAGCGCGGTGCCGGCGGCCGGGGCAAGCACCAGGGCGCGGATCGCCGGCTGCCGCAGCGCGCGGAGCGCCAGGAACCCGGGCAGGTAGAACACAGCCAGCATGACCGCCAACTGCCCGGCAACCGTCAAGGCATCCATATCAGCGCCGCTGTCCGGACGTAGCGAAGGAACAGTTTCGGTGGACATGCTGGCTGCGCATCCGGACTCCTTCGCACGGAGGCTGTTGTGGAATTGTAGATCCGTCGGGCTGCCGGACAGTACCCTCCGCGGAGCGCATGGAAACGCAACTGCCCGCCGGAACTGGTGTTCCGACGGGCAGTGGGTGTTGAATCGGGACGGGTCTCCACGCGGCCGGGTCTCCATGCGGCCGCAAGCGGCCTTAATCGACCACCGTTGAGGCTCAGGCTGGCCTTGGTCGACCACCGATTGGCCGGGCACGGGAGCGCTAAGCGGCGCATCGCGGAGCGAGGAACGAGCGACGTGTCTAAGCCGCGTGCGGTTCCGTGCCGGGCAGGGTTACCGGTCGGCGGCCTGGGCCTTGAGCGCGCGGACCACGCCGTCGCGGCTTTCCAGCACCAGTCGGCGCAACGCGGGCGTGCGGTCCGCCAGCTTCTCCAGCCAGGCATCCGTGGCGTCCACGGTGGCCTGGGTGGTCAGCTGCGACGGGTAGAGCCCCACCACGATCTGCTGCGAGAGCTCGTGCGTGCGCGTGTTCCAGATGTCTTCGATGGCGTCGAAGTACTTGGCCGCGTACGGCTCCAGCAGCGCGGTGTCGTGCACGCGGGTGAAGCCGGCGATGACCGACTGCTGGGTGGCGTTGGGCAGGTCGCCCTTGACGACGACGGCGTCCCACGCCGCCGCCTTCGCCTCGGCGGTGGGGATGGCGGCCTGGGCCAGCGCGGCGGCACGCTGGCCGGTGGCGGTGTGGTCGCGCTCCAGTTCGGCGTCGATCTCGGCCTGGCCGAGGCGTCCGCCGGCCACCAGCGAGGTGAGCAGTTCCCAGCGCAGGTCGGCGTCCACGGTCAGCCCCTCCAGCGTCCGGCTGCCGTCCAGCAGCGCGGCGACGGTGTCCAGTTGCCCCTCGGTCTGCGCATGCACGGCGAAGGCCTTGGCGAACTGCAGTTGGGAGTCGGACCCGGCGGCGGCTTCTCCGGCCAGTTCCCAGAGCCGGTCCGCGGCGGCGATGGTCAGCCGCTTGCGGTCGTCCGGGTTCACGTAGAAGGTCAGCGTGGTGGCCAGCTGGCGCAGCAGCACCAGCACCACCGAGGAGTCGGACTCGTAGGCGATGTTGTTCAGCACCAGCTCCACGTACTCGCGGGCCGGCGTCTCGCCGTCGCGGATGGCGTCCCAGGCCGAGGCCAGCACCAGGGTGCGCGGCAGCGACGCGGTGAAGTCCTTCAGGTGGGCCTTGGAGGCGGCCAGCGAGGCCTCGTCCAGGCGGATCTTGGCGTAGGCCAGGTCGTCGTCGTTGAGCAGGATGAGGGCGGGACGGGCCAGCCCGGCCAGTTGCGGCACCTCGGTGCGCTCGCCGTCCACGTCCAGTTCCTCGCGGTGCGTGCGCACCAGCTTGCCCGCCTCATCCAGGTTGTAGAAGCCGACGGCGAGGCGGTGCGGCCGGATGGTCGGGTAGCCCTCCGGTGCAGACTGGAGGATCGCGAACGAGGTGATGGCACCGCCGTCGTCGGTTGAAATTTCCGGCCGGAGGGTGTTCACGCCGGCGGTTTCCAGCCACTTGGCGGACCAATCCTTCAGGTCGCGGCCGCTGGAGACCTCCAGTTCGCCCAACAGGTCGGCCAGCTCGGTGTTGGCCCAGGCATGCTTGCCGAAGTACTCGCGCACGCCGGCCATGAACTCCTCCTGGCCCACCCAGGCCACCAGCTGGCGCAGCACCGAGGCGCCCTTGGCGTAGGTGATGCCGTCGAAGTTGACCTGCACGTCCTCCAGGTCCTTGATCTCCGCGGTGATCGGGTGCGTGGAGGGCAGCTGGTCCTGCCGGTAGGCCCAGGACTTCTCCATCGACGCGAACGTGGTCCACGCATGCGTGTACTCGGTGGCCTCGGCGGCGGCCAGCGTGGACATGAACTCGGCGAAGGACTCGTTCAGCCACAGGTCGTTCCACCAGCGCATGGTGACCAGGTCGCCGAACCACATGTGCGCCAGCTCGTGCAGCACCGTGATGGCCCGGCGTTCCACCATGGCGTCGGTGGGGCGGGAGCGGAACACGTAGTTCTCCAGGAAGGTGACCGCGCCGGCGTTCTCCATGGCTCCGGCGTTGAACTCCGGCACGAACAGCTGGTCGTACTTGGCGAACGGGTACGGGGTGCCGAACTGCTTCTCGTAGAACTCGAAGCCCTGCCGGGTCAGCGTGAAGATGTTCTCGGCGTCCATGTACTCCATCAGCGACTTGCGCGCGAACACGCCCAGCGGGATGGTGCGGCCGTCGGAGCTGGTCAGTTCGCTGCGCACCGACTGGTACGGGCCGGCGATCAGCGCGGTGATGTAGGAGGAGATCCGCGGCGTGGGCTCGAACGCCCAGGTGGCGGCAGCACCGCCGTCGTCCGTGGAACCCACGTGCTGCGGCGCCGGGGTGGGGGAGTTGGAGATGACATCCCAGTGCGACGGCGCGGTGACGGTGAAGCGGAAGGCCGCCTTCAGGTCCGGCTGCTCGAACACGGCGAACATGCGGCGCGAGTCGGGGACCTCGAACTGGCTGTACAGGTAGACCTCGTTGTCCACCGGGTCCACGAAGCGGTGCAGGCCCTCGCCGGTGTTCATGTAGAGCGCGTCGGCGTCGATCTCCAGCACGTTGTGCTCGGTCAGCTCCGGCAGCTGGATGCGCACGCCGTCGGAGACCTCGTCCGGATCCAGCGCCGTGCCGTTGAGCGTGACCGAGCGGACGGTGTCCGTGACGGCGTCGATGAAGGTGGAGCCGCCCGCGGTGGCGGTGAAGGTGACCACGGTGCGCGAGCCGAAAACCTTGGCGCCGCGGGTGAGGTCCAGCGTGACGTCGTACGACTCGACGTTGAGCAGTTCGGCGCGGGCCCGCGCTTCGTCACGGGTGAGATTCAAACCTGGCAAGATCGCCTCCAGAAGTACGGGTGTCCTTGGGTGAAGGACCGGTCGGAAGTGCCGGGAATCTGAAAGAACCCTTGCACAATGTGGTCATTCTCTCACCGCGATGGGCGGTGGCGCAGCAGTTGTGTAAAAAAGGCGAATAGTTTCGGTTCTGTGTCCTCTCGGACGGGTTCTGTGTCCCTTCGGACCATAGGCGTCAGCCGGTGAGTGCCTTGGTCCAGCCGGCGACGTAGCCGGTTTCGTCGAACCGCTTCAGGGTTTCGCGGCTGGCCTGTGCCATTCTCGAGCGCAGCTCCGGGTCCCGCATCAGCGCCAGGACGCCGTCGGCCAGGGCCTGCCGGTCTCCGAACGGCGCCAGGTGGCCGTTGACGCCGTGGCGGATCACGTCCCGCGGACCGTAGTTGGCGTCGTAGGCGGCGACCGGGACGCCGAAGGACATGCTCTCCAGCAGGATCAGCGGGAAGCCCTCGGAGGCCGACGTCAGCAGTGTGGCGCAGGCGGTGGCGTAAATATCCGCGGGGTTGTTGGTGAAGGGCGGGAAGTCGACGGCGGCGCCGAGGCCCAGTTCGTCGATCAGTGCGCGGATGGCGCCTTCTTCCTCGTCGCCGTAGCCGAAGCCGAAAAGCTCCAGCCTGGCCTGCGGGTTGCCGGCCCGCACCAGGGCGAAGACCTGGATGGCCTCGTCCACGCGCTTCTTGGGGTGCAGCCGGGCGGCCATGACCAGCCGGTTCGGATCGGTGGCGGGGTTGGCGGGTTCCGGCTGCCCCGGCGGCGCCAGTTGCCCGATGGTGTGCAGCCGGTCGGCGTGGCCGAATTCCGCGGCGATGTCCTCGCGCTGGGCGTCGGTGTGCAGTACGAGGCCGTCCCATTGGTCCAGATGCTCCAGCAGCCTGCGCCAGTTGCGGCTGACGCCCGACCCCGCGACGTACGGCGGCTCCAAATGGTTGCTGTGCACGGCGGCGATGCGCCGCAGGCGGGGGTGCCGGACGCCAACGACCGCGTCGTCCAAGGTCCTCCCGGGCAGGTTGTTCAGGTTCTCGCGGAATTCGGACGTGAGCACCGGAGCCTCTTCGTCCGCCAACAATTGCTCGAAGGCATGCCGGTAGAGCTCGGCCGGATCCGCGAAGCTGAGGGCATCGGCGTCGTCGTGCGCCACGCCGTCGAATAGGTAGCAGCGTCCCCATTTGGGTGAGCCGGGCTGCTGCGTGATGGTCAGGAAACAACGGCCGTTGCGGCCGATCAGGAGCCGCGCGGTGGGGGTCTTGGACGCTTCCAGGAAATGCTGCACCAGCACCAGCCGGCCGCCTTCGTCCATGTCCTCCCGGGTCAGCCGCGCGCGGTTTGGCGCCAAATGTTCGACGGCGGCGAGCACGCCGTCGGGCTGGAACCGCACGTAGTACTCCTGGACACCGTCGCGGAAGTACCCGAAGGCAAAGCCGGAATTGCCCAGCGGGACAACGTCGTAGTCGTCCTCCGGCGGCGGCTGGACCGGCTCGCGGTTGTCGGGCTGGGGGCTAGGGTCCAGCCCGTAGAGGACGCTGCGGACCTTGACGTCCGGATGCAGATGGCCATCCGCTTTCAGCTCGGCCACCTCGCTGGCCAGCCGGTACTGCAGGCCCAGCACCTCGATCCAGATCTGTTCCGCGGCGCCGTTCTTGGCCAGCGTGTTGGCCCGGGTGCGCACCGCCTTGACCAGGCCCCCGCGCTTGAGGGCCAAGGTGTTGACGGGGAAATGGACTATGGGAGACACGCTCGCATCCTGTCGGAACGGATGCCGCTATTGTTGTCGCCCCACGGGGAACAGTAAAGGGCCGGCGGCCGTGGCCAGCGTCCGGCTCCCGTGGCCCGCGGCGCTGCCTCAGGGCGCACGGGGGATCCGCCAGCCTCAAGAAGTGGTCAAGATTGCCAAGATCCCTTGTGCGGCATCTTGCATCCTGACAAAGTGGTTTGCAACACAAAGTACTTTGACGGGATCGAAAGGGAGTCGATGGACAGCGACAGCCAACCTCCGAACAGGCCGGCGGGCGGTCCAGGAACCACCGGAAGCCCTGCCGTGGGCTGGGAGGAAGCCCGAGGTGGGGAGGACACCGTGGGCGACGGGGAGGACGCTCGGCGCGACGGAGAGGACCTGCCGGCCCACCCGGCGGAAATGCTGGCCCTCATCCGGTCCCAGCAGGACATGGTCCGCACGGGCACCGAGCCCAGCGGGGCGCTGCTCTTCGCGGCGTGGGGAGTGGCTTGGTTTGCCGGCTACCTGATGCTCTACGTGAGCGGGACCCAAGAACACGGCCTGCCGGCAGGTTGGGCGTTCGTCGTGTTCGGGATGCTGCTGGTCTCGGCGATGGTCTTCACCGGCGTGCACATCGGACGCCGGGCAGTCGGCGTCCGGGGCGCTTCAGCGGCGGCCGGGGCCATGTACGGCTGGTCCTGGGCGGTCTGCTTCGCCGTCGTCTTCCTCATCCTGAGCGGCGTGGCGAGGGCGGGTGCCAGCGACGAAGTCATGCAGATCCTCTCCAATTCGATGTCCTGCTTGGTGGTGGCCGCGCTGTACATGGCAGGCGGGGCGCTCTGGCGCGAGTGGCGGATGTTCGCCCTCGGTGTCTGGATCGCGCTGGTCGGCGGGGCCGCCGCAATCGTGGGGCCGCCGTCGTCCTATTTGTTGATGGCTGTGGCCGGTGGCGGCGGCTTTTTGCTGGCCGTGGTTTCGGACGTTGTGCTTGACCGGCGACGGCGCTCGCAGACGTCCGCAACGGACGCCGCTGTGGAAGTGGCGCCGTGAGCGAGCCGGATCTGGATCCGGTGATCCACGCGCAGGCCCGGCTGAAAGTAGTGGCTACTCTGGCGTCGCTGGGCGCCGGCGATCGGATCTCTTTCCCCAGGCTGCAGAAACTGCTGGAGATGACCGCCGGAAACCTGTCCACCCACCTGCGCAAACTCGAAGAGGCCGGATATGTGGCCATGGAGAAAACCTTCGAGGGCCGCAGCCCGGCAACTTTTATCGCGTTGACGCCCCGCGGCCGCTACGCGTTCGAAAGCTATACCGCCGCGCTGAAATCGCTCTTGAAAGGAGCACAGTAATGGAGGCACTGATCAGTGTCCGCTCCGTGACCCGAAGCTTCGGGGACGTGGTGGCGCTCGACGATGTCAGCCTGGAGGTGGGCGCGGGGGAGATGGTGGGCCTGCTCGGACCAAACGGGGCGGGCAAAACCACGCTGCTCTCGCTGGTGAACGGGCAGCGGAAGCCGGACTCCGGCGTCGTCCGACTCTTCGGCGCCGACCCGCGCAAGCCCGCCGCCCGCGCGATGCTGGGCACCACGCCGCAGGAAACGGGGCTGCCGCCGACGCTCAAGGTGGGCGAGGTGGTGGACTTCGTGGCCGGGCACTATGGGGACCCGATGCCGCGGGCCGAGTTGCTGGAGCGATTCGACCTGGCGGGGCTGGCCGGCAGGCAGACCGGCGGACTTTCCGGCGGGCAGAAGCGCAGGCTCGCCGTGGCACTGTCGCTAGTGGGCCGGCCGCGGCTGGTGCTGCTGGATGAGCCGACCACCGGGCTGGACGTGGAGGGGCGGCGCGCGCTGTGGCAGGCGCTGCGCGACTACCACGCCGACGGCGCCACGATCGTGCTGACCAGCCACTACCTGGAGGAAGTGGAGGCGCTGGCCCGGCGCGTCGTCGTCATCGGCGGCGGCCGCGTGCTGGCCGACGATGCCCTGCCGGCCGTGCTGGACCGGGTCAGCGTGCGCCGCGTGGCGCTGGCCGCGCCGGTGCCGGAGTCCGAACTGGTCCGGTTGCCCGGGGTTGCCGATATCAGCACCGATCAGGCGGAATCCACCGCTGGCGCCGGGCGCCGGTACAGCCTGCTGGTCTCGGACTCGGACGACTTCGTGCGTGCCCTTGTGGCGTCCAACGTGCCGTTCTCCGGCCTGGAGGTTCGCGGCGCCTCGCTGGAGGAAGCCTTCCTGACCCTGACGCACCAACACGCCGCGGACCGCGGTGCCGCGCCGGAGCCGGCGTTCGCCGCGCCGTCGGCCGGGGGAACCGCATCCCACGGAGAGGGGAAATAGTCTTGAGCACAACAACAACGACGGCGGTGCCCGCCTCGACCGCGCAGGGCTCCGTGGGCACCGCGAGGCTGGTGCTGCTGCACACCAAGTTCCAGTTCCTCGAGACGGTCCGGATCCCCATTGCGGTGATTGGCAATCTGCTCTTCCCCACACTGGCCGTGTTCTTCTTCGTGGTGCCGCAGCCGGCGGCCCAGGAAGTCCCGGCCGTTGCGACGGCGATGGTCGGTCAACTGGCCATGTTCGCGGTGATGTCAACCTTCCTGTTCAGCTTCGGCATCGGGGTCGCCGAGGACCGGGCGCAGCCGTTCGAACCCTACATGCGGACGCTGCCGGCGGGCGCCGGTCCGCGGATGGCCGGGAGACTGATCAACGGGTGCATCTTCGCACTGATGGCCCTGGTGCCGCTGGTTTTGGTCGGCTGGTTCCTGACGGCAGCCGAGGTCAGCATGGCGGTGCTGCTGCTGGCCGCCGCGCTGATCCTGGTCATCGGCGCACCGTTCCTGATGCTGGGCCTGGCGATCGGCTACTCGATCTCGGCCAAGGCGGCGCTGGCCGTGGTGCAGGTGGTGCTGTTCCCGCTGGCCTTCGCGGGAGGACTGTTCATGCCGGCGGAGCTGTTCCCGGACTGGCTGGACAGGTTCAGCCAGTTTCTGCCCAGCCGTGCTGGCCGCGAGCTGCTGATCCAGGTGCTCACCGGATCGGACGCCTACCCGCTGGCGCTGCCCGTGTTGCTGGGCTGGGGCGCGCTGTTCACCGCGCTGGCGGTCGTGGCCTACAGGAGGGACCAAGGACGCCGGTTCCACTAGCCCCGGGCTGGTGGCAACCACCGCCCGCCGCCTCCATCGACTGTCCAGCAGGCGCCCTTTTCCGCCGTCATCAGGGCGTCTGCTGAATAGTCCTTGGAGCCGTGCGGTTACAGTCGATTCAATACGCTCAATGACAGGGGAGAGATGAGCCGGACGATCACGGCCAGCGATGCAACCTACCGGCCGACCTTCGACGTCAGGGCCGTGCTCTTCGGCGTCGGCGTGCCGGTGCTGATGGCCGTGGGGCTGGCGCTGTGGCTGATGTCCGTGGCGCACCGGATGCCCGATCCGGTGGCCTCGCACTTCGACGCAACCGGTGTGGCCGATGATTTCTCCGGCTTCACCTCCACCGCGGTTGCCGCCGTCGTCGTGACGGCATTCACCGGCGCCGTGTGCGGACTCTGCTGTGCCCTGTATGCCGTGCCGCTGGCCATGCGTCGGTTCGGCGTCGGATTCAGCATCCTGATCACCGCGTTCTGCGTCATGATCTTTGTCGCCGGCATCGCGCCGCAGTTCGACGTCGCGGACGCCGCCGGGACCCAACTGGACTGGGGACTCTTCTGGGCCGGCGTCGGGCTGGCGGCGTTGCCGGCGATCGGCCTGCCCTGGCTGCTGAAGCGTGACGACCACGTCAATGCGGTGCCCGCCGAGGTTCGGGATGGCTCCCATCTCGACGTCGATGCCGCCCGCCGTGGCGAAGCGTTGGAGCTGAAAATCAGTGGCTCGCGGACCCTGATGTCGGTTCTGGGCGTGCTGATGTTCGGGTCCATCGCGTGGCTGGCCGTGGCGTCCTGATGGTGGGTGCTGGTGGCGGCAGTCATCACGGCCGCCCTGCTGGCGTTCTTCGTGGCAACCGTCCGGGCCGACGCCGACGGACTGAGCGTGCGGGTACTGGGCGGCTGGCGGATTGTGTCCATCCCGGTTTCGGACTTCCGGGTTGCGACGGCGGCGCGGGAGATCTACCCGATTCAGTACGGCGGATGGGGCTACCGGATCTCTGCGTGGGGCTCGGCCTTTGTGGTGCGCACCGGACCCGCCGTGGTGCTGCATCTGGCTGGCGGCAAGGACTTCGTAGTCAACACGGACACGCTGCAGAACGCCGAGCGGATGGCAGCCGTGCTGAACGGCTACAAGACCGCGGCCGCTGGGTGAACCCGCTGACGGGTTAGTGAGACCACAGGGGTTTGACGCGGCCCGCGCAAGGAGGAAGGCCGCGCCAAGGCGAGCACCGCCGTCGTAAATCCGCCGGAAATCAGGACCGGCATGCCGCCTCCAGTAGGCTGGAAGCCGCCAATCTCCCTCCCCGTACGTAACAGAAGGACCCCATGCGCGTTCACATTGCCACCGACCACGCCGGCCTGGAGCTCAGCCACCACCTGATCGAGCACCTGACCGGCCAGGGCCACGAGGTCATCGACCACGGACCCACCGCGTACGACGCCGAGGACGACTACCCCTCGTTCTGCATCAACGCCGCGCTTGCCGTGGTGGCGGACCAGGCCGCCGGCGTGGAAGCGCTGGGCATCGTGTTGGGCGGCTCCGGCAACGGCGAGCAGATCGCGGCGAACAAGGTCAAGGGCATCCGCGCCGCGCTGGCGTGGAACCTGGACACCGCCAAGCTGGCCCGCGAGCACAACGACGCCAACGTTGTCGCCGTCGGCGGCCGCATGCACAGCGTGGAGGAAGCCACCGCCATCATCGAGGCGTTCCTGGCCGAGCCGTTCTCCAACGCCCAACGCCATGCCCGCCGGATCGGCAAGATCGCCTCCTACGAAACCACCGGCGAGGTCCCGGCCTAACCATGCCCGAAGGCCATTCGGTCCACCGCCTGGCCCGCCAGTTCCAGGACGTTTTCGCCGGCGCGCGGCTTGCCGTCTCCAGCCCGCAGGGCCGCTTTACCGCCGGCGCCGCCCGGCTCCACGGGGCCACGCTGCTGGCCGCCCGCGCGCACGGCAAGCAGTTGTTCCTGGACTTCGACAACGGCCTGGTCCTCCGGGTCCACCTGGGCCTGTATGGGGCGTGGAGTTTCGGCGGGGACGCGAGCTTCCGCGGGGCCTCCAGCATCGGGGCGCCGCGCCGGGTGGGGGAGCGGGAAACGTACGACGACGGTGCTCCCGTTGCGTACGACGGCCCGCCGGAGCCGGTGGGCCAGGTGCGCGTCCGGTTGGTGTCGGACCACGGCTGGGCGGACCTCCGCGGCCCCACCGCCTGCGAGGTGCTCACGCCCGAGGAGGCGTCCGCCGTCGTCGGTAAATTGGGTCCGGACCCGCTGCAGAGTGAGGGTGGCCCGCGGCAGGATGAGAGCGACCCGTTGCAGGCTGGAGCCGGCGGGGCGGCCGAGTTTGTCCGCCGGCTGACCTCCAAGCGCACCGTCGTGGGGCAGCTGCTGATGGACCAGAACGTGGTGGCCGGCGTTGGCAACATCTACCGGGCCGAGACGCTGTTCCGCCGCGGCCTGAGTCCCTGGCTGCCCGCCAAGCAGCTGTCCCCGGAGGAAGCCGGGCTGTTGTGGGCGGACATCGTGGATGTGATGGGCGACGGCGTCCGCGACGGCAAGATCATCACCACCCGGCCCGAACACCGGGACACCGACCCGGCTGGCCAGGTGCTGCCGGTCTGGCCGGACAACGCCTACTACGTGTACCAGCGGCAGGGCATGGCGTGCCGGGTCTGCGGCAACCCCGTGGCGCTGACGGACATGGCCGCCCGCAAGCTCTACTGGTGCCCCTCCTGCCAGCCGGACTGATTCGCGGGGCCGCGGCCGGTCACCTGACTGCTCCGGGCGGCGTCACCCGCCTGCTCCGGGCGGCGTCACCTGACCGCTCCGGGCGGCGTCACCTGACCGCTCCGGGCGGCGTCACCTGGCTGCTCCCGGCGGCCCAAATCAGGTTTTATCGTCCAAAGCAGGGTTTGTGGCGTATGGTCTCGGCGACAAACCCTGACGTGGAAAATAAACCCTGACTTGCGGGCGCGGGACGAGTGAGCCTGGCGTGAAGACCACGGACGAGGGCGCAGCACCGGCCGGGCCGATTTGTTGAACGGGGCCGCCGTCGTGCTAAAGTTTCAACGTCCTCGGGGATGTAGCTCAATGGTAGAGCCTCAGTCTTCCAAACTGATTACGCGGGTTCGATTCCCGTCATCCCCTCGCAGTGAGAGGCGGTCCAGTAGGGCCGCCTTTTCTGTTAGCGGCTGTAGCGTCAGGGTTTCATCGGCGCAGCAGTCCGCGGAACGCAATTGTGCAGCAAGCCGGGATAGCCCGTAGACTTGCGTGTGCACTACGGGGCGTAGCGTAGTGGCTAGCGCGCCTGCTTTGGGAGCAGGAGATCGCAGGTTCGAGTCCTGTCGCCCCGACTCTGTATTCTTGGTGCAGATTTAACCCCTATAGCTATCAGGAGTCCTAACGCTGTGAAGAGCGCTGTCGAAACCCTCACCCCCACCCGGGTCAAGCTCAACGTTGAGGTCCCCTTTGAGGAACTCAAGCCCAGCATCGACGCGGCGTACAAGACCATCGCGGGCCAGATCCAGGTTCCCGGCTTCCGCAAGGGCAAGGTTCCCGCCAAGCTGATCGACCAGCGCGTGGGCCGCGGCTACGTGATCGAGACCGCCATCAACGAGGGGCTGAACGGCTTCTACCAGGGCGCCATCGAAGAGACCGGCATCCGCCCGCTGAGCCGCCCCGAGGTTGAAATCACCGAGGTTCCGGATCCCACCGCCACCGAGGGCCAGCTGGCCTTCCACGTGGAGGTTGACATCCGCCCCGAGATCGAGCTGCCCGAGTACGCCGGCCTCGAGGTCACCGTGGAGGCCACCGAAGCTTCCGAGGAAGACGTGCAGAAGGCCCTGGACGACCTGCGCGGCCGCTTCGGCACCCTGAAGACCGTTGACCGTCCGGCCGCTGCCGACGACTTCATCACCATGGACCTGTCCGCCAAGGTGGACGGCGAAGAGGTTGATTCGGCCGCCGACCTGTCCTACCAGGTAGGCGCCGGCACCATGCTCGAAGGCCTGGACGAAGCCGTCACCGCGCTGAGCGCCGGCGAAGACGCCACGTTCGAGACCAAGCTGGCCGGCGGCGAGCACGCCGGGAAGGACGCCACCGTCACGGTGAAGCTGAAGGCCGTCAAGGAGCGCGAGCTGCCCGAGGCCGACGACGACTTCGCCCAGCTGGCGAGCGAGTTCGACACCATCGCCGAGCTGAAGGAAGACCTGGCCAAGCAGGCCGCCGACGCCAAGGTGATGGAGCAGGGCATCGAGGCCCGCGACAAGGTGCTGGACAAGCTCATGGAGCTGGTCGAGGTTCCGGTGCCGGATTCCGTCGTCGAAGAGCAGATGGAACAGCACTTCCGCCCGGAGAACAGCCACGGTGAAGACCACGACACCGAGGAGCACCGCGCCGAGGTCCGCGAGAACACCGCGAAGGCTTTCCAGAACGAGATCGTGCTGGACGCCGTGGCCGATAAGGAAGAGCTGGGCGTCAGCCAGGCCGAACTGATCGACTACATCGTCTCCTCCGCCGGCCAGTACGGTATGGACCCGAACCAGTTCGCGCAGCTGCTGGACCAGTCCGGCCAGGTCGGCATGATGGTGGGCGAGGTCCGCCGCCGCAAGGCCCTGGCCAAGGTCCTGGAGCTGGCCAAGGTCACCGACTCCAACGGCGCCGAGGTGGACCTGAGCGACTTCGTCCGCCCCGCCGGCGAAGAAGAGCCGAACATCGAGGACATGATCCAGGCTGCCGAAGCCGAAGCTGACAACGCCGAATCGGCTGAAGACACCGAAGGCGCCGACGAGGCCGCTGAGGAAGCTCCGGCCGCCGAGGCAGACAAGAAGTAGGCAGCACACTGCCGCACAGACGGACCGCCGGACCCCACAGGGGGCCGGCGGTCCGCCGCTTTAACTCCCGCGCACGACGGCGCTGCCCGGCTTGGCCGGGATGGGGTGCACGACGGCGGTGCCCGGCTTGGCCGGGATGGGGTGCCCGACGGCGGTGCCCGGCTTGGCCGGGATGGGGTGCACGACGGCGGTGCCCGGCTCCGGCGCGTGACCTCCGGGCCGCCGGAAAAGGCGGCCCGAGCGCATGGTGAACGGCCCTGCGGAAGGCAAGCTCCGGCGTCGTAATTCTGCTGCAGGCAGAGGTTTTCCCGCGCCAACACGGGCCTGATGCGCCGTCAGCGAACAGTGCGTTGTCAGGGAGGAATCGGGCAGCCGAACACGTTACTGTCCAAGTAGATAAACCACCCGAGGGCCGCCGGATGACGGTTTGGCCCGGGGAAGAAGCGAGAGGTATTTCAGCATGTCGAATGAATCCGCCACTCCGATGATGGCTACGGTGGAAGCCGCCAGCCGCGAAGACTACATCTACAACCGCCTGCTCAAAGAGCGCATCATCTGGCTCGGCTCCGAGGTGCGGGACGAGAACGCCAACGCCATCTGCTCGCAGCTGCTGCTGCTCTCGGCCGAGGATCCGGAAAAGGACATCTACCTCTACATCAACTCGCCTGGCGGCTCGGTCACTGCCGGCATGGCCATCTACGACACCATGAAGTTCATTCCGAACGACGTGGTTACCGTGGCTACCGGCCTGGCGGCGTCGATGGGCCAGTTCCTGCTGTCCTCGGGCACCAAGGGCAAGCGCTACGCCACCCCGCACGCACGGATCCTGATGCACCAGCCCTCCGGCGGCATCGGCGGCACGGCCTCGGACATCCGGATCCAGGCCGAGCTGATCCTGCACATGAAGCAGGTCATGGCGGAGCTGACCGCCGAGCAGACCGGTCAGACGGTTGAGCAGATCCTGATCGACAACGACCGCGACAAGTGGTTCACGGCCGAGGAAGGCCTGGCCTACGGATTCTTCGACAAGATCTCCGCCCACGCCGGCGGGGTCACCGGCGGCGGCGGGACGCAAAGCGATTCCGCCTCGACGACGGAATCCTGAGCCCACGCGCCACCGACCCGAATACAAGCAGGAGAATCTCATGGACTACAACTTCGGTGCCGCTGCCGGCGGTTTCGCCGCGAACATGCCGCAGAGCCGCTACGTGCTGCCCCAGTTCGAGGAGCGCACGCCCTACGGCTTCAAGCGCCAGGATCCCTACACCAAGCTGTTCGAGGACCGCATTATCTTCCTGGGTGTCCAGGTGGACGACGCCTCGGCCGACGACGTGATGGCCCAGCTGCTGGTGCTTGAGTCGACGGACCCGGACCGCGACATCACCATCTACATCAACTCGCCGGGCGGCTCGTTTACCGCGATGACGGCGATCTACGACACCATGCAGTACATCCGCCCGGAGATCCAGACAGTGTGCCTGGGCCAGGCTGCCAGTGCCGCCGCCGTGCTGTTGGCCGCTGGCACGCCGGGCAAGCGTCTGGCCCTGCCGAACGCCCGCGTGCTGATCCACCAGCCGGCGCTGGGCGGCGGCGAACGCGGCCAGGCCTCCGACCTGCAGATCCAGGCGGACGAAGTCATGCGGATGCGCGCCTGGCTGGAGAACGCGCTGGCCATGCATTCGGGCAAGGACGCGGCCCAGGTCAACAAGGACATCGAGCGCGACAAGATCCTCACGGCCGACGGCGCCCTGGAATACGGACTGATCGACCAGGTGCTCGACTCCCGCAAGATCCACAAACCGGCGATCACCAAGTAATACCGAGTAAAATTGCCGGATTGCCTTCACTGCCCGTGGCGCGTCATATCGCACCACGGGCAGTGTGGTTACTGAAACTGTCGGCGCAGTGAATTAGAGTTGGTGTCAGCTAGCTTCGGCAACGCAGCACCAACCCGGCATTCCAGGTGGGGTTGAGGCTACGGCTGCCGCGGCAAGTGCCGACGTAGAACCAAGTAAGGGGACGGATATGGCTCGCATAGGTGAGAGCGCTGACCTGCTCAAGTGCTCTTTCTGCGGCAAGAGCCAGAAACAGGTGCGGAAGCTGATCGCCGGCCCCGGCGTGTACATCTGCGATGAATGCATCGAGCTGTGCAACGAGATCATCGAAGAAGAGCTGGCCGAGGTTTCGGACCTGGGCAGCTTCGAACTACCCAAGCCGCGCGAAATCTTCGATTTCCTTCAGGAGTACGTGATCGGCCAGGAGCCCGCCAAGCGCGCGCTGGCCGTGGCGGTCTACAACCACTACAAGCGCATCCAGTCCGGCCATGCCCCCAAGGGGACGGCCAACCTGTCCGACGCCAGTCCGCTGGAGGATGTGGAAGTCTCCAAGTCCAACATCCTGCTGATCGGCCCCACCGGCTGCGGCAAGACCTATCTGGCGCAGACGCTGGCCCGCCGGCTGAACGTTCCCTTCGCCGTCGCGGATGCCACCGCGCTGACCGAGGCCGGCTACGTAGGCGAGGATGTGGAGAACATCCTGCTCAAGCTGATCCAGGCCGCCGACTATGACGTGAAGAAGGCCGAGCAGGGCATCATCTACATCGACGAGATCGACAAGATCTCGCGCAAGAGCGAGAACCCGTCGATCACCCGCGACGTCTCCGGTGAAGGAGTCCAGCAGGCGCTGCTGAAGATCCTGGAGGGAACCGTGGCCTCGGTTCCGCCGCAGGGCGGACGGAAGCATCCGCACCAGGAATTCATCCAGATCGACACCACCAACGTGCTGTTCATCGTGGCCGGTGCCTTCGCCGGGCTGGAGGAGATCATCGGGTCGCGGGCCGGCCGCAAGGGCATCGGCTTCGGAGCCCCGCTCAAGGACGCGGCAGCGGAAAAGGATAGCTATGGCGAGGTCATGCCCGAGGATCTGCTGAAGTTCGGCCTGATCCCGGAGTTCATCGGCCGCCTGCCGGTGATCACGACGGTGTCCAACCTGGACCGCCCGGCACTGATCAAGATCCTGACCGAACCGAAGAACGCCCTGCTGCGGCAGTACCAGAAGATGTTCCAACTGGATGGCGTTGAACTGAGCTTCGAGCCGGACGCCCTCGAGGCAGTGGCTGACCTCGCGTTGGAGCGGGGGACCGGTGCCCGCGGGCTCCGGGCGATCATTGAAGAGACGCTGCAACCGGTGATGTTTGATCTGCCCAGCCGCGAGGATATCGCCTCCGTGGTGATCACCGCCGACGCGGTGCTGAACAAGACGGAACCGACGCTGATTTCCCACGACGTGGTGGCCAAGCGGCGGAACAAGTCCGCCTGACGCACTGAACCACTCACGACCACCGGACGACCGCACGAGGACCAGACAAGGGGACACACTATGGCCCGCACCGCCGGAAGCGCGGAGCTTCTCACCTGCTCGTTCTGCGGGAAGAGCCAGAAGCAGGTCAAGAAGCTGATCGCCGGCGGCGGCGTCTACATCTGCGACGAATGCGTCGGGCTGTGCAACGAGCTGCTGGAGGAAGAATTCGGTGCCGGGGCGACCGCCTCCGAATTGCTGGAGCTGCCCAAGCCTAGGGAGATCTTCGGGTTCCTGCAGGAATACGTGATCGGCCAGGAGCCCGCCAAGCGCGCGCTGGCCGTGGCGGTCTACAACCACTACAAGCGGATCCGCTCCGGCCACGCCGCGCCGGGCAACGCCGCACTGTCCGCCGCCGGCGAGCTGCAGGACGTGGAGATCGCCAAATCGAACGTGCTGCTGATCGGCCCCACCGGCTGCGGCAAGACCTACCTGGCGCAGACGCTGGCACGTCAGCTGAACGTGCCGTTCGCGGTGGCGGACGCCACCTCGCTGACCGAGGCCGGTTACGTGGGCGAGGACGTGGAGAACATCCTGCTCAAGCTGATCCAGGCCGCGGACCATGACATCAAGAAGGCCGAGCAGGGCATCATCTACATCGACGAGATCGACAAGGTGACCCGCAAAGCCGACGGCCCGTCGATCACTCGGGACGTCTCCGGTGAGGGCGTGCAGCAGGCGCTGCTGAAGATCCTGGAAGGAACCGTGGCCTCGGTGCCGCCGCAGGGCGGACGGAAGAACCCGCAGCAGGAGTTCCTCCAGATCGACACCACCAACATTCTCTTCATTGTTGCCGGCGCCTTCGCCGGGCTGGAAGAGATCATCGGCTCGCGGGCCGGCCGCAAGGGCATCGGCTTCGGCGCCCCGCTGAAGGACGCCGTCCAGCAGCAGGACAACTACGGCGAGGTCATGCCCGAGGACCTGCTCAAGTTCGGGCTGATCCCGGAGTTCATCGGCCGCCTGCCGGTGATCACCACGGTGTCCGAACTGGACAAGCCGGCGCTGATCCAGATCCTCACCGAACCGAAGAATGCGCTGCTCCGGCAGTACCAGAAGATGTTCCAGTTGGACGGCGTAGAGCTGGCCTTCGAGCAGGACGCGCTGGAGGCGGTCGCGGAGCTGGCGCTGGAGCGGGGAACCGGAGCCCGCGGACTGCGCGCGATCATGGAAGAGACGCTGCAGCCGATCATGTTCGACCTGCCCGGCCGCGACGACATTGCCACCGCCGTGATCACCGCGGCGACGGTCCTGGACGGGACCGAGCCCACGCTCATCCCGCACGATGTGGAAGCCATCCGCCGCCGCGACTCCGCCTGACCGTGCAGCCGGTACGGCCGCTCGTGCGTCGCACTGACACTCAGCCCACTGTGCTGCGGCGGAACAAAACCTCCGGCGGCGCAGTTACGCAGAACAGCACCCATAACCGGTCCTCATGAAGGAGCACTGCCATATGTCTGAAAACGCCGCACCGTCAACCGTTGACTTCTGGTTCGACCCGGCCTGCCCGTTCGCCTGGATCACCTCCCGCTGGATCCTGGAGGTGGAGAAGGTCCGCGACGTGAAGGTGGACTGGCACGTGATGAGCCTGGCCGTGCTCAACGACGGCCGCGATGAGCTGCCGGAAGAATACAAGGAGTTCCTCAAGCAGGCTTGGGGACCGGTGCGCGTGATCATTGCCGCCCAGCAACTGCACGGCGACGCCTACGTGGGGAAGCTCTACGACGCCATGGGCACCCGCATCCACAACGGGGGCAACAAGGACTACGAGGCCGTCACCGCCGCCGCGCTGGAAGAGGTCGGACTGCCCGCGGACCTGGCCCGCTTCGCCACCTCGAGCGAGTATGACGAGCAGCTGCGCGCCAGCCACGAGGAAGGCATCTCCAAGGTCGGCGACGAAGTCGGAACCCCGGTGGTGGCTTTCAACGGCACCGCCTTCTTCGGACCGGTGATGACCCGCATTCCGCGCGGCGAGGACGCCGGCAAGATCTTCGACGGCGCGGTGGCGCTGGCAGAATTCCCGTACTTCTACGAGATCAAGCGTTCCCGGACCACCAGCCCCGAGTTCGACTGATCGGTCCCGCCGGACAGTTCAGGCCGGCCGTCTGCCGGGCTGAACAACTCCAAGACGGCACGCCACAGCCAACCGGAAAGAATTTCGGCATAGCTATGGCGTGTCGGCTTGCACAGGAGTATAAATATCTATACGCATCCACCAAAAGATGCGGGACCGAACACCAAAGATTCAGTGACAAGTAGTGGACTAGCTCCACAAACTGCCAGCCAGTGACGAGGCTAGGAAGACCTGAAAATCAGCGGAGTTCGCGAGACCCAAAGCCGTCACCTTTGGATCAAAAGAGTCGAAGCCCCACCAACGGCGAAACGCTGATGGGGCTTCCCCTCGTTAACGGGCCGCCTGAACGGCCCAGCAGCGGTTACTCGGCCGCGGCCTCCGCGGCGGCAAGCTCCACCTTGGTGACGGTCAGCTCGCCCTCGGCCTCGGCCAGCATGACCTCGCGGGCGTTGCCGGCGGCCTTCAGGTCGCCCAGCCCGGCCTCGAGCTGCGCAACCTGGGCGGCCGAACCGCTGATGGTGGCGGTGAGCACTTCGGTGCGCTGCTTGACCTTGGCTTCCGACTTGGCCTTGCGGATGCCGCCCAGCGCCAGCCCGACGGTGCCCAGCAGGCCCTTGTCCGCGGCGGAGGCAACCGAGGCGAGCCCCGCGGTCGTCGGCCATTCGGCACGGTGCACGGAACCGGCGCGCCACCAGCTCCAGACCTCTTCGGTGGCGAAGGGCAGGAACGGCGCGAACAAGCGCAGCAGCGCGTCCAGCGTGGTGGCCAGGGTGGCCAGGACCGAGTCCTGCTCCGCCTGGCCGGCGGCACCGTAGGCGCGGTCCTTGATCAGTTCCACGTAGTCGTCGGTGAAGGACCAGAAGAAGCTCTCGGTGACCTGCAGCGCCCGGGCGTGGTCGTACTTCTCGAACGCCGCCGTGGCGGTTTCCACCACGTCGGCCAGCTGGCCCAGCAGCGAGATGTCCAACGGGTTGGTGACCACAGCGGCGTCGTCGGCAATCACCGACGCCTCGGTGGCGCCCAGATTCAGCACGAACTTGGAGGCGTTGAGCAGCTTGATGGCCAGCCGGCGGCCGATCTTCATCTGCGCGATTTCGTAGGCGGTGTCCGCACCGAGCTTGGCGGAGGCCGCCCAGTAGCGGACCGCGTCGGCACCGAACTGCTCCAGCACGTCGGTGGGGACCACCACGTTGCCCTTGGACTTGGACATCTTCTTGCGGTCCGGGTCCAGGATCCAGCCGGAGAGCGCCGCGTGCTTCCACGGCGCGCAGCCGTTCAGCGCGTCGGCGCGCACCGCGGTGGAGAACAGCCAGGTGCGGATGATGTCGTGGCCCTGCGGGCGCAGGTCGAACGGGAAGACGTTGCTGAAGAACGCCTCGTCCCGGCTCCACTTGCCCACAATTTGCGGGGTCAGTGACGAGGTGGCCCAGGTGTCCAGCACGTCGGCGTCGCCGATGAAGCCGCCGGGCTGGTTGCGCTGCGACTCCTCGTAGCCCGGGGCCGGCTCCGCGGCCGGATCGACCGGCAGCATCTCATCGCCCGGCAGCACCGGGTTGTCATAGTCGGGGTTGCCGGAGGCATCCAGCGGGTACCAGACGGGAATCGGCACACCGAAGAAGCGCTGCCGGGAGACCAGCCAATCGCCGTTGAGGCCTTCGATCCAGTTTTCGTAGCGCGAGCGCATGAACGCCGGGTGGAACTCGATGTCCCGGCCGCGGCCGATCAACCGTTCGCGGCGGTCCTCGTCCCGGCCGCCGTTGCGGATGTACCACTGGCGCGAGGTCACGACCTCCAGCGGCTTGTCGCCCTTTTCGTAGAAGTTGACCGGGTGGGACATCTTCTTGGGCTCGCCGTCCAGCTCGCCGGCGGCGGTCAGCAGCTCCACCACCTTCTCCTTGGCGGAGAACACGGTCTTGCCGGCCAGCTCGGCGTAGTTCGCCGCGCCTTCCTCAGTGGTGATCCAGTCCGGCGTCTCGGCCCCAATCCGGCCGTCGCGGCCCACAATCGAGCGGGTGGGCAACTGCAGTTCGCGCCACCAGGTCACGTCGGTCAGGTCGCCGAAGGTGCAGACCATGGCAATGCCGGCGCCCTTGTCCGGCTTGGCCAGGGCGTGGGCCTTGACCTCCACCTCCACGCCGAACAGCGGGGACTTCACGGTGGTGCCGAACAGCTTCTGGTAGCGCTCGTCGTCGGGGTGGGCCACCAGCGCCACGCAGGCCGGCAGCAGCTCGGGGCGGGTGGTCTCGATGTGGACCTTCTCGCCGTCGGCGGTCTCGAAGGCGTAGCGGTAGTAGGCGCCGGGCATGTCCCGGTCCTCAAGTTCGGCCTGCGCCACGGCGGTGCGGAACGTGACGTCCCAGAGCGTCGGGGCTTCGGCCATGTAGGCGTCGCCGGCGGTCAGGTTGGCCAGGAACGCGCGCTGCGAGACGGAGCGGGACACGTCGTCGATGGTCCGGTAGGTCAGGTTCCAGTCCACGGACAGGCCGAGGGTGCTGAAGAGGTTCTCGAAAACCTTCTCGTCCTCCACAGCCAGGGTCTCGCAGAGCTCAATGAAGTTCCGGCGGGAAACGACGTCGAAATCGCGCTGGTTCTTTGCCGGCGCGGCCGGCGGCTGGTAGTCGGGGTTGTACGGCACCGACGGGTCGCAGCGCACGCCGTAGAAGTTCTGCACGCGGCGCTCGGTGGGCAGGCCGTTGTCGTCCCAGCCCATCGGATAGAACACGTTCTTCCCGCGCATCCGCTTGTAGCGGGCCAGCACGTCGGTCTGGGTGTAGGAGAACATGTGTCCGACATGCAGCGAGCCGGACGCCGTCGGCGGCGGAGTGTCGATCGAGTAGACCTGCTCCCGCGTGGTCTCGGGGTTGAACTTGTAGGTTCCCTCCCCGCGCCAGCGCCGGGTCAGGGCGTCCTCAAGGCCTTCGAGGGCGGGCTTGTCGGGAACGTTTACGGAAACGGGCGTGTCTGTGCCCGGGGTATGTTCTGCCATGCTGGCCATTCTTTCATGCCGGGCACGGAATGAAGATTCGCGACGGCGGTGCCCGCCCTACCTTGCGTACCTCCTAGCTGCCCCGCACCTTCACCCTGACTGCTGATTCGTACGACGGCGGTGCCCGCCCTACCTGCCCCGGCCCGCCTCGCGTGCCGCGGGCCGCCTCACGTGCCCCGGCTCGTCTGGCTTGCCTATCCGCTCCGGCCCGCCTCGCGTAGCATGCGGCTATGACGGACGTTCAGATCAAGCGGGTCTATGAACCGGCCGACAACGGTGACGGCTACCGGGTGTTGGTGGACCGGATCTGGCCGCGCGGTATCAAGAAGGACGAGGCGGGGCTGGACCTCTGGCTGAAGGAAGCGGGAACATCCGCCGAGTTGCGCAAGGAGTTTAGCCACCAGCCGGAGAAGTTCGAAGCGTTCACCGTGGCGTACCGGAAGGAGCTGGATGGTTCCGAGGCGCTGAAGCGCTTGTTGGAACTGGCCCGCGAGCATCCGAAGCTCTGCCTGCTCTACGGCGCCAAGGATAAGACGCACAACCAGGCGGCGGTGCTGCGCGATGTGATCCTGGAGGAACTCGGCGGGGAAACCGGCTGACATGCCGCGGCGGATGGGGGAGTTGCTTGGTGCGGACGGCCTGCGGGATTGGATGGCTGGAGTCGGGAGCCGAGGCGCAGGCGGCAGAACACGGCGCGGCGCCGTCCTGGCCGTGTCTGGTGCGGTGGTGTTGGTCGGCTCCATGGCCGGGTGCGGCATTATCCCTGGGCTCGTGGCTCCGCCCTGCCTCCCACCGGAGTATTCGGTGAGCCCTGCGGAGGCGAATCCGGGGCAGGCTGTGACGGTGTCAGCGCCCGACGCCAGCTGCGACCCGCGCTACGGCAGCGACGCCCAGATTGAAGTGATCGTGACAGATGCCTCACGTGCAGAAGTTCTCCACGAAACGGCCCCAATGAACGACGGCGGCGGCTTTACGTATTCATTTACGGTCCCCTCCGAAACCGCGGCCGGCGAGGCCTCGGTGACTGCGATGCCCTACAACGTTGACTGGTGCGATGACACCGGCCGGAACAACCGCGCTTCGGGGGGTACCGGCGTCGAACTGGAGCGCGTGTCCTGCGCGATGCCCGTGAAGCCCCTCCTGATCTCCCGGTAATTGTTGTCTGGTGGGCCTTCGTTTTCGTTCGCGATTAGGCTGTGATCCATGACCAAGCGCGCTGTAGTAACGGGAGCAAGTTCGGGTATCGGCGCCGCCACCGTGCGGGCGCTGCGCGAAAGCGGCTGGGAGGTAGTGGCTGTGGCTCGGCGTGCAGGCCGGCTTGCCGCCCTCGCCGAAGAAACCGGCGCCGTGGCGATGCCCGGCGATGTGACAGACCAGGCCTCTGTCGACCAGCTGGTGGCCGACGTGCTTGCGGGCGGCGGGATTGACGCGCTGGTGAACATCGCCGGCGGCGCCTTCGGAGTGGATTCGATCGCCGAAGGAAAGTTCGCCGACTGGGAGAAGATGTACAACGTCAACGTCCTCGGCTCGCTGCGGATGATCCAGGCGTTCCTTCCGGCCCTGCGCCACAACGGTGAAGGCTCCGTCGTGCTGCTGACGTCCACCGCGGGGATCGTGGCGTACGAAGGGGGCGGTGGATACGTGGCCGCCAAATTCGCGCAGCACTCCATGGCCGGTACGCTGCGGCTGGAAGAGGCCGAACACAACGTGCGCGTGATCGACATCCTGCCGGGCTTGGTGCAGACCGAAGAGTTCTCACTCAACCGTCTCGGCGGCGACCAGGCCGCTGCGGACAGGGTCTACACCGGCGTGGAAAAGCCTCTGCTGGCCGAGGACGTCGCTAACGTCGTGGCCTACTCGCTCAACCTCCCGCACCACGTGAACCTTGACCAGGTCGTCATGCGCCCGGTCGCGCAGGCAGCCGCGCACAAGCTGATTCGGAAATAGCGTAGGGCTTCGCTCTGTCCGGGTTCGGACTCGCCCGCCCAGCTCCGGGTTCGGACTCGCCCAGCTCCGGGATCGGACTCGCCCGGCTCCGAGGTCGGACTCGCCCGGCTAGGACTCGCTTCTCCCGGCGCGGCACGGCGGGCACCAGCCGACTATCCCTACACAATCGAGGAATCCGATTGCTTCGAATCTGTATTCGAAGAAAAATGGATGTATGGCCATTGCACCTCTCGAACCGGATCCAGGGATACTTGCTTTCCTGGACCGAGTGCGCGTCGATTTGGCCAGCAGGGCGGGTATCTTTGTCGCTGGAATGGACCACATGTCCACCCGTGAACTGGCGGCGGCTGTCGCAACCGTGGAGGACATCTCCAAGATCGTTGAGTTTTTCCAGTTGGCAGGAGCATGGGCAGTAGAGCGGGCGGATGTTGCCCGTGTAGGGGAGCGGGACGGACTTTTCGGAGGCCCCGCGGCTGCCGATTGCCGCGGCGCAGAATCTTCACCGAGTGGTGGCTTAGGCCCTGCTGCGGGTGCCGACACGGGGGAGCGCGGTTGGTCTGATCCGGCCGAAGCATTGAGCGCCGGCACTGGTCCAGACGGATCTGCCGGGCAGGTAGCGGCGAAGGGTGGGGACGGCAGCGCCCGCAGGGGGACGGAGTTCCGCACGAATGCCGAGTATTTGCGGGCCAGGCTGGGGATCGGTGCGGGTGAGGCAAAGCGGCGGATCAGGGTGGGTCGGGCTGCGCTCGCCGGACGGCTTCCCTCAGGCGAGCCCGGGAGCGTCCGGCTGCCGGTGCTCGGGAAGGCGCTGGCCGAGGGCAGGATTGCGGGCCGGGCTGCGTCGCTGATCACTGATGCAGTGGCGCGGGTGCGTCCGACTGCCGGGATGGATACTGCGTCGGCGATGGAAGCGGCGCTGGTGCTTCAGGCGGTGGAAGCCGACCAGGACGTTTTGGCCAAGGTCGCCAGGATGTGGGAGGCGGCCGCAGACGCGGACGGGAAGGAGCCTTCCGAGGCGGCGCTGCGCGCGAAGCAGGGTGTGTTCTATCGTGGGCGGCGCGGGGGACTGCACTACTTCACTCTGGCGGCCGATGACGCTCAGTGCCAGGCGTTGGCGACGGTGATGAACACAGCGACCAATCCGCGGCTGACCGGGGAGAACATAACTGCCGGCAACGGCACGGGCGTGGCCGCCGGCGCCACCGTCGACGGGGCTGGTCAGGTGCCGGGGACCGCTGCGTTCCTGCCCGCTCCCACGTCCGGGACAACCGATGCCGTTTTCGAGGATGGAACGACGGATCCGGATGCCACGTCGTTGGATCCGCGTTCGTTTGCGCAGAAGCAGCTGGCCGGCCTGGTGGCCGGGTGCGTGGTGGCTTTGTCGGCTGGCAGGCTGCCGGCCACCGGCGGACACCGAGCCCAGATCATGGTCACCACCGGTTACAAGGAACTAGCCGGCGAGTTGACCGGCCCGGCGCATCCGGTGTTCGGCCATCCCGTCTCGGTCAAGACGGTGCGGAGACTAGCGTGCGACGCATCGATTATTCCGGTCGTGCTGGGTGCGCATAATGAGGTCCTGGATCTGGGCCGCGCGTCGCGGTTCTTCACCCCGGCGGTCCGCAAAGCGCTCGCTGTACGGGACTGCGGGTGTGCGTTTCCCGGATGCACGATGCCGCCCCTCTGGTGCGAGGCTCACCACATCGTGCCCTGGTACCGAGGCGGGCGGACAAGTGTGAACAACGGCGTGTTGTTATGCATCTTTCACCATGACCTGGTTGAACAGGGCGACTGGGAGATCGTGGTCGAAGGCGGCATCCCCTGGTTCATCCCGCCCGGCTACATCGATCCGCGCCGCCGCAGAAGACGCAACCGATACTGGCACACCAAAGTTCCAGACTTGTTGGCGGTTCCGTGAGGACGGCGGGGCTGACGAACCTGGGATCGGCGGCCTCGCCGGCAACGGAAAAGGCAAGCACCCTGTGGGGTCCCGAGCTTTCGGGCGCGCTGCCGGCCGCGTTTCGACAGTCGCGGCGCTGTGGCCCTAAACTTGAGCTACAAGCTTCGACCCGGCCATCACCGGTGAGCTTCCGGAAGAACGGTCCACACAGCAACACCGGGCCTAGTAGAGCCGGACGGGTAAGCCCGTCACAGCAGCGAACGAGTGGCTGTCCCTTTGCACCGGTTCCGGCGCATCAGGCCAGCAAGTGAGGTGGTACCGCGGGTTCCGCCCCGGCAGCGGGTTCGGCTTTCAAGCCGCACCGGTGCGCTGGAGCAGGGCACGTCCTCGCAGAAGTACCCACACTTGCCGAGCTGTCTTTCCAGGATGACGAAAATGCCACAGATCTATCCCAAGGCCTCCACCGCCGGCGCTGCCGCTGCCGAGAGCTCGCCCAAGTTCCCCGAGATCGAGGAGCTGGTGCTCAAATACTGGCAGCAGGACGGCACTTTCCAGGCCTCCGTCGATGCCCGCGATGCCGGCGAAGATGGCGGGAACGAGTTCGTCTTCTACGATGGGCCGCCCTTCGCCAACGGCTTGCCGCACTACGGCCACCTGCTGACCGGCTACGTCAAGGACCTGGTGGCGCGCTACCAGACGCAGCGCGGCCACAAGGTGGAGCGCCGCTTCGGCTGGGACACGCACGGCCTGCCCGCCGAGCTGGAGGCAATGAAGCAGCTGGGCATGACGGATAAGAACCAAATCGTTGCCATGGGCATCGACAAGTTCAACGATGCCTGCCGCACGTCCGTGATGAAGTACGCCGACGAATGGCAGAACTACGTAACGCGCCAGGCCCGCTGGGTGGACTTCGAGAACGACTACAAGACGCTCAATGTCGAGTACATGGAGTCGGTCATCTGGGCCTTCAAACAGCTGCACGAGAAGGGCCTGACCTACCAGGGCTTCCGCGTTCTGCCGTACTGCTGGCGGGACGAGACTCCGCTGTCCAACCATGAGCTGCGGATGGACGACGACGTCTACAAGATGCGCCAGGACCAGACGGTCACGGTCACTTTCCCGATCCGGGCGGACGGCTCGGAGAACCCCTTGGCCGCGGAGTTGGTCGGCGTCAACGCACTCGCCTGGACCACCACGCCGTGGACGCTGCCCACTAACGCAGCGCTCGCCGTCGGCCCTGAGATCCGCTACGTGGTGCTGCCGGCTGGTCCGCACGGCTGGCTGGGTTCCTCGGAGGTCGACCAAGCGAGCGCCAGCGAGCGCGTGGAGACCAAGTTCCTGCTCGCCGAGGACCTGCTCGGCTCCTACGCCAAGGATCTGGGCTACGACGACGCCGCTGCCGCCGCCGAAGCGGTTACCGCCACCTACGCCGGCACCCAGTTGGCCGGCCTGCGCTACGAGCCGCTGTGGGACTACTACACGGACACCGAAAAGTGGGGCACCGGCAATGGCTGGCAGATCGTGGTGGCCGACTACGTAACCACCACCGACGGTACCGGCCTGGTCCACCAGGCTCCGGCGTTCGGCGAGGACGACCAGAAGATCTGCGAGGACAACGGCATCCCGGTGATCGTGTCCGTGGACGAGGGCGCCAAGTTCCTGTCCAATTTCGCCGAGGGCCCGCTGGCCGAGATCGCCGGCATGCAGGTGTTCGAGGCGAACAAGCCGATCACCCGCGTGCTGAAGGCCGAGGGCCGGCTGGTCCGGCAGGCCAGCTTCGAGCACAGCTATCCGCACTGCTGGCGCTGCCGCACGCCGCTGATCTACCGTGCCATCTCCTCCTGGTACGTGGAGGTCACCAAGTTCAAGGACCGGATGGTCGAGCTGAACCAGCAGATCAACTGGATCCCGGAAAACGTCAAGGACGGCCAATTCGGCAAGTGGCTGGAAAACGCCCGCGACTGGTCCATCAGCCGCAACCGGTTCTGGGGTTCGCCCATCCCGGTGTGGGAATCGGACAACCCGGACTTCCCGCGCCGCGAGGTGTACGGCTCGCTGGCCGAGCTGGAGGAAGCGTTCGGCACCCTGCCGCGCAATCACGACGGCGAGGTGGACCTGCACCGCCCGTACATCGATGATCTGGTCCGCCCCAACCCGGACGACCCGACCGGCCAGTCGATGATGCGCCGGGTGGAGGATGTGCTGGACGTCTGGTTCGACTCCGGTTCCATGCCGTACGCCCAGGTGCACTACCCGATGGAGAACAAGGACTGGTTCGACAGCCACAACCCCGCGGACTTCATCGTCGAGTACATCGGCCAGACCCGCGGCTGGTTCTACACCATGCATGTGCTGGCCACCGCGCTGTTCGACCGCCCGGCGTTCCGCAACGTAATCAGCCACGGCATCGTGCTCGGCTCGGACGGGCAGAAGATGTCCAAGAGCCTGCGCAACTACCCGGACGTGTCCGAGGTCCTGGATCGCGACGGTTCCGACGCCATGCGCTGGTTCCTCATGGCGTCCCCGATCCTGCGCGGCGGCAACCTGATCGTCACCGAGCAGGGCATCCGCGACGGCGTCCGCCAGGTGATGCTGCCGCTGTGGAACGTGTGGCATTTCTTCAAGCTCTACACCAACTCCGCGAACAACGGCGCCGGCTACGAGGCGGGCTCCGCCCTCGGCGATACCGCCCGGATCGATGGGATGGAGTCACTGGACCGGTTCATCCTGGCCAACACCGGGGACCTGGTCCGCGACATGACCGCCGCGCTGGACGCCTACGACGTCTCCGGTGCCTGCGACGCGCTGCGCGAGTACCTGGACACTCTGACCAACTGGTACATCCGCCGCTCCCGGCAGCGGTTCTTCGACGAGGACCGCGACGCGTTCGACGTGCTCTACACCGCGCTGGAAACCGTGTGCCGCGTGGCCGCTCCGCTGCTGCCGCTGGTGACCGAGGAGATCTGGCGCGGGCTGACCGGCGGACGTTCGGTCCACCTGACCGACCTGCCCGACGCCGGTGAGTTCCCGCAACTGGCCGAGCTGGTGGAACTGATGGACACCACCCGGCAGATCTGCTCGTCCGGGTCAAGCCTGCGCAAGGGCGCGAACCTGCGGGTGCGCCTGCCGCTGGCCTCCCTGACGGTGGTGGTCCCGGGCGCCGATCGGCTCTCCGGCCAGTACGCGGTGATGATCCAGGACGAACTGAACATCAAGTCCGTCCGGCTGATCGACGCCGCCGACGCCTCGCCGGAAGAGTTCGGCTTCTCGCAAAAGCTGGTCGTCAATGCCCGGGCCGCCGGTCCGCGGCTGGGCAAGAACGTGCAGCAGGCCATCAAGGCGGCCAAGTCCGGTGACTGGTCGGTGGACGACGCCGGTGTGGTCACCGCCGGGGGACTGGTGCTGGAGCCGTCGGAATACTCGCTGGAAACGGTGGTTGCCGAGGACGCCGCGGCGGGTGCCGCCGTCACCATGCTGCCGGGCGGCGGCTTCCTGGTCCTGGACACCACCGTGACCGCGGAGCTGGAGGCCGAGGGGGTTGCGCGCGATTACGTGCGCACCATCCAGCAGGCCCGCAAGGACGCCGGACTGGTGGTCAGCGACCGAGTCCGCACCACGGTGACGGCAGACCAGTCCGTGCTGGACGCCCTCACCCTGCACCAGGGGCTGGTCTCGCAGGAAACCCTCACCGTGGACCTTGTCCTGGTGACCGGGGACGGCGATGCCGTGTCCGTGGAAAAGACCGGATCCTGAAGGGGCACCGACCATGAGCGATGAATTCGGCGTTGAGAGCGTCTACGCGGAACTGCTGGGCCGAGCCCCGGAAAACAAGATGGAACCGCGGATGGAACCGCTGTTCCGTGCAATGGACATCCTGGGCGAACCCAACAAGGCGTTCGCCAGCATCCACCTGACCGGGACCAACGGCAAGACGTCCACGGCCCGGATCATCGAGGCCGGCCTGCGGGCGCACGGGCTGCGCACCGGCCGCTACACCAGCCCGCACCTGTCCAAGGTCACCGAACGGATCAGCATCGACGGCGAGCCCGTCGCCGACGAGACATTCGTGCGGGTCTGGGACGAGATCCGGCCGTACCTGGACATCATCGACCAGGAGCTGAACGCCGAGGGCGAACCGCGGCTGACCTACTTCGAGTGCGTGACCATCCTCGCCATCGCCATCTTCGCCGACGAGCCGGTGGAAGTTGCGGTGGTCGAGGTGGGTCTGGGCGGCATCACCGACGCCACCAACGTGGTGGACGGCCAGGTCTCGGTGATCACGCCGATCTCGCTGGACCACACGGACCTGCTGGGGGACACCACCGCAGATATCGCCCGGGAGAAGGCCGGCATCATCAAGAGCGGCGGCTTCCTGATCAGCGCTGCCCAGCCGCTCGACGCGGCCGAGGTGCTGCTGGAACAGGCGCGCGATGTGCAGGTGCCGTTCCGCTTCGAAGGCGTGGAATTCGGCGTCGAGTCCCGCACGGTGGCGGTAGGCGGCCAGCAGTTGACCATCAACGGGCTGGCCGGCCGCTACGAGGATCTGATGCTGCCGCTGCACGGCGCGCACCAGGCCCAGAACGCCGCGGTGGCCGTGGCTGCGCTGGAGGCGTTCCTCGGCGGCGGGGAGAAAGAGCTCAACGTCGAAGTGCTCCGCGAGGCGTTCCTGGAGGTCACCTCGCCGGGCCGGTTGGAGGTGGTCCGGACCGCGCCCACCATCATTGTGGACGCCGCCCACAACCCCGACGGGATGAAGGCCAGTGCGCAGGCCATCCTGGAGGCGTTCAACTTCACCACGTTAGTCCCGGTGGTCGGCGTGCTGCAGGAAAAGGACGCCATCGGCATCTTCCAGCAGCTGCGTGAGCAGCTCATCGACCTGACCGACGAAATCTGCGTCACCACGTCCAACTCTCCGCGCGCCATTCCGGCCGAGCAGTTGGCTGAGGACGCCATGGCCGCCGGGTTCCCTGAGGACGCCGTCCACATCGCGCCCCGGCTGGACGACGCCATCGAGTGGGCCGTCGGCCGGGCCGAAGCCAACAACGACCTCTCCGGCGGCGTGCTGATCACCGGGTCCATCACCCTGGTCGCCGACGCCCGAATCCTGCTAGGAAAGTAACTAGATCCATGGCCAAACTGACCAAAGCCCAGCGCGAATGGCGTCCGGACACGCCCAAGAAACGGCGCTCGATCAAGACCATGTTCGCCTCCACCGTGCTCTTGCTGGAAGCCTTCGTTGCCTTCTTCGCCACGCTGGTGGTGTTCGGGCTCTACCGCGACGAGGTGCCGCCGGCGCTGATCCTGGGCTTCGGGATCGGCCTGAGCATCGTGCTGGTGCTCTGCTGCGCGCTGCTGCGCCGCCCGTCCGGCTACGCCATCGGCTGGGGCCTGCAGGTGCTGCTGATCGCCACCGGCATCGTCGAACCGGTGATGTTCGTGGTCGGGCTGCTGTTCGCATTGTCCTGGTGGTATGCGGTGCGCACGGGCGGCCGGTTGGACCGCGAGAACGCACAGCGCGCCGCTGAACAGGCGGAATGGGAGCGCCAGCACGGCGGGGAAACAGGGGCCGCGGGCGGCGACGTCCGCTGACCGGCGCAGCAGGCCAAGGCCCAGTTGCGCTGTTTGCCGGTGGAAGGCTGTGCGGGCTTCGGCGAGCCGGACCGAGCCGGGCGCTCCCATCCAGCGGCCCGCGGCAATTCCGTCCGCAGTCGGGGGCTGCCGGCCCGTCCCGTAGGATAAACGGGGTTAATCGTGAAGCGAAGAGGAGAAATTGTGAGCGTTGAACGCACACTGGTACTGGTCAAGCCCGACGGCGTATCCCGCGGTCTCACCGGCAGCATCCTGGCCCGCATCGAGGCCAAGGGCTACACGCTGGCCGAACTGAAGCTGGTGGAGCCCACCCGCGAACTGCTGGAGAAGCACTACGAAGAGCATATTGGCAAGCCGTTCTACGAGCCGCTGGTCGAGTTCATGCTCTCCGGCCCGGTGGCTGCCGCCGTGTTCGAGGGGCACCGCGTGATCGAGGGCTTCCGGTCGCTGGCCGGCACCACCGACCCCACCACAGCCGCTCCCGGCACGATCCGCGGCGACTTCGGCCGCGACTGGGGCGTCAAGGTGCAGCAGAACCTGGTCCACGGTTCGGATTCGCCGGAGTCCGCCGAGCGCGAGATCGGCATCTGGTTCTCCTAGGCCCAGCCCAACGCACAGAGGCCGCGATCCCGAACGGGGACGCGGCCTCTGGCTATTTAAGCCGAAAATCAGCGCAGCAACATCAGCCCAGGAACGCGTCGATGAAGGCCAGGAAGATGGTCCCGGCGGTCACGATCCACAGCAGCGCCGTGATGGTCCAGGCCCAGCTGCCGGCAAAGCGGACCACGCCGGCGGGCGCCTTGATGACCCCGTGCGCCAGGTTCCGCGCAGTGGTGTGAACCATCATCGCGATCATCGCGGCCCACACGCCCATGCAATACAGGCACAGGATATGGATGTCGTAGAGCGCCTGGCTCCACAGCCAGACGATAAAGATGAAGCCCAGTGTGACGCCGCTCTGCAGGCCGATCCAGTACCAGCGGCGGAACCGTGCCCCGGCAAGGATCGCCACCGCCGTCGTGATGGGAACCGCGAAGGCGACGATGCCGATCAGCGGGTTGGGGAAGCCGAAGAGCGAGGCCTGCCAGTGCAGGAACACCTTGCCGCAGGAGACCCACGGGTTGATGTCGCAGCTGGTCACGTGGCCCGGGTCCGCATAGGTGGCCAGCCGCTCGAGCACCAGGATGCCGGACATGATCCAGCCGAAGACGCCGGTGATCAGCAGCAGCCAAGCGAACGGTTTTTCCCGGGCGATGCCGGGGACCTCGCTGTCCGGTCGGTGGCCGGAGGCGGTGGAGGCCAGGGATGTGGAGGGTTGCGCGTCGGTGTGCACCGTGTTCCTCGAGCTCGGGGGCAATTGGCTTGATTCTACGCCGGAGGGAACGGCTAATACTCACCAAAACGGACCCGGTGTGAGAGAATGATCGTGGCTGATAGCGGCCCCACATGCTGCTATTGGTCCAGCGACAGGCTTCCAGGTCCGTCGGCGACGCTTCCCGAACAAGGAGCCCATCAATCCGGATGGGCGCTGGGAATCCGCCGGGCGGCCCTGCCGGTGAAGAGAAGATAGATACGGCAGACGGAAAAGCGCCGCTGGTCCTCGGGTGTGCCGCGCCCCACGTGATGGCGCGAGCTCGGGTGATACCAAGACGACTTTTGGTGGCGGGCAGCCTCAGGCGCCCGGACACCCGGCTACGTGCCCCCGAGGGCACCGGGATGTGGCCGGTGCCGCAAGGGTTGGAGCAAAACTTTAAATGGATAATGAACAGGTAATACCCGCTACCTCCGCACCGGCCGAGTCGCCGGAGGGAACAGCCAAGAAACCGCCGCGCCCCCGTCGCAAACCCACTGTGTCCGCACCGTCGCAGGACCAGTTGGATGTGCAACTGCCTGCCGCGGCCGTTGATTCCACGAACGACGGCGGTGCCTCCTCCGCAGCGCCGGGCACCGATGCGGCTCCGGCGGCGGAGCAGCCAGCCGGGGTAGCTCCGGAAGGCAGCCAGTCCGCCGGACCCGCGCAGGCAGCCACCACCCGAACTCGCCGGCCGCGCAAGACGGCCGCCGAGAAGGCCGCCGAAGCAGCGGCCGCCCAGGCCTCGCAGCAGGACGAGGCCGCCGCCGCGGCGTCAGGGACTGTCGCCGCCAGCGTTGGCGGACCCGACGCCGCCCCGGCTGCCGAAGCGGCACCTGCCGCCAAGACCCGAACCCGCCAGCCGCGCAAGACCGCCGCGCAGAAGGCCGCGGAAGCAGCAGCTCAGGAAGCGGCACTGCAGGAAGGCACCGACGCACAGCCTGCCGCCGAGCCGACCGAGGCCACCGGCGGAGCCGCTCCGGACGGCGTGCTGGACCCAGCGGTGCAGGCCGATGACGACGCCGCAGGCAAGCCGGCCCGCAAGCGCCGCAGCCGTGCGGCGCAGCCGGTTGAGCAGCCCGTCGATGCCGACGGCATCCTGGAGGCCGAAGGCGCGGAGGAACCCGCCGAAAAGCCGGCCGGCCGCCGTCGCACTGCCGCCACGACCCGGACCCGCCGCAGCACCTCGGCGCAGACCACCGAGGCTGCCGCCGAACTGACCACCGCCGAAGGCGAGGCCCCGGCCGACGCGCAGGAGCCCGCGGCCGCGGAAGCGGACCCTTCGGGCGCCCAGGCAGCCACCGCTCAGACCGCCGCGGCTATGCAGGCCGCCGGTGCAGGGGTAGCCACCGAGCCAGCCTCTGAGGCCGCCGGTACCGAGCCAGCAGGCGAGCAGCCCGCGAAGGCGCCCTCCCGCCGTCGTCGTTCCACTGGGGCAACGGCCCCCGCCGCCACGGAAACAGCGGAAGCCACCGCCGCGGAGCAGCCCGCACCCGCAGCCGGCTCTGCCGCCGAAGAGGAACAGGCCGAAGAAGCGGCGGAAGCGGGTGCCGGGAACGATCCGTTCACCATTCCGTCCTCGCCGGTATCCCTGCTCTTCCACGCACCGGACCTGTCCGCCGTAGCCGCCAAGCCGGAAACGGCCGCGGCAGCGGACTCCGAAGAGGAAGACGAAGACGGCGGGCAGCGCCGCAGCCGCCGGAACCGCCGCGGGCGCACCCGCAACCGTGCCGAGGAATCCGGCAGCGGCGAGGCGGGCGGCGCCGAAGGAACCGACGAGGCCGCCGAATCCGCAGAAGAGGGCGCTGCGGGGGAGAAGGACGGCGTGACGTCGCGCCGCCGTCGCCGTCGTCGCCGCGGCGATGCCGATCTGGAACTCACCGGCGGCTCCGAGGACGATCCGCCCAACACTGTCACCCGCGTTCGGGCGCCGCGCCCGGTGGCGGAGACCGCTCCCAGCAACAAGGTGGCCTCAGTCAAGGGCTCCACCCGGCTTGAGGCCAAGAAGCAGCGCCGCCGCGAATCCCGCGAGTCCGGCCGCCGCCGCCAGGTGATCACCGAGGCCGAGTTCTTGGCCCGCCGCGAATCCGTCGACCGCCAGATGGTGGTCCGCCAGCGCGACGACAGGATCCAGATCGGCGTGCTCGAAGACGGTGTACTCGCGGAGCACTTCGTCTCCAAGACGCAGCAGGATTCGCTAATCGGCAACGTCTACCTGGGCAAGGTACAGAACGTGCTGCCCAGCATGGAAGCGGCCTTCATCGACATTGGCCGCGGCCGCAACGCCGTGCTCTACGCCGGTGAGGTCAACTGGGACGCCGCCCACTTGGACGGTCAGCCGCGCCGGATCGAGCTCGCCTTGAAGTCCGGTGATTCGGTGCTGGTGCAGGTGACCAAGGATCCGGTGGGCCACAAGGGCGCCCGCCTGACCAGCCAGATCTCGCTGCCGGGCCGCTTCCTGGTCTATGTACCCGGCGGTTCGATGACCGGCATCTCGCGCAAGCTGCCCGACGTGGAACGCAACCGGCTGAAGAAGATCCTGAAGGAACATGTTCCGGACGGCGCCGGCGTGATTGTGCGCACCGCGGCCGAAGGCGCCAGCGAAGAAGAGCTGATGAACGACATCAACCGGCTGCGCGCTCAGTGGGAGGGCATCGAATCGCGTGCCGGCTCCACCAAGACGCTGGCACCGGAAATGCTCTACGCGGAGCCGGACCTGACCATCAAGGTGGTCCGCGACGTGTTCAACGAGGACTTCTCCAAGCTGGTGGTTTCCGGCGAGGAAGCCTGGGACACCATCGAGGCCTACGTGACCTACGTGGCCCCGGACCTGGTGGACCGGCTGGAAAAGTGGACGTCGGAGACGGACATCTTCGCTGCCCAGCGGCTGGACGAGCAGATCCACAAGGCGCTGGACCGCAAGGTGTTCCTGCCGTCCGGCGGCTCGCTGGTGATCGACCGCACCGAGGCGATGACCGTGGTGGACGTCAACACCGGCAAGTTCACCGGTTCCGGCGGCAACCTTGAGGAAACCGTCACCAAGAACAACCTGGAGGCGGCCGAGGAAGTGGTCCGCCAGCTGCGGCTGCGCGATATCGGCGGCATCATCGTCATCGACTTCATCGACATGGTGTTGGAGTCCAACCGGGACCTGGTGCTGCGCCGGCTGGTCGAGTGCCTGGGCCGCGACCGCACCAAGCACCAGGTGGCCGAGGTGACCTCGCTGGGCCTGGTCCAGATGACGCGCAAGCGGATGGGCACCGGTCTGCTGGAAGTCTTCGGCGAGCAGTGTGAGCATTGCGCCGGCCGCGGCGTGATCACCCATGACGAACCGGTCGAGCACCGACGCGTCGGTGCCGCGACCGAGCACCACCAGGTCCGGATCGAGAAGCGTTCGGAGCGGCAGTCCCGCAGCGAGAAGCGCCGCAGCCGCGGCCAGGGCCAGCAGGAGTCGCCCTCCGAGACGCCGGCACCTGTGGTGCAGGAGGACGACGCCGAGCGCAAGGCCAAGGCCGAGGCCGCCCGTGCGGCACTGGCCAACATCGCCGCCGCTGCCCATGCCGCCCACGAGGCGGAAGAGCACCCTGAGGCGGCCAAGGCCAAACAGCACGACGCCGAAGCAGCCCCCGCAGCCAGCGGGGCGGGCAAGCCCGACGTCGCCGCCGCAACGGCCCCGGCGCAGGGTCAGCCTGCCGCCACCGGCCGCAAGCGCAGGTCGCGCCGTGCCGACGATTCCGGCATTGCCGCAGTTGCTGCCCCGGCCGCGACGGCCGACGAGGACGGCGGAGCGGGAGTGCTGAAGATCAACGGCGAAACCGTCGCCATTCCGCGCGCCACGCACGCTCCGGTGGCCGCGCCGGCTGAGCCGTCGCTGACCCTGGAGAGCCTGACCGAGGCCTTCAACAAGGTTGCCCCGGTGGAGAAGCCGGAGCGGACCGCCCCGGTAGCCGCACCGGAACCGGCCGCGGCAGTCCAGTCCCAGGCGGCCGAGCCGTCGGTGGCGGCGGACCAGGTCCGGCCCGTGGCCGCCGAGCCGCAGGCTCCGGCCGCAGCCCCGGTCCGCAAGCCGCGCCGCCGTCGTGCTGCCAGCAGCCCGCAGGGTGCGGCCGACGCTCCGGTGGAGACCGTGGATGCCGCCGTCTCCCCGGAGGGCAACGGCAGCCACCGGCACGCCGCAGCGGCGCCGGCAGCGCCCGCCTTGGCCGAGGCGGCAGCAGGAAAGGCCGAAGCCGCCGCTCCGCTGGTGTTGGGCGTGGGAGTGCCCGCCTCGGAGCTGTAGCAACGTGTCATCGGACAGGCCGCGGACCCTTTGAGGCCGCGGCCTGTGCTGTGCCCGCCGTGTCGCGGAGCGGAAATGCACGCGTCCGGGCATGGCGGCAGTAGTATTACTAGGTGCGACCGAGCGGATTCCCGTCCGCTCGCGCCAGGTAAAGGATCACGCAGGGCCCCTCCGGCACTCCCGGAGCCGCTGGTTTGCGGCGGATAGCCGCAATAGCGTAATCTAGATCTTCGGTGCGTACGCCTTCGAAGGGTTTCCACCCGCAGGCGCGGATGCACAGTGCTTTCCAGGCCGTCGTGAACGTGCCTGCGTATTCGAGCAAAAACTGTAATAAACGTCTAGAGAAGTGAGTTCCCAAGTGGTGTACGCGATTGTCCGCGCCGGCGGCCGCCAAGAAAAGGTTTCCGTTGGAGACCTCGTGACCCTTGACCGCGTCCCCGGTGAGGCTGGCAGCACCATCGAGCTGCCTGCTCTGCTCCTGGTCGACGGCGACAAGGTCACCTCTGCTGTCGATGCCTTGGCCAACGTCAAGGTCACCGCCGAGATCGTCGAGAATCTCCGCGGTCCGAAGATCGTCATCCAGAAGTACAAGAACAAGACCGGCTACAAGAAGCGCCAGGGCTACCGTTCTGCACTGACCAAGGTCAAGGTCACCGGAATCGCGTAAGCGGTCCGCTGACTTTCTGTAACGTTCCTAAGATCAAAAGGTAGGCAAAACAAATGGCACATAAGAAGGGTGCGAGTTCCACTCGCAACGGCCGCGACTCCAACGCTCAGTTCTTGGGCGTCAAGCGCTTCGGTGGCCAGGTAGTTTCCGCCGGCGAGATCATCGTCCGCCAGCGCGGTACCCACTTCCACCCCGGCGCCAACGTCGGTCGTGGCGGCGACGACACGCTGTTCGCCCTTGAGGCCGGTGCCGTTGAGTTCGGTACCCGCCGCGGACGCCGCGTGGTCAACATCGTGGCAGCGGCTGCGGAGTAATCTTCCAGCAGCAAAATGCTTTCCAGTGAGGCGGGCCGACGGTCCGCCTCACTGGTGTTTTAACCAGACTAGAATCACTGGTGGGCCGTTTCAGTTCCGGCCCATCGGCATAGAGGAGATCGATCACGTGGCAACATTCGTTGACCGGGTAGTCCTGCATGTATCCGGCGGATCCGGTGGCCACGGTTGCGTCTCCGTCAAGCGCGAAAAGTTCAAGCCCCTGGGCGGGCCCGACGGCGGCAACGGCGGCAACGGCGGTGACGTGATCCTCCGTGTGGATAACCAGACCACCACGCTGCTGGACTACCACCACGCCCCGCACCGCCATGCCACCAACGGTGGCCCCGGCATGGGGGACTGGCGCGACGGCAAGACCGGCGCCACGCTGGTGCTGCCAGTTCCGGACGGCACGGTGGTTAAGACGAAGAACGGCGATGTACTCGCCGACTTGGTGGGCCACGGGACCGAATTCGTGGCCGCTGCCGGCGGCCAGGGCGGGCTCGGCAACTCCGCGCTGGCATCGGCCAAGCGCAAGGCCCCGGGGTTCGCCTTGCTGGGCATTCCGGGCGACGAGCGGGACATCGTCCTGGAGCTGAAGTCCATCGCCGATGTGGCGCTGGTCGGGTTCCCGTCCGCGGGCAAGTCCAGCCTGATTGCGGCCATGTCCGCGGCGCGGCCGAAGATCGCCGACTACCCGTTCACCACGCTGGTGCCGAACCTGGGCGTAGTGGAGGCCGGCGACGTGCGTTTCACCATCGCCGATGTGCCCGGGCTGATCGAAGGCGCCAGCGAGGGCAAGGGCTTGGGCCACAATTTCCTGCGCCATGTGGAGCGCTGCGCGGCCATGGTGCATGTGCTGGACTGCGCCGCGCTGGAAGCCGACCGCGACCCGCTCTCCGATCTGGCGATCATCGAGCGCGAACTGGAACAGTACGCGGTGGACATGAGCTACGCCGGGGCGGACGGCGACGTGGTGCCGCTGAACCAGCGCCCCAAGCTGGTGGCGCTGAACAAGGTGGACGTGCCGGACGGCCGCGACATGGCCGAATTCGTCCGGCCCGAGCTGGAAAAGCGCGGTTACCGGGTCTTCGAAGTGTCAGCCTCCAGCCACGAGGGCCTGCGTCAATTGGGCTTCGCCATGGCCGAGATCGTCACCGCGGCGCGCGCCGAAGTGAAGGCTGCCCCGCCGAAGGTCGCGCCTGCCGTGCTGCGCCCGCGGTCCGTGAACGACCGCGGCTTCATCATCCGCCGCGAAGAGAAGAACCTGGAACCGCTTTTCCGGGTGCTGGGAGAGAAGCCGGAGCGCTGGGTCAAGCAGACCGACTTCACCAACGACGAAGCCGTGGGATACCTCTCCGACCGACTGGCCAAGCTGGGGGTCGAGGACCAGCTGTTCAAGTCCGGAGCGCGCCCGGGAGACACCGTGGTGATCGGTGAGGGCGACGCAGTGGTCTTCGACTGGGAGCCGACCATGGCCGCCGGCGCGGAACTGCTGTCCTCCCCGCGCGGCACCGATCTGCGCCTGATGGAGTACATCCGGCCCACCCGCGAAGAGAAGCGCGAGCAGTACCAAGAGCGCAAGGAGGCCAGGGCCGCCACCCGCGCCGAGCTCGAGGCCGAGCGCAAGTCAGGCGTCTGGATCGAGAAGGAAGACCATGACGACGACGATGAGCTCTGAGCCGGCCACGGCGGCCGACCGGACCCTGCTGGCCACGGCCGAGCGTCTGGTGGTCAAGGTCGGCTCGTCCTCACTGACTTCGGTGGCGGGCGGCATCTCCGAGGAGGCGCTGCTGTCCCTGGTGGAAGTGCTGGCAACGCGCCGCAACGCCGGCACCGAAGTCATCCTGGTGTCCTCCGGCGCCATCTCCGCCGGACTGGCCCCGCTGGGCCTGGGCCGCCGGCCCAAGGACCTGGCCACCCAGCAGGCCGCGGCCAGCGTGGGCCAGGGCCTGCTGATGGCCCGCTACACGCAGGCCTTCGGCGCCCGCGGCATCACCGTCAGCCAGGTGCTGCTGACCGCCGAGGACCTGATGCGCCGCCAGCACTATGCCAACGCCTACCGGGCGATGCACCGGCTGCTGCACCTCGGCGTCGTCCCCGTGGTCAACGAGAACGACACCGTGGCCACGCACGAAATCCGCTTCGGCGACAACGACCGGCTGGCCGCGCTGGTGGCCCACCTGGTCAAGGCCGACGCGCTGCTGCTGCTGTCCGACGTCGATGCGCTCTACGACGGCCCGCCCAAGGACGGCGCGCGGCGGATTCCCGTGGTGTCCGGGCCGGAGGATTTGGACGGCGTGAACATTGGCCGCACCGGCGCCGCGGGCGTCGGGACCGGCGGCATGATGACCAAGGTCGAGGCGGCCGGAATCGCCGCCGGCTCGGGCATCCCTGCACTGGTCACATCCACGCCGAACGCTGCCCGCGCGCTGGCCGGCGAGGACGTTGGAACGTGGTTCGCGGTCAGCGGCACCCGCCGGCCGCCGCGGCTGCTGTGGCTGGCGCATTTGGCCTCCGTGCAGGGCCGGCTCATCCTCGACGACGGCGCCGTGCAGGCCGTGCGGGACAAGCATCGATCGCTACTGCCGGCCGGCATCGTCTCGGTCAAGGGCGACTTCGAGCCGGGGGATCCGGTGGAACTGGCCGACGGGGACGGCCGGGTGGTGGGCCGCGGACTGGTCAACTTCTCCTCCTATGAACTGCCGCGGATGCTCGGCCGCTCCACCAAGGAACTCGCGGCGTCGCTGGGCCGACAGTACGAACGCGAAATCATCCACGTCGACGATCTGGTGGTGCTCTAAACCACCCCGCCGGCGGGGTGGAGGCGTAACGTGACCTCCGTCGTCGTGCTTCCCGTGGCGCACCGGCTAAAATCGGCTGTATGACCCAGACAGCCTCTTCCCAGTCCACGACCGAAGCGTCCCAGGACGGCCACAAGCCGGATGCCGCCGCGGCCGTTGAGGCCATCGCGGTCCGGTCCCGGAACGCCGCGCGGCGGATGGCACGGGCCAACCGGGCGTGGAAGGACAAAGCGCTCCGGGAGATCGCCGAGTCGCTGGTCGCCAAGCGGGACGTGGTGCTGCAGGCCAACCGCCAGGACCTGGACGAGGGCAAGGTAAACGGCACCAGCGCCGCGCTGCTGGACCGGCTGACGCTGGATAGCAAACGGATCGATGGGCTGGCCGCTGCACTGGAGAACCTTGCGGCGCTGCCGGACCCGGTGGGCACCGTGATGCGCGGGCAGACCCTGCCGAACGGACTGCGGCTCCGCCAAGTCCATGTTCCGATGGGTGTGGTGGCCGCCATCTACGAGGCACGCCCGAATGTCACCGTGGACATCGCCGGACTGGCACTCAAGAGCGGCAATGCCGTGATCCTGCGCGGCGGCAGCGCGGCCCGGCACACCAACGTTGCGCTGCTGGGCATCATCCGCGATGCGCTGGACCGGGTTGGGCTGCCCGCCGATGCGGTGCAGAGCGTGGACGAGTACGGCCGGGACGGCGCCAATGCCCTGATGCGGGCGCGCGGGCTGGTGGACGTACTGATTCCGCGCGGCGGACGCGAGCTGATCCAGTCGGTGGTCAACAACGCGAAGGTGCCGGTGATCGAGACCGGCGAAGGCAATGTCCATATCTACCTGGACGAGTCGGCGGGCACGGAGATGGCCGTGGACATCCTGCTCAACGCCAAGACCCAGCGGCCGTCGGTGTGCAACACCGTGGAGACCCTGCTGGTGCACCGCGACGCGGCCGCCTCGGCCGATGTCCTCGCTGCCCTGGCCGGGGCGGGGGTGCGGCTGCACGTGGACCAGCGCGTGGCCGGCATCCTGCCGTCCGGCGTCCAGGCCACCGCCGCCACCGACGAGGATTGGGCCCGCGAGTACATGGACCTGGACCTGGCCGTGGCCATGGTGGACTCCATGGACGATGCGCTGCGGCACATCCGCACCTGGACCACGGGGCATACCGAAGCGATCATTACCAACGACCTGCGCAACGCGGAGCGGTTCATCGCCGAGATCGATTCGGCCGCCGTGATCGTCAACGCGTCCACCCGGTTTACCGACGGCGGGGAACTCGGTCTGGGTGCGGAAGTGGGTATTTCCACGCAGAAGATGCATGCCCGCGGCCCGATGGGCCTGCGGGAGCTGACCACCACCAAATGGATCGTCCAGGGCGACGGCCAGGTCCGCGACTGACCCTGTAGCGGGCCGGCCCGGTTCCGGCACTGAATCACGGTTCCACTGCCGGAACGCGTACCATGAGTAGGAAGCCATATCCCGTCCGCCTGAGCGCGGCCGGACTGAAAAACATCAAGGGAGAATCATGCTGTCTCAGGTCCTCGACGCCGCACTCGTGGCTAGCGAAGCCGCCCACGTCGAACTGCCGGTCCCCGCGTGGACCATCGGCGCCGGAATCATGGCCTTCTTCGTGCTCCTGATGTTCGCCACGATCGCGTTTACCAGTGTGGGCCAGCGCCACTCGGCCGTCGAGGAGCAGGCGGACCCGCACCGCCAGCACCCGAACAAGCACGATCACGGCCAAGCCGCGCGCCACTAGCCGTTCGTGCCGCTGCCTGTCAAAGCCCCGCCAGCCGGAGAACTGCACCTCACTTACCCGGGGCGCAAGCTCCGGCTTGGCGTCATGGGCGGAACGTTCGATCCGATCCACCACGGGCACTTGGTAGCAGCCAGCGAAGTAGCGTCCGTGTTTGGCCTGGACGAGGTGGTCTTCGTACCCACCGGCCAGCCGTGGCAGAAGACCGGGCGCGACGTCAGCCCGGCCGAACACCGCTACCTGATGACCGTGATCGCCACCGCGTCAAACCCGCGGTTCACGGTCAGCCGGGTGGATATAGAACGTCCGGGCCTGACCTACACCATTGATACGCTGCGGGACCTGCGCGCGGCGCGACCCGACGCGGAACTATTCTTCATCACCGGTGCGGACGCGCTGGCGCAGATCATGTCCTGGAAAGACATTGACGAGTTGTGGTCGTTGGCACACTTCGTTGGCGTGACCCGGCCGGGGCATGAACTGCATAATCTGGGCCGCAAGGACGTCAGCCTGCTGGAGGTTCCGGCGATGGCGATTTCGTCCACGGATTGTCGGGAGCGCGTGGCCGATGACCAGCCCGTCTGGTACTTGGTTCCGGACGGCGTAGTACAGTACATAGCCAAGTACGGTCTCTACCGGCGCTCGTCGCAGGGCGCCGCGTTGACGAGCCAACTTGAACCGAGCCAATGAAATCAGTCGTTTATTACTGGGTGATCAGCAAAGCATGAGCAATCAATCCCAGCCGCCGCGCAGCCGCCGGGACCTCCGGAGGCAGCGCGATGGCGCAGGTACGGGTCCGGAGTCTGCCTCCGGGATCGTCCCGCAGGCACCGGATGCCCAAGCAAGTGCCCCGGTCGACGGCGGGGAAGACGCTCCCGCAGCCTCCGGTGACGGCCCGCCAGCCTCCCGCGAACGCCAGGGCGAGCGGTCCTCGCAGACCCGCGCCCGCGAGCGTGAGGCACGCCGTGCGCTCAAGACCTTGACCGCAGCGCTGCCGCAGATCCCCGCCCCGGAGCGGGAACAGGTGCCGACCAGACGCCAGCTGCGCCAACAGCAATTGCAGCGTGGAAACCCCGGGCTCGCCCCGGATGCTCCGGTTGATGGCCCCGCCCGTACTCCGGACCCCGGACGGGCCGGTGGCTCTGGCGCTCCGGCTGCCGGTCCGGCCCGTACCTCAGCCGAGCCAACGGGCGGCCGGGCCCGCACCGCGGCTGCTCCGGCGGACGGCCGGGCGCGCACCTCGGCCGCTCCGGCCGATGCCCCGTATGAGCCGCAGCGTCCGCCGATCGAAGGCGGCCGCCGCGCCCGGCGCAGCGGTGACACCGGCCGGCACCCGGTCCAGCCTCAGCCCGAGGGGCAGGAGCAGCTGCTCTCTGCCGCCGGACGCGAGGCAGTCGACGCCGGCGAGATGAGCGTGGAGCAGGCCTTGGCCGCCCGCGACCTGCTGATGGGCCAGGCCAAGAATATGGTCGCCATGATGGAGGCCAGGCAGGAACAGTCTCCACATGACGTGGACTTGGAACTGCTGGCGCAGCAGAAGGCTCTGGCCGAGCGTGCCGCAGTCCTCAACCGCCGGGCAGCCGACAAGAAGCGGCTGAGCGACCAGAACGAACAGCGCCGGCACTCGGCCTCGGACCGGCCGATAGCGGACATCGCATCGGCGCCGATGGAGTTTGTGGCCGTGCCTGGATCCGACCAGCATGTGCTCCGGCCGTCCTCGACGTCCTACCTTCCCGTGGTGACCACACCGGTAGTGCCGGCTCCGGCCCAGCCGGCTCCCGCCCGGCAAACGACTCCCGCCCGGCAGGCGGCTCCCGCACCGCGGCGGCCCGCCGCGCAGGCACCGAAGACGGAAGCTTCCGCCACAACCCGGGCTGTGCCGGTGCCGCGGGAGGCTACGCCCGCACCCCGCGCGGCCCAGGCAACGGGTGCCGCTCCGCGGTCAAAGATCCTGGCCGAGGCCGAAGCGTTGGCCGGGGGGCGCAGCGCTACCATCCACCCGCTCAAGGCCAGCAGCGCCCACGGCCTGGACCCACTCGACGCCCGGACCGCTGGGCTGGCCCGGGTGCATCGGACCCGGCTGGCCGTTGGGGCCGCTCTGGTGCTTGGCGCCGCTGCCTTCGCAGCGGGAATCGCCATGATGCTTGGACTTTTCGGCGGCTGAAACCGCCAATCAATAGCTGGTTTACATTTCAAGGAGACACATGACCGCACCCGAAAGCTCTATCGCCATTGCGCGCGCCGCCGCCAAGGCTGCCAGCGACAAAATCGCCGAAGACATCGTCGCTATCGATGTCAGCGAGCGGCTGGCCATCACCGATGTGTTCCTGATCGCCTCTGCGCAGACCGAACGGCAGGTCAACGCGATCGTCGACGGCATCGAAGAAGAACTGCACAAGCAGGATCTGCGCCCTGTCCGCCGTGAAGGCCGCTCCGAAGGACGCTGGGTACTGCTGGACTACGCCGGCGTTGTCATCCACGTGCAGCACCAGGAGGACCGCGTCTTCTACGCCCTGGAACGGCTATGGAAGGATTGCCCGTCCATCGACCTGCAACTGGACGAGAAGCCGGCGTCAACGGGGACTGAGTAGCCGAGGGGGAACGTGGCACCTGCCGCATGGTACCGTCCTGCGCGGCGTCGGTGGCACGTTCCGAACCCGTCTGCTGATTTGGATTCCGTGCTGATCTCTGCATAGAATATTCAAGTTGCTTCGAAGGAAGCGGCACGGAATCCGCAAGGACAACGGGGCTGTGGCGCAGCTGGTAGCGCACCTGCATGGCATGCAGGGGGTCAGGGGTTCGAGTCCCCTCAGCTCCACTCGTGAAGACACCATCGGTGATATTCACGCTGTGGAATAACCGCTGACACGTCGGCAAAGACTTCCATTTCAAGGGGCTGTGGCGCAGCTGGTAGCGCACCTGCATGGCATGCAGGGGGTCAGGGGTTCGAGTCCCCTCAGCTCCACCAAGGTGATGAGTTGAGACATCCCTCGCGGATGACTCCGGTCATCGTTTGACACCCCGGTCTTCGGACCGGGGTGTTTTCGTTTGTCTGGGTTGCACCGTCCTCAGAGGAACTCCGACAGCGCAGTGATCAGTCGGTCGACCTCGGCGTCGTCGTTGTAGGGGGCGAGTCCGATGCGCATGCCGGCATCGACGGTGAGGTTGAGGGCTTGGAAGGGCTCGTGGGCATAGAAGTTGCCGACAGGGGCGTGGATGTCGCCGTCCGCGAGGAACCGGGAGGCCTCAGCGGCGTTCTTGTCGCGGAAGGTGAAGAACAGCGTCGGCGTGCGATCGGAGGCGGTCGAGTGGACGGTAACGCGGTCCCCGAGACTGGCGATACCTTCTTCGATGCGGTGACGTAGGCGCAATTCGTGCTGCTCGATGAGGTGGTGGGCGGCGATAAGCCGTTCCCGGCGGGTGCCGTCGACCGGTGCGAGGCCGGCGATGAAGTCCACGGCCGCCGTCGTGCCGGTCATGATCTCGTAGGGCAGGGTGCCGAGCTCGAATCGCTCGGGGACGTTGTTGGTAGAGGGGAGCAGCTTGTCGGGTTTCAGGGTTTCCAGCAGGGCGGGGTCGGCGGCGAGAGCGGCGCAGTGCGGTCCGAAGAACTTATACGGCGAGCAAGTGAAGAAGTCCGCGCCCAGTGCCTTGATGTCAACTGCGGTGTGGGCAGTGTAATGGACGCCGTCGACGTAGACGAGGGCACCGACTTCGTGCGCGCGTGCCGCGATTCGGGCGACGGGGGGCTTGGTGCCTAGCAGGTTGGAAGCGGCTGTGACGGCGACCAGGCGGGTGCGCTCATTGACGATCTCGCCGAGCCCGGACAGGTCAAGTTCTGCGGTGGCGGGGTCGAGCGGAATCCAGCGGACGGTGACCCCCGCTGTCTGGGCGGCTTGGAGCCAGGGGCGGATGTTGGAGTCGTGGTCGAGACCCGTGACGACGATCTCGCCACCTGGTTTCCAGGTCTTCGCCAAAGTGCGCGAGAAGTCGTAGGCGATCTGGGTGGCGCTGCGCCCATAGACGATCCCCTCGGGCGAGGCGCCGAGCAGGTCGGCTACGGCGGTGCGGAAACCTTCCACGGCGTTCTCGGCGTTGCCTTCGCTGGCGACCAGTGTGCCGCGGTTGGACAACGGGCCGGTCAGGGTGCGGGCTATCGCCTCTCCCACGACCGCCGGAGTCTGGGTGCCTCCGGGGCCATCGAAATGGGCCAGTCCAGACGTCAGCGACGGGAACTCGGCGCGTATGGCGGAAACGTCGTACGTCATGCTTCTCCTCAGGTCGAGTGTGCTTGTCCTGTAAAAGGGGCGGTGCGTGGTCGGGATAATGCGCGCGCAGAGGGGCAACTCTGCTTGTCGGCCATGATGATCGCGGCTTGCTCGCGTGTGTCGAGCGTTACACCACTCGCGTCGTTTGCCAAGCAGACTTCCATGTCGATTCGATATCACCTCCGCGAGCTATGGCGCTGAGCGGCGGCCTGCTTGGCTGCCGGGCGCTTTCTGAAGGGAGGCAGGCGGGTGTCTTCCCGCGGTTTCCCGAAGGCCCTAACGACGCCGTGTGCGAGGGCACCGAAGTTGATCATTCGTCGGCCAGCAAGGGCCTGTTCTGTCGTGCCCGGAAGTGCGCCGGTCCGAGCCGGACCCCTCGGGCCGGTGCTGATTCGTGGACCGGCGGAGAACGCTTCGAGAGTGCCCGCCCGCCTGCGGGGGAACGGACAGCCACGGTCGTCCCGTACTAGTGAGGCAAATGTGTTGCGCAGGACGCACCCAATTGCCAAAAACGCCGGTTTGCCGCGCCGGTGGTCACGATGGCATAACTCCTTCCCAGCCCCGGGATTTCAGGGCCAAACCGCTGCTAGCCTGCAATGACTTTACCGATTTCAGTCCAATATTCAGCTCAGAGTGAACAGCGGATTGTTACGGTGGGGGACGAACAACCAGTAATACGAACAGCATGTGGCCAAGCCACGAAGACCCGTGGCAGAAGTCCACATGTGCTGGACGTCGAACTGGCGGTTGGGGGAGCTTCCCGTCATCGCTTCGGCGAAACCGTCTTTCTGGGCGCCGTGACCGCGGCAACCAGGAGCCTATGAGTTTGACGCGTGTATTTGTCCGCAGACCAAGCACCAATCGTTGCAAAACCGTCCGCTCCTGGCGGCGCCGCAGCGTAGATGGGCCGTAGTGAACGAACAAATCGCACTGAGCGTACAAAATGTCTACAAGGTCTTCGGTAAACGACCGGCCGAAGCCGTCAAGCGCCTGAAAGCCGGAAAGACGCGCGAGGAGGTCTCCGCTCTGGGGACCGCCGCGGTGATCGACGCGTCGTTCGACGTCCGGGCCGGCGAAATTTTCGTGGTGATGGGGCTCTCCGGCTCCGGCAAGTCGACGTTGATCCGCACCCTCAACGGGCTGCAGCCGCAGACCGCGGGCAGCGTGGTGGTCGGCGGCACGGATATTTCGACCATCTCCGACGGCGAGCTCCGGAAGGTCCGGCAGCAAAAGATCTCGATGGTGTTCCAGCACTTCGCCCTGATGCCGCACCGCACCGTGGCGGACAACGCCGCCTACGCCCTCGAGGTTCAGGGCGTGGCCAAGGCCGAACGGCTGGCCCGGGCCGAGAAGGTGCTGAAGCTGGTGGGGCTGGAAGGCTGGGGCGACAAGTTCCCGGCTGAACTCTCCGGCGGTATGCAGCAGCGCGTCGGGCTGGCCCGTGCGCTGTGCGCGGAGACCGACATTCTGTTGATGGACGAAGCCTTCTCCGCCCTGGACCCGCTGATCCGCCGCGAAATGCAGGAACAGTTGGTCGCACTGCAGGCGGACCTGGGCAAGACCATTGTGTTCATCACGCACGACCTGAACGAGGCCATGTTCCTGGGCGACCGGATCGCGGTGATGCGAGACGGCCGGATTGTGCAGATCGGCACCCCCGACGACATCCTGACTCACCCCGCGAATGATTACGTGGCGCAGTTCGTCCAGGATGTGGACCGGACACGGGTGCTGACCGCCGGATCGGTGATGGAGCCGGCCCGCGCCGTCGTCAATCTCTCGGGCGGACCGCGGAACGCGCTGCGCACCATGCGCGACCTGCAGACTTCGGCAGCCTTCGTAGTGGACCGGCGACGAACCTTCTTCGGCACGGTACGCGACCGGGATGTGATGCATCTGGTCGAATCGCGGGCGCCGGACTTGGCCGCCGCGGTCCGCAACGGCAACGGGCCGGTGCGTGCCGAGACCCCGCTCTCGGAGCTCTTTGGCCTGGCCGTGGAGAGTCCCATCCCGCTGCCCGTGGTCGACGACGAGGGCCGGCTGGTGGGCGTGATACCCCGGGTGACGCTGCTGGCGGCCCTGGGCAACGTGCCCTCCAGCACCACAGACATTCCGATCGTCGAAAGCGCTCCCGCGCCGATTCCCGAACAGGAAGTCACGCGCACTCTCAACAAGACATCGATGGATGTCACGACATCGGCTGAAGGGGGAACCCGCTAATGGATCTCGAATTCCGCATCCCGCTGGGCGACTGGGTCGACGTCGCTCTTGACTGGCTGTTGGCGACCTTTGCCGGTGTCTTCGCCTTCATCCGCAGCGTCTTCCTGGGCGCTTACGACAGCCTGGAGTGGCTGCTCATCACGCCTCCGTCATTGGTGATTATCATCGTGTTCGCTGCCATCGCTTACGCGGCCAAGGGCTGGAAGCTGGCACTGGGGACCGCGGTGGGCTTCCTGCTGATTGTCGGCGTGAACCAGTGGGACCACGCCATGGAGTCGTTCGCGCTGGTCATCGTGGCCACCGTGGTGGCGATTGTTATCAGCGTCCCGGCGGGCATACTGGCCGCCAGTTCCGCCACCGCCTCGGCCATCATCCGGCCGATTCTGGACTTCATGCAGACCATGCCCGCCATGGTGTACCTGATTCCCGCCCTGGTGATGTTCCGGGTGGGCGTGGTTCCCGGCATCATCGCCACCATCATCTTCTCCATGGCACCCGGTGTGCGGTTCACCGAGCTGGGCATCCGCGGGGTGGACAAGGAAGTGGTGGAGGCGGGATACGCCTTCGGTTCCAGCCCCGGCAGCATCCTGCGCAAGATCCAACTGCCGCTGGCCATGCCCACGATCATGGCCGGCATCAACCAGGTGATCATGCTGGCCCTGTCCATGGTGGTCATCGCCGGCATGGTCGGCGCCGGCGGGTTGGGCGGCGAAGTGGTCGCCAGCCTGAACCGGATCGACGCCGGCCTCGGTTTCGAAGCCGGACTGGCCGTGGTCATCCTCGCCATCTTCCTGGACCGAGTAACCGCCAGCGTGGGCAAGGCCTCGCGGCCCGGCGGGCGCCAGCGCGCCGGCCGGCCGGCGAAACAAAGTCTGCAGAACGCCTGACACGCGTAGCTCCAAGACCAATCAACGTGCCCTCAGCGGGCATAACGAAGGGGAACAATATGAAGCACTACAGCAAGCTCGCGGCCGTAGCCGCCGTGGCAGCGCTCGGACTGACTGCCTGCGGCAGCGGTGGCGAGGCCGGCGGGCAGGCAGCCAGCGGCCTGGATAACGGCGACCAGCAGGACGTCACCATCGCTGTCTTCAACGGCTGGGATGAGGGCATCGCCGCGTCGGAACTGTGGAAGGCCATCCTGGAGGAGAAGGGCTACAAGGTCACGCTGGAATATGCCGACCCGGCCCCGGTCTTCTCCGGCCTGTCCACGGGAGACTATGACCTGACGCTGGATACCTGGCTGCCGGTCACGCACGAAAGCTATTTGGAAGAGTACGGCGACAAGATCACCGAACTGGGCCAGTGGAACGACGAAGCCAAGCTGACCATCGCGGTGAACGAGGACGCCCCGGTCGACTCGCTCAAGGACCTTGCCGCCAACGCCGACAAGTTCGACAATCGACTGGTGGGCATCGAGCCCGGCGCCGGCCTGACCGAGGCCACCACCAAGAACGTCATCCCGACCTACGGCCTGGACAAGATGGAGTACCTGACCTCATCGACCCCGGCCATGCTCTCCGAGCTGAAGTCGGCCACCGCCGCCGGCGAGAACATCGCCGTCACCCTGTGGCGCCCGCACTGGGCCTACGATGCCTTTCCGCTGAAGGACCTTGAAGATCCCGAGGGAACCCTCGGCGACACCGAGGGCATCTACGCCTACTCCAGCACCAGCTTCGCAGAGGACTTCCCGACGCTGGCCGGTTGGCTGAAGGACTTCAAGATGGACTCCGAGACGCTGTACTCGCTGGAGAACGCCATGTTCAACGAGGCAGACACCGACGACTACGGCCCGGTCGTGGAAAAGTGGATCGGCGAAAACCAGGAGTATGTGGACGGCCTGACCGCCAAGTAAGGCAGCCCAGCCCTCCACCAGTAACAAGCACGGCGCCGCCGGATCCCGTTCACCGCGGGAACCGGCGGCGCCTGCCGTTTGGCTCTTGCCCAAACAACGACGGCGGTGCCCGGCTACCTTGTATTCGCCCTGTTGCGAAATTACGCTAAAGCGCAATGAGGCAAATTGAGCCACCCGCACTCAATCAGCGTGCGATCCGTATCACGCTATGTGAAGTGTTTGCGCAGGCCGGATACCACTAAAGCCAGATCCGCTCAGAGCAGGAACTGCCGCCTACAACCCGCGTCGCTACAGCGGGTTGAGGAATGGATGCACCCGTACGGCGATTTCCTGGGCACCCGCTAGATCGTCTTGACGCCCAGCTCTCCATGACGCCAGACCGACCAGATGAGCTCACAGAACCGAGGGATAGATGATGGCCGACTTCTCAACACAGGACCGAAGCTTCACGTTTACTCGCGTTTTGGCTGCATCGCGTCGTGCCGTGTTCACCGCTTGGACCGACCCTGAGCACCTCGGCTGGTTCTACAATCCCGACATGCCCAAGCCCACCACCCCCATCGAGGTCGACCTCCGGGTGGGGGGAACGTGGAAACAGCAGATGATCGTTAATGAAGACCTAAGCTACCCCACCGGGGGGATCTACCTGGAGATAGTTCCCGACGAACGACTCGTATTCCGCTGGGGAGCCGTCGGAGGGTGGCCCGAACTCGATGGCGGGAACGAACAAGATGCCCCTGTCGTCACGGTGCAGCTCAACGACCTCGGCACGGATACGGAGCTCGTCCTCACCGTTCAGTTTCCCGCGAGCCTCGACGTCGAAGAGGTGCAAACACTCATTCTCGGTGGCACCCGGGAGGGCTGGCGGGCCACCATTGACCGGGTAAATGACAGTACCGCATTGACCAGCAGGACTGACGGGCACATGGCGGGGCCTCAGCTCTATATCTGTTTCCCCGGGACAGCACGGGAAGCACTGAACTTCTACAAAGACGTTTTCGGCGGTGAGCTTTCGCTTCACACGTACGAGGACTTCGGCAGGAGCGACGGCCCGCCGGACGCCATAGCTCATGGAATGCTCAACGGCGTCATTGCCCTGGCCGGATCGGACGCAGCCGAAGGCCAATCAACGGTCCGGCTCGAAGGCATCATGCTGTCGTTGCTGGGAACCGCCGAACCGACGGTGCTGCATGAATGGTTCGACAAACTTTCCGTTGACGGCTCGGTGGTCGATCCCCTCGCGCCAAAGCCATGGGGTGCGTCAGATGGCCAAGTCATCGATCGTCACGGACTGTACTGGCTCGTCGGATACGAACCTAGCGCGTGAGCGACGGCGGGTGTTGCCATCAGGCGCGCCGGGTGGTGATGCTCATGTCGCGCAGGATCAAGGACAGCTGGTCCATGAACAGGCCCAGCTGCGCGTTCTGCCTGTCGTTGGTCAGCAGCGCGAAGATGTTTCGGGCCAACCGGATTTCCGGAACGTCCAACACCACGATTCCGTCCGGTCCGTTGTGCATGGCCAGCTCCGGAACCAGCGCGGCACCCAGCCCGGCACCGGCCATGGCCAGACTGGCATTGAAGTCGTCGCAGTAGGCCACCACGCGCGGATGAAGGTTGCAGCTGGCAAAGAGCCGCTCTATCACGGTGGCGTCCGCCGTGCCCGGGTGGTGCATGATCCACGGCATCTCGGCCAGCTGCGACGCCGTCACGGAGGCACCGGGACGGATGCCCCACGATTCGGGCAATACCACTCGGAAATTATCGTCGCCGATCCACTGCCGGCTCACAGTATTGGGCCAGGCCAAACCGCCCTGGCCCACCTGGAATACCAGCGCGACGTCGAGTCCGCCGCCGGCCCGAAGCCCCTGGATCGTCTGTCCGGGCTCGGCGACCGATACTTTGAGATTGATTCCCAGGCCCGGCCATTCAGGTGCCTGCAAGAGGCGGGGGAGTACGTACGTGGCCAGGCTGGGGAAGATGCCCAATCGGATTTCCTGCGTGCTGGTGTCTTGGCTGCGGGCGGTGGCAGCCAGCAGGGCATCGATGTCCGTCAGCACCTTGGCCGCGTGCCGGGACATCACCAGTGCCGTTTCGGTCGGCTGAACGCTGCGAGCCGATCGCTCAAACAGTTTGGCGCCCGTCTCGCGCTCCAGGGCGGACATCTGCTGCGACACCGCCGAGGCCGTATAGCCCAGGTTGGCGGCTGCTGCGGCGAACGATCCGCGCCGGGTCACTTCGAGCAGCGTGCGCAGGTGCACCGTGTTGACCATCAGCTCTCCTGTTGCATGTGGGTGATTGAGCCCAGCCTACCTTGGGCTGCTGGTGCGGCTCGGGGCTCACCGGTCCTGGCCGAGGGGCCGCCTCGACGGGGAGGGCATCGCGGGCCCCGATTCGCCGGCCGGAGGAATGTGCCGGCGTCTTGGAGTGTTGTTTTAAGAGGTGCGAAAAGGTCTCGCCGGGGGACAGGCACTGGGTTGGGTCGGCCCTCATGCCGTGGCACCGAAGTGTCCGACGTACCCGCTACCGTTCTGATCACTCATCGGGCGGTGAGCGCGGACACCCTCCGGACCAGGGACCACAACATCTAGTGGCGGCAGCACTACGAGCGACACGCCGAGGAAGCGGCGACACGATACTTTCCCAAGCTGTGGGCAGGGAATCCACAGGCTGTGGACGGCGGATCGAGAAGGCCGGAATATCAACTGTTTAACCACCGAAAGATATCCCCATGGGCTGTGGACGAAGCTGGGAATGGAATGACATACTTGTAATACATCATCTTGGGGTTCCGATCGGCCGGGTCCACTAGATGTAGTATTGGAGCAGCTGTTGGGCAGTGAGTCCGGGTCCTTCCTGGGGAGGCCGCGCAGCCAAGAAAACAGCAGAAACGTCGTACCGAAAATTAGGGGAGAAGGACCATGACTGTAACGGTTTACACCAAGCCAGCATGCGTGCAATGCAACGCCACGTACCGGGCTCTGGACAAGAAGGGCATCGCCTACCAGAGCGTTGACCTGTCCCAGGATCCTGAAGCGCTGGAGCGTGTCCGTTCCCTTGGTTACATGCAGGCCCCTGTGGTTGTCACCGAGCAGGACCACTGGTCCGGCTTCCGCCCCGACAAGATCGAGGAGCTGGCCCAGGCCGCCGCTTCCGTAGCCTGACCTGCACCAAGCGAAATCAGATGCACACGTCATGACCGAGCTGCTGATGAGTGAGGACGCCAGGCCGCAGCAGGCAGGTCCGGCGGACGGCGGCACAGCCGATACGGACCTGATCTACTTCTCCTCGGCCTCCGGCTACACGGACCGCTTCATGCAGAAGCTGGGACTGCCGGCGGCACGGATCCCGCTGCGCACCCAGCAGGAGACCCTGCAAGCGCTCCGGCCGTTCGTGCTGGTGTTGCCCACCTATGGCGGGGAATCCGGCAGGAACTCGATTCCACCGCAGGTTATTAAATTCCTCAATCGCGAGGAGAACCGGCGGCTGCTGCGCGGCGTGATCGGTGCCGGCAACACGAATTTCGGCACAACCTACTGCCTGGCGGCGGAGAAAATCGCAGCAAAGTGCCAGGTGCCCCTTCTCTATCGATTCGAACTCATGGGCACGTCCGAGGACGTAGACCGGGTCAAGCAAGGATTGGAACTCTTTTGGAAACAACAGTTGCACACGCGGCCGTAGCCGACGCCAAGGCAGAGTTGCCGGCCGCCTTCAAGGGGCTGGGCTACCACGAGCTCAACGCCATGCTTAACCTTTACGGCCCGGACGGCAAGATCCAGTTCGAAGCCGACCGCGAGGCTGCCCACCAGTACTTCCTGCAGCACGTTAACAACAACACGGTCTTCTTCCACGATCTGGAAGAGAAGCTCGACTACCTGATCAAGAACGAGTACTACGAGCGCGAAACGCTTGACCAGTACACGATGAACTTCATCCGCTCGCTCTACGACCGGGCCTACAAGAAGAAGTTCCGCTTCGAGACCTTCCTGGGCGCGTTCAAGTTCTACACGTCCTACACACTGAAGACGTTTGACGGCAAGCGTTTCCTGGAGCGGTACGAAGACCGTGTCTGCATGGTGGCCCTGCACCTGGCCCGCGGCGACGAGGCCATGGCCACCCAGTTGGTGGACGAGATCATCGACGGCCGCTTCCAGCCGGCCACCCCGACCTTCCTCAACGCGGGCAAGGCCCAGCGCGGCGAGCTGGTCTCCTGCTTCCTGCTGCGCATCGAAGACAACATGGAGTCGATCGCCCGCGGCATCAACTCCGCCCTGCAGCTGTCCAAGCGCGGCGGCGGCGTGGCGCTGTCGCTGACCAACATCCGCGAGCACGGCGCACCGATCAAGCAGATCGAAAACCAGTCCTCCGGCGTCATCCCGGTCATGAAGCTGCTCGAAGACAGCTTCTCCTACGCCAACCAACTCGGCGCCCGCCAGGGTGCCGGCGCGGTGTACGTGCATGCCCACCACCCGGACATCTACCGCTTCCTGGACACCAAGCGCGAGAACGCGGACGAGAAGATCCGCATCAAGACGCTCTCGCTCGGCGTGGTCGTCCCGGACATCACCTTCGAGCTGGCCAAGAAGAACGAGGACATGTACCTGTTCTCCCCGTACGACGTCGAGCGCGTCTATGGTGTGCCGTTCTCGGACATCTCCGTCACGGAGAAGTACTACGAGATGGTCGACGACAGCCGGATCAAGAAGACCAAGATCAGCTCCCGCGAGTTCTTCCAGACGCTGGCCGAGATCCAGTTCGAATCGGGTTACCCGTACATCATGTTCGAGGACACGGTGAACCGGGCCAACCCGATCGACGGCAAGGTCATCATGTCCAACCTGTGCTCGGAGATCCTGCAGGTTTCGTCGCCGTCGCTGTACAACGAGGACCTGACCTACGCCGAGATCGGCAAGGACATCTCCTGCAACCTCGGCTCGATGAACATCGCCAAGACCATGGACTCGCCCGACTTCGGCACCTCCATCGAGACCGCCATCCGTGCGCTCACCGCCGTGTCGGACATGTCCTACATCAACTCGGTGCCCTCCATCGCCGAAGGCAACCTGCAGTCGCACGCCATCGGCCTGGGCCAGATGAACCTGCACGGCTACCTGGCCCGCGAGCGGGTGCACTACGGTTCCGAAGAGGGCCTGGACTTCACCAACATCTACTTCTACACCGTGCTGTTCCACGCCCTGCGTGCCTCGAACAAGCTGGCGATTGAACACCGCCAGACGTTCGGCGGCTTCGAGAAGTCCAAGTACGCCTCCGGCGAGTTCTTCGACAAGTACACCGAGCAGGAGTGGCTGCCGCAGACCGAGCGGGTCAAGGAACTGTTTGCGGAGGTGGAAATCCCCAGCCAGGCAGACTGGCGGGAGCTGAAGGCTTCGGTGATGGAGCACGGCATCTACAACCAGAACCTGCAGGCCGTTCCGCCGACCGGTTCGATCTCCTACATCAACAACTCCACCTCCTCGATCCACCCGGTGGCGTCCAAGATCGAGATCCGCAAGGAAGGCAAGCTGGGACGCGTGTACTACCCGGCGCCGTACCTGACCAACGACAACCTGGAGTACTACCAGGACGCGTACGAAATCGGCTACGAGAAGATCATCGACACCTACGCCGCGGCTACCCAGCACGTGGACCAGGGCCTGTCGCTGACGCTGTTCTTCAAGGACACCGCTTCCACCCGCGACATCAACAAGGCGCAGATCTACGCTTGGCGCAAGGGCATCAAGACCATCTACTACATCCGGCTCCGCCAGCTCGCGCTGGAAGGAACCGAAGTAGAGGGTTGCGTCAGCTGCATGCTGTAGCAGCCCCGGACAACTGAAAAGTACGACGGCGGGTGCCCGCCCGCCGTCGTACGGGCACCGACGGGGCGCCGGCAATCCGGCCCACCCGCGGGCGACCGCCGGCCGCACCACGGCCGGCATTCGGGCATCATGGAACAACACAGACTTTGGGAAGAAGGGGACGCGATGTCAGCCGAGAAGGTCAAGCTTCTGCACCACGTGGAAGCGATCAACTGGAACCGGATCGAGGACGAGAAGGACGTTGAGGTCTGGAACCGGCTCTGCAACAACTTCTGGCTGCCCGAGAAGGTCCCGCTGTCCAATGACGTCCAGTCCTGGAACACGCTGACCCCGGACGAGCAGACGCTGACCATGCGCGTCTTCACCGGCCTGACCCTGCTGGACACCATCCAGGGCACCGTGGGCGCGGTCAGCCTGATCCCGGATGCGCTGACCCCGCACGAGGAAGCCGTCTACACGAACATCGCGTTCATGGAATCCGTGCACGCCAAGAGCTACTCGTCGATCTTCTCCACGCTGTGCTCCACCAAGGAGATTGACGAAGCCTTCCGCTGGTCCACCGAGAATGAGAATCTGCAGAAGAAAGCGCAGATCATCATGGACTACTACCAGGGCGACGATCCGCTCAAGCGCAAGGTCGCGTCCACGCTGCTGGAATCCTTCCTGTTCTACTCCGGCTTCTACCTGCCGATGTACTGGTCCTCGCGCGCCAAGCTGACGAACACCGCCGACCTGATCCGGCTGATCATCCGGGACGAGGCCGTGCACGGCTACTACATCGGCTACAAGTTCCAGCGCAGCCTGGAAAAGGTCAGCGAGGAGCGCCGCGCAGAGCTGAAGGACTACACCTTCGAGCTGCTCTATGAGCTCTACGAGAACGAGGTGCAGTACACCCACGACCTCTACGATTCCGTTGGCCTGGCCGAGGATGTCAAGAAGTTCCTGAATTACAACGCCAACAAGGCGCTGATGAACCTCGGCTACGAGGCCATGTTCCCGTCCACCGTCACGGACGTGAACCCGGCCATCCTCTCCGCCCTGAGCCCCAACGCCGACGAGAACCACGACTTCTTCTCCGGCTCCGGCTCATCCTACGTGATCGGCAAGGCTGTCAACACCGAAGACGAGGACTGGGACTTCTAGATCGTCGTCGTCATCGTCGTTGTGAAGAAGTGAGATCCCGATCTATCTGAGCAATTTCGCCCTATTTGGGCAAAATCGTCTGCCTATCTGAGCAATGCTCAGATAGGCAGACGAAGTTGCGGGCAGCGGGGAAGCTCGCGGAAGCGGGAATAGTGCTTGTCAGCGAGGTTGTGGCCGCGAGGAGGCGGACATGGAAGACCTGCTCGAGCCTAGCTTCTACCTGAAACTGGTCAACGGTGCTTACGCCATGCACATGGATGGGCAAAATATCAAAATTGCGGACCTGCCCGCTGGCGACCGCATAACCCACCGGATCAGCGCGGTACTAAAGGAACGCAAAATTAACAAGGGTCGCCTGAACCACTACACTCCGGCGAAATATCTTCTGCAGAAGCAGTGAACTCTGAAGATTCCGGCGTCAACACTGGATCGCGCAGAGCTACTGATGAAGCAAATTAACGCATTTCTCTCACCTAGTTCAAGGGTAGTGGGAGTGCAGACCCAAGAACTGGAAGCTAAACCGTTTCGCTGCTTGGCGCCAACTCGCGTCTAGGAACTCCAGGTAGTCCGGCGTGCGCCGCCAATCTGATACCCGAAACCGAAGCTCCCAAAGGCCTGTGTATGCTCGAAGCAGCAATGCACCAAAGATGCTCGGAAGAACAGAATACTTGTACGTTCTGAGTATCAAATTACTCATGAGGCCCAAGAGGCTATCAGTTCAGTAGTGCTGAGAGAGTAGGGCACGAGGCAGAGATCTCATATCGGACGATGACCCCGTCCGAAGTAGAAACAACCGCTTCCTCAGAGAACAGTTGGCTAGGATCGGGACGCACTAATTGCGTTGATGCACAAATTGCCTTGGTTCCCGTCTCGTGCTTCAACCCTGTATTCAGCGGTAGCCGGCTCCGGCGTTCCGCGGGCCCCCCGAGCGTGGAGTTACCGCAGGGCCTCCGTGTCTAGGTTGATGCGCCGCAGCAGTTGGGCGTTGAGCGCGACAACGATGGTGGAGACGGACATCAGGATCGCCGCCACGGCAGGAGAGATCGCGACGCCGGTGAAGGCGAGCACGCCGGCGGCCAGCGGCACGGCGATGATGTTGTAGCCGGTGGCCCAGATCAGGTTCTGGATCATCTTCCGGTAGCTGGCGCGTGACAGGTCGATCATCGACAGCACCGAGCGCGGGTCGTTGCCGGCCAGCACGACGCCGGCCGATTCCATGGCCACGTCGGTGCCGGCGCCGATGGCGATGCCGACCTCGGAGCGGGCAAGCGCAGGTGAGTCGTTGACGCCGTCGCCAACCATGGCCACCTTCAGCCCGCGCTGCTGCAGCTCGATGACCTTCTTGTCCTTATCCTGCGGCAGCACCTCGGCGAAGACCTCGTCAATACCCAGGTCCCTGCCCACGGCGTCGGCGACTTGGCGGGCGTCGCCGGTGATCATGGCGACCTTGACACCGCGCTCCTGCAGCGCCTTCACGGCTGCCCGGGACTCCGGCCGCACCTTGTCTTCCAGGGCCAGCGCGCCGATGATCCTTCCGTCGCGGACCACATGCAGCACGCCGGCGCCTCGGCCCATCCAGGCCTCGGTTTCCCTTGCGATGTCTCCGGGCTCGATGAGGTTCAGCTCACGAAGCATGTTCGGCCCGCCAACGGAGACCTCGGCCCCGTTCACCGTGGCGCGGACACCCCGCCCGGTACTTGACGTGAAGTTGCTGCCGGACAGACCCAGCCGGACCGCTCCGGGGTTCTCCGCTGCGGCCTTAACGATTGCCCGGGCCACAGGGTGTTCGCTATCCGATTCGGCGGCCGCGGCCAAGGCGAGCAGCTCAGCCTCGGTGACGCCCTGAGCAGAGGTGACTGCGGTGACGGCGTGCTCACCTTCGGTCAAGGTGCCGGTCTTGTCGAACAGGACCACGTCGATGGTGCGCATCCGCTCCAGCGCCATTCGGTTCTTGATCAGTACGCCAGATCGTGCGGCGCGTTCGGTGGAGATAGCAATGACCAGCGGAATAGCCAACCCCAGGGCATGCGGGCAGGCAATGACCAGCACGGTGACCGTTCGGACCACCGCCTCATCCGGGCTGCCCAGGATCAGCCAAGCGGCGAAGGTGATGATGCCGGCAACCAGAGCGAAGTAGAACAGCAGGGCCGCAGCCCGATCGGCCAACGCCTGCGCCCTGGACGATGAGGCTTGGGCCTCGGCGACCAGGCGCTGGATACCGGCCAGCGCCGTGTCGGAACCGACGGCGCTGATTTGCACCCGCACCGCGTTGTCCGTGGCGACCGTACCTGCGACCACGGTATCCCCGGTGCCTCGGCCGACGGCCTTGGACTCACCGGTGATCATGGATTCGTCGAACTCGGCTTCGCCGTGAATGATCCGCCCGTCTGCCGGAACCCGGGCACCTGAGCGGACCAGGACGACATCCCCGGTGCCCAGCGAACCTGTTGGGACGGTGGTGACCGTCCCGTCGCCGTTGACCTTGTCGGCTTCATCCGGCAGCAGCGCGGCCAGGGCATCGAGGGCGCCCTGCGCGGAGCCGAGGGCGCGCATCTCCATCCAGTGGCCCAGCAGCATGATCACGATCAGCAGGGCCAGTTCCCACCAGAAGTCCAGGTCGAACCCGCCGATGCCCAGGGTTGTGATCCAGGAGGCGACGAAGGCGACGGTGATCGCCATGGCGATCAGGAGCATCATGCCCGGTTGCCGGGACTTCAGTTCCTTCAGCCCGCCCTTCAGGAACGGCATGCCCCCGTAGAAGAAGATGACCGTTCCGAGCACGGGCGGGATCCACGCTGCCCCGGGGAACTGCGGTATTTCGTAGCCCAGGAGCATCCCGAACATCGGGCTGAAAAACACCACCGGGACGGACAGGGCCAGGGATAGCCAGAACTTGTTCTTGAACATGGCGGTGCTGTGCCCTGCATGCTCGCCGTGTGTGTGGACGGCATGTTCCTCGTCCACCGCCGAATGCACGTCATGCCCTGCAGGCATGGCCTGCTCGTGCGTGTCATGATCGGTCCTGTCCGGGCCTTGGCCATCATGGCCCCGGTCAAGAACATGTTTCCGGGTGTGACCGGCGGAACCGTCGTCGTGATGCGAATGCTCGGCGTTCATTACTCCTCTTTCATGCCCGGCCGGCGCCTCACCGCCGGGCAGCCGCGCTCGGAAATCCGAAATCTTCAGGAAGTGATGAGTTCGTAGCCAGCCTCAGCAACAGCCGACCGCACCGTACCCTCGTCGAGGGGGAGCGAGGCAGCAAGGGTGACCGTAGAAATGCCGTCAGGGACCAGAGCGATCTGCACATCCCTGACCCCATCGAGTGCACTAAGTGCCTGGGCGACGCTGGAGGCGCAGTGCCCGCAGGTCATTCCCGCCACCCGGTACTCAGCCGTGGCCGCCAGTCCCGACGACTGCTCGGGTTGCCGGTGCCCGGCTTCGTTCCCGGACCCGCTCTCCGGAGCGCAGCAGGCGCAGCCGGAAGCGGAGGTGGTCGTCAGGGGAAGTCCGCGGTCAAGGGGCGCGCGCTCATGGTGTTCTCCTCACACTTCATTCGTGATGGCCGCGGGAATCGGGAACGCCGGGCCGCAAAGGGGATGACGTTCCGCCGCCGCAGCGGTGAGGACCTTCAATGCGTTGAAGCCCTAAGCGGGCCCGTGACGCTGGTTTCCGGTAACACAGTATCTATACCCCCTAGGGGTATAAGTCAAGCCGAACCTCCAGTATAGGTAGCCAGCACTCGAATAGTAAGGCTACTGTGCTTAAGTGGCGGCCGGCACCAGTCGGCTGCCACCCGACGAACAGGAGCCGGATCATGACGCACATCAGCTCAATGCTCGACACCTACCCGAAAGACCTGGGCGGAGTGGACCGTCAGAAACTCGCCGACTGCATTGCCGCCTGTTTCGAATGCACCCAGACCGCACCGCCTGCGCCGACGCCTGTCTCTCTGAGGACATGGTCTCGGACCTGACCAAGTGCATCCGCACCAACCTGGACTGCGCCGACATCTGCGCCACGACCGGCAACATCCTCTCCCGCCACACCGGCTACGACGCGAACATCACCAAAGCCGTCCTGGATGCCTGCCGGGCCGTCTGCAAGGCTTGCGCCGACGAATGTGAACAGCACGCCGAAATGCACGAACACTGCAAGGTGTGCGCAGACGCCTGCCGCCGTTGTGAAAAAGCCTGCGACGAGCTGCTGTCCTCCCTCGGCCGCGGCGCCTCCGAATAGGAAATAACCGGGAGCTTGCCGTCCTCCCTGTCATCGAGGACGGGGCCGCGCATCCCCGTTACCTTCGTAGTCCGGTCCTTTTGCAGGATTTAGGGGGCGCTGGCCGGCCGGTCACTGCATGGCTGTTGGTCCCGTTCACTGGACGAAGTAGGGCTGCCTTCCATCACCAGATGATGCCGAATGCGTTCCGTGCGCGTTCGGCGACATATCCGGGATCGTCGAGGTAGTCAACGCCGCGCTGTTCAGGTTCGGGGAAGTAGGTCGACTAGCCAGTCAGCCACATTAGGGCGTCGCGCTCGGACCATCCGTTGTCGCGGGCGGCTTGAAAGAGCAGACGGATCGTTTCCTCGGCCTCGGGCACATGCGCCGGCGGTGACTTTGGTGCAGGGCTGGCGGCAGTCTCGTTTTCGGACCATCGTTTGCGGTCCCGATCCTCCTGAGCCGACCGGGCGTAAAATGATCGTGCCAAACAAGGATGGCTTGCGCCAGCTGGTCAGAGTTCCCCGCGGCAGCGGCGTCACGGGCCCGGAGCAGGATTTTCCCGGTGGCCTCGCTGCGGGCGCTCTGCCCCATCCACACCAGCCAAGGCAGCACCTGTTCCGTGGCACCGAGCGGATCCGTGGGGGCTGGAAAGCGTTGAGCAGTTCGGCTGCGAGTTGCCGCGGAGTTGCTTCAGCCATCATTCCTCCAGTGTCTTCCGGGTTTCTCGCTCGACATCAAAAAATGGCGGTGCTTTTGAATCCAAAAGCGCGTCGTTCGGATTGTCATGCTCCACGAGCAATCCTTAGCGGGCTTCAACCACTCCCATCATGCCCTGATCCTCGTGGTCCAGAATGTGACAGTGGAAGACCGCGCGCCCGGGGAAGTCGTCGAATGATACGAGGACTTTCACTTCGTCGAGGGCGGGGATGTTCACGACATCCTGCCATTTGGGGTCCGGGAGGTTTCGGCCGCCTTCCTGGATGACTTGCATGGGCCATACGTGCAGGTGCATGGGATGGTCCATGGGGCTGCCGTTGGACAGGGTCCATTCCTCCACGCTGCCCACGCTGACTGTCTCGTCGATGCGCCCGGCATCGAACGCCTTGTCGTTGATGGTGAACCTCATGCCGCCCGGGCCCATTCCAGGCCCCATTCCCATGGAAAAATCGAACCGTCGGTGGGCGGCCACCGGTTCCTTCCGGAGATCCCTTATTCGTCCGGTGCTTGGGACCGGAGGCAGGACACCGCCCGGCACTCCACTGGTGTCCAGAGACAGCAGGGTTACCGGACCGCTGACTTCGGCCCTGCCGCGGCCCATCATGCCGGACATAGTTCCGCGGTCGTATGAGGCAGCCCGCAGGATCATGGTTCCTTTGACCGCCTCCACCAGCAGATCCGCCCGGTTTCCGGGAGCCAACAGGACTTCAGCCACTTGCGCAGGGGCGGACAGGCGGCGGCCATCAAGGGCCAATATCTGAAGCTGTCCCCCCTCCAAGTGAAGGCGCAGGTAACGCGCCGGGCAGGCATTGATGACGCGCCAACGCTCCCGGTCCCCGAAGGCTGCGGACAGCACCGGCGCGACCTGTCCGTTCACGAGCACAGTCTCCCCTTCTCGGCCCATCATCCGTTCGGCGACTGATGGGGCTCGAAGAGCGCCGGTGCCGGTCAGGCTGATGTCAGAGACGAGGAGGACCCGATCCTGGGTGACCGGAAGGTCTTCCGGGTCGTCCACGATGATTGCCCCATACAGGCCAGCCGCAACCTGATCCGCCACGTTCCCGTGGTGGTGGGGATGGTACCAAAAGGTGCCCGAGGGGTGGTTGGTGGGAAGACCGTACTCATAGTCAAAGGATCCTCCCGGCTCCACGCTGACAAAGGAGTTATCTCCGTTCCCGGCGGGAGAGACGTGCAATCCGTGCACGTGCAGATTAGTGGCTGTGTCGAGGGAATTGACGAGGGCGATCCGGAGCCGATCCCCAGGGCGTAGGCGGAGCGTCGGACCGGGGAGGGTCTTGTTGTAGGCGGCCACAGACGCCTCCCTACCAGCCACGGTGACCTGCGCCGGTGCGGCCTCGAGAAGCAGTTCCAGCAACCGCTCCCGGCTGCCGAGAATCACAGGCTCTTCGAGGCGGCCACCGGTTGCGGGGCGGAACGGTGAAGAGCGGGCCCAGAGCAGCCCTCCGCCTCCGACGGCGATGGCCCCGGTGCCGGCGATGCCGAGGGCCAGGGCCTGCCGACGGCTTACCGGTTTCATTCCCCGGCCTCATCGAGCGTCCGAAGGCCCTCGCGGTACTCCTCTGCAGTCAGATCCCCCCGCGCGTAGCGCTCCGCTAGGATTTCGCGGGCCCGACTGCCTCCGGTAGCGCGCGTCCCGCGGCCCGACACTCCACCACCGACAAGGCGGACCAACAGGATTATGAGCAGGACCAAACCGACGATGAGCAGGATCCAGAAAATCCACATCCAGCCCATGCCTGGCGAGCCGTAGAAACCCATCATGGCCTCACTCCTTGCACTGGCGTCACCGCTGATCACCGCTGCCGCCGAATTTCAGCCCAAAACCGGAGTTATGTCGATCGTAAGCCCAAATCGCGGCCCTGCGCCCGAATGTGGAGAGGATTCCGTAAGAAATGCTGTCCCCGGCGAGCTGGTTTCTCGCTAAGTTCGTGCGCTCCACATTGGCTTAGGGTTGCCATGACGCTACCCAGGAGCAGGCATGAGAACCAGTGTGCCAGACCCGGATTAAACGGTAGAGAAGCAGCGCGTGCGAGGATAACTCCGAAATCGACCTACGGGGCTGCCCGGGCGCGTGGGGACACGCCCTGGCGGAGCACCTAGGCTGCCGGAAGCACCTGCCCGGTCGGCCTTGGCGGTGTCTATGCCTGGTTAGGCCGTGGCGACTGAGTTCTGCTGGGCGGTCCAGGCTGCGTAGCTGCCGTCGAGTTCGACGACGTCGTACCCGGCCCGGCGCAAAGCGCTGGCCGCGACCGAGTTGCGTACCCCGCTCTGGCAGTACGTGACGATGGTGCCTTCGGCAGGCAGTTCGTCCAGGTGCCACATGAGGCGGCCGCCGCTGAGCTGGTGCGAACCGGGGATGTGCCCGGCCGCGTGCTCGGTCTTGTTGCGGACGTCCAAAACCATGGCGGCGTCGAAGCCGCCGAGTTCCTCGGGCTGGATGAGCTTCGGGCTGGTGGTGGGGAGCCCTTCGATGCTGGTGACGTAGCCGGCGACGTTGTCGATGCCGACCCGGACCAGATGGTCCCACATGTCCTGCGCCGTTTCCTGGTCCTTCGCCAGGAGTACGAGGGGGTTCTTGTCGGCCTCGGGGTTCACTACCCAGGTGCCGTAGCTGGCCACGGACTTGCCTGCCGGTACGTTCAGGGAACGGGTTACCGTGCCTTCGTGGACCTCGCTGTTGGGGCGGGTGTCGATGAGGGTCAGGGTGTCCTCGGCTAGGCCTGCAGCGACGGTGCCGGTTGCCAGTTCGGGCAGCGGCGTCCGCTCACCCATCACGACAGGGCCTTCACGGTTTTCCCGCTTCATCCGGCCGAAGTAGGCGTGCGCGTCGGGCTGGCCGTCAAGGAGCTCATCAATGAAGCCCTGCTCGTCATTAGCGGCGAGGTAGGGGCCCCACCAGGAGTAGAGCCGCTCGTAGCCCACGGTGGAGGACGGGATGGCGCCGAGGGCCTTGCCGCAGGCACTGCCAGCGCCGTGGGCCGGGTGGACCTGCACGTAGTCCGGCAGGGTGAGGAACTTGTCCCGCAGGCTCGCGAATAGCTGCTTGGCACCTTCGAAACGAGTGTCGATGCCGCCGGCAGCTTCATCCAGCAGGTCCGGCCGGCCCAGGTCGCCGGAGAAGACGAAGTCACCCGAGAGCAGGTAGCCGGGCTGGTCGCTGAACGCACCGTCCGTTACCAGGAAGGACAGGTGCTCCGGGGTGTGGCCCGGGGTGTGGAGGGCTTGGATGCTGATGTTGCCGATGGTGATCTTGTCGCCGTCGTAGAGGCGTCCACCGTCGAATTCGTACTGCCAGTCCGGTCCGCCCTCGCCGGAGACGTAGATCTTCGCGCCGGTGGCGGCGGCGAGTTCGCGGGTGCCGGAAAGGTAGTCGGCGTGGATGTGGGTTTCGGTGACGGCAACGATCTTCATGCCGTTTTTCTTGGCTAGATCCTGGTACACCGCGATGTCGCGGCGGCCGTCCACAACAACGGCGGTGCCGTTGGCCTGGCAGCCGATCAGATAGCTGGCCTGGGCGAGGTCTTCATCGTAAATACGCTCGATAAGCATCTGGTGCTCTCCTTCAGTTGAAAGGGGGTTGGAAGGGGCTGGTTCTGCATTCAGTATAGATACCCCCGGGGGTATCCTGCAACTAGACTGCGGCCTAGGCCGCTTTTCTGAGGAACAGCTTGTGCAGGAGTCTGCGCAGGCCTGCCGGGGGATGGCCCGGCTGTTGCCGCAACGGGTTTTCCGGGGCTTGTTGATAGGTGACCGGGTGGCCTGCCCGGTACCACTCGGTGATCCCGCCGGCTACGTTGACCGTCTGGTATCCGCGGTCGGTAAGGATCCGTGCGGCCTGGCTGCTGCGTTTTCCTGACCCGCACAGCATATAGATCGTGCTGTTGGGCAGGTCGGCAAGCCGGGAGGGCAATTCTTCGAGCGGGATGTTCAGGCTCCCCGGTACATGCGCGGTGGCATGTTCTTCACGACTCTGCACGTCCACCAGCATTGCGCGGGGGCACACCGTGGCGAGTTCGTCTGCCGTTACAGTGCGGTGCGCATGGTCGCCCGGCACCGCATCACACGTTCTGGGGTCCGGCCTGGGCGCGGAGTTCATTCATGTCCAGGTTCTTGACGGCCTGGATGACTTCTTCCAGGCCGGTGGCGTTGAGGGCTCCGGGCTGGGAGAAGACCAGGGTCTTGTCCTTGAAGGCCATCAGGGTGGGGATGGAGGTGATGCTCGCGGCTGCGGCTAGGGCCTGTTCGGCTTCGGTGTCCACCTTGGCGAAGGTGATGTCCGGGTGCCGCTCTGCCGCCTTGCCGTAGGTGGGGGCGAACATGCGGCACGGGCCGCACCATGCTGCCCAGAAGTCAACGAAGACGATCTCGTTGCTCTCCAGGGTTTCGGCGAAGCTCTGTTCGGTGAGGTCGATGGTTGCCATCGTCTTTCATGTCCTTTCGGGAGTTGTCCTGGGTGGTGGCGGAGGGGTCAGGTGGTGGGGAGGCCGGCTCGGGTCCAGGCGATCATGCCGCCGGCCATGGTGTCCGCCGAGAATCCGGCTCCGTTGAGGGCGTCGGCCACGCGGGCTGAACGGTTGCCGCTGCGGCAGACCGCAATGACGGGTACAGCGGGGTCTAGTTCGGACAGGCGGGCCTGCAGCTGGCCCATGGGGATGTGCAGGGCGCCGGGGATCATTCCGTCCTCGACCTCGAAGTCCTCGCGGACATCGAGGATACGGGCGGTGGTCTGCCGCTGTTCGGCTTCGGTGATGGTGATTTCAGCCATGGGGGTTTTCCTTCAAAATAGTGTGGGCTGTTGTTAGCGGACGGGTTCGCCGGCCGAGCGCCAGGCGCTCATGCCCCCGCGCAGGGAGTAGGCGTCGTAGCCCTGGGCGGCGAGGAGCTTGGCCGCTGAAGCGGAGCGGACCCCGGACTGGCACATGGCTATCACTGCCCGGTTCTTGTTGATACCGGCGGTGCTGGTGTGCAGTCGGTCCAGTGGGATGTGCTTCGCCTGTGAGGCCCGTCCGGAGCGCCATTCCTGGACGGAGCGGACGTCGATCAGCGCTGCGCCTGAGGACAGGAGGTCCTTGGCCTCAGCTACTGAGACCGTTTTGTAGGGCTTGTTGAAGGTTTTTTTCAGGGAGCTGATGAGGCCCATGGTGTTCTCCTTGGTTGGTGGTGGCGGGTTCAGGCGGGGGTTAGGATGTCGCTGCGCCGCCGACCGCTGCGGTTGCGCAGGGTGCCCCCTGCCCCCTGCGGTTGCGCAGGGGGCAGGAGCTGATGAAGAACCAGCAGATGCCGGCGGTGGCTGCCGTGAGGGCTGCGACGCCTGCTGCGATGAACCATTGCAGGTCGGCGGGTGCCTGCTGGATGAGGACGAAGGTGCCCATGGCCAGGACGAACCAGCCGAAGGCTTTGCGCAGCGCTGCCTCGGGGATGCGGCCGGCGAGTTTGGATCCGATGAGCGTGCCCGCGATGGCGGCGGCGGTCACCCCGAGAGTGATGCCCCAGTCGAGCTGGACGGTGGTGAGGTATCCGGCGAGTCCTGCAAAGGACTTCATGGCGATGACCACCAGGGAGGTGCCCACGGCAACGGACATCGGCAGGCCACCGAGCAGTGCAAGGGCCGGGACCACGAGGAATCCGCCGCCCGCGCCGACCAGACCGGTGACGAGCCCGACGACGGCCCCGTCCAGCAGCACCCTGCCCAGGGGCAGTTCATGCTTGACCGGCGCGGCGCCGCCGTCGTTCTTCTTCTTCTTCCGACCTCGCAGCATAGCCACGGAGGTGGCCACCATCATCACCGCGAAGGCGATGAGCAGGATCTGGCCGGGGATGTGCCCGCCCAGGAGGCCGCCGACGAACGCGCCGGCCATACCGGCAGCACCGAAGATCAGGCCGGTCCGCCACATCACCCGGCCGCCGCGAGCATGGCTGAACACGCTCACTGCCGAGGTGACGCCGACGACGAATAGCGAGGCTGCGATGGCTTCCTTGGCCTCGAAGCCCGCCACATAGACCAGGATCGGCACTGTCAGGATCGATCCGCCACCGCCCAGGACGCCGAGCGAGAGCCCGATGACTACCGACAGGGCAACAACCAGGAGCAGGGTGAGGGTCATGATGCCTTGGCCTCGGCATTCATCTCGATGTTGACGGGCAGGGCAAGGATGGCGCTTTCGCGGGTGGGCTCCTTGGCGGCCTTGTTCCACGGCATGGCCGAGATGGCCTGGCCCATGGCGCAGGTGTTGGTGGCTGCAGAGAAGGTCAGTCCGGCCCCGATGACCCCGGCAAGCGTCCGAATCTTCGGGGAGACGAACTTGCCGCCGGCCAGGCCCAGGACCACGAGGGAACCGGCCACCAGGCGGACTTGCCGCTCAAGGTCCCAGCGGTCCTTGCCCTTGACCACGTCCCCGCCGGCAGAGGCGAAGCCGGGTGCGCCACCGGTCAGGACGTAGGCGGTGTCGATGCCCGACTTGGCAAGGCGCTGCCGGGCCTGCTCGGCACGGGCTCCGGACTGGCAGACCAGGACCACGCGGGACCCCAGGCGGGCGGCAAGCTCGTCCGTGTGCTCGGACAGCAGCGGCAGGGGCACGTTGTAGGAGCCGCGGATGTGCATGGACTCGAACTCCGCGGCGGAGCGGACATCGATCACCACGAGGTCCTGGTGCTCTTTGAACCAGGACTGGAGGGTCTCAGGGGCGAGTGCGGTAACAGCGGGTGCCGCGGAAGGGGAAGTCATGATTGGCCTCTCGGAAGGGGTCGGGTGAATACCCCACCGAGTATCACAGATACCCCGGGGGGTAGTCAAACACCCTGGGGGGTATAGAATGGATGCAAGCCTCGATATTGGAGAAACCCGTGGAACTCAATCCCTCAGAACTCACCCCCGTCATCAATCGTCTGAAGCGAGCCCAAGGCCAGCTGGCCGCTGTCACCCGCATGCTTGAAGAAGGCCGGGACTGCAAGGACGTCGTTACCCAGCTCGCCGCCGTATCGAAGGCGCTGGACAGGGCCGGGTTCGCCATCATTGCCACGGGCCTCGAGCAGTGCATCGTCCAGCAGGATGCAACGATGGACAAGAAAGACCTGGAGAAGCTCTTCCTCTCCCTCGCCTAATCAGACCTGCTGTCGCGCAGCCCAAGGAGAACCATGACGTACACCCTCACTACCACCGTCGACCTTCCATGGGCCGAAGCCCTGGACCGCACCCGGGACGCCCTGTCGGCCCAGGGGTTCGGAATCCTCACGGAAATCAACGTCCGCTCCACCTTTGAAACCAAACTTGGTGCTGAAGCGGCGGACGCTGTCGGTGATTACGTCATCCTCGGCGCCTGCAACCCGGCCCTGGCCAGCCGCGCCCTCGCCGCCGAGCCCGAACTCGGCGCGCTCCTGCCCTGCAACGTCGTCGTACGTCAAGGCAAAGACGGGGGAACCACCATCATTGAGGCCATCGATCCGCAGACCATGGTCCAGCTCAGCGCTGCGCCGGCTGTCAAAGAAGTTGCCGACGACGCCGGCAGTCGCCTGCGCAAGGCCCTCGCCGACTTGAGCAAACTAACGGAATGAGTATTGTCCGTCAGTGAAGGCACCCCCTTGGTGCCACAAGGATCAAACGGTCCCGGTCTGCTCATCCATGCAGCAGGTCCGCTGGAGCCGGACACTATGGCCGGTATCCTGCGCAGTTCAGTCAACGCCCGCGCCGCACTCAAGCCCGCAGCGGCCATCGAAGTAGTGGTCCAAGGGCCCGGTGTCCGGCTGCTCGCTGCAGACTCGCCCCTGAGCGAGGCCATAACCCAAGTCCAGGACCTGGGTGTGGAAATTTTTGCCTGTGGAAACAGCATGCGCTCTATAGGACTGGACGCAGAAGTCCTTACCGTCGGCATTGGCACCGTTTCGGCAGCAGTGGCGCACCTGGCGGAGCGCCAGTGGGAGGGCTGGGCCTACGTCAGGCCATGACTGCCCCGCCCGCCTGCCAGCACACTTCGGTCCACCAGTTTGGCAACGATCCGCGAGGGATGCCACCAGTCTGGCCAATGGATTGGTCCTCTCATCTGGTTACTTGTCCGACTGCCGCTCTTTGACAGGTGGTAAATGCCGAGCATAGGCAGCAAACCCGAGCGTCACCGGGCCGTAACGACATGCGGGACATCACCGACACGGCAGCCGCATGGGACGAGGAAGCGGAAATGGCTCTGAAAGGTGCGACCCACCGACTGCCCCAGGTGCTGGCCGAGCTCGGGCCACTGGGCATCACATGGATGCGGCGGCCAACGAGGCGGTTGTCGGGCTGGGGGAGTGCCGGGCCATTCCTCGCCGAAATCGGGCATCCCCATGCTGGTGGTGCCCACAAATGAATACGGTGCGATCGCTGAAGCGGCACCCGCCGTCGTCCGGGCAGAGCCAACGCACCGCTAGTCGCCGACGCCGCACCGTTCCATGTCCGATTGCATGGCAACGGCGTCCGCCGCGCTTTGCTGGTTCCTTCTAACGGGCTTCAACGACCCGCATCATGCCCAGATCCTCGCGCACGACTGCACCACCTGACCACTGAAGCGGCGCGTTGCCAGCGCTCGGAAAGTCATCATCTCTCCGACCATAGAAGCGTGCGGCCGTCCCGCTTGCCCATACGGTTTCCCAGCAGATCCTGTAGATTCCAAACCCAGGAGCAATGTGCACTGTCCAGTCCGTGATGCTTGCCTAGTCAACAGCGGGTTTGCAGGAGCGGAAATCGTCCTAGCTTGCCGTTCCGCCCGGCTTCCGGCGGTGCCTGTGGCGCGTTTCGTAGCTTTGAAATACCGCTGAGGAGGTTTGGCCGACATGGCCAAATTTTCCGCGGAGGACGTCGGCCAGATCTTCCAGGGCTGCATGCAGCATCCGGCCGGCGAAGCGCAGGTCAGGGTTGGTGTTTTCCTGGGCTTCGGAGGCGAGCTGTTGTGCATAGGCTAGGGTGGCCGGCAGCGATCCTCTGTGTTGTGCTTCGTGAAAGTAGTACGTCTCGTTGAATGCCAGCAGGTCCATGCTGACAGTGGCTACACTCCTGGCGAACGATTCAAGCAGTGCAGCGGCATGTCCGGGCGTCAGGGCGGACATGCCCTGCGCGCCGGTGGCCTGTCGGAACAGGTTCAGTTCGTGGGCAAGAGCGCGGCGGCGGCTCAGTGCGGGATATGTTTGCAAGATCCAGGAGACCGTGGCTGTGAGCAACCCGAAGCCGGTGACGGCCTGCGCTGCAGTCACCAGGCGAAGCGAGGGGGCCGCCGGAACGATTTCACCGTAGCCAACCGTGGACAGGCTGACCATCGAGATGTAAAGGGCTTCGCCGAGGTCCCCACGTCGGGGGATGCCGTCTGCATAGACAAACCCGTCCGGTAAGTGTGGAAGGTACACCAGAGCCCACCCCATGATGGATAACGACGCCCATGCCCCGATCACGGCTGCCATGGCGACGGGGGCCGCAACGGTGACGGCGCGGCCGGCGAACTGTCGGGACAGCAGCCACAATGCGCGCATGATCATTCTGCAAACTGGACCCGCACCCTGGGGATAGAGGAGTGTATGAAAGACATCGGTGGCCATCAATAGAATCAGTCCCACACCGATGACGGTCAGCATAATGTCTGGGAATTCCATGCTTCACCTTACGTTCGGGTCGGTCTGATTCCGGCACAGCCTACGAGCGCAGTTCGCCGCCAATTATGAGCCCTTCCACAATTACCTCCGGATTCCTCCATGCCGCCGAACAGCACAGCCGTTATTGCCACCGAATCCAGATACCTGGGCAGCCTCCCGGGAAGTGACGCCCAGTCGATCGCCGCGCCGCCCCATCGACAGGGCAGCCTCCATGCTCAGTTGCAGGTCTGTCGGGAGCAGCAGTGCGAAGGCATAGAACCGCAACGGCACCGCCAGGCCTCGATGGACCGCACCCATTCCCGCAAAGATCGCAGGTGAACCCCAGCATTACCGCGGCTGCTATTGCCGGGCCAAACCCTCCGGCCACGACGGGCACAAAGAACACCGCCGCGCCCCTTCAGCGAAGCCAAAGACCACAACGACCACGACATCGCCTAGGCCAGCGCGACAACCGGCAACCGGATGGGCGCGCCCCCTGTCCCGTTACCTTCTTTGTGGGCCCTGAATAGGTAAGAATCAGGGTTGCTGGCCTGTCGGCCCCGGCATGGTTTGTGCCCCCAGTCGTTGATGATCCGGGGGTGTTGTCACCGGGGTCCGATAGGCGCCAGAGGATCGCTGATGGGGACAAGACCAGCCGAAGCTTTGACCATGGCAGGTCGGCCGTAACGTGGATGCCGAGCTCTGCCGCCGCAGGACAAGCCAGCACTGTCATCACAACGGAGTGCCTGGAGGAAGCGTGATCAAAGACCACCACCTCGTCGACGTTTTTATCGGCGTCGACGTCGGCAAAAGCAACCACCACGCGGTCGCGCTCGACCGCAACGGCAAGAAACTGCTGGACAAGGCGCTGCCCCAGGACGAGGCGGAACTGCGCGGCATCATCGCCTCCCTCACGCGGCACGGAACCCTGCTCCTGGTGGTCGACCAGCCGGCCACAATCGGTGCCCTGCCGATCGCCGTGGCCCAGGCCGAAGGCATCCTGGTCGGTTACCTGCCCGGCCTGGCGATGCGCCGCATCGCGGACCTGCACCCGGGCGAGGCCAAGACCGACGCCCGGGACGCGGCGATCATCGCCGAAGCGGCCCGGACCATGCCCCACACCCTGCGCGCCATCGCCCTAGCCGATGAACAGGCCGCGGAACTCTCAATGCTCTGCGGCTTCGACGACGACCTGGCCAAGCAGGCAACGGCTGCCTCCAACCGGATCCGGGGACTGCTGACCCAGATCCACCCTGCGTTGGAACGGGCGATCGGACCCCACCTGGACCACCGGGCGATGGCCGAGCTACTGGTCAGGTACCCGACCCCGGACGCCCAGCGAAAGGCAGGTCAGACCCGCGTGGCCGTGCTGCTGCGCAAGTTCGCGCCGCGGGCCGGCAAGCGCTGGGCGGCCGAGGTGTTCACCGCCCTCGGCGAGCAGACCGTGGTGGTATCCGGCACCGGCGCCGCCGGCATCGTATTGCCGCAGCTCGCCGCGCAACTGGTGCAGCTGCGCACCTCCCGCGCCAAGATTCTGGCCAGGGTCGAAGAACTCGTGGAGGCCCACCCTCTTCACCTCGTCCTGACATCCATGCCGGCGGTCGGCGTCAGGACGGAAGCACGGATCATCACCGAGATCGTCGGCAAGGAATTCGCCTCCGCAGGACATCTGGCCTCCTACTCCGGATTCGCACCGGTGACTTGGAGATCGGGCACTTCCATCCGCGGCGATCATTCGTCGAGGAAGGGCAACAAAGTCCTCAAACGCGCCCTCTTCCTCTCCGCCTTCGCAGCGCTGAAGGACCCGGTTTCACGCGCCTACTACGACCGGAAACGCGCCGAGGGTAAACGCCACAACCAAGCTTTGATCGCTTTGGCCAGACGCCGTTGTGATGTCCTCTTCGCCATGCTCCGAGACATGACCCTCTACGAACCACCCCAACTCAGGGCAGCCTGACCCCTTGACGAAGAACATAGGGACACCCCCCCAAACACGGAAGAAGCCAGCCTGACGGGCTGATGCGGTGGCGCGTTCCTAGATACTTGACCATGGTTGTCCTCAGATGAGGTTGATTGCGGCAGTTGGCTCTTCACTACGGGCTCTGGCCGCCGCCGGAAGCCAGCCTTATCCTTTGCCGGGTGGCCTTCTGGCCGTGGCGGGGCACTGGCTATGGCACACTCCAAGACCGACTATCGCTCAGGCGGATGGGACGGCAGGTGGGGGAGACCGCCCCGGTTCTGCCAGTAGTGCGAGCGTCTCTTCCTGTCACTAGCGGGGATAGTCGAGATGGACGCTTTCACGATATTCGGGTACGCGGGCAGGCCAGCCAAGTTCATGTTTTATCAAGACGCGGAGCGCGTCGGATGAATCGGGCTCTCCGTGGATAATGTAAGTCATTGTCGGCGCGCTGGGGGCCGGGCGCATCCAGCTAAGCAGTTCCGTCGAGTCTGCGTGGGCCGAGAGGCTGCCGAGCTGGATGACCTCTGCCCGGATCCTTACATTCTGGCCATAGATCCGCAGTACATTCTCGCCAGAGGCAAGTGAAGCGCCCCGGGTCCCGCCGACCTGGTAACCGCTGAGGACGACAGCATTTCTCGGGTCCAGGCCATAGGTCTCGAGGTGGTGCAAGATTCGGCCACCGCTGAGCATGCCGCTGGCGGAGATGATGATCATGGGACCGCCCCTCGGGTCGAGCAGTTTTGAATCATCTACGCTCCTGGTGGGCGTAGCCAGACGGTACATGACGTCGAATTCTTCCGGCCGGAGCCTGTGCTCCTCGGGGTGGCGCTTGTACATTTCGGACGCATCGATGGCCATGGGGCTGTTCAGGTACACGGGAATATCAGGTATACCGCCTTTGCGGCGGAGCCGAGAAAGGTGCAGCAGCACGTTTTCCGCCCGTCCTACCGCAAAGGAAGCGATCATGACAACGCCCCCCCTCTTGGCTACTCGCGTGACAATTTCACCGAGTTCCTGTTCGGGGTCGGTCGTCGGGTGGGTACGGTTTCCGTATGTGGATTCAACCACGAGCACGTCTACAGCACCCAGTGCCCGGGGTGGCCGCATCAACGGGTCATTGGGGCGGCCGAGATCTCCGGTGAAGTGCACAGACCGCTCAACAGCGGTGAGGAGGATCTGAGCGGCTCCCAGAATGTGCCCGGCGCATGAAGGTTGCTTTAAGGCCTTCGCCGAGGGGGATAGGGGAGCCGAAGTCCCAGCTCCGGAAGTTGTTCAGCGACTTCACCGCGTCAGCTGCTGTGTAGAGGGGGTTGCGGGATGGTGCCTGGTGGATCCCATCCTGTTGGCGTGTTTGGCCTCTTCTTCCTGGAGGCAGCCGCTGTCCGGAAGGAGCAGCCTGCACAAATCCGCAGTGCCGGGGGTGGCATAGACCGGCCCGCTGAAACCGTCGCGGACCGGCGCCCGGAATGTAACCGTTGTGATCCAGATGGGCATGCGTGAGAATTACCGCGTCGAGAGCCCTTGGTGGAACATGGAACCGGGTGCGGTTACGGTCTCGGATCCGTTTATAGCCTTGGAAGAGTCCGCGGTCGATCAGAACGCGCCTGCCCCGTGCCTCGATCAAGTACCTGGAACCGGTCATCGTGTCGGTAGCGCCCAGGAAGCGCAGACGTGGGGGACGATGATCTTTCATGGTGCTCCTGATGACTCCGGATTGATTCACCGGTTTCCGGGATAGCGGCCCACGGCAGGAGACGGAGGAGCAGCCCGTGTGCCTGACAGGTTACTCCGAGCGTTGAGTTTTCTCCGCTCAAACGAGGTCGCTTGCTGCAGCCAGGATGTCGAAGGGCGTGATTGTGCCGGCACGCCATGCCGGCGACCCACGTGTATCAGTGCCGTCGGCCGTGGCCGGAACCGCTAAAGGACATCCGCTGTGCCGGTCCCGCAGGGACGCGGCCGGGTGCTTGCAGCGGCTCGCGCCGGAAGGATTTGGTTGACCGGAGGTCTCGCGGAGCACGGCCTCCGGAAGGATACTTAGTGGAGCAGCTAGACAAAGGAGCGGTCATGAGCCGGGTGAATGGAAAAGTCGCTCTTGTCACCGGTGGCGCACAGGGGATAGGTGCTGCGATCGGTGCAAAGCTGGCGGCGGAAGGTGCACAAGTCGTGCTCGGCGACATTCTGGATCCAGCGGAGTTTGAAGTGAAGGAGGAGGTGGGCGCGTGCCTGCGTTTCGACGTCACCAGCAGCGGAGACTGGAACAGCGCAGTGCGGGAAACGGTGAAGCGTTTTGGTGGACTGGACATACTCGTCAACAATGCCGGCATCGTGAACTTCGGGGCGATCGGGGAATACTCCCGACAACAGTGGGATGCCGTCATCGCCGTGAACCTTACCGGAGTTTTTCTAGGGATGACCGCGGTTGTCCCGGCGCTCAAAGAGCGTCGCGGCGGGTCGATCATCAACATCTCATCGATAGCCGGACTCCGCGGTTATGAACAGCTTCCGGGCTACACAGCATCAAAGTTCGGGGTCTGCGGTCTGACCAAAGCTGCCGCGCTCGATCTGGGCCGGGACCGAATCCGCGTCAATTCAGTGCATCCGGGATTCATCGTGACGCCCATGACGGAATCACTCACACCGAATACGTCACATGTAGCCCTGGGCCGGGTAGGCCAGCCGGAAGAAGTGGCTGACCTCGTGCTCTATCTCGCCAGCGATGAATCTACGTTTGTTACCGGGGCCGAATTCGTCATTGACGGCGGTGAAACCGCTGGCATGGCACATAACCCGGTACTCGAAACGTGAATTCTACGCAGTAGCGGGGAACCGGCACTGCCGGGCGGATTAGACGCAAAACCATGGCTAACATTAACAAGCTTGGGGGAAGCCGCATGAGCCGCGTGCACCATGAACCCCGTTGGCCTCGGCCGTGGTCACCGACATCGGCGGCTTAAGCCAACAACTCCATCGTGGCCCGCGAACGGCTTCCCCGCAGTGCTCGGCACCGGAGCGGCCACTCGGCGCCTGATCAGCGGCCGGCGGATCCACGACGACAGCGACGTTAGCACGGTCAATATTGAATCCCCGCGGTTCGATACTTCCATCCCATTGGCGCTATTACCGCTACGCGGGGGAGCGTCAGCTGGGGCGCTGCTTGACCTGTGCGATTGCCTGCACCGATATTGCTGATGTGAATATTTGCCAAGTGGGCAGGGCAACAGGGTTTCGAGGAGAGTGCTACGTTTAGCCGCAGCAATTCTACCCGGCTGATGGATGAGGGAATACGATGCTCTCGTGTCGCAATACCGGCCGCTCTCTGCACATTGCAGCGGGGCGATGGGGTGCTCGCCACCGCGGGAAGGCGTTTTAGGGAGCGCGGGAACACTTGCGTCGACGTGGTCGGCAATCCGCTGGCCCCTGCCACAGGAGGAAAAATGAGTGATCTGCTGAGATGGTCGCCGTTCGAGCGTCACTCACCCTTTAACATGATGGGACCGTTCCGCCGAATGTTCGAAGGCGAATCGGAGCATTCCATGATCCGGGTAGAAGAGGAGGTCAAGGAAGATGTTCTGACGGTCCGCGCGGAGCTTCCGGGCATTGATCCTGAGGAAGACGTGGAGATTACGCTCTCCGAGGGCCAGCTGGAAATTAGCGCCCAACGACGCGAGAAGACCGAGCAGAAGGACAAGGGTAACTACCGCTCCGAGTTCCGCTACGGATCATTCTCCCGCTTGATCCCCTTGCCTAAGGGAATCAAGCAGGAGGAAATCACCGCCACCTACAAGGACGGCGTGCTCGAAGTCAAGGCTCCGGTCCCCCAAGCAGAGGCGGAGCGCCCCCATCAGAAAATCCAGATCACGCATGATTGATCCGGTCGCATCCGTCCCGCGCCGTCGGTGGGGGAGCCCATCAGACGTTAGCCCAGAAGTGGCGTCCTACCGCATCGTTTAGAGCGGCAATGGGTGCGGAAACGTCCTCGAGAACATGTGCACGTGCTGTGCAGGAAGGGGAGCCACATGAGTGAGGTGCTTCGTTACGAATTGGGGTCCGGCTCCGTGCTGGTCGAGGTAGACGAGGACAGCTACGGTGTGGATCACCCATTGCGAAACGAGCAAGGGATTGTGGATGCAGGCCGCCGCCTCGAAGATGCCCTGACTGCTGTGCGCCCGGCTGCTGCCGCGGCGGTCGAAGCGTTGGCTGAACTGGCGCCGGAACACATGGAAATACAGTTCGGTGTAAAGCTGTCCGGTGCCGCCGGAGCAATCATCGCCAGGAACAGCGCCGACAGCCATTTCATTGTTCGAATGGCTTGGTCCGCGGGGAGTGTTCCCGGACCTGATGAAGAATAAGCCGGTGCCGTCAACACAGTCTTTGCACCCTCATGCCGGTAGCGGCGCAGAGTCGTCGCTCGACGTTCTTCTGCCAGGGACTCCGGGACTGGCAAGAGAAGCCAGCGCAAGAAGCCAGCGCAGAGGTGGCTGTATCCGGGAGGCATCCATGGGAAGTCCGCGTGAATTTTCACGCTTCTTGCGGGAACTTGAGCATGCTCGGAGACTGCAGCCTGTGTGAGTGCTTAGGTTCGATCGAACGTGCAGCTGTTCGTCCTGAGGCCTCATCTGGATGCATTTCAGTCAAACTCATTCGAGCAGGTGAATCATGGTAGGAAGCGTCACTGGGAGTCGAACACGACATCCGCGGACAATGCGCCCCGCAACCGTGCGACTTGCTGCGCTTCGTCCTGAAGCAGCTTCTTGTCACGCGCTGAAGCCGAGTCGAAGGTCGTGACGGTGACGGTCAGTTTCCGGCCGCTCTTGCGTGGCCGCCACGTACCGGTGATCTTGCCGCCTAAGAGGATCGCGCCCGGTTCGCCGACGGTCTTCCACAGTCTCCGGTGACGCCTCTTGTCGACGATTGTCTCGCGGTCGCGCATTTGCGTGTATGGGTCGTGGGGTGGGAGCAGACGTACTCCTTCGGGTTGCGGTGCGGATCGCAGCGCGTCGAGGTCCTCGGTGAGGATCCACGATGTGCCTCCGAACTCGATAGGCGTCAGTTCCTCCTGGATCAGGTTCCACCAGGGGCCGGTGTCGCCGGGATTGACTCCCAGCCACGCAGCGAAGTCGACTCGCGTGGATGGTGCGTAGCGGCGCAGGTAGCGGCGAAGCAGTTCGGCACGTGCGACGTCGGGGTCGATATCCGGAATAGCGTGGCCCAGCCACTCCTCGACCAGGACGAAAGGTGACTGGTTTCCCGTGCGGGGGGCGAAGCAGATCTTCCGTTGCAAGGTGAGTATCCGAATGCAGAAGTGCACCACACCTTCGCCGAGCGGCTGGTTAGGTGCGTAGGGTCCTTCTCCTTCCCAAATGCTGCGCTGTCGTGTCGTCAGTCGGCGGGCAATACGTCGGGCGAGCTCCTGTCCCAATTCATTGATGGCGAGTCTAGGCCGGACAGGACCGTGTGAATCTCGTCGCCACACAACTCGACCGCCTCCGTAAGGCTGATTTCGAGTTCGGCGATCGTCTGCTCCACGCCGGGAATGAAGTGGCGCATCGCCTCCTCGGTCGGGGGCGACACCCCGGTGGTAAACACCGGTGCGTCGGCTGCCGGGAAGAAGAATGGCGAGCCACGCATACACCACGTCTGCATAAGGCTCTTGTCTTCAGCGATCGCTGCCGCCAGTCGTTCCTGCGTGATGTCCCGGACCCTGGCATGAAGGGCCAGCAGCGCCGACCCGGGCGGGCTGTTCTGAATTCCGCACCGGCCTGCCGCTTCGAGCAGTCCGTCACCACCCAAGCGTTTCGTGAGGTTGTGAGCGTTGAGCCGAAACGCAACGACTTTGCTCGCCGATACCTTCTCAGCCACATGGGCACCTTATCGCTTTCCGGTTTGATGGAGTACCGCGCAAAGGCGCTTGAGCGACGAATATCCATCACCACGACGGCCAGGTCGTCATCGAAGCCGCGGAGCATCGAAAATTCTGCCGTCTGCTCGTCGGTGACCGGGATCGAGTGCATCGTGTGCGGCATGGTCCGGGCAGCCTCGGCGATGATGGCCGCGCCCCGGCGTCGGTCTTGACTCGCCCGGATGCAGGTCAGCGATGCGGCGCATCGCCAGCCCGGGCAGATAACCGACCATGACGCCTTCGGTCTGGGCCACGGCGACCGGAAGCGCGCCGATGGTCACAGGTTGATCCACGATGGCTTGGAGGCAGTGAAGGAGTCTGACTCGACATCTGAGTGGCATTCTCATCCCTGTCGGATGCTGCCGGAGCCGGGTTTTAATGTGAGAACTCCGGGTTCTCGTTCCTGGTCGAGACGTTGGCCGGCAGCAAGGCCCCCCGGAATTCAACCTACGTTCCGACGGGGGCTCCACGTCTACGCCGGCTTCAAGCACACGAAACTGGGCCAGCGAGAATTCTGTCTTAGGGGCTGGCTACCCTCGGGCGGCAACATAGTTGATGAGATCCGCAACCGTTGTGACCTGGCCATAGTCGCTTTCCGGGGTGTCGACGCCTGTGGTCTGGGCGAGCGTTTCGATCAGGGCCAAGAAGTCCAGTGAATCCAGTTCGAGGTCCTGGCGCAGCCGTGCCTTGTCGTCGAGGTCCTCGGTGACTATATCCGGTGCCACCTGCGCTATTGCTGCGCTTACGGCGGCGCGGGCATCGTTTTCGATCATAGCTCCTCCGGTTTCTGCAGCAGTTCTCCCATTCGTGTGAGGAAGCGGCCTCCACGCAGCCCGTCGCTGACCCGGTGGTCGGCTGACAGCGTGGCAGTGACTATAGGCCGCACCCCGAGCATGCCATTCTGCGCCCAGGGCTGTTCCACAATGCTGCCCAGACCGATCATGGCCACCTGAGGCGGGTAGATGACGCCGTAGACGCTTTCGACTCCGAGGTCGCCGAGGTTTGTCACGGTGATGGTAGGATCTGCCATCTCAGTCCGCTGCAGATGGCCTGCCCGTGACCGATTGACAAGGTCCCGCAGCTGCACCATCAGCAGGTCAAGGGGCAGTGTGTCGGCATCATGGATGGCCGGGGCAACGATCCCTCCTTGGCGAAGGGCGACTGCAACACCCAGATGGACGGCGGTACTGGGTTGATACTTGCCGTCCGTGTAGAATCCGTTGACTTCGGGCACGTCCCGGGCGGCCAGTGCGGCAGCTTTGAGCAGGAGGGCAGATGGAACCAGCCGTGAGGCTACAGGCTGTTGCGCGTTGACCCGTTGCATCCATGCCAGGGCCTCCTGCAGGTCCAGAGTGTTGCTTAGATAGTAGTGGGGAATGCTCTTCTTAGAGCGCGACATGAGCGCACCGATGCTCCGGCGAAGGCCTGCTATCCGCTGAGGTGCCTCGCGCCGCTCCGGGCGAACGTGCGCATCCTCGGTCCGCGGGGCCGGCGGAGGCTCTGCATGCTGCGCGCCAGCCTCAGGGCCCGGAACTCCCGCGGCATGGCGCACATCCGCCTCTGTCACTGCACCAGAGGGGCCCGTTCCTGGAACGGACGCGAGTTGTAGACCAAGTTCGGCTGCGATGCGCCGGGCCCGGGGTGAGGAGCGGATCCGGCCGGATTCAGTTCGGACAGCCTCCGCTCGATGTGTCTGGTCGGCTGCTGCGCGTTCCACGTCGGCGCGGGTGACCGCGCCGTCCTTCCCAGTTCCGTGAACTTGGGCGGGATCAATGCCGAGGCGGTGGGCGAGACTGCGCACTGGGGGAGCGGTGGAGGCGGCACGTGGCGGCGCCGGTCTTGGAACGTGCGCCGACGGCGCAGTGATTGGTGGGGGTGCCGTTTCTGGGGGCGCGGCGCCGGCGGCCGGGGTCTGCGCAATGCGGGCCAGAGGGGTTCCTACCGGCACGGTTGACCCAACGTCGGTCAGCAGTTCGGCGACGACGCCTTCTTCGAAGGATTCCACGTCCATCATCGTCTTCTCGGTGTCTACCGTGGCCATCAGGTCGCCGCGCTGGACGTAGTCACCCGGCTTGACCAACCATTCAACGATCCGTCCCTGCTCCATGTCTGCGCCAAGCGAGGGCATGCGGAACTCACCCATGTGCACCGACCACATCTTTAGCAGCCACGACGATGTCTTCCAAAGACGGCAGGGCGGCCAGCTCAAGGTCCTTGGCATAGGGGATTGGCACCTCCACGCTGCAGACCCGCGCAACTGGTGCATCCAGGTCGAAGAAAGCAGCCTCCGTAATGCGGGAGCTCACTTCCGCCGAGATGCTGCCGCTGCGCCAGCCTTCATCGACCACCACCGCTCGGTGCGTTCTGCGGATGGTGGCCAGTATCGCGTCATCGTCCAACGGGCGCAGGGTACGCAGGTCCAGAACTTCAGCGTCGATGCCTTCCGTGGCCAGCTGGTCCGCCGATTCGAGGACGGTAGGTAGGGTGCCACCGTAGGTGATAAGCGAGACGTCACTTCCGTGCCTGCGGATGGCGGCCGCGCTTACATCGACCGCTCCAGCGTCATCATCGAGATCGCCCTGGGCGTTGTACAGAGAGCCGTGTTCAAAGATCAGTACAGGGTCAGGATCTTCCAGCGCGGTCCACAGCATCCCTCGCGCATCGGCCAAGGTTGCCGGGGTGAGGATACGCAGGCCCGGGATGTGCGCCAGCCACCCTTCAAGGCTGTGGGAGTGCTGGGCACCGAGCTGGCGTCCGGCACCCGTGGTCATCCGGATCACCAGCGGCACGTTGAATTGTCCGCCGGACATATGCAGGAGTGTGGCGGCGTTGTTCATGATCTGATCCAGGGCCAGCAGGCTGAAGTTAACGGTCATGATCTCCACGATCGGACGCATGCCGCCCAACGCCGCGCCGATTCCCGCACCGACGAACGCCGATTCCGACAGAGGCGTGTCGCGTATCCTTTCCGGTCCGAACTCCTCGAACAATCCAAGGCTGACGGCAAAGCATCCGCCGTAGGCCCCCACGTCCTCGCCCATGAGGAAGACCCTGTCATCGCGGAGCAAGGCCTCGCGTATCGCGGCGCGCATCGCCTCGCGGTAAGTGGTTTTCATGGCTGTTCCCGTTCACTGTAGACAAAGCGCAAGAGGTCGCTGGCCGGCTCCGGGGTGCCGGCTTCGGCGAAGCGGACGGCTTCTTCGACCTCCGCGTCAACTTCATGCTGCAACGCCGCCCAGTCCTTTTCAGGCAACCCATCTCGGGCTTCTAGCGCAGTCCGCAGCAGGAGGATCGGGTCGCGTTCGGACCATCCGGCAACTTCGGCTTTGTCGCGGTAGCGTTCCGGGTCGAACATCGAGTGGGCCCGGAATCGATAAGTGCGCAGCTCCAAAAAGTGCGGCCCGCTGCCGCCTCGGACAGCGTCAACGGCCCGCCGCGCGGCCTCTTCGACGGCAAGTACGTCCATGCCGTCTACGGCCCAGGCCGGGATCTCGTAGGCGGCCGCTTTCAGCGCCAGGTTCGTCTGGGACTGTGAGCGCCCCAAAGCCGTACCCATGGCGTACAGGTTGTTCTCGCAGCAGAACAGTACCGGTAGCTGCCACAGTGCGGCCAAGTTGAGGCTTTCGTGGAATTCCCCCTCTGCGGCGGCCCCTTCGCCGAAAAAGCACACGGTCACACGTGAACGGTCGGCCATGTGGTCTGCCAGGGCCAGCCCGGTGGCTAGCGGCAGCCCGCCGGCCACGATAGCGTTTCCGCCATAGAAGTGCGTGGCCGCATCAAACAGGTGCATGGAGCCGCCCCTTCCGCGGCAACACCCCTGCACCTTGCCATACATTTCGGCCAGGATGGAACCAGCAGACACGCCCCGAAGTAGCGCGTGGCCGTGTTCGCGGTAGGTAGCCACGACGGCGTCGTCCTGTTCAAGCGCGGCCGTGACTCCTGCAGCCACGGCCTCTTCACCAATGTAGACGTGTAGGAAGCCACGGATTTTGGCTGCGCTGTAGAGTTCGACGCACTTTTCCTCGAGCCGCCTGACCCTCAACATCTGATGCAGCAAGAAACGCGCCCGTTGTGTGTCCGAGTCAGTCTTCAGCCTGGCGAGCTGGTCGCTCATCCTTGCACCTCCACCGTCGAAGTGTCTCCTTCGGGCAGGCCCAACTCGCGGGCTTTGAGCAAGCGCCGGAGGATCTTTCCGCTCCGGGTCCTGGGCAGCGCGGCGGTGAAATCAAGCAGGCGCGGCGCGACCGCGGTGCCCAAGCGCTTTCGGGCAAAGCCGATAATGTCCCGTCGCAGAGCCTCGTCCGGATCCCAGCCTGGGCGCAGTTCCACGAAGGCTTTGACCACCTCGCCGGCGACTGGGTCCGGCACACCGATGACGCCCGCTTGCGCCACTGCTTCATGTTCCATCAGCAGGCTCTCCACCTCGAAGGGTCCGATCAGGTGGCCGGAGGACTTGATGACGTCATCCCCGCGGCCAACGAACCAGTAGTACCCGTCGGAGTCGCGTCTGGCCAGATCCCCGGTGAGATACCAGCCCCCGGCAAAGCAGCGGCGGTAACGCTCCTCTTCGCCGAGGTAGCCGCGGAACATGGACGGCCAGCCCGGACGCAACGCGAGCTCGCCCACGGCGTCCGGGTCATTGACCAGCACAGCCGTTCCTTCGTGCATCACCGGTTTGTCGTTCTCGTCGCGGGCAACGAGCGCTGCGTCGACGCCGGGCAGCGGTCGTCCCATCGAGCCAGGACGGATGGGCATCGCAGCGAAGTTTGCGATCATGATCCCGCCGGTTTCGGTCTGCCACCAGTTGTCATGCACCGGCTGGCCGAAGGCCTTCTGGCCCCACATCACAACCTCGGGATTGAGCGGTTCTCCGACGCTGGCGATGAACCGCAGCGCCGGAAAGTCAGGCCGGACGGCTTCCCCGGAGCCGGATTTCATGAGCATTCTCAGCGCTGTGGGCGCGGTGTACCAGATGCTGACCTGCTCTTCAGTCAGGATCCGGTACCACCGGAGGGGATCCATTTCCTCCTGGTCGACGATGGTTGTGATGCCATGTACCAGCGGTGTGATGATGCCGTAGGACGTGCCGGTGACCCATCCCGGGTCTGCGGTACACCAGTAGATGTCTGCCGGGTGCAGGTCCAGGGCATAACGGCCGGTGGCGTAGTGTGCCACGACGGCGTCATGCACGTGGACCGCACCCTTGGGTTTACCCGTAGTCCCGCTGGTGAAATGGAGCAACGCCATGTCTTCGGGCGCTGTCGCCGCTGTTTCTCCGTAGGGCGTTGCCTCGAGCATCAGCCGTGCCAGGTCCAGTGTGCCGGGCTCCGGATCCCCGTCGGAATCGATCAGTAGAACATGCCGCAGGTCAGGCAGCGATGCACGGAGCTGACTCACCTTTTTGCGGTACAGCGCCCGGGTCGTGACCAAGGCCCGGCCACTGCCCAGCTGCAGCCGCATCCGGATCGGTTCCGGGCCGAACGCGGAAAAGAGGGGGCAGAAGACGCTGGCATTCTTCAAGGTGCCCAGCACAGCAATGTACAGCTCGGGAATACGGCCCAACACTGAAAAGACACGGTCCCCGCGACCAATGCCCAGTCCTCGCAGAACACTAGCGAACCGGCTCGTCTGCTCGGCCAATGCCGCGTAAGTCATCGAAGTGCTGCTGCCATTGGCCTGAATAAAGCGCAAGGCCTCGGCGCTGGCGCGTGCTCCGGCAGCATGACGGTCGACAGCCTCATAGGAGATGTTTATACCCCGGCCGCCCGGCAGGCCGGATAATGCGGTCCGCGCCTCGGCCCAGGTGAAACCGGCACGCACGGCCGCGTAGTCGAGAAGATTCGGCTGCACGGGAAAGGCGTCAACATTCTTACTTATGGTTGGCCAACTCATGAAGCGCTCGATTCCCGCTGCCGCGACGTCACACGGCTCCGCAGTTTAGTGTGCTCGCCGCAAACGGCGCAGTCAAGGGGACCAGTCGATTGCCCATGCTACGGAGCATGTGGCAACAACTATGCACCCTGGGCAAACGAACGGATTGATCCGGGGCAGCTCTCCGCGCGGGTATCGGATACCTCTTACCGCTCTGAGGTCCGGGCGGCAACGTCAGTTGAGGACGAAAAACATGGACGCTGCCCCGGTGGAACCGGTACCTTTACCGTCGAGGCGTCCGTGTTGCCGCTTTTATCGTCGAGGAGTTCTTCGGTGTCCTCTCCAGAAGATCGCAGATCTACTGCGCCCGCTGGCTGGCACTTGCGCGGGGCGGCCGATGCCCTGGCGTCCTTCGGCGTAAATCCGGCAACCGGTCTGGCTCCGGATGAAGCAGCATGCAGACTGAAAACTGACGGTGCCAACGAACTGCGCTCCGCCCCTCCGACCCCGGTATGGCGGAAGGTCCTGGCCCAGTTTCAGGACCCGCTGGTCTATCTGCTGCTTGCTGCCATCGTGATTGCAGCAGGGGCATGGATAGCAGAAGGTGCTGCCGGTGCGCCGGTGGATGCGATTGTCGTCGCGGCAGTCGTGTTGCTCAATGCCGCTCTGGGCCTGGCGCAGGAACACAAAGCGGCAAACGCCGCAGCGGCCCTGCGATCGATGACATCGGCTTCGTCGACGGTCCTGCGCAATCTTGAACGCAAGGTTATTCCTTCCGCCGATCTGGTCCGCGGCGACATCCTGGTACTCAGCGAGGGCGACTCCGTGGGCGCTGACGCCAGATTAGTCGCAGTGAATCAGCTACGCATTTCCGAAGCCCCGCTGACAGGTGAGAGCGAGCCCGTCACAAAGGATCCCCGGACACTGGGAGGAGTCGTCCCGCTTGGTGACCGCCGGAACATGGTGTACAGGGGGACGGCAGTTGTCCAAGGGACGGGTCGTGCCGTCGTGACCGGAACGGCAATGGATACCGAAGTCGGTGCCATTGCAGGCCTCCTGGAACGGACGAAAGCAGAGCCCACGCCCCTGCAAAAGGAGATCTCGGGCGTCAGCCGGGTGTTGGGCGCGACGGTGATCGGAATCGCCGTCGTCGTGATGGCGACCATCGTGCTCGTCAACGGAGTATCGTCCATTGACGATCTGAGGACCGTGCTGCTGCTGGGGATTTCACTTGCGGTGGCCGCCGTGCCCGAAGGACTGCCGGCAATTCTATCGGTCGTGCTGGCGGTTGGAGTCCAGCACATGGCCAGACGCAACGCTATCGTGAAGCAGCTCCACGCAGTGGAAACCTTGGGCTCTGCCTCGGTCATCGCCGCAGACAAAACCGGAACGTTGACCAGGAACGAGATGACCATAAGACGGATCATCACAGCCTCAGGACAGGTCGAACTAACAGGCACCGGATACCGGCCCGAGGGAGATGTTCTCGTTAACGGTCGGGAAGCAGACCACCCTGCCGCGCTGTACGAGGCGAGTCTGGTCCTGACCGGCGGTGCGGTTGCTAACGACGCCCAATTGAAGGAGCGAGATGGTGAGTGGGAGATCCAGGGAGACCCGACTGACGCTGCGTTCTTGGTGGGAGCCCGAAAAATGGGCGCAGCAGCGGAGCGCGTGCGTGGGTACGAGCGGCTGGGAGAACTTCCTTTCACGTCCGAGCGGAAGCTGATGTCGGCACTTGCACGTAATAAGCATGTCGGTAATCTGTCGCTGGTCACGAAAGGTGCGCCGGATGTGCTTCTGCAGCGCTGCACCGGGCTGCAGATCGGTGATGAGGTTGTACCTTTCGACCGGGTGCGCAAGGACAAAGTGCTGGCCGACGTAGAGGTACTCGCGGCCGAGGGTTTTCGAACCCTGGGTGTGGCTTCCCGCCTATTCACCGAGGGGGACCTTCAAGAACCAGATGTGCTAAAAGAGGCCGACGAGGTCTCGCTCGTGTTTCTCGGAGTCGCCGGCATTATGGACCCGCCCCGCGAGGAAGCCGCAGCAGCAGTGGCCGAGGCGCGGAGGGCAGGGATTCGGGTGGTGATGATTACCGGTGACCACCCAGGAACTGCCCTGCGCGTGGCCAATGACTTGGGGATAGCCCAACAGGGGGATAAGGCTGCGACCGGCGCAGAGTTGGATGAGCTGGGTGAGGAGGGCCTGCGTCTAATCACCGGTTCCGTTTCCGTCTATGCCCGCGTGGCTCCGCACAACAAGCTTCAGATCGTCGACGCGTTGCAGGCTCAAGGCCATGTGGTTGCCATGACGGGTGACGGCGTCAATGACGCGCCGGCACTCAAGTCGGCAGACATTGGCATTGCCATGGGTATTACGGGTACGGAGGTAACGAAGGAGGCAGCCAAGATGATCCTGACTGACGATAATTTCGTCACCATAGTCTCCGCAGTCCGTCAGGGGCGGGTCATCTTCGCGAATATCGAAAAGTTCCTGCGCTATCTGCTGTCCTCCAACATGGGCGAAGTCTTGACGGTCTTCCTCGGAGTCGTCTTCGCCGGTGCCATCGGTCTGGGCGGTGCCACCGATGAGAACATTGCCGTTCCGTTGCTGGCTACCCAGATCCTATGGATTAACCTCGTCACTGATGCAGGACCGGCACTGGCCATGGGCGTCGACCCGGAGTTAGGTGACGTCATGGCACGCCAACCCCGCAGAATCACAGACAGCATTATCGGGTTGAGAATGTGGTCCAGCATCTTCTCAATCGGGCTGGTCATGGCAGCGGTGTCGCTGCTGAGTATTGACGTCTTTCTGCCAGGTGGGCTTGTAGAAGGAAACGATTCTCTGGAAGTGGCCCGTACCGCTGGGTTTACCACCCTCGTTTTCGCGCAGTTGTTTAATGCCTTCAACTCCAGGTCGGAAACCTTCAGCGCCTTTCACCGTCCCTTCGCGAATAAGTGGCTTTGGGCAGCGGTTGTAGTCGCGGTGGCACTTCAGCTGGCCGTCGTGGAAGTGCCGGTGCTGCAGCAGGCCTTCGGGACGGCGTCAATGGACGTCCTACACTGGGGCGTCTGCGTCGCTTTGGCCTCCGCAGTTCTATGGACCGACGAGGTCCGCAAGGTCGGCTGCCGAGTCATACGACGTCGGCCGGCTGTGTTGCACGCCGGATAGACGAGGATCACGCGCCCTGGTCCGTGCACTTGCCGACTATAAAGAGACGTTGGGGCAGCCGTCACGAGGATGATTGGCTCGTTCCTTTTCGTGGCCGCCTTCATCGTCCAAGAATGCGGCCTAGCTGTAGTCTCCAGCGAGGTTGGGTACGCGGCTGGCTGGTGGCTGACCTTTGAGTGAGGTGTGGCCTCTGTGGTGATTGTAATCGTGTAGCCAGGCTCCGAAGGCCGCGGTGCGTTCGGTTTCTGATGCGTATGGCTTGGCGTAGGCCCATTCCTCCAGCATCGTGCGGTTGAAGCGTTCGACCTTGCCGTTGGTCTGCGGCCGGTATGGTCTGGTGCGTTTGTGCCTGATCCCCGCGCCGAGTGCCTTGGCGAAGAGCTTCGAACGGTAGCAGGATCCGTTATCGGTGAGCACCCGTTTGACCGTGACGCCGCAGGACTCAAAGAAGGCGTTGGCCCGTTCCCAGAAGCCTGCTGCGGTTTCCTGCTTCTCGTCGGTGAGGATCTCGGTGTACGCCAGCCGGGAATGGTCATCGACGGCGTTATGCAGGTAGGCATAGCCGGGCCGGCGGTTGGCGTCCGTTCCGGTCTTGTTCTTCCTCCCTGCCCCGCGGCCAAGGACTTTGTGTCCTCCGCCGTCAGGGATCCGGCCGAGCTTCTTGATGTCCACGTGCACCAGGTCCCCGGGATACTCGTGTTCGTAGCGGCGGATGGCTCGTCCGGTGGCCCGGTCCTGCCAGGTAAGTTTCGCCAACCGGTATCGCGAGAGTACCCGGTGGACGGTGGACGGGTGCATGCCGAGCTTGTAGGCGATCCGGTCCGGTCCCCACCGCCGGTTAACCCGCAAAGCGATGATCCGGCGTTCACGCCGCCTCGGCGTCTGCCCCGGGCTGGTATGGGGCCGGCTGGAGCGGTCTTCCATCCCGGCTTCGCCGTCTTCGCGGAAGCGGACTGCCCACCGCCTGGCTGTGCTGACCGAGACCTGGAATCGCTCAGCAGCCCGGCGGTAGGTCCAACCGTCCTTGACGATGCACTTGGCCAGCTCGAGACGGCCCTTGGGCGCGAGGAAGGCGTTAGGGTGGGACATGAAGACCTCCGGTGAGAAGTGAACTCTAGACAAGCTCCACCTCACCCGGAGGTCTTCTTCATGTCACTCAGCCACGCCGGACGTACCTAACGTCCATGGAGACTACACCTAGCTACTTCCGGACCAGTATGATCGTCGTGACCTATCCTTGGGTCCTAACGCTGGGGCACACATCCTCAACTTCATCTTGACAGGCACAGGACTTCCTTATTCGAATCCGGCTCTGGTGGCGGCGTCCAGAGTGATGTCCCACGTCTGCGGGAGTGCAATGGTGAACCGGCGACCGGTGATTGCATCAGGAGTGATGCGGACGAAGTGGTCCTTCTTTCCAGGGTTCCATGGGAAAAGGAGCTGGGCGATAGTGGCGAGGAATTCGTCAGTCTGGTCCACCTCCGTCGCATGCCCCTTGACGACGACGCTCCAAGCGGCATTAGTACGTGAATTGATCCCGTCCGCCTCCAATGCCACAGGAGATCCATCCAGTACCGCTGAAAGTTTGGTGCCCGGACCGGTCCTGAAGACAATGGTTTCCTGGTCCGTTCGGAAGTTGAGCGGAAAAAGCTCCGGTCGTTCATCGACGCAGACAGCGAGTCGCCCCAACGAGACCCCCATCAGCACCCTCCAGCAGTCATCGGCGTTCAGGGCCTCGGTCGTAGGCGTTGAAGGCTTGTTTTCCATGGCGGCGAGCCTACTCCGAACATAGGTAGGGAACCAGTGCCAGATCCTGCACTGCTGCTCACAGACCGGTAGACGCCGTATGCGCAGCGAAGGCCGGCCATCGACGGTGACCTCAGCTCAGAGTCAATAGGTGTTGGAGGGATGCCCGTGATGCTCCATATGAGTGACCAGGACCGAGCTGTGGGCATGGGCAGCGACTGCGGAACTGACCGAGCCGAGCAGCAGACCGGTAAATCCTCCTCTGCCACGGCAGCCGACCACGATCAGTCCGGCGTTCTTTCCCGCCTCTAAGATGACATGAGCGGGATGGCCTGGAGACAGAGTTTTTTCCAAGTTGGCCGGCGTTCCGTCGGGAAAGGCTTTGGCCAACGCCTCGTTGAGGGCATCCTTGGCGTCTTCATCCGGGTTCCATATGCCGACCGTATGGCCAGCATACGTCGGAGGATACTGCCAGGCTGTGACTGTCTCGATCGGGGCTTCGAGGAGTTCTGAGAATCTCCGGGCTTCTCTAAGCGCGTGGATCGAGTGGTCGGACCCGTCCACTCCTACGACGATTTTTCTCCGTGCCTGGCTGTTCATGATTGGTCCCTCCTGTCTTCAGCGGCTGCAATGACTGGAATTGTTTTCAGTACTGTATCGGGGTTCAGGGAAATCGAGTCGATTCCCTGATCGACGAGGAACGCGGCGAAGTCTGCGTGGTTGCTGGGGCCTTGCCCACAGATGCCGATCTTGATTCCGGCGTGATGGGCTTGGGAAATAACGTCTTGGATCATGTGCTTGACGGCGTCGTCCCGTTCGTCGAACAGCGGAGCCAGCAGTTCGGAGTCACGGTCTACACCGAGAACGAGTTGGGTTAGGTCGTTGGAGCCGATGGAGAATCCATCGAATCGTGTGGCGAACTCCGAGGCCAGGATGACGTTGGATGGGATCTCACACATCATGTAGACCTGCAGCCCGGCTTCGCTCCGTGCCAGACCGTTCTCTGCCATAACTTCCAGAACCCGATCGGCTTCGGCTACCGTCCGACAAAACGGGACCATGATGATGATGTTGCGGAAGCCGAGGTATTCCCGTACCCGTTTCAGCGCCTGGCACTCAAGGTCGAATCCTTGACGGTAGCGTTCGTTGTAGTAACGGGACGCTCCCCGGAACCCGAGCATAGGGTTCTCCTCTGACTGCTCGAAGGCCCTGCCTCCAAGTAGACGGGCATATTCATTGCTTTTGAAGTCGCTCAGCCGCACGATCACGGGGTTCGGGTAAAAGGGTGCGCTGATCTTTGCCAGCCCTGATGCGAGCGTGTGGACGAAGTAGTCACGGGGTTCCTTGTAGGCCCGGGTGAGGGATCTGATCTGCTCCACTTCGAGTGCATCAGTGACACGTTCCGGCTCAGCCAGGGCCATGGGGTGGATGCGGATGAGGTCATTGATGATGAATTCCATCCGGGCCAGTCCGACCCCGTCAACGGGCAGTCTCCACCACTTGAAGGCAGAGGACGGACTGGCGACGTTGACCATGAGACTGGTCTTCGTTTCCGGCAGGGCCTGTAGATCGATCTGTTCGGTTTCGAACTCCAGTGCTCCTTCGTAGACGTGGCCTTCATCGCCCTCTGCGCAGGATATGGTGAGCATCATCCCGTCTGAAATGGCATCCGTGGCGTTTCCGGTGCCGACGACCGCCGGCACTCCCAGTTCCCTGCTGATGATGGCCGCGTGGCTGGTGGGTCCGCCGTGCTCCGTGACAATTCCGGCGGCGCGGCGCATGATGGGGACCCAATCGGGGTCGGTCATTTCCGTAACCAGTATGGAGCCGTCACGGAAACGGTCGATCTCGGCGGTGTCGTGGATAACACACGCACGTCCAGTTGCGATTGAGTCACCAATGGAGGCTCCCGTTGCAAGGAGCGGGCCCCGGTCGATGAGGCGGCGGGTGGTGAAGACGGTGTTGCTGCGCGTGGCCTGGACGGTTTCCGGGCGGGCTTGGACAATGAACAGTTCGCCTGTGAGGCCGTCCTTGGCCCATTCCATGTCCATGGGGCAGCCATAGTGCTCTTCGATGATTCCGGCCCATCGTGCCAATTGCAGTATCTCGTCGTCGGCAAGAACCAGGGAGGTCTGCTCCCTCTCAGTGGTTTCAATCATGCGGGTGCGAGCCGTGCCGCCCCGGCCATAGATCAGTTTTCGTTCTTTAGCGCCGCGTGTTTTTTCGATGATGGGGAAGCAGCCTGGCGTCGTCAGCAGGGGTTTGAAGACCACGTACTTATCCGGGTTGACCGTGCCCTGGACCACCGTTTCGCCCAGTCCCCATGTTGCGCTGATCACCGCCGCGTCAGGAAAGCCGGTCTCGGTGTCCAGCGAAAACATGACACCTGAGGCTCCGGCGTCGGCCCTGACCATGCGTTGGATGCCGATGGAGAGAGCAACGTCCAGGTCGTCGAATCCTTTGACTGAGCGATAGCTTATGGCGCGGTCCGTGAACAACGACGCGAAGCACCGTCGACAGGCGTCCAGCAGGGCTTCGGCCCCGATGACGTTAAGGAATGTTTCCTGTTGCCCGGCGAAGCTGGCGTCGGGCAGGTCTTCAGCTGTTGCGCTGCTGCGCACGGCCACGGGAAGATCAATGATCCCGGCGCGTGTCCCGAGCTCATGATAAAAGTCCAGGATGGTTTTGGTCATCTCTTCCGGGAACTTGCCCGCTAGGAAGAGCCGGCGAATGGTTCGCCCAGCTGCGCTCAACGGTATCTCGCCTCCCTTGTAGAGGTCGAGTTGCTCTCGGATGGGAACTTCAAGGTCGTTTGCCGAGAGGAACTCTCGATATGCCACCGCTGTCGTGGCGAATCCGTCGGGGACTAGAACGCCTCCATCGGTCAAGGCACGGAGCATTTCGCCAAGCGACGCGTTCTTCCCCCCAACGACTCCAATGTCTTGGAGCCCGGTCTCCTCGAACCACACCGCATAGCGCTGTTCCATGATGTCTCCCCGTCCTGGCTCAGGCGGCGTCAGTCACTTTCGCGTGAGTCCGGCGCTGGCACTACCAACACCGGACACTCTGCGTGCGCCACACATGAGGAACTGACCGATCCTATATGGAGTCCGCTGAACCCGCCGCTGCCGCGTCTGCCGAGGATGAGCATGTCCGCACCCCCGCTGGCCTCGATTAGCGAGACTTTCGCGTTGCCCTCAACAAGCCGTGTCCTGACATCCCGCGGCAGCTCCGGGCCGAAGACACGTGAGACCGATTGATCAAGTACTTTGGCGGCGGTTTCCTTATAGATTTCAAAGCCGTCCATAATGTACTTGCCGAACACTTGTGGATACGTCCAGCATGTGATGACCTCAATCTGCGCGTTCACCGGCTCCGCGAGGCTTCGGCCCAGTCGGAGCGCTTCTAAGGAAGCATCAGACCCGTCAACTCCGATGATGATCTTTCTCAGCCTGGAATTCTGCCTCACTCGAGCCTCCACAATGGCTGGCCGGTATCGGCACTCAATCTACTCGCGGCATCGCAGGAACACTAGGCCTAAAGACACAGCGTCAATGGAAAGCTAAAGGACACTTTGGCCTTTGCGGCGCTTGAGAGCACGAAGACCGCCCCGGTACAAAAACCTTGCCCCTTCCGAAGGACGAGTGGCACGGATTGCTCCCGCCCGCCCGGACAAACGCGAGGGATCTACCATGGTTCCATGCACATCATCGTGACTGTGCGGCACGAGCGCATCAGCGATACGGGCAGAATCGCCGAACAATTGGCGGCTCAAGGCATGAAGATCGAGGGGGTGCTTTCCACCGTCGGCGTCATAACTGGCTCCGTGAAAGCCGAGGAGTTGATGGCTGTGCGGAAGATCGATGGTGTCGAGAGTATCGATGAAGATCGAAGCATGGGGCTTCCGCCACCAAATTCGGACGTTCAGTAGCCGAAGAGCACGGTCCGTACTGCCGGGTCCGAGCGCGTCCTTTCGACAGGCGTGGTGCGTTACATCACCAATCGGCGGACCATCGAGTTATCTCGAAGTCTTTCCGATCAACGGGGGTGCGCGTCCCAACGGAAAGCTGGTTCAACCGCAAGAGGCAGGTGCTGGACCTTTGCCTCAGCCGCCAGAATTCGGGTATCGATGAGACTCCCATATGTGGGCTGCCGAGTGGATACTTGGTGGAAGCGGTTGTTTCTGAAGTTGGGGGCTGCGCTGCCAATCGCTGGAGTGGCCCGGTGGAGTAGAAGTGCTGGCAGGGAGTCAGTGTTGCTCCCGTTGCACCTGAAGCCGCCGATCTTCGGAGGGATTCATGGCGATTGCTCATCGGTACCCACTGGTGGTTGCGACGGTGGCGTGCTTGCTAGCAGTGGGAGTCCTGCTTGCAACCGGAGCGCAGTCCGCGGCGCAATGGGCGGCGAGTCTCTTCGCTCTGTTCGTCGCGGCCCGATTGGCCGTTGGAATGGTTCGGGCGGTGGCCGGAGGGCGGTGGGGAATAGACCTGCTGGCGATAACAGCGGTGGTCAGCACCGTGGCCGTCGGGGAATATATTGCTTCGCTGATCATCGTGTTGATGCTCTCCGGAGGCAAGGCGCTGGAGGACTACGCGCAGGGCCGCGCGCAGCGGGAATTGACCGCGCTCCTGGACTTGGCACCGCAGACCGCGCATCGCGAAGTTCCCGGGGGAACAATCGAGAACGTGGCGGTCGATGAGGTCCAGCCGGGGGACGTGCTGGTCGTTCGTCCCTCTGAGGTTGTTCCGGTTGATGGACTTCTTGCATCGGAGTTTGCCTCACTCGATGAATCGACGCTGACCGGGGAAAGCCTTCCTGTTGAAAGGACGGCCGGTGACCCCGTACTGAGCGGCTCGATCAATGGGGAGACAGCGGTTCGCATGAAAGCAACCGCGGCAGCCGGTGATTCCCAGTACAGCAGGATTGTCGCGCTTGTGCGCGAAGCGTCTGCTAGCAGAGCTCCAGTCGTCCGTCTTGCTGACCGATATGCCGTACCGTTCACCGTGTTTGCGCTGCTGCTTGCCGGAGCAGCGTGGTGGGTCAGCGGTGAACCCAGGCGGTTCGCCGAAGTGCTTGTCGTGGCCACTCCATGCCCGCTCCTGATTGCCGCGCCGGTAGCCTTCGTCGGCGGAATGAGCCGGGCAGCCAAGGCAGGGATCATCATTAAGAACGGCGGAACTCTGGAGAGGCTCAGCCGCGTGAAAACAGTGGCTTTCGACAAGACCGGAACCCTTACCGGGGGCCGGCCAATGCTTGCCGAAATCAGACTCGCCGGCAACCCGCCGCGCTTCCACGAAAATGAGCTTCTGTCGCTGGCTGCATCTGCCGAACAGTACTCATCCCATGTCCTTGCCTCGTCGGTGATGATGGAAGCCGAACGGAGAGGAATCCTCCTGCAACCAGCTGCCCAGGCATCTGAAACGGCCACTCAAGGGGTTCAAGCTGCCTTCTCCGGTCACACGGTGAGCGTTGGAAAATATGCCTTTGTGGGCCAACAAGCAACGTCCATGGAGAAGGCGGCGCTATCCAGTGGACAACTGGCCGTGTACGTGGCTGTCGACGGCGTCTACGCCGGTGCACTCGTGATGAGGGACGAGGTCCGCCCAGAAGCGGTGTCCACGCTGGAGAGGCTGCGGCAAATGGGGGCACTCGACACCTTGATGCTCACCGGCGACGCCCGGGAAACCGCCGAACATGTCGCAGCAGAAGTCGGTATTGACCAGTTGCGGGCTGAGTGCACTCCGACTGACAAAGTTGAGATGGTCAGGATGATTCCAGGACGACCGGTCATGATGGTCGGCGACGGGGTGAACGATGCTCCGGTGCTGGCGGCGGCTGATATTGGCGTCGCGATGGGCGCCAGAGGGAGTACGGCAGCCAGCGAGACTGCGGACGTGGTGATCATGCTGGATGATCTGTCCAAAGTCGCTGACTCGGTGGAAATCGGCCGGCGGAGCGTGCATGTGGCGCTGCAAAGCATATGGGTGGGAATGATCCTCAGCATTGGCCTGATGGTCGCCGCTTTTCTCGGATACATCCCGGCCATAGCTGGTGCGCTGCTCCAGGAATTTGTCGACCTCGTGACAATTATAAACGCCCTCAGATCGCTCTCCGCGCCGCACCGGACCGCAAGGGGCAGGGGCTTCCAACCGGAAGCAGTTCCGTCTAAGGCAATGCCGTGATCCCATGACGGCGGTTACAGGACTCAGGGCGGAGGAAGCTGCCCGGCTGCTGGCGATGGACGGCCCCAATACGCTGCCACAAGTGCAAACTGATCCGCGTTGGCGTCGGTTTGCTGCCGAGTTCACTCATTTCTTTGCATTACTGTTGTGGGTCGCGGCAGCCTTGGCTTTCGTGGCCGGGATGCCACAACTTGGTGTGGCTGTCATCGTTGTCGTCATCATCAATGGTGTCTTCGCCTTCGCACAGGAAGCGAGGGCCGAGCGGGCTGCTTCGAAGCTTCGGGCGATGTTGCCAGCGCACGTAATGGTGCGACGGGACGGACGCCCGATGAAGGTCGAAGCCGCACAAGTTGTCCGGGGGGATGTAGTCCTCTTGACTGCGGGGGACAGAATTCCCGGCGATCTGGAATTCTCGGTTGCGGAAGCCTGCACCGTTGACGAATCGATGCTCTCCGGCGAGAGCGAGCCAGTGGCCAAACACCCCGGAGACGTGGGCTACGGGGGGACATTCCTTGTCAATGGGAACGCCGAAGCTTTGGTCACCGCCACCGGGCGACGGACGAGGCTCGCGGATATCGCCTCTTTGACCGCGGAGGCTCGACCGCCCCAAAGCCCGTTGCACAAGGAACTGCGCCGCGTCGTCCGGATAATTTCAGCGGTTGCACTTAGCTTTGGAGGCCTGTTTTTCGCCGTCTCGTTGCTGGCGGGAACATCCTGGCGGGACGCTTTTCTGTTCGCAGTCGGAGTATCAGTTGCGCTGATTCCGGAGGGTTTGTTGCCGACGGTCACGCTGTCCCTCGCAATGGGTGCGCAGCGCATGGCGGGGCGAAACGCGTTGGTGCGGCATCTGGAGGCCGTGGAGACCTTGGGATCGACGACATTCATTTGCACCGACAAGACCGGCACGCTGACTCAGAACCGTATGAGTGCTGTAGAAGTCTGGACCCCGGACGGGATGGTCCGGCTGCGCGGGGAAGGATACACGCCCACCGCTGAAATTATCGGCGGCGAAGCGGCAGTACAACGAGCACGTCGACTGGCCCGTGCGGCGAGGGCAGCATCGCGGGGACGAGCCGTGCTGCAAAAGGGGCAATGGAGTGCCGATGGTGACCCGATGGAGGCCGCCTTGGATGCCCTCGCCCGGCGCTTGGCGGACGCCCAGGACCTGGATGACGACCAGGTACAGTTCCGTTGGACTTTCGATCCCGTGCGCAGACGCGAATCGGTAGCAGTCGGCAGCGAGTTGCTCGTCAAAGGTGCACCGGAGAACGTATTGCCCTTGTGCGTGCCCTCAACGGACTTGCGAACCTGCAGCTCGGCCCTGGAAGACATGGCCGGGCGAGGGCTCCGCGTACTGGCAGTGGCAGAACGTACCCTTCCGGGTACCGGCCTGGTAGAGCGATGGCCGGACGAACCGGGCCAATATGAACAGCACCTAACCTTGCTTGGGCTGGTGGGCCTCCACGATCCGCCGCGGGAATCAGTTGCCGAGGCACTGCAGAAGGCACGGATGGCAGGTATCAAGGTTGCGATGGTCACTGGTGACCACCCTACGACTGCGGCCGCGATCGCCGCCGAAATCGGACTGCTGCGACCGGACAGAACCGTCGTAGAGGGGAAGGACCTGCCGGACGATGGTCATCTGCTTGGGGCGCTGCTGGACCACGACGGGGCGGTGATCAGCCGCGTTTCCCCGGAGCAAAAATTGAGGGTCGCGCGGGCCCTGCAACTGCGCGGTCACGTCTTGGCGATGACCGGCGATGGTGTCAACGATGGCCCGGCACTTCAAGAGGCGGACATCGGCGTGGCAATGGGAGCCAGCGGAACCGACGTGGCTCGGGAAGCTGCTGACCTGGTGCTGCTGGACGATGACTTCGCCACCATAATCGCAGCAGTTGAGCAGGGAAGGGCAACGTACGCAAACATCCGCCGTTTCCTCACGTATCACCTCACCGACAACGTCGCCGAGCTCACACCCTTTGTTGTCTGGGCGCTGTCCGGCGGGAATTTCCCGCTGGCGCTGGGAGTAATGCAAATCCTCTTCCTGGACATAGGCACCGACCTGCTGCCAGCCTTGGCGCTGGGCAGTGAACGCGCCGGCCCGCGAATACTGCAGCGACCGCCGGAACGACGTCACCTGATGGATTCTGCCCTGATGATCCGGGTCTTCGCGATACTGGGACCGGTTGAAGCAGTGTGCGAAATGGCTGCATTCACAGTGACTCTCTGGCTGGCCGGGTGGCGCCCTGGCTTTCCTTTCCCTGACGTTGGTGTCTTGGCAGCGGCATCCGGGGCTGCCTTTACCACCGTTGTCTTGGCTCAATGGGCAAATGCCTTCGCCTGCCGTAGCGAGTCCGTACCGCCGTGGCGTCTAGGCTGGGCAACAAACCGGTTGTTGCTATGGGCCGTTGCTGTGGAGTTGCTGGCCTTGATTGCATTCCTGTTCATAGGGCCGGTGGCAGCTATGCTCGGGCATGCGCCTCCCACGGTGGCCGGACTGCTGACAGGATTGTTGGCCATACCGGCGGTCCTCTTTGCCGATTACCTTTACAAGAGGATCAGGCACCGCCATCGAGGCGCCGTGGTCTAGGCACTTCCATCTCAACGGTGCTGCCCGGCTCCAAATATGTGACATCTGTTCCGACCCGGATGCGAATCGGTGCTGCCGGGCCCGCGGTGGCTTCCACCTTTAACTTTGAGCGCTCCAGGGTTACCTCCAGAAGCTGGTCACGGTAGCGGATATGGAACGAGACTTTCCGGAGTTCGGCGGGCAGGCACGGGGCGAAGATCAGGGTGCCCGCGCTCATCCTCAGCCCGGCGAAACTGCGCTGGATGACGTCAATCGTGCCTGCCATGGCACCTAGATGAACACCGTTGCGTGTCGTGCCTCCCTGTGTGTCGTCCAGATCTGCGTTTAAGGCATCGCGGAAGGTGGTCCAGGCGCGCGCGGGATCGGACGCGGCCAGGACGGATGCATGCGTCACCCGGCTAAGAGTAGAGCCGTGCACCGTGCGCTGCGAATAGTAGTCCACGGTGTTTCGCAATTGATCCGGTGTCACTTCGTAACCCATCCTCCGCAGACCGCGCGCCAACTGGTCTTCGCCCAGGATGTAGAAGAGCATCAGGACGTCGGCCTGCTTGGACAGTCGGTACCGGTTGGTACTGCTGCCTTCGGTTGCCAAGATTAGGTCAAGACGCTCGATATTGCCGTAAGCCCGGCGGTAGTGCTCCCAGTCGAGTTCCTGCAACCGTTCATATCCCTCAAACTGGCTGATGATCCCGTTGTGGAAAGGGACGTACATAAGGCGGGCCAGAGAATCCCAATGATCCAGTTCAGCACCAGTAATACCGAGCCTCTTGCGCAGATCCCGGCGGTCTCGGCCGCGAAATGCTTCCATTATCTTTGAGGGACGAGAACAAACCCAAGCAGCCATTACGTTTGTGTAGGCGTTATCGTCTAGGCCCTCGCCCGGATGCTCCGGATAACCATCGTGGTATTCGTCCGGGCCCATGATGCCCCGCAGATGGAATCTGCCGTCGGGCCTGTCGCGCTTCGCCATTGAGCTGAACAGCCGGGCTACTTCAACGATGATTTCCGCCCCGTGGCTCAACATCCAGTCCCGGTCGGCAGTTGCTTCGAAATACTGCCAGACGTTGTAGGCCACGGCCAGGCTGCCGTGGCGTTGTAGCCGCGAATGATCAGGCATCCACTTGCCTGAAAAGCGGTTGTAAAGCCATCGTGGTGTTTCCTCGCTGCCGTCGCTTCCGCTACGCCAGGGGAACAGCGCCCCAGCAAGTCCCGCCGCTCGGGCAGCGTCTCTGGCCGTGTCCAGCCGGCGCCATCTGTAATCCAGGAGCGAGCGAGTGACCGATGGGAGACGAGAGGTCACCAGAGGCAGGACAAAGAGGTCGTCCCAGAAGATATGGCCGCGGTACCCTTCACCGTGGAGTCCTCGGGCAGGTACTCCTACATCAAGATCAGCTGTATGCGGTGTGAGTGTTTGCAGCAGGTGAAAGACATGTAAGTTGAGCACGAGCTGTGTTTCTCGATCGGCATGAAGATCGAAGGTGAACAAGTCAAGCAAGTGCTTCCAGGAGGTTTCGTGGGAGGCGACTGCTGCTTCGAAGTCCTCCGGTGTCCTCCTCAGCACAGCATAGGCGCCGGTCAATGGGGAAGACACTGCTCTATCCCGGGAGCTGACCATGGCGGCTGTTTTGCAGACCACCAAGGATTTACCGTCCGATGCGTTGGCCTGGTGATTCTGCAGCCACGGCGGATTCCTCTCGGCAGACGAGGCCCGAGTTGAGGCCGGAAGACTGCGGACCATTGAACTTGGCTCACCCGTGAACGAGACACGCACCGCCAAGGCGATGCGTATTTGACTCTGCACGGTTATCGCTTGCACCGTTTCGAGGTTCGCCTGCGTTTCTATCGTAAGAATCTCCAGGTGACGGTTCCCCAGTTCTGCATCTTCGGGCACGTTATCGTTTACGACCATGGCATCGATGCCGGTTCTGATTTGAACGGGACCGCTCCAGCCGCGCGGCGTCAGGGTTGTTTCCAGCAATGCCAGATGAGGCTGGGCCATGGAGACTATACGTCGCTGGGTAACTTCCAGCTCCAACCCCTGGTTGTCCTGCAACAGGACGCGCCGGGAAAGAACCGCCTTTCTCATGTCCAGTTCCCTGTGCTCTCGTTTGCGCGTTAGCCCACCTTCAGACCACCACCCTCCCGCGCCGAACCGGAGATCCAGGGGAAGCCAGTTGGGCAAGTTGACCATATGCTCGCCCTCGCTCTTCTCACCATTCACCACGTGGACAAGTCTGTTGTAGATTCCGGCGAGATAAGTGCCGGGATAGTGCACTGAATCAGCGCGCGCTTCTGGCGCGGCCCCCCGAATCGCCATACGTCCGTTGCCAAGAGTTGTCAGCGCCTCCCTGTGACCTTCGTGCCATGGATCAAATCCGTCATAGACCAGCCGCCAGGGATGAGTCAGGACCAGCCCAATATCGAGTTCGGCCACATCGTGCAGCACAACGTTGGCGCCGGCTTGCTCGAGCGCTTCACGCTGCGAGGCGCGGTCAATTCCGACCACGAGCCCAAACCCTCCCTGGCGGGCAGCTGAGATCCCGGCGACAGCGTCTTCCACCACTGCCGTACGGGCCGGCCGTACTTTCAATCTTCGAGCAGCCTCAAGAAAAACTGCGGGATCGGGTTTGCCCGGCAGCTGCAATTCCGCGGCTAGGGCGCCGTCGACGAGTACATCCACACTGCCGTCGAGGCCGGCTGCAGCGAGCACCGCTGACGCGTTCCGGCTTGAGCTCACGACAGCGATAGGCACCCGGCCCTCGCGGAGTCGGGCGATAAAATCAACGGTTCCCGGAAAAGCCCTCACCCCGTTCCGCCGCAGTTCTTCGAGGAACAGGATGTTCTTAGTTCCACCGAAACCAAACGCTGTCCAAGCCCCCGGGGGGTCCGAAGGGGATCCCAAAGGAATCTCGACATGGCGGGAGGCCAGGAATCCAAGGACGCCCTGCTCCCTTGGCCGCCCATCAATGAACGTGAAGTAGTCGCTGTCCCGAAATTCGGCGGATGCAGCCTTTTGCGGCACCCTTGGATCGGCAAGAACGGTTTCAAACAGCTTTCTCCAGACAATGCGGTGAGTTGAAGCCGTATCCGTGACGACGCCATCCAAGTCCAAGATCACGGCATCGAACGGGGAGAGTGTGCCCGCTAACGTAGGTGAGCGAGTGTGTCGCGGAGGCAATTTCGGGGTGTCAGCCGGATGGGCCGCAGCCACGGCTCCACCATCGGAATCAGAACGCTTGGGCATCGTGCCTGGATACCTGCAATACGGCGGCCCCGGTCACGAGGTCTGCAGATAGATCCGACAGCGCTTGGTCGGCTTCCGTAAAGTCGTAGGCTGTGACGGCAGGGCGTAGCGGAATTTGCGCTGCAATGGCCAGAAGATCAGCGCCGTCTCTCCGCGTGTTCGCCGTCACACTCAGCACTTGGCGTTCTTGGAAGAGGTCGGCTGCATAATTCAATGGCGGAATATCGCTGAGGTATATCCCTGCTATCGCCAATGTCCCGCCACGGTCCAGACCTCTTAGCGCCACCGGAACAAGGTTCCCGGCAGGTGCGAAGAGGATGGCTGAGTCGAGTGGCTCCGGTGGTTCGTCGTATGCATCCCCGACGAATACGGCACCTAGCTCCGAAGCCAGTCGCCGGGCTTCGGGAGACCGGGTCATGACGTATACATCGGCACCTTCATACATAGCCACTTGGGCGGCGAGATGAGCAGAGGCCCCGAAACCGTAGATGCCGAGTTTGCCGCCGGGTTTGATCTGCGACCTGCGCAGTGCCCGGTAGCCTATGATCCCCGCGCATAGAAGCGGTGCAGCTTCATTGTCGGAGAACACCTCGGGCACGGAATACGCGAATTTTTCGGGCACAGTTGTAAATTCGGCGTAGCCTCCGTCGTCATCCCAACCAGTGAATCGCGGACTAAGGCAGAGATTTTCATCTCCGCGCAGGCAAAAGCGGCAACTTCCGCACGTGCCGCGCAGCCACGCAATTCCCACCCGGTCTCCGATCGCGAAGCGGTTGCATCCTGGCCCCAGCTCAACGACGTCGCCCACCACTTCGTGACCGGGCACTACACGGGGTCTCTTAGGCGCGAGTTCCCCCTGAGCCAAATGAAGATCGGTACGGCAAACACCACATACATGCACTCGGACAAGTAAGTCGCCTGCACCCGTGGAGGGGTCAGGACGTGTGCCAAGAACCAGTGGCCGCCCGGTGTGGTGGCCGGCCTGGTCCGCTTGATTTATCCACCACGCACGCATGTCTTCACCGATCCTGGTTGACTACGAGTGGAGTTGGCCAAATCGTCTTCGTCGGCGATCACAGCCAATACCAGGGCTTCATTCTAGCGACGCGCCCACGTCCCGGGCAGACACCGAGGGTACATTTGTAGGCTGCCCAGCACGTTGGGCTGATGCTGGCGGCCGGCTACGAACTCTCAAGAGTGATCAACCGGTTCGGGAGGATAGATAATCGAAAGCGTTCAAGCCAGGCGCCCCGAAGCCGGCCCAATCGACGTACCGACCGCCGCGGGACCTCCGGGGCGAACGAGACCTACACGGTGCCCCGGTTGCCCCTACATCCAGGTTACTGCTGCTGCGCTATGGGCTGCACGAGAGGACCTGCCAAGCAGGGAGGCCGTATCTCCTAGTCCTCTTCCTGAAAGACAAGCGGGACGTTAGACTTCCACGTATTCAAGGGGGCATTAGTTGACCGACGGCACGAGGCAGGGCCCGTGCCGTCGGTTGGTCCTAAGGAGATGATGACATGAGTGATTTGTCGAGGTGGTCCCCGTTTGAGCGCCGCTCCCCGTTTGAGCTGATGGAACCATTCCGGCGGTTCTTTGAAAGCGACGCGGAGAAATCGATGATCCGGGTCGAGGAAGAAGCCAAAGAAGGCGTGCTGACTGTTCGGGCGGAGCTTCCTGGTATTGACCCTGAGAAGGATGTGCAAATATCACTAGCTAATGACCAACTTCATATCCGTGCGGAGCGGCAGGAGAAGTCTGAGCAGAAGGACAAGGAGAGCTACCGCTCCGAGTTCCGCTACGGCTCTTTTTTCCGTAGCGTACCCCTCCCAAGAGGAGTAAAAGGTGAAGACATTACCGCCACCTACAAGGATGGGGTGCTAGAGGTCCGGGCCCCAATTCCCCAGAAAGACGAGGAAACTCCCCAGAAGAAGATACACGTTTCACGCGGCTAGCCATGCCACGCCGTGAGGAGGGGAGATGGTCAAGGCCTCAGGTACCGCTTCAGTCTATGAAAGGATCCAGGGCGTGCGACCCTGATGCTCATGCCTGTACGTCTAGTGGGAAAGCACGTTCCACGCCCTGAACAAAGCCGGAAGTAGCCGATGCTTGTCCGCAAATTGCGTGCTGGGCGAGAGCGGAAATCATGACATCGGGTCGAGCCACACGCAGCCGGGATCCCAAGCAGCGCGGCAATCTAGTTGGTGCTGCTGCAGAGACCCGTCATCCATATTTTGAAAACGCAGATGCCCGGCCCAATCGGCTGATCGGGCACTGAAAGGCGAGATCATGACCGAAATTGACATCATCGGCAGCGGTCATATGGCCCGCGGCATTGCGACCCGGTTACTCGCCGGCAGACACGACGTCCGGATTATTGGAAGGAACGACTCTCAGATGAGGGATCTCATAGAGTCCCTCGGACCCGGGGCATCCGGCGCATATATGGGCAGTCCAATCACGAGCAATGTCGTGATTCTTGCAGTGCCCCACGGAGCGACCAGAGAGGTTCTCCTCGAATACGGTGACGGTTTCGACGGCAAAGTGGTAGTTGACATCAGCAATCCTGTCGACTACACGACAATGGACCGACTGACAACGTCGCCTGGCTCCTCAGCCGCGGAAGAGACCGCAACCATGCTTGAAGGTCGGGCCGAAGTTGTGAAAGCGTTCAACACAACATTCCCAAAGACTCTCGTCGTGGGTACCGTCGCTGGCCAGCCACTCGATGTTTTCATCGCTGGCGATTCGGAGGCCGCAAAAGAAAAGGTCAGCGCCGCAGTTGCCCGGTCAGGTATGCGTCCAATCGATGTGGGGCCGCTCCGCTGGGCCCGCGAACTGGAAGCGTTTATGCTCCTGATCATGGCGTTGCAAGTGAATCCCGAGCATGAGCACTTTAACTGGGACACTGCCCTGAAGCTTCTCGCCTAGAGTACCTGCTACCCACTCCGCGACAGTGCAGGCGCGATGAGGATCTGCCCCAAATAGTGCGGGGGCCGTGAGGGACCGCACACGCCATCGAGGGACCGCACACGCCATCGCGTTCGACAAGCAACTCTAGTGCCTGACCCGCCCGCTTGTACGCGTCGCTGCGATCGCAACCGGACGGGGATGGCTCCTCAGCTTCAGCACTGGCCGAGCAACGAGAAAGGAATGGAAAGTGAAAGCACTGGTATTCGACGGTCCCGGGAAGAAATCGTGGACCGAGGTTTCGGATCCCTCCATCAAGAATCCGACAGACGCCATCGTCCGCGTGGATACCACCACAATTTGCGGTACGGATCTTCACATTCTCAAAGGTGACGTCCCGGCTGTTCAAAGCGGAAGAATCCTGGGACATGAAGGTGTGGGAACCGTCATGGAGACCGGATCTTCCGTCATGGGCATCAGGGTTGGTGACCGCGTCATCATCTCCTGCATCAAATCCTGCGGGCACTGCACCAGCTGCAAGGTGGGGCTTTACTCCCACTGTCATGGGGACGAGGGGGCAACAGGTATCGGATGGGTCTTCGGTCATCTTATCGACGGAACGCAGGCGGAATTTGTGCGCGTCCCGTACGCCGACAACTCGCTGCACAAACTCCCGGAGGGAGTGACGGATGAACAAGCCGTCATGCTCTCGGACATTCTCCCGACCGGGTTCGAAATTGGAGTCCAGTATGGGAAAGTCAAGCCCGGAGACACGGTCGTGGTCGTCGGCGCAGGACCCGTGGGCCTAGCTGCGATCGCTACCGCAGGCCTCTACGGGGCGGCCTCGGTGATCGCAATGGATCTGGACGAGCATCGCCTTAGCCAAGCACGGGACTTCGGTGCCACCACCGTCATCTCATCGCTGGCTCCGGATTGGAAAGAGCAAGTATTCGCGCTAACCAATGGGCTCGGGGCAGACGTAGCCATTGAAGCGGTGGGGATCCCCGAAACCTTCGAAATGGCCGTGCAGCTAGTCCGGCCAGGGGGAAACGTAGCCAACGTAGGTGTTCACGGCAGGCCGGTTGAACTGCACTTGGAAAATCTGTGGATCCAGAACATCAACATCAGCATGGGATTAGTCAATACGAACACCACCCCCATGCTCCTAAAACTAGTGGCCCAACATCGGATCCCCGCGGAAAAGTTTGCTACACATCACTTCCCACTAGCGGAGATCGTTGAAGCCTACGACACGTTCACCCGTGCTGCAGAGACCAAAGCGTTGAAGGTAGTTCTGACTCGCTGACGTGTTGACCCGTTGCGATGCAATGCGTCGACAGTCAAGGCCCCGGGCGGTCAGCTTCGCCCGCGGCAGCGTTATCTTGTGTGCCTCGCTGAACGTAGTTGTTGGGTAATCCCGGTCGGGGCTGCACCGAATTCGCTTGGCCCAGATCCGGCGGACCAGCCGGCCCAACTAGCACCCTCATCTGCGCAGGGGCCGTTTGCCTAGGGCTGGACGGTCAGTTCGTGAGCCGGACCACCGTACCCGTAAATGGAGTCGATAGGCCGCATTGGGGAGTTACGTGCCCTTACTCGAAGGGGCGGGGATCGAGCGGGACTATCAGCACCGGCCTGTGCTGATGATGGGCCAGATGAACGGCCACGGACCCGACGAGAACTTCCTCGAGGGCGTGGACAACGCCCGGTTCGCGTGTTCCCACCACGATCATGGACGCGCCGATCGTATCTGCAACATCAGACAAGGCGCGCGCCGGTTCACCAGCCACGGTCCGGAACGACCACGCCACCCGGCACCCGGTCAGAGCCTCGGACAGGTTGGTTTGGATTTCTTCGGCAGTCCGTTCCACATAGCTGAAGTCACCATCGGAATCGATAGGCAACAGAATCTTGGACCCATTCGGCAGGGTCTCCTCATAGGTGGAGACGTCCACATGCACGCATACCAAATCCACACCAAGGCCGACGGCTAGGACCGCTGCCCGCCGTACCACTGCCGCCCGCTGCCCCTGTACTACCCCGACTAAGGCGGGGCCCTTGACAGGCATCGGCACGTCTGACTTATCCACCACGGTCCTTCCTGTCTCCGACGCATGCACGGTTTGGGCCGCCCCGGCGCCTGACGGTGCCTTCGAGGGAATCTCGTTGGAACGTCGGAAATCGACGTGCTGAACCCAGGAGCTTAGTTGCGGCGGAAACAGGAAGCGGAGATCTGCCAAGGCCACCCTACGATATGTGGGTAGCAACCGATAGGCGGAAGGAGAGGGGAATCTTGGAGCCGTTCCACCGACTGCCCGGGCCTGTTCCGCGTTGCTGTATCACTAGTGAGACAGGCAAGTGTGTTCCCGGCTGGCTGTAGGAGTGCCTCTCCAATCGGCTCCAGCGAGTGCATAAGGGTCCGTAAAGCGTGATCCACATGTAGTCCACTTTGGGTGACTGGAGTGGCTCATACGGTCAATTTCCACAGGCTCGCATCCGCCACGGCGAGTGATGCGTTTGTATCTCGTTGCAGGCCCTCCGCCTGTGCTTCCGTCTCTGCGCGATGGCCAAGGCAGACTGGAGTGGCCGCCCAGCTAGGCTGGGGCAGCAACTTCGGGCGGGGTTGCTTTCGCCTGGTTGGCGGGGCGATCCGCCTAGACGAGAGCGAGGCCTCGGGCCGAAAGCGAGTCACTGGCCAACAGTCCTTGAACCGGGGATCCCGGAATGGCAGGCGCTGCTGCCCCGCGTTCCGACACTCAAAAGGACAACGGGTGCCGGGGTAAGCTCGACGTCGTACCCGAGTGGAGCCTCTCCGCCTCCTGCCAGGACTCATCCACCCGCGCGTTCCAAGCGTCCGGGACCTCTTGGAAGGGCTGGTGCGCTTCCTCCTCCATTACCTCGAACCGGGCTCCGGGGATCTCATCGGCCACCCCCTTACCGAGCTCAGGGCGGCTCATCCTGTCGGCGCCGCCGGCGAGTACCAGTATTGGAACCTGAATGGCGTTCAGTCTGCCGGCCGTTACGTGCCGCGCGCAGGCATCGGCGAAGGCGAGGAAGTCCTCCGTGCTCTGCTTGTGTGGGAAGGCCATGGCGTCCTCGATGAACCGGTCGACCGTCCCGTCATTGTGGGCCCTGGCGGTGTAGACCCAGATGAAGAACCCCCTCCAGGAAGTCACGCTCGCTGGGCGCCAGCTCGGCTTGCCAGTGGAAGGCCCGGATCATCGTCTGCATGAAGTCGTCCATCGCTGACCAGGTGCTTTGCAGCACCAGGCTGCGGACGGCTTCGGGGTGGCGCAGCGCGAGCTCCAGGGCAATGATGCTGCCGCCGGAGACCCGGCCACATGGGCCGAGGAGACTCCCAACGAGGGCAGCACCGCGGCAGCGTCGTCAGCCATCGCCTCCACAGTCGGCTGCCCCTGGGGCATGGCCGTCCGGCCAGCCCCGCGGTTGTCGAAGGCCGTCATCCGGTAACGGTCCGCCAGCCCGTCGAGCTGGCACTGCCAGGACTCCACGGTGTCCCCGAGCCCGCCGATCAGCAGCACGTCGGGCCCCTGGCCGACCTGCTCCGTCCAGGTCTCCAGCTCCCCGGCCTTCACATGCTGTCCCATACGACCCTCCAGGCTAGTGCGGTTGCCGGCTGGACGGTCCCTGGCAGTGGCGGCGCCAGCCCTTGCCCGGCATCTCCCGGGTAATCCATTTCGGTATGCTACTCCGCTCTGACCGGGCGCCCAGGGGTTGTCGTTCCTGCATGATGACGGCGGACGGCGGCTTCCCGGACCCCCTGGCTTGTCTGAGCAGGGCGGAGGGGTGCTCCATGTCAGGGTCTTCAGGGAAGATCGGCCAATTCGCTCTTTTCTTGAAAAGCAGGCACTCCGGTGGGTCTGTTGTCCGGTGACTCCGGCGAATCTATACTTGAGGCCACCACGCGCTGTTCCAGTGCATTGTCGGCTGGACCGTATTCCCGGGCCGGAACACCTCAGGGCGCGTCCTGGGGCAGGTACCGCCCGGCATCGCCGGCACCGGCGAAATTCAATCCACTGCTGGATTAAAGGACGTCACACCCCCGCGTCAGGGAAGCAACAGACCGATGAACACAATGGATCATGGCGACCAGGACGGCGAAACCGACCGCGCGCTGCAGGAGCTGCGCAGCCACTTGGCCGGGTCGGTGATTGAACCGCAGGATCCGCTCTTCGACGAGGCCCGGGCAGTGTGGAACGGCATGATCGACGTGCACCCGCGGGCGGTTATCCGGGCGGGCACCGTTGCTGACATCGACCACGTCCTGGACATGGCGCGGAGCACCGGGCTGCCGCTGGCTGTGCGCGGGGGCGGGCATAACATCGCCGGCCATGGCACGGTCGAAGGCGGCCTGGTGCTGGATTTGGGCCAGTTGCGCGGTGTGGAGGTTGAAGCAGGGCAACGGCTTGTGACCGTCGGACCCGGGGCGACTTTGGCGGACGTCGACCATGCCACTGTTCCGCACGGACTTGCCGTACCGCTCGGGGTGATCAGCGCGACCGGGGTCGCCGGGCTGACCCTTGGTGGCGGTGTGGGCTGGCTGACCCGGTCCAACGGGCTGAGCTTGGACAACCTTGTCTCCGCGGACGTCGTCACCGCCACAGGCGAACACTTGCAGGTCAGCGAGAAGCAAAACCCCGAGCTGTTCTGGGGCCTGCGCGGTGGGGGCGGGAACTTCGGAGTGGTCTCATCTTTCACCTTCCGGGCCCGTCCGTTGCCGGTTGCCGTACTGGGTGGAAATTTCTTCTACCGCCCGGAGCGCTGGAGGGACGCCCTGCATGCCTTTGATCGCTGGACCCAGGACCTGCCCGATGAGATGAACCCGATCATCTCGATCCTGGTGCTGCCGCCCGACTTCGAGATGGGGGAGGAGCCGTGGATGATCATCGGCTTTGCCTGGGCCTCCGAGAACCATCAGCCAGGGCTCGAGTTGATTGGGCAGCTGCGGGAAGCGGCACCCCCGGACGAGGAGGAAGTGGGGCCCGCGGCCTGGCTGGAGTGGCAGTCCGCCATGGACAGCCTCTTTCCCAAGGGAGCCCGGGGGTACTGGAAGAACGTGTCATTCTCCAGGCTGGATGAAGAGGCCGTCGATGTCCTGGTCGGATTCGCCTCCGAGGTGACGTGGTTCGGAACGGGGATCGACATCCACCACATGCAAGGGGCCTTCGGGCGTGTGCCCGAGGATGCGACAGCGTTTCCCAACCGTTCGGCGAAGTACTGGCTGAACGTCTACGGCTTCTGGAAGGACCCAGCGGAGGACGAGCGGCTCAGCGGGTTCGCCCGGAAGGCCTACGCCAATATGCAGCCGCTTGCCGAGCACGGCCAATACGTCAACTTCCTCGGTGCAGAAGTCGGTTACGACGCCACCGAAGCCGCACGCCAGGCCTACGGGCCGAAAACGTACGACCGGCTGGTGGCCCTGAAAAACCGCTTCGACCCGCAGAACCTGTTCCGCCTCAACCACAACATCGTGCCGACGCACTCAACGGCGGGGTCCCGGCCCTCTACGTCGCCATGAACCGGGGCGAGGTGGCATCGAGTGCGCCCCGCGACTCGATGGCGCCCTCGAGTCGGATCCGCGCCTGCACTACGCCGAGCATTTCATTTCGCTTACCCGGGCAGAGGTTGAGGCCGAACGGTTGGCGGGAACTGGATTTTCCGTCTCATCTTGAGACCAATGACACCCCGGCGTGAAGGCGGCGATCGAGAAGGTTCACTTTTTGCACGAAAGCTAGTTCGAGGCAGTGGGCGTCTGCTTGAGCAGGGGGGCAATCCGGAAGGAACAGAACACGCAGCAATCCCCATCGGGGCCCGCAGGCGCTGCTTGCATGCCGGGCGCACCCAGAAGAACTGACAGGCATCGGTCGGCATCTGTGAGGTGGTTTCCTGCCCGCATCCGGACATGTGAGTACGGACGTCAGTTCCACTGTCATCGTTCAAGACCTCAATCCAGGGGACAGGCTGGCCAAAAGCCCTTGAACGAGTTGGTCGAGTTGGTCGCGGATTGCCAGCACTTCTTTCAAGGAGCGGTCCTCTGGGGCGTCGATCTGCCAGTCTTCGTATCGTTTTCCGGGGTAGATGGGGCAGGTATCCCCGCAACCCATGGTCACAACAATGTCGGCTGCCCGAACGACGTCGTCGGTCAGGGGTTTAGGGAACTCCTGCTCGAGGTTGATGCCGAGGTCGTTCATCACGGCGGTGACGTTGGGCAAGAGGCGTTCGGCGGGCATCGATCCGGCTGAGCGGACGTTGACGGTGTCGCCCGCGCGGTGTTTGAGCAGAGCGGCGGCCATTTGAGAACGGCCAGCGTTGTGTACGCAAACGAAGAGGACTTCGGGCTTGCCGCTGGGACGGCTTCCTTTCGAATGGGCCAAGGCCGTGAGCCGGTCGTAGGCAAAGTGGCGCGTGGTGGACGGGAGGTGGGTGGTGATCCGGGCGGTCCTGGCTAAGGCCGTGTAGGACTCGAAGACATAGCGGTCGACCATTTCCGGGGTGAAGATTCCTGTGAACTTGCCGGCCAGTTCCTGGCTGATTCTGCCGAGGATGTCTTCGGCGGGAGCCACGCCTTTCAGCCGGTCATCGTTTTCGTCGTTCACATTGTTCCCCTTTGAATGCGTGGCGTTGGTGGGTGGCTGAAGGCTTGCTGTCGCTACTGGTGGAGTTCGTCCTGCAGTTGGCTCTCGGTGGAAGGGACCGGTGGTGCGCCCGAGGCAGCTGCCGCGGCCACGGTGTCGCGGGCCATGGCCCCGGCGCCGATGAGGGTGGCCGATGCGGGTCCGCACCAGTCGCCGTAGCCGAGGAAGAACAGACCGGGGCAGTCGGTAGACCGGCTGGCTAGGGCCGCCGACGTTTCGGGGATGCCGTTGCGGGTGGTAAGACCCAGGGGTTGCAGGTGCTGCAGATCGGGCCGGAATCCGGTGCACCAGATGATGACGTCGGCTTCCAGCTCGTGTCCGTTGTCCCATTGGACACCGCCGGGGATGAACCGGGAGAACATCGGCGAGGCCTGTAGGTGTCCGGCGTCTCGTGCTGCCCTGACGGCGGGTACGGCAACGATGTCGCCGAAGGAGGCGACGCCGCCCGGGCTGGGTTCGCCGTTCGCGACTGCGCGGGCGTGCTGGGTGGCGATCTGGAACAGTGCCCGGCCATCGATGTCATCGGGAAGGTAGTGCGGCGGCTTCCGGGTCACCCAGGTGACGGCCGCGACGGCGGTGAGGTCCGCCGCGATCTGCGCTCCGGAGTTCGCGCCGCCAACCACGATCACCTTCAGCCCGGCAAAGCCGTGCCGGTCCCTGTAGTCGGCCGTGTGCAGCTGCCGCCCCAGGAACTGCTCGCTGCCGGGCAGTTGCGGGATGTAGGGGGCGTTCCAGTTCCCGGTAGCACTGATGACGACCCTGCTGGTCCACCGTCCGTTATCGGTTTCCGTCGTATACCCGTTGGTGGTTTGCTGCACTGCAGTGGCGGTGACGGGCCGGTGGACGGGCAGACTGTAGCGGGCCTCATAGGTGCGCAGGTAGTCCACGACATGGTCCGCTGAAGGGTTGCCTTGGCCATGCCAGGGCGGCATCTGGTAGCCGGGCAAGGAGCTGTAGGCGGCCGGGGAAAACAGTTCCAGGCTGTCCCAATAGTGCTGCCAGGCACCGCCGGCCCGGTTATTGGCGTCGAGGATGGCAAAGTTCGGGGCCGGGCCGGACCTACCGGCGGCCGCGTCCCGCCGCAGACGGTTCAGGTAGAACCCCGCGGCAAGGCCAGCCTGACCTCCACCGATAACGAGGACGTCGACGTCACGTGTTTCGCCGGTTGATCCTGTGTGCTGCACTTTCGTCCTGTCCTTGCCGGGGAGTGACCTACGGTGGAAGCGCGGGGTCAGGCGCTGGGTTGTGAGCCGGTGAGTTCGGCGTGGAGCTCTTGGACGCGTCGGTGGATGTCGTCGCGGATCAAGCGCATCCGCTCGATGCCCTCGATGCCGCGTTCAGAGGGTTCGTCGGTGTCCCAGTTCTCGTAGCGGGTGCCCTCCGGGACCGTGACCTCAGCCTCGGGGCCCAAGGTCACGACGACGTCAGCATCCCGCAGCGCGGCGTCAGCGACGGGTTTGGGCTTCTCGGCGCTGATGTCGATGCCAAGTTCGGCCAGGGAATCGGCCGAAAGCGCGTTGATCGCGTTGCCGGGTTTGGTCCCGGCCGATTCCACCTCAACGGTTCCGCGAGCCAGATCACGCATCAGGCCGGCCGCCATCTGCGACTTACCGCCGTTTTTCACACAGATGAACAGGACACTCGGTGTGCGCTCCTGCCCGGCGGAGCGTCCATGTGCCAGCCCGGTGGGGATGCCGAGGAACGCCGGCTCGGGAGCTGCACAGCAGGATGCCTCGTCGGTGCCTGCTGGCGTGGGGGTTGTGTCGCAGCTGCCGCCGAGGTCGGAGGAGCAGACACCGGTTTCGGGCAGGACGAGTTCGACGTTGTCAGCTGCCTCCTGGTCGCCTGCCAGTGCCGCGGCGATGGAACGGACCTGTTCGTAGCCGGTGGCCATCAGGAAGGTCGGCGCACGGCCGTAGGACTTCATCCCGGTGATGTAGAAATCTTTCTCCGGGTGGGACAACAGTTTCGCGCCGTGGGGTTCGACGGTACCGCAGCTGTGGAATTCAGGGTCGATGAGCGGGCCGAGTTCCCGCGGGGCTTCCACCGCCGGGTCCAGGTCCAGCCGGACTTCGCGCAGCATGTCCAGATCCGGGCGGAAGCCGGTGGCCGGCACCAGCAGGTCCACGTCCAGCTGCGCCTGGCCATCAGCTGTGGTTCCGAGGACGGCCAAGGTGTCTGCGCTCTTTAAGCCGGTGATCGTGAACGAGGTGTGCAGCTCGACGGCTCCGTCCTCGACCAGGGCGCGCAGGCGGGAGCCGAGTGCTCCGCGGGCCGGCAGGCCGTCGAGGTTGCCGCCCCCGTACAAGGTGGCCGCAGAGTTGCGGCGGATGGCCCAGCTGATCCGGGTGCCGGGTTCCTGCGCCGCCAGCTCGCCCAGCGACAGCAGGGTGTTGGCGGCCGAGTGCCCCGCACCGACGACCAGAACGTGTTTGCCGGCGAAGCGGGCCCGGCCGCGTCCTGTGACATCGGGCAGCGGGTCGGTGATGAATCCCGCCGCGCGGGCTTCAACCTCCCCTTCCGCTAGGAGCCCGGCCTGCCCGAGCGGGTTCGGGGTGTTCCAGGTGCCGGAAGCATCGATGACGGCGCGGACACGATGATCGGTGGTCGCGCCCTCGGCGTCTTCGACCCGGACCAGGAACGGGGTGGTTTCCCGGCCGCGGGAGTGCGTCTTGTCCAGGCCGTCCCGGCTGATGGCGGTGACCCGGCGGGAAGTCCGCAGGGCGCCGGCGATCGCGGGGACCGATGCCAGCGGATTCAGGTACTGCTCGATCAGTCCGGCGCCGATGGGAAGTGCCTCCGGGTCCGGTTCCTGCCAACCGGTTCCGGCCAGCAGCCGGCGTGCGGCGGCGTCGATGTTGTACCGCCACGGCGAGAAGAGCCGGATGTGTCCCCACGCGTCGATTGCCGCGGCAGGCGTGTCGCCTGCTTCGAAGATGACCGGCTTTAGCCCGCGTTCGAGCAGGTGGGCGGCGGCTGCCAGCCCGACCGGACCGGCGCCGATGACGGCGACGGGAAGCTGCAGAGTCTCGGTTTCAGTGTTCTCAAGCATGGATGCTCTCCTCAACGAGTGCGGTGGCGATGCTGTCGGTGTCTTCCAAGGCTGCCAGGTAGCGTTCGGCGTCCAAGGCCGCGGAGCAGCCGGTGCCAGCGGCCGTGATGGCCTGCCGGTACCGGTGGTCCACCGCGTCGCCGCAGGCGAAGACGCCGGGGAGGTTCGTGCACGTGGTGGGGGCGTCGACCTTGATGTAGCCCTCGTCGTCCAAATCGACCTGTCCCTTGACCAGTTCGGTGCGCGGCAGGTGCCCGATGGCCACGAAGATCCCGGTCGCGGGCAGGTCCGTGGCGGTTCCGTTGACGGTGTCGGTCAAGGTGACGCCAGTGACCTTGCCGTCGCCGTGGATGGCGGTGACGGCGCTGTTCCAGGCGAAACGGATCTTCTCGTTGTCCTTCGCACGCTGGGCCATGATCTTTGAGGCGCGCAGGGTGTCGCGGCGGACGACGACGGTGACGGTCTTGCCGAAGCGGGTCAGGAAGAGCGCTTCTTCCATGGCCGAGTCGCCGCCGCCGACCACGATGATGTCCTGTTCGCGGAAGAAGAACCCGTCGCAGGTGGCGCACCAGGAGACCCCGTGGCCGGAGAACTTCTTCTCCTCCGGCAGGCCGAGTTCCTTGTAGGCGGAACCGGTGGCCAGGATGACCGCTGGTGCCCGATAGGTGTTCCCGCCCATGGTGGTCACCTCTTTGAGGTGGCCCTTGAGCGAGACGGCGGAGACGTCGTCGTACTCGATGACCGCCCCGAATCTGTCTGCCTGGACGCGCATTTGTTCCATCAGGTCCGGGCCCTGGATACCGTCAGGGAAACCGGGAAAGTTCTCCACCTCGGTGGTGTTCATCAGGGCGCCGCCGGCGGTGACCGCTCCGGCAATCACCCGCGGCCGCAGGCCTGCGCGGGCGGCGTAAACGGCGGCGGTGTAGCCTGCCGGGCCGGATCCGATGATGATCAGCTGTTCGGTCTGGACGTCGGTGCTCACGAAGCTCTCTCCTGCTGCTCTCATTCGGATTGGTCTACTTGGCGGCCGGGATCAGGGATTCGATCAATCCCTCGATGCGGGTCTTGATCTCGTCGCGGATGGGACGGACAGCGTCCACGCCCTGCCCGGCCGGATCCTCGAGGACCCAGTCCTCGTAGCGCTTGCCGGGGAAGTAGGGGCACTCGTCGCCGCAGCCCATGGTGATCACGACGTCGGACTCCTTGACGGCCTCGGTGGTGAGGACCTTGGGGATCTCGGCGGACATGTCGATGCCGAGTTCGGCCATGGCCTCCACCGCGGCCGGGTTGACCTGGTCCGCGGGCTGGGAGCCGGCGGAGCGGACCTCGATAGCGCCTTCAGCAATGGTGGTCAGGAATGCCGCCGCCATCTGCGAACGGCCTGCGTTGTGGACGCAGACGAAGAGGACGGAAGGCTTCTTGGTGGTATCGGTGCTCACGGGTTACTCCTGGGATTCAAATTGATGGTGGGTCTGGTTGGGTGTGCGGCCCGCTCCCTTGCTGCACCGACTCGGTATTGATGCTTGTCGATGGATGGAGTATCCGGCACTATATTGATGATTGTCAATATGTGCGTGCGGTTGTCCTGCCCATGACCGTTCAGGCGGCGTGCAGGCGTGGTGCGAGATCGCTGATGCGGTTGGAGATGTCGAGGAAAGCGTGTTCGAAAGCGACGTTGGTATTCAGCCGGAGAGGATCCGGTACTGACCAGTGGATTCCTTCCAGGCCGGGGAGTTCCTCGTGTGCGTTGTCGCACACAGTGACGATGAAGTCGTCACTCGTTACGACGTCAGCCAGCTGACGCGGACTCGCCTTCCCGAGGTTGATGCCGTGCCGCTTTGCGATGTCGATGGCCCCTTGGGCGACGCGGTCTGCCGGATGCGTGCCCGCCGACGTTGCCGGGATTTCACTCACGCGTCGCCATAGGGCCGTCGCCAGTTGCGACCGAGCGCTGTTGTGCGTGCAGACGAAGAGGACGCGGCGCACTCCGTGCTCCCGCCCGGGGGAGAGTCCCTCCAGCGCCCCGGAGGTGAGCCTGACATAGCTGCGCCGTTTGTCCGCCTCCGAGCGGTGGCGGGTCGCGAGCCCGGCAGTTTCCAGCGTGCGCAAGTGATGGGACAGCAGGTTGGAGGGGATGCCGAGCTCGGCCTGCAGTTCCGTCGGCGAGTAGTCGCCGAGAGTCAGCAGGTCGATGATGCGCAGGCGGGCAGGGTCTGCGAGGGCTGCATGCTTTGCGGCACGCGCCTGAAAGTCCTCGGTTAGCTCAGTAGTCATTGATTCAATTTTGACTGAGTTAATTTCTTCGGTCAAGCTGGATCTTATGACTTCACATCAGCCGCCCTTGTGGCGCCGCGCTGTCGCCGAGATGCTCGGCACGGCCCTGCTTGTTTGCATCGTCGTCGGCTCGGGCATTGCCGCGCAGCAGCTGTCCCCGAATGATGTGGGACTGCAGTTGCTGCAGAACAGCACCGCCACGGTGCTGGGCCTGACGGTCCTGATCCTCATGTTTGGACCGGTCAGCGGCGCACACTTTAATCCTGTGGTGTCCCTCGCTGACTGGCTCCTGGGCAGGCGCAGCCGCACCGGCTTGACCCTTGCGGAGTTGGGCACGTATGTGGTGGCGCAGATGGTCGGGGGCATCGGGGGTAGCGTGCTCGCCAACGCCATGTTCGAGGTGGGTACGTCCATCTCGGCCAAGGACCGAGCCACTGCGGGAACACTGCTGGGCGAGGTGGTTGCGACCGCTGGGCTCGTTCTGCTGATCTTCTCCCTGGCTGCCACTAGACGGGGTATCCTCGCGGCTCCCGCTGTGGGCGCATACATTGGCGCGGCGTACTGGTTCACTTCCTCGACGTCTTTCGCCAACCCGGCGGTAACGGTCGGCCGCATCTTCAGCGACACGTTTGCCGGCATCGCGCCGAGCTCGGTCCCCGGTTTCGTGCTGGCGCAGCTGGTCGGTGCGGCAGTGGGTGTCGGCCTCCTTGTGCTCCTCTTCCCAGCGGCGTCGCGCATGGCCGACGACGTTGTTGTCCCGCACCCTTCGCAGAAGGACGGATCCTGACCGTCACTGCATGCATGAGTTACTCGCCGGCAGAAACGGGCATGCCGCCCTCATACATTGATGGCGGTCAATGTTCGGGCATAATGGTGTGCATGAATGCGCTGCCCATCCTTGAACCGGCCACGAAAGAAACCTGCTGCCCCCCAGCGGGGACAGTTCTGGGCGCCGAAGCGGCGAAGGAAAAGGCCATCATTTTCAAGGCCCTGTCCGACCCGAACCGACTGCGCCTGCTCTCCATCGTCAAGGCCGAAGCCTCGGGCGAATCGTGCGTTTGCGACCTCACCGAACCCCTGGACCTCGGCCAGCCCACCGTCTCCCACCACCTGAAAATCCTGGTGGATGCCGGCCTGCTGCATCGCGAAAAGCGGGGCACCTGGGCCTACTACTCCCTGGCCCCCGGCGCCCTGGACAAAGTCACAGGCATCCTGGCCAACCTATGAGCGCCACAGCAACCCTGAGAAGCATGCAGCGCTCTGATTGGCCCGCCATCCAAAGGATTTATCAGGAAGGCATCGACACAGGTCATGACAAAAGGATCTTCACAGCGTCCGCACCGAGGATGAAACCGTCATAGGTAGGGGCGTAGATAGGGCCCCCGGTGGCGGCGCTCCCTTAGGGGAGGCCGCCTCTTTGCGAGCAGGGCAGGAAAGCCGCCAGGGATATCGGGACAGGATTGAACCCAGACCTCACCCCTAGAGTATGAAACCGGAAACCGAGCAGCTCGGCCTCGACCACATCTGAATCTCTAGATGATTCCGCGGGCCGCAGCAATCTTGAGAACGTCCCGCCGGCTTGCCGCGCCGAGCTTCCGGTAAATCGATCGCTGGTGCGTCTTGACCGTGTTCACCGAAATGAAAAGTGCCTTTCCGATATCCGCAGCGGTCATCATTGAGCGCATATAGGCAAGGACTTCCAGTTCACGCTCCGTGAGACGCCAGTAGAGAAACGTCGTCAGGTTGTCGCCGTGGGTATTCTCCTTTAGCTGGGCCGCAACAAACGCCTCGTGCGCGGTGCCCCACACCGCGTGCCGCATAAGAAGTCCAGATAGTTCGTCTCTACGGTCGGCGAATGGGCGCAAGATGCGCTGCGGCTCCGCGAGAGAAACCGCATGCTCAAGCCGCTCGTGCGCCGCAGCCAAGTCGCCGTCCTGGGAGGCCAGGAGGGCCTCGGTCAGGGCGATACTAGTGCCCGTGTATGAGTTACGCTCTCGTTCCGTCACGGCGTGCGTGCAGTACAGCGCCTCGGCAAATTTGCCGCCGCGCCTGAGTAGCTCGGCAAGGAACGCAATCACCAGTGGAGGATTCTTTGCGTCCTGAAGAGGCTTTGCAATCGCCAGCGCGCCGGCCAGGTCTCCTTCGGCTTCGGCAATTTTTGCGCTTGCCATCGTCGAAAACGCATTCCATGAAGGTCCGTACAGTCCCCGATCTCGAAGCGACAACAGCATCTCGCCGGAGGCGGCGATCTGGGCGGAATCGCCCCTGGCACAATCGACCAGGATCCGGTAGACAGCGCATAGCTTGTCGATCGAAGAGGCCTGAGTTCCCGAGGGCAGGACGTTGTCCAGGTGCGTTCGAGCGCCCGGCAGATCATCAATCCAGTAGCTTGAGATCCCTTGTGCCAGCCAGAGGCCTGCCATCCGGCCCTCCGGGCTCCATCCGAGTTCGTCGGCTCCGCTTAAGGCGTGGACCACTCGCTTATCAGCGGCCGCCAAATCGCCCGCCAGTGCATATGCCAACGCGATCTCCGAGGTGATGATTACTTCATCTGCCACTGCCACATGGCTTGCATCCGCCGTGTCTGCGGCCGAGGGTGCCAGAAGTGTGGGTTGAACTTCCTCGTGCTGACGAACGCGAGCCTGTCCAGGCAGAGGCATGCCTGGGGTGGGCATCAATCCGAGCAAGTCCACGTACAGTTCGAACCGTCTCCGGGGCGCGGCGTCCAGTGCAGAAACACCCTCAAGCGCTCGGTCGGCAAGATCGACGGCGGACTGTGCGTCACCCGCCAGCGCACGGCACACAGACCTGATCATGAGTACTCCGGCGTGGTCACACCATGGTGCCGGCAGGTCGAGACACAGCTGTTCGAGGGGGTAGAGGCCGTTGCGCAGCAGATACTCCAACCAGTGAGCTACAAGGGAGGTCACGGCTTGCTGAGGTTCTTGCCCCTGAAGGGCATGGCTGACACTCTCGGATATGTCGAGGTCCTGGTAGTAGCGGGCGGCAATCCGGTGAAGGTGCTCCGCGAGAACTGGGTTGCGCTCCTCCAGTATTTCCCGACACTGGGCTGCAAACAGGGGTTGCCACTGGTAGACGGACTTGTCGCCGCGTGAGACCTTCTCCTCGATGAACAGGCCCTTTCTGATGCACTCTTGGAGGAGGATTCCGCCGGTTTGCACACCGGACAGTTCGATTGCGAGTGCATGCTCAAGCCAGTCGCAGGTCGTGGCTCGCAAAACGAAGTCTGCCAGCGTTGGGTCAAGTTGGCCGAGAACTTCTTCGGCAATGTATTCGGTGAAGGCTCGCGCCGCGGGAAATGCGCCGGAACCGTCGTCGTGCTCCTTATGGGCGTGGGTTCCACCCAGGCCGGCATGGAGGGCCACCGGCCACCCACCGGTGGCCCTCCAAACCGCTTCAACATCCACCTCGGCGGCCCGTCCAAGGCTGAACGCCAACTCCGTAGCCTCCTGAAAGGTGAAGGCCAATTCAGTGGTGCGGAATTCCTCCAACCCGTCGCCATAGCGGAGTTTCTCCAACCGCAAGGAAGAATGGTCACGGCCCGAGAGTACTAGCCGTAATGCCGGAGGGGCTGAGCTGGTGAGCACACCTACAATACCGTCGGCCAGTCCCGGGCCGGCCAGATGCACGTCATCTAGGACGAGGGCAAGGGGTTCCTCCAATAGGTCGAGCGCCGCGAGGAGGTGGTCATAGGATGCAACTTCGTCCCCGGCCTCAGACTGATCATGGGCAAGCAGGATGTCGTTCATCACGGGGGACAATCCGTCGGCTGCCGACTGTATGGCGGCTAAGACGCCGCGGAACAACCGATCGGGCCGTACGTCAAAGCGGTCGAGGGTGAGCCATCCTGAAGCCTTGGTGGTATCCCGAACCCAGTCGCTCAAGATCGTCGACTTTCCGTAGCCCGCGGGAGCTTCGACGAGTATGAGCCTGTGCGAATCGGCGGCAACCGACAGGGCCTCGCACAAACGCGGACGCTCAATTGCCAGCTCCGCGCGACGGGGGGGCTTGATCTTGAACTGGGGACTAGGCGAGATATGTCCCACGTCGCTCATGCTAGGCGCAGACGATGCGATTCAACAAGGGCCAAGCGGTATTTCTGGGGCGTGTATAGCAGCCGATAGGGATCACACGATCGGTCGCGTGGCTGCCATGGCATCAGATCATCCGGGGCGGGTGAGGTCTGACCGGTTCGGCATAGGGAATATTTATAGGACTTGCAGTTCCGGCCAACAGGAGCCACACATGAAAGTCGGACCCGTTGAAGTGATGATCTGTGCGTTTCGGCGATCGGAGGTCGACCCAACCGTCATCGATGCGCTGAGGGAGGCGGTCAGGCCTGGAGCGGTGACTATCATCGATCTGGTTTTGTTATCGAGAGACCAGTTCGGAGTAGTGCACGTTCGCGACCTGGAAGACCACCTTCAGGAGGCCTGGTCTGGCCTCATTGACCATCCCCGGTTGCTGACGCTGCTCAGCGACACGGACCTCGAAGTCGCTGCTGAATCAATAGGAAACAACGAAACAGCATTGGTACTAGCTCTGGAACATCGTTGGGCGCAGCACCTTTCTGATGCCGTACAGGATTCAGGAGGCGTAACCACCCTATACGCGAGAATTCCCCACGACACTGTGGTCGCCGCCGTCGAAGCAGCCGGCATTTCCGCGACCTGAACCGGACACGGACCCAGAATTCTGATGACTTTTGCAAGAAGCGGCCTGCCCGGGCTGCTCGGGACCATAGCGAGATCTGCTGCCATCTCGGGTGCGGCGCGCGTAACAGCAGGTTCAATCGATGATCGAGTGCGTTCCCGGCGGGCTGCTGAACAGCGGGCGCCGAGTGTCCCGTCCGCGACGCCTGCCGGTAAAGAGTGGCTGGCTGATCAGCTGGAGATACTCGCGGAACTGCACGCCGCCCACGTATTGACTGACAAGGAATTCGCCGCCGCGAAAGCGAGGCTCCTGTCATGACCGTCGGGGGAGAACCCCTTCTCAGCTGCAACTGTGCACGCCCAACTGAATTCAGCGCGCCGCCCATTGGGCATCCACGCGACGCCGTATAACCACTGGCGCAAAACCACTGGGGATGGCCGGGCGACGCAGCGGCCCCATACGGTCGGGACGTTGACTACGGTCTTACGGCGACGTGTGCCCTGTCTGGCCCCTAAATCGCCGACCATTCTGCGCGGCGTCCAGACGCTCGTTGAGGGTCATGGCGGCGTCGATGAGTGCCAGATGCGTGAACGCCTGTGGAAAGTTGCCGATCTGCTCTCCGGTGGCAGCGATCTCCTCGGAGTACAACCCGACGTGGTTTGCGTAAGTCAGCATCTTGTCGAATGTCAATCGTGCCTCTTCGAGCCGCCCTGACCGTGCCAGGGCATCTACGTAGAGGAACGTGCAGAGTGAGAATGTCCCCTCCGAACCACGCAGCCCGTCGGGGGAGGCGCTGGGGTCGTAACGGTAGACCAAGCTATCTGAGACCAACTCTGTATCCATCGCCCGGAGGGTCGACTGCCACATGGGATCTTGCGGGGACACGAAGCCGACCTGGGGCATCTTCAGCAGCGCGGCGTCGAGGACCTCATCTCCATACTGCTGGACGAATGCCTGGCGTTCGCTGCTCCACCCCTTTTCCATGATCTGCTGGTATATGGCGTCTCGTTCAGCTATCCATCGGGCGAGTGGCGCCGGCCGCCCATGCGATGTGGCGAGTCGGATGCCCCGGTCAAACGCGACCCAGCACATGAGTCTTCCGTACGTGAAGTCTTTGCGGCCGCCCCGGGTCTCCCAGATCCCTTCTTCCGGCTGGTCCCAGTTATCGGCGAGCCAATTGAGCAATTCGGAGATGGCGAGCCAACCGGATTGTCCGATTCCGACGCCTGCGCCGTCGAGGTAGTACATCGCATCGAGCGCTTCGCCGTAAATGTCCAGTTGGAGTTGGTCAGCGGCTCCGTTTCCAATCCGCACCGGGTAGGAGCCGCGATAGCCCTTCCAATCCTTCAGGACCTCCTCGTGGAGGTCGGAGCTGCCATCAACGCGGTACATGATGTCCAGCGGGTAGGAGCCTTCCGCGCGTGGCTCGGTAACACGGTTGCGGAGCCACTGGCTGAAGGCGACAGCCTCGTCGACGAATCCCATGCGAAGCAGTGCGTGAACTGAGAATGATCCATCGCGGACCCAAGTGAATCTGTAATCCCAGTTGCGTTCCCCGCCGATCTGTTCCGGAAGACCGGCTGTGGGAGCAGCCACCAGGCTTCCGCTGGGGGCATAGGTCAGCAGCTTAAGCGTGATGGCCGACCGCTCCAGGACCGCGCGCCACCGTCCCGTATAAGTGGATTGACTGAGCCAGTCATGCCAAAAGTGCGCGGTGTCGTCGGCCAACTGTTGGGCCTCCGCCGGTCGTATGAACGTGGGGGAAACATCCGGGCCGGTTTCCAGCACGACCCCGCGCATTTGACCTTCCTCAAGGTCGAGGACGGCCCGCAGCATACCTTCGTCGGTGGATATGGAACGCCCTAGCCGTTCGTCATCCTGCTCACGGATGAGGCTGAGACTCAGACGTGTCTCGCCGGCGTCGAAGACTGCGCCGGAATCAGAGACACTCAGCTCATGGCTCTGACGTCCGTAGTCGAACCGGGGAGCAACCTCAATGTCGAACGAGATTTTCCCGCGTACGCATCGGAACATCCGCACAAGCCGGTGCTGCTGGCTGGGGGCAGTGCCGGTGGTGGGAATCATGAAGTCGGTGAGTTCTCCGACCCCTGCTTCAGTCAGGAAACGCGTAATGAGGATCGCTGTATCGGGGAAATAGAGTTGCTTCGTTGCAAATGCTTCCTCGCGAGGCCGCGTGGTGAAGTGGCCTCCGCGCTCATGGTCGAGCAAGGAGGCGAATATGCTGGGCGAATCGAAGCGTGGGCTGCAGAACCAATCAAGAGTGCCGTCTGTAGCAACCAGCGCCGTCGTCTGCAGATCACCGATCAGACCGTGGTCGGCGATCAGTTGGTGTTTGTTCATCACGAAGACCTTTTCTTCAGGTAGCTGAGGCTGTTCTGACGCCGGATGTTGAAAGGGAAGGGAAGGTTTCGCGGCATCATTTCGTCAGGCTGGAATCCTGGCGACTCTTGTTAATGTTCTGGGCGTCCGCGGCCGGTGTCATCATCCCTCAAGGATGAGCAACCACTGACGGTCCCGTGACGCTGTCTCGGGCCCGAACGCACGAGAGCATCCTCAGCGGCGGCCTTCACTCGCGGCAACAGATTCAGGACGCTGCCCCCGCGCATGGACGGAATCCCGCTGCATCAGTGGCCGATGGTTGCAGGCGGGCATGACGGAGGGTGCAGGGTGTACAGGATGATTGTGAGCGAGGAACAGTGTCCGGGTTACTGAGGTAATTCCGGCTGCTCGAGGCGCGTCAGAACGCAGTCATTCCACTTCCATGGCGAAAGGCGCCTGGTCAACACACCCTGAGTCAATCGAGATGCTGCTCCGGCCGGTGCTGGCGAGGAATATGCGGCCGATGTCGATTTAGTCGCGTCGCTTGGCGTAGTCGGCGTACCCCGCCCAGTCGATGACTACGCATTGCTCGTCGCCGATGACCCAGGCATCGTGGCCCGGCGGGACCGACATGTAGTCACCGGCGGTGAACTCACTTTCTTCGCCGTCGTCCATGACGATCTTCATCCGTCCAGACAGCACGTAGCCGGCATGGTTCGCTTGGCAGCTGTCCGTCTTGGCGATCGGCTTCACGTGCTTGGACCATTGCCAGCCGGGCTCGAAAACGGCCCGTCCCACGCCGCCAGCCTCAAGATGAACTAGGTCCAGCTTTCCTTTGCCGTCCTCGAAGGGCCGGGTTTCTTCGGGTTCGTTCAGACTCTTGCGGATCATGCCAGCCATGAGGATCTCCTTTGAACCAAAGGTGCGATGCTCAAAGTGTGGCAGCCTCCCGGGAACGGGTCAATGAGCCGGCACAGCGTGCCCGGCAACGCCGAGGCAGACAATTTCGACCTCATCGGGGGGTCCTAGCGAGACAAGGCATTGGGGTGCTCCATGCCTTTGTCGCCCGGTGCGGGCGCACTCTCAAGTCGTCGAGGCAGCACAAGAATCTGCTGGTGCTAGAGGGATGCCGGCGGCCTGAGGAGAAGTAACCAACCTATTCGAAACCCGCCCTTGTCGCATTGTCCAGAGTGATTTCCCATGTTTGCGGGGGCGCGATCGTAAACCGGCGGCCAGTAATGGCGTCGGGGGTGATGCGAACAAAAAGGTCCTTGGGACCTGGACTCCACGGAAAAAGGAGTTGGGCGACGTTGGTCCGGAATTCTTCGGTCTGTTCCACCTCTGCCGCCCGTCCTTTGACGACGACACTCCAAGCGACGTTGGTGCGGCCATTGATGTGGTCGGCTTCCAATGCCACCGGTTTTCCCTCCAATGCCGCGGATAATTTGGTGCCCGGCGCAGTGCGAAAAACGATGGTCTCTTTGTCGGTCCGGAAGTTGAGCGGAAACAGTTCCGGGTGGTCGTCGACCCAGACAGCAAGACGGCCCAACGCAACACCTCGAAGCAGTCGCCAGCAGTCGTCCGCTTCCAAAACTTCAACGGTGGGCGGTGAGGGCTTGTTCTCCATGGCGGCGAGCCTACTCCGAACCCAAGCAGCGAGCGAGTGTTCGCATTCTCTTGACTTTGACTCCTTGGTCCCCTCTCAGGGAGCTCTGTAAATCGCTAGGCACTCCATCGGGGAAGCCTTGACCAGTGGGCGTCCCGCAGCGCGTGCACCGAGTGATCGAGGACGTCGACTCCGGTATCGTCGAAGTTCGGCGGCGGCAATAATCGGAATTGTCTTGAGCACGGTGTCTGGGATTCAGGGAAATCGAGTCGATCCCCTGATCGATGAGGAACTCGGCGAAGTCGGTTTGGTTGCTGGGGCCTTGACCGCAGATTCCGATCTTGATTCCGGCACGGTGGGTCTGGGCGATGACGTCCCGGATCATGTGTTTGACCGCTTCGTCCCGTTCGTCGAACAGCGGGGCCAGCAATTCAGAGTCGCGGTCAACGCCAAGGATGAGCTGCGTCAAGTCGTTTGAGCCGATGGAAAAGCCGTCGAACCGGGCAGTGAATTCAGAAGCGAGAATGACGTTGGACGGTATCTCGCGGTTAGTGTGCCAACATGGCCCGACCGCGTGCCAGAGGAAATAGGCCGGATCCCGGACGCTGCCGCCGGCGGGGGAAGAGACCGGGCGGCGGAACGGTGCTGGCACTGGTGTGGGGCAGGGACGGACGCGGGCCTCCCGCGGCCAAGGTCCTCACATCGCGGTGGTCTGCCGGCGCTTGGGAAAGGGGATCACGTCCAGGTCCCGTGCAATAACGACGGCGGTGTTCCCCGCACGGGCGCGGGCCTGCTCGCCAAGCGGAGTCAGGTCGGCGTAGCGCGATGAGAAGTGCGTGAGCACCAGCATGCCCACCCCGCCGCCGGCCGCGAGGTCGCCTGCCTGTCCCGCCGTGAGGTGGCGGTACTGCGCTGCCAGCGCGCCGTCGTCGTCACTGAAGGTGGACTCCGCCACCAACAGGTCCGCTCCGTCCGCGAGGTCCTCCGCGCCGGGGCACACCGCCGTGTCCATGACGAAGGCGAACCGCTGGCCGGGCCGCGGCACGCTGACATCTTCCAGCCGCACACCGTTCAGGGCGCGCTGGTGCCGCAGGCGTCCGATGTCGGGACCGGAAACCCCGGCGGCGGCGAGTCGCTCGGGCAGCAGCGTGCGGCCGTCGGGCTCGGTCAGACGGTAGCCATAGGCCTCAATCCGGTGGTCCAGCCGTTGGACTTCGAGTCCATCCGCAATGGCACCGGCCGCGCCGTGCGGGTGCAGGTGCAGGTCCAGCCCCGGCGAGGCGAGCGAGACCAGCGCGCGGACCACGTCCTCGCCGGAGGCGGGGTAATGCAGGTGGACCGGATGCTCGACGCTGTCAAGAACCATGCGCGAAAGCACGCCCGGCAAACCGTAGCAGTGGTCGCCGTGCACATGCGTGAGGCAGATGCGGGTGATCCGGCTGGCCGAGACTCCGGCCAGGAGCATTTGCCGCTGCGTGCCCTCGCCCGGATCGAACAGCAGGCCCTCGTTGTCCCAGCGCAACAGATAGCCGTTGTGGTTGCGGGTTCGGGTGGGGACCTGGGAAGAGGTGCCGAGGACGACGAATGCGCGCATGGCTCCGAGTCTGCCACCGTGCATTGCCGCGTGTAGTCCGGGCTGGGAAAATATCAACAATCGCCCGGTGACAGCGCAGCCGGGCCAAGGCTCTACGGAGGCGGTGAGGGACAGATGGGCAGGGCATCCGGAGACAACAGCCGTCGGATGGAACGCGCCGCCGAGTTGCGCGCCGCGCGGGAACACGGCCCGGCCGTTCCGGAGGATGCCGAACAGACCGCTGCGGACGAGGAGAAGCAGCGGAAAATCCGGGAGATGGACACCTCCCGACGCGCTGAGTATCTGGTCCGGGAGGCGATGGCGCGCGGCGAGTTCGACGACCTGAAATATGCCGGCAAACCGATCCCGAACCTGGGCAACGGCTACGACCCGGACTGGTGGCTCAAGGGGTTGATCGAGCGCGAGCACCTGACCGGGCTGGGCCCGGAAGCCCTGCTGCTGCGTACCGAGGACGCAGAGCTGGACGGCCGGCTGGACCAGCAGGTTGCGGAAGTGCAGGTGCGCGAGATCCTGGCGGACTTCAACGCCAGGGTGGTCAACGCGCGGCGCCAGTTGCAGGGCGGCCCGCCGGTCATTACCAAGACCCGCGACGTGGAGTACGAGGTGGAACGCTGGCACGAACGCCGGGTAGCCAAGGCCGCCGCGGCGGCAGATGAGGCGCCGGAGCCCGAGCCGAAGCGTCACTGGTGGCGCCGGATCTGGGACGTCACCGAGTAGGTTTGGAGCGAGCAGGTTCGGAGCGCTACTGTCGGCCGCCGACCGAAAGCGGCTGCAACCCGGCCAGTTCCTTCTTTACCTGCCGCTTGGCGACGGCGCGGAACCCTGCTTCCAGGTAGCGTTCACGCACGCCTCGTTCGGAGCGGAAGAGCGCCCAGCCGCGCTTGAGCAGGAACGGCAGCGGTTTGCGGTGCTCGCGGAGGTCACGCACCAGCCGGCGCACCGCCGTCGTGATGGGAGGGACCTTGATGAAGACGGCGTGCACCTCCACCCCGAGGCTGCGCAACGGGGCCAGCACGGCATCGGCGAAGATGCCCTCGGCGATCACCGGGCCTTCGGCGAGATGCAAGGTGCGGTGACCGGTGTAGCTGGAGGTGGCGATGGAGCAGTTGGGGATCTCGGTCCGCCCGGTCTGCAGCAACTGCACCATCGCGCGGGCCGCGGCGTCGCTGTTCCAGGTCCCGGGATGGTCCCAGTCGATCTCTCCGTAAGGCGTTTGCGGCAGCGGAGAAGCGGCGGTGTGCTCGCCGATCTCCCGGTAGAACCCGTCGAGCTCCACGTGCGGTCGGCCGAAACGGGCCGCCAGATAGGACTTACCGGAACCGGAGGCGCCGCCGAGCAAAATGAGCGGGGTTTGGGGAGAAGGCACAACGCTATTATTCCGTGTCCGGCGCTTACGTCCCGACCCACCCGTGTCCGGACACGGGCTGTTCGGCGCAGGCCGCCGGCCGCGCCGTAAGATGGCAGGGGTATTCCGCCCCAGCCGGAAGCGCGGAGCAGCACGTTGAGGAAGCAGGCATGACGTTGGAGCAGCCACCGCAAACCGCTGGCGGACTTGAATGGGTCCAGCAGCCGGAATCGTTCGGTGCGGAAGCGGACCTGCAGTACGGGCTGGAACTGCTGGCCGCCGCCAAGCAGGGGCGGCTGGGCCCCACCATGCGCGTCTACCGTCCGGCGCCGACCGTGGCGTTTGGCCAGCGCGACGCCCACCTGCCCGGCTTTGAAGAGGCGGCACGGCGCTGCCGCGAACTCGGATTCGAACCGCTGGTCCGCAAGGCAGGAGGCCGTGCCGCGGCATACCACGAAGGCTGCCTCATTCTGGACCATGTGGAGCCGCTGGCCGATGCCATTGCCGGCGCGAAGAGGCGCTTCAGCCAGTTCGGCGAGCTCATCGCCGCAGGCCTGCGCGACGCGGGACTGCTCGCCGCCGTCGGCGAAATCCCGGGGGAGTACTGCCCCGGCGAGTTCAGCGTTCACGGCGCGCACGCGGTTGATCCGCTGCGCCGGGTCAAGCTGGTAGGGACCGCGCAACGGGTAGTGGCGGGCGCCTGGCTGTTTTCCTCGGTGGTAGTGGTGCAGGATTCGGCTCCGCTGCGCGAGGTGCTCACGGCCAGTTACGACGCACTTGGGCTGGACTGGGACCCGGCGACCGCCGGGTCGGCCGAAGACCTGGTGCCAGGGCTGAGCGTCGCCACGGTGGAACGGTCGCTGCGTGCGGCCTACTCCGGCCACGCCGCGGTGCGGGACGGGGCGTTCGGCGAACTGATGGCCCTGGTGCCGGCGCCCGTTGTAGTCCGGGTGCAGCCAGCCTAGTCTGGAAGGGACTTCAAGTCCCGGCACGGCGGAGGCGCACCATGGACGGGCCAGCGCAGCACGGTCCGCACACTCTGGACGACACACTGGGCCGGCCACTGCGGGATCTGCGGATCTCCGTGACCGACCGGTGCAACTTCCGCTGCGTCTACTGCATGCCCAAGGAAATCTTCGGGCGCGATTTCGTTTTCCTGCCGAAAGACCAGCTGCTCAGCTTCGAAGAGATCACCCGGGTGGCCCGGATAGCGGCCGCCCAGGGCGCGGAAAAGATCCGGCTGACCGGCGGCGAACCGCTGCTGCGGCGGGGGATCGAAAATCTGGTGGCCGGGCTCGCCGAGCTGCGCACACCCGACGGCCTCCCGCTGGACCTGGCGATGACCACGAACGGTTCGGTGCTGGCCCGCAAGGCGGGGGCGCTCAAAGCGGCCGGGCTGTCCAGGGTAACGGTCTCTCTTGACTCCGTCGATGACGCCACCTTCCGCCGGATGAACGACGTCGACTACCCCGTGGCCACGGTGCTGGAGGCAATCGAGGCCGCGGCCGCCGTCGGGCTTGGCCCGGTCAAGGTGAACATGGTGGTCAAGCGCGGAATGAACGACGGCGGCATCCTCGCGATGGCGCGCCACTTCCGCAATACGGGGCACATCGTGCGGTTCATCGAATACATGGATGTCGGCTCCACCAACGGCTGGAATCTGGAGCAGGTGGTCCCCTCCGCGGACGTGGTGCGCCGGATCGATGCCGTACTCCCGCTGGAACCGCTGGCTCCCCGCTACGCCGGCGAGACCGCGACGCGCTTCCGGTACCGCGACGGCGGCGGCGAGATCGGGATGATTTCCAGTGTCACTCAGGCGTTCTGCCACGGCTGCACCCGGGCCCGGTTGAGCACCGATGGGAAGCTGTTCACCTGCCTGTTCGGCACCGCCGGCACCGACCTGCGGGCTCTGCTGCGCGGTGGCGCTGACGATGACGAACTGGCCGGCGTGCTCGCCGGCGTGTGGCGCCGCCGGTCGGACCGTTATTCGGAGCTGCGCAGCGCCGAGACCGCGGGCGTTGATCCTCGTTCCGGCAGCGCTCCGGCCGGGACTGGTGCCCCGCCTGCGGCTGGCTGGCCGGGGCGGAAAGTGGAGATGCACTATATCGGCGGCTAGGGCCCACTTATCCACATCGGCCTTATCCACATCGGCGGATTCGCCGGTGCCGTTGCAGCGGACGCGGATGCAGACTGGCTGGACAATCCGATCAGTCGGCAAGAGGAGCCCATGGTGTGCGATATCTGCAACGGCATGACCCAGCGGGAGGCCAGGGAGAAGACGCTCCGAACCATCGACAAGTACGGCTGGCAATGCATGATTGTCGAGGGGGATACCGACAACACCGCTTTTGGCTACACCATCGGGCTGACCCAGGTGCAGCATCCCGAAATACTGCTTACCGGACGGACCTTGGCGGAAACCCACGCCATTCTCAGCCTCTTGGCGCACCGGGTGCTCCACCATGGCCGCACCCTGGTTGCCGGGATGGAAGTACCGTTGCGGCCGCGGAAGGTGGCGCTGGCCCGGATTGAGCGGCCGGAGGATGTGCTCCTGGTTGCGGCAGATATTTACAAGGGCCGGCTACGCGGCCTGCAGGCCATCTGGGCCGACGAGGAAGGGCTGTTTCCATGGCAGCAGGACGTCCCGGATGTGCTGACCCAGCCCCTACACGGAACACCGCCCGTGCTCAGGCCGAAATCCGGTTGAGCGCGGGCGGTGTAATGGGAGTTGGATAGGGGGCGTACTCAGTGCCCGCGGGCAATCCATTCGTCCAGTTGCGGTGCCTCGGCGCCGATGCTGGTGGCATCGCCGTGGCCGGTGTTCACCGTGGTCTCGGCCGGCAGCGTCAGCAGCCTGTCCTTGATCGACTCGATGATCGTCTCGAAGCTGGAGTAGCTGCGGCCGGTGGCGCCGGGGCCGCCGTTGAACAGCGTGTCGCCGCTGAACAGCACGCCCTCAGACTCCAGATGGAAGCAGACCGAGCCGGGGGAGTGGCCCGGAGTGTGGATGGCCTTCAGCTGCGCCCCCGCGACCTCGAACGTATCGCCGTCCTTGATCGAGTGGTCCGGCGTGCTGTCCGGGAAGACCGTGTCCCAGAGCATCCGGTCGTCGTCGTGCAGGTAGACCGGTGCCTTCACCAGGTCCCGGAAATCGCCCACGGCGCGGATGTGGTCGTCGTGGCCGTGGGTCAGCAGAATGGCCTTCACGGTCCGGGAACCGACCGCGGTGGCGATGGCCTGCGGGTCGTGGGCCGGGTCGATGACGAACACCTCCGCGTCGTCACCGACAATCCAGACGTTGTTGTCCACGTCCCAGGTGCCGCCGTCCAACGAGAAAGTGCCGGAAGTGACCAGGTTTTCGATCGAGGCGCTCATGCGACCTCCACCACCGAACGCAGGACCTTGCCTTCGTGCATCTTGTGGAAGGCGGCCTCCACGTCATCCAGCGTGATCCGCTCGGTGACGAAGGCGTCCAGGTCCAGGTTGCCCTGCTTGTAGTGGCTGACCAGCATGGGGAAGTCGCGGGAAGGCAGGCAATCGCCGTACCAGGAGGACTTCAGCGATCCGCCGCGGCCGAACACATCCAGCAGCGGCAGTTCGAGCTTCATGTCCGGCGTCGGGACGCCCACCAGCACCACGCGGCCGGCCAGGTCGCGGGCGTAGAACGCCTGCTTGTAGGTTTCCGGGCGGCCCACGGCTTCAATCACGACGTCGGCGCCGTTGCCACCGGTCAGCGCCCGGATGGCCTCCACCGGGTCCTGCTCCTTGGAGTTAATGCCGTGCGTGGCACCCAGGGACTTGGCCAGTTCCACCTTGTTGTCGTCGATATCTACCGCGATGATCGTGGTGGCTCCGGCCAGTTTGGCTCCGGCGATGGCGGCGATGCCAACACCGCCGCAGCCAATCACGGCGACGGATTCGCCGCGCTTGACCTCACCGGTGTTGATGGCCGCGCCAATACCGGCCATGACACCGCAGCCGAGCAGGCCCACCGCGGCCGGATCGACGTCGTCGTCCACCTTGGTGCACTGGCCGGCGGCCACCAGGGTCTTTTCGGCAAAGGCGCCGATGCCCAGGGCGGGGGAGAGCTCGGTGCCGTCCTCCAGCGTCATCTTCTGCGTGGCGTTGTGGGTGTTGAAGCAGTACTGTGCCTGGCCGCGCTGGCAGGCCCGGCATTCGCCGCAGACGGCGCGCCAGTTCAGGATCACGCGGTCGCCGGGGACCAGGTTGGTCACGTCCGGGCCGACGGCGTTGACCACGCCGGTGGCTTCGTGGCCGAGCAGGAACGGAAAGTCGTCGTTGATCCCGCCCTGCTTGTAGTGCAGGTCCGTATGGCAGACGCCGCAGGTGAGGATGTCCACCAGCGCCTCGCCCGGACCCGGGTCCGGCACCAGGATAGTTTCGATGGAGACCGGCGCATTCTTTTCCAGGGCCACTACTGCCCGTACCTTGTGAACCATGCGGGAGTGATTCCTTCCTAGCGAAGTCTGGCGGGGCCGTCGTCGGCCACCCTGCCCATCCTAGGAAGAAAACAGGGGCGCCACAATTTCCAAAACGAATGTTATGAAAACTGTGGCGCCCTTGATGCTTGCGGTTCGAATTCCGGCGGCGGAGCCTGCGGCTGCTAGACGCCCAGGCGCTCCTTGACCAGTGAGAGCGGCGGGTTCGTGGCGCTGCTGCCATCCGGGAAGAGCAGGGTGGGAACCGTCTGGTTTCCGTCGTTGAGCTTCTCGACCAGCTCGGCGGTGCCCGGGACCTCTTCGATGTTGATCTCGGTGTAGCCGATGCCCTGCGCATCGAACTGGGTCTTCAGGCGACGGCAGTACCCGCACCAGGTGGTGGAGAACATGGTGACGGTTCCGGCAGCAGGTGTGTAATCCAAGGTGGCTCCTTCTGGTGTGAAAGCTTTGTGTACATGTCAACGCGGTGCCGGCCGTGGTCATTCCCGGCGCTAAGCGTGGCCGCGGATAGTTCCGACTCGTGGCCTTCGTCGCGGCCCACTGGGAGATCCCAGGACGCCCCGAAAAGCCGGGAACTATGCCTGTCCTGCGCCGTCCGGATCCGCGGTACTGGACCATAATGGAGGCATGTGTGGCAGATACGTCATGGCGCGGAGCACCGGGGATCTGGTGGCTTCGTTCGACGTCGATGAGTCCTATGTTGAAGAGATCCAGCCTTCGTACAACGTTGCACCGACTGACGAAGTCCCCCTGATCATCGACCGCAGGGGCCCCGACGGCGATGGAGTATCCAGGAAACTCATCATGGCTCGGTGGGGCCTCGTGCCCCCGTGGGCCAAGGATCCTCGCTCCGGCGCGCGACTGATCAACGCACGGATGGAGACCGTCACGGAAAAACCCTCGTTCCGAAAGGCGGCGGCAAAAAAGCGCGGGTTGCTCGTTGCCGATGGGTACTTTGAATGGCAAAAGACCCCGGACGGCAAAATACCGATCTATCTGCACGGCGAACGCGAAGAGATGTTGGCCTTCGCGGCTCTCTTCGAGAATTGGCCGGATCCAGCCTTGCCGGAAGATCATCCGGAGAAGTGGCTGCGGACCTGCACCATCATCACCACCCAAGCTTCCGATTCGCTCGGGCACATCCATGACAGAACACCGCTGATCGTCCCGACTGACCTTTATTCGGACTGGCTGGATCCGGAAACAACATCCGAGGCCGATGTTCAACAGCTGCTGGATGCCATGCCCGAACCACATCTTGTTCCGCGGCGGGTCAGTTCCAAGGTCAACAACGTGCGCAATAACGGGCCCGATCTCATCGACGAGGCAGCATGAGTGCTGGCTCGGCCGTTCGCAGAAGTGATTTCACGACGGCCATCCTCTCGCTGTTTGCCTGAGGGCTCCTCCCGGCCCTCAAGTTCGTTTCAGCCTGGCATCTCCCTTTCCCGGGCGCTCTCGCCCGCCGGCTGTCAGCTTCACCCAGGTCCGGTTTGTCGGCGGCCGCCCGCAACAATTCCGCCGGACTTATTGTGCGCCGGCCCTGGCTGCTGGAAGCTAGGGAAGTAGCGGGACCCAGCCGCTGTGAGGGTGTATGTGGGGTTTGAGGGTGTCTGCGGGGGAGTTACTCATGACGGGAAAGTTTGTCGCCAGTTCGACGGCGACCATCGCGGCACCGCCTGATCGTGTCTGGGCGGTGATTACCGACCCCGAAGCGATCAAGGGGTTCATGTTCGGTACCGAGGTGCACACCGACTGGAGCATCGGCGGGCCCATCCGCTGGCGGGGTGAATGGGAAGGCAAGGCCTACGAAGACAAGGGCCAGGTGCTGGAGTTCGAACCGGGAAGGCGGCTGGTCGTCACTCACTTCAGCCCGCTGACCGGACAGGAGGACGTGCCGGAGAACTACCACCGCCTGATCTGGACGCTGCAGGAGGTTCCCGGCGGCACCGAGTTCACGCTGTCGCAGGACAACAATGCCAATGCCGAAGCGGCGGAGCACTCCAAGTTGATGTGGGACAAGCTGGTGGGCGATGTGAAGGATCTGGCCGAGCAAGGCTAGGCCAATGGGGTCGCGGACCGTTCCGCTGCTGCCGTGCGGCTCTTCGACGCCGGCGCCGCCGGGTTGAGGGCTGGCTACGGAAAACTGCCGATGGTCGGCTTTCCCGGATTACCCGGCCGCGACGGCGCAAGTATGTGGACTGAGCGGATTTTCGCTGGTCGACCCGGCAGGTAACTGGATCCGGGTCATGCGGGACAGCGCCTCCGGTCTTGGAGCGGAAACAACGGCCGGGCCCGCGGCGGGAAAGCTGGCCGCGGCCGTGGCCAACGCGGTTGTACTGGCCGACTCCCATGGCGATACGGCACAAGGCGGTGAAGATTCTGGCCGGAGCGGTCACAAGCAACCTGCGGCAGGCAGCCGTACCCGTCCAGGTCGAAGCGCTCGCGTGCCTTGCCGAACTCCACGTCCGGCTGGGGGATCCGGACAGCGCTCGCCGGCCGGTGGAAATCATGGAGCTGCTGGATATCCCCGAGGAAGATCGTGTGGCATGCGGGCCAGCGCTGCGGCAAGCCAGGCAATTGTTGCAGGCTTAGGCGTCCTCACTACTCACCCTGATTTTGTCAGTGCCCGTCCCTACGCTTGACCTTGGATTCGAACACATATTCGAATAGAATAGAAGGGTCAAGTTCTTCGGCAGGCGTGTTGGCGCAGGGGCGCGTGCTGCGGACTCTGACCCGTTGTCCAGATGAAAGGTGACTGGAACATGGGTGTTTTCAGTGAAGCTGTCGAAGTTATTTGTTCCCCTGCCGGACAGCCGCTGCGGCTGCGGTGGCAGGGCAGGAGCTACCGGATCGTCGCAGAACCTGTGCGTTGGTATGAACGCCGCAAATGGTGGGCGGAAGAGCTGCGGGCAGAGCGGGGCAGGGGGGCCGGGTTGGTGGACCACGAAATCTGGCGCGTGCAGGCACGGCTGAACAGCGGGTCCCAGATCCGCACCTTGGATCTTTCCCATCAGGTGGATGCCGATCGCTGGCGACTGATCCGTGTCCATGATGCCGTCCGGGAACTGAGCGCCTGAGCGCAGGCACGCAGTATTTATCCGCCTCGGTTTTCGCGGCAGCCTGCCGGATAACGATCCCGTGCCTTGAATAAGGCGTTTGGAATGACCTATGAGCTTTACCCATCTGCACGTATCCACGGCGTTCAGCGCCCACTACGGTGTCTCCTGGCCTGATGAGTTGGCCGGCGCAGCCGCTTCGTTCGGAGCGGACGCTTTGGCCTGCACAGACCGGGATGGACTTTACGGAACGGTCAAGCACATCAAGGCTTGCCTGGCAGTGGGGATTGATCCGATAGTCGGCGTGGATCTGGCAGTTCAGGACGACAGCGGCCGGGACACCGGACGTGTTGTGGTGCTGGCGCATGGCGGGAACCAAGGCAACGGCTACCATGCGCTCTGCCGCCTGATTTCGGCAGCGCATGACGGTACGGCAGGCAGCGGGCGGGGAAGCAGGCACCGGACGCCCGGGGTGACGCTGGAACAACTCGCCCGGCATGCCGGTACTCCGGACGGCGGACCTGCCCTCACGGTGCTGTTGGGGCCAATGTCCGAGCTCGGGCAGGCGCTGCGCCGCCGCAGCTATGCCGAAGCGCGGCGGCTGGCCGGACACTGGTGCACCGTACTGCCGGTCGGATCGTTGGCAATGGAGATCGTTTCCCACCTCAGTGCCCCCGGCGAGAACCTGAGCACCGCCCATGCTGTGCGCATGCTCAACCTTGCCGGGGAGCTGAAGATTCCAGCAGTGCTGACCAACGCGGTGCGCTACTGCGAAGAGGACGGAGCCGCCACCGCAGATGTGCTGGACTCGGCTAGGGCTTTAACGGCCCTGTCCAAACTTCCTGACCTGCAGCCCAGTGCACAGGGCTGGCTGAAAGCCCCTGCCCAGATGCAGGCACTGGCCCGGGAAGTCGTTCAGGCTGCCGGTGGCGGAAGCCGGGACGTGCACCGCTTGCTGTCCATGACGGAAGCCGTGGCGGACCGGTGCCGGATGGACCCTTACCAGGATATGGGCTTCAAACATCCCGTGGTCCCGGAAGCCACGGTCATCGGAATCGACGGGGAGCCACTGACCGAGCTGCTGCAGCGCTGTGAAACCGGCATCGCCGAACGGTTTGGCGGAATATCCGGACGGGCAGAACAGGAGTTGCGGGACCGGTTGGCACATGAGCTGGGCATCATCTCCCGGCTGGGCTTCGCCTCCTACTTCCTGACAGTTGCCGAAGTATCGCGAATGATTACCGGCATGGGCGTCCGGGCTTCTGCCCGAGGCTCCGGCGCCTCCAGCCTGGTGAACTATCTGCTCTACATCAGCCACGTAAACCCGCTGGACCACGGGCTGATCTTCGAACGTTTCCTCTCCCAGGACCGCTCCACCCTGCCGGACATAGACATTGACGTGGAAAGCGCAGAGCGGCACAACGTCTACCAGAAGATCTTCGACCGATTCGGCAGCGAACGGGTCACTCTGATGAGCATGCAGAACGGTTACCGCGCCCGCGGCGCGGTCCGCGACGCCGGCCTAGCACTTGGCCTGCCGGAGGATGAGATCTCCGGTATCGCCAAACAGCTCTGGCGGTTCTCCGCGCGCAAATTCCGTGAAGCGATGGCAGAGAAGCCGGAACTGCGCGCATTCTCGGCCCAGGTGGAGCAGAACCAGCAACTGGATCTGCTGGTGGACCTGACCGAACGGCTGGACCGGCTGCCCCGGCATATCTCCATGCATCCTTGCGGGGTGATCCTGGGCGACACCTCGTTGCTGGACCGTACCCCCACCCAGCCCAGCGGACTGGGACTGCCGATGAGCCAGTTTGACAAACACGATATGGATCCGATGGGCATGCTCAAGCTGGACGTGCTGGGTGTACGGATGCAGAGCTCGATGGCTTACGCGCTCGCCGAAATCGCCCGCATCCATCCAAACAAGGAAGCGGTGACAGCAGCCGGAAAGCACCCGGTGGGCGAGGACGGGGAAGGGCCTAGCTACATCGCCGCGAACGGGACAATCAACCTGGAACAGGTCCCACTGGACGATGAACCGACCTACGAGCTGATCCGCAGCACCCACACTCTGGGGTGCTTCCAGATTGAATCCCCGGGTCAGCGTGAACTAGTGGGCAAGATGGCGCCGCGGGACTTCAACGACCTGATCATCGATATTTCGCTGTTCCGGCCCGGCCCCATGCAATCTGACATGGTCCGCCCGTTCCTGGAGCAGCGCCACGGCTGGGCTCCGGAGCGGTTCCCTCATCCGGACCTGATCCCGGTTTTGAAGGAAACCCACGGCGTGACTGTCTTCCATGAGCAAGTCCTGCGGACCTTTGATGTCTTTACCGGATGCGGGCTGGCCAAGGCGGACGAATTCCGCCGGTTGCTGGGCAACGAGGAAGCCGAACCGGCAGTGGAGGATTATTTCCGTAAAGCTTCGCTGGACCGGGGATATCTGCCGGAAGTAGTGGATACGGTCTGGACTACGTTGAAGTCCTTTGGCAGCTTCGGCTTCTGCAAAGCCCACGGTGCCGCCTTCGCCGTCCCCACCTACCAGACCGCGTGGTTGAAAGCCCACCATCCGGAGGCGTTCCTCGCCGGGCTCTGGCAGCACGACCCGGGGATGTACCCGCGGCGGCTGTTGGTAGCCGAGGCACGGCGGCTCGGCATCCCGATCCTGCCGTTGGACATCAACCGCAGCGCAGGCCGCTACCGGGTGGAACGTGTTTCTTCCGAGACAGGAGAAAAGCTGGGCATCCGGCTCAGCCTTGCTGACATCTATGGGCTCTCAGCTGCCGAACTCCAGCGCATTGTCGCCGGGCAGCCGTACGAATCATTGGCCGACCTGCGGGCCCGGGGAAAGGTCAGCAAACCCACGCTGAAACGCCTGGCCCAGCTGGGAGCCTTCGACGAACTGAACCGGGCAACCGGCCAACGCGGCGGACGTGCTGCCAGCCGGACGGATCTGGTTTATCACCTGGACCAGCCAACCGCACGCCCGGTGCCCAAACGCTACCAGCCCATCGAAGGCCAGCTGTCCCTACCGCTGGGGGATCTGGAACTGCGCAATCTGGTCCCGGTCTTCCCAGAACCGACTGCGGTAGACATGGTGCGCACCGAACTGGACTTGCTCTCGATCGACGCCAGCTCCCACCTGATGGAAAGCTACGCGCCGCTACTGGCAAAACTGGGTGTCACACCGGCCAAGGATCTGCTGGGCCTGCGCAACGGAAGCGAGGTGATGGTGGCCGGTATCCGGGTCGCCACCCAAACCCCGCCCATGCGTGGCGGCCGCAGGGTGGTTTTCATCAGCGTGGACGACGGGACCGGCTGTGTAGACGCCACCTTTTTCCAGGAGGCACAGGAACGCTCCGGCTCGCTGCTGTTCGGGACCGAGCTGCTGCTCATTCGTGGACTCACCCGCCGGACCGGTCCCAAAGGAATCGGGTTGCAGGCGCTCGAGGCCTGGGACCTGTCCGACGCTGCCAGTCTGCCGCTGCCGGGAAACGCCGTCCGTCCCGAACCTCCGCACGTTCGGACCCCTGCCGCATCATCGGCGGCACCCCCTGCCGGGCCACTGAGTACCGGCGAGCTCGCCCGCCGCATGGCCGAGGAAGGTCTGGACAACCGCGGCCCGGCAGAACCCTGGCTGGCCGGAAGCCGTTCGTCCCGGGCCTAAACGTAGGCCCTACATCCACAGTCCGCAGCACAGCCCCATCGCGGGCACCCCACCTCCACAGGCACCAATCGCCGACGCTCGGCGCGGGCACTCCACCTCCACAGGCACCAATCGCCGACGCTCGGCGCGGGCACCCCACCTCCACAGGCGCCATTCGCCGGCACCTCGTCCACATCCTCGTTTCCACCGCTCCTGCCCCTTTCGTGCCCTTCATAGGCTTGATTCATGGCGATCGAGGTGCTGGATGCGGCTTCAGGAGCAGGGCAGGATGAGTCCGCTCTGCTGGCCCGTTTGTGCGCCGAAGTCAGTGGACTGAACAGCCGGCTTCGGAGCGGCGGGCTGACACGCAGTACAAAGTCTGTCGCCCGGACGGCAGCACAAGTTGAAGAGCTGGCCAACACCGTTGCCCAAACCCAGCTGGTCTTGGCCCGCATCATCAAAGCGCAGAACATCGCTGCCGTCGGCGAAACGGACGAACCCCACGATCCGGATGCACCGGACCGGCCGAAACGCGGCGCCTTCAAGTCGAATGAGGATTTCCTGCGGGCCAAGCTCGGCATTGCCCGGCAGGAAGCCGCGCGCCGGTTCCAGCTCGCGGAAGCCACCGAAGCCCGGCCGGTGCCCGAGGGCAGGCCGGCCGCGCCGCCCCGGCTGCCGGTGCTCGCCCGTGCGCTGGACGACGGGAAAGTGTCCGGCCAGGCCGCGAACCTGATCCGGAAAGCCGTGGACGGGCTGCGCCGCACCGCCGAACCGGACCAGCTGCGCAAGATGGAAGAGGCACTGGTGAAGCATGCCTCCGATTACGACGCCGATTCGCTGCGGGAGCTGATCCGGTATTGGGAGGGCGGCCTGAATCCCGGCGGCGCCGACCCGACAGCCGCCGAGCTGAAATCACGCCAAGGATTGTTCTACCGCGGCCGCCGCAACGGCCTGCACTGCTACGAGATCAACGCCACCGACGAGCAAAACGAGGTCCTGGCCACGGTCTACAACACGGCCACCAATCCCCGCTTGAGGGAAGGCACCGCCACGGCCGGCACGGTCGGGTTTGCCGGCACCGGTACGCCCGGTGCCGCCCCCGGCACCGGGGATGATGCTACCGGCGAGGACGCTGCCGGGTACCTGCCCGCCGCCGTCGACCCGCTTAGCAGAACCGCAGCAGGCGGGAACCAACCAGACGATGCTGATCCGGCCGCCGCCACCGGCCGGGACCTGGACGGGCGGACCCGACAGCAGAAGCAACTGGACGGACTCATCGGTGCCTGCAAGGTCGCTCTGACCACGGACCTGCTGCCGGCCGCCGGCGGACGCCGTCCCCAGTTGCTGGCCACCATTGACTACAAAGACCTGGCCACCGACCTCGGCCGCCCCGGAACCGGCACCTTCTCCGGAGCGCTCAGCGCCAAGACCATTCGCCGGATAGCCTGCGATGCAGACATCATCCCGGTGGTCCTGGCCGGCATGGGCGTGATCCTGGACGTCGGCCAATCCCAGCGGCTGTTCCCGAAATACCTGCGGCTGGCGATCATCGCCCGGGACGGAGGCTGCGCCTTCCCCGGCTGTACCGCCCCCTCACCCTGGACCGAAGTGCACCACATCCGGTGGTTCGAAAAGGGCGGCCCAACCTCCACCGACAACGGCGTAATGCTGTGCAGCCACCACCACCACCTCATCCACGAAGGAGACTGGCGGATCGAGGTCATCAACGGCGTCGCCTGGTTCTTCCCACCGCCCACCCTGGATCCGGCACAAAAACCACTACGCAACCACGCCTGGCTGAAGAACGCCCAACTACCCGAACGCCAACCGGAACCAGTAACCGTAGGACAGTGGTCCGGAAAATCCGGCGGGCCCTTACCGGTATTAGAGTCTGCTCCTCATGAAGCGAACGCCCCGAACCTTTCGGCTCACAGAGACGGTCCGCTACCTGTGCCGAGGCAGGAAGAACTGGATATCGGCATGCCCGGCGCCACCGAACCCACCAGGCCGAGCAGAAACTTCAGTCCCTTTGACGGTTGGCCAGCCCAGCCGCAGACACCGCCCTTCTAGGACCTGAATGGCCTCGCGGCTGCGGGGAACCGGCCTGCGGGTCAGCCGGCCGACGGCAGACATCTGTGCCGACAACAGCGCGGCGGCGGCACGAGCGTAGACCGCCTCGAGGACGTGGCCCTCCCGAGACCAGCGTGGCGGACTCGGCCCGTTCCTGTGCGGGCCATTCCTCGGCGGAGAAGTACCCAGAGTTGCGCCAGTCCGGGACGGACGGCCAGCCGGTCCGCGGTCTCGCCGTACTCGATGGCGTCGCGGGCATGCCTCCGCAGTGAGTCCGTTCATGGCCCGATCCTCGGCGGTGGTCACACCGGATCCGGCCGCGCCGATGTTGGTCCGGCAACTCGTCAGCGGATACGATCGTAGAGGCTTGCAGCGCCCACGTATGTCGCTGCAGTAACGGCCGCAGCCAAACAATTAGGAGACCTCTGTGTCAGCGCCCCAGAACATCACCCTCATCGTCGACGGCGAAGAGAACCAGGTGACCGAGGGCACGACGGGAGCCGACCTTTACGGCACCCGGCGGGAGGTCGTCGTCGTACGCGTGGATGGCGAGCTGAAGGACTTGGACCAGCCCATCCCGGCCGGCGCCAAAGTGGAAGCCGTGACCATCGATTCGGCCGACGGCTTGAACGTGCTGCGCCATTCCACCGCGCACGTGATGGCCCAGGCCGTGCAACAGCTGCGCAAGGACTCCAAGCTTGGCATCGGTCCGTACATCACAGACGGCTTCTACTTCGATTTCGACGTCGATGAACCCTTCACGCCGGAGGACCTGAAGCAGCTGGAAAAGATGATGCTCAAGATCGTCAACTCCAACCAGCGCTTCGTCCGCCGCGCGGTCTCCGAGACCGAGGCCTTGGCCGAGATGGCCGGGGAACCGTACAAGGAAGAGCTGATCGGGCTCAAGGGCCACTCCGATGAGGCCGGCGAGGGAGCCAACATCGAAGTTGGCGCCGGCGAGCTGACCGTCTACGACAACGTGGACGCCAAGAGCGGCGAAGTGGTCTGGAAGGACCTCTGCCGCGGCCCGCACCTGCCGAACACCAAGCTGATCTCCAACGCCTACGCGTTGACCCGTTCGGCCGCCGCGTACTGGCGTGGCAACGAGAAGAACAAGCAGCTGCAGCGCATCTACGGCACCGCCTGGCCCACCAAGGACGACCTGAAGGCCTACCAGGAGCGGCTGGCGGAGGCCGAGCGCCGCGATCACCGCCGGCTGGGCGCCGAACTGGACCTGTTCTCCTTCCCGGACGAGCTGGGTTCCGGCCTGCCCGTTTTCCACCCCAAGGGCGGCACCGTCCGCAAGGCGATGGAAGACTACTCGCGGCAGCGGCACACCGAGGCTGGCTACGAATTCGTCTACACCCCGCACATCACCAAGAGCAATCTGTACGAGGTGTCCGGCCACCTGGATTGGTACCGGGACGGCATGTTCCCCCCGATGCACGTGGACGAGACCCGGGATCCGGAAACCGGCGAGGTGGTCAAGCCCGGCCAGGACTACTACCTGAAGCCGATGAACTGCCCCATGCACAACCTGATCTTCCGCTCACGCGGACGGTCCTACCGCGAACTGCCGCTGCGGCTGTTCGAGTTTGGTTCGGTCTACCGGTACGAGAAGTCCGGCGTGGTCCACGGGCTGACCCGGGTGCGCGGCATGACCCAGGACGACGCCCACATCTACTGCACCCGCGAGCAGATGAAGGACGAGCTGACCACCACGCTGAACTTCGTGCTGGACCTGCTCAAGGACTACGGGCTGGACGATTTCTTCCTGGAGCTTTCCACCAAGGATCCCGAAAAGTCTGTCGGCTCAGACGAGGTCTGGGACGAAGCTACCCGCACGCTGGCCGAGGTGGCGGAAGCATCCGGCCTGGAGCTGGTGCCGGATCCGGGCGGAGCCGCCTTTTACGGGCCGAAGATCTCGGTTCAGGCGCGGGACGCGATCGGCCGGACCTGGCAGATGTCCACCATCCAGCTGGACTTCAACCTGCCGGAACGCTTCGAGCTGGAGTACCAGGCCGCCGATGGTTCCCGGCAGCGGCCGGTGATGATCCACCGTGCGCTGTTCGGGTCGGTGGAGCGGTTTATGGGCCTGCTGATCGAGCACTACGCCGGCGCGTTCCCGGCCTGGCTCGCTCCGGTACAGGTTGTCGGCATTCCGGTGGCGGAGACCTTCAACGACTACATGCTGGAGATTGTGGCCAAGCTGCGGGCCCAGGGCATCCGCGCCGAGGCCGATCTGGGGTCGGACCGCTTCCCAAAGAAGATCCGCACCGCCAGCAAGGACAAAGTACCGTTCGTGCTGATTGCCGGCGGCGAGGATGCCGAAGCCGGAGCGGTCTCCTTCCGCTTCCGCGACGGCAGCCAGGACAACGGCATTCCGGTGGACGAGGCAGTGTCGCGGATCGTGCAGGCTGTGGCCAGGCGCGGCAACTGACGATGGCCGGGACAACCAAGGAAGCCATGATGGGCCGGGCGGATGATGAGGCAACGGACAGCTTCGAGCTGCCCGGAGTCCCGGATGCATTCCAGCGGCTCTGGACGCCGCACCGGATGGCCTACGTCAAGGGCGGCCAGGGGCAGTTCAAGAACAAGGACGAGTGCCCGTTCTGCGTGGCGCCGGCCCGACCGGACGAGGAATCGCTGATCGTCCACCGCGGCGAGTCCGCTTACGTGGTACTGAACCTGTTTCCGTACAACCCCGGCCACTTGCTGGTCTGTCCGTACCGCCATGTGCCCGACTACACGGACATCACCCCGGAAGAAACCGCGGAGTTCGCCGAGTTGACCCAGACGGCCATGCGTGTGTTGCGCAAGGTGGCGAACCCCAGCGGCTTCAACCTGGGCATGAACCAAGGCGAAGCCGGCGGAGCGGGCGTCGCGGCGCACCTGCACCAGCACGTGGTGCCGCGGTGGGGCGGCGACGGGAATTTCTTCCCGATCATCGCGCAGACCAAGGCGATCACCCAGACCTTGGACGAGGTCCGCAAGCAGGTAGCCGACGCCTGGCCCGCACGGTAACGCGGCGATGCTCAACAAATACGCGCGCGGATTCTTCGGCAAGCTTTTCACCCCGCTGGCCCGCGTGCTGATCCGGATGGGCGTCTCGCCTGACGCGGTCACGATCATCGGGACGCTCGGGGTCTGCGTCGGGGCGCTGGTTTTCTACCCGCTGGGCGAGCTGTTCTGGGGCACCGTCTTTATCACGGCGTTCGTTTTCGCCGACATGGTGGACGGCCTGATGGCCCGCATGCTGGAGCGCAGCAGCCGCTGGGGCAACTTTCTGGACTCCACCCTCGACCGGTTGGCCGACGGTGCGGTGTTCGCCGGCGTGGCCATCTGGTTCTTTACCGGGGGAGAGAACCCGGCCATCGCCGTCTTCGCGCTCGTGTGCCTGTTGCTGGGCTCGCTGGTCTCCTACGCCCGGGCCAAGGCCGAATCGCTTGGCTGCACGGCCGCCGTCGGGTTTGCCGAACGATCCGAGCGGCTCGTCGCGGTCCTGGTCTTCACCGGCCTGACCGGTTTGGGCCTGCCGGAAATCGTCCTGCTGGTGGTCCTGGTGCTGCTGGCCGCCGCCAGTCTGGTGACCGTGATCCAGAGGATCATGACCGTCTACCGGCAGACCCGGCTGACCGCCTGACCGGCTGGCCGCCGCTCTGCGGGACGACCGCGGGAGGCGGGACGGCGACACGAGGCGGGCGGCCGCCGTCGGGCGTTTTCGAAGGTTACGTCACCGGTGAGCCGGTTCACGGCCCCGGACGTATGATGAGATGTACGTTTTCGACCGACTCCTAGGGGCTTTTAGTGTCCAGCAGTGAAGCAACGTCAACTCACGCCCCCGTGACCGGCAGCAGCCGGGTAAAGCGGGGCATGGCCGAGATGTTGAAGGGCGGCGTCATCATGGACGTCGTAACACCCGATCAGGCCCGCATCGCCGAAGACGCCGGTGCCGTGGCCGTGATGGCCCTTGAGCGGGTTCCGGCGGATATCCGCGCGCAGGGCGGCGTGTCCCGGATGAGCGATCCGGACATGGTGGACGGCATCATCGAAGCCGTCTCGATCCCGGTGATGGCCAAGGCCCGCATCGGCCACTTCGTCGAGGCGCAGGTGCTGCAGTCGCTTGGCGTGGACTACATCGACGAGTCCGAGGTGCTGACCCCGGCCGACTACACCAACCACATCGACAAGTGGAACTTCACCGTTCCGTTCGTCTGCGGTGCCACCAACCTGGGTGAGGCGCTGCGCCGGATCAACGAAGGCGCAGCGATGATCCGTTCCAAGGGTGAGGCCGGTACCGGCGACGTCTCCAATGCCACCGGCCACATGCGCCAGATCCGTTCCGAGATCAAGCGCCTGTCCGCGATGCCCGAAGACGAGCTGTACGTGGCGGCCAAGGAACTGCAGGCCCCGTACGAACTGGTCAAGGAGATTGCGCAGACCGGCAAGCTGCCGGTGGTGCTGTTCACCGCGGGCGGCATCGCCACTCCGGCCGACGCCGCGATGATGATGCAGCTGGGCGCCGACGGCGTCTTCGTTGGCTCCGGCATCTTCAAGTCCGGCAACCCGGCCGAGCGCGCCGCTGCCATCGTCAAGGCCACCACCTTCCACGACGATCCGGACGTAATCGCCAAGGTCTCCCGCGGCCTGGGCGAGGCGATGGTCGGCATCAACGTGGACGAAATCCCGCAGCCGCACCGCCTCGCCGAGCGCGGCTGGTAAGAACTAACGACGGCGAACGCCCGGTACCGCACGAAGGTGCGGTACCGGGCGTTTGGCGTTATTGGCCGGTGTGAGGCTTCACGATTTCATCCTTCCCAGATGATGAGCACGCCGTCCTTCCGGCGGGAGACTGTAGTCAACGGATGAATCCTGAGGCGATAGTGCCCGCCCGAACGACAGCGCGCCTGAACGGAGCCAGCGATGACGGATCCAGGAATGACCGATGCCGAGGAGCTACAACGGCTGAGGGCCCGGGTGGCCGAACTCGAGGCCGAACGTGTCCGTGCGCCAGGCGACGTGCACGGACCTGCCGAGGAAAGGCATCGTTGGAGATCAGTTGGCTCGGCGGTGCTGCTCACGCTGGCGTGTGTGCTCGCTCCGATCTCGGTGGTGGGGGTGTGGGCGGGCAGCGTGGTCTCTGACACCGACAGGTATGTTGAAACCGTCAGTCCGCTGATCAACGACCCATCCGTGCAGGCGGACCTGACCGACGCCGTCACCAACGTCATCTTCACCCACGTGGATCTGAAGGCGGTCACGGACGAAGCGTTTAACGCGGTGTCCGACCTCGGGCTGCCACCACGGGCCCAGGCCGCCTTGACTGCCTTGCAGCAGCCGATGATTGCGGGCATTGAGAATTTCGTCCACAGCCGCGTGCAGCAAACGATCAGCAGCCCGCAATTCGACACCGTCTGGGACCGCTCAAACGAGATCGCCCACGAGCAGTTGGTGAAGCTGCTGGAAGGCAACCAGGGCGGGGCGATCAGCGCCCAGAATGACACGATCTCGGTCAACCTCGGTCCGATCATTGCTCAGGTGAAGGAGCGGCTCGTGGCCGAAGGGTTCGGCCTGGCGCAGAACATCCCCAACGTGAATGCCTCCTACGAGCTGGTGCAGTCGGACGCCGTCACCCAGGCCCAGACCGCGTACCGGGTATTGAACGCACTCAGCATCTGGCTGCCGATCATCACCGGCATCCTGTTCGTCGCGGGAGTGCTGGCTTCGCGTCACCGGGCCCGTGCCGTGATGTTGGGTGCGCTCGGCGTCGTAGCCGCGATGCTCGCACTGGGGATTGCCCTGACGGTGGCCCGCATCGCCTACCTTCAGGCGCTGCCGGGCGTAGTGCTATCGCGCGATTCGGCGGGGCTGGTCTTCGACACCTTGGTGCGCTTCCTGCGTGACTCACTGCGCCTCACCGCGGTGATCGCGCTGGTGGTGGCGATAGCCGCGTACTTCACCGGAACCTCTGCCTCCGCCGTACGGGCGCGTGCCTCCGCCTCGAGGGGGATCGGCCGCCTGCGCGGATCGGCGGAGTCGGCGGGCATGCGCACTGGCGGGGTGGGCAACTGGGTTTACCGGTATAAGAGGCTGCTCTGGGTGGCCACGGTCATTGTCGGAGGCCTGGTGCTCGTGTTCTGGTCAGAGCCCACAATCGGCGTCGTCATCACCATCACCATCATCGTGGTGGTTGTGATCGCGATCATAGAGTTCATCGGGACTCCGCCGGCGGAGCCGAGCGCCTACCCCGAGGCCCCCGACGAAGTAGACGAAGTACCGGTTCCGCCGACCCGCTGACCAACGCCGCCGTGCCCTGCCGACCGGAGTCAGCAGGGCACGGGATTGGGTGGTGGCCAGGTTTATCGGCTGTTTTCAGCCAGCCAGAATTTTCGCCTTCTGCGCCTCGAACTCTGCCTCGGTCAGGACTCCCTGCGCTTTCAGGTCGCCCAAGGTCTTGAGCCGCTCGAGTGGATCAGCGGCCGGCGCAGCCGCTTCGGCGGATGCGGTCTCATACTGCGGTTGCACGTACTCCTGTGGCGGTTGTGCATACTGCTCCTGCTGTGCGGGCTGCTGCTGCGCCTGGCTATCCCATCGCGCTTGTTGGCGGCGCTGTACGCGACCGCTCACGGCCGTTGCTGTGCCGGCGACAACCGCCGTGCGTGCTACTCCTCGTAACAGTCCCATATCCGGTTCCTCCTCAGACCGTCGAATCGGATTCCAGCGCGTCCAGCGCGGCCATGACGTCGTCAGCCGGAATGCGCGCACTCGCGATGACGTCTCCACCGGCCTCGCGTGCTGCGGTAATAAAAGGAATCGCCCACAGATTCTCGTAGACGATCAGGGCCGCTACGGTACCAGGTTCCATCGCCGAAGCTGCTTCGGCGATTTCATCGTCGCCCAAGAGGCCCGAACGAACCGAGGCAAGGGATGCGAACCCTTCCAAACCCTCGCTAACGTCTTCGGTCATCTCTACGCCGGCGGTGGAACCGTCCGCGTCTTTCCTAATGATCATGAGGTCATAGACCCAGACCACCTTCCGGTTAATCAGGTCCATCAGGGCAGCAACGGTGGCGCCGCTGCCCGTCTTGGCCACTGGAAACTCGATCAACAGGAAGTCGATTGGGCCGTGCACTTCTGTTGTTGCCACGAACATCACCCTTGCAATCTGATTTGGCCGTCCAAGACCTGGCCAGAGTAGTTTTCCCTCCACGGCCGGGGCATCACCCCGGCCGAATGATCTTGGCCCCCCTCGGTTGAATTAGCGGGCAGGGCCCGTCTCGGAACCAGTTCGTTCGGTTAAGGAGGCCACCCGCGGCCGTCCGGACTTCCTTCGGTGGTTGATCGGAGCCCGGCGAAGTTGCCCACGCCTCGAAGCCAAACCAGCGGTTTCAGGACTGCGTGGCGTATCGCAGGTCTCGGGGGTGGGCCAGGACTGCCCAGATGATGACCACGTCGAGCACGATGACGATGGCGCCCCACAACGGGTAGTACGGCAGCCACATGAAATTAAGGATCGCGCTCAGCGACGCCAGCACCACGGCCAGAATGCGCGCCCATACAGCGCCGCGGAACAGGAAAATCCCGCCGAGCACCAAGAGCACTCCTCCGAGCAGGTGGATCCAGCCCCACGAGGTCAGGTCGAACTTGTAGATGTACTCCTGACCGGCCACGTAGAACTCATCGTTGAACAGCGCCACAAGTGCTTGGATGATGTGAAAGCAGCCGGCCACGATCATGATGATGCCGCCGAAGAGGATTGTTCCCGCGGCCGCAACGTTGTAATCCGGGTCGATGGATCTCCCCGGATCGGTGGTCCGCCCAGCTGATCCGCTTGCCATGGTGGTCCTCCCTCATGGGTGCGCCGGTGGCGACTAGTGTCACCGGAGACTCGGCCCACTCCCGGTAAGTCTTGTCCGGCCGGGGCCGAGTTTCCTCATCCTTTCTGGGTGATCCTGACTGCTCTCATCCGCCGTATTTTGGGCGCTAGTGGCGTATTTCCCAGGCGATGACGGGACACGAACATGACTGAGCAGAAAGCGCGTACTCAGGCGAGGGGCGTATTGCTCCCACTCGCACTCGCGCAGTTCATCTGCAGCTTCGCAGGCTCGAACATGAACGTGATGATCAACGATATGAGCGAGGACCTCGACACCACGGTGCAGGGAATCCAGGTCGCTATCACCATCTTCCTGCTGGTCATGGCCGCGCTGATGATCCCCGGTGGCAAGCTCACCGACCGCTACGGTCGCAAGCGGCTGTTCCTTCTCGGACTCATCATCTATGGCGTCGGCGCACTGATCAGTGCAGTCGCGCCCGGTCTCCCCGTGCTGATCCTGGGCAACTCAATCCTCGAAGGTGTCGGCACCGCGCTCCTCATCCCGCCGGTCTACATCCTGACAACCATGCTCTTCCACGATCTGGGCTCCCGGGCGAAGGCGTTCGGAGCGATCAGTGCCGCGGGAGGCGTCGGATCCGCGGCCGGCCCGCTGATCGGTGGCCTGATCACCTCGGCGATCAGCTGGCGCGCGGCGTTCGTCTTCCAGGCCCTCATTATCGTGGTGATCGCGCTGCTCAGCCGCAGCCTCAAGGATCCCGTTCCCCCGGATCCAACCCGTGAGTTTGACGTGCGCGGAGCGGTCCTCTCTGCCGGCGGCCTCATCCTGATCGTCATGGGGATCCTGGCCGCAGACAACAGCCTCTGGTTGATGCTGGTCATGATGGGCGCCGGCGCGCTGGTGCTGGTGGGCTTCTTCGTGTCGGTGCGGGCGAAGGAGCGTTCAGGGCACGAACCCCTGCTGTCACTCAGCCTGTTCCGCAACCGCACCTCGAACCTTGGGATGATCACGCAGAACGCGCAGTGGCTGATGCTGCTGGGATTCTCCTTTGTGGTCGCCAGCTTCCTGCAGGTAGTGCGCGGCTACAACGCCATCGAGACCGGCGTGATCTTCACTGCCGCGACGATCGGCCTTCTGGCGTCGTCGTTGGCCGCCGGGCCCCTGTCCAAGAAGTTTGCGCAGCGGACGCTCATTATCACCGGTTTTGCGCTCACCGTCGCCGGCATGTTGCTCGGGCTTTGGATTGTGCAGGGCACTCAGGTCGCCTGGGCATTCGCGCCCGGTTTGCTGCTCACCGGCCTGGGCGTCGGCTTGATGCTCACTCCTTCGGTGAACGTGGTGCAGTCCAGTTTTCCCGAGTCTAAGCAGGGCGAGATCTCAGGGCTGTCCCGAAGTGTCTCCAACCTTGGCTCTTCGTTCGGCACGGCGATCGCGGGCACCATCCTTGTAGCCGGTATCGCGTCCACTCCCGGCCAAAACTATGCGATCTCGACGATTGTTCTGGCTGCGGTGGGTCTCATCGGCATTGCTGCGGCGATATTCATCCCCCGGAAGATTCCGACGCCGATCGCAGAGCCGGCGAGCTGACCCCGGATCTGCGCCATAGTTGGCGGCAGGAACACCCCACTGCCGCCGTGATCAGGGCCATCCGCCGGAATACACTGGCGGCATGATCGGACCGGAGACCCAAGGGCGGGGCCCAGACCTGTGGTCCAGGCGTGCGCTGGCAAAGAAGGTGGCGGCCCTGACGGTGACAGCCCTGCTGCTGGCCGGTTGTACGGGCGCTCCGGACGGCGGACGTACGGGCCAGAGCGGCGCGGCGGGAACGGCACCCGCAGCGGAATTAGCGGGGCCGGGCGCGAAGGGAAGCGGCACTGAGGGAAGCGGCGCAGAAGGGAGCGGCACTCAGGGGCGCGCCGCCGCGGGGGAGGCACCGCCGTCGTCCTCCACAACGGAGCCCGCCCCGGAGGTGACAGCCGGCGCGGGGCCGGACTGTCCGGGAAGCCGCTGCGCCACGGTGGCGATGACCGGCGATCTGCTGCTGCATGAAGCGCTCTGGGAGCAGGCGGCCGCAGACGCCCGGCGCACAGGCACCCCGGGCCTGGACTTCGAACCCATCCTGGCCGCACAGCAGCAGTACCTGGACACCGCCGACCTTGCGATCTGCCAGTTGGAAACGCCGCTGGCGGACGAAGACGGCCCGTATTCCGGCTACCCGGCGTTCAACGCACCGCCGCAGATCCTCGACGCAGCGACCGCCGTGGGCTACGACGCCTGCACCACCGCCAGCAACCACACGTTCGACTACGGCACCGCCGGACTGGAACGGACCCTCGCCTCCCTGGACGCCCGCGGACTGGAGCACACCGGGTCCTATCGCAGTGAGGCCGAGTCCGGCGGCGTGCTGATCGTGGACACTCCGGCCGCGCGCGTCGCCGTCATTACCGCGGCGTTCTCGCTGAACGGACTGGTGCCGGAGGCGCCGTGGGAGGTGGACATGCTGGATCCGCAGACCATGATCGCCAAGGCCAAACAGGCCCGGGCGGACGGCGCGGACATCGTGCTGGGCGCCATCCATGCCGGCGACGAATACACGAACTATGCCAACCCGCAACAGCAGCAGACTGCCCATGCCTTGGCCGACAGCGGCGAGTTCTCGCTGATTTACGGACACCACAGCCACTCAGTGCAGCCGATGGAACGCTACAACGGCACCTGGATCGTCTACGGGCTGGGCAACAGCATCGCAGCCCACGCAACGCCCAACATCCTCAACACGGAGGGCCTGATGGTCCGCGCGCAATTTGCCCAGCATGACGTGGGCGGCACATGGGAGGTGGCAAGGCTGGACTGGCTGCCTGCCACGTTTGCCGGACCGGAGCATCGCTGGTGTCCGGTCTCGCCCGATGCCCTGGAGGCAGCGGCGGAGTCGGGGGAGTGGTGCATCTCCAAACAGGAGGATGCGGCCAGCCGGGAACGGACCAGGGCGACCGTCGAGTCGATGGGCGCCGCCGGCGACGTCGCCCATGAATGGCTGCTGGGCGACGAGTAAGGACCTGAGGGCGGGACGGGGGCCCGTTATCGATCGGGCGCAACGTAGCCGCCCGAGCACCTTAGCGGGGCCGCGCCGCCGCGTCGGTCCGGGCCTCTGACTCGTGGGGAATGTCCAGCGGCACATCGTTGAAGCTGCCATAGCGCCGTTCTGCCGCGTGCCGGATCAAAAAATCCGCCACGGCCGGGTTCTTGGGCAGCAAGGATCCGTGCAGGTAAGTGGCAATGACGTTGCGGTAACGGGCGCCCTCGGTGCCGTCCGTGCCGTTGTTGCCGTCGCCCTTGGTGACCCGGCCAAACGGCTGGACCTCGGCGCCGAGTGTGGTCAGGCCGCTGTGGTTCTCATACCCGATGATGGTGCCGAACTCGTCGCTGTCCAGCACGGTGTTGCCGATCAGCCGGGTGGGTCCGCCAACGGTTTCGACATCCAGCAGCCCGATGCCGGTGATGACCTCGCCGGTGTGGGTGGTGAACCGGTGGCCGAACAGTTGGTAGAGGCCGCACACGGCGAGCATAGGCAGGCCGTCGTCGGCCAGGTCGCGGAGCCTGCCGCCCTGGGCGAGCAGGTCGGCCTGGATCTTGTTCTGGCCCGAATCCTGGCCGCCGCCGCCCACAATCAGGTCAACCTGACCAGGAAATGTGTCGCCAGGGTTGTACTCATGCAACCGGACATCATAGCCGCGCAGGGCCAGCCGCTTGCGCAGGACCAGGACGTTGCCCCAGTCGCCGTAAATGTTCATGTCCCGCGGGTACAGCTGGAGCAGGTCGATCACGGGTGCGTCCATCAGGAGACCACTTCCACTTCGGTCAGTTTGCCCAGCTCGCGCCGCAGCGCCAGCATGGCGGTGTAGGTGCAGTAGATGCGCTTGGGCGTATCGGGACCGTCGGCGATGAACCGGTGCAGCGAGGCATTCAGGTCGGTGTCAACGCCCCCCACGGGAACGTCCTCGTAAAAAAGGCGCAGCCCCATGTCCTGGGCCCGGACACCGCTGACCTCGGCCACGCCCGTCTCGCGCAGCGAATCGAAGTCCACGTCCCAGAGCCAGGACATGTCCCGGCCATCGGCGTAATTGTCGTTGATCGCAATCATGGTCCGGGAGCCCGCAGCCGGGAACGACTTCAGCGCGAGCCGGAAGCCGGCCGGGTTCTTCACCAGGACCAGATCCAGCGGCTGGCCGTTGACGGTGAGCGATTCACCGCGCCCGAACGCCGGGGTGACGTTCTCCAGCGAGGCCAGCAGCGCCGGTTCGTCCACGGCGGGACCGAGCACCGTGCGCGCCAGCACCAGCGCCGCGGCGGCGTTGAACACGTTGTAGACGCCGGTCAGCTTCAGCTCCACCTCGATCCCGCGTCCATCCACCTGGAAGGTGGCGGCGGAACCTTCGCAGGCGGACAGCACGACCTCGGCGCGCGGCCCCTCGGGCTGGCCGCCACCGGTTCCGGCGGCCTCGGCGCCGGGAACCCCGGCGGCAACGGCGTTCCGCATCTCATCGTCGTGCGGGAACATGTGGCGCAGCTGCGGGGCCAGGCCGAAGTAGTCGATCCGGGGCGCGGTCACGGCGTTGGCCAGGGCCAGGATGCGCGGGTCTTCGCGGTTGAGCACCACGGCGTCGGTGGTGGCTGCGGCGATCTGCCGGAGGAATCCCGCCGTCGTCTCGATCTCGCCAAAACGGTCCAGTTGGTCCCGCATCACGTTGAGCAGCAGGCTGTAGCGCGGCCGAACCAGTTTGACGAAGTGCACGGCGTGGGCCTCGTCCAGCTCCAGCACCGCGATGTCCGCATCCAGCCGGCCGCGGGCGTCCGAATCGCCCAATACCGAAGCCACTACACCGCGGGTGAAGTTGCTGCCGGTGCGGTTGGTGAACACCTTCAGGCCCTGGCCCTGCAGCAGTTCCACCACCATTTTGGTGGTGGTGGTCTTGCCGTTGGTCCCGCTGATCACGACGACGCCGCGCGGCAGCTTGCCGAGCGTGCGGGGCAGGAACTGCGGATCGATTTTCTCGGCCACCAGGCCAGGCAGCGCGGAGCCGCCGCCGCGGAGCCTGGCTACCGCCTTCACGGCCTTTCCGGCAACGGTCGCAAGGAGGTGTCGCATGAGTAGAGACTATACAAGCCGCCGGCACCGGCCCACCGACGTCCCCGGCGGGCTGTGGCGTGCCGCACAGCAGCGGCCGGCGCGGTTTAACACCGCAGGACCGGTTGGTATTACTGTTTTTCCGTACGGCCGCCACGCGTGCGGCCCGATGCCGAATCCGAGGAACCTTCACCGTGGTCACGATTGGTGTGCTCGCCCTGCAGGGCGATGTCCGCGAACACATATCCGCCCTGGAACACAGCGGCGCCACAGCAATGCCGGTGCGCCGGCCGGGCGAACTGGATGCCGTGGATGGACTGGTTATTCCCGGCGGGGAGTCCACAACGATCGACAAGCTCACCCGGATTTTCGAGCTGGCCGATCCGCTGAAGAAGCGGATCGAGGCCGGCATGCCCGTCTACGGTTCCTGCGCCGGCATGATCATGCTGGCCCAGGAGATCGCGGATCCCGCCACCGACCTCAAGGGCGAGCCCCAGCAGACGCTGGGCGGCCTGGACATTACGGTGCGGCGTAACGCCTTCGGCCGGCAACGTGAATCGTTTGAAACGGATCTGGACTTCCGCGGGCTGGAGTTCAGTGCACCGTCCCCGGACCAGAATCCGGCGCCCGTGCACGCCGTCTTCATCCGCGCGCCCTGGGTGGAACGGGTGGGCGAGGGCGTGGAAGTCCTCGCCACGGTGGAACCCTCGGAAGCCTCCCGCACGGCGACTTTGCGCGGTACAGCTAGAATTGTGGCAGTGCGTTCGCGGCATTTGCTGGCGACCTCTTTCCACCCGGAAGTTACGGGGGAGCGCCGGATCCACGAACTATTCATCCGCATCGTCAGAGGAGAAGCGTAGGAATGGCCGGACACTCCAAGTGGGCCACGACCAAGCACAAGAAGGCAGTCATCGATGCCCGACGTGCCAAGTCGTTCGCCAAACTGATCAAGAACATTGAAGTTGCAGCCCGCAACGGCGGTGCCGACGTGTCGGGCAACCCGGCTCTGGAACTGGCCGTCCAGAAGGCCAAGAAGACGTCGGTGCCCAACGACAACATCGATCGCGCCGTCAAGCGCGGCGCCGGCCTCACCGGCGAGACCATCGACTACACCGAGATCATCTACGAAGCCCGTGGCCCGCAGGGCTCCGCCGTACTGATCGAGTGCCTCACGGACAACAAGAACCGTGCCGCTTCCGAGGTCCGCCTGGCCATCACCCGCAACGGTGGCACCGTGGCAGACCCCGGGTCGGTCTCCTACATGTTCGCCCGCAAGGGCGTGGTCTCCCTGCCCAAAAACGAGCTCACGGAGGACGACCTCCTGATGGCGGTGCTGGATGCCGGCGCGGAGGAAGTCAAGGAACACGGCGAGAACTTCGAGGTCCACTCCGACCCCACCGACCTGCGCGCCGTGGTGGCCGGCTTGGAAGAAGCCGGTATCGAGTACGAAACGGATGAAATCGAGTTCGTCTCCTCAATGGCCGTAGAGCTCGACGCCGACGCCGCGCGGAAGTTCCTGAAGCTGGTCGACGCCCTAGAGGATCTGGACGACGTGCAGAACGTCTACTCCAACACCGATATCGGCCAGGACGTCCTCGCTGAACTCGAGAACGACTGACACCGGTCAGCGGGTCGGCAACCGCCTTGCGGGTGCTGGGCGTGGACCCCGGCCTGACCCGGTGCGGCCTGGGCGTGGTCGACGTCGAGCCGAACCGCCGCTCCACCCTGGTGGAAGTGGGCGTCGTCGGGACCACTCCGGACATGCCGCTGGAACTGCGCCTGCTGAAGATCGCCGAGACCATCGACGAATGGCTTGATGCCCACGCACCGGACGTGCTCGCCGTCGAACGCGTCTTCAGCCAGACCAATGTCAGCACTGTGATGGGCACGGCGCAGGCCTCCGGTGTGGTGATGACTGCAGCAGCGCGGCGGGGGATCGCCGTCGCGCTGCACACGCCCACCGAGGTGAAAGCCGCGGTCACCGGCAACGGCCAAGCGGACAAGGCAGCCGTGACCAAAATGGTGACCCGGATTCTCCGGCTGGACACCCCGCCGCGTCCGGCCGATGCCGCGGATGCGTTGGCGTTGGCGATCACTCACGCGTGGCGCGGCGGTGCGGCGAAGCCGGCCGCGGGCGGCGGCATGACGGCTGCCCAGAAGCTCTGGGCGGAAGCCGAAGCAAAGGCCAAGCGCAACCACCGCTGAGCTGCCCCGGAACGGCCCGGCGCGAAGGGTGCCAAGGGGTGTGGCGGTTGCCGGTAATGTCGGCGCCGCCACGTAAGCTATTCGTAAATATGTTCGGACAATCCCTCCCGTGCTCCGGTCCGGGAGGCGGACTCCGGGCAGCAGCCAGTGCCGGAATTGGGAGTTGGATCATGATTAGCTCGTTGCGCGGCGTCGTCGCCCATGTGGGGTTGAACTCGGCCGTGATCGACGTCAACGGATTCGGCATGCTCGTCCAGGCGACGCCGCAGACCCTTGGCACGCTGTTCATCGGGCGGGAAGCCCAACTGGCCACCACCATGATTGTGCGCGAAGACTCCATGACTCTGTACGGGTTCGAGGATGCGGCGCAGCGCGAAGTCTTCGAAACCCTCATCTCGGTCAGCGGCGTCGGTCCGAGGCTGGGCCTGGCGGCACTGTCGGTGCACTCGCCCGAAGCCCTGCGGATCGCCGCTGCCGACGGCGACAACAAGGCGTTCAGCAAGGTGCCCGGCATTGGGCCGAAGCTCGCCGGCAGGATCGTGCTGGAACTGGCCGGAAAGCTGGTGCCTACCGGCGAGGTGGCTCCGCAGCAGGCGGCCGGCTGGAAAGGCCAGGTGCAGCAGGCCCTTTCCGGCCTGGGCTGGTCGGACAAGGACGCCGCGGCGGCCGTGGACACCACCGCCGACGAGAATCCGGAGGCAGCTGCGGCCGGGCATGTGGGCGACTTGCTGAGGCTGACGCTGCGGCGGCTGGGCCAGGACGGTGCCCGGACCGGCTCGGCCCGGCGCACCGCGGGAGTGAAGTAGCGTGCCCGAGGATGCCGGGGAGAGCCGGCTGGTCTCCACCGCGTCGGAGGCCGAAGAGCGGGCCGTCGAATCGGCGCTGCGGCCCAAGAACCTGGATGATTTCGTCGGCCAGGCGAGAGTCCGGCAGCAGCTGTCGCTGGTGCTGGAAGCCTCCCGGATCCGCGAGCGGACGGCCGACCATGTCCTGCTGTCCGGTCCGCCCGGGCTGGGCAAGACCACGCTGGCCATGATCATCGCCGCGGAAATGAACGCGCCGCTCCGGATCAGCTCCGGTCCGGCGATCCAGCACGCGGGTGATTTGGCGGCGATTCTGTCCTCGTTGACCGAAGGGGAAATCCTCTTCCTCGATGAGATCCACCGGATGTCGCGTCCGGCGGAGGAAATGCTGTACATAGCCATGGAAGACTTCCGGGTGGACATCGTGGTGGGCAAGGGGGCAGGCGCTACGGCCATCCCGCTTGATCTGCCGCCGTTCACGCTCGTCGGAGCCACCACGCGGGCCGGACTGCTCCCGGGTCCGCTGCGCGACCGGTTCGGGTTCACCGGGCACTTGGAGTTCTACGCTGTCGAAGAGTTGGAACTGGTGCTTCGCCGCTCGGCGATGCTTCTGGACCTCAAGGTGAGTTCCGCAGGGTTTGCCGAGATCGCCGGCCGCTCCCGCGGCACGCCCCGCATCGCCAACCGTTTGCTCCGCCGGGTCCGGGACTGGGCCTTGGTGCACAAGATTGACGAAATTGATTCCAGTGCCGCAGCGGCTGCACTGGACATGTACGAGGTCGACGAGCGTGGCCTGGACCGGCTGGACCGTTCGGTGCTGACGGCACTGATCACCAAGTTCGGTGGCGGGCCGGTTGGACTGTCCACGCTGGCCATTGCTGTCGGTGAGGAAACCGAGACGGTGGAGACCGTAGCCGAACCGTATTTGGTCCGGGAAGGGCTGCTGGGCCGGACGCCCCGCGGGCGGATCGCCACTGCCGCCGCCTGGCAGCATCTGGGGCTGGCGGTGCCGGACCATCTGGCCGCAGGGCAGGCCGGTGACCTGCTCGCGGAACTGCTGGAGCCGGACACGGATTTCGCCGATAACTGAAGTGGCCGTGTAAGCGCCGTCACCGCGTAGAATGGTAGGAACGTGCGGAGTGCCCCGTTCCGTGAGGAACCCGGCAGGCTGCGTATACGGTCCGGAATCTCCTGCCGGTCCGCCCCAGACTTCTAGGACGGAAATTTCCTGTGTTCGTAAATCTCTTCGCTGCTACCAATACCCAGCAGCAGTCCGGCGGTGGCATCGATGTGATGACCATCGGCCTGTTCGCTGTTTTTGCGCTGCTGATCTTCTTCATGTTCCGCAAGCAGAAGAAGGTCCAGGCCCAGATGCGCGAAAAGACTGAGCGTCTCAAGGAACAGATGGTTCCCGGCACCGAGGTCATGACCCAGTTCGGTCTCTTTGGCACCGTCGTTTCCGTCGACGCCGACAACAACAAGGTGGTCCTCGAGCTGTCTCCTGGCAACACGGCCACGGTGCACACGCAGGCAGTGAACGAAGTGGTGACCCCGGAGACCCCCGAGGTGCCGGACGATGCCTCCTCGCTGACCGCTGAGCGGGCCGACCGGTCGGAGGAAACCGCCGAGGAGACCCTGAAGCGCCTCAATGAAGAGCAGAACAAAGACACCAAGTAGGCCAGCGACGGCTTAGCCGCATCGGCGTGCAGTGGCGGGGCATGCCCCCGCCACTTCGCCGTGTACCGGCCGGTTCCGCCGGCCGCCTGAGTCGATGAGAGAAAGATCTTCCATGGCACGAACCGGTTCCACCAGCATTGCTCGGCGGACACTTATTTGGCTCGGCGTGCTGCTTGCCGCCGGTACCGTCATCCTCGGCAGTGGTGTCTTCACCAACCAAGCGAGCTGGGCGCCAAAGCTGGCGCTCGACCTTGAGGGCGGCACCCAGATGATCCTGGCCCCGAAGGTCCAGGGCGCCGGAGGCGAGATCACCGGCGAGCAACTGAACCAGGCCGTGGAGATCATCCGCCAGCGCGTTGACGGCTCCGGTGTGGCAGAAGCGGAGATCACCACGCAGTCCGGCCGCAATGTGGTGGTCAGCCTGCCCGGCATTCCGGACCAGCGCACCCGCGAACTGATCCAGGCGTCAGCCGACATGGAATTCCGACCGGTCCTGACCTCAGCGTCGGGTGCGGCTGTTCCCGAAGCAGAGCGGACACCGGCGAAGGATATTCCGAAGCCGACGGCCAAGCCTGAGGACTTCAGCGACCCGAATTGGATCACGCCCGAGCTCTATCAGGAATTCGAGGCGCTCGAGTGCCTTGACCCGGCCGCTGCGGCAGACGAAACCCAGCCTGCTGACCCGGCCAAGCCGATGGTGGCCTGCGAACCGGATACCGGGATGAAGTACATTCTGGGCCCGGTGGAAGTACCTGGCACCGACATCTCCGATTCGAGCTTCGGCCAGACCCGCGGACAGCAGGGCCAGACCCTGAACCAGTGGGCAGTCAACATCGAGTTCAACGGCGAAGGCACCCGGACCTTTAAGGCCGTCACCGAACGGCTGTTCGGGCTCTCCGGTGCACGCAACCAGTTCGCTATTGTGCTGGACGGCAAGGTCATCTCAGCTCCGACGACCAACGCCGTCATCCCGGACGGCAAGCCGCAGATCACCGGCAACTTCACCGAAGAGTCCGCGCGCGGCCTTTCCGAACAGCTCAAGTACGGCGCGCTGCCGATCAGCTTCGAGATCCAAAGCGAGCAGCAGATTTCCGCGACACTCGGCGCCGACCAGTTGCGGATGGGCCTGATCGCCGGCGTCATTGGCTTGGTGCTGGTCGCAGGCTATTCAATCTTCCAGTACCGGGCGCTCGGCTTCGTCACGATCGCGTCGCTGGTGGTGGCGGGCCTGATCACCTATCTGGCGATTGCGATTTTGGGTTGGACCGAAAACTATAGGCTTTCGCTGGCCGGTGTCGCCGGCCTGATCGTGGCCATCGGCCAGACGGCCGACTCGTTCATCGTCTACTTCGAACGTATCCGCGATGAATTGCGTGAGGGCAGGGGCCTGGTGTCCGCGGTGGACAACGGCTGGAAACGTGCCCGGCAGACCGTGTTGGCCTCCAAGGCAGTGAACCTGCTGGCCGCCGTCGTGCTGTACTTCGTGGCCGTGGGCAACGTGCGAGGGTTCGCCTTTACGCTGGGCCTGACTGCGGTGGCCGACCTTCTGGTGGTCTTCCTCTTCACCCACCCGACCATGGTGCTGCTGGCAAAGACGAAGTTCTTCGGCGAGGGCCACCGGTTCTCCGGCCTGGATCCGCGCTTGCTGGGTGCGGTGCCGTTGTACCGAGGGGCTGGACGCGTCCGCCAGCCGGGCGAACGCACAGCGCCGGTCCGTGCCAAGAACACCGCGGCAGCTGCCGAAGCGGGCCGCCGCCAGACCATCGCCGAACGCCGTGCGGCCGAGAAGCAGCAGGCGACCAGCGGCGCAGGCCGCGGCGCCAACAAGGAGAGCAACTAATGGCCAACTTTGCTAAATGGGGTAACGACCTCTACACCGGCAAGCGCTCCTATGATTTTGTCGGCAAGTACAAGGTCTGGTTCGCCATCGCCGTCGTCGGCATTCTCCTGTCCATCGTGGTGCCGTTCGTCAAGGGCGGCTTTAACCTGGGCATCGATTTCCGCGGCGGTTCCGAGTTCACGGTGTCCAACGTTCAGAACACCGACGCCGGACCCGGCGAAGCTGCCGTGGCCAAGGTTGCCGCGGAGGCCGACCCCCGGGTGACCAACATCGCGCCGGGCACCATGCGGATCCAGACCGAGCGGCTGGACGACGAACAGACGCTGCAACTGCGCGATGGGCTGGTTGGCGCCTATGGCGTGCAAGCCAACGAAGTGACCTCCTCGTACGTCGGTCCCACCTGGGGCGCAGACGTGACCCGACAGGCGCTCTGGGGCCTGGTGGTGTTCGTTGTGCTGGCGGCCTTCATGATGGCGCTGTACTTCCGGACCTGGAAGATGTCCATCTCCGCGCTCAGCGGGCTGGTGGTGGTGCTGCTGCTGACCGCCGGCATCTACTCGCTCAGCGATTTTGAGGTAACGCCGTCGGCGATTATCGGCTTCCTGACCATTCTGGGGTACTCGCTCTACGACACCGTGGTGGTCTTCGACAAGATCCGTGAGAACACGAAGGACTTGGACAAGTCCACCAGGCGGACGTTCGCGGAGGAGGTCAACCTCGCCGTGAACCAGACCCTGGTCCGGTCCATCAACACCTCCGTGGTGGCGGTCCTGCCGGTTGCCGCCATTCTGTTCATCGGCGCGTTCGTCTTGGGTGCCGGAACGCTGAAGGACCTGTCGCTGGCGCTGTTCATCGGCATCATCATCGGCGCCGCCACCACCATCTTCATCGCCGCGCCAATGTACGCGCGGATCCGGGCGAAGGAACCGGCGCTGGTCAAGCAGGCCCAGCGGGTGGAAGAACGACGCCGCAACGAGGCCGTCACCGTCTGACCCGGCTCTGCCGCGGTCGCCGTCTGGCGCCGCTCCGAGTGCCGGGTAGCACCAGCGGGCATAGACTGGACGTTGCGGAACAACGTTGAGTGGGTGCTTCGGCTGGCGGGCGGAATAATCGGCGCCAGCGGTAGTGCCAGGACAAGTCGGAAGGCGGGCAGGATTGGCCGAGAACCTCAGGTCGACAGAGCAGGCCAGTGATAGCGGCGCGAAGCCGGATCCTGGTTCTGCTATGGTGCCTGCGGCCAAGGATGCTCCGGCTACTGCACCGGTCCGACATGCGTTCCCCGGCCGCCGGGAACGCACCATGTCCCGGCTGGCCCGGTTGGCCGGCAGGGGCGGATCCGGCTATTCGCCGATCCTCGAGCCGCTGTTGCGCACCGTGCGGGCGAACAATCCGCGCGAGGACTTCGATCTGATCCAGCGGGCCTTCGTGGTGGCCGAGCGCAGCCACCGCGGCCAGAAGCGCAAGAGTGGCGATCCGTACATCACGCACCCGGTGGCCGTGGCCACCATCCTGGCCGAACTCGGTATGACCGGGACGACGCTGGCCGCTGCGCTGCTCCACGACACCGTCGAGGACACGGAATATACCCTCGACACTCTGAAGAAAGAGTTCGGCCCAGAGGTCGCAATGCTGGTGGACGGCGTCACCAAGCTGGACAAGGTGCAGTTCGGTGATGCGGCCCAGTCGGAGACCGTGCGCAAAATGGTCGTGGCGATGGCCAAGGACATCCGCGTTCTGGTGATCAAACTGGCCGACCGGCTGCACAATGCCCGGACCTGGCGCTTCGTGTCCCCGGAGTCTTCCGCCAAGAAGGCCCGCGAGACGCTGGAGATCTTCGCGCCGCTGGCCCACCGGCTGGGCATGAACACCATCAAATGGGAGCTGGAAGACCTCTCGTTCGCTGCCCTGCATCCCAAGGTCTATGAGGAGATCGTACGGATGGTGGGGGAGCGCACCCCCGAACGCGAGAAGTACCTGACCACCCTCCGCACCAAGATCGGCGATGATCTGCGCGCGGTCAAGATCAAAGCCACGATCACGGGCCGGCCGAAGCACTACTACTCCATCTATCAGAAGATGATTGTGCGGGGTAAAGACTTCGACGACATCCACGACCTGATGGGCATCCGCGTGCTGGTGGACACCGTCCGCGACTGCTACGCGGCGTTGGGCGCCCTGCATTCGCGGTGGAACCCGCTGCCCGGCCGGTTCAAAGACTACATCGCCATGCCCAAGTTCAATATGTACCAGTCGCTGCACACCACGGTGATCGGCCCGGGCGGCAAGCCGGTGGAAATCCAGATCCGTACCCACGAGATGCACCGCCGCGCCGAGTACGGCGTTGCTGCGCACTGGAAGTACAAGGACATTGCCCGCGGCGGCACGGCCGACGGCGGTGACATGGGGTGGCTCCGGAGCCTGATCGATTGGCAGCAGGAGACCAGTGATCCGGCCGAGTTCCTGGACTCCCTCCGGTTTGAGATTAACGCCAAGGAAGTCTTCGTCTTCACACCCAAGGGCGAAGTCATGGCCCTGCCGGCGGGATCGACGCCGGTGGACTTTGCCTACGCGGTGCATACCGAGGTAGGCCACCGCACGATCGGCGCCCGGGTCAACGGCAAATTGGTGCCGCTCAACAGCGAGCTCAACCACGGCGACTGGGTGGAGATTTTCACCTCCAAGGCGGAGGGCGCCGGCCCGAGCCAGGACTGGCAGGGCTTCGTCAAGAGCCCGCGGGCGCGGAACAAGATCCGCCAGTGGTTCACCAAGGAGCGCCGCGAAGAGGCGATCGAAAAGGGCAAGGAACATCTCACCCGGGCCATGCGGAAGCAGAACCTGCCGCTGCAGAAGATGATGACGCATGACGCGTTGATGTCGGTTGCCCAAGAACTGCATCACGCCGATGTGTCTGCGCTGTATGCCGCGGTGGGCGACGGCCATACCTCCGCGCAGAACGTCATCGAGCACTTGGTGGGCCTGCTCGGCGGACAGGAAGCTGTCGAGGACACCGAGCCGTCCATTTCGACCGTGGTCAAGCGGCCCAAGCATCCGGACTCCGGGGTCACCGTAGTAGGCGTGGGCGATGTCTGGGTCAAGCTGGCCCGGTGCTGCACGCCGGTTCCGCCGGATCCGATCGTCGGATTCGTCACCCGCGGTTCGGGTGTCTCCGTGCACCGTTCCGATTGCCGCAACGTGGCGGAGCTGCGGGAAAGCCCTGACCGCATGGTCGACGTCGCCTGGGCGCCCACCCAGTCCAGCGTCTTCCTGGTGGAGATCCAGGTGGAGGCGCTGGACCGCAAGAGCCTGCTCTCCGACGTCACCCGCGTGCTGGCCGAGAACCACGTCAACATCCTCTCCGCGACGGTGCACACCTCAAGCGACAGGCTGGCCATCTCGCGGTTCTCCTTCGAGATGGGCGACCCGAAGTACCTGAGCCACGTGCTTAGTGCCGTCCGGCGCATCGACGGCGTATACGACGTCTACCGCACCTCGGGGTCACAGCGCCGCTGATTGAATGCTGAAGCTGTCCCCGGGCGGTGTGCGGTGGGGCGTCCGGCGACGGCGCCGCAGGCAGCGCCGCGCGTGAGGTCCGGCTACGGCCCCGCGCTCATCGCTGCGCCGATACGCTGCAGCGCCCGGGCCTTGCCCGGCAATCTGGGCCTGGCCTCGATCGCCTGCCGAATGACGTCCAGCTGGCAATCGAGTCCCTTGCTTCCGGCCAGCGCGCTCAAGACGCGGACCGCATCCTGTTCCGGAGCGTGCAGTGCCACGTCCAGAGCGGTCCTCAACGGGGTACTGACCGGGACCCCGCCGATGGTCACCGTATCCAAGGGGCCCAACGTCACTTCATGGATCATGGCCGGGCGATAGCGGCCCTGCGAGATTGCCCGATGCCGGTGGTCCAGCAGTACCGAGAGCTTTTCGGGTTCCGGGGCGCAGCCGTAAACCCACGCAGCCGTCAACCTCCCCAGCACCACCTTCCGACGGACCTGCTCGGGCAGGCTGAAGAAGGCGGCAGCCGCGCGGTGCCGGGGCGTGATCTGGTCCCATGGCAACGCAAACCCCGAGCCATAGACGTTGACCAAGAGGCCGTCCAGCCGCATGCACTCGAGTTCGCTGCGACTGAATGGATGCCCGGGACGCAGTACCGCCGACGGTGCCTGCGCCGTAGATGCTGCCGGCGAGGCAGGGGATAGGTGAAGGACCATGCCAGCCAGCATGCCAAATGGCACCCGACAGCCGAAGGGACCGGGAGCGCTTTGTGGAAAGCGTCCCCGGCCCCTGGGGGTTGTGTAGGGCTTAGCTGCTAGGAGAAGTCTTCAGCAGAGCGCTGAAGGGTGTCCAGCCACTGGCGGCGCGCATCCAAGGCCTCGCGTGCCGCGGTGATCCGCCGCTGGTCTCCGGCCCGTTCGGCCTCGGCCAGATCATCCTCAAGCCCGGCAATGGCGGACTCGAGCTGCGACAGTGCGCTGTTGGTACGTGCCTTGGTTTCCGGGTTCGTCCGTCGCCAGTGGTCGTCCTCGGCAGACTTGACGGCATCCTCGACCTTGCGCAGGCCGGCGTCGATCCGCTGCATGTCGCCGCGGGGAACCTTCCCGGCTTCCTCCCAGCGATCGCGGATCGACTGCAAGGACTTCTTGGCCGCGGCCAGATCGGTCACGGGCAGCAGCGCCTGCGCCTCGGCTACCAGCGCCTCCTTAACCGCCAAGTTGGCGGAGAACTCCTGGTCGATCGCCTCATTGGCGGACTGGCGTGCAGCGAAGAACTTGTCCTGGGCCGCACGGAACCTGGTCCACAGGGCGTCATCATCCTTGCGGCTAGCGCGCTTGGAAGCCTTCCAGTCGTCCATCAGTTTGCGGTACTCGGCGGCGGTGTGACCCCAGTCAGTCGAGCTGGACAGCTCTTCCGCACGGGTGATCAAGGCTTCCTTGGCAGCCTTGGCCGCGGCGTTGTCGCTGTCCAGTTGGCTGAAGAATGCGCGGCGGTGCCGGTCAAAGACCGTGCGGGCCGAGCGGAATCGCTTCCAGAGAGCGTCCTCGGTGCTGCGCCCCAACCGGACGCCGTTCTTTTGGGCGGACTTCCAAGCGTCGAAGAGCTCGTTCATGCGCGCGCTGCTGGTCTTCCACTGCACCGACGACGGTTCCTTGCCCGCAATCTCCTCGGCCTCGGCGACGATGGCCTCCCGGGCAGCCAGCTCAGCGGCCCGCTGGGCCTCCTGGCCGGCCTTCTCGGCCTTCTGCAATTCGCTGATGGCAGTCCCCAATGCCTCCAGCCGGGCCTCCAGCGCGGGCACGTCGCCCACCATGTGGCGCTCGGCTGTCTGGGCCTTCAGATGCTCCAGCGTCTTGTGCATGTCGGTGGACGGGGCCTTGGCTTCCACACGCTGCTCCAGCAGGGCTGCCTGGGCCGCGACGTCGTCGTACTTGCGCACAAAGTACGCCAGCGCCTCGTCCTTGCTGGTGTCCGGATACTGCCCGACCGGGTGTTCCTGGCCGTCGATCAGCAGGAACACGTGCCCGTCGTCGGTTACCCGGGCCCACTTGGACGCCTCGGACAACGGCGTGGAGGCGACCGTCGGGGCAGGGATGACTTGCTGTGCCGGAGCGCCAGCACTCTTTCCGGGCATGGCGGCCGGCGTCGGCTTCGGTCCGGGCATGGGCCTCGGTGTCGGCTTGGCGGCCGGGCTCGGGGCGCCGGCGGAAGCGTCGGGGACAGCCTGTGCCGCGTCGGAGGATGCCTGCTGCTCGGCAGTTGCGGTCTCTGGCGCTACAGCCTCAGCGGCTTCCTGAGCCTGGTCGGTCTGCGCCGGCTCAGCCTGCGGCTGCTCAGCCGGGGCCTGCTCGGACGGGGCCTGCTCAGCCTGCGGCTGCTCGGACGGGGCCTGCTCAGCCTGCGGCTGCTCGGACGGGGCCTGCTCAGCCTGCGGCTGCTCCGCCGGTGCCGGAGCGGCCGCGGCCTGTTCGGTCTCGGTGGTCGGGGCTGTTTCGTCGGATTGTTGACTAGGTGTCACCGCTAGAACTCTTTCGCTTGTGTCCGGAGCCGCCTGTTGTGGCGGCGCCGTCGTGGTGTTGGGCTCACTGAAGGGTGAACGACTTTATTGTTACCGGTATTTTAGGCGGGCCGTCCTGGCTATTGGCATCCTCGACGCCGCCGGCCGCAATCTGCTTGAGCACGTCCAGCCCTTCGGTTACCTTACCCATAATCGTGTAGCCGCCGGTATCTTGCGGGATCGTCGAATCCTTCCACGCAATGAATAATTGCGTCCCGTTGCTGTAGGTGTTCGCGCCGCGCGCCACGGCAATAGTGCCTGCCGGGTAGACGCCGTCCTCGGGGGTGTTCTCTACCGGACCCCACTGGTATTCGGGATCGCCGCTGCCGGCGCCGTCCACTGAACCGCATTGGAGCACGCCCATGCTGGTGGCCGTGGTGAGCCGGTGGCAGGTCTTGCCCTCGAAGAATCCGTCCTTCGCCAAGGTGCTGAAGACCGCCGTCGCCTGGGGAGCGGCCTTGCCGTCCAGTTCCACGCCGATGTCGCCTTCATTGGTCGCGATGGTGCCGCTGAAAACCTTGCCCGCGGCGACCTCCGGCGAGGGGATGTGGGCTGCGTTGGTAGAGGACGACGGCGAGGGCGCGGCTGCGGGGTCCTCGAGGCCTTGGCGGACCTGTTCCATTTGGGACGGAGTGGGGTTTGCGGCGAAGACGGTGAGCTGGACGGCCACGGCACCGGCTATCAACGCCGCGAGGGCCACGCCGGCGGCAATGTTGTCCCGCTTGCGCCGCGCCTGCTGCTGCCGGCGCAGGTCGCGCTTGGCTTCCATCCGGGCAATACGCCGCCGGGCCTCACGGTCCGGACTGTTCCGTGCCAATGCTCCTCCTGGTCTACGCTGACTGGGTCCACCCCGCCGGCGGGGCCGCACCGGCAGGGCGGTTTGGTTCCGCTGCCGTGGCAGGCCTTAAAATGGTCCAGCAGCCAGTTTAGCGATTCAGTCCGCTGCGCGGTCGCCGGCTTCAGAACGACCAGCCCTTCTTGACCCCTCATCTACTAGGAGATACGTCCGTATGGCACGCAAGGCCTCGCTGTCAGGCTTCCCGGAATGGCTTCCGCAGGAGAGGCTCGTGGAACTTCATGTGCTGGATTCCCTGCGCCGGACTTTTGAGCTGCACGGTTTCTCCTCCATCGAGACGCGCGCCGTCGAAACCGTGGCCCAGTTGCTGCGCAAGGGCGAGATCGATAAAGAGGTCTACGGCCTGCACCGGCTGCAGGCCGACGAAGCCGAGGGCAAGGGCGATGACAAGCTGGCCCTGCACTTCGACCTCACCGTGCCGTTCGCACGCTACGTGGTGGAGAACGCCGGCCACCTGGCCTTCCCGTTCCGCCGCTACCAGATCCAGAAGGTCTGGCGCGGGGAGCGTCCGCAGGAGGGCCGCGCCCGGGAGTTCACCCAGGCGGATATCGACGTGGTGGGCGACGGCGAGCTGCCGTTCCGCTACGACGTGGAACTGGCGCTGGTGATCGTCGAGGCCCTCAGCGCGCTGCCCATCCCGGACTTCAAGCTGCGCGTGAACAACCGCAAGCTCGCCGAGGGCTTCTACCGCGGCATCGGCCTGACCGATACCGCCGGGGTCCTGCGCAGCATCGACAAGCTGGAGAAGATCGGCCCCGAAAAGGTTGCCGCGCTGCTGCAGGAAGAACTCGGGGCCACCGACGAACAGGCGCAGGCTGCGCTGAAGCTGGCCTCCATCCGCACCGAGGACACGTCCTTCGTGGATCAGGTGCGGGCCCTCGGCGTCCAGCACGAACTGCTGGAGACCGGCCTGGCCGAGCTGGAGGAAGTCATCGGCGAGGCGCACCGGCGAGCCCCCGGCAAGGTGATGGCCGACCTGAGCATCGCCCGCGGACTGGACTACTACACCGGCACCGTCTACGAAACCGTGCTCGTGGGCCATGAGCAGCTCGGCTCCATCTGCTCCGGTGGCCGGTATGACGCGCTGGCTACCAAGGGCAACCGCACCTTCCCCGGCGTCGGGCTGTCCATCGGCGTGACCCGGCTGGTGATGCGGATCCTGGGCCAGGAGTTCGCCACCGCGTCGCGGCATGTCCCGACGGCGGTGCTGGTCACCTTGGCGAATGAAGACAGCTGGTCGCAGGCCCAGGACGTGGCCGGCCAATTGCGTGAACGCGGCATCAGCGTGGAAGTGGCCGCCAAGGCGGACAAATTCGGCAAACAGATCAAGTACGCCGACCGCCGCGGCATCCCGTTCGTCTGGTTCACCTCCGTGGCCGAGGATGGCAGTCACAGCCACGAAGTGAAGGACATCCGTTCCGGCGACCAGCACGCTGCCGATCCAGCCAGCTGGGCGCCGCCGGCCGAGGACTTGGTTCCGCAGGTCACGCCTGCCGCCCACTGACTCCTGACGTCCCCGGCGCCGGGCAGCAGACCGCCTTGCTGTCCGCCGCTTAGGCTCCGGGCCGACGGCGGACCGGCGCCAGGGCGGCGCGGCCGATCACGCCGGCGCCGAGGACCACCACCATCAGCACCACCGAGCCAACCGGCAGCGTGAACGCCAGCAGCAGGCAACCGAGAAGCCCGGCAACGTTCAGCAGCTTGGGCGCATGCCACGGTCGCTCGTCCAGAGTCAGGGCCGCGGCATTGGCGACGCTGTAGTAGATCAGCACTCCGAAGCTGGAGAAGCCCACCACGGCCAGCACGTCCTGGGTGAGCAGCAGGAAAATGACGACGACGGAGACCACCAGTTCCGCCGCCCACGGAACCTTAAAGCGCGTGCCCACCTTGCTGAACACCCGGGGCAGGTCGCCTTCCCTGGCCATGGCAAAGGTGGTCCGGCCGATGCCGGCGATCAATGCCAGCAGCGCGCCCAGGCTCGCCAGGGCGGCGGCCATGGCGATCGCAGTGGTGCCCACGCCGCCGCCGACTTCCTCCATCACCGCGTGCAGAGGGGCCTCGGTCATCGCCAGCAAATCCGGTCCGAGATAGCGCAGCAGGCCCAGGCCGATCAGCACGTAGAGCACGAACGTGATGAGCAGGGCGGAGAAGATGGCCAGCGGAATCAGCTTCTTTGGTTCGCGGATTTCTTCGCCCATGGTCGCAATCCGTGCGTAGCCGGCGAACGCGAAGAAGAACAGCCCGGCGGCCTGCAGGACTCCGTAGGGGGAAAATTCGGTTGCCGTTGCAGGGCCACCGATGGGATCGGCGTCGAACGCCACCACGACCACGAAAACCAGAATGGCGGCCACGAAAGCCACGATCCAGCGCGTCACCCAGGCGGTCCTGGTGATGCCCAGCAGGTTGACCGACGTCAGCACCACTACCGCGGCCACGGCGGCGGCGGTGGCATAGTCGGGGAAAACGTAGATGCCGAAGGTCAGTGCCATGGCCGCGCAGGAGGCAATTTTGCCGGTAACGAAGCTCCACCCGGCCAGGAAACCGGGCCATTCGCCCAGGCGCTTCCGGCCGTAGATGTAAGCGCCGCCGCTGGTGGGGTAGAGGGTGGCCAGTTGCGCCGTCGCGCTGGCATTGCAGTAGGCCACAATGCCGGCGATGGCCAGCGCCAGCGGCAGCCACGGCCCGGCGGCTGCGGCGGCCGGAGTGAAGACGACGAAGACGCCCGCACCGATCATGGAGCCAACGCCCACGGTGGTGGCGTCCACCCCGCCCAGCCGGCGTTCCAGCGATGATTCACTACTCACAGATGCCACAGCTCCTTGCTGCGGGCCCGCGGGGTCCCCGGCCCCGCCGGGCCGCTGGGGCCGCATGGCCGGAGTTCGGGTCCGGGACGCCGCGTGATCAACGGTAAACTCGTGTACGTCTCCACTAACCATAGCCGTACCCCGCCGCCGCATCAGGTTAACAACAGCGGGCGGACAGCTGAGCAATTCGTTCTACCGGAAGGACTGTTGTGCTGCGCACACACGACCTCGGCACCCTCAGGGCCGAGCACATCGGACAAACCGTTACCCTCGCCGGCTGGGTGGCCCGCCGCCGCGACCACGGTGGTGTGGCCTTCCTGGATTTGCGCGATGCCTCCGGTGTGGCGCAGGTGGTGGTCCGCGAAGAGGACGTCTTCCATGCGCTGCGCAACGAGTACGTGCTGCAGATCAAAGGCACAGTGGAGAAGCGCCCCGAGGGCAACGAAAACCCGGGCCTTGCCAGCGGTGAGGTAGAGGTCATCGCGGAGGACGTCGTCGTCCTCAATACCGCCGACCCGCTGCCGTTCCAGGTGGACGAGCACGTGGAAGTGGGCGAGGAAGCCCGGCTCAAGCACCGCTACCTGGACCTGCGCCGGCCCGGCCCGTCGAAGGCACTGCGGTTGCGTTCGGAGGTCAACCGGACGGCACGCGAACTGCTGCACGCGGACGGATTCGTGGAGATCGAAACCCCGACGTTGACCCGCTCGACGCCGGAAGGCGCCCGTGACTTCCTGGTGCCGGCACGACTGGCCCCCGGCTCCTGGTACGCGCTGCCGCAGTCCCCGCAGCTGTTCAAGCAGCTGCTGCAGGTGGGCGGCTTCGAGAAGTACTACCAGATTGCCCGCTGCTACCGCGACGAGGACTTCCGCGCCGACCGGCAGCCGGAATTCACCCAGCTGGACATCGAGGCCAGCTTCGTGGACCAGGACGACATCATCGCGCTGGGCGAGCGGATCGTGCAGGCGCTCTGGCGGCTGATCGGCGTCGAAATCAGCACCCCGATCGCCCGCATGACCTACGCCGAGGCGATGGACAAGTACGGCTCGGACAAGCCGGATCTGCGGTTCGGCCAGGAACTGACCGAGCTGACCGACTTCTTCAAGGACACCACCTTCCGCGTCTTCCAGGCCCCTTATGTGGGCGCCGTGGTGATGCCCGGGGGTGCCTCGCAGGCCCGCCGCACACTGGACGCCTGGCAGGAATGGGCCAAGCAGCGCGGCGCCAAGGGCCTTGCCTATGTGCTGGTCCAGGAGGACGGCGAGCTGACCGGCCCGGTGGCCAAGAACCTGACCGACTTCGAACGCGAGAACCTGGCCGGCACCGTGGGCGCCAAGCCCGGTGACTGCATCTTCTTCGCCGCCGGCGACCGCTCCGCCTCCCGCGCCCTGCTCGGCGCCGCCCGGGTGGAAATCGGGCACCGCACCGGACTGATCAAGGACGGCGACTGGGCCTTCGTGTGGATCGTGGACGCGCCGATGTTCGAGCCGGCCGAAGCCGCCGTGGCCTCCGGCGACGTGGCCGTCGGCTCCGGCAAGTGGACGGCAGTGCACCACGCCTTCACCTCGCCCAAGCCGGAGTTCATAGACACCTTCGACACCGATCCGGAGTCGGCGCTGTCCTATGCCTACGACATTGTCTGCAACGGCAACGAGATCGGCGGCGGCTCCATCCGTATCCACAAGCGCGACATGCAGGAGCGCGTGTTCAAGGTGATGGGGCTGGACAAGGAGTCGGCGCAGACCAAGTTCGGCTTCCTGCTGGAGGGCTTCAAGTACGGCGCCCCGCCGCACGGCGGCATCGCGTTCGGCTGGGACCGCGTGGTGGCGCTGCTGGCCGGCGAGGATTCGATCCGTGAGGTCATCGCCTTCCCGAAGACCGGCGGCGGCTACGATCCGCTGACCGCGGCCCCGGCCGCGATCACGCCGCAGCAGCGCAAGGAAGCGGGCGTGGACGCCATACCGCAACCCAAGGACCCGGCCAAGGACTCCGTCAAGGAGCCCGAGGCCAAGTAACCCGGCACCGAGCCGGCATCGCTTTCGGCACTGACGGACGACGGCGGGCGCGCACCTATTGTGGTGCGCGCCCGCCGTGTTGTCTGCTGGGGGCATGACTACGGACACCGGCGCCGACGTTGCGATCGTGCCTGCGAATGAAACGTCCTGGGAGGAACTGCAGAAGGTTCTGGGTGTTCGCGGCGAGGCGTCCCGCTGCCAGTGCCAGTGGTTCCAGACCCCGGCGGCCCAGTGGCGGGAGGAGCACGTGGAGGAACGGGCGTACCGGCTCCGGGCCGAGACCGGCTGTGGTGATCCGGCGGCCGCTTCCTCCAGCGGCCTGGTGGCCTATCTGGACGGTGAGCCGGCCGGTTGGTGCGCGGTGGAACCGCGGACGGCTTACCGGCGCCTGCGGACCAGCCGGGTGGTGTGGGCCGGCCGCGACGAGGATCCGGACGACGGCACCGTCTGGGCCGCCGTCTGCTTTGTGACCCGGGCGGGTTTCCGGCGCCGCGGTATCAGCCGGGCGCTGGCCGCGGCCGTGCCGGGCTGGGCAGAGGAGAACGGTGCCCGCGCCATCGAAGGGTATCCGCTGATCCCGAAGCCCGGGCAGGAAATGACCTGGGGCGAACTGTACGTCGGGAGCCGCAGCATCTTCGCCGCAGCCGGTTTCCGCGAAGTCAGCCGCCCGACCGCCCGCCGGGCCGTGATGCGGATCGACTTCGAGCAGTAAACCGGACGGCCATCCTGACGCGGGGAGGGCGCCGCAGGCTGACCGGCACCGGCCCGGGGATGGAGCCGCGGAAGGTGCCGGCGGAGCAGGGCAGATGAACGGATAGCCTTGACGGTGTGAGTGATTTGTTCAGTGCAGCCGCGGACGACGACGAAGACTACGACGGCGGGGGCGACGGCCACGGCCACAACGCGGCGTCCGGCGACGGCGGCGAACCCACCCGTCCGCGCAGCCCGCTGGCGGTCCGGATGCGGCCGCGCACGCTCGATGACGTGGTGGGCCAGCAGCACCTGCTCCAGCCCGGGTCGCCGCTGCGCATGCTGGCGGCCGGCGGAGCGGCCACCGGGCCGGCGGGACCGTCGTCGGTCATGCTCTGGGGTCCGCCCGGCACCGGCAAGACCACGCTGGCGCACGTGATCGCCCGCGGCCCGGGCCGCAAGTTTGTGGAACTCTCCGCGATCACCGCCGGCGTCAAGGATGTGCGCCGCGTGATGGACGAGGCGCTGACCGCCCGCGACCTGCACCGCACCACCACGGTGCTGTTCCTGGACGAGATCCACCGGTTCAACAAGGCACAGCAGGACGCGCTGCTGCCGGGCGTCGAAAACCGCTGGGTGGTGCTGGTCGCCGCCACCACGGAGAACCCGTCGTTCTCGGTGGTCTCGCCGCTGCTGTCCCGTTCGCTATTGCTGACCCTGAAGCCGCTGACCGCCGATGACGTTGAGCAGCTGCTGATGCGCGCGGTCCAGGACGAGCGCGGGCTGGCCGGCCGGGTGGAGCTGAGCGAGGAGGCGCTGGAACACCTGGTCCGGCTGGCCGCCGGCGACGCCCGCCGCGGCCTGACCTCGCTGGAGGCCGCCGCGGGCGTGGCCTGGGGCGAGACCGGCGGGGAAGGCGAAGACGGGGCCCCGGTCCGGGTGGAACTCAGCCACGCCGAGCGCGCCACGGACCGTGCCGCCCTGCGCTACGACAAGGCAGGGGACCAGCACTACGACATCACCAGTGCCTTCATCAAGTCCATGCGCGGCTCCGACGTGGATGCCGCGCTGCACTACATGGCGCGGATGCTGGAGGCGGGGGAGGACCCGCGCTTCGTGGCGCGCCGGATCATGGTCCACGCCTCCGAGGATGTGGGGATGGCCGATCCCACGGCGTTGCAGACGGCGGTCGCCGCCGCCCAGGCCGTCCAGTTGATCGGCATGCCGGAAGCCCGGCTGGTGCTGGCCCAGGCCGTGGTCCACATCGCCACCGCGCCGAAATCGCCGGCCTGCCACGACGCGATCAACGCCGCCGTGGCGGACGTCCGGGCGGGGCGCGGCCAAGGGGTTCCGGTCCACCTGCGCGACTCCCACTACGCGGGGGCCAAGGGGATGGGCCACGGCAAGGGCTACGTGTATTCGCACGACGCCCCGCACGGGATCGCCACCCAGCAGTACGCGCCGGACGACCTGGTGGGCCGGGACTACTACGAACCCACCACCAACGGCGCCGAACGGGAGATCTCGGCCCGGGTGGACCGGCTGCGCAAGATCATCCGCGGCGGATAAACACCAAGTGCCGGCAAGTAACGACGGCGATGCGAGGCTCGGTGCCCCCTGTCCGCCGCTTGTCTCGTCCGCCAGCCGCCTCAGCCGCGGCGCGGCTTGGCGAAGTCCTCGGTATCCAGGCTGATGGTGAACGGACCGGAGTTCACCAGTTCCACCTCCATCATGGCGCCGAAGACACCGGTCGCCACCTGGGCGCCCAGGCCGCGCAGCGCGGAGACGAAGTGATCCAGCAGCGGTTCGCTGACGTCGCCGGGGGCGGCCGCGGACCAGGACGGCCGCCGGCCGCGCCGGGTATCGGCGTACAGCGTGAACTGGCTGACCACCAGCAGCGGGGCGTCCGCATCGGCGCAGGAGAGCTCGCCGTCCAGGATGCGCAGCCGCCAGATCTTTTCCGCCAGCGCCGCGGCGTCCTGGGCGGTGTCGGTATGGGTGGCGCCCACCAGAACCACCAGGCCGGGGCCGGACAGGGCCCCCACCACCGTGCCGTCGACGCTGACGCTGGCGCGGCTCGCGCGCTGCAGAATGGCTCGCATCCAGCCAGCCTAAACGTGGCAGGGCCACCGGCCGGCTGATGCTAGAATGGTTGGCTGACTGGCAAGCCGTTCTTGCGCCGTCGATCCCTAGAGCAATTCAGTGAAGGGGAGAAGCGTGCCCGGGACGGACTGTAGCTGAAGGTAGCGGTTGACCAACGCTCTCCGGGACTTGGAGGCCAGCAAACCATTGCACCCGCACATAACTGGAAGGACATCGTGGCTAACAACACACGAGCCCGCCGCAAGGTCCGCATTTCGCGTGCCCTTGGCATTGCCCTGACGCCCAAGGCTGAGAAGTACATGGAGCGTCGTCCGTACGGCCCCGGCCAGCACGGACGTGCCCGCCGCAAGCAGGACAGTGACTACGCCGTTCGTCTGCGCGAGAAGCAGCGTCTGCGTGCCCAGTACGGCATCCGCGAAGCACAGATGACCCGTGCCTTCGAGGAAGCCCGCAACACCGCCGGTCTGACCGGCGAAAACCTGATCGAGCTGCTGGAAATGCGTCTTGACGCCCTGGTGCTGCGTGCCGGCTTCGCCCGCACCATCGCCCAGGCCCGCCAGCTTGTGGTGCACCGCCACATCATGGTCAACGGCAAGCGCGTGGACCGCCCGTCCTTCCGCGTTTCCGAAGGCCAGCTGATCCACGTGCACGAGCGCTCCGAAAAGATGCCCCCGTTCCAGGTGGCAGCTGCCGGCGCTCACCGCGACGTGCTCCCCAACGTTCCGGCGTACCTGGATGTCGCCTTGGAGAAGCTGCAGGCCCGCCTGGTCCGCCGCCCCAAGCGCTCCGAGGTCCCCGTGACCTGCGAAGAGCAGATGGTGGTCGAATACTACGCTCGCTAGATAAGTAGTTCCGGGGCCTGAACCCCGGAACCACCCCTGCGAGATGCCGCCTCCGTGCGCGGAGGCGGCGCAGAACAGCCCGCGGCATCGGCCGCGGGCTGTTCAGTAGGTAAGGTGATGAGAGTGGCGGGAAAGATGCCTGATCAAGGCAGGCCCCGCCGTCGTTAGCCGGACCCCCGCAGCACAAGGCATGCCTGCGCTGCGCGCGGATCGGATGACGCCGTCAACCAACAAGAGGAGCGTTTGAACCTATGTCAGGTGGAGATATCGCCGGTCTGATCGCCGCGGGAGTATTCGCGGTGCTGGTGGCCCTGCTGGCCATCCCGGTATGGAAGCTCGGCAAGGTGTTTGATGAACTGCGCCAGGCCATCCGCGAGCTCAGCGACGGGACCACCCCGTTGATTGGCGAAGTCACCACCACGGTCAGCACCACCAACGAACAGTTGCGGAAGGTGGACGGCATCTCCAACAACGTGTCGGACGCCTCGGCCAACGTTTCCGCCCTGACGTCGCTGCTCTCCGCGACGCTGGGCTCGCCGCTGATCAAGGTGGCAGCCTTCTCCTACGGCGTGCGCAGCGCCTTCAATACCGCCGGCAAGGGCGCGCCCGAGGGCAAGCGCCGCCGCGGCCGCTAATCCGCGAGAGGAACCGACATGAAGCGAATGATCTGGATGGCCGCAGGTGTGGCGATCGGCGTGCTGGCGGTCCGCAAGCTCTCCCAGACGCGGGACGCGTTGGGACCGGCCGGACTGAACCGCGCCCTGGGACAGGTGGCCGATTCGGTGGCCACCTTCGCCGACGCGGTCCGGGACGGCATGCGGGAACGCGAGACAGACCTGCGCCTGGCCCTGGGCATCGATTCAGCCGACGACGTCCGCACGCGCTAAATTTTTTACGGCATCTTCACGCCACGCACCGGCCCGCACGGGCGGTTTGTACCCTGGAAGGTAAGACACAGGCACCATGAAATCCCACGAGATTGTCCGCCGCTGGCTCGACTTCTTCGAGAAAAAGGGCCATGCCGTGGTCCCGTCGGCGTCCTTGGTGTCGCCGGATCCTTCGCTGCTGTTCACGGTGGCCGGCATGGTGCCGTTCATCCCGTACCTGACCGCCCGCGAAACGCCGCCGTTCCCGCGCGCCACCAGCGTGCAGAAGTGCATCCGTACCGCGGACATCGAAGAGGTCGGCAAGACGGTCCGGCACGGCACCTTCTTCCAGATGTGCGGCAACTTCTCCTTTGGTGACTACTTCAAGGAGCAGGCCATCTCGATGGCCTGGGAACTGCTGACCAGCCCGGTGGAGCAGGGCGGCTACGGCCTGCCGCCGGAGAAGCTCTGGATCACCGTCTACGAAGAAGACGAGGAAGCCCTCGCGATCTGGCGCGACCAGGTGGGTGTCCCGGCCGACCGGATCCAGAAGTCCGGCAAGAAGGATAACTACTGGTCCACCGGCCAGCCCGGCCCCGCCGGCCCGTGCTCGGAAATCTTCTACGACCGCGGTCCGGAGTACGGGATCGAAGGCGGCCCGATCGCCGATGAGACCCGCTACATCGAGATCTGGAACCTGGTCTTCATGCAGTACCAGCGCGGCGCCGGCATCGGCAAGGAAGACTTCGAGATCCTCGGCGAGCTGCCGCAGAAGAACATCGACACCGGCCTGGGCATGGAACGCCTTGCGATGATCCTGCAGGGCGTGGAGAACATGTACGAGACGGACCAGGTCCGCCCCGTGCTGGACAAGGCCGCGGAAATTTCGGGCCGGGAATACACCAGCGCCGAGTCCGACGACGATCCGCACCACACCGACGACGTGCGGCTGCGCGTGGTCGCCGACCACATCCGCTCGGCACTGATGCTGATTTCCGACGGCGTGACCCCCTCCAACGAGGGCCGCGGCTATGTGCTGCGCCGCTTGATCCGCCGTGCCGTGCGCGCCATGCGCCTGCTCGGCGTGGAAAACGCCTGCCTGCCGGAACTGCTGCCGGTCTCCCGCGACGCCATGAAGGGCACCTACCCGGCGGTGGCGGACGACTTTGAGCGGATCAGCCGGATCGCCTATGCCGAAGAGAAGGCCTTCCTGCGCACCATCGCTTCCGGCACCGCCCGGCTGGAAGAGGCCGTGAAGGAATCGAAGGCCGCGTCGAAGCCGATTTCCGGCGAGGACGCCTTCACCCTGCACGACACCTACGGCTTCCCGATCGACCTCACCCTGGAAATGGCCGAAGAAGCTGGCCTGCAGGTGGACGAGGCCGGTTTCCGCACGCTCATGGCCGAGCAGCGCCAGCGTGCCCAGGCCGATGCCCGCGGCAAGAAGCTGGGCCACGCCGACGTGACCGTCTTCCGCGAGATGCTGGCCGAGGGCGAGACCGTTTTCACCGGCTACGACGAACTGAACACCGAATCCACGGTGCGCGGCATTGTCCGCGGCGGCGAAGTGCGCGGTTTCGCCGGGCAGGGCGAGGAAATCGAGCTGGTGCTCGACGCGACCCCGTTCTACGCCGAGGCCGGCGGGCAGGCCGCCGACGTCGGGCTGATCACCGGCGACGGGTTCGTGGTCGAGGTGCTGGACGTGCAGAAGCCGGTCAAGGGCCTGAGCGTGCACAAGGCGGTGGTCCGCGAAGGCGAACTGCCCGCCGGCGCCACGGTCCAGGCCGCAGTGGACGCGCAGCGCCGCCATGCCGGCGAGCAGGCCCACTCCGGCACGCACATCATCCACGCCGCCCTGCACCAGATCCTGGGCCCGGAGGCGCTGCAGCGCGGTTCCTTCAACAAGGCCGGCTACCTCCGCTTCGACTTCTCCTGGGGCGAGGGCCTCTCCGACGCCGCCAAGTCGGAGGTCGAAGAGGTCTCGAACCTGGCTATCCGCAACAACTTCGAGGTCCAGACCCGCGTGATGCCGCTGGCCCAGGCCCGCGAGCTGGGCGCCATGGCGCTCTTCGGCGAGGCCTACGGGGACACCGTGCGCGTGGTGGAGATCGACGGCGCCTGGTCCCGCGAACTCTGCGGCGGCACCCACGTGGAGGGCACCTCGCAGATCGGCTCGCTGATGCTGCTGGGCGAGGCCTCCGTGGGCTCCGGCAACCGGCGGGTGGAGGCGTTCGTGGGCATGGAGGCCTTCCGCCACATGGCCGCCGAACGCGCGCTGGTGACCGAGCTGTCCGAGATGCTCAAGGTCCCCGGCGCCCAGCTGCCCGAGCGGATTGCCGCCACCCTGGCCAAGCTCAAGTCCGTGGAGAAGGAACTGGACAAGCTGCGCAAGGAACAGCTGGCAGCTTCCGCCGCCTCGCTGGTCTCCCAGGCGCAGGACGTGGCAGGCATCCGCTTGCTGGCGCACAACGTCGGCGACCTCAACGGCGCTGACGACCTGCGCAACCTGGCCCTGGACCTGCGGGCCCGGCTGGGCTCCGAGCCGGTCACCGTGGCGATGACGGGTGTAGCCAACGGCCGGCCGCTGATCCTGGTGGCGACCAACGAGGCAGCACGCGCCGCCGGGGTGAAGGCCGGCGCGCTGGTCAAGATCGCTGCCGGCGTGCTGGGTGGCGGCGGCGGCGGCAAGGACGACGTTGCGCAGGGCGGCGGATCCGACGCTGCCAAGATCGACGAGGCACTGGCCGCCGTGACGGCTGCGGTCGCGAACCGCTAGGGGCCCGGCATCGTGTCTTCGACCGATTATCCGCGCGGCACCAAACTCGGTGTGGACGTCGGTGCGGTGCGCGTGGGCGTGGCCAGCTGCGATCCGGACGGGATCCTGGCCACGCCGGTACGCACCCTGAAGCGCGACGCCAAGAAGGACTATGACATTAGGGTGCTGGTGCGCGAGGCCGCCGAACGGGGCGCCGTCCAGGTTTTCGTGGGGCTTCCGCGGACACTTTCCGGCGGCGAATCTGCGTCCACCGAGATGGCCCGGAGCTACGCCCGGAAGCTGGCCGCAGCGCTGGCCGCGGCGGGTTCAGGGGCCAGCGTCAGCCTGATTGATGAACGCCTGACCACCGTGGCGGCGCACCGTGGATTGCGCGATGCTGGCATGGATACGCGTCAACATCGTAAAGTGGTGGATCAGGTAGCTGCGGTAGGTATCCTGCAGCAGGCCATTGACATGCAACGGGCCCAAGGACAGGACGTGGGGACACCTGTCGCACCGCCCGCCGGCAGAGACGTGCCGGACGCCAGCCATGAGGAGCCGACGATTAAGCACGGACATGATCGAAGCGGGGATCCGGGATCGTGAGCAAGCACCCCGACGACTGGACCAACCTGCCGTCCCGGCGTGCCGCCCGCGGACGCCAGGCCGCTGATCCGCGCTTTGACGACACCGTTCCGCCGTACTGGGACGACGACGCGGTTCCCGAATGGGAAGAGCCGCCCGCTGACGAGGCATGGCCCGATCCGGCCGGCCAGCCGGCCGCGCCGGAGCCCCCGGACGCACCCGAAGCGGACGAACCGTCTACCGGCTGGTACGACCCGGAGCCGGCCACCGTAATCCAGCACCACGTACCCACCCGCGGTGAGCCCCGTCGTCGTCAGCCGGAGGCAGAGCCCGAGGCAGAATATGCCGCCGGCTCTGCGGCAGGCGAGGCGGAAAGCGCCCCTTACGCCGCGGAGCGAGGCTGGGAAGCGACGGACGCGGGCCAGAGCTACGAGGATGACGGCCAGATCTACCACGACGGCCGGCTGGACTTTTTCGAGGATGAACCTGCCTCCGGCCGGAAGCGTCCGGTCCGCACCAAGAAGCGCGCCCGCCGGCGGCGCAACACCATCATGCTGGTGGTCTTCGCGGTCTTCGCCGCAGGCCTGGTCGGCGTGGTGCTGTTCCTGCAGAACCTGCTGGGCATGGGCGGCGGCCCCGAAGACTATCCGGGCCCCGGGGAGGGGCAGGTCACCTTCACGGTTCAACAGGGCGCCGGTCCGCTGGTGATCGCCGATTCCCTGGTGGAGCAGGACATCATCTCCAACAGCGAGACCTTCCTGGGCGAACTGGCCAGCCAAGCGGACGGCCGCGAGGTGCAGCCGGGCGACTACCAGATGCAGTACAAGCTGCCGGCCGCCGAAGCCGCCGCCATCCTGCTGGAGGACGTGGGGGAGAAGGTCTCCTACACCGCCATCAACCGCACCTGGCGCGAGGAAGAGGTCTTCGCGGCCCTGAGCGAAGGCACGCAGATCCCGGCCTCCGAGTTCGCGGAACTGGCCAAAAACCCGCAGCAGTTCGGGCTGCCGGACTCCGCACGCAACCTCGAAGGCTACCTCTTCCCGGGCGAGTACCGCTGGCCCCTGGGGACCAGCGCCAAGGACATTCTCACCGAACTGGTGGGCAACACCGTGGACCGGCTGACCAAGGACGGGATTTCCGATCCGCAGGAGCAGTTCCGGGTGCTGACCATCGCCAGCATCATCGAGGCCGAGGCCGGCGAGGCCGACTATGCCACGGTTGCCGGCGCCATCCAGAACCGGCTGAAGCCGGACAACACCGAAACGAACGGCCTGATCCAGTCGGACGCCACGGTGACCTACGGCCTGGGCCGGAAGGGTTACGACATCACGCCGGAGGAAAAGGCGGACAAGTCCAACCCCTACAACACCTACGCGCACACCGGGCTGCCTGCCGGGCCGATCAACTCGCCCGGCGGGCCGGCCATTGACGCGGCTGCCAGCCCCGCCGACGTGCCCTACTACTACTGGGTGACGGTCAACCTGGACACCGGCGAGACGAAGTTCGCCAAGACGCTGGAACAGCACAACGCGTACACCAAGGAATACCAGCAGTGGTGCAGCACGCAGAAGGAAGGCCGGTGCAGTTGATCGCCGGTGCCGACGGCGTGTCTGCCGACGGCGTGTCCGGCGGCACGCTGCCGGCTGCCCTCCACTACCAGGCTGCGGTGCTCGGGCACCCGATCGGCCACTCCCGGTCGCCCGCGCTGCACCGGGCCGCCTATGAACTGATCGGCTTCGACTGCAGCTATCGGGCCATCGACGTCACCGTGGACCAGTTGCCGCAGTTCGTCCAAACCCTGCGCAGCGAGCGAGGGTGGGCGGGGCTGTCGGTGACCATGCCGCTGAAGGCGGCGATGGTCGGCCAGATGGACCGCACCAGCCCGCTGGTGGATCTGCTGGGCGTGCTCAACACCGTGGTTCCCCAGTACGACGGCGAGGGGCAGGTGACGCTGTCCGGCCACAATACCGACGTGGCGGGGATCGTCGGGGCGCTGCGCCACGGCGGGGCCCGTGAGGGCCTGCCCGCAGTCATTCTGGGCGGCGGCGGCACCGCTGCCGCTGCTGCCGCCGCGCTGGCGGAGCTGAAACCGTCCGGCGTGACACTGTGCCTGCGGGATCCGGCAAAGTCGGGCAACGTGCAGGCCATCGCGCGGCACCTTGGACTGCCGCTCCAGGTAGCCGGCTGGGACCGGGCAGCCGCCGCAGTGCAGCGGGCCGGAACGGTGGTTTGCACCCTGCCGCCGCAATCTGCCGACCCCCTGGCTGCCGAGTTGGTGGCCCAGGCAGGAACGGACCGCGGCGGGAGCGTGCTGCTCGACGTGGCGTATGATCCGTGGCCCAGCGAGCTGGCAGCCGTCTGGCAGCGCCAAGGCGGCTCGGTGGTGCACGGCCTGGAAATGCTCATCTACCAGGCGGTCGAGCAGGTGCGGCTATTCGCCGGCGAACGCTTCAGCGACACCGCCGATGTCATAAATGTGATGTGTGACGCGGTGGGTGCACCGCGGCGCTAAACCGCCCCCCGATGCATGGCAGTATTGAATCCATGTTGCGTTGGTTAACCGCCGGTGAATCCCATGGTCCGGCCCTGGTAGGAATTATCGAAGGCGTCCCCGCCGGCGTCGAACTGACCGCAGCCGAGGTCCAGGATGCGCTGGCGCGCCGGCGCCTGGGCTATGGCCGCGGCGCCCGGATGAAATTCGAAAAGGACGAGGTCACGCTGGTGGGCGGCGTCCGCCACGGCCTGACCCAGGGCGGCCCGGTAGCCATCGAAGTGGCCAACACCGAATGGCCCAAATGGGAAACCGTGATGTCGGCTGATCCGGTCGATCCTGCCCAGCTGGAGGATCTGGCCCGCAACGCCCCGCTTACCCGGCCCCGGCCCGGCCACGCAGACTTCACCGGCATGCAGAAGTACGGCTTCCACGAAGCCCGTCCGGTGCTGGAACGCGCCAGCGCCCGTGAGACAGCCGCCCGGGTAGCCCTGGGCACGGTAGCCGCCAAGTTCCTCTCCGCACTGGGCATCCGGCTGGTCAGCCACACCACCGCCGTCGGCCGGGTCTCGGTTCCCGAAGGTAGCCGGCTTCCGCGGCCGGACGACGTGCTGGCCCTGGATGAAGATCCGCTGCGCTGCTTCGACGCCGAAACATCGCTGGCCATGGTGCAGGAAGTGGACCAGGCGCACAAGGAAGGCGAAACCCTGGGCGGCGTCGTCGAGGTGTTGGCCTACGGGCTGCCGCCGGGACTGGGCAGCTACGTGCACTGGGACCGCCGGCTGGACGCCCGCTTGGCCGCCGCGCTGATGGGCATCCAGGCGATCAAGGGCGTGGAGGTCGGGGACGGCTTCCTCACTGCCGCCCGCCGTGGATCCGCCGCCCATGACGAAATCGTCCGCGACGAGACCGGCACCATTGTGCGTGCCACCAACCGCGCCGGCGGCATCGAAGGCGGCATGAGCATCGGCGAGACGCTGCGCGTCCGGGCGGCCATGAAGCCGATTGCCACGGTGCCCCGCGCCCTGGCCACCATTGATGTCAGCACCGGCGAGCCCGCCAAAGCCCACCACCAGCGTTCTGATGTCTGCGCCGTGCCGGCGTCCGGCGTCGTCGCCGAGGCCATGGTGGCGTTGGTGCTGGCCGAGGCCATCACGGAGAAGTTCGGCGGCGACTCCGTGGCCGAGACGGCACGCAACCTGCGGTCCTATCTGGCGGCCATCCCGGAGTCGCTGGATTCGATCGGCCAGTAGTGGCATCCGGGGAACCGATGCTGCTGCGGCGCCACCTGGTGCTGATTGGACCGATGGCGTCGGGCAAGTCGACGCTGGGCAGCCAGTTTGCGAACCGGCACGGACTGGCGTTCGCCGACAGCGACAAGCGGCTGGTGGAACGGCATGGGCCGATTCCGGCGATCTTCACCTCGCTGGGCGAGCATGCCTTCCGCGAACTCGAGGCCCGCGAAGTGGCGGCGCTGCTCGCCGAAGGCAAACCGCCCGCCGTTGTCTCGCTGGGCGGCGGTGCCATCCTGGATACCGGCACGCAGCAACTGCTGGCCAACTGCACCGTGGTCTTCCTGGATATTGATGTGGACACGGTGCGTCCGCGCATCATCAAGGACACCGGGCGGCCGCTGCTCGCCGGTGATCCCGTGGGCCGCTGGACCGAGTCCCTCCGGCAGCGGCGGCCGGTCTATGAGCGCCTGGCCGACCTGGTGCTGGACACCCGCGGCAAAAGCCAGCAGCAGCTGCTGGCCGAACTGAAGAATCTGCTTGAGGAAAGGCACGAACCGTGAGCAACACCCCCGAGGCAACCGTCATCCCCGTCACCGGGAACACCCCCCAGGAGGCGTACGACGTCGTCGTTGGCCACGCGCTGCTGGGCCGGCTGCCGCAGGTGCTGGGGGAGCGGGTCCGCAAGGTGCTGGTGATCCATCCCCGAGCGCTGCGCGCCACCGGCGACGCCGTGCGCGAGGACCTGGCCTCGAACGGGATGGAGGCGCTGACCGCCGAAATCCCGGACGCCGAGGAGGGCAAGCACATCCAGGTTGCTTCGTTCTGCTGGGAAGTGCTGGGTAAGAACGACTTCACCCGCTCGGACGCGATTGTGGCGGTGGGCGGAGGAGCGGTCACCGACGTGGCCGGCTTCGTGGCCGCAACCTGGCTGCGTGGCGTCAAGGTGGTGCACATCCCCACCAGCCTGCTGGGCATGGTCGATGCCGCAGTCGGCGGGAAGACCGGCATCAACACCGCCGAGGGCAAGAACCTGGTGGGAGCCTTCCATCCGCCGGCCGCCGTGCTGGCCGACCTGGACGCGCTGCAGACGCTGCCGCCGAACGAGTTGATCACCGGAATGGCCGAGGCGGTCAAGTGCGGCTTCATCGCCGATCCGGTCATTCTGGACCTGATCGAGGCCGACCCCACAGCGGCCAGCACCGCCGGTACTGCCCAACTGCGGGAGATCATCGAGCGCGCCATCCGGGTCAAGGCCGAGGTGGTTTCCGCCGACCTGCGCGAGTCCGGACGCCGCGAGTTCCTCAACTACGGGCACACGCTCGGCCACGCGATCGAACTGGCCGAGCGCTACCAGATGCGCCACGGTGCCGCCGTTTCGATCGGCCTGGCCTTCGCCGCCGAGCTGTCCCGGATGGTCGGCCGGCTGGACGATGCTACCGCCGACCGGCACCAGGCGATCCTGACCTCCCTCGGGCTTCCCGTGACCTACCGTCGCGACCGCTGGGCCGCCCTGCTGGACGGAATGAAGCGGGACAAGAAGGCCCGCGGAGACCTGCTGCGGTTCGTGGTGCTGGACGGACTGGCCAAGCCCGGCATCCTCGACGTACCGGACACCTCGCTGCTGTTCGCCGCCTACCAGGAAATCGCCGCGTAGCACGCTGCGTAACGGGAGTACGAAGCCTGCCAGGAAATCGGCGAGTAGGACGTCGCCGGGCGCACTTCGCCGAATAGCTCTCCGCCGGGTGGCAGCGGGGCGTTTCGGCGCCTGTGCTGTCCACGTTTTGGCGGGGTGCCGGATGTTTCCGCAGGTCAGGAGCTTGGGCGCCGCCAAGACTTGGACAATTCCTGCAGAACGTGGACAGGTTGGGCCGAGGTTTCCCGGCACGCACGAGTTGGGCCGAGGGGCCCGGGCACGCGTTGGGCTGCGGAGGTCCCCGCACGCCCGTTGGGTTGCGGAGGTCCCGGGCGCCCATGGGGCCGGAGGTCCCCGCCCCCGACGGGTTCGCTCCCACGTTTCGGTGGCGGCCCGGACATCGCCGCATGTCAGGGCCCTTTTCGCTGCCAGAACGTGGGCAGTTATGGCTAGACGTGGGACGGACCCGCACCCCTGATCGCGTGGCGCCCGCACCCCAATCACGTGGCACCCGCACCCCGAACACGCCGGCTCCACCAGACGTCGCGACCCACCGGCTACGGCGGGATCGATCCCGGGAACCCCGCACGCTTCGGGCGGGCAACCCGCCAGCAGGTAGAATGTCTGCTGGACTTCGCTCCGGGCCGGGCGGACCTTCCGCCGGCGGCCCGCCATCATCGACGAAAGTGAAACTGTGGCCACAACCAACGACATCAAGAACGGCACCGTGCTGAAACTGGACGGCCAGTTGTGGAACGTCATTGAGTTCCAGCACGTGAAGCCGGGCAAGGGCGGCGCGTTCGTGCGCACTAAGATCAAGAATGTCGTCAGCGGCAAGATCCAGGACAAGACGTTCAACGCCGGCCTGAAGATCGAAACCGCCACGGTGGACCGCCGCGATTACACCTACCTGTACAAGGACGGCGACGACTTCGTCTTCATGGACGTGCAGGACTACGACCAGGTCACCGTTCCCGGTCCGGTAGTCGGCGATGACGAGAACTTCCTGCTGGAAAACATCAAGGTCAACATCGCCATGCACGACGGCACCCCGCTCTACATCGAGCTGCCGGCCTCCGTGGTCATGGAGATCACCTACACCGAGCCCGGACTGCAGGGCGACCGCTCCACCGGCGGAACCAAACCCGCCACCGTGGAGACCGGCTACCAGATCCAGGTTCCGCTGTTCCTGGAGACCGGCACCAAGGTCAAGGTCGACACCCGCAGCGGCGACTACCTGGGACGAGTCAACGACTAGTGAGTGCCCCTACTTCAGCCCGCGGCAAGGCCCGCCGCAGGGCCGTCGACGTCCTTTTTGAAGCCGAGCAGCGCGGCGTGAGTGCTGCCGAGGCGCTGGCCGGGCGGGACAAGACCGACCAGGTGATCAATCCCTACACAGCGCAGATCGTGGAGGGCGTCGCCGCCCTGCAGCCCACCATCGACGAGTTTCTCGCCACGTACGCGCAGGGCTGGACGTTGGACCGGATGCCCGCGGTGGATCGGATCATCCTGCGCGTCGGCTCGTGGGAACTGCTCTACAACGACGACGTGCCCGACGGTGTCGCGGTGAGCGAAGCCGTGGAGCTGGCCAAGACTCTGTCAACGGACGAGTCGCCGTCCTTCGTCAACGGCCTGTTGGGCCGGTTGCAGCAGCTCAAGCCCACGCTGCTGGCCTAAGGCGCCTGTTCAGCCACCATCCCCACGGACGACGGCGGGTGCCCCCCTTTGCGGGCATCCGCCGTCGCCGCGTCCGGGCGGGGTGGGGGACGAGGGGTGGGGTTGCCCTGAGGTCGCCGAACCGCTGATGGCCGCTGGGTCCGGCCCGGCCCGTGCCGGGCACCCGCCACCGGTCAGCCCAGGTGCCGGGCACCGGTCAGCCCATGTGCCGGGCACCCGCCACCGGTCAGCCCACATGCCGGGCAACAGCCACGGCCGGCCCGACGTCCGGTGAGCTTGCGCACATCGGCCGCAGATCGCCGTCGTGCAGCCGTCACGAAGCAGGCGGGCAGGGCCGACCGTGGTAATTTTGAGGGCGCAAGCAACCTTTAAATTCCGTCCAGTGAGGCGGGGAAGGAGGCGGCAAAAGATGAGCACCGAATCGCCGGCGCAACAGCCGGCATCGTCGCGAGTTGTACTTGCCGAAGCGGACATCAACCGCGCATTGACCCGTATCGCCCACGAAATCCTCGAGGCGAACAAGGGGTCCCAAGATCTGGTCCTGCTGGGTATTCCGCGCCGCGGTTATCCGCTGGCCCGCCGGCTGGCCGCCAAGATCGCCGCCGCCGATCCTTCCGTCGCTGCCGAAGACATCATCGGGCAGCTGGACGTAACCATGTTCCGCGACGACCTCCGCCGCCACCCCACCCGCACCCCGCTGCCCACCCAGCTGCCGGCAGCCGGCATCGACGACAAGGTTGTGGTGCTGGTGGACGACGTGCTCTACTCCGGCCGCACCATCCGCGCAGCCCTGGACGCCTTGGTGGACCTGGGCCGGCCGCGGATTGTCAGGCTGGCCGTCCTGGTGGACCGCGGGCACCGCGAGCTCCCGATCCGGGCCGACCACGTCGGCAAGAACCTGCCCACCTCCTCGGTGGAGAAGGTCCGGGTCCGGCTGGCCGAAGTTGATACGAACAACGGCAGCCCGGCCGCCGACGAGGTAGTTATCGAGGACTTCAGCGCATGAAACACCTGCTGTCCACCGCGGACCTGGCCAAGCCGGACGCGGTGCAGATCCTGGATACCGCCGAGGAAATGTCCGCCGTGTCCCTGCGCGAGGTCAAGAAGCTCCCGGTGCTGCGCGGCCGTACCGTGGTCAACCTCTTCTTCGAGGACTCCACCCGCACCCGGATCTCCTTCGAGGCCGCCGCCAAACGGCTCTCGGCCGACGTGATCAACTTCGCCGCCAAGGGATCCTCCGTGTCCAAAGGCGAATCGCTCAAGGACACCGCGCAGACCCTGGAAGCGATGGGCGCCGACGCCGTCGTGATCCGGCACTGGGCCTCCGGGGCGCCGGCGCGGCTGGCCGGATCCGGCTGGATCGACGCCACCGTGGTCAACGCCGGCGACGGCACGCACGAGCACCCCACCCAGGCGCTGCTGGACGCGTTCACGCTGCGGCGCACCTGGGCCAAGCTCAACGGCACCGCCTCAACCGGCACGGACCTGGCCGGCATGAAGGTGGCCATCGTCGGGGACATCCTGCACTCCCGGGTGGCCCGCTCCAACCTGTGGCTGCTGCGCACGCTGGGCGCCGAGGTCACCATGGTGGCGCCGCCCACGCTGCTGCCGGTGGGCAGCCGCGAGTGGCCCTGCACCATCAGCTACGACCTGGACGCCACACTGGCCGCCGGGACGGACGCCGTGATGATGCTGCGCGTCCAGGGCGAGCGGATGAACGCCGCCTACTTCCCGTCCACGCAGGAGTACTCCAGCCGCTGGGGCTTCAACGACCTCCGACTGGCGGCGCTGGACGCCTCCGGCCGCGACGGCACCATCATCATGCACCCCGGCCCGATGAACCGCGGGCTGGAAATCTCCTCGGCCGCCGCCGACTCGCCGCGGTCCACCGTGCTGGACCAGGTCCGCAACGGTGTGGCCGTACGGATGGCCGCCCTCTACCTTCTGCTTTCCGGCGGCACCGCGTCCGCCGCTCCCGCTCCGACCGCCGCCCAGGAGGCCAAGTGACCGAGTCCAACACCGAGACCAACACCGCGTCCAACACCGCGTCCAACTCCGGGACCACTTACCTGATCCGCGGAGCCTCGCTCACGGGCGGGGACCGGGCTGATTTGCTGGTCCGCGACGGAAAGATCGCCGAGGTCGGCAGCGCGCTCGGCGCGGCAGGCGCCGTCGTGATTGACGCCGACGGTCTGATTGCGTTGCCCGGCATGGTGGACCTGCACACGCACCTGCGCGAGCCGGGACGCGAGGACGCGGAGACGGTGGAGACCGGCACCCGCGCGGCGGCCCTGGGCGGCTTCACCGCGGTGCATGCGATGGCTAACTCGTCGCCGGTGGCCGACACCGCCGGCGTGGTCGAGCAGGTGTACACGCTGGGCCGCAGCGCCGGCTGGGCCGACGTCCGCCCGGTGGGCGCGGTGACCGTGGGGCTGGCCGGCGAGCGGCTGGCCGAGCTCGGCGCGATGGCCGATTCCCGCGCCCGGGTCCGGGTGTTCTCCGACGACGGCATCTGCGTCTCGGATCCGGTGCTGATGCGCCGCGCGCTGGAATACGTCAAGGCGTTCGACGGCGTGATCGCCCAGCACGCGCAGGAGCCGCGGCTGACCGACGGCGCGCAGATGAACGAGGGCACGGTTTCGGCGGTGCTGGGAATGACCGGCTGGCCGGCCGTGGCCGAGGAAAGCATCATTGCCCGCGACGTGCTGCTGGCCCAGCACGTGGACTCGCGCCTGCACGTCTGCCACGTCTCGACGGCAGGATCGGTGGAGATCATCCGCTGGGCCAAGGCCCGCGGCATCAAGGTCACCGCCGAGGTCACGCCGCACCACCTGTGGCTGACCGACGAACTGGTCCGCAGCTACGACCCGGTCTACAAGGTCAACCCGCCGCTGCGCACCGACGAGGACGTGCAGGCGCTGCGCGCCGGCCTGGCCGACGGCACCATCGACGTGATCGGCACCGACCACGCTCCGCACCCCTCCGAGGCGAAGGAGTGCGAGTGGGCGCAGGCGGCGATGGGCATGACCGGGCTGGAAACCGCGCTGTCCGTGGTGCAGCACACCATGATCGAATCCGGGCTGATCGGCTGGGCAGACTTCGCCCGGATCACCTCCGCCATGCCGGCGCGGATCGGCCGGTTGGCCGGCCAGGGCCAGCCGCTGGCAGCCGGCGCGGCCGCCAACATCACGCTGGTGGACCCCGCGGCCCGCTGGACGGTGGACCCGTCGGCCATGGCCACGAAGGGCCGGAACTCGCCGTTCGCCGGCCGGCAGCTGCCCGGCCGCGTGGTGGCCACCTTCCTCAACGGACACCCCACCGTGCTGGACGGCGCCCTGAACACGCCCGCACGCCCGGCAAGGGAGGGCTGAGATGACCCAGCTCCAAGCCGGCCTGGTGATGCTCGCCGTCGCCGTCGTGCTCATTGTGCTGGTGGCGGTGGGCTGGCGGAACCGGCTCAAGCGCCAGCAGGACATCGCGCCGCTGGCGCAGATTCCGGCGGACACCGCCAACCCCACGGGCTACTACGAAGGCATGTATGTGGTCACGACCACGGCGGGGGACTGGCTGGACCGCGTGGCCGTCCACGGCCTGGGCGTCCGGACCAAGGCCGCGCTGCGGACCTATCCGCACGGCGTGCTGATCGAGCGGCCCGGCTCCACCGACCTCTACATTCCGGCCGCAACCATCTCCGATGTGCGCACCGAGAGCGGCATGGTGGGAAAGTTCGTGGAATCCGAAGGGCTCGCCGTGATCACGTGGAAACTGGGGGAGCGCGACGTCGACACCGCCTTCCGCACCCGGCAGGCCGCCGACAAACAACCGCTGCTGGCGCAGCTGCAGACATACCTACCCGCTGTACAGGAAGACTAGGAAACATCGTGAGCGCAGAAACAACCTCCGCAACCGCACCGGCGCTGCTGGTGCTCGAAGACGGCCGGACCTTCCGCGGCCGCAGCTACGGCGCCCAGGGAACAGCACTGGGCGAGGCGGTCTTTGCCACCGGGATGACCGGCTACCAGGAGACCATCACCGATCCGTCCTACGCGCGCCAGCTGGTGGTGCAGACCGCACCGCACATCGGCAACACCGGGGTGAACGACGAGGATGCGGAATCCCGCAAGATCTGGGTGGCCGGCTACGTGGTCCGCGATCCAGCCCGCCGGCCGTCCAACTGGCGCTCCGAGCGCAGCCTCGACGACGAACTGGTCAATCAGGGCATCGTGGGCATCCAGGGAGTAGACACCCGCGCGCTGACCCGCCACCTGCGCGAGCGCGGCGCAATGAAGGCCGGCATCTTCTCCGGCGAGGCGGCCGGACGCCCGGCGACGGAGCTGGTGGCCGAGGTCGCCGCGCAGCCGTCGATGGAAGGCGCCCGGCTGGCCGAAGAGGTCAGCGTCACCGAGGCCTACGTCGTCGAACCGGCAGACCATGGCTGGGAGGGCGAGCCGCGGTTCACCGTCGCCGCCCTGGACCTGGGCATTAAGGCGATGACGCCGATCCGGTTCGCCGAGCGCGGCATCCGGGTGCACGTGCTGCCGGCCACCGCAACCTTCGAGGACGTCCAGGCTGTCTCGCCCGACGGCATGTTCATGTCCAACGGGCCGGGCGACCCGGCCACCGCCGACCGCCAGGTGCTGCTGCTGCGCAAGGTGCTCGACGCCGGCCTGCCGTTCTTCGGCATCTGCTTCGGCAACCAGATCCTCGGCCGCGCGCTGGGCTTCGGCACCTACAAACTGCGCTACGGCCACCGCGGCATCAACGTGCCCGTGATGGACCGGCGCACCGGCAAGGTCGAAATCACCTCGCAAAACCACGGCTTCGCCGTCGACGCCCCGCTGGACGGGCCGACGCTGGCCCCGGAGGAGCGCTTCGGCCGGGTCGAAGTCAGCCACGTCTGCCTGAACGACGACGTCGTCGAGGGCCTCGCCTGCCTGGACATCCCAGCCTTTTCCGTCCAGTTCCACCCGGAAGCGGCGGCCGGCCCGCACGACGCGGCGACCCTGTTCGACCGTTTCTCCGACCTGATGGATTCCCGCCGCACCCAGACCGGGACCGCCGCTGAGGGCGCTGCCGAGACAGCTTCCCAGCCCGCTTCCGCGACGACTTCCGAGACCACGAAGGAAAGCAAGTAATGCCCAAGAGAGAAGATCTGAAATCCGTCCTGGTCATCGGTTCCGGTCCGATCGTGATCGGCCAGGCGGCCGAATTCGACTATTCCGGCACCCAAGCGCTGCGCGTGCTGAAGGAGGAAGGCCTGCGGGTCATCCTGGTCAACTCCAACCCGGCGACCATCATGACGGACCCGGAGTTCGCCGATGCCACGTACGTGGAGCCGATCACGCCCGAGGTGGTCGAAAAGATCATCGCCAAGGAACGCCCGGACGCCCTGCTGCCCACGCTGGGCGGCCAGACCGCCTTGAACACCGCGATCGCGCTGGACAAGAACGGCGTGCTGGAGAAGTACAACGTGGAGCTGATCGGCGCGAACATCGCCGCCATCGAGCTCGGTGAAGACCGGGAGAAGTTCAAGGGCGTCGTCGAACGCTGCGGCGCCGAGTCGGCCAAGTCGGTGATCGTGCACTCGATGGACGAGGCCTTCGCCGCCGCCGAGGAACTGGGCTACCCGATGGTGGTACGCCCGTCCTTCACCATGGGCGGCCTGGGCTCGGGCATGGCCTACAACCCGGATGACCTGCGCCGGATCGCCGGAGCCGGCATCCAGTACAGCCCCACCAGCGAGGTGCTGCTCGAAGAGAGCATCCTGGGCTGGAAGGAATACGAGCTCGAGATGATGCGCGACAAGAACGACAACGTCGTGGTCGTGTGCTCGATCGAGAACTTCGATCCGGTGGGCGTGCACACCGGCGACTCCATCACGGTGGCGCCCGCCATGACGCTGACCGACCGCGAGTTCCAGAAGCTGCGCGACATCTCCATCGCGGTGATCCGCGAGGTCGGCGTCGACACCGGCGGCTGCAACATCCAGTTCGCCATCGAGCCGGACACCGGCCGCGTAGTGGTGATCGAAATGAACCCGCGCGTCTCCCGGTCCTCGGCGCTGGCGTCCAAGGCCACCGGCTTTGCCATCGCGAAGATCGCCACCAAGCTCTCGCTCGGCTACACGCTGGACGAGATCCCCAACGACATCACGCAGCAGACTCCTGCCGCCTTCGAACCGACCCTGGACTACGTCGTCGTCAAGGTGCCGCGTTTCGCGTTCGAGAAGTTCCCGGCCGCCGACCCGACGCTGACCACCACCATGAAGTCCGTGGGCGAGGCGATGGCCATCGGCCGCAACTTCACCGAAGCGCTGCAGAAGGCGCTGCGGTCGCTGGAGCAGAAGGGCGCCCAGCTGGAGTTCGCCCCGGTCAACGACTACGACGTCCCCGAGCTGCTGGCCAAGGCCAAGTTCGGCTCCACCGAGCGGCTCTCGCTGGTGCAGCGCGCGCTGCTGGGCGGCGCCACCGTCGAACAGGTCTTCGAGGCCACCGCGATCGACCCGTGGTTCCTCGACCAGCTGCAGCTGATCAACGAAGTGGCCACCGAGATCCGCAAGGCCCCGGCGCTGACCGAGGAGATCCTGCGGCTGGCCAAGCGGCACGGCTTCTCCGATGAGCAGATCGGCAAGCTGTCCCACACCAGCGAGGCGGTGGTCCGCGGCGTCCGGCACGCGCTGGGCATCCGCCCGGTGTTCAAGACCGTTGACACCTGCGCCGCGGAATTCGCCGCCTACACCCCGTACCACTACTCGTCCTACGACGAGGAGGACGAGGTTGAGCTGCACGCCAAGCCGTCCGTGATCATCCTCGGCTCCGGTCCCAACCGGATCGGCCAGGGCATCGAGTTCGACTACTCCTGCGTCCACGCCACCATGGCGCTGCGCAAGGCCGGCCACGAGACGGTGATGATCAACTGCAACCCGGAGACCGTCTCCACCGACTACGACATTTCCAACCGCCTGTACTTCGAGCCGCTCACGCTCGAGGACGTGCTGGAGGTCATCGCGGCCGAAGAACGCACCGGCGGCGTGCTGGGCGTATTCGTGCAGCTGGGCGGCCAGACCCCGTTGAAGCTGGCGCAGGCCCTGGCCGACGCCGGCATCCCGATCCTCGGCACCTCGCCGGAGGCGATCGACCTGGCCGAGCACCGCGGTGCGTTCCAGCGGGTGCTCGATGCGGCCGGCCTGATCGCACCGAAGAACGGCACCGCCGTCTCCTTCGACGAGGCCAAGAAGATCGCCGACGAGATCGGCTACCCGGTGCTGGTCCGCCCGTCGTACGTGCTCGGCGGCCGCGGCATGGAGATCGTCTACGACGAGGCCAACCTCTCCCGCTACATTGCCAACGCCACCGAGATCACGCCGGACCACCCGGTGCTGGTGGACCGCTTCCTGGAAGACGCGATCGAGATCGACGTCGATGCGCTCTACGACGGCAAGGACCTCTACGTCGGCGGCATCATGGAGCACATCGAGGAGGCCGGCATCCACTCCGGCGACTCCGCCTGCGTGCTGCCGCCGATCACCCTGGGCGCCGAGGTGCTGGAGCGCGTGCGCAACGCCACCGCCGCCATTGCCGAGGGCGTGGGCGTGCGCGGCCTGATCAACATCCAGTTCGCGCTGGCCGCCGACGTGCTCTACGTGATTGAAGCCAACCCGCGCGCTTCCCGCACCGTTCCGTTCGTCTCCAAGGCCACCGGCGTGCAGCTGGCCAAGGCCGCGGCGCTGATCGGCACCGGCGTGGACATCGACATGCTGCGCAGCGTCTACAAGCTGCTGCCGGAAACCGGCGACGGCTCCCGGCTGCCGCTGGAGGCTCCGGTGGCAGTCAAGGAAGCAGTGCTCCCGTTCAGCCGGTTCCGCACCCCCGAAGGCACCGTGGTGGACTCGCTGCTCGGCCCGGAGATGCGCTCCACCGGCGAGGTGATGGGCATCGACAAGTACTTCGATACCGCCTTCGCCAAGAGCCAGGCCGCGGCCGGCAGCGCACTGCCGACGTCCGGCAAGGTCTTTGTATCGGTGGCCAACCGGGACAAGCGCTCCATCATCATGCCGGTGAAGCTGCTGGTTGATCTGGGCTTCGAGATCCTCTCCACCGGCGGCACCGCCGACGTGCTGCGCCGCAACGGCATCCAGTCCACCACGGTGCGGAAGATCGCCGAGGGGCGGTCCGACGACGGCGAGGGCACCATCGTTGACCTGATCACCGAAGGCCAGATCGGACTCGTCCTCAACACCCCCTCCGGCGGCCAGGCCCGCGGCGACGGCTACGAGATCCGCGCCGCGGCCACCTCGGTGGGCACGCCGATCATCACCACGGTGTCCGAGTTCGGTGCCGCCATCCAGGCCATCGAGGCGATGCGGCAATACGAGTGGGACGTGACCAGCCTGCAGGAGCATGCGGCAAAGCTGAAGGCCGCGATCCATGCCTGAGCCTGACGTCCGGCCGCTGCCCGCCACTTTCGGGCAGCGGCTGCGAGCGGCGATGTCGGCCCGCGGGCCGCTGTGCGTGGGCATCGACCCGCACCCCTCGCTGCTCTCCGCCTGGGGCCTGAACGACGACGCCGGTGGGCTGGAACGCTTCTCCCTCACCGTGTTGGACGCGGTGGGGGAGCAGGCGGCCGCGCTCAAGCCGCAGGTGGCACTGTACGAGCGGCACGGTTCTGCCGGGCTGGCCGTGCTGGAGAAGCTGCTGACCGCCTCCGCCGAGGCAGGGGTGCTGACCATCGCGGACGCCAAGCGCGGTGACATCGGCTCCACCATGGCCGCCTACGCCGACGCCTGGCTGCGCGACGGTTCGCCGCTGGCGGCCGACGCGGTGACGCTCAGCCCATACCTGGGCTACGGATCGCTGCGGCCGGCGCTGGACCTGGCCGCAGCGACCGGCCGCGGCGTGTTCGTGCTGGCGCTGACCTCCAACCCGGAAGGCGCCAGCGTGCAGCACGTGGGCGGCGCCGAGTCGGTGGCGCGCCGGATCGCGGAATCGGCCGCGGCTGACAACGCCGCGGCCCGCGGCGCTGGCGAGCTGGGCTCGGTCGGCCTGGTGGTCGGCGCGACGGTGGGGGCCGACGTCATGGAACGGCTGGGGCTGGACCTGGCTGCCGTCAACGGGCCGCTGCTGGCGCCGGGCCTGGGTGCCCAAGGGGCCACCGGCGACGATATTGCGGCCGCCTTTGGCGCCGCCGTCGGGAATGTCCTGGCCACCTCCAGCCGGGACATCCTCAAAGCCGGTCCGGACACCGCCGCCCTGCGCGAGGCCACAGAACGCACCCTGGCCGGCCTGTCAGCATTCTCCGGCTGAGAAGCCGGCCGCGGCTGCCCCGGCCGCCTTCTCTCGCCGAGCAGCCCGCCGCTGGCTCCGGCTTCGGCCGCTGTTCCGGACCGGAGCCGGCCGTGGCTGCGGCTCTGTGCACCCCGCCGGCCCGGGGCCGGAGCGGTGCGGTTCTGGTAAGTTCAGTTCATGCCCAAAAGTGCCCGCCGGGCCGGCTTGTCCGACGGGCCGGATTGTCTGGAGGAGCTGTGGGTCTTCGACCGCTCACGGAGAGCGAACGCACTGCCGCCCGTCTGAAGGCGACGGCAGCCCGGGCTGACCGCGCGGAAATCAAGGCCAAGGTTAAGTCCGGTGCCATGACCATCGCGGAGGTGATCGAGGCCGCCGCGTCGATGGAGTCGATCGGCCGCCTGCGGGTTGCCGAGCTGCTCGAATCGTTGCCGGGCATCGGCCAGGTCCGCGCCGCCGCCATTATGGAGACGGTCGGCATCGCGCGCAGCCGCCGGCTGCGCGGCCTCGGCATCCACCAGCGGCGTGCCCTGATTGACCACTTGGAGTCCCAGTAACAGATGAAAGATATGTCCGATAAACCCCGCCTGACCGTTCTCGCCGGCCCCACCGCCGTCGGCAAGGGCACCGTTTCCACCTATATCCGTGACAATTACCCGGAAGTCTGGCTCTCCGTCTCCGCCACCACCCGTGAGCCGCGCCCCGGTGAACAGGACGGCGTTCACTACTTCTTCGTCGGCGCCGAGGAGTTCGACCGGCTGGTGGCCACCGGCGACATGCTGGAGTGGGCCGTGGTTCACGGGCGGAACCGCTACGGCACGCTGCGCCGCACCGTGGAGCGCGCCATGGCAGACGGCAAATCCGTGCTGCTGGAGATCGATCTGCAGGGTGCCCGGCAGGTCAAGGAGTCCATGCCGGAGGCCACCTTCGTGTTCTTGGCCCCGCCCAGCTGGGACGAAATGGTCCGCCGGCTGGTGGGCCGCGGCACCGAAACAGCCGAGGAACAGCAGCAACGGCTGGAAACCGCTAAACTAGAACTTGCTGCCGAGCCCGAGTTCGATTTCACCGTCGTTAACGACGATGTCCAGCGGGCGGCAGACGAGCTCGTTTCACTGATGGGACTTCTTCCGCACCCGCGCTGAGCAGGTCTTGGAAGAATTGTCCCGGAACAAAATTGGAGATTTTGTGTCGACCAACCTCGAAGGCATCATCAACCCGCCGATCGACTCCCTGCTGGAAGCAGCGGATTCGAAATACGCGCTGGTGATTTACGGTGCCAAGCGTGCCCGCCAGATCAACGCCTACTACTCGCAGTTGCACGAAGGTCTGTTCGAGTACGTTGGCCCGCTGGTGGACACCAAGCTGAATGAGAAGCCGCTGTCCATCGCACTGCGCGAAATCAACGAGGGCCTGCTGGTCAGCAAGCCCGTCGAAACGGTCGCAGAGTAACTACAGCGTCTAACACCGGGGCAGGCATGCGGATCATTCTGGGCGTAGGCGGCGGCATCGCTGCCTACAAATCGGCATCCCTGCTTCGGCTGTTTAAGGAAGCCGGTCACCACGTCACCGTCATCCCCACCGACGCCGCCGAGAAGTTTGTTGGCCGCGCCACCTGGGAGGCCCTCTCCGGCAACCCGGTCAGCAACAGCGTCTTCGACGATGTGGAATCGGTGAATCACGTCCGGCTCGGCCAGGAGGCCGACCTGGTGGTGGTCTGCCCCGCCACCGCGGACCTGCTGGCGCGCGCCGCGGCCGGTCTTGCCGGCGACCTGCTGACCAACACGCTGCTGGTGGCAACCGCACCGGTGGTCTTCGTGCCGGCCATGCACACCGAAATGTGGATGCACCCGGCCACCGTGGCGAACGTGGCCACGCTGCGCAGCCGCGGCAGCACCGTTATGGACCCGGCCGTCGGCCGGCTGACCGGCAAGGACACCGGCCCCGGCCGGCTGCCCGAACCGGCGGACATCTACGATTTCATCACCGGCAGCCTCGCCGACGGAACCCTGCAACAGCGCCCGACGGCGGAGCCTGGGTCGGCGGCGCAGCGAACCCCTGTGCCGGAAACGTCGCTGGAAGCCGCTGTGCCGGAAACGTCTCCGGAAGCCTCTGTCCCGCAAACGTCTGCACCGGGAACCTCCGTGCCTGGGTTTTCTGTGGCTGAAACCGCCGTGACTGGGCAGATTGCATCGGAACCGGGCCCGCTGGCCGGCAAGCGCGTGCTGATCACCGCCGGCGGCACCCGCGAGCCGCTGGACCCGGTGCGTTTCCTCGGCAACCGGTCGTCCGGCAAACAGGGCATCGCCCTGGCCCGTGCCGCCGCGGCCGCCGGTGCCGAAGTCGAACTGATCGCCGCGCACATCGAAGTTGCCATTCCCGACGGGATCAAGTCCAGCTCGGTGGAAACCGCCCTTGACCTGCGCGAGGCGACGCTCGAAGCAGCGGCGCGCTCCGACGTCGTGATCATGGCCGCGGCAGTGGCAGATTTCCGCCCTGCCGAGGTGACCGACAGCAAGATCAAGAAGCGCGACGACGCCGCCGACCCGGTCATCACGCTGGTGCGGAATCCGGACATTCTGGTGGAGGTCGTGCAGCAGCGCGGCACCGACGGCACGCCGCTGATAGTCGGTTTCGCGGCGGAGACCGGCGACGACCGCGGGAACGTGCTGGACTACGCGCTCAGCAAGCTCGAACGCAAGGGCTGCGACCTTCTGGTGCTCAACCGCGTGGGCCGCCACCTGGTATTCGGCCAAGACGAAACGGAGATTACCGTACTGGCCCGCAGCGGAGCCGAACCGCAGTCGCACCGCGGCAGCAAGGACAGCGCGGCCGCCACGGTGATTGAACGCATCGTCGCCGAACTCTCCGGCTGATCGGTCTTTGGCGCCGGCGCCGTCCGTACCAAGCCCGGCCGCGCCAATCCCGGGCAGCGCCGGCAGCCGCAGCGGTAGTTGACCTCGCAAAGCTGCCTTTTGCGGCGATGCTTTCCCACGGAAGCTCCGGCCTCCGTGACCCATATGTCCCCCTGTTTCGCTTCATGACCGGCGCCGCGGCGTCGTGTCGACGGTTCCGTGGCGGTCCCCGCCAGCAAGTAAGGTATGTCTGTGACTTCTTCTGACAGCAATCTGCGGCTCTTCACGTCCGAGTCCGTGACTGAAGGCCATCCGGATAAGATCTGCGACCAGATTTCCGACGCTATTCTCGACGCCCTGCTGCGCGTGGATCCCGACTCCCGGGTGGCCGTGGAGACGCTGACCACGACCGGCCTGGTGCATGTGGCCGGTGAGGTCACCACGCAGGGCTACGTGGAGATTCCGCAGATTGTCCGGGAGACCATCCTTGAGATCGGTTACAACTCATCGGACAAGGGGTTCGACGGCGCGCGCTGTGGCGTATCCGTCTCCATCGGCCAACAGTCGCCGGAGATCGCCTCGGGTGTCTTCAATTCCTTCGAAGTCCGCGAGGGCACCGGACTGGACGAGCGTGACGCCCAGGGCGCCGGCGACCAGGGCATCATGTTCGGCTATGCCAGCGACGAGACGGATGTGCTGATGCCCGCCCCGATCTGGCTGGCGCACCGGCTGTCCGAGCGGCTGACCGAGGTCCGCAAGGACGGGACCCTGCCGTACCTGCGCCCGGACGGCAAGACGCAGGTGACAGTCGGCTACGACGGCGACAAGCCCATCTCCGTCAACTCCGTGGTCATCTCCAGCCAGCACGAAGCCGGCGTGGACCTTGGCCATCTGCGTGCCGATCTGGCCTCGCACGTGATCGAGCCCGTGCTCGCGGCCAGTTCGTTGGACGCCACGGACGTTCGCCACATTCTCAACCCGGGCGGCGACTTTGTGATCGGCGGACCGGTGGGCGACGCCGGACTGACCGGACGCAAGATCATTGTGGACACCTATGGCGGCATGGCCCGCCACGGCGGCGGCGCCTTCTCGGGTAAGGACCCGTCCAAGGTGGACCGCTCGGCGGCCTACGCCATGCGCTGGGTGGCGAAGAACGTGGTGGCCGCCGGCTTGGCGCGTCGGGCCGAGATCCAGATCGCCTATGCCATTGGCATGGCCCGGCCGGTGGGTATCTACGTGGAGACATTCGGCACCGAGACGGTGGACCCGGCGCGTATCGGGCAGGCCATCAACGAGGTGTTCGACCTGCGCCCGCTGGGTATCATCAGCGACCTGCAGCTCAAGCGGCCCATCTATAAGCAGACCGCAGCGCACGGCCACTTCGGCCGCGAAATTCCGGACTTCACCTGGGAGCGGACCGACCGCGCCGACGCACTACGCAGCTACTTCAACGCCTGAGCCCGATGGGCTCTGATCCGCACCAGCTGAGCCTGCTGCAGGGCTTCGGCACTCCGAAGAATGCTCCCGGCACCTCGCCGGCGGCCGCCACCAACCCGGTGGCCCAGGTGCTGATCGAAACGTCGCTGCCGCATCTCGACCGCATTTTCGACTATGTGGTGCCCGAGGCCCTTGACGCTGAGGCCGTTCCCGGTGCCCGGGTCAAGGCCCGATTCGGCGGCCAGGAGATGAGCGGCTTCATCACCCGCCGGACCTCCAACGCGCCGGAAGGCGTCAAGCTGGCCCCCTTGGCCAAAGTGGTGTCCGCCCAACCGGTGCTGACCGACGAGTTGCTCCGGCTGGCCACCGCGGTGGCGGAGCGCTACGCCGGAAACGTCTCCGACGTGCTGCGCGCAGCCATCCCTGCCCGCGTCGCGAAAGTGGACAAGGAGTTCGCCGCCCGGCCAGAGCAGCCCGTTGCACCGGATGCGACGTCAGCCGACGGCGCCGGATATCCCGAGCCGTCAGCGGGTGCCGCTGAAGCCTATGCCGGTTACGAGGGCGCCGGGGATTTCCTGGCCCAACTGGCCGCGGGTGCCGCGCCGCGGGCGGTCCTGGCCAGCCACAAGTCGTACGGCCGGGCTTCCTGGGCCGCCCAAGTAGCCCACGCCGTCGCCAGCGTTCGGCAGAGCGGGCGCGGCGCCGTCGTCGTTGTTCCCGATGCGAAGGATCTGGCCAGTCTGGAAGCGGAACTGCAGCAGGTGCTGGGCGCGGACCAGTACGTGCGGTTGACCGCCGAGGACGGTCCCACGCCGCGCTACCGGAACTACCTGCGGCTGCTGCACGGCGAAGTTACCGTGGCAGTCGGGACGCGGTCGGCGGCCTATGCACCGGTGCAGGATCTCGGCCTGGTCGCCCTGTGGGACGACGGCGATGACCTCCTCCTCGAGCAGCGTTCGCCTTACCAGCATGCCCGCGAAGTGCTGCTGTTGCGGTCGGCGCAGAGCGGCTGCGCGGCGCTGTTCGCCGGTGTCTCGCGCAGCGGCGAGGTTGAGCGGCTGGTCGGGAGCGGCTGGGCATCGGCGCTCACGCCCTCGCGGCCATTCCTGCGGAAAGCGACGCCACGCATCCTCAATACCGCTGACTCGTTCCAACAGGAACGCGACCCAATGCTGCGGCATGCACGGTTGCCGCACGCCGCGTGGCGGGCGGCTCAAGAAGGACTGGAACGCGGGCCCGTGCTGGTGCAGGTGGCGCGGACGGGATTCTCGCCGGCGCTGTCCTGCCAAGACTGCCGCACACCGGCCAGATGCACCGACTGCAACGGTCCATTGGCGCAATCGGGCCGCACCGCGACCCCTGCCTGCCGTTGGTGCGGTCGGCTCGCCACGAACTACGCCTGCCCCGAATGCGGGTCCCACCGGCTTCGCGCCTCGGTGGCGGGTGCCCTGCGGACGGCCGAGGAACTGGGGCGCGCTTTCCCCGGTGCCACGGTTGTCTCCTCCTCGGGGGACCACATCAAGTCCGTGGTTGAGTCTAAGAACGCCCTGGTGGTTGCAACTCCGGGCGCCGAGCCGGTGGCGCCCGAAGGCTATGCAGCGGCCCTGCTGCTGGACGGAAACGCCATGCTCAGCAGAGAGTCCCTACGGACGCCGGAAGATGTGCTGCGCAAATGGTTTCGTGCTGCCTCCCTGGTGAAACCTTCTTCCGAAGGCGGACTGGTGGTGGTCACCGCCGACCAAGAGGCAGTGGTTGCCCCGCTGGTCCGCTGGGACCCCGCGGGCGCGGCAGCCAGAGAAATGCAGCTGCGGCGCGAGCTCCAGTTGCCGCCCGCGGTGCGGATTGCGGCCCTGACCGGGAAGGCATCGGGGATTGAAGCCTTCATGGCCGACTTCGAACTCGGCGGCAGCCTGCGCAGCGTCGGCCCGGTGGAGCTTCCGTCGCGTGAGGTTCAGGAGCGGCCGGGGGAGAGCAGTGAGCATCGGCTCCTCCTGTTCTTCAGCTACCAGGACGGGCCTAAAGTTACTGCTGCGCTGCGCCACCGTAAGGCGGCACTGGCCGCCAAGCGCGTCCCGGACCCGGTGCAGGTCCGTTGCGACGGTATTGACCTGCTCTAAGGGCTGTGAAGTTCGAGGGCTAGCTCTAAGGGCTGTGAAGCTCGAGGGCTAGTCGATCCCGTCTTCATCTGGCTACGTACTGGCTGCGAAGCTTCACCTCCGTCCGTAGTCGTATTTATGATCTACCTTATACCTATTGTGTTCGAACTCACATGCTAGTAAAATAGGAGAATGGCATCTGCACCAGTGGAACCCGACGAGCCGGACCCCTCCGGCCAGGGTGGCATGCCGTTCGGGCCGCAATCGCTGGACGCCTCCGGCCAGCCGCTGGCTGATCAGTCGCAGGCTGAACCTCTCGGCGGGGCCGCAGGCGGGGCGCAATTGGTGGGGCAGGCGCGCCGTTTTACCACCGTGCAGGAGTTCGATGGGGACGGGATCCCTGTTGATCCGGATCCAGGCTGGGTGTCGGGTAGGTGGGATGAATCCCCCGAAGCGGAGACGTACTGGGCGGAACTGGAGGCGTCATTGGGTGCCTCGTTGGATGGGCCATGCGTGGATCCGCTGAACGGGTTGCTGCCGAGGGAGTTTTTCGACGACGAATCCTGTGACAGGCCCGCCGATTCGGACCTTCCTGAACGTGCTGGCTTCCGCGATTCGGCTGGCTTGCCTGTTTCGGCCGGCGGCGCCGGCCTTCCCTCCGGTGCCGCGGCCGACGCCGGCACGGCCGGGACGGGTGCCGGGTTGCGGTTGTCCGGACGGGAACTGTTGGAAGTAGTGGGCCGGCAGGAGCCTGCCTTGATGATTTATGAAGAGGCCGCGTGCGCGCTGGTCCAGACCGGGCGGGTGCTGGCGTGGCTGGAAGCGCACAAGTTCAGCCTGCTCAATGCCCTGTACCAGCAGGCGTTGGACGGACAGGAAGAGGCTTGGGCCACGCCGTACGAACCGGAGGGGCGCCGCCCAAACGGCCATGACGCGGAATCCTCGGTGGTGGACGAAGCCGCCCGCGCGCTCGGGTTGGCACGGAGGACGGCGCAGGAAAAGATCGCTCTGGCGCTCAAGCTCAACGGAACCTTCCGGAACACGCTGGCAGCGCTGGAAGCCGGTGATACCAGTGCCGTGATCGCCGAGGCTCTTGTGAACCAGGCCGATTCGCTGCCCGAAGACGCCCGCGCCGGGTTCGAGGCTGTGATGTTGCCTGCCGCGACTGAGGACTCGATGAACCGGCCCAAGTTCGCCGCCCGGGCACGGACCCGGCGCGAACGCGAACACCCCGAATCGATCGCCGTCCGCCATGCCAAGGCGCGCCGGGACCGGCGGGTTGAACTGCATCCGGACCAGGACGGGATGGCGTGGCTGAACGCGTACCTGCCGGCCGAGGAAGCGGTCGCGGCGTTCAACCGGATCCAGTCCGCCGCCATAGCGTTACAGGGCGCCGAGGAGTCACGCACGCTGACCCAGTTGCGCGCGGACGTTCTGTCGGACCTGCTGCTGACCGGCATTTCACCGGGGCCGCGGATGGGTAAGTCAGGGCCGAGGATCGCAGCGCAGGCCAGCCTCACCGTCCCGGCGCTGACCCTTCTGGGACTGGGTCAGGAGCCAGCCGAACTCGACGGGTACGGTCCCATCGCCCCCGACGTGGCCCGCCGGCTGGTCGGCGACGGGACGTCCTTCACGCGAATCCTGACCGATCCGATCAACGGTGCAGTGCTCGCGCTCGACCGCAAACAGTACCGACCCACCAAGGCGCAGCGCCGGTTCCTGCGCACCAGGGATCGGACGTGCCGAGGAGGCTGCAACCGGGCGGCCGAACACTGCGAAATCGATCATGTCCACGCCTATTCGAAGGGTGGGAAGACTGATGTCGACTGCATGTGTTGCTTCTGCAAGGTTCACCATGCGTTGAAGACAGCCGGCTACGCGAAGGTGGGCCAGCCGGTCCCGGGCACCATAGACTGGACCACCGCCGCGGGGATCACCTACTCCACCACCGCGGAACCATTGGCGGTCACACCGCCGGGGGAGCTCGCCGATATCCTCGAACGGCAGGAAATCAGCGAACTCAACACCAAGCTCAAAGTTGCGTGGCGCAAGCGCCAAGCCGCGCACCCGCCCACACCGCATGCCACCCACAACGGAATCGCCACCGACCTCACACCGCCACCCTTCTAAGGGTGGAAGCGCTGGGTTCTTTCCCTGGTCGGAGATCCCGCGAGCGACAGAACCGCGGCGCAGGACACCGGGTCACGCTACGGCTAACGCTCCCGCCGTCGGCGCTCCATTTCTAACGCTCCCGGCGTCGGCGCTCCATGACTTCCTCGGCGGCGGCCACCAGCTGCCGGGCGGATTCGTCCCAGTCGTAGGCGGCGGCCCGCGCGATGCTGGCTTCGGAGGCGGCGCGGAAGGCGCCGGGCTGGTCCAATGCTGCCACGGCGGCAGCAAAGTCGGCCGGTTGGTCGGGATCAACCAGCGTGACCGCGCCGCCGCCAACCTCGCGGAAGATGGGGATGTCGCTGGCGATCACCGGCGTCCCGGCAGCCATCGCCTCGATCAGTGGCAGGCCGAAACCTTCGTCGCGGGAGAGGGTGACCAGTGCGGTGGTGCGCTGCAGCAGTTGCTGATAGCCGGCGTCGGAAATTCCGTTGTGGAAGACCAGGTGGCGCGCATCGGCTGCGCGGGACTCCAGTTCGGCCTGCCGCTCCGGGCGGATGGGGCTGAGCAGGTGGAGCTGGTAGTCCGGCAGCAAAGCCATGCCGTCGATGATGGTTTCCACGTTCTTATACGGCATGAACGAGCCCATGTAGAGCAGGGTCTTGTCGCGACCACTGGCGGGATCCCGCGGCGCGCCGTGGGGCTGGGCGGCGTTAGAGACAATCCGGATGGGCTTGCGGGTGAGCCGGTGCCGCTCCATCAGTGACTGCGTGGTGTGGCTGATCGTGGCCACGGTGTCCGCACGGTTCAGCAGCAGACGCTGCGGCCAGTAGGCCTTGTGGTAGAGCCGCCAGAGCAACTGCACCGGTTTGGGCAGGAAGCCGGGAGGCTTGGGGTGCGAGTAGTAGATCAGGTCGTGCAGGGTCAGGATGAGCCCGTAGTCGCGGCCAAAGCTGCCCATCGTCTGCATGGGACAGACCACGACGTCGGCGCCCAGCTTGTTCACGCTCCGTGCCACGAAGAGCTCGGCGGGGGAGAGCGGACTGTTGATCTTGGTCCACGGCACGTCCGGCAAAAACTGCAACTGACGTTCGTCGTTAATCAGCATGCCCACATCGGCCAGCCGGGCGGTGGCTTCGATCAGGCTCGCGCCGTAGCGGCTGATGCCGTCCAGCTGGTCGGTGCGGGTGAACCGGGCGTCAATCAGGAGTTTCATGCACTCATTCCGTCGATGAAGTCCCGGATGTGCGCGGCGGCCGGGGCCGGGGTTTCGTAGTGGATCAAATGCCCGACGGCGGGGATCACTTCCAGCCTCGCACCCGGGATTGCCGCGGCGAGTCTGTGCTGGCTGGGCACGGAACCGATGTCGTCGCGTTCCCCGGCGATCAGGAGCACCGGCAGGTCCAGCCGGCCGGCCACCTGAGCGACGTCGGTGGAGATGGACGCGCGGAACGCTTCCAACACCACGCCCCGGTTCGCGAAAGCGCTGAAGTAGGCATCGTGCTGGGCATGGATGTAGGTGCGCAGCTGCGGATCCCGGGTCTTGGCCATCATGATGCTCATCGCCCGGACAATCACCCGGTTGCGCAGCAGCCCTAGGCCCAGCCGCTCGGGCAGCTTGGCGCCGGCCAAGTAGTAGAAGCCGGCGAGCCGGGAGGCGATCGCCTTGGGTCCCTGCAGCGCGGGTTCGCTGATCGGGTTGACCAGGATGGCGGCACGGAAGCTGCCCGGGTGCGCCGCCAGATAGTGGCTGACCACGATGGACCCGAAGGAGTGCCCCAGGATGTAGGTCTGCGGGCCCAGTTCCAGTGCACCGGCCAAGCTGTGCAGGAACCGGGTGTAGCCCGCCATGTCGTGGCTGCCGGAAGCCAGCGGTTCGGACTCGCCGAAGCCGGGCAGATCCGGGGCGATCACGCGGTATCCGGGCAGTTGGTCAACCACCAGTTCCAGCCCATGGTGATCACCGCGGAAGCCGTGGATCATCACCAGGGTGGGAGCGCCGTCGTCGTACCCGGGATACTCCCAATAACGCACGCGGGCGCCATCGAGCAGCATGTCGCGCCGGAGTGCGCGTCCAGCCACCGTGGTCACGTCCGGCTTCCTGCAGATTCCATGCCTTCGACTTTACCGATACGACGGTGCGGCCATGCGCAGCCCGGCCATGTCGGCGCGTGGGGCCGCCCCGCGGGCGCGGCGATGCGCAACTGACGCGGCCATGCGCAATTGACGCTGCCGCGTGCCGCCGGTTAGGTTCAACAGCAGCCGGGCACAGTTGCCCGGACAAACCGTGGAGGGGCTCACATGGCCGAGTTCGTGCTGGCGATCGACCAGGGCACCACCTCTACGCGCGCGATCATTTTCGACCACAGCGGTACGCCGGTCTCCACCGGCCAGCGGGAGCACCGGCAGATTCTCCCGCAGCCGGGCTGGGTAGAACACGACCCTCTGGAGATCTGGGACAACACCCGCGAAGTAGTGGGCACGGCGCTTTCCCGGGCCAGTCTGACCCGGCACGACGTCGCCGCCGTCGGCATCACCAACCAGCGCGAAACCACGGTGGTGTGGGAGAAGAGCACGGGCAAGCCGGTGTACAACGCGATTGTCTGGCAGGACGTGCGGACGCAGCAGATCTGCGATGAACTGGCGGCCGACGGCGGGGCCGACCGCTTCCGCGAGCAGACCGGCCTGCCGCTCTCGCCCTACTTCGCCGGCACCAAGCTGGCGTGGATCCTGCGCAATGTCGACGGCGCCCGCGAACGGGCCGAGGCGGGCGAGCTGCTGTTCGGCACCACGGACAGCTGGGTGCTCTGGAACCTGACCGGCGGGCCGGACGGCGGCACGCACGCGACCGACGTCACCAACGCGTCCCGCACCTTGTTCATGGACCTCCGCACCCTGCAGTGGGACGAGGAGATCCTGGACGTCTTCGGCATCCCGCCCGCAATGCTGCCGCAGATCCGCTCCTCCTCGGAGGTCTATGCGGAGGTCCACGGGTCACAGTTGCTGCGCCACGTGCCGGTGGCGGGCATCCTCGGCGATCAGCAGGCCGCCACGTTCGGGCAGGCCGCGTTCAAGCCCGGCGAGGCGAAGAACACGTACGGCACCGGGTGCTTCGTGCTGGTCAACACGGGCGGGGAGATTGTCCGGTCCTCGCACGGACTGCTGACCAGCGTCGGGTACCAGCTGGGAACATCAGCGCCGCAATATGTGCTGGAGGGGTCCATCGCCGTCGCCGGCTCCCTGATCCAGTGGCTGCGCGACAACCTCGGCCTGGTCTCGTCCGCGCAGGAGGCCGAGCAGCTGGCGGGCACCGTGAAGGACACCGGCGGCTGCTACTTTGTGCCCGCGTTCTCCGGACTTTTCGCGCCTTACTGGCGGCAGGATGCCCGCGGCGCACTGGTGGGCCTGACCCGGTTTGTCACCAAGGCGCACATAGCCCGCGCGGCGCTGGAAGCCACGGCGTTCCAGACCCGGGAGGTGCTGGATGCCATCAACGCCGATGCCGCTGTGCCGCTGACAAGCCTCAAGGTCGACGGCGGGATGGTCGCCAATGACGCGCTGATGCAGTTCCAGGCGGACATCCTCGGCGTGCCGGTGATGCGGCCGCGCGTCACCGAGACCACGGCCCTGGGCGCGGCGTATGCCGCGGGCCTCGCCGTCGGATTCTGGGAAGGAACGGAACAATTGGCCGGGAACTGGGCGCAGGACAGGGTGTGGGAGCCGCAGATGCCCGCGGAAGAGCGGGAGCGCAGGCTGCGTTTGTGGAAGAAGGCGGTCACCCGGACCTTCGACTGGATCGACGACGATGTGCGCTGAACGTACGGTAAAGTGGTGCCATGTTCGCACTGCTCCTTAGCTAGCCGCTGCCGCGGGGTCCCAAGCCCTGCTTCAGCGGCCCGCCCCTCCGATGATGAGGGGCTTTTGTGTGTCTAGGGGAGTCAGGCCAGTGCGCAGTACAGACAAGAGGACGAGGCAAGCACAGTGAGTACGCAGCCGGGTACGGAACAGCACGAGTACAGTTTCTCCACCATGGAGGCCAAATGGCCGGCCGTGTGGGAGGAACTTGATGTCTTCGCACCCGCCGACGACGGGTCGCGCGAGCGCCGCTACGTGCTGGACATGTTCCCGTACCCCTCGGGCGACCTGCACATGGGCCACGCCGAGGCCTTCGCCATGGGCGACGTAGTGGCCCGTTACTGGCGGCTGAAGGGCTACGACGTCCTGCATCCGATCGGCTGGGACTCCTTCGGCCTGCCGGCCGAGAACGCCGCGATCAAGCGCAACGCTCACCCCAGCGAGTGGACCTACGCCAATATCGATACCCAGGCGGCCTCCTTCAAGCGCTACGCCATCAGTGCGGACTGGTCCCGCCGGCTGCACACCTCGGATCCCGGGTACTACCGCTGGACCCAGTGGCTGTTCCTGCGCTTCTACGAGCGCGGCCTGGCCTACCGGAAGAATTCACCGGTCAACTGGTGCCCGAAGGACCTGACCGTGCTGGCCAACGAGCAGGTGGTCAACGGGGCGTGTGAGCGCTGCGGCACGCCGGTGACCAAGAAGAGCCTGAACCAGTGGTACTTCAAGATCACCGAGTACGCAGACCGCCTGCTGGACGACATGGACGAGCTCAAGGGCCATTGGCCGGAGCGTGTGCTGGCCATGCAGCGCAACTGGATCGGCCGGTCCGAAGGCGCGCACGTCCGCTTCACCGTCGAGGAGGCGGCCGGGCGCCCGGCGAAGGACGTCACCGTCTTCACCACCCGGCCGGACACGCTGCACGGCGCCACTTTCTTTGTGGTGGCCGCCGACGCCCACCTGGCACTCGACTTGGTCACGCCGGAGCAGCACGATGCGCTGATGGACTACCGCGAAAAGATCAAGGCGCTCTCCGACATTGAACGCCAGTCCACCGAACGCGAGAAGACCGGCGTCTTCCTGGGCCGCTACGCGGTCAACCCGCTTAATGGCGAAAAGCTGCCGGTCTGGGCCGCCGACTACGTGCTGGCCGACTACGGCACCGGCGCCATCATGGCCGTCCCCGCGCACGACCAGCGCGACCTGGACTTCGCCCAGGCCTTCGACCTGCCGGTGCGCGCCGTCGTCGACACCGGTGAAGAGGACCCGGCCGTGTCCGGTGCTGCCACCAGCGGCGAAGGCAAGCTGATCAACTCCGGCGAGCTGGACGGCCTGTCCAAGACGGAAGCCATCGCCCGCGCCATCGAGCTGGTGGAAGCCGCCGGCACCGGCGAGAAGACCGTGAACTTCCGGCTGCGCGACTGGCTGCTGTCCCGCCAGCGGTTCTGGGGCGCGCCGATCCCGATCGTCCATTGCGACGAGTGCGGCGAAGTGCCCGTTCCCGACGACCAGCTGCCGGTGCGCCTGCCCGACGACCTGCGCGGCGAGGCGCTGTCACCGAAGGGCACGTCACCGCTGGCCGCAGCCGCGGACTGGGTCAATACCGACTGCCCGAACTGTGGCAAGGCGGCCCGGCGCGACACGGACACCATGGATACCTTCGTTGACTCGTCCTGGTACTACCTGCGTTTCGCTTCTCCCGACTACACCGAGGGCCCTTTCGAAAAGGAAGCCGCGGCGCGCTGGCTGCCGGTGGACCAGTACGTGGGCGGCGTGGAGCACGCGATCCTGCACCTGCTCTACAGCCGGTTCTTCACCAAGGTGCTCAAGGACATGGGCCTGATCGATTTCGACGAGCCGTTCCGTGCGCTGTTGAACCAAGGCCAGGTGCTCAACGGTGGCAAGGCGATGAGCAAGTCGCTGGGCAACGGCGTGGACCTGAGCGAACAGCTGGACAAGTTCGGTGTGGACGCGGTCCGGCTGACCATGATCTTTGCCTCGCCGCCCGAAGACGACGTGGACTGGGCCGACGTATCTCCGTCCGGCTCGGCCAAGTTCCTGGCCCGTGCCTGGCGGCTGGGCCAGGACGTCGCCTCGGCGCCGGGCACTGAGTACGACGGCGGCGACCGCGCCTTGCGCTCGGTCATCCACCGCACGGTCGCCGACGCGGCGGACCTGCTGGACGCCGGCAAGTTCAATGTGGTCATCGCCAAACTGATGGAGCTGGTTAATGCGACTCGCAAGGCCATCGACGCCGGACCCGGCGCGGCAGACCCGGCCGTGCGCGAAGCCACCGAGGCGGTGGCTATCATCCTGAGCCTGTTCGCGCCCTACACCGCGGAAGACCTGTGGGCCCAGCTGGGCCACGAACCGTCGGTGGTCAAGGCCGCCTGGCCCGCGGTGGACGAGTCCCTGCTGGTGCAGGAGACCGTCACGGCCGTGGTGCAGGTTGCCGGCAAGGTGCGCGACCGGCTGGAGGTGCCGGCGGACGTCAGCGAGGACGAACTGGAGAAGCTCGCGCTGGCCTCGCCGCAGGTCATCCGCACCCTCGAAGGCCGCGAGGTGCGCAAGGTGATTGTGCGCGCACCGAAGCTGGTCAACATCGTTCCGGCCTGATCAGGCAGGCTGGTAGCTCATGAATTGGCTCGAGCAACTGCTGCAGCGGTCCAAGCGGCTGCTGCACCAGCAGGCTGCCCGGCCGGGCCAGCAGCCGCGGCATCGCGTCGCCGTCGTCACTGATTCGGCAGCGTCACTGCCCGCGGACTGGGTCAACCAGCCGGACACCGCAGACTGGCTGCGGGTGGTGCCGATGCCCGTGATGATCTCCGGCCAGATCTACGGGGAAGGGGTCGACGACGTCGCTTCCGCCCTGGCGGTCGGCCTCGCCGAGGGGCGGGACATCAAGACCTCGCGCCCGTCGCCGGGGCTTTTGGAGCGGACCTACCGCGAGCTCGAGGAGCTGGGCTTCGAAGCGATTGTCTCCATCCACCTCTCGGCCGAGCTGTCCGGCACCATCGAGGCCGCAGGACTGGCCGCCGACGGCGTCGGCATCCCGGTGGAAGTGGTGGACACACGCAGCGCCGCCCTGGGCCAGGGGTTCGCCGTCATCGACGCGGTGATCGCGGCGCAGAGCGGCTTCGACCGGCAAACCGTGGCCGAGCGCGCCAAGGCCGCCGCGGTCTGCTCGGACGTCTACTTCTATGTGCCCAGCCTGGACCAGTTGCGCCGCGGCGGCCGGATTTCCGCTGCCTCCGGCGTGCTGGGGTCGTTGCTTTCCATCAAGCCGCTGCTCGGCATTCGCGACGGCGCGATCATCCCGCTGGAGAAGGTGCGCACCGCCGCGCGCGCGCAGGCCCGGTTGCAGCAACTGGTGGTGCGCCGGATCGAGGAACTCGACTACGAACCACGGGTCTCGGTGCACTACTTCGGTAACGAATCCGAGAGCCGGGCGATGGCAGAAACCCTGCAGCAGCACCTCAGCGACGACGTGCTGGTCACCCCGGTGCCGTCGGTCCTTGCCGCGCACACCGGACTGGGCGTCATCGCCGTGGTGGTCGGGCCGCCGACGCCGCACCTGGGCTGAATTTTAGCGCTGGACACCTGGAGACCAACCCGGCGAAACTTTTCAGCTTCTCCCGGAGCCAGACCTTTCCTACCAAGGCGGTAAAGGCGACCACCCCTGGCAGCCTCTGCTCACCCGCACGAGGAAATAATCCTTCCGTCTCAGGACCATCACATGTGGAACGGCGATAGAATTTAAACACGGTGATGGATCCCGCCGGAGCTTGCAGCTCGAACCGCCGTGTGGCTGATGGTTCCTACCTTTCCAGAAAGGTAGGCGAACCATGTCAGAGGATCCAAGATTCCCGAGTTTCATCTCTCCTTCCGCATACCGTTTGCTGCCCACGTACCGTAGGGTGGCCTTGGCCTGTCTCCGCTTCCTGTCCCCGCAGCAACTGAGCGCCTCGGCCCAACACGTCGATTTCCGGCGTTCTAACGAGGTGCACTCAGGGGCACCGGCAGTCGGCGGAAAGTCCCAAACCGTGCGTGAGCCGGAGACCGGAAGGACTGTGGTGGATAGTTCAGACGTGCCCCAGCCTGTCACTGGCCCCGTCTTAGTCGGAGTGATACCGGGGCAACTGGCGGCCGTGGTGCAGCGGGCAGCCGTCCTGGCGGCCGGCCTTGGGGTGGATTTGGTATGCGTACACGTAGACGTCTCCACCTATGAAGAGGCCTTGCCGGATGGGTCCCGGATTCTGTTACCTATCGACTCCGACGGTGACTTCAGCTACGTGGAACAGACCGCCGAAGAGATGCGGGCTTACCTGTCCGAAGCTCTGACAGACTGCCGGGTTGATTGGACATTCCGGACCATGGCTGGTGAACCGGCGCGTGCCTTGTCTGATGCTGCAGATTCGATCGGCGCATCCATGATCGTGGTGGGAACACGCGAACCGGGCGTCATCCACGCCCTCGAGGAAGTTCTCGTCGGCTCCGTGGCCGTTCATCTGGCCCATCATCAGCACCGGCCGGTGCTGATAGTCCCGCTCGATCCCCGTCCCTTCGAGTAGGGCACCAGTACGCATTGGCAACCTGCCCGGAGTTCGCCTCGCAGAAGTGCGCAGAACCAATCATGGGGGCCGCCCCATGCCTCGACAACCCGTGACGGGCAAGGTAAGGATGGTGGGGTGCCTGTCATCGGATTCCATGCATCCCACGAACAGATCTCGCCCGCCAAGCTGCTGCAGGACGTGAAACTGGCGGAGGAAGCCGGCTTCGACGCCGCCATGTGTTCGGACCACATCGAGCCGTGGTCGGCCCGTCAGGGGCATTCCGGCTTCGCCTGGTCCTGGCTGGGGGCAGCGCTGGCCACCACCAAATTGCGCTTCGGCGTCGTCACCGCTCCCGGCCAGCGCTACCATCCGGCGATCATCGCGCACGCCTCGGCCACTCTGGCGGTCATGTTTCCGGGGCGGTTCTGGATGGCTCCGGGCAGCGGCGAGAACTCCAACGAACACATCACGGGCGACGCCTGGCCCTCCAAGGACGTGCGCCAGCAGCGGCTGGAGGAGTCCGTGGAGGTGATCCGCCGCCTGCACGACGGCGAGGAAGTCACCCTCCGTGGACTGGTCACCGTGGAGCACGCACGGATTTGGGAGGTGCCGGAGCCCAAGCCTGAACTTATCGCCCCCGCCATCAGCGTTGAGACAGCCCGCCGCGCGGCGCACTGGGCGGACGGGCTGATCACCGTCAACCAGGCGCCGGAGCAGCTCCGGAAGGTCCTCGCCGCCTACCGGGACAATGGCGGCCGCGGGAAGGCCGCGCTGCAGGTGCACCTGTCTTGGGCACCCTCGGAGGAGGCGGCCGTCGAAATCGGTCTGGACCAGTGGCGCTCCAACACGTTCGCACCGCACGTGGCCGCAGATCTGGCCACGGCCGCCCACTTTGACGCCGTGAGCGAGCACGTCGGGGAGGATCAGCTGCGCAGCGCGGTCAACGTGTCGGCCAGTACAGGCCAGCACGTGGAGTGGCTGCAGCAGTACCTGGACCTGGGCTTCGATGAGCTGTACCTGCACTTCGTGGGCCAGGAGCAGCGGCCCTTCATCAATGCGTTCGCCGGCGAGGTCCTGCCGAAGCTGCGCTGACGGACCGGCCTGGACCGTCCGGACGGCAAGCGAGGAGAAGTCTATGAGGATTACCGACACTTCCGACCTGTGGTGGAAAACAGCCGTTGTCTACTGCCTGGACGTGGAGACATACTTCGATTCCGACGGCGACGGCGTGGGAGACTTCGCCGGCCTGGCCCAGCGCGTGGACTATCTTGCCGAACTGGGTGTCACCTGCATCTGGCTGATGCCCTTCTACCCCACGCCGGAGCGTGACGACGGCTACGACGTCACGGACTTCTACGGCGTGGACCGGCGGCTGGGGGACCACGGGGACCTGGTGGAGTTCCTCCGCACGGCCCGGGACCGCGGCATGCGGGTCATCGCGGACCTGGTGGTCAACCACACCTCGGACCAGCATCCATGGTTCCAGTCGGCGCGCCAGTCCAAAGACAGCCCCTACCGGGACTACTACGTGTGGCGGTCCGATCCGCCGCCGGAAACCTCCAAGGAGGTTGTTTTCCCGGACCAGGAGCAGTCCATCTGGACCAAGGACAAGCCGACGGGGGAGTGGTATCTGCACCGCTTCTACAAGCATCAGCCGGACCTGAACGTGACCAACCCCGAGGTCAGGAACCATATCGCCAAGGCCATGGGCTTCTGGCTGGAGCTGGGGCTTGACGGTTTCCGCGTGGACGCGGTGCCGTTCTTCCTGGAAACCATGGGGCAGGACGCGTCCGGACTGCCGGATCCGCACGAGTTCCTGCGGGACCTGCGCCGCTACCTGAGCCGCCGCCGCGGCGGCGGAATCCTGCTGGGCGAGGTCAACCTGCCGTACAAGGACCAGTTGACCTTCTTCGGCGGCAGCGATGGCGACGAACTGAACGTCATGTTCGACTTCATCGCCATGCAGAACATGTACCTTTCGCTCGCACGGCAGGACGCGGGCCCGCTGGCGAAGGCCCTCAAGGGCAGGCCCGCGATCAATCCGGACAACCAGTGGGCTACCTTCGTGCGCAACCACGACGAGCTGACGCTGGACAAACTCGCGGACGAGGAGCGGCAAGAGGTTTTCGCGGCCTTCGGGCCCGAGCAACAGATGCAGCTGTACGGCCGCGGCCTCAAGCGCCGGTTGCCCCCGATGCTGGGCGGGGATCCACGCCAGATCAGGATGGTGTACTCGCTCCTGTTCTCCCTGCCCGGCACCCCGGTGCTTTACTACGGCGAGGAGATCGGGATGGGGGAGAACCTGGACGCGGAAGGCCGCCTGGCCGTGCGCACTCCCATGCAGTGGACGGACGGTCCGAACGCGGGCTTCTCCACCGCGGAGTCCGAACAGCTGATCTCGCCGATAGTGGACGGGGGCTTCGGCCCGCAGTTCGTCAACGCCGCCCAGGCCAAGCGGGATTCGGATTCGCTGTGGAACTTCATGGCCACGCTGATCAAGCGTTACCGCGAGTGCCCGGAGCTGGGCTGGGGGCACTTCGAAATCCTCAAGCAGCCGGAGAAGTCCGTGCTGGCCCACCGCTGCACCTGGGAGGAGTCCAGCATGGTCCTGCTGCACAACCTCTCGTCCGATCCAGTCACCGTCGAGCTGGATCTGGCCACGGCTGACCGGCCCGCGGAAATGCTCCAGGCCGTGCTGCTGCTGGACCTGCTGGGCGACGCGGACGTGAAAATCGCCGAGGACGGCACGTGCACCCTGCCCCTCGAGGGGTTCGGCTACAAGTGGCTGCGACTGCAGCATCCCGAGGACCGGCGGCTGCGGTAGGCTCGGCGCGGAGGACGACGGCGGCGGCGCGCGACACGCGCGGGCGATTTCCACCCACGCGCCCCCCGCCTCAGGTCGGCACTGGAGTCTGTCCGCCGAGTCGATACTTGAGCTCCAGCGCGACCCATTCAGGCATCGGTTCAAGGTTTCGGGTTTGAAGCAGAATCGACCGGATCACTTGGCTCCCGGGCTGGACGCTAAGCCGGCGTTAGACTCTGGAGCATGAACGCTCCGAAGACCTTCCCTGACGCCTCATCAGAGTCACTCGGGCAAGCGGTTTCGACCCGGCCGCGCGCCGGCTTATCGGCGCGGGTAGCGTTCGTGATCGCCTTGGTCGCCGTAGTGTTCACCTGGCTCACCTCATTTGTCGCACCCTTGGCCGCGCAGCGGGCGGCGGCCCGGCTGGACTACGACAACATTTTCACGTTCTGGACCATCGCCTGGGGCATCGTGCTCGTCCTCGATCTCGTTGCCCTGGTTCTTGGCGCCAGAGGCGCGCGACAGCCTACGGGGAAGGTGCTCTCGGGTGTCGCGATCGGTATCGGCGCCACGGGCGCGCTCGGAGTCCTAGTGACCAACTTCGTCACGTTCCAGGTCTTGCCCTTTCTCCGCTGAAACCGTGTGAGCGCCGCGTACCAGGAACTCGGTCGGGAACTCGGCCATACCACTGAGCACCTGGTGGTTGCGCCAGCTGCTCTTTGGGCCGCCAACGCCGCACGTGGGCTGGACGTTCTTTTCCTCCACAGCCCGCGCCACCGGATGGTCCGTCCACTAAGGCGTGACGAACGGATGGGGTGCCCGCGCCGCGGACCTAGTGTTTCCGCATGGGCCGACACCGCTGGCTTCCCGCAGCTGCCCGCGACGGCACTGCATCGCGGCTGAGGCGATCACCGCGCTTCCGAATTGCCCTCGGGGCTGCCTTCGTGGTGGCCGGGTTGTGCCTGGGCTACGGGATTGTCTCGGTGGCGACCGCAGACCTGAACCGTTCGGCCTCTCCGGTGGTGGAAGGCATCCCTTTGCGGTCGGGCCCTTCTTCGGGGCCAACAACCGGTGAAGGCGGCGGTGATGAGCCCGGCGGTACCGACGGTGAAGAACCAGGAAAGTCCGTGGGCGGCGCTCGTAGTGGCAAAGGTGATGGCGGGACAGACGGTGGCGACGGCGCAGGTGCAGGTGCGGACGGCGGTGACGACGCCGGGGCACGCATCATCGTCCACGTCGCGGGAGCCGTCAACTCGCCGGGAATCGTCCGGCTGGTTGAGGGCGCACGGGTGTTCGAGGCGATCGAAGCAGCCGGCGGCGCCACGAAGGAGGCACAGCTCGAGGCGCTGAACCTTGCCGCGCCTTTGACCGACGGGCAGCAGGTTTTTGTGCCCACACCGGATGACGCCGCGCCGCCGCCGGTGCCGGGCACCGAAGGCTCCGGCGGGGGTGCCGGTGGACCCCGAACGGGCGGCGGCGCCGCAGACGGAGCCGCTGGCAAGATCAACATCAACACGGCCACTGCCGAGGAACTGGCGGAGTTGCCGCGCGTGGGGCCGGTGCTGGCCGGCCGGATCGTCGAGTTCCGCGAGCAGCATGGTCCCTTCGGGCAACCGTCTGACTTGGACGCGGTGCCGGGCATCGGGCCGGTCATGCTTGAGGCGCTGGTAGAGCTGGTGGCGGTGTGAGCGGCGCGCGATGGCAGCGGTACGCGGATGCGGCCCGTCGGCCTGTCACCGCAGGGCACGAGGACGGCGGTGTCCCTGGCGGCCGGGAGCACGGCGCGGCGACCGGCGGACGGGCCAGTCAGCCGGCAGGAAGACGCCTCAGGAAATTGCAGCAGCTGCTGCTGAAGCACCTCAAGCCGGATCCGACCGCGGGTTCGCAGGGAGAGACGCGGCGATTAGACCTTCGCCTCGGACTCGCCGCGGTGGCCTGCTGGGCAGCGGCGCTGGTGTTGCCACACGCCCCCAGCGGTGTGGCCTTGACGACTGCGGCCCTGCTTTTGGGTGGAGTCTGCGGCGCCTCGGCCCGACTGCTGCTTCCGCCGCGGCTCCTGCGGAACAGGCTGCTCCGGACCAGACTCCTGCGGTCTCTGCTGCCGAAGATCCGGCCGTCGCCTGCACATAACCCCGTTTCAGGGCGCCCGCATGCTCGTGCTCTCCCTTATCGACCCGAACGAGGACGAAGCCCGGCGCGTAGGCGAGGCAGCGGCGGGACGGGAGCCACCGCCGTCGTGCTGGTGCTGTGCAGCTGCACTGGCCTGCTGGCGCTGATGGTGGGCGTGCAACTGTCGCAGCGGCTGGCCGGACCGATCGAAGGGGCCATCACCGCCGAGGAGACCATCACCGCCCGCCTGGTTGCCACCGGGGACGCGTCCCAGATGCAGGCACCGGGGCAATTCGGCAGCGGACCGCGCTTCCATCTGACGGCCACCATCGTCGAAGCAACTTCCGCGGGCATGCGCTTCGAGGCGGATACTCCCGTACTGGTGCTGGGCGGCCCGGACTGGTCCGGCGTCCGCTACGGAGAACGGCTCCGGGCGTCCGGAAAACTGGTCAGAGCCGACCGCGGTCAGGCGGTGGAGGCGCTGTTGATCGCGTCGACGGAGCCGGCGGACCGCACGGCTCCGCCGCTGGATGCGTGGGTCTCCGGTCTCCGCGCGCACTTCGTTCAGTCACTGGCGCCGCTGCCGCCGGACGCCCGCGGGCTCCTGCCCGGCATGGTGCTGGGCGACAAGGAACACCGGGGCAGCGGCTTGGAAGACGCCATGCGGCGCACTGGGCTGACGCATTAGTTGACCGTGAGCGGCGCGAACGTGTCCTACGTGTTGGGGTTCGTATACCTGCTCGGTTCGGCCGTGCGGCTTCCCCGTTGGCTCAAGGCTGCTGCCGGGGTGGCGAGCCTCGCCGGATTCGTGCTGCTCGTCCGGCCCGAGCCCAGCGTCCTGCGTGCGGCGGTAATGGGCTCCATCGGGGTTGCCGCCGTGCTGAGCGGGCGGCGGAGGGCATCACTGTCCTTCCTGGCCTTGGCCGTGCTGGTGCTGCTGGTGATGGATCCTTGGCTGGCCGCCAACTACAGCTTCATCCTCTCGGTGCTGGCAACGTTGTCGCTGGTGCTGCTGGGCCCTGCCTGCTCGCGCTGGCTGCAGCGGTTCCTGCCCGTGCCGCTGGCCCACGCGGTGGCGATGCCGACGGCGGCGCAGGTGTTTTGTGCTCCGGTGATCGTCCAGTTGCAGCCGGAACTGGCCCTGTACTCGATACCGGCGAATGTGGCGGCAGGCCCGGTGGTTCCGTTCATCACCATCACCGGAATGGTTGGCACCGCCCTGCTGCCGCTGCTCCCGGGCCCGGGCACGGTGGTGCTGCACGCGGCGGGTTGGATGACGCTGTGGGTTGCCGCCGTGGCACGGTGGTTTTCGGAGCTGCCGCTGGCGGCCGTGCCGTGGGCGGGCGGACCGGTCGGCGCTGCCGGAGCGGCTGCTGGCGGTCTGGCGCTCCTCTGGGGTATCCGCCGGATGGCCGCCGACAGCAGGTCCGGAACGGATCGGGGCACAGAGGCTGGGCCGCCCGAGACCGGGACGGGCCGCGGACACAGCGGGTCCGGAGCACGCGGGCCGATTCTCCGGTTGGCCTGCGGGACAGCGGTACCGGCGCTGCTGCTCGGTGCGGTGGCCGGCCTGGTGGCCAGCCTTCTGGTCCCGGGCAGCCCCCGGCAGTCGTGGGACGTTGCCGCCTGCGACGTGGGGCAGGGCGATGGCGTGGCGGTCCGGACCGGCGAGCGAAGCGCCATCGTGGTGGACGCCGGTCCGGAAACGGACATGATGGGGCGGTGCCTGGACGGCCTGGGGGTGGAGCGGATCGACGTTCTGGTACTCACACACATGCATCTGGACCACTACGGCGGGATCGACGGCGTATTGGCCGGACGCCAGACGGAACGAGTGCTGTATTCGAGTGCGAAGGAGGCACTGCCGGAGGCGGTGCACGCCTCGCTCCAAGCCCACGGGTTAGCCGCCGAACGCGCCTCTGCCGGTCTGACCGGTTCGTCTGGAGCGGCCGACTGGACCGTGCACTGGCCCGCGGAAGACAGCGCCGGCCTCTCCGAGAACGATTCCAGCCTCGTCGTCGAAATCAAGTTGCGGGTGGACACCGGGGGAGAGGTGAGGATGCTCCTGACCGGCGATCTTGAGCAGGAGCAGCTGCCCAGGCTGACGCGGTACCTGGGCCCGGAGTTCACCGTGGACGTCCTGAAAATCAGCCATCACGGTGCCCGCAATGGCGGGACCGCCCTCATTACCGACCTGCAGCCTGCCGCTGCCCTAATTTCCGTGGGCGCCGAGAACGACTACGGCCATCCGGCGGCGGAAATCCTGTCCGCGCTGCGGGCTGCCGGCGTGCAGGTGTTGCGGACCGACCAGCTCGGGACGGTCCTGCTGGATGCCGACCATGGCAGGCTCTCCGTGCTCACCGGCCGGTAGGCTGCGGACGGCTTTGGGTAAAAGCCCCGGATCGTGAAACTCTTGACCTGAACAAGGAGGAACCTGACGTGAACCCGCCCCCCGGATCCCGCGCTTCGGCCGCCAAGAAAAGCGCCGCGACCGTCTCTTGGCGCGACGTCGAGCCGGCCCCCGTCGTGCTTGTCAGCGGTCCGGAAGAGTATCTGGCCCACCGGGCCAAGGAACGTGTCCGGAACCTGCTGCGCGGCAAGCAGCCGGACCTCGAGGTGACCCAGCTGGATGCCTCCTCCTACACCACCGGGGGGCTCACCATGCTGGCCAGCCCCAGCCTTTTCGGCGAGGCGAAACTTATTGAAGCCTCGTCGCTGGCCCAAATGAACGACGAGTTCCTCGCGGACACGCTGGCCTATCTGGCGTCACCGGCCGACGAGGTCTGGCTGGTCCTGCACCATGGCGGCGGAACCCGGGGCAAGAAACTGCTGGATGCCGTCAAGGCCTCGGGGGCCCCGGTGGTTGACTGCCAGCCGATGAAAAAGGACGCAGACAAGCTGGACTTCGTCAGGCAGGAGTTCAAGACCGCGCGCCGGGCCATCGAACCTGCCGCGGCCCAGGCACTGGTGTCCGCGGTCGGCTCGTCGCTGCCCGATCTGGCCGCCGCCTGCTCCCAATTGATTTCCGACGCCGAGAGCGCCGTCACCGAAGAGACTGTGGAAAAGTATTACGGCGGCCGGGTGGAGGCAACCGGTTTCAAGGTCGCTGACGCGGCCATTTCCGGCCGCGGTGCCGCCGCGCTGGCGTCCCTACGGCATGCGCTGGCCACCGGGGTGGACCCGGTGCCGATCGTTGCCGTACTGGCCATGAAGCTGCGCCAGATTGCCAAGGTCAAAAGTGCCGCGGCCAACGCGCGGGATCTGGGCATGGCCCCCTGGCAGTTCGACCAGGCCCGCAGGGACGCGCGGCTGTGGGAATCGGAGGCGCTGGCCCGCTGCATCCAGGTGCTGGCCGAGACCGACGCGCAGGTCAAGGGCGAAGGCCGCGATCCGGAATACGCGGTGGAGCGTGCCGTCACGATGATCGCCACCAGCGCCCGGCGCTAAAAAGGGCTGCCGGCGGCCCACGTCAGGTCCCGGACGGCATGACATCCTCACGCTGCCCGCATCGAGACCGCCACGCTTCGCCGGCATCACCCGCAATGGGTCACGTTCGGTCCAACCTGCCGGGCGGCTGCGGGGTCAGCTGCCTTCCGGGGACGCCTCTGGCGACACTTCCGGGGACCCTGGGGCCACTGGCTCCGCCGTGACCCGCGCAACGCATTCGAGACCCTCGGAATTGCTCGTGTGGATACTGGCGAATGCTACGTCCGTGGAATCGCCTGGCCCGACGGTGAAGGATTCCTCCTTCATGCCGAGCACGTCTTGACTCCCGGTTCGGATCACAGAGAAGCGGACTGTGTAGGTGTTGGTGGCGGTACCGACGTTCGTCAGGCGGGCCTTTCCCCGCCAGACCCCGTTCTCGTCCGGAGAACACAGGAACCCGCTCAGCGCGCTGGGCGTCGTCGCCGTCGGGGAGGCAGTCGCCGGAGTTTCAGACGCCGTCGGGGTTGCAGTGCTTCCGCCTCCCGACGGACCTGAGCAGCCTGCCAGCAGCAGGGCGCCTGTTGCCAAGGCGGTGACGGTTGCGGCCCGTTTCATGTGGCCAGAATAGCGGCGGCCAGCTGGGGAAAAATCACCCGATCGGGATGAAGAACAGGAAAGGCCGGAGGCCGCCACCCTGAGCGGGTGACGGCCTCCGGCCTTGGTTTGGTTCGGCCTGTCGGCCGGATGCGCTTAGAGCGCGTTGACCTGCTTGGCCAGTGCCGACTTGTGGTTGGCGGCGTTGTTCTTGTGCAGCACACCCTTGCTGACGGCCTTGTCCAGCTTGCGGCTCGCGGTCACCAGAGCGGTGTTGGCGGCATCCTGATCGGCGGACTGGACGGCACCGGTCACGGCGCGGATGGCGGTCTTGAGCTCGGACTTGACCGAGTTGTTGCGCTGGCGTGCCTTCTCGTTGGTGAGAATGCGCTTCTTCTGGGACTTGATATTGGCCACGAAATAACTCTCTGTTGTTGAGGAACTTTGGTCTTTGAGGGCATTCGGTCCGGTCATGACTGAGCGGCGTGGGGCACCGTAATGGCAACCGGCCCGAGGTGCCCGTCGACCTGCGCGGACACACAGCTATAAATGTTAGCAGATCAGCACTCCGGACGGGCGATCGGCGCTTCGGCGACACGCCGGCCGCCGTCAGGCAGCCGTCACTTCCAGCCGCGGCGGCGCATGCTCTGGGCGACCTTCTCGAAGGTCGCCCGCGGGAGCACTGCCCCTTCCCGCCGCACTGCATCAGGATCAAGTTGGAGAACACGGTCCAGTTTGATCTCGCTCGGACGGCCCCGGACATCCCAGGGGCCGGAGCCGATGTCCACGTAGTCCTCGTCACGGCTGCGGGTGTTGTTCCGGTCCCGGGAGGTCATCATGAGTGCCAGCAGGCGGCCGCGGTGGTTGCCGATCACCAGGACCGGGCGGTCCTTTCCCTGCGAATAGTCTTCCTGGTACGGCACCCACGTCCAGACGATTTCACCCGGATCGGGGGAACCGTCGGCTTCGGGGGAGTAGCTGATGGTCCCTGCGCCTAGATAGTCGCCGGCATACCGCGAGCCCGTGCCGGAGCCCGCGGCGCCGCCGCTGAAGTCGGCTCCGCGGGGCTGCGGCCGATTGCCAGCCGCTGTGCCGCGCGGCCGAGCCGAGCCGGCGGAACCGGACAAGGCCCGGAAGGCCCGGACAGCGTTGTTAAGGAGCCGGTTGAGACCCTGTGGAGAAAATGCCATGACTCTAGGCTACTGAAGCGAGGTTCCGCACATCACTGACTGCCATCACTGCTGTCAAGGTGCGCGGATACCTGACGGGCGTGGGACACTTATAGTTGAGCAAAATCTGCGTGCTGGTGGTACCGGCCGCATTGCCCGTCCGCTTGTCCGAGAGTAAGGAACCATCTGTGTCACCGATGGCCCGCACCGCACCGGTGCCCGCCGCCACCGATCCGGCGATCATCAGGAACTTCTGCATCATCGCCCACATCGACCACGGTAAATCCACTCTCGCCGACCGGATGCTCCAGCTCACCGGCGTAGTCCAGCCGCGCGACATGAAGGCCCAGTACCTGGACCGGATGGACATCGAACGCGAACGCGGCATCACCATCAAGTCCCAGGCCGTGCGCATGCCGTGGGAGCTGGATGGCGCCAGCTACGCCCTCAACATGATTGACACCCCGGGCCACGTTGACTTCACCTATGAAGTGTCTCGATCGCTGGCCGCCTGTGAAGGTGCGGTCCTGCTGGTGGATGCCGCGCAGGGTATCGAGGCCCAGACGTTGGCGAACCTCTACCTGGCGATGGAAAACGACCTGACCATCATCCCGGTGCTGAACAAGATCGACCTGCCGGCAGCACAGCCGGAGAAGTATGCGGCCGAGTTGGCCAACCTGATCGGTGGCGATCCCGAGGACGTGCTCAAGGTCTCGGGCAAAACCGGCGTCGGCGTCGAAGCGCTGCTGGACAAGATCGTGCGCGACCTGCCCGCGCCGGTCGGCGACCCCGAAGCGCCGGCCCGCGCCATGATCTTCGACTCGGTGTACGACACCTACCGCGGCGTGGTCACCTACGTCCGCGTGGTCGATGGCAAGCTCTCGCCGCGTGAACGCATCCAGATGATGTCGACCAGGGCCAGCCACGAACTGCTCGAAATCGGCGTCAGCTCGCCCGAGCCGACGCCGTCCAACGGTCTGGGCGTCGGAGAGGTCGGCTACCTGATCACCGGCGTGAAAGACGTCCGACAGTCCAAGGTGGGTGACACGGTCACCAACCTGCTCAAGCCGGCGGCGGAATCCCTCGGCGGCTACGCCGACCCTAAGCCCATGGTCTTCTCCGGGCTCTACCCGATTGACGGCACGGACTATCCGGTACTGCGCGACGCACTGGACAAGCTCAAGCTCAACGACGCGGCCCTGGTCTACGAACCGGAGACCTCCGCGGCCCTCGGATTCGGATTCCGGGTCGGCTTCCTGGGCCTGCTGCATCTGGAAATCACCCGGGAGCGGCTCGAAGCCGAGTTCAACCTTGACCTGATCTCCACCGCCCCCAACGTGGTCTACGAGGTCACGCTGGAGGACAAGAAGGTCCTGACGGTCACCAACCCGAGCGAATATCCGGACGGGAAGGTTTCCGAGGTCCGCGAGCCGATGGTTTCCGCCACCATCCTTGCGCCCAACGAGTTCGTCGGCACCATCATGGAGCTTTGCCAGTCCCGCCGCGGGGACATGAAGGGCATGGACTACCTCTCCGAGGACCGCGTGGAGCTGCGCTACCGGCTGCCGCTGGCCGAGATTGTCTTTGACTTCTTCGACAATCTGAAGTCGCGCACCCGCGGCTATGCCTCGCTGGACTGGAAAGCCGACGGCGACCAGGTCGCCGACCTGGTCAAGGTGGACATCCTGCTGCAGGGTGAACAGGTGGACGCGTTCAGCGCCATCACGCACCGGGACAAGGCCTACAGCTACGGCGTGATGATGACCTCCAAGCTGCGCGAACTGATCCCGCGGCAACAGTTTGAGGTGCCCATCCAGGCCGCCATCGGCTCCAGGATCATCGCCCGCGAAAACATCCGCGCGATCCGCAAGGACGTGCTCGCCAAGTGCTACGGCGGCGACATCTCCCGTAAGCGGAAGCTGCTGGAGAAGCAGAAGGAAGGCAAGAAGCGGATGAAGATGGTCGGCCGCGTGGAGGTCCCGCAGGAGGCCTTCATCGCTGCGCTGTCGTCGGATGATTCCAAGGACAAGGCAAAGAAGTAGTTCTGCAGTGCTGAAAACAACGACGGCGGAGGCTCGCCTCAGTGCCTAGCGTCCTGCCATTAGGCGACCCGGCTCCGGCCGACGGTCTGCTGCCCGCTCAGGCAGCGGACGGGGCGGCGCGCCGGGCCTTCTGCCTGTATGTGCACATTCCGTTCTGCCGGGTGCGCTGCGGCTACTGCGATTTCAACACCTACACGGCCAAGGAGCTAGGTTCCGGGGCGTCGCAGGATGAATACTCGGGCACCCTGAACACCGAACTGGATCTGGCGGCTCGCGTGCTGCGCGATTCCAACCTGCCCGACCGGCCGCTGGCCACGGTCTTCTTCGGCGGCGGCACGCCAACTCTGCTGCCGGCAACGGACCTGGCCGCCATGCTGACCCAGGCCGAAAGCTTGTGGGGGCTGGAGCCGGGCGCCGAGGTCACCACGGAAGCCAATCCGGACTCCGTCACGCCGGAATCGCTGGAGATCCTGGCCGACGCAGGTTTCACCCGGGTATCCTTCGGCATGCAGTCGGCCGTGCCGCACGTGCTGAAGGTGCTGGACCGCACACATGATCCGGAACGGGTGCCGCAGGCCGTGCAGTGGGCGCGCGACGCCGGGCTCAAGGTCAGCCTGGACCTGATCTACGGCACACCGGGGGAGTCCATTGCGGACTGGGAGGCCAGCCTGGACTCGGCGATCGCCTGCGCGCCGGACCACATTTCCGCCTACGCCCTGATCGTGGAGGACGGCACCAAACTCGCGGCGCAGATCCGCCGCGGCGAGGTGCCCGGCATCGACGACGACGACCACGCCGCCAAGTATGAGATCGCCGACGCGCGGTTGGCGGCAGCCGGGTTCGGCTGGTACGAGGTCAGCAATTGGGCCCGCACGCCGGACGACCGCTGCCGGCACAACCTGGCCTACTGGCGCGGCGATGACTGGTGGGGTGCCGGCCCCGGCGCCCACTCGCATCTGGGCGGTGTGCGCTGGTGGAACGTGAAGCATCCGGCGGCCTATGCGCAGCGCCTGGCCACCGGAGTCTCGCCGGCGGCCGGGCGTGAAACGCTCGACGCGGGTACCCGTCAGTTGGAGCATGTCATGCTGCAGACCCGCATTATCGACGGGCTGCGTACCCAGGATCTGGGGCCGAACGGCAGGAAGGCCGTGGCGGGACTGATCGCCGATGCCCTCGTCGACCCGGCCGCGGCCTTCGCCGGGACCATTCGGCTCACGCTCAAGGGACGGCTACTGGCCGATGCCGTGGTCCGACGGCTGCTCGAGGACTGAACTTCCCTAGCGTCCCAGCGAGCGGCCGATCTGGCCGAGGGCCGCATCGTAGGCCGCATCCCAGCTCCAGCCTGCCGCCGGTGCGCCGGTCAGCTCCAGTGACACCAGCCCGTGGACTTGTCCCCAGACGACGCCGACCATCGAGGCGATCTCGTCATCCGATGCCCCGGGCAGCGCGGCGGCGACTGCGGCAAACAGTGGAGCGATCGATGGCTCGGCCGCTCCCGGCGTCGGCTGGCACGGCACCTGGCCGGCCAGCGACCCGCCGAACATGAGGCCGTAGAGGGCCGGATGGTCCAACGCCCACCTTCGGTAGGCCCGGCCCAGCGCTTCGAGGCCGCCAGCGGCGGCCTGTTGCTGGGAGGCAGCAAAGGAGGCGAAGCCGTCGTCGAGCACGGCGGTCAACAGCTCTGCCTTGCCCCCGAAGAGCGAATACACTGCCGTTGTCGACGTCCCTGCCGCAGCGGCGATGCTGCGCAGCGATACGGAGGCGGCGCCGTCGTGGGCGATCCGGGAGGCTGCGGTGTCGAGCAGCCGGCGGCGCAGGGTCTCATCATGGAGTAAGGGTCTTGCCATGGCACCAGTATTGCATAACACTGTTACGTAACGTCGTTTTATAACACAGTTATGAATGGAGAAGCTCATGTCGGAACAAGTGCACACGGGACGATTCACTGCCGATCCCGACGGTGGGCCGGTGACGGTCTTCCTGATCGGGATGCGCGCCAATCGATGGTGGAAGTTCGGGACGGTGGCACGGGTGGGGGCGGCCATGCCCAGGATGCTGGCTCATCTGGCCAAGACACCGGAGGCCGGGTTGCTGGGGTACCAGCAATGGTTCGGTCGCACCACCATCATGGTCAGCTACTGGAAGAGTCCGGAGCATCTGCAGCGGTTCGCGGCCGACCGGTCGGCACCGCACCTTGAGCCCTGGCGCCGGTTTATGCGCGAATCCGCAGGCACCGGCGACGTCGGGGTGTGGCACGAGACCTACCAAACGATGCCGGGCGGCAGGGAGAGCGTGTATAGCGACATGCCGGTCTTTGGGCTGGCTGCGGCCACCGGCCACGTACCGGTGGGGGCCGGACTGAACACCGCCCGCCAGCGGTTGGAGGCAGACGCGGTCAGCCGGCGGCGCAGCTAGCGGTACATGCTCGCCCGGGCAGCCTGGCCTTGGTCCATTGCGCCGATTCCTCCGCCGGGCGGACAATGAGGCCCAGCGGTGAAGCAATGCCGCCGAGGCGGTGAGGTACGTAAGGATCCACTCGTAGTCCGCGGGTCCTTCCGCAGGGATTCCGCCGAACTGCCGCTGCAGGAGGGCCGGTGCCGTGACGGACCGTGAAGGTCAGGGGGTGCCATGGAGTTCGGGGAAGTAATAGAGGCAGTCGGCCGCCTCATGGACGCAGCGGGGGTTGCGGCCATTGTGACCGGTGCCATCTTGGCTGCGCTGCTTGCCGTCCCGCGGCTGGTGCGGAGACAGGCCGGAGTCTATGAGCAATTCCGTCGGTTTCTGGGGCGGTCGATCCTGCTCGGTTTGGAACTGTTGGTAGCCGCTGACATCATCCGTACCGTCGCCATCAGTCCGACGCTGGAAAGCGTCGCGGTGCTGGCCGCGATCGTGCTGATTCGAACGTTCCTCAGTTGGTCGCTGGAGTTGGAAATCACCGGCAAATGGCCATGGCAGGGCAGGGCCGCCCCAACGCCTGGCATGTCTGCCGTGGCGAAGGATGATTGAGGGCGGGATGACCGGGACTCTGCCGCCGCAGCGGCAGCCCGGGCGGCCGCGGGCTTAGCGGAACAAGCGCAGGTTGTAGGCGTAGCGGTACGGAACACCGCGGTTGCATTTGATGCCGGCGATCACGGAATAGACCGTGAGAAAGACCCAGATTGCGGCGGCGACGACGGCAAAGATGCCGCTGACGGCCGGAATGACGATCAGCAGGTTGGCCACAATGGCTACCACGGTGGGCGGGACGGTGAAGTTCAGCGCCTCTTTGGACTCCTGGGCGGTAAACGGTCCCCGGTCCTTGAAAATCAGGTAGATCACCAGCGACGGGAAGCAGCCCAGGATCCCGCCGAAGTGCGCCAAGGTTGCCCACTGCCGGTCCTCGGAAGGGGTCAGCGGCAAGGCGGAAGCCGACGCGCTCTGGTACTGCGGGCGCGGAGCGGACTTGCGTTCCGGCTGCTGGTTGCGAGCAGAGTTCTCGGACACTGGACCTACCTTCGGAAAATCTGCTGATGGCTCACTGCTGTTCCTAGCCTAGCGGTTCCACCCTGTGGCCCGGTGCAGACCGGGGCCGCAGCGGGCGCTGGAACCGGCTCAGACGGTGAGGAAATCGATGACTTCCTCCACCCGGCCCAGCAGGCTGGGCTCCAGGTCCGCATAGCTGTTTACGCTGCCCAGCAGCCGCTTCCAGCCGTCGGCCAGGTCGATCTGGGTCCGGTTCGGCCAGCCAAGACCGGCGAGGATGCCGGTCTTCCAATCGGTGCCGCGCGGAACCACCGGCCACTGCGCCCGGCCGATCACCGACGGCTTGATGGCCTGCCAGACGTCAACGTAGGGGTGGCCCACAATCAGCACGTTGCCGGCGGCCGCCGGGACGGCCATGGCGGCCTCGGCAATCCGCCACTCCTTGGAATGGGGCACCAAATGGTCCACCAGGATCCCCAGCCTGCGTTGCGGGCCGGGGGAGAAGTCCGCCACGGCCGCGGCCAGGTCGTCCACGCCATGCAGGGGTTCGACGACGATGCCCTCCACCCGCAGGTCGTCGCCCCAGACCTTTTCCACCAGTTCGGCATCGTGCTTGCCTTCAACCCAGATCCGACTGGCGCGCGCCACCCTGGCGCGTTGGCCCTCCACCTTCACCGAGCCGGAGGCCGTGCGCTGGCGGACGGGAGCCTTCGCAACTGGCGCCGGCGGCACCACGTTCACCGGTTCGCCTTCAAACAGGAAGCCGAATCCCAGCGGGAAGGAGCGCACCTTGCCCCGGCGGTCCTCCAGCGAGACCAGATGCACGCCGCCCGACTTCTCTACCCGGACCACGGCGCCGACCCAGCCGCTCTGTGCATCCTCCAGCACCTGCCCCGGCTCGGCGGCGACTTCGCGCAGGGCCCGGGCCTTGGGCGCGGTGAGATCCTGGGGGCCCCAGCCGTAGCTGCTCATATGCTTCAAGTCCTTAACAGGTAGTACGTCTACGGCACCGCCGCGAAGACAATGCTAACAACGGGGGCAACGTATTAGACTTAGCACTTGGACGTGTTGAGTGCTAACAACCCGTCATCAGGTTGAGCCGAAGACAGGAGGAGTGCAGTGAGCGAGGTCCGGAGGCTTGAAGTGCTCCGCGCCATTGTCGAGGACTATGTGCATTCACGGGAGCCGGTGGGCTCCAAAGCACTGGTCGACCGGCACAGCCTAGGCGTGTCGTCGGCCACGATCCGCAACGACATGGCGGCGCTGGAGGAAGACGGGCTGATCGTTGCCCCGCACACCAGTGCCGGCCGGATTCCCACGGACAAGGGCTACCGCCTGTTCGTGGACCGGATCTCTGACGTCAAGCCGCTCTCTGCCCCCGAGCGCCGGGCCATCCAGAAACTGCTGGACGGCGCCGACGACCTGGACGACGTGATGGAACGCACGGTGCGGCTGCTGTCCCAGCTCACCAACCAGGTAGCGGTGATCCAGTACCCGCAGTTGGGTGCTGCCAAGGTGCGGCACATCGAGTTCGTCTTGCTGGCTCCCCGCCGCGTCTTGGTGGTGCTGATCGCTGACAACGGCAAGGTGGAGCAACATGTTGCCTTGCTGCCGGTGGACGTGGCCGAAGATGCACTGGCCACTCTGCGCACCGCATTCCTGGCCGCTCTGTCCGGGAAACCGCTGGCCGGAGTGCCACACCGGCTGAGGACCTCGCCGGTGCCGGCGGAGCCCGCGCACGCGGGAATCGTCGACGAACTGTCCGCCTCGCTTGCCCAGCTGGCCGCGGCCACCAGCGAAGAGCGGATCCTGATGGCCGGCACGGCCAACCTGGCCCGTTCCACGGTGGACTTCCCGTTGAGCATCGGCCCCATCCTCGAGGCACTCGAAGAACAGGTGGTCCTGCTGCAGTTGCTCTCCGAAATGCACCAGGATGCCCACGGCATGTCGGTCAGCATCGGCCGGGAAAATCCGTACGGCTCCTTGGTGGAAACCTCGGTGGTCGCCACCGGCTATGGGCCGGGCGCCACCGCCAAGGTCGGCATTCTCGGCCCCACCCGGATGGACTATCCCACCACGATGGCGGCAGTGCGCGCCGTCGCACGCTATTTGTCACGGATTCTCGCCGGCCAGCCCTAGGCCGCGCAACGTCCGCACCGGCCGCCGTCGGCGGTGAATCAATCTCCAGGAAGTGAAGTATTACAAGGTGAGCAACCACTACGACGCCCTCGGTGTCAGCCAGGACGCCTCGACCGAGGAAATCAAAAAGGCCTACCGCAAGCTGGCCCGCAAGCTGCACCCGGATGTGAACCCCGGCCCGGAGGCAGCCGAGCAGTTCAAGCAGGTCAGCCACGCCTACGAGGTGCTCTCGGACCCGCAGAAGCGGCGCGTCTACGACACCACGGGCAACGAAAACGGCAATGACACCGGGTTCGGCGGCGGTTTCTCCGGTTCCGGCTTCGCCTTCCAGGACATCTTCGAGAGTTTCTTCGGCGGCGCCGGTGCGGGCGGCGGTCCGGCCTCGCGCACCCGCCGCGGCCAGGACGCCCTGATCAACGTGCGGATCGACCTCAAGGACGCAGTCTTCGGGGTGAACAAGAAGATCGAGGTGGACACCGCCGTGGTCTGCCCCACCTGCGACGGCAGCTGCTGCCGCCCCGGCACCAGCCCGCGCACCTGCGACATCTGCGGCGGCTCCGGCCAGGTCCAGCGCGCCGTGCGGTCCATCCTGGGCCAGGTCATGACCACGGCCGCCTGCGGCAGCTGCCAGGGCTTCGGCACGATCATTCCCGACCCCTGCAACGAGTGCAACGGCGAGGGGCGCATCCGCAGCCGCCGTTCGCTGACCATCAAGCTCCCGGCCGGCGTGGGAACCGGAACGCGGATCCAGCTGGCCGGCCAGGGCGAGGCCGGCCCGGCGGGCGGACCGCAGGGTGACCTCTACGTGGAGATCCGCGTCAACCCGGATAAGAACTTCATCCGCGAGGGAGACGACCTGCACGTCAGCCTGGCGGTGCCGATGACCGCGGCCGCGCTGGGCACCGACGTCACGCTGGACACCTTCGACGGCGAACGCGAACTGAGCATTAAACCCGGCACGCAGGCGGGGGAGACCCTCACGCTTCGCGGCCTGGGCGTGACGCACCTGCGCGGCTACGGGCGCGGCGACCTGCAGGTTCATGTGCATGTGGAAACCCCCAGCAAGCTGGACTCGGAACAGGAAGACCTGCTTCGCCGGCTGGCGCAGGCCCGCGGCGAGGAATACACCGAGGGCAAGCTGGCATCCTCCGGCACCGGCGTCTTCGCCCGGCTGCGCGACCGGCTCGGTAACCTCTAGGCGTGACCAGCCACCTGTTCTTCACCGCCCCGGGTGAGCTCGACGCGGCGGCCCCCGGCGACAGCTTCACGCTGACGGGGGACGAGGCGCGGCACGCCGTCACGGTCAAGCGGATCGAGCCCGGCGAACTTGTCGACCTAGCCGATGGCCGGGGCCGCCGACTGGTCGGCGAGGCCGTGTCCGGCGGATCGGGCGAGCTGACGGTCCGCGCCCTTCGGATCCTGCAGGAGCCGGAACCGGACCCGGAGTTGGTGCTGGTGCAGGCATTGGCCAAGGGCAACCGCGACGAACTGGCGATCGAGGCAGCCACCGAGCTCGGCGTCGACACGGTGGTCCCGTGGCAGGCCGAACGCAGCATCGTGCGCTGGAAAGCCGACAAGGCGGCCAAGGGCACGGCAAAGTGGCAGATGGCGGTCCGGGCGGCCGCCAAGCAATCGCGGCGGGCGCGCGTACCGGAGGTGGAACCGCTGGTTGAACGCGCCGGGCTCTGTGCCTTGATCCGCTCCAGCCGGTTGTCGCTGCTGCTGCACGAAGGTGCCCAGGGCGGCGTGGCCGACGCCGTGCAGCGCGCCGGTTTGGGTGCCGACCGCGCAGAACCGCGGGGAAACAACGACGGCGGTGCCTCGCCTGACGGCGGCGCCTCCCGCGAGGGCGGCGACTCCCGTGGCAGCGTTGCTTCCCCCAGCGGCGACGGCACGGCGGCGCGGGTGCTGATGATCGTGGGCCCGGAAGGCGGCATGAGCCAGGCGGAAATGGACGCCATGCTGGACGCCGGTGCGGTTGCGGTACGGCTGGGGCCGCATGTCCTGCGTTCCTCCACGGCAGGACCGGCCGCGTTGACCCTGCTCAGCGAGATATTGGGCCGCTGGCGCTAGACGTGCACACGGCCGGACACGATCTACGCGATCGTTGCGGCCTACTTGACCGTGAAGACCTTGCTGTCCGGATTCTGCCGTTCTTCGGTCCGACCGCTCACGTCCTCATGGAACACGTAGAGCTTGTAGGTGCCCGGGTCCAGTTTCTGGTTGAACCTAAACTCGCCGATTTCTCCGGCCGGTGCGTCAACGGAGACCGTTCCGGCCTTGACCAGCTTTCCCTCGGCGGTCTCCTCATCGGCGTCCGCAATGCGGTAGATCTGCCAGCGCAGCTGCGATTCGAAGGCAACGCCGCGGCCGAACACCTCCACGCGACCCTCGGACGATGCGCCCTGCGCCGGATCAATGATCCAGACCGGGGCCGCCAGGCTGCCGTCCCGGGCCATTGGTTCGCCCAGCGGCACATGGCCGAAGGCTTCGTAGCCGTGGTGGCCGTCCACCAGGATGACCACTTCGAGTGGGTTGTCGGAGCTGCTGAGCCCTGCGTTGGCCGCGGCCGCGGTGGCCGTATAGACCAGCTGCTGCACGGCGCGTTCGGCGATGCCGGCATCCACGCGGCGGTCGAAGGCATCGGAGGAGATGTCCAGGGTGATGACCGAGCCGTTGGTAATGGAAGCGCCCACCTTGCTGGCCGGGCTGAGCGGATTGAAGTAGTCCGGATCCAGGGGCTGCAGGCGGGTCAAGGCCGCCACCGCCGTCGTAATGGGGTCTCCGAGGTTCTCCGCCTGGCGGTATTCGCGGTACAGGAACACGTTGTCCGCGTTGGTGCCCAACCAATAAAGGGGGGAGAGCTCGGAGGAGCGCAGGGTCTCCACCGGTGCGCTGGAAACCAGCGGACTGCTGGCCGCAGTGGGGGCCGTTGGGACGGGCATGGAGGTCTGCCCGCCGCTGGCACTGCCTTGCGGTGTGCAGCCGAGCAGCACCAGCGAGGACGCGGTAACCAGCGCCAGCCACGCGCCGAAGCGGCGGGCCGGGACCGAGCCTGAAGGCTGCCGGAGCTGGTTGCTGGTGATGCCTGGATCCCTTCTGGCTGGGGCGGAATGACTGGGTAAAAGCGGGGCAGGAATCGGTGGCTGCCGGCTTTCCTGCCCCACTAGCTTGGCATATGGCAGGGGGGCTGATGGCTGCTTTAACCAGCCCTCAACCGGACTGATGCACGATTGATGCAGTATCGATACCTAGGCGTTTTCGCCCCCGTAGAGGACTGCGCGGTGCCCCGTGCCGTAGCATGTACCTTGTACCGTCAGGGCGGGAATACTTCCGGCCCACCGTTATCAGCACCGCAAGCAGATACAGCCAAGCAGCACCGCAAGCAACGCCCACCGAAGGAGCGATGAAAGGCCACATCGGCCGGACTATGTCCCAATCACGCCTGGATGTCGATCCGCTGGGATCAAGCAGCCGTTCCGTCCATTTCGATTCGCCGGAACACATGGTCAGGGCGCTCGGTGCCCACGATGAGGTGCTGCAGGTCATCGAGGCCGAGTTCAGCGATGTGAACCTGCATGTCCGCGGTAACGAGCTGTCCATTTCCGGCCCCGCCGACGCGGTCCAACTCACGCTGAACCTGGTGGAGGAGATCCGCGCGCTGGCCGTCAAGGACACCCGGATCACGCCGCAGGTGGTCGCCCAGCTGCTGCGCATGCTCGGCGAGCAGACGGCGCAGCGTCCGGCCGAAGTGCTGACGCTGAACATCCTTTCCTCGCGCGGCCGCAACATCAGGCCCAAGACGCTCAACCAGAAGAACTACGTTGAGGCCATCGACAACCACACTGTGGTTTTCGGTATCGGACCGGCCGGCACGGGCAAGACCTACCTGGCCATGGCCAAGGCGGTCCAGGCCCTGCAGCACAAAGAGGTCAACCGGATCATTCTGACCCGCCCCGCCGTGGAGGCAGGGGAGCGGCTGGGCTTCCTCCCGGGCACGCTCAGCGACAAGATCGACCCGTATCTGCGCCCGCTCTACGATGCCCTGCACGACATGATGGACCCGGAGTCGATTCCGCGCCTGATGGCCGCCGGCACCATTGAGGTGGCACCGCTGGCTTATATGCGCGGCCGAACACTCAACGACGCCTTCATCATCCTGGACGAGGCACAGAACACCACACCGGAACAGATGAAGATGTTCCTCACCCGGCTGGGCTTTGGTTCAAAGATGGTGGTGACCGGCGACGTCACGCAGATCGACCTGCCCGGCGGCACCAGCTCCGGACTGAAAATCGTCAGCGAAATCCTGGTCGGTGTCGAGGACGTCAGCTTCTCCCAGCTCGATGCCACGGACGTGGTCCGGCACCGTCTGGTCAGCGACATTGTGACGGCGTACAGCCGCTGGGACGAGAGCCGTCGCAGCGCGGGTGCCCGCCCGCCGCACCGCGCACCGGCCGCCCGGCGGAAGATTGAAGCGGAGGCCGGCCCGGAGGGTGGAGCATGAGCATCGAGGTCAATAACGAATCAACGGTGGCGGCCGACGAAGAAGAGCTGGTCCGGCTGGCACGGTTCGTGCTGGATTCGCTCTACGTGCACCCGGAAGCCGAACTGTCCATCATCATGGTGGACACCGAGGCGATGGAACGGCTGCACATCGAATGGATGGACGAACCGGGCGCCACCGACGTGCTGTCCTTCCCGATGGATGAGCTGCGTCCCGGCACCGCCATGAAACCCGGCGCGGCCGGCGTGCTCGGCGACATCGTGATCTGTCCGCAGGTAGCGCAGGAGCAGGCGCAGAAGGCCGGACACGGGCTGCTGGATGAGATGCTGCTGCTGACCACGCACGGCATCCTGCATTTGCTCGGCTTCGTCCACGCTGAGCCGGCCGAAAAGGAAGAAATGTTCGGCCTCCAGCGCCAGCTGCTTTCCTCCTTCACGGGCAAGGCTGCCCCCACCGAAACCACGCTGTAGAGACGCGACGATGCTCTGGATTCTTGCCGGCATGACGCTGGCTTTCACGCTGTTCGCCGCCGCGCTCACCGCCGCCGAGGCAGCGTTCACCTATCTGCCGCGCCACGACGCCGAACAATTGCTGCGTTCCGGCCGCAGCCGCAGCCTGCGCGTGATCCTGGCCTCGCCCGCCGCACACATGCACGCGCTGCGTTTCTGGCGTGTCTGGTTCGAGATGGCCGCCGCGGTGGCCATTGCGCTGCTGTTCCACGATCTGCTGGGCAACATCTGGCTGGCCGGGCTGCTGGCTACCGTCACGATGGCCGGCGTCGGCTTCGTGCTGGTCGGGGTCTCGCCGCGGCAACTGGGCCGGATGCACGCCAGCGCTGTCGTCCTCTCCACTGCCTTGCTGGTCCGGCTGCTGTGCGCGGTGCTGGGTCCGGTGCCGCAGTGGCTGGTCCGGCTGGGCAGCGCGGTGGCACCCGACGCGCCCCGCGCCGACGCCGCCTTCTTCACCGAAGAGGAGTTCCGCGAACTGGTGGACCGGGCCAACGAATCGGACATGATCGAGGACACGGAAGCGGAACTGATCCACTCGGTCTTCGAACTGGGCGACACCAAGGTCAGGGCGGTGATGGTGCCGCGCACGGACATGCTCAGCATCGACTCCGGCTCCACGCTGCAGGAAGCCATGACCCTGTTCCTGCAGTCCGGCTACTCGCGCATCCCGGTGATCATGGACACCGCGGACCAGGTCCGCGGCATCCTCTACCTGAAGGACGTCGCCGCCAGGATCCATGGCCGCGCCGACCACGGTGCCGGCATGCTGGTGGACCAGATCTGCCGCGAAGTCCGCTACGTGCCGGAGTCCAAGGCGGTGGGGGAGCTGCTGCAGGAAATGCAGCGCGAGTCCACGCACGTGGCCATCGTGATCGACGAGTACGGCGGTACCGCCGGACTGGTGACCCTGGAAGACCTGATTGAAGAGATCGTCGGCGAGATCGTTGACGAGTACGACACCGAGCGCCCCGAGATCGAGGCGCTGCCGGAGGGGCGGTTCCGCGTCAGTGCCCGCACCAGCATCGACGACGTCGGTGAACTGTTCGGCCTGGAACTGGACGATGAAGAGGTGGACACCGTCGGCGGGCTGCTGGCCAAGAGCCTTGGCCGGGTGCCGATCGTGGGCAGCGAAGTCCTGCTGGGCGGCCTGCATCTGCGCGCCGAACGGCTGGAGGGGCGGCGCAACCGCGTCAGCCACGTCCTGGCCTGGTATGACACGCCGGCCCAGGCGCAGTCCACTCACGACGACGGCGCTGCCGCCACCGACACCGCGCGCCTGCCCGGGACAGAGAGGGAACGATGACAGAGAACACCCCAGATAAGGCGATGGCGATGCCGTCCAGCGGCTGGCCGGAGGACTATCGCGCGGGGTTCGTCTCGCTGGTTGGCCGTCCCAACGCGGGAAAGTCCACGCTGACCAACGCCTTGGTCGGGCAGAAGGTGGCCATCACGTCCGCCAAGCCGCAGACCACCCGGCACACGATCCGCGGCATCGTGCACCGAGCGGATGCCCAGTTGGTGCTGGTGGACACGCCCGGACTGCACCGGCCGCGGACCCTGCTGGGCCAGCGCCTGAACGACCTGGTGGCCGACACGCTCTCGGAAGTGGACGCGATCGGCTTCTGCCTGCCGGCCAACGAGAAAATCGGCCCTGGCGACCGGTTCATTGCCAACCAGTTGGCGGGCTTGAACCGCAAACCCGTGGTGGCGCTGGTCACCAAGACCGATTTGTTGGACAAGCAGGCGCTGGCCGAGCAGCTGTTGTCGGTGGCCGCGCTCGGCACCGAAGTCTTCGGCGCGGACGGCTTCGCCGCCATCGTACCGGTTTCCGCCGCCAAGGGCCATCAGGTCCAGACCGTCGCGGACGTCCTGGTCCAGCAGATGCCGCTGTCGCCGCCGCTGTATCCGGACGGCGAGCTCACGGATGAGCCGGAGGCAGTGATGGTGGCCGAACTCATCCGGGAGGCTGCGCTGGAGGGCGTGCGCGACGAACTGCCGCATTCCCTGGCCGTGGTGGTCGAAGAGATCGTTCCGCGCGAAGGGCGCAGCGCCGACAATCCGTTGCTGGATGTCCGGGTCAACCTGTTCGTGGAACGTCCATCGCAGAAGGCCATCATCATCGGCAAGGGCGGCGCCAGGCTGCGCGACGTCGGCACCAGGGCCAGGCAGGGGATCGAGGGCCTGCTCGGCACCAGAGTCTACCTGGACCTGCACGTGAAGATCGCCAAGGACTGGCAGCGCGACCCCAAGCAGTTGGTGCGCCTGGGCTTCTAGGCCGGGGTACAAACCGGGAACTTTCCCCAGCTCCAGGCCGTACAATACTTAGCGGCCTGCGTTCGGGCGGGCCGCACGTGCATCAATCGTTTCAACCGTCTAGAGGGGAAAGCCAGTGGCTCATCGCGGCAGCTCCAGTGATGATCCGCAGGCTCCGGCCGCTTCGAATCCGCAGGCCCCGGCCGGCTCAGGCCCGCAGCGGCGCGGACCGTCGCGCCGCTCCACCCCGCGCCACATGGGCCGCGGACCCCGTTTGCTGTGGTTGAAGATCGTGGCCGGTGTGCTGGCCTTGGCTCTGGCAGCCGGGGTCGGCGTCGTCGTCTTCAAAATTGTCGGCCTGCGCGACAGCATCACCACCACGCCGCTGAACCTGGGCACCGGTGGCCCCGGGCTTCCGGTGGACCTGAGCCGGGATCCCGTGCAGATCCTCGTCCTGGGAACGGACACGCGGGACGGCACCGACGGCAAATACGGCTCGAATGACTCGTCCGCGGGCTGGGGCAAATCGGACGTGATGATGCTGCTGAACATGTCGGCGGACCGCAAGCGTGTCACCGTGGTCAGCCTGCCCCGCGACCTGCTCACCACCATTCCCAGCTGCACCGATCCGGAGACCGGGCAGGTCTATCCGGAACAGCAGTCCGCGCAGCTCAACGCCGCCCTCAGCTACGGCGGACCGGGCTGCACCGTCGCGGCAGTGAACGAGATGACGGGCGTGGAGATCGACCACTTCATGATGGCCGACTTCAACGCGGTCAAGGAACTCTCCACGGTCATTGGCGGCGTGGACGTCTGCGTCAACGAACCGATCAACGACAGCTACTCGAAACTGAAGCTGCCGGCGGGCGTGAGTTCGGTGCAGGGCGAACAGGCGCTGGCCTTCCTGCGCACCCGCCACTCCTTCGGCGACGGCGGAGACCGCGGCCGGATCAGGGCGCAACAGAGCTTCCTGGCCTCCATGGCCCGCAAGATCCAGTCCGAGGGAACCCTCACCAATGTGCCCCGCCTATATTCCATCGCCGAGGCCGTGGTCAGCAACCTGACCGTGGACGAGGGACTGGCGGAGATTCCCCGGCTGCTGGCCCTGGCGGACCGGGTCAAGGCTGTGGACCTTGGCAAGGTCGCCTTCGTGTCGCTGCCCACCCAGGCCTCACCGGTGGACGGAAACCGTCTGGTCCTGGACGAGGAGCCGGCCCAGGAGTTGTTCAAGATCCTGCGCGAGGACGGCGACGTGACCGCCCCCGAGGTCAACACCGCCGGATCGTCCGACGCCCAGTCCACCGATAAGGCCGGCGATGGCTCCACCGCCGATGCGGGCGCCGGGGCTTCCACGCCGGCGACCGACGACGGCGGTGCCGACGCCGGCGCGACCACGCCGGGCAACGACCCCGCCGCCGGCCAGGACGTGCCCGCCTTCGATCCGGCCGTGCAGCCCGTCCAGGTGGTCAATGCCTCCGGTGCGGCGGACCGCGGCGAGGAACTGAGCAAGCAGCTGCACGCGCTGGGTTACCTGTTGGCCGCCCCGGTGGCGGGCGAGGCGGACCGGACAACGACCCAGCTCTACTACTCCGCCGGCTTCGAAGAGGTTGCCCAGTCCTTGGCCAAGGAACTCAACGTTCCGCAGGCCAACGTGCTGGTCTCCGGCGACTACTACGGCGTCGCGCTCTCGGTGGGCCAGGACTTCACCAGCGGTAAGCAGCTGGCGAAGACCGGCGGCGTGTCGGGCGGCTTCAAGGGCCAGACTGCCGATCAGGTGACCTGCCAGCAGTCCGGCGCCTTCTAACCGGCTACCAGATCCGGACCCGCTCCTCGGGGTTGAGCCAGAGCCCGTCGCCTTCGGCGGTGCCGAAGGTTTCGTGGAAGGCATCCAGGTTGCGCACCACCTGATTGCAGCGGAACTCGTTCGGTGAGTGCGGGTCGATCGCCAGCCGGCGCACGGCCTCCTCGGAGCGGATCTTCTGCCGCCAGCATTCGGCCCAGGAGTAGAAAAACCGCTCGCTGCCGGTCAGCCCGTCGACCACCGGTGCCTCCTTGCCCTGCCGGCTCAACTGGTAGGCGCGGTAGGCGATGGCCAGCCCGCCGAGGTCGCCGATGTTCTCGCCCAGCGTGAGTTCGCCGTTGACCGTGCTGCCGGGAGCCTCGGCGGGGCTGAGTGCGGCGTACTGGGCCACCAGTTGGCCGGTCAACCCTTCGAAGGCGGCCCGGTCCTCGTCCGACCACCAGTTCCGCAGCGCGCCGGTACCGTCATACTGCGAGCCCTTGTCGTCGAAGCCGTGGCCGATTTCGTGGCCGATGACCGCTCCGATGGCACCGTAGTTGGCCGCGGCGTCGGCGTCGGCGTCGAAGAAAGGCGGTTGCAGGATGGCGGCCGGGAAGACGATTTCGTTCATGGTCGGCATGTAGTAGGCGTTGACCGTCTGCGGGGTCATGTGCCACTCGGCCTCGTCGATGGGGCCCTCCAGTTTGGCCAGGTTCCGGCGGACCTCGAATTCATTGGAGGCCTGCACGTTGCCCCAGACGTCGTCCGCCGGCACGAGGCTGGAATAGTCGATCCACTTCTCCGGGTAGCCGATCTTGGTTCGGAAGCCTGCCAGCTTCTCCAGCGCCTTTTCGATCGTGGCCTGTGTCATCCACGGCAGGTCGGAGATGCTTTCCCGGTAGGCAGCGAGCAGGTTGGCGACCAGTTCCTCCATCCGTGCTTTGTGCGTCGGCGGGAAATGCCGGGCCACGTATTCCTTGCCGATGGCTTCGCCGAGGGCGCCTTCGACCAGGGCCACCCCGCGCTTCCACCGATCCTTCAGCTCCGGGGTACCGCTCAGGGTGCGGCCGTAGAAGCCGAAGTGGGTCTGGACCGCTTCATCGTGAAGGTAGGGCGCCGCCGTCGTCAGCAGCTGGAGCCGCAGCCACGCCTGCCAGGCCTCCAGCGGCTCGCTGTCCAGCAATCCGTCCAGCGTGCGCAGGAAGTCCGGCTGGCACACCACCATGTCGGCAGCGCCGGCCGCTTCCGGCCCCAGCGCCGCCAGCCACTCCGGCATCCAGCCGGCGACGGCCGCCACCTGCTCTGCGCTACGCAGGTTGTAGGTCTGCTGCGGGTCTCGGCAGGAGACCTTGTCCAGATGGCCGGCCGCCAGCTTGTGCTCCAGGTCCAGCGCCGCGTCAGCCTGCGCCGGATCAAAGCCGGCCAGGTCGAGCATCTTCCCGGCGTAGCCGCGGTAGGCCTCCCGGATGGCGGCGAATTCGTCTTCCCGGTAGTACGCCTCGTCGGGCAGGCCCAGCCCCGCCTGGTACAGGTAGATCACGTAGCGGGTGGGGTCGCCGGCGTCGTTGTTGACAAAGAAGGCCAGCGGATAGGCCGCGCCGCTGCGGCTGAAGGCGCCGACGACCTCGCGCAGGCCGTCCCGGTCGGAGATTTTCCCGATGGCGGCAAATTGCTCGGCCAGCGGGGAGAAGCCCTTGGCTTCGATAGTTTCGGTGTCCATGAACCCGGCATAGAGCACGCCGATCTTGCCTGCCGGACTGGCCGGGTCGGGGTGCTGGGCGGCGTCCTCGATGATGGCATGCACGGCTTCTTCGGAGGCGTCGCGCAGGGCGGTGAAGGAGCCTTCCAACGCCCGGTCGTCCGGGATGGTGGTCTCCGCGAGCCACGTCCCGTTCACGTGCCGGAAGAGGTCGTCCTGCGGGCGGACACCCGGGTCGACGTTGGACAATACGATTCCGGACCGGCTCATGCGGCGCCTCATTTCATAGTTGTGTCAGGGTTTCCCTCACATCCTACGCACCGTGCTAGTGTGAAATTGTGCGCGCAAGAATGCTCCTTCTTAGCTGCCGCGGCGAGGCCACGCGAACTTCTGTTTGACAGGCCGACCCCTCGCTGCGGAGTTTGTGTTGCCCGGCCAAAATTCTTCAATTAGCACTATGAGAAAAGGCCACACACCAAAATGCGATACGCACAAAAGCCCTCCGGAATGCCCATCCATAAGTACATTCCGTTCCAGGACCAGATCACCGTAGAACTGCCCGACCGCACCTGGCCGGACAAAGTGATGACCAAGGCCCCGCGCTGGTGCGCCGTGGACCTGCGCGACGGAAACCAGGCGCTGATCGACCCGATGAGCCCCGAACGTAAGCACAAGATGTTCGATCTGCTGGTGGGCATGGGCTTCAAGGAGATCGAGGTCGGATTCCCCTCTGCATCGCAGACCGACTTCGACTTTGTCCGCCAGCTGATCGAAGGCGACCGGATCCCCGACGACGTGACCATCCAGGTGCTGACGCAGTCCCGCGAACACTTGATCGAGCGCACCTACGAGTCGATTGCCGGCGCCGGCCGCGCCATCGTCCACCTGTACAACTCCACCTCCGTGCTGCAGCGCCGCGTGGTGTTCCGCGAAGACCAGGACGGCATCGTGGACATCGCGCTGCAGGGCGCCCGGCTCTGCCGCAAGTACGAAGAGGGGCTGAAGGGGACCGAGATCACCTACGAGTACTCGCCCGAGTCCTACACCGGAACCGAACTGGAATTCGCCGCCCGCATCTGCAACGCCGTCACCGACGTCTTCGAAATCTCGGCGGACCGGAACGTGATCCTGAACCTGCCGGCCACGGTGGAGATGGCCACGCCGAACGTCTACGCCGACTCCATCGAGTGGATGTCACGCAACCTGTCCAACCGTGAGCACGTGATCCTCTCGCTGCACCCGCATAACGACCGCGGAACCGGCGTGGCGGCGGCGGAACTGGGCTATCTGGCCGGCGCCGACCGGATCGAGGGCTGCCTGTTCGGCAACGGCGAGCGGACCGGCAACGTGGATCTGGTGACGCTGGGGCTGAACATGTTCAGCCAAGGCATTGACCCGATGATCGACTTCTCCAACATCGACGAAGTCCGCCGGACGGTTGAATACTGCAACCAACTGCCGGTTCCCGAGCGCTCCCCGTACGGCGGAGATCTGGTCTTCACCGCCTTCTCCGGCTCCCACCAGGACGCCATCAAGAAGGGCTTCGAGGCGATGGATGCCGACGCAGCCGAGCAGGGCAAGACGGTGGACGAAATGGTCTGGGCCGTGCCGTACCTGCCGGTCGATCCCAAGGACCTGGGCCGCAGCTACGAAGCGGTGATCAGGGTCAACTCGCAGTCCGGTAAGGGCGGCGTGGCCTACCTGCTGAAGCACGAGCACAAGCTGGACCTGCCGCGCCGCGCGCAGATCGAATTCTCCGGCGTGATCCAGCGCCGCACGGAAACCGTGGGCGGCGAAGTCAGCCCGGCGCAGCTGTGGGAGGTCTTTAACGACGAGTACCTGCCGACCCCGGAAAACAGCTGGGGCCACTACACCCTGGGCTCGGTGAAGACCGACAGCGCCGAGGACGGCACCTTCCAGTTGACCGCCAGCATGGGCGTGGACGGGGTGCAGAGCCGCCGCACGGCCGAGGGCAACGGGCCGATCGCAGCGCTGCTGGAGATTTTTCGCCAGGACGGCGTGGACGTACGGGTACTGGACTACACCGAGCATGCGCTGTCCGAGGGCGGCAACGCCCGGGCGGCCGCCTACGTCGAGTGCGCCGTGGGCGAGCGGGTGCTGTGGGGCGTGGGCATCGACACCAACACCACCATGTCCTCGCTGAAGGCCGTAGTGTCCGCGGTGAACCGCGCCATCCGCGACGAAACCGCCAAGAGCGTCGCCTCGGTCTAGCTTGGCGACCGAAAGCGTCCTTGCGGGCCTTCCTGCCGTACCGCGGCGGGGAGGCCCGCTTTAGTGGGAGAATGGAACGGTGTCCAACAGATCCTTCGCCTCCCGTACCTACCGGGACCAGGGCGTCATCCTGCGGACCCACAAACTCGGCGAGGCCGACCGCATCATCACCCTGCTCACCAAGCAGCACGGCCAGATCCGGGCGGTGGCCAAGGGCGTACGCCGCACCAGCAGTAAGTTCGGCGCGGTGCTGGAACCTTTCATGGTGGCGGACCTGCAGCTGGTGTCCGGGCGGAGCCTCGATATTGTCACGCAGGCCCAGATGGTGGGCCCCTACGGCCGGGACATTGCGGCCGACTACACCAAATACACCTCGGCCGCCGCGATTTGCGAGACGGCGGAAAAACTCACCGACGCCGACGGCGAATCCGCCGGTGCGCAGTACGGGCTGGTTATCGGCGCGCTCTCCGCGCTCAGCCGCAGCGTTCACGCGCCCGAGCTGATTCTTGATTCCTACCTGCTCCGCGCGCTGGCGACCGCGGGCTGGGCCCCGAGCTTCGACCAATGCGCCCGCTGCGGTGAACCGGGACCACACACCGCCTTCAACGCGCCGCTGGGTGGTGCGGTGTGCCACGATTGCCGGCCACCGGGATCCGCGTCGCCGGCCCCGCAGACCATGCAGCTGCTGGCCGCCCTGCTCTCGGCCGACTGGCCGGCAGCAGATGCCTCCGCCACCGGACCCCGGCGCGAAGCCGCCGGACTGGTGGCCAGTTATCTGCAGTGGCATCTGGAACGAACCCTGAAATCCCTCAAGCATGTGGAGCGAGTGTGACCCCAACTTCCCGGAAACCACAGCAGCCTTGGCCGCACCCGTCCGGCGCCCTGCCGCCCGCCCTGCCGCCGGCCCTGGTTCCGGATCACGTGGCCATCGTGATGGACGGCAACGGCCGCTGGGCCAACCGGCGCGGCCTGCCGCGGACCGAGGGCCACAGGGCCGGTGAAGCGGCGCTGCTGGACGTGATGGCCGGCGCCATCGAGATCGGGGTCAAACACGTCAGCGTGTACGCCTTTTCCACCGAGAATTGGAAACGGTCACCGGACGAGGTGCGTTTCCTGATGGGCTTCAGCCGGGACGTCCTGCGGCGCCAGCGCGACCAACTGGACGCCTGGGGCGTGCGCATCCGCTGGTCCGGCCGGCGGCCCCGGCTGTGGAAGTCGGTGGTCAACGAACTGGAGGTGGCCGAGCGCCAGACGGCGGGGAACTCCACCTGCACGCTGACCATGTGCGTGAACTATGGCGGCCGGGCGGAAATCGCCGACGCCGCCGCTGCCATCGCCGCCGACGTTGCGGCCGGAAGGCTGCGGGCGTCGGCGGTCTCGGAAAAGACCGTCCAGCGCTACCTTGACGAGCCGGACCTGCCGGACGTCGACTTGTTCCTGCGCACCTCGGGGGAGCAGCGCTTCTCCAACTTCATGCTCTGGCAGTCGGCGTATGCCGAGATGGTGTTCATGGATACGCTGTGGCCCGATGTGGACCGGCGCACACTGTGGGAGGCCATCGACATCTACGCGCGCCGCGACCGCCGCTACGGGGGAGCGGTGGACGCCGCGGCCGCGGGCGGCGCTTAGGCCGGCTGCGGCGGACGGGCGGGGTGTTCGGTCTTCCCGCCCTGGAGCATGTAAACCTGCGCCCAGCGCTGCAGCCGCGCATAGGCGTCCTGGCGCACGTCGGCCCGGGAGAGGAACACATCGTGCAGGGCATCCTGCACCTGCTCGATGGTCACGCTGCGGCCCAGCCGCACCGCCCGCTCGGTCATCGTGCGGATGTCCAGCACCACGTCGGTGTTCTTCATGTCCTCGTGCCAGACCGGCCCGTTCATGCTCCGCGTCGAAGACATCACCAGCACCGGAACCTCCAGGTTGAGGCCCTTCGCGACCTTCGCCTGCCCGTCCCAGATGGCGCTGAGCCAGCCGGCACGCACCGGGAAGGACTCCGGCGGACGCAGCTTGGGGTCCAGATCCCATTCGCCCTCCGCCGTCCGGCTAATGCTGCGGTAATAGAAGCCCCGCACCGGAAGTTTGATCTCGGCCTCCGGCTTCAGCCGGGACAGCGGTTCCAGCACGGCGCCCGCGGCGCGGCGGACCAAGGCGCTGCCGTGCATTTCCAGCCACGGGCTGTTCAACACCAGCGCGCGTAGCCGGCCGGGATGTTCGGCCGCCCACAAGGACGCCACCAGGCCGCCGGTCGAGTGTCCCATCAGCGTGATGTTCGTCTCCGCACAGCCGTTTTCCTCGCGGATCAGATCCAGCGCCAGGGAGATCTCGTCGTCGTACTGGCGCAGATCGGTCACGTAGCCCGCGGGCTCGCCCTCCTGCAGGCTCCGGCCGTGGTGGTGCAGGTCCAGCGCGTAGAACGCCACCCCTTGCCGGTGCCAGAATCCGGCCAGTTCGGTGTTGAAGAAATAGTCGCTCCAACCGTGCACATAAAGGACGGCATGGCCGCCGGGGGAGCGCCGCGGGGACTGAGGCAGATAGCGGATCAGCGTGGCCCGCTGCGCTGCGCCATCGACGGCCGGCACCTGCAGGACCGTTGACTCGAACTCCGCTCCGAGCATGTCTTCCTGCCAGTCGGCTGCCATCGCCAGGGTGGTCCTTCCTCTCGCCAGGGTCGCTGACCCCATGCTATCGCCCGGGCAACACGGTTTGGTGCGGCGGCCTGCACACGGAAAACTAGGACCATGCGCCTCTACCCAGCCTTCTTCCGCGCCGCGTTCTCCTGGATGGACGCCGAGCGCGCACACCGAATCGGTTTCCAGCTCATCCGCGCCGCGCACCGCTGCGGGGGCGGGGCCGTGCTGCGGCGCGTGACCCGTCCGCATCCGTCGCTGGCCACCCAGGCCCTGGGCCTGAGCTTCCCGTCGCCGTTCGGCCTGGCCGCCGGCTTCGATAAGGAAGGCCACGGCATCGAGGCCCTGGCCGACCTGGGCTTCGGCGCGGTGGAGGTCGGGACCATCACCGGCAGCGCTCAGCCGGGCAACGCCCAGCCGCGTCTGTTCCGGCTGATCGAAGACCGCGCCGTGATTAACCGGATGGGATTCAACAACGACGGCGCGGCGGCCGTCGCACCGCGGATCGCCGCCGCCCGGCGCGGCCTCGCCGCCCACTACGGTGCGCAGCGCCCGGTCATCGGCGTCAACATCGGCAAGACCAAGGTGGTGGAACTGGACGACGCCACCGAGGACTACCTGAAGAGCACCCGGCTGCTGGCCGCGTCGGCGGATTACCTGGTGGTCAACGTGTCCTCGCCGAACACGCCGGGCCTGCGGCTGCTGCAGAGCGTGGACACTCTGCGGCCGCTTCTGCAGGCAGTACGGGAGACCGCCGATTCGGCGGCCGGCCGGCATGTGCCGCTGCTGGTCAAGATCGCCCCTGACCTCAGCGACGAGGACATCGACGACGTCGCGCGGCTGGCGCGGGAGGTGGGCCTGGACGGCATCATCGCGACTAACACGACGATTTCCCGTGACGGACTGGTATCGGACCCGACCAATGTCGCCGCGTGCGGCGACGGAGGCCTCTCCGGCGCGCCCCTGAAGCAGCGGTCGCTGCAGGTGCTGCGCAGGCTGCGCACCGCCGTCGGGAATGATCTGGCGCTGGTGTCCGTGGGCGGCGTGGAAACGGCCGACGACGTGCAGCAACGGCTGGATGCCGGCGCCACGCTGGTGCAGGGCTACACGGCGTTCCTGTACGAGGGGCCGTTCTGGGTCGCCCGGATCAACCGCGGGCTGGCGAAGCGGCGGCGCTGAGACTTCGGATCGGAACCGGCGGCGCCGAAACCGCGAAGCTGAAGCCGGCGGCTCGGGCCGCGGTGCGCGGCCCGAGCCGATGACTCGGGCCGCGACCACAACGGGCATGCAAAAGGGTCGGGGGCAACATTGCTCCCGACCCTTTGCTGCGGTGCCCGCCCCGAAGAATTAGCTGGGGTATTGGCCGCGCTTGACCTGCGGCTTCGGCAGGCGCATCCGGCGCAGCTGCAGGCCGCGCATCACGCCGTACCAGACAGCACCGCGCTCCACCTCGCCGAACTTGGCGGCCAGGCGCTTTTTGAGCTGCCGGCCCAGGATGATGGCGTCGACGGCCACCAGCCCCAGCAGCACCCAGAAGCCCACCAGGATAAAGGCCTGGACGTTGAGGTCACGGACAAAGCTGAGGATCACGAAGATCAGGGCAAAGACAATCAGGAATTCGCCCAGCACCCAGCGGGCATCTACGAAGTCTCGGATAAAGCGCTTCTGCGGGCCCTTGTCGCGGAACGGCAGGTAGCGCTCATCGCCGGTGTTCATCGCCTCGCGCATCTTCAGCCGCTGGTCCGCCTGCGCAATGCGGTTGGCGTCGCGCGCTGCTTTCCGGTCATTAGGTACCAGCGGGCGCTTGCGCGCAGCCTCCTGGTCCTTGCGCCGCGGCGTGGGCGCGCCCTTGCCGTCCCGAGGCTGCGCCGCGGTGGCCTGGTCGATGGATTCTTGGGGCGTGGGAGCCTCTTTTTTACGTCCGAACACCAGTCAAGAATACCGGAACGCCCGCGCGTATCCGCCAGCGTTGAAGCACCGGCACGGCGGCCGCCGCGCGGGCACCGGCCCGGCCGGATTCCGGGCGGTAGGGTGGCGGCTATGACCAATGTAAACGTTGAACAACTTGCGGCCGCGGTGGACTCCGGCATGGGGCGCACCATCTCCTCGCTGGAGCAGCTGGTCTCTATCCCGGGAATCGCTTGGGCGGCCTTCGATCAGCAAGATCTGGTCCGCAGCGCCGATGCCGTCGCCGGCCTGATCCGCGAGCTGGGGCTGGAGGACGTGCAGATCCTCAGCGTTCCGAACGGCGAGTCGGACGGCGGCCCCGCCGTTGTGGCCCGCCGTCCGGCCGCCGCCGGCAAGCCGACCGTCCTGCTGTATGCGCACCACGATGTGCAGCCCCCGGGGGATCCGTCGCTCTGGAAGACCGAGCCGTTCAAGGCCACAGAGATCGACGGCCGGCTGTTCGGCCGCGGCGCAGCCGATGACAAGGCCGGGATCATGGTCCATCTGGCCTCGTTGCGGGCGCTGCTGGAGGTCCTCGGCGACGACTTCGGCGTCGGCGTCACCTTCTTCTTTGAGGGGGAGGAAGAGGCCGGATCACCGACCTTCCGTTCCTTCCTCGAAACACACCGCGAACTGCTGCGCGCCGATGCCATCATTGTTGCCGACTCCAGCAACTGGAAGGTCGGTGTTCCGGCCCTGACCACCAGCCTGCGCGGCCTGGTGGACGGCACCGTGGAGCTGCGGGTGCTGGAACACGCCGTCCACTCCGGCATGTTCGGCGGTCCGCTGCTGGATGCGCCCACGCTGCTCGCCCGGCTGATCGCCACCTTCCACGACGACGACGGTGCTGTCGCCATCGACGGGCTTGTCTCGGCTCCCGCCGCGTCGGTCGACTATCCGGAGGAGGACTTCCGGCGCGATTCGTCGGTGCTGGACTCGGTGCAGCTGGCGGGCACCGGCAGCATCGCCGACCGGCTCTGGAACAAGCCGGCCCTGTCAGTGATCGGCGTTGATGCTCCCAGCGTGGAGCTGGCCTCCAACACCTTGATTCCGGCGGCCAGGGCCAAGATCAGCCTGCGCCTGGCGCCGGGCCAGGACCCCGACCGGGCGATGGAGGCGGTGACTGCCCATGTGGCCGCCCACGCGCCGTTCGGGGCCCAGGCCACGTTCGTACCGGGGGAGCGGGGCCAGGCTTTCGCCACCGACACCACCGCCCCCGCGGCCCGGTCCGCGCTGTGGGCGCTGGAACAGGCTTGGGGCACGCAGCCGGTGGAGGCAGGCATGGGCGGGTCGATCCCGTTCATCGCCGACCTGACGGAGATCTATCCGCAGGCGCAGATCCTCATCACCGGTGTGGAAGACCCCGACTCGCGGGCGCATTCGGCCAATGAGTCGCTGCATCTGGGGGACTTCCGCAATGCAGTCCTGGCCCAGGCGCTGCTGCTGGCACGAGTGAACGAAGAGGGCATCTGAGGCAGCGTCCGAAGGTGGCTGGAGACCGGCTAAGTTATCCCCTTTTGGGCGACGCGACGTACGATGGAACGGTAGCCCGACGCACCACTGAGTAATAGCAGCAGGTCACCGGACGGCCCGTCACAGATAAGGAAGTGCAATGAGCGCAACGACCAACTCATCCGCCCCGACCGCGGCACCCGAAACGGCAGAACTGCCCACCCACGAAGTGGCTCTGACCGATGTGGCAGCCGGGAAGGTGCGCAGTCTTTTGGAACAGGAAGGCCGCACCGACCTGCGCCTGCGGGTTGCGGTCCAGCCGGGCGGATGCTCCGGCCTGATCTACCAGCTGTACTTCGACGAGCGGATGCTCGACGGTGACGCAGTCCGTGATTTCGACGGCGTTGAGGTGGTCGTGGACAAGATGAGCGTTCCTTATCTCTCCGGCGCCTCGATTGACTTCGAGGACACCATCTCCAAGCAGGGATTCACCATCGACAATCCGAACGCCGGTGGCTCCTGCGCCTGTGGAGACTCGTTCCACTAACAGCTGGCGGGGCGTTCCCCGGCCGCAGCAACGGCCGACGCACGGGGGATCCTGTCACATGGAAGTCATGTGGGCGGGTAAGCTCTACAGTGAGTAGTAAAACTGGATATGGGGCCAGGGCTTTGCTCTGCCATGGCCCCATCACTTGCACGAAACAAAGAGGAAGGGCCGTCTGTGAGTTCGCAGGTTCGAACCGGCAGTCGACGCGCCAGAATTGCCAAGGCCACGGGTCTGGGCACAGTCGGGGCGTTGTTGTTGACGGGATGTTCAGAAGAAGTCCGCCTGGGCTGGTTGCCCACACAGCGGGACGTTACCAACCACACTCCCGAAATCATCGATTTGTGGGTTAATGGTTGGATCGCCGCGTTGGCTGTTGGTGTCCTGACCTGGGGTTTGCTCCTCTGGTGCATCATCGCCTACCGCCGGCGCAAGGGCGAGACCGGCTACCCCCGCCAGCTCAGCTATAACCTGCCGCTCGAAATCTTTTACACGGCCGTCCCGATCGTCATGGTCCTGGTCTTCTTCTACTTCACGGACAAGACCACGACCAACATCACTGCCCGGACGGACAACCCCGACGTCGTCGTCGACGTGCGCGGTAAGCAGTGGGCCTGGGACTTCAACTACGTCAAGCAGGACAAGTACTTTGCCGGCGTGCAGGCCCACTTGACCGGTGAGACCGGCGTTCCGGAGACCCTGCCGACGCTGTACCTGCCTGTGAACCAGAGCGTGGAGCTGCAGATCAACTCCCGCGACGTCATCCACTCGTTCTGGGTTCCCGCCTTCCTTCAGAAGGTGGACATGATCCCCGGCAAGACCAACCACCTGAGCTTTACCCCGACCCGTGAGGGCATCTACGACGGCAAGTGTGCAGAGCTTTGCGGTGAATTCCACTCCGAAATGCTCTTCCGCGTCGCTGTGGTCTCCGAGGCTGAGTTTGAGGCGCAGATGTCGCGGCTCAAGGACGGCCAGATCGGCGAAGAGTACGACCGCAACCCCTACGCTGAAGCGTCGAAGTAAAGGAGCGAGGGCCACAAGTGTCAACGTACGAATACACAGCTGACGACCGGGGTACCACGGTAGCTCCGCGCGTCGTCCCGAGGTCCAAGGGGCGCATCGTCGTCAACTGGATCACCTCCACGGACCACAAGACGATCGGGTACATGTACCTGATCACCTCGTTCATTTTCTTCTGCCTCGGCGGTGTGATGGCCCTGGTCATCCGCGCCGAACTGTTCGAACCCGGTATGCAGATCCTGCAGACCAAGGAACAGTACAACCAGCTGTTCACCATGCACGGCACGGTGATGCTGCTGATGTTCGCCACACCGCTGTTCGCCGGCTTCGCCAACGTCATCATGCCGCTGCAGATCGGCGCTCCCGATGTCGCGTTCCCGCGTTTGAACGCGCTGGCCTTCTGGTTCTTCCTGTTCGGCAGCGTGATCGCCGTCGCCGGCTTCATCACCCCGCAGGGCGCAGCATCCTTCGGCTGGTTCGCGTATGCACCGTTGTCCAACACAACGTTCTCGCCCGGCGTGGGCGGAGACCTGTGGGTCTTCGGCCTGGCGCTCTCCGGCTTCGGTACCATTCTTGGCTCGGTCAACTTCATCACCACGATCATCACCATGCGGGCCCCGGGCCTGACCATGTGGCGGATGCCGATCTTCACCTGGAACACCTTGGTCACCGGCATCCTGGTCATGATGGCGTTCCCGCCGCTGGCCTCCGCTCTGTTCGCACTCGGCGCTGACCGGCGCTTCGGTGCCCACATCTTCAACCCGGAAAACGGCGGCGCCATCCTGTGGCAGCACCTGTTCTGGTTCTTCGGCCACCCCGAGGTCTACATCATCGCGCTGCCGTTCTTCGGCATCGTGTCCGAGATCTTCCCGGTGTTTAGCCGCAAGCCGATCTTCGGCTACAAGGGCCTGGTCTACGCGACCATCGCGATCGCAGCCCTGTCCGTAACGGTCTGGGCACACCACATGTACGTCACCGGATCGGTCCTGCTGCCGTTCTTCGCCTTCATGACCATGCTCATCGCGGTGCCCACCGGCGTGAAGTTCTTCAACTGGATCGGCACCATGTGGCGGGGATCGATCACGTTCGAAACCCCGATGCTCTGGAGCCTGGGCTTCCTGGCCACCTTCCTGTTCGGTGGCCTGACCGGCATCATCCTGGCTTCGCCGCCGCTGGACTTCCACGTCTCCGACACCTACTTCGTGGTGGCGCACTTCCACTACGTGGTCTTCGGAACCGTCGTGTTCGCCATGTTCGCGGGCTTCTACTTCTGGTGGCCCAAGTGGACCGGCAAGATGCTCAACGAGCGCCTGGGCAAGATCCACTTCTGGATGCTGTTCCTCGGCTTCCACGGCACCTTCCTGATCCAGCACTGGCTGGGTGTCGAGGGCATGCCCCGCCGCTACGCGGACTACATGCCGGAAGACGGGTTCACCGCAATGAACCAGTTCTCCACCGTTGCTTCCTTCGTGCTGGGCGCCTCGATGATCCCGTTCTTCTGGAACGTGTACATCACCTGGCGCAACGGCAAGAAGGTCGAAGTCGACGACCCCTGGGGCTTCGGTGCCTCGCTTGAGTGGGCTACCTCTTGCCCGCCGCCGCGGCACAACTTCACCTCGCTGCCCCGGATCCGGTCGGAGCGCCCTGCGCTGGACCTGCACCATCCGGAGCTCGCACCGCGGCACACCCCGACGACTCCGGTGCCGGCGGCCCAGCTGGCCGGTCCCGCTGACCAGAAGGACGCATAACTGTGAAGATTGAAGCCTGGCTATTCATCGCGCTTGCGCCGTTCTTCGCCCTTGTTGCCACTGTCTACGGCTTCATGGGGGACTGGCATGAACCCGTAGGTTACCTGGCGTTGTATTTGACGGCCGGACTGTCCATCATGATCGGCGGCTACCTCTGGTTCACGGCACGGCGGGTCGGCCCCCGTCCGGAGGACCGGGTGGACGCAGAAATCCACGAGGGCGCCGGCGAACAGGGCATGTTCAGCCCCTGGAGCTGGTGGCCGCTGGTCCTGGGCCTTGGCGCCGCCTCCGGCTTCATGGGTCTGGCAGTCGGCTGGTGGATCGTCTACATCTCCATCGGCCTGACCACGGTAGCCATCATCGGATGGGTCTACGAATACAGCCGTGGGGACCACGCCCACTAAGTCCATAGCAAGATCGAAGGGCCCGGAACCACTTGGTTCCGGGCCCTTTCGCATGCCCGTGGGTCCCTCACACCCCGCGGCGCTGGTCTAGACCGGGATAGAATGGGATCTACCCCACCACCCGAACAGGAGGCCGCATGTCCGTGAGTTCAGCTGCGATCGAGGGCGAGATCGACGTGTCCTCGAGTACCGCGAAGCACGTTCAACTGCGGGACATATTGCGCCGACATGCCCAGGAACGCTGTGAACCCGGCGGCGCGTTTCCTTCGGAGCGGGATCTTACCGAACGCTTCGGAGTGGCGCGGATGACCGTGCGGCAGGCAATCGACTCGCTCGTTGCCGAGCAGGTGCTTGAGCGCATTGTGGGCCTGGGGACGTTCGTGCGCCAGCCCAAACTGGACCTGCAGGTCAAGCTCACCTCGTACAGCGAAGAGATGCAGCGCCGCGGCATGGTCCCGGACGCCAGAGTGCTTAGTTTCGAACAGATCGGCGCCACCCCTCTGGTGGCCCGCGAACTCCAGATCGAGGAGGGCCAGCCGGTCGTGCGGTTCCGCCGCCAACTGCTGGCCGATGCCGAGCCCATGAGTGTGGACGAAAACTTCATCCCTGCCCAGCGGGTGCCGGGCATCCTGGACGAGGGGCCGCCGTCGTCGCTGTACAACGTTCTGAGCGAACGCTACGGCCTGATCATGGAGTGGGGCGAGGACACCATCGAGGCCACCGCGGCGCAGCCTTCGATCGCCCGGTTGCTGAATGTGGACATCGGATCGCCGCTGCTGAAGATCCAGCGGCATGCCTACGTGTCCAAGACCATGGTGGACTTCTCGATCTCGTACTACAGGGCGGACCGCTACAAGCTCTGGGTGCCGCTGCAACGGCCTGGCGGCCGCGCCCCGCGCTCGTACAACGTGAAGAGGTATTAGGTGCCCCAGAGCCTCGTGGAATCGCCGTAGCGGACAGATTTCAGGCAGCTGCCGGCTGGGGCGTCAAGACCAATCCCGCTGCAGACACAAGAATGGCCCCGGACTGAACTGGGTCCCGAAAGTTGGACCGGCTAAGTAAGAGCCTAGGCGGCGAGGGCCTGAGCACGGTATTGCACCGGGCTCAGGCCCTTGAGCTTTGTTGAGATTCTTTCGTTGTTATACCAGTGGATGTACTCGTGCAGTGCTGCTTCCAGTGCCTCGGTGTTGAGGAACCGGACGTGGTGGAAGAGTTCTTCCTTGAGGTGTCCGAAGAAGTTCTCCATCACCGCGTTGTCGTAGCAGTTACCCTTGTGGGACATCGACTGGACGGCGCCGGCACCCTGCAGAAGATGCCGCCAAGAGAGGTGCTGGTACTGGAAGCCCTGGTCCGAATGAACGAGCGGCTTCTGCCCGCCTAAGAGCGTCTTCAGAGCCATCCGCAGTGAGGTGTTGGTGAGCTCCAGGTTCGGGGACCGGCCCAGCGTGTAGGAGATGATCTGCCGGTCGAAGAGGTCCATGACCGGTGAGAGGTAGAGCTTCCGATCCCCGACGCTGAATTCGGTCACATCCGTCACCCACTTCTGGTCCGGGGCATCAGCGTTGAACTCCCGGTTGAGCAGGTTGGGGGCCACGGCGCCCTGCCCGCCCTGGTAGGAGTTGTAGCGCTTCCTTCGCCGTACTTTGCAAACCAGCCGCAGGGAGCGCATCAGCTTCAGTACGGTCTTCTTTGCGATCGTCCACCCCTGTTTGGCCAGTTCGGTGTGGATGCGGCGATGCCCGTATCTGCCATGGTTCTTCTTGAAGATCTCCGTGACCGCGGCTTTGAGCGCCTCCTTCGGATCGGGAGCCTGGAGGCGGGCCTGATGGTAGAAGAACGTCGATCGGGCAAGGCCGGCGACCTGCAGCAGGACAGGGAGGGGAAAGTCAGCCTTGAGGGCGATGATGGCCTGAACCTTCACCGTCGTTCCTGCGCCCTCAAGGCCCGCAATTTTCCCAGATAGGCCACTTCCGCCCGCAACCGTTCGTTCTCGCGCCTCAAGCGTTCCAATTCGGACAACTCCGCGGGCGGCGGGTCGTCGGGTTTCCTGGGTCTACCCATAGGCTTCGGGCGCAACGCATCCGCGCCTTCCTTGCGGTAGGCCCGTACCCACGTTTCCAGCAGACGAGGCGAGGACAAGCCAGCCTCAGCCGCGAGATCCTGGAAGGTTTCGCCCGCAAGGAACCGTTCGCACAGTGCGATCTTGAACTCGAACGAGTACGACTGCTTTGTCGGTTTGGCCACCAGCACTCCTCGACCGTGAATCTTCCAGCGGCGATAGAGCTGCTTGACGGGCCAACGAGATACGCCCAGGAAACGCGCTGCCGCCCTATCTGCGACACCCTTTTCGAACCACGCTACAGCGGCCTTGCGCTGATCCTCCGATAAAGAACTTCTGGCATGCATAAAACTGCTCCCCGGGAATCGGAACTGAATATTTCAGTCCAACTTCCGGGGAGCAGTTCACACTCAGTCCGGGGCCATTCTCGTGCAGACGGTTCCTTAGCGGCCGCTGACTTCGGCCTTTTCGGCGGGAGCCGCAACCTCGGCATGGTGGCTGTGTGCAGCCTCCAGCTCGGCCCGGGTCACCGGTGCCACACGATCCTCGAAGAAGAACCGCGACAGGGAGCCGCGCAGCTTCTCGGAGCGCTTGATGTGGCCGGCCTTGTTCGGCTGTGCAGGGAGCACCTCGGGAGATTCGAAGTTGACCAGGCGGTACAGCTTGTAGTCGTTCAGCGGCTCGTGGACCTCGATGAACTCGCCATGCGGCAGGCGGACAATGCGTCCGGTCTCCCGGCCGTGCAGCGCGATCTCACGGTCCTTGCGCTGCAGCGCAAGGCAAATCCGGCGCGTGACGATGAAGCCGAGGATCGGGCCGAGGAAGAAGAGCGCGCGCAGCCAGTACGTCACGTCGTTCAGCGACACGTGGAAGTGCGTGGCGATCAGGTCCGAGCTGGCAGCTGCCCACATCACCGAGTAGAAGACGATACCTGCAACACCAATGCCGGTCCGGAACGGTGCGTTGCGCGGGCGGTCCAGGATGTGGTGCTCGCGGTGATCCTTGGTAACCCAGCGTTCGATCCACGGCCAAGCGAACATCAGCGTGAACAGCAGGCCCGCCGGGGCAAGGGCCGGCAGCAGCACGTTCAGCGAAATGGTCCGGCCAAAGATGACGAACTCGCCCACACCTGGCATCAGGCGCAGCGCGCCATCCACCCAGCCGATGTACCAGTCAGGCTGGGTGCCGGCCGAAACGGGGGAGGGGTCATAGGGGCCGTAGTCCCAAATCGCCAGGATCTGGAAGTTTGCCGCAATGACGGCCAGGATGCCGAAGACCACGAAGAAGAAGCCGCCGGCCTTGGCCGCGTAGACCGGGCCAATCGGGAAGCCGACAACGTTGGACTCGGAGCGGCCCGGGCCGGGGTACTGCGTGTGCTTGTGCACCACAACCATGAACAGGTGGACGGCGATCATCAGCAGGATCAGCGCCGGAACCAGCAGGATGTGGAGTACGTAGAGACGTCCCACAATGTCGGTACCCGGGAACTCGCCGCCGAAGAGCAGCAGGGAGATGTAGGTGCCGACGAGGGGGATTCCCTTGATCACGCCGTCGATGATGCGCAGGCCGTTGCCGGAGAGCAGATCGTCCGGCAGCGAGTAACCGGTGAAGCCAGCGGCCAGGGCCAGGATCAGCAAGACGCAGCCGACCACCCAGTTCAGCTCGCGCGGCCGACGGAACGCGCCGGTGAAGAAGACGCGCAGCATGTGGAAGGACACCGAAGCAACGAACATCAGTGCCGACCAGTGGTGCAGCTGGCGCATGAAGAGTCCGCCGCGGATTTCAAAGGAGATGTCCAGAGTGGACTGGTAAGCGACGGACATCTCGACGCCCTTGAGCGGAACGTACACTCCGTCATAGTGCGTCTCCGCCATCGACGGATCGAAGAAGAACGTCAGGAACGTTCCGGAAAGCAGCAGGATGACGAAAGAGTAGAGCGCCACTTCACCGAACATGAAGGACCAGTGGTCCGGGAAGATCTTCCGTCCGAATTCCTTGACGATGGACGAGCCGCCGACGCGGGTGTCCACGAAGTTGGTGATCCGACCAACCCGTGTCTTGGGTACATAGGTATCAGTTGAAGCGCTCATGTTTAGCCACGCTCCCAGTAGCTCGGTCCGACAGGTTCATGGAAGTCGCTGGTAGCGACCAAGTAGCCCTCGTCGTCGACGCTGATCGGAAGCTGGGGCAAGGCGTGTGCGGCGGGGCCGAAGATCACCTTGCATTCCTGGGTCAGGTCGAAGGTCGACTGGTGGCAAGGGCAGAGCAGGTGGTGCGTGTGCTGTTCGTACAGTGCCACCGGGCATCCGACGTGGGTGCAGATTTTCGAATAAGCAACGATGCCATTGTAGTTCCAGTCTTCACGACCTGGGGAGACATTCAGCTCGTCCGGATTCAGCCGCATCAAGAGGACAACGGCCTTGGCCTTCTCTTCGAGCTTGTGCTCGGCTTCGTTCAGTCCCTCGGGAATGACGTGGAAGGCGGAACCAATGGTCACATCCGAGGCCTTGATCGGGGTGCCGCTCGGGTCGCGGGTGAGGCGGACGCCGGCATCCCACATGGTGTGCCGCAGCACTTCCGGGTTCAGGTCCTTGGACAGGTCGCGGAAGATGCCGATGGCAGGCAGGATGGCCAGTACACCGGCTCCGATCAGCGTGTTGCGGATCAGCGGACGGCGGGAGATGCCCGATTCGTCGAGGACCTGGCCAATGATCTGCTCAGCGTCACGGCGGTCCTCTTCGGTGCGGACCTCGTGGCGCTCTTCCACAATTTCGTGGTCAGGCATGAGGGTCTTGGCCCAGTGGACAATGCCGACGCCGATGCCAAGCATCGCGAAGGCCGTACCCATGCCCAAGGTGAAGTTCTGAAAACGCAGCGTTGCGATGGTGTCATCCAAACGGATGCCAAAGTACCCGACGAAGAAAAGTACGGTGCCGATGATGGAGATTACGAAGAGTATCGCAACCTGGCGTTCGGCGCGCTTTTCCGCCCGGGGATCTTTGTCGGCACGGCGCGGGCGGTGGGGGGGAAGTCCAGGATCCTGAAACTTCTCCACGTCGCTCTGACCAGCCGTAGCAACGGTGCCCGAGGTGCTCGGACTGCCGTGACTATGGTCGCCCATGATCCCTCTCATCCTTCTCTAAATAGTTCAAAAACATATATGATTGTTGACGCTTCTTCGGCGGCCCTTGCGGGCCGCCGGTAAGCGAAGGTTAGGAAGACCGCTGGGTCAGCCAGATGGTGAATGCGATGACGATTCCCAATCCGGCAGTCCACATCAGCAGGCCTTCGGATACCGGACCGAGCGAGCCGAGCGAGAAGCCACCCGGGCTGCCCTGTTCTTCAATCGTCTTCAGGAAGGCGATGACATCGCGCTTCTCTTCGGGGGAGATGTTCGCGTCGCTGAACACCGGCATGTTCTGCGGGCCGGTGGCCATGGCTTCGTAAATGTGTGCTTCGCTGACGCCGGCCAGGGCGGGGGCGAACTTGCCGCGGGTCAATGCGCCGCCGGCGGCGGATGCGTTGTGGCACATGGCGCAGTTGACGCGGAAGATTTCGCCACCAGCGGCGGGATCTCCCTTAGCGACGTCGAGGAGGTCTTCCTCGGGGATGGCCGGACCGGCGCCGAGGGAGGCCACGTACGCAGCCAACTGCATGGTCTGCTCTTCGGAGAACTGGTTCGGCTTGGCCTGTGCCTGCGGTCCGGACATCTGCATCGGCATGCGGCCGGTGCCCACCTGGAAGTCAACAGCGGCGGCGCCGACGCCGATCAATGCCGGGCCGGCCTGATTGCCGTGTGCACCCTGCGGGGCCCCGACCGCACCAATTCCGTGACAAGTTGCGCAGTTGGCCACGAAGAGCTTTTCGCCCTCTTCGATGTCCTGCGCGGAAAAGTTGGTGGTCTGGGCCTTGGCCTCGTTGACATTGCCGGCGACGGCGTACAAGCCGCCGGTGACCAGCAATCCCAAGAGCAACAGGGCAACGGCAGCCAGGGGATGTCGTCGCCTCTGGGAGAGTGCCTTCACTTGATGGTTCCTAACTCTGCGGTGCGTGTGCGTAGATGTTCGGCCGGGGCGGTCCTGCAGCAGCGTGCAGGCTCTGGCCGTCTACTTCAGGAAGTAGATGATGATGAAGAGAGCGATCCACACGACGTCGACGAAGTGCCAGTAGTACGACGTGACGATGGCAGACGTGGCCTCGAAATGACCGAACTTCTTGGCGACATAGGCCCGGCCGATGATCAGCAGGAAAGCGATGAGCCCGCCCGTGACGTGAAGGCCGTGGAAGCCGGTGGTGATGTAGAACGCTGACCCGTAGGCGTTGGAGGACAGCGATACTCCCTCGGAAACGAGCATCGCGTATTCGTAGGCCTGGACGGAGACGAAAATGGCGCCGAGGAAGAACGTCAACAGGAACCACTCGACCATGCCCCACCTGGCGACATTGAGGAGACCGCCGGTACGGCGGGCCTGCAGCCGCTCAGCGGCGAAGACGCCGTACTGGCAGGTGAAGGAGCTGGACACCAGAACAATGGTGTTGGCAAGCGCGAATGGAACGTTCAACTTTTCGGTTTCAATCGCCCACATCTCGCCGGAAGTGGCGCGGAGGGTGAAGTACATGGCGAAAAGACCGGCAAAGAACATCAGCTCGCTGGAGAGCCACACAACGGTTCCGACAGAAACCAGGTTGGGGCGGTTCAGCGTTGGATGCGCCGGGGTACTGGGGGCGTGGGTTGCAGTTGTCACAAGGCCATTATGTCTATAAATCCGCCCAGTTCACCAATGCATTCGAACGCCCGGCGCGGCGTTTCGGTTCCCAACCCGCGGGATTCCGCGGAACGGCGCGGAAGTTAACAATCCGGAAGTTTCTACGAAACGTAGATAACCTAGTGAAGTGACGACGGAACCGAACGCTCAGAACGCACCCACCTGGCCGGAATTGATTTCGGCCCTGATCTCGCGGCAGGACCTTACGACCGCTCAAACGCAGTGGGCGATGAACGCCATCATGTCCGGTGGGGCCACCGATGCGCAGATGGCGGGCTTCCTGGTCGCGTTGCGCGCGAAGGGCGAAACGGTCGATGAGCTGACGGGATTGGTCGAGGCGATGGTCGGCAATGCCCGGCCGATCGAGATTCCGGGCGAGAAACTGGATATCGTCGGCACGGGCGGGGACCGGCAGAACACCGTCAACATCTCGTCCATGGCCGCCTTGGTCTGCGCAGGGGCCGGCGCGCGGATCGTCAAGCACGGGAACCGCGCCGCGTCGTCGTCCTCCGGTTCAGCCGACGTGATTGAAGCACTGGGCGTCCGTCTCGACCTCCCGGTGGAGCGGGTGGCGCAAACAGCCGTGGACGCGGGTATCACTTTCTGCTTTGCCCAGGTCTTCCATCCGTCGATGCGCTACGCGGGAGCTGTCCGCGGAGAACTGGGAGTGGCCACGGCATTCAACTTCATGGGGCCGATGACCAATCCGGCGAACCCCACGGCGGCCGCGATCGGCGTCGCCGACGCCCGGCTCGCGCCCTTGATTGCCGGCGTGCTGGCTGCCCGCGGCATCCGCGCGCTGGTGTTCCGTGGCGGGGACGGGCTGGACGAACTGACCACCACGGGTCCTTCGTCGGTATGGGAGGTCCGGAATGGTGCCGTGACGGAGCACGAACTGGATCCCCTGGACCTCGGCATCCCCCGGGCCACCCTGGACGACCTGCGCGGCGGCGACGCCGCGGCAAATGCCGAAGTGGTGCGCCGTGTGCTGGCAGGCGATAAAGGGCCGGTGCGGGACGCCGTCGTTCTCAATGCCGCGGCCGCCCTGGTGGCCAACGACGTATCCGCGGACGCACCGCTGCTGGAGCGGCTGGCGGGCGGTCTGGAGCGCGCCAACGAGGCCATCGACAGCGGGGCCGCCGCCGGAGCCTTGCAGCGCTGGATCGACGTCACGAGCTGACACCTGCAGGCTCAGCGGCCTGCGACAACCGCTTAAGCCGAAAAGCCCCGGACGCCAGTTGAACGTGACTGGCGTCCGGGGCATTTCTGCGTGGGGAGGGCCCTACTCGAATCCGAGCGAGAAAGCGGCATCCAAGTCATGTTTTGAATAGGCGCGGAATGCGATGTGCGTGGTGGTGGCCTGCACGCCCTTGACCTTTGAGAGGCGGTCGGCGATGACGTCGGCCAGCTCGTCGTGTTTGGCAACCCGTGCCACAGCGATCAAATCCCATTCGCCGGTGACCGAGTAGACCTCGCTGATGCCCTCGAGCTCTGAGATTTCCTGGGCGCACTCCGGAATACGGGTTGCGTCGGTCCGGATGAGAACGAATGCTGTAGCCACTGCACTGCCTTTCTGCTGGAGCGGTATCTTTCCTACCACCGAGGTTATTCCACCCGTCGGCGGAAGCGTAGTTTGATGAACAGCGCGGCCAGCGCACGCCATCCCAGCAACAGCACGCCGAGCACCAAGAGCGTCACGATCTGGAATGACAGGGCAAGCCCACCGCCGGCGAGGCCGCGCAGGGCGAGACCCAAGACCACTGCTGCCAGCCAGACCGCGACGCCGGTGGGCCAGAGGGCGGTCGGTCGCCGCCAGGCGCGTAAAGCGGCCCAGCCGATGAGTGCGCCTATCAGGAAAGGGGCGGCGGTGGTGAGGATGCCGACGGCGCCCAGTCCGTGTTCATGCGTGTTTCGGCCCGCTGCCGCAAAAATGACGATGGCTGCCAGATCCAGGACCAGTGACCCTGCAACCAGCGGGAGGCCAGCGCGAAGCCAGGGAGAAGTTTCAATCACCACTCCACACTATCGGGCGGAGGCGGGCGTACCATTCGGCTGAGGGGCCTCCGGCGCGTGGAGCCTGGGGCCGGCCGGACGGAGGGCGGACATGAAGCTGGCGCAGGTCGCCTTGGGCGTGCGGGACCTCGGGCGCGCGACTGCTTTCTACACGGAGCTGTTGGGCTATCCGCCGGCCGGCATCTTCGATCCGCCGGGGCTGGTGTTCTTCGATCTCGAGGGCGTCCGGCTGTTGCTGGAGGTTGGTGCGCCTGCGGCTCTCTTGTACCTGCAGGTGGACTCGGTCCGGTTACAAGTAGAGGAACTGCGCGGGCACGGGACGTCGGTTGTCGAGGAGCCGCGCGCCATCTTCCGGCACGCCGACGATTCGTTGGGGCCCGCGGGAACGGATGAATGGATGGCTTTCGTCCGCGACTCCGAAGGCAATCTGTTGGGATTTGCCAGCCACGAGCCGGCGGAATAGCGGCAAAAGTTTGCACCGGACAGTTACAACCCTGCATACTTGTAGGATCCAGTACAAGGAAGCAGGGTTGTATGTTTGTCCTGACGGTCGATCAGCGCAGGTCCCGAAGCCGCGAAGATCTGGTCCAGGAAGCGCTTGATGTCCTGAACACTGACTCTGCCCGGCCGCTGCTTCGTGGCTTTGAACGGACCGCCGGGGATGAGATGCAAGCGGTGACATCGGACGCTTCCGTGGCGGTGGACATTGCGCTGGACCTAGCTGCCAGCAACAACTGGAGCGTAGGCATCGGCGTCGGACGGGTTGATGAACCGCTGCCGGAATCCACGAGGGCGGGCTCCGGCGAGGCGTTCGAGCGCGCCCGGGAAGCCGTGACCGCGGCCAAGACCTCGCCGGGAAACATCGCCGTCGCCGGTGCGCGAGCGGAAGCCGGACATGCCGAGGCGGTGCTGCAGTTGCTGGTATCCGTGGCACGCAAGCGCAGCAAGGAGGCCCGCGAAGCCGGGGAGCTCAGTGATCAAGGACTCACCCAGCAGCACATCGCCGACAGGCTGGGGATAACCCAGCAAGCTGTCTCAAGCAGGCTGCATAGTGGACTCTGGCACGAGTGCCGCCGGGGGCAATCGGCTGCACAAGCACTGCTGGAAGGAGCTGATCGATGAGCGCCGTGGCACTGGTAGTGCTTTGCGTGGCCGCCGCCGTGGCCGGCCCTATGTACTTTGAGCGGTTCCAGGGAGCTGGAAACCGCTGGCTGTATGCCGCCAGCGCCCTCTCGCTGCTTCTCCTGGGGGTTGCCGCGCTGTTGGCTGCGGGGGGTCCCGGCGGGCTGGGGCCGGTCGCCTATGCCTTGGGCGTGGCGGCGGCCGCGATCGGCGGCGGCCCGGCCACGGTCACCATTCTGCGGTTGTCGTTTAATGCCTCCCACCCGGACAACCACAGCGACCCGGAAGAGTCTCCGGTTCTGCGCGGCGGTGCCTGGATCGGAGTGCTCGAGCGGACAGCCATTGCCTCCACCTTGTTGGCTGGCTGGCCGGAAGGACTGGCTGTTGTCCTGGCGGTGAAAGGACTGGGCCGGTATTCAGAGCTCGGCCAGTCCGGGGCTGCTGAACGGTTCATCCTGGGCACGTTCGCCAGCGTGTTGTGGGCCGCGGCGGCCACCGGAATTGCGGTGCTGGTGCGCTGAGCCGGCGCGGTGCCGGTCAGTCGTCAAAGCGCGTGGCGGCGCCGGCCAGCGGTTCGACGATGCCCTGTGCTACGTCACGAAGTTTGACGTTGCGGGCGTTTGAAGCACGTCGCAGAATCTCCATGGCCTCCAGTTGGCTGCAGGAGTTCTGGCCCATGACGATGCCAGCGGCAAGGTTGATCGTGGTGCGGGACTCCAAGGCCGCTACCAAATGCGCCGTCCGCTGGGCCATCCGGTCTATCCGTTCCGCGAGCAGAAGGGGTTTGGCCGCGATCCGAGCATAGGTGGAGGCTGCCGCGAGAACCGCTTCGGAGAATCCGTGGTCGCGGCGTTGATAGTAGGACACGACCGCCCCCAAGCCGCCGTCGTCCACACGGAGTGGTACCGCCAGGATGGAGCCGATCCCGGCCGATGCTGCCTCCGCCATCAAGTCGTTCCAGCGGTTCTCCTTCCCGACGTCGTGCACGAGCACGGCGGCTCCGGAACGCAAGGCACTCAGTCCCGGGCCGTCGTCGTACTTTGGTTGGTACTCCGCCCAGGACGTCGGGCTGTGTCCGGGTGACATCGGGCTGTGCCCGGGCGAAACGGTGCGGTCCCGGGGGCCGCGTATCACCAGCACGCTGCAGGCAACCTCTCCGCGGTCGTCAATGACCGCGGCGGCATGCTGGGCAAGCTGGTCAAGGAAGTCCTGCAGATCGTCGCTGTTGAGCAGCGCGTCCTGCATCGTGTCGATCAACTGCGCCTCTAATTCGGCCTCACTCATGGCAGCCACCCCAGCAGGGCGGGCCACCGCCTGTGGGCATCCAGCCCGCGTTTCGTCCGTTCGGAAACATTATGACGTGCTTTGTTGCCTGTGTCACACACCTCCTCTTATGATGGTGCCCGGTCAAGGAGCGGCCATGGGGAACTCTTGAGGGGACTTACTATGGATCCCAAATTGCGTGTAGTCGTTCATGTGGACATTGACCGGGAATCCGCACAGATTGAAGTGCGTGGACATGTGACAACCCGAAACATCGTGGCGCTCTATTCGCTGGTCCGGCGCACCAGCGCGCTGGCATCCGGCCTCGGCGTCATTATCAACCTGCAGCACGCTCGGATTGAAGCTGCAGCACTCGAGGAGCTGCACGATTGCAGCGCGAGCGAACACCTGCCCGGTTATGTGGCCCATGAGGGGGAGGGCTGCAGGCTACGGGTTATCGATCCGCCAGGCACCGGTGCCGCCGCCTTGGCCATGGCCGGCTCCGCGGGCTGAGCCGGGGGAGGCCGACATGACGTTGACCGCCGGTGGGCGTTCCGCCCAACCCAGTCCGGACGTGCCGAATGCACCCGATTGCCAGCACTGTGGCACCGACCAATATCTCATCGTCGAGGAATTCACGCCGTTGCGCCTGCTTCCGGATGGGCGGCGGGTGCCGGCAAACGCCAGTTACAGCTGCAGCCGATGCGGATCCTTCAGCGGTCACGAAGTGCCCGATTCATGGACGCCCGTCGGCTGGTTCTGGTACGCCTGACGCATGCGGTACGGCTAACACATCTGGTACGCCTGACGCATGCGGTACGGCTAACACATCTGGTACGTCCAACACAGGGGAGTAACCCATCATGCAGAAGATCACACCGTGCCTCTGGTTCGACGGCGAAGCCGAGGAAGCGGCAAGGTTCTACGTCCAGCTGTTCAAGAACTCGAATATCCTCGACGTCACGCACTACGGCGAGAGCGGACCCGGCGCAGAAGGGCAGGTCTTGACCGTCGAGTTCGAGCTGGACGGTCAGAGCTTTACTGCGCTGAACGGGGGAGCGCAGTTCACCTTCAATGAGGCGGTGTCGATGCAGGTGGACTGTGAGGACCAGGCGGAGGTGGACCGGCTCTGGGATGCCTTGACCGCCGACGGGGGAGCCGAGAGCCAGTGCGGCTGGCTCAAGGACAAATACGGATTGTCCTGGCAAATCATTCCATCGGTGCTGCCGCGGCTGATCGGCGGCCCGGATCCGCAGAAAGCCCAGCGCGCCATGGAAGCGATGCTGCAGATGAAGAAAATCGACATCGACGAACTGCAGCGCGCTTACGACGCCGGCTAGCAGCTTTCTCCGGTGGGCGCGACTGCCGCGGCGGCGGGCATCGGCAACGGTAGCGTGACGACCTGACGCTCGACGCAGCCGGAGGGGCAGTCCTGGAGTCCTATGAGTATGCATCGCTCGATGCCGTGGGACTCCGCGAGTTGATAATCGACGGCGAACAATCGGCCGACGAGGTCTTGGAATGCGCCCGTGCCGCCATCAGGTTGCGGCCGAACCCGTTGCTGCGGCGGAGATACTGGTATTTGCGCCGCCGGCCGTGCGATGTTGTCGTTCCCCGGCAGGTCGACGCGTCCCTGCTTGAGGCGGTCCCGCAGAAGGTGTTGATCGAAACAGCTGCGTCCGGTGCCGGCGCTCTCGATGCCGTTATGCAGGCCCAGCAGCCCCGAGGGCGACGTCCGGTCCAGGCTGCGCAAGCATTTCGGCTACGGCCCGTTCTCTGCGGCGTTGAATGTGCATGGGCACCCAGCCATCAGCCTGCCGTTGGGGGGAGAGAGCCGCGAGGGGCTGCCAATAGGGGTGCAGTTGGTGGCGACGATGGGCGGCGAGGATCTGCTGCTGTAGGTGCCCGCCGAGTTGGAGCAGGCCATGCCGCGGAAGGCCGCCAGCCGTCCATCTTCGCCAAGTAGCGTCTCTGCCAACCTGCGTTTTGGCGCGTGCGGCCGATTGCCTCCCGGCGGCCGGTATGGCGCGGACACCCTTGTGGCTTCCGTTATGCGGGCGTATACCGGAGTTATGTTTACTCCGGTTGGTCCGTTGGTGCATTGGCTGGAATTTTTTGCCTGGAGCGCAGCTCTTGTCGGACTGGTGGTCTTCCTGCTCGCCGCGGATTCAATAGTGCTCTCACACCCCCACGGCGAACGGCTGACACAGGACCACTCCAGGCATGTCACGATGCTGGTTGCCGGATGGCTTGCCGTCATCGGCGCGGTGACCGGGTTCGTCCTGACAGCCATGGCTGTGTGGAACGGTAGTTACTGAAAGCACCAGCCTTAAGGACGGGGCGGCTCACGCAGCCCGTTACGACCATGCACGGATGTCTTTAAGTAGATTCTGACATTTCCTCTGGCAGGGCTATGACATCCACCAGCGCCCCTGACCTCAGGACGGTCAGGGGAAAAGGAACGCCGATGGCGTCGGCGAAGAGCAGCTTCTGGAGGCTTTCCGCACTTGAGACATGACGTCGGCCGGCGTCCACCACCAGATCGCCTGGCTTTATCCCGGCGCGCTCAGCGGGGGAGCCGGCAATGACCTCAACAACTCTCAGCGCTTCCCGCTGTCCCGAACGAAGAGCCATGTGCGCCGGAAGGCGTACCGGCGTGCTCACCAAGCCAAGATAGGCCCGCCGAACCCGACCGGCGCTCATCAGCGCGGAGATGATGCGGCGCGTTGTGGCATTGATGGGAACCGCCAGCCCCAGGCCTGTACCGGCGACGGCGGTGTTGATCCCGACCACGCGTCCCTGGCTGTCGGCGAGGGCGCCGCCCGAATTGCCCGGATTAAGCGCTGCGTCTGTTTGAATCACGTCTTCGATCACATGCCGGCCACGACCCGTTCGGGTGGGAATCGACCGTCCAAGCCCGCTGACAACACCGGCCGTGACCGATCCGGCCAGTCCCAAGGGGTTGCCTACCGCAATAACCAGCTGGCCCACGCGCAGCGATTCGGCGTCGCCGAGCTCTGCGGGCGGCGGCGTGTTCGAAGGCCCCCGAATGACCGCCAGGTCGGACAAGAGATCAGCGCCGATAATCTCGATCTCCGCGACTTCACCATTGGCGAAGGCGGCAGAGCCGGCCGTGGCACCCGCAACGACGTGGGCGTTAGTCAACATATAGCCATCCTGGGTGAACACCACAGCGGACCCGCTGCCAACCAGGACCCTGCTGCCGCGGCCGTTCCTCACCTCTACGGCAGCAACGTGCGGGGTGACGATTTCGGCAACACGCATGACTGTTTGCGAGTAGGTGTCCATCGGATCGCGGTCTGAAGAACGGTCCGGGCCCATTCCATTGATGTCCATGGAATTCCTTGAGTACGTCGGGTAATAGTGGAACGATTTTGGAGCCGGTGCTAATCCAGATGTTGCTACGCCGTCAGTGAACGTGCCCTCCATCCGAGGAGGAAGGGAGGTGGGCTGTGCACACCCTTCAGAAGCCGCAAGGGTTCCAGAGCACTGTGGACAGACACTTAGCCCTTGCGCTTACCATTCGGTAGCGGTAACTTAGCCGCATGGCTCAGTATTCGACTCAACTCGACGGTGTATTCCAAGCCCTCGCGGATCCGACCCGGCGAGCCGTGCTCGGCCGGCTGGGGGCGGGGTCGGCGAGCATCGGCGAGCTGGCAGCTCCCTTCGACATGGCGCTGCCGTCGTTCATGAAGCACATCCGCTACCTCCAGAACACGGGGTGGATTACGACGCGCAAGACGGGGCGGGTGCGGATCTGCACACTCGTCCCGAAATCGTTTGATGACATCGAGGCCTGGCTCAGCGAACAGCGACGAATTTGGGAGGCGCGCACCGACCGCCTCGAGCACTTCGTCACCACCACGCAAGATAAGGAAGCATCGAAATGACCACCACCCTCCACCCTGAACTCGACCTGACCGTCTCCCGAATCATCAAGGCCCCACGTTCGGCCATCTGGAAAGCTTGGGCCGAACCCCAGAGTTTTGAGCAATGGTGGGTTCCCGCGCCGGCGGTCTGTCGTGTGCGGGACATGGACCTTCGCCCAGGTGGGGCCTTCCGCACCGAGATCAGCCAGGACGGCGGCGCGTTTGGACCACACATCACCGGCTGCTTCCTCGCCGTAGACGAGCTTGAGCGGATCGTCTTCACGGACGCACTCGTTGCCGGATGGCGCCCCGCGGAAGCATCATTCGTGACCGCCGTCATCACCATGAAGGAACACACTGACGGAACCGAGTACACGGCCACCGCCTTGCACCGCAACATCGCCGATCGTGACGAGCACGAGCAACTGGGCTTCTACGATGGCTGGGGCACAGTCATCCGTCAGCTCGCCGAGCGCGTCGAGTCGCGTGCGAGACCTGAAGCTTGTTGAGGCCAGCTCGTTCAAAAACGGTCGGGCGCTTCCGCTCCACGAGAGCAAGAAATAGGCGGAAAGCCCGTACTCGCGACTCCATCGTCTGGGTTCTTTGCTTCTCTTTCACCCTCATTGGGTGACGACTGCCCCCACTGGAAGCTCTAGCTTGAAGAGGATGTGACCGACCAGCCTTGGTCCCTCATGAAACTCTCTCAAGGCTTCCGCCGTCGAACGGGAGGCCAGCTAAAGGAGAAGCGATGTCAACCAATTTCCAGCCGACGGATGCCGACGCGGCGCTCTTCGGCAATCGATTCGTTACGCAAGAGGTTCCGAGCCGGGTGTTCCCGGATACGGGCATGCCTGCCCAGGACGCTTTGCGGCTGGTGTCGGAGGACCTGGCGCTGGAGGGTGATCCGGCCCGGAACCTGGCGACCTTCGTGACGACGTGGATGGAGCCGCAGGCCCAGCGGATCATCGCCGAGAACCTGCATCGCAATTTCATTGACCATGCTGAGTATCCCCGCACGGCGGAGATCGAACAGCGCTGCATTCGGATGCTCGCCGATCTCTTTCACGCGCCCGGTGAGACGACCGGGGCCCGAACCCAAGGATCGTCTGAGGCGATCATGCTTGGCGGCCTGTCCTTGAAGTGGAATTGGCGCAAGCGCCGTGAAGCCGCCGGCGCGTCGGCGTCGAGCCCGAACCTGGTGTTCGGCGGGGACGTGCATGTGGTGTGGGAGAAGTTCTGCCGCTATTTCGACGTCGAGCCGCGCATCGTGCCGCTGCGGCCGGGGAAGTACACGATCGGCCCGGACGACGTGCAGGCCCATGTTGATGAGAACACCATCGGTGTCGCAGCCGTGTTGGGTACGACGTTTACCGGGCACAAAGACGACATCGTCGGCATCAACGATTTGCTAGTCCGGATCAAGCGTGAGCGGGGCCTTGATGTGCCGCTGCACGTGGACGGTGCCAGTGGGGGATTCGTCTGGCCTTTCCTCTATCCGGACTCCGAGTGGGACTTCCGGCTCGAGCAGGTCCGCTCGATCAATGTCTCCGGGCACAAGTTCGGGCTGGTCTATCCCGGCATCGGCTGGCTGATCTTCCGGGAGAAGGCCGACCTGGCCAAGGACCTTGTCTTCGAGGAGAACTATCTCGGCAAGACCGACTCGACGTTCACCCTGAACTTCTCCACCGGCTCCTCGATGGTTCTCGCCCAGTACTACAACTTCGTGCGTTATGGCCGTGCCGGTTACAGCTACATCATGCAGAACATGCAGGCCAATGCTGGAGTCCTCGCCGACAAGTTGGAGGCCATGGGGCGGTTCGAAATCATCGGCCGCGCCGAGGAGCAACTTCCCCTGGTCGCTTTCCGACTGGCTGATGACGCCGGGTACGACGAGTTCGACCTTGCCTGGCAGCTCGCGGCAGAGCGGGGCTGGATGGTGCCGGCGTACACGCTGCCGCCGGACGCCCAAAACGTAACGATCATGCGTGCCTTGGTCAAGGAAACGCTGAGCCGGGAGCACGTCGACACGCTCGCCCGGGACATCGAAGAGGCGTGTTCCACGCTGGCGAAGAAGGGCGGGGCTCACGAAGCCGAACGGCGGAAGATCGTCACCGGACCCGGCCACTGATGCCGGGTGGCCTGGCTCGCCGACCACCCACACGACGTCGTCACACTGAGCAGCAATCTCAGGTTCGAGATTATTGCACGCACGTAGACCTAACCGCATTCTTCAGCGACTGAGCGTCGAAACGGACCTGCGCGGGTCCGCGCATGCACGGACGGGGATTAGCCTCAGGGGGCCATGCCTGGGGGAGTGCGAGGCCGGTTATTCCCTGTCGAGCCCGGCGCCACTTCTGAGTGTCTGCGCCTTCTCCGACACGGAGCGGCTCGATAGGAGGAGATAGCCTGCAACGATCAAGATCAGGTGGACCGCCGAGTTCATCCCGCCTTCTATGACCCATCCCTCGCCCCAACGTGGTTTGGGATAGTTGAGATTGAGCACCGTCGATCCTTGTGCCGTGATGGCGGCGCTCACCGCGATTTGAATGAGGGTTGCTGCAATGAACCCCGAACGAAACACGAAACGAGTGCCCTTGGGTCGATTTCGTACCGCCGGGCCCAGCAGGGCGATGGACGCGCTACCAACTGCCGCTATGGCCAGCATTTGGAGGAAGCCCGGGTTCGGCTCGGTGACAGCGATCAGCTGATTATCGATGCCTAAAACCGCGCCGCCGCGGAGCCCCACAATTTGGATCGTGAGGAAGCCGATGAGGAGCACGGTGATACCGCTGACGAGCAGTCCACCTGCAAACCAGATTAGCTTCGTGATGTCATGCTCCTTCTTCTCGCCTGGTTCTGGCTACCGCTCATTCTGCCTCATCACGAGGGCCGGATTGCCTCACCACGCAAACCCTTTATTCCGGCGCCAACAGGTGGGTGCCGGGGGACCGGCGTATTCGCAGTTCTGGGGAAGGCACCGTCTGCTACTGGCACCCCTGCGTATCGAGTGTGTGCGTATTGCTGGTGAGAAGACCCTAATCAGATCGTTACGGTCTCCAGCGTGCGGGAGGCCGCCGGGGTCTCGATCGCGGACGCGACCCGGTATCTGAAGCAATGGCGCGAGGAGAAGGCATCCGCCGGCACTCAGATCGCCGCGACTCCTCAAACCGTTTTGGAGCACGCGGCGCGGCTGGCCGGCACGGTCTGGGCCGAGGCCGCCAAGTTTGCCGACGACCGACATGCCGCCGTCGAGGCCAATGGGAGCGCGACCGCAGAGACAAAGACCAAGAACTGGCCGAACTGGTAGCCGACCTCGACCGCATCGCCGTCGAGAAAGGCCAGGCCATCGCTGACCTGACAGCCCAGCTCAAGGCGGCCGCCACGCGGCTGGAGGGCGCAGAGAAAAACGCAGGCGAAGCCGTCGGAGCAGCCGAACGCGCACGCGGGGAGAACAACAGTCTCAAGACCGAACTCTCCGCCGCCGAAGCCAGGACCGCCACCCTGCAGCAAACCATCGACGCGCTCCTGCAGCGCATCACACCGGTCACGGAGGAAAACGAGGGCATGGGACCTTGAGGCCGTCCTCCTGTGGATGGATGCACATGGGGGACTCCCTTGTTTATTCAGGTTCGGTCGGCCTTGAACTGTGCCTGCCGCACCAAGTCCTTGAGGGATGTGAGGGAGGCCGCGTAGTCATTCGGCAGGTCCGGCTCGACCTGGGTCACCATTCCACCCTAATGTGCGCCAATGACGCGCTGGCCCCAATTGTCCAGACAATGTCTGGACAATTGGCATCGGCCGTGGCTCGCAGGGGGCGGACGCGCCGTGCGGCGATCCTCGTCGGTGCGGTAGGAGGATCCGAGGCCGGTAGGACCAGCAATTTCGCCACAGTCTGTGGCCATATTGGGAGCTTCATTTCATTTGCTTGGTTCGGGCGTACGGACCTGAGCCTCGATCCGGTCGCGGCAGGGCTCATGGCTGAGTCGATTGGCCCAGCTGTTGCTTTTGTGTTGCTTTTTGCTTGACTGAGGGAATTTTTCCTGACACGGCCCTGATATGGATTCAGCCACACGCAACCAGATTTTCCGGGACACTACCCGGATGAATATCCACGATCTGGTCCGGGAGTTGAACTCCAACGTCGGCACCACGGTGGTTCAAACCATGGCCGGCGTCAAAGACCGGACGTCGCCGCACAAGTGGGCACAGCCCGATGGGCCGGAACCGCGGCCCGAGGTGGAGGCCAGACTGCGGCTGGGCTACCGCGTATGGAAAACCCTTGAATCGGCTGAGGGCCGGAGCGTTGCCCTGGCATGGTTGTTGGGTTCCAATCCGCGACTGGATGAAGACCTGCCAGTCATGTAAATCCAGCAGCAGCGCACCCGCGAGGTGCTGGGCGCCGCGGACGCCTTCGTGAACGACGTTCACGCCGCGTGAGGGAGCGTTGGGCCGAGAAGTGGTGCTCGCGGAGACCACTGCGCGTGAGGCGAGGTCATCCAGTGTCTAGCCACGTGATCGTCGCGTCGCCCGAAGCCGAGGCCCGAACTCGCGGGATACCGCATGGTTTCCGTGCGGACGGGCAAAGGCTGGAAGCTCTGCTCGGGATTCATGATCGTTCCTACGGGGCGGCAAGCAGATACTACGGGCGGCGGGCGGCCTGGTGACGGTGGCCGGCTACGTTTCTGCGGTCTCCCATGTCCATACGGTCCATATGATGAAGGCGTTGATGCCGAGGCTGAACACAATCAGGAGGTTGTCGAAGAACCCTTTGTAGGGCATTCCGGCGAGGTTGAAGATTGCGAGTGCGATTGAGACGCTGATCGTGAGCCATCGCAGTGGAGGCTCCGGGGTGAGCAGGGTGGTGAGGATCATCGCGATCGGCACGAGCATGATGGCGGCGATGAGCGTCCACATCCAGCCGGGTGCGGGCCGGTCGCCGAGTTTGCCCGATTCGAAGTGTCCGGCGAAGATCCTGAGCACGTCGCCTAGCAGGTAGATCAGCATGAGGGTGATCCAGCTCCCGGCGAGCACGACCCTAGTCCAGTTTGCGGTCATCTAGCGTCTCCAGTCGCGGCTGTCGCGATCGCCGCCGTGTTCGCGCGACGCAGCAGGATCACGAGGTTGCCGATCTTCCGGCTGGTGTCGATGCGCCGGTGCGCTTCGGACAGCGCCTCGAGCCCGCCGAGGGTTTCGACCAGCGGATCGAACTCGCCGCGCGCCACAAGGTCGAGGATCAGGGCGAAGTCCTCCTTGCGCTCGGGAGCCGCCCCGGCGATGACCCTGCCGCGGGCGGTCGCCGTGTCCATAAGGCCCGCGACGGTGAGGATCACCAGGCCCTCGGTGCCCGCGAGATGGAGGCCGTCGGCACGGTTGAGGTTTCCCACCGCGTCGAATACGACGTCGAAGCGCTGACTAAGCGCGGCGACCGGGGCCTCCCGGTAGTCGATCGTCTGCGCCGCGCCGAGTCGGCGCAGCAGAGCGTGATTCCGGCTGCTGCTCACGGCGGTGACAGTCGCACCGAAGCAAGCCGCAAGCTGCACCGCTGCAGATCCGACGGACCCAGATGCCCCGTTCACGAGCACCGTCTGCCCGGCACGGATCCGCGCGCGGTCGCGGAGGAAATGCAGGGCGGTGCTGCCGCCGAAAAGCGCACCGGCGGCAGCCGCATGGTTCACGCCCTCGGGGAGCGGGGTGAGCGCCGTCACCGGCACCGTCAGCAACTCGGCGTGCGCGCCGAGCCGGCTGCCTGTCATGCCCGCAACCGCGTCCCCTGCTGAGAGACTGGATTCCCCGTCGCCCTGGTGTTCGATCCGGCCGGAGAATACGGCGCCGGGGATCTTGCGGCGCGGTCCGCAGACGCCGATCGCCAGCCGAGCGGGGAGCGCGAAGCCGCGCGGGAACCGGCCCGCCCGGAGCCGGGCGTCGCCTGAAGTCACGGCAGCGGCCTCCACCCGCACCAGCACCTCATCGCGACCGGATGCCGGGATCGGTGCCGCGGTGATCTTGATCGTTTCCGGCGGCCCGTACCGGTCGACGCGCGCCGCCCTCATCTGCATTTCCATTCCTGCCCCTTACGCATGTAAGCTTCGATGCGTAGAATACCCTTACATGCGTAAGATCACAAGGAAGCGACCTGATGAGAACACGGGAGCCGCTGAGCGAGGCGCGCATCATCGAGGCCGCGGTGCGGGTCGCAGACGCCGGCGGGTATACGGCGATCAGCATGCGCAACGTCGGCAAGGAGCTCGGCGTCGAAGCGATGTCGCTCTACCACCACGTCACAAGTAAGGACGCGCTGCTCGACGCGCTGGTCGACTCAGTGTTCGCGCAGATAGAGCTGCCAGGGCCGGGTATGCCATGGCGGGAGGGCATGAGGCTGCGCGCCGCCTCGGCCCGGAACGTGCTGGTGAGCCATCCCTGGGCACTGACCCTGATCGATTCCCGCGCGACCCCCGGCCCTGCGCTGCTCAGACATCACGACGCGGTGATCGGATGCCTGCGCCGTGACGGGTTCTCGATCGAACTCGCGGCACAGGCCTTTTCCGTGATCGACGCCTATGTCTACGGCTTCGCCCTGACCGAGCGAAATCTCCCCTTCGACCCGGACACCAGCGACCAGGCGGTCGACTTCGCGGCTACGGTGATGCCTGCGCTGGTGGACTACCCGCACCTGTTCGAGCTCGTGCAGCACCTCACCGGATCGGGAAAGTACTCGTTCTCGAACCAGTTCACCAAGGGACTCGACATCATCCTCGACGAACTCGGGCACCGCTTGCGCACAGAAGCAGAACGCGGTGACTGAGCGCACGGTCGACGACCCGAATGGATTCAATCGTCGAGTATGAAGTGCGCTGGCCAGCGGAGTTCGCTGAATTGGCCGAGCGATTGGGTGTCATCGTAGGTGAATCCGCGATCTGAATAGACCACATTGGGTCTGAATCGCCCCGGGTTTCGTGGAGGGCTTGATTCCCCCGGGGGATCAAGTCATGCCAGCACTGAGGAAGTATCCGCCGGAGCTTCGTGAGCGTGCGATGCGGTTGGTTGCCGATGCCAGGAAGGAAGATCCGCAGTTGTCACTCAACGCGGCGGTGGTGCGGATCGGGCAGGGTGTCGGGGTCAATTCCGACACGCTGCGTGGCTGGTGCAAGCAGGCCGCGATCGACGCAGGCGAACGACCGGGAACGAGCATGAGCGATGCGCAGCGGATCAAGGCGCTCGAGGCCGAGGTTTGCGAACTGAAGGGAGCGAACGAGATTCTGTTGGCGGCGTCCTCGTTCTTCGCGCGGGAGCTCGACCCGCGACTGCCGTGGTGATTCAGTTCATCGATGATCATCGTGACCGGTTCGGAGTCGAGCCGATCTGCCGACTGCTCACCGAGCACGAGGTCAAGATCGCTCCGTCCGGCTACTACGCGTTCAAAGCGCGACCAGCTTCCGCGCGATCAATCGCCGACGCGGAGCTGATTGCGAAACTTTCGCATATGATGCGAATTTGGTCAATCGTCGTACTAAAACGCCTAGTCAGACGCCGGTTTGGGCCAGGCCGCCCGCGTGGATGAAGAATCATCCAGCGTTCTTCTTCGGGCTGCCATTACGGCTTGTTCCCCGGATTCACGCGCCAAATGGGGCAGGTGTCAGGGGGCCGGCCTATTCGCACTTTCCGGGAATGTGCCGTCTTCTAGTTGACATAATGTGGATTATCGGCGTTATGAAGAGGGCCGGGTGAGGAGCCCTGCATCCGCGGGATGACAGCTGGCGCACCGACTGCGGCGAATCAACTGGACAGCCGAAGACCCGCGGATTTCCTCTGCAGCGACGCATCGTTGGTGGTCTTCCGAACCGACATCCTGTTGGTTGCCACGCAGGCACGTTGGCCGATGGACGCCGAGTTCGAACGCAGGAACATGCCAGACGCGCCGTATGTCTGTGAACCAACATGTTGGTGCCGGCGTCTGCGTTGCAGTGCCGGCCCAACTGCGGGTTAGCATAGCTCCGCTTGATTCTCCTTAGGTTGACATAATCCTGCGCCATGTTGGAAGCCCCCTCATGGCGCAGGATCAGTATGGCGATGCGGCAGAGTCAGGCTCCGACGTACGCCGCCAGATGTTTGCCGGTCAGGGTGGAACGGTCCGCAACCAGTTCGGCGGGTGTTCCTTCGAAGACGATCCGGCCGCCCTCATTGCCTGCGCCCGGGCCCAGATCGATGATCCGGTCTGCATGCGCCATGACGGCCTGGTGGTGCTCGATGACGATGACCGATTTTCCGGAGTCCACCAGACGGTCCAGCAGGCCGAGCAGTTGCTCGACGTCGGCCAGGTGAAGTCCGGTGGTCGGTTCGTCGAGGATGTAGATGTCGCCCTTTTCGGCCATCTGCGTGGCCAGTTTTAGCCGCTGCCGTTCGCCACCCGACAAGGTGGTGAGCGGCTGGCCCAACGTTAGGTAGCCGAGGCCGACGTCCGCGAGCCGGTCCAGGATCTTATGAGCTGCCGGAGTGCGCGCTTCACCGGAGCCGAAGAACTCCTCGGCCTCGGTCACGGACATCGCAAGCACTTCCGCAATGTTCCTCTCCCCCAGCGTGTACTCCAACACTGCCGACTGGAAGCGCTTGCCTTCGCATTCCTCGCAGGTCGACTCGACGGTTTCCATAATGCCGAGGTCGGTGTAGATCACGCCGGCGCCGTTGCAGACCGGGCAGGCGCCCTCCGAGTTCGAGCTGAAGAGCGCCGGCTTGACGCCATTGGCCTTCGCAAACGCCTTCCGGATGGGCTCGAGCAGTCCGGTGTAGGTTGCCGGGTTGCTGCGCCGGGAACCGCGGATCGCGCCCTGGTCGACCACCACCACGCCGTCACGGCGGGCCACCGAGCCGTTGATCAATGAACTCTTGCCTGACCCGGCGACACCGGTGAGGACGCAGAGAATCCCGAGCGGGATATCGACGTCGACGCCTTGCAGGTTGTTCGTGGTGGCGCCGCGGACCTCAAGGGCGCCGCGGGCCTCGCGGACGGTTTCTTTGAGCGTCGCCCGGTCGTCGAGGTGTCGGCCGGTCAGGGTGTCGCTGGCGCGCAGCCCGGCGACGCTGCCTTCGAAGACCACTTCTCCGCCCGCCGTGCCGGCACGTGGACCGAGGTCGACCGCGTGGTCGGCAATGGCGATGGTCTCCGGCTTGTGTTCGACGACCAGTACGGTGTTGCCCTTGTCCCGCAGCTGCAGCAGCAGCTGGTTCATTCGTTCGATGTCATGCGGGTGCAATCCGATGGTGGGCTCGTCAAACACGTAGGTGACATCCGTGAGGGACGAACCGAGATGCCGGATCATCTTGGTGCGCTGCGCCTCTCCCCCGGACAGGGTGCCCGAGGGACGGTCCAGGGAAAGATAGCCGAGGCCGATTTCGGTAAACGAGTCGAGCAGATGCTGAAGCCCCGAGACCAGCGGGGCGACCGAGGGCTCATCCAGTTTCCGGACCCAGTCGGCCAAGTCGGTTATCTGCAGCGAGCAGAGGTCCGCGATGTTCTGCCCCTTGATCTTCGACGAGAGGGCCTCCTGGGCCAGCCGGGTGCCGCCGCAATCGGGGCAGGTGTCAAAGGTGATGGCCCGGTCCACGAAGGCCCGGACGTGGGGCTGCATCGCCTCACGGTCCTTGGAGAGCATGGACTTCTGGATCTTGGGGATCAACCCCTCATAGGTGAGGTTGATGCCCTCCACCTTGATCTTGGTGGGCTCGGCGTAGAGCAGCTGGTGCAGCTCCTTCTTGGTGTACTTGCCGATCGGCTTGTCCATCGGCAAGCCGGCGCCGCTGAAAATGCGCCCGTACCAGCCGTCCATGCTGTAGCCGGGGACGGTAAGGGCGCCTTCGGACAGCGACTTGGTGTCGTCGTAGAGTGCGGTCAGATCGAAGTCACTCACGGAGCCCATGCCCTCACAGCGCGGGCACATGCCGCCCAGCCGATGGAAGGTGGCCTTTTCGGCCTTGGTCCTGCCGCCGCGTTCCACCGTAATGGCACCGCTGGCCTTCACCGACGGAACGTTGAACGAATATGCGTTGGGCGAGCCGATGTGCGGGTCCCCCAGCCGGCTGAAAAGAATCCGCAGCATCGCGTTGGCATCCGTGACGGTGCCGACGGTGGAACGCGGGTTGGCGCCCAGCCGTTCCTGGTCAACGATGATCGCGGTGGTCAAACCTTCGAGCACGTCTACCTCGGGGCGAGCCAACGTCGGCATGAAACCCTGCACGAACGCGCTGTACGTCTCATTGATCATCCGCTGGGACTCCGCGGCGATGGTGGCGAACACCAGCGAACTCTTGCCGGAGCCGGAGACGCCGGTAAAGACCGTCAATCGGCGTTTGGGAATCTCAACGCTGATGTCCTTCAGGTTGTTCACCCGCGCGCCCTGCACGGTGATCAGGTCGTGGCTGTCCGCGGCGTGCAGCGGCCCCGGCTGCGAGTCCGTCGTCGTGGCCGTGCTCATCGTGTCTCCATCTGTAGGGCGGGGTCACCGTTGCGGTCTCCGACGGTGAAGATATTCATGACGGTAATGCTAGCCGTGGCGTGGACCCGGGCGCTTCTCCATTCCTGACCGGCATGGCCTGCCGCCGGGGTGAGCGCCCGGCGCGCAGGCGGTGTCGTTCTGTCAGCCGGAGGCCTCGCCCGCCGACGCCAACGCCTTGCGGGCGCGGCCCAGCGGCCCACTAATGTTTAATTCGGTGCCGAGCCGATCCAGTCGTTCCGCATGGTCGCTGTCCGGTGCCCGCAGGCGGCCGTCAAAGCCGGCGAGGTCAAGGTCCCGGACAACATTGACAACGGTGGGCGCCACCTTCAGGTAGTCGGCGGACTCGGCAATCTTCGCCCGGAACCGCGCGGACATCTCAGCGTTCGGGTCCGCCGCCGCAGCAATTATCCCGTCCAGGCTGCCATGGTCCTTCAGCAGCCCGGCCGCGGTTTTGTCGCCGATGCCGGGCACCCCTGGCAGGCCGTCGGAAGTGTCTCCGCGCAGCGTGGCGAAGTCCGCGTACTGGACCGGCAGAACGCCGTACTTGCGCACCACGGACACGTCTGTGAGGACTTCCAGATTGCTCATGCCCCGGGCGGTGTAGATCACCCGGACGTCGCGCTCGTCGTCCACCAGTTGGAACAGGTCCCGGTCCCCGGTCACGATGTCGACGGGAACGTCGGCTTGGGTGGCAAGGCTGCCGATCACGTCGTCGGCCTCATGATGGTCAGCCCCGACGACGGCGAGGTCGAGCGCGGCAAGCACCTCGCGGATCAACGGCAGTTGGTCCACCAGCCCCGGCGGCGTCTCTTCAACATCGACGCCGCCCGGCACGGTGGAGGCCACGCGGTGGCGTTTGTAGGTTGGAATCAGCTCGACCCGCCAGGCGGGACGCCAGTCGTTGTCCCAGCAGGCGACCAGCTGGGTGGGCCGGTAGTCGGTGACCAGCCGGGCCACGATGTCGAGCAACCCGCGCACGGCGTTAACTGGTGTGCCGTCCTTGGCCTTGATCGAGTCGGGCAGGGCATGGAAGGCCCGGAAATACAGCGATGCGGTGTCGAGGAGCATGAGTCGTTCGTCCATAAGTTACCCTTTCGCCGCTGGCGAGGACCAAGTCCACCGGAGTTGGTACTACCTTAGTGGCATGGATCACCGTCGCCGAAGGAATGGGAACTGTTCGGTGGTGCTGATGGTGGCGGCCGCTCTGCTGTCTGCCTGTGCCGGGGCTCCAAGGGACCTGTCCCCCGCCACCCCGGCGGATAACCATCCCGTGTCCGCAGCCGTGGACCAGGGCCGCGCCCACTACACGGACCGTGTGGTCAACCTGCTGATCACGAACATTTCCCGGGACCCCGTGCTCGTGACGTCGGCCACCCTGCATTCAGCTCTGTACGAAGGAGCTGCGGACTGGAAGCCCACGCGCACCGGCGGGACCAGGGTCGCGGCCGGTTCAACGGTCAGCCTGCCGGCCGAGCTGCCGCCGGCCCAATGTTCGGCCGGTCAGCAGGCGGAGGCTGCGACGCATCGGATAACGGTGACGATGGACAGTGAGCGGTCCGGGCTGAGCACTGTGGAAGTCCGGGCCAGCGATCCGCACAATGTGCTCTCCCGCAACCACTCCGAGGACTGCTTGGCGCAGGCCGCGGCTTCGGTGGCCGAGCTCCGGATTGACCAGACACTGAAAGTACTGCCCGGCAGCGGCTCGGCGGTAGTGGGAATAGCTGTGGAACCGTCCGGTGGGAAGGATTCGATGGTCATCGAATCCTTTGGCACCACCACGCTGCTGGACGAGGACGGCAAACATGCCTGGCCCAGGGACCTCCGCGTGCACGGAACGGACCCGGCGTCCCGCCTGAACCTGCACATTGTGCCGATGCGCTGCGATCAGCATGCTCTGGCCGAGGACAAGCTGGGCACCCGGATCCCGGTGAGCATCGCGGCGGGGAGATGGCATGGCGTCCTCCGGTTGAACGCTGGCCACGAGTTTGACCGCGCGGTGTATAGCTTCATCACGGAAGCTTGTGCGGCGGCCGGCCAGACGGGCTAACGGCCGGCCGCTGCCTGCCCCGTACGATGGCCGGCAGCGGCCAGCGCGGCACATCTGCCAGAGCCTGTCGGGCCGTGCCAGCGCCTACACTTGAGGGCTGTGACCGACTATTCTGCCGAGCAACTGCGCGATCTAGTCCATACCCTGGCGGCCTCCGGCGAACCAGCCCCGATCCTGCAAATCGGCGAACCGGTGCTTCGCCGCCAGGCAGCCGCCTTCGACGGGCAGCTGGACACTGCCGACCTGACCGCGTTGTTGGGCCTGATGCGCCGGACCATGCAGGCTGCCCCCGGCGTCGGACTGGCAGCTCCGCAAATCGGGATCCCGCTGCGGATTGCGGTCCTTGAGGACACCTTCGATGCGGAGCCTGAGATCGCCGAAGCCCGTCACCGCGCCCCACTCCCCTATTGCGCGATCATCAATCCGTCCTACCGCGCCGTCGGTGAGGAAACGGCCGCCTTCTATGAGGGGTGCCTGTCCTTCGCCGGATTCCAAGGCGTAGTGGAACGGCACCGCAGCGTCGAACTGGACTACGACCAGCCCGACGGCAGCCACCGGCGCGAAAGCTTCACCGGCTGGCAGGCCAGGATCGTGCAGCACGAAACGGACCACCTGTCCGGCACCATCTACGTGGACAAGATGCTGCCGCGTTCGCTGTGCGGCAATGCCGAGTACTTCCGCTATTGGGCCCAGCCAACGGTTGATCAGGCGCGCGCCGGACTGAACTTCCAAACCGGCGTCCGGCCAAGGCGGCCCTAGGCCGGAGCAGTTGCTTTCGTGCCGGCTGCGGCAGCGACCCCGCCGTCGTTGTTCTGCTGGGTGGGAAGGTAGGTTGCCCACCACCGCAGGATTTCGTCGAAGCGCTGTTTCCGGTGCCACGGGGTGCCGGCACGCGACAACTCATGGTTCTCGCCGGGGAAGATCAGCAGCTGGGTGGGGATGCCGCGCTGCTTCAGTCCCACGTAGTAGCGCTGGGCCTGCTCCAGCGGGCAGCGTAGGTCCTCTTCGGAGTGGATGACGAACACCGGGGTGCGCACCGCGTCCAGCTGGGCAAAGGGATTCTGGCCGCGGACCTGGTCCGGATCCGTGCCGGTGTATTCGTCGGAGAAGAACCAGCCGATGTCCGAGGATCCGACGAACGACGGCGGGTCCAGGTAGCCGCGTTCCACGATCGCCGCTGCGAACCGGTGGTCCTGGGACACAGTCCAGGCGCTCAGATAGCCGCCGTAGGAGCCGCCCATGATGCCCTGCCGGCTGCCGTCCAGCTGCGGGTACTTGGCGACGGCGCCTTCCAGGAACGCCAGGACGTCCGCCATATCCACGGTCCCCATGGCGCCCTTGATGGCCCGGCCATGCGCCTGGCCGTAGCCGGCGGAACCCCGCGGGTTGCACATCACGACGGCGTAGCCCGCCTCGGCGTAGACCTGCGCCTCATCGAACACCTCCCAGCCGTACTGGGCGAACGGCCCGCCGTGGATGTTCAGTAGCACCGGGTGCGGCCCCTCGCCCTCGGGCAGCAGCACCCAGCCGTGCACCGGGTAGCCGTCCGCCGAGGCAAAGACCTCTTCCCGGGGTTCGCCAATGCCGGCGCCGCGCAACGCGGCGGAGAAGTCGGTCAAACGGGACAGGCCCGCGTCGGAAACCAGTGCCAGGTCTCCCGCCGTCCCAGCGTCGGAATAACTGACCACGGTCCGGCCGGCGGCATGGGCGGCAGCCGCCACCTTCAGCGGTCCGTCGACAAGCAGCTTGATGCCGCCCGCGGCGGAGACTTTCAGCAGTTGCGCAGCGCCCCGGTGCCGGTTCACGGCCAGCACGGAGTCCGGGCCGGCGGCCACCAGCTCGCCTTCGGCCAGATCCATCGTCTCCGGATCGGTCAGCCGCCGCACCTGGTGCGGGGCGGATGCGGGAGCCACATACAGTGCGGTATTGCGGGCGACGAAGTCCGTCCCGTCCCCGATCGAGCTGCCCAGATAGAACAGCCAGGCGCCGTCGTCGCTGGGCCGTGGGGAGCCGACGCCCAGCGTCTCGCCGGAGAGCTTGGACATGAGCCGCGGCCGTGCGTCGGATGCCTCGGGATCCAGGGCATAGACGTCGCTCCGCAGATCCTCGTCGGCGCCGTCGTGCAGGGCTGCGGTGAAGTACAGCGTCCGGCCGTCCGGGCTGAAGGCCGGGCAGTCGTGGTCGGCGTCCGCGCTGGTGAGCTGCCGGGCCGGGGCCAGCGCGGAAAACTCTGCGCCGGCATCCTCGGTGGACTTCCGGGCCCGGCCCACCGGTGCAACCGCCGGTTCGGCCTGCAGATCCGGCGCATCCACCATGAATAGGTGGGTGCGCTTGTCGCCGGTGTAGCCGGCGCCGTTCATCCGGTACTTGTAGCCGGTGACCAGCCGGGCATCCTCGGCGCCGGGGCCCACGCCGTCCAACGTGCCGTACCGGCCCTCTGCCGGGACGCGGGCGGCGAAGACCAGGCGGCGGGAGTCCGGTGCCCAGGCGAAGGCGGAGACTCCAAGTTTTTGCTCGGTGACGGCCACTGGCTCTCCGCCGCGGCTGTCCACCACCATCAGCTGCGGCCGCTCCCCCGGTGCTGCCGCCCGCAGAAAAGCCAGCGAACCGCCGTCGGGCGAGTAGGCCGGGGCGGTATCCCTGAATCCGCGGGTCAGGCGGCGCGAGGCACCGCCGTCGTCGAGCGGAACTTCCCACAATTGCCCTACATAACTGTCCGACGCGAAGTCCGGATGGGTGACGGAAACAGCCGCGCGGCTACCGTCCGGGTGGAGCGTCGGGCCGGACAGCGAATTAAATAAAGCAATGTCTTCAGATCTCACGCTTGTGAGCCTAGTCTCATCGCCGGGCCGGAGCCAATCAGCCGGACCACCAGCCGTATTGCCTAGGATGGAGCATGCCCTCCGCCGCACGCCCCCTGGACCTGATATCGCTGATGCTCTGCCCGGTCTGCGGGGAACAACTGGAAGCCGCGGGGCAGTTTCCGGCCCAGGGTCTGCGTTGTGTGGCAGGCCACCAGTACGACGGCGCCCGGCAGGGTTACGTCAACATGCTCACCGGCCGCGGCACCCGCTTCATTCCGGACACCGCCGAGATGGTGACTGCCCGCGACGCCTTCCTGGGCGCCGGGCATTACGCTCCGCTTGCCCTTCAGCTGGCGGCGACGGCCGGCACACTCCTGGCCGGAACCCAGGCTCCCGTTCTGCTGGATGCCGGTGCCGGCACCGGGTACTACCTCGAAGCCGTGCTGCGTAACCTGGCGGACGGGCGGGCCCTGGCGCTGGATTTGTCCAAGTTCGCCCTCCGCCGGGCTGCCCGGGCGCTGCCTGACGCCTTGTGCGTGGTCTGGGACCTCTGGAAGCCGCTGCCGCTTGCCGCCCGCAGCACCGACCTGATCCTCAACGTCTTCGCTCCCCGCAATCCGGCCGAGTTCGCCCGGGTGCTGAAGCCCGGCGGGCACCTGCTGGTGGCCACCGCCGCACCCGGCCATGTGGACGAACTGCGCGAGGTGGTGCCGCTGCTGGCTGTCGACACCGACAAATCGGAACGGCTGGGCGAGACGCTGGGTGATGGATTTGAGGAAGTGGAATCCGTTGCGCTTCAGGTGCCGCTTGAGCTGGGCGCCGAGGACATCGTGCGGCTGGTCATGATGGGGCCCAACGCCCACCACATCGACGCCGGAGACGTCCGGACGGCCGCGGCCGCAGCCGCCGGGGCAGAAGGTGGGGCTGACGCTGGCCAGCTTCCGGTGACGGCACGGTTCACCGTGACTGCCTACCGGCGCCGCGGCCGCGGCTAGGCCAGCGCTGACCTTCTGTCCGGTTAGTCGTGGACGGGCGTGCCGGCGGCCTGCTTGCGGGCGGCGGGGTTCAGATCGACGTACATCCATTTCAGAAACAGCTGGATCAGGGGTCCGATGGCCAGCACGAACACCAGCGTGCCGAGCCCGACGACGCCGCCGAGCAGCCAGCCCGCCAGCGTCACCGCCGCTTCGATTCCCGTCCGGACAATCCAGACCTGCCACCCGGTGACTGCATGCAGTCCGGTCATCAAGCCGTCGCGAGGTCCGGGGCCGAGTCCTGCTCCGATATACAGGGCGCTTGCGGCTGCCAGCAGCAGCAGGCCGGAACCGAAGGACAGCAGCTGCGCGCCAAGGTGGTGCCAGATCGGAATGACCAGCAGCCCGATGTCGGCGAAGAAGCCAACAAGCAGTGCGTTGGCAATGGTGCCGGCACCCGGCTTCTGCCGCAGCGGGATCCACAGCAGCAGCACGGCCGCGCTGATCGCCACCGTTGCCCAGCCGAAGCTCATGCCCGTGGCGCGGGCAATGCCCTGGCTCAGCACGTCCCACGGGGCGGAGCCGAGATTGGCCCGGATCATCAGCGCGATCGCGATGCCATAGGCGAAGAGCCCGGCAAACAGGCGCAGCATCCTCAGGGACAGCCGGCTGCTGGTCAGCACGGTCTGCATGGCAAGCTCCGGGATGCGCGGCTTGGCGCGGTTTTCAGCACCGCACCATCCTATCCAGCTCCGGGGCCTTGAACTTTGGGTGATGCCGTTCTGGTCACAACTTGGCCACGATACGTCCAATACCGCCTGCAAGTGGCGAAATTCACTCCCCAGCGTCCCGCCGTCGGGCATGATGGAGGTATCAAGGGCAGCAGCAGCTCGCGGTGGATGCCTGCTTGAACTATGCAGGCTGAGGAAACGGCGGCTGCTCCAAACATCAGGGAGTGCTGATGATCGAATGGATTGTCGCCAACAGCTGGGTGACCTGGCTGGTCGTGTTTCTGATTCTGGCCATCATCGAAATGATGACGCTGGACCTGTTCTTCATCATGATGTCCTCGGGTGCGTTGGTGGCTTTGTTCGCGGCCCTGCTCGGACTGCCCTTCTGGCTTCAGGTGGTCATCTTCTGCGTTGTCGCGCTGCTGATGGTGCTGTTCGTCCGGCCGGTCGCGCTGCGGCATCTACGCAGCGGGCCGCGGGACCTGGCCACGAACGTGGACCGGCTGATCGGCGAGTCGGCGATGACGCTCGAATCCGTCACCGACCATTCCGGCGTGGTCAAGATCGGCGGCGACACATGGACTGCCAGGTCTGCGGACGGATCGGCCATTCCGGCAGGCCAGCGTGTTTCGGTAGCCCGGATCGAGGGCGCTACCGCCGTCGTGACACCGCAGCGCACAGACGGGCCGCTCCCGGCCCAGTAAAACCCGCTCCGGGCCGGCTCCCGGCGCGGTGAGACACTGACACCACTCTTAGAGGGGAACTATGGATAGCAATATCGCAATCTGGATCGTGCTGCTGGTCCTGGTCTTGTTCGTCGTGATCGTTCTGGTCCGAGCCGTACGGATCGTCCCGCAGGCACGGGCCGGTGTTGTGGAGCGATTGGGTAAGTACCAGCGCACGTTGAATCCCGGACTCACCATCCTGATCCCCTTCGTGGACCGACTGCTGCCGCTGCTGGACCTGCGCGAACAGGTTGTGTCCTTCCCGCCGCAGCCGGTGATCACCGAAGACAACCTGGTGGTCTCCATCGACACCGTGGTCTATTTCCAGGTCACCGACGCCAGAGCCGCGACCTATGAGATCGCCAACTACATCCAGGCTGTTGAACAGCTGACCACCACTACCCTGCGCAACGTGGTCGGTGGCTTGAACCTGGAAGAGGCGCTCACGTCGCGTGACCAGATCAACGGGCAGCTGCGCGGGGTACTGGACGAAGCCACCGGCCGCTGGGGCATCCGCGTCTCGCGGGTGGAACTCAAGGCGATTGATCCGCCGCACTCCATCCAGGATTCGATGGAAAAGCAGATGCGGGCCGAGCGTGACCGCCGCGCGGCCATCCTGACGGCCGAAGGTACCAAGCAGTCCCAGATCCTGACCGCCGAGGGCCAGCGCCAAGCAGCCATCCTCGCGGCCGAAGGCGATGCCAAGGCGGCCATCCTGCGCGCCGACGGTGAAGCCCAGGCCATCCAGAAGGTGTTTGACGCCATCCACAAGGGCAACCCCACACAAAAGCTGCTGGCCTACCAGTACTTGCAGACGCTTCCCAAGCTTGCCGAGGGCGAGTCGAACAAGCTCTGGATCATCCCCAGCGAGGTCGGCGAAGCGCTCAAGGGCATTGGCAGCGTGCTGGGCGCCGCGGTTCCGGACAACGGCACGCCGGCCGTTTCCGCCAGCGACACCGAACCGCGCGGCTAGCCACCGCGGCCGAAGCAAGTCAGGGCCGGGATGCCCGGGGAATCCGCCCAGCCGGATCCACCGGGCGTCCCTGGTTCGATTTACCGGGAACGCCGACGCGGACTATAATGGGTTGTTTGCCGGGAAGTTGCCGCTCATAACCATCCTTGACGTGGAGCAGATTGCCATTATCATCTGCGACCGGGAACAGACGGCCGCCCGCCGACGTTGAGGGTGTTAGCGAGCCATCGCGGACGTGGTTCAAACCACCGGGTCCGCCACAAGACAAGAGGGAGAGATCATGAGCGATCGTAGCCTGCGGGGCATGCGCCTCGGAGCGCAGAGCATGGAGACCGAATCCGGAGTTGAGCCGGCTCCGCGCCAGCGCGTCGAATACCGTTGCGAGGATGGCGAGCAGGTGTTCGTTACCTTTGCCGCAGAGGCCGAGATTCCCGCGGTCTGGGTTTCCAAGTCCGGCAAAGAAGCACTCCTCGTCAACGGAGAAAGGCCCGTTGACCCGAATGCCAAGCCCGTGCGTACCCACTGGGACATGCTTCTGGAACGCCGCAGCGTCGAGGAACTGGAACAGATCCTTGAAGACCGCCTGACCAAGCTCCGCGAACGGCGCGGGGAACGCCGCACCGCTTAAGGCTCCGCCGCCGAAGTCCTCACAAACAGAGAGGGAGCAACCCGGATGCCCGGATTGCTCCCTCTCTTTTGCGTCCCTTGAGGATTAAGCCCGCTTGGCGCGGAGCCGGTGCCACTTGTCGGCAATCCCCCACTTGGTGACTAGAACGATCGACTCGGCGACAATTCCACCGCTCATTTTCGAGTCGCCATACTCCCGTTCAACGAAGGTGATCGGTACTTCGCGCACCGTCAGTCCTGCCTTCAAGGTCTGCCAAGTGAGATCGATCTGGAAGCAGTAACCAACCGACTCTACGGCGTCCAGATCGATGGTACGCAGCGTTTGGGCCTTGAAGGCGTTGTAACCACCGGTAATGTCGCGGATGGTCACGCCCAGCATCAGCCGCGAGTACAGGCTGCCGGCCAAGGAAATGGCCTTGCGGTGGATGGGCCAGTTGACCACTCTCCCGCCGGGGATCCAGCGGGAGCCTTTGGCCATGTCTGCGCCCTCGCGCAGCGCGGAGAGCAACCTGGTCAGTTCCTCCGGTTGGTGGGAGCCGTCGGCGTCCATCTCCACCAGCACGTCGTAGCCGGCGTCAAGGCCCCAGCGGAACCCGGCGATGTAGGCTGCGCCCAATCCGGCCTTCCCCTCCCGGTGGAGCACGTGGATGGCGGCATCTTCAGCGGCCATCCGGTCCGCGAGGGCGCCGGTGCCGTCCGGGGAATTGTCGTCAACAACCAGGATGTCGGAGTCGGGTTCGGCCGAGCGAAGGCGGGCTACAGTCTTCGGGAGGGACTCAATCTCGTTGTACGTCGGGATGATGGTGACGACCCGCACTCAGTGGCCTTTCGAGCGTTGTGCTGCAAACCGCAGATTTCATGATGCGCGAAGCGCCCAGCGGGCTTCCACGTCGACGGTCCAGTATAGGCCATCGCCCGGACGGATAGGTGGACGGTGGTCACTGCGGCCGACGCCGGGAGGAATGGACGGGTAGGTCCGCACGCCTTCGGGCCACGAAAGCAAACCTGTTGGGGAACGCAGACATGTTTTCTACTGACATGCGGACCTACCCTGGAAAGTGCCGGTTCGTCAAGGGGCAAAGGGAGCAACCGCACAGAGGCGGGCTGCCGCCAGCTGCCACTCTCCCCGGCACGGGCCGAAATCCGCGAAGAAATACCGGCCCACTGAGACTTCAGCCTACTGGCTATGTTGGAAGTGTCAATACCGCTCTGACCTGCGGTTATGTCCAAACATGCACGTCAGAGCAGGTCTCCTTGCGGCGGAAATGAGCAGAAATTAAACATTTCATTCACATCTTTGGCTTCCCCGGCCGGGCTCGGTTCGGGCACCGTGGGCCTCAAAGCGCGTCGTGAATGGTTATTCCGTTCACCACAGTCCGGACACACGACGGCAATCTTCCGTTGTCCAATGATGGGAGCATCGGAGTTCCCGCTCGCGCGTCCGTACTCCAGGCGGAAACCCGCGAGTCCGGCGTCTGGATGGAAAGCTCATCCGCGTCCCAGACGGCGAAGGTAGCCGGCGTGCCCGGAGCCAACTGCCCCTCCATGGGATTGCGCTCCCCTGCGGCCCGCCAGCCTGCCCTCGTGTGGGCCAGGAACGCTGCCCGGGCGGACATTTGCTCGCCCCGATTGTGGTGCTCGAGGCAGGCCTTCACGGTGGCCCACGGGCTTTGATCGGTGACCGGAGCGTCGGAACCGATGGCGACCGGAACGCCTGCGGTCTGCAGGGTCCCCACGGCGTTCATCGCCAGTGCTGCCTCGGCACCAAGCCGGGTGGCATACATCCCCTCGGTGCCGCCCCAATAGGCGTCGAAGAGCGGCTGCATGCTGGCAGTCACCCCGTGCTGCAGCAACCGCTCCAGGGCCCCCTCCGGCAGCATTTCCATGTGCTCCAGACGCGGACGGGCGGAACGTACCGCCGCTTGTCCGATGCGTTCGGCGGCCAGATCCAAGGCATCGAGCACGCGGAGGAGCGCGGCGTCGCCGATGACGTGGAACCCGGCCTGGATGCCCTGCCCGGCCGTCAATTCGAGATGCCTCGCCGCGGCCTCGGTTTCCAGATACAGCGAACCGTGCTCTCCGGGCCGGTCGGCGTACCCGGCGCTGACGGCCGCGGAACGCGATCCGATGGAGCCGTCCATGGTCAGGTCGCCGCCCAGCCCCCGCAGCCGCCCGGAAAAGCGCTCCATGGTCTCGGTGACCTGTTCGGCGGAGGTCATCAGCTCTCCCCAATACGGCAAGATCCTGGGCCCGGGTTCGGCATCGCTCAGCGCGAGCAGTTCCAGCAGGTCCTCGGCGGGCCCCAACTGCGGGGCGGCCATTTCTGTCAGCGCGACGTACCCGCGGGCAGCAGCGTGCTGCATGGCCCTGCGCTGGAGTTCTGCCCGCTGGCCGGCAGCGGGGATCTGGACAGCGTGCCTGGTCCGTTCAAGGGCCGGCCCGCTGACCGTGCCGTCGGCGGTCCAGCCCTGCAGCTCTGACAACGTCAGCCGGGCTGCCAAGTCGGCGGAGACGACCCCGGAATGGACGTCCACTCGGGTGAGGAAGACCTCTGCCCCAGCAGCGGCGCGGTCCAGTTCGGCAGCGCTCGGCGCGCGGTTCTCCGGCCATCGTGTTTCGTCCCAGCCATGCCCCAGTACGGGCGCGGAGTCTTGCCGCGCAGCTGCGGCGACGGCGTCAAGCAGTTCCGCCAGCGACGCGCAGCCGGTGAGGTCGAGCGAGGACAGCGCGAGGCCGGTCTGGGTTACGTGGGCATGTGAATCCACGAACCCCGGGGCCACCAGCCGTCCGTCCAGATCGACGATGCGCATGGTGCTGTCCGCGATGGACGTGGCGGCATGCTCGGAGCCGATCCACGCCACGGTGCCGCCGTCGACGAGCATGGCCGTGGCGTACGGGTCGGCGGCACTGTAGACGCTGCCGTTGCGGTACAGCGTGAGACCCGTGGCGGCGGGCAGGGCGGACTTACTCATGGAGATCCTTTCAGGTGGTGCAGCGGCGGCCCTGGCTATTCGGCCACGGCCGCGTAGGCTACGACGCCGCGGCGGACCTGGCCGATGGCCTGCCTGCCGCGCGCCGCGAGCTGTGAATCAATGTTGGGAACCTTGACCAGCTGGTCCAGCAGGTCGATCACCTGTTTGGCCCACCGGACAAAGTCGCCGGCAGCGAGGTCAGTACCTTTGAGCGCAGTTTGCAGGGAGCGGCCGCTGGCCCATTTGTACATCGGCCAGACGAGTCCCAGCTCCGGCTCCCCGCTGAGCGGCAGGCGGTGCTGCTCCTCTAGGTCGGTCAGCTGCGACCATTCGCGCACGGCGATGGTAACCGAAGCCTCCATACCCGGCGAGGGCATCTTGGGCCGGACGCCGGCCTCCTCACGCTTGGCCTGGTACACCAAGCAGGAGATAAAGGCCGCCAGTTCGGCGGCGGTGAGCCCCGCGAACGCGTCCTGCTCCAGGCACAGCGCCACCAGCAGGTCGCGGTCGCCGTAAATCCGGCGAAGGCGTTCTCCTGCCGGGCTGATGGCCACCCCGTCGCCGCCCGTCTCCAGATAGCCGTAGCTGTCCAGCACTTGGCAGACACGGTCGAAGGTCTTGGCGATGGTGTTCGTCCGGCCCTGGATCTGCGCCACGAGCTGGTCGGTCTCCTTGCGGAGTTTCCACCATCGCTCGGCCCAGCGGGCATGCTCTTCACGGTCGCTGCAGCCGTGGCAGGGATGAGCCTTCAGCTGGCGGCGCAGGTCGGTGATCTGCCGCTCGGCCTGTTGCCCGCCGGGCACCACAAAGTCACGGTGTTCGGTCCCGCGCCGGGGCGGGCGCTTGTCATGCAGGGCGTTGCGCAGCGAGGACGCCAGATCGCGGCGTTCCTTGGGACTGCGCGCGTTGAATGTCTTGGGAATCCGGATGCTGGACAGGACCTCTACCGGGCCTTGGAAATCGTCAACCGAGATTCGCCGGATGTGCTTTTCCTGGGTCAGCACTGTCGGGCGGGGTTCGCGGGCCGACTCGTCCCGGTCCAGCACCACCGCGTAGCCCAGGCTCCGTCCTGCCGAAATGTCGATGATGTCCCCGCGGCGCAGGCGGTCCAGGGACGTAGCGGCCGCCGAACGAAGATGCCGGGACTGGGTGCGGGAGGCGCGTTTTTCCGCATCGTTCAGCTCCCGGCGCAGCCGCGCGTACTCGCTGAAGTCGCCCAAATGGCAGCTCATCGCCTGTTCGTAGCCGGCCAGCGATTCTTCCCGGCTGCGCACCTGCTTGGCCAGGCCCACCACCGAGCGGTCGGCCTGAAACTGCGCGAACGAGCTCTCCAGGATCTCGCGGGCGGGGCCGCGGCCGAACTGGGCAATCAGGTTGATGCTCATGTTGTAGGTGGGCCGGAAGCTGGAGTTCAGCGGATAGGTCCGCCGCGAAGCCAGGCCCGCCACGGCCCCGGGATCGGTGCCGGGCTGCCAAAGCACCACGGCATGGCCTTCGACGTCGATGCCGCGCCTTCCGGCGCGGCCGGTGAGCTGGGTGTACTCCCCCGCCGTGATGTCAACGTGTGCCTCGCCATTGAACTTGTCCAGTTTCTCCAGCACCACTGACCGCGCCGGCATGTTGACGCCCAGCGCCAGCGTCTCGGTGGCGAAGACGGCGCGCACCAAACCGTCGGCGAAAAGCTTCTCCACCACTTCCTTGAAGGTGGGGAGCATGCCGGCGTGGTGGGCCGAAAACCCGCGGGACAAGCCCTCGCGCCAGGTCCAGAAGCCGAGGACGTCCAGGTCTTCTTCGGCAATGTCCTGCACGGCCTCGTCTACCCGGCGGACGATGGCGGCGCGTTCTGTCTCGGTGGTCAGGACCAGCCCGGATTCCAAACACTGCTTCACTGCGGCGTCGCAGCCGTTGCGCGAGAAAATGAAGGTGATGGCCGGCAGCAGCCCCTCGCTGTCCAGTTTGGCGATGACCTGAGGGCGGCTGGCCCGCCGGATCCGGGTCAGCGCCTGCCGCGGGGGCTCGGGGACACGCCGGCCCCGCCGACCGCCGGAACGCCCCCAGTTGGCGCTGCGGTTGAGCTTCTGTTCGGTCGAGGCAAGCTTCAGCAGCTCGGGATTCACTTCATAGGCCCGGCTGCCGCCGGTTCCGGACTCCGGAACCGATTCATCGAAGGCGATGTCGCCGGCAAAGAGATCGAACATGTCGGAGCCGACCATCACGTGCTGCCATAGCGGCACCGGGCGGTGCTCGGACACCACCACGCGGGTGTCGCCACGGACGGTGTCCAGCCAGGCGCCGAATTCCTCCGCATTGGAGACGGTCGCCGACAGTGAGACCAGTTGCACGTCGTCGGGCAGGTGGATGATCACTTCTTCCCACACGGCACCGCGGAAGCGGTCGGCCAGGTAGTGGACCTCGTCCATCACCACGTAGGCCAGGTCCAGCAAGGTGTCGGAATTGGCGTACAGCATGTTCCGCAGCACCTCGGTGGTCATCACCACCACATCTGCATGCGGGTTGACTGACGTGTCACCTGTTAGCAGGCCGACCCGTTGGGCCCCGTAGGTAGCCACCAATTCGTTGTACTTCTGGTTGCTCAAGGCCTTGATCGGCGTCGTATAGAACGCCTTCAGCCCCCGCTGCAGCGCCATGTAGACGGCAAACTCCCCGACGACGGTCTTACCGGCACCGGTGGGAGCGGCCACCAGTACGCCGCTGCCGAGCTCCAGCGCCTCGCAAGCCTCGCGCTGGAACGGATCGAGTTCGAACCCGAGAGTCTGGCTGAAGGCATACAGCCGGGTCTTGGAGAAGGCCACCCGTTCGGCGGCTGCCAGATAACGTTCGGATGGAGAACTCATACCAAAAGCCTATCCGCTTAAACGTGCGCGCCCGGTGGGTGCCCTTCGTGCCGACGAGCCGCAAGCGCTATTGGACGGCGTCCGGCTTCCCGTCATCGGCTTTCAACTGGTCCAGCGGGGTGGCCTGGTCCAGCGGCGTGGCTTGGTCCAGCGGGGTGGCCTGGTCCAGCGTGGCGGCGACTTCGGATTCTCGGGCCGCGCGACGCTTCTCGCGCCGCTTGTCGTTGATCAGGCTGATCCCGGTAGCCACGAAGAACAGCGCCAACAGCGGCCCCGCCAGGAGGAACATGGACATGGCATCCGGACCAGGAGCCGCCATCGCCGCGACCAGGCAGACGACGAACACCACAATCCGCCAGCTCTTGATCACTCGGCGGCCGGACAGCAAACCGGCGAAATTCAGGCCAACCAGCACCACTGGGAGCAGGAATGCGACACCGAGCGACAGGAACATCCGCATCACGAAGGTCAGGTAGTCGGTGGCCAGGATCTGGTTCACGCCGCCCTGCGGCGTGAACATGGTCAGGACCTTCACGATCTCCGGGAGCACAATCCAGCCGAAGTAGATCCCGAGCAGGAACAGCGGCACGGCGGCGAACATGAAGCCCAGCGTGTAGCGGCGTTCCTTGGTTTTGAGCCCCGGCGTGATGAAGCCCCAGATCTGGTAGATCCACACCGGCGAACTGACCAGCAGTCCCAGGAAAATGGAGACCTGGATCTTCAGATCGAACGGCGAGCCGACGCTGCCGTAGTTGATTTCCGCGCGCCGGCCCTTTTCCGCCGAGATCTCCATCAGCGGCTGCTGGACGGCCACCATGACCGGGTCATAGAGGAACCAGCCGACAATGGCTCCCAGCAGGACGGCGACGCCGGCAATGATCAGCCGGTTGCGCAGTTCTTTCAGGTGGGCCCTGAGCGGCATCCGCCCCTCAGGGTTGGCCTTGCGGCCCTTCTTACCGGTCACGGCCCTTACTGCTGGTGCGGCGATGGGGATCCACCGTTCGCATTCGGCGCCTGGCCGCGGTTATCAGTGTTGTTGCGTGGCGGATTGACCACACGGCCCTCGACTGGTTCCGAGTCCGGATCGGCAGCGGACGTATCGTCGTCCTTCATCTGCTTCACCTCGGACTTGAAAATCCGCATGGACTGGCCCACGCTGCGGGCAAGGCCGGGCAGCTTCGGTGCGCCAAAGAGCAGCAGCACAATGATGACCAGAATAATGATGGTCCAAGGGTTATCGAAGAGTCGTCCCATGCGTGGTTCCTTTCGTCTACTACATCTTATGCCATGGCAGGATCAGGAAAGCCGCAGGTCACGCAGGGACTGTCGCTGCCCCCGGGCCGCCCGACGGGCCACCCGACGCTGCCGACGCTCCTCGCGGCGGTGTTCCTTGCCCGCGGCGTATTCCTCCTTGAGCGCGGCGGGGTCCGCGAAGATTGCCGGCCGTGGATGGTGCGGCTCTGCCAGCGGCGGTTCCGCCTGCAGGCCACTCCCGAGCCGGTCCGCCGCAGCCTCGAATTCACGCAAAGTTCGCATGAACTGGCGGAAGATCCGCCAGCCCAGCAGGGCCATGAAAATGATGGCCAGCGCACAGAGGGCAACCCAGAGAAGTATCCAGAACCAAAGGGGCATGCTGTCCACTCTAGCCTCCGGTGGGAGCCGCTGCCGCGCGGTAGGCTTCCAGCGCCTGCCGCAGCCAGGCCTGCGTCTGCTGTGCCACGTCGGCCGGCTCCAGCACAACCACTTCGCCGCCGTGGCGGGCCACCAGCCCAGCCAGCACAGCCGTGGTGGACAAACGGATTTCGGCTGCCAGTGAACCGTCCTCCAGTACGGCCCGGCGCCGGGCGTTGTACTGGTCGGCCAGTTCGGCCAGCCGCTCGGAGATCTTCAGCACCACCACCTGATCCGTCTCCTGCGGGGTGAACAGGCTGTCCGGGAATTCGCTGCTGCGCTCGGCCGGAGGCTCAAAATGCTCCCCGGTCTCGGTCAGCGCCCGCATCCGGTCCACGCGGAACTGCCGGACGGCCTGCTGCCGGTGGCACCAGGCTTCGGTGTACCAGTGGCCGTCCACGGCGAAAACCCGCAGCGGATCGATCGTGCGGGTCGTGATTTCGTCCCGCGACGGCACCAGATACTCAATCTCCACGCTCCGCCGCGCGGCCGCGGCCTCCTGCAGCGCGAGCAGTTCGGGCGCGCTTTCTTCGGCCGCCAGATCCGCAGCGACGGCGGTATGCCGCCCGGCTACCCCGCCGGCTGCCGCCAGCAGTTTGCTCAACGCGCTGCGCAGGGCGGGCTGCTCCCCTACTCCGGGCACTGTCTCCAAAGCCTGCAGGCCCACCACCAGCGAGAGCGCCTCGTCCAGGCTCAGCCGCACCGGCTTGTCGATCTCATCGGCGTTATTGATCGAGATGGTGCCGTCTTCCCAGAACGCTTCGATCAGCTGGTCCGGGCCATAGCCGGGAGTCCCGCAGACAAAGAGCAGGTTGAGGTCCTTGATCAGCTGGGCGGTGCTGATGTCGAACTTCCGGGCCGTCTCCGCCAGCGGCACGCCCGGGTTGGCAGTGACGTAGGAAACCAGGTCCAGCAGCCGCGGCAGGTGGTCCAGGGAGCCTGTCTTCCGGGACGGCCGTGACGTGTCCTCCTTCAGGGAGTACGACGGCGGGGCTTCCGTTGCGGCGGCCAGGGCGCCTTCCAGCCGACGCAGCACGGCGGCGCGCAGTTCGTCCGGTTCCTGCACCCAGGCGTTGGCACCATGCGAGGCAATTTCCTCGGCCAGCACTTCTACGTCGCCGTAGCCGAGTTCCACCGCATCCCAGCCTGCCGGCGGCCGGGCCGTTTCGGCAACTGTCGCGGCCGAACGCAGCGAGTTGGCCTTGTCCGGGCGGAGCAGAAGCACCGCCGTGCCATGGTCCTGCGGCGCCTGCAGCCCTGCCAGCACGGCCCGCATGGTGAAGTCCTCCGGGATGCTGTAGGTCCCGGACAGCTTCTTCACGGTGGACGTGACCCTGGAGAGCCGAAAGGTGCGCTGGGCACCGCGGTCCAGGTCGCGGCCGGCTAAGTACCAGTGCCCGTACCGGTTGCCCAGCCCCCACGGCTCGACCCGGCGTTGCTGCGGCTGGCCGTCCCGGGGCGATCGGTAGTCGAAGGAGACCGGCGTGTGCGCCAGCACTGCCTTGAGCATTGCCTCGAAAGCCGGTTCTGCGGTGCGGATGCGTGGCTCCACGCCGATCAGGGGATCGCCCTCGGCCAGGGCGCCCTGAACGTCCAGGCGGCGGACGGCACGGGCGGCCGCGGAGCCCAGCGAGGCCTGCTGCCACAGGCGCGACGCCAGCGAGAGGACGGCGCTTTCCTGCGGGCTGAACTGGAGCTCAGGCAACCGGTACTTGTGCCGGTCGATCCGGTACCGCAGCCCGCTTTGGTCGTTTTCGTACAGCGTGTCGTCCGGGAACGTCTCCACTGGCACGCCCATTTCCCGCAGGTCTTCTTTGTCCCGCTCGAACAGACGGTTGAAGGCATCGTCGCCGGTTGCCTCCCGGTACGGCGGAATCAGCGCGCGCAGTTCCTCCTTGCTGTAGCCGCGCCGGCGTTCCAGCAGTGCGATCAGCAGGTTCAGGAGTCGTTCGGTCTTGGAGGCGGACATAGTTGAAACGTTACTGGCTGCGGGCCTTTCGGAACGAAGTTAACGAGCAGGAGCGGAGTAACGATGAACTAACGTTCACCGCTGCTCCGCCCCTGACAGGCTGCAGGAGGACCTAGCGGACGCCGAGGAGATCGACCACGAAGATCAGCGACTCGCCCGGCGCGATGGCCGACCCTGCGCCGCGGTCGCCGTACGCCAGGTGTGCCGGAATCTCCAGCCGGCGGCGTCCGCCGACCTTCATGCCCAGCAGGCCCTGGTCCCAGCCCTGGATCACCTGGCCGACTCCGACGCGGAAGTCCAGCGGTGCGCCGCGGTTCCAGGACGCATCGAACTCTTCGCCGGTGGACCAGGCAACGCCCACGTAGTGGGTGGAGACGGTGTCGCCGGCTTTGGCCTCGGCGCCGTCCCCCACGATGATGTCTTCGATCACCAGATCCTGGGGGGTGTCGGTCCCGGGGAACTCGATTTCAGGTTTGGTGCGGTCGTAGTCGCGCTTGCCAAAAGACATGCTGAACCTCTCTTGCTTGACGTGTATGCGGTGCTGCCGACGGCTACGATACCGTACCGCCCGGCCCCCTCCGCTACTTCACGTCGGTTAGTTCCACATAGAAGATGAGGTCTCCGACAGCATCCCCTTGGCCCTGGACGTAGGCCATTTCGGTGGGGATGGACAGCATGACTTTGGTGCCTTCCTTGAGGCCGGTCAGGCCCTTGGTCCAGCCTTCAATCACGCCATCGAGCGGGAACTCGGTAGCTTCTCCGCGGGAGAAGCTGGAATCGAATTCGGTGCCCTCGGACCAGTTCCACCCCGCGTAGTTGGCCTTCACGGTACTGCTTTCCGTGGCCTGCTTGCCGTCGCCTTCTTCGATCACCTTGACGATCAGGTTGTCCGGTGCGTCTTTGCCTTCAGGAATCTTGACGGAAGGAACACCTTCCTTATCGAGGGTGATCTCGGGCAGCTTGCCGGCTTTGTCCAGCTCGGCGACTTCGGCTGCATCCGCCTTGACGGGCTTGTCCCTGACGTCCTGCACGGTCAGGAACAGAAGCTGCGGATTCTGTGCGGGTGCAGAAGCGCTGGTGGCTTCCGGCGGCTGGACGTAATAGGCAATCTCGCTGCCTGGATTTGAGCCGAGCAAAGCGTCGTACAAGGCCGGGTCAGCGGTTTTGAAGCCCTCACTCAGTTCCACCGTCTGGTCGACCGGCCCGGAGTATGTCTCGCCGAGCTGTTCGCCCGAGACGGCGTCCTTGGCCAGCAGCCGGTATCGGATCCACTGGCCGTCGGTGGCGCCGTCGCCCTTGCCCTCGGTGATGACTTCGGCACTCGAATCGGGCAGTTCCAGCGGCGCGGAGAAGTCCACTGTGGGTGCGGCGCCCTCGGCACCGGCTTTCACCGTGATGTCGTCCAGGTTGTCCGAGCCGGATTCGGTGCTGCCGCTGCATGCCGTCAGGAGCAAGGCTGCTGGCAGGAGGATGGAGAGTATTTTGCGCACAATCGACTTTCTTATCGCGGAACATGTGGGCTTGAAGGACATTCTCGCAGAGAAATCTGGAGATCGGCTCTAAACCGCCCGCGGAAACTCACAAGGTGGCGAGAAGTGCCTCGACCCGCGGGTCCTCACTCTTGAACGGATCCTTGCACAGGATGGTCTGCTGCGAGCGGTCGTTCAGCTTCAGATGGACCCAGTCCACGGTGAAGTCGCGGCCGTTCTCCCGGGCAGCCCGGACAAAGTCGCCGCGCAGCTTCGCTCGGGTGGTCTGCGGCGGATGGTCCATCGCGTTCTTGACGTCCTGTTCCTCCACCACCCGGGCCACCTCCCCGCGGGCCTCCAGCAGGTGGTACAGGCCGCGCTTGGCCGAGATGTCGTGGTAGGTCAGGTCCACTTGGGCAATGCGCGGCGAATCCAAGTCGATCGACTGGCGGTCCATGATCCGGTTGATCAGCCGTTTCTTGATCGCCCAGTCGATCTCCCGCTCGATCCCGCTGTGGTCTCCCGACTCGACCGCCGCCAGCGTACGCTCCCACAGGTCCAGGATGCGTTCCACATGCGGGTTGTGCGCACCATTGGCTTCGACGAACTCCCGCGCTTTGGACAAGTACTCCTGCTGCATGGCCAGCGCGGACATCTCCCGCCCGCTGGCCAGCTTCAGCGGTTTACGTCCGGTCAGGTCATGGGAGATGTCGCGGATACTGCGGATCGGGTTTTCCAGCCGGAGGTCGCGCATGATCAGTCCGGCTTCGACCATCCGCAGCAGAAGGTCCACCGACCCGACCTTCAGCATGGTGGTGGCTTCGGACATGTTGGAGTCGCCGTTGATGACATGCAGCCGCCGGTAGTACTCGGCATCCGCGTGCGGTTCGTCCCGGGTATTGATGATCGGGCGCGAACGCGTGGTGGCCGAGGAGACGCCCTCCCAGATGTGGTCGGCCCGCTGCGAGAACGCATAGATGGAGCCGTTCTGGGTCTTGAGCACTTTGCCTGCGCCGACCAGGATCTGCCGGGTCACCAGGAACGGGATCAGGATGTCGGCCAGCCGGGAGAACTCGAGTTTGCGCGGGATCAGGTAGTTCTCGTGGCTGCCATAGGAGTTCCCGGCAGAGTCGGTGTTGTTCTTGAACAGATAGACCCGGCCGCCGAAGCCCTCGCGGGCCAAGCGTTCCTGGGCCTCGTTCATGAGGTCTTCGAGGATCAATTCACCGGCCCGGTCATGGGCTACCAGCTGGGCGACGTCGTCGCATTCCGCGGTGGCATACTCGGGGTGGGATCCCACGTCCAGATAGAGCCGGGACCCGTTGGTCAGGAAAACGTTGGAAGACCTTCCCCACGTGACCACCCTGCGGAAGAGGTAGCGGGCCACCTCCTCGGGCGAGAGCGGGCGCGAATCCGGCGCCGAATAGGAAATGCCGAACTCGGTCTCGATCCCGAAGATCCGTCTGTCCATGGCTAGCCGTCCATTCCCTCGCCCAAAATCTCGGTTAGTTCAGCGGTCGCCAACCGACGGAAGGCACGCTGGCTCCCCCGGCTGGACAGCGGGTCGCGGTCCAGCACGGCAACTTCCAGCCCCTCCGGACGCAGTTCTTTAGCCGGTCCGGCATCCTGCTGGCCCGTCCTGCCGGACAAGGCGGCCACCGCGGCCCGTACCGCCCCCGCGTAGTCCCGGCCGTCGGCCCAGTTGCCCCTGAGGACTTCGCCCACGGCTTCGGCATCGCCACCCATCACCACGAACCGGCGTTCGTCGGCGATGGATCCGTCGAACGTGAGCCGGAACAGGCGGTCCTCGGCCGGCGCAGCGCCGACTTCGGCGACCGCGAGCTCCACCTCGAACGGCTTGGTATCGGCAGTAAAGACCGCGCCCAGGCTTTGTGCGTAGACGCTGGCCAGTCCGCGCCCGGTCACGTCTTCACGGTCGTAGGAGTAGCCGCGCACGTCCGCGTAGCGCACGCCTGCTTGGCGCAGGCTCTCGAACTCGTTGTATTTGCCGACGGCAGCGAAGGCGATGCGGTCGTAAATCTCGCCGATCTTATGCAGCGACGGCGAAGGGTTTTCGGCGACCAACGCAATGCCGTCCGAGCAGCTGAGCACCACCACCGACCGGCCGCGGGCAATGCCTTTCCGGGCGAAGTCCGCCCGGTCCTTCATCAGTTGCTCAGGCGATACGTAGAACTGCTGCGTCATGCTCAGGCCTCCCGTCCGGTGACGGTTCGCCCGGCGATCACGGCTTCGGACGTCGCCGCGAGTTCGCGCTCCGGAATTCGGCGTGCGCCGGCGGCATTGACGGTGTAGATGACCGGCCACAGCTTGCGGACGGCATCTGGGCCGCCGGTAGCCGAGTCGTCGTCGGCAGCGTCATAGAGGGCTTCGATGGCGACGCGGACGGCGGCATCCTCCTCCAGATTCGGCTGCCAAAGCTTCTTCAGGGCTCCGCGGGCAAAGACCGAACCCGACCCCACGCTGTGGTGCTCCTGCTCCTCGTAGCGGCCGCCGGTCACATCGTAGGAAAACAGCCGGCCCACCCGGCGCTCAGCATCGAAGCCGGCAAACAGCGGAATGACTGCCAGCCCCTGCATCGCCATGGGCAGGTTGGATCGGATCATCGCGCCCAGCCGGTTTGCTTTGCCCTCAAGGCTCAGCAGCGTGCCTTCGATCTTCTCGTAGTGCTCAAGTTCCACCTGGAACAGCCGGGTGATGTCGAGCGCAATGCCGGCAGTGCCGGCGATGCCCAGCACCGAATAGGAATCGGCCGGAAAGACCTTCTCGATGTGCCGGCTGGCGATGATGTTGCCCATCGTTGCCCGGCGGTCGCCGGCCATCAGCACCCCGCCGGCGAACGTCATCGAGACGATCGTGGTGGCGTGGGGCACCATCGGTGCCGCTCCCGGCGGCAGCTGCTGGACCCCGCGGGCACCCGGCAGCAGATCCGGCGCCGTACGTGCCAGATACTCGCTGAAGGAGGCGGTGGCGGAGTGGGAAATCTGGGCGAAAACAGAGCCCGGGCCGCCGGCCGGCATGTTCATCAATTACTGCCCGCCCTTCTGCACGAAGCCACGCACGAACTCTTCCGCATTCTGCTCCAGCACTCCGTCGATCTCGTCCAGCAGATCATCGGTGCCTTCGGTCTCGGCCTGTGCGGCAGGTGCGGCGGCAGGCTCGGGTGTGGGCTCGTCGTCGTACTCTTCGTCTTCGCGGCGAGAGTCCGCGTTCTTGCGGTCCTGGGTTGCCATGATGGCCTCCTTATGGTGTGACGATCGACTGTGTCCCTCATGCTTATGTTGCCACGTGGGGCTCGCTGCTGGGTCCCAACAACGCCGTAATAAAATCCTCCGCGGAAGCGGCCTCCTCGAAAAGCTTTCCGGTCAGCTCGCGGTTGCCGCGCAGCGGTTCGCGCGTCGGGATGCGCTGCAGCCGCCGCCGGTCGGGAAGGTCAAAAATCACCGAGTCCCAGCTGGCGCCGACCACCTCCTGCGGAAAATGCTGGATGCACTTTCCGCGGAAGTAGGCCCGGGTGTCTTCCGGCGGCTGGCTCACGGCGGTTTCGATCTGCTCGTCGGAGAGCAACCGCTGGATCCGGCCGCGTGCTGCCAACCGGTGGTAGAGGCCTTTTTCCGGCCGGACGTCGGAGTACTGCAGGTCGATCAGCCCCAGCCGCGGATCGCCCCATTCCAGGCTGTCCCGGTCCCGGTAGGCCTGAAGCAGCTTCAGCTTGGCCACCCAGTCCAATTGGTCGGCCGCTTTCATCGGGTCGTGCCGCAGAATGTCGAGCACCGAGGCCCAGCGCCGGAGCACCTCCGCGGTCTGGTCCGTGTCGGTGCCGTGCCGCGTGCAATGCTCCACCGCCGCCTGCAGATAGATCTCCTGCAGGTCCAGGCCGGTGACCATGCTGCCGTCGTTGAGCGCGACTTTCTGCTGCAGCGACGGGTCGTGGCTGATCGCCTGCAGCGCCTGCACCGGATCGGCCAGCTGCACGTCCGGGGCTTCACCATGTTCGATCATGGACAGCACCACGGCCGTGGTGCCCATCTTCAGGAAAATCGACACTTCGCTCAGGTTCGCGTCGCCGATGATCACGTGCAGCCGCCGGTACTTGTCCGCGACCGAATGAGGCTCGTCGCGGGTGTTGATGATGGGCCGGCGGATGGTTGTCTCCAACCCCACCTCGGCCTCGAAGAAGTCCGCGCGCTGGCTGATTTGATACCCCGGTGTGCGGCCGTTGGTGCCCAGGCCCACCCGGCCGGCCCCGCACACAACCTGCCGCGACACGAAGAACGGGACCAACCCGGTCACAATCTGGTTGAACGGCAGGCTGCGCGGCATCAGGTAGTTCTCATGCGCACCGTAGGAGACCGACTTGTTGTCCGTGTTGTTCTTGTACAGGTTCACCGGCGAGAACCCCGGCGTCGCCGCGATCCGGCGCGATGCCGAAAGCACGACGGCGTCGCCCGCCTTGTCCCAGCGCACCGCGTCCAGCGGGTTGGTCACCTCCGGCGAGGAGTATTCCGGGTGCGCGTGGTCCACATAGAGCCGGGCGCCGTTGCTGAGCACCATGTTCATCAGCACACCGGAGGACTCGTCCGTGTAGAACTCGTTGGCCGCTGCCCGGCCGCCGGCCAGCGCAATCTGTTCGGCGTCCAGGACCGGCGGCACGTCCGTCAACTGCGCCGGGTCCGCCGCCTCGCGCGAGAGGTCGAATCCTCGCGCATCGTGCAGCGGTTCCTCGTCGGTGTAGTCCCAGCGGGTGCCGGCCAGATTGCCCAGGCCCTTGCGCATGGTGGCCGCGTACGCGTTGATCACCTGCGAGGAGAGCACGGTGGAGTTGGCCAGCGGTTCGCCCGGAGCATGGATGCCATACTCCGTCTCCGAACCCATCACCCTATAGACGCTCACAGATACTGCCCCGTATTCGGCATCGTTTCGATGGACTTGCCGGCCTCCTGCCCGGCCTTGCCCTGCACAATCGTTCGGATGTAAGTGATCCGTTCGCCCTTTTTGCCCGAAATCCGGGCCCAGTCGTCGGGGTTCGTCGTGTTCGGCAGGTCCTCATGCTCGCGGAATTCGTCCACCACCGCCCGCATCAGGTGTTCGATGCGCAGGCCCTTCTGCCGGTTGGTCAGCAGGTCCTTGATGGCGTTCTTCTTGGCCCGGTCCACGACGTTCTGGATGACAGCGCCGGAATTAAAGTCCTTGAAGTAGAGCATCTCGGTGTCGCCGCTGGCATAGGTGACTTCCAGGTACTCATTCGACTTGTCGGTGGAGTACATTTCCTCGACCGTGCGCTGGATCATCGCCTCGATCGTGGCCTTGCGGTCCTGGCCGTGCTCGGCCAGGTCTTCCGCATGGATGGGAAGGTCGGTGGTCAGGTACTTGGTGAAGATGTCCGCGGCGGCCTCGGCATCCGGGCGATGGATCTTGATCTTCACGTCCAGCCGTCCGGGGCGCAGGATGGCCGGGTCGATCATGTCCTCACGGTTGGAGGCACCGATGACTATCACGTTCTCCAGTTTTTCCACGCCGTCGATCTCGGAGAGCAACTGCGGCACAATCGTGGTTTCCACGTCGGACGAGACACCGGTGCCGCGGGTCCGGAAGAGCGAATCCATCTCATCGAAGAACACCACCACCGGGCTGCCATCGGACGCCTTCTCGCGGGCCCGGGCGAAGATCAGCCGAATGTGGCGCTCGGTCTCGCCCACATATTTGTCCAGCAGTTCCGGTCCCTTAATGTTCAGGAAGTAGCTGCGGGTGTCCGTCCCGTTGCGCTCGATCGCCTTGGCGGCCAGCGAGTTGGCAACGGCCTTGGCAATCAGCGTTTTGCCGCAGCCGGGAGGTCCGTAGAGCAGGATGCCCTTGGGCGCCTTCAGCCCGTGTTCGCGGTACAGGTCGGGATGCAGGAAGGGCAGCTCGACGGCGTCCCGGATCTGGTCGATCTGCGGACCCAGCCCGCCGATGTCCTCGTAGGAGATGTCCGGAACCTCTTCGAGGATCAGGTTCTCCACTTCGCTGCGCGGGATCTTCTCCAGCGCATAGCCGCTTCGGGCGTCGATGGAGACGGCGTCGCCGACCCGAAGCCGCTCAGACAGCAGGGCCCCGGACAGCTTAACCACCCGTTCCTCGTCCGCCCTTCCGACCACGAGGATGCGGTGGCCGTCAAGCATTTCCTTGATGGTGACCAGCTCGCCGGAACGCTCGAAGCCGAGCGCGGCAATCACCGTCAGCGATTCATTCAGCAGGACTTCCTGCCCGGGCCCGAGCTGGTCCATGTCGACCAGCGGGCTGACCGCAACGCGCAGTTTGCGTCCAGACTGCACTATGTCCACGCTATCCTGCACCATCGCGGCGTTGCTGACGCCCGGACGCGGCTTCCGCGCCTTGTGGACGTCGGTAATGGTGGCAAAACTGAAGGGTGTTTCGCCGTCGCGTTCGAGGGCGGACTTGAGCCGCACGATCTCCGTCTTGGCGGCCTCCAGCGTGGCGACCAAACGGGAATTGTTCTGCGTGGCTGCAGCAAGTTGCTTGTCCAGGTGGCGCAGTTTGTCACGCAGCACGTTGATTTGGCGCTGTGCGACCGTCAGCGCGTCGCGCTGTTCGTCCTGTTGTTCAGCCGGTGCCGGTTCATTGTTTTGGTTCTGGTTGTCCTTCATCACCGCGACCCGCTTCCTTTGAATCGGTTCCTTCCCTAGACCCTAACGGGCGCCTGCGCCGCCTGCACGTGTCTACGAAAAGAAACGCCGAATCGAAACATGGAATTCCAACGTCCGGCACGAAGATGCTGTTGCGTGGTGTCCGATCATTACGCGGGATAACGAAAACGCTGCCGCGTTGGTGCCCGTGTGGGCGGTCCGGCAGCAGAGGGATCCGGGCGCGGCGGCCCAGACCGGCCCCGGCCCCTGCGCCGCCCCTGTCCGACTAGTCGGTTTCGGGATTGACGTCCTTGAACGCGCCGCGCTGGACGGTGGAAGCGGCGTCCTTGGCAACCCGGCGCAGCCGCTTGTCCGAAACGGTCCGCTCTCCCAGGCCCTCGGCATTCCAGTCTTCCTCGTTGCCGGCCCAGACCTGTACGTCCTCGGCCGCGAATTCGGTCTTGGACGGACGGCGCTTGGGCGTCAACCCGGTCACGCCGCCGGCCAGCCGCCGGGCGGTGAGCAGGAAGCCCGTGTGCGCCACCATCCGGTGGTCGGGCCGAACGGCCAGCCCCTCCAGATGCCAGCCCCGGACCATGGACTCCCAGCCTTCGGGCTCGGTGAACCGGCCGTCTTGGCGGATGGCTTCGGCCGTGCGGGACAACTGGGTCACGGTGGCAACATAGTTGATCCACACTCCCCCGGGCGCCAGCACGGTGGCCACGGCGTCCAGGCATTCCCACGGCGCCAACATGTCCAGCACCACACGGTCCACACTGCCGGGTTCTTCGGCCTTGACCACTTCATCCTGGAAGTCGCCCAGCGAGACCTGCCAGGCGGGGTGCGGTCCGCCGAAGAAGGTTTCCACATTGCCGCGGGCGACGTCGGCGAATTCTTCGCGGCGTTCGAACGAATGCAGCCGCCCGCCGTCGCCCACCGCGCGCAGCAGCGAAATGCTCAGCGCACCGGAGCCGACGCCGGCTTCCACCACCCGGGCACCGGGGAAGATGTCCGCCATGGTGACAATCTGCGCGGCATCCTTGGGATAGACGACGGCGGCGCCCCGCGGCATGGACAGCACGAAGTCCGACAGCAGCGGACGCAGCGCCTGGTAGCGGTGGCCCACCGTGTTGGCCACGACGGTGCCCTCTTCCCGGCCGATGACTTCGTCGTGCGGCAGGAACCCCTTGTGCGTATGGAAAGCACCCCCGGGCGTGAGGGTGATGGTGTTCATCCGGCCCTTTTCATCCGTGAGCTGGACCCGTTCGCCGGGCCGGAGCGGTCCGCGTCGCTGGTCGGCGCCGTGCGGGCTGGTGGAGGAGCTCATGCGTGAATCACTTCCGGTTGTTGTTGCGGTGCCGCGGCGGTACCGACCGCCGGGTTGTCTCGATTGTATTCCGACCGGCAGCGGAGCTGCCGGTGCGAACGGTGGGGAGAGTCAGAGCCGGCCCGGCTTGCCCGTGATGGCGCGGACCACGGTGCTTTGCTGCAGCACCCCGGTGACCCGGCCGCCGCCGTCGATCACCGCGTATTCGTTGCCGGCCAACCGGGCCAGATACTGCACCAGTTCCTGGCCGGCGGCCACTTCGGGGACATAGGCACCCGGTGCCAGCGCCCGGGAGACGGCTGCGGCCGGGGTCTGTGCGGCTGCCGACGGCGGTACCTGGCTCAGCGCGCCGCGGTCCACCACTGCTTCGGGCTGGCCGGTGGCGGCGGTGAGCACCACGTTGAGTTCCGGTTCCCCCTCCAGCAGCTGCTGAACCTGGGCGACCATGGCGGTGGCCGGCAGCGACGTCGCCGGGAGTTTGAGCTGCCCGGCGCTGACGGACGGCAGGCGCAGCCGCATCCGGGCGTGCTCGATGGCCGAGCTGGCGCCCATCCAGAGGAACCCGCAGACCAGCACCATGAGCACCACCATCTGCAGGTCCGGCGTGCCGCCGCGCAGCAACGGAATCCCGATGACGCCGATCACCAGCAGCACCACGATGACGCGGCCGGCCCAGCCTGCCGCCACGGTGCCCTTTTCCTGGCTGCCGGTCAGTTTCCAGACCGCGGTCTCCACCAGCCGTCCACCGTCCAGCGGCAGCCCCGGCAGGATATTGAAAACCGCCACCAGGAAGTTCGCCCAGATGAAGATATCGGTCAGCAGGAACGGAATCGGCTCGCCGCGGAACAGCGGCAGGACCAGCGAACCGAGCCCGGCCAGCGCAAAGTTGGCTACCGGCCCGGACAACGCCACCAACAGCGATTTGCCCGGTGTGGCGTTGAAATTGTCGAACTGGGTGTGGCCGCCCCACAGATTGAGCACAATCTTGGCCGTAGGCCAGTGGAAGGCCCGGGCGGTCAGGGCGTGGGCGAGTTCGTGGACCAGCACGGAGAACAGCAGCAGCAGCGCATAACCGAAGGCCACCCCGTAGGCGCCGACGCCAATTTCCGGCATCAACCGCTGAACCTGGGGCCCGAAGATCAGCACGATGAAGGCCGCGATGACGAACCAGGACCAGGCGAGCAGAACCGGCACGCCGAACATCCGGCCCAGCGGAATCCCTTCGCTGCGCTGTTTTTCCTCCGGCGGCCGGGGCGTCTGCGTGCTCATACTCCTGCTTCCTGGGAAGCCGGCAACAGGAGCCGCTCCACGTCCATTAGGCCCTTGCCGGCCAGGCTGTCCCACTGCGGACGCCCGGGTGCCGGCGGAACCGGCACCACGTGCGGAATGGCCACCGTCACGAGGCCGGCGGCTTCGGCCGAGGCAACTCCGGGAACGGAGTCTTCCAGCGCCACGACGTACCGCTTGTCTGCGCCGGGCTGCTGGCCGCTGAGCCAGTCAAAAGCACGTTGGTAAGGCTCCGGGTGCGGCTTGCCTTGGCCGACCATGTCGCCGGTGACCAGGTACTGGAAGCTGCCCTCGGGCAGCGCACGCACCACCTCGGCGGCCAATTTGGTCTCGCTCATGGTCACCAACACGGTGGGAATGCGCGCCTCCAGCAGCTCGGCGAGCAGTTCGCGAGCCCCGGGCCTCCACGGGATGCTTTGGCGGACCCGTTCGGTCACGGCGTCGATCAGCTGGTCGATGATGTCGCGGATGCCGAGGTCCACGCCTGCCTGCTGCAGCACCGCGGCCGACGTCTCCAGCGCGTTGCCCACTAGTTTGAGGCCCAGCTCGTCACTCCAGACGCCGCCGTACGAGGCGACGAGTTCCGATTCGGCTTCGATCCAATACGGTTCGGTATCGACGAGTGTTCCGTCCATATCCCAGAACACCGCCTGCAGGTCTGGCTGAAGTGCGCCGGACGCAGCGGCGGAAGGGTCTAGTGCGGGCATGGCACCAGTCTACGGTCCCCGCCGGGCCCGCCGCGGCCTCGAAAGGCTGCGGAATCGGGCCGCTATGCTTTGCGCGAATCGCAAAGGGGCTCACTGACAAGCCGTGTCCGGAGGATTAGGGTGAAACCGTGAGTACTCAGGACAGTGGCGATCTGCCCACGGACGGCCCCGGCGAGAAGCACGGCCTGCATCTGCTGTTCCCGCAGGCCAAGGCCGGTGAGGCGCCGCGGCGCTATACCGTGATGCTGGCTGCCTTCGAAGGCTGGAACGATGCCGGCGAGGCCGCCACGGATGCCGTCAAGTACCTCAGCCGGCTGTGGGAGAGCCACAAAGTGGCCACCGTGGACCCGGATCTTTACTACGACTTTCAGTTCACCAGACCGGTTGTCCACCGCACCGGGTCCGGCGAACGCCGGATCAAATGGCCGACGACGAAGCTCACCCGCAGCAGCGTTCCCGATGCTCCGGTGGACATCATCTTTGTCCACGGCGTGGAGCCGTCCTACCGCTGGCGTGCCTATACGGCTGAGCTCCTGGCCCACGCCGAGGAGCTGGGAGTGGACTGCATCATCCTGGTGGGCGCGCTGCTTGCCGACGTCCCGCACTCCCGGCCCATCCCCGTGACCGTGACCAGCGACGACGACGACGTCCGACGTGCCTTGAACACCGAGTCCAGCCAGTACGAAGGCCCCACCGGAATCGTCGGTGTGCTGGCCGATGTGGCCTCGCTTGCAGGTATCCCGACCATGTCCGTCTGGGCCGCCGTGCCGCACTACGTGGGCCAGTCGCCCTCCCCCAAGGCGGAGCTGGCGCTGCTGCACCGGCTGGAGGACATTCTCCAGGTGCCGCTGGAAGTTTCCGTCCTCAGCGAAGAAGCCGAAGCCTGGGAGCGCGGTGTCGACGAACTGGCCACCGAGGACCCCGAAGTCGCCGCCTACGTGCGGCAGCTTGAGGAGGCCAAGGACACGGCCGAGCTGCCGGAGGCCACCGGCGAGTCCATCGCCCGCGAATTCGAGCGCTACCTCAAGAAGCGCCGCAAAGAGTAGGGGCCTGCACGGGAACCACACGCCGCTTAGACACCTCGCTCGTTCCTCTCTCGGCGATGCGCGGCTTAGTGGTTCCCGCCTCCGGCCCTGTCTCTTGGCTTAGAGCCGGATACCCAAGAGCGCGTCGAGCAGGGCGGCGAACTGTTCGGCGCCGTCCTGCGGCTGGCCGTTGGCCTGCTCGCGGGAGTGCTCGGCGAAGCCGTCGATTTCGGCCAGCGCGGCGGGGGCGTTGAGGTCGTTGGACAGCGCGCGTCGCACCTGCTGCGCGAGCTCGGGAACCTGGTCCGCCTGCACATAGGCTGCGGCACCGCGCCAGGCAGCCAGCCGCGCCTGTGCTTTGTGCAGCAGGTCCTCGGTCCAGAACCAGTCGCTGCGGTAATGCTGGCCCAACAGGACCGTGCGGATGGCTGCAGGCTCCACGCCGTCCTCGCGCAGCGCCGAAACCAGCACCAGGTTGCCCTTGGACTTGCTCATCTTTTCGCCGTCGAGGCCCACCATGCCGGCGTGCACGAAGTGCTTGGCCAGCGGCTTGCCGGCCAGAGCGTAGGCGTGGCCGGCGCTCATTTCGTGGTGCGGGAAGCTCAGGTCGGAGCCGCCGGCCTGGACATCGAAGGTTTCCGGCAGGAACTTGCGGGCGATCACCGAACACTCAATATGCCAGCCGGGCCGGCCGTCGCCCAGCGAGGCACCCGGCCACTCGGGTTCGCCGTCGCGGGCCACGCGCCACAACAGCGCATCCAGCGGGTGCTTCTTGCCCGGGCGTTCCGGGTCTCCGCCGCGCTCGCCAAAGAGCGGCAGCATCTCCTCATCGGTCAGGCGGGATGTGGCGCCGTTGTGCCAGCCCGGCCCGGCGGCAGCAACGGAGTCGAAGTAGACGTCGCCGTCGGGCTCGCCGTCGGTGCCGGGTACCCGGTAGGCCAGGCCGCGGGCCAGCAGGTCCTCCACCGCCGGAACAATCCATTCGATGGATTCCACCGCACCCACATACTGCTCGGGCGGGATCACGTTGAGCTCTTCCATGTCCGTGCGGAACAGCTCCGTCTGGTCCTTCGCCAGGATCTGCCAGTCCACTCCGGTGGCGTTGGCACGTTCCAGCAGCGGATCGTCGATGTCCGTCACGTTCTGAACGTAGTTCACCGTGCGGCCGGCATCGCGCCAGTAGCGGTTGAGCAGGTCGAACGCCACGTACGTGGCGGCGTGGCCCATGTGGGTGGCGTCGTACGGGGTGATGCCGCAGACGTAGAGGCTTCCGGTGGCGGAGGGTTCAAGCGCTACCAGCGACCCCACGGAAGTGTCGTGGATGGTCAGTTCGTCTTTGCCGCCCGGAATTTCGGGTACGGCATGGGCATTCCAACCAAGCACTCTTGAGTTTCCTTCCAATGAGGTGGCCCGGCCGCGGAGGCGCGGTCCCGCCGTCGTACATTAAAGCTCCTAACGTTTAAGGACGCAGGAGCCGGATAAATTCCCGCCCTGTCAGGCGTTGATGATCCCGAAGCCCAGCAGCACGAATAACAGGGTGCCCAGGCCGATCCGGTACCAGACAAACAGGCGGTAGCTGCGGGTGGACACGTACTTCAGGAACCAGCCGATGATCACGAAACCGACGCCGAACGCGACCGCCGTGGCCAGCGCGGTCTCGCCCAGGCCGTACGGCCCGGGTTCACCGAAGCTCTTGGCCAACTGGTACAGGCCGGAGGCGAAGACCGCCGGAATGGCCAGCAGGAATGAATAGCGGGCCGCCGCCCCGCGCGTGTAACCCATCAGCAGGCCGGCGGTGATGGTGCCGCCGGAGCGCGAGACGCCCGGCATCAGCGCCAGCGCCTGGGCCAAGCCGTAGAGGATGCCGTGCTTGTAGGTGAGCTTGTCCAGCGTGCGGGTATGGCTGCCGATGGAGTCCGCGACGGCCAGGAACAGGCCGAAGACAATCAACATGGTGGCCACGATCCACAGGCTCCGGAAGGTGGACTCGATCTGGTCCTGGAACAGCAGCCCGAGCACGCCGATGGGGATCGAGCCGATGATGACCAGCCAGCCCATCCGGGCGTCCGGATCGTTGCGCGGCACCTTGCCGGTCAGCGAGCCGAACCAGGCCTTGACGATGTTGACGATGTCGCGCCAGAAATAGACGACGACGGCGGTTTCGGTGCCCAGCTGGGTGATGGCGGTGAAAGCAGCCCCGGGATCGGCGGCACCGGGCAGGAACTCGCCCACGATACGCAGGTGTGCGCTGGACGAGATCGGGAGGAACTCGGTCAGGCCCTGCACCAGGCCCAAGAGGATTGCTTCTAGCCAATTCACACAGTAGACCCTATGGCACGCGGGCCCCGGAAACGGAACCAGACACAGTCCCCCGGGCGAAGTTCCGCCCGCGGTATGAGGACGGGTGTCCCCGCCCGGTGCAGGCGGATCGGGGGCACGGCGTCGGCGGGCCGCTGCCAAGGGCACGGCGCCGCAGGCCATAAGCTGGCTGTATGGAGCACAAGCGCTTGGGTAACAGCGGGCTGAAGGTCCCGCAGCTGTCGCTGGGAACGATGACCTGGGGCGAGGAGACGGACGAGGAGGGCGCCGGCGCCATGCTGCGCGCCTATCTCGACGCCGGCGGCTCGCTGCTGGACACCGCCGCGCCGTACGCCGAGGGCCGGAGCGAGGCCATGCTCGGCGCGTTCCTGGGCGAACTGGTCCCCCGGCAGGAAGTGCTGGTGGTTTCCAAGGCCGGCGTGACCCGCAGCGAGGGCCGGCGCGAGGTGGACACTTCCCGCGGCGCCATGCTGCGCAGCCTCGACGCCAGCTTGGCCCGGCTGGGCACCGACTACCTGGATCTGTGGCTGGTCCACCTCTGGGACGATGCCTCGGCTCCGCTGGAAGAAACCCTGTCCGCGCTCGAACACGCCGTTTCCTCCGGCCGTGCGCGCTATGTTGGCGTGTCCAACTATTCCGGTTGGCAGCTGGCCCGGGCGGTCTCGGTCAGCCCGGTTCCGCTGGTCGCGGTGCAGAACGAGTACTCGCTGCTGCAGCGCCGACCAGAAGCTGAAGTGATTCCGGCCGCCACCGCGCTGGGCCCGGGTGTGATGGCGTGGTCGCCGTTGGGACGCGGCGTCTTGACCGGTAAATACCGCACCGGTACACCGGCCGACTCACGGGCCGCCTCGGAGCAGCATGCTGGCTTCGTGGAGCCGTATCTGTCCGGCCGGCCGGCCCGGATTGTGGACGCGCTGGCTACGGCGGCCCGCGGCCTGGACGTCCAGCCGCTGGATCTGGCCCTGAGTTGGGTGCTGCAGCGGCCCGCCGTCGGCACCGCCGTGGTGGGACCGCGAACGCCGGCGCAGCTGGATGAGATCCTCAAGGCTCCGCTGGATGCTTTGCCTGCCGAGATTGCCCACGTGCTGGACGAAATTTCCGCGCCCTGAACTATACGCCGCATCAACGCCGGCGCCCTGATCCCGGCGCGCCGGCCCTACTTTTCTTCGATTTCCAGATCGTCGTCGAACGGGTCCACCACGTCGTCGGGGTCGTCCATGTCGTCGTCGTCCGACTCATCGTAAATGACCAGCGGCGTCACTTCGCCGTAAGCATCGTAGAGCGCGTCCTCATACGTCTCGAAGGATTCCATAATGGACGAGAAGGCTGCTTCCACGGCAGGATCGTCTTCACCCCGGCGGCTCGATGCGGCGGCCAGATGTTCCTGCAGCGCGGAAACCAGGGACTCCAGTGCGACACGCGGATCAATGCTCATGATGTAGACGTTAGCCGCAATGTGGAGAATAAGTGAATAGAACAGGAGGGCAATGAGAGAACAATTTCTGGGTGCCGCTGTCACCCGCGAACGCGACTACGCCCGGCAGTACGAATACCTGGTCCTCACTGTCAGCAAAGGCGAATCCGTCGGGGAAGCACGCCGGGTGCTGACCGATCACGCCGAGTACGGCAAATGGGACCTGGTGCGCACCCGCCTGTATCTGGGCGGCGGCCGCAAGTACTGGCTTCGCCGCCGGGTGCTCAGGGTCGAACGCACCGCCTGAACCCCGCCAGGCGGTGCGCCGCGCTGCATGAACCGTCCGCTTCAGTCGTCCAACGGCCCCAACCAGGCCGTGGCGATGGTGCTGTGCGCCGACTCGTCGTCCGACGGGTGGTACAGCCCGGCCAACACGTCGCGGTACAGCCGCTCGAGCTCCCCGCCGCGGAAGTATCCGCCGCCGCCGGAGACGCGGACGGCCTTCTCCACCACGTCCTTGGCAGTTTCGGTGGCCCTGATTTTGATGCCCGCCAGTTTGGCGAACCATAGCTTGCCGTGGTCGGCCAGTGTGTCCACGTCGCGGGCAATGGACGCCAGCTGCGGGTACAGCCCGTCCATCGCCAGTGCGGCATCGGCCACCCGCCAGCGGATGTCCGGATCCTGCGCGTAGCTCTTGCCCGTTTTCAGGGAACGACGGCGGTGCACGGCTTCCGCTGCCAGGTCCAGGGCACGGGTGCCGATCCCCGCATACACGGACGAAAGCAGGATTTCGAAGCACGCGAAGATGCCGAAGATCAAGGCATCCGGGTTGGGGCCCACCGGCAGCTTCCGGAAGATCCGGTCCGGCGCCGCAACCGCGCCTTCCAGCACGGTGGTATTGGACTGGCTGGCGCGCATTCCCAGCGTGTTCCAGTCGTCCTTGATCCGGTAGCCCGGCTTATCGCGGTCGATGAACGCCCACACCAGCTGCGGTTCCACGCCGGAGTCGTCCCGGCCAAAGATGCCCAGCCGGGTCCAGGCCGGAGACAGGCTGGTGAAGACCTTCGTCCCGGTGAATTCATAGCCGCCGTCCTCGCGGGGCGCCGCCACCGTGCGCGAGTCGAACAGGACCTGGTCGTTGCCGGCCTCGGAAACGCCGAAGCCGAAGACCTCGCCGCGGCCCGCCTCGGCCAGGACATAGTCCAGCGTGTTGTCGCCGCGGGCTTGGAGCACGCGGGCGACGCCGGTCCACACCAAGTGCATGTTGACCGCCAACGCCGTGGCCGGAGCCGCGCCGGCCAGCCGCATCTGCGCCCTGACCGCCTCCTCCAGCGAGTAGCCCAGGCCCCCGTCTGCTTCCGGCACGAACATTTTCAGGTAGCCGGCCTCGACCAGATCGGCGAAGTCCTCGTGGAAAAAGCTGTTCGCCTCGTCGTAGCCTGCGGCCCGTCCACGGATGGTTTCCAGCAGCGCGTCCGGGAGCAGTTCTTCAACACTGGCAGGCATGCCGGTGGTCCTTTCGTCGTACGTACAGAGATCAGTAGGTGGTGAGCAGCCGCTGCAGCACCCGGGTGCCGAACTTCAGCGATTCCACCGGCACCCGTTCGTCCACCCCATGGAACATGCCGGTGAAGTCCAGCTCTTCCGGCAGCCGCAGCGGTGCAAAGCCGTACCCGGTGATGCCCAGCCGGGCCAGCGACTTATTGTCGGTGCCGCCGGAGAGCGTGTACGGAAGCACCACCGCGTCCGGATCCTCGTGCTTCAGCGAGTCCACCATGGCATCCACCAGATTCCCGGCAAACGGTACTTCCAGCGACCTGTCCTGGTGCACGTAGCTCACGTCCACGCCCGGACCCGCGAGTTCGCGGATGGTGGCCAGCACCAATTCCTCCTGGCCCGGCAGTGTCCTGGCATCGATCCGCGCCTCGGCTAGGCCGGGAATCACGTTCTCCTTGTAACCGGCCTTGAGCACGGTGGGATTCGAGGTGTTCTGCAGGGTGGCGCCGACGAAGCGGGCCACCGTCCCCAGCTCCTTGAGCAGAATCTCCGGGTTGTCCGGGTCAAACTCGACCCCGGTCAGTTCGGTGACGCCGTCCAGGAACTGCCGGGTGGTATCCGTCAACTCGATGGGCCACCGATGTGATCCGATTCTCGCCACCGCGGCAGCCAGCGTCGTGACCGCGTTGTCGGTGTTGATCTGCGAACCGTGGCCGGCGCGGCCGGCGACGGCGAGCCGGAGCCAGGCAATTCCCTTCTCGGCGGTCTGCAGCAGATAGGCCCGCCGGCCGCCAATGGTGGCGGAGAAACCGCCCACTTCCGAGATCGCCTCGGTGGCCCCGTCGAAAAGCTCGGGCCGGTTCTCCACCGCCCAGCGTGCCCCGTAAGTGCCGCCGGCCTCTTCATCAGCGAAGAACGCGAAGATGATGTCCCGGCGGGGCTGGATGCCGCTGCGGGACATATGCCGCGCGACCGAGAGGATCATCGCGTCCATGTCCTTCATGTCCACGGCTCCCCGGCCCCAGATCAGCCCGTCCCGCTCCTCGCCGCTGAACGGGTCCACCTGCCAGTCGTCGGCCTGCGCCGGCACCACATCAAGATGGCCGTGCACCACCAGCGCCGGGGCCGAGGGGTCCGAGCCGGCCATCCGCGTCACGACGGAAGCCCGGCGTGGCGCGGACTCGAACACTTCGGTGGCCAGCCCGGCCTCTTCCAGCAGGCCCGCCGTATACTCGGCGGCCTGCCGCTCCCCCGGGCCCTCATTACCGCCGTAGTTGGAGGTGTCGATCCGGATCAGTTCCTGGCAGATCCGGACCACTTCATCGTGCGGGTTCGGTGCGGTCATGAAGGCTCCCTCGAAGTCGATGTCTGTCCCCCAGCCTATCCAGCAGAGGCGTCAGAGCCAGCAGCAGCGCCGAGTTGCGCCTCCGCAGCGTCCACGCCGGGTAACCGGCGTGCCGCCGGCACCGCCGGGCACGCCGTGTCCCGATTCAACAGTTCCGACAAAACATGTTAGAGTTTTTCTCGCTGCTTTCAACGGAATCAGTGCGCCCGAGGGCTCCTGATCATCGTTCGAAAACTCCACCTGCGCGGGTGGCGGAATGGTAGACGCGCTAGCTTGAGGTGCTAGTCCTCTTATTGAGGGTGAGGGTTCGAGTCCCTTCCTGCGCACAAAGAAAGCCCCGGGATTCCCGGGGCTTTTTTGTGTCCGCTGCCCGTTCCGTCATGAGCGGCGCAGTGGAGCCGCTAGCGGGACGGGACCCGCCCGGGAGCGTTTTTTGCCCATTCGGTGCACATCACGGCGACCGCCTCCTGGACAATCTCGCTGTCATCGTTCTCCGCCGCAGCACGTGTCCGGCGCAGCACCGCGTCCGCGTCTAGGCCGGCGGATCGTACTGCCCGCAGCGGAGCGAGGATGGCAGCCCGGCGCAGCCACGGGTCCGGCGCCCGTGCCCAGCGATCGAGGATCGACTCGGCCCGGGCGCGGGACTGGTCCGTCAGCCCCAGGATCAGAGGGCCCACGACGTCGACCGCGAGCGGATCCACGAGCGCCGTCGTTCGTGCGTCGCGCAGAAAACCTTCGATCCGGGTCAGGTCGGAGTTCCGCAAGAGACGCTGGTTCGACTGCAGCAGCACCACGGCGGCCAGGCGCAGTTCGAAGACCGGTTGCGTCCACAACTCGGAACTGAGTGCCGTGACCTGATCATGCGAAAGCGGCCGGAACTTCCGGCCGGCGTCGCGGATCGTGCCCCGCACCGCACCGACGGACGCGCCGTAGTAGCGCAAGCCATCGCCCGGTTCCTTCTCTGCCCGCGCCCGTTCCTCGCTGGCCTCCCGCTGCAGCGTGAAGTCGATGAACTCAGCCGCCTCACTCATCTGAAGATTCTTTCCTGCAGCGCCGGCGCTGTCGAGTCAGCGGTTGCCGCCGCAGTCCGTAGGTTGCCGGCGGCACGCGCTTCTGGGGGCCCGCATGCAAAGATGGCGGCATGGAACTGGACGGAGAACCGGCGGGCCATCGGCTTCGGCCGGACGCGCCGGACCAGCGGGACATCGACGTCTACCGCGCGTTGAGCGCGGACATCGCCTCGGGCGTCGCGGTGGTCTCGGCCCGGTGGCGGAACCGGGACTACGCGGCAACCGTCAGCGGATTTCTGTCCGTCTCCTATGACCCGCCCACCATGCTGGTCAGTCTCTTTGAGGAGTCCCGGATCTGCGACGCGGTGGCGAGCTCCGGGACGTGGGCGCTGAGCCTGCTGGCCGCCCGTCACCAGGGCACCGCGAACTGGCTGGCGAGCCCCGGCAACCCGGTGGAAGGCCTGCTCAACCAGGTTCCGTACCGGCGCGGCCCGGCCACCGGCGCTGCCGTGATCGGCGGAGCTCCGGCATGGTTCGAACTGAGGACCACCGCCGTGCATCCGGCGGCAACACATTTACTGATCGTCGGCGCGGTGCTGGCCATGGGCCGCGACGCTCCCGGTGCGGAGAGCGCCGATCCGTTGATCCACTTCGCTTCCTCCTACCAGCGTCTCGGCCGGTAGCCTGGCGGCGCGCCCCGTCGGTGCTGGCGGCCGGCGGAGCCGGGCTACGGCAGCGGCGGCGGCTCGGAAAAGCGCCCCTCCCAGACCGCCCGCGATCCGGACTCACCGGTCAGCACCACCGCCACCGTGGCGCCGGCACACACCCCCAGCACGACGACGACCAGCACCGCCGCGATGATGCGGTACCCGGCGCCGAGCCTGCGCCGCCAGGCGGCAGCCGCCGTCGTTCCATAGCGGAACCAGAGCCATACCCCCAGCGCCACGATGAACAGGCCGATCACCCAGGGCAGCATCATGTCGCCCAGGCGCATGTGTTCTACCGCCAGCGGCGTCTGGTCCATCCGCAGGAACAACCAGTGCCCGGCCTGTTGGGAGATCGGCACCAGTACCAAAGCCAGCAGCGCGATCAGAGGGGTGGCGATCCCCAACCTGCGCCGCGCTGCCGGCCAAACCAAGCTCAGCACAATGCACAGTGCGGTGAGTGGAATGAACACCACCGTCGCGTGGACCAGGAGCACGTGCAGCGGCAGCGCATTGACTTGGTAGTCCATCGGATTCCGCTCCTTAGGCTCCGGGCAGGGCCCTCATCCGGTAAGACGCGCGCGCCGGTGATGCGGTTCAGCCGGGCATTCTGGCGGCCGGTCCATTGTTTTCCGCGGCCGGCTGCCTTATGAATGGACTATGACGGTCACGCTGAGGTCCTTGGAAACCGCTGTTCCGGAGACGGTCCTGATCCAGTCCGAGGCGCGTGACGTGTTTGCCACGCAGCCCGGGCTGACGCGCTTGGGGCAGCGGCTGGTGACCACCTCGTTCGACCAGTCCGGCATTGACACGCGGCACGCCGCCGTCGACGAGCTCACCACGGCAAGGCGGGCCGAGAATCCGGTGTTCTTCGACGCCGGTTCCCGGCAGCTGCTCTCCCCCAGCACCAAGGTGCGCAACGATTTTTTCGCAGCCAAGGCCACCCCGCTGTTCATTGAAGCCGCCGGCAAGGCGCTGGCTGCCTGCGACGGGATTGGCCCCGAGGACATCACGCACCTAATCACCGTCTCCTGCACCGGCTTCTTCAATCCCGGCCCCGACTACAAGATCGTGCGTGCACTCGGACTCGACCCCTCCGTGCAGCGCTATCATCTGGGTTTCATGGGCTGCTATGCCGCCTTCCCGGCGCTCCGCGCGGCCAAGTTGTTTTGCGACGCCGATCCACAAGCCGTAGTCATGGTGGTTTCGGCAGAACTGTGCACGCTGCACGTGCGCACGTCCAACGACCCGGACACCATCGTTGGCTCCTCGCTGTTCGCGGACGGTGCCGCAGCCGCGATCATCACCGCCCGCGATCTGGAGGAGACCGGCCCCGCCATCCGGCTGGACCACTTTGAAACCATCCTCACCCCGGTGGGCGAAGAATCCATGGCCTGGAACATCGGCGACGAAGGCTTCGAGATGGTCCTCGGCACGTATGTTCCGCACATCATCGACGAACATATCGTCGGCGCACTGGAGCCGCTGCTGGCCCGTGAGCCGGCGCTGGCGGCCAAACCGTACCGCGACATAGAGCACTGGGCGATCCACCCGGGTGGACGGAGCATCCTGGACAAGGTGGAGGCCAAGCTCGCGCTGACCGAGGAACAACTGGTGCCGGCCCGCGAAACCCTCCGGCGCTACGGGAACATGTCCAGCGCCACGGTGATGTTCGTGCTCAAGCACATACTGGAGCAACCGCCGGGCGCGGCCGAGGAAAGGATCTGCTCCATGGCCTTCGGCCCGGGACTGACGGTGGAGACCGGACTGTTTACCAAGACCGTCCCGGCCGTCACGCTGCAGGCCCAGCACACCGCCGCCGCAGCCGCGGTCTAGCCGGAGCGGACCGCCGTGGCCCCCCACTCACCGGCGTACAGCAGGCAAACATTCCTCGCCACCCGCGCCACCGACGCGGTGGAGGAAATGGACAAACCCGACTGCGATCCCGCCATGCTCCGGCGCACCTATGCCCAGTTTCCGCTGATCAACCGGGCGGTCTCGGGCTGGCACGGCATCTACCGGCGGCTGCTCCGGCCCCGCCTGGCCGCCATCGAGCATCCCACCCTGCTGGATATTGGCTCCGGTGGCGGCGACGTGCCGGGGATGCTCACGCGTTGGGCTGCCCGCGACGGCCTGGGGTTGCGGATCACTGCGATCGACCCCGACCCCCGCGCGCACGACTTCGCCATCTCGCGGCCGCCACTGCCGGGACTGGAGTTCCGGCAGGCCTTCAGCTCGGAGCTGGTCGCCGAAGGGCATCGTTTCGACGCGGTGGTATCCAACCATCTGCTGCATCACCTGACCGCCGCGGAGCTGGCCGGACTGCTGGAGGACTCGCGCCGGCTGACGCGTTCCCTCGCAGTGCACAGCGATATCATCCGCAGCCGGCCGGCGTATCTGCTGTTCGCCGCCGGGACCCTGCCGTTCTTCCACCGATCCTTGATCCGCCGCGACGGCCTGACCTCCATCCGCCGCAGCTACACGCCGGCGGAGCTACGCGCCGCAGTACCGCCGGATTGGCAAGTGGTGCGGGATTCACGCTTCCGGCAGCTGCTGGTGCGAGGGACCGATGACTGATCAGCTGTCCCCGCGGCGCCGGACCGGTGTCCCTCGGGCCGAAGACAAGCTGCACGATGTCGCCGTCGTGGGTGGCGGCCCGGTGGGACTGCTGATGGCCCTCCTCCTGACCCGGCGCGGACTGGACGTGGCGGTGCTGGAGCAGCGGACGTCGCGCAGCATCCATTCCCGCGCGATCGGGATCCATCCGCCGGCCTTGGCCGTGCTCGACGATGCGGGCGTGGGTCCCGCGCTGCTGGCGGCAGGAGTCCGCATCCGCCGCGGCACGGCCCGCAGCCGCGGCCGTGAGGTCGCATCACTGTCCTTCGAGGCGGTCCCCGGCCGGCATCCTTACGTGCTGGCCGTACCGCAGGTGATCACCGAACAACTGCTGGAGGAGCAGCTGGAAGCGCTGCGTCCGGGTGCCCTGCAACGCGGCGTGCACGTCCACGGCGCGGACGACGACGGGGCAACCGTCACGCTGTCCTGCCGCGTGGGCGCGGGACCGGGATCCGGAACGCGCCCGGGAGCCGGACCGGAACGGGCAGCGGACCGGGACGCGGAGCATCCGGCCGGCCCGGACACGTCCACTGTCCGCGCCAGGCTGGTCGTGGCTGCCGATGGCGCGTATTCGGCGTTGCGCCGGCAACGCGGCGTCGCGGTACGGACGCGGACCTATCCGGACGCCTACCTGATGGGGGATTTCGCCGACACCACGCCGGACGGCAGCACCGCCGTGCTCTTTTTGGAGGCCGGTGGAATCGTCGAATCCTTTCCGCTGCCCGGCGGCACCCGGCGCTGGGTGGCCCGGATGCCCGGCGTGGTCAGTCATCCCACGGCCGCAGGCCTGGCCTCCCTCATCGCGCGGCGCACCGGCATAGGACCGGAACCGGAGAGCTGCACCATGCTCAGTGCCTTCTCGGTCAGTTCCAGGATGCCGCGCCGCCTGGTCGCGGGCCGGCTCGCGCTAATCGGGGACGCGGCACACCAAATCAGCCCGATCGGCGGGCAGGGCATGAACCTGGGCTGGCTGGACGCGGCGGCCTTGGCCCCGATCATGGCCGCGGCACTGCGGGGCGAGCCGACGGCGGCGGCGCTACGGCAGTTCGAAGCGGACCGGCACCGGGCTGCAGCCACCGCCACCTGGCAGGCCCACCTGAACATGGCGCTGGGACGGCCGCTGCCGCCGGCAATGCTCGCCGCCCGCAACCATGTGTTCGGCGCGCTGACCCACATCCCCGGGGCCCACGACGCGGTCGCGAACCGCTTCACCATGCACTGACTTGTCATCGAGCGGCTGCCACGGGTCCGGACGGCTACAGTTGCTGCTAGACAAAATCGGCAACAGGTCGGTTTTCCACGGCTGGAGACGTACCGGCCGGGCACACGGCACGGAGGTGGAGCATGGTCGGCGCGGACCGCATCGCCGTGCTGTCGTTGCATACGTCGCCGCTGGCCCGGCCCGGCGGAGGCGATGCCGGCGGCATGAACGTCTACGTCCGCGCGCTCGCGAGGGAACAGGCGGCCCTGGGTACCGCCGTCGACGTTTTCACCCGCTCCCAACATGACGGCCAGGAACCGGTGGAGCATCCCCGCGCCGGCGTTCGCGTGATCCACCTGGACGGCGCACCGGCCGACATCGTGGCCAAGGAGGAGGTGCCGCAGCGGCTGGCCGCATTGGAGGCGTCGCTGCGGCAGTTCACGCAGCAGGACGGTGCCAAATACGACGTGCTGCACTCGCACTACTGGCTCTCGGGTGCGGTGGGACTGCGCCTGCAGCGGGACTGGCAGATTCCGCTGGTGCATTCAATGCACACCATGGGGCTGGTCAAGAACCTTCACCTGCAGCCCGGCGAGGCACCGGAGCCGGAGTCCCGGGTCCGCGGCGAACAAGCCATTGCCTCCGGGGCTGGCCGGCTGATCGCCAACACGCTGACCGAGGCGTGCGAACTGGTGGACCTCTACGGCGCCGATGAGGGGACGGTGGACGTGATCCCGCCCGGCGTGGACCTGCGGACATTTCGTCCGGAGGGCCGGGTGCGGGACCGGGCGGCGGCCGGGCTAGGGCCGGATACCTTCCACCTGGTGTTCGCGGGCCGCATCCAGGCGCTCAAGGGGCCGCAAGTGCTGTTGGCCGCGGCAGCGGAACTTCGCCGGCAGCGGCCGGACGTCCGGCTGCGGATCTCCATCACCGGCGAGGCCAGCGGGGCCGCCGAGCTGGACCTGCCTGCCCTGGCCACGCAGCTGGGGCTGGACGACATCGTGGCGCTCTCGCCGCCCGTGGAGCCGGCCGAGCTGGCGGCCACCTTCCGCAGCGCCGATGTGGTGGCGGTTCCATCCTTCAGCGAATCGTTCGGGCTCGTGGCCCTGGAGGCGCAGGCATGCGGCACTCCAGTGGTCGCCACCAACGTGGGCGGGCTGCCGGTGGCGGTCAGCCACGGTCTCACCGGCCTGCTGGTGGATGGACACGACCCTGCCCGGTGGGCCGGTGCGCTGCGCGAACTGCACGACTATCCGGAATTCCGCCGGCGGCTGGGCGCGAATGCGGCCGTGCACGCCTCCTCCTTCGGCTGGGAGCAGACCGCTGCGCTGACGGCACACAGCTACCAGCTGGCGGTAGACCATTTCCGCCGGTGACGGCCTGCCCGCACCGCTAAGATTCATAGGTGCCAACTCCCGATTACCGCGTCCGCCGCGCCACCGGCGATGATGTTCCCGCAACCCTGGACATGAAGTTGGCTGCGTGGCGGGAAACCTACGCCACGCAGCGTCCCGCATCCTTCTTTGCCGCCGAAGCCGCCCGGCGGAAGCAGCAGATCGACTGGTGGGCACGCGGCTTGGCGGCCGGGGCAGAACTGTGGATCGCGGAGGATCCTTCCGGCCGGATCGTGGGTTGTGCCGGCGCCGGCCCCGCTCAGGACGACGACGGCGACGCCAACCTGCCGTTCGAACTGCAGATGCTCTACGTGCTGGAGCAGGCCCACGGCACCGGGCTGGGCGAGCGGCTGCTGGATGCCGCCATCGGCAGCAAGCCGGCGCTGCTGTGGGTCCTCGAGGACAGTCCCCGCGCCCGGGCGTTCTTCCACAAGCACGGGTTCGCTCCGGACGGGCGCCGCGAACCGCTGACCGGCCTGTGGGCCGGCCTGCACGAGATCCGGATGGTCCGCAGGGCCGGCTAAGCCCGTCTAGTCAGGCGCGTTCCAACTCGGCCCGGATCGCCGCGATCCCACGCCACACTTCCGCGAAGCTGGTGGACAGCGGCGAGAGCCCCAGCCGGATGCCGTCCGGTTCGCGGAAGTCCGGGATCACGCCCTGTTCCCAGAGCCGGACGGTGACGTGCTTGAAGGCCGGATGGTCGATGGTGACGTGCCCACCGCGTTCTGCCGCATCCAGCGGCGAGGCGATGGCGACGCCGAAATCGGCCAACGCCGCCTGCACGGCTTCGATGGCGAACTCGGTCAGGGCGACGGACTTGTCCCGGACGGCGGCCAGGCCTGCCTCGTCGATCAGCGCGATCATGTCTTGGATCGCGGTCATCCCGAGGATCGGTGGAGTCCCGGAGGCGAACCGGCGGATGCCGCCGGCGGGTTGGTACCCCTGGCCCATCTCGAAGGGCTCCGTACTGCCCAGCCAGCCCTGGATCGGCTGCTGGAAGTGCTGGTGCTCTGTCCGCACGTAGGCCCACGCGGGCGCACCCGGGCCACCGTTCAGGTACTTGTAGCTGCAGCCTGCGGCCAGGTCCACGCCCCACGCATCCAGTTCCACGGGAAGCACCCCCGCGGAATGGCACAGGTCCCACAAAACCAAGGCACCGGCGTCGTGCGCCGCTGTGGTGATGGAGGGAATGTCCGCAAGGTAGCCGGAGCGGTAGGCCACATGACTGAGCAAGACCAGCGCCGTGTCCGGCCCGACGGCGGCGCGCACCGCTTCCGCCGTGACTCCCCCGGCATGCGGCGGTTCGAGCCAGTCCAGCTCCAGGCCGCATTCGGCGGCAATGCCCTCCACGATGAAGCGGTCGGACGGAAAATTGTCCCGGTCCACCAGGATGCGCCGCCGGCCGGGACGGGCGGCAATCGCGGCACGGGCCAGCTTGTAGAGCAGCACGGTGGTGGAATCGGCCACCACGCACTGGCCCGGAGCGGCACCCAGCACCACCCGGCCCAATTCGTCGCCGATCCGCTCGGGCAGCGCCAGCCAGCCCTCGTCCCAGGCCCGGATCAGCCGGCCGCCCCACTGCTGCAGCATCAGGTCCCGGACCCGGTCCACGCTGGCGGCCAGCGGCCGGCCCAGCGAATTGCCATCCAGGTAGGCAGTGACAGATTCGTCGTCGTGGCCCACAAAACGGGAACGGTAAGCGGCCAGCGGGTCGGTGGCATCGAGCGTCCGGGCGCGGTCGGCTAGCTGAGCATCGGCGGTCATAGGGACAGCATAAGCGCGGCGGCGGTGGCCGGAACGACGGCCGACACGGTGATGAAAGAAAATTTTCCGCCCGTGTCGATATCCCTGTTCGCCGTTCGACGGCATAGTAGAAGGCGCACACCGCGTCCTCGGTCACAGAAGGAGATAGCCGTGAAGTACATGTTCATCATGCGGTCCACCGACGAAGCCCTCGAGGCCTCCAAGGCCATGCCGTTCGAAGAAATGATCAACAAAATGGGCGCCTACAACGAGTCCATGATCAACGCCGGCATCATGCTCGGCGGTGACGGATTGGCCGACCTGTCCGACGGCACGGCCTTCGTCGTCGACTTCTCGGAAGATCCGCCGCTCGTCACCGACGGCCCCTACGGCGAAACCCACGAGCTGTTCAATGGCTTTTGGATAGTTCAGGTGGCGTCCAAGGAAGAAGCTGCCGAATGGGCCAGCCGCTGTCCGCTGGGCCCCGGCTCCAAGCTGGAAGTGCGCCGCGTGACCGAGGCCGCCGACTTCGCCGAGTTCTCCGACAACGAGTACATCCAGAAGGAAGAAGGCTGGCGCGAACAAGAGGCGAAGCTGCGCGCGGAGAACGCGTAGCCTCCGCGGCGCGGGAGGGGGCAGCGGTGGCGGGCACGGACCCGGAAGGGGCAGCGGTGGTCCGGCGCCGCCTGGATGCCGTCTGGCGCATCGAAGGTGCCCGGATCGTTGCCGCGCTGGCCCGGGCCACGGGTGACGTCGGGTTTGCCGAGGACATGGCGCAGGAAGCCGTAGCCGATGCGCTGCTCCAATGGCCGGACACCGGTACGCCGCGTAATCCTGCCGCCTGGCTGACCTCCGTGGCCAAGCGCAAGGCGATTGACGCCTGGCGCCGGGCCGAACGCCTCGACAACCGCTACCAACTGCTGGCCCGCGGGCTGCAGGACGAGGACGCCACGTCCTGGGATCCGGTTCCGGACGACGTGCTCCGGCTGGTCTTCACCGCCTGCCATCCGGTGCTCTCCCGGGAGGCACAAGTGACCTTGACGCTACGGATTGTGGGCGGTCTGTCCAGCGAGGAAATCGCCAGGCTGTTCGTGCTCCCGGTAGCCACGGTCCAGCAGCGGATTGTCCGCGCCAAGAAGACACTGGCCGCGGCGAAAGTCCCCTTCGACGTCCCGGAACCAAACGAATGGGGGCCGCGGCTGGGCGGTGTCCTCCGGGTCATCTACCTGATGTTCACCGAAGGCTATGCCGCAACCTCCGGGGAACGCTGGATCCGGCCGGATCTGGCCGGCGAAGCCCTGCGCATCGGCCGGGTGCTGGTTTCGCTGGTGCCGCGGGAACCCGAGGCGCACGCGCTGGTCGCCCTGATGGAACTGCAGGCCTCGCGGTTCGGCGCCCGCACCCGGCCGGACGGCACCCCCGTGCTGCTGGCCGACCAGGACCGCACCCGCTGGGACCGCGCGCAGATAGGACGCGGCCGCGCGGCACTGGCCCGGGCGGACAGGCTGGGCCGCGGCCGCGGCACTTACGCGCTGCAGGCCGCCATCGCCGAGTGCCACGCGGTGGCGCCCAGCGTCGACCGGACCGACTGGGCACAGATCGTGTTGCTCTACGAGGCGCTCGGCCGGATTGCGCCCAGCCCGGTGGTCGAGCTCAACCGGGCCGTGGCGGTGTCCATGGCCACCGGGCCCGCCACAGCGCTGGCCATCGTGGACGGCCTGGTCTCGACGGGGGCGCTGCGCGGATCGCATCTGCTGCCCAGCGTGCGGGCCGAGCTGTTGGCCAGGCTCGGCCGGCCGAACGAGGCACGGGCCGAGTTCGTCGCCGCAGCCGCCCTGGCCAAGAACGACCGCGAACGCGACGTGCTTGAACGCAAGGCAGCTGCCACCTGAACCGGCGTACGGTCCCGTGCTACCCCGCGAGCGTGTTGACGCTGCCCGTGAAGTGGAGCCGGTGGCTGCGCTCTCCCCAGCCGGTGAACTCGGACGCTTCCCACGATCCGTCCCGTTCCGTGTCATGGATCCGTACGGCCACCGTGGCAGGAAGGAAGACCGGGGCAGCGAAATCAATGCGCCAAGCAAAGGGTTCGCTGGCCGTGGCTTCCACGCTGGTCAGGACCCGGGAGGCCAGGTACATGCCGTGCGCGATGGACCGCTTGAGTCCCAGCATCTTGGCCGATACCGCGCTCAAGTGGATCGGGTTGAAGTCACCGGAGACACCGGCGTACTCGCGGCCGGCTTCGGGACCGAGCCGCCAACGCGCCGTCGGCTGCGGCGGGATGAAATCGGTGCGTTCCGGCCTCAAAGCCTTGTCCAGTCCGGGCAGGTAGACCGCCTTGGCCAGATAGTCCGATACGCCCTCCCACACGGTTTCGCCCCCGGCCTCGATCCGGGTATGAAGTTCCACCTGGGTGCCGGCGTGGTGGCCGCGCAGGCCTTCGGCCCAAGCTGTCACGGTCAACGGCTCCGCGAAGTGGACCGGCCGCAGATGGTTCACCCGGTTGGCCAGATGCACCATGCCGAGCAGCGGGAGCGGGAAGTCCGGCCGTGTCATCACGCTCATCACCACCGGAAAGGCAACCGAGTGCAGAAACACCGAGGGCAAGGTGTCCCGCACGGTGCCGTGCATCAGCTGCTGGAAGCCGCTGAGCCGCTCCGGGGCGATGTGCACGCCGTCCACGGTGTGCCGCACCGCCGGGAGCTGATCGGTCTGCTGGCCGACGCCCAGCTTGTGCCGCGCCGCCGTGGAGGCAGCCGTCAGATACAGCCGCGAGAGCGTGGGCATTTCCCCCAGGATGACCTCGCTCATGCGCCGACCATGCTCTGGCCGCAGACGCGCAGCGTCTGGCCATTGATCCCGCCCGCGGCATCGCTGGCCAGGAAGGAGACCGCTTCGGCGACGTCCAGCGGCCTGCCGCCCTGCTGCAGCGAGGACAGCCGGCGTGCCACTTCGCGGGTCACGAACGGCATCCGGGCGGTCATGTCCGTCTCGATAAAGCCGGGCGCGACCGCGTTGATGCTGCCGCCGGCGTCGGCGAAGGCGGCCGCCGAGGCGCGGACCATGCCGATGATGCCCGCCTTGGAGGCGGCGTAGTTGGTCTGCCCGCGGTTGCCTGCAATCCCGCTGGTGGAGGCCAGCGACACCACCCGCGGAGCTTCGCGGAGGACGCCCGACGCCAGCAGTTGCTCGTTCATCCTCAGCTGCGAGGCAAGATTGACCGCGATCACCGAGTCCCATTTCGCCTGGTCCATGTTGGCCAGCAGCTTGTCCCTGGTGATGCCGGCATTGTGCACCACGATGTCCAGCCCGTGGTTCCGCTCCGCGGCGTGGGCTGCGATCTTGGCGCCCGCGTCCGCGGCGGTGATGTCCAATTGCAGCGCGGTAGCGCCGATCCGGTTGGCGACCTGCGCCAACTGCTCCCCGGCCGCGGGGACGTCGACGGCGATGATCCGGGCGCCGTCGCGGTGCAGGGTCTCGGCGATTGCTGCACCGATGCCGCGGGCGGCACCGGTAACGACGGCGACCTTGCCCGCCAGCGGACGGTCCGGGTCCGCCGGCAGCGAGGCCACGCCGGAGCCAACCAGGAGGAACTGCCCGTTGACGTAGGCGCTTCGGCCGGAGAGCAGGAAGCGCAAGGCGCCGAGGACGGCCGGCGCACCGGCATCCACGCCCTCGCCCAGCACAATCCCGTTGCCGGTGGCACCGCCGCGCAGCTCATGGGCCAGCGACCGCAAGGCCCCGTCCACCGCCTGCCTGGCCGCAGCCTGGGCGGGCTGTCCGGTCCCGGTTGCGGGGCGGGAGATCGTGACGATCCGGCCGCCGGGTGCCAGGTCCCTGAGGCTGGAGCCGGCGGTGAGCATCGGATCCGCTAGTTCTTCCGGCGCGGCCAGTTCGTCGAGCACCAGCACGATGCCGCCCAGCCGTTCCTTCGGCGCCACATGCCGCCGGACATCCAGATCCCAGCCGAGCAGTTCCTTGGCCAGGACGTCGGCGCCGGAACCGGAGCCCAGCACCAGGACGGGACCGGGCAGCAGCGGAGCACCCGGCCGGTAGCGCCGCAGCACGGCAGGCTGCGGCAGTCCCAGCTTTTTGGCCAGGATCTTCGCGGGCCCGGCGTTGACCAGGTCCAGGTACCGGTCCGCCATTAGTTTGCCTCCAGGATGGCCACCACGCCCATGCCGCCGGCGGCGCACACGGAGATCAGACCACGGGTGGGGCGGGACTCGGCGTCGGTCTTCTCGCGCAGCATCTTGGCGAGGGTAGCCACCAGCCGGCCGCCGGTGGCGGCGAAGGGGTGTCCGGTCGCCAGCGACGAACCGTTGACATTCAGGCGGGTCCGGTCGATGGCGCCCAACGGCTTCTGCAGGCCCAGCTTGTTGCGGCAGAATTCCTCGCTTTCCCACGCCGCCATATGGCACAGCACGGTGCCGGCGAAGGCTTCGTGGATCTCGAAGAAATCGAAGTCGGCAAAGGTCAGGCCCTGCCGGGCCAGCAGCCGCGGTACGGCATAGGCGGGGGCCATCAGCAGGCCTTCCTTGCCGTGCACAAAATCCACCGCTGCGGCCTCGGAGTCGACCACCTCGGCCAGCACCGGCAGGTCATTGCTCCGCGCATACTCCTCCGAACCGATCAGCACCGCGGAGGCGCCGTCGGTCAGCGGCGTGGAATTGCCGGCGGTCATGGTCGCTTCGGCGCCCAGGTTCTTGCCGAAGACCGGCTGCAACTTGGCCAGCTTCTCCAGCGTGGTGTCGGCGCGCAGGTTGGAGTCCTTGGCAAGGCCGCGGTAAGGCGTCATCAGGTCGTCGAAGAACCCGCGCTCATAGGCGGCCGCCAGATTGCGGTGGCTGGCCAGGGACAGTTCGTCCTGCGCCTCGCGGGTGACGTTCCACGCCGCAGTGGTCAGCGCCTGGTGCTCCCCCATGGACAGCCCGGTCCGCGGCTCGGCCGTGTCCGGCGCGTTGGGTGCCAGGTCCTTGGGGCGCAGCTTGGCCAAGGTGGTCAGCTTTTGCTGCACCGTTTTGGCGCGGTGCAGTTCCAGCAGAACTGCCCGGAGCCCCTCGCTCACGGCAATCGGTGCATCGGAGGCGGAGTCGACGCCGCCGGCGATGGCGGAATCGATCTGCCCCAGCTTGATCTTGTTGGCCAGGCCAACCACCGTTTCCAGTCCGGTGGCGCAGGCCTGCTGCAGGTCGTAGGCGGGCGTTTCCGGCGACAGCGCGGATCCTATCACCGCTTCACGGGTGAGGTTGAAATCGCGCGAGTGCTTCAGCACCGCGCCGGCGGCCACCTCGCCGATCCGCTCGTCCTGCAGCCCGAAGCGGGCCACCAGCCCGTCCAATGCGGCAGTCAGCATGTCCTGGTTGCTGGCCTGGGTGTAGGCCCCGTTGGCACGGGCAAACGGGATACGGTTGCCGCCGATGACGACTGCCTTGCGCAGAACGTTGGCGGTGCGGGTGCCGGTGGCGTCAGGTGAAGCGGCCATGAAGGCTCTCCTCGTGAATCGGGTGCAGGGTGGAACGAAGTCAGTTACCGTAACCAAGCGTACCTGATACGCTGGGTAACGTGAATAGCGCCACAGTCCGCCCCGCGGTTCCGACGTCCGGTCCCGACGGCCGCTCCGCCCGCTGGGACCGCCACCGGACCGAGCGCCGCCGGGAACTGATCCGTGCCGCGCGGCACGCAGTGCACCGGCTGGGCCCCGACGCTTCGATGGAGGACATCGCGGCGGCCGCCGGAACCTCGAAGCCCGTCTTCTACCGGTATTTTGGCGACAAAGCCGGGCTGCAGCAGGCCATGGGCGAAGTGGTCATCGGCCGCATGCAGGCCCGGCTGCAGGAGGCCGCCGCCAGCGCGACCACTCCGCAGGAAGGCCTGCACGCCATGGTCTCGGTCTACCTGCAGATGGCGGAATCCTCGCCGCACGTCTACGCGTTCGTCACCCGGGACGGCCCCTTCGATCCATCGGTGCCGCAGCAACTGCGCGGCGAGCCGGCACTGGCCGCCGCTGCCCCGGACACCGGCAGTTCCGCGGTGCTTCACGATTTCTTCGCCAACGTGACGGCGATGATCGAAGCCCCGCTGCGCGGCCACCTGAGCGCCTCCGCGGGCAGCGCCGCGGAACTGGCCGCGGCATCCTACTGGCCCAAGGCCGCCATCGGCATGGTGCGTGCTGCCGGCGAACGCTGGCTGGCCGCACCCGATGACGGCAGCAAACCAAGCCGTGAGCTGATGACCAGCCTGCTCACCCAATGGCTGCTCCATGGAGTCGCTCCCAGCCGTGCAGACCCGGGAGCAGGTTCCGGACCGCCGGGCCTGACCCGCGGCGCCGCAGACTGAGCCGGCCATGTCGCCGCCGACGCGGCCGCTGCAGACCATCCGACCCATTCGTGACGACTGAAGGAACAACCGATGACGTATACCCCCACCGCCGAAACCCCGGAACCGGTTGAAGACAGCGGCGCTACCGTTGACGTGGCCGGGCTCGGCGAGGTCCTGCTGGGCCGCTGGGCCGAGATCCGCCAAGCCGCGCGCGACCTCGCCGGCCGGCCGGAAATCCACCGGATCGACGGCCTGCCGATGGTTGAGCACCGCGAACGCGTCGTTGGCCAGTTGAAGTACCTGGTGGACGCCGGGGCCGTGCACCGTGCCTTCCCCCGGCGGCTCGGCGGAGAGGACAATCACGGCGGAAACATCGCCGGTTTCGAGGAACTGGTCACCGCCGACCCCTCGCTGCAGATCAAGGCCGGGGTGCAGTGGGGCCTGTTCGGAGCCGCCGTGCTGCACCTGGGCACCACGGAACACCACAACAGGTGGCTGCCGGACATCATGAGCCTGAAGACCCCCGGCGCGTTCGCCATGACCGAGACCGGCCACGGGTCGGACGTTGCCAGCATCGCCACCACCGCCACGTACGAACCGGAGACGCAGGAATTCGTCATCCACACCCCGTTCCGCGCCGCGTGGAAGGACTACCTGGGCAACGCCGCCAATGACGGTTTGGCCGCCGTGGTGTTCGCGCACCTCATCACCCACGGCGTGGACCATGGCGTGCACGCGTTCTATGTCCCCCTTCGCGATGAGCAGCGCAACTTCCTGCCCGGCATCGGCGGCGAGGACGACGGCTACAAGGGCGGCCTGAACGGCATCGACAACGGCCGGCTGCACTTCGACCAGGTCCGTATTCCGCGCACCAACTTGCTGAACAGGTACGGCGACGTGGCCGAGGACGGCACCTACTCCTCCCCCATCGCCAGCCCCGGCCGCCGCTTCTTCACCATGCTGGGCACCCTGGTGCAGGGCCGGGTCTCGCTGGACGGCGCCGCGGTGGCCGCCAGCAAGGTGGCGCTGGCGATCGCCGTCCGTTATGCCACCGAACGGCGCCAGTTCAACGCCTCCTCGGACACGGCCGAAGAGGTGCTGCTGGACTACCAACGCCACCAGCGCCGACTGCTGCCCCGGCTGGCCACCACCTACGCGGCGTCGTTCGCGCATGAACAACTGCTGCAGAAGTTCGACGACGTCTTCTCCGGCGCCCATGACACGGACGAGGACCGGCAGGACTTGGAAACCCTGGCGGCGGCACTGAAGTCGCTCAGCACCTGGCACGCCCTGGACACGTTGCAGGAGTGCCGCGAGGCGACCGGCGGCGCGGGGTTCCTGGCCGAAAACCGGTTCGCCGCCCTGCGCGCCGACCTGGACATCTACGCCACCTTCGAAGGCGACAACACCGTGCTGCTGCAACTGGTCGCCAAGCGCCTACTGGCGGACTACGCCAACGAATTCCGCCATGCCGACTTCGGCGTGATGGCCCGCTGGGTGGCGCACCAGGCGGCCGACGTCACCCTGCACCGCACCGGCCTGCGCCAGGTGGCCCAGACCTTCGCGGACAGCGGATCGGAGCGCAAGAGCGCCAATTACCTCAAGGATCCGGAAACCCAGCGCCAGCTGCTCACCGACCGGGTCTCCACCATGGTGGCGGGCATCGGCGGCGCGTTGCGCAACGCCACCCGGCTTCCGCAAAAGGAGGCCGCGGCGCTGTTCAACGAACACCAGCATGAGCTGATCGAGGCGGCCCGCGCGCACGCCGAACTGCTGCAGTGGGAAGCCTTCACCGCCGCGCTCACCCAGATCGACGACCACGGCACCCGGCAGGTGCTGACCTGGCTGCGGGACCTGTTCGGGCTGTCGCTGGTGGAGAAGAACCTGGGCTGGTACCTGATGTACGGCCGGCTGTCGGCGCAGCGCGCCCGCATCCTCGGTACCTACATCAACCGCCTGCTGTCCCGGCTCCGCCCGCACGCCCGCGATCTGGTGGATGCCTTCGGCTATGGCCCGGAGCACCTGCGCGCGAAGATTGCCAGCGGCGCCGAACAGGAACGCCAGGACGAAGCCATGGCCTATGCCCGCTCCCGGCGCGCCAGCGGCGAGGCCCCGATGGACGAAAAGGTACTCATCGCCCGACGCAAGGCCACGGAGAAGCTCAGCCAGAAGCGGCAGAAACTGGAAGCCAAGGGCTAGGACAACGACGGCGGGGCTCGCCCCAGGCGACACGGCTCGCCTTGGCGGGGCCCCGCCGTCGTGAGCGGAACCGGACCAGCTAAGATTTTCTGGGCCCGCTACTCCCTTCCGCGGGCGGAAAGCACCTTTCATGTCCTTCACCCAGAATGCCCTTGCCCGCTGGCAGGAGCTGCAGGCGCTGGCCGCCACGCCCGGCCTCAAGCTCGCCTCCGCCAGCCCCTGGGTGCCGGCGCTGTTCAGGACCGCTTTCACCCGCTCCCGGCCGCAGTTGCCGCTGGAAGAGTTTCACCGCAGCACCGACTCGTTTCTGGCCGAGCTGCGCCGAGCCGGGGTGGAACTGCGCGTGGACTGGTCCGCTCGCCAGTATGCCGATGACTGGGTGGCCCGGCGCTACCTGTCCCGGCTGCGCGAGGACGGCCGGTTCGTCTACGAACCCACCGAAACCACCGTGCGGTTCCTGGAGTACCTGGATGGCTTGACCGGGACTTCCTCGTCGCTGAACAGCTCCCGCTTGGCCACCCTGCTCACCCGCGTTGAAGCGCTGGCCCATGAGACCGATCCCGATCCCGAGGCCCGGATCACCGTGCTGCAGGCTGAAATCGCCCAGCGGCAGGAAAAGATCCGCGCGCTGGAAGCCGGCGAAGCACCGGCGTCGTTGCCCGACGCCACGGCGGTGGAGGCCGCCCGCGATGTCTTGGCGCTGGCCGCCGGCCTGCCGGCCGATTTCAAGCGGATGCGCGACGGCCTGGAACTGATGCTGCACACGCTGCGCGCCGAGATCGTGGAGTCGAACGCCACCAAGGGCATCACCATGGGCGAGGTCCTCGAGGCAGACAAACGGCTGCGCGGCACCAGCGAAGGCCGGACGTACGAGAGCTTCACGGCCTTCCTGAACGACGAGGAGCAGCAGCAGCGCTTCCGGCAGGCGATCGCCGAGGTACTCGAGCGGGACTTCGCCGACGCGCTGGACGCCGAGGACCGGCGGGCGCTGCAGCGGCTCATGCCCCAGCTGCGGGCGCAATCGGCGGAGATCCACCGGATCTACGGCCGTCTCTCGGAGAGCATGCACACCTTTGTGCAGTCGGACGACGTCCGCGAATCGATCCAGCTGCGGCAGGCCATCCGTGCCGCCGAGGCCGCCATCCTCAAGTCCCGGCGCAGCCTGCCGGGCCGCCGCGCCGTGATCCCCGCGCCCGAACTCTTCGGCTCCGGCTTTGAATCGGTGAGCATGGTCCGGCTCTATGACCCGCAGGACCACCAGGCACCGGCCAAGCTGCCGGCGCCGCCGGCCTTCACCGAGGCGGACATCCACCGTGTCCTCCGCACGCCGCAGGCGGACGCAGCGGTCCTCTCCCACGCCGTCCGCACCGCCGTGGAGGCCCGCGGGCCGGCTCCGTTGTCCGCGGTCTACGCCCAGTTGGAACCGCAGCACCGGCATCTGAACAGCCTACGTTGGCTGCTGCAGCATGCCTTGAACTCCGGTGGCACGCTGGACGCGGACGCATCCGACACCGTGACCCTGATCCAGATCGACGGCAGCGAACGCACCGCGGTGCTGCCCGCCGTTACCTTCACGAAAGCTGCAGATTCATGAACGAGATGACCGAGGTCCGCGTTGCACCCGACGGAAGTCCGCACGACGGCGTCCCGCTGGTCGAATCGCCGGAGCTTCAAGATCAGGGGCCAGACGAATGGGCAGGTCTGGATGACCGGGCAGGTCTGGACGAACGGACCGGATTGGAAGAACCGGACGAACGCGAAGCGCCTGCACGGGACGAAGTCCGGGACGGGCCGGCATTGTTCGACGGCGATACCGGCACCCTGCCGCTGAAGCTGCGCCAGGCCCTGATCAGGCTGCTGCGCGGCCCGTATCTGGATGCCGGTTCCACCGACCGGGTGTACGACACCGTGGTGGAACACCGCTGGACCCTTGCTTCCCGGCTCAGCGAGCTGTTCCTGCAACTGGTCATCGACGAAGACCGCAAGGTCGCCATGCTGCGCCAGGTCCCGATGGCCGAGCCGCACACCACTGCCCTGCAACGGCAGCGGGACATGACCCGGGAAGAGACGCTTCTTCTGCTGCGCATGCGCCTGGTTCAGGACCGCCATGCCGGCACCGGAACCGAACCGCTGATTAGCCGCGCCGACGTCATCGACGTGCTGCAGGACTACGTGGATCCGGAACAGCGCGATGCCAAGCATGTGGAGGATCTGGCCGACGCCTCCATCCGCAAGCTGGCCAACGAGCGCCGGTTGCTGCAGGCAACCGAGCTTCCGGATGTGTGGGTCATTTCGCCGGCGCTGCCGCTGGCCCTGCCTTTCGAGAACATCGGCGACATCCCTGCGGTGATTGGCTCGCTGGCCGGCGAAGACCTACCGGCGGACGGTGCGCCGGAGACGGACCAGTTGGCTTTCGACGGCGGAGAGGCCTGAGCATGAGCATTGAGACAATCCTGCCGATGGACGGGCTGCTCAACCCGGGCCAGCACCGGCTCACGTCCGTGCAGCTGGTCAATTGGGGCACCTTCGACGGCGCCCACACCATCCGGGTGGACCGGGCCGGCACGCTGTTGACCGGCGGCTCCGGCGTGGGCAAGTCCACCATTTTCGACGGCATGCTGCAGGTACTGGACGCCCGGCCAAGGATGAACGAGGCGGCCCAGACCAACTCCGGCCAGGCGTCCGAGGAACGGCGCACCGCGTTCAGCTACATGCGCGGCCGGTTGGGTGCCACGCCGGCCGACGGCGATGATTCCCAGACTGCCACGTTCTACCAGCGTCCCGGCGCCATCTGGTCGGCGGTCTGCCTGACCTTCGACAATGCCCTGGGCCAGACCACCAGTCTCGCCGTGATGCTGGACCTCCCGGCGAACGGCACCGAACACAACGTGGGCCGTTTCTACGTCCTGCACAACAAGCCGCTGGACATCCCCCGGCTGGAGTCCGGCATGGCGGGCCGCTTCAGCAAGACATCGTTGGAGACGCTGCTGCCGGGCAGCCAGGTCTTCGATTCACACAAGGCCTTCGCGGAACGTTTCCGGCAGGCACTGGGCATCGATCAGGAGAAAGCCTTCGGACTGCTGCGCACGCTGCAGACCGGCAAGGGGCTGGGTGGCACCGTCAACGATTTCTTCCGCAACCATGTGCTGGACACGCCGCGGACGCTGGTCGCTGCCGAAGAGGCGGTGCAGGACTTCAGCCACCTGCGCAGCATCCGGCGGCAGCTGGAACGTGTCCGGCAGCAACGGGACCTGCTGGCTCCCGTGCCCCGGCTGCACCAACAGTTGCGGGAGACGCAGTCGCAGCTGGACCGAGCCATCCTCCTGGCCGATGTCGCGCTGCCGCTCTACCGGCGCCGGCTGGCACTTCAGTGCCAGGACCGGCAGATCGACCTGCTGGACGCGGAGGCGGCCACCGCAGCACAGGAATTGGCAGCGACTGAAGCTGCACGCGCCGCACTCAAGCAGCAGACGGCACAGCTGACCGCACGGTACGGCAGCGAGGGCGGCGCCGCCGTCGCCACCTTGGAGCGGGAGCTGGCCGCAGCCCAGTCCGAGATGCGGGCCCGCCAGTCGGTTGAGGAATCCTTCCGGGCCGAAGCGCAGGCCGCGGGCCTTGACGCCGATTTCAGCCCCGGCGGACTGGCGGCCGCGCGCAGCCGCGCCGCGGTGCTGGTGAAGGAACTGCTCACCGACGCCGAATCCGTCCGCGAACGCAGCAACGACGCCCAAGGCGAGGCCTGGAGCCTCAAGGGGCAGATCCGGTCGCTGGAGCAGGAAATCGAGTCCTTCCGCCGCCGCACCAGCAACATCCGCCCGGAGAGCCTGGAACGCCGGCGGCAGATCTGCGCAGCGACCGGCATCGCGGAAGAGGAACTGCCCTTTGCCGGCGAGCTGATCGATCTTGCCCCCGCCGAAGCCCGCTGGCGGCCGGCAGCCGAGCGCGCGCTGCGCTCCCTGGCGTCAGCGCTGCTGGTGCCGGGCGAGCGGATGAACGCCGTCACCCGGTATCTGAACGAGCACAACATCCGCGGCTTCCTGCGGATCATCGATGTCAGCGCTCCGCTGGACGGCAAGGCCGAGGCCGAAACGGACGACCTGGTCACCAAGCTGGTCACCAAGGACACCGCGATGGGCCAGTGGGTCCGGCGCAAAATCACGGCGCATTACGACTACGTCTGCGTCGAGGAGCCGGAGCAGTTGGCCGGGGTCCCCCGCGGCGTGACCTTGGGCGGAGCGGTCAAGCGCAGCAGCAGCACCACCGAGAAGGACGACCGGCATACCGGGGCTTCCGACCACCTGCTGGGCTTCGACAACGAGGACAAGATCGCCGCGCTGGCCACCCGGCTGCTGGAACTGCGCGACACCTACGGCACGGCCGATTCAGAGTCTGTCGAACGCGCCCGGGAACAGCAGGACCTGGGCCGGCGGCTGGCCGCGGCCAAGGCAGTGGCTGCGGACACCCGGGGCTGGGAGGAGATCTCTTCCGACGCACACGCCGCGGCGGTGGCGGCGGCGGTTGAACGGTTGGAGCAGGCCCGTGACGCCAACACGGACCTGGAGCAGCTGCGCTTCGAACTGGAAACGGCCGAGCTGGACCTCACGGCTGCGACCGAGAAGATCGGGGTGCTCAAGGGCGAAGCCGCCCGGCTGTCCGCCGGGCTGGCTGCCGCGCGCCACCGCCGCGAGGGCTTGGCTGGGGACGGCGAACCGGCCGGCCAGCTGACCGTGGAACTGGCGTCCGAACTTGACGCACTGTTTGCCCCGCATGGCGAAGTGACCGATCTGGAGATCCTCGGCGAGGTCTGCACCAAGGTGGAGCGCGAGCTGCTTAGCTCCCGCGGAACGCTGGACCGGGCCAAGCTGGAGGCCGGCAACCAGCTGGTGAAGATCTTCGAGGCCTACAACCGGCAGTGGGGGTCGGACCACGGCACCTCGCTGGATGGTGCCGCCGACTATGCGGCCCGCTACCACGACATTGTGGGCGAAGGCCTGCCGCAGCGGGAGGCGGAGTTCCGCGAGTACTTCAACAACCGCACCTACGAACGCTTCAGCGACCTGCTCCAACTGCTGGACGAAGAACGCCGCAGCATAGCGTCCCGGCTACAGCCGCTGAACCAGATCCTGCGGCGGGTCAACTACCACGCGGACAGCCACCTGCAGATCGAGATTGCCAACGCCGTTCCGGACGCTTCGCACAAGTTCCGGACCGACCTAAAGAACGCGCTGCCGGTGATGGGCCGGCGGCAGACCGGCGATGACATGGACGCCCGCTACCTGGCCCTGGACCGCATCGTGGAGCGGCTGGCTTCGGAGGACGACCGCCGCTGGCGTGCCGAGGTCCTGGACGTGCGGTCGCACGTGGACATCACCTGCACGAACCTGCTCGCGGACGGCCGCGCGTATACCAACCTGCAGGCAAGCCTGATGTCCGGCGGGGAGGGCCAGCGCTTCACGGCGTTCATCATGGCCTCGGCGCTGGCCTACCAGCTCGGCATCGCAGGACAGGGCTTCAGCACCTTCGGCACGGTCATGATGGACGAGGCGTTCGTGAAGTCGTCGCTGGCTTTCGCCGAGGCCAGCATCAACGCGCTGCACGAGTTCGGCTTCCAGCTGCTGTTGGCCGCTCCGGAGGACAAGGTGGATCTGGCCCGCTTCCTCGGCTCTGTCACCGAAGTCCTGCGCGACGAATCCGCCAACCGCTCCGGCATCCTGGAACGCGGCCGTTCGCTGGCCCGCCCGGTGGACATCGTCCTGCGCTGAACCTCGCCGGCTGATGCAGTGGTATGACTAGGGCATGTCGAAGGTGCACGCGGGGATGCGTGGCTGGCCGTCTCCACGGTCATTGAGTGTCCGGAGGGTGTTGGCCGGCCTGGTGCTGGCCGTTGTACTGCCGGCCGGCTTACAGTTCCTGTTGCTGCAGGTGTGGCACGCCAATCTGACCACTGCGTCGTTAATCCAGCTCACCGGAGCCGTTGGCGTGGCACTGGTGGGCGGGATCTGGCCTGCCCTCTTGGCCGCTCTGTGGAGCAGCCTGCTCCTGAACTACTTCATGACCGAGCCCACCGGCCAGCTGCTGATCCACGAAACCGACATGGCCGTGGCCTTGGTGTGTTTTGTCGCCGTCGCCGGGGCGGTGGCCTGGGTCGTGGACGTATCTGCCCGTCGGGCCGCGCGGGCGCGCCGGGCCGGCGCCGAGGCTGCGGTGTTGAATGAGCTGACCCGGGTGGCGATCGCCACCGAGGACCCCCTGCGGAGCTTGTTGGACCAGGCGCGGCAGGTGTTCAAGGCCGATGCCGCCGCGCTGTTCGTGCGGCCTTCCGGCAGCGGATCGGACACCGGTGATGATTCCGGTTGGGTCCTGCTGGCCGGTGCCGGCCAGCAACTGGGGTCTCCGGACGCCGCCGACACCGTCGAACGAGTGGACGACACCACGGTGATGGCCCTGCTGGGTCCCCACCTGACGGCGGGCGAGAGCCATCTATTGAAGGCTTTCGCCGCGCAGGCCACGGCATTGCGTGCCCGCCAACAGTTGATGATCAGCCGGCTCGAGAACGAACGCCTGGCCCAGGACAACCTGATGCGCGGTTCAATCCTGCAGGCTGTCAGCCATGATCTGCGCACCCCGCTGGCCGGCATCAAGTTCTCGGTCAGCAGCCTGTTGCATCAGGGCGGTTCGTTCAGCACCGAGGAGCGGCGTGAGCTCCTGCAGACTACCGATGCCTACGCCGACCAACTGGGGCTGCTGGTGGAGAACCTGTTGGACATGTCCCGCATCAGCAGCGGATCCGTCGGGCCACTGCTTGGTCCGGTCCACTGGGAAGACGTGCTTCCGGGAGCCCTGCGTTCAGTGCCGCCCGAGTCGGTGGCCTTCCAGATTCCCGAGGATTGCCCGCCGGTGGAGGCCGACCCCGGGCTGCTGGAGCGGGTGATTGCGAACTTGGTCGAAAATGCAGCCCGTCACGCCCACTCCTCGGTGATCACGCTACGGGCCGGGGAAGCGCCGTCAGCGGGAAGCGATGTGCACGGAGAGCTGCGGATCATCGATGCCGGGACCGGTCCGCTGCCGCAGGATCTGGAAGACATGTTCAAACCCTTCCAGCGGATGACCGATTCGGGGGAAGACGCCGGCGTCGGGTTGGGTCTTGCAGTCGCCCGGGGCTTGACCGAGGCGATGGGCGGAACCCTGCATCCTGAGCGTACGCCCGGCGGAGGGCTGACGATGGTGCTGCGCCTTCCCTTGGCCGCTCCCCGTGCGCCATCCAACGCCCCATCCGATGCCCCGGGCATCCGGCAGGAAGACCGGTGACAACCATCCTGGTGGTAGAAGACGAGCACCGGTTGCTGCGGGCGCTGCAGCTGACGCTGCGGGCCAATGGGTACACCGTGATCGCCGCGCCGACGGGCAGCAGCGCGCTGGCGACGTTGGCGGAAGGGCCGGTCGACGCCTTGGTGCTCGACCTTGGGCTGCCGGACATGGACGGCGTAGAGATCATCCGCGCTGTCCGGTCCGGCACGCAGACCCCCATTCTGGTGCTGTCCGCGCGCCATGCCTCCGCCCAAAAGGTCGGCGCCCTGGATGCGGGGGCCGACGACTACGTGACCAAGCCGTTCGGACTGGACGAACTGCTGGCCCGGTTGCGGGCACTCCTGCGCCGCGGCCCGGCCGGAACTCAGGAGGACCTGGTGGAGGCCGCTGGCTTCACGCTCAATTTTGCAGCACGCCGGGCGGAGAAGCAGGGCACCTCCATCAAGCTCACGCCGACGGAATGGAAGATCCTTGAGGTGTTGACCCGCCAACCCGGCAGGCTGGTACCCCATCGGCAGGTGCTGGAGCAGGTGTGGGGACCGGCGTATGTGAAGGAGACCCAGTATCTGCGGGTGTACATCGCCCAGTTGCGCCGGAAGCTGGAAGCCGACCCGGCCCGGCCGAAGCATCTGATCACCGAGCCCGGGCTCGGCTACCGGTTCGATCCCTGAACCATGCCAGGCTGAAGACGTGGATCGCCCGCAGGCCCGGCTCCCGGAGGCGCCGCCGGAGGACTAAAGTTCTGCCATGGGAACGCCGTGGGATCCCGCACTTCCAGGTGTGCTGCGGCTGCCGTCGGGGCGGCTGGTGCGCGGCCGGGCCTTGCTCAAGCCGACGCCCGCGGGGCCGGCCCCGGAGTTTGCCCTCTACCTGAAGCACGGGCCACCGCTGCCCACCGACTGGGAACAGCGCTGGGTGCGCTGGCGCGATCTTCGGCTGCCGGATGATTTCCACGACGCCGCGGCCGCCTTCCGCGAGGCGTGGCTGCGGGCAGCGGATGAGCGGGTGGAGGTGGCCTGTTTCGGCGGACGCGGTCGGACCGGCACGGCGTTGGCCTGCATGGCCATCCTGGACGGCGTCCCGCGGACCGAGGCCGTCGAGTACGTCAGGGCGCGCTACCGACCGGGCGCCGTCGAGACGCCGTGGCAGCGGCGGTTCGTGCGCCACTTCCCTCAGCCCAGCACGCTGCGGTAGACCTCCAGGGTTTTGTCGGCGATCGAGTCCCAGGAGAAGTGCTCCTCGGCGCGGCGGCGGCCGGCCTCGCCCTGTCGGCGCGCAGCGGCCGGGTCGGCCAGCGTCCGGATCAACGCCGCGGCGAAATCACGCACGAACTGTTCCTCGTCCAGCGGGGTTCCCGTCCCGTCGGCCACCTGTTCCAAGGGGACCAGGGCGCCGGTGACGCCGTCGTCGACGACCTCCGGGATGCCGCCGGTGGCGCTGGCCACTACCGGTGCGCCACAGGCCATCGCCTCAAGGTTCACGATGCCCAGCGGTTCGTAGATGGACGGGCAGGCGAAGACGGTCGCGTGGCTGAGAACCTGGATCAGTTCGGCGCGCGGGAGCATCCGCTCGATCACCACCACGCCGTCGCGGGTTTCGCGCAGGCCGCCGATCAGGGCGTTGACCTCGGCCGCCAGTTCGGGGGTATCGGCGGCGCCGGCGCAGAGCACCAGCTGTACCTCCGGCGGCAGCAGCGCGGCAGCGCGCAGCAGGTACGGCACGCCCTTCTGCCGGGTGATCCGTCCCACGAAGACCACGCTGGGCCGCTCCGGGTCGATGCCCAAGGCACGCACGGCGTCGTCGTTAAGATCCGGTTTCCACTGCTGCACATCCACGCCGTTGTGGACCACCTGCACCCGGCCGGGATCCACGTCCGGGTAGCAGCGCAGTATGTCCTTGCGCATCCCGGCCGACACCGCGATCACGGCGGCCGCCGCCTCGTAGGCGGTGCGCTCTGCCCAGGAGGAGAGCCGGTACCCCCCGCCCAGTTGCTCGGCCTTCCACGGACGCAACGGCTCCAGCGAATGGGCGCTCAGCACGTGCGGGACATTGTGCAGCAGCGAGCCCAGATGCCCTGCCATATTGGCGTACCACGTGTGGGAATGGATCAGCTCCGCACCGGCGAAGCCATCCAGCATCTGCAGGTCGACGCCGAGGGTCTGCACGGCCGGGTTGGCCTCCGCCAGTCCGGCCGGAACCGCATAACTGCGCACGGTTGCGCCGTGGAAGTCGGACGGCCGCTCAGCCCCGAAGGCATGCACGTGCAGGTCCAGCCGTCCGGCCAGCACACGGCTGAGTTCGGCCACATGCACACCGGCCCCGCCGTAGATCTCCGGTGGGAATTCTTTTGTCACAATATCTACGCGCACGACACCTAACGTAGTGCACGCCGGGGGCTTCCTCTAGTGTGAGGTGTGAGGGGGATGTCACGTTTCGGCCCGAAAGGGCCGTGGCGACTGTGAAGGGGGAAATACATGGCACAGAAGAAGGTGCTGGCCGTTGTACTCGCCGGCGGCGAGGGAAAGCGGCTCATGCCGCTCACTGCGGACCGGGCCAAACCGGCGGTGCCGTTCGCCGGCAGCTACCGTTTGATCGACTTTGCACTGTCCAACCTGGTGAATTCCGGCTACCGGCAGATCGTGGTGCTGACCCAGTACAAATCGCACAGCCTCGACCGGCACATTTCCGAAACATGGCGGATGGCCTCGCAGTTGGGCAACTACGTTGCCTCGGTCCCGGCGCAGCAACGGCGAGGCAAGAGCTGGTTCTTGGGCAGCGCTAATGCGATTTACCAGTCGTTGAACCTGATCCACGACGCCAGGCCGGACATCGTCGTAGTGGTCGGCGCGGACCATGTCTACCGGATGGACTTCTCCCAGATGGTGGAGGAACACATCGCTTCCGGCGCACCCGCCAGCGTGGCTGCGGTACGCCAGCCGCTCGCGCTGGCCAACCAGTTCGGTGTCATCGAATCGGAACCGGATGCACCGACCAAGATCCGTGCGTTCGTCGAGAAACCGGCGACCACCGCCGGGCTGGCCGACGATCCGGACAGTTTCCTGGCCTCGATGGGAAACTACGTCTTCAACACCGACGCCCTGCTGCAGGCGCTGGAGGCCGACGCCGAGCGGCTGGACACCGACCACGACATGGGCGGCGACATCGTCCCCTACTTCGTGGAACGCGGCGAAGCGGCGGTCTACGATTTCACCGCCAACACCATTCCAGGCTCCACCGGGGCGGACCGGCAGTATTGGCGCGACGTGGGGACACTCGATTCCTACTACGAGGCACACATGGACCTGATCAGTCCGCTGCCGGCCTTCAACCTGTACAACCTGCAGTGGCCGATCTACACGAGGCAGTCGGTTTCGCCCCCGGCCAAGCTGGTCCGCGGCATGAGCGGCACTGCGGGTACCGCCCACGACTCCCTGCTCTCCCAAGGCGTGGTTGTTTCAGGGGCAGAAGTCACCGAATCCGTTCTCTCGACCGATGTCTTCGTTGCCGAGGGTGCCCAGGTCCATGGCAGCGTCCTGATGGACAACGTGACCGTGGGCGAAGGCGCCGTGGTGCGGAAAGCCATCCTGGACAAGAACGTCCGCGTCCCGGCCGGGGCCACCATCGGAGTGGACCCGGAGCTGGACCGCGCGCGCGGCTTCACGGTGACCGATTCCGGTTTGACGGTGCTGAGCAAAAACGAGCGCGTGCTGCTCACGACCAGGACCGATGTCGAATCTGCCCACAAACCTGCAGGCTTGTAGGTTGCGCCACAACACCTCAGCCTTGTGACCGCGAGCCAGCCGCCGGATGGCGGGAGAATCCGGATTCCGGCCGCTCCGGCTCCGCGGCCCCGCATCGAACGCTGGATCCGCCGTGCCAGGCCGGGACTGTTGCTAGCGGCAACGGCCGTCCTCGTCTCCTTTGGCCTGCACTGGCTGGTGCCCGCGGTCCCGGTGATGAGCTTCGCCGTCGTGCTGGGCATTTTGGCCGCCAACGTGCCGCCGACAGCAGCGCGGATTAGCGGCGCGGGACAACCCGGCCTTACCTTCTGCGCCCGGACGCTGATGCGCGCCGGGATAGTGCTGCTCGGCGCCCGGCTGGCCCTGTCGGATCTGGCCGAGCTGGGCTGGTTCGCGCTGGTGCTGGTGGTGCTGGTGCTGCTGCTCGCGTTTGCCGGAACCTACCTGCTGGCGCGCTGGCACCGCCTGCCCGGCGACCAACCGGTGCTGTTGGCTGCCGGTTTCGCTATCTGCGGGGCTTCGGCCATCGGCGCCATCGCCGCCGCCCGCGGCAGCCGCGCCCAGGACAGCCTGATGCCCGTCGCCCTGGTCACGCTGTGCGGCACCTTGGCCATCGGGGTCCTGCCCGCGGTCATGGCCCTCACCGGCATGCCGGCGCAGGTTTTCGGCTTCTGGGCCGGAGCATCAGTGCACGACGTTGGACAGGTGGTGGCCACGGCGCAAAGCGCGGGCACGGCGGCGCTGACCATCGCCGTCGTCGTGAAGCTGGCGCGGGTGGTGATGCTCGCGCCGCTGGCGGCCGCCGTCGCGGTGCACCGGCGCCACGCAGCCAAGGCAACACGGGCAAGGGGTACCGGCTCGGAGGGTAAACAACCGCCGGTGGTGCCGCTGTTTATCCTCGGTTTCCTGGCGTTGGTGCTGCTGCGCAGCACGGGATGGCTGCCGCAGCCTGTGCTGAACGGAACCGCCCTCGTGCAGGAGATCTTGCTGGCCGCAGCCTTGTTCGGGCTGGGATCTGCCGTCCGGCTCCGGGAACTGCTCCGTTCCTCGCTGCCTGCGATCTCCACCGCGTTGCTGTCCTGGCTGCTGATCGCCGGGCTGGGGCTCGGCGCGGCCTGGCTGGCCATGGCCGGAGGCTGACGCACCCAGGGCCGCGCATGGTTAAATGGGCCGGATGACGAACCAGAACCTCAGCCGCGGCGAAGCCGCGGCCCGATCAGCCATCCTTCGGGTGGAGAGCTACGAGGTCTCCTTGGACCTGCGCGGTGCCGAGGACCAGGACGAACCGGGCTTCATCTCCAAAACCGTCATCACCTTCAGCTGCAGCGAGCCGGGCTCAACCGTGTTCGCAGACTTCATCCACGGCGGCGTCCACTCCGTGCTGCTCAACGGGCGTCCGCTGGATCCCGCCGAGGTGGTGGACGGTTCGCGCATCCAGCTGCCCGGGCTGGACGCGCAGAACCAGGCCATCATTACCGGCACCGCGCTGTACAGCAGCAGCGGCGAAGGCCTGCACCGGTTCGTGGATCCTGCCGACGGGAACACCTACCTCTACACCCAGTACGAACCGGCCGATGCCCGGCGGGTGTTCGCCAACTTCGAACAGCCCGATCTGAAGGCCCCCTTCACCTTCCACATTGCCGCGCCGGACGGGTGGACCGTCGCCTCGAACGCCGCCGTGGCCTCGACCGAGCCCATGGCTTCCACGCCCGGGCACTCGGTCCGCCGCTTCCACCCGACCCAGCGCATCTCCACCTACATCACCACCGTCCTGGCCGGGCCGTACCACGCCGCGAAGGACAGTTGGCACCGCCCGCTGCCCGACGGCGGCGAACTGCAGGTGCCGCTCGGCGCCTACTGCCGCGCCTCGCTGGCCGATGCCTTCGACCCGGAGCAGATCTTCGACGTCACCAAGGCCGGCCTCGATTTCTTCCACGAGCTCTTCGACTACCCGTATCCGTTCGGCAAGTACGAGCAGGCGTTCGTCCCCGAGTACAACCTCGGCGCTATGGAGAATCCCGGCCTGGTCACCTTCACCGAGGCCTACGTTTTCTCCTCCCGCGCCACCGAGGCACAGTACCAGGCCCGGGCCAACACCATCCTGCACGAGATGGCGCACATGTGGTTCGGTGACCTGGTCACCATGAAGTGGTGGGACGACCTCTGGTTGAAGGAGTCGTTCGCCGACTACATGGGTGCCCTCGCCTCGGCCGAGGCCACGCAATGGAGCAATGCGTGGATCACCTTCGCCAACCGGCGCAAGGGCTGGGCGTATGTGCAGGACCAACTGCCCACCACCCACCCGATCGTCGCCGACATCCGCGATCTGGAAGCCGCCAAGCAGAACTTCGATGGCATCACCTATGCCAAGGGCGCCTCGGTGCTCAAGCAGTTGGTGGCCTACGCCGGCTTCGACTCGTTCATCGGTGCGTCGCGCCGCTACTTCCGCGAACACGCCTACGGGAACACCTCGCTGGCCGACTTCCTCACCGCCCTGAGCGCGGCCTCCGGCCGGGATATGGAACACTGGGCGCGCCAGTGGCTGCAGACCGCTGGCATCTCCACCATGGCCCTGGACCTGAGGCACGACGGCGGGGCGATCGCCGCTGCGGCCATCGTCCAGGATGCGGTGGATCCGGTGACGGACGAACCGGCGCACCGCCCGCACCGTTTGCGGTTGGGGTTCTACAACCCGGATGCCTCCGGCCGGTTGCTCCGCACGGACCAGCTGGAGCTGGACGTGGCCGGTCCCCGCACGGACCTGCCGCAACTGGCCGGCAGGGAGCAGCCGGCACTGCTGCTGCTCAACGACGACGACCTGACCTACGCCAAGGTGGTCTTCGACCAGCGCTCACTGCAGACCGTGCTGTCTTCGCTGGACCGACTCACCGATCCGCTGGCCCGTGCCCTGTGCTGGTCCGGCCTCTGGAACATGACGCGGGACGGACTGCTCCCGGCCGCGGAGTATGTGGAGGCCGTGCAGCGCTTTGCCCCGGCCGAGACCGAGAACAGTGTGCTGCAGGTGGTTTTGGACTGCGCCAAGACGGCCATGGACCGGTACGCACCGGCGGCCCGCCGGCCGGCACTCCAGGAAGCTTTCGTCGCCGCTGCACGGCGGCAGGTGGAGGCCGCGGATCCGGGCAGCGACCAGCAGCTGACGTGGGCGAGGTCGCTGGCCGCGGTGGCCCGTGCTGCGGACAGCCAGGCCCCGTTCCTGCGCGACCTGGTGCTGGGCAAGGTAGTGGTGGACGGGCTGGCCGTGGACACCGATCTGCGCTGGCGGTTCTGGCAGGCGCTGGCCGCCACCGGCCACGCTGCGGTGGCCGAACTCGATGCGGCGCTGGAGGGAGACCGGACGGTCGCTGCGCGGGCCGGCCACCTGGCCGCCTTGACGGCCCGGCCGGATCCGGAGGTCAAGGCGGACGCGTGGCGCGCCGCCGTGCACACCGACTCGCTATCGAACCAGCTGCTGGACGCCACGATCGACGGTTTCTGCCAGGGACCGCACGAGCTGCTCAGCGGGTACGTAAACCCCTACTTTGCGGAACTGGTCGCGATCTGGTCGTCCAAGAGCATCGAGATAGCGGCCCGGCTGGTCCGCGGGCTCTACCCGGGCGGCGAGGATCTGGCCGCCGGGCAGGCACCTACCGAGCACCCCGTCGTCGTCCGCACCGACGCCTGGCTGGACGGCAACAGCGATGCACCCGCGGCCCTGCGCCGCATCGTCATCGAACAGCGCGACCACTTGGTCCGGGCACTTCGCGCCCAGCAGGTGGCTGCCCCGGCGGAGAGCCGCGGCTAACCCGGTAGCTCCTACCGGCCGCCGCTACGGCACCCGGTGCAGCCACTCGTCTGTGCCGAACTTGGTGTCCACGAGTTCCCGGGCCATGGCCAGCTCCTCGTCCGAGAATCCGCTGTCCACGGCGGCGTAGCGGTCCTTGAACGTCCGGATCATCACGGCGATGATCTCCTCCCGGCTCAGGCCGGTCTGCCGCCGCAGCGGATCAACGCGTTTTTTGGCGCTGGTAATGCCCTTATCGGAGATTTTTTCCTTGCCGATCCGCAGCACGTCCGTCATCTTGTCCGCGTCGATGTCGTAGGACATAGTCACATGGTGGAGCATCCCGCCATTGGCCAACCGCTTCTGTGCGGCGCCGCCGATCTTGCCCTCCGGCGTCGCGATGTCGTTAAGCGGCTGGTAGAACGCCTTGATGCCGACCTTCTCCAGCGAGGCCATGACCCACGCATCGAGGTACTCATAGGAGGCCTCAAAGCTCTGTCCGTCCACCAGCGTCTGCGGGAGGTACAGCGAGTACGTGATGGCGTTGCCCCGCTCCATGAACATGGCCCCGCCGCCGCTGATCCGGCGCACCACGATGATGCCGTGGCGTTCCGCCCCATCCGGATCCACCTCGTTGCGCACCGACTGGAAGCTGCCGATCACCACTGAGGGCGCCTCCCACTCCCAGAAACGCAGCGTCGGCTGCCGCTTCCCGGCGCCCACCTGGCGGGTCAGGACCTCGTCCATCGCCACATGCATGTGCGTGGGCAGCGGAGTGGGCGGGATGACCTGCCACTGGTGGTCCAGCCATCCGGTGGCCTTGTTCAGGGCCCGGCGCACGGCAACGGCAACGGCGTCGGCGGAGAAGCCGAACAGCTGGGCGTCGGGCCGTAGCGCGGCGCTGATGGCCGCGGCGAAACTGGTGTGGCTGCTTTCGGTGCTCATGCCGTCCAGCGCCGTGTTGATGTCCGCCAGCGCCTCGTCCGGTTCCAGGAAGAAGTCACCGCTGACCGACGGACGGACGATCCTCTGGTCCGTCACGTCAAAATCGACAACAACAAGCTTGCCGCCCTGGACCTTGTACTCTCCGTGGCGATGGTCGGACATACACGCTCTCCTTGATCAGGCGGGTTCGGCTGCAGCCGTCGGGTCGGCAGGCGCTGGTTGGGGCCACCACAGTCTTATCACGACGGCGCGGCCTCCTGCCGTCGGGCGCCGCTCCCCTGCTGCCTCAGCGGTCCGCCGATAAATCCAGCTTTCTCCCAGCTGCTGCCGGGGCTGTGCCCAGAAGCCTGCCGTAGTGTCATAGACACCTCATCACGGTGCGAGTGAAAGAGGGACCGGACGTGCCCGGTCCAAGCGCCGGCGGGTATGGAGTATTTCCCCCGACTTCTCCATTACCTGCCGGCGCTTTTTCATGCCTTCTCGCTGCGCTTCCCGTCGACCACCTTCAGGCCGATGACGCAGCCGATGATGCCGGCGAGGAACAGCACCTTCAGCACGCTGGCCTGCTCGCCGCCAAAGACCATGGCGTAGCCGACGGTCAGTGCCGCGCCGGTTCCTGTCCAGACCGCGTAGGCGGTGCCGATGGGGATGCCGCGCATCGCATAGCCCAGCCCCAGCATGCTCAGCGTCACGGCCACAAAAAACACTGCGGTCGGCAGCGGGTCGCTCAGCCCGTCGGAGAGGCTCAGCGCCGTGGCCCATACGGCTTCCAGGACGGCGCTGACCAGCAAAATGATCCAATACATGTGAGCCCCCGTTAGCCGATCGCCTTGAGGCCGACGACGCAGCCGATGATGCCCAGCAGCAGGGCGACCCGGATCAGCGAGGCCTTCTCGGCCCCGGTGACCATGGCGACGGCGGCCGTCAGCACCGCGCCGATGCCAACCCAGACCGCGTAGGCAGTTCCCACCGGTATGACGGTCATGGCGTAGGCCAGGCCGGCCATACTCAACGCCATGGCCACAACGAAAATGATTGACGGCCACAGCCGGCGGAAGTTTTTAGATGCGCCCAACGCCGTGGCCCACACAGCTTCCAGGACACCGGACAGGATGAGAATGACCCATTCCACGATTGATTCCTCTGGCCAGTCTTGTCGCGCACCGGGTACTGAACCGTCGTCCGGAGACCTAGGAGTGAGGTCTTGACCTCAAAAATAGCAAAGCACGACGCCGGTGCGCAGCTTTGGTGGCCGACCTCACCGGCGCGCCGGACGGGTGGGGCCCGCTGGCGGATCACTCGTTGATGGCTTCGACGCCTTGCCGCTTGAGTTCTTCCAGATGGTTCCGCATGTTCTGCAACACCTCGGGAGGATGCGGTTCCCAATCCAGGACCTCTTCGATGATGCGCAGCGGTTCCTTCGTGCGGTAGGACCTCGTGGGGTTGCCCGGGAACCGTTGGTCTGTCAGGTTGGGATCGTTGTCAATCGGGCCGGTGGGCTCTACGCGGTAGATCCTTCCCGGCCCCTCCCCCTCTCCGAGTTCGGCTCCCCAGGTGGCGGCGTCCAGGGTTGCGGTGAGGTAGACGTAGTTCGCCTTCGTCCGCGCTCCGTAGTTCGAGCTGTAGCCCGGTTCCAGCAACTCGCCAGGCGCCAAGTCGGCTTTCGTACCGTGGTAGAACGGGCCGGGGTCGCCTGCCCCGGCCGGTATCGGTTCGTTGTGCATGCGTCCTCTCCGATCGCGGTGCTTTGTGCGGTGCTTGGTTCAGAATCAATCATCGCCGCCCAAGAGTCCCGCGACGAGCGCTTCGATAACGTCGTCGGTTGACGTGTCCGGATCCAGCGGGTTGGTGAGCCGGTCGAACAGCAAGCCGTCCACCGCATAGTGGAAGAGCGCGATGTCTCGACGGCCGCCGGGAAGCCCCGCAGCGGTGTTGAACGCGATGTCGCCCTCAAAGGCTGCCCGCTGCCATTCCGCCAGGACGGCTGCGACAGCTGGGCGCCGGGTGCTCTCAAGGCGGAGCTCGAAGAGCGCGAGCGTGACCTCCCGTTCCGCGGTGAGCCGACGCACGATATCGCGTAGATAGTCGGAGAAAAGCCTGCGGCTGGGCGGCTCGGCCGCGAGGCGCTCGAGGACCTCCGGCTCCGGGCCTAGACGCTCGCCGATGCGGTCGACGAGGCCGGCGATCAACGCGTCGCGGCTGCGAAAGTAATTCGACGCGGTCCCGACCGGGACGCCTGCTGCTTCGTCGATCGCGCGATGAGTTAGTCCGCGCGAGCCTTCGCGAGCGAGAACTGCCAAGCCTGCGTCGGCGAGCAGTCGTCTCCGCTCATCATTCTTTGCCATGCTCCATCCTAGCCCAACCACTACATTTGATGTAGTCTGCGCTTCACCAGATAAGTCGTGATTGGAGCGCCATGCGGCAACTCGTCTATTTCGTCGCCGTCAGTCTTGACGGCTATATCGCCGGACCAGCAGGAGAATTCGACGCGTTTCCGCTCGAGGGCGATCACATGCAGCCGCTCACCGCTCGATTCGCCGACGCCATTCCGACCAATATTTCCGATGCCTATGGCATCGAACAGGACGGTTCGGTCTTCGACACGGTAGTGATGGGTTGGAACACCTATGCTGTCGGGCTCCCCGCCGGCGTCACGAGTCCGTACCGGCACCTGCGTCAGGTCGTGTTCTCCCAGTCCCGAACCCAGGCTGATATCCCGGGAGATCCGCCGAACCTTAGCGTCAGCAATGACAACCCGGTCGACGTCGTCCGCCGGTTGAAGGACCAGCCCGGCACATCATCAATCTGGCTCTGCGGCGGTGGTTCAATAGCGTCCGTGTTGGCCGATGAGATCGACCGGCTGGTGCTCAAGCGCAATCCCCTGCTCTTCGGCGACGGCATCCCGCTCTTCGCGCCGGGCGCCTACGAGCCTCAGCGCTTCCATGAAGTGGAGACCACCGCCTACAACTCCGGTGTGGTGGTATCCGAGTATGTGCGGCGGCCGGTCGTAGAGGCGCGGGCAGAAGCAAGGATCAAGAACGGCTAGAGAATCCGGTGACGCTGCTACGGGCTATCCTGCGGGAATGCCACGCCTTCGCCGACCACCCGCAGGCAGAGCTCAGTCCCGGGCTTCGTGATGGATGCGTTCCAGTGCCGAATGGTGATGACCTCGCCGCCGCCGGGGTATCGGTGCCCGTTGCTGGATGCGGCGCGCTCGGACACATTATTCTCGGCCAGTTTAATGCGAACAGTGGTTTCCGGACCGAAGTAGTCGGTGTCTACCACCACGCCGCGGATGGGACCGTCCGGTGCAATCCGGATCTGCTCAGGGCGGAGCATCAGCTGGACCTTGCCCTGCGCCGGCGGCCGGCGGACCGGGACTCCGCCCAGCGAGCAGGTCGCCAGCGAACCCTCCATCCAGGCATCCAGGATCACCGCGTCGCCCAGGAACTCGGCCGTGGCACGGTCGGCCGGCCGCGTGTAAACCACGAAGGGGTTGCCGATCTGGGCCAGCTTTCCGCCGCGCATGATCGCTACTTGATCCGCAAAGGAGAGGGCTTCGGCTTGGTCATGGGTCACCAGAATGGTGGTCACGCCGGCTTCATTAAGCACCTTGGCCACGGCGCGGCGGGTGGCAACCCGGAGCCCGGCGTCGAGTGCAGAGAACGGCTCATCCAGGAGCATGAGTTCGGGTTCGCGGGCCAGCGCACGCGCCAACGCAACGCGCTGCTGCTGGCCCCCGGACAATTGGTGCGGGCGTCGCTTGGCCATCGCGGCGTCCAGCGAGACCATTTCGAGCAGGTCCTGGACGCGCGCATTCAGGGCCCGGCGACCGCCGTCGAGTTTTCCGGCGTTGAGACCGAAAGCGATGTTCTGCGCCACTGTCAGGTGCGGGAAGAGCGCCCCGTCCTGCGCTACGTAACCGACATGCCGCTTGTGGGCAGGAATCCACACACCGTTTCCGGCAACGGGTAGTCCGCTGAGGCTGATGGAGCCGGTGTCCGGATGTTCGAAGCCGGCGATCAGCCGCAGCAGCGTAGTCTTGCCCGAGCCCGACGGGCCCACGATCGCAGTGGTTCCACCCTTGGCCACTGACAGATCGACGCCTTTGAGCACCGACTGTGAACCGAAGTTCTTGGTGACCTCGGCGATCTCCAAATGCGTGTTGGTGGTCGGAGCCACGGAGGGCGCGACGCGAAACGCCGGGAGGCTGGGAGGGGATTGTTCGGTCACTGTCCGGCCACTTTCTTGGACTGTTGGAAGAGCAGGTAGGTCATGGGCGCTGAGAGCAAGATCATCAGCAAGGCGTAGGGTGCCGCGCCGGTGTAGTCGATCTCGCTGCTCTTGCTCCAGAACTCGGTGGCCAGGGTCCGGGTCCCGTTCGGAGAGAGGAGCAGCGTGGCCGTCAGTTCGTTGACGATGGCGAGGAAAACCAGTGCGGCGCCGCCGGCAGCAGCCGGTGCGGTGAGTCGCAGCGTCACCCGAACAAAGGAAGTCAGCGGTGCTTTGCCGAGGGACTGGGCGGCTTCGTCGAGTTCCTTGGGCGCCTGCGCCAGCCCCGAGCGGAGGTTGACCAGGGCCCGGGGAAGAAACAGAAGCACATAGGCGGCGATCAGCACTCCCGCCGTTTGGTAGATCCCCGGGACCGCCCGGATGCTGACGGTGACGAATGCCAGGCCCACCACGATGCCCGGAAGCGAGCTGGTCACGTAGTTGGAGAGTTCCAGCAGCTTGCTGAACCCACTGGGTCGCCGCACAGCCAGATAGGCCATCGGGAAGGCAACCACAGTGGTGACTGCCGCACCAACGGCCCCGTACATCAGCGTCTGCAGCAGTGCGGGCATGAATTCGTCGGCCGCCCAGACCTCCGTCCCGCCCGCGATGAGCCATTTCAAAACAAACCAGACAGGCACCCCGAAGGCCAGCACCGTGACAGCTGCCAGCCCGAGCTGCGCAGGCAGCTGGTAGTGGCGAAGGGGTAGCCGCGTCGCCTTGGCCGGCGCGCCCGAGCCGATGCGGGCATAGCGTGCGGTGCCGCGGCTCTTCACCTCAGCCAGCAGCAAAATGAGGCACAGGAACACCAGCACACTGGCCAGCATGTTTCCGGCCGTGCCGTTGAATGTCGACTGGAACTGGACCATGATCGCCGTCGTGAAGGTATCGAAGCGGATCATGGCGAACGCGCCGTACTCCGCCAAGAGGTGCAGGGATACCAACAGTGCACCGCCGGTGAGGGCGATCCGGAGCTGTGGGAGCACCACTCGGAAAAAGACTGCCCACGGGCCCAGGCCGAGCGATGCGGCGGATTGCTCGATGGCTGGATCCAGGCGGCCCAGCGCCGCGGCCGCCGGAATATAGACCAACGGGAAGTAGGACAAGGTGGCGATGAGCACGCCGGACCAGATTCCCGCAAGGGACGGGACGGCAGAGACCCACGAATAGCTGTTCACAAAGGCCGGAATGGCCAGTGGCGCCGCCAGGGCGACGGCCCACCAGCGGTGCCCGCGCAGCGTGGTGCGCTCCACCAGCCACGCGCCGCCTGCGCCCAGGACCAGGCACAGCGGGACGGTGATGACAGTGAGCATGACGGTGTTCAGCAGCAGTTCGCCGACTCGCGGACGGAAGATGAGCTCGACGGCGGTGTCCCAGCCCGTTGCGACCGTCATGTAGGCGACATAGCCCAGGGGGACGAGCGAAAACAGGGCGATCAAGACCGCCAGCAGGGACACCGTGGACACGCCGAAAGGCGGGCGAAGGCGCTTGCCCCCGCCCGCCGTCGTGGCCCCCGTACTCGGCGTACCGGGAGCCGATAGATCAGTTGTCACAGAACTACAGTAATCCTGCCTTGGTCATCAGGTCGGTGACTTGGGTGGAGTTCAGCTTGGCCGGGTCCACCGTGGGAGCCTCGAGGTCCTTGATCGGCACCAGCGCCTCATTGGCCTCCACCTGCGAGCCCACCGGGTACTCGAACGAGGTGCCGTTCTTCAGGATTTCCTGGCCCTGCTTGCCGGTGATGAATTTCAGGAAGGCCTGCGCGTCTGCTGCGTGTTTGGAGGACTTCAGCACGCCGCCGCCGGAAACCGAGATGAAGGCTCCCGGGTCCTGGTTCTTGAAGTAGTACGGCGTCACGTTGTTGGAGTTCTCGCCGGTCTCGGCCTGATCGCCGTAGTAGTAGTAGTGGTAGATGAGCGCGGCGTCGACTTCACCGGCGTTGACAGCCTTCATGGCCGTGCTGTTGCCCTTGTAGGCCTTGAAGTTTTCCTTCATGCCCGCCAACCACGCGTCAGTGGCGGCTTCGCCCTTGAGCTCAAGCAGCGCGGAGACGATGGCCTGGAAGTCAGCGCCGGTCGGCGAGGCGGCCCACTTTCCCTTCCACTCGGGGTTGGCCAAGTCCAGCATCGACTTGGGCAGCTTGTCTTCGCTGATCTTGTTCTTGTCGTACACCAGGACCGTGGAACGGGCAGCGATGCCGGTCCACTTGCCGGTGGAAGGACGGAATTCGGCCGGAATCTGGTCGACGGTGGCCTTGTCCACGTCCGCGAAGAGTCCGGCGTTCTCAACCTGCGTCATTGCCGGGGAGTTCTCCGTAAGGAACACATCGGCCGGCGAGGCTGCGCCCTCCTGGATGATCTGGTTGGACATTTCAGTGTCCGAGCCCTGACGGACGGTGACCTTGATGCCGGTTTCCTCGGTAAAGGCGTCGATCCATTCCTTGGCCAGGCTCTCGTGCTGCGCGTTGTAGACCGTGATGCCCTCGCCTGCGGCGACGGATCCAGACGCGCCGGAGTCGGTGTCGGCGTTCGAACCACAGGCTGCGAGGCCGAAGACGGAGGTGGCAGCCACTGCGATGCCGACCAGGGCGTTCTTGCGGAGCTTCATGGGGGAGCTTCTTTCTGAAGACATGGAGGGGATGTTGGAACCCTCAACGAAGCTTAGGTTAGCCAAGCCTAACTAGTCTAACTTTTAGTGCGGCATTGAAATTTGTTACGCAGCATACGTCGGCTCTCGGACGGGCACTTTTCGGGGCGCAGCAGGGAGGCGCCGGTCTCCGGATTGTCAACGGGCAGGACCACGGGCCCGAGGACAGCATCGGTCACCAAAGTCATACACCATCGTCTCAGGAGAATAGCTCCTGGAGTTTTCAACGGCGCCCCCAACCCGCGGCAATGGGTGGGCTCGAGGTCCCAGGACTGGTGTATGGCGCCATCTTCTATGTGTGGAAACCTCTTCCACATCTACTGTTGTCGACAGGGACAAGAAGGTACCCGCCGTAGTCGAAACATTTATCTTTGGACAGGGCCAGACCGTGGCCGAGAGCGAAGCAATGAGGAGGAAGCAACAATGTCAGAAATCGTCATGGTGGGCGTCGACGGCAGCAACACTGCGTTCAAAGCCGCTTCGCGGGCGGCAGACATCGCTGAGGGCCTCAACGCCGAACTCGCCGTGCTCACCGCCCATGTCAAGGAAAATACCGAGGTCATCAAGATCGGCAATGACACGTGGATACTTGACGACGCCAAGCAAGCGCAAAAAATGGCGGAACGCGTCGCGGCCAAACTGCGCGAGGAACATCCCGACCTGATCATCCGCCCCGTCGCCGTTCGCGGGAAGCCGCAGGAGGCATTGGTCGAGGAAGCGGCGCGTGTGGGGGCCGGGCTGCTGGTTGTGGGCAACGTCGGATTGAAGGGCCTCGGTCGTGTGTTGGGCAGCGTCGCGAACAGCGTGGCCCGCAATGCACCCTGCGACGTGTTGATTGTAAGGACAGACCGATGATATCCGCCGGCACTACAGGCAGTATGCACGGCAGCAGATAGCTTCCGTCTCCTTGCCTCCCCCGAAAGAGTCCATCGGTGAGTTCTAGATCTGCGCCAGCTTCTTGACTCCGCGTTGGAGTCCCGGATACGAGATCTCTGCCTGGAACTGGATTACTTCCTTTAGAGCCTTGACACCGCCAACCTGCCAATATGAACTTGGTCCCGGGATTAAGGTGCATTAATGAGTTCCCGTATAGGACCGGTGTGCATCTTTGCGGGGACCTGCGGTGCCCGTACTCATACCGACGCCAAGCTCATCGTCGACGGCTGCGGCGGCGGCGCCGTACCAGAGCGGGGGTCGATGTGGCTACGGTACTAAGTGACGTTGCCACTCCATAAAGGCAGGAGCAGGCCATGATCGTCATTCATACCGCCATAGCCATCGTCGTCATCATCGTGCTCATCATCAAGGCCAAGGTCGACCCGGTGATCTCGCTGATCATCGGCGCGCTCTACCTCGGCCTCGCAACCGGTGTCGGTTTCACGGCGACGATCGTGGCGATCGCCACCGGCTTCGGCGAAATCATGGGCGAGGTCGGCCTGCTTATCGGCTTCGGGGTGCTCATTGGAGCGATGCTCCATGCGATCGGCGCCTTCGGGAAGATGGTGACGATGCTCGTCAACGGTGTCGGCGCACGCCGGCTCCCGTACGCATTGACCGCTGCGATGTCGACGATCTTCCCCTCGATCTACGTGGACGTGCAGGTCGTGCTGGCCTCTCCGGTTGCCCGCTCAAGCGGGCCACTTATTGGCCGGACAGGTTTGGCCCACATGGCCGGTGCACTGGGGACCGGGATCTTCGCCGGCTACGTCTTCGTGATCCCGGGTCTGGCCGCCGTCTCCATCGCGGGCCTGCTGGATATCCCATTAGGCCTTTGGCTGATCTACGGCCTCGTGCTCGGGCCGCTGACCGCGATCTTAACAACGCTGATCTTCCGCTGGCTCCTGCGCGGCCGGTACTGGAAATCGGACAGGGACGAAGAGGTCGATGAGGCGATGGCCGAACTGGACACCACAGAACTGGTAGAAGAGGACACCAAAACTCCCCCGCTGTTCGTCTGCCTGCTGCCCATTCTTGTGCCGCTGGTGATGATCGCCTTCGGTGCATTCGCGGAGCTGTTCGGGTTCTCCAACGACTTCATCACCTTCCTCGGTGACGCCAACTTTGCGCTCTTTGTCGGCCTCCTCGGTGCCTACGCGCTGTGCCGGCGCACATTGGGCTCGAAGGGCACAGACACGGCAATGAGCGAGGGCTTCCACACCACGGGCGAGATCCTGCTCATCACCGGCATCGGCGGGTCCCTGGGCGCAGTCATCGGGGAGACCGGGCTCGACACGATCCTGGCCGGCCTCTTCACTGCCGATGCAGCGGCGCCTGTAATCCTGAGCATCCTGCTCGCCTGGGTCATCGCCGCTGTGCTTCACCTGGCGATCGGATCGGTATCGGTAGCGGCCATCGCGGCCGCCGGGATCATCGGTCCGGTACTCGGGTCGATCAACATCTCGCCGCTCGTCATCGGCCTAGCCATCGCCTCGGGTGCGATGTTCGCGCTTCAGGTCAACAGCAATTTTTTCTGGATGTTCAAATCGCTGATCGGACTGTCGACTCAGGGGACCTTCAAGACATTGACGATGGGTACATCCATCGCGTCGGTGGTTTCGCTACCGATGGTCTTGGCGGTAGCCCTCATCGCATAGGGCGGGGTCGCCGGTAATTCCCGCTCCCTCACCGGACAGTGCACCGGACTGGGCATACGGAATGCCTTTTTGGCCGGACCGGTGATGCGACTGGCCAGACAGCGGCATCCTAGTGGAGGACCCTGTATCGGACACCGCGATTCCGAGAGCCCGTGTATCAGACGGGTACGTGGTTTGCTCACCCCGTCTCGGGGCACCATGTTGCGTCGCATCGTCCGACTACACCCGATGACGGCGGTTGCCCACCCGGCAGGGCCGGAAGGCTACCCGGTCTATGTGGTCGACGATTGGCAGCAGCTATTGATCGGTCGGTGATATTTGACGCCGGAGGAGCTGGATCTTGAGCATTGCAAGGTGACCCGCGTGGTACCAGGGGTGCCGGTATGGGCGTGGATCCGGTTCCCGGGGGCCGCCGAGCTGGTCCAGGGTGAGGCATTCGGCTGGACGCCGCGGCGGTTGAGGTCGCGTGGACGGATGCGGGGGACCGGCGGGTTACCTGGGTATGGGCGTCCGCCGTGCGACGGCGGGACGATCAGGTCCGGCAAACGGCGCTGCGAGAGCGGACCAGCCATCGGCCATGACGCCTACTCCCCCGCAGTGCAGTAGAGCTGCAGTTCGGCTTCGCCATCCCGGACATTGTGCAGCCCGGTAAACCCATGACCACCGCTGAAGCGCGATGCCAAGGACGAGCCGTCCTCCAATTGGTACAGCACACTGGCAAGCATTGTCCCCTCAGCGTTACTGATGGACAGCGAGACGGCCCGGCCGTCAGGACCCTCCCCGAGATAGCTTCCGGACAGCCGGAAAGTGCCCGTGGACAATTCCTGTCTGGTTGTCGCCGGCCCGTCGACCCGCGGCAGGACGAGTTGAGCGGCCTCCTCTCCGGCGCTGCTGCCGAAGTCCGGACGGTACTGGGTGGTGCAGCTAATCGCAGCAGGCAGTTGCTGCGGGCCGGCGGCGCAGCCGGTTACCAGGAACGTAGACAAGGCCAGCATGTTGAGTGCGGCGAAAGCCAGCCGTCCGGAACCGCTCCCCCGATGCCGGCTCAAGGGGACCGGGACCATGCCGCCGCTACCAGGTGCTGCCATGGCAGCAGCGTAGCGTCGAAACCGGCTTCGGCTGGCATTCACGGCCGGTGTCCCTCCCCGCCGGCCGTGCCTACCGTGTTTGTTACTGCCGTGCCCACCGTCTTGTTTAAACAGCAGAGCCCGCACCAAGCGGTGCGGGCTCAGCTGAAGGGCGCGGGGCGAAGAGTTACTTCTTGCCGCCGAAGCCCTTGAAGCGTGCGTTGAAGCGCTCCACGCGGCCGGCGCTGTCCATGATGCGCTGCTTGCCGGTGTAGAACGGGTGGGACTCCGAGGAGATTTCAACCTCGATCAGCGGGTAGCTGTTGCCGTCTTCCCACTCCACCGTCTTGCTGGACGTAGCGGTGGACTTGGTCAGGAAGGAAACGCCGGAGGCCAGGTCGCGGAAAACAACCGGGGCGTATGCCGGATGGATATCAGACTTCATAGTTGAACCTTTTCTACACGCCCCTGGATTTTGCCAGCGGCTAGAAGGATGGAAAGATGGCAGCCCCATGAGGGCCAGCAAACAACTCTACCGCATCGCCCGGTCCCGCGTCGAAGCGACACGGACATTCCGGACGGCAGGACCGCAAGACCAGAAGCCTAGTCCGGCCGGCAGGCCCAAAAAGCCACCGCGCTGGCTGCGGCAACATTCAGCGAATCGACGCCGGCCCGCATCGGGATCATCACGGTCAGGTCCACCTGCTCCAGCGTTTGCTGCTGCACGCCGGCGCCCTCGGTGCCAAGCACCAGCGCCAGCTTGTCGAAAGTGCGCCGTTCCAGCTCGTCCAAGGTGATGGCGTCGGCGGCAAGCTCCAGCGCCGCCGTCGTGAATCCCTCGCTGCTCAACACGGCCAGTCCCGCCGGCCATTCCTCGAGCCTGGCCCAAGGGATCTGGAAAACGGTGCCCATGGAGACCCGGATACTGCGCCGGTACAACGGGTCGGCGCACTGCGGGCTCAGCAGCACGGCATCCATGCCCATGGCGGCGGCGGACCGGAAGATCGCTCCCACATTCGTGTGGTCCACGATGTCTTCCAATACAGCCACCCGGCGGGCACCTGCCAGCACGTCCTGCGCGGACCGCGGCGCAGGCCTGTGCATGGCGGCCATGGCGCCGCGGTGCAGGTGGAATCCGGTGATCGCCTCCAGGACCTCCGGCGTTCCGATGAACACCGGCACCTCCGGGAACCGGCCGATCACGTCGCGCAGGTCGTCCAGCCACTTGTCGGTCAGGAAGAAGGACCGCGGGATATGGCCGGCCGCAACGGCCCGGCGCAGCACCTTGGAGCTTTCGGCGATGTACATCCCCTCCGCGGGTTCGCGGCGGCGGCGAGGGCGGTGTCGGTTAGCTGGGTGTAGTCGGCCACCCGCGGGTCGTCGGCGGAATCCAGCCGGACCAGGTTCATACGAAGAGGTTCCTGACCAGCACAACCAGGGCCACCAGCCCCAGCGCCACAATCACGCCGCGCAGCACCACCGGCTTCAGCCGGCGTCCTACGGCGGATCCGATCAGCGAGCCGATCAGCGAACTGATGGCGATCACCAGCACCACGGGCCATTCGATCCGGTCGAAGGCGAACAGCATGTAGGAGATCGCTGCAATGATGTTCACGCCCAGGACCAGCACGTTCTTCATGGCATTGGCCTGCTGCAGCGTGCCGTGCAGGAAAACGCCGAGGATGCCGACTAGCAGCACGCCCTGGGCGGCCACAAAGTAGCCGCCATAGACGCCGGCGAAAAAAACCAGTCCCAGCAACAGCCAGGGCCGTGGCCGGGTGCGGGCCTGTGCTGCCTGACGCTCCCGCACCCAGGCCTGCAGCTTCGGTTGGAACACCACGAAGAACAGCGCCACTACGATTAGGAACGGTGCGACAATCCCGAACACTTCCTCCGGCAGGTGCAGCAGCAGCCACGCGCCGGTAACCCCGCCCAGCAGCGACGCCGGCAACAGGATGGCTACCGTGCGGCGCAGCCCGGCCAGTTCCCGGCGGTAGCCGTAGACCCCGCCGACGTTGCCCGCGATCAGGCCGATCGCGTTGGAGATGGTCGCCGTCACGGGGGCATAGCCCAGCGCCACCAAGACGGGGAAGGTGACCAGCGTGCCGGATCCGACGATGCTGTTGATGGTGCCGGCCCACAGCCCGGCCAGCCCTATCAGGGCAGCGTTGAGTAGATCCACGGGGGTAGGGACCGCCTAGGCGCGCTTGGCTACGGCAGTGTAGCGGCCGTCGTCGTGCTTAAGGCTGAGCGGCATGTCGAACGCGGTGCTGAGGTTGTCTTCGGTCAGCACCTCGGCGATGGGGCCTTGGGCCACCACGCCGCCCTCGCGCAGCAGCAAGGCATGGGTAAAGCCCGGCGGCACTTCCTCCAGGTGGTGCGTGACCAGCACCAGGGCCGGCGCGTCCTCATCCTTGGCCAGTTCGCTCAGGCGCTCCACGAGGTCTTCGCGGCCGGCCAGGTCAAGGCCGGCGCCCGGCTCGTCCAGCAGCAGCAGTTCCGGATCGGACATCAGCGCCCGGGCGATCTGCACGCGCTTGCGTTCCCCCTCGCTCAGCGTGGCGAAGGTGCGGTTCATGAAGGTGGACATACCCCACGCGTCAAGCAGTCGGAACGCCCGGCGCTCGTCCATCTTGTCGTACTGTTCGCGCCAGCGGCCGGTCACGCCGTAGGAGGCGGTGACCACCACGTTGAGCACCTGCTCTTGCTCCGGGATCTGGTTGGCCAAGGCGGCGGAGGCCAGGCCGATCCGCGGGCGGAGCTCGAACACGTCCACCTTGCCCATGGTCTCGTCCAGGATGCCGGCCATCCCGCGGGTGGGGTGCATGCGCGCGCCGGCGATCTGCAGCAGGGTGGTCTTGCCCGCCCCGTTGGGGCCCAGCACCACCCAGCGCTCCCCCTCCTTGACCTGCCAGTCGACGCCGTCCAGCAGGGTTTTCCGCCCGCGGACAACAGTGACCCCGGCAAACTCAAGTACATCGCTCATATCAGTAGACAGTAGGCTAAAACGTGTAGTAATCGCCAAACGCGACGCCGGACCCTGCCCTGATGGATCCGGCCATCCCCTCCAGCTTTACGCAGAACGGAATTACCATGCCCTCGCTCCTCCGTGTAGTCTCCTACGGCCGGGAACTGCCCGATGCCTACCTTGCCGCCGTGCAGGCCGCAGTCACCGGGGCCGGCGGGAACATCGTTGAACTGGAGAACGCGGCCAACGGCCGCTTCCAGGTCACCGTATTGATAGTGGAGTACGACGGCGGTGCCTCCGACGGTGTCACGGCTTTGCGGGCGGCGGTGGACCCCGTGCTCACCGGTGAGCTGGGCACGGCCGTGATGGACGCGTCGCTGGCCGGGCCGGACCGGAAGCTGCTGCTCATGGATGTGGACTCCACGCTCATCCAGCAGGAAGTGATTGAACTGCTGGCGGATCACGCCGGCAAACGGGACGAGGTTGCCGCTGTGACAGAAGCGGCGATGCGCGGCGAACTGGACTTCGCCGAGAGCCTGCACGCCCGCGTGGCCACGCTGAAGGACCTTCCGCTCGGCGTGATCGAGCGGGTGCGCGATGCCTTGCTGCTGACGCACGGCGCCAAGGAACTGGTGGAGGCCTTCCTGGCCGCCGGCCATGCGGTGGCGGTTGTCTCCGGCGGCTTCAGCCAGATCCTGGACCCGCTGGCCGAGGAACTCAACCTGACGTACTACCGGGCCAACACGCTGGGCATCGACGCCGACATGCTGACCGGCACGGTGGATGGCGATGTGGTGGACCGGGCGGCGAAGGAGGCCTCACTGCGCGAATGGGCCGCCGCAGAGAAGATCGATTTGGCCCAGACCATTGCCATCGGCGACGGCGCCAACGACCTGGACATGCTGGCCGCCGCGGGGCTGGGGGTTGCCTTCAACGCCAAGCCCGCCGTCCGCGAGGCCGCAGACGCCGCCATCAACATCCCCTACTTGGATGTAGCGCGCTACTTCGCCGGAGTCTGACGCCTAACCGGCCGGCATCCGCATGTTGCTCACGTGGGATGCAACGCGGCCCTGTCGCCGGACCGCGCACGGGAGTAGGGTCGGTTTGAACATCCCCCGGACAGCGCTGCCGATGCGTGCAACGGGGCCCGGGATTCCCTGAACCTTCCGTGAAGGAGATCAGTGATGAGCGCCGACTCCACGTCAACCACCATCTGGGATCCGAGCCTGGCGGAGGCCTGCCGTGCGCTGGCTGCGCAGCTGCGGGTCGATTCAATCCGCGTCACCAGCCGGGCCGGATCCGGCCACGCCACCTCCTCCCTGTCGGCGGCCGACCTCATGGCTGTGCTGTTGGTGAACCATTTCCGCTATGACTGGCAGCGTCCCAAGCTGGCGGCGAACGACCACTTGGTCTTCTCCAAGGGGCACGCCTCGCCGCTGCTCTATGCCATCTTCCGGGCTGCCGGCGTGGTCGACGAAGCCGAGTTGCTCGATACCTACCGGCAGTTCGGCGGCAGGCTGCAGGGACATCCCACTCCTGCCCTGCCGTGGGTGGACGTGGCCACCGGATCCCTGGGCCAAGGACTGCCCGACGCGGTCGGCATCGCGCTGGCGGGCAAGTTCCTGGACCGGCTGCCGTATCAGGCCTGGGTGCTGTGCGGCGACAGCGAGCTGGCCGAAGGGTCCATGTGGGAGGCGTTGGACAAGGCCGCCTACTACCGGCTGGGAAATCTGACGGCGATTGTGGACGTGAACCGGCTGGGCCAGAACGGGCCGACCGAGCTGGGGTGGAACCTGGACCAATACGCCGAGCGGGTCCGGGCCTTCGGGGCCCAGCCGTTGCCGATTGACGGCCATGACCTGGACGCGATCAATAACGCCCTCGCCACGGCCCGTGCCACTAGGGACCAGCCCAGCGTCATCCTGGCGCGGACGATCAAGGGCAAGGGCGTCCCCGAGGTGGAGGACAAGAACGGCTGGCACGGAAAGGCGCTGCCGGACGACATCGCCGAGCCTGCCATTAAGGCGCTGGGCGGACCCACCCAGATCCGGGTCACCACGCATGCCCCGGCCTCGGGCGCACCGGCCATCACGCCCAACCCGTCGGCCGCCGTCAAACTTCCCAGCTACACGGTGGGCGACGCCGTGGCAACCCGGACCGCCTTCGGCGAAGCGGTCTCTGCCCTCGCCGCACGGCCCGAGGTGGTGATGTTGGACGGCGAAGTGGGAAATTCCACCAAGGCCGGTGAATTCAGCAAGGCCGCCCCGGACCGCTTCTTCGAGATGTTCATCTCCGAGCAGCAAATGGTGGCTGCGGCGGCGGGGCTCTCCGTGCGCGGATATGTGGCGTTCGCCGCGAGTTTTGCGGCCTTCCTGGTGTCCCGCGGTTACGACTTCATCCGGATGGCCGGCGTTTCCGAGGTGAGTATCCGCTTGGTCGGGACCCATGCGGGCGTAGAGATCGGCCAGGACGGGCCGTCCCAGATGGCGCTCGAGGACCTCGCCGCGATGCGCGCGATCCACACCTCGACTGTTCTTTACCCGGCGGATGCACCCTCCACCGCACGGCTGATCCAGACCATGGCGGACACGCCTGGCATCTGCTATCTACGCGCCACCCGCGGCGATTACCCCGTGCTCTACGAGGCGGGCGAGGAATTTCCGCTGGGCGGCTCCAAAGTGCACGGAGCCACCGGTGACGACGCTGTCACCCTCATCGGCGCGGGGGTCACCGTGCACGAATGCCTCGCCTCCGCCGCCCAACTCGCCGGTGAAGGCATTGCCGCCCGCGTGATCGACCTGTACTCGATCAAGCCCATCGACCAGGACACCTTGCTGGCCGCGTGCCGGGCCACCGGCGGGCGGATCATCACGGTCGAGGACCACTATCCCGAGGGCGGCCTCGGGTCAGCGGTCGCCGATGCGCTGACGCAGGCGCAGGTCCCGGAACTCAAACTGGTCCGATTGGCCGTGCGGGGACTGCCCACCTCCGGCGCGCCGGAGGAGTTGTTGGACGCGGCGGGCATTTCGGCGCGGCACATTTCGGAGGCGGCGCGCAGCCTGGTTCGCGGGTAGCAGGCAGCCTAATCCGCGGGCCGCCTGCCCGACCGCAGAAGCCCTTGGGCTTAAAGGGCCCAAGGCAGCCCCTTAGGCCGCGAGGGAGACCTCCGCAGACGGACAGGGCCATTCCACGAGCCGGACAAAGTTGCCGTCCTCGTCGTAAGAACAGTCCTCGCAGATAGCCGGCGCGGGTAATTCGTCGCAGGCATCACAACGTCCGCACGAATTCGGTTCCATGAAGTCGATCCCGACGCCGCGGGAATGTGTCTTTGCCATCTTCGCTACCCTCCTAATGGTCCAAGGATGCGGCCAACGTAGCACCCGCTACCGACAGCGTCGGGGATTTCTACCCGGCATGCCCGGCACTGATGCGTCATGCCGTTCCCGGCACTGATGCGTCACGCCGTTGAGGGGCGCCGTTGAGGAACATGGCGTCCGGGGAACGGCGCGGGAGGGCACCGTTCCCTCAGCCGTCATCAACAGCCGCCCGTGCCCCTAGCCCTGGGACTGGAAGGACTCGGCCCCGCCCACGTATTCGGTGTGACCGGAGGGAACATCGGCGGTGACCATCTTCGCCACTTCTGCGCCGAACTCCTCCACGGAGTAGAGCTTGCCGGCCTCGGCACGGCGGGCTTCGAGGGCACCGGGGCGTGCCCGGTCCAGCAGAGTGGCGGTCACGGTGCCTTCGATCATGTCGCCGGAGACCACCACCAGCGAGATTCCCTTGGCTTCCAGTTCCGGCAGCAGGTCGCGCAGCGCGTCTTCACCGGCGCGCTTGCTCAACGCCACCGGTTCGTATTCCGGCATCGTCGGCACGGTGCGGATGAAGTGGGCCTGGTGGCTGGTGACAAAAACCACCCGTGATCCCGTCGGCATCACTTCGGCCGCCGCCTTGAGCATGTTCACCTGGGCATCGCGGTTCAGGCGCAGTGCGTAGTCCTCACCCATGCTCGTCTCCATGCCGCCGGAGGCGTTGAGCACCAGCACGTCCAGGCCGCCGAAGTTTTGCCGGGCGGCGTCCACGAGTGCCTGCGAGCCCTCTTCGGCCGTGAGGTCGGCAGCGACGGCGACGGCGCGGCCGCCCGCTTCCTCGATCTGCGCCACGACCTTGTTGGCCCGCGGTGCCTTCTGGCGGTAATTGACAACTACCGCTGCGCCCTCGGCCGCAAGCAGCTTGGCCACCTCGGCGCCGATGCCGCGGGATGATCCCGTTACGATTGCTGCTTTGCCATCCAGTGCGCCCATGGCTGCTCCTTAAGGTTCTCGGTAAGTTTTCTGTGGTGGTCCGGCCGCGCGCTTGTAGGAAACGCTTAACCGGATAAGGCTTCGGGTTCCATCTTGCCAGCCCCCGAAGCCTTATCCGTTGTAGAAAGCCCACAAAAGCGGGCCGCTCACCTGCTGGGCAGCTTAGTGGCCCATGCCCAATCCGCCGTCCACCGGGATCACGGCGCCGGAGATGTAGGCAGCTTCGTCGCTGGCAATCCACCGGACCACCTTCGCCACTTCCTCGGGTTCGGCGAAACGACCCGCCGGGATAGAGGACAGGTAGCTCTTCTGCGTGTCTTCCGGCAGCACGGCGGTCATTTCCGTGTTGACGAATCCCGGAGCCACCACGTTGGCCGTGATGTTGCGGGATCCAAGCTCGCGGGTCAGCGATCGGGCCATGCCCACCAGGCCGGCCTTGGACGCGGCATAGTTGATCTGGCCGGGCGACCCGTAGAGGCCCACCACCGAGGAGATCAGCACCACGCGGCCCTTGCGCAGCCGGATCATCCCCTTGGAGGCACGCTTGATCACCCTGAACGCTCCGGAAAGGTTGGTGTCCACCACGCTGGTGAAGTCTTCTTCGCTCATCCGCAGCAGCAACATGTCGCGCGTGACGCCGGCGTTGGCCACCAGCACCTCCACCGGGCCGTGGGCTGCCTCGACCTCGGTGAACGCAGCATCCACGGACCCGGCGTCCGTGACATCGGCCTTCACACCCAGAAGCCCTTCGGGCACGTCGCCGCTGCGGTAGGTGATCGCTACCTTGTCACCGTTGGCTTCAAAGGCCCGGGCAATGGCCAAGCCAATTCCCCGGTTACCGCCGGTGACCAGCACGCTGCGGCCGGTCTGCTGTTCGTTGCTCACACTTACCTCCATGAAGCTGCTGTTTTCCTAAGGAATCCTAGCCCGGGAGTTCCTGCGGCTGGTGATCGTTGCGTCGGCTTTAGACATTCGGGCCGTCGTGGGAGAATTGATATAGCCCTGATGGAGTGTGATGAGCAAGCAGCCTGACGAGAAACCGGAAGTCCTGAGCATTACGGACGTCCCCGAAAGCCACACCGATGAGATGCACCGGCGCATGGTCAAGTACTCGCTCGCCATGGGCATCCGACTGGCCTGTTTGCTGCTCTTCTTCTTCATCGACAGCTGGTTCCGCTGGTTCTTTGTGGCCGGCGCCGTATTCCTGCCGTGGATAGCCGTGATCATCGCCAATGGCGGCAGCGACAAGTCGCACCTGACGCACAGCACCGCGCTGCTGGACCAGGCTCCCCTGCCGGAGCTGGAAGCCCCCTCCGCCGGTGCCAACGCCGGAGCAACCGACGACGGCGACTTCCTGACCGGGGTGGTTATCGACGACGCCGCGCAGCCCTCGGCCACTGGCCAGGACCCCACAACCACCGCCCAGGAACGGCGCAGCCCTGCAGAGGCCGCCCCGGACGCGGACCAACCGACAGCATCGGCGGGCACCGGCTCAACGGCCAGCCAACCGCCGCCCGGTCCCGCAGAGCAAGACGACTATGAGCAGCCGGCGTTTATGGGAAGCCTCAGCCCGGTGGTCAAGCGACGCCGGAAGACCGCCGCATGAACCTCTTGGGCCAGCTTGGCGGTGCAGCGGCCGCCGAGACACCAATCTGCTCACGGAAAGGTTGCCGCGGGGACGCCCAGTGGCAACTGCTCTGGAACAACCCGAAAATCCATACGCCCGGGCGCCGCAAGATCTGGCTCGCGTGCGATGGGCATCGCGAGTGGCTGCAGGACTATCTGGTCCAGCGAAGCCTTTGGAAGGAAACGCTTCCCCTGGAAGAATCCGCTACACCGGAAAGCAGTGCCTGAATGTCCTACCGATTCCTGCTCAGCGGCAAGTGGCTGGGTTGGCTGCTGATTGTTGCCCTGCTCGCCGCGGTCTGCGTGGTGCTGGGCAACTGGCAGATGGACCGCCGGGACCAGGCGCGTGCCACTATCGCCGCCGTGGAGACCCATTACGACGCCAATCCTGTGCCGTTCACCAAGGTTCCGAAGATTTTCGCCACTGCCGATGATTCGGTGGAATGGACCCCAGTGGTCCTCAACGGCAAGTACGACGACGCCGGCCAGCGGATTGTGCGGAACCGGCCCCTGAACGGCCGGCCGGGTTACGAGGTTCTCATCCCGCTCCGCCTCGAGGACGGGCAGGCCGTCATCATCAACCGCGGTTGGTTGCCGATCGGCAACAACCAGGCTGGCCATCCGGACGCCATCCCGGCCGCCCCCAAGGGCGAGGTCACCGTCGTCGCACGTGTTAAGCCGGGCGAAGGTGCGGTCAGTCGTGGTGCCCCCGAAGGACAGTTGGCGTCAATCCAGCTGGATTCCTATGCGGCCGAACTGGACTACCCGATCTTCACCGGCAGCTACGGCCTGATGGCGGCGGAGTCCCCCGCCGCCGCCGAGCAACCTGTGCAGATCCCCAAACCCGCCATCGATGAAGGCCCCCACCTGTCGTACTCCATGCAGTGGTATGCCTTCGGCGTGCTCCTGTTCGTCGGCTACGGCTACGCCGCGCGACAGCACGCACACCATGGCCGGTTGACCGAGGAAGAAGAGGCGCTCAGCGGCTTCCATCAGGCCAACCCGGCCCCGCGTGCCGCCGCAGCCCCAAAGCGCAGCCGGAAGCGGCCCACCGCCGAAGAAGAGGAAGACGCCCTGCTGGACGCCCAGGGCTTCCGGACCGACGGGTCCCTGCTCAGCCGCGACGACTGAACTGCCGCGCCGCCTTCAACCGAAATTGCACGGCGCTTAGACGCCTCCCTCGTTCCTCGGTCGGCGATGCGCGCCTTAGCAATTCCGATTGCAGCGGCGTAGGCCCAAGACTCAGGCCAGCGTGACGAGGTCCAGGTAGTCCTCGTTCCAGAGGTCTTCGACGCCGTCCGGCAGCAGTACAACGCGTTCCGGATTGAGTGCCGCGACCGCGCCTTCGTCGTGGCTGACCATGACGACGGCGCCGCTGTAGTTGCGCAGGGCGCCGAGGATCTCCGCGCGGCTGGCCGGGTCCAGGTTGTTGGTGGGCTCGTCCAGCAGCAGCACGTTCGCCGATGACGCCACGATCGTGGCCAGCGCCAGCCGGGTCTTTTCACCGCCGGAGAGCACGCCTGCCGGCTTGTTGACGTCGTCGCCGGAGAACAGGAAGGAACCGAGGATGTTCCGCACCTCGGCGTCCTGCAGGTCCGGGGCAGCCGTGCGCATGTTCTCCAGGACGGTGCGTTCCACATCCAAGGTGTCGTGTTCCTGGGCGTAGTAGCCGATCTTCAGTCCGTGGCCGGGCAGCACATCGCCGGTGTCAGGGGTGTCCACGCCGGCCAGCATGCGCAGCAAGGTGGTTTTGCCCGCGCCGTTCAGGCCCAGGATCACCACGCGGGAGCCCCGGTCAATGGCCAGATCGACGTCGGTGAAAATCTCCAGCGAGCCATAGGACTTGCTCAGGCCTTCGGCAGTGAGTGGAGTCTTGCCGCACGGAGCGGGGTCGGGGAAGCGCAAAGCCGCCACCTTGTCCTGTGCCCGGACCTCGTCCAGTCCGCTGAGCAGCCGTTCGGCGCGTTTGGCCATGTTCTGCGCCGCCACCGCCTTGGTGGCCTTGGCCCGCATCTTGTTTGCCTGGTCCATCAGGACCTGGGCCTTCTTTTCCGCGTTGGCCCGCTCGCGTTTGCGCGCGCGTTCGTCGGTCTCTCGCTGCAACTGGTAGCGCTTCCAGTTCATGTTGTAGATGTCGATGGTGGCGCGGTTGGCGTCCAGGTGGAACACCTTGTTGACGGTCGCTTCCAACAGGCCGGTGTCGTGGCTGATCACGATCAGGCCGCCCTGATGATTCTTGAGGAACTCGCGAAGCCAGCTGATCGAGTCGGCGTCAAGGTGGTTGGTCGGCTCGTCCAGAAGCATGGTCTCCGCGCCGGAGTACAGGATCCGAGCCAGCTCCACGCGGCGGCGCTGTCCACCGGAGAGCGTTCTGAGCGGCTGGTTCAGGATCCGCTCCGGCAGGGCCAGGTTGGAGGAAATGGCAGCTGCTTCGGCCTCGGCCGCATAGCCGCCGCCGGAGATAAACTCGGCCTCCAGCCGGTCGTAGCGGCGCATCGCCTTCGCTTGCACCTCTGCATCGCTGCTGGCCATGTCCGACTGCGCTTCACGGAGTTTGCGGGTTACCACGTCCAGTCCGCGGACCGAGAGGATCCGGTCGCGGGCCAACTGTTCCATGTCCGGGGTCCGAGGGTCCTGCGGCAAATAGCCGATCTCCCCGTTGCGCACCACGGTTCCGCCGGCAGGCAGGCCTTCGCCGGCCAGCACGCGTGTCAGCGTGGTCTTGCCGGCGCCGTTGCGGCCCACCAAGCCCACTTTGTCGCCCTTGTCCACCCGGAAGGACACCGCCTCCATGAGCAGACGGGCTCCAGCACGCAGCTCAAGATCGTTGACTGTAATCACAGTGGAGGCCTTTCAAAAGGGTGCGGGACGAGATGCCCGGGCGCCGTCCATGAACGGACGGGGCGGAAATCAACCTTTCCAGTCTACCGGTATCGGCAGCCCGCACCCACCAGTCCGCCAGCCGCCCGCTGACCGGACGGTTATTCTTGGCTCATGAGTTTCTCTCGCGGCTCCCGGCTGGATACGTCCCAGGTGCAGGACCGTCGAGGCGGTTTAGGCGGCAAGATCGCCATCGGCGGCGGCGGTCTGCTGGTGCTCATTGCCAGCCTGTTGGGTGTGCCTGCTGAACTGTTGGAGGGATTCGGGCTGGGCAGCGGCCAGGAACAGCAGCAGGCGGGCGGCCCGGGCCTGCAGGAGGAATGCCTCACCGGTGCCGACGCCAACGAACGAACCGATTGCCGCATCGTGGGAACGGTCAACAGTCTCAACGATTTCTGGGCCGGTTATCTCCCCCGCTACAACATGCAGTATCCCGTGCCCCAGACGGTCCTTTTCGACGGCGGTGTCAGCACCGGCTGCGGGAGTGCTAGCAGCGCTGTGGGCCCTTTTTACTGCCCGAGAGACCAGACCGCCTATTTCGACACCGCTTTCTTCGCCGAACTGACCAGCCGGTTTGGCGCCAGCGGCGGACCGTTGGCTGAGGAGTATGTGGTGGCGCACGAATTCGGACACCACATTCAGAATCTGACCGGGGCCATCGATTACTCCCGGCAAGATCCGCAGGGAGCGGAATCCGGCGCGGTCCGGGTGGAACTCCAGGCCGATTGCTATGCCGGTGTCTGGGCGGCGAATGCGACCGAGCAAGTCGATGAGCGGACCGGCCAGCCCTTCATGCAACCGCTGACGGAGCAAGATCTCAGGGACGCTCTTTCCGCCGCAGCCGCGGTGGGCGACGACCGCATCCAGCAGTCTGCCACCGGCCAAGTCAATCCACACACCTGGACACACGGTTCCAGTGAGCAACGCCAGCGCTGGTTCCTGCTGGGCTACCAGACCGGGGATGCCGGACGCTGCGACACCTTCTCCGCGCCGGACCTCGATAGGCCCGCCTGACGCGGGCACGTCCCGAGCCATCCAGTCTGCAGGGGCTACAGGTCGCGCGGATCCACCGGTTCGGCCTCCCGGGCGCCTCCGGCGAACGGCAGGCCGTCCGCGCCCTTGCCTGCGGCAGCATCAGGCGGTCCGAAGCCCGGCAGGTAACCGTCGGGCTCACGTCCCATCGTTGAGTCCAGCAGCAGGAAAACCATGGTGGCTCCCAGCCAGAGCAGGATCAGGCCGATGCCCATCATCAGCAACTGCCCGGCTGCCGGCACCGGTCCGGCGGTGTACGGCAGCCAGCCCGTGATGGCTCCCCTGAGGCCCGTCCAGAGCAGCCAGAAGCCTGGGAAGACCAGACCGAGGGTGGCTGCACCGGCGCTGATGCGGGGACGGGGACCAAAGATCAGCCAGCCGGTCACGACCACCACCGGAAGCGCGTACAGCAGGAGCCGGTCCGCCATCACCCCGGCAACGCTCATCTCGGCGGTGTCGGGCAGTCCGCGGAACGGGGTGAACTGGGCCAGGAAGACCAGCAGCATGGCCGCCAGCGTGGCCGTGCGGGCCGCACGCCAGAGCCGTCCCCCGGCCATGGCCGAATCCATCAGCAGTGTCAGGCTCACCACGAAGACCAGCAGTGCCGACTGGACACCGGGCGCGCTGGCGTAGTTCCACCACGAATGCGCGGCGGCAGCGGCATAGCCAGGCGCTGCCGGCACAGCCGTGATTCCGAGGGCGAGGCCAACCACGGCGAGCAGCGCCGTCAGCCCGTGGAAGGCCGCGGCAACATGGACTTCGTCATAACGCCCGCGCTCCTGCGCCTTGCCCACGGTGGAAACTCCCATACGCCGATCCTAACGCGGCGGCCGGGCACCAGACAGGGGATCAGACAGAGGCGGACCGCCCACCCGAAGGTGACCGGTCCGCCGTCGTTATTTCAAACTGTGGATCAGATGTTGAAGCCCAGCGCGCGCATCTGGTCGCGGCCGTCGTCGGTGATCCGTTCCGGTCCCCACGGCGGCATCCAGACCCAGTTGAGCCGCCACTCGTCGACGACTCCGTCCAATGCCTTGCCGGTCTGCTCCTCGAGGACGTCGGTGAGCGGACAGGCGGCGGTGGTCAGCGTCATGTCGATCAGCAGGGCGCCGTCGTCCGCGTACTTCAGCCCGTACAGCAGGCCAAGGTCCACGATGTTGACGCCCAGCTCAGGGTCGATGACGTCCTTGAGCGCTTCTTCGACGTCCTCCAGGGACGTCTGCGGGGCATTGACTTCAGTCATAATTAGGCCTTTGCTGCGGTCAGGTAACGGTCGTAGCCCTCTTCTTCCAGCCGGTCGGCCAGTTCGGGGCCGCCCTCTTCGGCGATGTGGCCGTCTACGAAGACGTGCACGAAGTTGGGCTTGATGTAGCGCAGGATCCGCGTGTAGTGGGTGATGAGCAGGGTGCCCATGGCGCCTTCGGCGTGCACCCGGTTGTGGCCTTCGGAGACCACCTTGAGCGCATCAACGTCCAGGCCGGAGTCGGTCTCGTCCATGATGGCGAACTTGGGCTTGAACAGTTCAAGCTGGAGGATCTCCACGCGCTTCTTCTCGCCGCCGGAGAAGCCTTCGTTGACGTTGCGCTGGGCAAAGTCGGCGTCGATGCGCAGCTGGCTCATGGCTGCCTTGACGTCCTTGGTCCAGTGGCGCAGGCTCGGGGCCTCGCCGTCGAGGGCGGTCTTGGCGGTGCGCAGGAAGTTGGTCATGGTCACGCCGGGAACCTCGACCGGGTACTGCATGGCCAGGAACAGGCCGGCGCGGGCGCGCTCGTCCACGCTCATGGCCAGCACGTCTTCGCCGTCCAGGGTGATGGAACCGGAGTCCACCTTGTAGCGGGGGTGCCCGGCGATGGTGGAAGCCAAAGTGGACTTGCCGGAACCGTTCGGGCCCATGATGGCGTGGATTTCGCCGGTGTTGATCGTCAGGGAGACGCCCTTGAGGATCTCCTTGCTGCCCTGCTCGGTGTCAATGCTGACGTGCAGGTCCTTGATTTCAAGAGTAGACATCTGTCTGCTTTCTCCTTTGCGCCCGGTGAGGGCGGGCGTAAGTTCGCGTGTTGAAGTTTTTAGTTGAGGTCCGGAGCAGGCGCCCCGTTGAGGACGTTCGTGACGTCCACGTAGACGCTGTCGCCGTCGAGCGTCAGCGCGAACACCGGGACGGGTTCGAACGCCGGCAAGCTCAGGGGCTCGCCGGTGCGCAGATCGAACTGGGAACCGTGGCCCCAGCATTCGATCGTGCTGCCTTCGACGTCGCCTTCGGAGAGTGAGACGTCCGCATGCGAACAGGTATCCCCGATGGCGTGCAGTACGCCTTCGGAGTCCCTGACGATGGCTACCGGATAGTCATCGACCAGGATGCGCACGGCCTGATTGACCTGTACGTCCGAGGCGTTGCACACCAGTTCGCCGCGCGGAGCCTCGCTCATCAGAGGTTGCCCGCCTCGAGTTCGCGTTCCAGCGATGCGTTGAGGCGCTCTTCCAGGGCGGGAACCCGGATCTGCTGGATGATCTCGTGGAGGAACCCGCGTACCACCAGGCGGCGGGCGACGTCCTCGGGGATGCCGCGTGCCATCAGGTAGAACAGGTGCTCGTCGTCGAAGCGGCCGGTGGTGCTGGCGTGGCCGGCACCCTCGATCAGTCCGGTTTCGATCTCGAGGTTCGGCACCGAATCGGCGCGCGCGCCGTCGGTCAGAACCAGGTTCCGGTTGGCCTCGTAGCTGTCGGTGCCTTCGGCTTCCTTGCGGATCAGAACGTCGCCCACCCAGACGGTGTGCGCGTTCTTACCCTGCAGGGCTCCCTTGTACAGCACGCGTGACTTGCAGTTGGCGACTGCGTGATCCACGAACAACCGGTGCTCAAGGTGCTGTCCGGCGTCGGCGAAGTAGAGGCCGAACATTTCCACGTCGCCGCCGGTGCCGGTGAAGCGGGTGGACGGCGTTAAACGGACCAGATCGCCGCCGAGGCTGACGGTCACGTGCTTGAACTTCGCGTCGCGGCCCACGCGGGTCTGCTGCGAGGAGGCATGAACGGCGTCATCGGCCCATTCCTGCACCGAGACAACGGTGAGTTCCGCGCCGTCCTGCACGTCGATCTCCACGTTCTGGGAGACGGTAGCGCTGCCCTTGTGGTCCAGGACGACGACGGCCTTGGAGAACTTTTCGGCCACGATGATTACGTGCTGGGCGGACAGTTCGGTGCTGGTGCCCTCGATCACGACGGCGACCCCGGTCTCCAGTTGGGCCTCGGCCGGGATGGTCACCACGGTGGCTTCCTTGAAGGCCTCCCATGCTGCTGCGGAGACGCGGTCCTCGGGAATCCCGGCAACGCCGATGCGTGCATCGTCCCGGCCGACGGTTTCAACGACGACTCCGGCCGGAAGGTCGGTGCCTTCGGGACCGCTGACGGTGACCGCCGGGGCGGTTCCGACCAGTGCGTCGCTCTGCAGGCCGCGCAGCCGCTTGAGCGGGGTGAACCGCCAGTCTTCCTCGCGGCCGGTCAGCGGACCGAAGTCGTCCGCCCTGTAGGAGGTCAGGCGGCCGGCACGGGAGCTGTCCGGAATGCCGACGCCGCCGCCGTGGCTGTGGCTCTTGGCGCTGGCACCGGCCAGAGGACCCGCCGCGGCGTTGACCGGGGAGAGATTTTCGCCCTCTTCGGTGAATCCGTCGATGGCCGGAGCACCGATACGTGCCTTCTCAGTGATCTCAGTCATTAACCTACGGACCCTTCCATCTGCAGTTCGATCAAGCGGTTCAGCTCAAGTGCATATTCCATCGGCAGTTCCCGGGCGATCGGCTCAATGAAGCCGCGCACGATCATGGCCATGGCCTCGTCCTCGGCCAGACCGCGGGACATCAGGTAGAACAACTGCTCCTCGCTGACGCGGGACACGGTTGCCTCGTGGCCCATGGTGACATCGTCTTCACGAACGTCGATGTACGGGTAGGTGTCCGAGCGTGAGATCGTGTCCACCAGCAGGGCATCGCACACCACGGAGTTCTTGGTGTTCTTCGCGCCCTCACGGACCTGGACCAATCCGCGGTAGGCCGAGCGGCCGCCGCCGCGGGCCACCGACTTGGCCACGATGGCACTGGAGGTGTTCGGGGCAATGTGGACCATCTTGGAGCCGGTGTCCTGGTGCTGGCCTTCGCCGGCGAAGGCGATGGACAGGGTCTCGCCCTTGGCATGCTCGCCGACCAGGTAGACGGCCGGGTACTTCATGGTCACCTTGGAACCGATGTTGCCGTCGATCCACTCCATGGTGGCGCCTTCGTGTGCAATGGCGCGCTTGGTCACCAGGTTGTACACGTTGTTGGACCAGTTCTGGATGGTCGTGTAGCGGACGCGGGCGCCCTTCTTCACAATGATTTCGACGACGGCGGAGTGCAGCGAATCCGAGCTGTAGATCGGCGCCGTGCAGCCTTCGATGTAATGCACGTAGGAGTCTTCGTCGGCGATGATCAGCGTCCGCTCGAACTGGCCCATGTTCTCGGTGTTGATCCGGAAGTAGGCCTGCAGCGGAATATCCACGTGGACGCCCTTGGGGACGTAGACGAAGGACCCGCCGGACCAGACAGAAGTGTTGAGCGAGGCGAATTTGTTGTCACCCACCGGGATGACCGAGCCGAAGTATTCCTGGAAGATCTCCGGGTGTTCCTTCAGTCCGGTGTCGGTGTCCAGGAAGATCACGCCCTGGGCTTCGAGGTCTTCACGCAGCTGGTGGTAAACCACCTCGGACTCGTACTGGGCGGCGACTCCGGACACCAAGCGCTCACGCTCGGCCTCGGGGATGCCCAGCTTTTCGTAGGTGACCCGGATGTCCTCAGGCAGGTCCTCCCACGTCTTGGCCTGCTTCTCCGTGGAGCGCACGAAGTACTTAATGTTGTCGAAATCGATGCCGGAAAGATCGGCGCCCCACGTCGGCATCGGCTTGCGGTCGAAGTACTTCAGGCCCTTCAGGCGCAGATCCAGCATCCACTGGGGCTCGTTCTTCTTGGCCGAGATGTCGCGGACCACTTCTTCATTCAAGCCGCGGCGCGCATTGGCGCCGGCGGTGTCGGCGTCCGACCAGCCGTATTCGTACGTTCCGATGCCATGCAGCTCGGGGTTCTTTTCCAAGATTTCGGAAATGGTGGTGTCGGGTACATCGGTCGTCCCGACCGCGTTCCTCATACTCTGATCCACTTGGTCCGTCATCACGGCCTCTCTTGCAGATTGATGGATACTCGTCTGGTTCCTGTCGCGGGTTCGACGGGTCGAACCGCAGACCTTGTTCGGCCCACCGGGATGTGGGTCGTACAAACATGCCCCCCGCCGGCCAGCGTGGAGAGTCGCCTGACATCCACGCCCAGCAGCCGGGAAAAAACTTCAGTTTCGCTGTCGCAGAAATCCGGGAAGTCCGCTGCCAGCTGTTGCACCGGGCAGTGCCCTTGGCAGAGCTGGACTGCCAGCATCGTGCTGTGCGGCGCCTTGGATCCAACCACCGTGGTGGATCCAACAAAGCCGTCGGCGCTCAGCGCCTCCGCCAGTGCCTTGGCCCGCTCTTCGATTCCGGGCCCCGCTGCCTCCACGATCGGGCGGTAGCGTTCCTCCATGTCCCGGTACCGGTTCCGGGCAAACTCTGCGACCGCCTCGCTGCCGGCAGCCTCGCCCAACGCAGCCAACGCCGTCCGGGCAATATCCAGATAGTCATCGCCCAGCCGGGTCTGGCCCTGCCTGCTGAGCACGTACTTTCGGGCCGGGCGCCCAGCGCCGGTGGCGGAATTGGCGGTGAGCTTGACCTCGATCAAGCCCTTGCGGGACAGGGCGTCAAGGTGCCGCCGAACGGCCGCTGGAGTGAATCCGAGGATCCTGCCGAGGCCAGCAGCGCTGACCGGTCCGTGTTCCAAAACGGCATTCAAAACCCGGTCCCGGGTCCGCTCCTCGGACTCGGGCGCCTGGGCACGCAAAGAAGCACTACTGCTCATGGAATACACAACACAATCATGACGTATTCTATTCCGGCCCACCAGTAAGGCAGTCCTTAGCCGGTCCGGGCTCCTTATCCTGTCCGCGCTCCTTATCCTGTCCGCGCTCCTTATCCTGTCCGCGCTCCTTAGCCTGTGCGCGCCCTTAGCCTGCCCGCTCTACGTCCCGTAGAATGTTCGGGTGCCTACCTCCGAACCCTGCCTCGACATCCAGGGACTCGTGAAAGATCTGGGGCCGGTCGAAGCTCTGGACAACAAGATGGTCCGCGTCATTGACGGGGTCCATCTACGCGCCTACCCCGGGCAGGTTACCGCACTCCTCGGACCGAACGGTGCCGGCAAAACCACAACTTTAGCCTGCGCGCAGGGTCTGATGCCTCCCAACGGCGGGACCGTCCGACTCCTCGGCGAAAATCCGTACCAGGCGGGAGCAGCGCTCCGCAGCCGCGTGGGAGTCATGCTCCAAGAAGGCGGACTTCCGCAGGCTATCCGGCCGCTGGCGCTGCTGCAGCACGTCGCGGGGATGTACCAGAACCCGCGCAGCGTGGACGAGCTCGCAGAACGGCTCGGTATTCAGGGCTTCGCCAACACACCCATCCGTCGACTTTCCGGCGGAGAGAAACAACGAGTAGCCCTGGCGGCCGCGTTGGTGGGCGATCCGGAAGTGCTCTTCCTGGACGAGCCGAGCGCCGGCCTGGATCCACAGTCCCGGGCAGTAGTGTTCGACCTGATCCAGGAACTGCGTGCCGAAGGCCTGGGCATCATCCTCACCACGCACCTCATGGACGATGCCCAGCGTCTGGCCGACTACGTCTTCATCATCGACGCCGGCCGGACCGTCGTGCACGGCACGGTCGCGGAACTGACCGCAGCCACGGACGAAAGCGCCGGCGTCGAACGTATGCTCACCTTCGACGCTCCCCCCGGGCTGTCCCTCGACCTGCCCAAGCCGTTCACCGCCGTCGAAAATGTTCCCGGGCGCTACACAGTGGCCGGTCAACTGACCCCTGGTGTGCTGGCCGCATTGGCCGCGGAATGGGCAGCCCACAATGTCATGCCGGCTTCTATCCACATGGCGCCACGCTCGCTTGAGGATGTCTTCCTCGATATCTCCGGTAAGGATCTGCGATGAGCGCACCCGCCACCCTGATCCGCCGGATCGCCCTTCAGGGCCGCTACGAGACGATGGGCATGCTGCGCAACGGCGAACAGTTGCTGATTGCCATCGTCCTGCCGCTGCTGGCGCTCATCGGCCTCACCGTCACACCGCTGCTCGACACGTACACGGACGACCGGATTGCCATGGCAGCACCGGGCGTGCTGGCGTTGTGCACGGTGTCCACCGCGCTCACCGGCCAAGGGATAGCCACCGGATTTGACCGCCGTTACGGCGTCCTGCGGTTCCTGTCCACTACCCCGCTGGGGCAGAGCGGGTTGATCCTCGGAAAGATCATTGCGGTGCTGGCCATCATGGTCATCCAAGTTGTGGTGGTGGGTGGGACCGCCCTGTTGTTCCTCGGCTGGCAGCCTGCGCTGGGCGGCCTGCTGCCGGCGGCTGCGCAACTGGTGCTGGGTGCCGCGGCCTTCACATCGCTAGGCCTCCTGATCGCCGGCACGGTCCGGCCCGAGGCCACGCTGGCCATTACCAACCTGCTCTGGGTGCTGCTGGCCGCCGCCGGAGGTATCCTCTTCCCGGTGGCCAGTTGGCCCGATGTTTTCGAGCCCGCCGCCCACCTTTTGCCTTCGACCGCACTGGGCGACGCCCTGCGCAGCGCCCTGATCGACGCGCAGTTCAATCTCACCGCATCAATCGTGCTGCTGGTCTGGACCGTAGTGGCCAGCCTTGCCGCCATCCGCTGGTTCAAATGGAGCTAAGTCAATGACCACCGCCACCCCCAAGTCCCACGACCTCCTGGACCGGCTGCCGACCTCCGTCAACCGAACCGTCCATGGCTTGGCCATTGCGTCGCTGGTATCGCAGATCGGCATCATCATCACCGGCGGCGCCGTGCGGCTGACCAAGTCCGGCCTGGGCTGTTCCCAATGGCCCAACTGCGTGCCCGGCTCCATGACACCGACGCCCGAAATGGGCATCCACGGGCTGATCGAATTCGGCAACCGCACCCTCACGTTCATCCTGGCCATCATCGCGGTCGCCATGTTGGTCTCGCTGTGGCGCATGCGCCGGTCGCACCGCACCCTGTTCGGCCTCGCTGTTGGACTGCTCTGCGTGATCCCGGTGCAGGCCCTGATTGGCGGCATCACCGTCTGGACCGGCTTGAACCCCTGGGTGGTCAGCCTGCATTTCCTGGCTTCAGCCGCACTCGTGGCGGTTGCCACCCTGCTGGTCAACCGGACGGGGATGTATTTGCGCGGTGGCACTGCTGTAGCCGTCGCTCCAGTCCCGAGCATCCAACGCACGCTGGGCTGGACCATCGCCGCTGCCTCCGCCGCCTCCATCGTGTTGGGCACCATCGTGACCGGCACCGGCCCCCACGCCGGTGACGCCAGCGCACCCCGCCATGACTTCAACGCCGATCTGGTCACACGGATCCACGTGGTGCCGGTCTACCTTTTGGTCGCCGTAACAGTGCTGGCACTGGTGCTCGCCTACCGCCACGCAACCTCACGGCAGCTTCGCACCGGTTTGTGGTGGCTGGCCGCAGTGATTGTGCTTCAGGGCGGCATTGGCTACCTGCAGCATTTCACCGGCCTGCCGATCGGCCTGGTGCTGCTGCACATGCTCGGCTCGGCGCTGCTGACCGTTGCTGCGACGAACGTCTGGGACCGTTCGACCGGCAAGTTCCCGCTCTAGCCGCCTGGTAGGCGATCGAGTCGACAAGGTGCGGATAACCGGTCGAGTCGACAAGCGTGACCCTCCATCGTCGCCCTGACCACGAGGGATCAGTAGCACAGTACTGGCTGGCAGGCTGAGCGGGCCCAGAAAGCCCGTGATCCCTTAAATCGACGTCGGCGAGCTCCTCGGGCTCGTGGGGGCGACCGTGACGGTGCAATTGTTCGCCGTCCCGAAGACGGCCGCGCGGCAGCACCGGTACCTGCTGAGACGGATCTGAATACCGCGGCTGAACACGACTGACATCCCTAGGGGGCCTCGGCTAAGGGCCTCGGCGCCCGTTCGGGCTGACCCCTTCGGGTCGGTGAAGTGTTTTATCTAAATCGCTGAACCGGTTGTCTCTCCTCTGCCCCTTGCACCCCTTTACCTGTAGGTGATATCCCGGTCGCAATTCCATCTCAGGATAATACTGCTGGAAAGTCGAGTGAGGTCATGACTGGTGAAACCAAAAACAGATGGGGCGTGATTGCAGGTCTTCTGCTGGCAATGACCCTGGGATTATCCGGTTGCGGAGGTTCCGGCGATTCCGGCTCTTCGACCGCTAATCAGGGCGGGGCGGACTCCGCAGAAATAGGATCCGGAGCGGACGGGGGTGATACCCCTATCGAGGGGCCCGGTGTGCAGACACTCGGCGATTATTCGCAATACGGGCAAACCCCGTCCGCGGAAGTATCAGGGAATGATGCTTCTGGTGCAGGTCAGGCCGGGAACGACACGAACGCCATCACCTCGGAAGAGTTGGCCGATATTCAGACAGCCCAGGCGATCACGGATCAGTTCTGGCGCACGCATTGGAGTGAACTGTTCACTGGGACATACACGCCGCCGACGGTCGTGGGACTATACGACGGCAGAGACCCAAGCAACGCACCCACTTGCGCGGGCAAGCCACTTCAGCCGGGCAACGCCTTCTATTGCATTCCAGAGGATTACGTGGCCTGGGACGCTTCGCTCATGGAGCGCGGATTCCAATTCGGAGACGCTTGGCCTTACTTGGTCATCGCTCACGAATGGAGCCATGCAATCGCGAACCGGCTCGACCCCAGCCTGCGGTCTCAGGCCTATGAGTTGCAGGCTGACTGCTTGGCGGGCGCGACTCTGTATGGGGCGGCTGCAGACGGAACTCTTATTTTTGAACAAGGTGACCAGGACGAACTGGTTACTGCGCTGAGTTCGCTCGGCGGAAACACCCCGTGGACGAACCCGCAGGACCACGGCGACTCCTCCGAACGGGTTGCGAACTTCAACGTCGGACGCACCGGCGGCGTGCTGGCATGCTTACCGTCACAACAATAAAGAGATCTGGCCAACCGGTCTGACCTCTCTCAGGTCGTTTGACTTCAGAAGGGTGGCGGGTCCTGCTGTTGGTTCGCTGACGGCCCGTCGTGCAGCCGATCGGTTGCCGGTGGTTCGTTCGGGTGGCCTGCTGCTTGATTCTTGTGGACCGGGTGCCAGGGCGGCAACCAACCGTCATCGCTGGAGCTGTCCGCTGGCCCGGATCCCGTCGACGGTTGAACGACAAGCGGTTCGATTCGTTGCCTGTGGTCTTTCGGAAGCGCGGCGGTGACGGCGGGCGGATAGGCCGGTTGGCCGGGTGCGTCGTTGTCTTCGCCGGGCCGGTCGGTGTAGGTCCGGCCGGCCGGGGTGGTCACCTCGAACACCCCGGGCGTGGGCTGTGTCATCTTCCAGCCCGCGCGGGTTTTCAGCCCGTGGTGGGTCTCGCACGGCGGACCGAGGTTCCCGGCATCGGTTTCGCCCCGGCCGCCGTCGGCGCGGAACGCCTGGGTGTGGTCGATCTGGCAGGCCTTGCCTTGTTTGCGGCAGCCGGCGAACGGACACATCTCGTCGCGTTTGCGCACCGCCCTGGCCAGATCCGCCGGCGGCCGGTACCGGGTGCGGCCGTAGGAGAGCCTGGCCCCGGTCTCCGGATGGGTCAGGATCCGGTAGAACGACTTCGCGTCCGCGCACAGCTGCCGGGCCGCGTCCGCCGGGATCGGACCGAACCCGTCCAGCGTGGCCGGTTCCTCGCTCAACCCCAGCAGCGCCAGCACCGGGACGGTGACCGAGGGTTCGGCGTGGATCCCGGCCGCCGGGCCGGTGTCCATGCCCGCGTGCACGAGCAGGTCGGTCAACACGTCGGCCCGCAACTGCCCCGTCGACCGGGTCTCGCCGTCCTGGCCACGCAGGTGCCCGGCGGCGCGGGTGAGCCGGTCATCGATCGCGGAGGCCTGCTCGGCGGGCAGGTACGCGTTCAGCCACGCCATCCCGTCCGGTGCCGGCTCCACGCCCACGTTCCGCCGTTCCTCCGCGCGCCGGCGGCGCTTCACGATGGTTTCCGGGTGCGTGCGTTCGCGCAGCCGCCGGGCCATGCCCCGCAACGACCGCAGCGAGCGGCCCTTCACTTTGCCCAACAGGTTCTTTTCAAACCCGGCCATCGCTTCCTCCGGCAGGGACCGGCCCTGGACGACGATGACCGCTGCCTGATCACGGTCCAGGTCCCCGGCCTCCATCGCCGCCAGTGTGGCGGGGAACGATTCGTGCAGGTCGGTGGCCTGGTCCAGCCGGGCCCTCGCCTGCTGCTCTTCCAGCCCCAGCAGGCAGCCCAGTTCCTCGGCGGCCGACGTGGCGGCCAGCAACTGCCGCTGCCGCAACGTCTTACAGCCCGGCGTCGGCGGCGGCAGCTGTCCCAGCGCGGTCTGCCCCAGCCGGGCCTCCAACGCCACGTTCCGGGCGTCCAGCCAACACTCCACCCGCTGCACCGCGGCCAGATGCTCCACCGTTTCCTGATAGCCCAGCGACGCGGTTTCCGAACCGGTCAGCATGGCCAGCAGCACCGCCGGTTCCGCGCCCACCAGGGTTTCGAGGCGCTGGGCGTAATAGTCCGCGTTTGCTTTCGACTCGAACAAGCCCTCCGGCATCCAGCACCCCTCGGGCAGGTTTGGCAGTTCCGCGAACTCCGCCGGCACCGCCCCCAGCCCCGGTGGCCGGTCAACCTTGTCGTCGAGTTCCCAGGCCGCGAAGTCCTCCCGGTAGGCCCGGTTCCCCTGGTCAAGCTCCTCATCCGGGACCGGTGGGATCTGAAGGCCCGCGTACGGGTCCGGGCCCGGCTCGAACACCGGTTCCGGCCAGCGTTCCGGCACCGGTTCCTTGCGGGCCGGTTTCATCCCGGCCAGAATCCGCGCGATCGCCGCCTCACGCTCCTGCTGCGTGGGCAACCGCCGGCCCTCCCCGGAAACCGGTTCCCGCTCCGCCATCCCATCCATAACCCAACTCAACCAGCCGGGTAGGACAATTTGGGCTCGTCCCACTTCGGAAGTCAGAGTTGCCGGTGATAGCAGTGCAGGGGAGCTGGGAAGGCGGCCGAGAGCATCCGGGCGAAATCATTGCTGGGACCGGAGACGGCGTCCTGAGCTACAGAGGCGGTGTGGGGGACCCCACGTGGCAGACAGGAGGTGTGCCCGGCAACAGGAGGCAGGCCCGGCGTGGCAGGTGGTGGCCCGGCGTCCCCGCCGCCGCGGCGCTACTCCCCCGCCGACGCCCGTTCGGCCGGTCGGAATGCTTCAATGCCTTCGAGCAGTCGGGCCAGTTCCCGACGACTGCTTCCGGGCAGCGGTTGCAGTGGCAGGCGCGGGTCGCCTGCGTCGATTCCAGCCGCCCTGGCCAGGCTGTACAGGTTGCTGAGGGGCCTGAGCGTCCCGAAGTAACTCATCAACGGTGCCAGCACGGAGCGCGCCGCGTCTGTCGCTTCCGCGTCGCCGGCCTCCAGCGCATCGCGCAGCAGGCGGTAGTGCGCTGGCAAGACGGCGATCGGTCCGCCGTGCCAGGCATCGGCGGCGAATCCGGCTTCAGCGATCAAGGCATCTCCGCTCATGCCGTGGCTGAAGTCCTTCGCCTCTGCGGGCAGCAGCCGTCGGAGTTCTTCATAACGTGTGCGGAAGACACCCGGGTCAGGAGCAGATTCCTTCACCGCCACAATGTTCGGTTCAGCTGCGAGTTCTGCCACCAACTCCAAGCTAAAGCTGAACTGGGTGGTGCGCGGATTGCTATACAGGCACACCGGGAGCGCAGTCTGCCGGGCGGCCGCAACGCATTGGGCTGCGACTTCCTCGTCGGTCAACGGATAGTAGGAGACGGTGGAAACCAGCAGCCCATCGACACCCGCGGCAACGGCGTCGTCGATGTTTTGCAGGAGTTCACGGGTGCCCACGGCGCTCACGCCGGCACACACCGGCAGGCCGGGGCGCACCGCCTTGGCCGCATCCACAGCCGCTGTGATGACATCCCTCCGCTCCGCGCGGTCCAGATAGGCGAAGTTCCCGGAACTGCCGAGCACCGTCATGGCGTCGACAGGTGACTCGGCCACCGCGGAAACGTGGCGGCCCAACTCTGGAAAGTTGACGGCGCCGTCGTCGTGGAAGGGAGTCACCGGATAGGCAATTAAACCGCGGAAGGGATTCATGCCGCTATCTTAGGTCAGCGGGCGGGGCGTCTGGACATAGCGGGACGAAGGCGCCGCGAAACCGGGCGTAGCGGCCCGACGCAACCAACGACGGCGCCGCGAAACCGGGTATAGCTAGCTGGAGGCAACGACGGCGCCGCGAAACCGGGCGCAGCCAACCCGAGGCAGCCAACGCCGTCGCGAGTTGTACGGCGGTCAGCCGAAGACGGGGCCGCCGATGAAGGGGTCCAGGGCCAGTGCCAGGAACAGCACCGTCAGGTAGCTGATGGAGCCGTGGAACACGCGCATGGCGCTCTTGTTCGTGGCGGCCGGAGTTTCGGTACCGCGCTTGGCCAACGAGTACAGCCGGTGCGATTCATAGACAAACCAGCTGCCGCTCAGCAACGCCACGATGGTGTACACCCAGCCGGCGCCGCCGACCGGGGCCAGCAACAGCGAGCAGACCAGCGTGGCCCAGGCGTAAAGGACAACCTGCACGGATACCTGGCGGGCACTGGCGATGGCGCCCAGCATCGGGACGTTGGCGGCGTTGTAATCGTCGCTGTACTTCATGGACAGCGGCCAGTAGTGCGGCGGTGTCCACAGGAAGATGACCATGAACAAGATCACGGCGGGCCACGCCACCGTGTTGGTCACTGCGGCCCAGGCGATCAGCACCGGGAAGCATCCGGCAGCGCCGCCCCAGACAATGTTCTGCGAGGTACGGCGCTTGAGGATCAGCGTGTAAATGACCACGTAGAAGAAGATCGCGCCGACGCCCAGCATGCCGGCCAGCGGATTCGCGCCGAACCAGAGCAGCGCCACGGCCACAATGCCGAGCACCCAGGAGAACACCAGAGCCTCGCGAGGCGTGAGCTCGCCGGTCACCAGAGGCCGGTTCTCCGTCCGGTGCATGAGCTTGTCCATGTCCCGGTCGATGTAGCAGTTGAAGGAGCCGGCGGATCCAGCGGCCAGCGCGCCGCCGATCATCGTGGCGGCCATCAACCAGAGGTCCGGGAAGCCGCCGTAGGCGAAGATCATGGTCGGCAGGGTGGTGACCAGCAGCAGTTCCATGACACGGGGCTTGGTGAGCGCTATGTACGCTTTGGCCTTGCGCGAAAAGCCGGGCTTGGCCGGAACGGCCAACGCCTGGTCCGGCACGGTCTGCATATTCAAGGAAAAACCACTCAGTTCTGCTGGAGTCCGTCTGACACACGAAAACGCCCGGCCGCTGGGGGCGGGTCAAGGTGCACCTACATCATACTCCTTCTATCTGTCGTAGAAACCGACGCACGCGGTGGCCGCGTCGTCCGGCGCAAAAACTATGAGCGCCTGTGTGACTGCGCGCACCGTAAAGCGTCCTGCGCATTGCAGGCTCAACGGATAGAGTGGGGATCTAGTGCCAGTCCGCGGGGATATGGCGCAACAATGCTCAAGCAGTATCAACGGCGAATGGTCCACCAGGTCCGCGGTTGCGGGCGCCTTTTCCGGACCGTCGGTACTGCTATGTCGATCAGAAAGGGCCCCACCGGTGCCACATATGCAAGATCAGGAATTGTCGTGGACATCGCTGGACCAGCGGGCGGTGGACACGGTGCGCGTTCTCGCCGCCGATGCCGTGGAGAAGGTCGGCAACGGCCACCCCGGAACCGCCATGAGCCTGGCGCCGGCCGCCTACTTGATCTTCCAGCAGTTCATGCGGCACGATCCGACGGACCCGCAGTGGGTGGGCCGCGACCGCTTTGTCCTCTCCCCCGGCCACACGTCGCTGACGCTGTACATCCAGCTGTTCCTCTCCGGCTACGGCCTGGAACTGGACGACCTGAAGGCGCTGCGGACCTGGGGTTCGCTCACCCCGGGCCACCCGGAGTACAAGCACACGGCGGGCGTTGAAATCACCACCGGCCCGCTGGGCCAGGGCCTCGCCTCCGCCGTCGGTTTCGCCTACGCGCAGCGCCGCACGCGCGGCATGTACGACGCCGATGCTGCCGCCGGCGAGAGCCCCTTCGACCACACGGTGTGGGTGATCGCGTCCGACGGCGACCTGCAGGAAGGCGTCACCTCCGAGGCCTCGTCGCTGGCCGGCCACCAGGAGCTGGGCAACCTGGTGGTGCTCTACGACGACAACAAGATCTCCATCGAGGACGACACCGACATCGCCTTCAGCGAGGACGTGCTCAAGCGCTACGAGGCCTACGGCTGGCACACCCAGCGCGTGGACTGGACCAACACCGGCGAGTACGCCGAAGACATACCGGCCCTGTTCGAGGCGTTGAAGGCCGCTAAGGCCGAAACGTCGCGGCCCTCGATCATCTCGCTGCGCACCATCATTGGTTGGCCGGCCCCGAAGAAACAGAACACCGGCAAGATCCACGGCTCCGCGCTGGGCGCTGAGGAAGTTGCCGCCGTCAAGGACGTGCTCGGCTTCGATCCGGAGCAGCAGTTCGCCGTGGAGCAGGACGTGCTGGACCATGCCCGGCAGGTCGCCGCACGCGGCAAGCAGGCCCGCGCGGATTGGGACACCGGCTACCAGGCATGGCGGGAAGCCAACCCGGAAAACGCCGCACTGCTGGACCGTGTCCAGGCCTCGGAGCTGCCGAAGGACTGGGAGCAGGCACTGCCCGAGTTCCCCGCCGGCAAGGACGTGTCCACGCGAGCTGCTTCCGGCAAGGTACTCAACGCCATTGGCCCGGTGCTCCCGGAGCTGTGGGGCGGCTCGGCCGACTTGGCAGAATCGAACAACACCACCATCGAGGGCGCTCCGTCCTTCGTTCCGGAGTCGCGGCAGACCGAAATGTGGTCCGGCGGCCCGTACGGACGGGTGTTGCACTTCGGCATCCGCGAGCACGCGGCGGCGTCCATCGTCAACGGCATTGTGCTTAGCTCCAACACCAGAGCCTTCTCCGGAACGTTCCTGATCTTCAGCGACTACCAGCGGCCGGCCATCCGGCTGGGCGCGCTGATGGGCGTTCCCTCCATCTACGTCTGGACGCATGATTCGATCGGCCTCGGCGAAGACGGACCCACCCACCAGCCGGTGGAGCAGCTGGCGAGCCTGCGCGCCATCCCGGGCCTCGACGTCGTGCGCCCTGCCGATGCCAACGAAGTGGCGCAGGCGTGGAAGGCGATGCTGGAGAACCACAGCAACCCGGCCGGCATTGTGCTCACCCGGCAGAACCTGCCGGTCTACGACCGTGGAGAAGCGGGCTTCGCCTCTGCCGACAACGTGGCCAAGGGCGCGTACGTCTTGGCCGAGGCCCAGTCCGGCGGCACGGACGCGAGGCCGCAGGTGATCCTGCTGGCCACCGGCTCCGAAGTGCAGCTGGCCGTCCAGGCGCGTGAAACGCTGCAGGCGGAAGGCATTGCCACCCGCGTCGTTTCCGTGCCCTGCCTTGAGTGGTTCGCCCGCCAGGACGCCGCCTACCGCGAGTCCGTGCTGCCCGCCGGAATCAAGGCCCGGGTCTCGGTGGAGGCCGGCATCTCGCAGTGCTGGGACGGCTTGGTCGGCGACGCCGGCCGCAGCGTGTCCCTGGAGCACTACGGTGCCTCCGCCGACTACAAGACCCTGTTCCGCGAATTCGGTATCACGGCCGAGGCCGTTGTCGAGGCCGCCCGCGACTCGCTCGCACAGATTAACAACTCCTAAGGAGAACGCGATGTCCAACCCGAATACCCAGGCTCTCTCCGATGCCGGTGTCTCCATCTGGCTCGACGATCTTTCCCGCGAACGGATCAGTTCCGGGACCCTGAAGGCCCTGATCGACGAGATGAACGTCGTCGGCGTCACCACCAACCCGTCCATCTTCGCCTCGGCCCTGCAGGACGGCCGCAGCTACGAGGCACAGGTCAACCAGCTGGCCGCCGATGGCGCCGACGTGGACACGGCGGTCTTCGCCATCACCACGGCCGACGTGGCCGAAGCCTGCGACCTGTTCTCCGGACTCGCCACGGACACCGACGGCGTGGACGGGCGTGTGTCGATTGAGGTGGACCCGCGGCTGGCCCGCGACACCCGCGGCACCGTCGCCGAGGCCAAGCACCTGCACAAGGCAGTGGGCCGGACGAACGCGTTCATCAAGATTCCGGCCACCACCGAAGGCCTGGAGGCGATCACCGAGACCCTCGCGGCCGGCATCAGCGTCAACGTCACGCTGATCTTCTCGCTGCAGCGCTACCGCGAAGTGATCAACGCCTTCATGCTGGGGCTGGAGCAAGCCAAGGAAAACGGCAAGGATCTCGCCAGCCTCCACTCGGTGGCCTCCTTCTTCGTGTCCCGCGTGGACAGCGAGATCGACAAGCGCCTGGACGCGGTCGGCACCGAGGAAGCAACCGCGCTGAAGGGCAAGGCCGGCGTCGCCAATGCGCAGCTGGCGTACCAGATTTACGAAGAGCAGTTCGCCACCGAACGCTGGCAGGTCCTGGCCGCGTCCGGTGCCCGGCCGCAGCGACCCTTGTGGGCTTCCACCGGGGTGAAGAACCCGGACTACCCGGACACTTTGTACGTTACCGAACTGGTGGCCAACAACGTGGTCAACACCATGCCGGAGAAGACGCTGGAAGCCGTCGCCGACCACGGCAAGATCGAGGGTGACCGGGTGACCGGCAGCTACCGGGAAGCCAACAAGGTGCTGGATCAGATCGCCAAGGTGGGCATCTCCTACAACGAAGTGGTCGAACTGCTCGAGGACGAGGGCCTGGAGAAGTTCGTCACCAGCTGGCAGCAGCTGCGGGAGACCGTCCAGACCGCCCTGGACCAAGCGCCGGGGGCTCGGAAGGCATGAGCTCGCTGGCCTTCGAAGCATCGGGAGCGGCGCTGGCCGCTGTCCGCCGGCACATCGACACCTTGGTCGAGGACCGGGTCGCGTCCCGGATTGCCGACCAGGACAAGACCTTGTGGGGTCCGGAGGCAGAAGCGGAGGCCGCAATCCGCCTCGGCTGGGTGGATGCCGCGGCGCTCTCCAGGCCGCTGGTGGCGGACATTCTTGAGCTCCGCAGGCAACTTGCTGCCGAAGGCGTGACCCGGTTCGTGCTGGCCGGTATGGGCGGATCCTCACTGGCTCCCGAAGTCATCGCCAATACCGCCGGGGTGGAACTGACCGTGCTCGACAGCACGGATCCGCAGCAGGTAGCCGCCGCCCTGGCGGAGCGGCTTGAAGACACCGCCTTCATCGTGGCGTCCAAATCCGGTTCCACGCTGGAAACAGATTCGCAGCGCCGGGTCTTCGAACAGGCATTTGCCGACGCCGGTCTGGACGCCGCTTCGCGGATCATTGTGGTCACCGATCCCGGGTCACCGCTGGATCAGGCGTCCCGGGAGGCCGGTTACCGGGCGGTGTTCAACGCCGATCCCGACGTCGGCGGGCGTTACTCCGCGCTGACCGCTTTCGGGCTGGTCCCTTCCGGGCTGGCCGGTGTGGACATCGAAAAGCTGCTTGACGACGCCGAAGAGGCCGCCGAAGTACTCTCCGAGGACTCCGCCGACAACATGGCCCTGGCCTTGGGTGCGGCCCTGGCCAGCACTGAGCCGCTGCGCAACAAAGTGGCCATTGCCGACGAAGGCTCCGGCATTGTCGGCTTCGGCGACTGGGCCGAACAGCTGATTGCCGAGTCCACCGGCAAGCTGGGCACCGGCCTGCTGCCGGTGGTGGTCAACTCCGGTGATCCCGAGACAGTCTCCAAGGCCGCCGACGTGCTGGTCATCCGGCTGGTCTCACCCGATCACGAGGTAACCCTCGGCGCTGACGAAGTTGCCGTCGGCGGCAGCCTGGGCAGCCAGCTGCTGCTCTGGGAGTACGCCACGGCGGTGGCCGGCCGCCTGCTGGGCATCAACCCCTTCGACCAGCCGGACGTGGAGGCGGCCAAGGTCGCCGCGCGCGGACTGCTGGAAGAGCGTCCGGAGGCCCTGCTTCCCGACTTCACCGACGGCGCCGTCCAGGTCCGCGGCAGCGGGCTGGGCATGGGCAGCTCGCTCGACGACGCGCTCCGGGACCTGCTGGGCAAACTTGGGCCGGACGGCTACGTCAGCGTGCAGGCCTACCTGGACCGCTTCGGCCAGGCCGAACTGGAACGGATCCGCCCCGTGTTGGCCGAAGCCACCGGCCGTCCCGTGACCTTCGGCTGGGGACCGCGCTTCCTGCACTCCACCGGCCAGTTCCACAAGGGCGGACCGGCCACCGGCGTCTACCTGCAACTGACCGGCGAAGCAGCCGCGGACGTCCCCATCCCGGGCCGGCCGTTCAGCTTCGGCGAACTCATCGCCGCCCAGGCAGCCGGCGACGCCAACGTCCTGCGCGAGGCGGGCCGACCCGTCCTGCGCCTTCATTTGGGAGACCGTGCGGCAGGTTTGCGCCAGGTGATCGACGCCGTCTCCCGCCTCGCCGGAAAGTAGTCATGGCACCTTCCACTGCACACCGCCGTCCGGCCAACCCGCTGCGGGACCCCCGCGACCGTCGGCTTGACCGCATTGCCGGCCCGTGTTCCCTGGTGCTGTTCGGCGTGACCGGAGACCTTGCGCGGAAGAAGCTGATGCCGGCGGTCTATGACCTGGCCAACCGCGGATTGCTGCCGCCCAGCTTCGCGCTGGTCGGCTTTGCCCGCCGGCCGTGGGACGACGCCGAATTCGCGGCCCAGGTTAAAGAGTCCGTGCAGCAGCACGCCCGCACTCCGTTCCGCGAGGACATCTGGACGCATCTGGCTGCCGGCATCCGGTTTGTCGAAGGTGCATTCGACGACGACGACGCCTTCGAGCAGTTGGGCGCCACGTTGAAGGAGCTCGATGAACAGCGCGGGACCCAGGGAAACCACGCCTTCTACCTCTCGATCCCGCCCAAGGCCTTCGAGCAGGTGTGCCAGATGCTCTCCTCGCACGGCCTCGCCCAGGCCGCCGAAGATGAGCCCGGCACGCCGTGGCGTCGGGTGGTCATCGAAAAGCCCTTCGGCCATGATCTGCAGTCCGCACGCGAGTTGAACAACATCGTTGAATCGGTTTTCCCGCCGGACGCGGTATTCCGGATCGACCACTATTTGGGCAAGGAAACCGTCCAGAACCTGCTGGCGCTTCGCTTTGCCAATCAGCTGTTTGAACCGCTCTGGAACGCCAATTACGTGGACCACGTGCAGATCACCATGGCGGAAGACATCGGTATTGGCGGCCGTGCGGGCTATTACGACGGCGTCGGCGCGGCTCGCGACGTCATCCAGAACCACCTGCTCCAGCTGCTGGCCCTGACCGCCATGGAGGAACCGATCTCCTTCAACGCGGAGGACCTGCGGGCGGAAAAGGAGAAGGTGCTGGCCGCCGTCAAGCTGCCCGAGGATCTCTCCGCCCATTCGGCCCGGGGGCAGTACACCGGCGGCTGGCAGGGCGGTGAAAAGGTCACCGGCTATCTGGAGGAAGAAGGCTTTAATCCCGATTCGGTCACCGAGACCTATGCTGCGCTGCGGCTGGACATCCACACCCGGCGCTGGTCCGGTGTTCCGTTCTACCTGCGTGCCGGCAAGCGGCTGGGCCGCCGGGTGACCGAGATCGCCGTCGTGTTCAAGCGCGCACCGAACCTGCTGTTCCCGAACCACAGTGAGGACGACTTCGGCCAAAACGCGGTGGTGATCCGCGTGCAGCCGGACGAAGGCGTCACCATCCGCTTCGGTTCCAAGGTGCCCGGCACCCAAACCGAAGTCCGCGACGTCACGATGGACTTCGGCTACGGGCATGCGTTTACCGAGTCGAGTCCCGAGGCCTACGAGCGGCTGATCCTGGACGTCTTGCTCGGTGAGCCGCCGCTGTTCCCGCGGCACCAGGAGGTTGAGCTCTCGTGGAAGATCCTGGACCCGTTCGAGGAATATTGGGCCGAGAGCCGGACCAGGCCGGAGCCGTACTCCCCCGGCAGCTGGGGACCGGCGTCGGCCGATGAACTGCTGGCCCGTGACGGACGCACTTGGAGAAGGCCGTGATCAAAGACCTGAAAGACACCACCACGTCGAAGGTGTCGAAGGAGATCGTGGCCATGCGCGAGCAGGGCGGCGTCGTGGCGCTGGGCCGCGTGCTCACGCTGGTGGTGGTGACCTCGTCGGGCCACGAGGAGGAGGCCATCTTCGCTGCCAACGCCGCCAGCCGCGAGCATCCCTGCCGGATCATTGCGCTGGTGGATGCAGGTTCGGAGGCGAAGACCCGCCTCGACGCCCAAATTCGGGTCGGCGGCGACGCCGGGGCAGCCGAGGTCATCGTGCTGTACGGTTACGGCCAGCTGGCTGCCGAGAGCGAGTCCCTGGTGGCCGCCCTGCTGCTGCCCGATGCCCCGATTGTGGCCTGGTGGCCGCACGGCATGCCCAAGGATGCTTCGCGCACGTCGATCGGCCGGATTGCCCACCGCCGCATCACGGATTCCGGCAATGAGGCCGACCCGCAGCAGGCGCTGTTCAGCCTGCGTAACACCTACACCGCCGGCGATACGGATCTGGCCTGGACGCGGTTAACCAGCTGGCGCGTCCAGCTGGCTGCGGTCTTTGACCAGCTGGAGCCGGCCCCGGTGACATCCGTTGCGGTAGAGGGGGCGTCGGACTCCCCCAGCACCGTCCTGCTGGCCGCGTGGCTGACGCAGGCCTTGAACGCGCCGGTGACCATCGTGGAGGCCCTCGCGGGCACCGGCATCAGGGGGGTGGAGATCTCGCGGACAACCGGCGACATCCGCATCCTGCGTCCCGGCCCCAGCGTGGCCGAGCTGCTGATGCCCGGCCAACCGGTCCAGCGGATCTCGCTGCCGCGCCGGCCGCTGGAAGAGTGCCTGGCCGAAGAGCTGCGCCGGCTCGACCCGGATGACGTGTTCGGTGAAGTATTGACCGATGGATTGCCCCGGACCAATTTGAGGAGCGTGCGCCGCAGTGACCGCTGAACCACACGTCATAGTCCATTCCGACGTCGCCGCCCTCGCGGGCGCGACCGCGCAGAGGCTTGTCGATCGGCTGGCGGCCATCCAGGCCGAACGCGGCGAAGCCACCGTGGTGCTCACCGGCGGCAGCCTGGGTATCAACACGCTGAAGGCGGTCGCCGCGGTTGGACTTCCTGCCGGCTTCGACTGGTCGAAGGTGAATGTCTGGTGGGGCGACGAACGCTTCGTCGCGAAGGACAGCCCGGACCGTAACGAGCGGCAGGCACGCGAGGCACTGCTGGACCGGCTTCCCCTGGACCCGGCGCGAGTGCACCCCTTCGGTGCCGCCGGAGAATACGCCGACCCGGATGCGGCCGCCGTCGCCTACTCCGCAGCCCTCCGACGGGCTGCGGCCGACGAGGGCACGAGTGGCCCGGTGCCGAAGCTGGATGTGCTGCTGCTGGGCGTCGGCCCTGACGCACACATTGCATCGCTGTTTCCCGAAATGGCCGGCATCCGTACGGAAGACCGCTCGGCAGTAGGTGAAACCGATGCCCCGAAGCCGCCGCCGGAGCGCGTCTCCCTCACGCTGCCCGCGATCAATGCGGCGGACGAAGTGTGGCTGGTGGTGGGCGGCAGTGACAAGGCCGGCGCGGTGGGGCTGGCCTTGGCCGGGGCCAGCCCGGTGCAGGTTCCCGCCGCCGGCGCACGCGGGCGCAAGCGCACCGTATGGCTGCTGGATCAGGACGCGGCATCCAAGCTGCCGGAGACGCTGCTCTCCCCGGCCGACGACGGCGACGACTAGGAACCTAAATCTGCCATCGGCCGGCGCGACCGTCGACCGTCGACCGTGTGCCATCGTGTCGAAGGCTGCCCTGCGAGCCTCTAGTCGCCCCGGCGCTGGCGGCCCGACTCCGCCCGACGAAGTGCTTCCCGCCGGCGCCGCCGCAACTTCTCCAGGGCCTGTTCCACCACAGCCTCGGCCTCGTCCGGGCTGCGCCGTTCCTTGGCGTACTCCAGGTGGCTCTTATAGGGCTCGTCGCTGCTGCGGGCCTCGGCACCGCCCCCGCCAGGTTCCCGGGCGGCCGTCTGGCCACAGTGCGGGCAATCCCATGAAGTGGGGATGTCGGCTTCGCTGAGATTGGCGAAAACCGGTGTGGTCTGGTGTCCCTTCGGGCACCAGTAGGTGACCGGGACTTTGGTGACCGGCACCACCGTCCGGCCCGTCACGGCCTGCCACCCGGCAAGCCCGGCGCCCGTTTCGGAACCGACCCGGACGGCCCGGAAGGAATTCGACGGATCAACCATGTTTGCCCCCGATTACCAGAATGGATGCCCCCTGCATCGGGCACCAGTCTACGGTGGGAACAGCGCAGGGTTAAGGGGTTGGGCAAAGTCTCTCGGAATTCCGGCCCCGCCGAAACCGGTCCGGTTAACGGTAGGGCCGGAAGAAAAGTCGCTTAGGATTCCGCGCTGAAACGCATCATGAGGCCGAGAGCCACGATGACCGTGCCCCAGACCAGTCCAAGAACCACCGTGAACCGGTTGAGGTTTCGCTCTGCGACGCCGGAAGATCCCAGGCTGGTGGTCATGCCACCGCCGAACATGTCGGACATGCCGCCACCGCGCCCCTTGTGGAGCAGGATGAGCAGGGTCAGCAGCAGGCTGGTGATGCCGAGCAGGATTTGCAGAGTGATCTTCAGAGCTTCCACAGTGGCCTTTCGTCAGCTGTCGGGATATCCCAGTGGCGGGCAGACATCACTTTGTCAGCAGATGGTGTTCGAACCTGACAATATTAGCAAATTCGCCCGCGTCCAGGCTGGCCCCGCCAACCAACACGCCGTCTACGTCGCGCTCGTTCAGGATTGCGGCAGCGTTACCCGCCTTCACGGACCCGCCGTAGAGCAGACGGACGCCGGCTGCCACACTCTCATCGAACAGCACGGCCATCTCGGCGCGGAGGGCGGCGCACATCTCCTGAGCGTCTTCAGGACCGGCCACCTCCCCCGTACCGATCGCCCAGACCGGTTCGTAAGCGATGACCAGCCTGGCCGCTTGCTCGGCATCGAGGCCGGCCGCATTGGCACGCAACTGGCTGAGCGTGTGCTCCACGTGGCTTCCGGCTTGGCGCACCTCAAGGCCCTCGCCGACGCACAGAATGGGGGTCAGCTTGTGCCGGTAGGCCGCCTTCAGCTTCTCATTCAGCAGAGCGTCGGCCTCGCCGTGGATTTCGCGCCGCTCGGAATGGCCCACCAGCGCATACGTGCAGCCCAGCTTGGCCAGGAACTGTCCGGAAATGTCCCCGGTGTACGCGCCGGAGTCATGCGGCGAGAGGTCTTGTGCACCGTAAACAAGCTTCAGGTTGTCTCCGTTGACCAGCGTCTGTACGCCGCGCAAATCTGTGAACGGGGGGAAGACCGCCACTTCCACCCGGGCGTAGTCGTGCCGGGCATCGCTGAGCGTCCAGGCCAACTTCTGCAGCAACGTGATGCCCTGGACATGGTCCATGTTCATCTTCCAGTTGCCGGCGATCAGCGGTTTGCGGTCGAACTTGCCGTTGGTCGAAGTGGTCACTGCGGTCTCCATCTGTGGTGCTGGGCGTCGTTCTGCGCGGCCGGGCCGCGCTGTGGCTTGGGCAATGCCGGAACCACCCTCGCCTGGCGGCGAGGGGCCCGGCTGCCGTCAGCGGTCCAGTGCGGCGAGGCCGGGCAGTTCCTTGCCTTCAAGGTATTCCAGGCTGGCACCGCCGCCGGTTGAGATATGGCCGAAGGCGTCGTCGTCGAAGCCCAGGGTACGCACCGCAGCGGCGGAATCGCCGCCGCCGACCACGGTGAAGCCGTCGCTTCCGGTGAGGGCCTTGGCCACCGTGCGGGTCCCATTGGCGAAGGCATCAAATTCGAACACGCCCATCGGCCCGTTCCAGAAGACCGTATTAGCCGAATGGATCTGGTGGGCGAAGGCTTCGGCCGACTCCGGACCGATGTCCAAACCAATGCCATCGGCGCCGAACGATGCCGATTCGATGCTGTCTGCGGGCACCACTTCCCACGCCGCGTCGGCGGCGAACTTCTCCGCGACCACGATGTCGGTGGGGAGGATGAACGTGCATCCCAGTTCCTTGGCACGGGCGAGGTAGCCGCGCACCGTGTCCAGCTGGTCCTTTTCCAGCAGGCTGGCGCCGACCTTGTGGCCTTGGGCCGCGAGGAAGGTGAAGACCATTCCGCCGCCGACCAGCAGGTAGTCGGCCTTGCCCAGCAGGTTCTCGATCACGGCCAGCTTGTCCGAGACCTTGGATCCGCCCAGCACCACCACATACGGCCGTTGCGGGGCCTCGGTGAGGCGGTTCAGCACCTGGAGCTCTGTTCGCACCAGGTCGCCCTGGTAAGCAGTGAGCAGGCGGGTGATGTCGAAGACCGAAGCATGTTTGCGGTGCACGGCACCGAACGCATCGTCCACGTAGGCACCGTCGTCGGCCGTGAGGGCGGCTAGTTCGGCGGCAAAAGCCTCACGCTCGGAGTCGTCCTTGCTGGTTTCGCGCGGATCGAAGCGCACGTTCTCCAGCACCAGCACTTCGCCGTCCTGCAGGCCGGCGGCTGCCTCCCGGGCAGCCGGACCCACCGTGTCCTCGGCGAACTTGACCGTGACAGCCGCCAGCTCTTTCAGCCGGGCGACCGCGGGGCGCAGCGAGAACTTCTCCTCGGGCGCGCCTTTGGGCCGGCCAAGGTGGGCCGTCACGATGACCCGGGCCCCGGCCTCCGCCAGCTTGGTGATGACCGGCAGCGACGCGCGGATGCGTCCGTCGTCGGACACCTTCAGCTGAGGCGATTCGCCCTCCAAGGGGACGTTCAGGTCCGAACGGACCAACACGTGGCGTCCACGGACTCCGGCGGCCAACAGTTCATCGAGAGAATGTGCAGTCATTTCTACCTTCGTGCGGAGGACGGGTGGTGCCGTGCCTAGGACAGCTTTGAGGCGATCAGGACAGTCAGATCCAACAGCCGGTTGGAGTAGCCCCACTCGTTGTCGTACCAGCCAACAACTTTCACCTGGTTACCCATAACCTTAGTCAGTCCCGAGTCGAAGATCGAAGACGCCGGGTCTGTGACGATATCGGACGACACGATGGGGTCCTCGGTATAGGTCAGGATTCCGGCCCAGTGTGGGTCCGCGGCGGCGTCCTTGAAGGCCGCGTTGACCTCTTCTACCGTCGCTTCGCGGGACAGCGTGACGGTCAGGTCCGTCATGGACCCGGTGGGCACTGGCACCCGCACCGCGAAGCCGTCCAACTTACCCTGCAGCTCGGGGAGCACCCGCCCAATGGCCTTCGCCGCGCCGGTTGACGTCGGCACCAGGTTGATGGCCGCCGCCCGGGCGCGCCGCAGGTCCCGGTGCGGGCCGTCCTGCAGGTTCTGGTCGGCGGTGTAGGCGTGAATGGTGGTCATAAGCCCGTGCTCGATGCCGAACTTCTCGTGCAGCACCTTGGCCAGCGGTGCCAGGCAGTTGGTAGTGCAGGAGGCGTTTGAAATCAGGTGGTGCGCATCGGCGTCGTACTCGCTGTCATTGACGCCCATCACGATGGTGATGTCCTCGTCCTTGGCGGGCGCGGAGACCAAGACCTTCTTGGCGCCGGCCTCCATGTGCTTGCGGGCGCCGCCGCTCTTGTTGAACCGCCCGGTGGATTCGATCACGATGTCCACGTCGAGATCGCCCCACGGCAGGGCTGCCGGGTCCTTCTCCGACAGGACGCGGATCTTCCGGCCGCCGACCATCAGGTTGCCGGCGTCCACCTCCACCGTTTCCGGAAGGATGCCCAGCACGCTGTCGTATTTGAGCAAGTGGGCCAGCGTGTCCGCGTCGGTCAAGTCATTGATGGCCACGATTTCCAGCTCCGACTTTTTGGCCAGAGCTGCGCGGAAGTAGCTGCGGCCGATCCGGCCGAATCCGTTGATACCAACTCGAGTAGTCATGTGCGTCTACCTCCTGGAGGAGAGTGCGACCGGTGCGGGGTTTCCCATGATCCGGGCCCGGCCGGTGCCTTGTGGGTGCGGCCCTATTTGGCCGGGGTGATCAGCGCGGAAGCGCCGGTGCGGGCGGCGTCGAAGCGGGCGGCGACGTCGGCCCAGTTGACGATGTTCCAGAACGCCTTGACGTAGTCGGCCTTGACGTTGACGTAGTCCAGGTAGAAGGCGTGCTCCCACATGTCCAGCATCAGCAGCGGGATGGTGCCCACCGGGATGTTGCCTTGCTGGTCGTAGAGCTGCTCGATGACCAGATTGCCGCCCAGCGGTTCGTAGGCCAGCACGGCCCAGCCCGAGCCCTGCAGGCTCAGCGCTGCGGCGCCGAAGTGGCCGCGGAACGCGTCGAAGGAACCGAAGTACTCATCGATCGCCGAGGCCAGTTCGCCGGTGGGCTTGTCGCCGCCTTCCGGGGAGAGGTTCTTCCAGAAGATCGAGTGGTTGGTGTGCCCGCCGAGGTGGAAGGCCAGATCCTTGGACAGCTTCGGCACGTTGCCGAATTCGCCCTTGGAGCGGGCGTCGGCCAGCTGCTCCAGCGCGGTGTTGGCGCCGGCCACGTAGGTGGCGTGGTGCTTGGAGTGGTGCAGCTCCATGATCCGGGCCGAGATATGCGGCTCCAGGGCTGCGTAATCATAGTCGAGCTCGGGCAGTTCGTACGTGCTCATGGTTTCCTCCGTCTTCTCCCGGCCGCGGTCCGCGGCTGGGTCGGATTGTCCAACCGGACGGAGGATTCCGTCCGGCAGCTCTCAAACCGGTCTTCGTTGACCGTACCGCCGGACCCGGCGGGCTGCCCATCCCGTATCTAGTCGTCCAGCATCTCCGGCGTGACATTGGCTTCGGTCCCCGGGATGCGCAACTCTGCCGCCCGTTTGTCGGCCATGGCCAACAGCCGGCGGATCCGGCCGGCGATGGCATCCTTGGTCATCGCCGGGTCCGCCAGACGGCCGAGTTCGTCCAGCGAGGCTTGCTTGTGCGCCACCCGCAGTTCGCCGGCGTAGCGCAAGTGCTCGGGCACATCTTCACCGAGGATCTCCAGCGCCCGCTCAACCCGTGCGCCAGCCGCCACCGCGGCCTGGGCCGAGCGCCGCAGGTTGGCGTCGTCGAAGTTGGCCAGCCGGTTGGCGGTGGCCCGCACTTCCTTGCGCATCCGGCGTTCTTCCCACACCATCAGCGCATCATGGGCGCCCATCCGGGTCAAGAGCGCGGCGATGCTGTCACCGTCCCGGATCACCACCCGGTCCACGCCCCTGACCTCGCGTGCTTTGGCCCCAATGCCCAAACGGCGGGCCGCACCGACCAGCGCCAGCGCCGCTTCCGGACCGGGGCAGGTGACTTCCAGCGCGGACGAGCGGCCGGGCTCGGTCAGCGATCCGTGCGCCAGGAAAGCGCCGCGCCACACCGCCTCGGCGTCGGCAGCCGAACCGTTGACCACCACGGAAGGCAGCCCGCGGACCGGACGGCCGCGGCCATCCAGCAGGCCGGTTTGCCGAGCCAGGGACTCCCCGTCCCTGACGACGCGCACCACGTAGCGGTTCCCGCGGCGCAGGGCGCCGCCGGAGACCACGATGATGTCGCCGCTGTGCCCATATACTTCCGCGATGGCGGTACGCAGCCGCCGGGCCGTCGCAGCCAGATCAACTTCCGCCTCAATAACAATGCGGCCGGAAATGATGTGAAGTCCGCCGGCAAAACGGAGCGTCGCGGAGACCTCCGCCTTCCGGACCTGGGACTTCTTGATGTCGAGGCGAGCAAGCTCATCCTTGACTGCTGCGGTCAGCGCCATGCACCTAGTCCTTACCTAATCCTTGTGGCCTTCGAAAATGTCGTGGTAGGCACTCGCCAGTCTCAACGGATCGTGTACGGGGCGTCCGCCTGAGCTTCCTACTCTACCGAAGACCACGCGCGCACCGAGTTCTCCGGCGGCTTCCTCGAACTGCTCCCCGTTTTCGATCACCCGCGGATCGGCCAGCACCGCGTCGAAACGCATGCCGGGAGCGCAGCGCTTCAGGGCCGCCAGATGGTCAGCCGCGGTCATGCCTGACGTCTCCTTGGTATCCACCGAGAGGTTCATGGTCAGGCACCGCCGCGCCGGGGTGTTGCACAGCGCCTCGCGCATCTCCTTGAGCATCAGATGCGGCAGCACGGAGGTATACCAGGAGCCGGGACCCAGGATCACCCAGTCGGCAAGTTCGACGGCGTTGAGCGCCTCCACGCAGGCCGGGGCGTCGTCGGGCAGCAGGCGAACGTCATTCACGTGGCTGTTCCGGCCGGCCGCGGCGAGCCGGGACTGGCCGGAGATCAGCGCGCTCCGCAACCGCCCGTCCTCGTCCTCCACCAGCACGTCGCCCTCGATGGTCAGCGGCACGGTGGCCATCGGCAGTACCTCGCCGCGCGCCCCCAGCAGGGCGCCGGCCCACTTGAGTCCCGCCACCGGGTCCCCCAGCAACTCCCACAAGGTGACAATCAGCAAGTTTCCCAGGGCATGGTTGTCCAGCGACCGCTCGGACCCCGGGGACGACTTGAAGCGGTGCTGCATCACGTCGCGCCAGGTCCGGCCCCAGTCGGTGTCGTCGCACAGGGCGGCCAGCGCCATCCGCAGGTCCCCGGGCGGCAGCACGCCGAACTCCTCGCGCAGGCGGCCGGAGGATCCGCCGTCGTCGGCCACCGTGACAATGGCGGTCAACTCGGTGGTGAGCAGGCGCAGCGCACCCAGCGAGGCGGACAGCCCGTGCCCGCCGCCCAACGCGACCACGGAGGGCGGTGCCCCGCTCTCCCCGGTCCGGCTGCGGGAGGTACCCGGGACCGGAACCAGCGGCAACGGTCCGGTCAGGATTGCCACTATTCGCGCCCCAGGTCCCGGTGCTGGACGGTCACCCTGACGCTGGGCAACTGGGCCAACCGCTTGCCGATTTCCTCGGCGACCGCGACCGACCGGTGCTTGCCACCGGTACATCCGATGGCAATGGTTCCGTAGTGCTTGTTTTCCCGGCGGTAGCCCTCCAGCACCGGCTCCAGCGCGTCCACATAGCGGTTGACGAACTCTTCGGCGCCGGAATCCACCAGCACGTAGTCACGGACCTTCTCGTCCAGCCCGGTGAAGGGGCGCAGTGCGGGTACCCAGTGCGGGTTCGGAATGAAGCGGACATCGGCGACGAAGTTCGCGTCCACCGGCAGCCCGTACTTGAAGCCGAAGCTGATCACGTTGATGCGCAGCACGATGGGGCCGGAGTCGGTAAAAAGTTCCGTAATCGCCGTGGCGAGGGCGTGCACGTTCATTTCGGTGGTCTCCACCACCAGGTCGGCTGAGTCCTTCAGACTGCTCAGCAGCTCACGTTCGGCGGTGATGCCGTCGGAAATGCGGCCGTCGCCCTGCAGCGGGTGGGGCCGCCGGCCCTGTTCGAAGCGTCGGACCAAGACGTCGTCTGAGGCGTCCAGGAACAGCATCCGGTAGTGGACCCCGCTGGCGGCCAGGGCATGCAGTGCCTCGCGAATGTCGCGGAACAGGCTTTGGCTGCGCACGTCCACCACCACGGCCAGCTTGGGCAGCGACTGGGGCATCCGCGACACCAGTTCGGCCAGCGTGCCGAGCATTTGCGGCGGCAGGTTGTCCACCACGTACCAGCCATGGTCTTCCAGCGCGTGGGCCGCCGTGGTCCGGCCGGCTCCCGACATGCCGGTGACCACCAGGAGTTCGGATTCCACCGGCTTCTCCGGCGTCAGATCCTCGTCCACCGTCATCGTCGTACCATCCATCCCGACCACACACCCCTCGATTTCAGCTCTAGCCTAACTAAGATTCGATGATTTCGCCGGTCGCCATATTCACTGCCGGCGCGGCGTCGTCCGCGGCCCCGGGCGCCAGCTGCCGCCTCAGTGACGCGGCCATCGCGGGGCCGATGCCCGGCACCTGCTGCAGCTCTTCGACGCTGGCTGCCTTCAGCTTCTTCGCCGAGCCGAAATGTTTCAGTAGTGCCTTACGCTTGGCCGGCCCCAGTCCCTGCACACCGTCCAGCACGGAGACCGTCATGGCCTTGCCTCGCTTCTGCCGATGGTAGGCGATCGCGAAGCGGTGGGCCTCGTCGCGGATGCGCTGCAGCAGGAACAGCCCCTCGGACGTGCGCGGCAGGATCACCGGGAAATCGTCGCCGGGCAGCCACACCTCTTCCAGCCGTTTGGCCAGGCCCACCACGAACACGTCGCTGATGCCCAGGTCGGCCAGTGCGCGGGAGGCCGCGGCAACCTGCGGCGGCCCGCCGTCGACCACCACCAGATTGGGCGGGTAGGCGAACTTGGTCTTCGGCGCCGGCGTCAAGGTCTCCTCGAGCACGGTGTCGTTCGGCACCGCTTCTTCCAGCACGGTCTGTTTCGTCACGGCCGCGTCCGGCACGGCCTCGCCGCGCACGACGGCGGTGTCCCCGCCGTCCGCGGGAGGCTGCGCCGGCGCAGCGGTTGGTTCGGCGGCGGCCGGAGCTGCCAGGCGTCCCTGATCAACCAAATAGTTCCGGAACCGCCGGCTGATGACGTCGTACATGGCCGAGGTGTCGTCGCGGGCGGCGTCGCCGGTGATCGCGAAGCGGCGGTAATCGGATTTCTTCGGCAGCCCGTCTTCCACCACCACCATGGAGGCCACCACGTTGGTGCCCTGGACATGGGAGATGTCGTAGCACTCGATCCGCAGCAGCGCGACCGGAAGATCCAACGCCTCCTGCAGTTGCTGCAGGCCGGCCGAACGCGTGGTGATGTCCCCGGCCCGCCGGCTCTTGTGCAGCGCCAGGGCCTGTTCGGCGTTTTCCCGGACGGTGGAGATCAAGGCAGCCTTGTCGCCGCGTTTGGGCACGTGGATCTGCACTTTGCTGCCGCGCAGCGTGCTCAGCCAGGCCTGCAGCTCGGCGGCGTTCTCCGGCTCCTGCGGCAGCATCACCTGGCGCGGGATCCGGTCCGGTCCGTCGGCGTCGCCGTACACCTGTTGCAGCAGGTGCTCGGCCAAGTCCGCGGTGCTCTGGTCCTCGACCTTTTCCACCACCCAGCCCCGCTGGCCGCGGATCCGGCCGCCGCGCACGTGGAACACCTGGACGGCCGCCTCCAGCTCGTCCTGCGCCAGCGCAAACACGTCGGCGTCGGTGTCTTCGCTGAGCACCACGGCATTGCGTTCGAAGACCCGCCGCAGCGCGGCTATGTCGTCGCGGTGCCGCGCCGCCGACTCGTAGTCGAGTTCAGCCACCGCCGCCGCCATCTTCTTTTCCAGCGCACGGATGAACCGGTCGGCTTCCCCGCCCATGAACGCACAGAACTCGGCGGCCAGCGCCTTGTGGTCCTCCGGCGAGATCCGCCCTACGCAGGGCGCCGAGCACTTGTCGATGTAGCCCAGCAGGCACGGCCGGCCGGTGCGCTGGGCGCGGTTGAACACGCCGGTGCTGCAGCTACGGACCGGGAAAACCCGCAGCAGCGTGTCCACGGTTTCGCGGATCGCTTTGGCCGGATAGTACGGGCCGAAGTACTTCACGCCCTTGCGCCGCTCCCCGCGCATCACCTGGACGCGCGGGAACTTCTCCCCCATGGTCACGGCCAGGTAGGGGTAGGACTTGTCGTCCCGGAACATGATGTTGAAGCGCGGCGTGAACTCTTTGATCCACGTGTACTCGAGCTGGATGGCTTCCAGTTCGCTGCCCACGATCGTCCACTCCACCGAAGCCGCCGTATGCACCATCGCATAGGTCTTGGGCAGCAGGTTCTTGGGACTGGCGAAGTAGTTGTTGAGCCTCGATCGCAGGTTCTTCGCCTTGCCCACGTAGATGACGCGGCCGTGCTCGTCCCGGAAGCGGTAGACGCCGGGATTGGTGGGGATCTCCCCCGTCCGCGGACGGTAGGACGCCGGATCAGCCATTGTCGGTCACTCCCTTCGTCATCTCAGTCCTGATCTGCCGTCCGGCCGGTTACTCCGACGGCGTCTTGTTATAGCTGTGTGAGCGGTCCTGGCCCGTCAGGTCCGCGATCGCGTCCATGATCTGGTCCGTCGCCGAGCGGCGTGCCGGCAGCGAATGCTGCGGCCCGGTCCGCTCGAAGTACAGCGGTTTGCCGATCCTGACGGTGAAGTGTTTCGGCCGGACCGTCATCCTTCCGGCGGGCTGAAGCTGTTCGGTGCCGATCAGCCCTACCGGCAGCACCGGTGCTCCGGTGGTCAGGGCCAGCCATCCCACACCGGTTCGCCCGCGGTAAAGCTTGCCGTCACGGGACCGTGTTCCTTCAGGATAGATCCCAAAAGCCTCGTTGCGCCCCAGCACGTCCACCGCGCTCTGCAGCGCCGCCACGCTGGCCGCCTGCTCGCCCCGTTCCACCGGAATCGAGCCCACACTGCTGAAGAACCAGCGCATGGCAGCCCCCTTGGGCCCCCTCGAGGTGAAGTACTCGGCCTTGGCAAAGAAAGCGACCTTGCGCGGCATCATGGCCTGGATGATGATGCTGTCCAGAAAGGACAGATGGTTCGGGGCGACGATCACCGGACCGGCGTCGGGAAAGTTGTCGATGCCTTCAATGGTCGGCCGGCAACTGCCCCGGAGGGCGGCGCGGAACGAGGCACGGGTCAGTTCGAACGTCTTCATGCGGCCGGAACCGGTCCACCGGCCGAGGCAGCCTCGGGTTGGCCAACCGCCAGCCGTCCGATGACGGCTTCGAGTTCCGGCATGGAATGCACGACGGCGGAAGCACCGGCGGCTTCCAACTCGCCGTCGGCGGCGAATCCCCAACTGACCCCGATGCCCGGAATGCCGAGATGGCGCGCAGCAGCCATGTCGTAGAGTCGGTCGCCGACCATCATCACCGGCCCGAATTCGTCCGCGGCCTCCAGCGCAGCCTGCAGGATCGGCACCTTGCCGAGTCCCGGATCGTCAGGTGCCGGATCGTCGCCGTCGGCGCCGTGGATGCCCTCGAAGAAAGTGTCCAGGCCCTTCAGGCGGAGGAGTTCGCGGGCCAGGCCGGTCGGTTTCTGCGTGGCAACCGCCAACGTCATGCCCGCCGCCAGGAGCCGCTCCAGCAATTCGGCGATGCCGGGGTACACGCGGCTTGCCGCCATCCCGTGCGCACGGTAGCCCGCGCGGTACAGGGCGATCACTTCGCCGAGCCTGTCCTCCGGCACGCCCGCGCCACGCAACGAATCGCCGAGCGGCGGTCCCACCAACGTCCCCAGCATGTCCTCCGACGGAACGGGCAGTCCGGCACACTCCAAGGCACCGGCAATTCCACTGGTGATAGCGCCCGCGGGGTCAACAAGGGTTCCGTCAAGGTCGAACAAGACCAGCGCAGGCAAATGAGTCACCCGGGCATTTTCCCACAAATCCGCGGATCGGCCGGAATCCATTCCTGCGGCGGAATATGTCATCCCGTCGCGGCTCACTGGCGAACGATTGCCTCCGCCAGGAACCGGCCGGTATGGCTCCCCTCGGCTGCCGCAACCTGCTCAGGTGTACCGCTGGCAATGATTTGACCGCCGCCGGAGCCGCCTTCGGGACCCATATCCACTACCCAGTCCGCACTCTTGATCACATCGAGGTTGTGTTCGATGGTGATCACGGTGTTGCCCTTGTCCACCAGACCCTGCAGCACCTGCAGCAGCTTCCGGATGTCCTCAAAGTGCAGGCCGGTGGTCGGTTCGTCCAGCACATAAACGCTGCGCCCGTTCGAGCGCCGCTGCAGTTCGCTGGCGAGCTTGACGCGCTGCGCCTCACCGCCGGACAGCGTGGTGGCGGGCTGGCCCAGCCGGACATAGCCCAGCCCGACGTCCACCAGGGTCCGCAGGTGGCGGGCAATCGGGGTGAACGCGGCAAAGAAATCCGCCGCCTCCTCGATCGGCATGTCCAGCACCTCGGCAATGGTCTTGCCCTTGTAGTGGACTTCCAGCGTCTCCCGGTTGTAGCGCGCGCCGTGGCAGACCTCGCACGGGACATAGACGTCCGGCAGGAAGTTCATTTCGATCTTCAGTGTGCCGTCGCCCGAGCACGCTTCGCAGCGGCCGCCCTTCACGTTGAAGGAGAACCTGCCGGGCAGGTAGCCGCGAAGCTTGGCCTCGTTGGTCTCGGCGAACAACTTGCGGATGTTGTCGAAGACACCCGTGTAGGTGGCCGGATTGGACCGGGGGGTGCGTCCGATCGGGCTCTGGTCCACGTGGATCACCTTGTCAAGCTGGTCCAGCCCTTCCACCCTGGTGTGCCGGCCGGCAACGTGCTTGGCCCCGTTGAGCTTGTTGGCCAACACCTTGTAGAGGATGTCGTTGACCAGGGTCGATTTGCCGGAGCCGCTGACGCCGGTGACCGCGGTGAAGACGCCCAGCGGGAACTGCGCGTCGATGCCGCGGAGATTGTTCTCCCGCGCACCGACCACCTTCAACTGACGCTTCTTGTCCACCTTCCGGCGCTTGGCGGGAAGCTCAATCCGGCGGCGGCCGGACAAGTAGTCGCCGGTGATGGAACGTGTGTTCTCCAGCAGTTCCTGCAGGGAACCGGAATGGACCACTTCGCCGCCGTGTTCACCGGCACCCGGTCCGATGTCCACAATCCAGTCGGCCTCAGCGATGGTGTCCTCGTCGTGCTCAACCACAATCAGGGTGTTGCCCAGATCGCGCAAGCGGGTCAAGGTCTCGATCAGCCGCCGGTTGTCCCGCTGGTGCAAGCCGATCGAGGGCTCGTCCAGCACGTAGAGGACGCCGACCAAACCGGAACCGATCTGGGTTGCCAGCCGGATGCGCTGGGCCTCGCCGCCGGACAACGTGCCGGCCGCCCGTTCCAGGTTCAGATACTCCAAGCCAACATCCAGCAGGAAGCGCAGCCGCGCCTGGATCTCGATGAGGACCTGGTGGCCAATCTGCGCTTCGCGGGACGTCAGGTCCAGGCCGTCCAGGAAGGAGCTGGCCTCGCGCAGCGGCAGGGCGGAAACGTCCGCAATGGACTTGCCGTTGATCAGCACGGACAGCGAGGCAGGGTTCAGCCGTGCGCCGTTGCACTCCGGGCAGGGCACTTCCCGCATGTATTCCTTGTAGCGGTCCCGGGCCATTTCGGACTCGGTTTCCTCATGCTTGCGGTGGATGTACTGGAAGGCGCCTTCGAAGCCGGTGGAGTATTTACGCTCCCGTCCGAAGCGGTTGCGGTACTGCACCACCACTTTGAAGTCCTTGCCGAGCAGCACGGCGTCGCGGACCTTCTTCGGCAGGTTCTTCCACGGCTCGTCCATGGAGAATCCGAGCTCGTGCGAGAGACCTTCGAGCAGCCGGGTCCAATATTCCTGGGTGGCCTTGCCGAGCGACCAGGGGGCGATGGCGCCGTCGGCCAGGCTCCGGTCCGGATCCGGGACCACCAGGTCCACGTCGACTTCGAGCTTGCTGCCAATGCCGGTGCAGGCGGGGCAGGCGCCGAACGGATTGTTGAACGAGAACGAGCGCGGTTCAATCTCGTCGATGGCCAGCGGGTGCTCGTTCGGGCAGGCCAGGTGTTCGGAGAAGGCACGGGTACGGCCCGGGTCGTCCTCGTCGACGTCCACGAAGTCGGCCAGCACCCGGCCCTCCGCCAGCGCCAGGGCGGTCTCCACCGAGTCGGTCAGCCGCTGGTGGATACCGTCTTTGGCCACCAGTCGGTCCACCACCACCTCGATGGTGTGTTTGTACTGCTTGCCCAGCTTCGGCGGTTCGGACAGCTGCGCCTGCTTGCCGTCCACCTTGGCGCGGGAAAATCCCTTGGCGCTCAGTTCCTTGAACAGGTCGACGAACTCGCCCTTGCGGCCGCGCACCACCGGTGCCAGGACCTGGAAGCGCGTCCCCTCGGGCAACTCCTGCAGCTGATCCACAATCTGCTGCGGCGTCTGTTTCTCCACCGGCTCACCGCACTGCGGACAGAAGGGCCGGCCCACCCGGGCCCACAGCAGGCGCAGGTAGTCGTAGATCTCCGTGATGGTTCCGACGGTGGATCGCGGGTTCCGGCTGGTGGATTTCTGGTCAATCGACACCGCAGGCGACAGTCCCTCGATGAAATCGACATCGGGCTTGTCCACCTGACCCAGGAACATCCGCGCGTAGGACGACAGCGATTCCACGTACCGGCGCTGGCCCTCGGCAAAGATCGTGTCGAAAGCCAGGGACGACTTTCCGGAGCCGGACAGCCCGGTGAAGACGATCATGGAGTCGCGGGGAAGATCCACACTGACGTTCTGGAGGTTATGCTCGCGGGCGCCCTTGACGACCAAGCGTGACATATCCGCGGGGTGGGAAACGGGGGTGGCGGACTCCGAATCGGTCGCCGGGACGGACGTTTCACTTGCTTTTAGCACGGTATCTACTCTAATCGAAAATTCGTTCGAACTTGTATTACATCGGTCACGGCCGGCGGCTACCGCGGACAACCACTGTCCGCATTTGGCGCGGCCTGGCGCCATCGCAAAGCACGACGGCGCGGCTCGGCAACGATTCTTGGGCCGGCTTCGGTGGGGCCCGGGTCTCCTGCTTGATCTGCTAGGTGTTATCCGGCTACTTGATACAGCGCTACTTGATGCCGTGGCGTTCCATGGCGGCCTTGGCGGCGGCCAGGGCCTCCTTCGTGCCGATTCCCTGACCGTGAACCGCCAGCGCGAATGCTTCGGCGGCGTCGCCCAATTGTTGCCGGGCCTTGCCCGCTCCGGCGCTGACCACCGTGCCGGCCCGGCCGTGCGTTTCCACCCGGCCGGCGGTTTCCAGCTCCCGGTACGCGCGGGCCACCGTATTCGGCACCACACCCAAATGATCGGCCAGCCGCCGGACGGGCGGCAGTTTGGTGCCCACCGGCAATTCCCCGGCATCGGCCGCTTCAATGATCCGCAGCCTCAGTTGCTCGAACAGCGGCACGGCGCTGTCACGGTTCATCCGCCAGTCAAAACCACTCGCTTCCATCGCCCGCGCCCCCTCCTCGTCGTGTCCGCAGCAACCGGCCTGTCCACTGCTACAACCAGAATGACATCCGGAGCCGCCCGGGTCGACTGTAGGTAGGCTGGGACGCATGTTGCTTCATGAAGATCCTGCAGTCACTATCCGCGGCATTTCGGTTTCCGACATGGATAACAACGTTTATCTGCTGACAGCCAAAAAATCCGGCGCGCAGGTACTGATTGATGCTGCCGACGACTTTCCGGCCATTGAACATCTCCTGCGCGACGGGGCCGCGGATGCGGCCGGTCCCGCCAAAGTCGAGTTGATCATCACCACGCACAGCCATTGGGACCATGTCCGCGCCTTGCCGGACGCGGTAGCCGCCACCGGGGCCAAGACAGCCGCCGGCGCGGAGGATATTCCTGCGATCGAAGTGCCGACCGATGTTTCGCTCGAGCATCAGGACGTGGGCCGGTTCGATGGATTCTCGCTGGAGGCCATCAAGCTGCGAGGACACACCCCCGGCTCGGTGGCGCTGCTCTACCGCGCCCCGGACGGCCCCGCACATGTTTTCACCGGCGACTCGCTGTTTCCCGGCGGAGTGGGCAATACACAGAAGGATCCGGAGCGCTTTGCCACCCTCTTCAACGACGTCCACGACCGATTGTTCGGATACCTGCCTGACGACACCGTGATCCATCCCGGACACGGCAAGGGAACAACGCTTGGCGCGGAGCGGCCCCATCTGGACGAGTGGAAATCCCGCGGCTGGTAGGCAGGCGTCAACAACCCCGACAGACGTGGACGTTGGGGGGAATCCCGCCTGCCGGGGCTCTCTCATTCTAGCGCCGCGGGCTATTTCTGTTCCTCGTTGCCAAGGAAAGACGGCAGGCTGCGCTCGGCCGCGGAATAGGTGACGGCATCCGGAATCTGGCCGTCCATGAAGCGGTCCACCAGCCGCGGATCGACATACGATGAGCGGGCAATGGCGGGCGTGTTGCCAAGGCGCTCTGCCACGGCTTTGATGGCGGCCACCACTGCTTTGCGCCGGGCCGTGATGCCGGGCTTGCCGTCATAGCGAGCCAGTTCAACCGCGGCGGCGACGGTCCCTTGCCAAGTCCGGAAATCTTTGGCACTGAAATCCTGCCCGCAGAGCCCATGAATGAAATCGTTCAGCTCGGAAGCCGCCAGTCCGGACCAGCTCCCGTCGTCGTTGCGGTAGCCAACGGCGGGATCATCCGCCTGCTTCCCTCTGGCCATGGCCAGCCATGCGGCGAGGTCCGGATCCTTCACTTCCACGTCCCACTGCAGCCCGCTCTTGCCCGGAAAATCCAGCTTGATGGTGTCCTCGTGCACTAGGACATGGCGCACCAGCAAGGTGGTCACCCCGTAGGACCCGTTGTCCTCGGCATAGACGTCGGAGCCGATCCGCAATGACGCACTGTCAAGCAAGCGGAACGCCGCGGCGCAGGCCACCTCCGGAGTGGTGTCCCCCGACCTGAGCAGCAACGTCACCCTCCGGCGTGCAGCCGTCAGGGTTCGGCCGAAGGCCAGCGCGCGTTCGAACTTCTCCCGGTCCCTGAGTTCGCGCCAACGGGGATGGTAGATGTATTGCCGCCGCCCGGCGTCGTCCGTTCCCGCAGCCTGGATATGGCCGTTCTCCGCCGGTGAGATCCACACGTCGGACCATGCCGGTGGAACCGCCAGCGCCTTGACCCTGCGGAGCTCGTCGCCGGAAAGTTTCGAACCATCGGGGTGGCGGTAGGAGAATCCGGTCCCGTGCCGCCGGCGGGATATGCCGGGAGCACGGATGTTGCTCCGCCGCAGCCTCAGACGGGTACCTCCATCTTGAAGCCGCAGCGGCAGCGCAGGATTTCAACGTTTACGCGTACCGTCGGCAGCGGGCCGGTCTCCGGCGAACTTGCATCGACAGGATCGAGGATGGCTTGATCGACTCGTTCCACCGGCTGCATCGGTTCCCCGCAGTGCATGTAGCCCTCGGCACCGAAATCGATCCCTACCGTCCCTGTTTCCGACGCGGGCACCTTGAAGGTCTGATGGCCGTAATAGCCCTCGCAATGACTGCACCAGTAGCTAACGTCCCACCGCGGCAGTGCAGGAGCGCCCGGCCCCGGCGGAAGCAGCGTGACATCGTCGAAAACCAGGTACTCGTCGCTGTTGCAGGCGGAGCACCAAGGATCCGGCAACGCGCCCCCGGATCCCCCGAAATCGTACTCGCCGGCATGGGCACGTGAACTGTCGTTGGCGATCATGATCGTCCGCCCCTTCTCATCAACATCAATATTGGTAAGGCTACTGTCTATAACTATACCGAAGCCGGGGAGTGCGGCACATGAGGCGGCACACAGCAAGGGAGTGGCTTCTGCCGCCACAGGCGCGGGCAGCTTGCATCCACCCGAAGCCGCAGTCAGGCGCTTTTCGGGCACCGCACACACGGCAGCGAAGAGGACGGCGCCATGTTTCTGCTTCTCGCGTTATGCCCGCCACGGCGACTTCGAGGTGGCCAGGAGACCGGCCTAGAAGTCTCCGCCATACAGCGAATCCGGCGGCTCGCTTCCGATCCCGCCGTAGAGCCCGCGGATTCGACGTTTGCTGGCCTTCAGCGCATCCCTGCTGTCCCGCCGGTCCAACTCGACGCGCAGCTCCTCAAGGCGGAACTCGGTCTCTGGCTCCGCCGCCCCGAATTGGATACTCTCCCGTTCGAGTTGCCGCATGGCCCTGCCGTACAACGCCAGCAGCTCGGGGTCGCCGAGGAGAGCCAACTCCACCGGAAACTCGTCCGCGGGAGGCAGGTGACGATGCCGCATTAGGTTCCCCCCGAACCTAAACGCGCCACTCCTGACCGACCGGCAGTTGACCCGTCCACGCGCTGCCTCCAGGTAGCCCCGGGAGCCGATTCGGCTCCACTGCAGTGAGCTTACAAGCGCTTCTCCCCCGCGGCAACGAATGGCAACGAATCACCAAACATCGCGGCGCCATCTTTTGCGGCGTCGGGATGGTGACACGCTAAAGCACGGGACACTACAGGCATCCCGGCCCAAAACACCTGACTGGAGCCGGGGTCTCGACAACCAGGTCTCGCTCGCTTGACGCCGGAAGCCTCCGCGAACCAGTAGTCCACGGAGGCTCCCCAGTTGGCGAAACGCTTAGCGCAAGCCGCCACCTTCGGTGTCATCGGTGGCCCGGTCGGCGTCCTCGTTCAGATGGGCCTTGGCATCGGCCAGCTTGTCCTTGGCCTCGCCCTCGACCTGCTGGGCCTTGCCCTTCATCTCGCGCGACTTGTCATCGGTCGCGTCGCCGACGGCTTCGTTTACCTTGCCCGTGACCTTGTCTTTCGCAGCATCGAACTTGTCGCCAATACCCATGACAGCACCTCTTTCGGTTCAGGATTTCAACAGGTGCAGCCAGATTACATCGCCTCACGCAAAGTAGAAAGCTTGCTGACCTTTTCCGCGAGTTGACGCAGGAAACCTCAATGCCCCCGCTACAGCCCGAACACTTCGAAGCTGATGCGGGGCCGGCCGCCGGTCACCAGGGCGAGCTGCTCCGCCGCCTGTTCCTCCACGGGCCGGTCGCTGAGCGCCTCCAGATAGCGACGATGCGCGGACAGCGAGCGCAGCGCACAGTCCAGCGCACGCTGTCCGACGTCGAGATAATGCGTGGGCCGGGTGGAGGCGACTGCCGTCCACGAAACGGTGTGCGGCCGATGCCCTTGCTCTGCCAACTCCGGAAAGATCCATTCGTTGCCGGCATCGGCCACTGCATTCAGGACCGACCGGCCCATGACCTGATGGTCCTGCGAGTTCCACGCTCCCGGACCCCAGGTGTCCCGGTGATTCAGTGTCACTACGACGTCGGGCCGAAAGGTCCTGATCTCGCGGGCAAGATCGCGGCGCAGCTGGAGCGTTTCCTCCAGCCGGCCATCCGGATAATCCAGGAACGACACTTCCTCGACCCCCACCGCTTGGCAGGCGGCCCGCTGCTCCTGTTCGCGCAGCGGAACGGCCTCATGGGGAGGCAGGCCGGCAATGCCGGCCTCTCCCCGGGTCGCCAAGACGTACGCGACGTCCTTGCCCTGTCCGGTCCATTCGGCGACAGCCGCCGCGATCCCGTACTCGGGATCATCGGGATGCGCCATCAGGACCAGCGCCCGGCGCCAGTCGACAGGGAGGGGTATCAGGTCAAGCGGAGCCATGGTGACGCCCTTTCCGGGTTGTTGCGGTCCAGCTGACGAGCCGTCCGGCTCTGGCGGCCGGGCTTTGCGGCCGATGCTCTACGGCGTAGGGTGGCGATACGATCAGCATACTGACCATCTTGGCCGTCCGGACCTCACCGTCCCGCTTCAACGCAGCCATGGCTGCCGGGTGCCTCCGGAACCGGCCGCAGGAAGGAGCCACCGATGACATCGGATCAGTACACGTTCCAGAACCCCGTTGACCGCTACCCCAGCATCTCGCCGCCGAAGCAGAGCCAGCCGGAGCCCGGGCTGGACAAGGAATTGGAACCGAAGACCGACCGCGGCGAAGAGTCGTACCGCGGCACCGGCAGGCTGGCCGGCCGCAGGGCCCTCATCACCGGGGCCGACTCCGGCATCGGTGCAGCCGTTGCCATTGGTTTCGCGCGGGAAGGCGCCGACGTCGCCCTTTCCTATCTGCCTGCGGAAGAATCCGACGCCCAGCACATCGCGTCCGTGATCGAGAAAGACGGGCGGAAGGCGGTGCTGCTGCCGGGCGACATTTCGGACGCCGCCGCCTCCCGGGATTTGGTAGCCAAGGCGGTCGAGCAACTGGGCGGCCTGGACATCCTGGTCAACAACGCCGGCCGGCAGATCGCCGTCGAACAGATCGAAGACATCAGCGACGAGCAGTTCGAGGACACGTTCCGCACGAACATCTTCGCCATCTTCTGGATTACCAAGGCGGCGGTGCCGCTCATGCCGCCCGGTTCGACGATCATCAACACCACGTCGGTCCAGGCCTACAACCCGTCGCCCTTCCTGCTGGACTATGCCTCCACCAAGGCCGCCATCAACAACTTCACCAAGGGCTTGGCCCAGCAGTTGGCCAGCCGGGGCATCCGGGTCAATGCGGTGGCCCCCGGGCCCTTCTGGACTCCGCTACAGGTCAGCGAAGGCCAGCCCAAGGACAAGCTGCCCGAGTTCGGCAAGAACGTGCCGCTGGGCCGCGCCGGACAACCCACTGAGCTCGCTCCGGCCTACGTCTACCTGGCCTCGCCGGAGTCAAGCTACGTTTCCGGCGAGACGCTGAACGTCAATGGCGGGACGCCCACGCCCTGACCCGGCCCCACACCCCGCCACCAGACGGGGCAACGGAGGGGAACGTGTCGGAGGAAACCTGGGACCAGTCAGCCTCAGCCGAGCTTGCGCCCCACGGCAAAAATCCTGCGAAAACCAAAGACTGTGCCATGTTCGGATTCCGGGTAGGCATCGCGCAGCAGCGTGGCGTACTCCGATTCGAACTTGGCCGCTTCGGCGGCCTGCAAAGCCGCCAGGACCGGACGCAGCCCGGTGCCCCGGACCCATTCCAGGACCGGATCCGGGCCGTGCAGCAGTTGCTGGTAGGTGCTCTCCCAGACATCGGCCTCACAGCCTTCGTCCAACAGCAGCTCCAGGTAGTCCTGCGGTTCGGACACGGCATCCTCATGCCGGAGCACCCCGTCCAACCGACGGTGCCAGTGCGGCGCACCGGCCAGCGCCCGCATGAGCGCATGCGAGGGTGCAGCAAAGTTACCCGGCACTTGGACGGCCAGCCATGCACCGGGCTTCAGGGCACGCAGCCACGAACGCATCAGGTCCTGGTGCCCTGGCACCCACTGGAGTGCGGCATTGGAGACCAGCACATCCAGCCCGTCCGGCGGTGTCCAGTCGCGGATATCCCCGGGCACAAACTCCGTGTTGGCCGGATTGTCCCGCTGCCTGGCCTGGCGGATCATCTCCGCCGAGGAATCCACCCCGGTGACCCTGGCACCGGGCCAGCGCTCGGCGAGCGCAGCCGTCAGATTGCCGGGGCCGCAGCCCAGATCCACCACGAGGGCAGGCTCGGTGGCAGCGATGCGGCCGGTCAGGTCGAAGAACGGACGGTTCCGGTAGCCGGCGTACTCAACGTACTTGTGCGGGTCCCAGTGCATGGGCAGTACGTTACGCCACGGATGATGCCGACCGGCGCCCCGCATGGTCCCGCCGCGCCAGCGCCTAAGCTGGAGAGAACATGAATCTTCTCCAACTGCTGCCGGACACCGGCACTGCCTCAGATCCCGACGACGTCTACACCTGGTTCACCGAGTGGGTCGCATCCCGCGGCATGTCGCTCTACCCTGCCCAGGACGAAGCCGTCATGGAGCTGGTCACCGGAAACAACGTCATCCTGGCCACCCCCACCGGGTCCGGAAAGTCGATGGTGGCGATCGCCGCCCACTTCCATGCCATGTCCACCGGGTCTGTCAGCTACTACACGGCCCCGATCAAGGCGCTGGTGTCGGAAAAGTTCTTCGCCCTGTGCGACATCTTCGGACCGGAGAACGTCGGCATGGTCACCGGCGACTCGGCGGTGAACCAGGATGCCCCAATCATCTGCTGCACCGCCGAGATCCTGGCCAACATCGCGCTGCGCGAAGGCTCCGCGGCGGCCCTCGGCACGGTGATCATGGACGAGTTCCACTACTACTCCGATCCGCAGCGCGGCTGGGCGTGGCAGGTCCCGCTGCTCGAACTGCCCCAGGCGCAGTTCCTGCTGATGTCCGCGACGCTGGGCGACGTCACCCGGTTCGAGAAGGAACTCACCGACCTCACCGGCAAGACGACGGTCACCGTGAGTTCCGCTGAGCGCCCGATTCCGCTGCACTACTACTACGTGCAGACCAGCGTGCAGGAATCGCTGGAAGAACTGCTGTCCACCAAGCAGGTGCCCGTTTACGTGGTGCACTTCAGCCAACTGGAGGCCATCGAGCGCGCCCAGAACCTGATGAGCGTCAACGTCTGCACCCGCGAGGAGAAGGACCGCATTGCGGAGCTGATCTCCGGCTTCCGCTTCGCGGCCGGTTTCGGCAAGACGCTCAACCGCCTGGTCCGGCACGGCATCGGCGTCCACCACGCGGGCATGCTGCCCAAATACCGCCGGCTGGTGGAACAACTGGCCCAGGCCGGACTGCTGAAGGTCATCTGCGGGACGGACACCTTGGGCGTGGGCATCAACGTGCCCATCCGCACCGTGCTGCTCACTGCCTTGAGCAAGTACGACGGCGTGCGCACCCGCCTGCTCAACGCCCGCGAATTCCACCAGATCGCCGGACGCGCAGGCCGGGCCGGGTACGACACGGCGGGCACCGTCGTCGTGCAGGCCCCGGAACACGTGGTGGAGAACACCAAGGCGATGGCCAAGGCCGTGGCGAAGTTTGGCGACGACCAGAAAAAGCTGCGCCAGGTGGTGAAGAAGAAGCCGCCGACCGGCTTTGTGAGTTGGGGCGAGCCGACCTTCCACAAGCTGGTGGAGAGCGACCCTGAGCCGCTGACATCCAGCTTCACGATCAGCCATGCGATGCTGCTGAACGTTCTGGAGCGTCCCGGGGACCCGTTCGCCGCCGCCAAGCGGCTGCTGACCCGCAACCACGAAACGCGCGCTTCGCAGCTGAAGCTGATCCGGAAGGCACTGGGCATCTACCGGGAGCTGGTGGTCTCCGGCCTGGTGGAACGGCTGGACGCCCCGGATGAGAACGGTCACCTTGTCCGGCTGAAGGTGGACCTGCAGCCGAACTTCGCCCTGAACCAGCCGCTCTCTCCGTTCGCCGTCGCCAGTCTGGACCTTCTGGACCCCGACGGCGGCAGCTACTCCCTGGACGTGGTGTCAATCATCGAGGCCACGCTGGAGAAACCCCGCCAAATCCTCTCGGCCCAGGAAAAGAAGGCCCGCGGCGAAGCGGTGGCCGCCATGAAGGCGGACGGAATTGAGTACGACCAGCGGATGGCCCTGCTGGACGAGGTCACCTATCCGCGGCCGCTGGCCGAGTTGCTCGAGGCAGCCTTCGAGACCTACCGGCACGGAGCCCCATGGCTGGGCGATTTCGAACTCGCGCCGAAATCGGTCATCCGGGACATGTACGAACGGGCGATGAACTTTGCCGAGTTTGTGCAGTTCTACGGACTGGCCCGGAGCGAAGGCATTGTTCTCCGCTACCTGACCGACGGCTACAAGGCCCTGCGCCAGACGGTGCCAGCCGACGCGCTGCGCGAGGACCTGGCCGACATCATTGCGTGGCTGGGTGAACTGGTACGCCAGGTGGACTCCAGCCTGCTGGACGAGTGGGAAGAACTGGCCGCCGGCAAGGGCGCAGCCGATCTGGCCGCCGAACACGCCGCCGAATCGGTGCTCACCAAAGAGCCGCCGAAGCTGACCGACAACATCAGGGCCTTCCGCGTGATGGTGCGAAACGAGCTGTTCCGCCGGGTAGAGCTTTTTGCCGACGAGCAGGAAGAAGAGCTGGGCGCCCTGGATGCCGAGGCAGGCTGGGATGCAGACCGTTGGGCCGACGCGATGGACGCCTACTTCGAGGAATACGACGACATCGGCACCGGGCCCGACGCACGCGGCCCGGCGTTGCTGATCATCGAGGAGCAGCCGGCGGTCTGGAAGCTGCGGCAGATCTTCGACGACCCGGCCGGCAACCGGGACTGGGGCATCAGCGCAGAGGTGGACTTGGCCGCCAGCAACGAAACCGGTTCCGCTGCCGTCCGAATTCTCGACGTCGGCCCCGTCGGCGGAGCCTGAGCAGGTCCGCTCGCAGACCTGCCGGCCAAACACCGAGTCCGGGAGAGGTTCCCCAGCTTGTGCCTAGGATTCGTCCGAGTCCAGTTGCAGCTCGCTGGCGTAGGCGAAGTAGCCGCTGGAACCGGTCGCTGCCGGCGGCCCTGCGGCCTGCATCCGCGACAGGGGTCCGCCCGGTCCTCCGCCGCCGCCATCGCTGCCCAGCAGGCTGCGGGTGAGGGCTTCGCCGTCGGCCATCAGTTCGTCGACTGCGGCCAGCAGGTCCGCGTCGCCGGGTTCGCTGCCTCTGGCGGCCGCGGCCACCACCGTCCGGCGTACCAGCTCGCGGGCGAACGATGCGGTGGTGCCGGCGGTTCGTTCCGCGGCCTGCGCTATTGCCTCGCTTCCAAAGGCAAGGCTGCGCGCGTAGAGCCGGATCAAGGCCTCGCGTTGCTCGGTGTTCGGCCGCGGGATCTCCACCGCCAGATCCACCCGGCCGGGCCGCTGCGCGAGCGCGTGTTCCAGCGCTTCCACCCTGTTGGTGGTCAGCACGAAGGCAACGTCGGCGTCGTCGTCGAGCCCATCCATCGCGTCCAGGACTTCGAACAGCAGTGGCTGGGGCCCGTGGCCAAAGCTGCGGTCTTCGGCAATCAGGTCGCAGTCTTCCAGCACCACGATCGACGGCTGCAGTGCGCGGGCCATCCTGGCCGCCTCGGAGATGAAGGCGAGGGAACCGCCGGAGAGCAGGATCGCCGTTGTGCCCTCGCTGCGGGAGAGCAGGTGGCGGACGGTATGTGTCTTTCCGGTGCCGGGCGGGCCGTACAGCAGGACGCCCCGCTTGAGGTGCTGGCCCAGTCTGCGCAGGTTGTCGCGCGCCTCGGCCATCTCCACCACATGCCGGGCTATCCGTGCCAGGACCCCGGGGGCAAGGATCACGTCGCAGGCTGCCACCTGCGGGCGCTCGTGGAAGGTCACGCCGGCACCGGTGGCGCCGAATTCCTGCATGGTGAACGAAACCACCTGTCCCTTCAGCACGCTTTGGGTGCGCATTCGCTCGCGAAACGCGGTCAGGAACCCGGCCACCGCGTCCGGCTCGGGAGACAAAACTTCCAGCATGGCCGCAGTTTGTCCGAAGCGGGGATTTGCCGCCCGGATCAGCACCGCCAGCGGGTGGCCGTTGCGGCGGAACAAGCGCATGCCGAGGGCCAATGCCTGCCGCTGCTGCGCGGGTCCGATGGCCAAGTTGGTGTAGTCCGGCTGGCCTACCGGGAAGCCTCCGTACTGCGAAGCGTGCTGCAGGATGTCGCTCAGCGACATGTGGTGGCGTTGATCGCCGCCGCCGATTCCGATCAGCCCGCTCTCCGGGTCCTCGCCGGCGAAGGCCGCCAGGATGATGTCGGCGTCCGCCAACCGGTGCCCCGGGATCTCCTCCACGACGGTCGGCAGGTCGCGGACGTCGGTTTCCAGGTAGCTGCCCAGCCGGTCCAGGAGGTTGTCCCCGCGGACCGTGGCTTGCTGCGCCTGTTGTGCCAGTGCCACCAGCGCAGCGAAGTTGTCAACGAATTTCCCCAACGTCCCGTCCATGGACCGACCCTACCAACGCGGCCTGCTTCCGGACGATAGGCTCTGAACATGTCTATGATCCGCCCTGCTGAAGAAGCCGATGTCCCCGTCCTCCTGGAATTGATCCGCGATCTGGCGGTCTATGAGAAGGAACCGGACGCGGTCAAGACCACACCGGACCAGCTGCGTGACGCGCTGTTCTCGGCTCAGCCGTCGGTCTTCGCACACGTCGCCGAAGACGACGGCGGCGTGCAGGGTTTCGCGCTCTGGTTCCGGAATTTCTCCACCTGGGAGGGCGTCCACGGCATCTATCTGGAGGACCTCTACGTGCGGCCGGAGGCCCGCGGCCGCGGCTACGGCAAGTCCCTGCTGCAGACGTTGGCCAGCCATGCGGTGGAGTCCGGCTACGCCCGGGTGGAGTGGGCGGTGCTGAACTGGAACAGCCCGTCCATCGATTTCTACCGCAGCCTGGGCGCCCGCCCGCAGGAGGAATGGTCAACGTTCCGGCTGACCGGCGATGCCCTGTCCGCCTTCGGGGCGGTGGATCGAGTGTCCCTGTGACCGGGCAGCCACACCGGGTGGCCGGCGCGTACCGCCTCCGCCGGCTGCGGACAACGGAGCATTTCTTCACCGTTCCACTGGACCATGCCGATCCCGGCGGCGAAACGCTGGAGGTCTTTGCCCGGGACTATTCATCCTTGGAGCACGACGACGACTCGGCCTCACGGCTGCCCTGGCTGCTGTTCCTGCAGGGCGGGCCCGGTGGCCGCGGCAACCGGGTCACCTCGCTGAGCGGCTGGATGAAAGAAGCGGCCAAGTCCTTCCGGATCCTGATGCTGGACCAGCGGGGCACCGGCCTATCCGCTCCGGTGAACCGGCAGACCTTGCCGCTGCGCGGGGGCGCCGCGGAGCAGGCGGATTACCTGACGCGTTTCCGCGCGGACTCTATTGTGCGGGACGCCGAACTGATCCGGCGGCAGCTCGGCAGCGGTCCGTGGAGTATCTTCGGTCAAAGCTACGGCGGTTTCTGCGCCCTGACCTACCTGTCACTCGCCCCGGAAGGGCTGCAGGAAGTCCTGATCACCGGCGGCCTGGCCCCACTGGCGGGAGGAGCAGACCGGGTCTACCGGGCCACCTTCCCCCGGGTGGAGGCACGCAACCGGGAGTACTTCGACCGGTATCCGCAGGACCGTGAGCGGGTCACCGCCGTGGCACGGCATCTGGACGCGGTGCCCGAGTACCTGCCCTCCGGTGAGCGGCTGACCACTGGCCGCTTCCAAATGGCCGGGCAGTTCCTGGGCGGCAACACCCGGGTCGATGCGCTGCACTACCTGCTGGAAGACGCCTTCGTCCAGACTCCGACCGGCCAGCGGCTCTCCGATACCTTCCTTGAGCAGGTCGCGACGCTGGTCAGCCGGGCCACCAACCCGCTGTACGCGCTGATGCACGAGTCGATCTACGCCCAGGGCGAAGCGACGAACTGGGCCGCGTGGCGCGTCCTGGGGGACTTCCCGCAATTCGCCCCGGAGGCCGCGGAGCCGCTGCTGACCGGCGAGATGATCTACCCTTGGTACTTCGAGCAGGATCCGGCACTGGTCCCGCTCCGCGAGGTCGCCGACCTGCTCGCGGCCAAGTCCGATTGGCCCGCCCTCTACGACCTCAGCCGCCTGGCCGGGAACACCGTCCCGGTGGCCGCCGCCGTGTACCGCGACGATATCTACGTAGAGCGCGGACTGTCGCTGGAGACGGCAGGCCAGGTCAACGGGCTCCAGGTCTGGGAAACCGACGAGTTCCATCATGACGGCATTGCCGACGACGGCGAGGCCATCTTCGCCCGGCTGCTCGGCATGGTCCGGAACTAGCTGACAGCTCCCGCGCGCACATCCCGCCGCCAGGCAGTGGCAGCGGCACCCAGCAGGACCGCGGCGACGACTGCCGCGGCCGCGTTCAGGCCCGCGAACCCCAGAGCGGCCAGCACCGGTCCGGAGAACGCGGCGCCCAAGGCCCCGGCCGCCCCCATGAGCGTGTCGGACAAGCCCTGGGCAGGAATGCGTCCCGCATCCGGGACGGATTCGGCCAGCAGGGTGGATCCGGCGATCACCGAGGCAGACCAGCCCAGGCCCAGCAACATCAGTCCGGCACCCACCAGCCAGGTGTCCTGCTCCCCCACCCCCGCTAGTGCGGCGGCGGCGAGCAGCATCAGCTGTCCGAGGATGATGGTTGGGGTTCGACCGAGCCGGTCGGTCAGCCAGCCCATCAGCGGCGAGAGCGCATACATCCCGGCCATATGCAGTGAGATGGTGAAGCCGATGATCGCGAACGTGTCGGTCTGGCTGTGCTGGTGTCCGCCCGCTTGGTCCAGCGCTTGCAGGTGAACCGGCGTCATGGACATGACCGCCACCATCACCAGGTGGGCGCCCACCACCGCGGACAGCCCGAGCATTGCCATCGGCTGCTGGCGCACCGCGGCCATCCCGGTGCGCAGCGTTCCGCGGCGTTGGACCGGGAGGGATTCTTCGGGGCCGGGGCCGGTGCCGCGCGAGCGTGCGTAGCGCAGCGGGTCGGGCCGCAGCCCCATCAGCAGCAGGGTGGCGCCAATGGCCATGCCGGCCATCGAGAACAGGAAGGGGCCGGACGACTCCGGCAACCCGAGCGCGGCACCCAGCTCGGCGCCCGGCCGGATCAGGTTGGGCCCCGCGACGGCGCCCACGGTGATGGACCAGACGACGAAAGCCAGGTCCCTGCCCCGATGCTGGGGCTCGGCCAGGTCCACCGCGGCAAAGCGGGCCTGCAGGTTGGCTGCGTTTCCGACCCCCAGCAGGGCCGAGCCGGCCAGCAGCACCGCAAAAGATCCGGTGACCGGTGCGAGCGCCATCAGCGCCGAACCCAGCAGGGCCAGCAGCAGGCCGGTGACCAGCGCGCGCCGGCGTCCTGAACGGGCGGCGGCACCGGCCAACGGCAGGGCGGCCAGCGCGGCGGCCAGCGAAATCGCCATGGTGGACGTTCCCGCCAGCGCCTCGCTGCCGGTGAGTTCTACCGCGAGCAGTGAGCCGATGGCCAGCCCCGCGCCGTGGCCCAGGCCGCTGAACAGCTGGGCCAGGGACAGGGAAATGACAACGCGGCGCTGGACGGCCCTCGTGCGAGGGTCTGCGTTCAGCGCCGCGTTGCTTTGTTCTTTCACACGCCGAGCCTAGTCGACAGTCAACCGGTCATACGTGTGTTATTCGGTGTCGGACTTGGCCCGTTCTGCGTCCGTGGCCGGCTCGTCGGACTTGGCCCGTTCTGCGTCCTTGGCCAGCCGCGCGTCGACGGCGGCCTGGCGCCCGGCGGGGCTGAGCAGGCTGGCGACCGTGGCGACCACCAGGGTGCCGATGATCACGGCCAACGACAACCCGGTGCTGATCTCCGGGATCCACTCGATGTGCTGGCCGCCGTTGATGAACGGCAGCTCGTTCTCGTGCAGGGCGTGGAAGATCAGCTTTACGCCGATGAAGGCCAGGATCACTGACAGGCCGTGCTTCAGGTAGACCAGTCGGTCCATCAACCCGCCGAGCAGGAAGTAGAGCTGGCGCAGGCCCATCAACGCGAAGATGTTTGCGGTGAACACGATGAAGGCGCTCTGGGTCAGGCCGAAGATCGCCGGGATGGAGTCCACCGCGAACAGCAGGTCGGTCATGCCGATGGTGATGAAGACCATGACCATCGGGGTGAACAGGCGCTTGCCGTCCACCGTGGTCCGCAGCTTGTTGCCGTCGTAGTGCTCGCTGACCGGCAGCTTCTTGGTCAACCGGGCCACCAGTCCGGACTCGGACCCTTCTTCCTCGTCCTCGCCGGAGTCGGTGGCCTGCTTCCAGGCGGTCCAGAGCAGGAAGGCACCGAAGATGTAGAAGACCCAGCTGAAGTGGGCAATCACGGTGGCGCCCAGCAGGATGAAGATACCGCGCAGGATCAGCGCAATGATGATGCCGAACATCAGCACTTCCTGCTGGTACTTCCGCGGTACGGAGAACCTGGCCATGATGATGATGAAGACGAACAGGTTGTCCACGCTGAGGCTGTATTCGGTGATCCAGCCTGCGACGAACTCTTGGCCGTAGTCCGGCCCGGCCTGCCAGAACAGCATGCCGGCGAAGATCAGGGCCAGGGTGACGTAGAAGCCCACCCACAGTCCGGCTTCCTTCATGGACGGTTCGTGCGGCCGCTTGACCACGTAGAGCAGGTCAAACAGCAGGATGATGCCCAGGACCACAAACGAGATGATCTCAAAGGGCAGCGATAATTGGTCCGACACGGAACCTTGCCTTTCACAGAAGATGCCGCGCGCGTGCGGTGCGCGGGTGCGAGTGTTCGCCGCAAGTCTCTCCGCCTGCCCTGATCGGCCAGGCCACTGCGCCCGGCGGGGCTTCGATGCCCCGCGTGCTGACGTTCACAGTGTTCGGGATACTCCCCTACGCTCGGACAAGTGTAGCGCAAGGCAGGACGACGACGGCGGGGCGCACCGCCGTCGTCGTCCTCTCCACCCGCTCTGCAGAGGCGGGCAACGCCGCATCAGGCGTGGCCGGCAGCGCGCATCTGCCGCAGGTCCTTCTTCAGGTCGGAGACCTCGTCACGCAGCCGGGCGGCCAGTTCGAACTGCAGTTCCGCCGCAGCGGCGTGCATCTGCTCGGTCATCTGCGCGATCAGCTCGCCCAGGTCCTCGGCCGGCGCTGCGGCCAGCCCGTCGCGGCGGATCTTGTCCTTCGACACGGCCGCGGAAATCCCGCGTTTACCCTTGCCGTAGTCGAAGTCCTTCAGCAGCTGCTGGGTGTCGGCGTCTTCGCGGGCCAGCTGGTCGGTGATGTCCGCGATCCGCTTGCGCAGCGGCTGCGGGTCCACGCCGTGCTTCTTGTTGTGCGCCACCTGGATCTCACGGCGTCGGTTGGTTTCCTCGATCGCGTTGGCCATCGAGTCCGTGATCTTGTCCGCATACATGTGCACCTGGCCGGAGACGTTGCGGGCGGCACGTCCAATGGTCTGGATCAGCGACGTGCTGCTGCGCAGGAAGCCTTCCTTGTCCGCATCCAGGATGGCAACCAGCGAGACTTCGGGCAGGTCCAGGCCCTCGCGCAGCAGGTTGATGCCCACCAGGACGTCGAAGGTGCCCATCCGCAGTTCACGGAGCAGTTCCACGCGGCGCAGCGTGTCCACGTCGGAGTGCAGGTACTGGACCTTCACGCCGTGCTCGTTGAGGTAGTCGGTCAGGTCCTCGGCCATCCGCTTGGTCAGCGTGGTGACCAGGACGCGTTCGTTCCGCTCCACCCGTGCGTTGATCTCGCCCAGCAGGTCGTCGATCTGGCCCTTGGTCGGTTTGACGATCACCTCGGGATCCACCAGGCCCGTGGGCCGGATGATCTGCTGGACATAGCCGTCGGATTTGGACAGCTCGTACTTGCCCGGCGTGGCGGAAAGGTAGACCGTCTGCCCGATCCGTTCCAGGAACTCGTCCCACTTCAGCGGCCGGTTGTCCATCGCGGACGGCAGGCGGAAACCGTAGTCCACCAGGTTGCGCTTGCGGGACATGTCGCCTTCGTACATCGCGCCGATCTGCGGCACGGTGACGTGCGATTCGTCGATCACCAGCAGGAAATCGTCCGGGAAGTAGTCCAGCAGGCAGTGCGGCGCCGTGCCCGGACCGCGGCCGTCGATATGCCGCGAGTAGTTTTCGATGCCGTTGCAGAACCCCATCTGCTGCATCATTTCCAGGTCATAGGTGGTGCGCATCCGCAGCCGCTGTGCCTCCACCAGCTTGTTCTGCGACTCGAGCACCTGCAGCCGGTCGCGCAGTTCGTCCTCGATGTCCCTGACCGCCCGGCTCATCCGGTCCTCGCCGGCCACATAGTGCGACGCCGGGAAGACGTACATTTCCGTCTCGTCGCGGATGATTTCCCCGGTGACCGGATGCAGCGTCTGGATCTGCTCGATCTCGTCGCCGAAAAACTCGATCCGGACCGCCAGTTCCTCGTACATCGGAATGATCTCCACGGTATCGCCGCGGACCCGGAACGTGCCCCGGTGGAAGTCGATGTCGTTGCGGGCGTATTGCATGGCGACGAACCGGCGCAGCATGTCGTCCCGGTTCATTTCGGCGCCCTTGCGGAGCGTGACCATGCCCGCGATGTATTCTTCCGGCGTGCCCAGACCGTAGATGCAGGACACGGTGGCCACCACGATGACGTCGCGCCGGGTCAGCAGCGCGTTGGTAGCCGAGTGGCGCAAACGCTCGACTTCCTCATTGATGGAGGAGTCCTTCTCAATGAACGTATCCGTCTGTGCCACGTAGGCTTCCGGCTGGTAGTAGTCGTAGTAGGAAACGAAGTACTCCACTGCATTGTTCGGCAGCAGCTCGCGGAACTCGTTGGCCAGCTGGGCCGCCAGCGTTTTGTTCTGCACCATCACCAGGGTGGGCCGCTGGACCTGTTCCACCAGCCAGGCGGTGGTGGCGGACTTGCCGGTGCCGGTGGCGCCGAGCAGCACCACGTCCTTCTCTCCGGCCTGGATCCGCTCGGTCAGCTCCTTGATCGCCGTCGGCTGGTCGCCGGCAGGCTGGAATTCACTGACCACCTCGAAGGGCGCTACGACGCGATTGATGTCCTGCGCAAGACTCATGCGATTAACCGTAGACCCGATTCCGGTCAGCGTGGGTCCTGAATCGCTCTGGGCCTAATCGACCCCTCCGCTCCGCGCAACGCCCGCGCACCGTTGCCGCGCAGGGCCGCGTGCGGTAGATCTGTCCATCAACCCGACCAGCAACGGAAGGCACACCATGGACCCGGTCCGGACCTATCCCGAGGGCGTGACGTCGTGGATCGACGTCGAACATCAGGACATCGAGAAGGCCAAGCACTTCTACGGCGGGCTGTTCGGCTGGACGTTCGCCGACGCGACACCGCCGGGCGTCTCCCCGCGCTACGTGATCGCCCAGCTGGACGGCCGCGACGTCGCAGGTCTCGGCGAAGGCGCCGCCGGCGGCGCTGAGCCCACCTGGAACACGTACGTGGCAGTCGACGATTCCGAGGCGGCGGTGGAGAGGATCCGCGCCGCGGGCGGACGGGTGCTCTCCGGCCCGGCCGACGCCGGGGAAGGCGGCCGCGCCACGGTCTGTGCCGATCCGGCCGGTATCTTGTTCCGGCTCTGGCAGGCGAGGCGCCGGCCGGGTGCCCAGATCGTCAACGTGCCCGGAGCGTGGAACTTCAGCGACCTGCACACCGCCGATGCTGGCGCGGCCACTGACTTCTACGGCCGGGTCTTCGGCTGGGAGTTCGACGACGTCGGCTTCGGCAACATGATCCGTGTCCCCGGTTATGGCGACCACCTGCAGGCAACCAGTGATCCGGACATCCGCGAGCGCCAGTCTGACATCAACGTTCCGCCGGGATTCGCCGACGCCATCGGCTGGCTCACTGACCCAGACCCCGGGGAGGCACCGCACTGGCACGTGGCGTTCGCTGTGGCCGACCGCGATGCGACAGCGCTCGACGCCGAACGCCTGGGCGGGAAGGTGGTTGACCGGACCGACACGGACTGGACGCGGGAGGCGGTGATCAGCGACCCGTTCGGAGCCGTCTTCACCGCCAGCCAGTTCACCCCTCCGTCGGGCTGAGAAGCCGCGCCGTCGCTAGCCGCCGAGGCGCGCCAACTCTAGGCGCCGAGGGCGGGCGTCTCTAGCCGCCGAGCGCGGGCGGTTTCCACCCGGTGTCCACGGCCCACCGATTCATCTGCGGGTCCGCCGTCTGGCTGAACCAGCCTTCCTTGGCCCGTGCGTAGCGGCCGGTGGATGCGTCGGAGGCATGCAGGCCGGCCAGCCGCCGCTTCTCTGCCACATATGCTTCGGCCGCGCCGGGATCGGCCCGCAGCCAGTCACGGAACAGCAAGGCAAAGCGCCACCCCGGCGAGCCCACCGCCCGGACATGCACATTGACGGCCCGGCCGGGATCGGCGTTGCCGTGCAGCCGCTTGGCCCAGTCGCCCGGCTCCGGATGCTGCGGTTTGGCGGTGTCGCGCCAGCTGCCGGGCCAACGGGGGAAGCCGGCCGCGGCAAGGGCATCTGCGGCGGAATCGGCGTCGGCCATGCTGGCCACCGTGACCTGCAGGTCCAGCACGTCCTTGGCCGGCAGGCCCGGAACGGCCGTCGACCCAATGTGGTCGACCGCCAGAATCCGCGGGTCGGTGCGCCTGATGCGTTCGGCGAGCAGGGCTGCCTGCGCGGGCCACTGTGGCTGGGGGGCCAGCAGGACCGGCGGCCCGACGCGCGGAGCCAGCCTGCCGGCCAGCAAGTTCTGGTTGAACGGCACCAACCGCTCCTCCCAGAGGACGTCCAACGCAGCCAGCAATTGCTCACGTGTGCCGGTGTTATCCAGCACCACGTCAGCGGCGGCCCTGCGTTCTGCCGAGGAGGCCTGGGCGGCCATCCGGGAGCGGGCATCCGCGTCGGTCATGCCGCGGTCTTCAACCATGCGCCGCAGCCGCTCTTCTTCGGGCGCGTCGATGACCAAGACCAAGTGGAAGGAGGGACTCTGCCCGGTTTCCACCAGCAGCGGGATGTCCTGGACAAGGATTCCGCCCTCGCCTGCGGCTGCTGTCAGTTCGGCCGCCCGCGCGCGGACCAGCGGGTGCACAATCGCATTCAGGCGTTCGCGTTGCGCTGGATCATTGAACACCAAGGCACCCAGCGCCGGGCGGTTCAACCTGCCCTCGTCGTCCAGGATCTCCGGGCCGAATGCTTCGACGACGGCGAGCAGGCCGTCGGTGCCCGGCTCCACCACTTCGCGGGCGATTGCGTCGGCATCGACCAGGGTGGCGCCGAGCTCCGCCAGCCGCCGGGCGGCGAGCGATTTTCCGGCGGCAATTCCACCTGTCAGTCCGATTCTCAGCACGGCCTCAGTCTAGCCAGCAGGCCCAGCCGGGACCGTGTGGCCCGCCGGTCCCCCGCACCGGGATGCCGGGCCGGGCTAACGGGCCGGGCTAACGGGCCGGGATGCCGGGCCGGGTTAGCGGGCCGGCGCCGGAATGGCGGGCCGGGTTAGCGGGCCGGCGCCGGAATGGCGGGCCGGGTTATTCCTCGTGTCCTTGGTCTGCGCTCATCTGGTCCTCGGCAGGCGGAGTTTCTCCGGGCGGAACGCCGCCGCCCGGTTCCAGACCGGTGATGTTCTGGTCTTGGGGATCGGGATTGGCCGAGGCGCCCTGATCGGCCGAGACCCGTTCCGCGTCGGTCTTGTCCGGGCCCGGACCATGTTCCTGCTCGTCCTGGATGCGCCGATCGAATTCGGGCTGGTTCTTCGCCATCGCTCCACCGTTCGTTGCCGGGACGGCCGCGCCGGTTCGGGCGGCCACCTATCCGCCAGACTAAGCACGGTTCGAGCGGCCGGACAAGGGGCGTGCCCAAGACATCGGCCCACGCTGCGACGTTCGACGTGGGCGGGGCCCGCACGCAGAGCGGCGACCAGCACAAAATTCATGCTGGTCCGCCGCCGAGGCCGAATCCCGCTACCGTGCCGGTGGAATGTTCTGGTTGATGTGGAACAGGTTTTCCGGGTCGTACACCGCCTTGATCTCCGCTAAACGGTCATAATTGCCGCGATAGGACGCACGGATACGGTCCTCCCCCTCGGCCATCATGAAGTTGACGTAGGCGCCGCCGGCACTGGTCGGGTGCAGTTCCTCCCAGTAGGAGGTGGCCCAGCCGGTGATCAGCTCAGCATTGGCCGGGTCCGGGTCCACGCCGACGATGACGCCGGCCCAGCCTCCGTTGCGGTAGGCGAACGGAGTGGCGTCTTCGGGCACCCGCGCGGCCGCGCCGTCGATCGGATACAAGTGCATGGTCGAGTACCCGGTAGGCAGTTCGGCGCCGAACTTTTCGTGCACGCTAATGGCCTCGTCCGGGATCTCCTCCACGAAGTCCGCCCGCCAGTACCACTGCAGCCCCGGGGGGAAGAGTTCGTCGAACGCAGTCTGCAGCACGTTAAACGGCATTGGCTGCAGGCCGTCCACCAACGGTGTCCCGAATTCGCGCACGGGTGCCAGCACGGCGTCGGACACGGAGTGCTCCCCCGTGTAGCACCACAGGATGACGCAGGTCTTGCGGCCCCAGAGCTCCTCGGGGAACGGCGGAGCCGGCGGCACGGCGATGATTCCGAACCAGCCGCTCAGTTCTTCCGGCAGCCCGGGCAGAAGCTCGCGGTACCACCGCAGAACCTCCCGCATGTCTGCCAAATCGTAGATGATCGGTCCGCCAATCACCGTCCCGTTGTCGCCGATGCTGTGGCACCGGAAGCGGAACGAGGTGACGATGCCGAAGTTCCCGCCGCCGCCGCGCAAGGCCCAGAAGAGGTCCGGATAGTGTTCGGCGTCGGCGGTGACCAGTCGCCCGTCAGCCAGGACGACGTCGGCGCTGATCAGGTTGTCCACTGTGAGGCCGAAGCGACGGGTCAGGTAGCCCACTCCGCCGCCCAGCGTGAGGCCGGCGACGCCGGTGGAGCCGATGAATCCGCTAGGTGTTGCCATTCCGAACGCAACGGTGGCGTGGTCGACGTCGGCCCAGGTGCAGCCGCCGTCCACCCGTACGGTGTGCCCGGCCGGGTCCACCGTGGTGCTGCGCAGACCGCCGAGATCGACGACCAGGGCGTCGTCCCACACAGCGAGGCCGCCGGCATTGTGCCCTCCGCCGCGGACCGCCAGGTGGACCCCGTGGGTCCGCGCGAAGTTCACGCAGGAGACCACGTCCGCCGCATCGGCAACCCGGGCCATGGCCGCCGGTCGCCGGTCGATCATGGCGTTGTAGACGGCGCGCGCCGCGTCGTAGTCCTCCGCCTCGGGCGTGATCAGCCTGCCGCGAAGCGTGGCCGCGAGGTCCGGGTAGGGCGGTGCTACGCCTCCGGTCCGGCCTGCTGTTTCTGTCATGGTGTTCATGGTGCTTTGGGTCCTCCCGTTGCTACGGCGCGCTGTTCCGCCGCGGTGCACACCACGCTAGGGAGCCATGCGTTCGGTGGACGTTCGCCCTGCAGAGCCAGGCTGCGAACGCTGCGAGCGCAGACGCCCACCGGGTTGAGGCCGTCAGTTGGTGCCCGCTATGCCCGTTGCTGCATGATCCGCCGCATCAGGGCGGGGCTGGACTGTGCTTCGGCCAACTGTCGTGCCCGGTCCAGCGTTCCGTTTGCGGCTTCCGCGGGCTCCAGTAGGGAACGCTGCCGCAGCACTTCCGGTAGCCACCATCGGTCATCCCGCTGTTCGGCTGCCGCGAGCGCCGCATCAAGAGCGGACCGTGCCGCAGCCCGATCTCCGCCGGCGGCCAAGACATCGGCTTGCAGCGACAGCCAATAGGGCATCCGGGCAAATGCGTCCAGGCGCTGGAGGTTCTTGATGCCTTCGCGGATCCTGTCCAGACCGCCGATGCCGTCCAACCAACCCGTCAAGATGTAGCCCCACTGCCGGTAGTAGGCGAAGTCATATCGACTGCAGACCCGTTCGAGTTCCGCTGCGCAGTCCGCCACCCGCGCTTTCTCGCCGCGCAACTGATGCAGCATCGCGGCGTAGCTCAAAGCCACGGCGAGACTATAGGGGTGCCCCGAGCCGTGGGCACGGGTTAGCGCCTCGGCACTCAGCGAGACGGCACCGTCGTCGTCCCCAGTAAGCCAATGCGCATGGGACGCCCAGCCGCGGGCGTGGACCTCCAACTTGGTGCCCAGGATGAAGGAGTAGCCTCCGGCGTTGGCCTCGTAGCAGCGCCGGAAGTGCTCTATGGCTTCCAGCGGACGCCCTAAGCTCAGCGCCGGGCCGGCAACCGCGAAGTGCGCCTGGCCCAGCAGGTCGGGATCCGACTCGACCGCGGCCAGTTCAAGGGCCCGCTGTCCAATCCGGTACGACTCCGCGGTGGCGCCCTGCACAAAACGGCAGGCGAACATCGCGATCAGCGCCGCTGTTTCCGTTTTGGGCTGCTGTACCCGCACCGCCAATTCGGCGGTCCGCTGCACCGTTTCCAGCAGCAGCGTTGACGAATACCCATAGAGCGCCGTCTGCGGCGGAGACATCTGGCGCCGGATGGCCAGCTCCCACCTGTCCCGCCCGCTGCCGGCGGGCAGGTCGCCGATCAGTTCCAGGCAGCGGGCGAAGAACTTCAACGCTTCGGCATTGGCAAAGACCGCGGCTGCGGCGAGGGCCGCCCGTTGGAAGAACTCCAGCGCCCGGTCCGGGCGGGATCCGAGTAAATATTGCTCGGCAAGTTGAGCGGCGGCATCGTCCGGTCGACCCGCATAGAGCAGTTCCAGTCCTTGGGCCAGCCGCCGATGCAGCAGCCAGCGCCGGGCAGGCTCCACCTGATGGTAGGCGGCGCTGCGCAGCAGGTCGTGGGAGAAGTCGTAGCCTGCGCCGGCCGGCCGCAGGATCCGTTGCCGCCAGAGCTCGTCGACCGCATCCACCAGCGTGGCGGCGTCCAGGTCGCATGCCTCGCGGAGCAGGTCCAGACTGACATCCCGCCCATAGGCGGCCGCCAAGCCGGCGGCCTCGCGGGCAGGCTCCGAGCATTGCGCCAAGCGCCGCGACAAGACCGACTCGAGGCTACCGCTGCTGCCGTCCGGGAGCACGCGTGCTGCCTCGATAATGAACAGCGGATAGCCGCCGGTGGCTGCCAGCAACCACGCCGCCTCATCGTCGGTGACGGTGCGCCGGGACAGTTGTTCCGCGAGGCGGCCCACATCCACTGCCGCGAGTGGATCCAAAGCCAGCTCGGTCAGCAGCCCTGACGACCGCATGCCGTGCAGCAGCGCGCGGACCGATTCCCCCGTGGCGCTGTCGTGGCCGCGCATCGTGGCTACCAGCAACAAGGGCCCGCTGCGGGCCGCCATCAGCAGGAACGCCAGCCAGGCGGCTGTCTCTGCGTCGCACCATTGCAGATCTTCCAAAATGAGCAGGACCGGCCTGCCTGTTCCCCCGACCGCTTGTGCCAGCCCTTCGAAGAATCTGTTCCGCTGCCAGGAGTCGACCATGGCGCGGTCTACCCGGCCCACCTCGTCGCCAGCAGCGGCCTCCGCTGCCGCTGCACCGGACAGCAGATCGGGCACCAACCGGGCAGCCTCCGCCTGCCAGTGCGGTGGAAGCGCTGCCAACCATGATCTCAGCGCCCTGCTGCGCAGCCATGCCGTGACTGGCGCCCACGGCACTCGCCCGGGGGCCCCGAAGCACCGGGCAGTTGCCACCAGATGACCGGAACTGCGGACGGTTGCGGCAAGCTCTTCCACCAGGCGGCTCTTGCCCACACCCGGTTCTCCCACGACCACCACCATGCCGGGCGGTCCGGCGGCTGCCGCTTGCCAGCGCGCTTCCAGTAGCGCCATCTCCTGCTCCCTGCCGACTAAAGTCGAGCGAGTTCCCGGCCCGGCAACGGATCGGGCAGACAACGCCCGCGCGGCCGCTGTCCGGAGCCCACTGGCCGCTCCGGAAGCCGGGCTGCTGGCCTGGACCGGTCCGCCGGGTCGACGGGTACCGAGCAGGTCCTGTGCGAGCTTGACGGTAACTGCATCGGGCCCGACGCCCAACTGCTGCTCCAATACAGCGGAACACTCATGGTAGGTGTGCATGGCCGCGGCCCGGTCCCCTTGGGCGGCCTGCACACGGATGAGCTGCCGATAGCCCGCTTCCTCAAGCGGCTCGGCGTGGATGCGCCGCCGCGCCACCGCCGCAGCGCGGTCCAGCTCCCCGCCCGCCAGCCAAGCGGCCGCGGAACCGTCGCAGAACCTGACGAAGTCGTTCCGAAGGCTATCCCTTGATTCCAGCACCCAGTCTGCATAATGTCCCGGCATCAGTTCACCACGGTAGAGCGTGATGCCCTGCTGGGCATGGACGAGAAACCGCTGCATGTCCCCCGCTCGCTGGGCATCTTCGGCCAGATCCCGGGCAACGGCGAATTCGCGGACGTCCGCGAGGCAACCGGGGCTGTCCCGCCAGCCGAGGGCACCGTCTTCCGCCACCAGGCAACCGGCGCCGGCCAGCAGCCCCTTCAACTGATGCAGCTCGCGGCGAAGATTGGTCAGCGACTGGCTGCCGGAGGAATCGGGCCAGAAGACCCCTGCCAGATGCTGGCGCGGCAGCAGGGACCCGGCATGCAGTACCAAGTAGGCCAACAACTCGACCGCACGGGAAGCCGACACCGGGGACGCGGCGCTTCCAGGGGAAACCAGTCTGGCCTCTCCGAACAAATGGAACTGTAATACCACGCGCCAGGCCACCCCCTGGGTCTTCGGCCCACGGGTGACATCTTCCCACCGGCAGGGGCGCGTGGACAACGGTGGGCTCCGGCTCCGGCCCGTCAGGAAGGCGATTAGGCTGGAAGATGTGCCTCATCCGTCCCATGCCAGCAGCTACACCACGATCGCCGGCGAACACCGTCACGAGATCGAGATTAAGCGGTCGCGGTTCATCGCGGTGCTGCGCCGTGCAGAGACCGAGGAAGAGGCCCGGAGCCTGGTGACGGATCTGCGCCGCGAATTCCACGACGCCAGGCACCATTGCAGCGCCTTCGTGCTGGGCCCCGATCGTGCCGTCCAGCGTTCCAACGACGACGGCGAGCCCTCCGGCACGGCCGGCATCCCCATGCTGGAAGCCCTGATCAAACGTGAGACGGCACCCGGGGTGACGGATCTGAGCGACGTCGCCGCCGTCGTCGTGCGTTACTTCGGCGGGATTCTGCTGGGCGCAGGCGGCCTGGTGCGGGCCTATTCGGAATCGGTGTCACAGGCCGTTGCCACCGCCGAGCTGGTGCAGCGGCGCCGGATGCGATTGTTCGCGGCGCCGACGATGCACGCGGACGCCGGCCGGTTGGAGAATGACCTGCGGGCGTCGGGAACCGTTGTGCTGGGCAGCGACTATGGTGCCGCCGACGTGCGGATCCGGCTGGCCCTGGAGGACACTCCGGAAGTGATCGAACGATTCAGGGAGCGGCTGGCGGCGCTGACATCGGGCGGTCCCGCGCCCATTGAGCTGGGGACGGAGTGGGTGGACCGTGGCTGAACATCGCGACGACGCCGCCGATACCGGGCGCATCCAGCATGCCTTCGACTTTGCCGCGCTCCGGCGCTGGCCGGATGTGGAAGCGGACAACCTGTTCGCCCACGACGCCGCCGACAAGCTCCTGCTGGACACTGCCCAGCCCCTGGCCGCCGGCTTGGAGGGAAGCCGGATCGCGGTGGTCAACGACCACTACGGGGCGCTCACGCTGGCCCTGGCCGCTGCCGGTCAGCGGGGAGTCCGAGTGGTGCAGGACGCCCTCAGCTCCGAGCGGGCGCTGGACAATAATGCCTCCCGGCTGGGGTTGGCGGGCTACCGCCACCGCCTGCTGGAGCCCGCCGCATTTGAAGGTACCCGGCTGGTACTTCTTCAGCTGCCGCGCTCGCTCGACGCGCTGGAGGAGATTGCCGGCTGTATCGCCGCGGCGGCTTCCCCCGATGTCACGCTGCTGGCTGGCGGCCGCGTCAAGCACATGAGCACCGCAATGAACTCCGTGCTGGGCGCATCGTTCTCCACTGTGACCGCCGGCCTGGCACGTCAGAAAGCACGGATCCTGACCGCCTCCGGTCCGCTGCCGTCGGCGCGTGGGCGCTCCCCGCGCGCCGAAGAGCACGACGTCGGCCTCCCGGCTCCGCTGCGGTTGGTCGCCTTCGGCGGCACCTTTGGTGGGCCCAAGGTGGACCCGGGCACCCGGTTCCTGCTCCCTTTGCTCGCCGGTGCCCGGCAGGCCGACCGGGCGGTGGATCTTGGTTGCGGCAACGGCACGATCGCCGCCTACCTGGCCCTGGCCCACGGCGGAATGCGGGTGCTGGCTATGGACCAGTCGGCCTCAGCCGTCAGATCAGCGCGTGCCACCGCCGAGGCGAATGCGGTTGCGGACCGGGTGGAGGTGCGGCGGGATGACGCCCTGTCCTCGCTGCCCGCGGCTTCCGAGCAGCTGGTTGTGCTCAACCCACCGTTCCATATAGGAAACACCGTCCATGCCGGCATTGCGCTGAAGCTTTTCGCCGACGCCGGCCGGGTACTCGCCCCCGGCGGAGAATTGTGGACGGTTTGGAATAGCCATTTGGCCTACAAACCGGCGTTAAACCGGTTGGTGGGGCCCACCCGCCAGGTGGCGCGCAACCCCAAATTCACGGTCACCGTTAGCACAAGGGGCTGACGGGGCGTAGCGCTCGGTGCCGTAGTAGCGGCGCAGCTCGGCCTCTTCCTCAGTAGTCAGGCCTTCGGCGGCCGCCGGCGAGGGCGAGTCTTTGATGGTGTGGTGGCTATAGGCGACGAACACGTCGTGTTGATCAATCCGGGCCCCGTCTAACGGCTCGAACTTTTTCGTAGCTGTCCGCCAGGCCTAAGCCCACAGTGGGCGTCCCGGGTCGAATCCTCCCTCCCCAGACCTCGGTTCCGGACAATCCCCAACGTGTGCAATAACGGCGCAATAACGGCGCGATAACGGGGTCGGGGGTTCACTGGAAGGGCATTGCACACTTGCAGCTTCATGGGGTTCTTGGGGAGAACAGCGATGCTCACTGATCCAAACCGCCATTCTCTGGCGACCCTCGTGACCAAGCTCATGGCAAGAGAACGAGGGATATCATGCCGATCATTAAGGATCCGTACCTGTTCAACGAGCAAAGTCTGTTCGTCGACTTGGAAGCGGTGCTGGGCCGCCGCCTCTACCTGAAGATCGAGGGCTTCAACTTCGCTGGCTCGATCAAGCTCAAGCCCGCGCGGGAGATGGTGGAGCGCGCCGAGCGGGAGGGATTGATCGGCCCCGGCTCCACCCTGGTGGAGTCCTCTTCGGGCAACCTCGGCGTCGCGCTCAGCATGATCGCCGCCAGCAAGGGATACCGGTTCGTGTGCGTGATCGATCCGCGCTGCAACCCGGCCACACGGCAACTCATGGAGTCGCTCGGGGCACAGGTGGATTTGGTCACCGAACCGGACCCCGTCGACGGCTTCCTCGGGGCCAGGCTCAACCACGTCCGGGACCTGTGCGAGTCCGACGAGCGGTACATCTGGCTCAACCAGTACACCAATCCCGGCAACTGGGGAGCGCACTACCGCTGGACTGCCCCCGAGATCTCCCATCAATTCCCCGAACTGGACGTGCTGTTCGTGGGAGCCGGGACAACGGGAACCCTGATGGGTTGCGCAAGGTACTTCCGCGAGCACCGGCCCGATGTCCGGATTGTCGCGGTCGACGCCGCAGGATCGGTCTCTTTCGGCGGCCAGCCGGCCACCCGCCTGATCCCGGGTCTGGGCATGAGCGTGCGGCCTCCGCAGCTCGACGAGTCCTTGATCGATGACGTGGTGATGGTCGAGGAGCTCGACACGGTGCGCGCCTGCCACCGCCTCGCGGCGGGCGGGTTCCTGCTCGGTGGCTCCACCGGGACCGTGGTCCACGGCGCCCTGTCCTGGCTCGCCGACCACGACGCCCAAGACGCCACGGCGGTGGCCATCTCCCCGGATCTGGGCCGCCCGTATCTGGAAACCGTCTACGACCCCGACTGGGTGCTCGACCACTTCGGGGCCGAAGCGCTCGCAACCGCCGACGTGACGGCGGCTCCGGACCAACGGTCCGACCCGGCGTCGGGACGTCGGCACACGGCACCCGCGGCCGATCCCGTCGCCACCGCCTCGCTAAGGAGTTTTGTGCAGTGAAACTGCCCGTCGACGACCTGAAAGGGTCACCGCGTTCCACAACTCCGACGAGTCCCCCGACCCCTGAGGCACCCGCGGCTCCGGCCGGGAACGGCTCCCCCGGCACGCCGGCCTCTGGTGCGCGCGTTGCCTTGGAGCGCCGGCTGGCGGAACTTCTCGCATCGGTGGTGAAGAAGGACGATGTCCCCGTGGACGCCAACTTTTTCTTGGAGCTGGGCGCGGACTCGCTGGTGATGGCCCAGTTCTGCGCCCGCGTGCGCAAGCAGCCGGACCTTCCTGCCGTGTCGATCAAGGACATCTACCAGAACCCAACCATCGCGGCGCTTGCCGCGGCCCTGGCACCGGCGGAAGAGGCGACGGCGCAAGCACAGTTGCAGGAAAGGTTAACGGAACTGCTTGCCGGCGTGCTCGGCGTCGAGCACGTGTCGGCGGACGCCGACTTCTTCCACGATCTGGGCGCCGACTCGCTGGTGATGGCCCAGTTCTGCGCCCGCGTGCGCAAGCAGCCGGACCTTCCTGCCGTGTCGATCAAGGACATCTACCAGAACCCAACGATCGCGGCGCTGGCCGCGGCCCTGGCACCGGCGGAAGAGGCGACGGCGCAAGCACAGTTGCAGGAGAGGTTGACCGAGGTGCTCGCCGGTGTGCTGGACATCGAGCAGGTGCCGGCGGACGCCGACTTCTTCCACGATCTGGGCGCCGACTCGCTGGTGATGGCGCGGTTCTGCGCCCGCGTGCGCAAGCAGCCGGAGCTGCCCCAGATATCCATGAAGGAGATCTACAGCAACCCGAATATCACCGCATTGGCGGCGGCCCTGCAGGTTCCTCCGCCGCAGGACAAGGAGACGGAACCCTCGCCGACCGTGGCCTCCGTGCCGGAGACGCCTCCGCCGATGGACGCGCGGACCTGGGAGTATGTCGCCTGCGGCGCCCTGCAGGTGCTCGTCTACATCGGCTACTGCCTGCTTGCCGGCCTGATCACGGTCGTGGGGTACCTGTGGCTATTCCCGGCCGCAGGGTCGGGCAACCACGACTGGTTGACCCACGGGACGCCCTTTTGGGAACTCTACCTGCGGTCGATCGCATACACCGCCGCGACGTTCGTAGTGATGTGCATCCTGCCGGTGGCCGCCAAGTGGATTTTCGTCGGCCGCTTCCGGCCCAGGGAGATCCGCATCTGGAGTCTGGCCTACTTTCGGTTCTGGTTGGTCAAGGCGTTAATGCGCACCTCTCCCCTCTCGCTGATGGCCGGTTCGCCGCTGACGACCTTCTATCTGAGGGCCATGGGGGCGAAGGTCGGCCGCAACGTGATGATCATGACCAATCGGCTGCCGATCTGCACCGACCTGCTGACGATCGGCGAGGGGACCGTGATCCGCAAGGACGCCATGCTCAACGGATACCGTGCCCACGGCGGCGTCATCCAATTGGGTGGGGTCACGCTGGGCCGGGACGTGATCATCGGCGAGGGGAGCGTCCTGGACATTGACACGGTGATGGGTGACCGCTCGCAGCTGGGCCACAGGTCCACGCTCTACACCGGCCAAGCCGTGCCCGAGGGCGAGCGGTGGCACGGCTCGCCGGGCAGGCCCGGGGCTGCGGACTACGCCACGGTCGAGCCGACGCCCTACCGGCCGTCGCGCCGTGGATGGTTCGCCGTTTCCCAGCTCCTGGGCACGGTCGGGCTGGGCCGCACCATGTGGGGACTGGCGATCGCGCTGGTCATCCTGGCGAACCCGAACATCGCGGCCCTTCTGGAGCCGCAGGAGCTGGCGTTCACCGACTGGGTCTTCTACGCCGACGCCGCCGTCTACGCCGGCCTGGGCATCATCGGTGGAACGCTCGTGGCGTTGGTCCTCATCACGACCCTGCCGCGTCTGCTCCAACTCGCGCTGAAGCCGGACAGGGTGTATCCGCTGTTCGGGCTGCGTGACGGGGCGGCACGGGCTGTGTCCAAGATGACCAACAGTCCGATGCTCGGGCAGTTGTTCGGCGACAGCTCCTACATCGTGAACTACGTGCGGGCCATCGGATACCGCCAGCCGCAGGTCGAACAGACCGGCTCAAATTTCGGCACGGGGTTCAAGCACGACAACCCGTTCCTCTCGACCATCGGCACCGGCACGATGATCGCCGACGGGGTGTCGTTCATGAACACTGACTACTCCGCGACGTCGTTCAAAATCAGTGAGGTGGCGATCGGTGCTCGCAACTTCCTGGGCAACGCCGTTCTGTACCCGGCCGAAGCCAAGACGGGGGACAACTGTCTGCTCGCGACCAAGGTCATGGTCCCCGTCGACGGGCCGGTGCGCCAGGGCGTGGGCCTGCTCGGATCCCCGGCGTTCGAGATCCCCCGCTCGGTGCTGCGGGACACCCTCCCCGAGGAGCAACGGAGCCGCGCCGACCTCCGCCGTGACCTGGCGGCCAAGAACGGCCACAACCTGCGGACCATGGCCCTCTTGATGCTGGCGCGGTGGTTCAACGCCATGGTGGCCCTGCTGGCGATGTTCGCCGGCCTCGAACTGTCCGACCAATTCGGTTTCCTTGCGATCAGCGCGTCGTTCGTCCTGATGCTCGTACTCGGCGTGCTGGTCCCCGTCGGCCTCCAGCACGTCGCGACAGGGTTCCGGCGGCTCCGGCCCCAGTTGTGCTCCATCTACAACCCTTACTTCTGGTGGCACGAGCGGTACTGGAAGCTGCAGGCCCAGAGCCGGTATCTGGCTCTCTTCAATGGAACGCCGTTCAAGCCAATGGTCTGGCGTCTGCTGGGCGTGCGGATCGGCTCCCGGGTCTTCGACGACGGCCTCGGGATCGTCGAGCGGTCCCTGGTGACGATCGGCTCCCGCTGCACGATGAACAACGGCACCACCATCCAGTCCCATTCCCAAGAGGACGGGATGTTTAAGTCCGACTACAACGTCGTCGGGGACGACGTCACGCTCGGCGTCGCCGCCTTTATCCACTACGGCGTGACCGTTGAAGACGGTGCCGTTGTCACCGCCGACTCCTTCGTGATGAAGGGGACGACACTCCCTCGGGGAACCCTCTGGGGCGGCAACCCGGCCGAAGAGGCCCAAGTCGCCGCCACGTCGCCCGTCGCAATGGAAAGGCCCGTGTCATGACCACCACCTCTGCGCTGACCTGCCGCACCGTCGCCGACCACCCGTCGGGCCTGGGCAACGACCGGACCGCCCCCACGGGTGCCGCGCCGACGGCGATTCCCAGGTGGACGCAGGACCGCCAGCCCGGTCAGGGGCGGGTCGAGGTGGCGGTTCCCGAAGACCTGCGCCAAGCTGTGCGGACGCTGTCCCGCACGCTGAAAGCGACCCCTGCATCGATCTGGCTGGCGGCCCACGCACGGGTGCTCCAGGCGCTGTCCGGCGAAACAGAGGTCACCACCGGCTGCAGGGACGCAGCGGGAACCTGGCCCTGCGAACTCGATCTGGGACAAGGGTCGTGGCGGGCGCTGGTCGCCGCGGCGCACATCCGGAAGGCTCAGGCCCACGCCGATCGAGCCGGTGGACCGCAGGCGGGGCAGCCGCCGGCTTCCGCTGGGTATGAGGTGCTGCTCAGCACCGATCAGGACGACGACCCCGAACTCGAGGAGGGCCTCGTCCTGGGCGTGTCCCTCCGCGACGCCGCAGGCGGCGACGCGTTGCGCCTGCACTACCGGCGCGACGTCCTCGACGAGGACGCGGCCCTCCGGATCGCCGGCTACCACCTCGCCGCACTCCGCCATCTGGTCGCCGACCCCGAGGCGGAACCCGCCGACGCCGACCTCGTCGATCCCGACGAGCGCTTGCTGCAACTGGAACAGCTGGCCGGACCCGAGCGGCCCCGGCCCCAGCGGCGCTTCCACGAGCTGTTCGAGGAGCGTGTCCGGCAGCATCCCGAACGCATCGCGGCAGTCCAGGATGAGCGCGAGTGGACGTACTCGGAGCTGAACGCCCGCGCCAATCGGATCGCCCGCGCCCTGCTCGCACGCGACCTGCGGGCGGAGGACATCGTGGCAGTCGTCGCCGAAAGGGATCTGGAGTGGATGGCCGCCGTCATCGGCGTCTTCAAGGCCGGAGGTGCGTACCTGCCGATCGAACCGCACTTCCCCGCTGATCGGATCGCCAGAACCCTCACCCGGGCCGGGTGCCATGTGGTGCTGACCGAAGGCGGCAGCACCGCCACGCTCGACGAGGCACTCGACGGAATGCCTTCGGTCACAAAGCTCCTCTTCGAGGACGTTGAGGCCGAGGGGCACGCCGACGACGATCCCGGCGTGGAGGTGCGGCCAGACCAACTCGCCTACGTCTACTTCACCTCGGGTTCCACCGGCGAGCCGAAGGGTGCCATGTGCGAGCACGACGGGATGGTGAACCACCTGTACGCCAAGATCGAGGACCTGGGGATCACCCCCGGCGACGTCGTCGCCCAGAGCGCGCCCCAATGTTTCGACATCTCGTTGTGGCAACTGGTCTCGGCGCTGCTCGTCGGCGGCCGCACACACATCGTCGGGCAGGACCGTATCCTCGACGTCGAGCGGTTTATCGACACGGTGGAACGGGGCGCGGTGGCCGTCTTCCAGGTCGTCCCGTCGTATCTGGACGCGGTGGTGGCATACTTGGGCGGCAAACCCCGCGCCCTGCCACACCTCCGCTGCGTCTCGGCGACCGGGGAGGCCCTGAAACGTGAGCTGGTCCGCCGCTGGTTCGACGTGATGCCGGACGTCAAACTGGTCAACGCCTACGGACTGACGGAGACCTCGGACGACACGAACCACGAGGTGATGAGCGCAGCGCCCGCGGGCGGCTCCGTGCCACTGGGCCCGCCGATCCCGAACGTGCGGATCCACATCCTCGACGAGCGGCAGCGGCTCGTGCCGCTCGGAGCGCCGGGCGAGATCGCCTTCTCCGGGGTCTGCGTGGGCCGCGGCTACATCAACGACCCGGAGCGGACGGAGCAGGCGTACTCCACCGACCCCTACGTGGACGGCGCGCGGCTCTACCGGGCTGGCGACTACGGCCGCTGGTCCCCGGACGGCAAGCTGGAGTACCTGGGCCGGCGGGACAACCAGGTCAAGATCTCCGGGTTCCGCATCGAGATCGGCGACATCGAGAACGCGCTGTTGCGGGTTCCCGGCGTCCGCGACGGCGCCGTCGTCGTCGGCGAGGGCGCCGGGCAGTCCAAGTTCCTCGTGGCGTTCTACTCCGGCAACCGGTCGCTCGAGGTCGACGAAATCCGCAACGAGCTGGCCGCGCGGGTGCCGGGCTACATGGTTCCGTCGGCCTACAGGTGGCAGGAGAGCCTGCCCCTGACCGGCAACGGGAAGATCGACCGGAAGGTCTTGACCCGCTTGGCGCGGGAAGTCGCTCCCGAGTCCGGCACCGCCACGGAAGCGCTCTCGGTCACCGAGCAGCGGCTCGCCGAGGCCTGGGCGACGGTGCTCGGCCTCCCGGCAGACCGGATCGGCGGGCAGGACTCCTTCTTTGCACTGGGCGGGACCTCGCTGTCCGCGGTGAAGCTCGCCGTCCTGCTCAAGCGCGCGGTATCGATCAAGGACATCATGCAGACGCCCGTCCTGGCGGACCTGGCGACTCTGCTCGAGGCCTCGTCGCCGGCGGACGCCGCCATTCCGCCCGCCCCGCGGCTGGCGGAAGCCGGCGCGGAGCCCCACTCCATGGCCCCTGTGGCAGGACAGGTTGGCCACTCCCCGCTACCCGTGAAACGAAAGGACCTCTGATGTCGTCTCAAACACCCAGGATCCAGTTCGACGTGGAACGCCAAGCCGGCCGCGCGCCGATGCTCACGGTCGAGGACGGGCCCGACCCCGTACGGTGGGCCGAACAGAACCGTGAGTCGCTGCGTGCAACGGTGGATGAGCACGGCGCCGTCCTGGTCCGCGGTTTGAACCTCCGCGATCCGGCCGAAGTGGCTGATGCCTTCCAGCGACTGGTTCCAAGCGGCCTCATGCCGGACAGGGAGGCTTTCGCCACCAGGCAGCCCTACTTGGACGGCGTGTACTCATCCCTCACGTGGCCCGCGAACCAGCCTATGTGCATGCACCACGAGCTGAGCTATGCGCTTGAGTTCCCCGGACTGATGCTCTTCGCCTGCCTCCAGGCACCCCAAGTCGGTGGGGTGACCGGCGTGGCGGACGCCCGCGCCGTGCTCGACGCCATCCCCCCGGACATCGTCCGGCGGTTCGAAAGCGAGGGATGGCTGCTCGCCCGCAGCTACAACCAGGACATCGGCGCCTCCTACGAGGAGGCCTTCGGGGTCTCCGACCGCGCCGACGTCGAGAGCTACTGCCGGGCGCACGAGATCGAGTTCGAGTGGCAGCCCGACGGAGAGCTGCGCACCCGGCAACGGCGCCCGGCCGTGGTCCGGCACCCGGCGACCGGCCAACGCTGTTGGTTCAACCAGATAGCCTTCCTCAGTGAATGGACGATCGCGCCCGAGGTGCGGGAGTACCTGGTGGACGTCTACGGTCCCGACGGACTGCCGTTCAACACGCACTTCGGCGACGGCGAACCGATCGGCGAGGACATCGTCGCCCTCCTCAACGAGATCTACGAGGTCCACACCCTGCGAACCCCCTGGGAGATGGGGGACCTCATGCTGGTCGACAACGTCCGCATGGCCCACAGCCGCGAGGCGTACGAGGGACCTCGGGAGATCCTCGTCGGCATGGCCGAGCCCCGCAACGTATTCGATCTCGATCCCCACGCCCAGGACGGTGCACCATGACAGAATTCGCCACTCCCCCAGTCACAGCGGCCGTAGAGCCGAAGACGGTTCCGCCTTTCGCGGTCATTGCGGGGGCCCAGGTGCAGCAGGTGCTCCAGGGGCGGGAGAAGCAGGTCGTCGAGCTGGTCGAGCAGACCTACCGGGTGCATGCAGCCGGGGACTCGGTAAACCCCCCGTCCTACTTCCTGCAATTCCCGGACCGGCCCACCTCGCGCATCATCGCCCTGCCCGCCTCGGTCGGCGGAGAGGTGGAGGTTGACGGCATCAAGTGGGTCTCCAGCTTCCCGGACAACGTGGCATCGGGGATTCCGCGGGCCTCGGCGGTATTGATCCTCAACGACCGGGCGACGGGCTACCCCTTCGCGTGCATGGAGAGCTCCATTATCAGCGCCTCCAGGACGGCCGCATCGGCCGCCGCGGCCGCGGACTGGCTCAGCCGGGGCCGCGGGCGTCCAAGACGCATCGGGTTCTTCGGCGTTGGCCTCATTGCCCGCTACATCCACACCTTCCTGAACGCGACCGACTGGTCCTTCGACGAGATCGGGGTGTTCGATCTCTCGGCCGAGAGCGCGGAGGGTTTCAAGGGCTATCTCGAACGCAGCGGCACCCAAGCCCGGGTGACCGTGCACGAAGGCCCCGAGCAGCTGATCAAAAGCAGCGACCTCGTCGTTTTCGCCACGGTGGCGGGCCAGCCGCACGTGCAAGACCCCACATGGTTCGCGCACAATCCGCTGGTGCTGCACGTGTCCCTGCGCGACCTTGCCCCGGAGATCCTGTTGGCGTCGACCAACATCCTCGACGACGTCGACCACTGCTTGAAAGCCGGGACGTCGGCCCATCTCGTGGAGCAGATGGTCGGCCACCGGGACTTCGTCGACGGCACCTTGGCCGACGTCATGGAAGGAAAGGTCTCACCGGCGGACGACCGCCCCGTGGTGTTCTCGCCGTTCGGCTTGGGCGTACTCGACTTGGCGGTGGGCAAGTACGTCTACGACGAACTTGCCAGCAGGGGGCAGCTCCGAGTAGTCGAGGACTTCTTTTCCGAACTGCGTAGGTACGGCTGACCCGGCGGCCAACCACGTTCATCGATTCGCACCCACCGAGGAGTGACACAATGCTCTCGTTAGCGCAGATGCTGGGGAATGTGTCCCAGGCACACGTCCAGTCCCCTGATGACTGGGCACTATCGGTCACAGATGTCCTGCGGGACGCCGCGATCTACCACCAAGCGAGAAACGGCTTCTACCGTGCCCAGTGTGATGCGTTGGGAGTCGATCCCGCCGCGATCAACGACATTAACGACCTGCAAGACCTGCCCCTGTTGCCGGTCGGCATGTTTAAGCGTCCCGACGCCCAGGTGCTGCTTACCTGCTCCCTGGCCGACGTCGAGACCGAGACCCAATCCAGCGGAACCCACGGTGTCCAGTCCGTCGCCCGCCGCAACAGCGAGACCATGACCCGGGCGCTGGTTGGCCTGATCGGGACCTATCGGGAGTTCTTCAACTTGTCAGGGGGCGCGGGCCTTTTCTTGAACCCGACGGACGCCGAAGCCTCGGAGATGGGTCTGCTCAAGGACTTCAACATCCTCAACAGCGTCTTCGACCACCACGCCTACCTCGTTGCCGACCAAGCGTTCGATGCCAGGGCGGCCCTGGAGCACCTGAGCCGGTGGAAGGGCCATATGACCCGGCACATCATCGGTCCGCCGTTCCTCATCGGCCGGCTTCTCCGGTTCCTCGAGCAGGAGAGAATCACCATGCGCTTGGACCCGTACAGCATGATCATTACTCTCGGCGGTTGGAAGCGGCACACGGCAGATGCCATCCCTGCCGAAGACTTCCGTCAGCGGTGCCACGACCTGCTCGCCGTGCGCCCGGGGAACGTGCGCGACATGTACGGGATGATCGAGTCGAACATGCTCGCTGTCGAATGCCACCTGCATCGCAAGCACGTCCCGCCGTGGTGCTACATCTCCATCCGGGACCCAGGCCAGGTCGGCAAGGAGCTCGCTCCGGGGGGCTCCGGCACCATCGCCATACTGGACGCCCTCAACACCAGCTACCCCGGTTTCCTGCTCACCGACGACGTGGGCGACGTCGAGACCGGCACCTGCGGCTGCGGGCGAACCGGCCAGGTGATCAATTTCCGCGGTCGGGGGCAGGGCGGCGGGCTTGGCAACTGCCCCGTCAGCATCGAGCGCTACCTCGACTCCCGCACCGCCGCCAACGATGAGGCGCCGGCTCTCGTGAAGGCCTGAGTCCGCGGCACCTCAGCCGGCGCCCTGCTCCGTTGGCGTGCCCTCGGCGAGGCCTCCCTCGATGCCGCCGAGCGAGACCGTCGCGCTGATGAGGGTCTCGGTCATCTGCTCCAGCACGGCCATGTCCACGTTGTCGATGGTGTCGCAGGCCTGGTGGTAGCACTCGTCGTACTGATCCCCGGCCTGCCCGCCGAACGTGAGCGCCTCGGCCTCGCTCTTGGTCCCCGCATCGCCGGTGAACAGGCCCCCGGCCGGGATACCGCCCTGTACGAACGCGTCGTAGTCCGAATCCTCGATGAACCCAAACGGCAGCGCCTCGACCCCCTCGGCGCTCAGGATGTCGAGGAAGACCTGTTCGACGGCGCCCGACCCCTCGGGCCCGGCCTCCTCGCTGTCCGAGGCGTCGCCGTCATACACGAACACGACCCCGTTCGGCGAGCCCACCACGTCGACGTTCAGGTACGCGACGTGTGCGGCGGACTCCGCGCCGGAGAGCTCCTCGACGTAGTGTTCCGAGCCGTGCATTCCGTCTTCCTCACCGCCCCAGAACGCGAATCGGATCCGATCCCGCGACACGGCGCCCTGCTCCGCGAGCCGCAGCGCGACCTCGAGCACTGCGGCGACCCCGCTGCCGTTGTCGTTGAGTCCGGGCCCCTCCTCCACCGAATCCAGGTGCGCGCCGAGCACCAGCACGCCCCCTGAGCCGCTGCCGGTGCCGCTGCCGGTGTCGGTGTCGGCCAGGATGTTGAACGCGTCCACGGGGTTGCGCCGGCCGTAGCTGAACTCCTGCCGCCGCGGTTCGTACCCCGCCGCGCGCAGCTGCTCCTCGACGTACGCCGCGGATGCCTCGTAGCCCCCGGTGGCATCGGCCCGGTTCCCGCCGTTCGCATCTGCCGCCGCCTGCAGCGCCTCCAGGTGCCGCCTCAGCGCACTGGGCTTTACCACCTCGCGCACGAAAGACGGGTCCGGCGGGGTATCCACCTGCACAGGCGGCCGCGGCTCGTCTGAACAGGCGGCAACGCCGCCGACCAGTGCCGCGCACAGCGCAACGGCCCATAGCCGGGTGCCTCGATGAGGATGGTTCTGGAAACGCGGCGGTACGGATGCTGCACCACGCATGTGGGCTCCCCCAAGTCTGCGTCCTGGACGCTGGTGGGCTCATGCTACGCCCTGCGGGTCCCGCGCGGGAAGAACTAGTTGCCCGAAATAACCGCCGGCGGGACGGGGCTGGGTCCTGGTCTCTTTGTAACGTGGGTCCGGCCCCGTCGAGCTGGGCCCAACGGCACGGAACCCCCGCACCTGAGAGGTACGGGGGTTCCGTGAGCGCCGGATGGTTCCGACGCCGTTGACGCAGTTGTTACGCGCCGGTCAGCTTCTCACGCAGTGCAGCCAGGGCTTCGTCGGAAGCCAGGGTGCCGCCGGTGGAGGCCGGAGCCGCCGGGGCGTCGGAGGAGTAGCTGGTCGGTGCGGCCTCGGACTCGCCCGGAGCCTGGGCTTCCTCAGCCAGCGAAGCAGTAACCTGCTTCTTGTGCGCTTCCCAGCGAGCCTGGGCGTCAGCGTACTGCTGCTCCCATGCGGCGCGCTGTGCTTCGTAGCCTTCGAGCCACTCGTTGGTCTCCGGGTCGAAGCCCTCCGGGTACTTGTAGTTCCCCTGCTCGTCGTACTCGGCAGCCATGCCGTACAGAGCGGGATCGAACTCGGTGCCCTCGGGGTCTACACCCTCGTTGGCCTGCTTCAGCGACAGCGAGATGCGGCGGCGCTCCAGGTCGATGTCGATGACCTTCACGAAGACCTCGTCATTGACGGAGACAACCTGCTCGGCCAGCTCCACGTGGCGCACGGCCAGCTCGGAGATGTGCACCAGGCCCTCGATGCCGTCTTCGACGCGAACGAACGCACCGAACGGCACCAGCTTGGTGACCTTGCCCGGGACGATCTGGCCCAGGGCATGGGTGCGGGCGAAGGTCTGCCACGGATCTTCCTGGGTGGCCTTCAGCGACAGGGACACGCGCTCGCGGTCCAAGTCCACCTCGAGCACCTCGACGGTGACTTCCTGGCCAACCTCGACGACCTCGGAGGGGTGGTCGATGTGCTTCCAGGACAGCTCGGAGACGTGCACCAGGCCGTCGACGCCGCCCAGGTCCACGAAGGCACCGAAGTTGACGATCGAGGAGACGACGCCCGGACGGACCTGGCCCTTCTCCAGCTTGTTGAGGAAGGTGGAACGGACCTCGGACTGGGTCTGCTCAAGCCATGCACGACGGGACAGCACCACGTTGTTGCGGTTCTTGTCCAGCTCGATGATCTTCGCTTCGATCTGCTGGCCGATGTACGGAGCCAGGTCGCGCACGCGGCGCATTTCGACCAGGGACGCGGGCAGGAAGCCGCGCAGGCCGATGTCGAGGATCAGGCCACCCTTGACAACCTCGATGACGGTGCCGGTAACAACACCGTCCTCTTCCTTGACCTTCTCGATGTCGCCCCAAGCGCGCTCGTACTGAGCACGCTTCTTGGACAGGATCAGGCGGCCTTCCTTGTCTTCCTTGGTCAGCACCAAGGCTTCGACCTCGTCACCGACGGCGACTACATCGCCCGGGTCGACGTCGTGCTTGATGGAAAGCTCGCGGGAGGGGATGACACCTTCGGTCTTGTAACCGATGTCGAGCAGGACTTCGTCGCGGTCAACCTTGACGACAGTGCCTTCGACCAGATCGCCATCATTGAAGTACTTGATGGTTGCGTCGACGGCTGCGAGGAAGTCTTCAGCGGTACCGATGTCGTTGATGGCGACCTGCGGGGTACCGGGCTTCTCGGTGGAGGTGATGGTCATGTAGTAGGGGCTCCGATGTGGATAGTTTTCGAAAGTTCCGTGACTGCCCTGCCTCCCGGCGCACAACGGCACTCAACCGCTGCTGCCCCTGGGATGCATTGCCGTTTACGGAAACGGACTGATGTATTTTGGTGAAGCTCATGGAGCCTGCCCTCCGTTGGAAGGGGCTCTCCATACGCATTACGCGCCCAATAAGTCTAGCCGGTTACCCCAATTCGGGCAAAGCGCGTCAGAAATGCGTGATGCAGTACGGGGCGGTGTCCGTGGCGAACAGGCTGTCCAGACGGTCGACCGTTTCCTCGGATGCCCCGGAGAAGTGCCCGGCCGCCGCCAGCGTCCTGGCCCGGACCCCGCCGAGGAAGAGAGAGCCGAGCGAATCCACCGGCACGACGGCGTCGACGTCGGCGTCCGAGGCCAGCCGGTCGACTGTTCCGCGGCCGTCCTGCACGGTGAGCCGGTAGACGCCGCCGCAGATGTCCAACGGATCGCTAATCCGCACCGTGCAGGCGCCGTCGTGAACGTACGGCCTGGTTTGCAGGACCGTCACCGGGTCCAGCACGCGCAGCCACAAGACGTCCTCCCCAGCCTTCACCTCATAGCCTCGGCTGTCCGTCAGCCCCCAGGCCAGCGGATCTTGCTCCGGGCAGAGCGGGAACTGGATCCGCTCCATCAGGTCCAGCGATCCGAGATAGCGCCACAGTTCCAAGTAGGCGGCCTGGCTGGCAGCCACCAGATCAATCACTTTCACGGTGTAAGGCTTGTTCTCCCAGCCGGCGAAGCGATAACTGACGTAGCCGTCCGGGCGGCCATCGCCGTCGTAATGGACTGCCGCGCGCAGCGCCTTGTCCTCCGCCGCGCTGTCCTGGCTCCAGCGGCCCGAGACGCGCAGGGCGTAGCTGGCTTGACGGCCAATGGAACCCGGGACGCGGATGTGGAACCGGTTGAACAGTTCCGGCGCCAGCTCCTGGAGCGAAGCCGGTTCGGCCAGCTCCATCGAGCCCGTCGCCGGGGCACGCAGTCCGAACCGCTCCCTGACGTCGATCTCCACTTCACGGGTGAACGTGGCGGCACCGAAACCGAACCGCCCGTAGATGGTGGCCTCGGATACCGTCAGGGCCGCCATCGCCAGCCCCTGGTCGGCCGCGTGTTTCAGGTCGTCGGTGATCATCCGCCGCAGCAGACCGCGGCGCCGGTGCGTTGCCCGGACGGTCACGGCGGTAATGAGGTGCGTGTCCATCAGCCGCCCGCCGCCCACATTGAGGGTGTTGACCATGGTGGCGTAGGTGGCGACGGGTACCTGGTTGTCCCACACGCCGGGGCGCGGCGAATCGTCGTAGGCGCCCCAGAGGACACGCCGATCGGCGCCGTAGGCCTTCGTGTAGGCGGCGACGTCAGCCGGATCCGGCTTCTTGTCGTAGAAGCCGAAGCTGACGGCCTCGAACCAGCCGAGCGTCCTGGCATCCGGTGCATCGCCGTCCAGTCCGGCGGCAAATCGCTCGATGCGGAGGTCCTGTCGGTTGTCCTGCATGTGGGTGGTCACGGTTTGTGAGCCTAGCGGCACGTCCCCCGCTCCGCCAGAGCACACCGTGCTCCGAAGGTGCCATGTCTACAAGCCCGAGGTGCAAGACGGTCACGTTGCCCTCTGGTGTCACTGCTCGCGGCCGAAGCCATAGCGGTTGCCGTCACGGCGTACCTGACCGAGGGCGGCCTGCTCGGCCGCCTCGCCACACCCGCATGAATCAGGCCGGCTAGTGGCCGGCTTCCTGCCAGTTGGCGCCCACGCCCACCGAAACATCCAGCGGCACAGACAGGTCCGCTGCGCCGCCCATCTGGGCCCGCACCAATTTCTCCACCTGCTCCCGCTCCCCCGGTGCCACTTCCAGCACCAGTTCATCGTGGACCTGCAGCAGCATCCGTGACTTCAGCCCCTGACTTTCCAGCTCTTGGGCGACGCCGAGCATCGCCTTCTTGATGATGTCCGCGGCGGAGCCCTGGATCGGTGCGTTGAGGGCCGCCCGTTCCGACATCTCCCGCAATTGCCGGTTGTCGCTGGCCAGATCCGGCAGGTACCGGCGCCGGCCTTCGATCGTCGAGGTGAACCCGTCAACCCTGGCCTGGTCCACCACGCCACGCAGATAGTCGCGGACGGCCCCGAACCGGGAGAAGTAGTCCTTCATCAGCGTCCGGGCCTCGTCCACCGAGATGTTCAGCTGCTTGGACAACCCGAACGAACTCAGTCCATACACCAGGCCGTAGGACATGGCCTTGACCTTGGCGCGCATCTCGCTGGTCACGTCCTCGGGCGCGACTCCGAAAATGTGTGCGCCGACAAACCGGTGCAGGTCCTCGCCGGAGCGGAAGGCTTCGATCAGGCCTTCGTCGCCGGACAGGTGGGCCATGATCCGCATTTCGATCTGCGAGTAGTCCGCGGTCAACAGCGTCTCGTAGCCCTCGCCGACGACGAAAGCTTCCCGGATGCGCCGGCCTTCTTCCGAACGGACCGGAATGTTCTGCAGGTTCGGGTTGATCGAGGAGAGCCGTCCGGTGGCGGCCACCGTCTGGGCATAGGTGGTGTGGATCCGCCCATCGTCCGCCACCGTCTTGCGCAGGCCTTCCACCGTCTGCCGCAGCTTCGTGGCATCGCGGTAGGTCAGCAGTTGGACCAGGAACTCATTGCCGGTCTTGGCAAACAGATCGTTGAGTGCGTCGGCATCGGTCGAATAACCGGTCTTGATCTTCTTGGTCTTGGGCAGGCCCAGGTCATCGAATAGCACGGCCTGCAACTGCTTGGGCGAGCCCAGATTGATTTCCTTGCCGATGATGCCGAAGGCCGCCGAGCTGGCGGCGTCGATGGTGACCGTGAAGTCGTCCACCAGCCGGTCCAGCGCGCCGGCGTCCATCGCAATGCCAGCCAGTTCCATCCGCGCCAGTACCAACGACAGCGGCAGGTCCAGCCCGCCCATCAGCTGGTTGGCGCCGCGCTCGACCAATTGTCCGGCGAAATGCTCGCTCAGTTGCAGCGCTGCGAACGCCTGGACCACGGCTGGACCGGCCTTGTCATCCTCGGTCAGGCCAAGCTCCAGCTGTCCGCTCGCGGCAGCATCGGGGGCCGCCACGGACATCTTCAGGTGGTACTGAGCCAGGTCAGCCAGTTCGTAGCTGCGGCGGTCGGGCTGAATGAGATAGGCCGAAATGGCGGTGTCATCCACCACCCCCAGCAACTCGAATCCTCGCCGCGAGAGAACCTTGTAGGCGTACTTGAAGTCGTGGACGATCTTCGGTGCGTCCAGGTCGGACAGCCAGTGTGCCAGCAGCTGCTCGGCCTCGGCGTCCAGCGAGGCCAGCGGCACATAGGCCGCTCGTGCGTGCGCCACCAAAGCCAGCCCGACGGCGTCGTCCCCGCCTTCCGCGGTTTCCGCCACGAGCTGCAGGGCGACGTTCAGCTGGTTGGACTCCGCCAACCACTCCTTGAGCGCAGCCGCTTCCGAAACCACCTGATGAGCCGGGGCATTCACCTCCGTCTCACGAACGGCGTCTTCCTCGCCGAAGAGGTCGAAGAGTCGCTTACGCAGGGTGTTGAACTGCAGCGCATCGAAGAGTTCCTCGATGGCGGCGCGGTCGGGGTGCTGCAGCACCATGTGCTCCAGCTCCACCGGCAGCTCCAGATCCCGCAGCAGGTGGTTAAGCCGCCGGTTGCGCTTGACCGAGTCAACATTGGCGCGCAGGGATTCGCCGACCTTGCCGCCGATGGAATCCAGATTCTCCAGGATGCCGTCCACCCCGCCGTACAAGTTGATCCACTTGGCAGCGGTTTTGGGACCCACACCCGGAACGCCGGGCAAGTTGTCGGCCGTTTCGCCGACCAGGGCGGCCAGGTCGGAGTAGCGCTTTGGCGGGACGAAATATTTGGCCTCCACCGCGGCGCTGTCCATCGGCGGGATGTCGCTGATGCCCTTCTTCGGGTACAGCACGGTGACCTTGTCGGTGATCAGCTGGAAGGCATCGCGGTCGCCGGAGACCACCATGACTTCCCACCCAGCGTCTTCAGCCTGGCTGCTGAGCGTTGCGATGATGTCATCGGCTTCGTAGCCGTCAAGGGTGACGGTGGGAATCTGCATCGCCTCCATCACCTTGACGATCAGGTCCACCTGGCCGTGGAATTCCTCCGGTGTCTTGTTCCGGCCACCCTTGTACTCGGCATACTCCTGTGTGCGGAATGTGGGGGTGTCCAGGTCGAAGGCCACCGCAACGTGGGTAGGTTCGCGCTGCTCGATCATCTTGATCAGCATGGAAGTGAAACCATAGACCGCATTCGTGTGCTGGCCGGTATCCGTGGAGAAGTTCTCCACCGGCAGCGCGTAGAAGGCGCGGAACGCCATGGAATGTCCATCGATCAGCAACAGGCGGTGAGGGCCGGAAGACTCGCCCTCTACTCCGGTCACGGGGGCCCCGCCGGTGTCCAAAGTGGCTGTCGCTGCGTCCGGTTTGTTAGATTCACTCACACCTGCCAGCCTAGTTCCCATGAGCGACAAATTCACACCCGACGGCGGTGTGCCCGAACACGTGCAGGCCTCCGCTGGGGCGACGATCGCAGAACTCGTCGACGCCGGCGTTCCGGAACACCTGCACCGGTGGCTCGTGCATACCGGCGTCGGTCCGCTGGTGGTCAAGATGGGCATCGTTTTCAGCGAAATGACACCACAGCGCATCGTCGCCAGCATGCCGGTGGAGGGAAATACCCAGGTGGCGGGCATCCTGCACGGCGGCGCCCACGTTGTGCTGGCCGAAACGCTCGGTTCCTTCGCCGCGGCGCTGCACGCAGGCGCCGGGCGCCACGCCGTCGGGATTGAAGTTGGTGCCAGCCATCACCGGTCTGTTTCGTCCGGGCTGGTCACTGGAACGGCGACGGCGATCCAACTGGGCCAATCCCTCACAGTCCATGAAGTGGTGATGACCGACGACGAGGGACGTCGCCTCTCCACGGCACGGATCACCAATATGATCCGCGATAACCGCTGACGCAAGCGCCCCGGGAATGCGCATGTGACGATGTGCTCCGCAGTCAGGCTGCTTCGCCGACGATGTGGCCCCACGGACTTCGAACAACGGCCCATCCCTTCTCAGCGTTGACGCCGGGGCGGGGATCGTCCGCGGCATTCATTTGTCGCATGGCGACATTGACCACCGCCAAGGCGTGACGGACCGCCTGGATAGCTCGCGGCTCGGTGCCTTCCGGCGCGTCCATGCCACCGGTTTCGGGGACGGCCCCTAGCGTGCCGGGTAGGGGTGGTGCGGTGGAGGTGTAGGTGTGGCCGGTCGGGGTGGTGGTTTCCACGCTGTGCCGGGGTGCGTCGATGGGTTTGGTGGACCAGCCGTCGGCTTCCTTGGCGTGGTTGCAGCGCTCACACAGCCCCTGCCCGTTGGCCAGGGTGGTGGGTCCGCCCTCGGACCAGGCGACGATGTGGTCGATGTGCCGGATCGGCGCGTCGCACCAGGGACCGCCGCAGAACGCGTCCCGGGCCATGACCATCCGCCGGATCCCGTCCGGGAACTTCCGCGCCTTCGAGTCCATGCCCAGCAACTGCCCCGTCCCCGGCGCGGTATACAGCCGCCGGATCCAGACATCCTCCACACCGCCGACCTTCAGGTTCCGCAGCCTGACCAGCCGGGCCTGCTCGCGGGCGGTCTTCCAGCCCGGCTCCGTCCCGGCCGGCGGTGCCTTCTGCCCGGTTCCCGCACCAGGCGGAGCCTTCTGCCCGAAGCCGCTGCCCGGTGGACCGGACGGGTTCCGAGGCGGTGGGCTTTGGCCGGCTTGATTCCCACCGGTAGCGGCAGTGGCCAGCTCCTGCGGGTCCTGGGGCAGGCGGATCAGGTCGCGGGCGTACTGCGCCGGGACGATGCCGTACCCGGTGAGCCAGGCCGGTTCCCTCTCGCCCTGCAGCAGCGCCCGGTCGGTCATCACCAGCTGCAGTTCCAGGGCGGCGGGGTCGGCGGTGGAACGGCCGGTGACGCGTTCAAACACGGTATCGGCCATCACCTGGCCGCGGGTCCGCGGGTCCCCGGCGTTGGCCAGCCGGTCCGCTTCCTGCTGCAGCGCGGCCATCACCGCGACCCCCTGCACCACCGGCAACAGGGTCCGGACCGAGACCATCACATCCGGTTCGGGCCGGGAGGAGACATACCGGTCCGCTTCGGCCTTCGCGGCCCGCTTCACCACCGCGTGCGGGTCCAACCGGCAGGCGGCGCGTTTGGCTTCGGCTTCCAACTGCCGGTTCCCGAGCCCGTGCAGGCGGTCCGGGTTCCCGGCCAGTTCCTCATCCACCACCGCCCGGTGTTCCAGGTTCAGGCAGTCGGTTTCCCTGACCAGGATCGCCGCCCGATGCTCGTTCAGTCTCCCCGCCCCGAGTGCCTGGAGCGTGTGCGGCATCTGGTTGACCAGCACCTTGGCCCGGCCCAGCAGCAAAGCGCCGTAGTTCGGTGACTCCCGGCGCGCCAACCCGACCTGCTTGGCGATCCCCTCGCCCTGCCGGGCGGCGGGCACGCCCTTGGCGGCCCGCTCGGCCCGGATCCGCTGATCCAGGGCGACCATGAGCCTGGCCTGCTCCGCGGCGATCGCGTCCTTCGCGTTCTCCCTGGCGGTGATCTGGTCCACCAACCCGGCCGCAGGCGCCTCCAGATCGACCGGCGGCAACGCGATCGCCGAGCCGTTGCCCGCTGCGGGTGGTTCAAGTGCTGCCGGATCAACCATGAGTGCGTCTCAATCTTCAGCGCGCCCTAAAGAGGCGCGGCATCGACTACGAACGGTCGCGGAACAAAGCCCGCAGACGCCACCAGGAAAACCTGCCCGGTGGCCAACGTTTGGTACTGAACTGCTACTGAAAACAGCCTATAAGCCGGGTCGGACATTCTCGGGTCCGGGCGGAACTGCAGTGGAAGAGGCTGGAGCGGGGGCAGCCGGGATCCATGCGCAGGCCACGCTATGTACCGGCACTACCTGTTTCAGATCCCGGGACAGGACCGGCAAACCTCATCGGCATGGGTGCGCCCGAGAGAGAACCTCGCCCGCAGGCAGCGGAACCTTAGGTTTCACCTGAGCGACCAGCACAGCTCAACTGCTGGCGGGCGTGAGGTCGTAGTGCAACTCCACCAAATCGCCCAAGGCGCGGGTGGCACGAAGCCGGGCCGGCGCCGTCGTGCGTGAGACAGGTAGTAGCGGCTGGCCGCCGCCCAGCGCGACCGGGACCAGGGTGAGAATCAGTTCATCGAGAAGCCCGGCGGACGCGTATTGGGCAGCGAGCTGACCGCCGCCTATCAGCCAGATGTCTTTCTCCCCTGCGTCGGCGCAGATGCTCGGATGGAAGATATCGACGTCACCGCGCACAAACGTGATGTCAGCCCCGCTAATGCCCGGCAGTTCATGGTGTGTGAAAACCCACGTGGGAGTTGAGCCGTAGGCCCAGGCATCCGGCGCCTGTTCCAGCAGGAATTTGTACGTCTCGGAGCCCATCACAATCACGCCGACGCGCTCCATAAACGTTTCGATGCTGTCCTGGACGCCGGCGGCGTCGTTGAACTGCATCAGCCAGTCAAGCTTGTTCCTGCGGTCGGCAATATACCCGTCCATCGAGCTGCCGACATAGTAGATAGTCCGGGCCATGGGCCCATGCTAGCCAGCGGGAGGGCCTAGTGAAAGGCGGGCACGATCAAGTAGATGCCGTAGCCCACAGCCACGGCAGCCACCGCGAAGCTCAGGTAAGCCAGTCCGCGGTAGGCGGGGCGGCGCGACTCGGGCGCGTCGGATGCCACGGCCAGCAGGCGAACGCCGAGGCCGTAGGAACCGACCACGAGCAGTGCCGAAACGAGGGTCGCGACGGCAACAATCAGAAATGCCAGCCAGTCGATGTTCATCGTTCCACCCCTACATCGGTGCCGTCTTGGTTGCTTGTGGTCCCTATCTTGGCGGGCCGAGCGGCGGCCGCCGTAGCTTGCTTCCGGCCCGCTTGCTTCCGGCCGGCTACCTGATCGGGTCGGCCTGCCTCTTCGGGACTAGCCGTCGGCTCGAGGGGTCCTGCCGAAAGTGCGGCCAGCTGTTTGGCCCGCTTCTTGGCGGTGGCCTTGCGCTTCTTCTTCCGCTTGATCCTGACGACTTCACCGGCCTGATCGACGTCGCTGATGGCGTTGTCATGACCGATCTGGTTGCGCTTGGACCTTATGTACATCAGGCCGATCACCACCGCGCCGGCAACGGCGTCAATCACGACGCCAACCATCCCCAGGTGCGCAATGAACGCGGCCAGCGCGCCGATGCCGCCGGCCGCCGGCAGGGTCAGCAGCCAGCCAATGCCAATGCGCCCGGCGGTGTCCCAGCGGACCTTCGCACCCTTGCGGCCCAGCCCGGACCCGATCACCGAACCGGAGGCTACCTGGGTGGTCGAGAGCGCGAAGCCCAGATGGGACGAGGCCAAGATGGCCGACGCCGTGGAGGACTCCGCGGCGAAGCCCTGGGCGGGCTTGACCTCGGTCAAGCCGGAACCCATGGTGCGGATGATCCGCCACCCGCCGGAGTAGGTGCCGATGGCGATGGCGAGTGCACAGGACAGGATGACCCAAAACTCCGGGCCGGTGCCTGCGGCCTGGAAACCGCCCGCGATCAGCACCAGGGTGATGACGCCCATGGTCTTCTGCGCGTCGTTGGTTCCGTGTGCCAGGGCCACCAGCGAAGAGGAGAAGATCTGGCCGTAGCGGAAACCGCCGCGTTTGGGGCTGGAGGCGCTCTCGTCCCGTTTGGTGATCCAGTAGGCGAGTTTGGTCGCCAGATACGCCACGGTTCCGGCAATCAGCGGCGCCAGGATGGCCGGCAGCAGCACCTTGGACACCACAACGCCGTAGTCCACCGCTTGGAAGCCGGCGCCGACGATGGCAGCACCGATCAGCCCGCCGAAGAGGGCATGCGAGGAACTTGACGGCAGGCCCAGCAGCCACGTGATGATGTTCCACACGATCGCACCGATCAGCCCGGCAAAGATCATCAGCGGCGTGATTTGAATGCCGCCCTCGCCCTCGCGGATGAGTCCGCCCGACACGGTCTTGGCCACTTCCGTGGAGAGGAACGCGCCCACCAGGTTCAACACGGCTGCCAGTGCCACGGCGGTCTTGGGTTTGATTGCCCCGGTGGCAATCGGCGTGGCCATCGCGTTCGCCGTGTCGTGGAAGCCGTTGGTGAAATCGAAGAACAGCGCCAGCACGACGACGAGCGCGACTATGAAGGTGAGGTCCACCTAGTTACCCAATCTTGTTGGAAGAATTCATCGTCAGTTCACCGGGCCGGGGTTGTGAACGCAACCTATCGGCGAGCCGCCTTCCGATTGTAGAGCGCTGCCGAGGCCTCGCAAACCGGGCCGGGTCCGCTTGGGCTTGCCCGCCTCGGAGCGCCGCAGTACAACGGTGGGATGGACGCGAAAACTGCGACGTGGATCACGGCCTACCGGCAGGCGTGGGAGACCAACGATCCGGACCAGATCGGAGCCTTGTTCACCACCGACGCCGAGTACCGGCCCGACCCGTGGACGGCGCCGTGGCGCGGTCGGGACAACATTGTCCGGGAGTGGCTGGCACGCAAGGACGAACCCGACGCCGCGACCTTCGAGTGGCACGAAGTCGCGGTGGCCGACGGCGTTTCCGTGGTGGAGGGAACGACGGTGTATCGGGATGGACCCACGTACAGCAATCTGTGGGTGATCCGCCTCGACGGCGAAGGCCACGCGACGCATTTCACCGAGTGGTGGATGGACCAGTCGAACGCCTCCTGACGCCGTACGGTCGAGCCGGCCGCAGCCCGTGGAATCACCCCGTGCACCAACTGCTCGTGGATCAACTCGTGGATCAACCAGCGCCCGGGGTCGTAAGCTCGGGGAATGGCGAGATACTTCGACGTCCACCCACAGAACCCACAACCCCGGTCGATAGGCCAGATTGTGGACCTTGTCCGGTCCGACGCTTTGATCGTGTATCCGACCGACTCCTGTTATGCGTTCGGTGCCCAGTTGGGCAACCGGGACGCCCTGGACCGGATCCGGACCATCCGCCAACTGGACGGCAAGCACCACTTCACCCTTGTCTGCAAGGACTTTGCCCAACTGGGCCAGTTCGTGCACATCGACAACAAGGTCTTCCGCAGTATCAAGGCGGCCACGCCCGGCAGCTACACCTTCATCCTGCCGGCCACCAAGGAAGTTCCCCGCCGGTTGCTGCACCCGAAGAAAAAGACGGTCGGTGTCCGTATTCCGGCCAACAACGTAGTCCAGGCCATCCTGACGGAACTGGGCGAGCCGCTGCTTTCCAGCACGCTGCTGCTGCCAGGCGAGGACGAACCGATGACCCAGGGCTGGGAGATCAAGGAGCGGCTGGAGCATGTGGTGGACGCGGTAGTGGACGCCGGCGACTGCGGCTCCGAACCGTCCACCGTCGTCGACTTCTCCAGCGGCGCCGCCGAGGTGGTCCGCCACGGCGCCGGCGACCCGTCCCGGTTCGAGTAGGCCGGGTCAGTCCTTCTTGCGCGCCCTGCTGGGCTGGACCCGCGGTGGCTCGCCCGGCATCTTCGGATAGTCCGGCGGGAACGGCATCTCCCCCAGTCCGGCGGCGAGGTCGCGTTCCCACCACTGCAGCAGGACGTCGATCTTGCCCGGGTTATCGTGCATTTTCGCCCAGGGGTCACCGGTTGACTTCAGGCGGTCCGGCACCGTGGCAATGGTGAAATTCTTCGGGTCCGCCGTCTCCAGCTCGTCCCAGTCGATCGGACAGGAAACCGAGGCGTGTGGCAGCGCCCGCGGGCTGTAGGCACCGGCCATGGTCCGGTCGCGGTTGGCCTGGTTGAAGTCCACGAAGATCCGCTCGCCGCGCTCCTCCTTCCACCAGGAGGTGGTCACCTGCTTCGGCATCCGCCGCTCAATCTCGCGCGCGGCCGCAATAACGGCGTGGCGCACATCTAGGAATTCGTGCGTTGGTTCAATCGGGGCGAACATATGCAGCCCGCGGTTGCCGGACGTCTTGATGAAGGCCTCAAGTCCGGCCTCGGCCAGCACCGACCTCAGCTCGATGGCCACCGGGATGGCATCGTCGAAGGACGTCCCCGGCTGGGGATCGAGGTCGATGCGCAGCTGATCGGGGTTGTCGGAGTCCTCGGCCCGGGAAGGCCACGGATGGAACACCACGGTGTTCATCTGGACCGCCCAGACGGCGGCGGCAGGCTCATCGAGCACCAGTTGCGGGTGCGATCGGGCGCTCGGATAAACCACCATCACCGAACGGACAAAGTCCGGAGCACCCTTGGGCGGATTCTTGGAGAAGAACTGCTCGCCGTCGATCCCGTCGGAGAACCGTTGCAGGGACACCGGGCGGTCGCCGTTGGCGCGGATGAATGCCTCCCCCACCTCGGCGATGTAGCGCGCCAGATCCAGTTTGGTGATGCCGAGGTCGGGCCACATCACGCGGCTCGGGCTGGAGATGCGTACCTCACGCTCACCGTGCGGTCCATCGACCGTCAGCGTTGTTTGTTCGCTGGCCATGGGAACACCTAAACATACACATGTGTCTTCTGGCGAGGGCATGATGGGAGCATGCAAGTCCGCGAGTCACATGTGTCCATCGACGTCGGCCAGAGCACCGTCTCCGGCGTCTATGCCCGGCCGGATGCCCCGGTGGCCACATTGGTGGTGGCCCACGGCGCCGGTGCCGGCATGGATCACCCGTTCCTGTCCGGCTTCACCCGCGCATTGAACGACGACGGCGTTGCCACTTTGCGCTTCAATTTCCCCTACCGGGAGGCCGGCAAGCGGTTCCCTGACCGGCCGCCGGCCGCCATCGAGGCGTGGCGCGCGGCCATGCAGGAAGCTGCCGCACGTTCCGACGGCGAGCCGCTGTGGGCGGCCGGGAAATCCTTCGGCGGCCGGATGGCGTCCATGGCCGTGGCGGAGGGCATGCCCGCCGCCGGCCTGGTCTACCTGGGCTATCCGCTGCACCCGCCGGGGAAGCCGGAGAAGCTCCGCGACGAACACCTGTACGGCCTGACGCTGCCGATGCTCTTCCTGCAGGGCACCCGGGACACCTTCGCCACCCGCGAACTGCTCGAATCCGTCGTCGACCGGATCGGGCCGAACGCAGTTCTGGACTGGCAGGAAGGCGGCGACCATTCCTTCAGCGTGAAGGGCCTCAAACGTTCAGCGGACGACGTCGGCGCCTCCTTGGCGGCGCCCGTGACGGAATTCCTGCGCTCACACCGCTGACGTTCAGCGGCACCCGGACCGTCTTCAGCACACAGCCGGGGCTACGACTGATCGATATCGACAATGGTGTCGATCGTCCGCGGGGAGGTTATTGGATCCGCATGACGGTGGGCAACCTTCCACTGGCCGTCCTCCTTCCGGAACACCGTCGTGACCCGCAGTGATACCGGGAGCATATCCCCGGAGCCGCCGACCTTCGCGCGGGTCCGCTCGATTTCCACCATGTAGGCCAAGTCCGTCCCGGCGTACGCGGTCACCCGCTCGAACCGGTTGGGTTCGCCCTCCCTGAGCAAGGAAGCCGCACGCTCCATGGTCTGCTCGATCTGGTCCCTGCCCCGGGCGGGAGGGCCAAGCGGATTTGCGAGCGTCACGTCGTCCTGGCTCGAAAACAGTTCCTCCTGGAGCGCAGGGTCCCCCCGGACGAACGCATCCAAGGCGTGATGGTAGCGCTCAACGATCGGATCAAGACCGGACCAAGACATGATTCCTCCTACTAGCTGTACTGACCAGGCAGGTTGGTTGAATTCGTGTGACGACACGATCTGAATTGATGGGATGACGAAGGCCCCCTGATGTGGAGTGGAGCTGTCTAAGAAACCGCTTCACAAACAGGAGGCCTTCATGTCCCACGCTAATGCAGCATTGACCCCTAAAGCACGTTTGAAACTCGCCAGGCTCATCGTCGACCAGGGATGGAGCGTGGCTACCGCGGCAAAGCAGTACATGGTCTCCTGGCCCACGGCCAAACGCTGGGCAGAGCGCTACCGCGCCCACGGCAAGGACGGCATGGCCGACAGGCCCAGCCGGCCCCGCACCAGCCCAAACCGCACCCCACAGGCCGTGGTCAAGAAGATCGTGGCCCTGCGCTGGCGCAAGCGCCTGGGCCCGGTCCAGATCGCCTACCGTCTCGGTCTGCCCGCGTCAACCGTGCACGCGGTGCTGGTGCGGTGCCGGATCAACCGGCTGCGCTACATCGACCGCGTCACTGGCGAGCCGATCCGCCGCTACGAACATCCTTATCCCGGGGCGATGATCCACGTGGATGTCACCAAGTTCGGCAACATCCCCGACGGCGGCGGCCACCGGTTCGTCGGCCGGGAGCAGGGGGAAAAGAACCGTGTGGCGACACCCGGGAAACCCCGCAGCGCCCACCACAACCCGAAGATGGGCACCGCCTTCGTGCACACAGTGATCGATGACCACTCGCGTGTCGCCTACGCCGAGATCCACGACGACGAGAAGTCATTGACGGCCATCGCCGTGCTCGAGCGAGCCGTGGCCTGGTTCGCGGCCAGGGACGCCACCGTGGAGCGGGTTTTGAGCGATAACGGGTCCGCTTATCGCTCCCATGCCTGGCGCGATGCCTGCACCGAGCTGGGCTCACACCCAAGCGGACCCGGCCCTACCGGCCCCAAACCAACGGCAAGATCGAGCGATTCCACCGGACCCTGAACGACGGATGGGCCTACGCCAAGTTCTACGGCAGCGAGACCGTCCGCCGCGAGGCCCTGCCGACGTGGATCCATGAGTACAATCATCATCGGCCCCACACCGCAACCGGGAACCAGCCACCCATCAGCCGCTTAACCAACGTCTCTGGTCAGTACAGCTAGCGCCTCCGGCCCAAGGCCGTCGGCGCTGGTGGGCCGTTGACACGGTCATGGTCTCACCGGCCACCCAGACACGCCCATCACTCCGGCGCGGATGCTGCCTCCGCCGATGAGGCGCCTCGCTGCCAGCGGCGGAACGCCAATCCGGATGGTCTTCCCCGCACGCTCGGCGAGCGCACGGCCGAAGCAGGTCTCCTAGCCGGGGCCTAGTCCGGGGACTACGCTGGGCAGGCAGAGGGCGCGATGCCTTCGGTCCCTTGGCGCAGCGTGTCCCTGAGGAAGGTTCCGATGACCGAGCGAAGCAGCGGACACACGCTGGAGTTGGAAACCATGCTGGAAGCACCATGCGAGCGGGTCTTCCGCATGCTGACGGAACCGGCCGAGCTGGCGAAATGGTGGGGACCCGAGGGCTTCACCACGCCCGAGGCCACGCTCGACCCACGACCAGGCGGCAGCTACCGCCTGACCATGCAGCCGCCCGACGGCGAGCCGTTCCACCTCGCCGGTGAGTTCCTCGAGATCGATCCGCCGCGCCGCCTCGTCTACACCTTCCGGTGGGAGGAACCAGCGCCCGACGACCGAGAAACGATCGTCACGCTTTCCCTTGACCCCCGGGGCGGCCACACGTGGATCAGACTCGCCCAGGGCGAATTCGCAACCGACGAACGGATCGCCCTGCATCGGGCCGGCTGGACGGACGCCCTCGGGAAGCTCGCGCAGGCCGTCCGCTCCGGCGCGTAATCCCTTCCGGCTGCGCCCTACCGTTGCGACTTCTCGCCCGTGGCACTTGAGGGCACCGGGTCGTGGCGCAGGTAGTCGCGCCGGAAACGTCCGGTGCCGCCGGTCAGCGCCCGAAGCTCGATGGCGTAGCGCAGCAACTCCTGCTCGGGAACCTCGGCGCTGATTTCGGTGCCCTCCCCGTCCGCTGAGTCCGATCCGGTCAACCGGCCGCGCCGCGCGGACAGGTCGCTCATGACCGTCCCCACATAGTCGTCGGGAACCGTGATGGTCACGGCGGAAACCGGCTCGAGCAACTGGATGCGCGCCGCAGCAGCGGCCTCGCGCAAAGCCAGGGCCCCGGCAGACTGGAAGGCAGCGTCGGAGGAATCGACGCTGTGGGTCTTGCCACCCACCAGCGTCACGCGGATGTCGACCACGGGGAACCCTGCCCAGACACCCTTTTCCATCTGCGACCGCACACCTTTTTCTACCGCTGCGATGTACTGGCCGGGGATCACTCCCCCGACGATCTTGTTCACGAACTCGAACCCGCCACCCTGGCGGAGCGGTTCGACCTCGATGTCGCAGATGGCGAACTGGCCGTGCCCGCCGGATTGCTTGACGTAGCGTCCGTGCCCGGGGGCCGCCGCCGCGAACGTTTCCCGCAGCGGCGTGACCACGTCTACCGTCTGCACCTTCACGCCCTGTCCGCGCAGCCGGTCGAGCACCACCTCGGCGTGGGATTCGCCCATGCACCACAGGATGAGCTGGTGCGTCTCCGCGTGGCGCTCCACCCGCAGCGTCGGATCACCCGCGGACACCTTGGCCAGGCTCTTTGCCAACGCGGCTTCATCGTTGCGTGTGGCAGCCTCGACCGCCACGGGCAACAGCGGCTCCGGCATCGCCCACGGCTGGATCAGCATCGGGTGATCTCTCCCGGACACGGTGTCCCCGGTCTCGGCGGTGCCGATCTTCGTCAACGCGCAGATGTCTCCGGCGACGCAGCAGGACACCGCCCGCAAGGTCGCGGCGGCCGGGGCGTGCAGATGGGTGACCCTCTCGTCACTGTCATGGTCGGCATGGCCGCGGTCGGCGAGCCCATGCCCGGAGACGTGGATGGCCGAATCATCCCGCAGGGTTCCGGAGAACACCCGCACTAGGGATACCCGGCCCAGGAATGGATCTGTGCTGGTGCGTACGATTTCGCCGGCGAGCGGTCCGTCCGGATCACAGCGCAGCGGGGTGCTTGGCGAACCGTAAAGGCCCGTCACTGGCGGCGCGGGACGTTCCAGCGGGGATGGGAAGGCCCGCCGGAGCATCTCCAGCAATTCGGCAACGCCCAGTCCCGTTTCCGATGAGGTGGCCAGCACCGGGTAGAACGAGCCTCGGGCGACGGCAGTCTCCACGTCGGACAAGAGAACATCAAGCCCAATGTCCTCGCCGCCGAGATAGCGGTCCATCAGGGACTCGTCTTCGCTCTCCGCGATGATGCCTTCGATCAGCGCGCTGCGGGCCTCCTCGGCAGCCGCCAACTCCCCAGCGTCTGCGGGGCGGAAGACCGGTTGACGTTCCCCTTCCGGGTACTCCGACACGGTTCCGGAAAGCAGCCCATGCAGCCCGGAAACCGCAGCCCCGCTCCGCACCGGCAGGTACAGCGGTTGCACCGACTCGCCGAACGCGCGGCGGCAGTCGGCCAGCGCCGCTTCGAAGTTGGCACGTGGGTGGTCCAGTCGGCTGATCGTCACAGCCCTCGGCATCCCGACGGCGGAGCATTCTTCCCACAGCGCGACGGTCGCCGCATCGATGCGATCGACGGCGGACACCACGAACAGCGCGCCGTCAGCGGCGCGGAGACCGGCCCGCAGTTCACCCGTGAAGTCCGAGTAGCCTGGGGTGTCGAGGAGGTTGATCTTGACGTCGTCGTACATAAAAGGGAGAACGGACAGCACCACGGAACGCTGCTGGTGGATCTCTGACGGATCCGAATCGCTGACGGTGGTGCCCTCCAGAATCGAGCCCATCCGGTTGGTGGCGGCCGTTGCCACGAGCATGGCCTCGGCGAGCATTGTTTTGCCGGACCCGGAGTGCCCTACCAACACCACGTTGCGGATTTGCTCGGGCCGGGAGACCGTGGCCGAGGCAGAACCCTCCGCGCGCCGCAGATCGGTGCTCCGCGCCGATCCCTTTGCCAAACCGTTGGCGGATTTCCCCGACATGAGCGCCTCCTGGCGTCGTAGGCATCCTCGTCCCTGCACACTCGCGTGCTGTAACTGATTCGACACCACGAAGGGGTTCAGCGGCAAGGGTTGGACCGCTTCGCTGTGCAAACAAGTGGGCGCCGGGTGCCAGCGCCGAGGCTTTTCGCTGCCGCCGGCTAGAGCAGCCCACCGGCGCCGCCCGGCATGCCAGCCTCGATCAGCTCCATGACGGACGAGTCCGCCAGGGTGGTGACATCTCCGATCGGCCTGTCCTGCGCCACGTCCTTGAGGAGCCGGCGCATGATCTTGCCGGAACGGGTTTTAGGCAGCTCGGCCACCACATGATCTGCCGCGGCCGCGCGATGGCCTGCCCGGTGGTCTCGTCCAGGGCGCCGACAACCGCGGCTTCGGCGACCTTTGGATGGGCGCACAAGTCGGCGCCACCGGTGCACGCCAAGGCACGTGGTGCGGAACGTCAGCTGATCAGTATTCGCCCTTGATCACGAAGTAGCAGCCGCGGATAACGCCTGCCAGCTTTGATTTCTGTCGGGCGAACTTGAACCCTGAGAGCTCCTCTGGAATTTCCATGCCTTCCGCCAGTTTGAATCCGACGGCTCGCTTCCCGCCGTCCTCGATGCTGTACATGACGTTGATCGAGAGCCCCGACTCGTAGAACACGTAATCCATCCGCAGTCCGTCGACTTCGAAGCCAGTTGCTTCGAGCACGCGCGAGCCGATGACGATGTCGCGCTCTTCCTTGAGGATGCGGCTGACCCGGTCGATCACCTCCGGAGCCTCGTTTGCCGGGCTGACCGTGAAAACATGGTCGTACTTGTTGCCGTAGTAGCGGGCCTCGTTGGCACGCAACCCTGCAAGTGCCTCGGCGACCGGAGACGATTCCAGCCCCACAGTAGAAACGTTCTTAAAGTCGACAACATGCGGCATGGCTCCCCCTGAAGAGATGTCTTGGACCAACGAGCGTTCTTGCGGTTGATCCACGGTACAACGGCCCAAACCGTAGACCATCAAAGGAAACGCAGTCGGAGCGGGTGCGTCACCGTGGCACTGGTCAATGGCCGGGCCCGGCGACGATGGTGTTCGTCGGCTGGGAATTTGCTGACATCATCTTCTCCTTCAGATGTTGAAGCGCGGCTACGGAGGAGTTCTCCGGGCCGCCGGGACCGAGGCGTCGGTGGATTCAGGGTTCAGCAGCAAAATCGCGCCGGTAAGGAAGCAGAGGGCTCCCACGAGTGTGCCGAGATTGGACAGCTGGGCGTTCCAGATATCGCCGCTCGACGGTATGACGTAGGCCGCGGCCGCCGAGATGCCGAACGCAACAGAGCCGGCCATGTTGATCACCCCGATCTTCCATGCGCGAGTCCTGTGACCGCCGGAAAGGGCGCCGCGACCGGCATCCCGCAACGCCACGCCGCTTGCAACGAGGAAGGCGGCTGAACCCAAGGCGTCGGGTCGCCACACCCGTTGGTCGGTCAGCTCCGCACCGAGATTGACCCACATTGCGTTTGCCGTACTCCAGTTGAACCACAACGTGCCGGCGAGTTGAACCGCGCCAGCGAGCCAGCCGAGATTCCGCGGCGCCCAAACCCACAACGAATGCCGCGCGGCATCCAGGGCCGGGAGCCCGTCAACGGCTTCGCGGTACTGCAGGAACGCCGCGCTGGTGAAGAACAGCGAACCGACAAAAAACGTGGCTGCACCCATGCGCAAGCCCACGGCCTCGGCGTATGACGGCACCGCCCCCAAGGCGAACAGGCTTGAGCCGATGATGAACAACCAGGCGATCCACCGGCCCCGCCGGGCCGAATGGTCAGCCTTCGAGCTGTCAGTTGGATGGTCGGCCCTCGAGGGATCCCGATGTTGGACGCTGCCTACGTCGCCAGGCACAACGGACGTCGTCGAGCCCGGCGCCGGGACCGGGAGCACATTGGTGATCACGAAGGCCACCGCCACCGCAACCACCACCTGGGGTGTTACGGCCACCCCGTCCACTCCCAGGAGTAGCGTGGCCAGCAGCGTCGCCGTCAATGGCAGCCGCAGCATGGCTGCGCACATGGCTCCCATACCCATGCCGATCCCTGCCGCGAGATTCATTCCGGGCAACCCACTCGCAGCAATACCAAGTGCCGCACCGATGAACATTGAAGGGAACACGGGCCCACCACGAAATGCACTCAGCGAGAGCCCGTAGACCAAAGCCTTACAAACGACCAGCAGGACCAGCACAGCAAGCGAGTAGCCCGCGGCGTGTTCGACCAGTTCCGGAAGCGCGTCCTGCCCGGAGAACAGCACCTGCGTGAAGCTTTGCCCGGAGATCAACTGGTACGCCATCGCGGTCAGTCCGATCAGCAAGCCGAGCGCAGACGTCACCAACACCCGGTTTAGGTGCACGAGAGGACGAAGCGACAGCCCGACCCATCGGATCAGCCATCCCAACAGCGCGCCGGCGGCGCCCATGACCACCGCCCAGCCCAACGTGGCCACTGTCGGCGGCACCGCAGGCGGCACCACGGGCAGCGCCAGCGAGAAGCTGCCCAACCCGGTCCAGCCGTCCAGGCCGACGAACACCAGTGCCCCGACGCCGGATGCGAGCAGGCCGGGCAGGGCCATCAGGCTCAGCGTCATTCCCCCGATCCCTGCGGCCTCCATGATCAGGAATGCGCCGAGCACGGGAGACCCGAGCAGGGTACTGATCGCCGCGAAACTGCCAGCCGACGCCATGATCGTCAGTGCCATCGGAGGGGCGTCCTTCTTCACCAGGTGCACCGCCAACGCCCCGAGGCCACCACCTATCGCGATCAGCGGCCCCTCGGGCCCGAGCACCGCGCCCAGGCTGAGCGTGGTCAGCGCCGCGAGGACGATGCCCACGAGCTCACGCCCGCTGGGCGGGCTCCCGCCCGTCTTAAATCCGAAGGCAGGTGAGTGGCCCCCGGTTCCCGGCAGATACCGGATGGTCAACGCGGTCAACAGCCCACACAGCACCAACCACGGAACCGGCCACCACGCGGGAGCCGGACCCCCGAAGACTTGATTTGGCAGCCCGACGAAGACGAACTGCTGGACTGCGGCGACCAAAGCGAGAAAACCGTACGCAAGGACCGAGATGGGAACACCCAAGACCGCCGCCAGCACGAGCGCAGCAATGTACGGCCTGGACCGAATCACGACCATCGGGTCCAGACCGGACGGCGACGCGGCTGGCTCGCTCACGCCCGACACCCTGGCACGCCAGTGACGATCCGGGTCACCCCGAGCGTCCTCCCTCCGGTTCGGGCCGAATGGGCGCAGACGACTGAGGGAACGGTTTCCGTGTGCCCCCGGGAACAGTTGAGCATCACTTCTTCTTCCGCTGGCCGTCCGCTAGAGGGCAGGAGCCGTTAGTCAGATCTCACGCGCGAGTGAGGCTGGTCAGTCGGCCTGTTCGCCAAGCTAGCGGTTCCGGTTTGTGGCTGCCTTCACCCGAAGCGGGTGAAATCGAAGGGAAAATCACCGGCGGCCTGCGCGGACGTCGAACTGAATGAACTCATGCACTGCCGCGTCGAGGTCGATTGGCGGCGACGTGGCCGGGCGAGCTGATCCAGCACGGGTGTGTCGTTCTTGGCCGCCGCTGGCGAAGCTTTTGGAGCTGTGGAAGGGCCGGGCGGCAACAGCCGCGGCCGCCAACAAAAATGGGCCCCATGGGGCCCAGACAAAGACAATACGTGCCCGAGGTGGGATTCGAACCCACACGAGTTTCCCCGCCGCATTTTGAGTGCGGTGCGTCTGCCGTTCCGCCACTCGGGCATGCACCGGATGCAAAAGTCGATCGTCCACACTGTGAAAACCGTCATGCTGCTTGGTGCGCGAATCTACTCTACATGCAGATAGGCTATTTCACGGAACCGACGCCATGGTGAATGGCAACGAAACAGTCTAGGAGCGCCAGTGCCTGAACAAACCGAGTCTGCCCCCGCTCGCCGCGTCGTCGTAGCGGAGGACGAGACACTGATCCGCTTGGACATCGTCGAGATCCTCCGCGGTGAGGGTTACGACGTCGTTGCCGAAGCCGACAATGGCGAAAAGGCCGTTGAACTGGCCCAGGAGCTGAAGCCGGACTTGGTCCTGATGGATGTGAAGATGCCGGTGATGGACGGGATCACGGCCGCGGAGCAGATCGTCAAGGCCCGTATTGCCCCGGTGGTGCTGCTGACCGCGTTCAGCCAGAAGGAACTGGTGGAGCGTGCCCGCGACGCCGGTGCCATGGCCTACGTGGTGAAGCCCTTCACGCCGGCTGATCTGATTCCGGCCATCGAGATCGCGCTGTCCCGGCACGAGGAAATCACGGCGCTGGAATCCGAGGTGTCCGACCTGCAGGAACAGTTCGAGACTCGGAAGCTGGTAGAACGCGCTAAGAGCCTGCTGATCACCAAGATGGGTCTGACCGAGCCGGAGGCGTTCCGGTGGATCCAGAAGACGTCGATGGACCGCCGCCTGAGCATGCGCGAAGTCGCCGAGACGATTATCAACCAGGTGAACTAGCCGGGTCTCCACGCGGCCGCGAGCGGCCTTGGTCGACCACCGATGTGAACGGGCGGCCTTGGTCGACCACCGATGTGAACGAGCGGCCTTGGTCGACCACCGATGTGAACGGGCGGCCATGGTTGACCACCGATGTGAACGGGCGGGCTCCGGAAATCTTCCGGAGCCCGTTTCTCTATGGAGCAGCTAGGAGACCGGCCACGGTCCGACCTTTTCGGGGCGCGGGTGCGAGTGTCCGTTGAGCACTTCGCCGGCATCGGCCAGGTCTCCCACCCGGTGGACCTTGAGCGAGTTGGTGGAGCCGGCCTTGCCGGGAGGCGAACCGGCGGCGATGACCACCAGATCGTCGATCTCCACTAGGCCGCGTTCGTACAGGATCCTGTCCACTTGGGCGGTCATTTGATCGGTGTGCTCCACGAATTCGACGACGAGCGGCTGGATCCCCCACGTCAGCGAGAGCACGTTCAGCGTGGATTGCAGCGGGGTGAAGGCGTACACCGGCCGGCCGGGACGCAGCCGGCTCAACCGCCGCGCCGAGTCGCCGGACTGGGTGAAGGTACAGATGTACTTGGCATCCAGCTGGTCGGCAATCTGCACGGCCGCCCGGGTGATGGCGCCGCCGCGGGTCTTTGGCTGGCTGCCCAGCGGCGGCACGCGGTCCAGGCCGTGCTGCTCGGTGGACTCGATAATCCGCGCCATGGTCTGGACCGTTTCCAGCGGGTACTTGCCCACGCTGGTTTCGCCGGAGAGCATGACGGCGTCGGCCCCGTCGAGTACGGCGTTGGCGCAGTCCGAGGCTTCCGCCCGCGTGGGCCGGGGGTTGTCGATCATCGATTCGAGCACCTGGGTGGCAACAATCACCGGCTTGGCCCAGCGGCGGGCAAGTTCAATCGCGCGCTTCTGCACCAGCGGCACGTCCTCGAGCGGCAACTCCACGCCCAGATCACCGCGGGCCACCATGATGGCATCGAACGCGTCGATGATCTCCTCGATCGCATCCACTGCCTGCGGCTTCTCGATCTTGGCGATCACCGGCACCCGCCGGCCCTCTTCGTCCATGATCTCGTGGACCCGCTGGACGTCGGCGGCGTTGCGCACAAAGGACAACGCCACCATGTCGACGCCGGTCTTGAGGGACCAGCGCAGATCGTCCTCGTCCTTCTCGCTCAAGGCAGGGACGTTGACGGCCACGCCGGGCAGGTTGATGCCCTTGTTGTTGGACACCGCGCCCGCCACAGTCACTTCAGTGACCACCTTGACGTCGTCCACTTCAATCGCCTTCAGCGCCACCTTGCCGTCGTCGATCAGCAAGGAGTCGCCCACCTTGACGTCGCCGGGCAAGCCCTTGTGCGTCGTCGAGCAGATTTCGGCGGTTCCTTCCACGTCCTCGGTGGTGATGGTGAACCGGTCCCCCACCGCCAGGTGGTGGGGGCCGTCCACGAACCTGCCCAGCCGGATCTTAGGGCCCTGCAGGTCCGCGAAGATCCCCACCGGCCTGCCCAGCTCGGCCGATGCCCTGCGGACGTTGTCGTAGGTCTGCTGATGCACGCCATAGTCGCCATGGCTCATGTTCATCCGGGCCACGTCCACCCCGGCCTTCAGGACGGCCAGGGTGCTCTCATAGCTGGCGATGGCAGGGCCGAAGGTTGCAACGATTTTTGCGCGTCTCATATCCCTACCCTAATCAGAATGCGGCGGGCGCGCAGGCAATGGCATGCTAAGGCAGCACCGCGATCGGCCGGTCTTCCGGAGCAACCGGGGCGTGCAGCCGGGTGGTGCCGGTCAGCCATTCGTCGACGGCAGCGGCACAGGCGCGGCCTTCGGCGATGGCCCACACGATCAGGGACTGTCCGCGGCCGGCGTCGCCGGCTACAAAGATGCCCTCGGCACTGGTCATGTATCTGCCGTCCCGGCCGACATTTCCGCGCTGGTCGAAGGCCGCGTCGACCTGCTCGCCCAGCTCGGTTTGCTCCGGCCCGGTGAAGCCCAGCGACAAGAGCACCAGGTCTGCCGGGATTTCCCGTTCGGTGCCGGGCTTGGGCACCCGCCCGCCGTCCACGTACTCGGTTTCGGCTACCTTCAGGGCAGTGACCACGCCGTTCTCGCCCACGTACTCAACGGTGGAGGCAAGGTAGGTCCGTTCGCCGCCCTCCTCATGCGCGCTGGCCACTTCGAACAGCGTGGGGAACGTCGGCCATGGCTGATGTGCGGCACGCTCGGCCGGCGGCTGCTTGCCAATGGCCAGTGTGGTCACCGAGGCGGCCTGCTGTCGGTGCGCCGTGCCCAGGCAGTCGGCGCCGGTGTCACCGCCGCCGAGGATCACCACGTGCTTTCCCCGCGCGTCGATCTGATCGGGGATCGATTCCCCGGCCACCACCCGGTTGGCCTGAACCAGGTAATCCATGGCGAAGTGCACGCCCGACAGCTCACGGCCGGGCAACGGCAGGTCTCGCGGCACGGTGGCGCCGGTGGCGATCACCACGGCGTCGTAGCGGCGGCGCAGCTGATCCCAGCTGATGTCCTTGCCCGCTTCGATCCCGGTACGGAAGCGTGTGCCCTCGGCGCGCATCTGGTCCAGCCGGCGGTCCAGATATTGCTTCTCCATCTTGAAGTCCGGGATGCCGTAACGCAGCAAGCCGCCGATCTTGTCGTCGCGTTCATAGACCGCTACGGTGTGGCCGGCCCGCGTCAATTGCTGCGCCACAGCGAGCCCTGCGGGACCGGATCCGACGACGGCGATGGTGTGGCCGCTCAACCGTTCCGGGGCATGCGGCGTGACCCAGCCCTGGTCGAAGGCTTCCTCGATCACCGAGACTTCCACCTGCTTGATCGTCACTGCCGGCTGGTTGATACCCAGTACGCAGGACGCCTCGCAGGGTGCCGGGCACAGCCGGCCGGTGAATTCCGGGAAGTTGTTGGTGGCGTGCAGCCGTTCAATCGCTTCCTGGCCCATGTCGCGCCAGGTCAGATCGTTCCACTCCGGGATCAGGTTGCCCAGCGGGCAGCCCTGATGGCAGAACGGGATGCCACAGTCCATGCAGCGGCCCGCCTGGCTGCGGAGCACGCCCTTCTCCTGCGCCTCGTAGACTTCTTTCCAGTCCATGATGCGCACGGGGACGGGACGGCGCGGCTGGGTCTCCCGTTCACGTACTTTCAAAAATCCGCGTGGATCAGCCACCGGTTACCTCCAGGATTCGGGTCCAGACAACGTCGCCGTCGGGGTCCAGCCCCTCGGTTTCGGCGTTCGCCCGGGCTTGCAGAACGGCCGCGTAATCGCGCGGCAGCACCTTGGTGATGCGGGTCAGGGTGTCTTCGAGGTCCTCAAGTAGCTGGGCAGCCATCTGGGAACCGGTCTCCTCTGCCTGCTTCTTGAGCAGCGCGGCGACGGACTGTTGGTCCACGGCGTCCGGCCGCAGCAGTTGCAGCTCCCCGCTGTCCACGCCCTGCGTGTTCAACCGGGCGGGATCCAAATCCAGCACGTAGGCCACGCCGCCGGACATGCCCGCGCCGAAGTTGCGGCCGGTCGGGCCCAGGACCAGGGCCACGCCGCCGGTCATGTACTCGCAGCCGTGGTCGCCGATTCCCTCGACGACGGCGGTGGCGCCCGAGTTCCGCACAAGGAACCGCTCGCCCACCTGGCCGCGCAGGAACATTTCCCCGCTGGTGGCGCCGTATCCGATGACGTTGCCCGCAATCACGTTCTGCTCGGACGCGAACGCGTTGGCCCGGTCCGGCCGCACAATGATCCGGCCGCCGGAGAGCCCCTTGCCCACATAGTCGTTGGAGTCGCCCAGCAGCCGCAGGGTGATACCGGCCGGCAAAAAGGCGCCCAGCGACTGTCCGGCCTGGCCGGTCAGCGTGACGTCGATGGTGTCGTCCGCCAGCGACTGAATGCCGAAGCGCTTGGTCACTTCGTGGCCCAGCATGGTGCCCACGGACCGGTCCGTGTTGATGACTTCCAGGCTGATCCGGACCGGCTCGCGCCGGGTCAGCGCGTCGGCGCTCATCGCGATCAGCTGGTTGTCGAAATGCTTGTCCAGTTCATGGTTCTGCGTGGTCAGGTTCCGCAGCGGTACATCGGCGTCGGAGCCGTAGCCGCGCAGGATCGGCGCCAGGTCAAGGTCGTCGGCCTTCCAATGGTCGACCGCTTCGCGGGTATCCAGCAGCTCGGCATGGCCGATGGCTTCTTCCAGGCTGCGGAAGCCCAGTTCCGCCAGCAGCTCGCGCACTTCCTCCGCGATGAACTCGAAGAAATTCACCACAAACTCGGGCTTGCCGGTGAAACGCCGGCGCAGCTCGGGGTTCTGCGTGGCAACACCCACCGGGCAGGTATCCAGGTGGCAGACGCGCATCATGATGCAGCCGGAAACCACCAGCGGCGCGGTGGCGAAGCCGAACTCCTCGCCGCCCAGCAGGGCTGCGATCATCACGTCGCGGCCGGTCTTCAGCTGGCCGTCCACCTGCACCACCACCCGGTCGCGCAGACCGTTGAGGATCAGCGTCTGCTGGGTCTCGGCCAGCCCCACTTCCCAGGGGGCGCCGGCATGCTTGAGCGAGTTCAGCGGGCTGGCACCGGTTCCGCCGTCGTGCCCCGATACGAGGACGACGTCGGCCTTCGCCTTGGTCACGCCGGCAGCCACGGTGCCGATTCCGACTTCGGAGACCAGCTTCACGTGCACGCGTGCCGAAGGGTTCGAGCGCTTCAGGTCGTAGATCAGCTGCGCCAAGTCCTCAATCGAGTAAATGTCGTGGTGCGGCGGCGGCGAGATGAGGCCCACCCCGGGCGTTGAGTGCCGGGTCCGGGCCACCCAGGGGTAGACCTTCTGGCTCATCAACTGGCCGCCCTCGCCGGGCTTGGCACCTTGGGCCATCTTGATCTGGATGTCCGTGGCGTTCGTCAGATACAGGCTGGTGACGCCGAACCGGCCGGAGGCCACCTGCTTGGTCGCCGACCGGCGCTCCGGGTCGAGCAACCGATCCACATCTTCGCCGCCTTCGCCGGTATTCGACTTGGCGCCGAGCCGGTTCATGGCAATGGCCAGTGTCTCGTGCGCCTCCTGCGAGATGGAGCCGTAGCTCATCGCCCCGGTGGAGAACCGTTTGACGATGCTGGAAACCGGCTCGACCTCCTCCAGCGGAACCGCCGGGCGGCCGCCGGAGGAGAACTTCAGCAGGCCGCGCAGCGTCATCAGTTCCTTGGCCTGGTCGTCAACGCCGCGGGTATAGGCCTTGAAGACGTCGTAGCGGCGTTCCCGGGTGGAATGCTGGAGCCGGAACACGGTCTCCGGGTTGAACAGATGCGGCGGTCCTTCCCGGCGCCACTGGTACTCGCCGCCGGCCTCCAGCGTCCGGTGCGGGTCCTCGATGCCGTCGGACGGGTACGCCTGGGCATGGCGGGCCGCGGCTTCTGCGGCGATCACGTCCAGGCCGACGCCGCTCAACAGGGACTGCGTTCCGGCGAAGTACTGGTCCACCAGCGACTGGGACAAGCCGATCGCTTCGAACGTCTGGGCGCCGCAGTAGGAGGAGACGGTGGAGATGCCCATCTTGGACATGATCTTCAGCACGCCCTTGCCCAGGCCCTTGATCAGGTTCTGCACGGCCTGGGCCTCGGTCACGCCTTGGAGGTGGCCGTTGCGCACCAGTTCCTCGCAGCTTTCCATCGCCAAATACGGGTTCACCGCGGAGGCGCCGAACCCGATGAGCACGGCAACGTGGTGGACCTCGCGTACGTCGCCGGCTTCCACCAGCAGCGAGATCTTGGTCCGATTGGCACTCTTGAGCAGGTGGTGGTGCACTGCGCTGGTCAGCAGCAGCGTCGGGATGGGTGCCCACTGGGCGTTCGAGTCCCGGTCGGAGAGCACAATGAATTTCACGCCGCGGTTGACGGCGCCGGAAACCTTTTCGCAGATTTCCTGCAGCCTGGCCGCCAGTTCCGAAGCGCCGCCGTCGGGCCGGTAGAGGCCGCGCACCTTCAGCGTGACGCGGTTCCCCTCGTCGTCTTCCATCGCCGTGATCTTGGCCAGTTCGTCGTTATTGACCACCGGGAACTTCAAGGCCACCTGGGTGGTGCGTACTTGCCCGGTGGCCAGCAGGTTGCCGTTCGGGCCGATCGATGAACGCAGCGACGTCACCAGTTCCTCGCGGATTGCGTCCAGCGGAGGGTTGGTCACCTGGGCGAAAGACTGCACGAAGTAGTCGAACAGCAGCCGGGGCCGCTTGGATAGCACCGCGATCGGGGTATCGGTGCCCATGGCGCCCAGCGGTTCGGCTCCGGTGCGGGCCATCGGGCCCAGCAGGATGCGCAGTTCCTCGTGCGTGTAGCCGAACGTCTGCTGGCGTCGGTTCACCGATGCCGTGGTATGCACGACGTGCTCGCGCTCCGGCAGGTCCTCCAGCCCGATCATGTTCTCCTTGAGCCATTCGCCCCACGGGTTGGCCGTCGCGACCTCGGCCTTGACTTCCTGGTCTTCGACCAGCCGTCCTGCCTCGGTGTCCACCAGGAACATCTTGCCCGGCGAGACCCGGCCCTTCCGGACCACCTTGGCCGGGTCAACGTTGACGACGCCGACTTCTGAGGCCAGCACGACCAGCCCGTCATCGGTCACCCAGTAACGGGCCGGGCGCAGGCCGTTGCGATCCAGCACCGCCCCGACGAGCTTGCCATCGGTGAAGGACACGGCCGCGGGGCCGTCCCACGGCTCCATCAGCATGGAGTGGTACTGGTAGAAAGCGCGCCGCTCCGGATCCATCGTGGCGTGGTTTTCCCACGCCTCGGGGATCATCATCATGATGGCGTGCGTGATCGGCCGGCCGGAGAGCATCAGCAGTTCAGCGACTTCGTCGAATGAGGCGGAGTCGGAAGCACCCGGGGTGCAGATGGGGAAAAGCTCTTCCGGCGTATCCCCCAGCAGCGGGCTCTTCAGCTGCGACTGCCGGGCGCGCATCCAGTTGCGGTTGCCCTTGACCGTGTTGATCTCGCCGTTGTGCGCGATGGTGCGGAACGGCTGGGCCAGCGGCCAGGAGGGGAAAGTGTTGGTGGAGAAGCGGGAGTGGACAATGCCGAGCTTGGTCTTGAACCGGGGGTCGGAGAGGTCCGGGTAGAAGGGTTCCAGCTGGGCCGTGGTCAGCATGCCCTTGTACACGATGGTCTTCGATGACAGCGACGGGAAGTACACCCCGTACTTGTTTTGGGCGCGCTTGCGCACCCGGAAAACGCGGGCGTCCAGATCGTTTCCGCCGGCATTGCCGGCGTCGAGCCCCAGGAACACCTGGACAAAGTGGGGCATGCAGGACCGGGCCATGGCGCCGACCAATTCGGCGACCACGGGCACTTCGCGCCAGCCAAGTACGGTGAGGCCTTCGGAGGCGGCCAGGGATTCCACGCCGTCCCGCGCTACCGCGGCTTCGGCGTCGTCGCTGGGCAGGAAGGCGGTTCCGGCCGCGTAGTGGCCCGGCTCGGGCAGTTCGAAGCCCACCACTGCCCGGAAGAATTCGTCGGGGATTTGGGTGAGCAGCCCGGCGCCATCACCGGTTCCTTCGTCGGCGCCGACCGCGCCTCGGTGTTCCAGATTGCGCAGCGCCGTCAGCGCCGAATCGACAATGTCATGCCCGGGTTCGCCCCTGAGGGTGGCGATCACGGCCAGGCCGCAGGCATCCTTTTCGTTAGCGGGATCGTACAGCCCGGTCTGTTCCGGGTAGGCGGCGAAACGACTGAACGGCGATTGCACTGTGCTGTGCTGGTGCCCGTGTCCGCCGCCGAGGATGCGTGGGGTACTCGACCCCTTGAATGGAGGAGTCATCTGAACTTCCTTCTCCTAGATGTGCGTGAGAAGGGGACGGCACTGGCCCCGCCCGGTTCAGCTTGCGGACAAGCCGGCCCGTGATGCACTGAGGAATCCGTGGCATACTCCCCCGGAACAGCGCATTCGATGTTCAGGGTTCGGATGGGGCCGCAAGGATAAACGGTGCGGTCGATCAGCCACGACCGCCGGGGACCGCACTGGTGGTGCGCCTTGACCGGCGGATTATCCACGTCAGTGTGGTCGGCACGCTGCATTTCTGCCTCCGGGCGGTAGTCCGGGATGGTGCGCACCTGTTCGTTCCGGTCTGCCGATGAGGGCCGACCGATCCGCAGAACCTGTCAGTTCTACGGTAGAGCGACGATAGCACGACGGGCGCCCTGTAACCCAGATTTTTCCGGATTTTTAACGAGGGTTTTCCAGATTGTTAACAGCGGATTCTGAGCAGTGCGTTGAGACGAAAGCACAAAGCCGCCGGAACGAACGCGGGTGCATTCGTTCCGGCGGCTTCACGGGCTCGCTAGTCTTGGCCCCGCTTGTTCTCCGCCCCTTCGGCCCTCAACGGATTCGTGGTGCCCTGGGCGTCTGCGGCGGCGGGCTGCTCGCTGTCCGAGCCGGGTTCCGCCGCGGGCGCTTCGCCGCTCTTCTCCCCCGCTGCCGGGGAGGACTCGGCGTCGCCAGGGGAGGCAGTGGCGGCCTCGCCGTGCGAGGCAGGAACAGCATCGTCACGGGAGGCAGGGACACCGTCGTCGTCCGTGGAAGCGTCCTGGCGCACCTCGGCCGTTTCCGCAGCCGGTTCCACGCTGTTCGCGTCGCCAGTCGGTGCCCGGCCCGGCAGGTACACCGAATCGGTCTCCGCGGTGCGCGGCTGCCGCGCGAGCACGATGAAGATCACCACGGCGGCGACCAGCAGCAGTAGCGATGTCCAGACGTTCAGGCGCTGGGTGATGCCCAGGATCGTGATCATCTCTGCATCGTCGATGCGCAGCATTTCGATCCAGATCCGGCCGAGTGTGTAGAACGCGACGTACAACCAGAACAGCATGCCGCGGCGGAACTTGAAGCGTTTGTCCAGCAGCAGCAGCAGTGCCACGCCGGCCAGGTTCCACAGCGACTCATACAGGAAGGTGGGGTGGAACAAGGTTCCCGGCGCCGCGTCGGCCGGGAAGTTGGGGCTGTCCGCGTCGACCTGAAGACCCCAGGGCAGCGTGGTGGGCGCGCCAAAGAGCTCCTGGTTGAACCAGTTGCCCCAGCGCCCGATGGCCTGGGCCAGCAGCACGCCGGGGGCGGCCGCGTCCATGAAGGCCGGCAGCTTGATCCCGGCCCTGCGGCACGCGATCCAGGCGCCCAGCAGGCCGAAGGCCACCGCACCCCAAATGCCCAGCCCGCCGCGCCAGATCTGCGGAATGAGGGCCAGGTCGCCGTTCGGCCCAAAGTACGCATCGGGCGAAGAGAAGACGTGGTAGAGGCGGCCGCCGATGATGCCGAACGGGATGGCCCAGATGGCCGCGTCCCAGATGAATTCGTCGGGTCCGCCGCGGGCCTTCCAGCGGCGGCTGGTGAGCCACAGCGCCGCCACAATGCCCAGCAGGATGCACAGCGCATAAGCGTGGATCGTGAGCGGGCCGATGCTGAATCCGGACCAGCCGGGGCTGGGGATGGATGCCGGGACGGCCATTGCAATAGTCGTGCTGTACACCAGATTCGTCCTCTAGGCCGAAGTTTGCAGGTCGGGGCGTGGCCGCGGGCGAGCCGCTGACCCACCGGTCATTCTGTCAGGCGCGGGCTGTGCCTTCGCTCAGCCGCGCCGCCAGTGCGCCCAGTGCTTGCACACCGGAGTGGCCGAGTTCGGCCACCAGCGCCGTACCCACGATGGCGCCCTCGGCGTAAGCGCCGATCTCCCGCACGTGCTCGGCGCTGGAGACACCCAGGCCGACGCACACCCGTTCGGCGCCGGCCTCGTGGGCGGCCTTGACCACCTGCTCGGCTGCGCTGGAGACATTCTCGCGGGCGCCGGTGACGCCCATGATCGACACCGCGTAGACAAAGCCGCGGCTGGCCTTAACCGTCATGGCCATCCGTTCCGGCGAGGACGAGGGAGCAACCAGGAACACCCGGTCCAACCCGTACTTGTCCGAAGCCTCGAACCATTCGGCGGCCTCGTCCGGAATCAGGTCCGGCGTGATCAGCCCGGCGCCGCCGGCCTCTGCCAACCGGCGGGAGAATTCGTCAACTCCCATCCGCATGACTGGGTTCCAGTACGTCATCACCAGCACGGCGGCGTCGCAGCGGGCGGTGATGCCGGCGACAATCTCGAACACCTGGCTGACCCGGAAGCCGTCCTTCAGCGCCTGGACCGTGGCGGCCTGGATGACCGCACCGTCCATCACCGGGTCGGAGTACGGAATGCCGATCTCGATGACATCGGTGCCGTTCTCCGCCAGCGCGACGGCGGCATCGATGGTGGTCTGGACGTCCGGGTACCCTGCGGGCAGGTAGCCCACCAGGGCGGTCCGGCCCGCGGCCAGGGCGCGGTCGATGGCGGCCGCCGACTTGCTGGCGGTAGCGGTATTGTTCACAGTTGCTCTCCTTCGGAGCCGATTCCGGCCTCGGGTGATTCCTGCGGCAGCAGGCCGAACCACTCGGCGGCGGTGGCCACGTCCTTGTCGCCCCGGCCCGACAGGTTCACCACGATGATGACGTCCTGCGGATTGTCTTTGCCCTCGGTCAGGCGCTTGCCCACCCGCAGCGCACCGGCCAGGGCATGCGACGATTCGATCGCGGGGATGATCCCCTCGGTCCGGCACAGCAGACGGAAGGCATCCATGGCTTCGGTGTCGGTGACCGGTTCGTAACTGGCCCTGCCAATGTCCGCCAGGTAGGAGTGCTCGGGTCCGACGCCTGGGTAATCGAGTCCGGCGGAGATTGAATGCGACTCGATGGTCTGGCCGTCCTCGTCCTGCATCAGGTAGGAGCGTGCGCCGTGCAGCACACCGGGCCGGCCCAACGTGATGGTTGCGGCATGGCGGCCGGTGTCCACACCGTCGCCGCCGGCTTCGAAGCCGTACAGCGCCACCTGGCGGTCGTCCAGGAAGCCATGGAAGATGCCGATGGCGTTGGAGCCGCCACCGATGCAGGCACAGACTGCGTCCGGCAGGCGTCCGGTTTGATCCAGGATCTGGGCGCGGGCCTCCTCGCCGATGACCTCATGGAAGTAGCGCACCAGCGCGGGGAAGGGATGGGCACCGGCCGCGGTGCCCAGCAGGTAGTGGGTGTTGTGCACGTTGGCTACCCAGTCACGCAGGGCTTCGTTAATCGCGTCCTTGAGCGTCTGCGACCCGGCGGTGACCGGAACGACGGTAGCTCCGAGCAGTTCCATCCGGGCCACATTCAGGGCCTGCCGGCGGGTGTCTTCCGCACCCATGTAGACCACGCACTCCAAGCCGAGCAGGGCGGCCGCGGTGGCGCTGGCCACGCCGTGCTGGCCGGCCCCGGTCTCCGCGATGATCCGGGTCTTGCCCATGCGCTGCGCCAACAGGGCCTGGCCCAACACGTTGTTGATCTTGTGCGAGCCGGTGTGGTTCAGGTCCTCGCGCTTGAGGAAGATCCGGGCGCCGCCGGCATGCTGGGAGAAGCGCTTGGCTTCGGTCAGCAGCGAGGGCCGCCCCGAGTAGTTCTTGTTCAGCTCGGCGACCTGGGCGATGAACTCGGGGTCGGCTTTTGCCTTTTCGAAGGTGTCTTCCAGTTCGTCCAGCGCCGCAATCAGGGATTCGGGCATCCAGCGCCCGCCGAAGGCGCCGAAGTACGGCCCGGGGGCATGGCGCAGGCTGCTTCCGGCGAGGAAAGCGTCGACTGCTTCCTGTGGGTTTCCGGACTCGGCCGGGGTGTCGGGGCTCTGCGTCATGGCGGTCCTGTCTAGTACTGGGGGCAGGCCGCGGAGCCACGGATGGCCGCTGCCTGCCCCTGAAGGATTCTTATGTCGTACGGGCCGTTGCCTCAGCGGCGGGCGGCAACGGCTTCGGAGCCGGCCGCGCCGAACTCGGCAACGGTTGCTTCCGGATCACCCATCGTGACCAGCGCTTCGCCCACCAGGACGGCGTTGGCACCCTGGCTTGCGTAGTCGCGGACATCTGCCACCGATCGGACACCCGATTCCGCCACCACCACTGCGCCGGCCGGGATCCTGCCCGCAAGCTCCGCGAACAGTGAGCGGTCCACGTCCAGCGTCTTGAGGTTGCGGACGTTGACTCCGATGATGCGTGCGCCAACGGCCACGGCCCGGTCGATTTCCTCGGCGGTGTGCGTCTCCACCAAGGCGTTCATGCCCAGTTCGTGCGTGAGGGCCAGCAAGGCTTTCAGATCGGTATCGTCCAAGGCGGCGACGATCAGCAGCACCAGGTCTGCACCGTGGGCGCGGGCCTCGAAGATCTGGTATTCCTCAACGTTGAAGTCCTTGCGCAGCAGCGGTAGGTCAACCACGGCGCGCACGGCGTCGAAGTCGGCCAGCGAGCCGTTGAACCTGCGCTGCTCGGTCAAGACGCTGATGACGGCGGCGCCGCCGCGTTCGTAAGCGGCGCCGAGTTCGGCGGGGTCGGCGATCGAGGCAAGCTCTCCCTTCGACGGGCTCTTGCGCTTGACCTCGGCGATCACCTTCAGTGCGGCACGGGGGGAATCGTTGCCGCCCAAGGCAGCGTAGGCGTCACGCGCTGCAGGCGCTTCGGCGGCCAGTCGCTTGATCTCCGCGAGCGGCACCTGGGCGCGCCGGGATTCGAGGTCTTCCCGGACCCCAACGATGATGTCGTCGAGAACGGTCACGCTTAGTGTCCGCTGCCCTGGATCTTGCTGCCGTCCACGCCGTAGCCGGCCTTCTTCATGATCCAGCCGGCGATCAGGCCGAGGAACATCACCACCACGCCGGCCCAGAAAACCACGTTCGAGGCCATGGCGAAACCGATGCCGGACACGATGGAGCCGGCGATCATGATGAACACGCAGGTCCAGGCGGCGGGGCTGTTGCCGTGGCCGATGACTTCGTCGTGGATGCTGCCTGCCGGATCCGTCTTCATTGCGGTTTCGGTGGCGGTGGCGTGGTTGACCATGATGTTTCTCCCTCTAAACGGTTCTGCTACTTCATTCTGCCATTGTTTGGCGGCATGGCAGGCCAGTGTGACACGCTGACCGGCGGCCCGGCCTTCCGTCCGGAGCCGGTTCCGGCGGTTCAGTCGGTCGGATCCTCGCCGCGGCTGAGCTGGTCCCAGCTGTCGATTTCGTCGACACTGCCGGCCCGGTCGGAGGGCATGCCGTCGGCCTGTCGCTCAGCAGCCGGCACGTACTTCTTCGATGCGGCCCATGACCGGCCGGCCAGCACCAGCCAGATGGCCGTCGCCACCAGCAAAATCCCGGCCACGGCCGCGAGGTAGGGAAAGACAGTGACGACGACGTCGGCCTCTCCCCCGATCTGGCCGGTTGCCTCGCCGATCGCGGCCGAGGCGGCGGCTGCGGGATTGGCGATCACGGCCAGGCTCGCTGCGGCAATGCCGATGCCGGCCGCTGCGAGCAGCACGGCGATCACGATGCGCGCAATCCTGCCGGCAATGGACGCGGCCAATGCTGAGGCCAGCGCCACCAGGGCCAGGGCCGTCACGGCGGTGGCGGCGTCGCTGCCGGCCACGCTGACGTCCGGTGTCTGGACCCTGGTTCCCGGGAGGTGGGCGGTGAGCCACGTTTGCGTCGTTGTCCCGAAGGCAGCCAGCGCGACCGCCACCGCGGCGAGCACCACCATACCCTTGCGCTGCCAGCGCGAGCCGCCCGTCCTCCGCTCCGGTTCCTGGCCCTTGGCCGGCGTGGTCTTGTCCTCGCTCATTGCTGCCCCTTCACCGGCACGTGCGCCGGGTTGGCCTGGTGCAGCCGCGCCGCCAGCGTCACCGCCCGTAGCGGAGCTGCCGCCTTGTTAACGGTCTCGAGCGCCTCGGCCTCCGGCTGGGAGTCGGCCACGATCCCGCCTCCGGACTGGACATAGGCGGTGCCGCCGCGCAGCAGCGCGGACCGGATGGCGATGGCCATGTCCATGTCCCCGGCAAAGTCCAGGTAGCCCACCACGCCGCCGTAGATGCCGCGGCGGTGTGGTTCCAGTTCATCCAGCAGCCGCAGCGCGCGCGGTTTGGGGGCGCCGGAGAGCGTCCCGGCCGGGAACGTCGCGGCCAGCACGTCGTAGGCGGTCTTGTCCGGAGACAGCCGGCCCACCACGGTGGAGACCAGGTGCATGATGTGGCTGAATTTTTCCACTTCCATGAACTGCGTGACGTCGACGCTGCCGGGTTCGCAGACCTTGGAGATGTCGTTGCGGGCCAGGTCGACCAGCATCAGGTGCTCGGCGCGTTCCTTCTTATCCGCCAACAGTTCCTCGGCCAGTTCCTTGTCATGTTCCACGCTGTGCCCGCGCGGCCGCGATCCGGCGATCGGGTGCGTGATGACTTCGTCGCCGGTCACGGTGACCAGCGCTTCCGGAGAGGACCCCACGATCGAGTAGCCCACGCCGTCGGAGTCTTCCAGGCTGAATAGGTACATGTAGGGGCTGGGGTTGAGGTGACGCAGCACCCGGTAGACGTCCAGCGCCGAGGCCGAGCAGTCGGCCTCGAACCGGCGGGAGATCACTACCTGAAACACTTCGCCGTCGACAATTGCTTCCTTGCCGCGGTCCACGGCTGCCAGATACTTTTCGCGGGCCCAGCGGTGGGTGACGCTGTTCATCAGGTCATCGGTCGCCAGCGCGGAGTCTTCCAGCACGGACACCTGCTGCGCCAGCGGCTCGGCCAGCTGGGCCAGCATGTGCTTGGCCCGCTTGACCGCATCCAGCCATGCCTCGTCGACGCGCTCGTCGCGGTTGTCGAAGTTGATCGCATTCGCTATCAGCGTGACCGTGCCTTCGGCGTTGTCATGCACGGCCAAATCGGTGACCAGATTCATGGCCAGTTCGGGCAGGTTCAGATCGTCCTCCGGCGGAGAGGTCAGCTTCTCCCAGTGGCGCACGGCTTCCCAGCCGACAAAGCCGACCAGCCCGGAGGTCAGCGGCGGCAGCGCTTCGAAGCGTTCGGTGCGCAACGCTTCCACCGTTGCCCGAAGCGCCTCCACCGGATTGCCATCCCGCGGCACGCCCACCGGCGGCTCGCCCAGCCAGTGCGCCTGCCCGTCCTTGGTGGTCAGCGTCGCCCGGGAATGGGCCCCGATAAACGAATAGCGCGACCAGACGCCGCCCACGGCGGCGGATTCCAGCAGGAAGGTGCCCGGCCGCTCGGCCGCAAGTTTGCGGTAGATCGAAATCGGGGTCTGGTCATCGGCGAGCACCTTGACGGACACCGGGATCACCCGTCGGTCCCGCGCCAAGGTGCGGAATTCCTCCAGGCTGGGGCTGATGACTCCGAGGTCCTGCATGCGTTATCCGTCTTTCGCTTCAGTCGCTGATCAAGCTGGGGTTGGGGAAAGGTGCCGGCAGCTTCTTAGCTGTCCAGCGCTGGTCCGTCGTCCGATGACGGACGGTGACCGGCAACCGCACCAAGGTCGCGGCCGTCAAAGCAGGTGCGGGTGCCGGTGTGGCAGGCCGCCCCCACTTGGTCCACCCGGACCAGCAGGGCATCGCCGTCGCAGTCCAGGGCCACCGACTTCACGAACTGCACGTGCCCGGAAGTATCACCCTTGCGCCAGTATTCCTGCCGCGAGCGTGAGTAGAACGTCACACGGCCGCTGGTTAACGTGCGGTGCAGAGCCTCATCGTCCATCCAGCCGAGCATCAGCACCTCGCCCGAATCGAACTGCTGGACCACCGCGGCCACCAGGCCGGCGGAGTCGCGCTTAAGCCGCTGGGCGACGGCAGGTTCGAGGGCCGCCGGACCCGCGGCGGGCGGCATAGCATTCGGGGATTCAGGCTGGGAAGACATCCCTACAAGTCTAGTGCCAAGTCCCGGTGGCCCCTGCCCGCGCCAGGACGGCTTGGAGGGACAGGATTTGCGGCCCGAAACCGGCGGCTTCGTGCTAGGTTCAGAAGTGATGCATTACGTAAATCCGTCCCGTGAAGTCCTGGCCGAGACCTTGCTGGCTGCCGGGCCGGATTCGCCCACCCTGTGCGCGGGATGGAAAACGGCGGAACTGGCCGCACACCTGTATATCCGTGAACACCGGATGGCTGCCGCACTCGGCCTGGCCTTTAAGCCGCTCGCCAAGATTTCCGACGACGCCACCAGGAAGACGGCGGACAAGGCCCGGGCAACAGCTGGCTACGCCAAACTGGTGGAAGCCTTTCGCGCCGGGCCGCCGGCCATGTCGCCGCTCAAAGTCCCGGCCGTGGACAACGTGGCCAATCTGGTGGAATTTTTCGTCCATACCGAGGACGTGCGCCGCGCCACCGACCGCTGGGCGCCGCGCGCCCTGGACGAGGATTATTCATCGGCACTGTGGGACGACCTGGTCAAGCGTGCCGCGCTGTTGTACCGGGGCGTGGATCTGGGCATTGTGCTGGTGCGTCCGGACGGACCGCGGCACGTGGCCAAGCGCGCGCCGGTTTCGGTGGCCATCGTCGGAGAGCCGAGCGAACTGCTGATGCATGCCTTCGGCCGCACCAAGCACGCCCTGGTCACCTTTGAGGGCCAGCCCGATGCGTTGGCCCTGCTGGAGAGCGCCGAAATCGGCCTCTAAGACTCAGCGGATAAGTCTCAACGGACCGGGTAGCCCGCGTCCCGGATGGCCTGCTTGACCTGGGCAATCGCGTCGTCGGGGCCAAAGTGGAACACCGAGGCGGCCAGCACGGCGTCGGCTCCGGCGGCCACGGCTGGCGGGAAATGCTCCGGCTTGCCGGCGCCGCCCGAAGCGATCAGCGGGACTTTCACGGCGGCGCGGACGGCGCGGATCATTTCCAGGTCGAACCCGTCCTTGGTGCCGTCGGCGTCGATCGAGTTGAGCAGCAACTCCCCCACGCCGCGCTCCGCTGCTTCCTTCGCCCACTGCACCGCGTCGATCCCGGTGCCCCTGCGGCCGCCGTGTGTGGTGACTTCGAACCCGGAGGCTACCGAGGGGTTGTCGGTGCGGCGGGCATCAAGCGAGAGCACCAGCACCTGGGAGCCAAAATGGCGGGTGATTTCGTCAATCACGTCGGGCCGGGCCACCGCGGCGGTATTGATCGCGGCCTTGTCGGCTCCGTACCGCAGCAGCTTGTCCACGTCGGCGACTTCCCGCACGCCGCCGCCCACGGTCAGCGGGATGAAGACTTCCTCGGCGGTGCGGGCCACGACGTCGAACGTCGTCTCGCGGTTGCCGGAGGAAGCGGTGACGTCCAGGAACGTCAGCTCGTCGGCGCCGGCAAGGTCGTACCGGTGCGCCAGCTCCACCGGATCACCGGCGTCGCGCAGGCCTTCGAAATTAACTCCCTTGACCACACGTCCGGCGTCGACGTCGAGGCAGGGGATCACGCGGATGGCAACAGTCATGGCTTACTCCGGAGCAGTCAGATGCGGCAGGCGTGGATGGTGCTGACCAGAATGGCCCGGGCGCCGAGATCATAGAGCTCGTCCATGATCCGGTTGGTCTGGGTCCGGCGGACCATGGAACGCACGGCCACCCAGCCGGTGTCGCGCAGCGGCGAGACCGTGGGCGATTCCAGGCCGGGGGTCAGCGTCGCGGCGGCATCCACCAGGTCCTTGCGGATGTCGTAGTCCATCATCACGTATTCGCGGGCCACAATGACGCCGCGGAGCCGGCGCATCAGCACGTCCAGTCCGGGCGGAGGGTTCTCGCCGGAGCGGCCAATCAGCACGGCCTCGGATTTCAGGATGGGGTCGCCGAAGATCTCCATGCCTGCGGCGCGCAGGGTGTTGCCGGTTTCCACAACATCGGCAATGGCATCGGCAACGCCCAGGCGAACGGAGGATTCAACCGCTCCGTCCAATCGGACCACGGAGGCTTCGATGCCGCGCTCGGACAGGTAGCTGCGCAGCAGCCCGTCGTAGCTGGTGGCCAGGCGCTTGCCGTTCAGTTGCTCGGCGCGGGAGAACTCCCCCACCGGGCCGGCGAAGCGGAACGTGGAGGTCCCGAACCCGAGGTTCATCAGCTCCACGGCTTCCACCTGGGCATCCAGGAACAGGTCGCGGCCGGTGATGCCGACGTCCAGGGTGCCGGACCCCACATACACGGCGATGTCGCGGGGACGCAGGAAAAAGAACTCAATATCGTTGTCCGGGTCGGTCATGACCAGTTCGCGGGTGTCGCGGCGCTGGCGGTAACCGGCTTCCCCCAGCATGGCGGAGGCGGCCTCGGACAGGGATCCCTTGTTGGGAACAGCTACACGGATCATGTGAAAGTCTTTCTGGAATCGGCTCGGCCGCAGCGCGGCCTTCAAGGATGGATTCGGCCTGGGTCCGGGCGGGGCGCCGACGAGGGCGGCGTCCCGCTACAGATGCTTGTAGACGTCCTCCAGCTGCAGTCCCTTGGCGATCATCAGGACCTGCAGGTGGTACAGCAGCTGGGAGATTTCCTCGGCGGCGGCTTCGTCGGATTCGTATTCGGCTGCCATCCACACTTCGGCGGCCTCTTCGACGACCTTTTTTCCGATCCCGTGGATGCCGGAATCCAGCTCGGCTACCGTACGGGAGCCCTCCGGGCGCTGCTGCGCCTTGTCGCTCAGTTCCGCAAACAGGGATTCGAAGGATTTCACGCCCTTTAGCCTACGTCAGGAGCGCGGGACGGCGACAAACCGCCGTCCCCATTGTGACGAACCCCTCCGGCGCGCCGGGCCGTCCGCTCAAAGTTCCCGCTCAAACGCCGAGGCCCCGGAGGGTGGCCGCGGTTGCCAGGGCCGCGGTGACCGCTTCGTGCCCTTTGTCCTCGGTGGAGTCCTCCAGGCCGGCACGGTCCAGGCCCTGCTGCTCCGTATCGCAGGTAAGCACGCCGAAGCCCACCGGCTTGCCGGTCCGGACGCTGACATTGGTCAGGCCCTCCGTGGCGGCCTGGCACACGTACTCGAAGTGCGGCGTGCCCCCGCGGATCACGACGCCGAGCGCCACCACTGCGTCAAAGTGCGGAGCCAGGCGGGCGGCCGCCACGGGCAGCTCGAACGCGCCGGGCACGCGGACCACGGCAGGGTCCTCGATCCCCGCCTCGGCGGCCGCGCGCAGCGCGCCGTCGACCAGACCGTCCATGATCTGGGTGTGCCAGCTGGCTGCGACGATGGCGAGCTTCAGCCCGCCGGTCGCCTCCTGCAAGCCGGTGATGTCGATGACTGGGGCTCCGTGTCCGCTCATGTTCTTCCTTCGTGAATGTCTTGTCGGTAATGAATGTGTGGCCGGGGCGCAGGCGTCAGCTCTGCTGCACCGGTGTGGTCTGCAGGACGGCCAGCCGGTGGTCCATCCGGTCCCGCTTGGTCTCCAGGTAGCGGCGGTTCTGCTCGCGGAAGGGAACTTCGGCGGTCACCATCTCCACCACCTCGATGCCCAGGGCTGCCAGCGTCACGCTCTTGGCCGGGTTGTTGCTCAGCAGCCGGATGGCGCCGATGCCCATGGCGCGCAGGATGGCGGCCGCGGCCGAATAGTCCCGCGCATCCACGGGCAGACCCAACTGCTCATTGGCCTCCACGGTGTCGGCGCCGGCCTCCTGCAGGGCATAGGCCCGCATTTTGTTGGCCAGTCCGATGCCGCGCCCCTCCTGGCCGCGCAGGTACAGGACGGTTCCACCTTGTTCGCCGATCAGCGCCAGCGCCTGTTCCAATTGTTCGCCGCAGTCGCAGCGGTAGGACGCGAACACATCCCCGGTCAGGCATTCGGAGTGCAACCGGACCAGCGGCTCGGCCGCCGGCCGGACCGGGGAGGTGATGCTCAGGTGCTCCACGCCGGTGGCGGCATCCGTCCAGGCCTGCGCCATGAAGTTGCCGAAGCCGGTGGGCAGCTGAACCGACGGGCCGGCCTCGACCGTTGCCGCCGGCGCCTTTTCGCGGATGTCGTCAGTGGCCACGGTGCTCCGCCTTCGAGAGGGACGTCCGGGCCGGTGCCGCGGACAGGTAGTTCGCGAGGTCCTCAATCGAGACCAGCGGACAGTTGTGCTCGTCGGCGAATGCCCGCAGGGCCGGCAGCCGCATCATGTCTCCCTCGTCGTGCACCAGCTCGGCGATGACACCGACCGGCGCCCGCCCGCCCAGGCGGCACAGGTCCACGGCCGCCTCGGTGTGGCCGCGCCGCGCCAGCACTCCGCCGTCGACCGCGCGCAGGGGAAAAACATGGCCGGGCCGGGTCAAGTCCGCGGCGGTGCTGTCCGCCGCAGCGAGCACCGACGCGGTGCGTGCACGGTCCGCGGAACTAATCCCGGTGGTCACGCCGGCGGCGGCATCGCAGGACACCGTGTAGGCCGTGCCCTTGGCGTCCTGGTTGACCTCAACCATCGGCGGCAGCCCGAGTGCGTCGGCGCGGGCCGCCGCGAGCGGCACGCAGATGACACCCGACGTGTAGCGGATGGTCCAGCCCATCAGCTCCGGGGTGGCGGCGTCTGCGGCGAAGATGATGTCGCCTTCGTTTTCCCGGTCCTCGTCATCAACAACCACGACGGCGCGGCCCGCGGCGATCGCCGCCACGGCTGCTTCGATGGTGTCCAGCGCGATCCGCGGCTCCACCGCGGCGCTCATGAGCGGGCTCCCGGGGTAAAGGCCAGCAGCCGCTCGGCGTACTTGGCCAGGACATCCACTTCCAGGTTCACCGTGTCGCCGGGCTGCTTGGCGCCCAGTCCGGTGTCGGCCAGCGTGGTGGGAATCAGGCCGACTTCGAAGAACTGCGTCTCCGCCGCGGCATCGCTGACCGAGGTGACCGTCAGCGAGACGCCGTCGACGGCGATGGACCCTTTCTCCGCGATGTAGCGGGCCAGCTCCAGCGGAACGGTGAAGCGCAGCCGTTCCCAGTCGCCCAGGTCCTCGCGTTCAGCCAGCGCGCCCACCCCGTCCACATGACCTTGGACCACGTGGCCGTCCAACCGCCCGCCGGCCGGCACGCAGCGTTCCAGGTTGACGGTCTGCCCCGGCTGGAGCGAGCCGGTGGTGGTGCGGGTCAGCGTCTCGCCCATCACGTCCACGCTGACCCGGCTGCCATCCAGGGCAACGGCCGTGAGGCACACGCCGTTGACGGCGATCGACCCGCCGAGCCCGAGGCCGGGTGCCGTCCGGGGCGCGGTGAAGGTCAGCACGGCGCTGTCGGTGGCTGGACTCAGGTCCAGCGATTCAACCCGCCCTTGTTCGGCGATGATTCCGGTAAACATTCACTTGCCTTTCTGGGTGCCGCGGAACGGCAGAGGTTCAAGGTGCAGGCGCAGGTCAGCGCCCAGGGTGCGGGCACTGCCGCCGGCGTTATCCCAGCGCCACCGGCTTGCCTCGGCCAGTGTGCCGATGCCGAGGTCGGCCACCGCGCGGGTGCCGGCACCGAGCATCAGCGGTGCCAGGTAGAGGACCAGTTCATCGATCAGGTCGGCGCGCAGGAAGGCCGAGGCGATGGTGGCTCCGCCTTCGATCATGGCGTGGCCGACGCCACGGCCGGCCAGTTCGGCCAATACTTCGGCGGGATCGTGCGTGGCCAGTTGCAGGAAACGGCCATCGGTGCCGCGGACTGCAGCGTCTGCGGGCACCTTCCGGCGCCCCATCACCACGCGCAGCGGCTGGCCGGGCGTCTCGGCCCCGGCCCGGTCCCGAGCGGTCAGCCGGGGGTTGTCCGCGGCGATGGTTCCGTTCCCGGCGATGATCGCATCCGCGCGGGAGCGGATGCCGTGGCTGTCGGCCCGGGCTTCCTCCCCGGTGATCCATTGGCTGGTGCCGTCTGCTGCAGCGATCAGCCCGTCCACGCTCTGCGCGATGTGCAGCGTGGTGAACGGTCGGACTTCGCGCCGGGCCTGGAACCAGCGGTGGTTCAGTTCCTGGGCCCGCTGCGGCATCATGCCGGTGCGCACGGCGACGCCGGCTGCGGCCAGCCGCTGCGCTCCGCCGGCCGCCTGGTCGGTGGGGTCGGCCGCAGCGTAAACCAGCGAGCCGATGCCGGCTTCCAGGATGGCGCCCGAGCACGGGCCGGTCCGGCCGCGGTGATTGCACGGCTCCAGGGTCACCAGCATGGTGCAGTCTGCCAGCTCCGCTTCGCGGCCTGACGGCACGTTGGCCAGCGCATCCACTTCGGCGTGCGGCGTGCCCGCTCCCCGGTGGTATCCGGTGCTGACCACCTCGCCGCGCGGGTCGATGATCACCGCACCCACCAAGGGATTCGCGCCGCGAACCCCCTGCCCGGCGGCCTGGAGCGCCAACTCCATGCCGCGCTGCTCCGCCGTCGAAAATTGCTGGCTGATGCCAGGGGCAGGCAGGCTCATGGCACACGCACCGGCTCGTCGCCGCCGCCGGCCTGTGCCGGCTGCCCGATCCGCGGATCGGGGTGCAGCGTCTGCACCTCGGGCTTGGCCAGTGCATTGGCCCGCCACCAGACGAAGAATCCAACCAGGGTGAAGCCGCCGTAGAAGAGATACATGAAGGCGCTCGCGTAGTAGCCGGCGCTGAACAGGAGCGGCACGCCCACAATGTCCACCGCGACCCAGATCAGCCAGAATTCGACCCAGCCGCGGGCCATGCCGTAGGTGGCCAGCAGTGAACCGACGAACGTCCATGCATCGGCCCACACCGGCTCGTAGGAACCCAAGGCAGCGAAGACCGGGGTCAGGGCGACAGTGCCCAAGAGCAGCGCCGCGACCAGGCCCACACGCGCCTTGGCGCCGGCCCACTGCGGGGTGATGGCGCTGCCGGTGCCGTTGCGTGCGGCGCGCCAGCGGTTCCAGCCGTACACGGCCACCGCGATGAACATGATCTGCCGGCCTGCCTGTCCCAGCAGGTTGGCCGTGCTGGCGGAGCCGAACAGCGAGCCGAGGAAGACCGTCAGCAGCAGCAGGTTGCCGATGATGCCCACCGGCCAAGCCCATACTTTTCGGCGCATGCCGCCGAGGGCGCTGAGGAGTCCAAAAATGTTTCCCAGAACTTCGCGCAGCAGCAGTGAGCTGCCGGCAACGGGAATCTGAGCTTCAAAGAGCCACCGCAGAAAATCCATGCCGTTCCTTTCGAGCCGCGGCGGCTCCGGGGGAACGACAGTGCGGTAGGTCCGGGCACCCGGGCTTAAACGGTCAGTGACCGTACCCCGTGGCCCATTGCTGCCACCTGTACGTGCTTCTCCCATCCAGACTTTAACTGTCGGTACCGGAATTCCACCGGTTCAACCGTGGCCTCGAGTTCCGGGTGGAACCTTCGGCAACGGGTCGCGGACTATAACCGCCGGTTCGGACTTACACCGACCCCGGAGCACGTTGTGTTTGCGTAACTATGCTCTCATAACTGCTGCAAGGGTTCCCGCATTCCCGTCACATCGTGTAACAGCGCTCACAGCACCTTGGCAGCGGCCCGCAGCGAGGCGATCGCTTGCTCAGGATCCGTCTGGCCGTAGACGGCGGAGCCGGCAACAAAAACCGTGGCACCGGCCTCGGCTGCCCGCACAATCGTCTCTTCGGTGACGCCACCGTCCACTTGGATGGCCACCGGCAGCCCGGATCCAGCCACCGCGTTCGCCGCCTTGCGGATCTTGGGCAGCGTCACATCCAAAAACGCCTGGCCGCCGAAGCCCGGTTCAACGGTCATGATCAGCAGCAGGTCCATCTCGGGCAGCAGATCGAGATACGGCTCGACGGCGGTGGCCGGCTTGAGTGCCATGCCCGCCTTGGCTCCATGGAACCTCAGTTCCCGGGCCAGCCGTACCGGCGCCTTCGCCGCTTCCACATGGAAAGTCACCGATTCGATGCCGGCCTCGGCATAGGCCGGTGCCCACCGGTCGGGATCGGCAATCATCAGGTGCGCGTCCAAGGGCAGGCTGCTGACTTCCTGGATCCGCTGCACCACCGGCAGTCCGATGGTCAGGTTAGGCACGAAATGGTTGTCCATCACATCCACATGCACCGCATCGGCGGTACTGATGCGCTGCAGTTCGGCTTCGAGGTTGACGAAATCAGCCGAGAGGATGCTGGGGTTGATGCAGCAATGTGCCATCGGATGCTTACCTGCCTGTCGAGGTGTTGTTGGAGTGGGGGAACCTGTGCGGCTTGATCCGGTGCGGATCAGTTGCTTCTGCGCAGCAGGGCCATGAACATGGCATCGGTGCCGTGGCGGTGCGGCCAGAGTTGCGCGGTGGTCCCGCCGTCCCGTCCGACCGTGTCCCCGCCAGGCTGTCCTGCTTCCAGATGGCCCGGGAGGCTGACGCCGTCGAGGACGGCGGACGTGTCCAGCAGTTTCAGCCCGGGGTGACGGCGCAGCAGGTCGGCGACCACCGCCGTCGTCTCCGCCGGGTGCGGGGAGCACGTCACATAGGCGATCAGGCCGCCCGGCTTCGCGGCCGCGACGGCGGCTTCGAGCAGTTCACGCTGCAACGGCCCCAACTGGGCAACGTCGGACGGCTTCCGGCGCCAGCGGGATTCCGGCCGGCGCCGGAGGGCTCCCAGGCCGGTGCAGGGCGCGTCCACCATGATCCGATCGAACTGGCCCGCATACTGGTCGCCGACCTCGCGGCCGTCTCCGGTGCGGATCTCCCAAACGTCCGCAGGGACCGGCGCCAGTGCCTTGCGGACCAACTCGGCTCGGTGCACGGCTACTTCGTTGGCCAACAGCGTGGCACCCTGCTTGGCGGCCAGCGCAGCGAGCAGGGCCGCTTTCCCACCCGGGCCGGCGCAGAGATCGAGCCAGCGCTCGCCCGGCGCTGCCGGGGCTGCCGCGGCCAAGGCACGGGCCACCAGTTGGGAGCCGGCGTCCTGGACACGGGTGGTTCCGGCCCGGACGCTGGCCAGCCGGCCGACGTCGCCGCCGGCATACAGGGCGGAGCCTTCGACAAGATCCCCGGGCTCAGCCCCTGCCTCGACCGCCTCGTCCAACGTGCCCAGTCCGGGCAGTGCCACCAGGTTCACCACAGGCGCGGCGTTGTCGGCGGCCAGCAGGTCTTCCAATTCGTCCACGCTGCGGCCATGGGCGGCCAGCGACTGCCGCAGGGCCCGGACGATCCATTCCGGGTGGCTGTGTTCCAAGGCTGCGGCCCTGACCGGGTCCGTCTCCCCCGCCGTCAGCTCGGCGGTCCAGCCGCTGAGGTCGTGCGCGGTCACCTTGCGCAGCACGGCATTGATGAGCGAGCCCGGCCCGGCGCCGATCACCGCGCGGGCCAGGCTGACGGTCTGGTCCAGGGCGGCATGTGCCGGCACCCGCATGGCCAGCAGCTGGTGGGCGCCCAGGCGCAGCGCATCAAGGATCGCGGGGTCCAGCTGATCCAGTGGACGGTCGACGCAGCGGGCGAGAATGGCATCGTAAGTGCCCAGGCCGCGCAAGGCACCGTAGGCCAATTCCGTGGCGAAACCGGCGTCCCGCTTGTCCAGCCGGTGTTTGCGGATGCTCGCCGGCAGCACCAGGTTCGCATACGCGTCGTCCCGTTCCACCGCGCGCAGCACCTCGAAAGCGGCCAGCCGGGCCGGATCTGCCGTCCTCGACCGCTGCGATGGAGCCGACTGCGAGTAGTGCCGGGTTCCGCCGCGGTTACGCTCCCGCCCGGCAGCATCACGTCGTCCGCTCCCCTGGCCCCCGCCGCCCTGTCGGCCGCGTCCCTCGTTGTTGCCGCGGCCGCTGTTCCGGCCGCCTTCATTCCGGCCGTTCATTCGAAGCGCACATCCTCACGTTGCCCAAGCCCGCGGGCCCAGTCTGCAGCATCCATCATTTTTTTACCTGCCGGCTGGACCTTGTCCAGCTCAAGTGCGTGGGAGCCGGTACCCACCAGGGCGGACGCCGAGGATCCGCCGGACAACCTGACCATCCCCGGCGGCACATCCCGAGTCTCCGGCCGCGGCCGTACCGGTCCCAGCTTGAATCGCTGCCCATCGAGCATGGTCCAGGCACCGGGCTCGGGCGTCACACCATTGATCCGGCGGCGGATGGCCAGCGCCGGCTGCCGCCAATCGATGTGCCCGTCCTCCAAGGACAGCTTGGGCGCCAGACTGACATCGCCGGACTGCGCCACGGCCGCGGCATTCCCTGCGCCGACGGCCGCGAGGGTTTGGGACAGCAGCACGGCGCCGCTGCGGGAGAGTCTTTCCAGCACCTCGCCGCTGGTGTCCTCCGGGCGCAGCGCCTCGGTCAGCGTGCCGTAGACCGGGCCGGTATCCAGCCCCTTTTCCAGCAGAAAGGTGGAGGCGCCCGTGACATCGTCGCCGTGGATGACGGCGTGCTGCACCGGTGCCGCACCGCGCCAGGCGGGCAACAGCGAGAAGTGCAGGTTGATCCAGCCATGTTCCGGGATGCCGAGGGCTGTTTCCGGGACGAGGCCGCCATAGGCCACGATGGCCGCCACGTCCGGAGCGGCTGCCCGGATGGCGTCCATGGTGCCCTGGTCAATCCGGTTGGCCCGGATCACCGGCACCCCCAGTTCGACGGCGCGGGCCGCCACCGGCGAAGGAGTCATGATGCGTTTCCTGCCCACGGGCGCATCTTCACGGGTGAGCACCGCCACGATCTCGAACCCGTCCTGGACTAGCCGGTCGAGGGACGGCACCGCCACGCCCGGCGTGCCGGCGAAAAGTACGCGCAAGCCGCTGCCGCTGTCGGTCATGCCAGCGGCTGCCCGAAGGAACCGGTGCGTGCCGCTGCCGGACCGCGGCTGAAGCCGGAACCGACGTTTGCGGCCCGCTGGGCCTGGGTTTCACCGGCCACTTCGTTATAGCCCGCATTGCGGATGGAACGCAGCGCGTTCTTCCGGTCCTCGCCGGTGAGGTGGTCGATGTAGAGGATCCCGTCGAGATGGTCTGTCTCGTGCTGGAAGCAGCGGGCCAGCATGCCGTCGCCCTCGTACTCCACCGGGTTGCCGTGTATGTCCTGGCCCGTCACCCGCGTCCAACGGCGCCGGCGCACCGGATAGCCCAGCGCGGGGATGGACAGGCAGCCTTCGGCCACGTCCTCTTGAAAGTCGTCGCTGAGCTCAAGCACCGGGTTGACCACGTGGCCCCGCTGGCCACCCACGCGGAAGGTGAAGACCCGCAGGCTGACGCCAATCTGCGGTGCGGCCAGCCCTGCGCCGTCGACGTCCTCCATGGTCTCGTCCATGTCCGCCACCAGCTTGGCCAGTTCCGGCCCAAACCCGGTCACCGGTTCCGCCTTGGTCCGCAGGACGGGGTCGCCGATAATCCGGATGCTCAGGATCGCCATGTAGTTCTTGTCCTCACTGCTGCCGCGTAGGCGGCGGGCGAAAGTTGTTAAGTTCCGGTCCAGTTTAGTGGGCCGGCTGGGCCGCCTGCAGGGCCGGTGCCGGAGGCGCGACCGGCAGCAGGGCGCGGCCGGCTTCCGATACCTGAAGATGCGTCTCCCAGGCACGCCGCAGCGAGCAGAACCGGTACCAGTGCCAGCGGAGCACCTCAGGGTTGGCCCGCATGGGCCGGACTTCAGTCTCGCCGATCGCCACCCCCAACAGCAACGGATCGTCGCCGTACGCCCACGGCTCCCAGCTTCCCGCCACGCCGTCCACCAAGGACTCTTGGGCCTTCATGCCCGCCACCAACTGCATGACCACTTTGTCATTGAGCGCTTTGACCTGGCCGTTACGGTCCGTCCCCTTGGTCTTGAAGTCAATCAGGCAGGTACGGCCGGCGATCCGGGCCACCAGGTCCAGGGTGCCGGCGTACCCCACTTCCTGGTTCCAGACAGTAATCTCCGGAGCTATAGGCTCCACCGAGTAGAGCTGCCACCACTCGTCGAACCTGTCGGCGAACGCTTCTTCGCCGTTTGCCTTCAGTGCCTCCCGGGCGCCGGCGACGTCATGGTCCTTATCCAGCGCCCGCAGCGCCACCTGTTCGCAGTACCCGTGCACCCGGTCGCCGCGCAGCGCCGCCGCGTCCCGGTAGCGGTCGGCCGCCAGCGTGGCTTCTTTCGCCAGCGTCCGCAGCCGCCCCGGATTTCCGGCGGCTTCGGCCAATCTGGCGTCGGAGGCGAGTGACGTGGCCGCCATGTGGGCAAACCAGCCGTCCAGGGTGGTCGGTTCCTGCGCGATCACCGTGGTGATGGAGGGGACCGACGGCGGCTCCGAGGTGGAGCGCGCGTACATCCGGCCGTTGGCGGTGGCATGCGCAAGGAGTGGTGCAGTCATAAAGAGATCTTCTCAGGTTCCACTGACGGTTCTGGTCCGCAGTCCACGGCTAAGGCTCATCCGCTGCGACGCCGGCCTTCCGTGTGCCCTGCGGTGACCCAAAACAAGCATCCCGGCCGGGCTGCTGCCTGGCCGGGATGCTTGTGATGTGGTGGGCGATACTGGGTTCGAACCAGTGACCTCTTCGGTGTGAACGAAGCGCGCTACCACTGCGCCAATCGCCCCCTAGGTGCTGCGGATGCGCCGAACGCTTCCTGCAACGTGTAGAAATGCTAGCCCACAGGTCCGGAGAATCAAAAATCGCCGGCCGGACGGCCGGCATGGCGGCGCCCGCATCGCGCCTCTGCGGTGAACCAGAGGCGCGATGACCCCCTCGGCGCGCACCGCCGTCGTGGATTGGACGCCCTGGTTGCACTGACGTTTCACTCGCCGGTGGCGCCGATTGGACGAAGCGGGAAACGTCCTATAGAGTTTTTACTCGTTGGAAATCACAACAACGCCGCGAGCGGTTCCACGAACAGTTCGCGGTCAAAGTGATGGATAACTTCTGCGGACGTAGCTCAGCTGGCTAGAGCACCACCTTGCCAAGGTGGATGTCGCGGGTTCGAATCCCGTCGTCCGCTCGCAAGTCACTGTTTGTGCCAGCGTCGCTGGCCGGTCCTAGGGTAATTGCCCATAGGCGCGGTGGGGTGGCCGAGAGGCGAGGCAGCGGCCTGCAAAGCCGTATACGCGGGTTCGAATCCCGTCCCCACCTCGTGCGGTGGCACGGCAAGCAGGCAAACATCTCGTGAGAGATCACGGGCGATTGGCGCAGCGGTAGCGCGCTTCCCTGACACGGAAGAGGTCACTGGTTCGATCCCAGTATCGCCCACTGAAACAGGCCGGAGTGATCCGGAACAGTTTCGCGCGGACGTAGCTCAGCTGGCTAGAGCACCACCTTGCCAAGGTGGATGTCGCGGGTTCGAATCCCGTCGTCCGCTCCATTTTTCTTCATTTCCTCCAGTGCCCGCCTCGGGCAGACCGGGGCGATTGGCGCAGCGGTAGCGCGCTTCCCTGACACGGAAGAGGTCACTGGTTCGATCCCAGTATCGCCCACCATCGAAAGGCTCCCCTCAGCGGGAGCCTTTGTTATTTAAACTATTGAGCACCCGCCGTGAAGTGCCTACGATGGAATGGCAGGGGCGAAGGGCCCCCCGTCGGAAAGGAGGTGCCAGTGTCGTTATTTGACGAGCTCAAGGGCAGGGCAGGAGCACTCAAGGACAAGGCAGCCGGTCTCGTGGGAGAAAACTCTGACACGATCAAGGGTGCCGTCGGCAACGTCGGTGATTACATCGACACCAAGACCGACGGTAAGTATTCCAAGCGGGTAGACGGCCTGCAGGCCAAGGCATCCGGTTTAGTCGACTCATTCGGCGGCACGGGTGGCCAGGCGCCGTCCGACGGGAACACCTCGTCCAACTAGTCCTTAGCACGCCATGGAGGGCACCGGACCGCCGGGAGGCGGGGCCGGCGCCCTTCTTCGTTAAGCGAACTCTTCGCTAAGGGACGTTGAGAAACTACGGCTTCGTGAACGACCTACGCCGCGGCTTCGCCGGCCTGGCCCTCACGGGCCAGCGCGGTCAGACGGGACACCGCCCGGAAGTACTTCTTCATGTAGCCGCCGGACATCATTTCCGGCGTGAACAGTTGATCGAACGGCACTCCGCTGGCGATGATCGGCACGTCCTTGTCATACAGGCGGTCGGCCAGCACCACGAACCGCAGGGCCACGGCCTGTTCGGAAATGGTGTGCACGTTGTGCCAGGCCACCGCATCCACGCCGTCGAGGAACTGGCGGTAGCGGCTGGGATGCACGCCCTCCAAATGGTTGACGAGGTCGGAAAATTCGTCCGCGGCCACCACCTTGCCGTCGAAATCATGCAGCCGGCGCTTGAGATCGTGGTTGCTGAGCGGTTCCGGAGCGGCCGGCAATCCGCGGTGCCGGTAGTCTTCCCCGTCCACGCGGATGACATCGAACTGGTCTGCCAGCACCTGGATCTCGCGCTGGAAGTCAACCGCGGCGAAGCGACCGTCCCCCAGCGAACCCGGCAAGGTATTGGACGTGGCGGCAAGCTTGACCCCGGCGTCGGCCAGCTCCCGCATCAGCCGCGACATCAGCACGGTGTCGCCCGGATCATCCAGTTCGAATTCGTCGATGCAGACCAAGCGGTAGCTGCTGAGGGCTTCCACGGTTTTACGGAAGGATAGTGCGCCAACCAAGTTGGTGTACTCGACGAAGGTGCCGAAGGCCTTCGGCCCATCCACCGCGTGCCACAGTGAGGCGAGCAGGTGCGTCTTGCCGACGCCGAAGCCGCCGTCCAGGTAGATGCCGGCGCGGCTTTCCGGCTTGGCGCCGCCAAACAGCTTCTTCAAGCCCTTCGGCTTGGGCCGGTCGACGGCAGCGGCAAAGTGCTGCAGCGCCTTGACGGCCGCGGCTTGGGACGGCTGGGCCGGGTCCGGACGGTAGCTGGCAAAGGACACTTCGCCGAAGCGCGGCGACGGGTGCAGGCCCGCCAGCAGTTCGTCCACGGACACCTTGGGGGTCCGGCGTGAAAGCTGTTCAATCTTGGGCACGTGAAGCTTACCGCTGCTTTCCTGACATGGGTTTGGCGACATGGCGGACGGAATGCCGCCAGCAAAACGATACGCTACACGCGCCGATCAGGGGCAGTTGGTGTCGGCCCGGAAGCTTTTGCCGGCTCCGGTGGTTAGGCTAAACAGAAGTCCCGCGCCGTCTTGCACGGCCCCTGCACGCTACGGAAAGGTTTTGCCATGCCCATTGCCGCTGAGCAGAACGAGAAGTTCGCCGCCTACGCCAACCCCGACCGTCTGGTCTCCACGCAGTGGTTGGCGGACAACCTGGGCACGGAAGGGCTGGTGGTAGTGGAGTCAGACGAAGACATCTTGCTGTATGAAACCGGGCACATTCCGTCAGCCGTGAAGATCGACTGGCACACCGACCTGAATGACCCGGACACTCGCGACTACGTGGACGGGGAAGGCTTTGCCGCGCTCCTGGGCTCCAAGGGCATCAGCCGCGATACCACCGTGGTGCTGTACGGCGACAAGAGCAATTGGTGGGCAGCCTATGCGCTCTGGGTCTTCGCCCTGTTCGGCCACGAGGACGTGCGGCTGCTTGACGGCGGCCGCGACAAGTGGATAGCGGAAGGCCGCGAACTCACCACCGAGGTGCCGCAGCCGGCACCGGTGGAATATCCTGTCATCGAACGTGACGACGCGCCGATCCGCGCCTTCCTCCATGATGTGCTGGACCACTTCGGCAAGCCGCTGGTGGACGTCCGCTCCCCCGAGGAATACTCCGGCCTCCGCACCACCATGCCGGCCTACCCGGAGGAAGGCGCGCTGCGCGGCGGCCACATCCCGACGGCGGCGTCCGTCCCGTGGGCGCGGGCCGCGGCCGACGACGGCACGTTCCGCACGCGTGAAGAGCTCGAAGCCATCTACCTTGGCGATGCCGGCCTGAAGCCGGGCGACGACGTGGTGGCGTACTGCCGGATTGGCGAACGCTCCAGCCACACCTGGTTCGTGCTCAAGCACCTGCTGGGCTTCGACACGGTCCGGAACTACGATGGCTCGTGGACCGAATGGGGCAACGCGGTGCGGGTGCCGATCGTCAAGGGCGACCAGCCCGGACAGCTCCCCGCTGCGGCCCGCTGAGGAATAGCCGTCCGCCGCTGAGCGTTAACAATGACAACTTAGAAAATCCCCCAGAGAGCGCAACGTAACCTGATGACTGTGTCGCCCCAGACCATTCCCGAACCGCTGGCCGAGATAATTGACGATTTCCAGGCGGTCACCGAGGCCGAACGGCTGCAATTGCTGCTGGAATTCTCCCGCGAACTGCCGGAGCTGCCGGAACGCTTCGCCGGGCATCCGGAACTGCTGGAGCAGGTAGTGGAGTGCCAGTCGCCGCTTTTCCTCACGCTGGAACTGGGCGACAACCCGGACCAGGATGTGCAGATCTACTTCTCGGCCCCGCCGGAGGCTCCGACCACCCGCGGCTTCGCCTCGGTGCTGCACGAGGGGCTCAATGGGCTTCCGGCCCAGCAGATCCTGGCAGTACCGGATGACATCGCCGAGCATCTGGGCCTGACCCGTGCGATCACGCCGCTGCGGATCCGCGGCATGTCCGCCATGCTGTTCCGGATCAAGCGCCTGATCTCCGAGGCCCGGCAGCTGCGCGCAGCCTCGACCTGAGCGTGGCCAAGCACAAACCATCCGCCGGAACCCCCGCCACCACGCTGCTGCAGCGGGCGGGGGTTCCGCATGTGCTGCACAGTTATACCCACGACCCCTCGGCGTCCAGTTTCGGTTTGGAGGCCGCCGAGGCGCTGGGCATGGATCCGGCGCGGGTGTTCAAAACGCTGATGGCCACGCTGGACGGTTCGCTGGCGGTCGCCGTCGTGCCGGTCAGCTCCAGCCTGGACCTGAAGAAATTCGCTGCTGCCTTGGGCGGCAAGCGGGCCGCCATGGCCGATCCTCAGGTGGCGCAGCGGCGCACCGGGTATGTGCTGGGCGGCATCTCACCGCTCGGGCAGAAACAGGCCAGCCCCACGGTGCTGGACTCCACCGCACCGGGCTTCGCCACCATCCTGGTGTCCGGCGGACGCCGCGGCCTGGACGTCGAAATTGCGCCGGACGACTTGGTGGCGCTGACCCAGGCCGCCGTCGCGCCAATCAAGACCGGCTAGCGCTTGCTGAGGCAACTGGCAGTCCCCACCGGGGCGCAACGCTGATAACGGAATGCGCCTCGACTGGTCCTGAACACTCGGCGCCACATTGGAGCTCATCCGGCAAGCAACCCTCATGCTCCGAGACGTGAGGCGCGGAAACCCGAGGGCGCCGAGAGCCGAGCATCAGAGCGGCTGGACATCCCCTGCCCTATGTGGCGCCGGCTGAATGGCGCCGGGCGTCCAACCATGGACGCCGCGATGGGCCGGCACGCAACAGGCTACCCGCGCCCACGTGACGTCGAAGATGGGGTGGTGCAGGATCAGAAAATGCGTTGCAGGATCAGCTTCGCCCCAGTACACGGCTCAGGAAGGACGCGACCACGCGCTCCCAGCGTTCCGGGTCCACGTTCCATTCCCGGGTATGCCCGGCCCCGCTGAAACGCTCGAAGGTGACCAGCGGGTTCTTCTCCGCCAGGGCCGCGGACGGCCCGTACGGCACAAAGTCGTCGTTCTCGCTGTGCACAATCAGCGTCGGCACCCGGAGTTCGTCGGCCCGGGCCACCCAGTTCATCATCTTCAGGTCCAGCGGAGCAGCCAGCCCGGTCAGCAGCCGCCCAGCCTTGTTCGAGATCAGCCACTGCGAGAACTGCCCCACCGCATCCGGAATCCGGTTCAGCCGTGCCTGGTGCGCCAGCACATCGGTCCAGTCAATCACCGGGGCGTCCAGCACCAGCGCCCGGATTCGGCTTCGGTAGAGCGACTGGTCAGCGGCCTGGAGGCTGATCGCCCCGCCCATCGACCAGCCCACCAGCACAACATCCTGGGCGCCGTTCGCCAGTGCAAAACGGATCGCCGCCTCCACGTCGCGCCATTCCGTCATGCCCAGCCCATAGCGGCGGTCCGGCGCGGAGGGGGCCTCGCCGTCGTTCCGGTAGGAAATCAGCAGCGACGTCAGTCCCAGTTCACGGATGGCACGCACGGCACGCACGCCCTCCGCCCGGGAAGCTCCGCGGCCGTGCACCATGATGGCCCACGTGCTGGCCTCCGACTCGGCGCGGATCAGCCAGGCTGGTGCGGTGCCGCCGTCCACCTCGATCTGCACTTCCTCGTTGGCCAGCCCGACGGCGGCCGGGTCAGGGTAGGCGGCACCGCCCCACCAGCCGCGCGTGGCTGCGGCGAGATCGCCGGTGTAGACCTGCTCGACCGTGCGCTGGACGGTGCCTTCCCGCGGCGAGTAGGACGTCACCTCCCCCACCCGTGCCACGCCGCGCCCGCCGTCGAAATAGACGCTGTAGACGCCCGGCGCGGTGGTGTCCAAGGTGGCCGGCAGGATGATTTCCTGCTCCGGCCAGGTTCCGACGACGGCCAGGATCTCCAGATCCTGGACATGCTCGCGGACCGGAGTCAGCACCTGGCGGGCAAAGTAGGAGGCCAGGCCGGACGTCGCGCCGGCCAGGACCGATCCCGCGGTGGCTCCGGCCACTGCCCCCAGCAGCAGCCAGCGCGCCCTGGGCAGGGTGCCGGTGCCGGTGCCGGTGCCGGTGCCGGCGGAAATGTTCCCGGACCGGGGAGAACGTTCGAACACAGCCATGGCTCCATTCTTGCCGGTGCCGCCGTAGACCGCTAACCGGCAGGCCGTCGGCGTGCCGGTTTGTTGTGAGCGGTTGGGCTGCTGATTAGGCTGGGCACATGACGGAAACCATCGTGGTGCTGACCGAGGAACCGCTGAACGAATCCGACCTGCAGAACCTAGGTTGGCTGGCTGGTGAGCAGACCGTCGCCGAACAGACAACCTTCCGGGTACTGATTCCCGAGGACACCAAGCGGAACCTGCTGCTGGATTTCCTGGAACGGCTGAGCATGCTGGAGGTCGGCACCGCGTTCCGCGAACTGGCCCAGGGCCAGCCGGATCCGGACGAGGCCCGGCTTGAGGCCGCCGAGGCCAAGCGCCTGTCGGTGAAGATGCTGGAAGAGGGCGGCTTCAAGGGCACGGTGGACATTGTGGAGGACGACGGCGTGTCCGCCTTGGTGGCGTACGTTGGCGCGCATTCGGCGGACCGGGCGGTGGTCATCACCCGGCCGCATGCCATTTCCGATACCTTCCACACCGACTGGGCCAACCGGGCACAGGAGAAGCTGGGCATTCCCGTGCTGCACCTGTACTCGGGCTCGGGATACATTGGCGACTCGTGAGCGTTGGAGAGAATATGAGCAACACAGAAACCGGCCAGTTCCCCGTGACCAAGAGCGACGACGAGTGGCGGCGCGAACTGAGCCCGGAGGAATACCACGTGCTCCGCGAGGCCGGCACCGAGCGCCCGTACACGGGTGAGTACTGGGACAGCCACACCGAAGGCACCTACAGCTGCCGCGCCTGCGGGGCGGAGCTCTTCACCAGCAAGGAGAAGTTCGACTCGCATTGCGGCTGGCCGTCCTTCTGGGCGCCGCTGGCCGAGGGAACCGTCCGCTACCTGCGGGACGGTACGCTGGGCATGGAGCGGATTGAGGTCCGCTGCGCCAACTGCAATTCGCACCTGGGCCATGTGTTCGAGGGCGAAGGTTACGAAACCCCCACGGACCAGCGCTACTGCATCAACTCTGTCTCCCTGACGTTGAAGGACGCAGAGCAGCCCAAGGATGCAGAGTAGCGCCCAAGCACCCTCCCTTCTCTCGAAGGCCGGCACGCCTCGTCGTCCCCGGCCGTGATCAAGCCCGGCCAGCGCGAGCCGGGCTTCGTCATTGTGGCCTGTCTGTAGCACCGAGCATTACACTTGCTTACCTATCGGCCGTTTTGAAATAAGTGTGGCTGTTGCGTTGCTACGCTCGCTACATACTTCAGCAGCTTGCCGGGACCTGCCCGGCCGACGGAAAGGCGAGGCAACGATGACCATCACCCCCACGCGCTCCAATTCCCACAGCACATTGCAGGGCAACCCGGCACAGCACCCCGCCTGGCTGCGGCTCAAGGCGGCCGCCACCGAACTGCGCATCCTCCAGGTTCGCGACGGCTCCGTTCCGGACGACAGCAACAAGCCGGCGGCGGCCCGGCACACGGACGCCATCGTCGAGGCCATCAATCAGCTGGCGCCGCTGTTCGAACACGACGCCGATTATCTGGACAAGCTGGCCGCGGATTTCCGCACCTGGCGCGACGGCGGATTCGGCGTTCCGGACTTCCTCGACTCGCTGTTGGCCTTCCAGCCGCAGCAGCACCGGGTCAACGGGCTGCAGCACCTGGTGGTCTTCCCGATGTACACCCAGAACGGCAGCAGCGACCGGCTGGTGGAGGCCGTGCTGATCGAAGTCATCTGGCCCGACTTCATCGGCGAACTGGAGGCCGGCGCCTACTCCAACAAACTGTTCGTGCCCATCCGCTTCCTGGATTTCACGGCCGGCTATGACACCAACTCCGCCGTGCTCTTCCCGGAGACCGTGGCGGTGCGCGAAACCCCGGTCTTCACCTGGGGCGCCATTTTCGCCGACCGCGAGGCAGCCCGCTTCCGCACCGTGGTCCGCGCCGCCGCCGAGATCACCTCGCTGCAGCTGCCGGACGAGGCCGCGGCGCTGCTGGATGACCAGCAGCTGACGCAGGAAACGTTCGTGATGTGGGACCTGATCCACGACCGCACGCACATGCGCGGCGACCTGCCGTTCGACCCGTTCATGATCAAGCAGCGGATGCCGTACTTCCTGTACTCGCTGGAGGAACTGCGCTGCGACCTGACGGCGTTCCGGGAATCCGTGCGCCTGTCCCACGACGTCAAGGCATCCGACGAGGTCCGCAAGCACGCCCAGCTGGTGCAGTACGCGGTGATCTTCGACCGGATCTTCCGCTTCGCCATCACCGGCAACCGGGTGCGCAACTACGACGGCCTGGGCGGCCAACTGCTGTTCGCCTGGCTCCACCAGCACCGGGTGCTGCACTGGACGGACGGCAAGCTCTCCATCGACTGGGACAACGTGGCGGACGCCGTGGTGGCCCTGGGCCACGAGATCGAGGAACTCTACTGGCGTTCCATCGACCGGCCCAAGGTGGCCCACTGGCTGGCCGCGTACCAGATGCTGACCAAGACGCTGACCCCGCATCCGGCGTCGGTATGGGCCAAGGGTCCCGACGCGCTCCCGCTCACCGGGCTGCCGCGCGAGGTGACCGACCAGGTGATGGACGACGAGTTCCCGCTGTCCATGTTCTATGAGGCGCTGTCCCGGAAGATGAAGCCGGTGATCGAGTCCACCTCCGGGATTACCGGCGAGGCGGCCTGAGATGGCCGGCGGTCCGCAGTCCGGCAGCGGCGAGGCGCCCGCCAGCGCCGACCAGCTGCTGGGCGCCGCGCCCGGCCCCGGCGGGCTTGCCGGGCTGAAAGTCGTGGTGGCCGGTGCCTCCGGTGCCTCCGGCCAGGCCGTCACCGCAGCCTTGACCGGCGCCGGTGCCACCGTGCTGGCGGTGGGCAGCAACAGGGACCGGCTGACCGCCGCCTACGGGAAGAACGACGCCGTTGCCTCCTTCGAGTGCAACCTCGCCGACCGCGCGGCAGTCGAAGGGCTGGCCGGCTCGATTGCCGCAGAGCACGGCGGCGCCGATGGCCTGGTCCATCTGGTCGGCGGCTGGCGCGGCGGCAAGGGCCTGACCGGCCAGTCGGACGACGACTGGGACTTCCTGCACGCGCAGCTGATCACCACTTTGCGGAACACCACCCGCGCCTTTTACCCACAGCTCGAAGCGTCCGGGTCCGGCCGGGTGGCCATTGTCTCGGCCACCGCAACCGAATCCCCCACCGCCTCCGGCGCCAACTACGCCGCTGCCAAGGCCGCCGCGGAGAGCTGGATGCTCTCGGTGGCCGACGGCTTCCGTCGGAGCCAATCCGGGCGCAAGGTGGATCCCGTCCCCCAGCGCTCCGCCGCCGTCGTATTGGCGGTCAAAGCGTTGGTGGATGATTCCATGCGCCGGGCCGACCCGGCGAAGTCGTTCCCCGGTTTCACCGACGTGGCGGACCTGGGCCGGGCGGCCGCCGCACTGTTCGTCCTGGACGCGGCCCTGCTCAACGGAGCACATATCCGGTTGGCCTGATGCGTGCTCGCTGTGACGGCAACCACTGATTAAGGAATACTGAAACACGTGACTGATTCCCCCTTGCTTTCCGGCTCCCTGCACGACACCGATCTGCGCGGCTTTGCCTCCGACAACTACTCCGGCGTGCACCCGGAGATCCTGACGGCGCTGGCCCATGCCAACACCGGGCACCAGGTCGCCTACGGCGAGGACGCGTACACCGCCCGGCTGCAGCAGGTGATTGCAAGCCACTTCGGCGAGGCTGCCCAGGCGTTCCCGGTGTTCAACGGCACCGGCGCGAACGTCTTGTCGCTGCAGTCGCTGCTGCCGCGCTGGGGCGCCGTCATCTGCGCCGCCACCGCCCACATCAATGTGGACGAGAACGGCGCGCCCGAACGCGTCGGCGGGATCAAGCTCTTGTCCGTGCCGGCCGAGGACGGCAAGCTCACCACCGAGCTGATCGACCGCGAGGCATGGGGCTGGGGCGACGAACACCGCGCACAGCCGCTGGCCGTTTCCATCACGCAGAGCACCGAACTCGGCACGCTCTACAGCATTGAGGAAATCCGGGCGATCGCCGACCATGTGCACGAGCGCGGCATGAAGCTGCACATGGACGGGGCCCGGCTCTCCAATGCGGCCGCCGCGCTGGGCACCGACCTGCGCAGCTTTACCACCGACGCCGGCGTGGACATCCTCTCGCTCGGCGGCACCAAGAACGGCCTGCTCTACGGCGAATGCGTGGTGGTGCTGAATCCCGACGCGGCCCACGGCCTGCCCTACCTGCGCAAGATGAACATGCAGCTGGCCTCAAAGATGCGGTTCATCTCGGCCCAGCTCATCGCCCTGTACGACGGCGACCTGTGGCTGCGCTCTGCCTCCCACGCCAACGCCATGGCGGCCCGGCTGCGCGCCGCCGTCGAGGGCACCACCGGGCTCTCGCTGACCCAGCCCACCCAGTCCAACGCGGTGTTTGCCGCCCTGCCGCCGGGCGTGGCCGACCGGTTGCGGCAGAAGTTCCGCTTCTACGACTGGGACGAATCCCGCGGCGAGGTCCGCTGGATGTGCTCGTTCGACACCACCGAAGAGGACATCGACGCCTTCGCGGCGGCCATCCGGAGCGAGCTCTCCTAGCCCGGTTCGGCGTTGTGCCCGGTTGCCCCGGCTTTTCCGGCGCGCCTGCCTGACGTCACGCGGCGTCAGGCCTAATCTGGCACTGTGAGTGCGATTGATCTCTCAGCAGTGCCGCCTGAGTTCCTGCGGGCGCTGTCGGCTTTGCGCCAAGCGCAGTGCCGGAACGAACTGAAGCTGGAGGAAATCCCGGCTCCCTCGCGGTTGGCCCCGTTCGCCGTGGCCCTCGGCGCCGAGGTGACCGCCCAGCCCGGCCCCCGGCCGCTGCACGGACCCGTGGTCACTGAATTGCAGACCGCCGAGCCGCAGGAACTGGCCACCGGGCGGTTCATCCTGCTGTACGATCCGGAGGGCTCGCCGGTCTGGGACGGCACCTTCCGGATTGTCACCTATATCCGGGCCGAACTGGACGCGGATATGGGCAACGACACCATGCTCGGCTCGGTTGCGTGGGACTGGCTGGTGGAGGCCTTGGAGAACCACGGGGCCCCGTATCGCAACGCCGGGGGGACCGCCACCCGCATCCTGTCCGAGAGCTACGGCACGCTCAGCGGCCGGCAGGACTCGATCGACATCGAGCTGCGTGCTTCCTGGACGCCGGCCTCCGCCGACATCCGCTCCCACTTGGAGGCCTGGAGCGACATGGTCTGCACCTACGCCGGCCTGCCGCCGCTGCCGGACGGCGTGACCGCGCTGCCGAACCGCCGTCGGAATTAGGAACCGCATCAATGAACCGCCGAGCCCGTCGAAAACCGCCGTCGGGCCGGCAACACGAACGCTTCCGGCACCATATATTCGGCCCACCGCATAGGGCTGGCCTAAACTGAACGGATCATGAGCTCCTTGACTTCGGACGCGTCCGGGCACAACGGCCCAGACCAGAGCACTTCCAACGACGCCGCAGAACCCCAGGAGCAGGCTCCCCAGCTGATCCATCTCGAGGCGCCGCGCGAAGGCGTCCCCCTGGTCATCGCCACCGAGCCAGGACTGCAGCGGGCCGCCGCCGCCCTGGCCGCGGGAACCGGACCCGTCGCCATCGATGCCGAGCGGGCCTCCGGCTTCCGCTACGGGCAGCGGGCGTTCCTGGTCCAGTTGCGGCGCGAGGGAGCCGGTACCTGGCTGATCGACCCCGAGCCGTTCGGCGACCTGAAGCTGCTCAACGACTCGCTGCGCGGCGTCGAGTGGATCCTGCACGCCGCTACCCAAGACCTGCCGTGCCTGTCCGAACTGGGCATGTGGCCGGACAAACTCTTCGACACCGAACTGGCCGCCCGGCTCGCCGGGATGCCCCGCGTGGGCCTGGCCGCGGTGATCGAATCGCTGCTCGGCTTCACCCTGGCCAAGGAGCATTCCGCCGCAGACTGGTCCACGCGCCCCTTGCCCGAGCCCTGGCTTCGGTATGCCGCCCTCGACGTCGAGGTGCTGGTCGAACTCCGCGAGGCCCTGATCGCCAAGCTGGCGGACGCCGGCAAGCTCGACTACGCGCTGGAGGAGTTCGAGGCCGTCCGCACCGCACCGCCGTCGCCGCCGCGCGTCGATCCGTGGCGGCGCACCTCCGGTTTGCACCAGATCCGCGACCGCCGGCAGCTGGCCGCCGTGCGCGAACTCTGGACCGAACGCGAAGCCTTGGCCGCCAAGCGCGACGTCGCACCGGGAAGACTGATTCCGGACTCCGCCGTCGTCGCCGCCGCCAAGGCCATGCCCGCCACCGTCCCGCAACTGCTTGAGACCCACGGTTTCCACGGACGGGCCGCCCAACGGGAGGCCCCGCGCTGGCTGCGCTGCATTGCCATTGCCATTGCCCGAAACCACACGGAACTGCCGCCGCTGCACCTGCCCACCAATGCTCCCCCGCCGCCGCGTTCCTGGGCGGACAAGGACCCGGCCGCCGCGGCCCGGCTGCAAACCGTCCGGCCCCGCTTGGCCACCCTGGCCGAGCAGCTGGACATGCCGGTGGAGAACCTGCTCACCCCCGACTACCTTCGCCGCACCGCGTGGCGTCCGCCGGAGCCCATCACGGAACAGACTGTGGACGCCGCCCTGGAAGAGCTCGGCGCCCGGCCCTGGCAGCGCAAGCTCACCGCCGGCCTGCTGGCCGATGCCTACGCCAACCCGGAGCCGCTGGCAGTGAAGGAACGCGAGGAGAAACCCCAAGACACCAACGACGACGGTGCCCGCACCTCGGTGCGGCGGCGGGCTTCCGCCGGTACCGCCGCCGGTGCCGTCGCGCCGTCAGCGTCCACCGGTGCCGCCGGGACTTCAGCCTCTGCCGGCGCAACTGCCGGCACGATCCGACGCCGTCGGCGCGAAAGGCGTTCCCCCGCCTGACCCGGCCCGCTGGCTGGACGCGAGCGTCCTCGTTTCCGCGGATCTCCGAGCCGCTATGCCAAACTGTGCACATGGTGGTCCAGAACTTCCGCAGCCGGCGGCACCGGTGCCGTCCAGGCAGCGGACGGTACGCACCAGCACATGATCGGCGTCGTCGTCGGCAGGCGGTCGGGTATGCGGGGTGACCTCGTCCTCGCCCTCCCGCGGACCCATTGTCAAGGCGTCGCGAACCTCAACCCAACCCGCCGGGGTCTTCCAGGTCGTGCAGAGGACGTTAGAGCCGGGCTCATACGCCTGGGCTGCCGGGTGGTTGATCCCGAACGGGCCTAGCCTGAAGTAACCGGCTCCGCGATCGAGCAGGGTGCCGAACACGCTGGGTAAGTCGAAACGCGGGACGCAGAGCCAGCCGACGCCTCCATCGGGCGCGATGAGGGCGCCCGTGTGGCAGTTCGATAGGAAGGCATAGTCCGCGATCGGCGGGAACGGGGAGGGCGCAGCAGCGCTCTGCTCGGTGGCCTGCCGCGGAGTGTCGGAACTCATGACGCCACCCAGAGCCGGTGCCAACCGACGTAGTCGGCGGTCAGTTCATCTGCAGCCTGATAATCAGGAATGTCGCTTCCGCATTCTGGTCCGCCCTCGCGCTGAAGAAACTGACTATTCCAACTGGCATGCGCGGGTATTCATGGGCCGGGAGTAGGCAATTTCCGCCGTTGCCATAAGCCCTCCTAACAGGTTGCCCTTTCGAAAGTTCGGACCGTGTCGGCCGAACGCCTGTTAGATACGTGGCGCGTTTCGCCGGGAGGTTTTTGCTGCTGCGATGTATTGGGTGTAGGCGGCGGCCGAGTCAGTGGCATGGCGTTCGATGGTAGCCGGGGAGTAGCCGAGCGCGTCGGCAATGATGGCCACGGGCGCGAGTTTGGTGAGTTCGTGGAGCGTTCCGAGCCGTGCCGCCCGGGTGCTGAATAGTCTGCGGAGTCGCGCTGTCAGGTGACCCGGGTCGATGTGTCGTCCTGGCGATGTTCCGCGGAATACCCAGTTGGTGCTCGGGTGTGAGGCGGTTAGGTTGTGGCCGGGATTCTCGGCGAGTTCCCGCCACGGCAGGTCCAGCGGATCCTGCAGTGCGATCTGGATTGTCCCGAGCCGGATGGTGACCAGGCCTTCGGTGATGGTCACGTCGTCCCAGGTCAGCCGCGCGATGTTTTCGGCCTGTTGTCCGAAGACGAGGATGAGGATCGCGGCGGCCCGGTCCCGTACGTCGAGTCCGTCCAGTTGGAGCACCTTGTTCAGCGCGTCGTCCTGTCCTGTCTTGTCGAGTTTGGGACTGGTTCCGCGGCGGTGCGGGAGGATGGCGAGACGTGCCGGAGCGGCTTTGGTTTTGATGGCCCATTTGAGGAAGCGCTCGGCGATGCGCCGGGTTGTTGGCCCTTCTGCTTGCCATACGTCCAGGTGGGATTGTTGCAGCTCGGGCAGTTTGATGCCGTGGCCGGTGAGCCAGTTGAGGAGGTCGATGGCCACGGTGACTTCCTGTTTGGCACGCAGGAAGGTTCCCCGGCTGACTTCGTCCATGTGGTTCATCCGTCGTTGGTGGTGCCAGCGGATGTAGCGGCGGATCACTTCACGGTTCTGCAGGTCACTCACGCGTTCGAGGGCTTGCGCTGCCCAGTTGTCGTAGCGCATCCGGAGTTCGTCCCGTCGGGGGAGCACCCCGTGTTCTGTGAGGAGCCCGCGGACGTATTCGCGGGTGCGTGAGTCGGGTAATTGGTCGAAGGTTTCGTGGGTGATCTGTGGTGCGACCGCGAGGTTTCGGAGGAATGCTGTGACGTGATTTTGGCGGATCCAGGTCAGGCCGCTGTTGGCCCGTTTCATCGACTTCAGCGCCGCCGCCAGCGGGATCAGATCGTTGGCCATGGTTCCCGTGGCCGGGTCGGTGAGCAGGCCATCTACGGCATGGCCGAGGACGCAGGTCCAGCAGCGACCGCCGCTGTGAAGTTCGTCCTCGGCTCCGCAGGCCAAGCAGTCGACGTTGAGCCGTATGCCCGAGCATCGACGGCACGCGGGTTGGGTGTCGATGAGGCCGGGCAGGACGCCTTCGTGTCCGCAGGCGCAGATGCCGCGGGTGCGTTTGGCCTGCTGGTAGCAGTAGCCGCAGACTCCGCCCTCGGGCCACCGTGTGACGGTTTGGTGGTGCTGGCCGCAGCGGTTGCAGGGGACCGGCCAGCGGATCGGGTCCTCCGGCTTGCGGGGCCTACTCACCGTCCTCGGGGGTGACGAGGCGGATGCGTTTGGCGATCGGATTACCGGGTTGGATGCCCAGGTCTTCGCTGCGCTGCGGTGCGTTTGCCGTCGCGGCGGCGCGCAGCTCGACGAAGGGTTCGAACAGGTCGTTGGGGGCAGTCCAGGATGTCGCAAAGGGCCGCGAACGTCCTGGCCGGAATGCGTTCCGGCGTGGCCGTGACCAACCGGTAGACCTGGCTCTCGGACAGGTTGATTCCGCGGGATTTCAGCAGCGGCATCAGTTCGGTGGTCTTCCAGAGGTTGCGCTTGGCCATGAGGGCACGTAGGTTCCAGCGGTAGCCGATCCGGCGCTGTTCAGGCATCTGGGTCCTCCAAGGTGGTGATGCGGCGTGCGATCATTTGTTGCACGGTTTTCTGCTTGAAGTCCGACGATACCGTTGTGTAGAGGCCGGTGGTCGAGGCGTACGAGTGGCCGACCTGAGTCTGCACGAAGGCCGGGTCGTAGCCGGCTTCGATCAGGTGGGTCACGTAGGAGTGTCTGAGGCAGTGCAGCCCCAGTTCCTTGGGCAATCCAACGGCGTCGCGTGCTGCTGCGAAGGCATCGCCGAAGCTGCCAAGTGACATCCGGGCGCCCCGCTCGCTGGGCCAGAGCGCCGATGACCGGTCAGCTGTTGGGAACCGTGTCCGCATCCCGCCGGTCCAGGTGTGCAGTTGATCCACGACCCAGTCGAACTCCGGCACGGTCAGAACAGTCCGCCGCCTGGGCCCGGAACCTGCCGTGCCTTTGGCCCATCGCACCTGGACGGCACCGAAGCGGCCATAGTCAGTGACGTGGGGATTGGGGCCGAAGTCCTCCAGATCCAGCATCGTCATCTCCCGGCGGCGAAGCCCATAGGCATAACAGACTTTGAACGCCACCGAATCACGGAACAGCGGCAGCCAGCGCTTGCTGCCGGCCGCGTACTCACGGTCGACGAGATCGTCGATGTGATCGAAGAGCCGTTGCAGCTCAACCTTGGTGAATGCCCGCCGCTGCGCCGGCACGGCGTCATCGGTCGTGTGCCGGGGCGTGTTCCATTCAAAGCAGATCTGGCTCGGAATATCGCCAAAAGTGCGTTCGCAGAACTCGCCCCACCCATAGCCAGGATGCGTCAGGTAGGAGCAGAACATCGCCACGGCATTGCTGTATGAGCGCAGCGTCTTGAGGCTGATCGGCTTGTCACCGGAACGCAGTCCGGCCAGGAAATCATCTATGTCCACCGGACGCCATTGCCACGGAAACTCACCTGTGAATTCCTGGAACCGCGCCAGCAGCTGGCAGCGCTGCTTGATGGTCTGCGTCGTGAGCCCACGGGCCAGCATCTGCGCGCGCCATCCATCCAGCATGGCGGTGAAAACACGCTCGTCGGCTCTGAACAGCCCGACACCCGGATCCACCAGCATCCGCGGGAGGAAACCCGGAACGGCACCACTCACTGCAACCCCTAAACCATGGAAACATGCATTAGATGCAGGAAACCTCCAGTGGCAAGGGATCCAGGAGCAAATTCAGGCCGAGCATCCCAATGCGGTCGTTGCAGCAACTGCTCGTCTGGCCTGCGGAAACACCGAAGTAGCCGTGGAACGGGAGTTCTCGCAGCTACTTCTACTCCCGTACTTTTAACGCCGATAACAGCGCATATGTCGAAGGAGCGGACCAAGACGGGCCGGCCCTTCGGGGAATCAAGGACCAGGGCCCCAAGCGCGTCCCGGTTGTCCGGTTGTCACGGCCCTGGATTTCAAGCCGGAGCGCTTCAAGCCGGAATTCGGTTTCGTGGGTCGGCCCTCCCAGCTGGGACGGTTTCACGTTCCACCTATCGCGCCGCCCGGGCGTAGAACGTCAGCAGTTCATGGTCGCCGAGGCTGCTGACGCCCCGGGGAAATCTATCGACGGGCACCAGATGACGAGAGGGCCTCATTGCTGCCTGATTTGTTCGTTGTGCGTCCATTCCGCAGCTTCTAAGACCACCAAGGTCAGCTCCTTGGTTTTCATATAGCTTTGACGCTGTCGGTCTGCCCCTGAACCATTGCGCAAGATCGAGGTGATCACACTTTCGACCAAGGCCGCTTCCTGCCATTCGACTAAGACCGGACCTATATGATCCAGCAGTTCCGCGACGACATCACCCGCGGAGGAGGGCCTGCCGGTGAGCGGGTTGACCAGCATCCCGCCGACTCCTGACCTGCTGGCCTGCCAGGACCAGGTGCGAAGCTGCAGAACAGGTACTAGAGGTGGTTCGATCCCTGACCGCCATTCTCGGGAAGCGGTCTCCACAAGTGCCCGGATGATCGCGGCGAGTACGGCGGCATGCGTGGGGTCCAGGCAGACGTCTGCGATTCGGACTTCAATGGTCGGGAAGCGCGTGGACAGCCGGGCGTCGAAGTAGACCATCCCGTCGTCCAGGAGCACTCCCGTTTCCAGCAGGGCTTGAACCTGTCGGTCGTACTCGTCCCGGCTACGGAAAATGTCGGTTGGCCCCGACGCCGGCCACCGGCACCAGACCTGGTAGCGGTAGCTGTTGTATCCGGTGTCAATTCCGTTCCAGAAAGGGGAATTGCTGGCCAGGGCCAGAATCACCGGCAGCCAGATCCGGATCCTGTCCAGGATCGCGATTCCCTCGTCCGGGGACCCCACGGCAACGTGCACGTGGAATCCGCAGGTGAGCTGTTCCTGAAGCGTCAGACCGAACCGCTCATTCATCTTCCGGAAACGCGGCGTGGACACCAGATGCGGGCGGACCGGGAAGGGGGAAGTTGCCAGTGCAACCGCCAACGCCCCGGCATCGCGGGCAGCTGACCGGGCCAGGGAGCGGCCGTGTCTGATCGTGTCTACCTGCCCTGCCAGGCTCTCTTGTGGCGGGCAGACGATCTCAATCTGCTCCTGCTGGACCTCGAGCGTGATCGCGAACCCGTCCGGTTGTCCGACTTCGGATTGTCGGCGTTCGTGCCCAAGGACTGTGTTTTCGGCAACGGCGAGGGGCTCACCGGTGTCGGCGCTGACCAGCAGCAGTTCTTCCTCCACGCCGAAAAGACGTACGTCGTGTTCTGGGCCAGTACGGCCGTTCTCGTCCAAGGTTTATGTGGCTTCCATGTGAGCGCGGTTGATAACTTCCGGGTTGTTGCCGGTGTCAAAGCTGGTTCCGCTGGGCAGACTTGAGCGTCGAGGGGCCCCGGCTCCCTGCGCACCGCAATCGTGTTCGTGTTGCATAAACACCAATGGCTCTCCTACTGTCGCGGGGCCGGCGAGGACTTGGTGTGGTCTCGACGGTAGAGCTTCCCTCTTGAGCCAGAGGGCTATTTCTCAGTCCGTCGGATCACTCAACCGGATGTGTTCATTATTGGGGCCGGAAGTGGACAAGGCCTCACCCCTGGAGGATGAAGCCCGGAGGTGGGGCAAATCGGCTTGGCCACCCCCGAGGCGCTAGATGATTCCGCGGGCCGCAGCAATCTTGAGGACATCCCGCCGGCTTGCCGCGCCGAGCTTTCTATAGATCGATCGCTGGTGCGTTTTGACGGTGTTCACCGATATGAACAGTGCCTTCGCGATGTCGGCCGCCGTCATCATTGAGCGCATGTAGGCGAGGACTTCCAGTTCACGCTCGGTGAGACGCCGGTGCAGGAACGTCGTCAGGTTTCATCAGCACGTTCCGGGACCATCAGTACTCTACCGCTGCGGCCGCGTAGCAGTCCCGTTCCGGGCCGGTCTTGGTCTTGTCCAGGAGGGTGCGGATATGGCCTCAGGGCAATTGCGCCACAGCTTGTGGCACATTTGCCTCGCTCCCCCAGGCCTCGGCCATGGTTCGCATATACTGCAGGTTTCGCTGGGAGAAGCCCTTCATGTCCGGAAACTCTGCCCGGAGGTCTTCGGCCAGCCGGGCGATGACGCCGCTGCCCCAGCCTTCGGCATCCTGGCGTTGCAGGATGTCCGGCCCGATCGACCAGTACAGCCCGATCAATTGGGAATTGACCGTGCGCACCGCTTGTGCCCGGGGTCCAGCGCACCCGCCCCTTCAGAACCTTCAGAAGATCCTGGTAATCATCGGGCAGGGCAATCTCACGGCCGGCCGTGGCCATCAATCTATATCTGGCCATACCCGCATCTTGTGCGAGGTCACCGATTCCGGATCGAGCTCCGGCCTGGACGTCCTGAACGTCCTGATCGGGCACAAGTTCCCGAAACCGCCGCCCGGTTCGCGGCCGGCGCCTCGAACAACAAGTACGGGCCGGATTCGTCCCCTCTACACCGCGGCCGACGCGCAGGAATGCACGTGCAGTCTATTCAGGTCCCCATCGGTCACAGTTGGCGCATGCGGAGCACCGAGCTGCCCCGCCAAATGTCCTGGCTGATGCAATGGACCGGGCTGGTGCCGTGGCAGCCGGCTGAGTAAGCAAAAGAACCAGCACGTTGGCGCCACCGCTAACTGCGCTCTGCGGCGTTCCCAGGCTTCGACTCCGCCGCCGGCGTCCCACCGGTCGCTGCCATGCGCCGCCGACGTCCCGGCACGGTCAGGACGGCCAGGCTGGCGATCACCAGAAGGATCCCGCTCCAGCCCTGCAGCGGCAGCCGTTCGCCCACCACCCATACCGCCAGCACCGCAGCCACCACCGGCTCCGCCAGGGAGAGGGTTGTGGCGGTGCTTGCGCGCACCCGCGCCAGGCCAAGCCCAAACAGCACGTAGCCGGCGAACATCGGCACCAGGGCCATATAGGCGCCTACGGCGGCGTTGCCCCACGATGCCAGCAGCGGCGCGCCCGTGGCCAGCAGCACCGGCATCAGCAGCAGCCCGCCGGCGCCGAACATCGCTCCCATGGCGGCACGGGCCGGCACGCCGCCGCCGATGATCCGGTGGGCGGCCCAGGAATAGAGGGCATACGTCAATCCCGCCAGCAGACCCAAGCCGATCCCGGCCAAGGTGCCGCCGCCTACTGAGCCCCCGGAAGCTCCGGCGGAATGGCCACCGCCTTGCGCCGCAGCGAAGCACAGCAGCGCGGTCCCGGAGAGCCCCAGCAGGGCGGCGCCACCCCAGCGCACGCTCAACCGATGCCGGTCGACGGCCCGCTCGATCAGGGCAGAAGCCAGCGGCGCCGAGCCGATACTCACCACCGTGCCCACGGCAACACCGGCCAGATGCATCGAACTGTAGAAGGCCAGCGGGTACACGGCGACCGCGATGGCACCAAGCAGCACCAATTTCCACTGACCCTGCAACTGAAGACGGGCGCGGCCCATCGGCCGCAGCGCGGTCAGCGCCTGGAGCAGCCCGCCCACACCCATCGCCACGGCGCCAATGGCGAGCGGACCGGCGTCGGGCGCAAACGTGGCCGCCGTTCCGGTGGTTCCCCACAGCACGGAAGCCGCCAGCACCAGGAGCGCGCCGGAAACCGCACCGGGATGCACCGGCGCCTGCCGGGGCTGCTGCTGTAGATCCATAGCTCCTCGCCGTTACTCCACTAGGGCCAGCCTATTTGCGGCACCTCCCACCGTCTCGACCAGCGGCCGCTTGCCGGGTAAGTTACCCACGGGTAACATGTGGCTGGTACTGTGTCCCGCATCTCATGGAGGTTCCAGTGAGCCCTACGTCCGCGCCCCGCGCCCTGCGTGATGTCGTCTTCGTCGACGGCGTGCGCACTCCGTTCGGCAAAGCGGGTGAGAAGGGCATCCACGCCGGCACCCGGGCCGACGACCTGGTGGTCAAATGCGTCCGTGAACTGCTGCGCCGCAACCCGTCGCTGCCGCCCGAGCGGATCGACGACGTAGCCATCGCCGCTACCACGCAGACCGGCGACCAAGGCATGACCATCGGCCGCACGGCGGCGCTGCTTGCCGGACTGCCCCGATCGGTGCCCGGTTTCGCGATCGACCGGATGTGCGCCGGCGCCATGACTGCGGTGACGACGACGGCCGGCGGCATCGCCTTCGGCGCGTACGACGTGGTGGTGGCCGGCGGCGTGGAGCATATGGGGAACCACCCGATGGGCCAGGGCGCGGACCCGAACCCTCGGTTTGCCAGCGAGCGCCTGGTGGACCCCGCCGCGCTGAACATGGGCAACACTGCGGAGAACCTGCACGACCGCTTTCCCGCCATCACCAAGGAACGCGCCGATGCCTACGCCGCGGCCAGCCAGGCCAAGCTCGCGGCGGCCTACCAGGACGGCAAGATCCAGCCCGATCTGGTGCCGGTCACCGGCCGAAAGCCCGGCGAGGGATGGTCGCTGCACAGCGCCGACGAGCCGCCGCGTCCGGGCACCACCCGCGAGGACCTGGCCGGGCTGCGCACCCCGTTCCGCGCACACGGCCGCGTCACCGCCGGCAATGCCGCCGGCCTGAACGACGGCGCCACGGCCTCGCTGCTGGCATCCGCGGAAGCCGCCGCGGAGCTGGGCCTGCCGGTAAAGATGCGCCTGGTCTCCTACGCCTTCGCCGGAGTGGAACCCGAGGTGATGGGCATCGGCCCGGTCCCCGCCACGGAGAAGGCCCTGAAGATGGCCGGCCTGGACATCGCGGACATCGGGCTGCTCGAGATTAACGAGGCCTTCGCGGTGCAGGTCCTCTCCTTCTTGGACCACTACGGCATTGCCGACGACGATCCCCGCGTCAACCGCTATGGCGGGGCCATCGCCGTCGGGCATCCGTTGGCCGCCTCCGGCGTGCGGCTGATGACCCAGTTGGCGCGCCAGTTCGAAGACGACCCGACGGTCCGTTACGGGCTGACCACCATGTGCATCGGGCTGGGCATGGGCGGGACCGTGATCTGGGAGAACCCGCGCCACGCAGACTACTCGGGCCGCAGCCCCCAGGGGGTTGCCGCAACCGCCGCCGTACCAGCCGCCGCATCCGCAGGAGAGGACCACGCATGACCGCCGCCGACTTCACCGCCTTGGCCGCCAAGTTCCCGGACGAGACCGTCACCCACTCCTATGTCCGGGACGTGGAGTTGCCCGGGGCCGGGACCTTGGCCCTGCTGACCCTGGACAACGATCTGGACCACCGCAAGCCCACCACGCTCGGGCCGAACACCCTGGTGGAACTGGGCACCGCGCTGGAGGGGCTCAAGGCCAGGGCCGCGGCCGGCGGGATCTCCGCCGTCGCCGTCACCGGCAAGCCCTACTACCTGGTGGCGGGCGCAGATCTGGGCAGCGTGGGAAAGCTCACCGACCCCGAGGACGGGCGGGCCATGGCCCGGCTGGGCCATGACGCCTACGCCACGCTGGCGTCGATGGGCGTGCCGACCTTCGCCTTCATCAACGGCGCGGCCATGGGCGGCGGGCTGGAGATAGCGCTGGCCGCCGACTACCGCACGGTCTCCGCCGGCGCCAACGGCATCTCGCTGCCGGAAGCCTTCCTGGGCCTGATCCCCGGCTGGGGCGGCGTCTACCGCCTGCCGCGGCTGATCGGCCCGGCCAACGCGGTCAAGGTCATGATCGAGAACCCGCTGAACAACAACAAGATCCTCAACGGCCCGGCCGCCCACCAACTCGGCATCGCCGACGCGCTGTTCGAACCGGCGGACTTCCTGGAACAGTCGCTGGCCTGGGCCGCCCGGATCCTGGGCGACGACGACGCCCGCCGGCAGGTGGCAGTCCGCCGCGCAGACAAATCAGCCGCCACGGAGGCGGACTGGGACCAGGCCATCGCCGCCGGACGCACGTTTGTGGAAGCCAAGACCGCCAACGCCGCGCCCGCGCCCGCCAAGGTGCTGGACGTGATGCAAGCCGGCCGGGGCAAGAGCCAGCAGCAATCCGCCGAGCTGGAAGTGGACGCGCTGGCGGAACTGATGCAAACCCCGCATTTCCGCGACACCGTCTACGCCTTCCTGGAGCTGGTGCAGAAGCGTTCCAAGCGTCCCGCCGGCGCGCCGGACCCGCAGCTGGCCCGGCCGGTCACCAAGGTGGGCGTGGTCGGCGCCGGCCTGATGGCCAGCCAGCTGGCCCTGCTGTTCGCACGCCAGCTGAAGGTACCCGTGGTCATGACCGACATCGACCAGGCCCGGGTGGACAAGGGCGTTGGCTACGTCCATGCCGAAGTGGACAAACTGCTGGCCAAAAAGCGCATCTCCGCGGATGCGGCCAACCGCACCAAGGCCCTGGTCACCGGTTCGGCCGCCAAGGCAGCCTTCGCGGACGCCGACTTCGTGATCGAGGCGGTGTTCGAGGAACTGTCCGTGAAGAAGCAGGTCTTCGCCGAGGTGGAGGCGGTGGTCTCCGAGAACTGCATCCTGGCCACCAACACCTCCTCGCTCTCCGTCACCGAGATGGCAGCGGACCTGCTGCATCCGGAACGGGTGGTCGGCTTCCACTTCTTCAACCCCGTCGCCGTCATGCCGCTGCTGGAAATCGTGCGCGCTCCAAAGACCAGCGACGAAGTCCTCTCCACCGCGTTCGTGCTGGGCAAGGCACTCAAGAAGACCACCGTGCTGGTTCAGGATGCGGCCGCCTTTGTGGTGAACCGCGTGCTACTGCGGCTGATGGGCGAGGTGGCGAATGCGTTCGACGAAGGCACCCCCGCCGACGTGGCCGACAACGCGCTGAAGCCGATGGGCCTGCCGATGACGCCGTTCACCCTGCTGGCCATGGTCGGCATCCCGGTGGCCCAGCATGTCACCGAGTCCCTGCATGCCGCGTTCGGTGAGCGGTTCCGGGTCTCCGCCAACCAACAGCGGCTCATCGACAGCGGCATCACGTCCCTGTGGGTGGCGGACGATGCCGGCCGGCAGGTGATCCCCGAGGCCACGCTGGCGCTGCTGGACTTCGGCGACTCCCCCAGCACCTCCGAGCAACTGCTCCGCCGCACCCAGGACGCACTGGCCGAGGAAATCGGGCTGATGCTGGACGAAGGCGTGGTCGCCGCGCCCCAGGACATCGACCTGTGCATGATCATGGGCGCCGGCTGGCCGCTGCATCTGGGCGGCATTACCCCCTACCTGGACCGGGTGGGAGCCTCCGAACGGGTCCTCGGCCGGAAGTTCCACCCTGCTGGGTAGGACAAGCCGGTGAGACGAGCCGGCGGGACGGGCCGCCGCGGCGCGCCGCCGTCGTCGTTGTTCTGACAGAGGACGACGACGGCGCGCAGCCGGGTGACGGTACACCTCGCCGCCGGCGGATAGCCAGCGGCGACGTGTACCGGCGTGTTTGGGTCAGGAGCGGGCCGGGCGCTGGATGGCCATGGCGCATCCCATCGAGACCAGTACGGCGATGACTGCCAGCAGCAGCATGCCGCCGAAGCCGCCGCCGGAGGACTCGATCAGCATGCCGCTGACCACCGGCCCGATGGCGAAGCCTGACCCGATCATCAGGTTGGTCGAGTTCATCACGTGACTGCCGCCGATGTCAGACAGGGACGCGAGCAGATACGGAAGGATGAAGGTCCACGCGAACTTGAAGACCAGGGCGGCGAGCGCGAACCGGATGAGTCCCGGAGCGCCGAACAGCAGCGCCACGCTGCCGCCCAGCCCCAAGTAACCGATCAGCAGGAACCATTTGCGCTTCGGGCTGTCCCCCAGGAAGGTCGCCACCAGCGGCGCCGCTATGCCCGGAATCGTGGCAATGGCCAGCACCAGGCTGGACGTCGAGAGATCGATGCCTGCGCCGCCCGAAATCTGCGCCATGAAGGACCACACACCGCTGAGGCCGATGTAGAAAGACAGCACGGCGGCCAGCCCGATCACGAATTTCACCTTTGAGCCTGCACGTGCGGGACTCTTCTCCGCAGCCGCGATGTCCGCTGCGGCCGGGACATTCGCTTCCGCTGGGGCACGGCGCAGCATGTCGCCGTCGATCATCCGCACCACGGGCAGGCAGCATGCCGTCAGGGCGGCCATCGTCCAGTAGATGGCGGAAACGTCTGCGTCGGCATACAAAACCGGGAACGCGAACAAAATGACCGCGCCCATCAGCAGTTGGAACACCACAAAGACGCCGAAACCCCGGCTGGGGTTGGCCGTCTTCCCGCTGAGGGTCAGGATGATGACGGTAATGGATCCGGCCGCCAGCGACGTAATCACGCGGGCGACTATCAAGAGCGCGAAACTGTCCAGGAAGCCGGAAGCCAGGTTGCCCGCAATGGCGATGGCGGCGCAAACGTAGGTGACGGTCCTCAGGTTCAGCCGGTTCAGCCACAGGTAGGCCGGCACCGTGGCGAGGCTGAAGGCGCCCAGCTCAAGCGAGAACAGCATGCCCAGCTCAGTGGGCATCAGGCCGAACTGCGCTATCAGCTTGCCGGCGATCACCGGGGCGATCAGCAGCACCATGTACAACACGGCGCTGAAAACGGCGATGTAGGTGTAGATTCCGCGGTCGGTGCCGGCGGCTGGGCGCGCGGAAGTCAGGGTAACGGACATCAGTGTCCTTTCGGATTGGATGAAAGAGCCGGTGGCTCCGGCCGGCAGGCCAAGCCGAAGCCACCAGGGTGAGTCGTGCGGTTTAGCGGGACGCAGGGGTCAGGTGTTGGCCTTTTCCGCTTCCGTCGGAGCGGATTCAGGGGCAGCGGCGTCGTAGACCTTGCCTCCGGCAAACCAGGTCTGCCGTGCGCTGATGTAGCGCACTTCATCCACCGGTACGTCATGGGGGTTGTCCGTCAGCACGATGAAATCGGCGGACTTCCCCGGCACCAGCGAGCCGGTGACATCATCAAGGCCCATCGCCTCGGCGCTGGCCGTGGTGTAGATGCGGACGGCCTCATCCAAGGTGATGGCTTGCTCTTTCCACAGCGTCCCTGGAAATTGGCCGGTAGGATCCTGCCTGGTCACCAGACCGTAAATGCCTTCCCACGCGTTCGGCGAGACGCTGACCGGCCAGTCCGAACCGCCGGCGATCCGGGCACCAGCGTCAAGCAGGCTTCTGTTCGGCTGCATCTGCGACGCGCGCTCCGCGGGCAGCACCGCAGCGATCGCCTCTGAGATCACCCCGGGGAACCACAGCGATGGCGAGATATCGGCGGTAACGTCCAACTGCGCGAAGCGGCCGATATCGTCCGGATGCACGAACTGTCCGTGCGCGATGTGGTATTTCGGCTCGGTGTAGCCCGCGGCCCGAACCTTTTCAACCGTGTCCAGGACCAGCCGGACCGAGGCGTCGCCGGTGCAGTGGATCTTGGCGGAGATTCCCCGGGCGGCCGTGCTCATCAGCCATTCCTCCAACTCCGCCGGATCCATGGTGGTCCCGCCGCAGTGGCACTCCGGAAAACCTGCCACCGGCAGATAAGGCTCGATGAAGGCTGCCGTGCCGGCCGGCGGAACGCCGTCGAGGAAAATCTTGATGAAATCCGGCCGGTGATGGCGCGAACGCGTCTCTTCGCGGTGGGCAATGATTCCTTCACCCAAGGGCTGGGTGCCGAAAATAAAATCGTTGGCTTGCATGGAGGAAACCGCCCAGGCGTGCAGCTCGCCGTCGTCATCAAGTTGTTTGAGGGCACGCATGAGCGGGAGGGACGCAGCCGCGTCTTGGAACCCCGTGACCCCATAGGAATGCAGGATCTCAATACCGCGCGCCGCCGCCTGGGCCATCTGCCCTGTGCTCACCGGCTGCAGGCTGGCCAGTGTCTGCTCCACGATCACCCCACCGGCCTCGATCAATACCCCGGTGGCGGCCCCGGACTCATCACGCAAAATCTGCCCGCCGGCGGGATCGGGCGTGGCTGCCCCGATGCCGGCCAGCTCCAAGGCCCGCGAATTTGCCCACCGGTTGTGCTTCGAGTCGTCTTTGAGCAGGGCAGGACGGCCGCCGGTTGCCGCATCCAGGCGTGCCAGCGCGTCCGCCGAGTTCATTTCGTTCATCAAGCCGGATCCCCAGCTACCACCGACAACCCATTCGTCGGGTTGGAGCCCGGCAGCGTAGGCGGCAATCGCTGCCAGGAAGCCGTCCAGGTCAAGAGTGGGAGGCGCGTCCAGTTCAAACAGATCCATCTGACCGGCGATCATGTGGTGGTTATGGACGTCCATCAGGCCCGGCATCACGAAGGCGCCGTCCAGGTCGACGGTGAGCGTCTCGGGCCCGCGCAGTTCCTCGGCCCGCTCACCTAGCGCTTGGATGAGCCCGCCCCGGACCGCCATGGCCGTGGTGCGGGGCGTTTCCGGATCGAGGGTCTCGATGATGCCGTTGAACAGCACCACATCAGCAAACTCTTCGGCCATGTACCGCTCCTCATTGTTGAATCGTTTAGTTGGTCGAGCATCAGAGTATGGGTGACCGGGTCCATTCGACTTGACTCTCAGAGCATGACGTTTGATTTCTACGGCAGGAGAATTACAGGGCTGGAACTTGAATTCCAGCTGAGCAGCGAATCGGCTTGTGAACTTTCCTGCCGCCGTGGGCGTCTTTATGGATGACGGCGGGGTACGCCGGGGCCGAGGCGTCTCCACACACTGCCCTGTTTTCGGGCACAGCCCGCTCTCCACGGAACATCCCGCCGTCACCAATCAGTATCCGGCCAGCTGCGTTGGGGAAGGTCAGCCCATGATTCTCGATGTCAGTCCAACCAGACGCTCGCTGCTAGGTGTTTCCGCGGCGGCTTGCTCCGCCTGCGTCCTGGCAGCCTGCGCCCCATCGACAGGGGGCAGCGGCCAGTCCGCAACCGGGGACAGCGGCCAATCCGGAGGGCCTGAGGCGCCGGATGCTTCCGGCGGCACACCGGTGCAGGTCCTGAAGCTCGCGGATGTTGCTGTCGGGGACAGCGCCGGTGGCGAGGCCAACGGAAACAAAGTGCTGGTCTACCGCCCGGATGAGGAAACGGTGGAGGCCTTCAGCGCCATCTGCACGCATCAGGGCTGCACGGTGGCGCCGGCGGGTGCCGAGTTCCATTGCCCCTGCCATGGCTCTGTTTACCGTGCCCAGGATGGCACGGTGCTGGACGGACCAGCACCGAAACCGCTGCAACGCTTTGCCGCCGCCATCGCCGGCGACTGGATCACCGTCACCGTGTAAATGCCGCATTCCTCCATCGACTCCTGCGGTTCCGTTAGAAACTTCCAAGGAACATCCGGAACAATAATGGACATGACTTCCTCCCCGCCGTCACGCCGAACCATTCTGACCGTCACTACGGCCGCGGGTACCGTGGGCGCGCTGACGGCCTGCTCGCCGTTCCAGGACTTCACCGGCGCGCAAGGCGCTCCCGCTGCGCCCGTCGCCACCGACGGAACGCCGACCCGCGTCGGCAAGCTCAGCGACGTACCGGTTGGCGGCAGCGCCAACGGTGAGGCCGCTGGGCAGAAGATACTCGTCTATCGTCCCGATGAGACGACGGTGCTTGCCTACAGCGCGGCGTGCACCCACCAAGGCTGCGCCGTGAACGCCACCGACAGTGAATTCGTCTGCCCGTGCCACAACTCCACCTTCGCGCTCGACGACGGCACGGTTACCGGTGGTCCTGCACCGGCGCCGCTCCCCCGTTTCGCTGCTGCCATCGACGGCGACTGGATCACCGTCACCGTCTGAATCCCTTAGTGCCCCTTGAACGCCTCGGCCAGCCACCAGGAGCCGCCGTCGGAGGCGATCTTGGCGTCGATGACCAAGGGACGGGCGGGCGAGGACGCCAGCCATGCGGACACGCCGGCGAGGTCTTCCAGTGTCCTGACCGTGATTCCGTCGGCGCCGAAGCCGCGGGCAATCGCGGCGATGTCGGTGTCGGGGAAGGTGACCGTTGACAGGTCGACGGAAGCACCGCCGTCGTTGTTGCCGAAGTGGTGCACCTCGGCACTGTAGGCGGCGTCGTTGTACACGACCACCACCAGCGGCAGGCCGAGCCGCACAGCGGTCTCCAGCTCCGCGATTGACATCAGGAAGCCGCCGTCGCCGGTGCCGAGGACCGGCAGCCTGTCCGGCCGGGCCAAGGCGGCGCCGATCGAGGTGGCCAGTCCCAGGCCGATGGACTGGAAAGCCTGGGTGAAGCAGAAACCGAACTCGTCGGGCACCTCCAGGTACTGGCTGGGGTAGCCCATGAAGTTGCCTGAATCGACGGAAACGATGCGGTCGGACGGCAGCAGTTGATCCAGCCGGCCGGTCAGCAGCCGCGGGTCGATCCGGTCCTCGGTGGACAGGTCATCGACGGTAACATCCTGCCAGCGGACGCCGGCCCGGATGCGCTCCCGGACCGGCCCGGTCCGGTACTTGGCGGCAGCGGGGCCACGTCCGCGAAGGATGTCCAGCACCGCGTCGGCCGTCTGCCCGCTGTCCCCCAAGACGCCGAGATCCACCGGCCGGTTGGCTCCGAGCGCGGAGTCCTCCACGTCCACCTGCGCCACCTTGGCGCCGGGACCGATCAAGGCTCCCTGTCGCATGGTCCACATGTTCAGTGTGCAGCCGAAACCAACAATGAGGTCCGCTTCCGAGATCAGCTCCGCCGCCACCGGGGAAGAGAAGCCGCCGGAAATGCCAAGCGAGAACGGCTCGCCGTTGAACAGGCCCTTGGCCACGGCGGACGTGGCCACCAATGCGCCTGCATGGGATGCCAGCGCCCGCAGCTGGTCGCCGGCTTCGCGCGCACCGCGGCCGGCCACGAAGACCGGCCGTTCGGCGGCGGCGATCAGGTCGGCGAGGGCTTCGGCGGCGGCCGGCCCCGGCCGGACCGGCTGCGCTGCGGAGACCGTTGCGGCCGGACCGTTCTCCGCGGTTGCAGGTGCCGGCTGGGCCTGCACGTCCAGCGGCAGGTTCAGCACCACGGTGCGGCGTTCGTTCACGGCCGTGCGGTAGGCCCGGGCGGTGTCTGCGGCGGCGCTGGCCGCCGAGTGCACCCGCTCGGACACTGCGCCCACGCTGCGGGCGAAGCCCGGCTGGTCCATGGCGAAGTTGGAACGGACCGCTGAACCGGCGGTTTCGGCAGCCAGCACCAGCATTGGCGTCCGGGATTTGGCCGCCTCGCCGATGCCGGTGGCGGCGTTGGTCAGGCCGCATCCTTGGTGCACGGAAACGATTCCGAGCCTGCCGGACATCCTGGAGTACGCGTCCGCCATGGTGGCCGCCCCGCCTTCATGCCGGCTGGCGGTGAACGGCACACCGGCGGCCTTCAGCGCATTCGTGACCGCGAAATTGCCGCTCCCCACCACGCCGAAGGCGTGTCCGGCGCCGAGCCCGGCCAAGGTCTGGCCGACTAGTTCGGCGATGCTGCGGGGCGCGTGCATGCGGGCACTCTCTTTCAGGATGCGTGAAGCTTTCAGGATGCGTGACGCTGACGGCGGAACGTGGGCTGGCCGAAACGCGGAACGGCCTGCCTTTAGCGCTCGACCATGGCGAAGATCCGGGCGGGGCTGCCCGTGCCGCCGACGATCGGCAGCGGCGCCACCACGATCACCGCGCCGGTAGTGGGCAGCTGCGTCAGGTTCTGCAGCGACGTGATGCCGTACTTGTTGTTGCCCATCAGGTAGTGGTGCATCGGGAAGATCGGCTCCAGCGCACCGGCGTTGCCCGCATCGATGCCGACCGTCTCCACGCCGACACCGGAAATCTTCGTCTCCTCGGCCAGCCACCGCGCGCACTCAACGGTGAACCCCGGGGTGTGGGAACCGGCGTCGTCCGCGTTGAGGAACTTCTCCTGGTCCTGGGCATACGCGTCCCAGCCGGTGCGGAACAGCACCCACGCGTTATCCGGGATGGGGCCGTGCTGCTCTTCCCACACCCGGACGTGGTGGACGTCCAGCAGAAAGTCAGGGTCCGCGGCTGCTTCGGCGGAGAAATCAAGCACGACGGCGGGGCCCACCAACCGCTGCAACGGCAACTGGGCGACGTCGTCACCCTCGCGGCCGGTGGCCCAGTGGATGGGCGCATCGATGTGCGTGCCGATGTGCTCGCCGGTGTGGATGTTCTGGTGCTTCCACATCGGGCCGCGGTCGTCATACGCCGCGATCTCCTCGAGGCTGAAGTCGATCAGGTTTGCGAACGGGTCCGGCAGCCGCAGGGTGGGCGTCCGGGCGGAGAGCTTGTTGGTCAGGTCGATCAACTCGATCCGCCCGGTGGACAGGGAGGCGAGCAAGTCGGTCAGTTGGCTCATGGGCTTCACTTTCGTCACGGCAGACAACCAACACACAGGCGCTGCCTGAGTGTGGGGAACGGTAGGTCATGCAACGGTAGGTCGGCGCCCGCGACTTTGCGGCCGCCCGTAGCATCCATCTTGCCCTCCCGGGGCGGCCGGTGCTTGTGTTACGCCCGTCATCCCGCGGCAGGCGTAACACAAGCAGACATCAGAATGCCCGGCTCCGACCCAGTGCTCCAGCGGCTCCTGCCGACCTGGATGTTGACCTCGATGTTAGAACAGGGCTGCCTTGGGCACTGTGGGGAAGATCCTGTCCAGCTCGGCGAGGTCTTCGTCCGTGGGCTGCCAGTGGGCCGATTCGGCGTTCTGCCGGATCTGCTCCGGTTTGGTGGCACCGGCGATCACCGACGCCACGGAGGGACGGGAGGCGAGCCAAGAGAATGCCACCTCGATCTCCTGCAGCCCGCGATCGGCGGCAAAGCGTGAGAACGCGCCCAACTGCTCCCAGTCGGCGTCCTTGAGCAGGTTGCTGCGCGAGTGCGTCAGCCGGCTGCCCTCCGGTGCCTTCCCGTCCTTGTACTTGCCCGTCAACAGACCGTTGGCCAGCGGGAAGTACGGCAGCACGCCCAGCCCATACGCTTCGGCAGCGGGTGTGACTTCGAGTTCCGCACGGCGGTCCAACAGGTTGTAATGGTTCTGGCTGGAGATGAAGGGCGTGTATCCGTCCATGCGGGCCGTGAATTCGGCCTCGGCGATCTGCCAGCCGGCCCGGTTGGAATGGCCGATGTAACGGACCTTGCCGGCGCGGACCAAGTCGTCCAATGCGGACAGCGTTTCCTCGATCGGCGTCAGCGGGTCCGGCGTATGGAACTGGTAGAGGTCGATCCAGTCCGTGCCCAGCCGGCGCAGCGACGCTTCGGCGGCCTTGACGATGTAGCGCCGTGAGCCGCGTGCGCCGAAGTCCTCGCCGTTGCCACCGTGCATGTCCATGCCGAATTTGGTGGCCACCACCACGTGATCGCGGCGGGCGCCGAGCGCCTTGCCCAGGAACTCCTCGCTCAGCCCGGGGGTCTTCCCATAGGTGTCCGCGAGATCGAAAAGCGTCACGCCGGCGTCGAGCGCGGCCTTGACTACGGCGTCCGTGCCCTCCTGGGTTTCGGTGGGCGTGTTCGAGCGGCCCAGGTTGTTGCAGCCGAGCCCCACGGCGGAGACGGTCAGTCCGGACTTGCCCAGACGGCGGTATTCCATCGATACATCCTTCTCGATTGAGGTGCGTGGACCGCCTCAAATCCTACCCGGGGAGACCGCCGGCCAGTGATTTTAGGCACGTCACGCAGGCGCCGTCGGCGTTGCCGCTTCTGCCTTTAGGTACCGCTGCACATATGATCGAAACCATGGCCAAAGTTCTGACTTCCCTTCCCGTCGGCGAACGCGTCGGCATCGCCTTCTCTGGTGGACTTGATACGTCCGTCGCGGTTGCGTGGATGCGCGACGGCGGAGCCGTGCCCTGCACCTACACGGCCGACCTCGGCCAGTACGACGAGCCCGACATTGACGCGGTGCCCAGCCGCGCCGCCGAATACGGCGCTGACATCTCCCGCCTGGTGGACTGCAAGCCGGCATTGGTGGAGGAAGGCTTGGCCGCGCTGGCCTGCGGCGCCTTCCACATCCGCAGCGGTGGACGCTCCTACTTCAACACCACCCCGCTGGGCCGTGCCGTGACCGGCACGCTGCTGGTGCGGGCGATGCGCGAAGACGGGGTGGACATCTGGGGCGACGGCTCCACCTACAAGGGCAACGACATCGAGCGCTTCTACCGCTACGGCCTGCTGGCCCACCCGCGGCTGCGCATCTACAAGCCGTGGCTGGACCCGCACTTCGTCTCCGAACTGGGTGGCCGCCAGGAGATGTCCGAGTGGCTGACCGCGCACAACTTCCCGTACCGCGACTCCGCCGAAAAGGCGTACAGCACCGACGCCAACATCTGGGGTGCCACGCACGAGGCCAAGACCTTGGAGCACCTGGGCACCAGCCTGGAGGCAGTCGAGCCGATCATGGGCGTGGCCTTCTGGCGCGAGGATGTCGAGATCGCCACTGAAGACGTTTCGATTCGCTTCGAGGCCGGCCGTCCGGTGGCCATCAACGGCGCCGAATTCGCCGACGCCGTCGCCTTGGTCAACGAGGCCAACGTCATCGGTGGCCGGCACGGTCTGGGCATGTCCGACCAGATCGAGAACCGGATTATCGAGGCCAAGTCGCGCGGCATCTATGAAGCGCCGGGCATGGCGCTGCTGCACATCGCCTACGAGCGGCTGCTCAATGCCATCCACAACGAAGACACCGTGGCGAACTACCATGCGGAAGGCCGCCGCCTGGGCCGCCTGATGTACGAAGGCCGCTGGCTGGACCCGCAGTCGTTGATGCTGCGCGAGTCGCTGCAGAAGTGGGTCGGCTCTGCCGTCACCGGCGAGGTCACCCTGCGCCTGCGCCGCGGCGAGGACTACACCATCCTGGACACCACCGGCCCGGCGCTGAGCTACCACCCGGACAAACTGTCCATGGAGCGCGTTGGCGACGCCGCCTTCGGACCGCTGGACCGGATCGGCCAGCTGACCATGCGCAACCTGGACATCGCCGACTCCCGCGCCCGGCTGGAGCAGTACGCCGCGCTGGGGCTGGTGGGCGGCCCCACCGCCGAACTGGTCGGCGCGCTGGAAGCCGGCGGGGCAACGGAGATCGCGGACACCGCCGTGCTGGACGCGGCCGGCCGGGCAGCCGACGAGGCGCTGGACCGCGCAGCGTTCGACGCCGGAACCGACTGATCTGTCCGGTCCCGACCGCTGGACCGCAGCCTCGGCCCGGTGCCCCTTTCCAGGGGCGCCGGGCCTCCGCTTTCTGTGGGCAGCACCGGGTCCAGGGAAGGGCAGCCTGTGAAAGAGTGATGGGGTGGCCTTCACCCGGACAGAACTGCTCAGGTACCAGGACGCGCTCGTCCCCGACCTTCTGGGCCCGGGCCTGCGCCTGCTGTTCGTGGGCATTAATCCCGGCCTGTGGTCGGCTGCCACCGGCTCGCATTTCGCCCGGCCCGGCAACCGGTTCTATCCTGCCCTTGCCGCCGCCGGCATCACCGACCATCTGATCCGCGCCGGCGGCGGGATGGCGCAGGAGGACCGCGAGCATCTGATCGCCCGCGGCGTGGGCATCACCAATATTGTCCCGCGGGCCACGACCAGGGCGGACGAATTGGCGCCCGACGAACTGCAGGCTGGTGCCCGGCGGCTCGAGGAGACGATCGAAGCGCTCGGTCCGCGGGTGGTGGCGGTGGCGGGAATCAGTGCCTACCGGGTGGGCTTTGGGCGGCCGAAGGCGCAATTGGGCCGCCAGCCGGAACGGATTGGTGGAGCCGAGCTCTGGGCGGTGCCGAATCCGAGCGGTCTCAATGCGCACCACAACGTGGCCAGTCTGGCCGCGGTTTACCGCCAGGCGGCCCTTGCTGCGGGCATTGTTCCGGCCGAGCCGGAGTAGCGCCGCCGGTCTGGGCAGCAGGGCCACCGGCAGGACGGCCCGGCGTTGCGCGGGTCGTACCCCGCAGGGATCAAGCCGTCTGCCGCGCCAGCGTCGGCGTCACTGTCAGTTCAGGCTGAAGGCAGTTTTTGCCGGCAGCGGATGCTTTTGCTTCACGGCCGCCAGATTGTTGTGGGGCGCGACGCCGATGCTGAGCTTGGTGTAGTCCAGCTTGGCTTCCCGGAGGCAGACTTTCAGGCCCGTCACGGCCTTGGCCGCGTCCGGAGCCATCACGTAGATGTTGAGCTTGTGCGGGACGAACTCGGTCTTCTCCACAGTGCCGAGCCCGCGCCAAGCGAAGTACTCCGTGATGGTGCGTTTGGCCTTGTCCTCCAGATAGCGATCGCGGTCGCCGCCGGCAGCCGTCTTCAGCGCGTACTGTGCCACCACCCAGGACTGCTCCCCCGGCGGAAGCTCCGCATAGCCGTCCTCGGCACATTGTGCGGCAAAGGCATCCATCAGCGACTCGGCAGCCTCCGCCGTGACATTCTTGCTGTCCTGTGTGGTGCTCTGGTGCCCGACCGTCCCGTGGTTGACCACGAACTGGCCGTAGTCTTCGTCGAACCAGGCCTCCCGGAAGACCAGCCCGCCGTCGTTGCTCTTCTTGTAGACCCGAAGGAAACTCATGTCCGTCCTTTGTTTAACCACGTCAGGGCCGTTCCGTCGAACGGCGCGGCCTGTGCCAATACTTGTTCGTAGAGCGAGCGGCAGCTGGCCTGCATCCGTGCCGCCAGCGCTTCCGGATAATCCATCGTCACGCGGTGTTCGGCGAATTCGTCCTCGTCGTCGATGTACACGCGGCCGCCGGCGGTGCGGATCACGTCAAGGTCCATGTCCGTGAGCTGGACTTCCCAGCCGGCCGGAAGCAGCGGATCCACCCGGATGCCGGTGGCCAGGTCAATGTAGATGCGGAAGTCGCCGGGATAGGTGTCGTCGTAGAACGTTGCCACGTAGTCGCCCTCGCGGGGCAGGAACTGCACGGCATCGGAGGCGGCGAAGAAGGCGACTCCGGGCCGGGCCACCAGGGAGCCGGCGGGCTGGAAGATCCAGTCGCCGAACGAGTCCGCCCCCAGGTAGGTGCCGGGCACCAGCCAGTGGGCGCCGCCGTCGTACTTCCAGTTGCGGAACACCACCATGTCGCCAGGCTGGGCCTGGGCGGGGATGCGCCCGGTCACTGGATCTTGGGAATCTGGCCGGTAGGCAGTTCCTGGCCGGGCAGCGGCCGCGCGAACGGCACCTTGGTACCCAGCACCTGCGCGACGGTGTCTTGGGCCACCTGCTGCGCGGTCAGGCCAACGCGTTCCAGCACCTCGGCACGCGTGCCGTGGGCCAGGAACTCCACCGGAAGTCCCACTTCGTTCAGCGCAGTGTCCACGCCGGCTGCCCGCATTTCCTGGCGGATCCGTGACCCTACTCCCCCGGCCCGCACCCCGTCTTCAATCACGACGACGATCCGGTGCCGGGCGGCGAGTCCAATCAGCGAGGGGGCCACCGGCAGCACCCACCGGGGGTCCACCACGGTGGAGCTGATGCCCTGCGCGCCCAGCCGGTTGGAGACATCCAGCGCCAGCTCGCTCATGGCGCCCACGCTGACGATCAGCACGTCGTTGTCCATCGGCATGGTGCCGTCGGATGGCCGGCGGGCGAGGACGTCCACGCCATCCTTGAGCCTTTCGATGGCCTCGACGTCCGGTCCCACAGATCCCTTGGAGAAGCGGACCACGGTGGGCGCGTCGCTGACCGCTACCGCCTCGCGCAGTTCCTCCTTCAGCCGGGCAGCATCCCGCGGCGCAGCAAGGTGCAGACCCGGCACAATCTGCAGCAGCGCCATGTCCCACATGCCATGGTGGCTGGGTCCGTCCGGCCCGGTGACCCCGGCACGGTCCAGCACCACGGTGACCCCGGCCTTGTGCAGCGCCACGTCCATCAGCAGCTGGTCGAAGGCGCGGTTCAGGAAGGTGGCGTAGAGGGCCACTACCGGATGCAGCCCGCCGTAGGCCATGCCGGCGGCACTGGTCAGCGCATGCTGCTCCGCAATCCCGACGTCGAAGACGCGCTCCGGATGCCTGGACGCGAACTTCTGCAGGCCCACCGGAATCAGCATGGCTCCGGTGATGCCGACGATGTCCCGGCGTTCGTCGGCAATGTCGGCGATCTCGTCCGCGAAGACGGATGTCCACGACTTCCGGCCGCCGGATTCGACCGGCTCACCGGTCTCCGGATCAATCACGCCCACGGCATGGAACTGGTCAGCCTCATGGGCGCGGGCCGGCGCATAGCCGCGGCCCTTCTCCGTCATCGCGTGGACAATCACCGGGCCGCTGTAGTTCTTGGCCTGCGACAGCGCCGCCTCGACGGCCTCCAGGTCGTGCCCGTCGATCGGGCCGATGTACTTCATGCCGAGGTCTTCGAACAGGCCCTGAGGCGCCCACCAGTCCTTGATGCCCTTCTTGGTGGCGTGCAGGCTCTTGTACGCGAACTGGCCCACCGGCCCGCCCGACTGCAGCTTTCGCTTCCACCATTCGAGCGTGCCTTCGTAGGCGCGGTGGGTGCGAACCCTGTCGATGGTGGTCCGACGCAGGGCGGCCAACTGGTCGGCCAATCCGCCGATGGTCGGGGCGTAGGAGCGCCCGTTGTCATTGACCACGATCACCACGCGCCGGTCCCGGTCCGCGGCGATGTTGTTCACGGCTTCCCAGGCCATGCCGCCGGTGAGGGCGCCGTCGCCCACCACGGCGACGACGTAGCGGTCGCCTTCACCGGTCAGCTGGCGGGCCCGGGAAATTCCGTCGGCCCAGGACAACGACGACGATGCGTGCGAGCTTTCCACGATGTCATGAGCCGATTCGGCGCGGTCCGGGTAGCCGGCGAGGCCGTCCTGCTGCCGCAACGTCCCGAAGTCCTGCCGTCCGGTGACCAACTTGTGCACATAGGACTGGTGGCCGGTGTCAAAAACGATGCTGTCGTGCGGGGAGTCAAACACGCGGTGGATGCTCAGGGTCAGCTCGACCACACCAAGGTTCGGGCCCAGATGCCCGCCGGTCTGTGCGACGTTGGTGATCAGGAACTGGCGGATCTCCTGGGCCAGGTCCTGCAACTGGACCATGTCGATCCGGCGGAGGTCGCGCGGCTCGCGGATGGTCTCGAGCAATCCCACAGAGCAGGTCCTTTCCTTCACAAAGCGTCGGTTAATCCTACCGCCATCCATCCTGCACCTCGCGTTCCGCTGATGCGAGGGCGCGCACACGGCTGCCGGACCGCACCGAGGGTGGAAGGCACACTAGCCGGCAGATGCGCCACGACGCCGGCGTGGTGGGCCTCGCAGGGCCGGCCCGCCAGACCTTCGCGCCCGCCGAACCTTCACGCCCGCCGAACCTTCACGCCCGCCGAACCTTCGCACCGCCCGGAAGCCGGCGCCACATTGGATGCCCACAACCCAGCAACGCTGATGCCCGGCATTCTGGCATGGCCGCGAACCGGGCGGCACGTAGGGTCCTACAATTACTGGCCTTCATCCTCAGTCTTCGATGTGGCGCCCGCTTTTCCACAAATTTGGTTTTAGGCTCCCAGGTCCATGCCCAGCGGGCAGGATACAAACGTGGACGCGGAAACGGCTTTGGAGTTGATGGGCGGAATAGCGCGCTGGAAGGCATTACACGACGTGGGCGTACGCGCCGGAGAACTGGCACGCGCCGTGGCAGCGGGCAGCGTCCTTCGGCCCGGTCACGGCATCTACGCTTTGCCGGGGATCGCACCGGAGATCACAGCTGCCGTGCGGGCCGGCGCATCCCTTGGTTGCGTGAGCGCAGCACAGTCCCATGGACTGTGGGTGCACAGACAGCATGGCCTGCACCTCAGCGCCCCTAGGTCCGTGCGCGACGTTCGCTACGGCAGAATGCATAGGCTGCGCCAGACGTACGGTCCGCTTGTGCCGGTGGAAGTCTGTCTTCGTCAAGTGATGGCTTGCCTGCCATTGTCAGAGGCCTTGGTGATTGCGGAATCTGCTGTGGTCAAGAGCCTGGTGACAGTCGAGGACCTCCACCGGCTCAGCACCGGCAGGGGCAGCAAACGAGCGGGGCGGGTCATCGAGGCCATCAACCCGGGCTCCGAGTCCGCTCCGGAAACGTTGGCGCGGCATACGCTCCAGGAGGCTGGGTATACCGTGGTGTGCCAGCGAAGGATCAACCGCGTGGGCCGTGTGGACCTGGAGGTAGAAGGTCGATTACTCCTGGAAATCGATGGCCGGGTCCACCACTCCGATGAGCAATCGTTTACCGAGGACCGCCGCCGCTGGAACGAGCTGACCATCATGGGCCTCGATCTGCTGGTAGTGCCGGCCAAGCAGGTGCTCGCCTACCCCAGGTCAATACTCGTGCCGGTTCGCCGCTATTTTGCCGAACGCGGGGATACCCACGCCGTGGCCAGCGCTGTCTTTGCCGCCTGAGCCGCCCCTTGCCAGATCGAGCCCAGCAGCCGGCGCCACATTCGGCCCGGGCGTGAGTGGGCGGGCAAGGTTGCTTCACCACTTGACCCCGAAATCTCAGCGATCACACGGTGCAGCCTTGATGCGGTGGTTCACCGGCAGTACCAATGTGGCGTCGGCTGTTCGTGAGGGCAGGAAGCCGGTGCCGGGCGTGGCAGACGGGCGAACCCCAACCGGGCGTGGCAGACGGGCGGACCCCACCCGGGCCTGCCACGCCTGGGCGCCCAAGCCCGTTGTAGCACCCGGGTCGGATGGGTGAAACCCGGGTCGGATGGGTGAAACCCGGCTCGGATGGGTGAAACCCGGGTCGGATGGGTGAAACCCGGCTCGGATGGGTGAAACCCGGGTCGGATGGGTGAAACCCGGCTCGGATGGGTGAAACCAGACTCAGAGACCCCAAAGGCGGGCGTCCGGTTGACCGGACGCCCGCCCTGTTGACGCGTTATGCAGTGACTAGCTGGCCGAGATCTGACGCAGCACGTACTGCAGAATGCCGCCGTTGCGGTAGTAGTCGGCTTCGCCCGGCGTGTCGATGCGCACCACGGCGTCGAAGCTCTTGGTGGAGCCGTCCTCGGCGGTGGCGGTGACCTTCAGCGTCTTCGGCGTGGTGCCCTCGTTCAGAGCGGTCACACCCGAGATGGAGAAGGTCTCCGTGCCGGAAAGGCCCAGCGATGCAGCGGACTCGCCGGTCGGGAACTGCAGCGGGAGCACGCCCATGCCAATCAGGTTCGAGCGGTGAATGCGCTCGAAGCTTTCGGCGATGACCGCCTTGACGCCCAGCAGCGCGGTGCCCTTGGCAGCCCAGTCGCGGGACGAACCGGAGCCGTATTCCTTGCCTGCCAGCACCACCAGCGGAGTTCCGGCAGCCTGGTAGTTCATCGCCGCGTCGTAGATGTACGCCTGCGGACCACCAGTCTGGCTGAAGTCGCGGGTGAAGCCGCCCTCCACGTTGTCCAGCAGCTGGTTGCGCAGCCGGATGTTGGCGAAGGTGCCGCGGATCATCACTTCGTGGTTGCCACGGCGGGAACCGTAGGAGTTGAAGTCCTTGCGCTCCACGCCGTTCTCCAGCAGGTAGCGACCTGCCGGGCTGTCCGACTTGAAGGAACCGGCCGGGGAGATGTGGTCGGTGGTGACCGAGTCGCCCAGCTTGGCCAGCACGCGGGCACCGCTGATGTCCTGAACCGGCTCCGGCTGCGCGTTCATGCCCTCGAAGTACGGTGGCTTCCGCACGTAGGTGGAGTTCGGATCCCAGGCGAAGGTGTCGCCCTCGGGGGTCTCAAGTGCCTTCCAACGGTCGTCGCCGTCGAACACGCCCTCGTAGCCCTTGGCGAACATCTCCTTGTTGATCGAGGAGTCGATCACCTGCTGGACCTCGACCGGGTTCGGCCAGATGTCCTTCAGGAACACGTCGTTGCCCTCCGGGTCCTGGCCCAGCGGCTGCTTCTCGAAGTCAAAGTCCATGGTGCCGGCCAGGGCGTAAGCGACGACCAGCGGCGGGGACGCCAGGTAGTTCATCTTGACGTCCGGGTTGATCCGGCCTTCGAAGTTGCGGTTGCCGGACAGGACCGAGGTGATGGAGAGGTCGTTATCCTGAATGGCCTGCGAGATTTCGGGCTCCAGCGGGCCGGAGTTGCCGATGCAGGTGGCGCAGCCGTAGCCGACCACGAAGAAGCCGAGCTTCTCCAGGTACGGGATCAGGCCGGACTGTTCGTAGTAGTCGGTGACGACCTTGGACCCCGGGGCGATGGAGGTCTTGACCCACGGCTTGGAGGCCAGGCCCTTTTCCACCGCGTTGCGGGCCAGGACGGCCGCGGCCAGCATCACCGACGGGTTGGAGGTGTTCGTGCAGGAGGTGATGGACGCGATTGAAACCGCACCGTGGTCCAGCTCGAACTCGCGACCGTCTTCCATGCTGACGTGCACGCGCTTGGAGGGGCGGCCGTCGCTGGGCAGTGCAACGTGACGTCCCTGGGCGGCCGAACCGCCGGTGGTACGGTCGCCGGCCTGCGCGGCGGCGGCCTGCCCGGCGGCGGCCAGGGCAGCAGCGTGGCGGACCGTGGAAGTCATGGCGGGGACATCCGACGCCGGGAAGGACTCCTCGAGCGCCTCGTCCAGGGCGTCTTCGTTGTCCGAAGCCACGTAGTTCTGCAGGTCCTTGCGGAACTGGTTCTTGGCCGTGGTCAGTTCGATCCGGTCCTGCGGGCGCTTCGGTCCGGCGATGGACGGCACCACGGTGGACAGATCCAGCTCAAGGTACTCGGAGAACTTCAGTTCGCGGGACGGGTCGTGCCAGAGGCCCTGCTCCTTGGTGTACGCCTCGACCAGGGCGACGTTTTCCTCCGAGCGGCCGGTCAGGCGCAGGTATTCGAGGGTTACGTCGTCGATCGGGAACATGGCGGCGGTGGAGCCGAACTCCGGGCTCATGTTGCCGATGGTGGCACGGTTGGCCAGCGGCACCGCTGCCACGCCTTCGCCGTAGAATTCGACGAACTTGCCCACCACGCCGTGCTTGCGCAGCATTTCGGTGATGGTCAGCACCACGTCCGTGGCGGTCGCGCCGGCCGGGATGGAGCCGGTGAGCTTGAAACCGACAACGCGCGGAATCAGCATGGAGACGGGCTGGCCCAGCATGGCGGCCTCGGCCTCGATGCCACCGACGCCCCAGCCGAGCACGCCCAGGCCGTTGACCATGGTGGTGTGCGAGTCGGTGCCCACCAGAGTGTCCGGGTAGGCACGCAGTTTGCCGTCGACCTCGCGGGTCATGATGGTGCGGGCCAGGTACTCGATATTGACCTGGTGCACGATGCCGGTTCCCGGCGGGACAACCTTGAAGTCCTCGAACGCGGTCTGGCCCCAGCGCAGGAACTGGTAGCGCTCACCATTGCGCTGGTATTCGATCTCCATGTTGCGCTCCAGCGCGCCGGCGTTGCCGAACACGTCGATCTGCACCGAGTGGTCGATGACCAGTTCGGCCGGCGCCAGCGGGTTAACACGCTTGGGATCACCGCCGAGGTCCTTGACGGCCTCGCGCATGGTGGCCAGGTCCACGACGCAGGGAACACCGGTGAAGTCCTGCATGATCACGCGGGCGGGGGTGAACTGGATTTCGGTGTCCGGCTCCGCGTCGGGATTCCAACCGGCCAAAGCGCGGACGTGGTCCGCCGTGATGTTCGCACCATCTTCGGTGCGGAGCAGGTTCTCCAGCAGGACCTTGAGGCTGAACGGAAGGCTCTCGGCACCTTCAACTGAACTCAGCCGGAAAATTTCATATTCGGCACCGGCGACGTTCAAGACGCCTTTGGAACCGAAGCTGTCCACATTACTCATAACAGGACTCCTCTCGCCACACTTTATCTTTGTCCGGGCAGCAACCACCCGCTAGTTAGGCATCCCTAAGTGTGAAGGGACCGCTGCGGGTCGGCCTCTGGGCCGTTTGCACGCCGAAGCCCGCAGAATCGACAGGACAGAGACAGGATGCTTCGCCCGGAACCGCTGCCTCCATCCTAGCCGCTAGCAGGTTCTCAGGCAGCGGAGCGCCACCTGAGGCCTGGCTCACATCAGTTGGTGCCGGGCGTGAGCACAGCGAACGACTCCATGTGGTGCGTGTGCGGGTACAGGTCGAAGACTCGCAGCGAATCGAGCTTCCAGCCCAGTTGCAGGAAGTAGCCAAGGTCGCGGGCGAAGGACGCCGGATCGCACGCAACGTAGCCAACCACGCGGGGTTTCCGGGAGGCCACTGCCTGCACCACCGCTTTGCCGGCGCCGGCGCGGGGCGGATCAAGCACGACGGCGTCCAGCACCTGGGCCTGCGAGCGCAGCACCCGCTCCACCTTGCCTTGGACGATCTCGATCTGGCCGAAGCCGTGCAGGTTCTTCCGAGCGTCCTTGCTGGCCGCCGGTGATCCCTCCACGGAGAGTACGTTGCCCGTAACGCCGACGGCATCGGCCAGCCGCGCCGTGAACAGTCCGGCCCCTGCGTACAGATCGGCCATCCGCTCCCCCGCCCGCGGCGCCACGCCGTCCATCACGGCCGACGTCAGGGTGGCCGGTGCCAGCCGGTGGATCTGCCAGAAGCCGTCGCCGGTCACCCGGTACTGGTGGGCACCACTGGTTTCGGCTACCCAGGTACGTCCCCGCAACCGGGTGAGCCGTCCCGACTCTGGCTCCCAGGCCGCCACCGACACCCCGGGCTCGATCCGCTCGGCAAGCTTCGCCAGCCGCTTCGGCGTGGTCCCGGCGGCGGGTACCAGCAGCACCAGCGGGGTGCTGCCGTCGGCCGGGGCTGCGACTTCCACCCGCTCCAGCCCGGTCAGATCCAGGTCCCACAGCCGCAAGTCATTGATGGCATCCACGGCCAGCGGCATGACCTGAACCGGAATCAACTCGTCAGAGCGGTGCGCATGCATGGCCAGGCGCCCATCCGGCCCCACGCCAAAGGCGGCACGCGTGCGCCAGCCGAGTCCGTCGTCGTACTCCCCCTCCGGAGCTTCTACCGTCACCTCGCGTTCCAGCTTGGCCAGCCGCTGCAGCTGTTCCGCGAAGATCTCGCCTTTCAGCCGGCGCTGGGCGGCCAGCGCAATATGGCCGAACTCCGCGCCGCCCACCGGGGGCCGTCCGGCTTTCGCGGCGGCCAGTGCATCGGCCGGCGCCCACGGATGCTCCACCCGGTCGGCGGACGCCTCCAGTACCTCCACCGTGTCTGCGCGCCAGAAGCCTGCGTCCGCTCCGCCGTCGGTCACCCGTGCCAGCACGCGTTCACCCGGAAGCGCGTGCCGGACGAAGACCACGCGGCCCTCGTGCCGTGCGACGAAGTGGCCCCCGTGCGCGGGCGCACCGATGCTCAGTTCGATCAACTGCGGCGCGGGTGCGGTGGGCGCGGGCCGGGTCGGCGCGGGTTCGGTCATGGAAGCTCCTGGTATCGGCGGGCGGAATTGGAGGATGCCAGCTGCCACGGCACGCTGGCCACCATGACCCCCGGCTCGAAGTGCAGGCGGGTCTTGATCCTCAGCGCGGTCTGGTTGTGCACTAGCTGCTCCCACCAGCGTCCCACGACGTACTCCGGGATGTAGACCACCACCAGTTCGCGCGGCGAATCCCTGCGGATGCTTTTAATGTAGTCAATGATCGGCGTGGTGGTTTCGCGGTAGGGGGACGCCAGCACGGTGATCGGGACCGGGATGTTGAGTTTCTCCCAGTCGCTCAGGGTCCGCTCGGTCTGCTCGGGGTCCAGATCCACCACCACTGCATCGAGCCGCGACGGCCGCGATGCCCGGGCGAAGGCGAGTGCCCGAAGCACCGGCTTGCGCACGTGCGAGACCAGGATCACGGCGTGCACCCGCGACGGCAGCGCGGTGGTCGGCTGGTCCGGATCGAGCGCGAGCTCGCGGGCCACCTGGACGTAGTGGCGGTTAATGCTGTGCATGATCAGACCGAGCACCACGATGCCAAGTACAGCCAGCCAGGCCCCGAAGATGAACTTGCTGACCAGCACCACCACCAGCACCGTGACGGTCAGGATGAAGCCCACCAGGTTGATCAGCCGCGAACGCACCATCCGGTGCCGCACCGGCCGGTGCGGCGTGGCCCGGATTTCGCGCGACCAGTGCCGGATCATGCCCAGCTGGCTGCAGGTGAAGGAAACGATGACGCCGATCACGTAGAGCGGGATCAGCCGGGTGACATCCGCGTTGAAGATCAGCACCAGCATCACGGCCGCGGCCGCCAGCGCCAGCACGCCGTTGCTGTAGCTGAGCCGGTCCCCGCGGGTGCGCAACTGGCGGGGCAGGAAGCCGTCGGTGGCGAGGATCGAGGCCAGTTGCGGGAAGGCGTTGAACGCCGAATGGCTGGCCAGCACCAGGATGGCCGCGGTGGCCGCCACCATCAGGTAAAAGAGCAGGGCACCGCCGCCGAAGACCGTTTCCGCCAATTGGCTCAGCACCGGGGACTGGTAGTAGCCGGCCGGCAGAGCCTCTCCGTTCAAGCGCAGTTGCTCGGCCGGAACCTGCACCACCCGCACCTGCGTGGCGCGGGCCAGGTACATCACCGCCATGGTGATCACCGTCGCGGAAATGCCCAGCATCAGCAGCGCAAAACCCGCATTCTTGGCCCGCGGTTTCTCGAAGGCGGGCACGTTGCTGGCCGGCGTCTCCACGCCCGTGAGTGCCGCGGCACCGGTGGAAAAGGCCCGCAGGACCAGGAGTGCGCCGGCCAAACCCATCAGGCCGGCCTCCATACCGGGTTCTGGAACGACGTCGAACGCGGCGCTGGGTGCCTCACCGAGGCTTCCAGCGAGGTCAAGGACAAACCCCACCAGGCACATCAGCAGCACGGTGCCCACAAAGACGTAGGTGGCAACCGCCACGGTGCGCCTACCGCGGGCCAACCCGCGCAGATGCAGCAGGGCCAGCACCGCGATGCCGGCCACGGCTGCCCCGGGCTGCCAGCCGTTCAGCGCGGGAATGGCGGACACCAAGTAGTGGGCCGCGGAGGACATAGACACTGCCACGGTGAGCACATAGTCCAGCATCAGGGCGGAGCCCACCGTGATGCCCGCCGGCTTGCCCAGGTTCTTGGTGGCTATCTCGTAGTCGCCGCCGACCGGATACGCATGGATGCTCTGGCGGTAGGAGGCCACCAGCACTAGCAGCACCACCATGACGGCCAGGCCGACCCAGGGTGCGATCGCAATGGCGGCCACTCCGGCCAACGCCAATGTGAGCAGGATTTCGTCCGGGGCATAGGCCACCGAGGAGAGCGCGTTCGCGGAGAAGACCGGCACCGCGAACCGGCGCGGTAGCGCTTCCTGCTTCAGCCGTTCGGTGCGGTATGGCTTGCCCACCAACACCCGCTTGAGGGCATCGAAAAATGTCAACACGCTTCGCTCGATGCGACAGGCAACAACATGAGCCAATTCTTCACGGCTCCGAGTCTATGCCAGCGACGGGACGCCGGCCTTCGCCGCAGGACAGGCCGCTTGGCCGCAGCCCTGGCGCCCGAAATTAGACAACGGGAACACCCGCCCATGGCATACGCCTTGAGCACGGGCGCCGGCCAACCTGGCGCCGCTTGATCCTGCCGAACCCCCCGAATCTGAAGAGGCTGTGGAAACTCCGCCCTGCGATTTCATAGCCACGGAACCTCCGCCGGGGTTAGCATGTGCGTGTCAATGTGCGCTGACTCACACCAGCGTCCGGGGCCGTTCGACCCCAGGACTGCTTGCAAAGGAGTCTTGATGGGCAACGCAGCCGCCGTGATGACCGGCCTGAACAGCATCGAGATTCAGGAGCGCCCGATGCCCGAGCCTGCCCCGGGCCAAGCCGTGATCCGGGTGGAAGCAGTGGGGGTCTGCGGCTCTGACGTCGCCTATTACCGCTACGGGAAGATCGGCCCGTTCGTCGTTGACGGCCCGTTCATCCTGGGCCACGAGGTTTCCGGCCAGGTGGTCGCCGTCGGCGACGGGGTGGACAATGTCAACGTCGGTGACCGGGTGGCCGTCGAGCCGGGCACGCCGGACCGCAGCTGCGAAGAATGCCGGGCGGGACGCTACCACCTCTGCCCAAACCTGGAGTTCCTGGCCACCCCGCCCTACGATGGCGCACTGCTGCAGTATCTGGCCATGGACGCCCGCTGCTACTTCCCGATACCGGATTCGATGAGCTACGAGCACGGCGCCCTGCTCGAGCCGCTGTCCGTGGGGCTGTGGGGGTGCCAGCGGGCGAACCTCCAGGCCGGCGACGACGTGCTGATCACCGGTGCCGGGCCGGTTGGCCTGCTGGCCGCCGAAGCGGCGCGGGCCCTCGGTGCGGGGAGCGTTTCGCTCACGGACATTTCCGACTACCGCCTCGGCGTCGCCCGCGACCACGGGTTCGCCGTGGAGAAAAGCGACGCACCGACCTCGCGGACCTTTGACGTGCTGCTGGAATGTTCGGGCGCCCCCGGCGTTCTCGCTGCCGGACTCGGCCGGTTGCACGAGGCCGGGCGGGCGGCCGTCATCGGCTTGGCCAAATCCGAGGAAGTGCCGCTGCCTCTGTCCACGCTCAATTGGAAAGAGATCACCATCTCGATGGTGAACCGGTACAAGGACACCTGGCCGTTGGGTATCGCCTTGGTTTCCTCCGGCCGGATCAATTTGGAGGGACTGGTGACGCACAGCTTTTCACTGCCGCAGACCGCGGCCGCACTGGAAAACACCTCCACCGAACCCGAATCGCTCAAGGCGATGATCTACCCCCAGCGGCTCTGACCGCGGATGCCGGAAACGCAATAAACGGCAATGCGGCACACCACCAGTACAGAGGAGTTCCGATGAAGAAGTACACACAAGGAATCCTGGGCCTCACTACTGCCCTGTTTCTGGCAGCCGGCATGACCGCTTGCGGGGGCGGCGGTGGCGGCGGCGGCGCAACCGAAGGCGGCGGAGGCCAGGCCGAGGGGAAGATCGCGTTCCTGATGCCGGACCGGGCCTCGACCCGCTACGAGCAGCAGGACAGCCCGCTGTTCAAGGCCAAGGTCATGGAGCTGTGCCCCGGCTGTGAAGTGCTCTACCAGAACGCCGACGGCGACGCGAACAAGCAGCAGCAGCAGGCCAACGCCATGATCACCCAGGGCGTCAAGGTCCTGGTCCTGGACGCGGTGGACAGCACCGCCGCAGCCTCACTGGTCAGCACCGCGAAGGGCCAAGGCATCAAGGTGGTCACCTACGACCGGCCGGTCCCGGACACACCGGCGGACTTCTATGTCTCCTTCGACAACAAGAAGATCGGCAACCTCATCGCCACGGACCTGGTCGAGAAACTCGACTCCGAGGGCAAGGAAACCGGCGGCGTGCTGATGGTCAACGGTTCCCCCACCGACCGGGCGGCGCAGCTGATCAAGGAAGGCGCACAGGAAGCCGTCGATGCCAGCCAGCATAAGGTGCTCGCCTCCTACGACACGCCGGAGTGGCAGCCGTCGAAGGCGCAGGACTGGGTCGCCGGCCAGATCACCCAGTTCGGTGAGGACATCACCGGCATCGTGGCCGCCAACGACGGTACGGCCGGCGGCGCGATCGCTGCCCTGAAGGCCGCCGCCGTCTCGCCCTTCCCGCCGGTCACTGGCAACGACGCCGAAGTCGCCGCCATCCAGCGGATCATCAGCGGTGACCAGTACAACACGATCTCCAAGCCGATCAAGATCGTTGCAGAGAAATCGGCCGAGGTGGCTGTTCAGTTGCTGAATGGCGAGACCCCGAAGCCCGACGCGACGCTCTTCGACACCCCGTCCGCGCTGTTCGTGCCGACGGTGGTCACCAAGGACAACGTCAAGGAAGTGATTTTCGACAGCGGCATTTACAAGCCTGAAGAGGTCTGCACCGGCGAATACAAGACGGGCTGCGACGAACTCGACATCAAGTAGCGCAACGGCCGGCGGTGCCGCGGCCACCGCGGCACCGCCGTCGTAAGGGAAGGGGAAGACAGTGTCCACTGTGTCAGCGGAACGGCCGGAGGCAGCAGCTCCGGTGCTGTCCATGCGAGGCGTGAGCAAGCACTTCGGTGCCGTCGCCGCCTTAACGGACATCGCCCTGGACGTCCACGCCGGCGAAGTCGTTGCCCTCGTCGGCGATAACGGCGCCGGAAAGTCGACCCTGGTCAAGATCCTCGCGGGCGTGCATCCGCAGGACAACGGAACCGTGAACTTCGACGGCAAGGACGTGACCATCCACACGCCGGTGGATTCTATTGCGCTGGGCATCGCCACGGTGTTCCAGGACCTCGCCCTCTGCGACAATCTCACCGTCGTGGACAACCTCTTCCTCGGCCGGGAGCTGGGGCCGTGGCGGCTGAACGAAGTGGAGATGGAGGTCCAGTCCTGGAAGCTGCTACGCCAGCTCTCGGCGAAGATCCCCTCCGTCCGCATAGCCGTCGCTTCCCTCTCCGGTGGCCAGCGGCAGACGGTCGCCATCGCACGGTCGCTGCTGGGCAGCCCCAAGCTCATCATTCTCGACGAGCCCACGGCCGCCCTCGGCGTGGCGCAGACAGCCGAGGTGCTGAACCTGGTGGAGCGGGTGCGCGAAAACGGCCTCGCGGTGATCATGGTCAGCCACAACATGCAGGACGTCCAAGCCGTCGCCGACCGCGTTGCGGTGCTGCGACTGGGGAAGAACAACGGCACGTTCCGGACGAAGGACGTGTCTACCGACGACCTGATCGCGGCCATCACCGGCGCTACCGACAACGTGGTGACCCAGCGAGCCGCTCAAACCGGTGCCGCAGCCGCGGCGAGCGCGGACGAGACGGCAGCCGAGGCTGAAGGACCAGGCGGGCTAGACGGACCAGGCGGCGGCTCGCTGCCGCCAGGTCAGGCGGCCGGAAAAGCGGATCAACCCGGATCCGGGGCAGCATCGGAAGAAGGGACAGCACCATGACAACGAATGAGGCCAGCCCGGTCGTCCCGATGGCCACCGACCTGCAGGATGAACGGCTGATCCGGACCGAAGGCTTTAAGGGCGCCGTCAAGGTCGGGGTCAACCGGGTCCGCGGCGGCGATCTGGGCGTGCTGCCCATCATCGTCGGACTGCTGATCATCTGGACCATTTTCCAGGCCCTCAACCCGTTCTTCCTCTCCAGCGCCAACCTGGTCAACCTGCTGCTGGAAAGCGCCGCCGTCGGCGTCATCGCGTTGGGCATCGTTTGCGTCCTGCTGGTCGGCGAGATCGATCTGTCCGTCGGCTCCGTCAGCGGCCTGTCGGCAGCGATCGTCGGCGTCACCTTTATCAAGCTGGACTGGCCGATCTGGCTGGCGGTCCTGACGGCGCTGGCCGCCGGCGCTGTCATCGGTCTGGTCTATTCGCTGGTCTACACCAAGTTCGGCGTGCCGTCCTTCGTGATCACGCTGGCCGGCCTGCTCGGCTTCCTCGGCGTGCAACTGTGGGTGCTAGGCGTCGAGGGCACCATCAATCTGCCGTTCGACTCCTTCCTGGTCTGGTTCGGCCAGCAGGCTTTCGTGCCGGCATGGCTGTCTTACGTGCTGGCGGCGCTCGGCGTGGCAGGCTTCTTCCTCAGCCAGCTCACGCTCTCCCGCCAGCGAGTCAAGAACGGCCTGTCCGGAAGGCCGATGCGGCTGGTGGTGATCCAGACGGTGGTACTGGCGGTGATCCTGTTCTTCGCGGTGTGGTACCTGAACCAGGCCCGCGGCGTCGGCTGGATGTTCGTTTTCTTCGCCGCCTTGGTGCTGGTGATGCACTACGCCTTCACCCGGACCCAGTGGGGGCGTTCCGTCTACGCCGTCGGTGGCAACCGGGAGGCGGCGCGGCGGGCAGGCATCGGCGTCAACCGCATCTACGTGTCCATCTTCGTCCTGTGCTCGACGTTTGCGGCCGTCGGCGGCATGCTGGCTGCCGGCCGGCTGGCAGCCTCGGCGCAGAGCAGCGGCACCGGCGACGTGAACCTGAACGCCATCGCCGCCGCGGTGATCGGCGGGACCAGCCTGTTCGGCGGCCGCGGCTCGGCATTTTCCGCCCTGCTGGGCATCCTGGTCATCCAGTCCATTTCCAGCGGCCTGACCCTGCTCAACCTTGAGTCCTCCTTCCGCTACATGATCACCGGTCTGGTGCTGCTGCTGGCCGTGATCCTCGACGCCGTATCGCGCAAGTCCCGTACCTCGCACGGCCGCGCCTAGTGGCCGGCCGCTTGAGCGAAATGTTCCTCGGCGTCGATATCGGTACGGGCAGCAGCAAAGCGGTGCTGACCGACGCCGCGGGTGTGGTCCTCGACAGCGCCACGGTCATGCACGACGTCGCCTACCCGCGGCCGGGCTGGGCGGAGTTCGACGCCGAGGGCGGCGCGTGGGCAGAGGTGGTCCGGCTCTGCCGGGAGCTTTTCTCCCGGAACGACGCCGGTGCGCTCGCCGGCGTGTGCGTCAGCGCGATGGGTCCCTGTCTGGTGGTCACGGACGAGAACCTGACCCCGCTGCGTCCGGCGATCTTGTACGGTATCGACGCGCGCGCCGTCGTCGAAATCCGCGAACTCACCGAGGAGTTCGGCGCCGAGGCGATCTTTCGCGATGCAGGGAAGGTGCTCTCGTCCCAGGCCGTGGGACCGAAGCTCCGCTGGCTGCGCAACCGGGAACCGGAGGTCTTCGCCCGCGCCCGGAACTGGCACAGCCTGAACTCCTTCATCCTGGCCAAGCTGACCGGCGAGCTGGTTGTGGACCACCACACCGCCAGCCAGTGCGATCCGCTCTACGACCTTCGCGGCAACCGGTGGCATCCGGAACGGTACGACGCCGTCGCCGGCCATCTGCCGCAGCCCCGGCTGGCGTGGCCTGCCGAGGTAAGCGGCAGGGTCCATCGGCAAGCGGCCGACGCGACCGGGCTGCCGGAAGGCGTGCCGGTTTGCGCGGGCACCGTCGATGCCTGGGCCGAGGCGTTCAGCGCCGGCGTCCGGCAGCCGGGCGACCTCATGCTGATGTACGGCTCCACCATGTTCTTCGTCCAGGTCCTCGGGGAGTTCCGCGCCGAACCCAAGCTCTGGACCACGGCCGGTGTGGACCCGGGGTCCCTGACGCTGGCCGCGGGGATGTCCACGTCCGGCAGCCTGACCACCTGGCTGCAGCGGCTGTTCGGCGACGTCCCCTTCGAACAGCTCGTGGCTGAGGCCGCCGCCGCTCCCCCGGGTTCCGACGGACTGCTGCTGCTGCCCTACTTTGCCGGCGAACGAACGCCCGTTTTCGACCCCGACGCCCGCGGCCTGATCACCGGCTTGTCGCTGCGCCACGGCCGCGGACACCTGTTCCGTGCAGCGTATGAGGGCATTGGCTTCGGCATCCGGCAGATCCTGGAGTACCTCGAGAACTCTGGCGAACCGATCCGGCGCGTTGCTGCCGTCGGCGGGGGCACCAAGGCCAGGCTCTGGACAGAGATCGTCAGCAACATCACCGGACGCGAGCAACTGGTTCCGGAACAGACCATCGGCGCCAGCTATGGGGACGCGCTGCTCGCCGCCATCGGGACCGGTGCCGTGCCCGCCGCGACCGACTGGGCCCGGACGGCGGCGACGGTGAAGCCCGATCCTGCCACCGCGCCGCTCTACGAAAAGCTCTACGGCACCTACGGGCTCCTGTACCCGTCGAACCGGGAGCACATGCACGTGCTCGCCGCCCTGCAGGAGCCGACGGACGAGTAAGAGGCCTGCAAGAGCATGAGAATCCTGGTCACCGGTTCAGCCGACGGCCTCGGACGGGCTGCAGCGGATGCCCTGCTGTCCGCCGGGCACAACGTCGTCGTGCACGCCCGCAATGAGGACCGCGCCGCCGTCCTCGATTCATTGGCCGACCGCGGCGCGGACTTGGTTGTGGGCGATTTCAGCGACCGCGAGGCGGTGCGGCGTATTGCAGCGGAGCTGAATGTCCGGGACCCGCTCGACGCCGTGATCCACAATGCCGGCGTCTGGAGTGGACAGGCGGTGATGCCGGTGAACATCATCGCCCCCTATCTCCTCACGGCGCTCCTCCACGGACCACAGCGACACGTGTATGTGAGCAGCGGTTCGCACTTCGCAGGGCGTCCATCGCTCGCCGGGGTTGACTGGCAGGGCAGGACGGCGGGCTCCTACTCAGACAGCAAGCTGTTCGTCACCACGTTGGCGGCGGCGCTCGCCCGCCTGCACCCCGAACTGCTCAGCAATGCCGTGGACCCCGGCTGGGTCCCCACCAAGATGGGCGGACCCGGCGCTCCCGACGACCTGGATCTCGGTCACCAGACCCAGGAATGGCTCGCAACAAGCGATCAAGCCAAGGCGCTCACCGGCGGAGGGTACTGGTACCACCGGAAGCGGCAGCAACCGCATAGCGCAGTCAACGATCATGCCTTCCAAGACCAACTCCTCCAAGCGCTCGCCGAGGAAACCGGCACCCCGCTCTAACCCGAGGCTGGCAGCCGGGTTTCCTGCGGGAGACTGCGCTTGGTCTCACCCCGCGAGGGCCTCCGAATACTTAACGAATGTGAGCCAACGCGTAGCCGTAGGCAGGCTCCGTCGCCGGTGAAGCCGCGCCACTTTCCCAGTGAGAGACTCCCCGCCCCCGTATACTCGAAGCATGCTGATCACCCGCTACCACCGTGGCTTCCATGCCGAGCAGTCCGCCGTCGAGCAGTGCGGGGGCGGTCTGTGAGCGGCGGTCTCGTCGCACTGCTCGACGACGTCGCAGCCCTCGCCCGCATAGCGGCCGCCTCGCTGGACGACGTCGCAGCCGGGGCTGCCAAAGCGGGCACCAAGGCCGCCGGCGTCGTGATCGACGACGCCGCCGTCACCCCGCAGTACGTATCCGGGGCAGACCCATCCCGCGAACTGCCGATGATCAAGCGGATCTTCTGGGGCTCGCTGCGGAACAAGCTGTTGATCATCCTGCCGGCGCTGCTGCTCATCAGCGCCTTCATCCCGGTGGTCATCCCGTTCATCCTCATGCTGGGCGGCACCTACCTCTGCTACGAGGGTGCCGAAAAGGTCTGGCACAAGCTCCGCGGCCAGCACGCGGCCGAAAAAGCGCCGGCGGTCGAACGCGGCCCGGCGGCGGAGGCCAAGGTCACCAAGGGCGCCATCACCACCGACTTCATCCTGTCCTGCGAGATCATGGTCATCTCGATGAACGAGGTGGCCGACCAGTCCTTGTGGGTCCGCGCGCTCATCCTGGTTGTCGTGGCGATCGCGATCACGGTGCTCGTGTACGGCGCCGTCGCCCTCATCGTCAAGATGGACGACATCGGCCTGCACCTGACCACCAAGGACTCCGCGGGCTCGCAGCGCTTCGGCGAACTGCTCGTCAAGGGCATGCCCGCGGTGCTGGGCGCCATCACCTTCGTCGGGATCATCGCGATGCTTTGGGTCGGTGGCCACATCATGCTCCAGGGTGCGCATGATCTCGGCTGGCACGCTCCCTATGACCTGGTCCACGTCCTCGAAGCGCCGATCGTCGGGATCGCGGTGGTCGGCGGCTTCCTGGCCTGGCTCGTGAACACCCTGTGCTCGGCCGTCCTCGGACTAGCCTGGGGGCTCGTCATCATGGCGATCCTGCACCCGCTGCTCAAGGTGCTGCCGTTCGGCAAGAAGAAGGCCGGGCACGAAGAGGGCGACGCACACTCCGCCGTTGCCGGCCACCGGCCTACGGATCGCGACGACGATCCTTCCTCGTAGCGTTTAGCCGCCGAGTTCCAACTCCCCCGGCCGAGATCCTGCCCCGCCCCCGCGCATCTTCCCCGCCCCAGGCTTCGTCGTTGTGCGGTGGACGCGCACCGGGCCGGCCGGCCGGATGCTTGGCATCAGTGCCCCGGCGCTTGTCATGGCGGGGATGCGGCCTGTTCGGCGTTATGGTTGCAGTAGATTTGTATCCCGCTGTTTCAGGTTGGTGCCGGAAGGACTTTGATGGCGCATTTTGTGATCATGGGCTGCGGGCGCGTGGGCGTCACGCTGGCCCACACCCTGGTTGATTCCGGGCACAGCGTGGCCATTATTGACCAGGACGACCGCGCCTTCCGCCGCCTGCGTTCCGGATTCACCGGCCGCAAAGTGACAGGTGTTGGCTTCGACCGGGACACCCTGCGGCAGGCGGATATTGAGAACGCCTATGCTTTCGCAGCAGTCTCCAGCGGCGACAACTCCAACATCCTGGCCACCCGCGTGGCTCGCGAGACTTTCCACGTGCCGCACGTCGTGGCGCGGATCTACGATCCCGGCCGCGCGGAAATCTACCAGCGGCTAGGCATCCCCACGGTGGCCGCGGTGCGTTGGAGCGCTGACCAGGTGCTGCGGCGGATCCTGCCCGAGCAGAGCATCAAGGGCGACTTCCGTGAGGCGTCCGGACGCCTCATCTTGGGCGAAGTACAACTGGACGACGGATGGGTGGGCCGGGAGCTGACCGAGATCGAAGCGGCCTCCAGCACACGGGTGGCCTACCTGACGCGTTTTGGTGAAGGGATCCTGCCGGGCCCGGGCACCCGTTATCAGAAGGGCGACATCGTGCACGCCATGATGAGCGTAGATTCAACGTTCGAGATCGATCGGATTTTGTCCAAGCCGCCGGTGGAGGAGTCCGAATGAGAGTCGTGATTGCCGGTGCAGGCAGCGTCGGTTCGTCGATTGCGCGCGAGTTGCTCTCGAACAACCACGACATCCTGCTGATTGATCCGAAACCCGAGGTGATTGGCCGCAGCGGCCTGAAGGGTGCACGCTGGCTGATCGGTGACGCCTGCGAGATCACCACGCTGCGAGAAGCCCGGCTCGAGGATGCCGACGTGGTGGTCTCAGCTACCGGCGACGACAAGGTGAACCTGGTGGTCTCCCTGCTGGCCAAGAGCGAGTTCGGTGTGGGCCGCACGGTGGGACGCGTGAACAATCCGAAAAACGACTGGATGTTCGACGATTCCTGGGGCGTGGACGTGGCCGTGAACACCCCGCGCCTGATGACTGCGCTGGTAGAAGAAGCGGTGGAGATCGGCGATCTGGTCCGCTTGCTGACGCTTCAGACCGGTATCGCTTCGATGGTCGAGTTCACTGTTCCCACCGATTCGGCGTTGATCGGCCGCAGGATCGGGTCCATCGACTGGCCGCAGGATGCCACGGTGGTGGCGATCCTGCGCGATGACATTCCGATTACGCCCAGCCCGGACGACGTAGTCGAAGCCAGCGACGAGCTCTTCTTCATCACCACCATCGCCGCGGAGGATGACCTGCGGGCGGTGCTGACCGGCCGGCCGGCCGCCGGAGACTGACGCCGGACTAATTCAGTCGGCCCGGCTTGCCTCCACGGCGGCCGGGCGGGAGACCAGCCAGGCCAGCCACAGCCCCAGTGCATAGAGCGGAACGCCCATGAGCAGGCGGGTGGTGCCCAGTGCCACCAGCCCGTCATCGCCCATCAGGTAGAGCGGCACCTGCACTGCGAGCCGCAGGAACAGCACCGCCGTGAGGATCCATGTGGCGATGGTGTAGGCCTTGAGCCGCTGCGGCTGCTTGCGCCATGCGGTCCCCTCGTTGCGGATCAGCCCGAAAATCAGTCCCAGCGCCGGCCATTTCACCGCAATCGTTACCAGCATGGCCACGATGTAGGCCGCATTGGTGAAGAAGCCCCAGACGTAGAAGTCCTCGGCACGCCCGGTGGTGTTGGCGACAAACGCACAGATGGCAACCCCCACCAGGCCGGAGAATGCCTGCGTGACGGTGCCCCGCTGTACCAGTCGCAGCACGGTGAAGATGGCCGCGACCGCCACCGCCCCAATCAGCGCGGGGCCGAGCTCCTGGCCAATGGTGAAGACCACCAGGAAGATCACTCCGGGCAGGATGCTTTCGGCCAGCCCACGGACACCGCCCACGGTCTTCAAAACGTCGATCTGTCCGTCGGCGCTCCGTTGGACCCCGGCACGCGCGGCATAGCTGCTGGCGAGTGCTTCGGCAGCGTCCGGCCTCTCCTTGGCTGGTTCTTCGGCGGGGGCGGGGCTGGCCGCAGGCTGCTGCGCGCCGTCGTTCGGCCGCCCGCTGTGCTGCGGACCGGAGTCCGGCTGCTGATCTGTCATAGGTCAATTCTCCAACGGACTGAGGATCTCGTAGCGCGGGTTGTAAATAGTAGCCAGGCCGTCCACGCGGAACAGCATGCCCTCGAACGAGAGCCGGATACCAGCCACGATCCCCGGGACGCGGTGTTGTCCCAGCCAGACCAGCCTGACCCGTGGATGCCCGCCGTCCCGGGATTTTCCCGGATGCTGCTGGCCTGCATCGGTGACGACGGCGGCAAATCGCGGCGGCTGACCGGGCGGCTCGATGGTTATAGCCTCCACCAGGCCGCTGCCAGCAACATGGCCGCGCTCGGGCAACTGCGCCATGGGGCTGCCCCCGGAACCGGACGGAAGCTCAGGCAAGTCAGCGAATCTCGGTGATTTCCGGGCCCCGCTCGGGGGCGGACAGTCCGGGTCGCTGCGCCTCGGCGGCCTGCTGCTGCTCGGCGGCACCCTTCGGCATCTTCAGCTGCAGCAGGTCCTTGGGCGGCAGCGGCTGTGTGCCGCGGACCACCACGGTGGCCCGGAACAATTCCTCGAGGTCGGCAGCTTTGGCACGGTCCAGAGCGGCTGGGCCGCCGATGACGCCGCGCAAGAACCAGCGCGGCCCGTCCACACCGAGGAACCGGGCTACCCGGTAGCCCTTCTGACCGTCCGAACTCTGCGCCGGAAGCTTCGCCACGACTTCGGTACCCATCGGCCCGTCAACCTCCTGGACGGTACCGCCCTGGGAACCGACGGAGCTGGCGATCTGGGTGCGGATTTCATCCCACAACCCCTCGGACTTAGGCGCGGCAAAAGCCTGGAGCTGCAGGTTCGATCCGCCAAAATCCAGCGTCACGGCCACGACCCGCTGCGACTTTTCCTCGATCTCAAGCCGCAGTTGCAGGCCCTCCCGGGGACGGATCTTCAGGGCGCCCAGGTCCAGGTAGTCGATCCCGGCGTCCTGTTCGGAGTCGTCGAAGGGACCGTTGCGGCGGGGACCGCTCTGCGGCGCCTGCCGCGTGGCATCCTCACCGGGTACGGTGGCAGCCTCGGTGGCGAGCTCTTCGCCGTCGTTCTGGTTTTTCTTTTTGGAACGCCCAAATGCCATAGCCTGAGTTTCCTCTTCCTCCGGTTTTGCCGGGTTGCTCTGAAGTCTGCGCGGCCTTGCTGCCGCCTGCGGCAGGATGGCCGCCGTCCGTGCCGGCGGGCATTGCCGCCACACGAGCCCGCGTCTTTACTGTGCGCCGAACCCTCCGGTGGACCCGAATCCGCCGGCGCCGCGGGCGGAATCGGGAAGCTCGGCGACAAGCTCGAAAGCGGCCGTCTCCACCTTCTGGATGACCAGTTGAGCGATCCTGTCGCCCCGTTTGAAAGTTAGCGTCTCGCTGGCATCAGTGTTGAGCAGGGTGACCGCAATTTCGCCCCGGTAACCGGCGTCAACGGTGCCAGGGGCATTGACTATGGTCAGTCCGTGCTTAGTGGCCAGACCGGACCGAGGATGCACCAGGGCAACGTAACCGTGCGGCAGCGCCAGCGCCACGCCCGTCGGCACCAGGATCCGCTCCCCCGGAGCGATCCGGAAATCAATGCGGGTCCGCAGGTCCGCGCCGGCATCTCCCGGATGGGCGTAGGAGGGCGCTTCAAGTCCTTCGTCGAGCATTTTCAGCTGGACGGTCAGTGTTTCAATTGTCTGCTGCACTCGTGATCGTCTGTCCTTGAGAGGGGCGAAGGTGCGGGCTGTTTTCCGGCGTTCCAAAGGCTCGCCCGCTGAGATATTCCGCACAACACTCTAGCGCGTTTTCAGCCCTCCCGCCCGCGGGCGGGGCCGGTTCCGCAGCCGCGGCGGAGGCAAGGTGAAATGGCTGCCAAAAGGTGAAAAGCTGAGTGCATGACACAACCAGCGACCCCTGCAGGCGGCTCCGGTCCCGCCGGCGGTCCTTCTTCCGTGACTCACTACGATGAGCGGCTGTGGCCCAACTTCTGGGTCTGGCTGATTGCGGCCGGCACCGCCGCCGCCGTCGTCGTGATGTTGGCACCGATCAGCATGACCGCAGGCATCATCGGCGCCATCGTTGCCGCCATCCTGCTGGCTGTGCTGCTGATCGCATCCACACCGCGGATCTTGGTCACCGACACCATGCTGCACGTGGGCCGCGCCCAAATCGAGCGTCGCTATGTTGGCCAGGTGGAGGCATATACCGGTGAGGCCGCCACCGAGCAGCGCGGTCCCAAACTGAACGGCACCGCCTATATGTGCATGCGGGGCTGGATTGATCCGGTGGTCACCATCCAGATCACCGACGAAACGGACCTGACACCGTACTGGATAGCCTCGACGCGCCGCCCGCAGCAACTCGCCGCGGCCTTGAATCGTCCTGCGCAGGACAAGGACTAGCCCGACGTCGCTTCCAGCTGCACCATCGGCAGCGGCGCAGCTGAAAGCAGACAGCACGAGGGCGGGCGCTGTGCAGCTATCCTGCACAGCGCCTAGCTATCCCTCACAGTCCGTGCAATAGAGCAGTCCGTCCTTCTCCTTGGCCACCTGCGACCGGTGGCGTACCAGGAAACAGGAAGCGCAGGTAAATTCATCCTGCTGCGCCGGCAGCACGCGCACCAGCAACTCCTCGCCGGACAAGTCTGCGCCGGGCAGTTCGAACCCTTCCGCTGCCTCGGCCTCATCCTCGTCGACGACGGAAGACTGCTTATCGGTCCGCCGATGCGACTTCAGCTCCTCAATGGACTCCTCGCTGGTCTCTTCGTCCGGCTTCCGAGGGGCATCGTAGTCAGTGGCCATTGTTGTTCGTTCACTCCCTTCCAGTCCCGGTTCATCAAGGCAGGATCCCCCCGCCCCGGGACTGGGTGTCCCGCGCCTGACGAGCCGCTCACAGGTCAACGTATCCGCCGTCGGATTTGTGCCCGTGACGCGAAGATTCTTGCCTATTTACCGTTCGCATGACAAACTTCCCGGCCGCCGGGGCAGGTGCTGCCGCCTTGAGCCCGTCAACTGGGGACGGCGACCTTGGCCACAAACTCCACGCCACACCCGCGAAAACAATAGGAAAAGCACTGTATCGGTGGCAGAGTTTCAAGCAGAAAGTGTCGTCTGGTGGAGGGTTTTCATGCAGGATCTACGGCTGGTGGGTGTCCATGAGGATGGCGAACATCTGCTGTTGAGCGCAGGTGGAGACGACTACCGTCTGACGATAGACGAGGCCCTGCGAACAGCGGTTTTTCGCCCTACAACCACACGCGCTCCCGGCGCCGGCGAGCCAGCGGAAGCAGGCCTCTCACCGCGCGAGATTCAGGCGCGCATTCGTGCAGGCGCTACCGCCGAGGAGGTTGCGGCTGAATCCGGCCTTGGCCTCGAACGCATCCGGCGCTACGAAAGCCCGGTGCTGGCAGAGCGGCACTACATTGTTGAGCAAGCCCGCAACGTAGAGGTGGCCGGCCCGCTGCCCGGCCATGACGGCTACCGTTCGGCCTTTGGCGATGAGCCGGCCACCTTGGGTGGGATGGTGGACCACCGAATCCATGCCTTTGGCATCGAACCGGACTCGATGAACTGGGACTCCTGGCGGCGCAACGACGGCACCTGGGAGATCGTGGCCTCGTTCCCCGTCCCAGCGGCACCGGCCACGGAGTCGATCGGAGAAGAACCGCCGGCCAGGTGGATCTTCCACGCTGCCCGCCGCACCATCCAAAACGCCAACCGGTGGGCGCAACAGCTGAGCGAGCTCGAAACGGTGGAGGGTCCTGTGCCCGGCCGCCGGTTGAAGGCCGTTACCGACCACGTATTCGACTTTGAGGCCGACAGCGTGGCGGACCTCGACCCCGCGGACAAGCAGGAGGACGAGCAGTCCGCCGAGTCGGAGGAGCTGCTGGAAGTGCTGCGCTCGCGCCGCGGTCAGCGGCTGGGCGTCGATGAGGACGCCGACGACGCGCTGGCCCTGATGCTCACCCAGGGCCCGGTGCCCGCAGCCCATCCCCGCGACTCGTTTGAACGCGACTCGCTCGAACATGATTCCTTTGATGAAGCGGATCATCACGACGACGAGCCCGCCGTTCGTCCGCGGGCCGGTTTCCCGCTGACGCTGGCTCCGGCCTACGACGACGGCTCCTTCTCCTCATTGGACTTGGACCATGGCATCAGCACCCTCACGCACGAGATCACGCTCTCCGGCGCGCCGGAATTCCTCAGGGACGAACCCGCCGAGGACACCGACGGCGACGATCATGAATCGTACGATTACATTGCCGAAGAGGCCGAGGACGACGACGAAGCGCGCGATGACGCGCAAGCCGCCCACTCATCCACAGCCCATCCGGCAGAAGAACTGCGGCCTTCCACGGCTCCGGTGAAAACCGTGCCTGAGGCCAAGGCCTCTGTCTGGGACAAGAACCGGGCGGAACAGGTTGGATCTGGGACGGCGCGATCCGCATCAGCAACCGATGCGGACGACGCCGATGGAGCGGACTCGGCACCGGAACCGCCCAAGCGGACCATCAAGCCCAAACGGTCCAGCGTCCCCAGCTGGGACGAAATAGTCTTCGGCAAAAAGCACGACTGACGGCTGTTCGCCGAGTAAACAGCGGCGCTCCTAGCCACCTACCGGTTTTCACCCGGGGCCCAATCCCAATCGGCTACCGCCAGACACGCGGACCTTCCTCCTAGAACGGTGGCGGGTCCTGCAGTTGGTTCGGTGACGGTGCATCCTGCTGCCGGTCACCCGCTGCCCGCGCTTTGCGGGCGGGGTGCCAGGCCGGCAGCCAATCGTCATCTGTAGCTTCCCCCGGCCCGGGTCCCGTTGGCGGTTGAATGACCAGCGGTTCGATTTGCCGGCGCTGATCCTCGGGGAGCGCAACGGCGACGGCGGGCGGATAGGCCGGTCGGCCGGACGGGGCGACGTCTTCGCCGGGCCGGTCGGTGTAGGTCCGGCCGGCCGGGGTGGTCACTTCGAACACGCCGGGCGAGGGCTGTGCCATTTTCCAGCCCGCGTTCGTTTTCAGCCCGTGGTGGGTCTCGCACGGCGGACCCAGGTTCCCGGCATCGGTTTCGCCCGTCGCGCCGTCGGCGCGGAAGGCCTGGGTGTGGTCGATCTGGCAGGCCTTGCCGTGTTTGCGGCAGCCGGCAAACGGACACACCTCATCCCGTTTCCGCACCATCCGGGCCAGATCCGCCGGCGGCCGGTACCGGCTCTTGCCGTAGGAGAGCCTGGCCCCGGTCTCCGGATGCGTCAGGATCCGGTAAAACGACTTCGCATCCGCACACAACTGCCGGGCCGCGTCCGCCGGGATCGGACCGTACCCGTCCAGCGTGGCCGGTTCCCCGCCCAGCCCCAGTAACGAGAGCACCGGGACGGTGACCGACGGTTCGGCATGGATCCCGGCCGCCGGGCCGGTATCCATCCCCGCATGCATAAGCAGGTCCGCGAACACGTCCGCCCGCAACTGCCCCCTGGACCGGGTCTCGCCGTGCTGGCCGCGCAGGTGGACGGCGGTCCGGGTGAGCCGGTCATCGATCGCGGCGGCCTGCTCGGCCGGCAGGTACGCGTTCAGCCACGCCATCCCGTCCGGCGCCGGTTCCACGCCCACGTTCCGCCGCTCCTCCGCGCTCCGGCGGCGCCGAGTGATGCTCTCCGGATGCGTGCGCTCGCGCAGCCGCCGCGCCATGCCCCGCAGCGACCGCAACGACCTGCCCTTCACCCGGCCCAACAAGGCCTGTTCAAACCCGGCCGTGGCCTCCTCGGGCAGGGACCTGCCCTGGACGACGATGACCGCGGCCTGCTCCCGGTCCAGCTCCCCGGCGGCCATCGCCGCCAGCGTGGCGGGAAACAACCGGTGCAGGTCGCCCGCCTGGTCCAGCCTCGCCCGGGCCTGCTCCTCGGGCAGGCCGAGCAGGCAGCCCAGTTCCTCCGCCGCCGACGTTGCGGCCAGCAGCTGCCGCTGCCGCAACGTGGTGCAGCCCGGCCCCGGCGGCGGCAACTGCGCCAGCGCCGTCTCCCCCAGCCGCGCCTCCAGCGCCACCTCCCGGCCGTCCAGCCAACACCTCACCCGGTGCACCGCGGCCAGATGCTCCACCGTCTCCTGATACCCCAGCCCGCCGGTGCCCGAACCGGCCAGCATGGCCAGCAGCACCGCAGGCTCCGCCCCCGCCACCAGCGTTTCCAGGCGCTCGGCGAAATAGTCAGCGTGCGCTTTCGACTCGAACAAACCCTCCGGCAGCCAGCACCCCTCGGGCAGGTTCGGCAAATCGGCGAACTCCGCCGGAACCGCCCCCACCCCCGGCGGCCGGTCGGTGCCATCGTCGAGCTCCCAGGCCGCGAAGTCCTCCCGATACGCCCGGTTCCCCTGATCAAGCTCCTCCTCCGGTGCCGGCGGGACCACCAGCCCCGCGTACGGGTCAGGACCCGGCTCGAACACCGGCTCCGCCCACCGCACCGGCGCCGGCTCTTTCCGGGCCGGTTTCATCCGCGCCAGAATCGCCGCGATCGCCGCCTCACGCTCCTCCTGCGTAGGCAACCGCCGGCCCTCCCCAGAAACCGGTCCCCGCTCCGCCATCCCGTCCATAACCCAACTCAACCAGCCGGGTATGACAGTTTGGGAATGTTTTCCCGTACTGCCCGGTGAGAATCTTTGCGCCTGCGCGAGCGTGATCCTCGCGACCAATAACTCTGAGACGACTCCGCCAACCCCGTTGGCGAGAGTCAAGGACAGAAGGCACGTGGCGGGCGGTATGGTGCAGGTGGATCGGCCAGTAGTCCGGGATCGGGTTGAAGTAGAGCGTTCCAAGCCCGGCGTCGAGGCTTTAGAAGAAGCATGCTGCGCCAGGCGTGCGCCCGGCGCATTCCTAGCGCCGTTTGGTTGGGGCGGCCAAAGTCAGCAGGGGTACTTCGCGCTCGGCCTTGGTGAGGGAGCCGTGCTGGCCGACTACCGACATCGCGGTTTCCGGAACGCGGCGCGTGTCATAGAAAGCGACGGGTTCACGGGCAGCTACCATCACGTCGCCGATGCGCGGCAGCACTCGGGGATCGACTTGGCCGAAGAAACCTCGGTTGATGGCTTCTTCGCGGGTGATGATCCAGGCCTGATTCCCGTAGGTCGCCCGCCAGGCTGCGGTCGTCTGTTCACGGTGTGCGGCCGTGGCATCCGGCTCAAAGTAGAGGTGGACCAGCCGGGGCTCCCCCGCTGTGTGCCGGACTCCGGCGACCAGCGCCGGATCGGCCGAGTAGTCGAACCGGAACTCTTCGGCCACATCCAGCATGCCGTGGTCGGCGGTCAGCAGCAGCAGCGTATCTGCCGGCAACTGGCGGGTCAGCCGACGCATGTCCGAATCGAGTTCTTCCAGCTCGCCGCCCCACTGGGCCGAGGCTGCACCAAACCGGTGGCCGGCCTTGTCCAGTTCGTTGAAGTACAGGTAAACCAGAGCACGGTCGGTGGCTGCCAGGGCTTCGGCCGCCGCGAGGGTGCGGGCATGGCTGGTTGCACCCGGCCTGAACGAACTGCCGCGCAGCGCCGCCCGGGTCATCCCGGACTCGGCGAACCGGGGCAGGCTGACGGTGGTGACCGGCAGGTGTTCCGCCACCTGTTCGAACACCGTGGGATACGGCTGCCAGACATGCGGATCAACCTTGGCGTCCCAGCCGCCGAGCTGATTGACCACTTTGTCCTGGTCCGGGTCCAGCACGTCATAGCCGACCATGCCGTGCAGGCCCGGGGCCAGACCGGTCCCCAGGCTGGCGAGGGACGCCGCCGTCGTCGATGGAAAGGCACTCCCGAGGGTGCGGGAGTTCTCCATCGCCTGGCGCAGGAACGGCGCGTGGCCACCGCGCTGTTTCAACAGCGCCTTGCCGAGCCCATCCACCATGACCACGCAGACACGCCTGGCCTGCGGCAGTTGCAGGACATTACTGAAGCCGTCGGCGCCTAGTGCGGCGGCGGCGCTGGTCATCACCTCGGCGAGGGAGTTGCGGCCGTAGCCCGGGGCGGCCGGAAGCGGTTCGTGTGTCAGGGTCACGCAGCGTCAGTCCCGCGGATCAGCGGCCGTGGTGGCCGCGGACCAAACGGTTACCGATGCGCGGGCGCGGCTGCACCGGCCCCGGCACAGCAGCGGGTTCGGGGTGGCTGGTGCTGAGCTTGCGCAGTGCCCGGGCAAAATCCTTGGCGTTCTGCACCGCTTGCAGTCCGTCCGCCTCCGCGCTGACGCGGAGCACGATGTCTTCCTGGACGATGTTGCCGGTGTAGCCGTGGTCTGCATCGCACTGCGGATCGCCGCAGCCGGCCGGGCCCATGTCCAGGCGCTGGCCGCCGGACCACGCGATGGCCAGGGTCAACTCGCGGGCCTGGTCGGCGGAGGTGTAGTTCTGCGGCTGGGCGTAGACGTAGCTGAGCACCACCGAACGGATCTGGCTGACCGGAACGGACTCGGTGGAAATCTGAGCCACCATCTGCTCGCCCTCGTCGTCCAGCTGCTGGTCGTCCACGTGGGTAATCACCAGCATGTCCTCAGTGAGGACCAGCACGGTGATGTGCCGGTGCACCTCATTGCGGTCGAAGTGTGTCTCCAGGTGGACCAGATGGGACAGCGGTTCGCGCTGATCCAGGGCGTCGTGGACCACGTCGGAAACCAGCAGCGGGTAAAAGCCTGCCCGGTTGAGGGCGTCGTCGAGACTGCGGCGTTCTGCCGTCGAAAGGTGGCTCATATGTTCCATATTCCCCTACCCTGCTGCCAGATGGCCAACCCGGGGTCAGTCACGCATGGCGCGCCGCGCGCTATCCGTTCGGTGCGCGTGGTTGCCGAGCCTGACTTCGGCGTTCAGCACAGCCAGGCCGCGGTCGGAGAGCTGGACCGGGTTGAGCTCCAGCAGCGCCACCTCGGGATGCTCATCCTTCAGCTGTGCGACCCGGGCAATCAGGTCCTCCAGCGCCGGGACATCCACCGCCGGCAGGCCTTGGTAGCCGAAGAGCTTGCCGGCGGCACGCGGCCCCCGGACCAGATCCGCCACGTCCACCGTGGTCAGCGGCGGGATCCGGTGCGACCAGTCCCCCAACAGGTTCACGGCGTCGCCGGCCAGCCCGAAGGACACCACCGGGCCCAGCAGCGGATCTTCGATCGCACGGATGGTGCAGGCCTGGCCCGCGGGCACCATTGACTGGACCTCCAACGGAATGTCGCCGAACTGGGCCAGGCTGGCGCGCATGTGCGCAATGTTGGCGCGCAGCGTGGTTGCGTCGGTGATGTTCAACCGGACGCCGCCCAGATCCAGCCGCTGCCGCAGCCGCGCATCGGTGGTCTTCAACGCCACGGGCCAGCCGAGCCGTTCGGCAGCCGCCACAGCCTCCTCGTCGTTGGTAAATCCGGCGGACTCCTGCACGGTGATGCCGTAACAACCCAACAGCCGGGCGGTCTGCGCGCGGGTGGGTGTGAGCAGATCGGTCCCGGTCACCCCGGCGAGCAGGGCGTCGATCTGCTGCTGGGACGTGGCTGGGTCGGTGCCGGCCGATTCGGTGTACTCGCCTTTGTCCCGGGCCTTCCATTCGGCATAGCGGACCACGGCTGCCAGCGCGTTCACGGCGCTGCCCGGGCTGGCAAAACACGGCAGCGCCCGCTGGAGTCCGCCCACCGCGGGTTCCGAACCGGCGCCGGATTCATCACCGGTTGCCAGCAGTCCGTCGGATCGTTCCGCGAGGTCGAGCACACCGGTAAATGAGGCGACCACCGGTTTGCCCGCCTCTTCGGCGCATTCGCGCAGCACGTCGGCCAGCACTGAGGTCGGGATTCCGGTGGCCGGGAGCAGGGTGACGACGGCGGCGTGCACCTCGGGTGCCGACAGCGCCTGCCGCACCCGCTGGCGAAGCACCGGCAGTGCTTTGGACTGCCCGGTGTTCAGGTCCATCCCGGTTTCCAGCCGGACCACGTCCAGCTGGTGGGCCTTGGCGGCGTCGGCCACCACGTTGCCCAGCGCCAAGGAGTTGCTGAAGACGGCCAGATTGGCGCCGGCCGGGAGCGGCTGGCTGACCAGGACCTGCGCCACGTCCATCAGCTCTTCGTTGGTTTCCACGCGGATCACGCCGGACTGGCGGAACATCGCGTCCAGCGCGCCGATCGGCGCCTGGGTGGTCCGCACCGCGTGGCCCGGCGGCAGCTGCAGTCCCATCACGTCGGACTTGGCCACGATGACGGGCTTGCTGAGCGAGAGCCGGCGTGCGATCCGGGAAAATTTGCGCGGGTTGCCGATGGATTCCAGGTACAGCCCCACCGCCTTGGTGGCCGCGTCGTCTTCCCAGTACTGCATCACGTCGTTGCCGGAAACGTCGGCCCGGTTGCCACCGGAGACCATGGAGGACAGGCCAAGCCCGCGCCGGCTGGCGGCGGTGTAGAGCAGCACACCGATAGCTGCCGACTGGCTGAACAACCCAAGCGGTCCACGGGGCGGCATCGCAGGCGCCATGGACGCATTCAGCGCGACCGCCGGATCGGTATTCAGGAGTCCCAGCGAACCGGGGCCGATCACGCGCACGCCGTGGGCGCGGGCGTGGCGGACCAGTTCGCGTTGCCGCTGCAGTCCTTCGTTGCCGGCTTGGGAGAAACCGTCGCTGGCCACCAAAATCCCCTTGACCCCGGCGGCAGCACATTCGCGTGCCACCTTGGTTACTTCTTCGTAGGGGACGGCAACGACGGCGAGTTCCACCGGGTCCGGGACCTCGGCGATGGTCCCGTAGGAGATCATGCCGTTCAGTTCAAAGGCCTGCGGGTTGATGGCATAGACGGGGCCGGTGAATCCGGCTTCGATGATGTTCTCCAGCAGCGAGTAGCCCACGCTGCCCCAGTCCCGGCTGGCCCCGATCACCGCCACGGATCCGGGCGCGAGCAAGGCCGCAACGCTTTTGGCCTCGGCCCGGTGTTCACGGGCGGCCATGACGGCACGGGACCGTTCGGTCGGATCAAGGTCGAACTCCAAGGCGACCACACCGTCGTCGAAATGGCGCCGTACTTCATAGCCCGCGTCGTTGAAGACGGTGATCATCTTCCGGTTCTCCGGCAGCACCTCGGCGGAGAACTTGCTGATGCCGTTTTCCCGGGCCGCCGCCGCCAGATGCTCCAGCAGAATGGATCCCAGTCCGCGCCCCTGGTGGGCGTCCGAAATGTTGAAGGCAACCTCGGCCTCGGACGGATCGTTGAGCCGGTCATAGCGGCCGATCCCGATGATTTCGTCGCCGATCGTGGTCACGAAGGCCACGCGGTTGACATAGTCGACGTTGGTGAAGCGGGCCAGTTCGCGCGCGCTGAGCTTGGCCTTGAAGGTGAAAAAGCGCAGGTAGATGGAGCTTTCCGATTGCCCCACGTGGAAGGCCTGCAGCGCCTCGGCGTCGGCCGGGACTATGGGGCGCAGGTGCGCCGTCCCGCCGTCGCGCAGCACGACATCCGCTTCCCAATAATCCGGATAATCCGGGGAATCAGCCTCTTGCGCCATAAACTCACTGTATCCGCAACTTTTAACTAAGGACCGAAGCACTACCCATGCCCCGTCGCCAGACTCCAGCCCCCGAAGAGGACTTCACGGAGAACATCGTCGATATTGACGTGACCTCCGAGATGGAAGGCTCCTTCCTCGAATACGCCTACTCGGTCATCTACTCGCGTGCCCTGCCCGATGCCCGCGATGGGTTGAAGCCGGTGCAGCGCCGCATTCTGTACATGATGTCCCAGATGGGGCTGCGGCCGGACCGGGGGCATGTGAAGTCCGCCCGCGTGGTCGGCGAAGTGATGGGCAAGCTCCACCCGCACGGCGACGCCGCCATTTACGACGCGATGGTGCGCATGGCGCAGTCGTTCTCGCTGCGGATGCCGCTGATCGACGGGCACGGCAACTTCGGATCGCTCGACGACGGTCCGGCGGCGCCGCGGTATACCGAGGCGCGGCTGGCGGCCCCGGCGCTGGCGCTGACGGACCATCTGGACGAAGACGTGGTGGACTTCGTTCCGAACTACGACAACCAGCTGATGCAGCCGGAGGTACTCCCGGCCGCCTTCCCGAACCTGCTGGTCAACGGCTCCTCCGGCATCGCCGTGGGCATGGCCACCAATATGGCTCCGCACAACCTGGGCGAAGTGATCGCCGCGGCCCAGCACCTGATCGCCAATCCGGAAGCCACGCTCGAGGACATCATCCGGTTCGTCCCGGGACCGGATCTGCCGTCGGGCGGCAAGATCGTGGGGCTGGACGGCATCCGGGACGCCTACGCCACCGGCCGCGGCTCGTTCAAGACCCGCGCCAAGGTGGAGGTTGAAAAGCTCACCGCCCGCCGCACCGGCCTGGTGGTCACGGAACTGCCCTACGGCGTCGGCCCGGAAAAGGTGATCGAGAAGATCAAGGACACGGTCACGTCCAAGAAGCTGCAGGGCATCAGCGACATTGTGGACCTGACCGACCGGCAGCACGGCCTGCGCCTGGTCATTGAGCTGAAGAACGGCTTCAATCCGAACGCCGTGCTCGCCCAGCTGTACCGCTATTCGCCGATGGAAGACTCTTTCGGCATCAACAACGTCACGCTGGTGGACGGGCAGCCGCGCACGCTGGGCCTGTTGGAGCTGCTGCGGGTTTACGTGGACCACCGCATCGGCGTGGTCCGCCGGCGCACCGCGTTCCGGCTGGGCAAGAAGAAGGACCGCCTGCACCTGGTCGAAGGCCTGTTGATTGCCATCGTGGACATCGACGAGGTCATCCAGATCATCCGGTCCTCGGACGAGGCCGCCGCCGCCCGCGAACGGCTAATGGCCATCTACGATTTGTCCGAGATCCAGGCCAACTACATCCTGGAACTGCGGCTCCGCCAGCTGACCAAGTACTCCCGGATCGAGCTGGAGAAGGAACAGGACGAACTGCGCCGCGAGATTGCGGAGCTGGAGGAGATCCTGGCCAACGAGTCCACGCTGCGCCAACTGGTCTCCACCGAACTGGGCGAGGTATCCGCGCTCTACGCCACGCCGCGGCGGACCGTGCTGCTCGAATCGGAGGCCGCTGCCCCACTGCGCGGCACGGCACTGCCGGCCCCCGCCGCCGCGGGCAAGAACGCCAAGGCGGCCCTGCCGCTGCAGATAGCCGACGACCCGTGCTGGGTGCTGCTCTCCGCGTCCGGCCAGCTGGCCCGCACGGTGGACCAGGAGCCCTTGGCGGACGGCCAGCGGATCCGGCACGACACCCTGCTGTCCGTGGTGAAGACCACGGCGCGGGCCGAGATCGGAGCCGTCACCTCGCTGGGCCGGATGCTGCGGCTTCCGGTGCTGGACATGCCGGTGCTCGCTGGGGCGGCCGGCTCCCCGAATCTGGCCGGCGGCGTTCCGGTCAAGGAGTTCATCACGCTCGCGAAGGGCGAATCCCTGGTGGCGCTGGCGCCACTGGACAAGGTGCTGGCCATCGGCACCGCGCAGGGCGTGGCCAAGCGCGTCACCCCGGAGTACCCGCTGAACCGGGAGGACTGGGAGATCATCGCGCTCAAGCCCAAGGACTACATTGTGGGCCTGAGCGTGCCGGCCGACGACGACGAGCTGGTCTTCATCACGCGCCAGGCACAGCTGCTGCACTTCCCGGCATCCACGGTCCGGGCCCAGGGACGCACTGCCGGCGGCGTGGCGGGGATCAAGCTGGCCGTCGACGATTCGGTAGCGTTCTTCGGCTCGGTCGCTGCTTCAGATGCGGCCGCCGTCGTCGTCACCGTTGCATCCACGCAGGACGCCCTGCCGGGAACCTCCCCAGGGTCCGTCAAGGTCACCCCGTTCGCCGAGTACCCGGCGAAGGGCCGGGCCACCGGTGGCGTCCGCGCACACCGCTTCCTGAAGGGCGAAGACGTGCTCACGCTGGCTTGGGCGGGGCACGGTCCCGCGAAGGCCAGTTCCGCCAACGGGGCCTCGCGGGCCTTGCCCACCGAACATGGCCGCCGCGATGGATCCGGCATACCGCTGTCCCAGTCGGTGGACGCCGTCGGCCCGTCCTTGTCCGGCCTGTCCTTGTCTGATCCGTCCTTGTCCGGCCTGTCCTTGTCTGATCCGTCCTTGTCGCTGCAGGAGCCGGAAGACTCGTAGGCTGGCAGCATGCCGATCACTCCCGACAGCAAAGACTGGACCTGGGTCACCGAACGGCCCTGTCCCGAATGCGGCTTCGATCCGGCCGGCATCACGCCGGACCGGATCGGCCCAGCGGTGCTGGCCTCCGTGCCGCGCTGGCAGGCCGCCCTGGCGGAGCCGGGGGTGGGCATCCGCCCGGACAACAGCACCTGGTCCGTCCTGGAGTACGCGGCCCACGTGCGCGATCTCTGCCGGGTATTCGAAACCCGGCTGCAGCTGATGCTGGGCCAGGACAATCCCGGCTTCCCGGACTGGGACCAGGATGCCGCCGCGGTGGAGGGACAGTACGCCAGCCTGGATCCGCTCGCCGTGGCGCAGGAACTGGCCTCGTCGGCAGCCGATGCGGCGGCCGGCTTCAATGCCGTAACCCCGGCTGAGTGGGACCGGAGCGGCACGCGCAGCAACGGCTCGGTTTTCACGGTCACCAGCCTGGGCAGCTATTTCCTGCACGATGTCATTCACCACCTGCACGACGTCGGCGCGTAGCGGTCGCACGAACCAACGCACGACGGCGGCGCGCAGCGCCTGCCGCCGCGGTGCGGCCCGTGCCGGGTCAGGCCAGTCAGGTCAGCGGCAGTTCGTAGTCCAGGTAGCGCTTGGTCGGCACGTAGCCCATCCGGGTGTAGAGGGCCAGCGCCCCGCTGGGGTTCTCGGTATCCACGCCCAGTCCCGCATGTGCCATCCCGCCGGCCCGGAACCGGCGCATGGCTTCGGCCAGCAGCGACTGGGCGAGCCCGCGGCCGCGCCACGGCCTGCGGACGCCCAGCAGGTTGGTGAAGCCTTCGTCGTACCCCGACTGGTTTTTGTACTCCGGATCGAAGCTGGCCACCTGGTACGCCACCGTCTCGCCGGAGGCGGCCTCCACCACCGAAATGCTCCATTCCGGCTTGGTCTCCGGGTGCTGCACCAGGGTCTTCCACCGGCGCTCGTCCCGTGGCTCGCTGCCCCAGTGGTCCGCGAACGCCTCGTTGTGGGCCAGCCGCACGGCGTCGCTGTCGCCCGGGTCCAGGTCCACAAACACGAAGCCCTGCGGCAGCGGCGCGTCCGGAATCTCCTGGAGCGGCCGGGTCATTTCGGTGAAGTAGCGCACCACCTTGGCGCCCACCGCGGTCATCAGCGCGTTGTGCGCCGGATCGTGTTCCTCGGTGCTGCTCCGCAAGACGCCGCCGGTGATGCCGGCCGCGCCGAACCGGCGCCGCTGGCAGTCGGCCTGCCACGCGTAAAGCGCCCTGCCGATGCCGCGGCGGCGCCAGTCCGGATCAACGCCGCCCCAGGTGTGGGCGACTGGCGAGCCGGCGTTCGCGTAGACCCGGCCCACCGCACGCGCGGTCCCGTCGGCATCCAGCCCGATGGCGGTGCACTCGGCCGGGTTGTTGGCAGGGTCGTCGAATGCCTCCGCCAAATCCGCCTTCGTCTCGGTCCACACGGGCTTGTCCACCGCGGCCATCCGATGGATCAACTGGTGCCAGCCGTCAATGTCCGCTTCCGTCATGGCCCGCCAGTGCAGTCCTCCGCCGGGATCGGCCGGGAGGTCGGGATTCGTCATTGCCTCAGCCTAAGGCAGCAGCGTACCTGCCGGTAGACATCCGCAGCCGGTGGTCGCACCACTGGGCCTGGCGCTCGTCGTGGGTCACCATGACCACTGCTTTCCCGGCGAGTGCCCGCCGCAGATCCAGCAGCAGGTCGTCCGCCGCCTCGCGGTCCAAATGGGCGGTCGGTTCGTCCAGCAGCACCACGTCTGAGTCCGCCAGCAGCGCCCTGGCCACGGCCACCCGCTGCCGCTGGCCGCCGGAGAGGAAGTGCCCGCCCGGGCCGATCCGGGTGTCGAGGCCCTCCGGCAGCTCGGGGAGGAATCCGCCGAGTCCCACGGCGGTCAGCGCCGAGCGCATCTGCTCCTCGCTCGGCGCCTCTTCAGGCCGCCGGGCCAGCAGCAGGTTGGCCCGCACCGTCGAGTTGAACAGGTGCGCCTCCTGCGGCATCCAGGCGATGGCGGAGCGCGGCGCATCGGCGGCCGTGCCGTTGACCAGATACTGGCCGGACGCCAGCGGCAGGAAGCCCAGCAGCACGCCCAGCAAGGTGGACTTTCCGCTGCCCGACGGCCCGGTCACGGCCAACCATTGCCCGCGCTCCACCCGCAGGTCTACTCCGGCAAAAGCGTCCTGCGCCGCGTCGGGATAGCGGTAGGACGCGTCCCGCAGCTCCAGCGTTTCGACCGCGTGCCCGGCCGCCACGTCGGCCGGGATCGCGGTGCTGCCCAGATCCGGCGCCACCCGCACACCGGCGGCGCGCCAGGCACCCCATTGCTGCACGGCGGTGTTGACTGCCATGAACGGCTCCACCAGCGCCAACTGCATGAGGACGACGACGGCGGCCACCCCCGGCGCGGTGCCGCCGGCGGCTCCAATCATCACCACCGCGGCCAGCGAACAGGCCAGGGCGGTCAGTCCGTGGCCTAGTCCTTGGGCCCAGGCACTGCGCTGCACTGCCGCCGTCGCCTGCCGGTCCAACCGACGGGCCCGCTGCAGCAGCGGCCGGGCGGCGGTGTTGGCAGCCAGATCCGGCGCGGCTGCCAGCAACCGTGTCACGGCATTCAGCGACCTGCCCTTGAGCTGAACGTTGGCAGCCTGCGCGTGGCGGTCCACCCAACGCGTCACGGCCGGCGCCAGCACCACGCAGACTGCCGAGAGCAGCAACTGCCAGCCGAGGGCCGCAGGCATCAGCAGCGCCGTGGCCACACAGGAGGCCGCAGCCACCAGCAGGCCCACCAGCGGGGCGAAGACGGCCCGCGGCGCCACATCGCGCAGTTCGTCCACATCTCCGACCAGACGTTCCAGGGCGCCACCGCCGCGCGCCAGCCGCCGCCAGGCTGCCGGTCGCTGCAGCAGTCCGTTCCACAGCCGGATCCGCAGCCGGTCGGTGCTTTCGAAGACCGCGTCGTGCAGCTTCAACCGTTCCTGGTACCGCAGCACCGAGCGTCCGATGCCGAAGAACCGGACGCCGACAATGGACGTCATCAGGTGCAGGATCGGGGGTTGCTCGCTGGCGTAGACAATCAGCCAGCCGGACAGACCGGCCAGCGAGACGGCGAAGAGTGCCGCGCCGAGGCCAAAGCACAGCGCTGCCAGGAACCGCGGGCTCCATGGCCGCAGCAGGGCCACTTGCCGCCACAGGCCAGGTCCGGCCGCGGGGACGTCCTCGTCCGGCGCGTCCGTCCGGCCGCCCGGTGCCTCGGCCGCAGGATCGGTGTGGTCGGTGTCCGGCTCAGCGGCAGCGGCCACAACATGGCCCGACGGCCGAGCGGCGGGGGCGGCTTCCCCGCGGGACGGGACCACCGGCACCACGTGGTCGGCGAGCGCCGCCGTGTCCGGGTCATGGGCCACCAGCACGGTGGTCACGCGGCCCCGAAGCCCGGCCAGCGCCGCCTCAATGGCGCGCGCACTCTGCTCGTCCACATGGGCCGTGGGTTCATCGGCGAGCAGCACATCCACGCCGGGGACGTGTTCGATCCGTGCCAGCGCCCGCGCCACCGCCACCCGACGCAGTTCGCCGGGGCTGAGGTCGCCGGTGTCAGCGTCCGCCAGGCTGGCGGCGTTCACGCGTGACAGTGCTTCCGTCGCTGCCGCCCGCCCGGCCGGTCCGGTCAGCCCCGCATACAGTGCCACCTCTTCCGCCGCCGTCGCTTCCGAGGGAACCGGATGTTGCGGAATCCAGGCAATCCGGCCGCGGTGGATGCCGGACACTTCCCCGGCCAGCCGGATGCCCGCGCCGTCGCGGCGCAGACCGGCCAGCACTTCCAGCACGGTGCTTTTGCCGCCACCGCTCGGTCCGGACAGGGCGGTGATACGGCCCGCCGGCGCGGTGAAATCCAGCCCTTCCACTATTTGCCCCCGCCCGGGGTACCCTGCGGACAACCCGGACACCCGCACTTCCGGTGCTCCCCCGCCTGCCGCGGGCACGGGACCGGCAGCGGGCACCAGCGGCCGGCCGGCCGGCGCGTCCAGCACGGCCTTGCTGCGCTTGAGCGATTCCAGTCCGTCTTCGCTCGCATGGTGCGCCGAGCCGAGATCGCGCAGCGGCTGGAAACAGTCCGGCGCCAGGATCAGCGCCAGCAGCCCGGCTTCCAGTTCCATCCCGCCATAGACCAGCCGGATGCCCACGAAAACGGCCACCACGGCCACGGAAATGGTGGCGATCAGCTCCAGCGCCAGCGAGGAGAGGAAGGCTACCCGCAACGTGACCATGGTCCGTTCGCGATAGGCGCTGGCGACATCGCGCAGCGCCCTGGTCTGTGCCGCCGCCCGGCCCAGGCCGACCAGGACCGGAAGCCCGCGGGCCAATTCCAGCAGGTGGTCGGAAAGCCGGTCCAAGGCCGCGGCGGCTTGTTCCGTCCGGTCTTCGGTGTGCTTGCCGATCAGGATCATGAAGACCGGCACCAGTGGCAGCGTGAGCACCACGATCAGTGCGCTCACCCAGTCCGCGGTCAGGATCCGCAGCCCCACCAGCAGGGGTACCACGGCACAGGTCACCAGTGCCGGCAGGTACTTGGTGTAATAGTCGTCCAGGTTGTCCAGGCCCCGGGTGGCCAGCACGCTCAGGGCGCCGTCACCGGTGGAGTTCGCTCCGTCAGAGGTGGCACCTCCATCGTCCAGGATCCGCGCGGAGAGGCGGGCCCGCAGGTCCTCCTTGACTCCGGCTGCGGCCCGCTGTGCCGCCACATCCTGGCCCCAGGCCGCCGCCGCTCGCAGCAGGGCGCCGATGACGCCGGGCAGCAGCACCCCGTCCCAGCTAAAGGTCCCGGCCGCCAAGCCGGCCACCCCGCTGGCCACCGCCGACGCGAGCAGCACCAGCCCGGCGGCTTTGACCGCCGCGGCCAGTCCCAGCAGGTACAGCGCGCGTTTGCCGGCGGCGCCCACCGGCAGCATGGGTTTCACTGTGCTTCCTTCACTGTGCTTCCTTTACTGTGCGACGACGGCGTGTGCGGCGGGGATGGCTGACGAGCTCACCCGTTTGCGGAACACCCAGTAGGTGTAGCCCTGGTAGACCAAGACGGCCGGGATGCCGAACAGCGCCACCACGCTCATCACGCCCAACGTGTAGCCGGAGGACGAGGCCGATTCCACCGTCAGGCTGAACGCCTCGTCGAGGGTGGAGGGCAGCACCGTGGGGAACACCGCGGTGAAGATCGTCACCGTCCCGGCGACCAGGAAGATGCCGAGCCCGGCGAAGGAGAGTCCGTCCCGGCCGGCTTTGGCCAGCAGCCAGGCGGCCACCGCGCCGACAGCGGCAACCAGCAGTGTCACTACGGTGACCGTCTTGCCGTTGCGCAGCACCAGCGCCGCAGCCCACGCGGCCAGCGGCAGCAATCCCACCGGCAGCCAGCGCAGCACCAGTGCCTTGGCCCGCAACCGGACGTCGCCGTCGGTCTTCAAGGCCAGGAACGCTGCCGCGTGCACCAGGCAAAAGCCCACCACGGCCAGCCCGCCGAGCACGGCGTAACCGTTGAACCAGGCGAACGCTCCGCCCACCCGGTCGCCGTTGGCGTCGAGGGGCAGCCCGGTGGTGGTCAGGCCCAGCATGGCGCCGACCCCGAAGGCTGCGACCAGCGAGCCCAGCGCGATCGCCCAGTCCCACCCGGACCGCCAGCGGTCGGAGTCCACCTTGCCGCGGTATTCGATGCCAACGGCGCGGAAGATCAGGGCCAGCAGCACCAGGACCAGGGGGATATAGAGGCCGGAGAACAGCGCGGCATACCACTGCGGGAAGGCCGCAAAAGTGGCGGCCCCCGCGGTGATCAGCCAGACTTCGTTGCCGTCCCAGACCGGGCCGATCGTGTTCAGCAGCACGCGCCGTTCGGTGTTGTTCCGGGCGAAGCCGCGCATCATCATGCCGACGCCCAGGTCGAAGCCTTCCAGGAACAGGTAGCCGGTCCAGAAGAAGGCGATGACGATGAACCAGACAGTGGGCAGGGTTTCCATGTAGTCCTCTTATCGTTCCGTGGGAGATAAGTTCAGTAGGCGAAGCTGAGCACATCATCGGCGCCGCTGTCCTTGACGCGGCCGCCGGTGCCGTCGCCGCCGTCCGGGCCGCCGTCGTCGTCCTTCTCCGCGCCTTCCGCGGTCGATCCGTGCTGCAGTTCAGGCATCGCCGAGGGCACACCGCCGCGGCAGTAGGTCGCGAGCAGCTTCACTTCCACCACCAGCAACGCGCCGTAAACCAGCGTGAAGGCACTCAGCGAGAAGATCAGCTCCCCCAGTGAGACGCCCGGCGAGACCGCGGCGGCGGTGAACATGAAGACGTTGTCGATGCCGTCCGGATCCGGGTTGGGCGCGACGACGAACGGCTGGCGGCCCATTTCCGTGAAGATCCAGCCGGCCGAGTTCGCGCCGAACGGCGCCAGGATGCCGAACACGGCCAGCCGCATCAGCCACTTCGACTCGGGCACGGTGCCCTTGCGCACCACCCATAGGGCGACGACGGCGGCGGCCGCTGCCAGCATGCCGAAGGTGATCATGATGCGGAAGCCCCAGTAGGTAACCTCCATGACCGGCACGTAGTCGATTTCGGTGCCGGCACGCTCGCCGTAGATCGGATTGTCCGGCAGGTGGGTGCCAAAGCGTTCCTGGTACTCCGGCAGCAGGGTGTTGATGCCGCGGATGTCGGTGTCGAAGTCGCCGTTGGCCAGGAAGGAGAGCATCCCGGGCAGTTCCGCCACGGCCACCATGTCGCTGCAGTCGTTGGACCCGAGGTCGCCGACCGAGAGGATGGAGAAGCCGGTGCCGTCGTGGCAGGCGGCCTCGGCGGCGGCCATCTTCATGGGCTGCTGGTCAAACATAAGCTTGGCCTGCAGGTCACCCGTGAGGGAGACCCCGGCAAAGGAAACAACCGCGACGACGGCGCCGATCCGCAGCGAGCGGAGCCAGACCTTGTGGTCGGCCGCGTCACGGCCGCGGGCTGGATCCGAACCGACGACCACGCGGCCGTCAGCACCGACGGTGTCGATGCCGTCGCGGCGGCGCTTCCACAGGTGGTACCAGCTGATGCCCAGCAGGAAGCCACCGGCAACCGAGAGTGCGCCGAAGATCGTATGCGGGAAGGCCACCAGCAGGGTGTTGTTCGTCAGCACGGCCCAGACGTCCACCATGACCGGCCGCCCGTCGATCATTTCGACGCCGACCGGGTGCTGCATCCAGGAGTTGGCGGCCAAAATGAAGTAGGCCGAAGCGATGGTGGCCAGCGAGGCACACCAGATGCTGAGCAGGTGCACGGCCTTGGGCAGCCGGCCCCAGCCGAAAATCCACAGGCCCAGGAAGATGGATTCCACGAAGAACGCAAGCAGGGCTTCCATGGCCAACGGGGCGCCGAAGACGTCGCCGACGAAGCGGCTGTACTCGCTCCAGGCCATGCCGAACTGGAACTCCTGGACCAGACCGGTGGCCACGCCCATGATGAAGTTGATCAGGAACAACTTGCCCCAGAACTTGGTCATCCGCAGGTACTGGTCCTTGCCGGTGCGATACCACGCCGTGTGCATGATCGCGACCAGCAGCCCCAGACCAATGGTCAAGGGCACCATCAGGAAGTGATACACGGTGGTGATGCCGAACTGCCACCGCGCGATTTCCAGTGCTTCCAACCCGTGCCTCCCGGACTGACGTGCTTCCCGGACGAGTCCGGAACCATTTCTACAACCTGTAGAACTTAATCTTCTACGTACTGTAGAACATTTGCCCGAAAGACGGTAAATTAGAGACCAAGAGCACGGTCGCGGGAAGGTTCCGCAGGCCGTGGATGCGACGTTAAGAGACGAAAAGGAACCAAATGGCTACTCTCGGAGATCTGGAACGGGCAGTCATGGACGTGCTGTGGTCCCAGAACGCCGCCGATTCTGAAGAAACCGGGCTGACGGCCAACGAACTGCGCGACCTGCTGGCACAGACCACCGCCGACGGAGCGGACGGCAAGGAACTGGCCGTTACGACGGTTCTGACAGTGCTGTCCCGGCTGGAGAAAAAGGGACTGGTCCAGCGCGGCCGGGATATCCGCCCACACCGCTACCGGGCCGTCACCAGCCGCGAAGAGCACACCGTGGAGCTGATGCATGAGGTTTTGGGCTCGGCGCCGGACCGCGAGGCCGTCTTGGCCCGCTTCATCGGCACGGTCAGCGAGCAAGAGGCCGAGGCACTGCGCAAGATCCTCTCCTCCAGCTAAAGCCGCATGTTCCTGGCCTCCTACCTGCTGGCCGCCTTGGCGGTAATTCTGGCGTGGCCGGCTCCCATCATGCTCTCGCGGGCACGCTGGACCGCCCGCAGCCCCGAGACGGCACTGGTGCTGTGGCAGGCCATCGCCTTGGCCGGCGGGTTGTCCATGATCGGCGCCATGCTGACGTGGGGGCTGGAACCGCTGGGGGAAAACCTGCTCCAGGGTCTCCGTGGCCTGACCGGCCTGCTGCTGGACGACAGCCCTGCTGCCGGACTTGACCTGATTCACGTGTTCGCGCTCAGCGCGGCCCTGCTGCTGACCGTCCATTTGGTCTTCACTTTGCTGCTGACCTACTACAAGATCCGCAAACAGCGCGGCCGGCACCGCGACCTGCTGAACTTGCTCAGCTCCCCGTCCGCAGACTCCCCGCGGACCCTGGTGATCAACCATCCGGCGCCGGTCGCCTACTGCCTGCCGGGCGGCGGCGGCTCGGTCACGGTGCTCTCCAACGGACTGCTCGAGTTGCTCTCCCCCGAGGAGCTGCAGGCCGTGATGACGCACGAAAAGGCGCATCTGGACCAGCGCCACGACCTGCTGTTATGGGCCTTCGCGGCCTGGCGGTCAGCGCTGCCGTGGCTCCCCACCTCGAAGCTGGCCCGGACGGCCGTGAACGAACTGACCGAGATGCTCGCAGACGATCACGCCTTGAAGACCTCGGACCGTGAGACACTCGTGCGGGCTATCGCCGTCGTCGCGGCGGGCGAGCGGCCGCAGCCAGGGGCAGGGGCCGTGGCCACCGGCGTCGGCGACCCTGCGAAGGCGTTGCTCGGCGCCGCAGAGACGGAAACCTTCGTCACGGCACACCGGCTGCGGCGGCTGCTCTCCCCCGTTCCAGGCCTCGGCCGCCCCGCCCAATCGGCGGTGCTGCTGGGTTCGGCGCTGCTGCTGGCGGTGCCGACCGTGCTGCTGGTGGCGCCCGGTCTGGCGTCTTAGGCGTCGATCCGTTCACGGTCCAGCATGGAGGCTCCTGCAACGATGAACTCCTTGCGCGGTGCCACATCCGACCCCATCAACAGGTCGAAGGACCGTTCGGCGGCTTCGGCATCCTCGACCCGCACCCTGCGCAACGTGCGATGCCTCGGTTCCATGGTGGTTTCGGCCAACTGGTCGGCGTCCATCTCGCCCAGCCCCTTGTACCGCTGGATCGGCTCCTTGTACTTCCGGCCGTCCTGCTCCAGGGTGGCGAGCAGCTTGTGCAGCTCGTTTTCAGAATAGGTGTAAACGACTTCGTTGGCTTTGGATCCGGCGTTGATGATCTCCACCCGGTGCAGCGGCGGCACCGCGGCGTAGACCCGGCCGGCATCCACCAGCGGCCGCATGTAGCGGAAGAAGAGGGTCAACAGCAGCGTGCGGATGTGCGCGCCGTCGACGTCGGCGTCGGTCATCAGGACGACCTTGCCGTAGCGGGCGGCATCCAACTGGAAACTGCGGCCGGATCCGGCCCCCACCACCTGGATGATGGCGGCGCATTCGGCGTTGTTCAGCATGTCTCCGACGGAGGCCTTCTGAACGTTGAGGATCTTGCCGCGGATCGGCAGCAGCGCCTGATGGTCCGAGGAGCGAGCCAGCCGGGCGGTGCCCAGGGCACTGTCGCCCTCAACGATGAACAGCTCGGACCGTTCGACCTCGTTGGTGCGGCAGTCGATCAGCTTTGCGGGCATGGTGGATGTCTCCAGCGCATTCTTCCGCCGCTGCGTCTCCTTGTGGACGCGGGCCGAGATGCGGGATTTCATCTCGCTGACAACCTTCTCCAGCAGCAACGCGGACTGCGCCTTGTCCCCCCGGTTCGACGAACCGAGCTTCGCTGCCAACTCCTTCTCCACCACGCGCGACACGATGGCCCGCACGGCCGAGGTGCCGAGGATCTCCTTGGTCTGGCCTTCGAACTGCGGCTCGGCCAGACGGACGGTGAGCACCGCGGTCAGGCCCGCGAAGACGTCGTCCTTCTCGATCTTGTCGTTGCCCGCCTTGAGCTTGCGGGCGTTGGCCTCGATCACCTTGCGGAAGGTCTTCAACAGCGCCTGTTCGAAACCGCTCTGGTGCGTGCCGCCCTTGGGCGTGGCGATGATGTTCACGAACGATCGCACCGTGGTGTCGTAGCCGATGCCCCAGCGCAGGGCCACGTCCACCTCGCAGTCGCGGTCGACCTCGGTAATTTTGCTGTGGCCGTTTTCGTCGAGCACCGGAACGGTTTCCTTGAACTTGCCCGAACCGTGGAAGCGCCAGACATCGGTGACGGCACTGTCGTTGGCCAGGTAGTCGACGAACTCGGCGATGCCGCCGTCGTGGTGGAACACCTCTTCGAACGGACCGTTTTCGCCAGGGGTACCGGGCATCTTGCGCTCGTCGCGCAGCGTGATCTTCAGCCCGGGTACCAGGAAGGAGGTCTGCCGGGCCCGATTCTGCAGCTCTTCGTAGGAAAACTTCGCGTCAGGGGTGAAGATCTGCCGGTCTCCCCAGTACCGGATGCGCGTGCCGGTCACACCGCGCTTGGCGGTCCCCACGACCTCCAGCTTGGAGCCGGTGACAAACGGCTCGAAGGTGGACTCCGGACCGGGCCCCTTGGCCGGGTCGATGAATTTTCCGGGCTCGCCGCGCCGGAAGGACATTCCGTAGGTCTTGCCGCCGCGGTCCACCTGGACATCCAGCCGGGAGGACAGCGCGTTGACCACGCTGGCGCCCACGCCGTGCAGGCCGCCGGAGGCGGTGTAGGAGCCGCCGCCGAACTTTCCGCCGGCATGCAGCTTAGTGAACACCACTTCGACACCGCTCAGACCGGTCTTCGGCTCCACGTCGACCGGGATGCCGCGGCCGTCGTCGTGAATCTCCACGGCCCCGTCCGGGTGCAGGGTGATCTTGATGCTCTGCCCGTAGCCTGCCAGGGCCTCGTCCACCGAGTTGTCGATGATTTCCCAGAGGCAATGCATCAATCCGCGGGAATCGGTTGAACCGATGTACATGCCCGGCCGTTTGCGGACGGCTTCCAGTCCTTCCAGGACGGAAAGATGGCGTGCTGTGTACTCAGACTTCGTTGGCGCCACGTGTAAAGGTGCTCCTTGGCAAGACAGAACTGCGGTTCCTAGCCGCGGCCCGCCGCGAATAACGGACCGTTACTAGGCTAATCCCCTTTGCCATCGCGCTGGTGCACCGCGCCGAGCCGAGGCGCGGCATGTGACGCAGCTCCCTGCTGTTACCCAGATGTGATACGCGGTGAGCGAAAGTGACCTAAAGATGCGAAGTTTTGCGGGGTCCGGATGGTTGTATGGATAGACGCACTCGTAAGGAGGTCATCATGACAACAGCAGTAGCCCCCCGTGAACTGACCGCAATGGACCGTTGCGACCGTTGTGGCGCTCAGGCCTATGTACGGGTGGTCCTGGCCTCCTCTGGCGGCGAACTCCTCTTCTGCGGGCACCACGCCCGGCAGCACGAGCCGCAGCTTCGCTCGAAAGCCTCGGAGTGGCAGGACGAAACCGGCCGCCTGACCGAAAAGGCCGGCGCCAGCGCCTCATAGGCCCTGCCGGAATAGCTGCCGGCGCAGCCTCACCGCGCGCGGCAAGGCTTGACAGGCACCCACGTTGAAGGGCGCCGTTCCCCCAAAGGGAACGGCGCCCTTTACTTGTCCGGTGGGCCGGCGGTTCCCGACGGCGGCACACCGCGGCTTGTCCTGCCGTGTCATCGCCGATGCGTTTACGGCAGCAGGGCCGGTCCCCCTCTCGGGGAGCCGGCCCTGCTGCTGCATTGTGGAGTTGTGGGATCAGTCCAGGTAGTCGCGCAGTACCTGCGACCGCGACGGGTGCCGCAGCTTGGACATGGTCTTCGATTCGATCTGGCGGATGCGCTCACGCGTAACGCCGTAGACCTTGCCGATTTCGTCTAAAGTCTTCGGCTGACCGTCGGTCAGGCCGAAGCGCATCGCCACCACGCCGGCTTCGCGCTCGGACAGCGTGTCCAGCACGGAGTGAAGCTGCTCCTGCAGCAAGGTGAAGCTGACCGCGTCGGCGGGAACTACAGCTTCGGAGTCTTCGATCAAGTCGCCGAACTCCGAGTCGCCGTCTTCGCCCAGCGGCGTGTGCAGCGAGATCGGCTCTCGGCCGTACTTCTGGACCTCGACGACCTTTTCGGGGGTCATGTCCAGTTCCTTGGCCAGCTCTTCGGGCGTAGGCTCGCGGCCCAGGTCCTGGAGCATTTGGCGCTGCACGCGGGCCAGCTTGTTGATGACTTCCACCATGTGCACCGGGATGCGGATGGTGCGGGCCTGGTCCGCCATGGCGCGGGTGATGGCCTGACGGATCCACCAGGTTGCGTAGGTGGAGAACTTGAAGCCCTTGGTGTAGTCGAACTTCTCGACCGCGCGGATGAGGCCCAGGTTGCCTTCCTGGATCAGATCCAGGAACAGCATGCCGCGGCCGGTGTAGCGCTTGGCCAGCGAGACAACCAGGCGCAGGTTGGCTTCGAGCAGGTGGTTCTTGGCTCGCTTGCCGTCGTGGACAATCTGCTCCAGGTCACGGCGCAACCGCGTTTCCATGGTGCCGTCGTCCTTGGCCAGCTTCTCTTCAGCAAAGAGACCGGCCTCGATCCGCAGCGCGAGGTCGACTTCCTGCTCAGCGTTGAGCAGCGCGACCTTGCCGATCTGCTTCAGGTAGTCCTTGACGGGGTCCGCGGTAGCACCGGCGGAGACTACCTGCTGGGCGGGGGCATCGTCGTCGTCAGCATCGGAGTAGACGAAGCCGGAACCGGTTTCGCCTTCCTTGCCCTTCTTGGCACCGGCTTCCTCGGTAGCTTCGACATCTTCGTCCGCGGGATCCGTCTCTACTTCCGAATCTTCGTCGACTTCTTCCGTGGCCGCTTCGGCGGCGCCCGCATCCTTCTTGGCGGCAGCACCCGGCTTTCGGCCGCGCCGCTTGGGAGCGGCTTCTGCCGCTGCCGCTGACTGGGCGCCGGTGCGCTTGGCAGTCGCGGACTTCTTCGGAGCGGAGGCAGCAGTCTCCTCATCGGGAGCTGCAACAGTCTTCTTGTCCGGTGACACAGAGAACCTTTCGTACGGCGGTCTGTGACGCTACCTGCGGGCAACACCACTATGACCCTGTCAAGTCCGTGTTTGATTTCAAACCAAGTCACGGACACAGGGTCTGCATGGCATAACCTGATCCGCGGCTGCGGTATTCCCTAAGGAAGTACCGCTGTTTGAAACACGAACCCAACCGGGTCTCGGTTCCCATTGTCTCACGATTCAGTCCGCCGGAAGAACCGGATTTGGCCCCGCTTCCGTCGCGGCTACGCGGCCAAATGCCTCCGGCCGGGCCAAGCCGTCTCCCGCCGGCGCGCCCACATCGGCAGCATCCCGCTGCCCGCCAGTTCCTGAACCAGCTCGGCGAGCCGGTATCCGGGCAGTTCACGCAGACACGCCTCGGCGCGCTGGTGGGCATGCGAACCGCGGCCCCTGGCCCATTCGATCCAGGCGTGAAGCGTTCCGGCAGCAGCGCGCGAGCGGCCGGCCCCCACGGAATGTAGCTGTGCGAGTAATTGCGCCGTGGCGTCGACACGCTCCCAATCCGGTGCCTGGTGCGAGTCACCGACCAGGATCTTCGACAGGTCCCGGGCTGCCGCAGGATCCCCGGTCTCCGGCAACGGGGCGCATTCCGCCTCCGCGTTTGTGCGGGGATCTGGCTCAGTGAGGAGCCCCGCCGCTCGCGCCCACAGGAAAGCGGTCTCGAGACCGCAACAGGCGAAGATGGCGATGGCGTCACGTACCGCGTTCTCGGTCAGGCTCGCGAGCAGGAAGGCTTGAGCTTGAGCAGTCATGCTGCCCGCCTGGTTCGCGGTCAAGGAATCCTCCCACCGGCGGAGGGTATAGAAGTAGAAAGACGGTGAAGTCCAGCTTCCGGCAAGTCCGTCGGCCAACTGGCCTGTCTCCCCCTGTAGGGCCGCCGGCGGATACGAGACCGCGGATGCGGCACCCGAAGGCGTTTCTCCGGCAGATCCAGTCTGGATGGACCCGGCAGTTGGGTGTGCCCTGCGGGACGTTGCCGGCGCTGGCCCGGCTGTGGCCTCCGCCGCCGACGCCGCATACGTGCTGCCGTTGTAGACGAGTTCGGCATTCAATGCGCTGTCCCGGATCTGCGACACCGGTCGCCCGGGCAACGGGCAGCAGGCGGTGTCGGGGCAGTACAGTTCGCGCCAATGTCTATTGCCGACCGTCCAACCGCTGCGCACCGGCAGCCCAACGGCATCCAAGGAACGGCCGAGGGCGGCAACGAGTTCGGCATGTGGCGGCCGGTCCGGCGTGCGCCATGCATGGTCGGTGTAGAGGATTAACAGCGAGGAGTCTGCGTCCTCATCGGAACGCAGGTAGCCAGCCGCGGTGTCGGCGAACAAATCCAGGTGGCAGTTGTCCCCGATATCGGGAAGATCCAGGCGCAGAGTGGCGCCGAGGCGGCCGCTGGAGAGGGACAAGAGCACCACGCTGCGGGAGGGCATGAATCCCAGCGTGTGCGGCACGAAGCTCAGGACGTCGACGGACTGGCGTGCCGTGAATCTCTTTTTCTCCATGGCAGGAGCTTGCCGCCCCGGCGTCTTCAGCGGCTACGCAACGGATGGAGCATGTGGACAAAGGGGGTCGCTGCGGGCCCTGTGGAGGGAGGCTGGTCAGCCGCGCCGGCTTCCGCCGCTCCCCCGGCGTTCCCGGATCCGTTCGCGCTGCCTGCGCCGCTCCCTGGCCAGTGCATCCCGCAGCGGCGGCACAATGACTCCGCCATGGGACATCCGTGTCCGCACCCGTTTGCGCACCGTCAAAATAGCCAGCGTGCCGCCGATCAGGAAGACAAATTGGAGGCTGAAGGCCAGCTTGAACGAGTCCAGCGCATACAGCTCGCCCTGCGAGAAACCGCTGGCCAGCAACGCATCCAGCACAATCCCCATGCCGAACATCACCAGCAGCGCAGAAATGAAACCACCGACGTTGACGATGCCGGTGGCCGTGCCGGCCCGGCTGAGCGGATTGAACGTCCGCGCGAAATCGAAGCCGATCATGGATCCCGGGCCTCCGACGGACACCGCCATCACCAGCAGCAATAGCAGCCAGAACGGTGCAGGGCCGGGATATAGCAGCACACACAGCCATGCGGCCGACATTGTTCCAATGATCAGCAGGACCATGGTGGAGCGTCGCAACGGATGCCGGCCCACCCAGCCGCCCAGTAACGGACCCGCAACGAAGGATGTCAGCACCGCTACCGTCATCAGCGCAGAGGCTGCCGACGGGCTCAGACCCTGGGCGGAGACGAGGAACGGGTAGCCCCACATGAGCATGAATACATTGGCCGGGAACTGGACCGTGAAATGAGTCCACAGCCCCAGCCTGGTGCCTGGTTCCCGCCAGGCGTCGGCTAGGGATGCCCCGGTCTGGCGCAGGGTCGGCGGCAACGGCTTCTTCAGTTGCGCCGGCTCATTGCGGACCACGGCGAGCGCCAGCACGAAGGCCAGGGCGGACATCGCGGCCACGGAGAGGAACGCCGGCGTCCAGCCCGCAAGGTTAAGGATTGCCACGAAGGGGATGACGCTGATCAGTTGGCCGATTTGGCCCAGCTGGCCGGTGAGCTGGGTCAACAGTGGAATGCGCTTCGCACTGAACCAGCTGGGCAACAGCCTCAGCACCGACACGAAGGTCATCGCGTCGCCGGCTCCCACGAGGATGCGGCCTATCAGCCCCTCCGGAACGGACGATGCAAAGGCCAGTGCGGTTTGCCCGGCCAACATCAGCAGGGCTCCACCGGCCACCATCATCCGCGGCCCGTACTTGTCCACCATCAGGCCGACGGGGATCTGCAGCCCTGCGTACACCACCAGCTGGACCACGGTGAAGGTCGACAGCGCGGCGGCCGTGGCGTCGAAGCGTTCGGTGGCCTGCAGGCCGGCTACGCCGAAAGAGGTGCGCTGGGTGATCGCGACCAGATAGGCGAAAATCCCGCTTCCCCACACCCACCATGCACGCCGCGAATCCATTGCTCCAATATTGCCCGCTTCCCGGGGCGCAGGACTAATCGGAGGTTCCGGGCTCGGCGGAAGACTCCTTGCCCCCGTCGTCGCCGCCGGCGGGCTGCGTGGCGAGGAATGCTTCTACCGCGGCGCCGAGCTCGTCGGCGTCGGGAAGCTCTTCGTTGTCCTTGACCAGCAGGGAACGGCGCTCTTCGTGCCCGGCATATTCGTCGTAGCGCTCTTCGAGGCGGACCACGACGCGCTGGACATCGGCTGAGTCCTGTACCTGCCGGTCAATCTGTCCTTCGACGTCGCGGCCGTTCTCGCGCAGCCGGTCGGTCGGGAGCACCAGCGAGGTCGCGGCGCCGAGGTATTCCAAGGCGGCGACGGCGGCGGGCGGGTACTGGGCGTCCGCCAGATAATGCGGCACATGGATGGAATAGCCCACGACGTCCCGGCCGGCCTCGGCCAGCCGCATCTCCAGCAGCGGCCCGATGCCAGCCTGCAATTCGGCTTGGGGCTTCCAGGTGGTGATGCCGTTGATCAGATCCTGCCGGGAACCGTGGACGGTGACACCAATCGGCCGGGTGTGCGGCACCGGCATGGGCAACGACTGGACCCATGCGACCAGGCGCGTCTGGAGCCGGTTGGCCAGCCAGACGACCGCACCGGAGAAACGGTCCCATTGGTAGTCGGGTTCGGGACCGGTCAAGAGCAGGAACGGTGTGCCGAGCCCGTCGACCAGCCGGTAGAGCTCGATGGCGGGTGCTTCGTAGTCAGTGAAGTGATCCCCCGCGAAGGTGATTTTGGGCCGCCTGCTGCGGTAGTCGACCAGCTGGTCGGCATCGAAGGCGGCAACCAGCTGGGCATCGAGCTCGTCGAGCAATTCGTCGCCGATCTGCTCCACCACGTGACCTGCTTCGGCTGCCCCGGTGAACCCCATAATGAGGTCAAGCCCGCGCAGCGCGGGTGAATCGAACAACTCAGCGTTGGTCGACATCAGCGACCGTGGATCCAACAATGTTCCCTCCTCCTCCGGCATCATCTTCCCTGCCGTGCATGGCCCTATGTAATGCCAGCGCCCGGGCCGCCCGAAAAATTCCGCGGCTGCGGACCGAGTACAAGACGTCAGAAACAGCGCATCCGTGCGGGAGAGACTACGATCGACAGGTGCAGGCCCTGTTCCGGCGAACGCCTGGTCGGGTTTTTCTGCTGCAACTAACTGTAAACACAACGGTATGCAACCGGTGAGCGACGGCCACACCCGTTCCGCGCTGGCCGGCTGAAGGACAAGTTAGGACAGATCTGCGTGATCCCCACGACCGAGCTTAAGCTCAGCGCCATTGCCAAGGATGTCAGAAAAGCCAAGTCCGAGGCCCTCGTCATCGCGGTCGGGCAGGGCGGCGACGGCCCGGTCCTGCTGGAGAATCCGTTATCAGCCAAGTCCGCCCAAGCCTTGGCGGATGCCCTGCCGTTGCTCGGCGTCACCGGCGCGGCCGACGAAGTCCACCGGCTGCCGGGGTTGCCGGAGTCGGGTACCGACGTGTTGGTGTTGGCCGGCGTCGGAAAGCTGCCGCCCGGCAATGCCGTGACCATCGAGACCCTGCGCCGCGCCGCCGGCTCGGCGGTGCGCCAATTGGCCGGGGTCCAGTCGGTGGCCTTGGGCTTGCCGGCGGCCACCGTGGCCGAAGCCGCGGCCGTGGCCGAAGGCGCCGCGCTCGGCGCCTATGCCTTCAATGAACACCGAAGCCGCGAAAACGATGGCCGCCGCCCGGTCGCCGAAGCCACGGTGCTCACGCCGGTTGCCGCCGACAAGCAACTGGCCAAGGCACTCAAGCGGGCCTCCGTGCTGGGCCGGGCGGTCAATGCGACGCGCTCCCTGGTCAATCAGCCGCCGAGCCACCTCTACCCCGAGTCGTTCGCCGCGGCAGCAGCACAAATGGCCAAGGGCCTGCCGGTCAAGGTCACCGTCCTGGACGAGGACAAGCTGGAGAAGGACGGCTACGGCGGCTTGACCGGCGTCGGCAAGGGATCGATGCGGCCGCCGCGGTTGGTCAAGGTTGAATATGCCCCGGCCCGTGCGAAGGCGAAGCTCGCCTTCGTCGGCAAGGGCATCACGTTCGACTCCGGCGGCCTGTCGCTCAAGCCCGCCGCCGGCATGATGACGATGAAGTGCGACATGGCGGGTGCCGCCGTCGTTCTGAATGCTGTTTTGGCGATCGCCGAGTTGGGCTTGCCGGTGAAGGCCACCGCCTGGCTCTGCCTGGCGGAAAACATGCCCTCGGGCACCGCGTCCCGTCCCTCCGACGTACTAACCATGTACGGCGGCAAGACGGTGGAAGTACTCAACACCGACGCCGAGGGCCGGCTGGTGATGGCCGACGGGCTGGCGGCCGCCAGCGAGGAACATCCCGACGTGCTGCTGGACGTCGCCACCTTGACCGGCGCGCAGATGGTTGCGCTGGGAAGCCGGGTGGGCGCGGTCATGGGCGAAGAAGGCGTGCGGGACGCCGTGAAGGCGGCCGCGGACCGGGCGGGGGAACTGTTCTGGCCGATGCCGCTGCCGGAGGAACTGCGCTCCGGCCTGGCTTCCCAGGTGGCTGACCTGTCCAATATGGGCGACAAGTACGGCGGGATGCTGACGGCCGCGATCTTCCTGCGTGAGTTCGTGGGCGAAACTGCCGGCGTGCGCATCCCGTGGGCGCACTTGGATATTGCCGGCCCCGCCTTTAATGAAGGCTCGCCGCATGGCTACACCCCGAAGGAGGGCACCGGCGTCGCAGTCCGCACACTGGTGGCCTACGCGGAGGATGTGGTGGCCCGCAGCGCCTGAGGCCTGTACGCCTCCCCACCTTCCGGCGTGAATCCGCCCACAATCGGGCCCTTTGGTGACCTCACCAAGTAGATGATGGTATGCGGTACCGCTAAGGTGAAACTCAAACCAACTTCGATCTTCAACCCAATCAACTCATCGACGTGTCACCACACGTTGCGAACACGCGAGGGAGCGTTCACGTGGCCGATTCGGCAACAGCGCAAGAATTCGACATCCTGGTCCTCGGCGCCGGCAGCGGCGGTTATGCCGCGGCCCTGCGCGCCGTGCAGCTGGGCTTCAGCGTCGGCCTGGTGGAGAAGGCCAAGCTCGGCGGCACCTGCCTGCACAACGGCTGCATCCCCACCAAGGCCCTGCTGCACTCGGCCGAGCTGGCCGACCATGCCAAGGACGCCTCGAAGTACGGCGTGAACCTGAGCATGGACTCAATCGACATGGCCGCAGTCAACGCTTACAAAGACGGCATCATTGCGGGCAAGTTCAAGGGCCTCACCGGCCTGATCAAGTCCAAGGGCATCACCGTCATCGAGGGTGAGGGCAAGCTCGTCGGCACGGACACCGTCGAGGTCAACGGCACCGCCTACAAGGGCAAGAACATCGTTCTGGCCACCGGCTCCTACTCGAAGACGCTCCCCGGCCTCGAAATCGGCGGCAAGGTCATCACCTCCGACCACGCCCTGCAGATGGACACCCTGCCCAAGAGCGCCGTGATTCTCGGCGGCGGCGTGATCGGCGTCGAGTTCGCCTCCGTCTGGAAGTCCTTCGGCGTGGACGCCACCATCGTTGAGGGCCTGCCCTCGCTGGTCCCGAACGAGGACCCGGCCATCATCAAGCAGCTGGAGCGCGCGTTCAAGAAGCGCGGCATCAAGTTCAACACCGGCGTGTTCTTCGACAAGGTGGAGCAGAACGACGACGGCGTGGTGGTCACGCTGGCCGACGGCAAGACGTTCGAGGCCGACCTGTTGCTGGTTGCCGTGGGCCGCGGACCGAGCACCGCCGGGCTGGGCTTCGAGGAAGCCGGCGTCACGGTTGACCGTGGCTTCGTGATCACCGACGAGCGCCTGCACACCGGCGTCGGCAACATCTACGCTGTGGGCGACATTGTCCCGGGCGTCCAGCTGGCACACCGCGGATTCCAGCAAGGCATCTTCGTGGCCGAGGAAATCGCCGGCAACAAGCCTGCCGTGATCGAGGACATCAACGTTCCGAAGGTCACCTACTGCGATCCGGAGATCGCCTCCGTCGGCCTAAACCAGCCGCAGGCCGAAGAGAAGTACGGCAAGGACAACGTGGAGACGGTCGAGTACAACCTGGCCGGCAACGGCAAGAGCTCGATTCTGGGCACCAGCGGCATCATCAAGATGGTCCGCGAGAAGGACGGCCCCATCGTGGGCATGCACATGATCGGCGGCCGCATCGGCGAGCAGATCGGCGAAGCGCAGCTGATCGTCAGCTGGGAAGCGTACCCGGAGGATGTTGCGGCACTCATCCACGCGCACCCGACCCAGAACGAGGCGCTCGGCGAAGCCGCCATGGCCCTGGCCGGCCGTCCGCTGCACGGATAACAAGCTTCCCCCTAGTGCACCCGTCCTCACCGGACGGGTGCACTAGGCTCAAGAATAAGACTCGATGTACCGGCCAGGCCGGAAAATAGACTCAAAGGAGAACGGGGACGACATGTCTGAAACCGTGAACTTGCCCGCCCTCGGTGAAAGCGTCACCGAAGGCACTGTGACCCGCTGGCTGAAGCAAGTCGGCGACCGCGTCGAAGTCGACGAACCGCTGCTCGAGGTTTCCACCGACAAGGTCGACACCGAAATCCCCTCTCCCGTAGCCGGTGTGATTGAAGAGATCTTGGTGGCCGAGGACGAGACCGCCGACGTCGGAGCCCCGCTGGTGCGCATCGGCGACGGTTCCGGTTCCGGCCAGGCTGCTGGAGAGGCTCCCGCCGAGGAAGCCCCGGCAGAAGAGCCGCAGCAGGAGGCGCCCGCTCAGGAAGCACCGAAGCAGGAGGAGCCCCAGCAGGAAGCCCCCGCTGAGGAAGCTCCGGCCGCCGGTTCCGGCGAAGGCACCGAAGTCACTCTCCCGGCCCTGGGCGAGAGCGTGACCGAAGGTACGGTCACCCGCTGGCTGAAGCAGGTAGGCGACACGGTCGAGGTCGACGAGCCGCTGCTCGAGGTCTCCACGGACAAGGTCGACACCGAAATCCCGTCTCCCGTGGCCGGCACGGTCCAGGAGATCAAGGTCGCCGAGGACGAGACCGCCGAGGTCGGTTCCGTGCTGGCCATCATCGGCACCGGTGCCGGTCCCGCCAAGGCGGAGCCGAAGGAAGCCGAACCGGTTGCCGCCGCGCCGGCTCAGGAACGCGAGGCCCCGGTAGAGGAGCCCGCCCAGGCCGAACAGCCGGCCGCCGAAGCTCCGAAGGCAGAAGCGCCCAAGGCAGAGGCGCCTGCCGCCGCAGCCCCGAAGGAAGCACCGGCACCGGCTGCTGCAGCCTCCGACGCCGGCTACGTCACCCCGCTGGTCCGCAAACTGGCCAACCAGCACAAGGTGGACCTTTCCACCGTCAAGGGCACCGGCGTGGGCGGACGCATCCGCAAGCAGGACGTGCTGGAAGCAGCCGAATCCGCCGCGAAGCCGGCGGCTCCCGCAGCAGCCGCTGCAGGCGCTCCGGCCCAGGCAGCAGCCTCGGCCAAGCGCGGCACCGTGGAGAAGGCTCCGCGGATCCGCCAGGTCATTGCCCGCCGGATGCGCGAATCGCTGGACGCCTCCACGCAGCTCACCCAGGTCCACGAGATCGACATGACCAAGGTGGTCAAGCTCCGCGAACGCGCCAAGAAGTCCTTCCAGGATCAGAACGGCGTCAAGCTGACCTACCTGCCCTTCATCGCCAAGGCCGTTGCGGAGGCGCTCAAGCAGCACCCGAAGCTGAACGCAGAGTACGACGAGGAAAAGCAGGAGATCACCTACCACAACGCCGAGCATCTGGCGATTGCGGTGGATACCGACAAGGGCCTGCTGGTTCCGGTCATCAACGACGCAGGCAACCTCAACCTTGCCGGCCTGGCGGGCAAGATTGCCGACGTCGCGGCCCGCACCCGGAGCAACAAGATCGGTCCGGACGAGCTCTCCGGCGGCACGTTCTCCATCACCAACATCGGCAGCGTCGGGGCCCTGTTCGACACCCCGATCATCAACCAGCCGCAGGTGGGCATCCTCGGGACCGGCAGCATCGTCAAGCGCGCCGTGGTGGTCCAGGATGAGAACGGCGACGATTCGATCGCGATCCGGTCGATGATGTACCTCTCGCTGACCTACGACCACCGTTTGGTCGACGGCGCGGATGCCGGCCGTTTCCTGCAGACCCTGCGGGCACGCTTGGAAGCCGGGCAGTTCGAGGCGGACCTGGGCCTCTAACCCAGCCGGTCGGCACGACGCACGAAACGGCGGCGGGCTGCGTTCACTCATGGACGCTGCCCGCCGCCGTTTCGTCACCACTCCTGCTACTACACCAGGTAGAAATATTCGGTTTGCCGCGGCATGCCGCGGATTGACGCCCGCTACCGGCCGCTAAGCTGGGCCCATGGACATCCTTTACAACATCCTCGTCTTCCTGCACATCGTCGGTGCAGCCATGATCGTCGGCATCTGGATCGGCAACATGAAGAAGCCCACCGTCCACCCGCGCCAGTTCGACGGCGCCGCCCTGCAGGTCATCACCGGCGTCATCATGATGGGCCTGATCCCGGCGATGGACCTGGACGCGAACTACGTGAAGCTGACCATCAAGCTTGTCATCGCGCTCGTTGTGGCCGTCCTCGCGTTCATCGGCCGCCGCAAGTACAAGGCGGGCGAGCCGATTTCCGCCGGCCTGGCCCACTCCGTCGGCGGCCTGGCGCTGCTGAACGTTGCCATCGCGACCTTGTGGAACTGACCTTCTGAAGCTCCTGACGCTGCGGCCGGCCCCGGACTATGAACCGGTCCCCAAAAGTTGGACCAACTAATTAAGAGCCTAAGCCGCAAGGGCCTGAGCACGGTATTGCACCGGGCTCAGGCCCTTGAGCTTTGTTGAGATCCTTTCGGTGTTGTACCAGCGGATGTAGTCGTGCAGTGCTTGTTCCAGCGCGTTGGTGTTGAGGAATCGGACGTGATTGAAGAGTTCTTCCTTGAGGTGGCCGAAGAAGTTCTCCATCACGGCGTTGTCGTAGCAGTTGCCTTTGCGGGACATTGATTGAATCGCGCCGGCGCCCTTCAGGAGATCGCGCCACGAGACATGCTGGTACTGAAAACCCTGGTCTGAATGCACCAGCGGTTTCTGCCCGCCCTCGAGCGTCATCAACGCCATTCGCAGCGAGCCGTTAGTGAGGGCAAGGTTCGGCGACATGCCGACGGTGTAGGAGATGATCTGGCGGTCGAAGAGATCCATGACCGGTGAGAGGTAAAGCTTCCGGTCGCCGACGCTGAACTCGGTCACGTCAGTAACCCACTTCTCGTTCGGGGTTTCGGAGTCGAACTCCCGGTTCAGCAGGTTCGGGGCAGCAATGCCCTGCTCGCCTTGATAGGAGTTGTAGCGCTTCTTGCGCCGGACTTTGCAGACCAGCCCGAGGACACGCATCAGCTTCAGCACCGTCTTCTTCGCGATCGTCCACCCTTGTTTGAGTAATTCTGTATGGATGCGGCGGTGCCCGTACCTGCGGTGGTTGTCCTTGAAGACCTTGGTGATAGCAGTTTTGAGGGAGGCTTGCGGATCGGGAGTCTGCAGGCGGGCCTGGTGATAGAAGAAAGTTGCGCGGGCCAGCCCGGCCACGTCCAAGAGCACGTTGAGGCGGTGTTCGGCCTTGAGGTCGATGACGGCGCGGACCTTTAGCGCCGTTCCTCGTCCCTCAAGGCCTGCACTTTTCCCAAGAAAGCGACTTCTGCCCGTAGGCGCTCGTTCTCACGGCGCAACCGCTGCAACTCGGACTCTGGCTGCGCCCCTGTCTCCGGAGGTGACTTAGGTCGTCCCTTTGGTTTCGGGCGCAGGCCGTCTTCACCGTCATTTCGGTAGTATCGCGCCCACTTTTTGATCAGATCCGGAGAGGACAGCTCAAACTCCTTTGCGAGAGCAACCTTGCCCTCTCCCGCCAGATACCGCTGCACAACGGCGAGCTTGAACTCAAACGAAAACCGCCGCTTGGTTGACTTGGTCACTAGTGTCGAACCTCCGCGCACTCTCCACCGCTGATGCAGCCGGCTGACAGCTTTTGAACGGACCCCTAGCTTTGTTGCCACGGACTTAGCACCCCAACCGGTCTCGAACAACGCTACCGCGGCTTCGCGCTGTTCCTCAGATAACGAACTGCTGTCTTGCATAAAACTGCTCCCCGAGAGTCAGAACTAATTTCTCAGTCCAACTTTCGGGGAGCAGTTCACTACGGGGGCCGGCCGCAGTTGCTTAACCCGGTGCCACCGGACAGTCCGCGGCAACTCCCCTAGGATGAGGATGACGGCATCGGCCGCACCCGGCCGGAACGGCCGGAACGCATCCGAGTACATCGACCAAGGAGGACACATGGCTACAACACGTTCTGCGAGCACCAATTGGAAGGGCGATCTCGCCAGCGGCAGCGGCCAGACGACGTTCGAATCGTCCGGAATCGGCACCTACGACGTCACGTGGAAGGCTCGCACTGAACAGTCGGAAGGCAAGACCAGCCCCGAGGAACTGATTGCGGCGGCGCACGCCTCCTGCTACTCGATGGCGTTCAGCAACATTCTCAAGCAAGCCGGCCACACGGCCGAAAGCATCAAGACGACTGCCGAGGTGGATTTCGATACCTCTGACGGTGCGCAGATCAGCGAAATCCGCCTGACCGTCCGTGCCACGGTGCCGGGCATCAGCGAGGACGACTTCCAGTCCAGTGCGCAGGCTGCCAAGGAAGGCTGTCCGGTGTCCAAGGCGCTGGCCTCGGTGCCCAGCATCACCCTGGATGCGGCGCTCAATTCCTGAGCCCGCGCCCGCTCGGGCCTGACGGACCACAGCAGAACCCCGCAGCCGCCGGCTGCGGGGTTCTGTGTTCCCTGCTTCGGTTAGCTGTCCTGCGGCCGCGGCGGCAGCGGTCCGGGGCGCAGCACGGGGTAGCCGGCGCGGGAGGGCGGCTGGTCGGTCGGTAGTTCGCCCAGCATCTCTTTGAGAATCCCCACACCGTGCTCCAGCTGCGGGTCCTCCCCCGCACCGTACGCGTGCGGCGGGAACGGCACCTCGATGTCCGGCTCCACGCCGTAGTTCTCCACACCCCAGCCCACGCCCTGCGTGAACCAGAAGGCGTACCGCGGCTGCGTCACCCCGGTGCCGTCGGCCAGCGCAAACTTCGCGTCGATGCCGACCACGCCACCCCATGTCCGTGTCCCGATCACGGGGCCGATGCCGCGCAGCTTGCTGACCTGCGTGATGATGTCGCCGTCGGAACCGGCATATTCATCCGTGAGGACGACGACCGGGCCCCGCGGAGCATGCGCGGGATACGTGCCCGGCTGCTCGCCGCGCGCGAGGTTCCAGGCGTTGACTTTGCGGCCGATCAGTTCGGCCACCAGCTGCGAGGTATGTCCGCCCCGGTTGCGCCGGACATCGATGACGAGGGCGTCCTTGGCCGTCTCCACGTCCAGATCACGGTGCAGTTGCGCCCAGCCGCGGGCCACCATGTCCGGAATGTGGAGGTAGCCGAAGCGCCCGTTCGATGCGTCGCGGACAGTGCGGCGGTTGCCGGCGACCCAGTTCTGGTACCGGAGCCGCTCCTCGTCGCGGATTGGGATCACCGCAATCCGCCGCTGCAGACCGGCTTCCGGGCTGCCGGTGCCTTTGACGATGGTCAGTTCAACCGTCTTGCCGGCGGCACCCACCAGCAGCGGCGCCGGCCCGGCGAGCGGATCCACCGGGATTCCGTCCACCGCCGCGATCACGTCGCCCGGCTGGACGGCGGCGCCCGGCGCGGTCAGCGGAGACAGCGCCAGCGGATCCGACGATTCCCCGGCCAGGATCTTGTGCACGGTCCAACCGGCGTCGGTCCGGACCAGGTCGGCGCCCAGCAGTCCCTGCTTGCCGGCGCCGGGCTCGGTGACCGGTGCGGGCATGACGTAGGCGTGCGAGGTGCCAAGCTCGCCGTGCAGTTCCCAGAGCAGGTCGACCAGGTCGTCGTGGGAACCGAGGCGATCCACCAGCGGCCGGTAGCGGTCGTAGACGCCCTGCCAGTCCAGGCCCGCCATGTCCTCGGCCCAGTAGAAGTCGCGCTGCAGCCGCCAGGCCTCTTCGAAGGCCTGGCCCCAGACTTTGAGCGGCTCCAGCGTGAGCCGGATCCGGCTCAGGTCCACCAGCACGCTCTCCGGGGAATCGTCGTCGACTTTGCCGGCGGCGGGCACGGCCCTGATCTGCGACTTGTGCACGTACACCAGGCGTTTGCGGTCCTGCGACATTTCGTAAGCATCCAGGGCCGGCACCAGCACGGAAACCTCCCGGCGGGAGAGGTCGAACCGCTCCAGCCGCTGGGACTGCTCCGCATCCTCGGCCGAGGCGCGTCCTTCTCCGGTGACACCGGCGGGATCATTGGCCAGCCACAGCAACGCGCCGTCCACCGCGGTGAGGCGTGTATAGCGGCCCTGCTGGACCGGGACAGGGATGATCCGCTCGGCCAGCCGTTCGGCATCCACGGCGATCTCCGCGGCGGCAGGCTTGGTCTTGTCCCCGTCCGGCGAGTCGTCGTGGTCCTTCTCCCCTGCCGGCGGCGCGTCCGGCAACGTGCCGTGCACCGAGGGGCCGAACGGCGAGGGGGTGGCGGCGGCCAGGGCCACCAGGAACGGCTTGGTGGATGCCGGGAAACCCAAATCGAAGCTGTGGGTGGAATAGACCGGGTCGAAGCTCCGCTCGGAGAGGAAGGCGGCGAACTTGCCATCAGGGGTGAAGGCCGGCCCGTGGTCCCGGAAGCGTCCGTCGGTGACGTCAATGATGCTGCCCGTGCCGTCTGCCCGGACCAGCCGGAGGCGGGTGCGCGTGCCCTCGGTCGTCACCGGCTCGGCCCACAGGATCCAGCGCGAATCGGGTGAGAAGGCCAGTTCGTTGACGGCCCCGTGGTCGGTGCCCGCGAGCCGGTGCAGCTCCCCGCTTTCGGCGTCCAGGACCAGCAGTTGACCGTACTCGGTGGCCACCGCCGCCAAGGTGCCGTCCGGGCTGGCGGCGAGCGCGCTCACCCGGTCCGGTCCGGGCAGTTCCACCCGGCGCAACTGCTGTGGAGCCAGCGCCGCGGCCGAACGTGCCTCGGCTTCCCGGACGTCCGCTCCGCTGCCGCCCTGCTTTCCGCCGGAGCGCACTTCCACAATGGGTTGGGATTGGGTCGGATTGACGACGGCGGAGGCCGAGACCGGGCGCGGCAAGCCGACCGGTTCCGGTTCAGCAGATGCCGCACTGATTTCGGCAGGCGCCGGCGCGTCCGGCTGGGGAAGCTGTTCGAAAACCTGGCGGATGTAGAGGGCTTCTTCGCCCCCGTGGTCGGCAACGTAGACCACCCGCGAGTCACCCAGCGGCCGCGCCAGCCGGGCCCGGACGCCCGGCGTGGACTCCACGACGCGGGAAGGACCGTCCCGATGGGTCAGCCAATGCACTGTTCCGTGCGCCTCGATGACGGACGCCGTGCCCTTCGGATTCGGCATGGCCGACGCCAAGTGCTGGGCCACGTTAAGAGGGCGGCTGCGGCGGCCGGTCGAGGCCGACCCCAACGTGACATCAATCCGGCGCGGCTCCGCCTCGAGGGAATCGAGCAGCCACAGCTCTCCGGCGGACTCGAAGACCACCCGGGTGCCGTCGGTTGAGGCGTGGCGGACATAAAACCCGTCATGGTCGGTGTGCCGGCGCAGGTCCGCCCCGTCCGGCCGCACCGAATACAGGTTGCCGTGGCCTTCATGGTCGCTGAGAAACGCTATCCGGTCTCCGACCCACATCGGATCGGCCAGGTTCCCGTCCAGTTCTGCAGCGAGGCGCCCGAATTCGCCGCCTCCATCGCGGTCAATCCACAGCTTTCCGGCCGTGCCGCCGCGGTAGCGCTTCCACCAGGCCGGTTCGCGCGAGAGCACGCTGCCGACCACCACGGGGCGCTCGTCGCCAAGCTCCGGCCCAAACGCAACGGACTCGACCGGGCCAAAGGGCAACAGGCGGGCGCCGGAGCCGTCCAGCGGCACGGCGTAGGCCCAGGTGTGGCGCGATTCTTCACGCTGGAACGAACTGGTCACCAAGGCTTCCCCTGTGGGCGTGAATCCTTTGACCTTTGTCGATGCATGCCCCCAGTAGGTCAGCTGGCGGAAGCCGCCGCCGTCGACCGAGGCAGTCACCACCTCCGGCGCGCTGGCCTGCACCACGCCCCAGACCAGATCCTGACCGTCGGGCGAAAACCTGGGGTTCCTGGCCGGCAATTGAAGTGACGAAACCCGCCACGCCCTGCCCCCGGCAAGCGGGCCCACCCACACATCGTCCTCGGCGACGAACGTGACGAGATCGGCGTGCACGTGCGGGTAGCGGAAGTAGCTGGATAAAGTCATGCCTCGATCTTAGTCACGGCCAGCAGCAGCCCTCGGGTCATCGGGGCGGCGGCGTTTCATGGACCGCGTGGATGAGCCATCCGGCGTCCTGCCGTACCAGTTCCAGCTGAATCCGCTGCACGCTGGGTTCGGTATGGTCCTGCACCACGCTGCCATCGGCCCTCGCCTGGCGGAACGGCGAGGTGATGACCGTCGCAGCCACCATGACCGGTTGGCCCGACGTTTTCGCTGCCGGGTCGATCGCGAGATCCTCCACTGTGGTCTCGAAGTCCTGCAGCCAATCGCCGGCGTCGGTCAGCGCCGCGATAATGTCCCGGTCTGTGTCCATGACGGCGGTTCCGGGAATATTGACCCGCTTAAGCAGTGTGGCGCTCCGGGTACGCAAGGCTTCGGCGCGCAACCAGGCCAGGGCGGGCACGGACGCGGCCGGGTGCTCGCCATGCAGTGCTTGCTCAAGGTCCGCTGGCATGGCCCGTGCTTGCGGCGGTACCGGAGTCCGTCCTTCACGCGGCGCCGCGGCGACCTGCTGCACGGACTGCCCGCGGCCGGTTACCTGCCCCGCCTCCCGGGCACTCGGCGGAGCAGAGATGCTCGCTGCTACCAGGGTCATTCCCGCTGCCGCGGCCACGGCCGTCAGCGCGAGCGCTGCCCTGCCCCACCGGCCCGCTGCGGGCCGGGCGGCGACCCCGGCGGGCGGACGCCGTTCACGGGCGCCCGTGCCACGCTCCGGCAGCCGCAGCGGCAGCAGCAACCGCGTGCAGATCCGGGGCCGGGACCGTAACCCGGGCCACGGCGCCGGCCGCTTTTTGTCCAGCAGGCCTGCCCGCCTTCGCTCCCTCTCGCGCCGGGTCAGCAGCTGACTGGCCACCGAGGGATGTGCCGACGCCGTCAGGTCCAGCGACTCGGGGCGTGCGGTCCTGATCACGCGCCGGGCGAACTCTGCCGCCGACGGGCGCTCGTCCGCGCGCTCCGCAAGTCCTTCTTCCAAGAGGGCAACCAGTTCGTCCGGCACGTCAGGCACCAACGCGCCCATCGGTGGGCGGTGTGCAGTGGCACCGGGCACCCGTCCGGTGAGGGCAAACCATCCGATGGCTGCCAGTGCGTAAACGTCCGCTTCGGGGTCCAGCCCGCCCTCGTCCGTCACCCGGTGTGGCGCCCTGAACCCGGGCGTGCCTGCAGCCGGCGGCCGTGCGCTGCCCAGCGCACGTGCAACCCCCAGATCGGCCAGCAGCGGCTTGCCGACGGCAGTGAACAGCACGTTGCCGGGCGACACATCGCCGTGGACAACTCCGATCCCGTGCAGGTAGTCGAGGGCACTGGCCACCGGAGTCAGGATGGTCACCGCTTCGCCCACCGCCAAGGGTCCCCGGGCAGCGACGAGCGCCGCCAGCGAACCACCGGCGGCATACTCCAGCAGCAGCCCCGGCCCCCGGTCCGTTGCTACCTGACCATTCGTTTGCAGCAGATGCTCATGCCGCCCACCCGTCAACAAGGCCGATTCCCGGTCCGCCGCCGCAACCGCTGTCTCCCGGAGTGGCATGTTGCTGACCACCGCCCAGGGCGCAGGCCTGCCGGCTTCGGCAGCTGGCCCATGCAGTGCCGCGCGCCGCGTCATAGGCGGTGCACCGGCGTCGTCGCGGTTGGCAGCAGAGCCGCGCGGGTCCGATAGCACCTTCAAGGCATACTCGGTACCTGTCGCCGCTTCCCGGACCAGCCACACCGATGCCGATGCGCCGCTGCCGAGCCACCGCTGCACGATGAACCCCGGTGCCGCCGGACGCTGCGGCTCATGCCCGGCGGCACCGGGTTGCATGGTGCAGCCTGTCCGCTCGTCGTCGTCCATGCATTACTTCTACTCCGTTCGGCAACCGTGCGCTGGCGTTATCCACAGCCCGCTCCGGTACACAAATAGAACTGCCGGACGCCGGAGCGTAGGCTTGCGGAATGGCACTTGAGTTTTCGCGGGTGGGATTTGCCCCTGACTACGTCGACTATGAAGAAGGCTGGGCGCTGCAACGCCGGCTGCACGCTGAAGTGGTGGCGGGTTCCGCCCCCAGCACGGTGCTGTTGCTCGAACACAGCCCGGTGTACACCGCCGGAAAGCGGACCGAAGAACACGAACGGCCGCTGGACGGCACCCCCGTGGTCAGCGTGGACCGCGGCGGCAAACTGACCTGGCATGGCCCCGGCCAGCTGGTGGGTTATCCGATCGTGGCCCTTCCCGATCCCACCAAGGTGGCCGACTACGTCGACATCCTGGAGCAAGTCCTGATCAACGTGCTCGCCGATTACGGCGTAACGGGCACCCGGATCGAAGGCCGGTCCGGTGTGTGGGTCGATGCCGACGAACGCGGCCCTGCCCGCAAGATCGCCGCCATCGGCATCCGGGTCAACCACCGGGTGACCATGCACGGCTTCGCCCTTAACTGCCGAAATGATCTGGCGCCCTACAGCCAGATCATTGCCTGCGGCATCACCGATGCCGGCACCACCACCATCCAGGCCGAAACCGGGTTGGACGTTGCTCCGGCCGACATCGCCGACCGGGTGGAGGCGGAACTGAGCTTGTTCGAAACCTCCCTGGTCAAGGCCGCTACCCCCGGCCCCGCCGCCACCGACACCGACCCTGGCCACCGCCAGACCGAAGGAGCCCTGCTGTGACGCTCGCCCCCGAAGGACGCCGCTTGCTGCGCGTCGAGGCCCGCAATGCCGCAACCCCCGTGGAGCGCAAACCGGACTGGATCAAGGCCAAGGTCAGCATGGGCCCCGAGTACGTGGGCATGAAGAACCTGGTCAAAAAGGAAGGCCTGCATACGGTCTGCGAAGAGGCAGGCTGCCCCAACATCTTCGAGTGCTGGGAAGACCGCGAGGCGACGTTCCTGATCGGCGGCTCCGAGTGCACCCGGCGTTGCGATTTCTGCCAGATCGACACCGGCAAGCCCTCGCCGCTCGATGTCCTGGAGCCCACCAAGGTGGCCCAGTCGGTCCAGCAGATGAACCTGCGCTACGCCACCGTCACCGGCGTGGCCCGCGATGACCTGGCCGACGAGGGTGTGTGGCTCTACGCCGAAACCATTCGGAAGATCCACGAACTCAACCCGGGCACCGGCGTCGAAATCCTGATCCCGGACTTCTCCGGCAAGCCCGAGCACATCACCGCGATCTGCGAGGCCAAACCGGAGGTGTTCGCGCACAATCTGGAGACCGTGCCGCGGATCTTCAAGCGCATCCGCCCGGCGTTCCGCTACGACCGCTCGCTGGACGTCCTCACCCAGGGCCGTGACCAGGGCATGGTGACCAAGTCCAACCTGATGCTGGGGATGGGCGAAACACGCGAAGAGATCTCCGCAGCGCTGCGCGACCTGCACGCCGCCGGCTGCGACCTGATCACCATCAACCAGTACCTGCGCCCGACCGAGCGCCACCACCCGGTGGAGCGTTGGGTCAAGCCCGAGGAATTCGTCGAACTGAGCCAGGAGGCCGAGGAGATCGGCTTCCTGGGTGTGATGAGCGGGCCGCTGGTGCGCTCGTCCTACCGGGCCAGCCGCCTGTGGGCCACCGCCATGCGTAAGAAGGGCTTGGAGCTTCCGCCCGAGCTGGCGCATATCGGCGAATCCGGCAGCACCCGTCAGGAAGCTGCCACGCTGGTTGCCTCCCGCTAACTGAACCGGCCGGAACCACGGTCCGGGGGCCGCCAGGCTGCCGGACCGTTGCCGTGTCCTGGGGCCGCGCGCGAGCGACCCGTCCGTCACGATAGAATTGAACATTATGGCCAATCGCACCGATTCCGATGCCCCGAAACGGGGTCTCTTCTCACGCAAACCCAAGGCTGAGAAGCCGTCCAAAGCCAACAAGCAGCCCGGCCGGCTGAAGCAGATCGGCCAGGTCTTCCAGATGACCCGGCGCAATGACCCGAACGTTGTCTGGTTCATGCTGCTGGCGTTCCTCGGCATCGTTGCCGTGGGCCTGGCCGTCGGCCTGCTGATCAACAACTGGATCACGCTGCTGATCATCTCCATCCCGCTGGGCGTGCTGGCTGCCACCTTCATCCTGTCGCGCCGCGCCGAACGTGCGGCGTTCTCGCAGATTGAAGGCCAGCCGGGGGCTTCCGGAGCGGCGCTGAGCGTGCTGCGCCGCGGCTGGATCTTGCAGGACCAGCCGGTTGCCGTGAATCCGCGGACCCAGGACGCGGTGTTCCGCGCCGTGGGCCGACCCGGCATTGTGCTGGTCACCGAGGGCCCCTCGCACCGCGTGCGCCAGTTGGTTGAGTCGGAGCGGCGCAGGCTGCGCCGCATCCTGCCCAACGTCAAGATCCATGTGATCGAGACCGGCCGCGGCGAGGGCCAGGTGGAGCTGAGCAAGGTGGCCAAGACCGTGCAGAAGCTCAAGAAGGAACTGACCAAGCAGGAGGTCAGCGCCGTGGACAAGCGGCTGCAGGCCCTGGGCAGCAGCAAGCTGCCGATCCCGAAGGGCGTGGACCCGTTCAAGGCCCGCCCGGACCGCAAGGCCATGCGCGGACGCTGATCCTTCCCCAAAGACATACGTGAGGGGCTGCCGGTTTGAACCGGCAGCCCCTCGCGTATGTCTTCTGTCTGAAGTTGCGTGCGTCCCTACCCGCGTCAGCGGCGGACCAGGATGGTGCCCATGGCGCGGTCGTGCAGGCCGCGCTGGTCGGCGTCGAAAATGGCCGCCGGAATCACCAGGCACAACAGGACGGTCCGGACCACCGCGGGCAGCAAACCCGGAGCGGACCCATCGAGTTTGCGCACCTGGATGCCGAGCAGCCGGTGGCCGATGCTGTAGCCCAGTGTTCCCACCAGCAGCAACTGCTCGACCGCGAACACGCCGAGGATGGCCAGCTGGCCGCCGCCCAGGAACGCATTGGCGATCGCGTAACAGAGCAGCCAGTCGATCAGCAGCGCCACGATCCGGCGGCCCGGCCGGGCTATCGAGCCGCTGCCGGATTGGGGTAGCCCAAGCCGCTGGCCGGGCCATTGCTGCATGTTGGACTGCGGGGGGCCTTCAAGCCAGGAACCAAGATCACGTCTGCTTACCACCCCTCAAGTTTACCGGTCGCCGACGACGCAGGTTCCCGGGGCCGACGGGCCCGGCGCCGCTGCTGGCAAAGCCGTCAGCCCGCTGCCGCTAAACTTGCAGTGCACATCGATTTAAGTAACCTGCCCGAAACAATTGCGACACTGACGGGAAATTCCCTGCTTCTACTGTTGTAACTGTTGCCGCCCCGTAGAGCGGAGGCAGGTTCCCCCAGAATGCGTAAGGAGCATGACCCGATGTTCAAGAATGCGGACGAGGTCCTCACATACATCGCCGACGAAGACGTCAAGTTCATCGATATCCGTTTCACCGACCTGCCCGGCGTCCAGCAGCACTTCAACGTGCCGGCGAAAACCGTTGACGCCGACTTCTTCGTGAACGGGCAGCTCTTCGACGGCTCCTCGATCCGCGGTTTCCAGGGCATCGCCGAATCCGACATGCAGCTGATCCCGGATGTCACCACCGCATTCATCGATCCGTTCCGGGTGGAGAAGACGCTGGCCCTGAACTTCTCCATCGTGAACCCGCGAACCGGTGACCCGTACCACCGCGACCCGCGCGGCGTGTCCGAGCGCGCCGAGGCGTACCTCGCTTCCACCGGAATCGCCGACACCGCGTTCTTCGCCCCGGAAGCCGAATTCTTCATTTTCGACGACGTCCGTTACCAGTCCAGCCCGGAGCACTCCTTCTACAAGGTGGACTCGGTCGAGGCCCACTGGAACTCCGGCAAGAAGGAAGAAGGCGGCAACCAGGGCTACAAGACCCCGGTCAAGGGCGGCTACTTCCCGGTTGCCCCCACCGACAAGCAGGCCGACCTGCGCGACGCGATCTGCGTGGAACTGGACGCCGTCGGCCTCGAGGTGGAACGGTCCCACCACGAAGTCGGCTCCGCCGGCCAGGCCGAGATCAACTACAAGTTCAGCAGCATGACGCATGCCGCCGACGATCTGCTGAAGTTCAAGTACATCGTCAAGAACGTGGCCGATGCCTGGGGCAAGTCCGCCACCTTCATGCCCAAGCCCGTCTTCGGCGACAACGGCTCGGGCATGCACTGCCACCAATCACTGTGGACCGGCGGACAGCCCCTGTTCTACGACGAGAAGGGCTACGCCGGCCTGTCAGACACCGCGCGCTGGTACATCGGCGGCCTGCTCAAGCACGCTTCCGCCGTGCTCGCGTTCACCAACCCCACCGTGAACTCCTACCGCCGGCTGGTCAAGGGCTTCGAAGCCCCGGTGAACATGGTCTATTCGCAGGGCAACCGCTCGGCCGGCATCCGCATCCCGATCACCGGCTCCAACCCCAAGGCCAAGCGCATCGAGTTCCGCGCTCCGGACCCCAGCTCCAACCCGTACCTGGCCTTCGCCGCCCAGCTGATGGCCGGCCTGGACGGCATCAAGAACCGCATCGAGCCGGCCGACCCGATCGATAAGGACCTGTACGAGCTGCCCGCCGAGGAAGCCAAGGACATCCAGAAGGCTCCGGGTTCGCTGGAGGAAGCGCTCGAGGCACTGGAAGCGGACAACGAGTTCCTGCAGGCCGGCGGTGTCTTCACCCAGGACCTGATCGACACCTGGATTGCCTACAAGCGCGAAGAGGAAATCGCGCCGCTGGCCGCCCGCCCGAACCCCTACGAGTTCGAGCTCTACTACGGCTGCTAGCCCAAACATGAGCTAATCGTGCGCCCGCTCCGGCGTCCGCACGACCGTGAGCGCCTCGAAGCGGCCCACTCTTGCCCTCCGGCAACCAGTGGGCCGCTTTCGTGCGTCGACACCCGCTAGCGTCCCAGGGCCTTACGGAATATTGCCACCACGCCAACGAACAGCAGCGCGGTGACCGTGAGGACGAACGAATAGGCGACGCCGATGCGCAGTATCACCAGGAGCACCAGGAACAGGGCGAGCGCTACGATGAGCGCGTTCTTCACCGGTCGCGGGGTCCGGCCGCTGAGTGTGGATCCTCCGTTGCCACCCATAAGCCACATTTTGCCACTGCCGGGCACCCATGTCCTGTCCCTGCCGGATTACGGCGCCGTTATGCCTCCGCCGGACGGTGCTGACCCGGGGCGGGCCGGACGGCGCGTGCGCAGGGCCTAGCGGCGCGTTTCGGTGACGGCCGTCAGCAGGAACAGCGAGTCCTCGGAGGCTTCCACCGAGTGCCGCTCCTGCGGAAGCACGGCCAACTGGTTCTGATTGACCACCATGCGTCCGGACGCCGAGGCCACGGTCACCGACCCTTCGAGGACCAGCAGGGTGCCGGCGAGCGGAGCATTGTGCTCCCCCAGCTCGGCGCCGGCCTTCAGCGCGATCACGGTTTGGCGCAGCGGACCGTCCTGCGCCACCAAAGCGGCGCTGCGTCCGTGCGGCGACCCAACCGCCACCGCCAGATGCTCGCGTCCAACCACATCGATGTCGGTCATCTGGGAGTCTCCTTCGCTTGGCTTCCGGCCTCAGCCTAACCCGGTCCCCTGCCGGCAGCCACCAAAGCACACAGGAGGGCCCGACGGCGGTGCCTCCCCAGGTGGGTCGGTCCCCGCCGTCAGCCGCTCAGAGCGCCCCCTGACTGGGAGCTCAGGTGCCGTAACCGTAGAAGTAGCGCTCAAAAATGGCCCGGGCGCGACGGGTCAAGCGCAAATAGTCTTCCTCGATTGCCGCCGCATTCCCCGGCTCGTATCCGCACCAGCGCGCCACCGCTTCCAGGTCCCGCCGCGAGGCGGGCAGCAGGTCGGAATTCTTGCCGGCCCAGATCACATTGGCCGAACGGATCCGGGTGGCCAGGCTCCAACTGCGGCCGAGCGTGGCGGCGTCGTCGTCGGGCAGCAGCCCGGCGGCAGCGATGGCAGAGAGCGCCTCCAAGGTGTTGGTGGTGCGCAGCTCCGGACGCTCGTGGGCGTGTTGCAGTTGCAGCAGCTGGACCAGCCATTCCACGTCGCTGAGCCCGCCGCGGCCCAGCTTTAGATGGCGGGCCGGATCGGCGCCGCGCGGCAGCCGCTCGGACTCCACCCGCGCCTTGATCCGGCGGATCTCGCGGACTTGGTCGCTGGCCAGATCCGCCGGGTAGCGGATCGGATCCACCAGTGCCATGAAGTCGTCGGCGAGTGCGTCGTCGCCGGCCATCGGGCGGGCGCGCAGCAAGGCCTGCGCCTCCCACACCAGCGACCAGCGCTGGTAGTACTCCCGGTACGAATCCAGCGACCGCACCATCGGCCCGTTCTTGCCTTCGGGCCGCAGGGCCGCATCCACCTCCAGCACCCGTTCGGCCAGCACCGGCGGAGTACACGGCTGCTTCAGCAACGAAGAAATCCGGGCCACGATGCGCTCCGCCTGCTGCTGCGCCTGGCCGGGATCCGCGCCCGGCAACGGCCGGTGCACGTACATCACGTCGGCATCCGAGCCGTAGCTGATTTCGCGTCCGCCCTGACGGCCCATGGCGACCACAAGCAGCGCCGTCAACCGATCCTCTGACTCCAGCACGGAGGTTTCCGCCACGTGCAGCCCGCCGAGCACTGCGGCACGGTCGGCATCGGACAAGGCCGCGCCGACCTGGCTCTGCTCCAGCAGTCCGGACGAGTCGGCGAGCGCGATGCGCAGCGTTTCCCGGCGGCGGATCAGCCGGATCAGCCGGATGGCCTCTTCCGGCACCGGATGACGGGACATCTTGGACTGGATCTCCTGCCACTGGGCGTCGAAGCTCAGCGGCACCAGGTCTTTGTCCGTGCCCAGCCACGCCGTCGATTCCGGCGAAACCTCCAGCAGGTCCGTGATGAAGCGGCTGCTGGAGAGGACGTGGCACAGCCGTTCGGCGGCGGAGCTGGAGTCGCGCAGCATACCCAGGTACCAGTGCGAGTCCCCCAGCCGTTCGCTCAACCGCCGGAAGCCCAGCAGCCCGGCATCGGGGTCAACCCCGGAAGCGATCCATTCCAGCAGCACCGGCAGCAGCTGGCGCTGCAGCGCTGCCTTCCGCCTGACCCCGGCGGTCAGCGCCTCAATGTGGCGCATGGCGCCGCGCGGATCCTGGTAGCCCAGGGCGGCCAGCCGTCCCTGGGCCGCCTCGGGGCTGAGCCGCACTTCGTCCAGGCTCAGGTTGGACGCGGCGGCCAGCAGCGGCCGGTAGAAGATTTGCTCGTGCAGCGCCCGTACCCGGCGCTTGGTCTGCTGCCACTTCTCCTGCAGCTCTGCCGGTGCCGGGCGCCGATCCAGCAGCGCGCCCTGTGCGGCCTTGGCCAGCACGCGTTGGGCCTGCTCGGCCTCCGGCATCAGGTGCGTCCGTCGCAGATGCACCAGTTGGATCCGGTGCTCCAGGACACGCAGGAATCGGTACGCCTCATCGAATTCGCGGGCGTCCGCCCGGGAGATGTAGCCGGCCACGCTCAAGGCCCCGATGGCGGAGGTGGTGTCCCGCTGGCGGATGGATTCGTCAACGCGGGCATGGACCAACTGGAGCAATTGGACCGTAAACTCGACGTCCCGGAGTCCGCCGCGCCCCAGCTTGATCTGCCGGCCGCGCTCATGGGCCGGGATGTTCTCCGTGACCCGGCGGCGCATGGATTGCACCGACTCGACAAAGCCTTCGCGCTCCGAGGAGGACCACACCAGCGGTGCGACCGCTTCCTCATACCGTCGGCCCAACTCGGCATCTCCGGCCACCGCCCGGGCCTTCAGCAACGCCTGGAACTCCCAGCTCTTGGCCCAGCGCCGGTAATAGGTCAGATGGGAATCCAGGGTCCGCACCAGCGGCCCGTCTTTGCCCTCCGGGCGCAGATTGGCGTCCACTTCCCAGAGCCCGGGCTCCGGCCCGGGGGACGAGATCGCCCGGGCCGTTCCGGTGGCCAGGGCCGCGCCAATGGCAGCGGCATCGCCGTCGTCGAGTCCCTCGGCCTCGACGACGTACACCACATCGACGTCGGAAATATAATTCAGCTCGCCGGCGCCGCACTTGCCCATGCCGATGATGGCCAGCTTCACCGCCGCAACGTCCTCGGCGGCGTAGCGTTCCGCTGCTTCGGCCCGGGCCACCGCGAGCCCGGCCTCCAGTGCAGCCGCGGCAAGGTCGGCCAGCTCCCGGCCGACCGTCGGCATGAAGTCGACCGGTGAGGCCGCGCAGAGATCGCGGATGGCGAGTTCGGCCAGGTGCCGGCGATACGTGCCCCGCAGCTCGATGTAGGCGTCCTTGCCGGAGAGGGAGGCGACCGGTTGGTCGGACAGCGGATCCGCCCGGACGGCCTGCAGCATCGAAGTGCGCAGCCGCGACGCCGGCACGCTGCCAGGTTCCGGGCCAATATCCGTGTCCAGGACGTCCAGGTGCTCCGGCCGGCGGAGCAGGAATTCGCCCAGTGCTTCCGAGGCCCCGAGCAGACGGAACAGGGCCTCGCTGCCGTCTCCACCCGTATTGATGACCTCAGCCAGGGAAGGGTTCTTCTCCAGCAGCCGGACCAGGGTGACCAGCGCCTGGTCCGGGTCCGCGCTGACGGCGAAGCCTGCCTCCAGCCGCTCCTGACTGACGCCGGACAGTTCCTTGGCCTGCAGGAAACGGGTACTGCGCTCCAGGTCGTGGAAGCCTCGGGCAATCAAACGCCGGGTGGTGAGCACTGTCTTTCGTCCTAGAGGATTCCGATGTTGCGCTTCAGCTCGTGCGGGGTCACCTGCAGCCGGTAGTCGTGCCATTCGGCGCGCTTGTTCCGCAGGAAGATTTCGTAGACCTGCTCGCCCAGGATGCCGGCAACCAGCTCGGACTCTTCCATCGCCCGGATGGCGTCGTGCAGGCTGGACGGCAACGGATCGAGGCCCATGGCCCGCCGCTCGGCGGTGCTCAGGCTCCAGACGTCATCCTCGGCCGCCGGCGGCAGCTCGTAGCCTTCCTCGATCCCCTTCAGGCCTGCCCCGAGCAGCACCGCGTAGGACAGGTACGGGTTGGCCGCCGAGTCAATGCCGCGGTATTCGACCCGGGCCGACTGGCCCTTGTTCGGCTTGTAGAGCGGAACCCGCAGCAGGGCGGACCGGTTGTTGTGGCCCCAGGAAATGTAGCTGGGGGCCTCTCCCCCGCCCCACAGCCGTTTGTACGAGTTGACGAACTGGTTGGTAACGGCGGTGAACTCCGGGGCGTGGTGCAGGATCCCGGCCATGAACTGGCGGGCCGTTTTGGACAGCTGGTATTCGGCGCCGGCTTCGAAGAACGCGTTCGAGTCGCCCTCGAACAAGGAGAAGTGGGTGTGCATGCCGGAGCCGGGGTGATCGGAGAAAGGCTTGGGCATGAAGGTGGCATAGATGCCCTCCATCAACGCCACTTCCTTGACCACCGTGCGGAAGGTCATGATGTTATCCGCGGTCTGCAAGGCGTCGGCATAGCGAAGGTCGATTTCGTTCTGCCCGGGACCGTCCTCATGATGGCTGAACTCCACCGAGATGCCCACGTTTTCCAGCATGGTCACGGCGGTGCGGCGGAAGTCCTGTGCCACGCCGCCGGGCACATGGTCGAAGTAGCCCGCCCGGTCCACGGGCACCGGAATCCCGTCCGGACCCAGTTCGTCGGACTTGAGCAGATAGAACTCGATTTCCGGATGCGTATAGCAGGTGAAGCCCATCTCCGCCGCCTTGCTCAGCGTCCGCTTCAGCACGTTGCGCGGATCGGCGCTGGAGGGCTCGCCGTCGGGCGTGAGCACATCGCAGAACATCCGCGAGGTCTGCTCCGCTTCGCCCCGCCAGGGCAGGATCTGGAACGTGGTGGGGTCCGGCTGGACCAGCATGTCCGACTCGAAGACCCGGGCCAGGCCCTCGATCGAGGAACCGTCGAAGCCGAGCCCTTCTTCGAAGGCGCCTTCCACCTCAGCAGGAGCCAGCGCCACGGACTTCAGCGACCCGACGATGTCCGTGAACCAGAGCCGGACAAACCGCACGTCGCGCTCTTCGATGGTACGGAGGACGAATTCCTGCTGACGGTCCATGGGCTGCCTTTCACTATGTCCGCAAGCGGCTTCTGAATTGGCATCTGAAGCCGCTTGCCAGAGCCTGCCTTGTACTTCCCTTAGCCTACTGGCAGCACCGCCGAAGTTTCCGCCGGTAACGCGGCCGCGCACAAGTGGAGCAAGCAGACGTCTGAGGATTAGGCTCTATCACATGCCCACTTCACAACCTTCCGGCGCAGAGCAGCCGGCTCCCTACGGCACGCCCGCGGCGTCTTCGGCGCCGCGCCCGGCCCGCCGCACCCGCATCCACCACCTGCAACAGGCCAAGGACGAGGGCCGCCGCTTCGCGATGCTGACCGCGTATGACCAGTACACCGCAGAGATTTTCGACGCGGCCGGGATCGAGGTGCTGTTGATCGGCGACTCGGCGTCCAACAACGTGCTGGGCAACGAAACGTCACTGCCGATCACGGTAGACGAAATGCTGCCGCTCTGCCGCGCGGTCGCCCGTTCGGCCCGCAGTGCTTTCGTCGTTGCAGACCTGCCCTTCGGCAGCTATGAGGTCTCGCCGGCGCAGGCGGTGGAGACCGGCGTGCGTTTCCTGAAGGAAACGGGTGTGCATGCGGTGAAAATGGAGGGCGGCGCGTACTACGCGGACACCGTCCGGGCCCTGGTGCAGGCCGGCGTTCCCGTGATGGCCCATATCGGCTTCACTCCGCAGAGCGAGCATGCGCTGGGCGGCTACCGGGTGCAGGGCCGCGGCGACGACGCCGGGCGGCTGATTGACGATGCACTGGCGCTGGAAGCGGCCGGGGCGTTTGCGGTGCTGATGGAAATGGTCCCGGCCGAGGCGGCAGCCAAGGTTGACCAGGCCCTGCACGTTCCCACGGTCGGCATCGGAGCCGGTCCGTCAACCACCGGGCAGGTGCTCGTCTGGCAGGACATGGTGGGTCTGCGCGGCGGCAAGATGGCCAAGTTCGTCAAGCAGTATGCGGACGTGCGCAGCATCATTTCCGACGCCGCTGCCGCCTTCCGCTCGGACGTCCAGGACGGCGCATTCCCCGGCCCGGAGCACTCCTTCTAGCGGGGTATGCCAGCCGGGCGCGCCAGCCGGGCGGGTGTGCCAGCCCCGGGCGGGACGGTCCGCCGGCCGCGTCAGTCGTCCTCCGCTTCCCACTCCTCGTTGCGCTGATGCACCTTTTCCAGCGCGTGCTCGGCCTCTTCGCGGGTCGCGTACGGGCCGATCAGCTGGGTCCAGTCGGACTGGGCGCCCGCTTCCACCTGGTGGGTGACGACGTTGTACCAGAAATCCGCCATGCCGGCCTCCTTAAGTTGACGGCGCCGTTGCAGCGTAGCCGCCTGCCGGCGTCTGATCGCCCGGGCACCGCTGCAGCACCTATATGATCGATACTATGCCCCACAACGCAGCAACAGCACCCGTCGGAACCCTCGTTCAAGGCACCGTCAGCCCCACTTTGCCGGTCCCCGCTTCGATCGAACGGCCCGAATACGCGTGGCAACCGGCGCCCGCCAAATTCACCGGTTCCGAGGTCAAGACGCCGGAAACCATCGAAAAAATCCGCACCGCCGGACGGATCGCTGCGCAGGCCATTGTGGAGGTCGGCAAGCACATTGAACCGGGTGTCACCACCGACCAATTGGACCGGATCGGTCATGAGTTCCTGCTGGACCACCATGCGTATCCGTCCTGCCTGGGCTACCGCGGTTTCCCGAAGTCGATCTGCTCCTCCCTCAATGAGGTGATTTGCCACGGGATCCCGGATACCACCGTGGTGCAGGACGGCGACATCATCAACATCGACATCACCGCCTACCTGGACGGCGTCCACGGGGATACCAACCACACCTTCCTGGTCGGCGACGTGGACGAGGAGTCGCGGCTGCTGGTCGAGCGCACGCAGGAGTCACTGCGCCGCGGCATTAAGGCAGTTGCGCCGGGCCGCGAAATCAACGTCATCGGCCGGACCATCGAGTCCTACGCCAAGCGTTTCGGCTACGGTGTGGTCCGCGATTTCACCGGCCACGGCGTCGGCGAAGCGTTCCACACCGGTCTGATCATCCCGCATTACGACGCCGCACCCGCCTACAGCCGGGTGATCGAGCCGGGCATGGTCTTCACCATCGAGCCGATGCTGACGTTGGGCACCATCGAATGGGACATGTGGGACGACGACTGGACGGTTGTCACCAAGGACCGCAAACGGACCGCCCAGTTCGAGCACACCCTCGTGGTCACCGACACCGGCGCGGAGGTCCTGACCCTGCCGTAGTCCGATACCCTCCGGTGCAGCGGGTAGGCTACCGATAGTCTGGCGCCGTACGCCGGATACAAGCGCACACGGAGGTGGCATGGCGACCAAGGACGGCAAGGCAGCCAAACTGGCAGCACGCTCCGCGATCGGGATCGATATCGGCGGAACCGGCATCAAGGGCGGCATCGTCGACCTCAAAAAGGGAAACCTGGTCGGCGACCGCATCCGTTACGACACCCCCCGCCCGTCCACGCCGGATGCCGTGGCCGACGTCGTCGCGCGCATCGTCACCGAACTCTGCGCCCGGCCGGAAGGCCCGGGCCCGGACTGCCCGGTGGGCGTCACCTTCCCGGCCATCATCCGCCACGGCGTCGCCCGGTCGGCGGCCAACGTTGACCCCAGCTGGATCGGCACCGACGTCGACTCGCTGCTCACCGCCAAGATGTCCCGTCCCGTCCAGGTCATCAACGACGCGGACGCGGCCGGGCTGGCCGAGGCCCGTTATGGGGCCGGGTCCGGCGTGAAGGGCACCCTGCTGGTGATCACCCTGGGCACCGGGATCGGGTCCGCTTTCATCTTCAACGGCAAGCTGGTGCCCAACGCCGAATTGGGGCACCTGGAGCTGGACGGGCACGACGCCGAGTCAAAGGCCTCCGCCGCGGCCCGCGAACGCGAAGGTCTGGACTGGGAGGAGTATGCGGAACGCCTGCAGCGCTACTTTTCGCACGTGGAGTTCTTGTTCTCGCCGGAGCTGTTCATCATCGGCGGCGGCATTTCGAAACGGAGCGAGGACTTCCTGCCCCTGCTTCAGCTGGCCACGCCGATCATCCCGGCCCAGCTGCGCAACAACGCCGGCATCGTCGGGGCAGCGCTGCAGTCGGCCATCCATTTCGGTTTCGCCAAGTAAAAAAGTTGGTGCCGGTGGCGGCCTCGGCTTCCCCTCCGCAGCCGCCACCGGAGTCTCTGTGCGCTATTGCGCTGTCAGCGGCCGTTGCCGGCCTTCCGGCCCCTGCTGGCCGTTTTTCTGCGCGTCGCGGCGCAGCTGGTCGATGGCGGACTCGAAATCCTCCAGCGACTCGTAGCCCTGGTACACGCTAGCGAACCGCAGGAAGGCGATCAGGTCCAGCTTCTTCAGCGGGCCGAGGATTGCCAGCCCCACCTCATGGGCGTCGATTTCCGCCGCGCCGCTGGCCCGGACCGATTCTTCGACTTCCTGCGCCAGCATGGCCAGGTCGTCTTCCGTCACCGGCCGGCCCTGGCAGGCCTTGCGCACGCCGTTGACCACTTTGGTGCGGCTGAACGGCTCGCTGACCCCCGAGCGCTTGATCACGCTGAGGCTGGTGGTCTCCACCGTGGTGAACCGGCGCCCGCAGGCCGGACATTGCCGGCGACGGCGGATCGCCGAGCCGTCATCGGTCAGCCGGCTGTCCACTACCCGGGAATCGGAGTTGCGGCAGAACGGACAATACACGCAACACTCCTTCCGTGGGGAACAGCAACAAATTCATCCTAGAACTATATCTAGGTGAATTACAAGACTGTGATTACTACATGTTGGGGTTTGAGCCGCTCAGGCGAACCGGACGGCTACCGCATCGCCGTGCGCGGGGAGGTCTTCGGCCCGGGACAGCGCGTCGATGTGTCCGCTGACCTCCCGCAGCGCTCCACTGCCGTAATTGATCACCTGGACCGCCCGCAGGAAGGTGGTCACAGTGAGGCCGCTGGCAAATGTGGCGGTGCCGCTGGTGGGCAGCACATGGTTGGAGCCGGCACAATAGTCGCCCAGGCTCACCGGGCTATAGTCGCCCACGAAGATCGCCCCGGCGTTGCGGATCCGGGCGGCTACCGCGGCTGCGTCGGCGGTCTGGATTTCCAGGTGCTCGGCGGCGTAGGCGTCGCACACGGCGATGCCCTGTTCCAGCCCGTCCACCAGGATGGTGCCCGACTGCGGGCCGGACAGCGCCTGGCGGACACGCTCGGCATGCTTGGTCCCGGCGATCTGCCGGCCGAGTTCCGCACGCACGGCCTGCGCCAGTTCCTCGGACGCGGTGACCAGCACGGAGGCGGCATGCGGGTCGTGCTCGGCCTGGCTGATCAGGTCGGCGGCCACGAACGCCGGATTGGCGGTCTCGTCGGCCAGGATGGCGATCTCGGTGGTGCCCGCTTCCGCGTCGATGCCCACCACGCTCTTGACCAGCCGCTTGGCCGTGGCCACGAAAACGTTGCCGGGTCCGGTCACCACGTCCACGGGTTCCAGCGCCGGGCCGTGACCGTTGGCGGGCACACCGTAGGCGAAGGCTGCCACCGCCTGCGCGCCGCCGATGGCATAGACCTCATCGATGCCCAGCAGCTTGGCGGCGGCCAGGATGGTGGGGTGCGGCAGCGAACCAAAGTCCTTTTGCGGCGGCGAGGCCAGCGCGATGGATGCCACGCCCGCTGCCTGTGCCGGCACCACGTTCATGACCACGGAGGATGGATACACCGCCAGCCCGCCGGGAACATACAGCCCCACACGGTTCACCGGGATCCACTTGTGCGTCACCACTGCCCCGTCACTGATTTCGACGTCGGTGTCCCCCGGCTTCTGCGCCTCGGCGAACCGCCGGGCACGCGCGATGGACTCCTCCAAGGCGGCACGGACCTGCGGGTCCAGCTGGTCCAGGGCCTCGCCCAGCGCCGCCGCCGGCACGCGCGGATGACGCTGCTCCACGCCATCGAACCTGCGCGCGAGCTCGGCCAAGGCGGCGAATCCGTCCGCGCGCACCTTGCCGATGATCTCCTCGACTGCGCCGGTGGCGGCGTCGAACGTGGTGTCCGCGCGTGGCATCGCGGCCTTCAGTTCGGCGGTGCCGAGGCTGCGGCCGCGCAGGTCCAGGGTGGGGAAATCGCTAAAGGTGTTGGCTGCAGAAGTCACCCACCCATTCTACTGACCCTTCGCCACCGCCTGGTCAGGCGTCGAGGCAGGCCGGCCCCAGCAGCACCTTGAGGTCGCCGAACAGCGAGGGGTTCGGGTTGACCCGCAAGTCCACCCCCAGCTTCATCACCTCGACCTTGCGGGAGCTGTTCAGCCGCACCTGCACCTCGGTAGTGCCAGGATGCGTTCGCAGCACGTCCCCCAGCGCGGTGACCACCGACTCGGTCGCCTTGAAGCTCGCCATCGAGATCACCACCGGACCGGAGTGCCCGTCGCTGAGGTCGGGCACGGTCAGTTCCTGCGCGTTCAGGGTGACCGCACCGTCGTCGCGGCGCTGAAGCCGGCCCCGGACCACCACGATCAGGTCTTCCGCCAGCACGGTGGCGATCGGCGCATAGGCCTGGCCGAAGAACATGACCTCCATCGAGCCGCCGAGGTCCTCGACCTCGGCGCGGGCATAGGCGTTGCCGCTGTTCTTGGCGATCCGGCGCTGCAGTGACGTGATCATGCCCGCAATGGTGATGATCTGTCCGTCCGGCGGGCCGTCCTCGCCGATCAGCGAGGTGATCGACATGTCCGCGTGCTGGCTCAGGATCCCGTCCAGTCCCTGCAGCGGGTGGTCGGAAACGTACAGGCCCAGCATGTCGCGCTCGAAGGCCAGTTTGTCCTTCTTGTCCCACTCGGGCAGGTCCGGCACATCAACGGCGAGTCCCCCGGCGGTTTCGCCGCCGTCGTCGAACGCGCTGAACAGATCGAACTGGTTGGCGGCCTCGTTGCGCTTGAGCACGATGACCGAGTCCACCGCTTCTTCGTGGATCATCGCCAGCGCGCGGCGCGGATGGCCCAGCGAGTCAAAGGCACCGGCCTTGACCAGCGACTCGATGGTGCGCTTGTTGCAGACCACTGCCGGCACCTTCTGCAGGAAGTCGCTGAAGCTGGCGAAGTTGCCCTTCTCGTCGCGGGAACCCACCATGGCGTGCACAACGTTGGCGCCGACGTTGCGGATGGCGCCCATGCCGAAGCGGATGTCCTTGCCCACCGGGGTGAAGTTCAGCGCAGATTCGTTCACATCCGGCGGCAGCACGGTGATGCCCATGTGGCGGCATTCGTTCAGGTACAGCGCCAGTTTGTCCTTGTCGTCCCCCACCGAGGTGAGCAGCGCGGCCATGTACTCGGCCGGATAATGCGCCTTCAGGTAGGCCGTCCAGTAGGAGACCAGGCCGTAGGCGGCCGAGTGCGCCTTGTTGAACGCGTAGTCGGAGAACGGCAGCAGGATGTCCCACAGTGCCTTGATGGCAGCCTCGGAGTAGCCGCGGTCCACCATGCCCTGGTGGAAGCCGGCGTACTGCTTGTCCAGCTCGGACTTCTTCTTCTTGCCCATCGCGCGGCGCAGGATATCCGCTTGGCCCAGTGAGAAGCCTGCCACCTTCTGGGCAATCGCCATCACCTGCTCCTGATACACGATCAGGCCGTAGGTGGTGTCCAGAATGTCCCGCAGCGGTTCTTCCAGCTCCGGGTGGATCGGGGTGATCTCCTGGAGGCCGGTCTTGCGCAGGGCGTAGTTGGTGTGCGAGTTGGCGCCCATCGGACCCGGCCGGTACAGGGCGATGACGGCGGAGATGTCTTCGAAGTTGTCCGGCCGCATCATCTTCAGCAGCGACCGCATCGGGCCGCCGTCGAGCTGGAAGACGCCCAGGGTGTCGCCGCGGGCAAGCAGCTCGTAGGACCCGCGGTCGTCCAGGTCCAGCGTTTCAAGGTCCAGGTCCACGTCCTGGTTCATCTTGATGTTCTCGATGGCGTCCGTGATGATCGTCAGGTTGCGCAGTCCGAGGAAGTCCATCTTGATCAGGCCGAGGCCCTCACAGGTGGGATAGTCGAACTGCGTAATGACCTGGCCGTCCTGCTCCCGGCGCATGATCGGGATGATGTCGATCAGCGGATCCGAGGACATGATGACGCCGGCGGCGTGCACACCCCACTGGCGCTTCAGCCCCTCCAGGCCCAGCGCGGTTTCGAAGACCTTGGCGGAATCCGCGTCGGACTTGAGCAGTTCGCGCATCTCCTCGGCCTCGCCGTAGCGCTTGGCGCTGGGATCGTGCACTTCCTTCAGCGTCAGGCCCTTGCCCATGACATCCGGCGGCATGGCCTTGGTCAGCCGCTCGCCGGTGGAGAACGGATAGCCCATCACGCGGGAAGAGTCCTTCAACGCCTGCTTGGCCTTGATGGTGCCGTACGTGACGATCATGGCCACCCGGTCGTCACCGTACTTCTCGGTGACGTACTTGATTACTTCCGGGCGGCGCCGGTCATCGAAGTCGACGTCGAAGTCAGGCATCGAGACGCGGTCCGGGTTCAGGAAGCGCTCGAAGATCAGTCCGTGCTTGAGCGGGTTCAGGTCGGTGATGCGCATCGCGTAGGCCACCATCGAGCCGGCACCGGAACCGCGGCCCGGGCCAACGCGGATGCCGTGGTCCTTGGACCAGTTGATGAAGTCGGCCACCACCAGGAAGTAGCCGGGGAAGCCCATCTGGAGGATGATGCCGATCTCATATTCGGCCTGCTTGCGCACATCGTCGGGAATGCCCGTCGGGAACCGGTACTGCAGGCCCTTCTCGACTTCCTTGACGAACCAGGATTCCTCGTTCTCCCCCTCCGGCACCGGGAACACCGGCATGTAGGAGGCCTTGGTGTTGAACTCCACGTTGCAGCGCTCGGCGATCAACAGGGTGTTGTCGCAGGCCTCGGGCACATCGCGGAAGATGGCCCGCATCTCCGCCGGGGACTTCAGGTAGAACTCGTCCGCATCGAACTTGAACCGCTTCGGGTCGGCCAGCGAAGAACCGGACTGCACACACAGCAGCGCCGCATGCGACTTGGCATCCTCGGCGTGCGTGTAGTGCAGGTCGTTGGTGGCCACGAACGGGAGGCCGAGTTCGCGCGCCAGCTTCCGCAGGTCGGTCTGCACGTTGCGCTCGATGTCCAGTCCGTGGTCCATCAGCTCGCAGAAGAAGTTCTCCTTGCCGAAGATGTCCCGGAAATCGGAGGCGGCCTGCTTGGCCTCGTTGTAGAGGCCCAGCCGCAGCTTGGTCTGGACTTCGCCGGACGGACAGCCGGTGGTGGCAATCAGGCCCTTGCCATAGGTCTGCAGCAGATCCCGGTCCATCCGGGGCTTGTACAGGTAGCCTTCCAGCGAGGCTAGCGACGAGGCACGGAAGAGGTTGTGCATGCCTTCGGTAGTCTCGGCCCACATGGTCATGTGGGTGTAGGCGCCGGCGCCGGAGACGTCGTTGCGTCCGCCATCGCCCCAGCGCACGCGCGTCTTGTCCGCCCGGGCGGTGCCCGGAGTCAGGTAGGCTTCGACGCCGACAATGGGTTTGACCCCGGCGTTGCGGGCCTTGTTCCAGAAATCGAAGGCACCGAAGACGAACCCATGGTCCGTCGTCGCCACGGCGTTCATGCCCAGTTCCTCGGTGTGGCTGAACAAGTCGGTCAGCCGCGCGGCACCATCGAGCATCGAGTACTCGGTGTGGTTGTGAAGATGGACGAAGGAATCGTTGCCGGTCTTGGAAGAAGTCACTGCTGCCACCGTTTCATTCTAGGTGTCGGAGCCAGCCAGTCCCGGGCTACACGCGGTGTTCGGCCAGTGCCTGCAGCGCGTAAGCCAGGTCCTGCGGGTACTCGCTTTCGTATTCAACCCACTCCCCGTTGCCGGGGTGGTGGAAGCCAAGCTTTTTGGCATGCAGCCACTGCCGGGTCAGGCCCAGCGCCGCGGCAAGTTTAGGGTCGGCACCGTAGGTCAGGTCGCCGGCGCAGGGATGCCGGAGCGCCGAGAAGTGCACGCGGATCTGGTGGGTCCGGCCGGTCTCCAGATGCACTTCGACCAACGAGGCCTTGCCGAAGGCCTCGATGACCTCATAGTGGGTCAGCGAATGGCGACCGTCTTCCACCACGGCGAACCGCCAGTCGTAGCCGGGGTGCCGGCCGATCGGCGCATCGATCGTGCCCTCCAGCGGATCCGGCAGGCCCTGCACGAGTGCGTGGTAGACCTTGTCCACCGTGCGGTCCTTGAACGCCCGCTTCAGCAAGGTGTAGCCATGCTCGGTCTTGGCCACCACCATCACGCCGGAGGTTCCCACGTCCAGGCGATGGACGATCCCGGCACGCTCGGCGGCACCCGACGTCGAAATCCGGTAGCCGCGCGCTGCCAGGGCACCCACCACGGTGGGGCCCACCCAACCGGGCGACGGATGCGCCGCCACACCCACCGGTTTGTCGATGACGACGAAATCGTCCTCGTCTCCGAGAATCTTCAAATCCTCAACCTCTTCCACCACGACGGCGAGCGGATCCCGCTGCTCCGGTACGGCAATGCGCAGGCTCCCCTGTTCGGGGAGCTTTGCCGATTTGGCGATGGCTCGGCCATCCAGTTCCACGCATTTGTCGCCGAAAAGTGCCGCGGCGGCCGAGCGGGATATTCCCAGTAGGGCGGCGACAACCGTGTCTGCCCGTTCGCCGGCCGTACTACTGTCCAGCTCGACGACCCTGACGTCGTCAGTCACCGCTCTCCCCTGCCGGCCTGCCCCCATCGAGCGGCTTGCCGTCCCCGTTCGCGGTGCGGTCCCCGGACTTGGCGGTCTGCCGAGTGCCGTCCATGCCAATCCCCATGAAAGTCAGCACGCACCACAGGATGACTGCCCCGACGACGGCGGAGTCGGCGATGTTGAAGATCGCAAAGTTGGGGAAAGCGATGAAATCCACCACGTGCCCGAGGCCGAAAGCGGGTTCGCGGAACAGCCGGTCGGTCAGGTTCCCCAGCGCGCCGCCCAGCAGGAAGCCGAGCGCCACGGACCACCACAGGGACCGGACCTTGCGGGCGTAGACCAGGATCGCGATGGCGACGGCCGACATCACCAGGGTAAACACCCAGGTGTGGTCCTGGCCGATGGAGAACGCGGCGCCCGAGTTGCGGATGAAATGCCAGTGCAGCAGCGGCGGCAGCACCGGGGTGATCTGCCCCTCGGTCATGGTGGACACGACCCACCACTTGGTCAATTGGTCAAAGGCATAGGCGAAGGCCGCGCAGCCTGCCAGCAGCAGGATGAACCGGCCCCTGCCCTTGCGTTGTCCGGTCTCGGCCGCCGCGCCGTCGTCGGATCGGTCAGCTGCCGGTGGAGTTTCTGACATGTCTCTCTCGTCTTCAGTGCCGTCCGGGGCACCGATGCGGTGTCCAAAGGCAATGGCCGGCGGCAGGATGATCCCGGCGCCGGCCATGGGGAACCCTGTGGAACAGGGCCGTCAGTTACCTTCCGCGCTTACGCGTCGGCGCTGTCCTTGACCTCGGGGGCAGCGAAGGAGCCGCGGGCTTCCAGATCGCGCAGCTGCCCTTCGATGTAGGCCTTGAGACGGGCGCGGTAGTCGCGCTCGAAGCCACGCAGCTGCTCGAGCTTGCGCTCCAGCACAGCCTTCTGCTGCTCGAGGTTGCCCAGGGTCTTGCGGCTCTTTTCTTCGGCGTCATTGACCAGGCTGCTGGCTTCCAGCTGTGCCTCGGCGATGATCTTGTCCCGCTGCTCCACACCGGCGGTGACGTACTCGTCGTGGAGCTTCTGGGCCATGGCCAGCACGCCTGCCGCGGACTCGGCGGTAGCGGAGCGGTCGGTCTCGGGTGCCGCTGCGGCGGCGGGAGCCGGCTTCGGCTCTTCCGTCGCCTTGGGCTCGACCTTCGGTTCTTCCTTGACCTGTTCGCGGACCTGTTCGGTCTTCGGGGCGGCCGACACCGGAGCCGGCACGGAGGCCTCCGGAGCCTGGCCCGACGTGGCTTCAGCCAGCTTCTTGCGAAGTTCGTCGTTCTCCTGGTTCAGCCGGCGGAGTTCAACGACGATCTCATCGAGAAAGTCGTCAACCTCATCCTGGTCATAGCCTTCGCGGAACTTAGTCGGCTGGAACCTCTTGTTGACAACGTCTTCTGGCGTCAAAGCCATCTGGTCACCTCATACTGGTTCGTGTGGGTCATGAATGCAACGTGCTGGATTCATAACAACGGTAGCGAATAGTCCCCGTGCAAGGACATCCGCCAGCTATATCTGAATCAGAATATATCGTTTCGGAGACGAACACTAACGCGCCGTCGGTCAGGCCAAACCCGCCACAACCGCCATGGCGATCGTCACGGCGAGGAACAGCACGAGGAAGGCAAGGTCAAGCGCGAATCCGCCGATCCGCAGCGGCGGAATGATCCTGCGCAGACCCTTCAGCGGCGGGTCGGTCACGGTGTAGATGACGGAAGCAGCGACCAGGGCGATGCCGCGCGGCCTCCAGCGCCGGGCGAAGGCTTGCACGACCTCGAAAACGATGCGCACGATCAAGCCCAGCTGGAACAACATCAAGATCAGGTACAGCAGGACGAAAATGATGGACACGCCGGTTCCACGATTCCTAGCGCTAGAAGGATTTTGACGGGCGGCACGCCTCCCGGGAAGTACGGCAGGCTAGCTCTGGTTAAAGAAACTGGCCTGCTGGTCGCTGGACTTGCGGTCCTCACCCAGCACTTCCACGCTTGACGGCGAGAGCAGGAAAACCTTATTGGTAACCCGTTCAATGCTACCGTGCAGGCCAAAGACCAAGCCGGCGGAGAAATCGACCAGTCGCTTGGCTTCCGCTTCGCCCATGTCCGTGACGTTCATGATCACCGGGATGCCGTCGCGGAAACTCTCGCCAATGATCTTGGCGTCGTTGTAGGAGCGCGGGTGCACGGTGGTGATCTGGTGCAGCACGGTGGCGTCCTCGCGGGCTGACGGTGCGCGTTTGATCGGCGTCACCGGGGCACGGTATTCTTCGGCAGCCGGTTTCACCGGTGCCGGCGCAGGCTCCGCGCGGCGCTCCTGTCGGGGCTGGTCCACGGGCTGCTCCTCATCTCGAGCGGCGGTGTCCGTCTGCTCGGGTTCGTAGTGCTCGTCACCATCGGCGAGCCCAAGATAAATCATTGTCTTGCGCAGTGTGCCTGCCATGGTAGCTCCCATCCTGTCTTCAGCGCTGCTGCATGCCTTGCACGGCCCCGGTCACGAACTTGGGTTCCGGCAAAGAGCCTGCCTATCAAAAACGCTACCGCACGGCCGGTCGCGGTCCGAGGACATCGGATCCGACACGGAGGTGTGTCGCGCCCGCGGCGACCGCCGCTTCGAGGTCCTGGCTCATCCCTGCCGAAACCATGCCTGCCCCGGGATGCTCTTCCTTCAGCCGATGCGAGAGTTCAGCCAATCGTCCGAACGCCCGGGCCGGGTCTGCGCCCAACGGCGCGACCGCCATCAGGCCGGCCGGAGCCAATCCCTCAGCCTCCTGGAGGGCGTCGGCCAGCGCCCTGATCTCCCCGGGCCGGGCACCGCCGCGGGCCGCTGTTCCGGCTGCCTTCGGCAGGTCCGACTCGTCAAGGTCCACTTGGATCAGGCAGCCGAGATCCGCTCGGGGCTCGAGGCCGGCAGCCTGCCGCCGTTGCTGCTCGGCCGCCATCGCCTTGCGCAGCGCCTGGATCAGTTGCGGCCGGTCCACCGAATGGAGCAGGTCAGCGTATTGGACCACCGATTTGGCCTTGTTTGTCTGCAGCTGCCCGATGAAATGCCAGCGCAGCCCGCGGCCGGCCAGCTCCGCGGCCTTCGCGGCGGCTTCCTGATCCCGGTTCTCCCCGACGTCTCTCACGCCCAGATCATGCAGCAGCGCCACGTCGGAGGCGGGGAAGAACTTCGTCACCACAATCAGTTCCGGCTCCGCCGGGCGGCCGGCGGCGGCCCGGGCGATCCGCTCCCGGACGCGTTCCAGATTCGCTGAAAGTTCAGCCTTCCGGGAGTTCGTGCTCATGCGTCCTTCCAGACCAGGCCGGCGAACCGGCCGGTGCGTTCATCCAACCGGTAGGAGTACAGCCGGCCTTCCTCCCGGGTGCAGCCATGTACCCGGTGTGCCTCCACGCCGAGTCCGGCCAGCTCTGCGGTGGCCCCGGCGGCGAGATCGAGTGCCGGGGTGCCCCATGCGGTCCTCGATGCCAGCTCGGGAATCCGGGCTATGGCGTCGGCCTGCATCTGCTCGGGGACCTCATAGCAGGCTCCGCAGATGGACGGCCCGATCCATGCCTGCAGCGCGCCGGCGCCCGCTTCCCGGAGCCCGGCAACGGCGTTGGCCAGCACCCCGTCCAAGAGTCCGCGGCGGCCGGCATGCGCCACCGCGGTGGCGGCACCGCCGTCGGGCAGTGTCCCCACCAGCACCACCGGCAGGCAGTCCGCAACCATCACGGCCAGCGGCACCGCGCCGTCGGGACTCACCAGCGCATCGGCCGTCACGGCCGCCTGCGTCGAAGCCGGGCCGTCGGTCGACACGACCGCGGCCTCGGCGGAGTGCACCTGGTTCATGAACCGCAGCGAGCCGGCCGGCACCGGCAGGGCGCCCTCCAGCGACCTACGCCGCCGGTGCACGGCAGCGGCGTCGTCGCCCACGTGGAGGCCCAGGTTGCCGGCCGAGCGGTCGGTGAATGCGGCCCACACGCCGGTGTGGACCTGCTGCTTCCACCAGAACACTGCCGGACCCTCCTGGACTGGTTACTTCAAGAAATCCGGTACGTCCAGGTCGTCGACCCGGCCCGCGCTGAGGTCCGGCTCCACGATGGCCGGAAGGTCCATGTCGAAACCGGCATCGGCCGGCACGTGCGCGGACTGCGCAACCATGCCACCGAAGCCGTGCTCCGCCGGTTCGGAAACCGGCACGGAGGGCTGCGCGGCAGGCACGGCGGGAGCACCTGCCGGCGCCGCTGCCGGCTTCTGGGCCGGGGCTGCGGACGTGACATCCACCTGGTCGAAGCCGGCGGCGATGACGGTGACCCGCGCTTCGTCGCCGAGGGCGTCGTCGATGACGGCGCCGAAGATGATGTTCGCCTCGGGGTGCGCGACTTCCTGCACCAGCCGTGCGGCCTCGTTGATTTCGAACAGGCCCAGATCAGAGCCGCCCTGGATCGAGAGCAGCACGCCGTGCGCGCCGTCGATGGAGGCTTCCAGGAGCGGAGACGCGATGGCCAGTTCGGCGGCCTTGACTGCACGGTCCTCGCCGCGGGCCGAGCCGATGCCCATCAGCGCAGAGCCGGCTCCCTGCATCACGGACTTGACGTCGGCGAAGTCGAGGTTGATCAGGCCTGGGGTGGTAATCAGGTCGGTGATGCCTTGGACCCCGGAGAGCAGCACCTGGTCGGCGGAGCGGAAGGCATCCAGCATGGAGACGTTGCGGTCGCTGATGGACAGCAGGCGGTCATTCGGGATCACGATCAGGGTGTCGACTTCGTCGCGCAGCGTCTCGATGCCGGTTTCGGCCTGGTTCGACCGGCGGCGGCCCTCGAACGTGAACGGCCGGGTGACGACGCCGATGGTCAGCGCGCCGAGCGAACGGGCGATCCGGGCCACCACGGGCGCGCCGCCGGTACCGGTACCGCCGCCTTCGCCGGCCGTCACGAAGACCATGTCCGCCCCGCGCAGGACTTCCTCGATCTCTTCGGCGTGGTCGTCGGCGGCCTTGCGGCCCACCTCCGGGTCGGCTCCGGCGCCCAGTCCGCGGGTGAGCTCGCGTCCGACGTCGAGCTTGACGTCGGCGTCGCTCATCAACAGTGCCTGAGCATCGGTGTTGATCGCGATGAACTCCACGCCGCGGAGCCCCACCTCGATCATCCGGTTGACGGCATTCACGCCACCGCCGCCGATGCCGACGACTTTGATGACGGCCAAGTAATTCTGCGGTGCTGCCACGTCCTGTGTCCCTTGCTCGAGTCTGTGCACTGATCAGTTCTGCCGGAGCGGGCGGGTCCCCGCGGTCCGGTAGTTTCACCTGAACCTTAACCTTCAACTTGAAGGTTAGAGTTATGTCAAGTAGTTCCTATCCGAGACGCTAGACGGAAGGCCGGGTCGGCACAATGACCGGGCTCCGCGTGTCGCGCGATCGGCGGCTGTGGCGTCTCGCGCCCGCCCGCAACGGACCTCATCGGGTCACCGGGCGCGTGGGCGTGCTCACATCGATGACGCTGGCTTTGCCCTTGACGCCCTTCGCCTGCAGCAGCGCCTGCAGCACGGTGGCTTTGAGCTCCTGCTGCCCCGCATTCCCCCACAGTACCTTCTGGCCGTTGGTCAACTGGAGTTCCACCGAGTCCACCGACCGGGCCGAGGCGTGGTCGAGCTGTTTCAGTACCTCCGGCTGCAGCGCGCCGAGCACTCCAGTGATCGACGCGAAAACATCAGAATCCTCCGCGGCCTTGGCGCCGTCGATCAACGGCAGTTTGGCCTCGCTGCGCTTGCGGACCGAGGCCAGTGCCTTCCCCGATTCGTCGATCAGCACGAACTTCTTGCCGTCCTTCAACACGGCGACGGGGGTGCGCTCGATGATCCGCACATGCAGTTCGGAGGGCGGTTTGGCGACGACTTCCACGGACTCGACCGCCGGAAAGTGGTCCACCTGGGCAGCTACTTCCCGTTCACCCACGCGTGCCAGGGGGATTCCTTTCAACGGCTCCAGCGCCTCGCTGAGCGTGGCGGAGTCCGTCAGGTCGGCGCCTTCGACCGTGATGGTCTTCACCGCCAGCGCCGGGGACAGAAAGATCACCGACATCAACACGGCAAGGAGCACGACGACGCTGCCCGCCGCGATCAGCAGCCGGCGCCGGGTCTTGCGCCGGGGCGGTTCGGGGAAACTGACCACCGTGGTGTCGGCTCCCCCGGCCGGTGAGGGGTGGGACGGCCCGGGCCGCAGGCCTCGCCAGCGCGCCAACAAGTCGGCCGCCGCGCCGGGCCGGGGCGGAGATGCGGGTACGGATTTTCCGGCTGCGGATTTTCCTGCGGCCGACGCCGGCGCCCCGGTGCCGCGCTGGGACGGACGAGTGCCGGCGGCGGGTCCGGTTGATCGGACCGGCTTGGCAGTTTCCGCCTTCCCGGACGCAGCGGCCTGGCCGGCTGCCGGCGCCGGCAGCGCCGTCACTCTTCCGGAGGTGAGCCGTACCCCAGAACCCGCGCCGGCCGCCGCCGGGCTGTCGGGTACGGGCTGCCGCTCTGTAGCGTCCGGTGCTGGCGCCGCGGCGTCCGGCCGCCCGGCCGGGGCGGCAGGGCGCGCCGCGGGAGTGCGTGGCTTGCGCGGACTCATTGCACGGCGGTGGAGGCCCGCTCCAGGGCCTCGACCAGGACGGGGCCGTATTGGGTCACGTCGCCGGCACCGACGGTCAGCACGATGTCGCCGGGCTGTGACCGGGCGACGATGTCCGCCACGGCGCGGGCCGGGTCCGGTGCGTAGCTGCCTGAGGGCAGCCGGCTGGTGATCAGTTCGCTGGTGACCCCCGGGATCGGATCTTCACGCGCGGGATAGATATCCAGGATGGCAGCCGAATCGGCCAACTGCAGCGCCTGTGCAAATTCCGCGGCGAACTCCCGGGTGCGCGAAAACAGGTGCGGCTGGAATAGCACATGTACAGCATGTCCGGCCGCGACCTTGCGGGCGGCGGTCAGGGCTGCGTGGACCTCGGTGGGATGGTGCGCGTAGTCATCGAACACGCGGACCCCGGCTGCCGCGCCCTTGGCTTCGAACCGCCTGGCTGCCCCGGTGAAGCCGGCCAGCCCCTCGGCCGCGGTGGCGGGATCGATGCCCTGCGTGATGGCGACGGCGACGGCCGCGGCCGCATTGCGGATGTTGTGCTCGCCAGGTACTTGGAGCCGCAGCGTGCAGTTGCCGCCCCGGTATTCGATCCGGCTGGCGCTGCCGGAGCCGGCGAACTCGCTCTCAACGATGCGCAACGCGGCGTCCGCCGCGTAGCCGTAGCCGAGCACCCGGCAGGGTGCGCCGGACGCTGCCACCCGCTCCGCCAGGGCGCGCGCGCCGTCGTCGTCGAGGCAGAGAACCAGCGTGCCGTCGCTGGGAAGCAGCGCCACGAACTGGTCGAAGGAGGCATAGACGGCTTCGGCGGAGCCGTAGTGGTCCAGGTGGTCGGCCTCCACATTGGTCACGACGATGACCTGCGGCCGGTAGTTGAGGAACGAGGCGTCGGATTCGTCCGCTTCGGCGACAAACAGGTCGCCTTCCCCGTGCGCGGCGTTGACGCCCAGCGCCGCCACATCGCCGCCAATGGCGAACGACGGCTCCCGCCCGGCGGCCTGCAGCATCACCGTGGCCATGGCCGTGGTGGTGGTCTTGCCGTGGGTTCCGCCGACGGCGATCAACCGCTTCCCCTCCATGGCGGCGGACAGCGCCACCGAACGGTGCACAATGTTCAGGCCCGCGGCAACGGCAGCCTGCAGTTCGGGGTTCTCCGGCCGGATGGCGGTGGAGACCACCACCGTGTCCGCGCCGCCGACATGTCCCGCCTCGTGACCCACGAAGACCGTGGCGCCGAGCGCCTCCAATTGCCGCAGGACGGCCGAGTCGCGCGCATCCGAACCGGATACCGGCACGCCGCGGGCCAGCAGGATCCGGGCGATGGCCGACATCCCGGCGCCGCCGAGTCCAATGAAGTGCACCGCCCCGAGCTCGCCGAACGGCAGCCTGGCGGTGGTGTGGAAATCAGTGGCTTTCATCGGTGCTCCTCCCCCGTTGCCTCGAGCACTAATTGTGCCATTCGCGCGTCCGCGTCACGGATCCCCAGGCCGTGCGCCGCCGCCGACATCTGCTGTAGCCGCGCCGGATTCTTCAACAGCGGCACCAGCTCGTCCGTAACCCAGCGCGCGCTGAAGTCTCCGTCCCGGACCAGCACTGCGCCACCTGCCTCCACCAGGGAGGCTGCGTTCAGGGCCTGTTCACCGTTCCCGTGCGGCAGCGGCACCAGCACCGAGGGCAAGCCGACGGCGGCAACTTCGCACACCGTGGCCGCACCGGCGCGGGCCAACAGCAGGTCGGCCGCGGCATAGACATCCTGCATGCCGTCCACATACTCCACCTGGTGGTAGCCGGGAGCGGTGAGCAACTGCCCCTCGGCATCCCGCAACGCCTTGTTCCGGCCGGTGATGTGCAGCACCTGGATTCCGGCTGCGGCGAGTTCCGGCAGCGCGGCGGCGATGGTCCGGTTGATGCTGAGTGCCCCCGATGAGCCGCCGGTGACGATCAGCGTCGGTTCCTCCGGCGCCAGCCCCAGCCTCCGACGGGCGGCGCTGCGGGACGACTGGCGGTCCAAGGTGGCGATTTCCCGCCGCATCGGCATGCCAACCCAGCGGGCTCCGGGCAACTGGGTGTCCTTGAAGGCCACCGCCACCCGCTCGGCCAGGCGTGCTCCCACCCGGTTGGCCAGGCCGGGCCTGGCGTTGGCTTCATGGATCACGATCGGTACCCGGCGGAGCTTGGCCGCGATGTACATGGGCGTGCTGACATACCCGCCCACGCCCACCACGACGTCGGCCTTCGCACCGTCGATAATGCCGGCGGCCTGGCGCACAGCCGCGGCGAATTTGAACGGCAGCTTCAGCAGGTCAAGCGAGGGCCGGCGCGGCAGCGGCACGCGCCCGATGGTGGCCAGTTCGTAGCCGGCCGCCGGGACCAGGCGGGTCTCCATGCCGGCGGCGGTGCCGACGGCGAGGATGCGGGCCGCGGGGGCTGCCTCGACCACGGCCCCGGCGATGGCCAGCAGCGGACTGACATGCCCCGCCGTGCCGCCGCCGGCCAGGACCACAGAGGGCTCGGAAGTGTTCATGGTGTGGCTGGATTACCTTCTGCTCGGCTTCTGGTGGATGGGTTCAGCGGGTGCCGGCGGACGTGTGCTGCCGCAGCCGGCCGATCAGTCCTCCCGGCTTCTTCCGGCCGGCTGCACTGGTCCGGGCAAAGGACAAGAGTACACCGACGGCTGCCAGCGTCACGGTCAGCGCGGAACCGCCGTAGGAGATGAACGGCAGCGGCACCCCAATGACCGGCAGCAGGCCGGTAACCACCGCAATGTTCACGAAAGCCTGGCCGATGATCCAGACCATGATGGATCCGGCGAAGATCCGCACGAACAGGGACTCCTGGCGCATCACCGTGCGCACCAGCGCGATGGCCAGGATGCCGAACAGGGCCAGGATGACCATGGTGCCGAGCAGCCCCAGTTCTTCGCCGATGATGGCGAAGATGTAGTCGTTGTGGGCTTCCGGAATCCAGTTGTACTTCTGCCGGCTTTGGCCCAGGCCCACGCCCCACCAGCCCCCGGAGGCCAGCGCGAAGAGCCCGTTGCAGGACTGCATGTTGAGCCCGGTGGTGGTTTCACAGCCCTGGTCGGTCCACATCAGGATGCGGCCCATCCGGTTGGGGCTGACCACTACCAGCAGCAGCACCAGCGCAGTAGCGCACAGACCGGCGATGCCAAACAGCTTCAACGGCGCGCCGGCAAAGAACAGTCCGCCGGCAATAATCAGCATCAGGATCATCGCCGTGCCCAGGTCGTTGCCGGCCAGCACCGGTCCGACAATCAGGATGGCGCCGGGCACCACCACGGGGATGACCAGGTGCTTCCAGTTGCCCAGCAGTCGTTCTTTGGCTGCCAAGACGGCCGCCATCCAGAGGCACATGCCCAGCTTGGCGACTTCCGAGGGCTGCAAGGACGTCCCGCCGGGCAACGTGATCCAGTTGCGGTTGCCGCCGACGGACTCGCCGAGCGGCGTGAAAACCAGCAGCAGCAGGATGACCGACAGAGCGAGGCCCGGCCAGGCCAGCCTTCGGTAGGTGGCCGGCTTCCAGCGCGAGAGGATCAGCATCGCCGTGACGCCGAGGCCGGCGAAGATCGACTGCCGCACGAACAGGCTGAACGGTGAATTGTCGTCGGCGATGGATTCGACCGCAGACGAGGAGAGCACCATCAGCAGGCCGATGGCGGTCAAGGCGAGGGCTGAGCCGAGGATCAGGTAATAGCTGGCGCCGCTGGACTGCGTTCCCGTGCCCTGAATCCGGTCCAGCAAGACGGTTCCACGTTCGCGGAGCCGCCGGAGCTTAACCGCAGGGGCATCCTTTGTCCGGGCGGTGCCGGATGCGCGGACGACGGCGGGGGCGGACGTCCGGCTTCCGCTGCGGGTGCCGCTGGTGGCCATTACTGCTCCTTGGTCGACGGTGCCTGCCCTTCCCCGAACCGGCGGACGGCTTCCATGAACGCATTGCCGCGGTGCGCGTAGGACGTGAACTGGTCCATCGAGGCGGCGGCCGGGGCCATCAGGACGGTGTCCCCGTCCGCGGCTAGGCCGGCTGCAGCTTCCACGGCTGCCGCCATCACGCTCTCGCCGGCGGGGACGCCCGACGTCGGCATCCTGTCTTCAGTTTCCTCCGGCGGGACGTCGATGACGGGGACATCCGGCGCGTGTCGCCGCAACGAGGCCAGCAGCGCCGAGTTGTCCGTGCCGATCAACACCACCGCTTTCAGCCTGCGTGCGTGGTCCGCGATTAACTCGTCGTAGTTGACGCCCTTGGACAAGCCGCCGGCGATCCACACCACCGAGGAAAAGGACGCCAGCGAGGCCGAGGCAGCGTGCGGATTGGTGGCCTTGGAGTCGTTGACCCAGAGCACCCCGGCCTGCTCCAAAACCTTCTGGATCCGGTGGGATCCCGGATCGAACCGCCGCAGGCCTTCGCGCACCGCGGCCGGCTCCACGCCGTAGGCCCGGACCAGGGCGGCGGCCGCCAGCGCGTTGGCAACCTGATGCCGCGGCGCGAGGTCGCCCAGATCGGCCAGACTGGCCAGTTCGGCCGCCGAGTCGCGGCGCTCCTGGATGTAGGCGCGGTCCACCAACAGGCGCTCTACCACGCCGACCATGCTCACTGCCGGCATGCCGGTGGTGAAACCGATGGCCCGGCAGCCTTCGACGACGTCAGCCGCTTCGACCATCTCCTCGGTCTCGCGCTGCTCGGCGTTGTAGACGCACGCGATCTTGGTCCGCTCGTAGATCTTGGCCTTGTCGGCCAGGTACGCGGCGTAGGACCCGTGCCAGTCCACGTGGTCTTCGGCCACGTTGAGCACCACGGAGGCCAGCGGGGACATGCTGTGGGTCCAGTGCAGCTGGAAGCTGGAGAGTTCGACGGCGATCACGTCGTATCCGATCGGATCGCGCACGGCGTCCAGGATGGGTGTGCCCACGTTGCCGGCGGCGATGGCTCGCAGCCCGGCCGCTTGCAGCATGGATTCGGCCATTCCCACCGTGGTGGTCTTGCCATTGGTGCCGGTGATGGCCAGCCATTCGGCCGTGCGCCGGCCGGCGCGTTCGCGCACGCGCCAGGCCAATTCAACGTCGCCCCAAAGGGGAATTCCCGCGTCCGCGGCGGCGGCCAACAGCGGCGTCTGCGGGCTCCAGCCCGGCGACGTGACCACCAGTTCGGCAGGTTCCCCGCCGACGTCGGGCAAAGCGCTGCCATGCTCGGCACCGAGCAGGACTTCCCGGGCGCCAACAATCTTCAAGGTGTCGGCCTTGGCCCGGTTTTCCTCCGTGTCGCGGCCATCGACGACGACCACGGCGGCACCCAATTCGATCAGCGTGTCGGCAGCGGAGAAACCCGACAGTCCGATGCCGGCGACCACCACGCGCAGTCCGGCCCAGTCCGCGTCCCAAGAGGTCAGCGCATCAAGACGGTTCACGAGCCGAGCACCCATTCTGCGTAGAAGATACCCAGCGCGGCCGCCACGCAGAGCCCGGCGATGATCCAGAAGCGCACCACGACGGTGACTTCGGCCCAGCCCTTGAGCTCGAAGTGGTGCTGTAGCGGGGCCATCTTGAAGACCCGTTTGCCGCCGCTGAGCTTGAAGAAGGCCACCTGGATGATCACGGAGAGCGAGATGATGACGAATAGCCCGGCCATGACCACCAGCAGCAGCTCGCTGCGGGACAGGATGGCGAAGCCGGCAATGGCGCCGCCGATAGCCAGCGAACCGGTGTCGCCCATGAAGATCTTGGCGGGCGAGGTGTTCCACCACAGGAACCCGATCAGCGCACCGACCAGCGCACCGGCGAGCAACGCCAGGTCCAGCGGGTCGCGTACCTCATAGCAGGCCTCACCGGGCACCTTGACGGAACCGCAGCTCTGGTTGAACTGCCAGATGCCCATCAGCATGTAGGCCCCGCAGACCATCACCGACGCGCCCGCCGCGAGCCCGTCCAGCCCGTCGGTCAGGTTCACGCCGTTAGTGGCCGCGGTGACAATGATGTTGGACCAGATGATGAACAGGATGGTACCGAGGACCGTGCCGCCAAAGGCAAGGTCCAGCCAGGGAATGTCCCGGGTGAAGGAGATGTTCAGCGACGCCGGTGTGCGGCCCAGGCTGTCCGGAAAGTTCAGGGCCAGTACGGCAAAAAGGATGCCGACAAGGCCCTGCAGCACGATCTTCGCCCAGGCCCTGAGGCCGAGGCTGCGTTGCTTGGAGATCTTGATGAAGTCGTCCAGGAAACCCACCAGGCCCATGCCGGCCATCAGCAGCAGCAGCACGCCGCCGGAGGCGGTGGGGCCCTGGTGTGCGCCCCCATTGATCAGCCACATGCCCAAGTGGGTGGTGAAATAGGCCACCACCACGGTGGCGACAATGACCACGCCGCCCATGGTGGGCGTTCCACGCTTGGTGTGGTGCGCCGTCGGGCCGTCGTCGCGGATGAACTGGCCGTAGCCCTTCTTCACCAGCAGCTTGATGAACAACGGCGTTCCGAGCAGCGACAGGACCAGCGCCAGTGCAGAACCGATCAGCAGGGCTATCACTGCGCCAGGCCTTCCTCTTGGGTTGCGGAACCGCGCACTGCAGCCGCCGCGGGATCGTCCGACGACGGGTTTCCTAATGCTACCCGGTCGCCCAGGAACCGCAGTCCGGCTCCGTTGGAGGACTTAAACAGCACCAGATCGCCCGGTTCCAGCTGCTCTTCGAGCACGCGGCGGGCCTCATCCGGGCTGGCGACCCACATCGATTCGTCGCCCCACGAGCCTTCCATCACGGCTCCGGTGTGCATGGCCCGGGCGCCGGCGCCGACCACAATCAGGCGCGAGATGTTGAGCCGGACCACGGTCCGGCCGACCGCGTCGTGTTCGTGAACGGTGTCGTCGCCCAGTTCCAGCATCTCGCCCAGCACGGCCCAGGTGCGGCGGCCGCGGCCCAGTTCGGCCAGTGTGCGCAGCGCCGCCCGCATGGATTCCGGGTTGGCGTTGTAGGCATCGTTGATCACCGTCACGCCGTCCGCCCGCTCGGTCCGTTCCATCCGCCAGCGGCTGGCCGGGCCGCGCCCGCTCAGGCCCGCGGCGATGGTTTCCGGGGGTACGCCCAAAGCCCAGGCGGCGCCGGCGGCAGCCAGCAGGTTGGCCACGTGGTGGATGCCGATCAGGCCGGACGTGACCGGGTGTTCGCTGCCGTCCGGGAAGCACAGTGTGAATCCGGGGTGGCCGGCCTCGTTGATGCCGGCTCCGCGGGCCCTCAGCAGCTGTGCGGTGCTGCCGGCGGGCAGGGTGAAATTGTCGTCGGAGCTGAAGTAGAGCAGGTGCGCGCCGGTGCGGGCGGCCATCGCCTTGACCCGGGGATCGTCGGCGTTGAGCACGGCTGTTCCGTCGGCGGGCAGCGCCTCGGCCAGCTCGCCCTTGGCGATGGCAATGTTTTCCACTCCGCCGAATTCCCCGGCGTGGGCGCTGCCGACGCCCAGCACCACGCCGATGCCCGGCTTGACCATGTCCGCCAGGTACTCGATGTGGCCAATGCCTGTGGCTCCCATTTCCACCACGAGGTAGCGGGTGTCGAAACCGGCGGCGAAGACAGTCAGCGGTACGCCGACCTCGCCGTTGTAGGAGCCGATCGGAGCCACGGTGGGCGCCACCTGGCCCAAGATGCCGGCCAGCAGGTCCTTGGTGGTGGTCTTGCCGGCGCTGCCGGTAATGCCCACGACCTCGAGCCCCGAGGCGGCGCGCAACCGGGCCACGATGGCCGCAGCGATGGCACCCATGGCCAGCACGGCGTCGGCCACGATGATCTGCGGCAAGGCGCGGCCCGAGGAATCGGAAACTTCGCGTTCGGTCAACGCGAGCACGGCGCCGGCTTCGAAGGCCGTGCCGACGTAGAAGTGGCCGTCAGCGCTCTCGCCCGGCTTGGCCACGAACAGGCCGCCGGGTTCGATCTCGCGGGAATCTGTGGTGGCGGACCTCACGGTGATGTCGGCGGTCTCCCCCGCGCCGTCGACCGGCTCCCCAATGACCCGTCCGCCTGTTATCGCCGCAATATCGGCTGCAGTTAGTTCAATCATGACGATCTAGGACTCTACCGCCTTCGGGGAGAGCAGTCCGAATCCGTGCCGCTGCAGCGCCTCGCGCAGTTCCACCCGGTCATCGAGGGCCAGATTCTCCCCGTTGACCTCCTGCCAGACCTCGTGTCCGCGGCCGGCAACCAGCACGGTATCCGACGGCGCGGCCATGGCGACGGCACGCTCGATGGCCTCCGCGCGAGGGAAAACCTCGACGATTTCGGCCGGCAACTGTTCCCGCTCGGCAGCCGCTCGGGCACCGGCCAGCACATCGGCGCGAATCTGTGCCGCGTCTTCGCCGTGCGGGTCATCGTCGCTGATGACGACGACGTCTGCCAGTCGGGCGGCGATGGCCCCCATCAGCGGCCGCTTGGTCTGGTCGCGCTCTCCCGTGGCGCCGAACACCACAATCACCCGGGCGCCTGGTTCGGGACGCCGCACCGAGGCCAGCGTCCTTTCCAGCGCGTCCGGATTGTGCGCAAAGTCGACAATGGCGGCCGGGTTCTCGCTGATCAGCTGCATCCGCCCGGGCACCTCGACGGTGAGCGGGTCCGCACTGTCCAGCGCCTCCTGCAGCCGCGCCGGATCGACCCCGGACGCCAGCACCATGACCACGGCCAGCGCGGCGTTGGAAATGTTGAACGTGCCCGGCAAGCCGGTGTGCAGGCGCAGCACCTCGCCGGCGGGGCCGTGCAGCTCGAACCGGTGTCCCAGGCCTTCCTGGACCACGCTGCGCACGGTCCAGTCGGCGCTGCCGCCGCCGGTGGCCAGCGTTGCCGTCTCAACTCCGGCGGCCTGCGCCCGTTCGGCGAGCTGGCGGCCCCAGTCGTCGTCGACGCAGACCACCGCCCGGCGGGAGCGTCCCGGAGCGAACAGGCGGGCCTTGGTGTCGAAGTAATCGTCCATGCTGCCGTGCAGGTCCAGATGGTCCTGGGTCAGGTTGGTGAAGCCGGCCACGTCGAACCGGACAGCATCCACGCGCCGGTAGGAAATGGCGTGCGAGGAGACTTCCATCGCGGCAGCGTCCAGTCCCCGTTCGCGCATCAGGGCCAACAGCCCGTGCACGTCGGGCGATTCCGGCGTGGTCAAGGCGCTGGGAATCGCTTCGGAGCCCGCCTTAATCTCGATGGTGCCGATCAATCCGCTGCCCAGTCCCAGTGCCGCCAGCAGGGAATTGATGAAGTAGGTGGTGGTGGTCTTGCCGTTGGTCCCGGTCACGCCGAACAGCGTGGGTGCCTCGCCGCCCTCGGGCTGGCTGCGGTAGATGGCCGCCGCCAAGGGTCCCACGAGGGCACGCAGGTCGGCGGAACTCAGCACCGGCAGCCCCGGGGCATTCTCGGCGGCCAGCCGGGCGCCGTCGTCGTCAGTCAAAATGGCCGCTGCCCCGAGCGCGGCCGCCTGCGCGGCAAAGCCAGCGCCGTGCCGGTGTGCCCCGGGCAGGCCGATGTACAGGTCCCCCGGCTCCACCGAGCGTGAATCGATAGTGATGCCGGTGAAGGCCAGCTCTTCCGTAGCCTGGCCGCCTTCCGGTACCGGAAGGCCGCGGTGCTGCAGCATGCCGCGCAGCTCCGCCAGACGGACCGGCCTGACCGTGGGGGGCCGCAGGGGCGAGGCGGACCGGTGGGACTGGTCGGCGGTGGAACTCACATATTCTCCAGGTTGGCTCATTCCAGCGGCAGGTCGACCCGTTTGCTGGTGGACGGCGGCACGTTGTAGGCGTTGAGGACCTGCGTCATGACCTTCTTGAACGTCGGTCCGGCGGTCAGCGTCAGCACGCCGCCCTGCGGCCGCTGGATGGTCGCAACGACGACGAACTCCGGATCCTCCATCGGGGCGATGCCGGCCATCGAGATGGTGTAGCCGCTGAACCCCCCGCTGGCGGAGGGCGCTTCCGCGGTTCCGGTCTTGACCCCGATCCGGTAGTCCTCAATATTACCGGCCTTGCCGCTGTGGTACTTCGGGTTGGTTTCCAACATGTCCTGCACCTGGTTGGCGGTCTTCTTGGAGACGGCCCGGCTGCCCTTCTGGGCCGGTGCCTCTTGCACGGTGCCGTTCGGGTCGATGTAGGCGTCGATGAGCCGCGGCTGCATCAGCACGCCGTTGTTGGCGATGGTGCCGAACGCAACGGCCGTATGCAGCGCGGTCTGCGCGAGTCCCTGGCCGAACATGACGGTGAATTCCTGCCGCCCGTCCCAGGTGTCGGGAGCGGCCAGCAAACCGGCGCTGGCGCCGCCGATGCCAATGTCGAAGCCCTGCCCGATGCCGAACTTCCGCAGGTAGTCATACCGCTGCTGCCTGGTCAACTGCTGGCTGATCATGGTGGTTCCGGTATTCAGCGACTGGGCGAAGATGCCGGCCGTGGTGCGCGTCAGCGTGCCATGCGGTGTTGCGTCCTGGAAGGTCTGGCCGTTGACCGTGGACTTGGGCGGGATGGTGTACCGCGACGCCGGGGTGGTGATCCCTTCTTCGATCGCGGCTGCCATGGTGATCATCTTCGTGGTCGAGCCGGGCTCGAAGGTGCGTGTCACCGCCATCGACTGCCGGTCGCCGTCGGGAGTAGCGCCGGGGTCATTGGGATCCACCGTGGTGGAATCCGCCAGCGCAATCAGATCGCCGGTCTTGGCATTGAGGACGACGACCGTGCCGTATTCGGCGCCGTAGTCCTTCACGGTCTCGGCGATGACTTCCTGCGCGTACCACTGGATATCGGTGTTCAGGGTCAGGCGGACGCTCTGGCCGTTGACGGCGGGGACCTCTTCATTGGTGCCCACCGGAATGCGGATGCCATCGGCGCCGATTTCGTAGGTCTTGGTGCCCGGTGTCCCGGAGAGGACGTCGTTCTGGGAAGCCTCGATGCCTTCGAGCGGCACGCCGTCCGAGCGCATGAAGCCGACCACGGAACCGGCCACCGCCCCGGCCGGGTAGTTGCGGATGGTGGTCTCTCGCGCGGACAGCCCGGGGAAGGCCAGATCTTCGATCTTCTGCTGGACTTCCGGGGTGACGGATTTGGCCACATAGTTAAAGGGCTTGTCTCCGGTGACGGCCTTGGTGACAGTCTTCGCGTCCTGGCCCAGGATCCCGGCCAGCTCCGCGATGGCATCGGCGATCTTGATGTCTTCGGATTCCTGGCCGATCGGATCGAACCGGGTGTAGTCCTCGACCAGCCGCTGGTCCACCACGATGTCGAAGCGCTGGACGCTGCGGGCCAGCACCTTGTTGTTGGCATCGAGGATCTCACCGCGCAGCGCCGGCAGGTCAACGGTGCGAAGGCGCTTGTCCACGGCAGCCTGCGCCATGCCGGCGGTGTCCAATCCCTGCAGCTGGAACAAGCGGGCCCCGAGGATCACCAACAGGACCAACACTATGGCGAGTCCGGCCCGGAGCCGCCGGGTGGCCCTCGCCGTTCGGTCGGCGGGCTGGCGCTTGGCCGTTGGTGCTGCCACAGGTACCTCGTTTGCGTTGCCGGACAGTTACTGCCCGCTCTGTTGCTTCGGCGCCGGGATGCTGCCGCCGTTGAGCTGCTTCTCGTCGTTCTTGTTCGCTGCCTTCTTCTGCGCTGCCTTATTCTGCGGTGCCTTATTCTGCGCTGCCTTCTCTGCGGCCGCAGCCTCGGCCGCGGCCGCGGACTGGGCAGTTGGCTTTGCTGCCGCGGCCTCGCCGCCCTGCTTCCCGGTCTCGGCCTTTGCTGCCGGCTGGTGGCCGGGGTTTTCCGGCTGCGCCACCAACAGTTCCGGCGCCGCGCCCGGTTCAGCTGCCTTCGGCTTTCCGGCAACTTTCTGGCTTCCCAGATCGATGGAACCGACCGACGGCGACGTTACCATTCCCAAGTCTGCCGCCTTCGCGGCCAGATTCTGCGGAGCCTGGTTGTTTTCCAGCTGCTGTGTCAGTTTTTCGTTCGCCTGGGCCAGCGACACCTGCTCGTTGCGCAGCTCCACCAGTTTGTACTGTCCGCTGGAGACCGAGATGTTCAGCACCAGCACGCTGCCGAGGGCCAGCACCAGGACTGTGAAGCAGAACAGGGCGAACGGCACGCGCTTGCGGGCCGGGCCGTTGGGAACGACGGACAGAGGGGTACGGCGGGGGGCTTGCCGGGGCGAAGCACCGGGACGGCCGGCCGGAGCCGCGCTGCCGTGCACGTACTGCTGCTGCTCGGGACGGGCTGCGTGGGCACTGGCACTCATTGTGCACTCCTGTTCCGGATCCGTTCTACCGCCCGCAGTTTGGCGGACGCCGCACGCGGGTTTTCTTCGATTTCAGCTGCCGTAGGTACTTCCGTGCCCTTGGTCAAGGTCTTCAGCTGCGGTTTGTGTTCTTCCAGCTCGACGGGGAATCCACGCGGCGCGGAGGACTTCGCGAGCCGGCCGAACACCGATTTGGTGATCTTGTCCTCAAGCGAGTGGTAGGACATCACGACGATCCGCCCACCGAGCGCCAGCACGTCGAGGGCGGCGGGCAGCGCCCGCTCGAGCACGTCCAATTCCTCGTTGACCTCGATGCGCAGGGCCTGGAAAGTCCGTTTGGCCGGATGGCCGCCGGTCCGGGCTGCAGCGGCCGGCACCACCTTGCGGATGGCTTCAACCAGCTCACCAGTGGTGGTCAGCGGGGCGGCATCCCGGGCGGCAACAATGCTGGAGGCGATGCGGCCGGCAAACTTCTCCTCGCCCCAGCGCCGGATGATGCGGACCAGGTCCGCCTCGGTGTATGTATTGACGACGTCCGCGGCCGTCATGCCCCGGCTGGTATCCATCCGCATGTCCAACGGGGCATCGTAGGAGTAGGCAAAGCCACGGTCGCGCTCGTCCAACTGGAGCGAGGACACGCCCAGGTCGAACAGGGCGCCGTCTATCTGCCCGAAGCCCAGGTCCTCGACCGCGTCGGCTATCTCGTCGTAAACGGCGTGGACCAGGTCAGTGCGCTCGGCGAAAGGCCGAAGCCGTTCTCCGGCGAGCGCCAACGCTTGTTCGTCCCGGTCAATGCCGACCAAATGCAGCTGCGGAAAACGCTGCAGCATGGCCTCCGAATGTCCGCCCATGCCCAGGGTGGCGTCGACCACGACGGCGCGGCCTCGTTCCTCGATGCCGCGTTCGATGGCAGGAGCGAGCAGGTTGATGCAGCGGTCGCGGAGCACCGGGACGTGGCGCTCCCCTGCTGGCCGCTCGCTGTTCATCCTGGATGCCCCTTCCTGCTGCGCTCTGACGCGTTCGGCGGGCCGGCTGGCCCTGGTGTCTTTAAGGCCGAAGGTCCTTGGACCAGATCCCCATCCGCGCCTGGCCTGCTCCGCCTGGCTCCGGGGAAGTGAGCCAGGTTGAACCTGCCGGGCGGCTGGAGATCTCATCCAAGAACGTCCGTGCCGCGTGTTGTGTTGTGGTACCGGGTCAGAAGACTCCGGGCAATACGTCTTCGTCTGTTTCGGAGAAGGCGGTTTCCTGCTCCAGGAGGTAGTTGTCCCAGGCCTGGGCGTCCCAGATCTCCGCGCGGGTACCCGCACCGATCACTGCCAGTTCCCTGCCCAGTCCTGCATAGCTTCTCAGTGCCGCCGGGATGGTAACCCGGCCCTGCTTGTCAGGTACTTCGTCAGAGGCTCCGGACAGAAAGACTCGAATGTAGTCACGGGCCTGGCGGGAAGATATCGGAGCTTTCCGCATCTCCTCGTGGACCCGTTCGAATTCCTTCTGGCTGAAGACGTAGATGCAACGCTCCTGGCCCCTCGTCAGGACGAGACCGTCGGCAAGCTCATCACGGAACTTTGCGGGAAGTATCAGGCGCCCCTTCTCGTCCAGCCGCGGCGAATGTGTCCCGAGGAACATCGCCACCGCCTTGCCGATTGGAGGAGACCGTCGACCCCCTGCGTCACCACTACCCTCTTATGTCCTCCACTTTACTCCACATCACGGCACAGTCAACTGTTTCGACCCGGTTTTGTAGCTGGAAATGTTCGGCGCCCTCCGCGCCACGGCAAGGAAGTACACGGGTGGAGCGATGTGGAGGGGATGTGGAGGGTTGGTGAGCCCGAAGGACGTGAACAGGTTCGCCTGCACGGCCGGGCGGGCCACAGTGGGGTGAAAAGGAATGAACCGGCGTCAAATATGCCCGTTAAACACGAAAAGACCCGTCATTCAACGGGCCTTACCTTCGTGCGGATAGGCGCTCAGATGCCTGGTGGAGCAAAGTGGAGCAAAGCTCGGCGGCTACCCCGGCTGGGTCGGACGGTCAGCGGTCTTCGCCGTGATGGCGTTCGTCCCACCGTTCTTCCAGATTGGCCATAAAGCCGCCTTTCGACGAGGAGGCCGGCTTATTTCCGGTCGACCGCGGCGACCCTGCCCCGGCCCGCCGTGTGGTGGCCCAGTAAACACCGGCGCCCATGATGACGAAGCCCAGGACCCCGACGGCGATGATCTGGCTGAGGATACCGGTGAGCAAGACCAGGATTCCGGCAATCGCGACGAGGGAACCCACGACGATGTGGCGCGTCGACAACGATCGGCCGCTGGCCGATTCCATGTGGCTGGCAAACTTCGGGTCTTCAGCATGCAACTGTTGCTCGAGTTGTTCCAGCAGCCGCTGCTCATGCTCTGAGAGTGGCATCTGAGCCTCCTTTATTCCGGTCCCGCGAGGGCTGACTCAGTCGTTCAACGAACCCCACGGGACAAGAGTTCCTGACACCTACCGGAACCTTTTGACCCCTTCTACTAAGAATAGAGCGCAAACCCGCCAATCGAAAGCTGCGGTGACGCAACTGTGACCCCGCTGGCACGGATTTCACTCGCCGGGCTCCGGCTGCCCCTGCTGGCCGGCTCCCTGGTCGGGCTGCATCGGCCGGCGGGCCCCGGGCTGGAGCAGCGAAGCCGGCAGGATGCCTGCTGCTCCAAACTTTCGATTGACTTCATCCAAGGCCTGTTCAGCGTTGTGCCAGGTATCCTCATGGCCGTCGAAACTGAGCTGCTGGCCGCCGCGGCCGGCGTCCTCCAGTTGCTCTGCCCGGAGCCCGATCAGCCGGACCGGTTGCGGCCGCTCGCCAAGCTCCGCCAAGAGGGCTGCGGCTGCGGCCTGGAGCTGCTTCGCACTGTTTGACGGCGCCTGCAGCTTCCGCGATCGGCTCAAGGTGGTGAAGTCGGAATAGCGCAGCTTCAGGGCGATGGTTCCGGCCCGCAGGCTGCCGGCCCGCAGCCTCGCCGCCGTGCGGTACGCGAGCCGCAACAGTTCGCGGTGCAGCATCTGGTCGTCGTCGACGTCCTTCTCGAAGGTCTCCTCGGCGCCGATGCTCTTCTCCATGCGTTCGGGTGTCACCAACCGATCGTCGATGCCCCAGGCGAGCCGATGGACGTGGTCGCCGGTGGCGCCCAGCACGCGGTGCAGCGCAGCCTGCGGGGTCTGTGCCACATCGGCCACGGAACGGATGCCGAGGCGGGCAAGGACCTCGCCCGTCTTCGCCCCGACGCCCCACAAGGCGCCGACCGGCAAGGGGTGCAGGAAGGCCAGCGTTTCGGCCTCGGGTACCAGCAGCAGCCCATCCGGCTTGGCGTGGGTGGAAGCGATCTTTGCCACGAACTTGGAGGCCGCGATGCCTACCGTCGCGGTCAGCCCCAGCTCGTCGGAGATCCTGCGGCGGATCAGTGCCCCAATCTCCAGCGGCTCCCCCAACCGCCGTCTTGCGCCGGCCACGTCAAGGAAGGCCTCGTCGACGCTGAGTGGCTCCACCAGCGGAGAGATCTCCCGGAAGATCGCCATGATCCGTGCCGAGGCCTGCTGGTACTTCGTGTGGCTGGGCTCAATGATCTGTGCCTGTGGACACAGCATGCGCGCCCGGGCCATGGGCATGGCCGAGCGGACCCCGTATTTGCGGGCCTCGTAGGAAGCCGACAGCACCACTGCCCGGCCGGAGGCGGACCCCACAATCACCGGCAGTCCAACAAGCTCGGGGCGCTCCAGCAGTTCCACGCCAACAAAGAAGGCATCCATATCCACATGGAGGATGGTGCAGTTCTGCTGGTCCGGGGAGGTCACAGGACTATCGTAGGCTGGCGGGTCACCCCCGTGCCCCCATGGCCGCGCTGGCGGCGCACGCGATTGTCTAGACTGGTCTGCAGACATCAGAACCATCGCGAGGAGCGCCGCCCCATGCCGTACGGCCGAGAAGGAATGCCGCCATGCACGCGCAGAGAAGAGGTAGCAGCATGGAGCCGTCGCTGACCACAACGAGTCCTGCCGAGCAGGACGACTTCCGGCAGGCCGTTGCAGGCACGTTGCAGCAATTCCTGGGCGGGCAGAAGGAGCTGTTGCTCGATGCGGCCCCGGACGCGGCGCCGTTGGTGGAGGCCATCGCGGACCTCACCGCTGGCGGCAAGCGCCTGCGTGCACTGCTGGCGTATTGGGGGTGGCGCGGGGCCGGGGGGTCGGTGCTGGCCGAACCGGCCGTTCAGGCCGGAGTCGCGCTGGAACTCTTCCAGGCAGCGGCACTGATCCACGATGACATCATCGACCGCTCGGATACACGGCGGGGAAACCCGAGCGTGCACCGCCGGTTTGAACAGCAGCACCGCCGCAACGGCTGGTCACTGGACGCCGAACGCTACGGACAGGCCTCCGCCCTGCTGGCCGGTGATCTCTGCCTGTCCCTCAGCGAGGAGGTCTTTTCCGGCATCGGGGCGGAGGCCGCCGCGGGGACACCGGCCCGCGCCATCTTCAACCGGATGCGTGCCGAGGTCATGGCCGGCCAGTATCTGGACCTGCTGGAGGAGGCTGCCGGCCCGGGCCGTCCGGTTGAAGCCGCCGTGGACCGCGCGCTGCAGATCCTGCGCTACAAGTCGGCCAAATACTCCACCGTCCACCCGCTGAGCGTGGGCGGCGCCCTGGCCGGCGCATCAGCCGAACTGCTCGACGCCTATGTAGCGTTTTCGCTGCCGCTGGGAGAGGCCTTCCAAATCCGGGACGATGTCCTGGGCGTCTTCGGCGACCCGGCCACCACCGGAAAGCCCGCAGGCGACGACCTGCGCGAAGGCAAGCGCACGGTCCTGATCGCGCACACGCTTAACCACTGCACACCGGCCGAACGCGACCTGCTGGAGGCCAAGCTGGGTTCGCCGGAGCTTTCCGACCAGACGGTGGAAGAACTCCGCGGGCTGATCACCAGCAGCGGCGCCCTGGCGGCAGCAGAGCAGATGATTTCCGAACGAACGGCTGCCGTCGATGAGGCACTCGCGGCCCTGCCCGTGACCGCTGATGTCCGCAACGCGCTGGGTCGACTGGCGGACTCAGCGGTACGCCGCAACGCTTAAAGCACGGCGGGGTCCGTCCGCCGTTAGGCGGACAGACCCCGGATGCAGGGCAACGAGGTACGGCTGGCTGGGCGGCTGTCTACCAGCCCAGGGCTTGGGCGCGGCGGCGGATCTCGGTCTTTCGGCCTTCCCGCAGGGCGTCAATCGGCCGGCCGGGCAAGGAATCGTCGACGGTAAAAAGCCATCGCAACGCCTCCTCATCGCTGAAGCCGGCATCCGCAAGGACCGCCAGCGTGCCCTTAAGGCTCTCGAGGACGCCTGACTCGACCAGGAATGCTTCCGGCACCGAGCGGATCTGGCGCTCCCCCACCTTCGCTGCCAGCAGGGCCCGTTCATCCACCAAGCTGCGCACGTCCCTTACCGAGACGTCCAGTCGCTCTGCGACGTCGGGCAGCGGCAGCCAATCGGCAATCAGTTCTTCAAGTTCACTCACTGTATAAGCGTGCCACGGCGACCCACCCGGAGCCATTTCAAAAGCCCGACACGCCGCCTTCATTCTTGATTCACCAGCTGCAGCTGTTGTGTTATGCGCCAATAGTGTAGATTCACTTGAGTCACACTTTTAACATTGATAACAAATGACACACCAGTACCACTGTGCGGCCCGTTGGGGGACGCTCGCCAGGCCGCAGAACAAGGATGAGGGACATCAATGACCGATCAGCGCCCGATCACGCGCAACGACCGCAGCCAGCCCCGCCGGGTGCTACTGTCCGCGGCAGCAACCGCGGCGATTCCCGCCGTCGTACTGTCCTCCGCCGCATTGGCCATGCCCGCGCAGGCGGCAGAACTCCCGCCCCGCGCCGCGCTGCAGCCTAAGGCGGCGATACCGGGTGTCACGGTTCCCGCCGCCGCCTTCATTCCCGCCTCCCAGGTCGCCGCCCAGTTGCCCGCCGCGCTGCGGACACAGGCCACGCCGTCCGTCCACACGGTGCGCGCCGGCGATACGGTCAGCGGCATCGCCGCCCGCTACGGCATCTCCACGAAGAAGGTGCTCTCGCTGAACGGACTGAGCGCCAGCACCATCATTCATCCCGGCCAGAAGATCAAGCTGGGCGGCTCGGCCGCGGCCAAGTCCGCTGGCAGCATGGCTGCAAAGGCAACATCCGGTGCCGGCAACTACACGGTCAAGTCCGGCGATACGCTCTCCGGCATCGCCGCCAAGCACGGCATGAGCCTGGGCGCCGTCCTCTCGGCCAACAGCCTCAAGATCAGCTCGGTCATCTACCCCGGCCAGAAGATCAAGGTCAACGGCGGTAAGGCCTCCGTGTCCAGCGCCTCGATCAAGACCACGGCTAAAGCTTCCACCAGAGTCGGCAAGGCCTCCAGTTCCGGCAACTACACGGTCAAGTCCGGCGATACGCTCTCCGGCATCGCCGCCAAGCACGGCATGAGCCTGGGCGCCGTCCTCTCGGCCAACAACCTCAAGATCAACTCGGTCATCTACCCCGGCCAGAAGATCAAGGTCAACGGCGGTAAGTCCTCCGTGTCCAGCCCCTCGACGAAGCCGCAGGCGAAAGCTTCCACCAAGACCGCCAAGCTCTCCGCCAGCGGCAACTACACGGTGAAGCCGGGCGATACGCTCTCCGGCATCGCCGCCCGCCACGGGATGAGCCTGGGCGCCGTCCTCTCGGCCAACAACCTCAAGATCAACTCGGTCATCTACCCCGGCCAGAAGATCAAGGTCAACGGCGGGTCCGTGTCCAGCGCATCGACGTCGTCCAAGACTCCGGCCAAAGCACCGGCCAAGAGCAACGCTGCCGGCTCCGGCAGCTACACCGTCAAGTCCGGCGACACGCTCTCCGGCATCGCCGGCAAGCTCAATGTGACGCTTTCCAGCCTGCTGCAGGCCAGCGGCCTTAAGTCGACGTCGATCATCTACCCGGGCCAGAAGATCGGCGTCCCCGGCAATTCGACGGCTGCGCAAACAACGACGTCGAACGTCGGCACCGCGTCCGCCGCGCCGCTGGTGCCAAGCACCTTCCTGCACTACACCTACCCCGAAGCCGTGGTGTCCAAGGCGAACGAGAACAAGCGGCTGCTGCTCTCCACGCCGCAGCCCAGCCAGGCTCAGATGAAGGACATCATCGCTGAAACCGCCCGCAAGATGGGCGTCGATCCCAAGCTCGCGCTGGCACACGCCTACCAGGAGTCAGGCTTCCAGCAGACCGCTGTATCGCCGGCCAACGCCATCGGCGCCATGCAGGTCATCCCGTCCTCGGGCGAGTGGGCCTCGGACTTGGTGGGCCGCAAGCTCAACCTGCTGGATCCCTATGACAACGCAACCGCCGGTGTGGCGATCATTCGGTCCCTGGTCGCCACCAGCCCGTCCCTGGACATCGCCATCGCGTCCTACTATCAGGGCCAGTACGGTGTGATGACCTACGGCATGTACAAGGACACCAAGGCCTATGTGGCTTCGGTGAAGTCGCACATGAAGAAGTTCTAGCCGGCCACGGCCCTCGCCGCGAAAGGACCCGAACCACGGTGTTGATTCGGGTCCTTTCGCTCATCGGACTAGGATCGTAGAGTGCAGCAACCGGCAACTGATTCACTGGTCGGCGCCCTGATCGACGGACGCTACCGTGTTCTTTCGCGTCTGGCGCGCGGCGGGATGTCCACCGTCTATCTGGCCTCCGACACCCGGCTGGACCGCAATGTAGCGCTCAAGGTCCTCTATCCCTATCTCGCGGAAGACCACAGCTTCCTCGAGCGCTTTGAGCGCGAAGCCAAATCGGCGGCCCGGCTCTCGCACCCCCATGTGGTGGGCGTTTACGACCAAGGCATCGACGGTAATGTCGCCTATCTGGCGATGGAATACGTGCGCGGGCACACGCTCCGCGACCTGCTGAACGATTCGGCGCCGCTGACGCCCCGGCACGCGCTGGCCGTGCTGGATCCGGTCATCGAGGGGCTCTCGGCCGCGCACGCCGCCGGCCTGGTCCACCGCGATATCAAGCCGGAGAACGTCCTGATGTCCGACGACGGACGGATCAAGCTGGGCGACTTCGGCCTGGCGCGCGCGGTCACCACCAGCACCAGCACCGGCACCCTGATCGGGACGGTGGCGTATCTGCCGCCCGAGTTGGTCACCGGCACGGCGGCCGACGAACGCAGCGACGTGTACTCCGTGGGAATCATGCTGTTCGAGATGCTGACCGGACGCCAGCCCTTCACCGGAGACGTACCCATCCAGGTGGCTTTCCAGCACGTCAATTCCACCGTCCCGGCTCCGTCCACCCTGGTTCCCGGGCTGGCTTCGGACCTGGACGAACTGGTGCTCTGGTGCACGGGTTCGGACCCGGACCAGCGGCCGGTGGATGCCACCGCCCTGCTCGGCGAACTGCGGCACGTGCACAAGTCGCTCAGCGATGCCCAGCTGGATCTCCAGAGCGGACCGGCCAGGGAAGCGGGGACTTCGGCCACCAAGGTCATCGCCGCCGATCCACACCGCACCACCGTGATCTCCCGTCCTGCCCAGCACACCCAGATTTTCAGCGCCGGCGCGACCGCTGCACCGGCGGGCGAGCAACGGCCGCTGTCCGCGCGGGAGTCGAAGAAACGCCAGCGGGAACTCGCCCGCAGTGCCCGGCGTCCGGAACAGAACCTGCGCCGCGGCAATCCTCGGCGCCGCGGCGTGATCTGGATCGTCGTGCTGGCGATCGTGGCCGCGCTGGTTGCCGCCGCGGGATGGTTCTTCGGCATGGGCCCCGGCGCGCTCGTTTCCGTACCCGACGTCGCCGGAAAACCAGTGGCGGAAGCCCAGAGCATGCTCCAGGAGCAAGGGCTGGAGTACAGGCTGCAGGAAGTTTTCGACGAAAAGGTGGCCAAGGGAATCGCCGTGGGCACGGAGCCGGACGCGCCCATCGAAGTACGCCGGTTCGAGCATCTGTCGCTCGTGGTGTCGAAGGGGCCGGAGCTGTTCGCGGTCCCGCCGCTGGCCGGCATGACCTTGGACAAGGCCACCGATGCACTTGAAGAAGCCAACCTCACCGCCGGCAAGGTCAAGAAGGCCTACGACGAGGACGTTGCCGCGGGTACGGTCATCAGCCACAAACCTGCCGAAGGCGAACAGCTCAGGCGGGGCTCCGCCGTCGAGCTGACCGTTTCGAAGGGACCAAAGCCTTTCGACATCCCCCAGGTGATAGGCCAGCCCCAGGGTGATGCCGCCGCCGCCCTGGAAGGCGCCGGGCTGAAGGTGGAGATAGCAGCCGAGGCTGTCTTTGACCGCAACGTCCCGGAGGGATCGGTCGCCTCGCAGGCTCCTGCCGAGGGCCAGGTGATCCGCGGCGACACGGTCACCTTGACGCTCTCCAAGGGACCGCGGATGGTCGAAGTCCCGGACATGGTTGGCCTGCAGGTGGACGACGCACAGCGCCAACTGAAGGAACTTGGCTTCGAGGTCGAAGTCAACGAGATCCTCGGCGGCTTCTTCGGCACGGTTCGGGCCCAGGATCCGGTCAATGAGTCCGTCCCCGAAGGCTCCGTCATCACGCTGACCGTGGTGTGATTCCGGCCGCCTGGCCGTCCGCCGGCCGGGTCGGCTGGGTCAGGCACCCGTGAGCAGAAGGCCCGGAACCTGTTCGATGGTTCCGGGCCTTCTGCTGTGTTCTCGTGAGGCTGGGGCAGCTACTGCTGGCGGGAGAGCGCTCCGGCCACCAGGAACGCCATCTCCAGCGACTGCATGTGGTTCAGCCGCGGATCGCAGACAGACTCGTAGCGGTCCAAAAAGGCGTTCTGGTCGATCGGATCGGCACCGCCGAGGCACTCGGCCACGTCGTCGCCGGTCATTTCCACGTGCAGGCCGCCGGGGAACGTCCCGAGTTCGTGGTGGACATCGAAGAAGCCGCGCACCTCGTCGATCACGTCGTCGAAGTTCCGGGTCTTGTAACCGTTCGGCGAGGTCACGGTGTTTCCGTGCATGGGATCGGTCACCCACAGCACCTTGGCGCCGCTGTCCGTTACCCGCTTGACCAGTTCCGGCAGCTTCTGGCGGATATTGCCTGCACCCATGCGGGTGATGAACGTCAGCCGTCCGGGCTCGCGTTCCGGATCCAGTTTGTCGATCAGCCGCAGGGCGTCATCGGCCGAGCTGGTCGGTCCCAGCTTGACCCCGATCGGGTTGCGGACCTTGGACAGGAATTCCACGTGGGCGCCGTCCAGTTGCCGGGTGCGTTCGCCGATCCAGAGGAAGTGCCCGGAGGTGTTGTAGGGCAGGCCGGTGCGCGAATCGATGCGTGTCAGGGCCCGCTCGTAGTCCAGCACCAGCGCCTCATGGCTGGCGAAGAACTCCACCCGCTTGAGCGCGTCGAAGTCGGCTCCGCAGGCGTCCATGAATTTCACCGCGCGGTCGATTTCGCGCGCGAGCGACTCGTAGCGGGAATGTGCCGGATTGGCCGTGAAGCCCTTGTTCCAGTGGTGCACCAGCCGCAGGTCGGCGAATCCACCCTGCGTAAAAGCCCGAATCAGGTTCAGCGTGGAGGCCGAGGTGTGGTACGCCTGCACCATCCGGCTGGCATCGTGGGCGCGGGACTCCGGGGTGAAGTCGAACCCGTTGACCATGTCGCCGCGGTAGGCCGGCAGCGTCACGCCTTCGCGGGTCTCGTCGTTGGACGAACGGGGCTTGGCGAACTGGCCGGCCATCCTGCCCATCTTGATCACGGGCAGCGAGGCGCCGTAGGTGAGCACCACGGCCATCTGCAGAATGGTCTTGACCCGGGCACTGATCTTGTCGGCCGTGGCGGCGCCGAAGGTCTCGGCACAATCCCCGCCCTGGAGCAGGAAGGCCTTGCCGTCGGCGGCCTGGGCCAGACGTTCCCGCAGGACGTCGACCTCGCCGGCGAAGACCAGCGGCGGCAGGGTGTTCAACTCGGCCACGGCGGAGGCGTGGACCGAGGCGTCGTGCCAGCTGGGCTGCTGCACCACCGGCAGCTCGCGCCAGTCATCCAAACCGGGGTAGTTCGCCGCCGTGGGCAGCTGGTCGGGAACGGAAGCAGTAAAGGTTGTATCGGTCACGCCTCAATCGTAGACCGCGGCTCGGCCCGGCTTCATGTGGAGAGGTCATGCTCCGACGACTTGCCGTCACATTGCGGCCGGATTATTGCGGGCCGTCCTGACCCGCTCCCGGGGCTGTGCCGCGGCTCTCCGGAAGCCCGGCCTTGTCCGCCGGCTGAGCGGCGGCGCCGCCCGCTCCTTCATTCCGACCGGCCATGCCGTCAGATGGGGCACCTGAAGCGGCGGCGCCTGAAGGGGCCGCCGGGGATGCGGCTGCTGCGGTGTCACCGGAAGCCGGCCCCGCTGTTCCTGGCTCCACGTGCCCTGGCCCGGGAGGCGCAGGCACGTCGGCGGCAGGCGTTGCTGCGCCGATCACCGTGATGGCACCGGGTGCCTTGGCCTTCCGCGGTTCCGGTTGCTCCGCGGGCAGCCCGACGGCGGACTGGCGTTGGCCTTCCCCGCGGGCCGGCTTGCGTGCCGATTGCCGCGCCTTGACGGTGCTGGCGTACGAATCGACGTATTCCTGCCCGGAGAGCCGCATGATCTCGTACATGATCTCGTCGGTGACCGAGCGCTGGATGAACCGGTCGTCTTCCAGGCCCTTGTAGCGGGAAAAGTCCAGCGGCTTGCCCATGATGATGCCCACCCGGCGGATGTTGGGGATGCGTCGCCCGATCGGCTGGACCTTGTCGGTGCCGATCATCGCCACCGGAATGACTGGTACCCCGGTGCTCAGCACCAGCTTTGCCACGCCGGTCTTGCCGCGGTACAGCTTGCCGTCCGGCGACCGGGTGCCTTCCGGGTAGATGCCCAGCAGACCGCCCTCCTGCAGCGCGTCCCGTCCGGCCAACAGAGAGGTGGCCGAGGCCGCCCCGCCTGAGCGGTCCATCGGCAGCTGGTTCGTCATCTTGAAGAACGCCGCAGTGAGCTTGCCCTTGATTCCCTTGCCGGTGAAGTATTCGCTCTTGGCCAGGAACACCACGGGCCGGGACACCGCCAGCGGCAGGAAAATCGAATCGGAGAATGAAAGGTGGTTACTGGCCAGCACGGCGGGCCCGTTTTCCGGAATGTTGTCCAGGCCCTTGACCCACGGCCGGAAGAGCAGGCGAACCACCGGCCCCACGACAATGGTCTTCATAAACCAGTAGAACACGTGTGCCTTTCCATTCCGCCGCCGCAGGCCGCATAACAATTCCGTTTGAGACTCTACTCCAGCTTGGCGTCTGCGTGGCTGCGCCGCGGGCAAGGACGGAAAGGAAGAGGACGGCAATCAATGGCCGAACGGCTCCCATAATGACACGATAGTGCCATGACTTCTGCTCTCGACGGGGCCTTCTCCAGTTCCGGGCACGGCCCCCATTCCCGTCTGGGCGTGGTACTGCTGCATGGCTTTACCGGTTCCCCGCGCAGCATGCGGGGGTGGGCGGAGAGCTTGGCCGATGCCGGCTTCGCGGTGCGGCTGCCGTTGCTGCCCGGCCACGGCACCACGTGGCAGGATCTGGGAACGTCCCGCTGGCAAAGCTGGTACGGGGCGGCCGAGCAGGCCTTCGCCGAACTCGCCCGCGAGCGCAGCCAGGTCTTCGTCGCCGGTCTGTCCATGGGCGGCGCCCTCGCGCTGCGACTGGCGGCGCACCGACCTGTCGCCGGCGTGCTGCTGGTGAACCCGGGGCTAACCATCGCCGATCCCCGGGCACCGTTCTCCGGACTGATCAAATACGTGCTGAAATCGGTGCCGGCCATTGGCAACGACATCAACATGCCGGGCATCGATGAGGGCGCGTACGACCGCACCCCGGTGGCGGCTGCCCACCAACTGGGCCGGCTCTTCAAGACGGTGGTGGCCGACCTGCCCCGGGTCACCGCTCCGACGCTGGTGTTCCGCTCCGCCGTGGACCATACGGTGCCCGAGTCCTCCATGCGCGTGCTGCGGCGCCGCATCGGCACCGACCGGCTGGAGGTGGTGCCGCTCGCGGACAGTTATCATGTGGCCACCATGGACCATGACGCCGAGCTGATCTACCGCCGATCGGCGGAATTCATCCAGACCATCGCGGCCGCGTCAGCAACCCACACAGGAGCCACCCGTGCCGGGGCATGAGCAGGACCGGGACGACGCCGTCTGGCAGGATCTGGTGGCCCGGCTGGAAGAAACCGACTCCGGCAACCCGGACGGACCCCAGCCGGAGCAGCCGGCAGCGGACGGCGGCACGGATCCCCGACGCCTGCGCGATATCTTCGAGAACCGCCTGCCGGAGGTTGGGTCGCCGGGTGCACCATCCGGCCCGCGGGACTACGCAGTCGAGGAACCAGACGACGACGAGGGCTACGTACCGCCGGAGCCCGAACCGTTAGGCGCCGGCGAGCCGCTGCTGGTGCTGGCGTGGATCGGCGCGGTGGGATCTCCGCTGGGACTGCTGCTGACCGCCATGTTGTGGCGCGGCGCACCCTTGGCTGCAGTGCTGGGAATGGTGGTCCTTTTCGTGGCTTCCGCCGTCTACCTGCTCTTCCGGCTGCCGAAGGAACGCGACGGGTACGACGACGGGGCACGCGTCTGACGCGACCGGCGCCGGGATCAGCCGGCGGCGGCCCGGGCGAGGTCTGCGGCACCGATCATTCCGGCCCTCGGTCCCAAGGCCGCCAACCGGACGTCCGCCAGCGGGCGGAAGCCCCGGCCGGTCAGGTTCCGCTCCAGCGCATGGCGGGCCGGCTGCAGCAACAGATCGCCGGCTTCACAGAGCCCCCCGCCGATCACGAACAGGCCCGGATCCAGCGCCGCGGCAAGATTAGCCAGCCCCAGCCCCAGCCATTCGCCGGTCTCTTCCAGCAGCCGGACACTGGCCGGGTCGGCCCGCTTGGCTTGCTCGGTCACCACTGCGCCGGTGATGTCCTCCACGATGCCGCCCGCGGCCTGCAACCATCGCTGGGCCACCGGGGAATTCGCTGCCGCCAGTTCCCGAGCCTCGCGGCCCAAGGCATTGCCCGAGGCGTACTGCTCCCAGCAGCCGCGGTTTCCGCACGCGCAGCGGTGTCCCCCGGGCATGATGACCTGGTGCCCGAACTCCCCCGCAACACCCCAGCGGCCCCGCTCCAGTCGGCCGTCCATCACCATGGCTCCGCCGATGCCCGTGCCCAGGGTGATGCACACCAGCCGCGGCTCCGAAGCCCCCGCACCAAACCGGAACTCGCCCCAGGCGGCGGCATCGGCGTCGTTGACTACGGTGACGGGCCGGCGCAGCAGCCGTTGCAGGTTGTCCCGCAGCGGTTCATTCCGCCAAGCCAGGTGCGGGCTGAACAATACGGTGCCGCCGGCAAGATCCATCCAGCCGGCCGCGCCAACGCCCACCGCCACCACCCGGTGCTCCGACGCCAAGTCGCGCACCAGCGCCGCGATGAGCTCTTCCACGTCCCGCGGATCGTGACCCGGGGTCGGGCGGACCAGCTCCGCGACCACGTTCCCGGCACCATCGACGGCACCGGCCGCCACTTTGGTACCGCCGATATCGATCCCCACCGCCAGTCCGCTGTTCTCCACCTCCCCATCGTAGGCAAGCCGAGCCCACGTGCCGGGCAGCTGGAGCGGGAAGGACCGTTACCGATTCGTAGGTTACCTGCCGGTAGGCACTGTGATTTAGGTTATAGGCTAAAGGCAACCTCCGTCAGGGAGGCTGAGCAGAGCTGGACACAGCTGAAGTAGTGAGGAGCTAACTTGCGCGAATACAGCGTGCCCGTCCTGGTTGACGTTCCGCGGGATGCCAACATCGCCGACCTGGTGGTTGAGCAGGCGCAGAAGGCATCGAACCCTGCCCTGTTTTCCCGCAAGGATTCGACCGGGGCCTGGCAGGACATCCGTGCCACAGACTTCCTCGCCGACGTGACACGTTTGGCCAAGGGGCTCATCTCCAGCGGCGTCCAGCCGGGCCAACGCGTGGGCATCATGGCCCGCACGCGCTACGAATGGTCGCTGGTGGACTTCGCGGTCTGGTTCGCGGGCGCTGTGTCGGTGCCGATCTATGAGACCTCCTCCCCCAGCCAGATCGCCTGGATCCTGGGTGATTCGGGCGCCGTGGCAGTGTTCGCCGAAAGTGCCGCCCATGAAGCCAAGGTCCGCCGGGCTGCCCTCGACGAAGGCCTGGACAACCTGAAGCACGTGTGGCAGTTGGACGAAGAGTCGCTGGATTCCCTGCGCACCGCCGGCAACGATGTACCGGACGCCGAGGTGGAGGAACGCCGCAGCGCGGCGGGCCTCGACGACCTGGCCACGATCATCTATACCTCCGGCACCACCGGCCGACCCAAGGGCTGTGAACTGACCCACGGGAATTTCGTGGAGCTGTCCAAGAACGCCGCAGCAGCGCTGCCGGACGTCGCCCACGAGGGCGCCCAGACCATCATGTTCCTGCCGCTGGCCCACGTCTTCGCACGTTTTATCTCCGTGCTCTGCGTTGCCGCGGGCGCCACAGTGGCGCATACCCCGGACATCAAGAACCTGCTGCCGGACCTGCAGAGTTACCGGCCCACGTTCATCCTGGCCGTTCCGCGCGTCTTCGAGAAGGTCTACAACAGCTCCATGCTCAAGGCGGAGGATGGCGGCAAGGGCAAGATCTTCCACGCCGCCGCCGACACCGCCGTCGCCTGGTCACGGGCCGACGCGGCGGGGAAGGTGCCGCTGACCCTCAAGCTCAAGCACAAGCTCTTCGACAAGCTGGTTTACCACAAGATCCGCGAAGCGATGGGCGGCCGGGTTGAGCATGCCGTCTCCGGCGGCGGCCCGCTGGGTGAACGGCTGGGGCATTTCTTCCACGGCATCGGCCTGCTGGTGCTGGAAGGCTACGGGCTCACCGAAACGACGGCGCCGATCTCCGTCAACACGCCCCAACTGGTCAAGATCGGCACGGTCGGAGCCCCGCTGCCCGGCAACGCGGTCAAGATTGCCGACGACGGCGAGATCCTCGCCAAGGGCGTCTGTGTGCTCCGCGGCTACTTCAACCGTCCGGAGCTCACCGCCGAGGCGTTCCAGGACGGCTGGTTCCGCACCGGCGACATCGGCGAACTGGACGCCGACGGCTTCCTGAGCATCACGGGCCGGAAGAAGGAGATCATCGTGACGGCCAGCGGCAAGAACGTTGTCCCGGCACAGCTTGAAGACCAGATCCGTGCCGATGCGCTGGTGTCCCAATGCGTGGTGATCGGCGACAACCGCCCGTTCATCTCCGCGCTCATCACGCTGGACGAGGAAGCCCTGCCCGGCTGGCTGGAACGCCACGGGCTGCCGGCCAGCACCACGGTGGAGCAGGCGGCCAACCACGACGCCGTAAGGACCGCCATCCAGGCCCTGATCGACCAGGCCAACCGGTCGGTCTCGCAGGCGGAGGGAATCAAGTCCTTCCGTGTCATCCCGTCCGACTTCACCGAAGCGTCCGGACACCTGACGCCGTCGCTGAAGATCAAGCGGGCGCAGGTACTGGCCGATTTCGACGAGTACGTGGAGCAGATCTACACCAGCGTCCGGCAATAACCGCTCCGGCGCAACGGAAGGGCTGCCGCTTGGAAGCGGCAGCCCTTCCGTTGTCTGTCCGGCCGGTCAGCGTACCGGCCTGACGGCTACGCCGGGTCGATGACCAGCAGCAGGTCGCCGCCCTGGACCTGTTCGACGGCGGAGACCGCCAGCCGTGCCACGGTGCCCCCGGCCGGAGCCGTGATACCGGCTTCCATCTTCATCGCCTCGATGGTTGCCACCGTGTCGCCGGCCTTGATGGTGTCCCCCGGCTTGACGATGACCGTGACCGCGCCGGCGAACGGGGCCGCCACGTGTCCTGGCTGTCCGGGGTCGGCCTTCTCCGCGACCTTGACCTCTGATTCGACGCTGCGGTCGCGCACCGTCACGTTGCGCTGCTGGCCGTTGAGTGTGCAATGCACGCTGCGCATGCCCTTCTCATCCGGCTCGGAGATGGCGCCGAGCATGGCGATCAGGCGGACGCCCTTCTCCAGCGCGATCACGTGTTCGGACCCCGGCTGCAGTCCGTACAGGTAGTCCAGCGTGTCCAGGACGGAGACATCCCCGTACGTCTCCCGGGTCTTCTCGAATTCCTTGGCGGGGCCGGCAAAGAGCAGCCGGTTCAGCGTGGCCCGCCGGGTGGCCGGATCCGCGGCCAACGCTGCCGAGTCCTCAGTGGAGAGCACCTCGTTGCGGGGCTTGATGTTGCGCCCTGCCAGGGCCTTCGTGCGGAACGGCTCGGGCCAGCCGCCGGGCGGATCACCCAGCTCGCCGGAAAGGAAGCCAATCACGGAGTCCGGAATGTCGAACTTCCGCGGGTCAGCCGCGAACTCCTCCGGGTCGACGTTGGCACCCACCAACTGCAGGGCCAGATCACCCACCACCTTGGACGACGGGGTCACCTTAACCAGCCGGCCCAGGATCTTGTCGGCAGCCGAGTACATGTCCTCGATCGCCTCGAACCGTTCGCCGAGTCCGAGCGCGATGGCCTGCTGCCTCAGGTTGGACAGCTGGCCGCCCGGAATTTCATGGGCATACACGCGGCCGGTCGGCCCCGGCAGCCCCGACTCAAACGGAGCATAGACGCGGCGGACCGCTTCCCAGTACGGCTCCAGCGAACACACCGCGGCCAGGTCAAGGCCGGTATCGCGCTCGGTGTGGGCCAGGGCAGCGACCAGCGCCGACATCGACGGCTGGCTGGTGGTGCCGGCCATCGGGGCGCTGGCAGCGTCGACCGCGTCCACGCCAGCATCGACGGCGGCCAACAGCGTGGCCAGCTGCCCGCCGGCGGTGTCGTGGGTATGCAGGTGCACCGGGAGATCGAATCGTTCACGCAGCGCCGAGACCAGCTTGGCTGCGGCCGCTGGACGCAGCAGTCCGGCCATGTCCTTGATCGCCAGGATGTGGGCCCCGGCATCGACAATCCGGTCGGCCAAGGCCAGGTAATAGTCCAGCGTGTAGAGGTCCTCGGCGGGATCCAGCAGGTCGCCCGTGTAGCAGAGCGCCACTTCCGCCACGGCCGTTCCGGTCTCCCGCACGGCGCGGATGGCCGGTTCCATCTGCGAGACATCGTTGAGCGCATCGAAAATCCGGAAAATGTCGATGCCGGTGGCGGCCGCTTCCCGGACGAACGCCGTGGTGACCTCCTCCGGGTACGGTGTGTAGCCCACCGTGTTCCGGCCGCGCAGCAGCATCTGCAGGCAGATGTTCGGCATCGCTTGCCGCAGCGCCGCCAACCGCTCCCACGGGTCCTCGCCGAGGAATCGCAACGCCACGTCGTAGGTCGCTCCGCCCCATGCCTCGACCGAGAGCAGCTGCGGGGTCAGGGCGGACACCGCAGGTGCTGCATTAAGCAGGTCCTTGGTGCGTACGCGGGTGGCCAGCAGCGACTGGTGGGCGTCGCGGAAGGTTGTATCCGTGACTGCCACGGCCGTTTGGGCCCGCAACTCGGCGGCAAACTTCTCCGGCCCCAGCTGCTGCAGCCGCTGCCGCGAGCCCGCCGCCGGAACCGCGGTCAGCGCGCCGGTCGCCTCGAGCGCCTGCCGCGCCGGTTCGGGCAGCTTCTCCACCGGCGCGGTGGCCACCGGCAGCTCCCCGTTCGGCTTGTTGACGGTGACATCCGCCAGCCAGGTCAACAACTTGGTGCCGCGGTCGGCGGAGCCACGGGCCTTGAGCAACTCCGGCCGTTCGTCAATGAACGATGTGGCCACATTGCCGGCCAGGAAATCCGGGTCCTCCAGCACAGCCTGCAGGAACGGGATGTTGGTGGAGACGCCGCGGATGCGGAACTCGGCCAAGGCACGCCTGGCGCGGGCCGCCGCCGTCGCGAAGTCTCGGCCGCGGCAGGTGAGCTTGACCAGCATCGAGTCGAAGTGCGGGCTGATCTCGGCACCGGTGTAGATGGTTCCGCCGTCCAACCGGACGCCCGCGCCGCCGGCGGAGCGGTAGGCGGTGATCTTGCCGACGTCGGGCCGGAATCCGTTGGCCGGATCCTCGGTGGTGATCCGGGACTGCATGGCGGCGCCGTTGACGGAGACGGTCTCTTGGGACAAACCCAGATCGGCCAAACTTTCGCCGGCGGCGATGCGCAGCTGGGACTGCACTAGGTCGACGTCGGTGATCTCCTCGGTCACCGTATGCTCCACCTGGATCCGCGGGTTCATCTCAATGAAGACGTGCTGCCCGGCCCGTTCGCCCACGGTGTCCACCAGGAACTCGACCGTGCCGGCGTTGGTGTAGCCGAGCGCCTTGGCGAATTTCACTGCATCCCGGTAAAGCGCCTGGCGGATGTTCTCGTCCAGGTTGGGTGCGGGGGCGATTTCGATGACCTTCTGGTGCCGGCGCTGGAGCGAGCAATCGCGTTCGAAGAGGTGCATGACGTTGCCCTGCCCGTCGGCCAGGATCTGCACCTCGATGTGGCGCGGCCGCAGCACGGCCTGCTCCAGGAAAACGGTTGGGTCGCCGAAGGCGGTGTCGGCTTCGCGCATGGCGGCTGCCAACGCTTCCGGCAGGTCCTTCGGGCTATCGACCCGGCGCATGCCGCGCCCGCCGCCGCCGGCCACGGCCTTGACGAAGATGGGGAAGCCGATGTCTTCGGCCTCGGCCAGCAGCTTCTCCGGATCGGCGCTGGGGTCGGTGGACTTCAGCACCGGAATCCCGGCCTTGCGCGCCGCCTGCAAGGCGTGGACCTTGTGCCCGGCCAGCTCCAGTACGTCGGCCTTCGGACCGACGAAGGCTATTCCCGCCCCGGCAGCCGCACGGGCCAGATCCGGATTCTCGGACAAGAAGCCGTAGCCGGGGTAGATGGCGTCCGCGCCGGATTCCTTGGCTACCCGAATGATCTCGTTGATGTCGAGATAGGCCCGCACGGGGTGTCCGGGCTCGCCAATGAGATACGCTTCGTCGGCTTTCTGCCGATGGATCGAATTGCGGTCCTCTTGGGGGAACACGGCCACGGTCTTCGCGCCCAGTTCATAGGCCGCGCGGAAAGCCCTGATGGCGATTTCGCCACGATTGGCTACCAGGATCTTTGAGAACATTTCACTCCTGCATCATTGCCGGGTTCCGGACTGGGAATTTGAGACACGACCGTCCGGCGCCGTAGCCAGCCGACTCAGTGAGCCAAGTCTCACGGACGGCCCGGTGGACTGGCAAGCCAGTGTTGCACAGATCACCTCCTTGTTGTTGTTCTCGGCCCGGATGTTACGGTGCCGCGGCGGGCGCGGAAGAGAAATGCCGCGGCACCGCGCCGATGGCACAGTCTCCTGCGGCGCTCCACCTATGATGGATAGGGTGCCGTGAAGACTTATCCGGCGCAGAAGCCCCACGACTCGATACGTTAGGTTTTGGTTTTTACGTGCAAGTAGTGAGCATCAGCAGCCTCAAGGGCGGGGTCGGCAAGACCTCGGTCACGCTAGGCCTGGCCTCTGCGGCGCTGGCAGCGGGAATTCCCACCCTGGTCATCGACTTGGATCCGCACGCTGATGCCACCACAGGGCTTGGCGTCAAGCCGTCCCACCAGACCGACATCGGCCGGCTGCTCAAGAACGCACGCAAAGCCGATCTGGCCCAGAACGCCGCCCCGAGCGGGTGGGTGGGGGCAGCAGAATCCGGCCCGTCCACCTCGTCGGGCCGAAAGGTCCTTGATGTCGCCGTCGGGTCGGCCTACTCCGGCATCTACGACCGCCCGGACCTGAGCCGCCGGGACCTGCGCCGGCTGTCCACCGTACTCTCGCGCGTGAACGGGTACTCACTGGTACTCATAGACTGCCCGCCGTCCCTCAACGGCCTGACGCGGATGGCCTGGACTGCCAGCAACCGGGTGTTGCTGGTGGCCGAGCCCAGCCTCTTCTCGGTTGCCGGCACCGAACGCACCATGCGGGCGATCGACCTGTTCCGGGAGGAATTCGCGCCGGATCTCAAAACCGCAGGTGTAGTTGCCAACCGAGTCCGGCCCAGCTCCAACGAGCACAATTACCGGCTGGGGGAAATGAAGACCATGTTCGGTGACCTGCTGCTCTCCCCCACCATCGTGGAGCAGGCGAACTGGCAGCAGATCCAAGGTGCGGCACATTCCGTCCATCAGTGGCCCGGCGAATCCGCCAGGCAGGCTGCCTCGCTCTTCGACGACCTGCTCAAGAACATCACTGATTCGGGCCGGATGCGCAGCCGTGCGCTGCGCCGCCAGCCCAGCTAACCACGCGGCTCCCCTCGGCCGTGCCGCGGCGAAAACCGCCCCGATCCGACATCAACAGCGGGAGGGGCTCCGAAAACCGGAGCCCCTCCCGCTGTTGTTTAAGTTGTGCTGAGGTCAGCTGATTTTGCGCGCTGCGCGCCGGCGGCTCAGCTCATCGTCGTGGAACTCGGGCTGCTCGGCGGCGTGTTCACTGGGGAGCTCTGCGAGGCTGCCCTCGACCTCCCGCCACACCCGGCCGACGGCAATGCCGAAGACGCCCTGTCCGCCCTGGACAAGGTCGATGACTTCATCCGCGGAGGTGCACTCGTAGACGCTGGCGCCGTCGCTCATGAGGGTGATCTGGGCCAGATCTTCCACGCCGCGTTCGCGCAGGTGTTCAACGGCCGTCCGGATCTGCTGCAGCGAGACACCGGTGTCCAGCAGTCGCTTCACCACCTTCAGGACCAGGATGTCCCGGAAGCTGTAGAGGCGCTGGGAGCCGGAGCCCGACGCACCGCGGACGGCGGGTTCCACCAGGCCAGTACGGGCCCAGTAGTCCAACTGCCGGTACGTGATGCCGGCCGCCTTGCAGGCCGTGGGGCCGCGGTAACCGGCGTCCTCATCCAGCACGGGCAAGTCTTCGGTGAACAGCAGGCCCTGGGCGCTTGCGGGTATGGCAGCACCGGTCGTTCGAGCGTGCGGCATCTCGCCTGCATCACCTTTAGGACTCACGTGAACCCTCCTTGTCGAAGTTCCCTGTGGGGAAGTGAGCATCGCAGTCAGCCCAGAGGTCTGGTCTCAGTCTGCCCTGAGTTGGCCTGCGGTGCAATGGGAACTGTATGCTTCGACGTTAGAACGGCCGGGGCCGCCGGTCAAAGATGCTGGCACTTTTGCTGCGGCGTGTCGGATCCGCAGCCCCCTGGCCCCGCCGGCCTGAACCCGGAATATGAGTCCCGCCAGCGCTATTTTTCGAAGTCCTCGGGCTCCACATCCGCAAGGAATTCGCGGAACTGGCGCAACTGGCTCTCCGCATTGTCCTGCGCTTCGCCGCCGGATTCATCGTCGTCGGAAGCTTCGGCGATCTTGACCCCCGCCTCCTCCATCACCTCGTCCGCGCAGTAGATGGGGCATGGCACACGCAGGGCCACCGCGATGGCATCCGAGGCACGGGAGCTGACCGTAGCGCCGCCGTCGAAAACCAACTCGGCGAAGAAGACAGTATCCTGGACGGTGACCAGGCGGACTTCGGTGATGCGCCGGCCCAACGCCTCCACCACATCGTTCAGCAGATCGTGCGTCATGGGACGCGGCGGCTTGATCCCTTGCTGGGCGAACGCGATGGCGCTGGCTTCCGGAGCACCTATCCAGATGGGAATATGACGTTCGCCGTCGGTTTCTTTGAGCAGCACCAGCGGCTGGTTCGACGGAAGCTCGATGCGGACTCCGACAACCTCTAGTTCGAGCATGGCTCCTCCGTTCAGCGCTCCATCTGCGACAGATGCCCATGGACCAGGGCAGTGTGCAGATTCAGGCACAGATCGCTGATTTCCTTGGCGGTTTCCGCGGCACGCGCACGGGAGGCGACATCGCGGCGGGACGCCAACGGCGCCACGGCCCGCTCCACCAACCCCACTTCGCGGTCCGCCGCGGCCCGGAAGGACCGGAGGTGCCGCGGTTCGATTCCGTGGCTACCCAACTGCATGCAGGCGCGGACCACCTTGAGAGCGTGTTCGTCGAACCGCGTGTCCTGCTCGTGGATCAGGCCGTAGGCGAGCAGGTCGTCCACCAATTCCTGCGAAGCTCCGCTGACCTGCAGGAGCTCGCCCCGGGTTAGTGCCCGGCCGCGACCATTCAGTTCAGCGGCAAGCGGGTCGGAGACCATCCGGGGCGCCAGCGTCATTCCGCCGGGCAGCGCCTCAGGCCGCTCGCCGCGGTCGATCGCGTCCAGATAGTCCTTGATCACCTTGAGCGGCAGGTACTGGTCCCGCTGCAACGCCAGCACAAAACGGAGCCGTTCAACGTCCTGGCCAGTGTATTTCCGGTAGCCGGCCGGCGTGCGCTGGGGGCTGATCAGCCCCTTTTCCTCCAAGAACCGGATCTTCGAGGCGCTGATCTGTGGGAACTCGTCCGTCAGCTGCTGCAACACCTCGCCGATATTGAGGACGCTGCTGCGGTAGCCCTCCCGGGACGACCCGAGGGTGCGCCGCGCTGGCTGGGACGCCGGCACCGGTTAGCCCTGCCCCTTTGCCGCCGTGCCTGCATAGAAGGTCAGGCGGAACTTGCCGATCTGCACTTCGTTTCCGGTCCGCAATAGCAAGCTGTCCACCCGGTCGTTGTTGACGTAGGTGCCGTTGAGGCTGCCCGAGTCAACGACCATGAAGCCGTCCCCGGACCGACGGAATTCGACATGTTTGCGGGAGACCGTCACATCGTCCAGGAAGATGTCCGCCTCGGGGTGCCGGCCAGCCGTGGTCACGTCCTGGTCCAGCAGGAACCGGGCACCGGCGTTGGGGCCGCCGTGGGCTATCAGCAGCGCCGAGCCGGCCGGCAATGCTGCCACCGATGCTTCCTCCTCGGAGCTGAGCATCGGCGTGGCTGCGTGGACCACAGTCTGCGGCGGCAAAAAGATGGATGTGGTTTCCGCATGCGCCTCCGGGTGCCGGCCTTCGCCGTTCCCTTTGTTTGCGGCGTTGCGAGCGTCGCCCACCATCAATAGATCCTCCGTAAAAATGTAGCGGCCAACCGGTCCAAGACCGGCTGGCCGTCGATTGGTTCCGGTAGCTCTAGCCTACCTGCTGTTCATACTCCGGGGCACTGAGCAGGGTCTCCAGTGCCCCGGGATCCGAGAGCTTGACCTCCAGCAGCCAGCCCTCCCCGTAAGGATCGGAGTTAATCAGTGCCGGATCGGACTCCAGCGCGTCGTTGACGGCCACCACTTCGCCGCTCACCGGAGCGTAGATGTCGCTGACACTCTTGGTCGATTCCACTTCACCAACGACGTCGTTAGCGGTGATGGAGGAGCCGGCTTCCGGCATCTGCACATAGACCACGTCGCCGAGGGCGTCCTGGGCAAAGTCGGTGATGCCCAGGCGCACAGTGCCCTCGGCATCTGCGGCAGCCACCCACTCGTGCTCAGCGGTGTACTTCAGGTCTGCGGGAATATTGCTCATCGGTTGCCTTTCTCGCACCATGGACGTCCAGTTGCTGCAGGCAAGGAACGAACTCCCCGCCATCGCTGAAAGTATAGGCACACAAGGCCCTGCACAAGCTAATGGAAAGGCCCGTTGGCCTCACCGGACCACTCGACCTTTGCGGCGGAACCGGAGCCCACCGGCCGAACGGCGCGCCGGGCAGCGTCGCGTGAGGCGTACGCTGTACACTTGTCACGGTAGATTTCCCCGTGATGATAGGTGGCGGAATGAGTCGGAACGCCGACGGCAGAACGCGCGTGCGCCTCAACCGGAGCCGGGTCCTGGAGACCGCCGTCGCTCTGGCAGACACGCTGGGGATCGACGCGCTCAGCATGCGCCGGCTCGCGCAGGAGCTCGATGTGGTCCCGATGGCGCTGTACAAGCACGTCGCCGACAAGGAGGACCTGCTCGACGGGATGGTGGAGGTGCTCATCCGGGAGATCGACCCGCCGGCCCCAGGCGCCGATTGGAGAAACGCCATCCGGCAGCGGGTGCTCTCTGCCCGGCAGGCGCTCCAGCGCCATGCGTGGGCCCGGCAGGCGATCGAATCCCGTGCACGTCCCACCCCCGCCGTGCTGGAGTATCAGGATTCGTTCGCCGGTATCTTCCTCGCGGGCGGCTTCACCCCGGATCTGGCCCACCATGTCATGCACGCCTTGGGGGGTCGGATGTGGGGATTCACGCAGGAACTCTTCGACGGGTCGGCCGCCCCAGCGGCGGAAGCACCGCCCGCGCTGACGCCGGAAGCGCAGGCGGCCATGTTCGCCCAGATGCAGGAGCTGTACCCGAACATCGTCACCGTCGCCACCGCGGCGCAACACGACGACGGCTCGGTCGTCGCTCACGGCTGTGACGATCAGTTCGAGTTCGAATTCGCGCTGGACCTGCTCCTCGACGGATTCGAGAGACTCCACCGGCAGGGCTGGTCGTCCGCGCAGGTGAGGAAGCAGCATGATCCGGCCCGCTAAGCCAAGGGCTCTAGCTTGGCGTTCAGCCCACCCACACGACAACGTCCCGCTGCCCGTCTGGGCGGCGGGACGTTCATTAGTGCCGGAAACCACAAAGGGCCGCTAACCAGTATTTCTACTGGCCAGCCGCCCTTTTCTGTCGGGTTGACAGGATTTGAACCTGCGACCCCCTGACCCCCAGTCAGGTGCGCTACCAAGCTGCGCCACAACCCGAAGTTCCGCCTTCATGCATCCGGCGGAACCACCTCAAATACTGTACAGCATTTTTGCGCCCGCCATGACCACTCGACGCGGCCCCAGGGCGGCGGCCGCCGGCACGTTGTCCGGCGGCCACAGCTTGGTCAGCGCTTGCGTGCCCGCTTCTCGCGAACGCGCATGCTGACTTCGATCGGGGTTCCTTCGAAACCGAAGGTTTCGCGCAGCCGGCGGGTGATGAACCGGCGGTAGCCAGGGTCCAGGAAGCCGGTGGTGAACAGCACAAACTTTGGCGGCCGCGAGGTCGCCTGCGTGCCGAACAGGATGCGCGGTTGCTTGCCGCCGCGCACCGGGTGCGGATGGGCGGCCACCAGTTCGCCCAGGAACGCGTTGAGGCGGCCGGTGGGGATGCGCTTGTCCCAGGACTCGAGCGCCCGGTCCAGCGCCGGCACGAGCCTGTCCTTGTGCCAGCCGGTCTTCGCCGAAATATTCACCCGAGGAGCCCACTCCACGTGGGCCAGGTCCTGCTCGATCTCGCGTTCGAGGTACCGGCGGCGGTCGTCGTCCAACAGGTCCCACTTGTTGAAGGCGAGCACCAGCGCCCGGCCGGAGTCGATCGCCAACTGCAGGATGCGCACGTCCTGCTCGCTGAGCACCTCATCCACGGCCAGCAGCACGACGGCGACCTCCGCCTTTTCGAGCGCGGCCTGCGTCCGCAGCGACGCATAGAAATCGGCGCCCTGCTGCATGTGCACGCGGCGGCGGATGCCGGCCGTGTCCACGAACCGCCAGGTGCGTCCGCCCAGCTCGATCATTTCGTCGACGGGATCACGCGTGGTGCCGGCCAGCGAGTCGACCACCACCCGTTCGCTGCCCGCCAGCTTGTTGAGCAGCGACGACTTGCCCACGTTCGGGCGGCCGATCAGCGCGACCCTGCGGGGACCGCCGGTGCGCTCCAGTCCCCCGTAGGCGGAGAATTCGGGCAGCACGTCCATGACTGCGTCAAGCATGTCGGCCGCGCCCCGGCCATGCAGCGCCGACACGGGGTAAGGCTCGCCGAAGCCAAGGCCCCACAGCGTGGTGGCTTCGGCTTCCTGGGCCATGTCGTCCACCTTGTTGGCCACCAGGATGACTGGCTTCTTCTTGCGGCGCAGCATCTTCACGACTGCTTCGTCGGTGGCGGTGGCGCCCACGTTGGCGTCGACTACCAGCAGAACGGCGTCGGCCATGTCCACCGCGATCTCGGCCTGGTCGGCCACGCGGGCGTGGATTCCCCTGGCGTCGTGTTCCCAGCCACCGGTGTCCACCAGCGTGAAGGGGCGTCCGTTCCAGTGGGCCGAGTAGGAGACGCGATCACGGGTGACACCGGGGGTGTCTTCGACCACTGCCTCCCGGCGGCCCAGGATCCTGTTCACCAGCGTCGACTTGCCCACATTGGGCCGGCCCACGATGGCCAGCACCGGTGCTACGCGGAGCGGCTCTTCCTCGGAGATGGGTTCTTCTCCGGCGGCCAGCAGCGCGGCGTCTTCGTCATCAAGCTCATAGTCCGCCAAGCCGGCGCGCAGCGATGCTGCCCGCAACTCGGCTTCGTCGTCGTCAAGCGCAAGCATGCGCTCGACGACCTGGTCTTCGCCCGCCGGACGGTATTCCTCGTCGGCCGGCCGTTCCGCCGGGGAGGATCCGGGCTGGGTCTCACTCATCGTCTGTTCCTTCTGGGTAGGCTGCAAGCCGGTTGTCGTCGCGGGTGTTGTCGGCCGGAAGCCGCTGCCCGGTGAACGCCACGCTGTGCCGGACATGGCCGGACAACTGCCGGCGGATCGCTTCGGCTGCAGTGTCCATTGAAACACGCCCGGACGCCGAGGGCAGCCGCCGATAGGTCTGCGGTGTACCGAACGCTACGTGGAAGACCCTGCCGGGCCGCGGGATGGTGTCCCGGTGCTCTCCGCTGATCCGGGTGCCGAGCACCGCCACGGGCACCACGGGAGCGCCGCTGATCAAGGCCAGCCAGGCCACCCCGGAACTGACCTCGGCGGCGTCCCCGGCGCCCCGGCTTCCCTCGGGCAGGATTCCGACGCAGCGGCCCTCGTCCAACAAGGCCCTGGCGTCGCTGAGGGCCGCCCGGTCACCGCTGCGGTCCACCGGAATCTGGCCGGAGTAGTGCAGGAGCGTGCCGAGGAACCCGGTGAACATTTCCCGTTTGACCAGCACGTGCATGGGGCGCGGCGCCGCACCCACCATCACCGGACCGTCGAGGTAGCTCAGGTGGTTGGCTGCGAAGATGACCGGGCCGCCGGCCGGAACATTTTCGCGTCCATGGATCCGGGTCCGGTAGACCAGATGGTCCAGTACCTTGCCCACCGGCCGGCCCCAGCGCGGACCCCAACGGACGGGGGTTGTGAATCCCCCGGCCCGGGCGGGCTCAGTGCGCGGCATGCCGCACGACGGCGAGCACCGCTTCCACGGTCTGTTCGAAGTCCAGGTCGGACGAATCCACCGTGAAAACACCGTCCGCGGCCTCGGAGAAATTCACCACCGTCGAATCCTTCGCGTCCCGGGCCAGCACCTGCTCGTGCAGGTCCGCGTCGCTCTGGGTTCCGCCCAGTTGGAGGCCGCGCCGGCGCAGCCTGGCCTCCTCGCTGGCGGTCAGCAGCAACCGCACCTCGGCGTCCGGCGCGACTACCGTGGTGATGTCGCGGCCCTCGGCAACAATCCGGCGGCCTGAATCCGCAATGATCTGCTGCTGGCGTCGGACCAGTTCGGCCCGTGCACCCAGCGTGGTGGCCACGGCGCTGACCGAAGCGGAGATGGACGGCTCGCGGATCTCGTCGGTGATGTCGGTCGAACCGATGCGCACAAATTCATCGTCCGGGTTGGTGCTGATCTGCAGGTCCACGTCCTTGCAGGCTTGCTCGACCGCAGCCGCATCGGCCAGGTCCACACCGGTGTTGACGCAGTACCAGGTCACGGCGCGGTACATGGCTCCGGTGTCCAGGTAGGACGCGTGCAGCCGGCGCGCGGTTTCCTTGCTGACGGACGACTTGCCGGAGCCCGAGGGCCCGTCGATGGCGACCACCAGGGCCTTGCCCAGCCGGTAACGAGCCATGTCCACTTCCGCCGCGCTCATTGCACAACCTTCCATCCATGTGAGGTGAGATATTCGATCAGTTCGTGGCGCTTGCTGGGCAGCACCGCAATCTCCGCCAGCCCCACCGGCTGACCGGCCGAGTGCGCCAGGCGGAGGTCTTCCAGGTTGATGCCCACCTCGCCGATTTCGGTGAGCAGGCGGGCGATTTGGCCAGGGGTATCGTCGACCAGCACGGTCAGCCACGCGAACGCCTGCGGTGGCGCACCGTGCTTGCCCGGAATCCGGGCCTGGCCGGCGTTGCCCTCGCTGATCAGCTGGGCCATATCCAGCCGGGCGCCGTCGGCCTCCGGCTGTTCCAGAGTGTTGATCAGCCGTTCCAGATCCTCGCGGACGCCGTACAGCAGGTCCACCAACCGGGCCGCATTGGCGCCCAGGATCTGCACCCACAGCGCCGGGTCGCTGGCGGCGATCCTGGTCACGTCGCGCAGGCCTTGGCCCGAGAGCGACAAGGCATGGGCCGGCGTGTCCTGCAGCCGGCTGGCCAGCAGCGAGGACATGACCTGGGGCAGGTGCGAGATCATCGCCACGGACGTGTCATGCTCGTCCGCAGACATCCGCGACACCACGGCGCCCAGATCGATGGCCAGCGCCTGTGCGGTCTTCACGGCGCCCGGCAACGACAGCTCCGACGGGCACAGGACCCACGGCATCGACGTGAAGATCTCGCCGCGGGCCGCGACCGGACCCGATTTTTCCCGGCCGGCCATCGGGTGGGTGCCCACGTAGCGGCCAAGGTCGGCCTCGGTCAGGTCCGGGTCCTTGGCCAGTGCCTCGAAGATCGACGTCTTGACGCTGGCGATGTCCACCACGATGGCGTCCTGGTAATCGCGCAGGGCCTGGGACACGACGGCGGCGGTAACGTCCGGCGGAGCCGCGACGACCACCAATTGTGGCTCCACGCGTTCGTCTGCCGGCAGGACGCGTCCGGCGCCGATGTCCTGTGCCACGGCCTGGGCCGACGGCGAGGGATCCGACAGCAGGACGTCAATGCCGCGGGCACGCAGGCCGAGGCCGATGCTGGCTCCAAGCAGCCCGGTTCCGATCACCAGGACCGGTCCGGACAGATGGGTAGCCTGCACATGTGCTGGGTTCACCTGCTACATCCCCACCAATGCCAGCAAGTGTCCGGCTTCTTGGCGGCCCAGCGCGCGGATGCTGCCCTGGCGCTGATCGCCCAGCCGGATCGGTCCGACCTGGATCCGGACCAGCCGTTCCACCGGGTGGCCGACGGCGTCGAACAAGCGCCGTACCACCCGGTTTTTGCCCGAGTGCAGCACGACTTCCACCAGGACGTGCCCCGGCGTGGAGTCCACCAGCTTGAACGAATCAACCGAGGAGACGCCGTCTTCCAGTTCGATTCCGGCCTTCATCTGCGCCCCAACACCGTGGGCCATGGGCCCGCGGACCTGAACCAGGTACGTCTTGGGGACCTGGTAGGACGGATGGGTGAGGCGGTTGGCCAATTCGCCGTCGTTGGTCAGCAGCAGCAGGCCCTCGGTGGCCTGGTCCAGCCGGCCCACATGGAACAGCCGCTGGCCCTGCTGGGGCTTCAGGTAGTCGCTGATGCACGGGCGCCCTTCGGGATCCTCCATCGTGGAGACAACGCCCTTGGGCTTGTTGAAGACCAGGTAGGTCAGCGTCTCGTCCATCTGCACGCGGATACCGTCCACGTGGATGACCGCGTGGGCGGGATCCACCCGCACGCCGAGCTCGCGCACGACGACGCCGTCCACTTCAACCCGGCCGGCCTGGATCAATTCTTCGCACACGCGGCGCGAGGCGACACCGGCCCCGGCGAGGACCTTCTGCAGGCGCACGCCCTCGGGATCGTGCGAATCGGAGACCGCTCCGGCGCCCGTGCCGGCGCGCGAACCACGACCGGGTCGGCTGACCGGGCCCAGATTCTGGCCGAAGCGCTCCCGGCCGAAGGCCTTGGGCCCGGCGGGGCGCTGCGGCTTCGCACCGCGGGCCTTGACTGCACCGGCCTTGCCCGCACCTGCCTTGCCTGCACCGGCCTTGCCGGCTGCCTTGCTGCCGTACGGTTTGCCGGTTCCCGGCTTACCTGCGCCGGGGCCCGCCGTCGACGGCTTGCGGCTCCCCTGCTTGCCCGTGCCAGGTTCTGCCGGTCCCCTACGGGCACCATGCTGACTGGCGCCCTGACCGAACTCGGTGCGGTTCTGGTCCCGTCCGGCTCCGGCGCCGGAGCGGCCGCCGCCCGGCTTGCCGGCACCGCTCCCCTGGCCGGGACGGCCGCGTCCCTGGGCCGAGCCGCCTTCCGATCGACGCTGGGCGTCGTCCGAACGGCGGGCGTCGCCGGGACGCTTTCCGCCGCGGGGATTATTCCGTCCGGAACCGGAACGAGGCGGTTGTGTCATGGTGGATCCTTACCCGTGGGAACTACGTCAATGGTCTGGCGCTGCCGGCTGCCGGCAGTCTAGAGCGAAGCGTCGTCGTACTCGGACAGGTTTTCCAGCCCCGGCAGATGCGGGGCGATCTCCGGCAGTTCGCCGATGCTTCCTATACCCAATCTTTCCAGAAAATACGAGGTGGTCCGGTACAGGATGGCTCCGGTCTCCGGATCGGTGCCGGAATCCTCGATCAGCCCGCGTTGAGTCAGCGTCCGCACCACCGAATCAACGTTGACTCCGCGGATAGCGGAAACCCGGGCCCGGGAGACCGGCTGGCGGTAGGCGATGACTGCTAACGTCTCCAGGGCTGCCTGGGTCAGCCTGGCGGTCTGTCCTTCCAGCACGAAGGCGGACACCAGCGGGGCGAAATCGCTGCGCGAGAAGATGCGCCAGCCGCCGGCGATGTTGCGCAGTTCGAAGCCGCGGGGCGCAGCGGCGGGCAGGCCGCCCGAGGAGGCACCGCCGTCGTAATCACATTGCAGGTCCAGCAGTAGCGCCCGGACCGTGTCCACCGGCAGGGAAAGCGCGGTGGCTAATTCAATCTCCGACGCCGGTTCATCGATGACCATCAGCACCGCTTCCAAAGCAGCGCGGGCGCCGCCGGGCAACTGGTCCACGTCAATCTCCGGCGCGCCCGCTGCGTCCTTGACAGGATCAGTCATGGGTCTCCTCCCTTCCCTCCGCGGCCGTTTCCGGCATCGGGGTGTCTTCATATTCTTCGCTGAGGTTCTCGCCGGTCCATTCCGCGTCGGGGCCGGTCCAACGGACCGTCAGCTCGCCCAGCGGTGCCGCCTGGTCGAAGGCGATGACGGCGTCGCGGAACATCTCCAGCAGCGCCAGGAAGCGGGCGACCACCACCAGGGTGCCGTCCGCGTCAGCGGTGAGCGAGCGGAAGGACAGCGGCCCGCCGGCTTGGAGCCGGGCGCCCAGAATGGCGGCCTGCTCCTTCACACTGACCGGCGGCGCGTGCAGGTGCGAGAGCCCGACCTGGGTGGGGGCGGGTTCCTTGGGCTCCAGCGCCTTGGCCGCCAGCGCGGCGAACTCCGCCAGCGGTGTGCGCCAGATCAGCTCCGGCAGCAAGGCAGCGAAGTGCGGCTCCAGCGAGACCTGCCGCGGAAAGCGGTCAGCTTCCCGGGCCAATCGCTGTCCCAAGAGCGCCGCGATCTCCTTGAAGGCCTTGTACTGGAGCAGCCGGGCAAAGAGCAGGTCACGGGCCTCGAGCAGGGCGATGTCCTCATCATCTTCGACCTCGCCAGTCGGCAACAGCCGGGCGGCCTTGAGGTCCAGCAGCGTGGCTGCGATGACCAGGAACTCGCTGGCTTCGTCCAAGGCTTTGTCGTCGCCGTCGGCCTGCAGGCCCCGGATATAGGAAATGAATTCGTCGGTGACGCGGGAGAGCGCCACCTCCGTGATGTCCATTTCGTGCTTCGAAATCAGTCCCAGCAGCAGATCGAAGGGCCCGCTGAAGTTGTCCAAAGTCACAGCGAACCCGGCCGCCTTCCGGTCGCCGTCCGGGCCGGCCGGCACCGTTTCCTGAATTGCCGGAGGACGGCCAGCAGGCATCTCGCCTGCCGGCGTCAGCGTCATCAGGGGGCGCCTCCGCGCGAAATGAGCTCCTTGGCCAACTGGCGGTAGGCGGTTGCTCCGGCGTGGTTGCCGGCATAGCTGGTGATCGGCTCGGCGGCGACGGTGGCGTCGGCGAACTTGATCGTGCGCTTGATCACGGTTTCGAAGACCTTGTCTCCGAAAGCCTCCAGCAGGCGGCCGATCACTTCGCGGCTGTGCAGCGTGCGCGGGTCGTACATGGTGGCCAGCACGCCGTCGATCTGCAGGCGCGGATTCAACCGGTCCTGGACCTTCTCGATGGTTTCCACCAGCAGCGCCACCGCCCGCAGCGCAAAAAACTCGCAGATCAGCGGAATGATCACGCCGTGAGCCGCGGTCAGCGCGTTGACGGTCAGCAAACCCAGGGAGGGCTGGCAGTCGATCAGGATGATGTCGTAGTCGTCCTCGACTTTGCGCAGCGCGTGCGCCAGGACCTGCTCGCGGGCAACTTCATTGACCAGCTGCACCTCCGCGGCGGAGAGATCGATGTTAGCCGGCAGCAGGTCGATGTTCTCCACTTCGGTGGGCTGGATCGCCTCGCGTATGTCCGTCTTGCGGTCCATCAGCACGTTGTAGACGGTCAGGTCCAGCTCATGCGGATTCGTGCCGAGCCCCGCGGACAGCGCGCCCTGCGGGTCGAAATCGACCAGCAGCACCTTGCGGCCAAGCTCGGCCAGGGCAGCTCCAAGGTTGATGGTGGACGTGGTCTTACCCACGCCGCCCTTCTGGTTGACCATTGCCACGATCCGCGCGGGACCGTGCGACGCCAAGGCGGGTGGTTCAGGGAACTCGGTCAGCGGCCGGCCGGTGGGGCCCAGGACATCCTCGTCCGCTTGCCGCAGAGTGGTTGTCGCACCTTGTTCGCTGCTCACGTATCAAACCCAGCTTCCATCGTTTCGCTGCCGTACTTCTTCCTGACAAGGTTACAGCGACGGTCTTGATATCGATCGACAGGCCGCTGACGATCGGCGAGCCTTTAGCTTCAAGTAGAAGTCTAAGGTTTTGAACCCTTGGACGGCGAGCCGCGGTGGCATGGTTGGCGCTGGGAATGCCGGCCAGCAGCATCAAGGGCGCATCAAGCGCACAATATCCTCGAGGACGGCCGGGTCCTCGATGGTGGAGGGCACCGCGTACGCGTCGCCGTCGGCGATCTGCCGCATGGTCTTGCGCAGGATCTTCCCCGACCGCGTTTTGGGCAGTGCGGCGACAATTCGCACCTCCTTGAAGTCCGCCACCGGTCCTATCTGCGAGCGCACCAGCGCAATCAGCTCCTGCTGCAACTTGGCCGGTTCTACCTCGCTGCCGGTCTTAAGCACCACGAAGCCGCTGGGGCGCTGTCCTTTCAGGGCGTCGTTGATGCCAACGACTGCGCATTCGGAAACGGCCGGATGGCGTGCGACCGCCTGCTCGATCGCACCGGTCGATAACCGATGGCCAGCCACGTTGATGACGTCATCGGTGCGTCCCATCACGAACAAATAGCCGTCTTCATCCAAGTAGCCGGAGTCGCCCGTTGTGTAGAAGCCGTCGAACACGTCAAGGTAGGACCTGATGTACCGCTCGTCACTGCCCCAGAGGGTTGTCAGGGTGCCCGGCGGCAACGGGAGTTGCAGCACGATGTTCCCTTCGACCCCGGCCGGCACCGGCTGTCCGGCGCCGTCGACGATCCGCAGCCGATAGCCCGGCACAGGGACGGTCGGAGAACCGGCCTTGACCGGAAGGTGCTCGATCCCGCGCGGGTTTGCTGCGATGGCCCATCCGGTCTCCGTCTGCCACCAATGGTCGATCACGGGCACCTGAAGTGCCGCAGAGCTCCATTCGTAGGTCTCCGGATCCAAGCGCTCCCCCGCGGCGAACAACGTCCGGAGGGACGAGAGGTCATGGTCTCCGATCCGCTCGGCGAGCGGGTCGGCCTTCCGGATGGCCCGCAGCGCAGTGGGCGCGGTGAACAGGACATTGACGTGATGGTCCTCCACCACGCGCCAGAATGCACCGGCGTCGGGCGTGCCCACCGGCTTGCCTTCGTAAAGCACCGTCGTGGCGCCGGCGATCAGTGGCGCGTAAACGATGTACGAATGCCCCACGACCCAGCCGATATCCGACGCGGTCCACATCACGTCGCCCGGCCCGACGTCGTAGATGTTTCGCATGGACCACGCCATGGCCACCGCATGTGAGCCGTTGTCCCGCACGACGCCTTTCGGGGCGCCGGTGGTTCCCGAGGTGTAGAGAATGTACAGCGGATCGGTGGCCGCCACCGACACCGGCCCCGCCGGCTCAGCTGCCGCCGCGAGCCGATCCCAGTCGTGCCACACCGTAGCGCCGGCCGTGAAGTCCCCAGCCGCATGTGCGAAGCCTTCCCGGGCCTTCACAATCACGTTGTCCACGGGATGGATTGCGAATGCAAGCGCCTCTGCCACCGCGGGCAGGTACTCGATTCTTCGGGTCGGTTCGATTCCGCCGCTGGCCGTCACGATGACGGAGGGCCGGGCATCGTCAATACGCGCAGCCAGTTCCCGCGCGGCGAATCCGCCGAACACTACGGAGTGGACTGCTCCGAGTCTGGCGGTAGCCAGCATCGCCACGATCGCCTCCGGAATCATCGGCATGTAGATGATGACCCGGTCGCCCGGCCCGATCCCCCGGTCGCGCAGCACCCCGGCGAAACGCTCGACGTCGGAGAGCAGTTCCTTGTAGGTATAACGGCACTGCAGGCCCAGCATGGCGGAGTCGTAAATCAGGGCAATGTGATCCCCGCGGCCCGCCGCGACGTGCCGGTCCAGCGCGTTGACGGAGGTGTTGAGCCTCCCGTCCGGGAACCACCGGTAAATCGGCGCCGCGCTGACATCGAGCGCCTGGGCAGGTGCGCGGTCCCACTGGATGGCGGATGCGGCTGCGAGCCAGAACGCCTCCGGCTCATTGCAACTGGCCTCGTACGTTGTTTGGTAGGTGTTCACGCTAACCCCTCGGGAGCCGTTCACTGTGATGTCCGCCATAGTACCCTTCGCCTTCCTGTCAAACACGAGAGTTGTATACATTCAGGCCTATACGTGAGCCAGTTTCACCGTTTCTGTTGATATCTGCGGTCTTGTGTATACACTGGTCGTATTCCTCAGTAGTCCCAGACAGTTCCCAACACCACGATCCCGAAGGGAGGTGCCGGATGCGGGCAAGCGAGCGGGCCTATTGGGCGCTCCGCGAAGACATTGTGGAATGGCGGCTTCCCCCCGGCACCGTTCTCGGTGAAGTAGAGCAGGCGGCACGCCTGGGCGTCTCCCGTACTCCGCTTCGCGAGGCGCTAAGCCGCCTCAGCGCCGAAGGATTGACAGCCGCGCACACGGGGCGCGGGGTCGTCGTCGCCGACGTCTCGCTGGAGAACGTCATCGAACTGTTCGAGCTGCGCACCGCCTTGGAGTGCCAGGCAGCGGCGTTGGCGGCCAAGCGCGGCGAACCGGAGAACTTCCGACTGCTGCAGCATCAGTTTCTGGCGGCAGCCGAAGCCATGCGGGACTCCCTGCCCGATGCCCGGTCCTACTACGATCTGGTGGGCCGCCTGGATGCTGCAGTGGACACGGCGGCAGCCAACACCTACCTGTATCAGGCAATGTCGAACCTGCGCGTCCACTTGGTCCGCATCCGCAGGCTTGCCCGGGACAACCCCGCCAGGCTGCTGGCCTCCGCCACCGAGCATGCGAATATCGCCGGCGCTATTGCCGCCGGCGACAGCCAAGTGGCCGCTGCAGCCACCAGGATCCACCTGCATCAAAGCCTGGAACATTTCAAGACCGTCGATCCGAACCACCGATCCCCGATGCCAGCCGAAAGGACAGTCTCATGACCGTCGACCACCCTGTACGCGTCTACCGCAGCGAAGAGAACCTGCCGCGCGAGGACCAACTCGCCTACAAGATCGCCCAGGTCGCCACCGATCCGGTGGAGGTTTCCGCCGACGTCGCCGAGATGGTAATCAACCGGATCATCGACAACGCTTCGGTGGCCATCGCCTCGCTGAACCGCTTACCCATCGTCGCCGCGCGTGCACAGGCGCTGAGCCACCCGGTCTCCGGTGGCGGTAACGGCGCAGGCATCTTCGGCATCGCGCAGAAAACATCGCCGGAGTGGGCCGCGTGGGCCAACGGCGTGGCCGTGCGCGAACTGGACTACCACGACACGTTCCTGGCCGCTGACTACTCGCATCCGGGCGACAACATCCCGCCGATCCTCGCGGTGGCCCAGCATGTCGGTTCGAACGGCCGGGATCTGCTGCGCGGCATTGCCACCGGCTACGAGATCCAGGTGGACCTGGTTAAGGCCATCTGCCTGCACCAGCACAAGATCGACCACGTGGCCCACTTGGGGCCGTCGGCCGCCGCGGGCATCGGAACGCTGCTGGGCCTGGATGTGGAAACCATCTTCCAGGCCGTGGGACAGGCGCTGCATACGACGACGGCGACCCGCCAGTCGCGCAAGGGCGAGATTTCCACCTGGAAGGCCCATGCACCGGCTTTCGCGGGCAAGATGGCGGTGGAGGCAGTGGACCGGGCCATGCGCGGGCAGACTTCGCCGGTGCCGATCTACGAAGGCGAGGACGGCGTGATCGCCTGGCTGCTGGATGGGCCGGACGCCTCCTACACCGTTCCGTTGCCGGCGCCGGGAGAAGCGAAGCGCGCCATCCTGGACACCTACACCAAGGAACACTCGGCCGAATACCAGGCGCAGGCCTGGATCGATCTGGCCCGCAAGCTGCACCGGGAACACCCGGAGGCCACCGACGCCCAGAACGTGAAGTCCGTGCTGATCAAGACCAGCCACCACACGCACTTCGTGATCGGCTCCGGCGCCAACGATCCGCAGAAGTACAGCCCGACGGCCTCCCGGGAAACACTGGACCATTCAATCCCGTACATCTTCACCGTGGCCCTGCAGGACGGCGCCTGGCACCACGTCGACTCCTACGCCCCGGAGCGGGCCGCCCGGCCGGACACCGTGGCGCTCTGGCACAAGGTCAGCACCGAGGAAGACCCGGAGTGGACCCGCCGCTACCATTCGCTGGACATCGCCGAAAAGGCGTTCGGCGGCTCCGTGGAGATTACGCTGACGGACGGGACCGTCATCACGGATGAAATCGCCGTCGCCGACGCGCACCCGTTAGGCGCCCGCCCGTTCACCCGCGAGCAGTACGTGAACAAGCTGCGCACCCTGGCCGCCGGGATCGTCGAGGATGCCGAAATCGACAGGTTCCTGGCCGCCGTCGAGCGGTTGCCCGAACTGGCCGCCGGCGAGCTGGACCAGCTGAACATCCAGGCCGCCGACGGGGTCATCGACCTCTCCGCGGGCCCGAAGGGGTTGTTCTAAATGCTCTACTCCGCCACAACACCCGAGCAGAAACGCCGGATGCTGCGCGAGGGATTGGCGTCCGGGAAGCTGCAGCAGTTCCCCGGCGCGTTCAACCCGCTCTCGGCACGGCTGATCCAGGAGAAGGGGTTCGACGGCGTCTACATCTCCGGCGCGGTACTGGCCAACGACCTGGGGCTGCCGGACATCGGACTGACCACGCTGACCGAAGTCGCCACCCGGGCCGGACAAATCGCGCGGATGACCGATCTGCCCGCCCTGGTGGACGCCGACACCGGCTTCGGCGAGCCGATGAACGTGGCCCGCACCGTGCAGGAACTGGAACACGCCGGTCTGGCGGGCTGCCACATCGAAGACCAGTTCAACCCCAAACGCTGCGGCCATCTGGACGGCAAGAACGTGGTGGATCTGGAGACCGCCAGCAAACGCATCCGGGCCGCCGCCGATGCCCGCCGGGATCCGAACTTCCTGATCATGGCCCGGACGGACATCCGGGCCGTGGACGGTCTGGCGGCAGCCCAGGACCGCGCCCGCGCGCTGGTCGACGCCGGTGCGGACGCGATCTTCCCCGAAGCCATGCGCACCCTGGAGGAGTTCGCCGCCATCCGCGAAGCCGTTGACGTGCCGGTGCTGGCCAACATGACCGAATTCGGCAAGAGCGATTTGTTCACCGCCGACCAGCTGTCCTCGGTAGGGGTGAACATGGTCATCTACCCGGTGACCCTGCTGCGCAGCGCGATGGGGGCCGCCGAGCGGACCCTGGACGCGATCAAGGCCGAGGGAACCCAGCAAGCACAGGTCCCGAACATGCTGACGCGTGCGCGTTTGTACGAATTGGTGGATTATGAGGCGTATAACCAATTCGACACCTCTGTATTCAATTTCCAAGTGCCCGGTCAGCACTGACCACAAGACATAGGAGTCGCCATGAGCACGGATGCAACCACTGAAGCACCGCAGATCCGCAAAGGGCTGGCCGGCGTCGTCGTCGACACCACGAAGATCTCCAAGGTCAACGCGGAGACCAACTCGCTGCTGTACCGCGGCTATCCCGTCCAGGAGCTGGCCGCGCATTGCAGCTTCGAAGAGGTGGCGTATCTGCTGTGGAACTCGGAGTTGCCCGACGCGGACCAGCTGCGGGACTTTACCGCGGCCGAACGCGGCGGCCGCGCACTGGATCCGGTGGTGAAGTCGGTCATCGATTCGCTGCCGGTTGAAGCCCACCCGATGGACGTCTGCCGGACCGCGGCCAGCGTGATCGGAGCCCGCCACCGGCTGGCCGAGGATTCCTCGCCCGAGGCGAACCTAGCCAAGGCCCTGGAGTTGTTTGCGGCGTTCCCGGCGGTCGTGGCCTACGACCAGCGCAGGCGCCGCGGCCAGGACCTGGTGGAACCACGCGACGACCTGGGCTACGCGGCGAATTTCCTCTGGATGTCTTTCGGCGAGGAGGCAGCCCCGGAGGTCGTGGACGCGTTCAACGTGTCCATGATCCTGTACGCCGAGCACTCGTTCAACGCCTCCACCTTCACGGCCCGGGTCATCACCTCCACGCTGTCCGACCTGCATTCGGCCGTCACCGGTGCCATCGGGGCGCTGAAAGGCCCGCTGCATGGCGGCGCCAACGAAGCGGTGATGCACACCTTCGAACAAATCGGCATCCGCACCGACGAATCCCGTGAAGAGGCCGCCGCCCGGGCCCGGACCTGGATGGAGCAGGCCCTGGCGGAAAAGAAGAAGGTGATGGGCTTCGGCCACCGGGTCTATAAGCACGGCGACTCCCGCGTGCCCACCATGAAGGCCGCGCTGGACAAGATGATCGAGCACTACGGCCGCCCCGAAATCCTCGGCCTCTACGACGGGCTGGAAACCGCGATGGCCGAGGCGAAGGACATCAAGCCGAACCTGGACTACCCCGCCGGCCCCACCTACCACCTGATGGGATTCGACACGGACATGTTCACCCCGCTGTTCGTGGCCAGCCGCATCACCGGCTGGACCGCGCACATCATGGAGCAGCTGGAATCAAACTCGCTGATCCGTCCGCTCAGTGAGTACAACGGACCCGGCCAGCGGGCGCTGGGCCGCTAGAACTGCCAGGCCACCCGGTGGCCGGTGTCGAGATTTTCGACGTCGGCCACCGTTTGGTTATCGGGCCGCATCACCACCCGCAGCCGCGGCTGGTCCCCCGACAACGCCAGCGGCAGCCAATGCCCGGCGTCCTGCCACATCAGCCCCAGCGGCAGCCGGTCCACGCGGTGCCAAGACGGGGCAATTTCCGCCGACTCGAGCGGCACGCCGCTCCAGCGCCGCGCGACGAAGAGCGCGGCGTCCATGTTCCACGCCGGCCGGGCCGGAAAGTCGAAGAATATCCGTCCGGCCCGTTCCAGGTCCCCGGGCCTGACGCACACCCCGGTCTCTTCCTGCATCTCCCGGCACGCAGCGTCGCCGTCGGACTCCCCCGCTTCCAGCTTCCCGCCGACCCCCACGATTTTCCCGACGCCGAAGCCGGTCTTCTTCCGGCCGAGCAGCACACAGCTATGCCCGGATTCTTCCCTCAGCAGGAAGCACAAGGCAACGGCAACGGTCATGGGAGCGAGTCTAGCCCGGAACGGCAGCCTGCCCGCTCAGCTCCGCCGCCCTAGCCCAAGGCGCGCGGATGCGCCGCGGCGTACACCTCACGGAGCGTATCCGCGGTGACCAGCGTGTAGATCTGTGTGGTGGTGACGGACGCGTGGCCCAGCATCTCCTGCACCACGCGGACGTCCGCGCCGCCCTCCAGCAGGTGGGTGGCGAAGGAATGCCTCAGTGTGTGCGGAGAAACCGGCTGTGTGATGCCGGCCTTCTCCGCGGCCGCCTTCAGGATGGTCCAGGCGCTCTGGCGGCTTAGCCGGCCGCCGCGGGCGTTCAGGAACAGGGCCGGTGTGCCAAGGCCCCTAGCGGCCAGTCCCGGCCGTCCACGGACCAGATACGCGTCGGCCGCCTGCGCAGCATAGGAGCCCAGCGGCACCAGCCGCTCCTTGGAACCCTTGCCGAAAAGACGGACGACGGCGGGGCCGTCGCCCTGCGGCTCGACACTGACATCGTCAACGTCCAGGCCCACCGCTTCGCTGATCCGGGCGCCGGTCGCGTAGAGAAACTCCAGCAGCGCCCGGTCACGCAGGCCGGTGGGACTGTCCGATCCGGTGGACTCGAGGATCCGGGTCACGTCGGCCACGGAGATGGCCTTCGGCAGGCGCTTGCCGGGCATCGGCGGATGCACATCCGTGGCCGGGTCCGTCTCCGTGATGCCTTCAAGCGTCCAGAACTTGTGCAGGCCGCGGACTGCCACGATAGTCCGGGCCGCCGACCTGACGCTGAGGGCGGCAGCGCCGTCGGACCCGTCGGACAGGGCCTGGGCAAATGCCGTGACATCGTGGCGACTGACCGAGGCCGGCTCGGTGACCGATCGTTCCTGCAGGAACCTCAGGTAGCGGCCCAGGTCCCTGCGGTAGGCCGCCAGGGTGTTGGCTGCCAGTCCGCGTTCCACCGCCATGTGTTGCAGGTAGTCGCCCGCGGCGCGGCCCAGCGCCGTCGCGCTGAATTCGTCTCCCTTGGCTGGCGGGGCCTGCACCGGCAACATGGCTGCTCAGTCCCGGCCGGAGTCGGCGGCTCCGCCGGGACGCTGGCTGGGATGCTCCGGCCACGGGGCATCCGCCGGACGCAGGTTGTCGAAGCCGGTAGCGGCGGCCCGGGCAGCGGCGAGCAGCCCGGCCACGGCCGACGGATTGTGCAGCCGGCCTGCCATCACCGCGTCCACGGCGTCGTCCAGATCCACCCAAAGATGCTCGATCTCGGCTTCCTCTTCGGTACGCTCATGCCGCTGGTCTGCGGGAACCTCGGAAAGGTCCCTGGCTAGATAGATCCGGATCGCCTCGCTGGAGGAACCGGGCGAATTGAAGAAGTCCACCAGCACGTCCCAGCGGCCGGCCACCAGGTCAGCTTCCTCGGCCAGTTCCCGCGCCGCGGCATCCACGAAGCCCTCGCCGTCCATGTCCAGCAGGCCCGCGGGGATCTCCCACAGCGACATTTTGGCGGGCTGCCGGTACTGCTTCAGCAGCAGTACACGCCCCTCCGGGTCCATCGCGAGGATGGCCACGGCACCGGGATGCGCAATGTAGTCGCGCACCAGCGTGGCGCCGTCGCCCCGGCCCAGCGTGAAGGTATCGCTGACCACGTCCCAGATCCGGCCACGGTACACCGTGCGGCTTTCGACCAACGGGCGCGGATCCGGGATGTCGGCGAAGGCGTCCGGCTGCACCGGCACGTCAGACTCCGGACTTTGCCGGAGCCTTGGCTTTGCCGTGGTCCAGGGCTGCCGCGATCAAGCCGGCGAACAGCGGATGCGGCCGTGTGGGGCGTGAACTCAGTTCCGGGTGTGCCTGGGTGGAGACGTAGTACGGGTGCACATCGCGGGGCAGCTCAACGAACTCCACCAGCTTGCCGTCCGGCGAGGTGCCCGAGAAGACCAGGCCCGCAGCAGCGAGCTGGTCGCGGTACTCGTTGTTGACCTCGTAGCGGTGGCGGTGGCGTTCGCTGACCTTGGTTCTGCCGTAGGTCTCGGCCACCACGGAGCCCGACTGCAGGGCCGCCTCGTAGAGCCCCAGGCGCATGGTGCCGCCCAGGTCGCCCTTGCCCTCGACAATGTCCAGCTGCTCGGCCATCGTGGCGATCACCGGGTGCTTGGTGTCCGGATCAAACTCCGTGGATGAAGCACCTTCCAGTCCCACAATGTTGCGGGCGTACTCCATCACCATCGACTGCAGGCCCAGGCACAGGCCCAGGGTGGGGAGCTTGCGTTCGCGGGCGAACTTGAGCGCGCCGAGTTTGCCTTCCAGACCGCGGATGCCGAAGCCTCCGGGCACGCAGATCGCATGCACGCCGCTGAGTGCGGCCGCCGCGCCTTCGTCGGTGGCGCAGTCGTCGGAGGGAACCCAGCGGATCTTCACCCGCGTCTGGTTGGCGAAACCGCCCGCGCGCAGTGCCTCGGTCACGGAAAGGTAGGCATCCGGCAGGTCGATGTACTTGCCCACCAGTGCCACCTCAACGGTGTGCTGCGGATTGTGGACGGCCGCCAGCAGCCGGTCCCATTTGGACCAGTCGACGTCTTTGAACTTCAAGTCAAGGTGCTGCACGATGTACGCGTCCAGATTCTGCGAGTGCAGCGTCTTGGGGATGTCGTAGATGCTCGGAGCATCCGGGCAGCCTATGACCGCGTCGATGTCCACGTCGCACATCCGGCCGATCTTTTCCCGCATGGCGGCGGGGACTTCGCGGTCGGAACGAATCACAATGGCGTCGGGCTGGATACCGATCGAACGCAGCGCGGCCACCGAGTGCTGGGTGGGCTTGGTCTTCAGTTCCTGCGACGGACCGATGTAGGGCACCAGGGACACGTGCAGGAAGAATACGTTGTTGCGCCCGACGTCCTGGCGGACCTGGCGCGCCGCTTCCAGGAACGGCTGCGACTCGATGTCACCCACCGTGCCGCCGATCTCGGTGATGATCACGTCCGGGGATTTCTTGCCGGCGACCGGCTCGGAAGGCAGGCGCATCCGGCGCTTGATCTCATCCGTGATGTGCGGGATGACCTGCACGGTGTCGCCGAGGTATTCGCCCCGGCGCTCCTTGGCGATCACCGTCGAGTACACCTGGCCGGTGGTGACGTTGGCTGAGCCGTCCAGGTTCTCGTCCAGGAACCGCTCGTAGTGTCCAATATCCAGATCGGTTTCGGCGCCGTCATCGGTCACGAAGACTTCACCGTGCTGGAATGGATTCATTGTGCCCGGATCCACGTTCAGATATGGATCGAGCTTCTGCATGGTCACGGAAAGGCCGCGCGCACGGAGCAGGTGGCCGAGGCTTGAAGCCGTCAGTCCCTTCCCGAGCGAGGACGCCACGCCGCCGGTGACGAAGATATGTTTGGTCGTCTTGGACGACTTGGAAAACCGGGAATTTGATCGCTGCACCACGGAATTCGAGCCTATCACCTTTCTGGACGCCCTCGGATCTCAAGGCCGCTCCGACCGCGCTCGAGTGTGTGAACACACACCAGCCGGTCAACTTCTCCCCCGCCGGCGGCGGGGCTGGTCGTAGCTGCAGCAGATGCTACAGCGCCCTGGCACCGTCAATCAGTTCCTGAGCATGTGCGCGGGCGGATTCGGATTCTTCCTGGCCGGCGAGCATACGGGCCAATTCGGTCACCCGTTCCTGGTCGTCGAGCAGGCGGACGTCGCTGGCGGTCATCCCACCGTCACCGCCGCCGGCCGTCTTGATCACGCGGATGTGTTGGTCGGCGAACGCCGCCACCTGGGGCAAGTGGGTCACCACGATGACCTGCACGAAGCGTCCCAGCATGGCCAGGCGGCGGCCGATCTCTACCGCGGCTTTGCCGCCCACGCCGGCGTCCACTTCGTCGAACACGAAGGTCGGCACCGGGTCTACTTCCGCGAGCACTACCTCGATGGCCAGCATCACGCGGGAGAGTTCGCCGCCGGATGCGCCCTTGCCCAGCGGCCGCGGCGGGGCGCCCCGGTGCGGTTTCAACAGGAACGTGATCAGGTCGGCCCCGTGCACGCTCAAGGCCGGCGCAGGTTCAATCCCGATCACCAGTTCGGCCTCGGCCATGGCCAGAGCCGACAGTTCCGTGCCGACCCGGTGGCCCAGTTCGGCAGCAGCCTCCCGACGCAGCGCGGTGACCTCGGCGGATTGGGCGGCCAACGCCTCGTCCAGCCCGGCGACTTCCGCCTCCAACCGCTCGATCCGGCTGGAATCGTCGGTCAGGTCTTCCAACCGGGTGCGGGCCTGTGCGGCCCACTCGAGGACCTCGTCGATGCTGGGCGCGTACTTGCGCACGAGCCGGGCCAAATCGGCGCGGCGCGCTTCGATCTCCTCCAGCCGGCCCGGCCCCTCACCGTCCAGCGATGCCCCGTAGCTTGCCAATTCGGCGGCCACGTCGGCGAGAATGATTCCCACTTCGGCCAACCGGGCGGCCGCCCGCCCCAGCTCGGCATCTTCATCCTGGACCTGCTCCAGCGATCGCTTGGCCGCGTCCACCAGGGTGGTTGCGTCCGGCGAGTCGGTGAATTCCTCGGCCACCAGCGCCTGGTGTGCCACAGTGGCGGCCGCCCGCAGTTCCTCAACGTTGGCCAGTTTCACGGCCACGGCCTTCAGGGCGTTATCTTCGCCAGGCTGCGGGTCCAGTCCGTCGATTTCCTCAAGGGCCAACTGCAGTGCTTCGGCTTCCCGCAATCGTTCGCGTGCTTCAGTCCGCAGCGTCTCCAGCTCGGCTTTGGCTTCCTTCCAGCGGACGAATGACGCTGCGTACCCGGTCAAGGCCTTCGCCAAGGCGGCGCCGCCAAACTTGTCCAGCGCTTCGCGCTGTGCCTGCTGGCTCTTGAGCCGCAGCTGGTCGGTTTGGCCGTGAACCGCCACCAGGTGACCGCCGATCTCTGCCAGCGTTCCCACCGGAGCCCCGCGTCCGCCCACATGCGCGCGGCTGCGGCCATCGGCATTTACCGTGCGGGCGAGCATCAGTTCGGCTCCGCCGTCGAACTCGTCCATGTCAGCCCCGGCTTCACCCGCACGGGCAAGGGCGGGGCTGTCCGCGGCCAGCCGGACCACGGCCTCGGTCACGGCGTTGGCTGCCCCGCTGCGTACCGCGCCGGCGTCGGCGCGGGCTCCCAGCAGCAGGCCAAGCGCGGTGACCACCATGGTTTTGCCGGCGCCGGTTTCTCCCGTCACCACCGACAGACCGGGCCCCAGCGGCAGCGTGGCCTCGGTGATGACGCCGAGGTTGCGGATCCTGATTTCTTCGATCATGTCAGCTCCTCCCGCCCGGCTGCGTATAGTGCGGCTCCACGGTGCGGACCGTCGGCAGCGACGAGGTGGGCGGCTGTTCCTCCGAGGGGCTGACCGGGCCGCGCCATCCCGACGTGGGCAGCTCGAATTTACGTACCAGACGCTCCGAGAACGGGGTCCGCCGGGTGCGGGCCAGCCGGACCGGTTTGTCCGAGCGTGTCACCTCGATCCGGGACCCCGGCGGCAGCTCAAGACTGCGGCGCCCGTCGCACCAAAGCACCCCGTTGGCGTCGCTCCGGCTCAGGACTTCCACCGCCATGATGGAGTCCGGCGCAACCACCAGAGGCTTGGCGAACAAGGCGTGCGCGCTGATGGGCGTCATCAGCAGAGCTTCCACTTCCGGCCAGACCACCGGACCGCCGGCCGAAAAGGCGTAGGCCGTCGAGCCGGTGGGGGTCGCCATCACCACGCCGTCACAGCCGAACGAGCTGATCGGCAGGGCATCGACTTCGACGACGACTTCCAGCATCCGCTGCCGATCGCCCTTTTCCACAGCGGCTTCGTTCAGCGCCCAGGTGTGCCCGATCTTGCGTTTGCCCAGCCACACCTGCACATCGATGGTCAGGCGCTCTTCGACCGTGTACTCGCGGTTGACCACCCAATGGACGGTCTGCGCCAGGTCCGCGCGTTCGCTCTCGGCCAGGAAGCCGACATGGCCCAGGTTGACCCCGAGCAGTGGAACGTCCGATTCCCGGACCAGCTCGGCCGAGCGGAGGATGGTTCCGTCGCCGCCAAGCACCATGCCCAGGTCCACGGAGTCGAGACTGACGTCCTCGTCCAGCGTCTCGCACGGAACGGCTAGGTCTCCGTATGTTTCCCGCATAGGCGCCATCTCTTCCCGGCGCATGACGGGAACCAGCCCGGAGGCGTGGAGTTGGGCGCATGTTTCGTGGGCAGCCGCCATCGCGTCTGCCCGTCCGGTGTGCGCGAGCACCAGTATCCGCCGGCTCATCGCTCCACTCCCGGTTCCTGCCCTCTCGGTTCGTCAATCTGGTCCGGCGATTGGCTGGACACATGCGGGAAATTGGCCATCGCCGCGCCCACTTCCCCCTCCAGCACACTACCCGTTCTGCGCTCCGGTTTGCCCGGCGGAACGCTTATCCACAGGAAATATTCAACGTTTCCGTCCTGCCCGGGGAGCGGGCTCGCCGCCAGTCCACGTACTTGCAGCCCCGCTTCGAGGGCCGACGAGACAACATTTCCCACCGCCCGGAAACGTTCGGCCTCTGAACTGACGACGCCGGTGCGCGCCAGGCGTTCCCGGCCCACCTCAAATTGCGGCTTGACCATCAATAAGAGATTTCCGTTTGGCCGCGTGGCGTTGGCCAAGGCTTCGACGACCAAGGTCAGGGAGATGAAGGACAAGTCCGCGACGGTCAGGTCCACCGGGCCGCCGATCTCCCGGGCCTCGAGATAGCGGACGTTCATGCCTTCGAACACCCTGACCCTGCTGTCCGTACGGATCTGGTCAACGAGTTGGCCGTGGCCTACGTCCACGGCGACTACCTCACGTGCTCCAGAGCGGAGCAGGACGTCGGTGAACCCGCCGGTGGAGGCTCCGGCGTCGAGGCAGCGCAAACCGACCGGGTCCACGGAGGGAAAGGCTGCCAGTGCGCCTGCCAGCTTATGTCCGGCCCTGCTGACGTAATCGGGGCCCGAGTCAGGGGCGACGTCCAGGGGCTCCCCCGGGCCGACGGCAGCCGAGGCCTTGGTCAAGACAGTTCCGGCGCGGCTGACCCGCCCGGCGGCGATGAGTTTGGCTGCGTGTGTGCGGGAGCGTGCCAGCCCCCGGGATACTAGCTCCTGATCGAGTCTAGGCATTGGGTCAATCAGCCTCGGTCTCCAAATCGGCCAACAAACCGTCGTGGATCCGCTGGTACACCCGTTCGTGCTCGCTGACGGAGAGGTCTGGGATCTGGGTGAGTTCGGCGACGATGCTGTTCACGGACTCGTCCCCCGTCGGCTCAGCGGGGGCGGGCCATTGCGGCGGCGTTTGGCTGCCGCTTTCCCGCGAGTCTGGCAGATCCAAGCTTTCCTCCCTAGCGTCGGCCGGCGTACCCATCCGCCGTGAATCAGTCTAATAGCGGCGTTCAGTCCACCAGCTCAGGCGTGGTCGTCGCGGCTTGGTCCGGGTAGGCATTCCACCACGCCGCGCAGGCTGCGCGCCATGTGTCCACATCATCCCGGCTGCCGGAGACGCGGAGTCCACCGTTTTCGATGGCGGCCTTCGCGGCACCGCACCGGAAGCCGGCACCGTCGCGGATGACCGCAGGATACGGCAGATACAGTTCAGCCAGGCTGCCCAGCAGGTACAGCGGCCGTTCCGCTATGCGTGCGCCGAGGACTGCTTCGGGCCCGTCAACGCCGGTCAGCACAACCGCCGTGTCCATACCCGCCTTGTTTCCGCCCAGGATGTCAGTGTCGAGGCGGTCCCCCACCACCAGTGGACGGTGGGCACCCAACGCTGCCGCCGCCGTCGTAAAGATGCCGGCCTCCGGTTTCCCTGCGACCAATGGCACCGCTCCGGTGGCCGCCTGTACGGCCGCAACCAAGGCGCCGTTCCCCGGGGCGATGCCGCGCTCCCGGGGAATGGTCATATCCGTATTGGTGGCGATCCAGAAGGCGCCGGAGGCGATCGCGAAGGATGCCTCGGCCAGTTCCATCCAACCCAGCGCCGGGTCGAACCCCTGGATCACGGCTGCGGGCAATTCCAGAGCAGAGCGGACCGGGATGAATCCCTGGGCAGCTGTTTCATCGGCCAGCGTCTGGCTGCCGGTGACCAGTACTTTGGAACCCGCAGGGATGTGCCGTGCAAGCAGCAGCGCGCCGGCTCGGGCCGATCCGAAAACTTGGTCGGCGGTGGCCGGCGCGCCGAGGTCGCGCAAGTGCGCGGCAACCTGCTCGGACGACCGTGACGCGTTGTTCGTGATGTAGCCCAGGGCCGTTCCGGTGTCGGCAAGTCGTTCCAACGCCTCTGCCGCTCCGGGGACAGCCTGCTGCCCGGCATAGACGACTCCGTCCAAATCGGACAGCAAGGCGTCGTAGCCGGAGATCAGCGGCTTACCGGTCATCGTCCCTGCTGTCCAGCGTATGCGCGGTGCTGGGAGCGTCCTTCTCTTCGGCCTCGATGGGAGCCGGGGCGTCCTTGTCCTCGGATGGTTCATCCGACGCAGAGTCGACCACAGGCGCAGCCTCCCCGTCGGACGGGCCGGCTTCGTCGGCATCTGCCGGCTCGGCCTCAGACGGCGCGGCTTCGCCCGTATCCGCTTGCTCGGCTGCGCCGGCGCCAGCGTGATCCTGCTCTGGGGCTCGGGAATCCTGCAGCGGCCTGCCGGCCGGTTCTGGTTCCTCGCCGACCAAGTCGAGGATCTCGGGCTCGGCAAACTCACCAACGCCTAAGGCATTCTCTGCCACCGCTGCCTGACGCCGCCATTGCTGCGCTTCATCAGCACGGCTGGCTGCGTCCAAAGCGTCCGCATAAGCGCGGAAGAGTCGCGGGCTGTATGAGAAAGCTCGGTTCCGGTCCAATTGCGGAATCTCCAGAGCCGCAACCGCCGCGTCGAACTGTTGCAAATCGGAACGCGCGCCAGAAGCCACAATGGCCAGTTCCACTTTGCCCGCTGAATCGAGTGACTCTGCGTCTTCTGAACGGGTCAGTTCCAGCGCTCTGTCCGGGCGTCCGAGTCCACGTTCGCAGTCGGCCATGACGGGCAGATGCTCGTTAGAACCGCTGATCCTTCGGAACGTGCGGAACTCCCTCAAGGCCTCGCCATAGTGGCCGGCCGCGTACGCGGTCAGGCCCACGGCTTCGCGTACCGGAGCCATCCGCCCACCCCGGCGGCTAGCGGCCAGGGCATGCTGGAAGGCTAGTTCCGGGTCCTCGTCAAGCAGCCGTCCCGCCATCACCAAATGTTTGGCCACCCATTCGGCGTTCTTTGACTCCAAGGTCCTCAGCTGTGCGCGGGTAACACGGTCCAGTTCCGACCCCGAGACATCCTCGTCAATCTCAGGCGAACGCGGGCGGTCCACGCGGTTGGCACTGCGCAGATCGCTGGCGTTGTGCTCACGAGGGCCATCCGAACGGCCATAGGACCGCTCGCCACGATCCTGGCGCGGACGGTCGCTCTGCGGACGACGATCACCGAAGTCACGCCGCTCACCACGGTCCTGACGCGGCCGATCACTCTGCGGACGACGATCACCAAAGTCACGCCGCTCACCACGGTCCTGACGCGGCCGATCACCGAAATCGCGCCGCTCACCACGGTCCTGACGCGGCCGATCACCGAAATCGCGCCGCTCACCACGGTCCTGACGGGGCCGAGCACCCTGCGGACGACGATCACCAAAGTCCTGGCGCGGACGGTCGCTCTGCGGACGACGGTCACCAAAGTCACGCCGCTCACCACGATCCTGACGCGGCCGATCACCCTGCGGACGACGATCACCAAAGTCCTGGCGCGGACCGTCGCTCTGCGGACGACGATCACCAAAGTCACGCCGCTCACCACGATCCTGACGCGGCCGATCACCCTGCGGACGACGATCACCAAAGTCCTGGCGCGGACCGTCGCTCTGCGGACGACGATCACCGAAGTCACGCCGCTCACCACGATCCTGACGCGGCCGGTCGCTCTGCGGCCGACGATCACCGAAGTCACGCCGCTCACCACGATCCTGACGCGGCCGGTCGCTCTGCGGCCGACGATCACCGAAGTCACGCCGCTCACCACGATCCTGACGCGGCCGATCACCGAAATCGCGCCGCTCACCACGATCCTGACGCGGCCGATCACCCTGCGGACGACGATCACCAAAGTCCTGGCGCGGACCGTCGCTCTGCGGACGACGATCACCAAAGTCACGCCGCTCACCACGATCCTGACGCGGCCGATCACCCTGCGGAGGACGGTCACCAAAGTCCCGACGCTCACCACGATCCTGGCCCGGGCGATCACCCTGCGGACGGTAGCCACCGTCGTTGCTCGACCGGCTACTACGATTCTCGTAGTCGGGGCGCTTTCGCGGCCCGCTCTCGCTCGAGTGGTCAGCACCCGACCGGTTGCCGTAGTTGCCTCGGCCTGCACCCCTGTCGTCTCGTCCTTCACGACCCCGGAAATCAGCCATGCCGGAACTCCTCTCAGTGCGGGCCAGGTCGATCGAACCAACCACAGCCATCAAAATCTCTATAAACGTTGTCTTGTTCGGGCGCAGATTTTCGTGGCGCGCCCATACCATCGATCCATTCTAGTGCAGTCAACGGTTCACCTTCTTGCGGTAGGCCGATGCCTGCCTGTGACTCCACTAACGAATCAAAGATTGTTAACGGGGGAAGGCCCCGCCGTCGTTGGCGGGGCCTTCCCTTTGAAAGAATGTCCGGCGGTGACCTACTCTCCCACACCCTCCCGAGTGCAGTACCATCGGCGCTGTGGGCCTTAGCTTCCGGGTTCGGAATGGGACCGGGCGTTTCCCCCACGCTATGACCGCCGTAACCCTTCGTGCACGCCCGGCACCCCTGGGGGTGTGTGGCGGCAAATCTGTGGCTACAAGCTTGTGCTTGGAACTTGTATTCAGTTGTGTTTTGTTCCCCTGGGGACAACGGGTTGTTGTCTGGGAACCACATAGCGGACGCGTAGCATGTTTTTTGATCACCCACCCCGCAGGGGGTGGTGTGGTGTAAGTTGTCGGACTATTAGTACCGGTCAGCTCCACGAGTCTTTCGTCCTCGCTTCCACATCCGGCCTATCAACCCAGTGGTCTGGCTGGGGTCCTCTCCCCCCGAAGGGGATGGAAATCTCATCTTGAAGCCGGCTTCCCGCTTAGATGCTTTCAGCGGTTATCCAATCCGAACGTAGCTAATCAGCGGTGCACTTGGCAGTACAACTGACACACCAGAGGTTCGTCCGTCCCGGTCCTCTCGTACTAAGGACAGACCTTCTCAAATTTCCTGCGCGCGCAGCGGATAGGGACCGAACTGTCTCACGACGTTCTAAACCCAGCTCGCGTACCGCTTTAATGGGCGAACAGCCCAACCCTTGGGACCTACTCCAGCCCCAGGATGCGACGAGCCGACATCGAGGTGCCAAACCATGCCGTCGATATGGACTCTTGGGCAAGATCAGCCTGTTATCCCCGAGGTACCTTTTATCCGTTGAGCGACGGCCATTCCACAATGTGCCGCCGGATCACTAGTCCCGACTTTCGTCCCTGCTCGAGCTGTCGCTCTCACAGTCAAGCTCCCTTGTGCACTTACACTCGCCACCTGATTGCCAACCAGGCTGAGGGAACCTTTGGGCGCCTCCGTTACTCTTTAGGAGGCAACCGCCCCAGTTAAACTACCCATCAGGCACTGTCCCTGACCCGGATTACGGGCCGAAGTTAGATGTCCAGAGTGACCAGAGTGGTATTTCAACGATGACTCCACCCGAACTGGCGTCCGGGCTTCACAGTCTCCCACCTATCCTACACAAGCCACACCGAACACCAATACCAAACTATAGTAAAGGTCTCGGGGTCTTTCCGTCCTGCTGCGCGTAACGAGCATCTTTACTCGTAGTGCAATTTCGCCGAGTTTATGGTTGAGACAGCGGGGAAGTCGTTACTCCATTCGTGCAGGTCGGAACTTACCCGACAAGGAATTTCGCTACCTTAGGATGGTTATAGTTACCACCGCCGTTTACTGGGGCTTAAATTCTCCGCTTCGCCCCCGAGGGGGCTAACAGGTCCTCTTAACCTTCCAGCACCGGGCAGGAGTCAGTCCGTATACATCGTCTTGCGACTTCGCACGGACCTGTGTTTTTAGTAAACAGTCGCTTCCCCCTGGTCTCTGCGGCCCTTACCCGCTCCCGAAGCGCAAGGCTTCTTCACGGTCCGGGCCCCCCTTCTCCCGAAGTTACGGGGGCATTTTGCCGAGTTCCTTAACCATAATTCTCTCGATCGCCTTGGTATTCTCTACCTGATCACCTGTGTCGGTTTGGGGTACGGGCGGCTAAAACCTCGCGTCGATGCTTTTCTCGGCAGCATAGGATCACCGAATCCCCCCATACGGGGGTCCCGTCAGGTCTCAGGCTTCACGAACGGCGGATTTGCCAACCGTTCACCCTACATCCTTGGACCGGGACTACCATCGCCCGGCTCGGCTACCTTCCTGCGTCACACCTGTTAATACGCTTACCTCCCCGGATCGGGTCCCGCGCGCCCCGCCCATACTGGCCCCGAAGGGCACGGATGAACGGTTAGGGCGGTTAGCATCACCGGATTGGCATGGGCGGTTTTTCGCCGGTACGGGAATATCAACCCGTTGTCCATCGACTACGCCTGTCGGCCTCGCCTTAGGTCCCGACTTACCCAGGGCAGATTAGCTTGACCCTGGAACCCTTGATCATTCGGCGGACGGGTTTCCCACCCGTCTTTCGCTACTCATGCCTGCATTCTCACTCGTGTAGGCTCCACCACTGGCTTCCGCCGCAGCTTCACTGCCCACACGACGCTCCCCTACCCACCAGCGCTCCTGAACCACGAAGGCTTGGATATATACGCTGATGCCACAACTTCGGCGGTGTACTTGAGCCCCGCTACATTGTCGGCGCGGAATCACTTGACCAGTGAGCTATTACGCACTCTTTCAAGGGTGGCTGCTTCTAAGCCAACCTCCTGGTTGTCTGGGCAACTCCACATCCTTTCCCACTTAGCACACGCTTAGGGGCCTTAGTTGGTGGTCTGGGCTGTTTCCCTCTCGACTATGAAGCTTATCCCCCACAGTCTCACTGCTGCGCTCTCACTTGCCGGCATTCGGAGTTTGGCTGACGTCAGTAACCTTGTAGGGCCCATCGGCCATCCAGTAGCTCTACCTCCGGCAAGAAACACGCAACGCTGCACCTAAATGCATTTCGGGGAGAACCAGCTATCACGGAGTTTGATTGGCCTTTCACCCCTACCCACAGCTCATCCCCTCCATTTTCAACTGAAGTGGGTTCGGTCCTCCACGCGCTCTTACACGCGCTTCAACCTGGCCATGGGTAGATCACTCCGCTTCGGGTCTAGATCACGCCACTGCATCGCCCTATTCAGACTCGCTTTCGCTACGGCTTCCCCACACGGGTTAACCTCGCGACGTAACACTAACTCGCAGGCTCATTCTTCAAAAGGCACGCCGTCACAGCTACAAGGCTGCTCCGACGGATTGTAAGCACACGGTTTCAGGTACTGTTTCACTCCCCTCCCGGGGTACTTTTCACCTTTCCCTCACGGTACTTGTCCGCTATCGGTCATCAGGTAGTATTCAGGCTTACCAGGTGGTCCTGGCAGATTCGCACGGGATTTCTCGGGCCCCGTGCTACTTGGGATACTCTCCAAGCGGCGTCACGCATTACGGTTACAGGGCTTACACCTTCTCCGGCCGGCCTTTCAAGACCGTTCACCTATACGCACGCACTCACTTTCGCTGTCCGGCAGAACAGCAGCGGAAAGTCCCGCAACCCCGGCCATGCAACGCCCGCCGGCTATCACACATGGACCGGTTTGGCCTCTTCCGCGTTCGCTCGCCACTACTAACGGAATCACTGTTGTTTTCTCTTCCTGCGGGTACTGAGATGTTTCACTTCCCCGCGTTCCCTCCACGCACCCTATGTGTTCAGGTACGGGTCACCCGGTCACTCGCGCGCCGGGCGGGGTTTCCCCATTCGGACATCCTGGGATCACCGTTCGGTTATCAACTCCCCCAGGCTTATCGCAGATTCCCACGTCCTTCTTCGGCTCCTGATGCCAAGGCATCCACCGTGTGCTCTTAAAAACTTGACCACAAAGATCAAAATCAGCTATTCGAGAGAACCAGGACAGCCACACCCACAAGGGGTGGGACCAAACCAGGTTCATCAAAAAAATTGCTTTAAGATGCTCGCGTCCACTATGTAGTTCTCAAACAACAACCCCGTCACCCACCAACACCACACACATAACGTGCACGGTGCCGGAAAAATGCGGGAACAAGAGGAAACCAACCGGCCCCCACCTCGCATCGCTGCAAGACAAAGATCCTGTTGCCTCAGGACCCAACAGTGTGCCAAAAGACGCCCCCCACGACCCACCCCACACGTTCCAGGCACCCCCCGAAAGGGGCACCGTACTGGCATGCGGAGAACCGCGGACAACACCGAATCCGTTGATATTCCACCCATGAGCACCCGCCGGACAACTTGCGTGTCCGCAACGGGCTTGCCCTGCAAACCACCCAACCCGCACAGTGGCGTGTTGGGAACGGTTCGAGGAAGCTCCTTAGAAAGGAGGTGATCCAGCCGCACCTTCCGGTACGGCTACCTTGTTACGACTTAGTCCCAATCGCCGGTCCCACCTTCGACGGCTCCCTCCCACAAGGGGTTAGGCCACCGGCTTCGGGTGTTACCAACTTTCGTGACTTGACGGGCGGTGTGTACAAGGCCCGGGAACGTATTCACCGCAGCGTTGCTGATCTGCGATTACTAGCGACTCCGACTTCATGGGGTCGAGTTGCAGACCCCAATCCGAACTGAGACCGGCTTTTTGGGATTAGCTCCACCTCACAGTATCGCAACCCATTGTACCGGCCATTGTAGCATGCGTGAAGCCCAAGACATAAGGGGCATGATGATTTGACGTCGTCCCCACCTTCCTCCGAGTTGACCCCGGCAGTCTCCCATGAGTCCCCGCCATTACGCGCTGGCAACATGGAACGAGGGTTGCGCTCGTTGCGGGACTTAACCCAACATCTCACGACACGAGCTGACGACAACCATGCACCACCTGTGAACCGGCCCCGAAGGGAAGGACTGTTTCCAGCCCGGTCCGGCCCATGTCAAGCCTTGGTAAGGTTCTTCGCGTTGCATCGAATTAATCCGCATGCTCCGCCGCTTGTGCGGGCCCCCGTCAATTCCTTTGAGTTTTAGCCTTGCGGCCGTACTCCCCAGGCGGGGCACTTAATGCGTTAGCTACGGCGCGGAAAACGTGGAATGTCCCCCACACCTAGTGCCCAACGTTTACGGCATGGACTACCAGGGTATCTAATCCTGTTCGCTCCCCATGCTTTCGCTCCTCAGCGTCAGTTACAGCCCAGAGACCTGCCTTCGCCATCGGTGTTCCTCCTGATATCTGCGCATTTCACCGCTACACCAGGAATTCCAGTCTCCCCTACTGCACTCTAGTCTGCCCGTACCCACTGCAGACCCGGGGTTGAGCCCCGGGCTTTCACAGCAGACGCGACAAACCGCCTACGAGCTCTTTACGCCCAATAATTCCGGACAACGCTTGCGCCCTACGTATTACCGCGGCTGCTGGCACGTAGTTAGCCGGCGCTTCTTCTGCAGGTACCGTCACTTTCGCTTCTTCCCTGCTGAAAGAGGTTTACAACCCGAAGGCATTCATCCCTCACGCGGCGTCGCTGCATCAGGCTTGCGCCCATTGTGCAATATTCCCCACTGCTGCCTCCCGTAGGAGTCTGGGCCGTGTCTCAGTCCCAGTGTGGCCGGTCACCCTCTCAGGCCGGCTACCCGTCGTCGCCTTGGTAGGCCATTACCCCACCAACAAGCTGATAGGCCGCGAGTCCATCCAAGACCAAAAAATCTTTCCACCCACCACCATGCGGTGACAGGTCATATCCGGTATTAGACCCGGTTTCCCAGGCTTATCCCAGAGTCAAGGGCAGGTTACTCACGTGTTACTCACCCGTTCGCCACTAATCCCCGGTGCAAGCACCGGATCATCGTTCGACTTGCATGTGTTAAGCACGCCGCCAGCGTTCGTCCTGAGCCAGGATCAAACTCTCCGTTAATGTTTCAAACAGACACAGCACCAAAGGCCGGGAAAACGACCAAAGACACTGCACTAAATTCAAACCAGGCTGATAAAACCGCGACACACCACAGGGGCGGCACGCCACGGCACTTCAACCAATAAATAATTGGTATCAACAAACTTGGCACACTATTGAGTTCTCAAACAACAGGAGCAAACGAATACTTCAGCAAAAGAATTTCTTTGAAATCCGCTTTGTTTTTCTTCGTTGCGATGTTTCTACTTTATTTCATTCTTTTTCTTTCTGTCAAATCCGCGTTTCCGCTTCATTCACTTCAGAAAAAGCTTGGTCCCAGCGAAAAGCTCCAGCAAATTTGCCTGCACACTGGGCGCATGACTAACCGCTGTCGTTTTTCGAAGGGGTTTTGTCGCGATCCGGCCGGCTGTTTCACAACCCGCGGCGGCGACTCAGAAAACATTACACGGCACCGGCACCGCCCGCAAATCGCTGGAGCGTGATGCCCGCCACCGATGCGGAGGGGCCCGCCGTCGGCCTCCGAAACGGAGGAAAACAGCGGGCCCCTCGGTCAAGCAGTCGGCACGACTGCCGAGTGGCTTCGTCAGCCAGACACTTCCACCATGGCAAGCGTGCGCTTGCCGCGGCGCATCAACAGGTATTTGCCGTGCAGCAACTGGTCAGCTCCGACAACGGTGTCCGGGTCGGTGATTTTCAGGTTGTTCACGTAGGCCCCACCCTCTGCCACCGTCCGCCGTGCCGCCGAATTGCTGGCGGCCAGACCGGACTGGACCAACAACTCGATGATTCCGGTGGTCTCCGGACCGGCAACTGCACTGGGCAGCTCCGCCGTGGCAGCAACCAGGGTGGACTCGTCCAACTCGGCCAACTCTCCCTGCCCGAACAATGCCGAGGAGGCAGCGATCACCTTGTCGGTCGCATCGGTTCCGTGCACAATCGACGTCACCTCGTAGGCCAGCGTCCGCTGGGCTTCACGGGCGTGCGGCCGCTCGGCCACCGCTCGTTCAAGCCCTTCGATTTCCTCCCGGGAACGGAAGGTGAAGACCTTGAGCCGCTGGACCACGTCGGCGTCGGCCGTGTTGAGCCAGAACTGGTACATGGCGTAGGGGCTGCACATGTCCGGATCCAGCCAGATGGCGTTGCCCTCGCTCTTACCGAACTTGGTTCCGTCCGAGTTGGTGATCAAGGGCGTGCCGATCGCGTGCACAGCGCTGCCCTCCACCTTGCGGATCAGTTCGATGCCGCTGGTAAGGTTGCCCCACTGATCCGATCCGCCGGTCTGCAGGATGCAGCCGTACTGCCGGAACAGCTCCAGGTAGTCCATGCCCTGCAGGATCTGGTAGCTGAATTCTGCGTAGCTGATGCCCTCGTCGGAATTCAATCTGGAGGCGACGATGTCCTTCTTGACCATGGTGCCGACGCGGTAGTGCTTTCCGATCTCGCGCAGGAAATCCAGCACGCTCATCGGCGCAGTCCAGTCCAGGTTGTTGACCATGCGCGCGGCGTTGTCGCCGTCGAAGTTTAGGAAGCGCTGGACCTGCCCCTTCAGCCGGTCCACCCACTCGGCGACCGTTTCCTTGGTGTTCATGGTGCGCTCGGCGGTGGGCCGTGGATCGCCGACCAGGCCGGTGGAGCCGCCCACGAGTCCCAGCGGCTTGTGCCCGGCCAGCTGCAGCCGGCGCATGGTGAGCAGCTGGACCAGGTTGCCCAGGTGCAGACTGGGTGCTGTCGGGTCGAAGCCGCAGTAATACGTCACCGGGTCCCCCGCCAGCAGTTTCTCCAGTTCAGCCTCGTCGGTTGAAACGTGGACAAGTCCGCGCCACTTCAGTTCCTGCCAGACGTTGGCGAAACCAGGGTCGTTGCGTTGCGAAGCGAGAAACGTATTATTCACGGATTCCAAAATATCAGCCTTCAATTCCCTCAGGGACCTCGCCCTCGGCCAACAGCCGCAGCCGCTGGGTCGGACGGGTCATGGCCACGTAGAGGTCGCCGACGCGGCCGCCGGTGCGGTGCAGTAGTTCACCAGGTTCGAGCACCACCACGGCGTCGAACTCCAGACCCTTGGCCTCCTGCGGGCCCAGCACACTGATGTCCTGTTCCAGCCCGCCCGCTCCGCCGCCCACCCGGCGGCCGTAGACCGCGGCCAACGCGCTCCGGACCTCCGGCAACTGACGATCGGCGGCGATGACCGCCAGCAGGCCGCCGTTGGCAGCATCGAGTTCCTCGGGCATGATCGCCAGCAAGTGTTCAACCGTGCGGCCGGCCGGCACCCGGTCCACGACCGGGTGCCAGCGCCCGTCACGCACGGCTTTCGGGGCCGACACGACCTGGCCGGCGGCGTTCGCCATCCGGACCGCTGCCTGGGCAATCTGCGCTGGCGTGCGGTAGTTCACGGTCAGTTCTTCGAGCTGCCAGCGGCTGCCCGCGAACGGCTCAAGTGCCTGCTGCCAGGATTCCGCGCCGGCCGCCGAGCTGGTTTGCGCGATATCGCCGACCACGGTAAACGACTTGAGCGGGCAGCGGCGCATCAGCAGGCGCCACTGCATAGCGGACAGCTCCTGCGCCTCGTCGACCACGATGTGTCCGAAGGCCCACGTGCGGTCGCCGGAAGCTCGTTCGGCGGCGGTAAGGCGGTTTTGCTGCGCTTGGTTGTAGCCGGCCAGATCCTCGGCGCTGACCAATCCGTTGATGCCGATGTCACGCAGCGACTGGTCGACGTTTCGCAGCGACTGCTCAGCATTGGCGATGTCGCGGGCGCGGTCTGCGTCCTGCTGGGCCTTTTCACGCCCGGACGAGGCATCCATCTCGCCGAGCAGCTCGGCAGCTTCGTCGAGCAGCGGCACATCGGATTCGGTCCACGGCGCATCCGCGGAACGCAACAGCACGTTGCGTTCCGCATCGGTCAGTTCCGGGGTCGCAGCCTCAAGATGGGCCGGCTTGCTGAGCAATTCCCGGATCAGCTTTTCCGGCGTCAAGGGCATCCACGCCAGATTCAGCGCCACCCGGACATCGCGCGACGTCCGCACGTCTTCGGCCAGATAGGCGCGGTCCGCGTTGTTGCCCGGTCCCGAGGACGCCTCCAGGGCTTCGCGCAGCTGGTCGGTCAGCTCGCGCAGCAGGATCTTGACGAAGGTCACCCGGGCGGCGTTGTGCGGTTTGCCGGTGGCCCGTGCGCGGTCCCGTGCCCGCGCCACCTGGCGCGGGGTTAGGGTCAAGATGGTGCCCTCGACGTTGAGCTTGCGCGGCTCCGCCGGCAGCCTCTGCCGGTTCGCTACCGCGTTGGCCACGACGTCGGCCATGGACAAACGGCCCTTGATCTCGGCCGCGGCCGGGTCGGTTTCCGGCACTGCGCGGATTCCGGGCATCAGCCCACCGAGCGTTGACATGACGACGCCGGTTTCACCCAGCGAGGGCAGCACCCGCTCGATGTACTTCATGAAGGAGTTCGACGGTCCCACGAGCAGCACGCCGGCTGACTTCAGCCGTTCGCGGTGCGAGTACAAAAGGTACGCCGCGCGGTGCAGGGCAACGGCGGTCTTGCCCGTTCCGGGGCCGCCCTGGACCACCAGGATCCCCGGCATCGGTGCCCGGATGATGCGGTCCTGTTCGGCCTGGATGGTTCCGACGATGTCGGACATGGCGCCGGTGCGCTTGGAGTTGAGCGCCGCCAGCAGGGCGCCTTCGCCCTGCAGCGACGCGCCCTCGGCCAGCATGGTCGAATCGAGCACGTCGTCTTCAATGCCCTTGACCTGGTGCCCCTGCAGGATCAGATGCCGGCGCCGCCGCACGCCCAGCCGTTCAAAGGCAGTGGCCTGGTAAAACGCTCCGGCTTCGGGCGCACGCCAGTCCACCATCAACTGCTGCAGGTCCTTGGTGCTGAGTCCGATGCGTCCGATGTAGCGCCGGTCGCCGTCGTCCAGATCGAGGCGGCCGAACACCAAGCGGTCATCAACGGCGTTAAGCTGGGCCAGTCGGTCCTCGTACATGGTCGCGAACGCATCACGTTCGGAAATGTTCTGCATACTGCCCACTGCGCCGCTGCCGCGGACCCGGGCCAGTTGCTCCTGTTTTTCGGCGCGCAGTTCTTCCAGCCGGCGGTACAACCCGGCGACGTAGGCGCGCTCATGTTCAAGCTCGGCGTGGGCCGAAAGCGATTCTGGCATGTGTGTGATCCCTCCCCAAAAGGCAGACCGTCCATTCTACTACCGGGACGGTGGATTTTCCTGCGAGCAGAACGACGGCGGGCAGGCGCGCGCCTGTCCGTTCGCCGCGGGCGGAGTTATTGGCTACTCGCGCACCAGCGAACGGATGCGGTGTCCCGCCAAGGCGGACCTGCCGCGCAGTGCCGAGAGCTCGAGGACCACGCCGAATCCGGCCACCTGGACTCCGGCCCGTTCAAACAGTCGGCAGGCGGCGCCGAGCGTCCCGCCGGTTGCCAGCACGTCGTCCAGGATCAGCACCCGCGAACCCGGCAACAGATCGTCCGCATGGATTTCCAGCGTGGCGGTGCCGTACTCCAGCGTGTAATCCTCGGAGATGGTTTTCCGGGGTAACTTGCCCTTCTTGCGCACCGTGACGACGCCCGTGCCGGAGGCATAGGCCGCGGCGGCCGAAAGCAGGAAGCCGCGGGCCTCCACGCCGGCCACGGCGTCAAACTGGCCCTGGAACGGGTCGATCAAGGCATGCACCACTGCATGCAGCGCTTCCCCGTCAGCGAATACAGGAGTCAGGTCCCGGAAGACGACGCCGGGCTGCGGATAATCCCGGACCGTCTCCGAAAGACGGTTGACCAAGGTTTCAACTGATTCGCGAGGGCGTTCATTCACCCGTCCACCCTACCCGCTGCCGGCACGGCGCCGAGGTTTCGCGGCCCGGTACGGAGAGACGGTTGGGTCACCTTCCAGCCAAAAGCGCCACGGGTAAGCATCGGTGCCACCCTCGCCGCTGACGCCCACCCGAGGCCCGTTCCGCACGTGCTGATGCGATGCCTGGACCGCCGGTCGGGTCAGCGCCAAGCCGCCGGCAGCGACGGCGCGGCCGTTGTCGACCAGCCCCAGCCCCAGGGCTACGGCCAGCCGGGCCGGCCCCCGCGCCAACTCGGCATCCCGCTTGGCCGAGGTCCGCCGGCTGCGGGCAAGGTCCAGGCCTTCGGTGACTTCACCGGCGCGGAGCAAGGCACCGGTGGCCTGGCCTTCATGGCCGCACACGATGTTCACACAATGGTGCATCCCGTAGGTGAAGTAGACGTAGATATGCCCCGGCGGGCCGAACATGACCTTGTTACGGTTGGTCAGGCCGCGGAAGGCGTGCGAGCCCGGATCGTGCTCCCCCATGTAGGCCTCCACCTCGGTGAGGCGCACCGCAACGGTCCCTTCCGCCGTCGTATGCGCCAACCGGGCACCGAGCAGCCCGGGTGCCACCTCCACGGCAGGCCGGCCAAGCCAGCGCAGCAGAGCTGCATCCACTAGGCGGGTTGGAAGCGCTGGTAGAAGCGGGCCAAGGCCTCGCGCCGGTGCGCCGAGTCATGTACCTGCCCGCCGCCGAGCATCGTGGCCAGCGCGTCCAGCCGCATGTGCCATCTGGCCATCAGGCTGCCCGCCGAGGTTTCCCGGCCCAGGTTGTGGACCAAGGTCAGGCGGGTCCTGCCGTCCTCCGGTTCCAGCATCCAGTGCACGGTGCCGGTGCCCTCCGGTGCGGTCCAGGTGTAGTCAAGCCTGCTGCCCGCGAGCACATATTCGACGTCTCCGCTGACGGTCTGTCCCGGCAGATTGAATTCGACGGCGCCGCCGGCCTGCAGTTCCACCCGACCGGGTCCGAGCCAGGCCCCGAGCATTTCCGGCTCGGTCAAGGCCGCCCAGACCCGGTCCCGGCCGGCGTCGAGCAACCGCTCGAAGCGCACGCAGGTGTGGCCGGAATCGCTCTCTACCGTGCCCATCGAATGCGAGAGCTGGTACAGGCGGGAATACGCTTCCCGCAGCGGGGTCCAACGGTCAATTTCCGTATCTGGCCGACGCCCGGCCGCGACCTCGGCCAGCGCGTCAAGGATGGTCTGCCAGCCGGCACTGCCTTCGGTCAGGAATTCAGGCCCCTCGGCGCGCGACCTGAACTGCAGCAAGGTTCCGCCATCGCTTTCCAGCACCCGCCATTCAATCACCGACTCCTGACCGAGCTCGTCTTCCCACGTGATCTGCAGGCTCAACGGCGGGTTCAGCTGCAGCACCGTGCCGCTGGACATGCCCCCGCCCAGAACCAGCTCGTAGGTGCGGCCCAGCTCCCAATCGGCGTCCAGTGTACCGAGCCACTTGGCGACGTTGTCCTTCTCTGCCAGCAGGCTCCAGATGTAAGTGTGCGGGTAGTCGAGTTGGCGGTCGAAGGCCAAGACGTAGTCCCCGTCCACGCGTTCGATCCGGCCCTCCGGAACCAGTTTTTCCTCGTCCTGGCTCAGCGTCGACATGCTCGCTCCCTCGGCTCAGTGGCTACGCCCCCCTCGCTTCACAAACTACCGCAGAGACTTTTGCTACCGGTCGGTAACTTATGCCGGCGGCGGTCCGCGAGGGCTATCGGCGGTTCCCGCCGGCGTAGTCCCGCGCGCTGGTCAGCCCGGCCTGGAGCGCCTCGATTTGGGCTGCCACGGCGCTCGGTGCGGTGCCGCCCTGCGAACTGCGGCTGGCCAGCGAACCTTCCACGGTCAGCACCTCGCGCACCTGCGGGGTCAGCTGCGGCGAAATGCCGGCGAACTCCTCGTCCGTCAGGTCCCAAAGTTCGACGCCGCGGCTCTCGGCCTGCTTGACGGCGGCACCGGAGAGCTCGTGGGCTTCGCGGAACGGTACGCCTTGCCGGACCAGCCATTCGGCAATGTCGGTGGCCAGCGCAAAGCCCTGCGGGGCGAGCGCTTCCAGCCGCTCGGTGTTGAAGACCAGGGTCTCGATCATGCCGGCGACGGCGGGCAGCAGCAGTTCCAGGGTGTCTGCGGCATCGAAGACGGGCTCCTTGTCCTCCTGCAGATCGCGGTTGTAGGCCAGCGGCAGGCCCTTGAGCGTGGCCAACAAACCGGTCAGGTCGCCGATCAGCCGGCCGGCTTTGCCGCGGGCCAGCTCCGCAACGTCCGGATTCTTCTTCTGCGGCATGATGGACGAGCCCGTGGAGTAGGCGTCGTCCAGGGTCACAAAGGAGAATTCCTTGGTGGCCCAGAGGATGACTTCCTCGGAGATCCGCGACAGGTCCACGCCGATCATGGCGGAGACCCAACTGAATTCGGCGAAGACGTCGCGCGAGGCGGTCCCGTCGATCGAGTTCCAGGCGGCGGAGTCGAAGCCGAGATCGGCGGCGACGGCGTTGGGGTCCAGCCCCAGCGAGGAACCGGCCAGGGCACCGGATCCGTACGGCGAGACCGCGGCCCGCTTGTCCCAGTCGGCCAGTCGCTGTACGTCGCGCAGCAGCGCCCAGGCGTGGGCCAGCAGGTGGTGCGACAGCAGCACCGGCTGGGCGTGCTGCAGGTGGGTGCGGCCAGGCATCGCAACGTCCGGGTGCCGGCGGGCCTGGGCGAGGAGCGCGTCGATTGTTGCCAGCACTCCGCTGGCGATGATCCGTGCGTGGTCGCGCAGGTACATCCGGCCCAGGGTGGCGATCTGGTCGTTGCGCGAACGCCCGGCGCGGAGCTTGCCGCCCAGCTGCGTGCCGGCCCGTTCGATCAGCCCGCGCTCAAGCGAGCCGTGGACGTCTTCGTCCGACTCGGCGGCCACGTAGGCGCCCGAACGAACATCGTCGTCGAGTTGGCCCAAGGCAGCAAGCATGCCCTCGAGTTCGGCGTCGTCCAGCAACCCCGCCTTGTGCAGCACCTTGGCGTGGGCGCGCGAACCGGCGATGTCGTAGTGCGCCAGGCGCCAGTCAAAGTGCGTCGACTTGCTCAGCGCCGCCAGCGCGTCGGCCGGCCCGCCGGCAAAACGGCCACCCCAGAGGGCACCTTCGTTGGTGTGCCCGGCTGCGCCGGTGTTCGGTTCCTGCGTCACGTTGTCTTCCCTTTCCGCCAGGTCGCCCTGGTGACGGTTCCGCGCGCTGCCGTGCCGGCCGGCGGAGTTGGCTTGCCACCGTGGCGGCGGCCGTTGCTTTGCGTTTAGGTTATTGCGTTCAGGCGTTGCGCGACGAGTCGTCGGCGAACTGCAGGAACCGTGTCGCGAGGGCGGCGCCGCCGGTCGGGTCCCGCGTCACCAGCAGGACCGTGTCGTCTCCCGCGATGGTGCCCAGGACCGACGGCATGACCGAATGATCGATGGCCAGCGCCAGGAAGTTGGCCGCACCCGGCGGCGTACGCAGCACCACCAGGTTGGCGGAGGCTTCGGCCGTCACCAGCAAATCCGCGCACAGCCGAGCCAGCCGGGCGTCCAGGATCTCCTGGGTGACCCCGCTCTGTGGCGCTCGTTCGCCGCCCTCGCTGGGCACCGCGTAGATCAGCCCGCCGTCCTGGCCGCGCACCCGCACCGCGCCCAGTTCCACCAAGTCGCGGGAGAGCGTGGCTTGGGTGACCTGCACCCCTTCGTCCGCCAGCCGGGCCGCCAGTTCGGCCTGCGAGCGCACCGACTCGCCCGTCAGGATCGCGGTGATCTTGGCCTGGCGGGCGGTCTTGGTGGCCGGCATGGTGTTCATGGCCTGGTCCGCCTTCAAACCCTGGCCAACGGTGCCAGCGACGACTTGTCCATCAGCCATGCCATCAGCGCCTTCTGTGCGTGCAACCGGTTTTCGGCTTCGTCCCAGACCACCGATTGCGGGCCGTCGATCACTTCGGCAGAAATCTCATAGCCGCGGTAGGCCGGCAGGCAGTGCAGCACGATGGCATCGCCGGCGGCCCGATCCAGGGCGGCTTGGTCCACCGCGTAGTCCTTGAACAGCTCCAGCCGCTGCGCCTTCTCGTCTTCCTGTCCCATCGAGACCCAGGTGTCTGTGGCGACCACATCGGCCCCGGCCAGCGCCTGTGCCGGATCCGAGGTGACCAGTACGGATCCGCCGGTTTCGGTGGCCCTGGCTTCGGCTTCGGCCACCACGGACTGCGCCGGCAGGTAGCCTTCCGGTCCGCCGATCCGCACATGCATGCCGGCGGTAACACCGGCGAGCAGGTACGAGTTGGCCATGTTGTTGGCGGCATCGCCCAGGTAGGCCATGGTGAGTCCGGCCAGCTTGCCTTTGTGTTCCTGGACGGTCAGCAGGTCCGCCAGCAGCTGGCAGGGGTGGTAATCGTCGGACAGCGAGTTGATCACCGGCACTCGGGACAGGGCAGCCATCTCCTCCAGCCCTGAGTGGGCATAGGTCCGCCAGACCACCGTGGAGACCATCCGCTCCATCACCTTGATGGTGTCGGATACGGATTCCTTGTGTCCCAGCTGGGATTCGCCGGGATTGATGATCAGCGGGACACCACCCAGATCGGAGATCCCGCTGGCGAAGGACACCCGGGTGCGCGTCGAGGTCTTGTCGAAGATGACGGCCACGGTCTTCCGGCCGGCCCCGTCGCCGGCGAACGGCTGATAGCGGTACGGGAACTGCTTCATCTCCGCGGCCAGCTGCAGCACTTCGGCCTGCTCGGCCGGGCTGAGGTCGGTGTCCTTGAGGAAGTGGCGGGTCATGAGGCGTCCTTGCTGGTGGCGGCGGTGCGTGCGGCTGCGGTGGTCAGGATGTCCGGCAGCGCGGCGGTGAACCGGGCGGCCTGCTCGGCGGTCAGGATCAGTGGCGGGGCCAGCCGCAGCGTGCGCGGACCGGGGCTGTTGATGATGAAGCCGGCGTCCAGTGCGGCCTCCACGGCGGCGGCGGCCATGTCGCAGTCCAGGTCGAACCCGATCAGCAGGCCCTCGCCGCGGACCTCCACCACGTGGTCGATGCCGGCCAGCTGCTCGCGCAGCCTTTCCCCGAGCGCCGAGACGTGGGCCAGCAGCCCGCGGGACTCGATGGCGTGCAGAGTAGCCAGCCCGGCCGCCGTGGCCACCGGGTTGCCGCCGAAGGTAGTGCCGTGCTGGCCAGCGGTCAAGAGGTTCGAAGTCTCCGCACCGAAGGTCAGCAGTGCGCCGACCGGGAGGCCGCTGCCCAGGCCCTTGGCCAGGGTGATGGCGTCGGGAAGGATCCGTTCGCCGCCGGCCACGTTGCCTTGGAACGCGAACCAGTTGCCGGTCCGGCCGACGCCAGACTGCACCTCGTCGAGAATCAGCAGCGCGCCGGCAGCCGTGGTGGCTTCCCGGGCGGCCAACAGAAACCCCTCCGGCAGCGGCCGGACGCCCACCTCGCCCTGGATCGGTTCCAGCACGACGGCGGCCACCGTCTCATCGACGGCGGCACGCAGTGCGTCCTCATCGCCGAAGGGAAGGTGGATAACGCCGCCCGGCATCGGTTCGAAGGGTTCGCGGTAGGCCTGCTTGGCCGTCAGCGCCAAAGCACCCATGGTGCGGCCATGAAAGGCGCCCTCCAGGGCAATGATCTTGGTCCGCGTGGGACTGGAGTTGCGCCGAGCCAGCTTAAACGCTGCTTCGTTGGCTTCGGTGCCGGAGTTGGCGAAGAACACCTTGGAGCCGGCCGGAGCGCCGGCCAGCTCCAACAGCCGCTCGGCCAGCGCGATCTGTGCCGGACTGGTGAAGAAGTTCGAGACATGGCCGAGGGTGGACAGCTGGTCGGCCACGATCCCGGTCAAAAACTCGTCGGCATGACCGAGCGCGTTCACCGCGATGCCGCCGAGCAGGTCCAGGTATTCCTTGCCATCGGCATCCCAGACGGTGCAGCCTTTGCCGCGCACCAGCACGCGCTGCGGGGTCCCGAAAACACCCATCAGCGATTCGCGATACTTCTCCAGCAACTGTTTGCTGTCCAGTCCCTCCAGGCCGGCCAAGCCGGCCGCCGTGGACACTGCATGGGCCGTGTTCATGATTCGTCTCCGTCCGGAACAATCTGGGTGCCGATGCCGGCTGCGGTGAAAATTTCCAGCAGGATGGAGTGCGGCATCCTGCCATCGACGACGGCGGCCCGCTCCACTCCCCCGTCGACCGCCTTCAGGCAGGCTTCCATCTTGGGAATCATGCCGGACTGCAGCCCCGGCAGCAGCCCGCGCAGTTCCCCCGCCGTCAGCGACGATATCAACGAGGACTTGTCCGGCCAGTTCGCATACAGGCCCTCGACGTCGGTGAGGATCACCAGCCGCGAGGCGTGCAGGGCATCAGCGACCGCAGCGGCCGCGGAATCCGCATTGACGTTGAGCACCTGGTTGGTGCCCTCGCCGTCGCCGCCGATTTCCGGCGCCACGGTGGAGATCACCGGGATCCGGCCGGCGTCGAGCAGATCCAGGATGGCCGAAGGATTGACGCCAACCACTTCGCCCACCAGTCCCAGATCTACCTCCTCGCCGTCCACCACGGTGCCGGTGCGCACCGCCTGCAGCAGCCCGCCGTCCTCACCGGAAAGTCCCACGGCGTACGGCCCGTGCGAATTGATCAGGCCCACCAGTTCCCGGCCCACTTGTCCGGTGAGCACCATGCGCACCACGTCCATGGCTTCGGGAGTGGTGACCCGCAGTCCGCCCTTGAACTCCGATTCGATGCCGAGCCGGGAGAGCATGGCATTGATCTGCGGTCCGCCGCCGTGGACCACCACCGGCTTGATGCCCGCGTGGTGGAGGAAGACAATGTCCTCGGCGAATGCCTGCCGCAGTTCGTCGTTGACCATCGCGTTGCCGCCGTACTTGATCACCATGGTGGTGCCGGCGAACCGTTGGATCCAGGGCAGCGCCTCGATCAGCGTGGCGGCCTTGTCCTGGGCCATCAGCATTGTGTTCTTCATCAATCCTCAGCTGGAGTAGGCGGAGTTCTCATGCACGTACTCGTGCGTGAGGTCGTTGGTCCAGATGGTTGCGCTCTCGCGGCCCGCCTGCAGGTCGATCACCACGGTCACGTCGCGGCTGCCCAGGTCCACCAGGTCGCGGGACTCGCCCACACCCCCGTTGCGGCAAACCGGCACGCCGTTCATGCTGACGTTCAGCTGGTCCGGCTCGAAGACGGCATCGGTGGTGCCCACCGCGGAGAGCACCCGGCCCCAGTTCGGGTCGTTGCCGAAAATGGCCGTCTTGAACAGGTTGGAGCGGGCCACCGCCCGGCTGACCGTTTCCGCGTCCCGCTCGGAAGCTGCGTTGATCGTGGTCACGGCGATGTCGTGGCTGGCGCCCTCGGCATCGGTGATCAGCTGCCGGGCCAAGTCTGCACATACTCCGGTCAGGGCAGCCGTGAAGTCTTCGATCCCGAGAACCACGCCGGAAGCGCCCGAAGACAGCAGCACCACGGTGTCATTCGTGGACATGCAGCCGTCCGAGTCGGTCCGGTCAAAGGTCACCCGGGTTGCCTCGCGCAGGGCCGCCTGCAGCGCCGCCGGCGCCAGTTCGGCGTCGGTGGTGATGACCACCAGCATGGTGGCCAGGCCCGGGGCCAGCATGCCGGCGCCCTTGGCCATGCCGCCGATGCTGTAGCCGCCGCCGGCGAACACCGCCTGCTTCGGCACGGTGTCGGTGGTCATGATCGCCCCGGCCGCGGCGGCTCCGCCGTCGTCGGACAAGGCAGCTGCCGCGGCTTCGACGCCGGGCAGCAGCTTGTCCATCGGCAGCTGCTCGCCGATCAGTCCGGTGGAGCACACCACCACGTCGCCCGCGGAGATGCCGAGCAGGGCGGCGGTTTTCTCGGCGGTGGCGTGGGTGTTCTGGAAGCCCTCGGCGCCGGTGCAGGCGTTGGCGCCGCCGGAATTGAGCACGACGGCGTCGGCCCGGCCATCGCTGATCGCTTGCCGCGACCAGTGCACCGGTGCGGCAGCCACCCGGTTCGAGGTGAAGACGGCAGCCGCCGCCTGCTGCGGTCCGTCATTGACAACCAGGGCGACGTCGGGCTTGCCGGAGTCTTTCAGGCCGGCGGTGGCGGCGGCGGCGCGGAATCCTTTGGGTACGGTAACGCTCACGGTGCAATCCCCTGCAGGGTCAGGCCGGCGGTCTCCTCGAGACCGAGGGCAATGTTCATGGACTGGATGGCGCCGCCGGCTGTTCCCTTGGTGAGGTTGTCGATGGCGCAGGTGGCGACAACGCGGCCGGCGTGCTCGTCGAAGGCCAGCTGCAGGGCGGCGTGGTTGCTGCCCTGCACGGACTTGGTGTGCGGCCACTGGCCTTCGGGCAGCAGGTGCACGAACGGCTCGTCGGCATAGGCGGACGCCCAGGCAGCGCGCAGCTGGGCGGTGTCCGTGCCCGGCTTGACCCGTGCGGTGGCCGTGGTCAGGATGCCGCGGCTCATCGGCGCCAGCGTCGGGGTGAAGGAGATCGTGACCGATTCGCCGGCGGCTGCCGACAGCCCCTGTTCGATTTCCGGGGTGTGCCGGTGGCCGCCGCCGACGCCATAGGGGCTCATGCCTCCCATGACTTCGGAGCCAATCAGGTTCACCTTGGCGGCTTTGCCCGCACCGGATGTACCGGAGGCGGCAACGATCACCACGTCCTGGGGCTCCAGCAGCCCGGCGGCAAAGCCGGGTGTCAGCGCCAGCAGCGAACTGGTGGGATAGCAGCCCGGGACGGCGATCCGGCGGGCTCCCCGCAGCTTGTCCCTGTGGCCGGGAAGTTCCGGCAGGCCGTAGGGCCAGCTGCCCGCATGGGCCGAACCGTAGAACTTCTCCCAGGCCATCGGATCCACCAGCCGGTGGTCCGCACCGGCGTCCACCACCAGCGTGTCCGCCGGCAGCGCGGCCGCAATCTCCGCACTGGCACCGTGCGGGAGGGCCAGGAACACCACGTCGTGCCCGGCCAGGTTCTCCACCGTGGTGTCAACCAAGACCCTGTCCGCCAGCGAATGCAGGTGCGGCTGCAGCCCGCCCAGCCGCGAGCCCGCGTTGCTATGCGCGGTAATCGCCCCGATCGAGACGTCGGGATGGCCGGCCAGCAGGCGGAGAACCTCGCCGCCTGCGTAACCGCTGGCACCGGACACTGCAACCTTAATCGTCATGACGACCAGCATACAGCAAAAGTATTCACAAGACAGGATAATTATGCACTGACGGCTTGTGCAGCCGCGCAGCGTCGCAGGTGGTGGAGGGGCGCGGGCCAACGCCTACGATGTAATCAGAGCCGGCCGGTCCGCGACCCAGTCTAGCCGCCGGCAACGATTCCCCCGAGTGTTAAGGAGACCCGAGATGGCCAAGGCAATCGTAGCTGCCGCTCCCGGCGGCCCGGAGGTTCTGCAACTGCAGGACGTCGAGGTTCCGCAACCGGGCCCGGGCCAGCTGCTGGTTAAGGTGGCCGCAGCCGGCGTGAACTTCATTGACACCTACGAGCGCAGCGGCGTCTACGACGTCGGCTTCCCCTACACTCCCGGCGCCGAGGCCGCGGGCACGGTGGAAGCCGTCGGCGACGGCGTCGAGGAGTTCACGGCCGGAGACCGCGTGGCCTTCGCCGAAGGCGCGCGTACCTATGCCGAGTACACCGTGGTATCCGCCGAGGCCGCCCTTCCGGTGCCCGAGGCGGTGGACAACGACGTCGCTGCCGCCATCCCGCTGCAGGGCATGACCGCGCATTACCTCGTCAACTCCAGCTTCAAGGTCCAGCCGGGCCAGACGGTGCTCACCCACGCCGGTGCCGGCGGTGTGGGCCTGATCCTGACGCAATTACTCAAGGCCAAGGGCGCCCGGGTGATCACCACGGTATCCACCGACGAAAAGGAGGAGCTGGCCCGCAGCGCCGGCGCGGATGAAGTTCTGCGCTACGACGGATTCGAACGGCAGGTGCGCGAACTGACCGGCGGCACCGGCGTGGACGTGGTCTACGACGGCGTCGGCAAGAACACCTTCGACGGATCGCTGGCCAGCCTGCGCACCCGCGGCATGCTGGTGCTCTTCGGCGGCGCGTCCGGTCAGGTGCCGCCGTTCGATCTGCAGCGGCTCAACCAAGGCGGGTCGCTCTTCGTCACCCGCCCCAAGCTGAAGGACCACCTGCTCTCCCCGCAGGAACGGCGCTGGCGCTCCAGCGAATTGTTCGACGCCGTAGTGTCCGGCCAGCTGAACCCCCGGGTGGGCCGCAAATACCCCTTGGCCGAGGCCGCGCAGGCACACGAAGACTTGCAGGCCCGCCGCACCACCGGCAAGCTGCTGTTGGTTCCGTAAGGACGCGGGAGCCGCCGCCGGGCTGTCTGCCGCACTGGGCCGACGGGCCGCCGAAGCAGACAGGGCCGCCGAACCGTGATGTTGCCCGCATCCGGGGCTTGGGGCGTGAAAAATTCATCCAGCGTTCACCTTCGGCGAGGAAGATCGGCCGGTGATGGTTTACCAGCCCCAGCTATCTGGCGCAGCACTGACGCCCGATCCCCGCACCCTGATCGATGTGTTGCGCGCCAGCGCCGAAGCACATGCCGACGCGCCAGCGCTCGACGACGGGAGACAGTCCTTAAGCTACGCGCAGCTGCGGACCGCGGTGGAGGCCAAGGCCGACGAGCTGCGGGCGGCCGGCTTGGGCGCCGGGCACAAGGTTGGGATCAGGATCTCCTCCGGCACCACAGAGCTCTACGTCGGCATCCTCGCTGTCCTCGCCATCGGCGCCGCCTACGTTCCGGTGGATGCCGATGATCCCCAAGAGCGTGCGGATCTCGTCTTCGGCGAGGCCAAGGTCGCCGGCATCCTGAGCGACGGCGACGTGAGCACCGCCCCGGGCCTCATTGCACCCTTTCCGGCGCCCCGCGCTGCCACCCTCGACGACGACGCCTGGGTGATCTTCACGTCGGGTTCCACCGGGACTCCCAAGGGAGTGGCAGTAACCCACCGGTCCGCCGCAGCTTTTGTCGACGCCGAGGCCCGGTTGTTCCTTCAGCAGGAGCCCCTGGGGCCACAAGACCGGGTCCTGGCCGGGCTGTCGGTGGCCTTCGATGCATCGTGCGAAGAAATGTGGCTGGCCTGGCGGCACGGCGCCTGCCTGGTTCCGGCCCCGCGGGCTTTGGTACGCAGCGGCATGGACTTGGGCCCCTGGTTGCTGAGCCGCAACATCACCGTTGTATCCACCGTCCCGACGCTGGCCGCGCTGTGGCCGGCCGAAGCGCTGGAGAATGTGCGGCTGCTGATCTTCGGCGGCGAGGCGTGCCCGCCCGAACTGGCACAGCGGTTGGCGGTTCCGGACCGGGAAGTGTGGAACACCTACGGTCCGACCGAAGCCACGGTGGTGGCCTGTGCCGCCCCGCTGACGGGCAGCGGGCCGGTGCAAATCGGCCTGCCGCTGGACGGCTGGGACCTCGCCGTGGTCGACGGCGAGGGCACTCCCGTGCCGCCGGGCGGAACCGGCGAACTCATCATTGGCGGCGTCGGCCTGGCCCGCTACCTGGATCCGGCCAAGGACGCGGAGAAATACGCTCCGATGCCGAGTTTGGGCTGGCAGCGGGCCTACCGCAGCGGGGACCTGGTGACGTACGAGCCCGATGGCCTGCTCTTCGTGGGCCGGGCGGATGAACAGGTCAAGCTGGGTGGACGCCGGATCGAACTCGGCGAAGTCGACGCCGCGCTGCAGGCGCTGCCCGGTGTCGGGGGCGGCGCCGCCGCCGTGAAGACCACGGCCGCCGGCAACCAACTCCTGGTCGGATACCTGGCTGCCGAGCCGGACTACGATCTCGTGGCCGCCCGCCTCCAGTTGGCGGACACGCTTCCGGCACCGTTGATCCCCCTGCTCACCGTGGTGGACACGCTGCCGACCAAGACCAGCGGCAAGGTGGACCGCAATGCGTTGCCGTGGCCGCTCACCGGCGCCACGGACGGCAGCGACGCCGGGACGCTCGATCTTGAGCCGGATGCCGAATGGATTGCCGAACAGTGGACGGCTGTGCTGGGTACTCCGGTGGCAAGTCTCGATGCCGATTTCTTCGCCCTCGGCGGCGGATCCCTGGCCGCCGCGCAGCTCGTTTCCCGCCTGCGGAACCGGTACCCGACGATTGCGGTGGCGGAAATCTACGCCCACCCGCGCTTCGGCGCCCTGATCGAGGCTGCGCGAAGCTCCATTCCCGATGGCGTACCGGCGCGGCCTCAAGAGCGCACGGTGCGACGGACCCGGCGCAGGTCCCAGATTTTTCAGACGTTGATGGGCGTTCCGCTGATGGTCCTGGCCGGCATGCGCTGGCTGACCTACCTGATGACCCTGAACAACGTGCTGTCCATCCTCGGCATTCTCACCGCAGCCCCGACGGTGTCGTGGTGGTGGGTTGCGGCCAGCTGGGCGGTGTTTGTCTCCCCGCCGGGGCGGATGGCTATCGCGGTGCTGGCAGCCAGGCTGCTGCTGAGGCGGGTTGGACCGGGCAGCTATCCGCGGTCCGGCCGGGTGCATCTGCGGCTGTGGCTGGCGGAACAAATCGCCGACACCGCTTCGGCCGTTTCGTTGGCCAGCGCGCCTCTGGTCCCGTACTACGCCCGGGCCCTCGGCGCCCGGATCGCCCCGGACGCCACCCTGCACTCCGTGCCACCGGTGACCGGATGGCTCACGGTGGGCGCCGGTGCTTCCGTTGAACCGGAAGTGGATCTCTCCGGCTGGTGGCTCGACGGCGACCAGCTGCACCTCGGAGCGGTGCACATCGGCGCCGGGGCGGTCGTCGCCGCGCGCAGCACCTTGATGCCCGGCGCCAGGATCGGCGACGGCGCCACCGTGGCCCCCGGCTCCGCCGTCACGGGACGGGTCAGGGCCGGCACCAACGTTTCCGGATCGCCGGCCGTGCGCACCGGCCGGGCCAAGCAGCTGTGGCCTGATCCGCCGGCCAGATCCGCGCCGCTATGGGGCCTCTGGACCATGCTGGCTTCCGCCGTGATAGCCCTGATTCCATTTGCGGGGGCGGCCGCCGGCATCGCCGTCGTGCTGCCGCTGCTCTCCGGCCGGACCAGCTTGGCCGATGCCTTCCTGCCCCTGCTGGCCGCTGTGCCGGCCGCCGCGCTGGTGTGGTTCCTGACCAACCTGCTGTTGATCGCGGGGACGGTACGGGTGCTTTCCCTCGGCATTACCGAGGGGCACCACCGGGTGCGCAGCTTCGTGGGCTGGCGTGTCTGGGCGGTTGAACGCACCCTTGATATGGCCCGCGATATCCTCTTCCCCATCTATGCCAGCTTGTTCACCCCGGTCTGGCTGCGCCTGCTCGGCGCCAAGGTGGGACGCAATGTGGAGGCCTCCACGGTGCTGCTCTTACCGAAAATGACCACCATCGGAGAAGGTGCCTTCCTGGCCGATGACACGATGGTCGCCTCCTATGAACTCGGTGGAGGGTGGATGAAGATCGCCCCGGCCAAGCTCGGCAAGCGCTCCTTCCTGGGCAATTCGGGCATGACTGCGCCGGGGCGGAAGGTGCCGAAGAACGCCCTGGTGGCGGTACTGTCCGCCACACCCGCCAAGGCCAAGGCCGGCTCCTCGTGGCTCGGCAGCCCGCCGGTGCGCCTGCGCCGCACCGCCGTGGAAGCCGACCTGAGCCGGACCTTTGCGCCCCCGCTGCGGCTTAAGCTGGCGCGGAGTTTGTGGGAGCTGTGCCGGTTCGTGCCGGTCGCCGTGACGGGCGCACTGGCGCTGTGTGTGCTGGCCGCGTTCGATTTCCTGGCCGCCTCCATCGGCTATCTACCCACGGCGCTGCTCGGCGGCGTGGTGATGATGGCGGCGGGCGCCGCGGCCGCCGGCAGTTCCGTGCTGGCGAAATGGCTGCTGGTGGGGCGGATCCGGGCGGGCGAACATCCGCTGTGGAGCTCGTTTATCTGGCGTAACGAAGTCGTCGACACCTTCGTGGAGATGGTCAGCGCCCCGTGGTTCGGACGCGCTGCCTCCGGAACGCCTGCCCTGGTGTGGTGGCTGCGCGGCCTCGGTGCCACCATCGGCCACGGCGTCTGGTGCGAAAGCTACTGGTTGCCCGAAGCGGACCTGGTCACCCTCGGCGACGGTTCCACGGTCAACCGCGGCTGCGTCGTCCAGACCCACCTGTTCCACGACCGCATCATGAACATTGATACCGTGAAGCTGGCGGCAGGTTCCACCATGGGTCCGCACGGAGTCATCCTTCCGGCCGCCTCCCTTGCCGAGGGAGCCACCGTGGGCCCGGCATCGCTGGTCATGCGCGGGGAAACCGTTCCCGCAGCCAGCTACTGGATGGGCAACCCCGTACGACCCTGGACTGTTGACGCCTCATGACTCCTTCTGCGCAAAACACACAAACGACAGCGCCGGGCCGGATCCCGGCCATACCGGATGCCTACACGCCGGGCAGCGGCAGCGCCGCGTTCGCGGTGGACCACTACGACCTCGAGCTTGAGTGCAGGTTGGCGGCAAACAGGCTCTCCGGTCGTGCCGTGCTGACGGGTCGGACCCTCACATCCACCGCCCGGCTGGAGCTGGATCTGGTGGGCCTGCAGGCTGCCAAGGTCAGTGTCAACGGGCAACGTCCGGCCAAGTGCACGCAGCGGAACGGCAAGCTGCTCCTCGACCTGAACCAGGAGCTGCCCGCCAGTGCGACCTTGAGCATCAACATCCGTTACGCCGGAACGCCGCGGCCTCGCCGATCCGCATGGGGCGAGGTGGGCTGGGAAGAACTGACCGACGGCGTCATGGTTGCCGGGCAGCCGAACGGGGCGCCGACGTGGTTCCCCTGCAACGACCATCCCAGCCAAAAATCCAGCTACCGGATCAGCTTCACCACCGATGCCGGCTACCGTGCCGTTGCCAACGGCGAGCTGGTGTCTCATACGAAGAAGGCCAGCCGGGAAACGTGGGAGTACGTGATGGCCCGCCCAATGGCAACCTATCTGGCTACCATCCAGGTGGGACGCTATGCCCTGCACGACTTGGTGGGCCCGGCGGCCGGGCAGGGATCCCACAGCGGTGCCAGCGTCCCGCAGTTTGCCGCCGCCCCCTTCACGTTGCGGGATGCGGCGGCAGCAGCCCTGGCCGACCAGCAACACATGATGGAAGTATTCGTCCACCGTTTTGGCCCGTACCCGTTTGACCGGTACACCGTGGTGGTGGCCGACGACGAGCTTGAGATACCACTCGAGGCGCAATCGCTGTCCATTATCGGACGCAACCATCTGGACACGGGGTGGGAGTCGCAGCGGCTGATAGCGCACGAGCTCTCGCACCAGTGGTTCGGGAACTCGCTGACCGCGGCCCGCTGGCAGGATATTTGGCTGCACGAGGGCTTCGCCTGCTACGCGGAGTGGATCTGGTCCGAGGACTCCGGATTGGCCACTGCCGGTGAACGGGCCCAGGCTGCCTGGGGCAGGCTCTCGGGACTTCCGCAGGACATCCGCGTGGGCGACCCGGGGCCGGAGCAGATGTTCGACGACCGCGTGTACAAGCGCGGGGCACTGGCCTTGCATGCCCTTCGCCTGGCCGTGGGCGACGACACGTTCTTCCGGCTGCTGCGCCGCTGGTGCACCGAGAACGCGCATGGTTCGGTGAACACCACGGCGTTTCTCACACTGGCCGATGCGGAATGGGGCAGCGGCGGACAGCCGGCAGAGAAATTGCTGGCGCCCTGGCTGTTCAGCCTTGGACTACCACGATTTCCCGGTAGGTGATTTTCGGGTCGGCGGATCCGCCGACGGCCAGTGCCGCGGCGAGACCCGGCGGCACGGCCGCACCGGCGTCCGTCAAGGCCAGGTCCAGCAGTTGCAAGCCCGGACGGTCCCCTGCTTCGCCGGGCCAGCTGGAGAGCCGCGGTTCGCCGTCGGCACCGGCGACGCCGATCGTGTCCGGCGACAGCCGCAGCCCGTGGCCGGTGGACTTCAGCACCGCCTCTTTCCTGGTCCATAGCTGCGCCCGCAGCCGGCGCGGATCGACCGCCTGCTCCACCAGCGGCCGCTCGGAGGCGGTGAGCATGACGGCGTCGATATTGTCCTCGGGCCGGAAAGCGTCATCCGCTGCATCCTCGATGTCGACCCCGAGCAGCACGGGGCGGAAGGACAGCGCGGCCAGCAGCCAGCGCCCGGACCGTGCGTAGCTCAGGCGGGCGGCCGCCGGAGCACCGTCCAGCAGCAGCTGCGGCTGGCCGTGCCGGCCATCGTTCCCGCGCTGGCAGTTGCGGCAGTCAAACGAGAGCCGCATCCGGTCGGCGTCAACATTCAGTTCCTGCGCCGCCAGCAGCCGGACGGCTTCTCGGGTGCGCGTGCGGATGCTGGGACGCCGGTCCGGCCCGCCGTCAGCCGCGAACCCGTCCTGCAGTTGCACCAACTGCAGTATCACCTGGGCCTTCATGCGTTCCTTTTCCCTTTCCCCCACGACGGCGGGGCCCACCTGGGTCGGTGGGCCCCGCCGTCGTTATTCACTTCAGTAGCCGGTCACCGCTGGACGGCGCCGCAGCGGGCCGCCGCCAGCTCCACGCCTTGTGCCCGTGCCGCGGACGCCTCATCAGCGGTCAGTGTGCGGTCGTCCGCGCGGAACCTCAGCCCGAAGGCCAGCGATTTCTTGCCGGGCTCGATTCCGGTGCCGGAGTACACGTCGAACAGCGCGATGTCCTCCAGCAGTTCACCGGCGCCTTCACGCAGTGCCTCGCGGACCGCTTCGGCCGGAACCGACGAGTCCACCACCAGGGCCACGTCCTGGGTGGAGAGCGGGAAGGTGGACAGCGGCTTGGCCACGATCACATCCGCGGCGGCCTCGAAGAGAGCCTCGCCGTTCAGTTCCATGGCGGCGGTACGCGCCGGCAGGTCCAGGTCCGCCAGCAGCTTCGGATGCAGTTCGCCGGCGTAGCCGACCACCTCGCCCGTGCGCAGGGAGAGCTGTGCGGTGCGGCCGGGGTGGAAGGCCTGGTGCTCGCCCTGGGCGACCACGAGTTCGACGCCGAGGATGTCGCCGACGGTCAGTGCCGCATCCACCGCGTCGGACCATTCCCATGCGCGCGGGGTGAATCCGGCGCCCGGCGCGGCCTCGTGACCGGTCAGGACGGCTCCCACGTGCCAGGGCTGCTCGGGGATGCCGGCGAACAACTCCTCCAGCACCTCCTCGGACGGCTTGACGCCCAGCGGCGGCAGCACTTCAGACCCGATCTTCTCGCCGGGCAGGAACACCAGGCCGCCTTCGTACAACGCCAGATCGCGGAATCCACGGGAATGGTTGCGGCGGGCGGTCTCCAGCAGACCGGGGAGCAGGCTGGTGCGCAGGTAGCCGAACTCGGCCGAGATCGGGTTCGCCAGCTTGACGGCGGCGACCTCGGTGCCGGTGTGGGGTGCGCCGAAGGTTGTGTTCTGCTCCGTGGAGACGAACGGGTAGTTGAGCACTTCAGTCAGGCCCGCGTCGGCCAGCGACTGCAGCACGCGGCGGCGCTGCTGCTGGCCCCTGGTCAGGCCGCGGCCCGGCGGCGCCACCGGAAGGGTGGCCGGAATCCGGTCATAGCCCACCAGCCGGGCGATCTCCTCGACCAGATCTTCCTTGATGGCCAGATCGGGACGCCAGCTCGGCGCCGTGACGCGCAGCCCGCCGTCGTACTGTTCGATCGACGCACCGATCCCGGTCAGGGCTGTTTCGATCTGCTCCGCGCTGTAGTCGAAGCCGATCAGGCGGGAGGCGAATCCGTCGGGCAGGTCGATCACCATCGGTACGGGGCGCGTTCCGGCGTCCGTTGCGGTGGTGTCGGCGGTGCCGCCGGCGAGTTCGACCAGCAGGTCCACGGCACGCTGCGCCGCCTCATCCGCCACTTCCCAGTCAACGCCGCGCTCGTTGCGCTTGGATGCCTCCGACGGCAGCTTGTGCCGGCGCCGGGTGCGGCCCATGGAGACGTCGTCGAAGTGGGCGGACTCGATGAGCACGTTGGTGGTGCCGTCCCCGACTTCGGTTTCCGTGCCGCCCATCACGCCGGCCAGCCCGACGGCGCCGCGGTCGTCGGTGATCAGCAGGTCCTCGGTGGAGAGCTTGCGCTCCTTGCCGTCCAGGGTCACCAAGGTCTCCCCCGGATTGGCCCGACGGACCACAATGGGCCCCTGCAGCTTGTCCACGTCGTAGAAGTGCAGCGGCTGGCCCAGTTCCAGCATCACGTAGTTGGAGATGTCCACCACCAGGGAGATGGAGCGCATGCCCGCCAGACGCAGCCGCGAGGCCATCCACTGCGGGGTGGGGCGCGAGGCATCGACGCCGCGCACCGCGCGCGCCACGAACCGGTCGCAGCCGGGTTTGCCGTAAACCGGGGCCTGGTCTTCGAGCCGGACGCGGTAGCCCTCGCCGCTCGCGGCGGCAACCTCGACCTGCGCAGCCGGATCGGTGAAAGAGGTGCCGGTGGCGAGCGCGTATTCGCGGGCCACACCGCGGATGGAGAAGCAATAGCCGCGGTCAGGCGTCACGTTGATCTCGGCAGCCTCGTCGGTCAGGCCGAGCAGTTCCATCGCGTCCGCGCCGATTTCCGGGTCGAGGCCAAGCCGGGAGAGCACAATGATGCCGTCATGGTCGTCGCCGATGCCGAGTTCGCGGGCAGAGGCGATCATGCCGGCGGAGGTGTGGCCGTAGGTCTTGCGCGGCGTGATCCGGAAGTCTCCGGGCAGGACGGCGCCGGGCAGCGTCACCACGACCTTGTCACCGGCCTCGAAGTTGTGGGCGCCGCAGACAATGCCCTGCACGCCGGACGGGTCGATCCCGTCGCCGGTGAGCGTCTGTTCGGCGCCCTCCGGCACCACGCGGACGTGGCACCAGTTGATGGTCTTGCCGTTGGTCTGCGGTTCCTTGACCACATCCAGGACCTGTCCCACCACGATCGGCCCGGAGACCGAGTCGGACGGACGGTGGACGTCCTCTTCTTCGAGGCCAACCGTGACGAGGTCGGCCATGACGTCCTCGGCGGTTGCGTCAACGGGAACCTGCGCGTACTCGCGCAGCCAGGAAAGGGGAATACGCATTCTTCTAGATCTCCATCCCGAAGTGCTGGCTGAAGCGGACGTCGCCTTCGATCATGTCGTGCATGTCCGGGACGTCGTTGCGGAACATGAGCGTGCGTTCAATGCCCATGCCGAAGGCGAAGCCGGAGTAGACCTCCGGATCGATGCCGGCGGCGCGCAGCACGTTCGGGTTGACCATGCCGCAGCCGCCCCACTCGATCCAGCGCGGTCCGCCCTTGGCGCCCGGGTGCCAGATGTCCATCTCGGCGGAGGGCTCGGTGAACGGGAAGTACGCCGGACGCAGCCGGATTTTCGCCTCGGCGCCGAACATCTGCCGGGAGAAGTGTTCCAGGGTGCCGCGCAGGTCGGCCATGGTCAGGCCCTTGTCCACAGCCAGGCCCTCGAACTGGTGGAACACCGGCGTATGGGTGGCGTCCAGCTCATCCGTGCGGAAGGTCCGGCCCGGGCAGAGCACGTACACGGGCAGATCCCGTTCCAGCATGGAACGGACCTGCACCGGAGAGGTGTGGGTGCGCAGCACCAAGTGTGCTTCCGGCGGCTCCACAAAGAACGTGTCCTGCATCTCGCGCGCCGGGTGGTCCGGCTTGAAGTTCAGGGCGTCGAAGTTGAACCACTCGGATTCAACTTCCGGGCCTTCGGCGATCTCCCAGCCCATGCCCACGAAGATGTCGCTGACCCGCTCCTGCAGCGTGGAGAGCGGATGCCGGGCACCGGCACGACGGCGGCGCGGAGCCGCGGTGACATCCACGGCTTCCTCGACCAGGATCTGCGCTTCCCGCTCGGCTTCCAGCTCCGCGGTGCGGGCAGCCAGCGCCTGGTTGATACGTCCGCGGGCCGGGCCAATGATCTTGCCGGCGGCCGCTTTGTCTTCTTTGGCCAGCTTGCCGATTTCTCGGTTGGCCAGGCTCAGCGGGGACTTCTCGCCGACATGGGCGAGACGGGCTGTCTTGAGTTCGTCCAGGTCTGAGGCGGCCTTGAAAGCCATCATCGCCTGCTCGACGGCGGCGGCGACCGCCGCTTCATCGAGCGGGCTCGGCACGAGCTGCTCCTGGGCTGGGGGTGTCACGTCAGACATGTGCTGTTGGGACCTCGGAATAGGTTAAAGGGTTTCTGCCCGCGCACGGGCAACCACACCAGTCTAGTTCACCGGCAGGCACCGGCCCGAAACGCCTACGATGGGCCCATGACGCCGTTAGAGAAGCTGCGTGCCGGCTGGAACCTGCTCAACGGCTCCACGCTGGCCGGACTGGGCCTCGCCGCGGCGGCGCGCTGCAGCCTGGCCCGCGGCCCGAAGGGCCTGATCCTGGCCCACGGCTACCGGCCCAGGCTACCCAAGGCCCCTGCATTTACGGTGGGCAATGTGGTGCTCCTCCGCCGGACGGCCTCCGGCTCGGCAGACAACCCGCTGCTGCTGGCCCATGAGTCACGCCACAGCACGCAATACGCGCTCTGCCTCGGCCTGCCGTTCCTGCCGCTCTACGCCTGTGCCGCACTGTGGTCTGTGTGGCGGACCGGCGATCCGGCGTCGCGGAACTTTTTCGAACGGCACGCGGGCCTGCGCGCCGGCGGCTACATCGAACGGACGGTCCGGCGGGGTCCGGGCCGGCGCCGTGACCCAGCCACTCCGGTGTTCTGACCCCCGGCCCACCCGGCCCCCGGCCCATTACGGGACCGGCGGCGCGAGACCGTCACCAACCGCCGCGCGTCGGCGTATGTCCCTGGCGGGCATCGTCGGGCATTGCCATTTCGGCCCGCAGTCCGAGGAGCCGGATCGGACGGCCCGCTTCGATCGCGCCTGACAGGTCCAAGGCCCGAGCGAGGATGTCGTTCCGGTCGAAGGTCTCGGGAATTTTCCTCGCGTGGGTCTTGGTGATGAACGGCGCATACCGAACCTTGAGGGTCAGCCCAACCACGGGCCGCCCTTCCGCCACAACATCTTCAAGCACTCGCGCCGTCAGCTCCCTCACGGCGCCGTCCACCTGGGCAGGCTCGGTCAGATCGTGCTGGAAGGTGGTCTCCCGGCTGTGTCCGCGGGCTATCCACGGGGTGTCGTCCACAACGCTGGCGCCATCCCCGCGCCCCAGCTCCGCGTACCAAGGACCCATCCTCGGGCCGAACTCCGGAACCAGGTCTTGGGGGTCGGTCGCGGCGAGCTCGGCGACGGTGTCGATGCCGAGTTTGGCCAGCCGGCCCGACACTTTGGTGCCGACGCCCCACAGGTCCTTGGTTGGCCGGCTGCCCATGACGTCGAGCCAGTTCCCGGCGGTGAGACGGAAGACTCCGGCCGGCTTACCGAAACCGGTAGCGACCTTGGCCCTCACCAGGGTGTCACCGATGCCCACGCTGCAGTGCAATAGGGTCCGCTCCAAAACAGCTGCCTGCACCTGCCGGGCGTAAGCTTCCGGATTCTCTGTCTCGGTGCCCACAAAGGCTTCGTCCCAACCCAGCACCTGCACGGTGGCGCCGGGCTGCGCGCGCAAGGTAGCCATCACAGTTTCAGACGCCGCGAGGTACGCCTCATGATCGACGGGCAGGATCACGGCCTCCGGCACCTTCCGGGCCGCAACGCGTAGGGGCATTCCGGAACCCACGCCAAACGCCCTGGCTTCGTAGGATGCGGTCGACACGACGGCTCGTTCCGTCGGGTCGCCCCGACCGCCGACGATGATCGGCTTGCCCTTAAGCTCCGGCCGCCGGAGCACTTCCACGGCCGCGATGAACTGGTCGAGATCGACGTGCAGCACCCACCGGATTCCGCTCACGGCACCAGTCTGCCCTAACCATCCCTTGGCGGGCATTAGTTCTCCACCGAGCTTGTCCCTCCATTCGCGCGAGGGATCGGCTCCCCCGCCCCAGGGCTGGGCACCGATTCGAAGATGTGTTCTAATAAATACATGCGCTGGGATGGACAGTTAGTCACCGCCGAGGCTCCCGCTGCGTTGCCGGGGCTCGCCAAACTGAGCAACCTCGTCCGCAGTGTGCAGACGCCGGAGTTCGCGGGTATCACCTTTCACGAGGTGCTGGCGAAGTCCGCGCTCAGCCGGGTTCCCAGCCAGTCTGCGATGCCTTTCGCGTGGACCATCAACCCGTATCGGGGCTGCTCGCATGCGTGCACATACTGTCTGCATCCAGACACGCTGATCCTGATGGCGGACGGCAGGCAAAAGGCGCTCCACAAGATAATGGTTGGCGATCAGGTCATGGGGACGGAAGTCCGCGGCCGCTATCGTCGCTATACAAGGACGCAGGTGGAGGCTAAATGGCCCACTCGCAAACACGCCTATCGGCTCACGCTGGGAGATGGTACTCAAATTGTGGCGAGTGGCGACCACCGCTTCCTTAGCGATCGCGGATGGAAATTTGTACAAGGCGCGATGTGGGGAGCAGAACAACGGCCCTATCTAACGCCTCATAACAAGCTCATGGGTTTCGGTTTCCGCGGGCTGGCGCTTGAGGCTTACGGGCCAGAGCAAGGCGAAACCTACCGCCGCGGATACCTCACCGGAATGATTCGTGGCGACGCCATGTTGTTGCGGCGCACCTACACACGGGCCAGCGGCACCCCGAACAACGTCAGCATGTTCCGTTTAGCACGCACGGATTCAGAGGCACTGGAACGGACGCGGGGCTATCTCGCGAAGGAAGGGATATCGACCGTCCAACGCCCCTTCGGGACGAAAACCGATACCCGGAAGCAAATGACGGCGATTCATACCTCCCGTGCGGCCCACTATGACGCCATCAGAGGCCTCATTGAATGGCCAGTTGAGCCCTGCGACGCATGGAACGCCGGCTTTCTGGCTGGAGTCTTCGATGCTGAAGGCAGTTGCTCTCGAGGAGTGCTGCGGATCAGCAACTCCAATCAGGAGATACTCACGCACATCGAAGCCGCTATGTCGGCTCTCGGAATCACCCACGTTAGGGAGCCTGCCCGGGCGAACGGCGTCGCCCAAATCCGCGTAGTCGGAGGGCTCCAGATGCGTACACGCTTTTTCGGCGCCACAACTCCGGCAATCTCCCGCAAGCTCAAGATCGAAGGGCTGGCGGTGAAATCGGATGCAGACCTCCGAATCGTCTTGATCGAGGATCTCGGCCAAGAACAAGAAATGTTCGACATCACAACGGGAACGGGCGACTTCATTGCTAATGGTGTCGTCAGCCACAACTGCTTCGCCCGCAACACCCACAGCTATCTTGGTCTTGATACCGGGTTGGACTTCGACAGCCAGCTGGTGGTGAAGATCAACGCCGGTGAGGTGCTGCGCCGGGAACTCGCCAAGCCGTCGTGGAAGCACGACCACGTGGCCATGGGTACCAACACGGACCCGTATCAGCGGGCAGAAGGCCGGTACAAGCTGATGCCGGAGATCATCCGGGCCCTGGCCGATTCCGGCACCCCGTTTTCAATCCTGACCAAAGGGACCTTGCTGGCCCGCGATTTGCCCTTGTTGCATGAGGCGGCAAAGGACGTCGACGTCGGCATGGGTATCTCGCTGGCCATGACCGACGCCGGCTTGGCGCACCGGGTGGAGCCGGGAACACCAACCCCGCGGGCGCGGCTGGACCTGATCGCCAAGCTCAGCGACGCCGGACTGCCGTGTTCGGTGATGGCGATGCCGATCCTGCCCTGGCTGACGGATTCCGAAGAGGCGCTCGACGACCTGTGTGCCTCGGTAGCCGCCGCCGGTGCCACCAGCATGACGGCGGGCGCGCTGCATCTTCGTCCCGGCGCCCGGGAATGGTACATGCAGTGGCTGGCCAAGGAATATCCGCAACTGGTTGGCAGCTACCGCCGCCTCTACGACGGCGGAACGTATGCCTCCAAGGATTACCGGCGCTGGCTGGCCGCCCGGGTGGGCGCAGCCAAGCGGCGGCACGGTTTGCAGAGTGCAGCCCGGCTGCGCGACGTCAACACACCGCAGGCAGACGCTTCTTCCATTCGGCCGAACGGAGGAACGATCGCGGCGGTAGTGCCAGAGGGTGGGCAGGCAACGTTGTTCTAGCCGTTCGGCACCGGGTCCGGGCCGCGTGGAGGCGCTGTGGAGTTCGTCAGGCGGGGCGGCTAACCGCCTTGGCCGCCCTGAGGACAGCCGCGACAATCGGAAAGTCGGCCGGAATCCAAGGCAATGACGTGGCTTCGCTCTCCTCCAGCCGGACCCAGCGCAGTTCGTCGTGGTCTTCAAGCGGCTCCGGCCGGCCGTCGGTAATGTACGCACACCACACCCGCATGGCCGCCGTTTCGTTGAGCGGCCAGCCCTGCTCGAGCGGACCGGCCACCTCCGCGCCAAGCTCAATCTCCACCCCGAGCTCCTCGCGGATTTCGCGCCGAAGGGCGTCCTCGCAGCTCTCCCCCGGCTCCACCTTGCCGCCGGGAAACTCCCACAGGCCGGCCAGCGACTCCGGCGCCGTGCGCCGGGCGGCGAGGAATCCGACGGGTGCTGCGCGGTGATCGAGGATGGCCGCGCCGACAATTTGTTTCAGGCTCATGTGCACGCCGACCAGTCTACGGTCCGGTTGGTCCCTGCCCGCGGCCCGGAGATGGCTGTGCCTCGGCCCACATTTTTGTCCCAGCCGGAATGGGACACCGCGCAGATGTGTTGCCGTACAGTAACTGCCGGTGCGTTCGGCGGTCATCGGCATACCGCCGCTCCCGCCGCAACGGCGCGACTATTCCCCTTCCCGTGCACCCGATGCAGCTCAAAAGAAAGCCGACAGATGAATTCAGCCGCCCTGGCAGCCCCACGGACGCAGACCGACAACCGCCGGACGGTCTGGGCCATCGTTGCGCTGGCCATGGGCGGGTTTGCCATCGGCACCACGGAATTTGCCATCATGGGCCTGCTCCAGAACGTGGCCCAAGGCCTGGACATCAGTATCCCGGAGAGCGGGCATCTGATCTCCGCCTACGCCTTGGGCGTGGTGGTCGGAGCGCCCCTGCTGGCCGGTCTCGGAGCCCGGCTGCCGCACAAGCATTTGGTGCTGGGGCTGATGGTCCTGTTCACGCTGGGGAACCTTTCATCTGTCCTCGCGCCTGACTACGCCACCATGCTTGTCACCCGGTTTATCTCCGGCCTGCCGCACGGCGCCTACTTTGGCGTGGCCGCGGTCCTTGCAGCCTCGCTGGTGTCCCCGGGCCGACGCGCCCAAGCGGTTGCCATGGTGATGCTGGGCCTGTCGGTGGCCAACGTCGTCGGCGTGCCGTTGGTGACTTGGCTGGGCCAGCAGTACGGATGGCGGCTGATGTTCGTGGCCGTGGGCATCGTCGGAGCCGTGACGGTGCTGATGATCCAACGCCTTGTCCCCTTCAGCCCGGCACATGAAGAAGCCGGCATCCGCCGCGAACTCCGCGCGTTGAAACGGATCCATGTGTGGCTGGCGCTGTTGATCGGCGTGGTCGGGTTCGGCGGGTTCTTCGCCGTCTACTCCTACATCAGTCCCACCATGACGGAAGTCACCGGCCTGGCCCCTGCTGCCCTGCCGCTGATCGTCGGCCTCTATGGCTTGGGCATGGTGGTCGGCACATTCATTGGCGGCCGGTTGGCGGATCGGTCCGTGATGGGCACCATCTACCAGGTCATGACGGCCATCGTCGTCGTTCTGGTGCTCTTCTGGGCAGCCTCCTCCGTTGCGATGCTCGCGGTTCCGCTGGTCTTCCTGCTGGGCGTGGCGGGATCCAGCTTGATTCCCGCGCTGCAGACCCGGCTGATGGATGCGTCGCCTGACGCGCAGACTCTGGCTGCCTCGCTGAACCATTCGGCCCTCAATCTGGCCAACGCGCTGGGTGCCTTCCTGGGCGGACTGGTGATCTCCTGGGGCTGGGGCTTCGCGGCCCCGGCCCTGGTCGGCGCCGGACTGGCGGCCTTGGGGCTCGCCATTGCCGCCGTCAGCGGAGCGATCGAGAAGCGGCACAGCGTCATCCGCTGAGCCGGGCCGCAGCCGGCCTGACCGACACCCGTGCCATCGGGCATCCGGCCTCGATCAGGTTTGGCGGGCTGTGCGACGCTCGGACTCCGACCGGTAGATATCCGGTTCCAGATAGATAACGGTGGCGATCGGCACCGCTTCACGGATGCGCTGTTCGGCTTCATCGATCAACCTGGCGATCTCTTGGCCTGAGTCGCTTCGCCCCACGCTGATCTTGGCCGCCACAAGGAGTTCCTCGGGCCCCAGATGCATGGTCTTGAGGTGAATGACCTGGGTCGCGTTGTCGGCGCCGATGGCTTCTTCGATGAGCCGGATATGCTGGCGCGTGGCGGATTCGCCCAGCAGCAGGGACTTGGTCTCAATGGCGAGCACGGCGGCGATGGCCACCAGCAGCAAACCGATCATGGCCGTGCCTGCCGCGTCCCACAGACCGTTACCGGTCAGCAGGGTCAGGCTGACGCCGAACAAGGCGAACACCAACCCCAGGAGGGCGCCAAAGTCTTCCAGCAGGATCACCGGCAGTTCAGGCGACTTCGACCGGCGGATGAAATCGACCCAGCCGGTGCTGCCGCGTAAGGGGTTCGACTCCCTGATGGCAGTGCGCAGCGAAAAGGATTCCGCGATGATCGCGCCAACCAAGACCGCCAAGGGGACCCACCACCAGAAGCCTTCGATGGGATGCGGATCCTGCCACTTATGGTAGGCCTCGTACAGCGCGAATAATCCGCCGGCGCTGAACAACACGATCGAAACGATGAACGCGTAAATGTAACGGTCTCGGCCGTAACCGAACGGGTGGCTGGGACTGGCCTGACGTGCGGCTTGTTTTCCGCCGACCAGCAGCAGGATCTGGTTGCCGGAGTCAGCCACCGAGTGGATGGCCTCGGCCAACATGGAAGACGATAGGGTCAGGAAATACGCGACGAATTTTAGTGCGGCAATGGTCAGATTGGCGGCCAGAGCCGCCACGATCGCCTTGGTTCCGCCGTTGGCTGCCATCCCTAACCTCCCAGGTCGCCCGCGCCGGTCATAGTCCACACACAGCGGTTCTTACGGTACCGTCCGCCCCCGGTCGTTTGGGAGTGGCTAGACCGGCCGGTTGCCCCGTCGCTGCGACCTTGCCGACGCATACAAGCAGACCGTGGCCGCGGTGCCGACGTTGAGGCTCTCTGCCTGGCCGTAGACCGGCACCGCCACCCGGTGGTCCGCCGCAGCGAGCTCCTCCGACGCCAGCCCCTGGGCTTCGTTCCCAAAGAGCCAGGCAGTTGGCGACGCCAGATCCGGAAGGCGGGCAGCGCCGTCGTCCGCCGCTGCGGGCCCCTCCCCCAAACGGGACAGCGCGCTGCGGTCCTGCAAATCGTCCAAATCGATCGTTCCGTACCCGTCAGCTGCGAGCATGGTCAGGCCGGCTGCCCGCAGGGCGGCGGCCAACTCGTCGAAGTCGTGCCCGGTCACCACGGGCAGGTGGAAGAGCGATCCAGCCGTGGAACGCACAGCCTTGGGGTTGTAGATATCCACGCTGGAGTTGGTCAGCACGACGGCGTCGGCGCCCGCAGAGTCTGCGGCCCGCAGGATGGTTCCGGCATTGCCGGGATCCTGTACCCGGACCATGACGGCCAGCAGCAGCGGCTTGGCCTGCAACACTTCATTCAGCGGCCGGTCCAGATAATGGCAGACCGCCACGATCCCTTGCGGGTTGACGGTGTCGGCCATGGCCGCGAGGACTGCGTCCGTGGCCATCCGAAGCGGCACGCCGTCGGCCAGATCCAACAGTTCGGGCAACCGGTCCAGACAGGCTTCGGTAGCAAAGACCTCGACCACGATCCCGTCGCCTCCGGATGCAATGTCCGCGCGGTGGGCGGACAAGGCCTCGCGGACCGCCTGCGGGCCTTCGGCGAGGAATTGCCGGCGCTTTAAACGCACCGAGCGCCCGCCAAGCTTGGCCACATCCTTGACCCGATCTGCTCGGGGGTTGGACATGATCGTAGCTTGCGGGCGCCCGGTAATGCTCATACAGCGACTATAACGTCGCCATCTGGCGGTTCATGCATCCGGTACTTACTCGGCAACCTTCTGGCGGGCTTCGCCGCCGGCGGGCTCGAAACCGGCAGCCTTGGCGGCCTCGACGGACTCGAACCAGTACACCGGGGTGGTGTTCTCGTACCAGGTGGAACCCGGAACGTGGTACTTCTTGGACTGGTTGCCCTTGATGCTGTAACCGGCGGGCGCGTCCTCGCCGTCAACAGCCTTCACGGCGCCGGCAACTTCGCCGGCTTCAGCGGCGGGAGCGGCCTTGGCGGCAGGAGCAGCCTTGGCAGCCGGAGTGGCCTTGGCCTTGGCAGCCGGCTTGGCAGCAGCGGCCGGACGCTCGGCGGGAGCGGACGTGTCGGCAGGCAGTGCGTCCTTGGCAACCTTCACCAGTGCTGCGAAGGCGTTGGCGTCGGAGACGGCCAGCTCGGCCAGCATGCGGCGGTCGACCTGCACCTCGGCGGCCTTCAGGCCCTGGATGAGGCGGTTGTAGGTCAGGCCGTTGGCGCGGGACGCAGCGTTGATGCGCTGGATCCACAGGCGGCGGAAGTCGCCCTTACGCTTGCGGCGGTCGCCGTAGCTGTACACGAACGAGTGCAGCAGCTGTTCCTTGGCCTTGCGGTACAGGCGGGACCGCTGTCCGCGGTATCCGGCAGCCCGGTCCAGGATAACCCGGCGCTTCTTGTGGGCGTTGACCGCCCGCTTCACACGTGCCACGTGCGTACTCCTTTTGATGATTGGTGCCCGGTGGTTCGACCGCAACGATCAGCGGTCGGGGCAAAACTTGCTGGGATGGTACCGACGGCTGACGCCGTACGGACCCGAGGGAGAAAGTTAGATGCCGAGCATCTTCTTGATGTTGCGCACGTCTGCCGGAGCAACGATCTTGTCACCTGCGAGGCGGCGGGTCAGCGTGGAAGGCTTGTGCTCCAGGTAGTGGCGACGGTTGGCCTGCTGGCGCTTGAGCTTGCCGCTGCCGGTGAGCTTGAAGCGCTTCTTGGCGCCGCTGTGGGTCTTCTGCTTCGGCATGGCTGCCGTTCTCCTTACGTCTTCCTCAGGTCGTTGCGGACCTTCGGCTCGTGCGGTGCCGCTATGGGCACCGGCGGTTTACTTGTCTACCGACACCGGACACAAGGGTGTGCCCGGCAAAATGCCGGATGCTCTCTGGACGGTCTTAGCTCTTGGAGCCGGACCGGCCAGCAGGTTTGGGTGCTGCAGGCCGCGCCGCCGGCTTGGGCCGGGCTGCGGGCTTGGGTGCCGCGGGCTTGGCCTCGGCAGGGGCTGCAGGCGTCGCCGGAACGGCAGGCTTGGCCTCCGCTGCAGGCTTCGCCGGAACGGCAGGCTTGGCCTCCGCTGCAGGCTTCGCCGGAACGGCAGGCTTGGCCTCCGCTGCAGGCTTCGCCGGAACGGCAGGCTTGGCCTCCGCTGCAGGCTTCGCCGGAACGGCAGGCTTGGCCTCCGCTGCAGGCTTCGCCTTCGGTGCGGCCGCCGGCTTGGTCTCGGCAGCAGGCTTCGCCTTCGGTGCAGCCGCGGGCTGTTCCTCCGTCTTGGCCTCTGCTTCAACCTCGGCAGGCTTCTCGGACTCAACCACTGCTGGCGCTTCCGGCTCTGCAACTGCCGGCGCGGCCAGTTCTGCGGGTGCTTCAGCGGTCTCCTCCGGCTGGCTTGCCATGGCGGCAAGGCCTTCCGGTAGCAGGTCGCCCAGGCTCTGGGTCAACGGCGCCTGATCGTCGCTGGTGTCCACCCGCTGCTTGCCGGCCTCGTTGGCTGCCTTGGCGTCCGCCTTCTGCGCGGCCCGCCGGGCCTCTGCCTTGGCTTCGGCCTTGTTCTTGGTCGGGCCGATCACCATGACCATGTTGCGGCCGTCAATCCGCGGAGTCGATTCGATCATGCCGACCTCTGCGACGTCCTCGGCAAACTTCTGCAGCAGGCGGATGCCCATTTCCGGACGCTGCTGTTCGCGGCCGCGGAACTGGATCATGGCCTTGACCTTGTCACCGGCTCCGAGGAACCGCAGCGCGTGACCGCGTTTGGTCTCGTAGTCGTGCTTGTCGATCTTCAGCCGGAACCGGATTTCCTTGAGCACGGTGTTCGTCTGATTCTTGCGCGCCTCGCGTGCCTTGACCGCAGCCTCATACTTGTACTTGCCAAAATCCATCAGCTTGCACACCGGAGGCTTTGCCTGCGGCGCGACCTCAACCAGGTCAAGATCCGATTCCGTGGCCAGGCGCAGAGCATCCTCAATACGAACAATGCCCACCTGTTCACCGTTCGGCCCGACTAAACGCACCTCGGGAACGCGGATACGATCGTTGATTCTTGGCTCGCTAATGGGTGGCTCCTGTCACTGATATTCGTCTGCCGCCGGCAATGAAAGAAGGCCTCCCATTGCAAGCGCAATCGAAGGCCTCGAAGTGGCGGCAGGCGGAACTGTGGAGTTCCGGACTGGGCGTGGGCAACGTTGTTCAACGTTGCCGGCCGTAGCCTGCCGACCGAAACCCGGCAGCTCTGGCTAGCCATACCGACGGGTGGGAGAGGTCTCCGCTTGCAGATCGGACCCTTTTGCCTACGTGCTTTCAGGCACATAAGTAACCGGATCCAATTGGTCTGTGAAAAGCTTACCAGTATGAGCAGCTCAGATAACAATCCGCAGACCGACGACCATCGCCACAGCTTCGCGCCGGACGCCGGTTCTGCCTCCCCCCAGGAACAGGAAGTCTTGGGACAGATGCGCGATATCGCCGAAGTGCCCGCCGTCGAAGTCATCACCACCGCGGCAGTCCACCTGATGAGCGCCGCCGCCGTGAAATGCGGTTTGGCCGCCGGCGAGGATGCGGAAGAGCTCAAAGACCTAGATGAAGCCCGCAAGCTGATCACCGCGCTGGCCGGCTTCGTGACCGCTGCTGCGCCGGAAATCGGCAGCCAGCACGCAGGCCCGTTGCGCGATGGCCTCCGCTCCCTGCAGCTCGCCTTCCGCGAGGCCTCTGTCATCCAGGACGAGCCGGGCAAGGGCCCGGGCGAGAAGTTCACCGGTCCGGTCAACTAGCCTGGCAAGAACTCCAGAACTGCACAGAACGACGCCGGTGCCCCGCACCGGCGTCGTTCTTATCTTTAATGCTCCTGGTGCAGGCGGACCCGTGCGAAGCTCAGCGGGTGAACTTGAGCTCCAGCGAATCCACACGCTCGGCAAATTCCTGCCGTGCCTGCAGCCGGTCTTGGATCCGCCCTGCCAGGCCGGCCAACTCCTCGCGCCCCAGGCCGTCACGCACCTGCAGCACTAAGCGCAGCTCCGGACCGTGGCCTCCGCCCGCCACTACCGAGCCATCGGCCGCACGCACCGCGATGCCGGTCCCGGGCTCGACGGATGCGGCCATGACGGCTTCTTCGGCGCTGGTCGCTTCGGCCACCCAGTCCAGCAGCCCCGGATCGCGGTAGGAGGGCACCCATTCGTGCTGCTTGGCCAACGCCCACACGGCCGGCCGCCGGACCACGAAGGTCAACGCGGCGCCCGGGTCCATGACCATCAGTTCTGCGTCTTCCGACACTGCCGCCAACGCCGCCCGCGGAGCGTAGACGGCCACCGGCCGGGCTTCGGGATGCCAGGCTTCGAGAGCGGCGGTATTGCTGAACGCGGGCAGCGCACGGCGCCCGTCCGGGGCTTGCAGGGTCACCAGAGCCATGTCCGCCTGTTTATCCGACGTCAGGCCGCCGCTGCCCTCCGCCTCTTCTCCGAGCGTGGCCACGATGGGGACGAAAACGCGGGCGTTGGCCAGGGCGGCCACCACTTCCGCTTCCCCGCCGGTGCCGGCGGCCAGCCACTGAAGCGCCGCTTCATAGGCCGGGTCGGTGCTGCCGTCGTCGTGATCGAACTGGTGCAGCGGATTTCCTTCGCCGCTCAGGTCCCGCCCGGCCCAGGTTTGGCCCGCCGAATCCCCCGCACCGCCCGCTCCCGCGAGTGCTGCGGCGATGTGGGCTGGCAGCTCCTTCTTAGCCACGCTGGTACCTCAGCGCCGTCCGGCGACGTCGAGGGCTTCGGGCAGGGTGAACTTGCCCGCGTAGAGGGCCTTGCCGACAATGGCTCCTTCGACTCCGGTCGGGACCAGCTCACGCAGCGCCCGTAGGTCAGCCAGGCTGGAAATACCGCCGGAGGCCACCACCGGCTTGTCGGTCCGCTCACACATCTGCCGCAGCAGGTCGATATTCGGTCCGCGCAGTGTGCCGTCTTTGGTCACGTCGGTCACCACATAGCGGGCGCAACCGGCATCTTCGAGCCGCGACAGGACGTCCCAGATGTCACCGCCATCCTTCGTCCAGCCGCGGGCCGCAAGCGTGGTGCCGCGGACGTCGAGACCGACGGCGATGGCGTCGCCGTGCCGTTCAATGGCGCGCGCTGTCCATTCCGGGTTTTCCAGAGCGGCGGTGCCCAGGTTGACGCGGGTGGCACCAAATTCCAGCGCCCGTTCCAAGGACTCGTCATCGCGGATGCCGCCGGACAGCTCCACCTTGATCTTCAGCTCGTCGGCGACGCGGCGCAGCACTTCTGTGTTGTTGCCTCGGCCGAAAGCCGCGTCGAGATCCACGAGGTGCACCCATTCCGCCCCGTCGTTCTGCCACGCCATGGCAGCTTCCAGCGGGTCGCCGTAGCCTGTCTCGCTGCCGGCTTCGCCCTGGACGAGCCGGACTGCCTGGCCGTCTGCTACGTCGACTGCCGGCAGGAGTTCGAGGATGGGCGTTTGGTTCGTCATAGTGATTCCGCTTTCTGCGCCGTCAGCTGCGCGGGCTGTGGGTGGTTACTCGGTCGGACCGAGGGTGAGCAGGTAGGCAGCCAGCAGGGCCATCCCCGCCAAAATCCAGAAGACGATGGCCGACCACTTGGGCAGCCGCTGTTGCCGGAACGAGATGGCACCGCCGGCCAGCAGCCCGGCCAGGGCCATGAGGAGGAGGCTACCCACGGCTATCGCAGCGTCTTCAGCCAGTTGCGGAGCAACTCCGCGCCGGCGTCGCCGGACTTCTCCGGATGGAATTGCGTAGCACTCAGTGGACCGTTTTCAACGGCCGCGATAAACGGGGCCCCATGCGTGGACCAGGTCACCCGCGGCGGCGCCATCGCCGGCTGGGTGATATCAAAGTTCCAGTGCTGCACACCGTAGGAGTGCACAAAGTAGAACCGCTCGTCTTCGATGCCGGCGAACAATCGGCTGCCCTCCGCGGCGTCAACGGTGTTCCACCCCATGTGCGGCACTACCTCCGCCGGCAGCGCTTCCACGACTCCGGGCCATTCCCCGATCCCCTGCGTGCGGACCCCGTGTTCCACTCCCTCTTCGAACATGACCTGCAGGCCCACGCAAATGCCCAGCACCGGCCGGCCGCCGGCCACCCGGCGTCCGATCCAGCGAAGGGCATCAACAGACTTCAGTCCTTCCATGACCGTGGCGAAGGCACCGACGCCGGGGACCAACAACCCGTCGGCGTTAAGCACATCCTCGGAAGCATGACTGAGCGTGACGTCGGCACCGACGTGTTCCAGCGCCCGGACCGCCGAGCGCACATTCCCGGATCCGTAGTCCAGTACGGTGACTTTGGGCCCAGCCGTCACAGGGCACCCTTCGTTGAGGGAATGCCCTCGACCCGGGGATCGGACTCAACCGCGGCGCGCAATGCCCGGGCGAACGCCTTAAACTGGGCCTCGACGATATGGTGCGGGTCGCGGCCGCCCAGCACGCGCATGTGCAGGCAGATCTGGGCGTGCAGCGTGATGGCTTCGAAAACGTGGCGCGTCAAGGATCCGGTGAAGTGCCCGCCGATCAGGTGGTATTCCTGGCCGGCCGGTTCTCCTGAGTGCACCAGGTAGGGACGGCCGGAGACGTCGACGACGGCGTGGGCCAGCGCCTCATCCAGCGGTACCGTTGCTTCGCCGAACCGGCGGATCCCGGCCTTGTTACCCAGGGCCTGCTTCAAGCACTCGCCGATCGTGATGGCGACATCTTCCACGGTGTGGTGGGCGTCGATATGGGTGTCGCCAGTGGCCTTCACGGTCAGATCGACCAGCGAATGCTTCGACAGTGCGGTGAGCATATGGTCGTAGAACGGCACGGTGGTGCTGATCTCGGATCGGCCGGTGCCGTCGAGATCCAGTTCAACCAGCACGGACGACTCGCTGGTGATGCGTTCGAGGCGTGCGGTACGTCCGGTGGTGGTATCCACGGTCATGGGAGTCCTTTGACGAAAATGGTTGACCGGCCAGGCCGGTGCGCTCTTAGTACAGTTTAGGAGACTCGGCTCGACATCAGAGCCTTGATGCCGTCGAGGAAGGCTGTGGTCTCGGCCTCAGTGCCCGCCGTCACCCGCAGATGTCCAGGAATCCCGACGTCGCGGATCAGCACGCCGGTTTCCAGAAGGCCCTGCCACACCGCGTGCGGGTCGTCCAGACCGCCGAAGAACACAAAGTTGGAGTCCGACGGTGCAGGCTTCAACCCCAGCTCGGCAAGTCCGTCGACAATGCGGTCCCGTTGGGTCTTGATGTCCTCAACATTGGCGAGCAGGGCGCCAGCATGTTCCAGTGCGGCCAGCGCCGTCGCCTGGGTGATCGCGGACAGGTGGTAGGGCAGGCGGACCAGGCGCAGGGCATCGGCAATCTGCGGTGCGGCGGCAAGGTACCCCACTCGGGCACCGGCAAGGGCGAAAGCCTTGCTCATGGTGCGCGAGACGATCAGCCGCTCCCGGCCGGGCAGCAGCGTCAGCGCGCTCGGCGTGCCGGCGTGGGCGAATTCGGCGTAGGCCTCATCCACTATCACGATGGCGTTGGACGCCTCCCCCGCTTCGTAGGCGGCCTCGACAACGTCGAGCCCCAGTGCGGTGCCCGTCGGGTTGTTCGGGGAACACAGGACGACGACGTTGGCAGCGGCTTCTGCGACAGCAGCGGCAACCGCTTCCGGAGAGATCGTAAAGTCCGCTCCCCGCGGAACCGCAACATACTCGGTGTCCGTCCCGCTGGCCAACAGCGGGTACATGGAATACGTCGGGGGGAAGCTCAGCAGGGTCCGGCCCGGCCCGCCGAAGGCCTGAAGGATTTGCTGCAGCACTTCATTTGAACCGTTGGCGGCCCAGATGTTCTCTGCCGTGAGCCCGTGTTCCAGATAGCGGGACAGTGCCGTCCGAAGCTCGGTAAACTCGCGGTCCGGATACCGGTTCAAACCGGCCGCCGCCGCACTGACGGCCGAGACGATGGCTTGATGCACCGTCTCCGGCAATCCGTGGGTGTTTTCGTTGACATTCAGGAGGATGGGCACGTCCAACTGGGGGGCGCCATATGGTTCCAGGCCCCGGAGATTCCCCCGCAACGGCAGACGGTTCAGGCGTTCTAACTGCTCACTCACCGATCCAGCTTAAGCTTCGGCCCGCCCGGGGCAGGAATCGGGCGGGCCGAAGCGGCTCATATTACGGTTCCCTCAATGCGATGACGGCACGAGCAGCTGCTGGCCGGAATGGACGATGTCCCCATCCAGGCCGTTCAATTGCGCGATCTCGAAGATGACATCATGCGGGTTGCGGTCAGGGGCCGACAGCACTGCCACATCCCACAGCGTCTGGCCGCTGCCGACCGTGACAGTAACAGCTGGCCCCGGCCCCAGCCCCCCGGCAGCGGCCATCGCCGGTGCGGTGAAGAAGCCGACCAAGGTGAGCGCGACGGCCGCGGCAAGCATGAGCGGCAGGCCAATCAGCAGCAAACGGCCCCGGCGGGTGAGCCGGAGGGCGGAGTTGGCGCGGAGGTCTGCGGACTGCGGTGCGAGCTGGGCGGACATGGTGCCACCTTTCCGATTTTCGATCTATTTCGACTGGTTTCGATCATCGAACCACTGCATTCGAACGTATCTTCGAATGCATCTTCTACAGTTTTAGCACTGGTGATCGACTATTGTCGAGACTCAGTCGAACAAATGTTTGAAATTCCTCACCGCCTGGCCTAGCGTTGATGGCATGAGCGGCTGTGAATTGCAGTGCATCAGCCGCCACTGACAAAACAGTCGAGACAGCAATCCGAGTGCCGGTTCCGCATCAGCCAGACCCGGCACCTGGACCATCATGGGAAGACCGGGGCCGGATATGTCCGAAGAGACCACCACCACCGCCGGAGCGCGGCGACGAGGCCGCCCTGTCAAGGTCGGACGCAGCCTGACGCCGCGGCAGAAGAAGATCTTGGAAACGATCCAGCGCTCCGTCATTGCCCACGGGTATCCGCCGTCGATGCGCGAGATCGGTGACATTGTCGGCTTGGCCAGCTTGTCCAGCGTCACGCATCAGCTGTCTCAACTGGAGAAGATGGGCTACATCCGGCGGGACCCGAAGCGTCCCCGGGCAATGGAGATCCTCACCCCACTGACGCTTGAGCATGGCGGCGTGGAAATAGTGGGCGTGGACGAGCCGCAGCAGCTGCGCAGCTCTAGCGGCGTCGCGGTGTCCGAACTCACCACTTCATCCGATACGGCAATGGTGCCGTTGGTGGGGCGCATCGCCGCCGGCGGACCGATCCTGGCAGACCAGGCGGTCGAGGACGTCATGCCGCTTCCCCGGCAGCTGGTGGGGCACGGCGAATTGTTCATGCTGAAGGTGTCCGGCGATTCGATGATCGATGCTGCCATCTGCGACGGCGACTGGGTGGTGGTTCGGCAGCAGCACACCGCCGAGAACGGCGACATTGTTGCGGCACTGCTCGACGACGAGGCAACGGTGAAAACCTTCCGGCAGCGCGATGGGCACACCTGGCTGCTGCCGCAGAACACGCGCTATGAACCGATTCTGGGCGACCACGCAACCATCATGGGCAAAGTTGTCTCCGTGATGCGCGCGCTCTGACCCCTCCGTCACCGAACCTTCGGCCTGCTGTGGCCTGAACCGGCGGGACCCGGTCCCTGCCCCAGCCGGTTCAGGCTGCAGCAGCCGCCAGCCGCTCCAGAATCTGACGGGCGATGGCGCCGTCTTTCGTACTCCAAAACGGCGGCAGGGCACTGCGGAGGAAATTTCCATAGCGGGCGGTGGCCAGACGGGAATCCAACACGGCCACCACCCCCTTGTCATTGGAAGCACGAATCAAGCGGCCGGCGCCCTGGGCCAACCGCACCGCTGCGTGGGTGGCCGAGACCGTCATGAAACCATTGCCTCCGGTCTGGGCTACCGACCGGGTACGGGCGGTGGTCAACGGGTCGTCCGGCCGCGGGAACGGAATGCGGTCGATGACCACCAACCGGCAGGCCTCGCCCGGGACATCGACCCCCTGCCACAGCGTCATCGTGCCGAACAGGCAGGTGTCCGGTTCATCGGCGAATTGGCGAACCAGCGCCCCGATTGATGATTCGCCCTGGCACAGGATGGTCAGGTCGGTGCGCTTGCGCATTTCGGCGGCAGCTTCCTCTGCCGCGCGACGCGAGGAGAACAATCCGAGGGCACCGCCGCGTGAGGCCCTCAGCAGCTCCTCGAGTTCGTCGAGCTGCTCGCTGCTGGTGCCGCGGCCCGGCTTGGGCAGGTGCGATGCCACGTACAGCACGCCTTGGCGAGGGTAATCGAAGGGGCTGCCCACATCGGCGCTTGAGTACGCCGGAGCGCCGGCCCCCAACAATCCAAGCGAACCGGCAACAGCGTCAAAAGTTCCCCCCACCGACAACGTGGCGGAGGTTAGCACCACCGTATGTTCGTCGAACAGCCCCTCGCGCAGCCTGGAGGCAACAGACAACGGCGCGATGTTGAGCGTTGCCGGTTGGTCGTCACTGGCGATGTAGTCGCCGGTCTCGCCGTACGTGCTCGGGCGGGTCGCCCAAATGACCTCGCGGGAATCCGCCGCCGACAGCAGCCGTTCGGCCATCTCCAGCACCGCAGAAAGGCGGGAGCGGGCCATCTGCCTCCCGCCGTCAGCTGCCCCGGATCCCTCGGGCTTGGAATCTGATAGCGCCGCACGGGCCGCCTCCCGCAGCTGCACGAGTACCAACTCCTGCTCCTCGCGCAGGCCGGAGGCCAACAATCCGCTCGGCAGCGGCTCCAGCACATCCTCCAGGGCGCCGGCAGCCGAGTTGAGAGGCTCCACGCTGATCCCGGTGTGCTTGCGCGCGGTCGAAGCCGCGGTGCGGACCATGGCAGCCGACAGCTGCCCCGCCACAGCGCTGGTCACGCGGTCCTGCAATTCGTGGGCTTCGTCAATCACCACCACGTCGTAGTCCGGAAGCACTGCCACGCCCTCGAAGGCGTTGATGGCGAGCATGGCGTGGTTGGTGATCACGATGTCCGCCTCTGCCGCATGCCCGCGCGCCAGTTCACTGAAGCATTCGGCGGCGAGGGGACACTTTTGCGCGCCGAGGCATTCCATCGATCCCACGGAGACCTGGCGCCACGCGCGGTCGCTGACGCCGGGCACCAGTTCATCGCGATCGCCGGTCTCGGTCTCCTGCGCCCATTCGCGCAGGCGCACCACCTCCTTGCCCAGCGCCCCCGCGGCCCCGGTGGACGTCCCTCCGCCAGCAGGAGCCGGATGCGGGACGGCGTCCTCGCCGAGGCTGAAGAGCGCGGCAGGGGCGTCTTCGTCCGGAAAGCCGCCGGCCAGCTTATGCAGGCAGACGTAGTTGTTCCGCCCTTTGAGCAGCGCCACATCCAGCGGCCGGGGAAGCTCATCGGCGACGGCTTCCATCAGCCGCGGCAAGTCCCGCTTGACGATTTGCGATTGCAGGGCCAGCGTCGCGGTCGAGACGATGGCCGGCTTCTCACCCTCCAAGGCCTGCACCATCAGCGGGATCAGATAGGCCAACGACTTGCCGGTGCCGGTGCCCGCCTGGACCAGCAGGTGCTGGCGGCGATCGAAAGCCTCGGCTACTTTGGCAGCCATCTCGTGCTGGCCGGCGCGGTGTTGGCCGCCCATGCCCTGGACCGCGACATCGAGCAGTCGCAACGCCTCGCCGGCCGGTACCCGGGTGTCAGTCATGCCGCAGGAATCGTTCCAGCTCCGCTGCCAAGCCCTCACGAACCAGCACATCGAGCCGTGTGCCGTCTTCCCCGTGCTCCATGGCGAGGATTTCGGCGTCCTCGCTGTGCAAGCGGCTGATGACTTCGCCGTGGTCGTAGGGCACCAGCAGCCGCAGCTTCACGCTGGGCCGCGGGATGGTTTCGCTGATCAGTCGAAGCAGCGTGTCCATTCCCTGGCCGGTGCGTGCCGACACCACAACGTGGTTCGGTTCGCGCTGGCGCAGGCGTTCGACCACAAAGGGATCGGCAGCATCTGCCTTGTTCAGCACCACGATTTCAGGAATGTGCCGGGCATCCACCTCGGTGAGTACTTCGCGCACAGCGGCGATCTGGCCCTCCGGGTCGGGGTGTGAGACGTCCACCACGTGCAGGATCACATCGGCGTCGGCAACTTCCTCCAACGTTGAGCGAAAGGCTTCCACCAGTTGCGTAGGCAGCGAGCGGACGAAACCGACAGTGTCGGCGAGCGTGTAGCCAATGCCGTCGGGTGTTTCCGCGCGGCGCACGGTGGGGTCCAAGGTGGCAAAAAGCGCATTCTCGACCAGAACGCCGGCATCGGTCAGGCGGTTGAGCAGCGACGATTTTCCGGCGTTGGTGTAACCGGCGATGGCCACCGACGGAACGGCATTGCGGCGGCGGTTGGCACGTTTGGTATCGCGTGCCGGCTTCATGGCGGCGATTTCGCGGCGCAGCTTCGCCATCCGGGTCCGAATACGTCGGCGGTCCAGTTCGATCTTCGTCTCACCGGGTCCGCGCGAACCGATGCCGCCGCCGGCAGCTCCGACGCGGCCGCCGGCCTGGCGGGACATCGACTCGCCCCAACCGCGCAGGCGCGGCAGCAGATACTCCAACTGGGCCAGCTCAACCTGGGCCTTGCCTTCGCGGCTCTTGGCGTGCTGAGCGAAGATGTCCAGGATCAGCGCCGTGCGGTCAATGACCTTGACCTTCACGATGTCTTCCAGTCCGCGGCGCTGCGAAGGCGAGAGTTCGCCGTCGACAATGACCGTGTCAGCGCCGGTGGACATCACGATGTCCCGCAGTTCCTGCGCCTTTCCGGAACCGAGGAAGGTGCCCGGGTCCGGCTTCATCCGGCGCTGCACGATGCCGTCCAGCACCTCGGAGCCGGCGGTCTCCGCCAGCGCCGCCAGTTCCCGCAAGGAATTGTCCGCGTCGTCGGCCGTTCCTTCGGTCCAGAGACCGGCCAGGACCACGCGTTCCAAGCGCAGTTGCCGGTACTCGACCTCGGTGACGTCCTCCAGCTCGGTGGAGAGGCCTGCTACGCGGCGGAGGGCACGGCGTTCGGCCAAGTCCTGCTGGTCACCGTCGAATTCGGAATGCTCGGAGTCAAGTTCGGACAGGGCCTGCGCTCGGCCGCCGACTCCCGGCTTGCTTCGGGCCGCAGTGTCGCGGGCCAAGATACGGTCAATGACTGCCTGGATCTCATCCGGCGTCATTTCCGGTTCCGGCGACGGCTGGGGGCTGTTGGTGGTCATGCTCTCCTTCGAAATGTCCGTGGTCTTATCGTAGTCCTCCGGGATGCGTGCAGCAGAGCCCGAAGATGCGGTTTGTGGATGATCGGCCAAAAGTCCTCCTGGGAAGGGCCCCGTCGGTGCGGGGCAGAAAATGCGTGGCAGCTGGCGCCTGCTGGTGCGGCCGGCATCACCCGGCACCGGGGACCTGAAACAACCGGTACAAGCGGCTGCGGAGGTGGAGCGTTCCACAAGAGTTTCGGGAACGGTGATTGCCCGGCGGCCGGGGAGAATGGATTCTCGACCAACGGCACGCGCTGTGCCGCATGGAACGGGACAGCATGGTGGCGGCGCAATCATTACTTCTTCATGCGGTAAACGCTATCAGAGCCGACGCAGCTTAGGTGCGCCTTGATACCGATTCCGCTGAACGCGCACTAATCTGGCCGATTATGGGAACAGAGCACTACTTCAGCCCGCAACCAGGCAAACCCGAGGTTCGCCGCACCCTGGAGGTCGAACTGGACGGCCGCCCGCGGCAGCTGCAGACGGCCGGCGGAATCTTCAGTCCGGACGGCGTCGACAAGGGCACAGCGGTGCTACTGGCCGAGGTTCCGCCGCCGGCTCCGGCCGGCAACCTGCTGGACATCGGCTGCGGGTGGGGCCCGATTGCCCTGACCATGGGCCTGAAATCCCCCGGAGCCACGGTGTGGGCCGTCGACGTCAACGAGCGCAGCATCGCCCTGACCAACGACAACGCCGCGTCGTTGGGTCTGGACAATGTCCGTGCCTGCCTGCCGGAAGAAGTCGATCCGTCGCTGCAGTTCGAAACCATCTGGTCCAACCCGCCGATCCGGATCGGCAAGAGCGAACTCCACGAACTGTTGTTGCTCTGGCTGCCCAGGCTCGCGCCGGGAGGCACTGCCTGGCTGGTGGTCCAGAAGAATCTGGGCTCGGACTCGCTGCAGCGCTGGCTTTCGGGCGAACTGCCGCCGGACTACTCCATCAGCCGTGAAAGCACGGCCAAGGCCTTCCGCGTGCTCTGCGTCCAGCGCGCCGGCTGAGCCGCTTCCGTCAGGCCACGATGCCGCGGAACACCAGCACGGCGGGGCCGCTCAGCTCCACATGTTCGCGCCCGTCCGCCGCCGGGAGAAACCGTACGCGGACTGTCCCACCGGGGACTCCGACCTGCCAGTCGTCGGGAGCCCCGTCACCGGCCCAGTAGCGGATGGCAGCTGCGGCGGCGCAGGCACCTGTTCCGCAGGACTGGGTCTCCCCCACGCCGCGCTCGTGCACGCGCATGCTGATATGCCCTGCTCCGTCGGCGACGAGGGGTTCTGCCGGCACCACAAATTCCACGTTGGTTCCGTTCGCGGGCACCGGATCCACCGCGGGTGCTGCGAACAATTCGGTGGCAGCAAGTTCTTCAAGTCCGGCGAGAGCCACGACGGTATGCGGATTACCCATGCTCACGGACAAGGCAGGCCGCGGCACCTCCAGGCCGCCGGCGCTGACGGTGGAGTCCATGGCCCCGGCCGCAGCCTCGGCGGGGAAGATGAATTCCCACGGCCCCATGTCCACGGCGTAGCCATTGGCTGACCGGCGGATGATCTTGACCCCCGCCCTGGTCCCTATCGTCAGGGACTCCCCTGCCGCCAGCTCGGCCAGTCCCTCGGCCAGCAGGAAGTGCACGAAGACGCGGACGCCGTTGCCGCACATCTCGGATACCGACCCATCGGCATTGCGGTAGTCCATGAACCACTCGGCCTCCGGCGCTGCCGCCAGCAGCTCCCGGCCCTCCGGCAGGTGCTCCGAATGGACGGCACGGATCAGCCCATCGGCGCCGACGCCCAGATGGCGGTGGCACAGCGCAGCGACGGTCTGGGGTTCTATGTCCTTGAGTCCGTCCGGATCGGCAATCAGCACGAAGTCGTTGCCGGTTCCGTGCCCTTTGGCGTAGGACAGCCCGGACAGGGCTGACAAATTGTCAGGAAGGGGATTGTTCACGCTTCAAGCTTAGCGAGGTGCCCGGCGGCCTTGTCCGCCAGCAGTGGATCCTGCCAGTCGAGCCAATGGATCCGGGGATCAGCCCGGAACCAGGTCAGCTGGCGCCGCGCAAATTTGCGGGTGGCGGCGACGGTGTCCTCGACGGCCGTGTCCTGGCTCCATTCGCCGTCGAGCACCCTCAGGAACTGGGCGTAACCGAGCGCGCGCGAGGCGGTCCGCCCTTGGCGCAGGCCCCGCCGGTCCAGCGCGGCGACTTCGTCCAGCAAGCCGCGCTCCACCATCACACGAACGCGACCGGCAAGGCGGTGCTTGAGCTGTTCGCGGTCCACCTGGAGGCCGATCTGCGCCGTGGGACGGACGTAGTGCCGCTCCGGCATGAAGGAGCTGAAGGGACGCCCGGTCAGCTGCCATACCTCCAGCGCCCTCACAATGCGTCGGGCATCGGCCAGCCGGCCGGCGGAGACTGGATCAACGTCGCGGAGCCGTTCCCGCATCGCTTCCAGGCCGCGGCTCGCCAGCTCTTCCTCGAGGGCTCGGCGCAGGGCCGGGTCAGTGCCGGGAAACTCGATCGCGTCGAGGGCCGCCCGGACATACAGTCCGGATCCGCCGACAAGGATGGCGCGGCGGCCCCGGCTGTGAATGGCATCGATCGCGTCGCGGGCCTGCTGCTGGTACGACGAGACGCTCGCGTCGTCCGTGATATCGAGGATGTCCAGCAAGTGGTGGGCGACCCCTTGCCGTTCCGCGACCGTCATCTTGGCCGTGCCAATGTCCATTCCGCGGTAGAACTGCATGGAGTCGGCATTGATCACTTCTCCGTCCAGCCGCTGCGCCAGCTCGACGGCGAGATCAGACTTTCCGGACCCGGTGGGACCGACGACGGCGATGACCGCCGGGCTGTCCTGCTGGCTCTGTTGGTCGGCCGGCATCGCGCTCAGGCGGGCCGGACCGGCAGCGCCGGCATGCCCAGTGACACCTGGGCCGGTTTGCTGCCCGGGGTCGCGGGTACCCCGCAGGAGTCAGCCTGGGAGCGGTCCCACGCGTCCCCGGCGCGCGAGCGGCGCAGTTGGTAGTCCGACGCGGAAGCCGGGTCGGCGATCAGGTGGAAGGCAGCGGCTTCCGTAACCGTCACCGTCACCAGGTCGCCCGGACGGGGTGCCGGCGCGCCGTCGGGCACGGAGAAGTGCACTAGCCGCTGGTCGCGGGCCCGGCCGGAGAGCCGGTGGGTCTCCCCTGCCTTGCGTCCCTGCTGCGCGGTCACCATGACCTCGACCATGCTGCCCAGCTGTTTGGCGTTTTCTTCCGCGGCAATCCGGTCCTGCAAGGCAGTGAGGCGCTCGTAGCGTTCCTGCACTACGGACTTGGACAACTGGTCCGGCAGCTCTGCGGCCGGGGTCCCCGGCCGCTTGGAATACTGGAACGTGAAGGCGCTCGCGAAGCGGGCCTGTTCCACCACCGCCAGCGTTGCCTGGAAGTCTTCCTCGGTCTCCCCGGGGAACCCGACGATGATGTCGGTGGAGATGGCCGCATGGGGAATCCGTTCCCGGACCTTGTCCAGGATGCCCAGGAACTTCTTGGACCGGTAGGACCGGCGCATGTCTTTCAGGACCTTGTCAGATCCGGACTGCAGCGGCATGTGCAGCTGCGGCATGGCATTGGGGGTTTCGGCCATGGCGTCGATAACGTCGTCGGTGAAGGCGGCCGGGTGCGGACTGGTGAAACGCACCCGTTCCAGGCCCTCGATGCTGCCGCAGGCGCGCAGCAGCTTGGCGAAGGCTCCCCGGTCACCGAACTCCACACCGTAGGAGTTCACATTCTGTCCCAGCAACGTGACTTCGATGGCACCGTCGTCGACCAGTGCTTGGACCTCCGCCAGAATCTCGCCCGGCCGACGGTCGCGTTCCTTACCGCGCAGCGAAGGGACAATGCAGAACGTGCACGTGTTGTTGCAGCCGACGGAGATGGAGACCCAACCGGAGTACACCGCATCGCGCTTGGTGGGCAGCGTCGAGGGGAACACATCGAGCGACTCCAGGATTTCCAGCTGCGCTTCGTTGTTGTGCCGGGCACGCTCCAGCAACGCCGGAAGCGAACCCACGTTGTGGGTGCCGAACACCACGTCCACCCACGGCGCCTTTTTGAGGATCGTCTCGCGGTCCTTCTGGGCCAAGCAGCCGCCGACGGCGATCTGCATCCCGGGATGGCGTTCCTTGACCGGGGCCAGTTGGCCCAGGTTGCCGTACAACTTATTGTCGGCATTCTCCCGTACCGCACACGTATTGAAGACCACGACGTCGGCTTGGCCGGCTTGGGCTTCGACCATCCCGGCGGCTTCGAGAAGCCCGGCAAGCCGCTCGGAATCGTGCACGTTCATCTGGCAGCCGAACGTGCGCACCTGATAGGTGCGGGCTTCCGGCTGCTTCTCGATGGCGGGGGCGGGGACAGTCAAACTCACGTTACAAGGGTACGGCCTGCGGCCGGACGAGCCACAATCTGCAGCCGGTCCGGGGTTAGTACCAATTGTTGGCCAGGTGGAAGTCCAAGGCCGAGCACGGGGAGCCGTAGCGGGACTCGATGTAGCCCAGCCCCCAATCGACCTGAGTCTGGAAGTTTGTCTGCCAGTCGGCGCCGGCGGCGGCCATCTTGTCACCGGGCAAGGCCTGCGGAATGCCGTACGCGCCGCTGGATGGGTTCGTGGCGCCGAGGCTCCATTCCGATTCCTTGTGCCAGAGCGTTTCCAGGCAGCCCAATTCGCCGGCGCCCCAGCCAAAGGAAGCCAGCGCCCCTTCAGCGTAGGCCTTCGCAGCGGCCGGATCGTTCCGCGACGCTTGGGCCTTGGCGGCAGCTTTCTCCTTGGCAGCCTTTGCCTGAGCAGCTGCTTGGGCAGCACGCTTCTTTACCGCCTCGGCAGCGGCACGTTTTTCCGCAGCCTTCCGGTCGGCGGCTTCCTTCGCTGCAGCCTTCGCGGCGGCAGCCTTCTGATCTGCTGCCGGTTGGCGTGCCTGCTCTTCCTGCGCCGCCTTCCTCGCGGCTGCGTCATCGACGGATGCCTCCGCGGCTTGTGCCTCGAGGGCGTCGGCCGCCACCGGGCTTGTCCCTTCGGCAGGCTCTGCCAATCCCACCAGTTCCATGACGGGAGCTGTGATTGATCCCACAGCCTCCGAGGCGCTGTGTCCCTTCCGGACGGCGCTGGCGGCCCCTGTTGCGCCGACGGCGGCAACGGAGCAAAGTGTCAGGCCTGCGGCGATCCTGAGGCGGCGTTGACTGCGGCTGCGCCGGCGTTGCTGGGTTTTCTGACGACGTTCATTCTGCGATGCACTCACAGTCGCACTACGGTAACGAGCGAATCTGGGAAAAGTCTCAAAACGATAACAGAGTCGACGCGGGCCCAGGGCGCCAGGTGACGCTAGGCCGCGTCAGAATTCCGGGTTGCTGGCTGCACCGAGTTCCTCAGCCGCGACCCGGTAGGCCAGCGAGGCAGAATAGCCCTTGCGGGCCAGCATGGAGACCAGCCGGCGCAGATGCTTGTCCCGTTCCGACCGGTCCTGCAGTTGCCAGTCGGGCCGGATCTTGCGGCGTACCAGGCTGCGGGCCGCTTCAAGCTCGTCGTCCGCCGAAAGCTGGTCCAGCGCTTGCTCGGCCAGTTCACCGGCGATCCCTTTGTCTGCGAGCTCCCGCTTGAGCGCGGCCCGAGCCAACGAACGGGACTGGGACCGGCTGCGCACCCACATTCTGGCGAACTCGGCGTCGTCAATGAGGTTGACCTCCTCGAACCGCTCGAGCACTGCCTCGGCGACGTCGCCCGGAACGCCGCGCTCAGCCAGCTTCGCGGCCAGCTGGGCGCGGCTCTTCGGGGACTGTGTCAGTGAGCGCAGGACAACGGAACGTGCGACGCCGTAAGGATCCGCGTCCGGCCCCAGATCCGCCGGGCCGCCCGGCGTTGGGCCGGCGCCCTGTCCGTCCCTGAACGACATTTAGAATCCGTCGACGGCCTTAAGCTTCGGCTCGCCCTCATCTCCGCTGTCCGGGACCGCATCGATCCCGAGCTTCTGCCGGATCTTGCGTTCCAGCTCATCGGCCAGGTCCGGATTGTCGATCAGGAACTTGCGGGCGTTCTCCTTGCCTTGGCCGAGCTGGTCTCCGTCATAGGTAAACCAGGCGCCCGACTTTTTGACGAGTGAATGTTCCACGCCCATGTCGATCAGACCGCCCTCGCGGGAGATGCCGTGGCCATAGAGGATGTCGAATTCTGCCTGCTTGAACGGCGGGGCCATCTTGTTCTTGACGATCTTGGCGCGCGTCCGGTTGCCCACCGGGTTGGCTCCGTCTTTCAGGGTTTCAATGCGGCGTACGTCGATGCGCACCGAGGCGTAGAACTTCAGCGCCTTACCGCCGGTGGTGGTCTCCGGGCTGCCGAAGAACACGCCGATCTTTTCGCGCAGCTGGTTGATGAATATGGCAGTGGTCTTCGACTGGCTAAGCCGCCCGGTGATCTTTCGCAGGGCCTGGCTCATCAAACGGGCCTGGAGACCAACATGGCTGTCGCCCATTTCGCCTTCGATTTCCGCGCGCGGCACCAGGGCTGCGACGGAGTCGATCACGATGATGTCCAGGGAGCCGGAGCCGATCAACATGTCCATGATTTCCAGTGCCTGCTCGCCGGTATCCGGCTGCGACACCAGCAGGGCGTCGGTGTCCACCCCAAGCTTCTTGGCATATTCCGGGTCCAGCGCGTGCTCGGCGTCGATGAAGGCAGCGATTCCGCCGTTGCGCTGGGCGCTGGCGACCGCGTGAAGCGCCACCGTGGTCTTACCCGAAGATTCCGGACCGTAAATCTCGACCACGCGGCCCCGCGGCAGGCCGCCGATGCCCAATGCGGCATCCAAGGCGATCGAACTAGTGGAGATCGTTTCGATGGGGGCGCGGGTGTCGTCGCCGAGACGCATCACCGACCCCTTGCCGAACTGCTTGTCGATCTGCGCCAGCGCAGCTTCCAGTGCCTTCTCGCGGTCAGCTGGTGCGGCCATTGTTCACCTCAGTCTGTTGCGGCCCTCGGGCCTTGTCTGTCTTGACTCTTCCGACCGTAACGTCCGGCTCGGACAAAATCGGGATCGGCAGCGGAGCGTGTGGATAATCCGGCCTCTCGGCGGTCTGTGTAGAAGCTTAGCCGGATCCGAATACACTTTCGAACATATCGGGGTTTTCTGCCGGGCGTGTCCGCTCAGCTTCGCGGCTCGCGGTCCTTGCCCCAGCGCCGCTCCTGCGGAACGTCTTGAATATCGCAGACGGCGAGCCACACCGATTTCGGCGGAATTCCTGCAGCCAACGCTTCGGCGGCGGTCCGGCCGCCGAGCTGTCCCAGCACCAAATCCGCGGCGAGGACATGCGAATAGGCAGAACCGAATTCATCGTCCATCAATCGCCAGAAGTCACTGATTCGCACGCGTACATCTTCTCATGTGTCCGGCTGACGCGACCGGCCGGCATCGAGATTCCTTCGACCCTGCAATCGGCCTGCGACGCGTCCGCGCGGGATCGCTGCGCCGACGCCGGCGCTCATTAGAATAAGGCCATGACAGACCATGCCACAGGCAGCGAAGATGCAGGGTTCGATACGGCCATCGAAGCACTTGAACGGCAGTTGAGCTTGCTCTGGCGCCGGGCCAGGGCGAACTCCCACCGGGTGGCGCGGACCGTGCACCCGGACATGGAACCGGCAGCCTACGGACTTCTGCTGATCCTCCAGCGGGAGCATTCGTTGCGGCTCACGGAACTCGCCGCGGCCATCGGCGTCGGCAAACCGTCGGTCAGCCGCCAGATTGCCATGCTCGAGCAGTTGGGTTTGGTGGGCAAGCAGGCGGATCCCTTGGACGGGCGGGCCCAGTCGATCACCCTGACGCCCGCAGGGTTGGAGAAACTGGCCGAGGCACAGGCTGCCCGCAAGATCGCCTTTCACGAGCGCCTTGGCGACTGGTCCGTCGAAGACCTGTCCACGCTGGGACAGCTGCTGGACCGGCTGAATGCCTCCTACGCCAACGAGCCGCCGGTCCACTAAAGGGCAGCGATCCGAACGGGCACCGCGGACACAAAGAAACGGGCCGGCTCCGCCACAGCGGCGGAACCGGCCCGTTAGGGTCTTTGATCAGTACCGGGCGGAAGCCAAACCGCGGAGTTCCTCCGGCAGCTCGTCCGGAATGTCGCCGACAAACTCACGCGAGAGTTCCTGCGGGACGGTGTCGGGAATGACCACACCCTCGGCCTCTGCGACCCGGTCGCTCACTTCCCGCAGCATGTGCGACAGGGGAACGTCCAGGGCCGAGCAAATCGAGGACAGCAGTTCAGACGACGCTTCCTTCTGGCCGCGTTCGACTTCGCTCAGGTAGCCAAGGGAAACGCGGGCGCTGTGCGACACTTCACGCAGGGTTCGTCCCTGCCGCTGCCGGACATCACGGAGGACATCGCCAATTTCGTGTCGCAACACTACCATTTTGCGCTCCTTCTGCTCCCTGCGGGGTTCTTCGGCCAATCCCACATCACGCCAACGGACAACACCGTTTACGGACACGGGCTGCTTTACCATCTGTATCGCCTTGCTCCCTCTTAAGGTGGGCGGCCTCTGCCGCTGTTTCCAAGCCTAGGCCAACAACCTAACAGCTGCTGACACCTTTGATAACTACTGAATCAATATTTTTGTTCCCCGGAATCCACGATCCGGACAAAACCGCCGCCTCGTCGTCGACCGCCCGGCCCAGTTCCCTGATGGCGGCTTCGCAGGCCTGCTGCCGGATCCGGGCGCGGTCGCCGTCGAAGTGGAATTCTATGGCCCACGTTCCGTGCGGGGCGGCGATGCCGATCCACACCGTCCCCACGTCCCTGCCGCCGTGCGGTTCCGGTCCGGCCACCCCGGTGGTGGACACCGCAATGTCCGCCTGCAGGACGCGCCTGGCACCCTCGGCCATCTGGCAGGCCACGGCTTCGGTGACCGCGCCCTCGCGCGCCAACAGCTCCGCGTCGACGCCGAGCACGGCCGCCTTGATCTGGCTCTGGTAGGACACGACGCCGCCCTGAAGCGTGCCCGACGCCCCGGGGATGGTGGCCAATTCGGCCGCCACCATGCCGGCAGTCAACGATTCGGCCGTGGCCACCGTCAGTTTCCGGGCGATGGCTGCGGCCACAACGGCCGCGGCCTGTGTGGTCTTCATCGCTGGCCCTCGGTCCCCGCGAGGGAAGCGCGGCGCAACTTCACAGCCTTCACAACATAGTCGACGCCGGTCACCACGGTGACGACGACGGCCAACATCATGACGGCAAAGGCCACCCACACGGCCCAGGGTCCCAGCCAGGATTCCAGCGGAAGCAGGTAGAGGAAGATGGCCAGCGTCTGGAGGACGGTCTTCAGTTTGCCGCCGCGCGAGGCCGGCATGACCCCGTAACGAATCACCACGAAACGCAGCAAGGTGATGCCCAACTCCCGGACCAGGATGACGATGGTGATCCACCACGGCAGGTCACCCAACACCGAGAGCAAGATCAAGGCCGAACCGATCAGGAGCTTATCGGCGATCGGATCGGCGATCTTGCCGAAGTTGGTGATCAGGCCCCGGCTGCGGGCCAGATCGCCATCGAGCTTGTCCGTGTAGATCGCGACGGCGAAAACCAACACCGCCAGCCAACGGAACACTCCCCCTTCGCCGCCGTCAGCCAGAAGGAACCAGATGAAAAACGGAACCAGCAGGATCCGCACCGTCGTGAGGACGTTGGCGATGTTGAGCAGGGGCACGGGCCGGGACACTGAATCAGTCACACGTTCAAGGCTACCCGCCTGCCGGATGGCTGCAGCCGCCGGCCGCCGCGGGCAGCCCCGCGGACGTCACCTCCCGGTCAGGTTCCAGGCGTCCTCGGACCCGGCATCGTCCTCGTCGCCGTCGTAATAGTCCACCGCCTGCGGCCGGGACTCGAGGTCCTCGGCAACCAAATCGCGCGGACCCTCGAACCCATGGTTGGCATTGGCATTGTCCGCCAGCGCCTCGGTCAGCGCGTCGGCGCTCCCGGACTCGCCGGGGCCGGCGGCCGCCGGTTCATCGCCCCGGATGGCCGCCAGCGTCGCCGCGAGATCGTCCGGCTTGACTAGCACGTCGCGTGCCTTGGAACCCTCGGACGGACCGACCACTCCCCTGGATTCGAGCAGGTCCATCAGGCGGCCGGCCTTGGCAAACCCGACGCGCAGTTTCCGCTGAAGCATCGAGGTTGAACCGAACTGCGTGGTGACCACCAGTTCGGTCGCCTGCAGCAGCACGTCGAGATCGTCGCCGATGTCGTCGTCGATCTGCTTCTTCGGCGCCTCCACTGCGACGTCGTCGCGGTAGACCGCCTGCAATTGCCCCTTGACGTGTTCTACCACCCGGTGGATTTCCGACTCGGAAACCCAGGCGCCCTGCACGCGCATTGGCTTGCTGGCGCCCATCGGCAGGAACAACGCGTCACCCTGGCCAATCAGCTTCTCCGCGCCGGGCTGGTCCAGCACCACGCGGGAGTCGGTCACCGACGAGGTGGCGAAGGCCATCCGCGACGGGACGTTGGCCTTGATCAGGCCGGTCACCACATCCACCGAGGGCCGCTGGGTGGCCAGCACCAAGTGGATGCCGGCGGCACGGGCCAGCTGGGTGATGCGGACAATCGAGTCTTCGACGTCCCGCGGGGCCACCATCATCAGGTCCGCGAGCTCGTCCACGATCACCAGCAGATACGGATACGGCTTGACTACCCGTTTGGAGCCGGCCGGCGGGACCACCTTGCCGTTGCGCACGGCCTTGTTGAAATCATCGATGTGCTTGAAGCCGAAGTTGGCCAGGTCGTCGTAGCGCGTGTCCATCTCGCGGACCACCCACTGCAGCGCCTCGGCGGCCTTCTTCGGGTTAGTGATGATCGGTGTGATCAGGTGCGGAACGCCCTCGTACGCGGTCAGCTCCACCCGCTTGGGGTCCACCATGACCATCCGCACCTCGTCTGGCGTGGACCGCATCAGGATGGAGGTGATCATCGAGTTCACGAACGAGGACTTGCCCGCACCGGTGGCACCGGCGACGAGCAGGTGCGGCATCTTGGCCAAGTTGGCCAGCACGAAGCCGCCCTCCACGTCCTTGCCCACGCCCATGACCATGGGGTGTTCGGTCTTGCGGGCGTTGTTCGACCGCAGCACGTCGCCCAGGGATACCGTCTCGCGGTCAGTGTTCGGGATCTCGATGCCGATGGCAGACTTGCCGGGGATCGGCGAGAGGATGCGGACATCGGAGCTGGCCACGGCGTAGGAAATGTTCTTGGACAGCGCCGTGACGCGCTCCACCTTGGTCCCCGGCGACAGCTCGATTTCGTAGCGCGTCACCGTCGGCCCGCGGGAGAACCCGGTGACCTTCGCCTCGACCTTGAACTGGTCCAGCGTCTCGGTCAGGGCATTGACGACGGCGTCGTTCGCCTCCGAGCGCTCCTTCGACGGCGGTCCGGGCGGCAGGAAATCGGACGGCGGCAGCGTGTACGCGACGTCACCGGCCAACTGCAGCTGCTCGGTGCGCTGCGGGATCGGGGTGGCCGGCGGCTGCGGCTGCACCGGATTGGACGGCACGGTGGGCGCGGCGGGTGCCGGCGGGGCGGCGGGCAGCACCGGCAGCGCTTCGGTGGCCCCTTCGGGGACCATTCCCTGGTCCCGCTTGATCTTTTCGACGGCCAGTTCGGCCTGCGTGGGCCGGCGCACTCCCGGCGGCACCGCCGGAGCCGCTTCCTCCGGTGCGGCTGATTCTTCGGGCTCTTTGTCCTCGATGACGGGGGTCTCGAACGCCTCGTCGAAGTAGAAGCCCTCCTCGTCGGCGCCGGCTTCTTCGGCCTTGCGCTTGCCGAAGAGCTTGCGGCGCGGTTTGCGTTCCTTGGCGGGAGCCTCATCGGCGTAGAGGTAGCTCTGGTCATGCCCGTCGCCCGGCTGGTATGGCGCCGCTTCGGCGGACGGGTCCTGGCCCATGAGTCGCTCGTAGAGCATCCGCAGGCGCATGGGAATGTGGCGGAACGGCGTGGCGGTCATGATCAGGATGCTGGTGAAGGCCAGCAGCCCGAAGACGGCCACCGGCAGCCACAGGTTGACGGCCGCCAGCGGGGCCGCGAGCAGGAAGCCAGCCATCCCGCCGGCCGCCCACAACGCATCGAAGCCGTCCGCCAGGGCGGGCTGGCCGCCGATCACATGCGCGAGCCCGGAGCCCGAGGCAAGGAACAGGATCAGGCCAATGGAGATGCGGCTGTTGGCCGGGGAGTCTTCCGGGTGGCGCATCAGGCGCACCGCCATGATCAGCAGCAGCACCGGCAGCACCAGAGCCATCCAGCCGAAGGTTCCGCCGGCCACGGCGTGCACCACGTCCCCGAACCAGCCGTCCAGGGCCCACCACTCCACGGTGGCGACGCAGGCGGCCAGGAGCAGCAGGAAGAAACCGGTGCCGTCGCGGCGCAACTCGTGGTCGGGCCGCACATCGGGACCCAGCTTCCGGACGCCCGCGGCCACCGGACGGGCCAGGCTCATCCACAGCCCGTGGATCATCCGCGGCAGCAGCGGCAGCTGCTCCTCCTGGGGCTGCACATCGAGCACCTTGGTCTTGCTGGAACGCCCCGACGAGGAGCGCGCAGCAGTGCCTGTACCCTTACCGCGCGACTGCTGGGTGCCTTTTCGGGCAGGGGAAGTACGAGTCGCCATAGTCGCAAGGTTACCGGCTGAACCCGCTCATCCGCGGGATTTGGCCCGCATGGATCCACTGCGCCGGAGAAGGGGTCAGGCCTCCAGGACCACCGGGACGATCATCGGCCGGCGGCGGTGCCGCTTGTTCACCCACGTGCCAATCACCCGGCGTACCACCTGCTGCAGCTGGTACGTGGTGTGGTCCGTGTTGTTGACCACTGCCTCTTCGAGCGCGCTGATGATCTTCGGCTTGATGTCGTCGAAGACCGAATCGTCCTCGGCGAACCCGCGGGCATGAATTTCCGGTCCGGAGACAATTTGGCCGGTGCTGCGGTTGACCACCGTGATCACGGAGATGAAACCCTCTTCGCCCAGGATCCGGCGGTCCTTGAGGTCCGCGTCGGTGATCTCGCCAATGCTCGATCCGTCCACGTACACGTATCCGCATTCGATCTGGCCGACAATCCGTGCGGTGCCGTCCTTCAGGTCGATGACCGATCCGTCGTCCGCCAGCAAGACGTTTTCCGCCGGCACACCGGTCTGTTCGGCCAGCCGCCCGTTGGCAATCAGGTGGCGGGTCTCGCCGTGCACCGGCAGGGCGTTCTTGGGCCGCAGGATGTTGTAGCAGTACAGCAGCTCGCCGGCCGCGGCGTGGCCGGACACGTGGACCTTGGCGTTGCCCTTGTGGATGACCTCCGCGCCGAGCTTCAACAGGCCGTTGATGACCCGGAAGACGGCGTTTTCGTTGCCCGGGATCAGCGAGGACGCCAGGATCACTGTGTCCCCCTTGCCGACCTGGATGCGGTGGTCCCCATTGGCCATCCGTGACAGGGCGGCCATGGGCTCGCCCTGCGATCCGGTGGACATCAGCACGATCCGGTCGTCCGGGAAGTCCTCCACGTTCTTCAGGTCCACCAGGATGCCCTCGGGAACATTCAGGAAGCCCAGTTTGGCGGCGATGTTCATGTTCCGCACCATGGAGCGGCCCACGAAGGCCACGTGCCTGCCGTGGGCGGCAGCGGCGTCGAGCACCTGCTGGACGCGGTGGATGTGGGAGGAAAACGAGGCGACGATGATGCGTTTCTGCACCTGGCCGAAGAGGCGCTCCAGCACCGGGCCGATTTCCTTCTCCGCGGTGGTGAAGCCGGGGATGTCTGCGTTGGTGGAGTCGGCCATGAACAGGTCCACGCCCTCCTCGCCGAGGCGGGCGAAAGCGCGCAGGTCGGTGATCCGCCCGTCCAGCGGCAGCTGGTCCATCTTGAAGTCGCCGGTGTGCAGGACCGTGCCGGCAGCGGTCCGGAGGAAGACCGCCAGCGCGTCCGGGATGGAGTGGTTGACCGCCACGAATTCGCATTCGAAGGGCCCGAACTGCTCGATTTGGCCTTCGGCGACGGTGAGGGTGTAGGGCGTGATCCGGTGTTCGGCCAGCTTGGCCTCGACCAGGGCCAGGGTCAGCTGGGAGCCGATCAGCGGAATGTCCTGCCGCATCCGCAACAGGTACGGGACGGCACCGATGTGGTCCTCGTGCCCGTGGGTGAGGACCACGCCGACGACGTCATCGAGCCGGTCCTCAATGTAGGAGAAGTCCGGCAGGATCAAGTCCACCCCGGGCTGGTGCTCTTCCGGGAACAGCACACCGCAGTCGACCACCAGCAATTTCGAGTCGATCTCGAAGACCGCCATATTGCGGCCGATCTCCCCGAGTCCGCCGAGCGGAACAATCCGGAGCGTGCCCGGTTCGAGGCTGGGCGGGGTTCGGAGTTGGGTCAGCGTGGACTGGCTCATCGGGCGTTCAGGGCCTCCAGTGTCCAGCCGGCCTCCGTCAGGTCCGCGCGGATGGGCGCGAGCTCGGCCTCGGACGGTTCCACCAGCGGCAGCCGGACCACCGAGTTGGGCAGGACGCCCTGCCACTTCAGGACCTGCTTGGCGGCGACGGCGCCCTGCACGTGGGTCATCACGGCCCGGATGACCGGGTCCAACTCGAAATGGAGCCGGCGCGCGGTGGCGAAGTCCCCCGCCAGTGCGGCATCAACCAGCTCGCGGAACTGCCGGGTTGCGACGTGGGCGGTCACGCTCACCACGCCGACGGCTCCGGCTGCCATCAGCGGCAGGGTCAGTCCGTCGTCGCCCGAGTAGACGTCCAGGTCCGTGTTGGCCAGGACGCGGGTGGTCTCGCCGTAGTCCGCCTTGGCGTCCTTGAGCGCCACGACGAGCGGGTGCTCGGCCAACCGGATCAGGGTGTCCGTCTCGATCGAGATGCCTGCGCGGCCGGGGATGTCGTAGACCATGACCGGCAGGCCGATCGCGGAGGCGATGGTTTCGATATGGGCCTGGACGCCCGCCTGGCTCGGCTTGTTGTAGTACGGGGCGGTGATGAGCAGTCCGTCCACTCCGACGGCGGCGGCACGCCGGGACAGGCTGATGGAATGGCGCGTGTCGTTGGTGGTCGACCCGGCAATGACCTTGGCCCGTCCACCGACCGCCTCGACGACCGTGCGGAACATCGCTTCGTTCTCGGCGTCGGTCAGCGTTGATGTTTCGCCGGTGGTGCCGGTGACGACGAGTCCGTCGCAGCCGTCCTGGACCAGTTTGTCCGCCAATTCGGCGGTTTTCAGGTAGTCCACCTCGCCCTCCTCGGTGAAGGGGGTGACCATTGCGGTGACCAGGGTGCCGAAGGGATACTCACGAACGTCAGACTCAGCCATAGGGAAAACGTTACCGTGTCCGGAGGCGGTATCAGGCAACGGTGTCAACGGTGCGCGTGGGCCCGTTCCAGGAAACCCGTCAACAGCGCAGTCACGTCTTCCTGGGCGGACAGGCAGCTGGCGTGGTCCAAACCGTGCAATTCGGCAAAGTGTCCGTCCGGCAGCAGGGCGGCGGCCTGGCGCGATTCCTCGGCCCGGGGGTGGTCCTTGCTGCCGGCGATCAGCAGGACCGGCAACTGGATCTGCTGGACCACGCGCGGATCGAGTCCCGGCAACTCTTCGCCGGCGCGGAAGTAGGCTGCCAGCGCCGCCGGGTCGTTCGCCAGGAAGGCCTGCCGGGTGGCCGGGTCCACCGCCCCGGTGCGGCGATCGTTCCAGCGGCGGAGGAACTCCTCCATGCCGCCCGTCTCGAGCGCGTCCAGGTAGTCGGGAAAGAAGAGTTTGCCGACCTGGCCGGCCATGCTCCGGTGGGTCCCGCCGAGCATGGTGAGCGAACGCAGGCGATGCTGCCGGGAGGCGGCCATCGCCAGCCCGACCCGTGCGCCAAAGGAGTAGCCGAAGTAATGCACGCTCTGCAGCCCGCTGGCGTCCAGCACCGCTTCGACGTCGCCCATAAAGCGCTCCATGGTGTAGGCCTCATCGTTGTGCGGTTTGTCACTGCGACCATGTCCGCGCATGTCCAGCGAGACCACCCGGTAACGCGGTTTGAGGGCGCGCTGGTAGCCCAGTCCCCGCCAGGCAGCCTTGGACAACGCCGTTCCGTGGACCAACAGCAGCGGTTCGCCGCTGCCGGTGTCCTCGAAAGCCAGCCTCACGCCGTCGTACTCGTTGACAGCGAATCCCATCATGGCCGCTCCCCGGCCGCCGGAGAACAGTGTGTGAAGGTGTCCATTCCCTCACGGTATCGCGTGCCGGCCGCTGAACTTTCCCACCGGTCCTCCGGCCGGCTGTGAGAATATCTGTGCATGCCCTCTGCTTCCACCGGCCGCCGGATCGCCGGAATCGACGCCGCCCGCGGCATCGCCCTGCTGGGCATGATGGCTACCCACATCTTTGCGCCGTGGACTGCCGGGACGAATCCGGAGCCGAATTTCGTTGGCCTGGTGTTGTCAGGTCGGTCCTCGGCGCTGTTCGCGGTCCTGGCCGGAGTGGGGCTGGCACTGCTGACCGGCGGCAGCCGCGGCCACCAGGGCGGCAGCCTGGCCGCGGACCGCGGCGGCATCGCCGTGCGCGCCCTGCTGATCGCGACCGTCGGCATGATGCTGGGCACGCTGGAAGTGAACGTTGCGGTGATCCTGGTCCACTATGCCGTGCTGTTCCTGTGTGCGCTGCCGTTCCTGCAGCTGCGCCGCCGGGTGCTGGCGCTCTGGGCCGCCGGGTGGATCATCCTCTCCCCGGTGCTGGCGCACCTGCTGCGCCCCGTGGCGGAAGCTGCCGTGGACCCGGCCGAGCTGGGCCACAACCCCATGGTCTATGACCTGCTGACGCCGGCCACGCTGCTCAGCGACCTTTTCCTGACCGGCTATTACCCGGTGGTGCAGTGGCTTGGCTATCTGCTCGCCGGGTTGCTGATCGGCCGGCTGGAACTGCAGCGCACCGGCGTGCAGCTGGGACTGCTGGCCGGGGGCGCGGTGCTGGCGGTGGCGGCCAAAGCCGGCTCCTGGTTGGTGATGGACCGGCTGGGCGGTTATGCCGAAGTAGCAGCCACCGAGTCGGCACAACGGGCAGACTTCGATCTGGTGTACCAAGTGAACATGAGCTGGATCGAGCAGCGCGGTTCGTGGTGGTGGCTGGGCGGCTCATCACCGCACTCCGGAACGAGCTTCGATTTGCTGCACACGGTAGGCACCTCGGCTGTGGTGCTGGCGGCCTGCCTGCTGCTGACCTCGCGGCTGCCGTGGCTGCTGCTGCCGCTCTCGGGCGCCGGCGCCATGACCCTGACGCTCTACTCCGCCCATGTCTGGGTCCTCAGCACGCTGCCCCCTACCGCCCCGGATCTGCCGGTGTACCTGTGGCAGGCGGTTGCGGCGATGGTCATCGGGATGGTCTTCCACGCCCTGGGCTGGCGCGGACCGTTCGAGCTGGTGATCTCCACCGCGTCCCGGCTCACCCGCGATGCGCTCAAGCCGACCGGCAGCCGGTCCCGCTGAGCACTCAGCTCAGGAGCGGCTGAGTCCGATCGCGTGGCGCATCGACTCGCGGGCGCGCTTGCGGTCGCCGGCCGCGTCGTAGGCGCAGGAGAGGCGGAACCAGCTGCGCCAGTCCTCCGGCGCTGCCTCGGCCTCGGCTTTGTACTTGAGGAACTCCTGGTCCGCTGCCTCCCGGACAATCCGCCCGCCGGGCGTGCGCGGCAGGTTGTCCACGGGCAGGCCGCCTTCGGCTTCCAGCGTCCGGGCCAGCTTGGACATCCGCGAGCCGAACAGCAATTCCCGGCTCAGCGCCCAGGCGCCGATGACCGGCAGGATCACCAGGGCGACGCCCAGTCCTTTGGCCACGAGGTCCGGTTCGCTGAGCATCAGCCAAGCCCGCTGCAGGGTGGCTATCAGATAGCCCACCAGCAGGACGATGATCACACCGACCCAGATTTTTGCTCCGTGCCGGGTGTACCAGCCGACGCCGCCGTTGCCGCCGTCGGGCACGCCTGCCGTTTCTTCAGTGTTGCTCATGAAAGTTCCAGGTACCCGTCCAGTCCGTAGGTCAGTCCGGGCCGCCCTGTGACGGCCCGGACGCCCAGCAATACGCCGGGCATGAAAGAGGCGCGGTCGAACGAATCGTGCCGGATGGTGAGCTGTTCGCCCGGGCCGCCGAGCAGCACCTCCTGGTGCGCCACCAGGCCGCGCAGCCGCACGCTGTGCACGCGCACGCCGTCCACATCCGCCCCGCGGGCACCGTCCAGCGCCTTGGTGGTGGCGTCCGGGCCGGCGGGAACGTCGGCCGCGTCGCGGGCGGCCGCCACCAGCTGCGCGGTGCGGATGGCGGTGCCGGAGGGTGCATCCACCTTGTCCGGGTGGTGCAGTTCGATGATTTCCACCGATTCGAAGTACTTGGCCGCCGTGGCGGCGAACGAGGATGCCAGCACCGAGCCGAGCGCGAAGTTGGGCGCGATCAGTACGCCCGTCCCGGGGTGCTGCTCCAGCAGCTGCGCCAGCGAGGCGCGCTTGGCTTCGTCCCAGCCGGTGGTGCCGACCACTGCATGCATGCCGTGTTCGACGGCGAACCGGACGTTGGCTTCGGTGTTCTCCGGTGTGGTCAGGTCCACCACCACCTGGGCTCCGGCGGAGACCAGTTCGTCGAGGGAGTCGCCGCGCTTCAGCGCGGCCACCAGTTCCAGGTCAGGGGCGGACTCGATGGCCGTGACGGCCTCGCTCCCCATCCGTCCGCCGGCGCCCAGCACGGCCACCGCAAGTTGCTCAGTCATGCCCTCCAGCGTATCGCTACTGCCCGATGCCGACCCATTCGGTGCTGCCGTCGGCGAAGTGCTGTTCCTTCCACACGGGAACCTCTTCCTTGATCCGGTCCACCAGTTCCGAGCAGGCGGCAAAGGCCGCGGCGCGGTGTGCCGACGCGACGGCGGCCACCAGGGCAGGATCGCCGATCGCCAGCGGGCCGGTGCGGTGCGCCACCCAGATCCGGACGCCGTCGTGCTCCGCGGCGATCCGGCCGGCGACCTCCGCGATCACGCGTTGGGCGCTGGGGTGGGCCGAGTAGGACAGCGCAGCCACGGCCTGTCCGCCGTCGTGATTGCGGACCACTCCGCTGAAGCTGACCACGGCACCGCATTCGGCCGAATCCACCGCGGCCGTCGCTTCGGCGACGTCGATTGCGTCACCGGTCACCGCCGCATACAACACCGTGCTGGTCATGGTTGTCCTTCCGTCCGCCGCGTGCTTCCAGTATCCCCCGGCCCCGCATGGCCGGCGTCGGTGTTCCCCTCCAACTGGGCGCAGATGTGGCCGATCAGCGGGTCCAGCGCGGCCAGGCCGTCGCGCACTCCGCCGGGCGACCCGGGCAGGTTGACCACGAAAGTGGATCCGGCGGTGCCGGCCACGCCCCTGCTCAGCGCCGCCAGCGGCGTCTTGGCGCGTCCGTAGGCGCGGATGGCTTCCATCACGCCCGGCAAATCGCGTTCCAGCACGACGGCGGTGATCTCCGGGGTGCGGTCGTCGGCAGCCAGTCCGGTTCCTCCGCTGGTGACGATGACGCGGGGCCCCGCGGCCAGCATCTTTTGCAGCACGCGGCGGACGGGCTCGCCGTCGGCGACGATTTGCGGCACCCCGGCGGCCAGGCCGTGGCCGGCCAGCCATTCGGAAATCAGCGGCGCGCATTCGTCCTCGTAGGCTCCGGCCGCGGCGCGGGTGGAGGCGATGATGATGCCGGCGGTCCTCGCGCTCACAGCGCCCAGTCCCCGCTCTTGCCTCCGGATTTGGCCAGCACCTTGATGTCGGAGATCACCGCGTGCTTGTCCACCGCCTTGACCATGTCATACAGGCTGAGCGCCGCCACCGAGGCGGCCGTCAGCGCCTCCATCTCGACGCCGGTGACGGAACGGGTTTTGACCGTCGCTTCAATCCGCACGGAGTCCGCCGCCGGGAAGAAGTCCACGGTGACCTTGCTGATCGGCAGCGGGTGGCACAGCGGAATCAGTTGCGGTGTCTGCTTGGCCGCCATAATGCCGGCCACCCGGCTGACCGCCAGCGCATCGCCTTTCGGCAGCGAGCCGGCGGCCAGCAGTTCCACCACGTCGGAGCGGGTGGAGAGCACCGCCTGCGCGGTGGCCTGCCGGGTGGTTTCGTCTTTGCCGCTGACATCGATCATATGCGCCGTGCCGTCCTCGCGGACGTGGGTCAGTCGTTCTGCATCGCTCATAGCAGCCATATTTCCACGTCCTGGCCCGCTTCCGTGTGCTCGACCCCCGCGGGCAGGTGAACCAGCGCGTTGGATTGCGCCATTGCGTGCACCAGATGGGACTCCGCTCCGCCCACCAGCCGCACCCGGCCGCCGTCGTAATGGCCGCGCCGCACCTGATGCTTGGCCGCAGGCGAGTCGGCGGCTTCGGCCAGCGGGACCCGCAGCACCGTGCGCGGCGCCGGGGTGCCCAGCACGCTGGTCAGCGCCGGCCGCAGGAACATCTCGAAGGAGACCAGGCAGCTGACCGGGTTGCCAGGGAAGCCCAGGAACACGGCTCCGCCGATCCGGCCGGCGCCCTGCGGGCCGCCCGGTTGCATCGCCACCGGGGCAAAAGCCACGCCCTCGGGTTCGAGCGCCAGCCGGACCACTTCGAAGGCGCCCTTGGAGATGCCGCCGGAGGTCAGCACCAGATCCGCCCGCTGGCGGCGCAGCTCGGCATCGAGCAGGCCGCGGAACTCCGGCGCCGCATCAGCCAGGATCCGGCTCTCCACCACCTCGCAGCCGGCTTCGCGGAGCGAGGCCGCCAACATGGTGTTGTTGGCGTCGTAGATCTGTCCGGCGTCCAGCCGTCCGCCGGCGGCCACCACCTCGTCTCCGGTGCTCAGCAGCAGCACCCGCAGCCGCGGCCGCACGTCGGCCGTGGCCAGGCCCAAGGCCGCCAGGAGTCCCAGCTGCGGGGCCTTCAGCACTGTTCCGGCGGTCAACGCGAGGCTGCCGGCGGCAATGTCGCTGCCGACGGCGCGGATGAACCGCCCGGCCGGCGATTCCGGGAGCCTGACCGTGTGCCCGTCGCGTTCGGTCAGGAACGTGTCCGGCACCGCTTCCTCGATCGGGACGACGGCGTCCGCCCCCTCGGGCAGCATGGCTCCGGTCATGATCGGGGCGGCCGAGCCCGGCGGCAGCGCCGGCGCGGCATAGCCGGCGGGAATCGTCGCCGCCACGGCGAGGTCCGCCCCGCCGGAGGTTTCCGCGCTGCGGACCGCGTAGCCGTCCATCTGTGAGTTCGCGAACGGCGGCAGGCTCATCGGCGCCGCGACGTCGGCGGCCAGGACACGCCCGTAGGCCGCTTCAAGCGCCACTGACTCGGTGCCGGCGAGGCTGGCCCGTGCCGCATACCGGATCAGTTCCTCAACGTCGGCGCGGTGCTCGGCAACGCTCTTGGCCACGGGCCCTCCTTGTCGCGCAGATCAGACCGGCTGTGGCCATGGTGCCGCCAGATCCGGTCTGCCGCAGGTGCAGGTTCTGCTGCCATCCTAGGCGACGCTCCGGACGGTACGGCGCGGCCGGCGGCGTCACCTGGGATAGATCGATACCTCGGCGGCCTTGACCACAAAGTGCACCCGGTCCCCCGGCGCCAGCGACAGATCGGACACCGCAGCCGGTGTCACCTCGGCTGCCAGCCAGCCGGCCCGGACCGTGACCAGGCCGCCGTGCGGCACGAGTTCGGTCACGGTGGCCGCCACGGCGTTGCGCGGGCTGCCGGCCGGAAGATCGGTGAACAGCGCCACCGAGGCAGGGCGGAACGCGGCCGCGGCCAGGTCCCCGGGACGCAGTCCGGCCTCGGCATCGCCGCTCCAGTGCACCCCGTCGGCGTCCGTCAACCCGGATTCGGTGGCGGTCCCGGTGACCAGGTTGAGACCCGTCATCCCCGCGGCGAAGGAGCTGCGTGGCCGGGCAAACACCTCGCGCACCGGCCCCTGCTCGACGATCCGGCCGCCGTCCATCACCACCACCCGGTGGGCCAGCAACAGGGCGTCCAGCGGCTCATGGGTGACGATCACGGCCTTGCGTCCTGCCAACACTCTGCGCAGCAGCCTGCGCAACGCCGGCGCCGCGGTGATATCCAGCGCGGACATCGGCTCATCCAACAGCAGCAGCGCAGGTTCGGCGGCCAAGGCCCGGGCCACTGCAACGCGCTGCCCCTGGCCGCCGGAAAGCTCAGCCGGGCGGCGGCCCGCCAGCTCGGTGGCATCGAGTTCGGCCAGCCAATGGCGGGCGGTCTGATCGGCCGCGGCACGGGATGCGCCCCGGCTGCGCGGGCCGTAGGCAACATTCGCCTTGACGCTCAGGTGCGGAAACAGCAGCGGTTCCTGCGCCAGCAGACCGACGCCGCGCGCGTGGGCAGGCACCCAGCGGTCGGGCTGCCGCTGCCCGGCGCTGAAGAGCACGTTGCCGTCCAGCTGCGCCCGGCCCCAGGCGGGGCGCAGCAGGCCGGAGATCAAGCCGAGCAGCGTCGACTTGCCGGCACCGTTCGGGCCGAGCACGGCAACCGTTTCCCCGTCGGCAACGCTGAAGTCCGCCTCAAAGCCGCGGGACGGAAGCCGCACGGTCAGTTCCAGGCTCACCGGACACCCAGGGCCGGAACCCATCCGGCCCTGCGGTGCACCAGCGTGACCACCACGACGGCGACCACCACCAGCACCAGCGACAAAGCGACCGCGGCATCGGCATCGGTTTCGCGCTGCAGGTAGATCTCCAGCGGCAGCGTGCGGGTGACCCCCTGCAGGCTGCCGGCAAAAGTCAGCGTGGCCCCGAATTCGCCGAGGCAGCGGGCGAAGGACAAGACCGCTCCGGAGAGCAGCCCCGGCAGCACCAGCGGCAGCGTGACGGTGCGAAGGACGCGGGACGGCCGCGCGCCCAGAGTTGCCGCGGCGGCTTCATACCGGGTTCCCGCCGTGCGCAGCGCTCCCTCCAGGCTCAACACCAGGAACGGAAGCGCCACGAAGGTTTGCGCCAGCACCACGGCGGTGGTGGAAAAGGCAATCTGGAGTCCGAACGCCTCGAAGGTACTGCCCAGCAGCCCGCGCCGCCCGAAGGTGTACAGCAGGGCCAGGCCGCCGACCACTGGTGGCAGGACCAGCGGCAACAGCACCAGCGAACGGAGCACCTGCTGGCCCGGAAAGCTGCTGCGGGCCAGTACCAGTGCCATGGGGATGCCCAGCACGATGCACAAGGCCGTGCTGGCGGTGGCTGTCCGCAGGCTGAGGCCGAGCGCGGCCAGCGACGCCTCGGAGGTGACAAGCTGTGGAAACTCCTGCCAATTCACGCGGGCAGCCATCCCGGCCAGCGGCAGCAGGACGAAGATGGCGCCGGCTGCGGCCAGCGGATATACCCAGTACGGCACCGGAGCACGCACCGCTGTCGCCGTGTCCGGCACCGTGTTCACCCTGTCCGGCACCGCCGTCGTTGTAGCCATGGTCTCTGATCCGTCCTTTGCTAATCCGCTGTGGTTCCCCGGCACCGGCGTCAAGTCGCCTTAGTGCGGGCGCGGTATTTTTCGTGCGGGCGGTTACGGCGTTCCGAAACCATAGTCCGCCAGGGCCTTCCGCCCCTCCGGTCCGGTCACGAGCGCCACGAAAGCCTCGGCGGCGTCCGGATTGGCGCTCTCGGCCAGCCGCGCAATCGGATAGTCATTGACCGCGGCACCGGCTTCGGCGAAGTCGATACCCTCGACGTCGCCCTGAACGTTCTTCACATCGGTCACGTAGACCAGGCCGGCGTCGGCCTCCCCGGACATCACCTTGCCCAGCACATCGGTGACGGATGATTCCTCGCTCACCGCGGGGATCTTGATGCCGGCTTCCTGGGATACCTTTTGTGTGGCCGCGCCGCACGGCACCTGCGGGGCGCAGATCACGGTCTTGACCTGCTGGTCTGCGAGGTCTGCCAGCGATGCGATCCCGTACGGATTCCCCTCCGGTACGACGATCTGCAGCACATTCGTGGCGAACGTGACCGGCTCTCCGGCCGCCATGCCGGGTGCCGTGACCTTGTCCATGTTCTCCGGGTTGGCCGAGGCGAACACGTCCGCGGGTGCTCCGGACAGAATCTGGGTGGCCAGATCGGAGGAGCCGGCGAAGTTGAGCCGGACGGTCACGTCCGGGTGGTCGTCCTCAAAGTCGGCGGTCAGATCCGTCAGCACGCCGTTGAGCGAGGCAGCGGCGAAGACATTCAACTCGCCGGAGCTTGCCGATCCCGACGCGGGTGCCTCCTGCGGCCCCTGTCCCGCCGCTGTGCACGCCGTGGTTGCCAGCAGTGCCCCGCCCAGCAACACGGCCAACAGGCTACTTCGCGCAGTCCGTTTCACTGCGCTGTTCCGGCCTGGAGCGTGACCCATGTCAGTCCTTTGCCAACGGGGTCTCGACGGTCACCATCGTGGCCTTCACGACGGCGACGGCAACGGAGCCGGGCTCGATGCCCAGCTCGCGGACGGCCTCGGCGCTCATGAGGGAGACCACCCGGTGCGGGCCGCACTGCATCTCCACCTGCGCCATGACCGTGTCTTGCAGAACCTCCGTCACGATGCCCACGAAGCGGTTACGGGCCGAACTTCCGATTCCGGTGGGGTCCTGCGGCAGGGCCGATTGCTCCCGGGCCAGGGCGGCCAGCTGCGCGCCGTCCACGGTAGCCCGGCCGGAGGCGTCCTTGTGCTTGGTCAAGGTGCCGGCGTCGAGCCAGCGCCGGACGGTATCGTCGCTGACACCCATGAAACGCGCAGCGTCGGCGATGCGTATTTGCGTCATAAAAGCGAGTCTAGTTCCTCAAATGCGGAATGCGATAGGTTGCCGAACGGCCGGCCTTCCCGACAGGCGGACCGGCCCTGCACCAATGGGCTTCCTCGCGTACCCTCGTGGTATGAGCGTTGACTTGGGTATGCCGCAGGTTCCCGGCGCCGCGGCGGCTGCGGCACCCGCGCGGCCCGCGGGCGCGGGTCCGTCACTCGTAGACCGCTTCGGCCGGGTGGCCACGGACCTGCGGATCTCGCTGACGGACAAGTGCAACCTCCGCTGCACCTACTGCATGCCGGCCGAAGGCCTCGACTGGCTGTCCAAGGACCAGGTCCTCCGCGACGAAGAGGTGGTCCGTCTGGTGCGGATCGCCGCCGAGCGGCTGGGCGTGCGCGAACTGCGCCTGACCGGCGGCGAACCGTTGGTCCGTGCCGGGCTGGTGGACATCATCGCCGCGATCAGGAACAACCACCCGGATTTGCCAATATCGCTGACCACCAATGCCCTGGGGCTGGAGAAGAAGGCCGCCGCACTGAAGGCGGCCGGCCTGACCCGGATCAATGTTTCGCTGGACTCGCTGCACCCGGAGACGTTCGCCCAGCTCACCCGGCGCCCGTTCCTGGACCGGGTGCTCGCCGGAATCGAGGCCGCGGACGCCGCCGGCTTGGGCCTGGTGAAGATCAACGCGGTGCTGATGCGCGGGATCAACGATGCCGAGGCACCCGCACTGCTGGACTGGGCCGTGGACCGCGGCTACGAACTGCGGTTCATCGAGCAGATGCCGCTCGACGCCGATCACGGCTGGACCAGGCAAAACATGCTGGCGGCGGCCGAGATCCGCGCCCTGCTGGAACCGGACTTCCTGCTCGCCCCAGATCCGCGCGAACGCGACGGGGCGCCGGCCCAGCGGTGGGAAGTACGACGGCGGCGCTCCCCCGACGTCGTCGCCGGCACCGTGGGGATCATTGCCTCGGTGACGGAGCCGTTCTGCGGCGATTGCCGGCGTACCAGGGTCACCGCCGAGGGCAAGGTGCGCTCCTGCTTGTTCTCGCACGAGGAAACGGACCTGCTGGCCCTGCTGCGCAGCCAGGCGGGCGACGAGGCCGTGGCGGAACACTGGCGGAGCGCAATGTGGGCCAAGCCCAAGGCCCACGGTATGGACCATGCTGGTCTGGGCGGCGCGGACTTCGTCCAGCCGGACCGGACCATGAGTGCGATAGGCGGATAGATGATCATCCGGTATTTCGGCGCGGCCCAGGCCGCGGCCGGCCTCGATGAGGAAACGCTGGAGTTGCCCGACGGCACCACCTTGGAAGCGCTCCTGCGCGAAGTCGTGGCACGCCACAGTCCGGTGGAGAGCCAGGACAGGGTGCTCGCAGCTGCCGCGTCCGGAGGCGGAGCGGTTGCGCAGGGTGCGCCGCCCAGAGCGGCGTCGGTGGCGCCTGGCCGCTCGTCGGCCCCGTCCATGGAGTCGGTGATCGCCCGGAGCAGCTTCCTGCGCAACGAGGTGGCGTGGAAGGACCGGCAGGCGCCGCTGAAGGCAACGGACGTGATTGACATCCTGCCGCCGTTTGCCGGCGGCTAACCAGCAGCGTCAGGGGCCGCGGCCGGCCCCTCCCGGCCGCTAACCGCTAGCGGCCGAAGTCTGCCGGCGAGTCGAACGGGCCAACCACGGTGACGACGCGGGGTGCCGCCGCTAATTCGGCGGCCAGTTCCCGGACCTGCTCGACGGTGACCGCCTTGATCCGGGCCAGCGACTCGTCAATATCGAGGAACTCCCCGGACACCAGCTCGGCGCGACCCAGCCTGGACATCCTGGAGCCGCTGTCTTCGAGCGCCATCACGATGCCACCGGATAGCTGGCCGACGGCACGGCGCAGCTCGTCCGCGCTAATGCCGTCTGCCGCAAGCCGGTCCAGTTCGGAACCGAGCAGGTCGATGACCTGGCCGGTCTTGGCCGGTGAACACCCGGCATACATGCCGAAGTAGCCGGCGTCGGCATACGCGCCGGAGAAGGAATAGGTGGCGTAGGCAAGCCCGCGCTTCTCCCGGATTTCCTGGAACAGCCGGGAGGACATGCCGCCGCCCAGCACGGCGTTCAGCACGCTCATGACAAAGCGGCGTTCATCGGTGGCGTTGATGGACGGGCAGCCCATCACGATGTTTGCCTGTTCCACCGGACGGCGGTGCACATAGGTACCGGCGACCGGGGTCACGTCCGCTGCGGCCGTCTGGCGGCGAGGCACCGGCGCTGCGCCGTCCTGGAGATGCCAGCCAGCAGATTCCAACGCGGCGAGCACCAGGGTGCACACCGTGTCGTGGTCCAGCCCGCCGGCAGCGGTCACCACCAGCTCGTCGGGCCGGTAGTAGCGCTGGTAATGGGACCAGACCGAGTCGCGGGCCACGGCCTTGATCGCCTCGGGGGTGCCGCCGATGGGCCGGCCCAGCGGATGCCCGCCGAGCACCGCCTCAACGAATTTTTCGTGGCTGACATCCGCGGGATCGTCATTGTCCATGGCGATCTCTTCGAGGATGACTCCGCGTTCCTGCTCGAGTTCCTGCGGATCCAGGACCGCTGACGTGATCATGTCGGCGATGACGTCAATGGCCATGGGCAGGTCGGAATCGAGGACCCGGGCGTAGTAGCAGGTACTTTCCTTGGCCGTGGCCGCGTTCGACTCACCCCCGACTTCGTCGAAGGCGGAAGCGATATCCAGTGCTGTCCGGCGTTTGGTGCCCTTAAAGAGCAGGTGCTCCAGGAAGTGGGTCGAGCCGTGTTGGCCCGCGGCTTCATCCCGCGAGCCAACACCGACCCAGAAACCGATCGTCGCCGACCGCTGGCCGGGCATTGCTTCGGTCAGGACCCGCACTCCCCCGGGCAGCACCGAGCGGCGCACGATGGCACCGCCCGGTTCGCCATGGATCAGCGTGGGGTCCGACCCGCCGAGCTCGGTGGCATCGGTATGCTGCAAGCTGCCAACCAGCGGCAGGGCGACGACAGTCATGTTTACTCGGCCGAGGCCTCTTCGGCCACAGCTTCTTCAGCTGCAGCCTCGTCAGCGACCACCGGAGCCAGCGACAGCTTGCCGCGGTCGTCGATCTTGGTGATCTCGACCTGGACCTTTTGGCCCACCGACACCACATCGTCGACGTTGTCCACGCGCTTGCCACCGGCCAGCTTGCGCAGCTCGGAGATGTGCAGCAGCCCGTCCTTGCCCGGGGTCAGCGACACGAAGGCACCGAAGGTGGTGGTCTTCACGACCGTGCCCAGGTACCGCTCGCCCACCTCGGGGATCTGCGGGTTGGCGATCGCGTTCACGGCGGCGCGGGCGGCCTCGGCGGCCGTACCGTCGGTGGCGCCGATCAGCACCGTGCCGTCATCTTCGATGGAGATGTCCGCGCCGGTGTCCTCCTGGATCTGGTTGATCATCTTGCCCTTGGGGCCGATGACCTCGCCGATCTTGTCAACCGGGATCTTGACCGAGATGATCCGCGGGGCGAACTCGCTCATCTCATCCGGCTGGTCGATCGCGGCATTGATCACGCCGAGGATGTGCAGCCGGGCCTCGCGGGCCTGCTTCAGCGCGGCGGCCAGCACCGAGGCCGGGATTCCGTCGAGCTTGGTGTCCAACTGGATGGCCGTGACGAACTCCGAGGTACCTGCGACCTTGAAGTCCATGTCGCCGAATGCGTCCTCTGCGCCCAGGATGTCAGTCAGCGCCGCGTAGCGGGTCTCGCCGTCTACCTGGTCGGAGACCAGGCCCATGGCGATACCGGCCACCGGGGCCTTCAGCGGCACACCGGCGTTGAGCATGGACAGCGTCGAGGCGCAGACCGAGCCCATCGAGGTGGAGCCGTTGGAGCTGAGCGCCTCCGAGACCTGGCGGATGGCGTACGGGAACTCTTCACGCGACGGCAGCACCGGTACCAGTGCCCGCTCGGCCAGCGCGCCGTGGCCGATTTCGCGGCGCTTGGGCGAACCCACCCGGCCGGTTTCACCGGTCGAGTACGGCGGGAAGTTGTAGTTGTGCATGTAGCGCTTGCGGGTGACCGGCGAGAGCGAATCGATCTGCTGTTCCATCTTCAGCATGTTCAGCGTGGTGACGCCCAGGATCTGGGTTTCGCCGCGCTCGAAGATGGCCGAACCATGGACGCGGGGCAGAACTTCCACTTCAGCGGTGAGCTTGCGGATGTCGCTGAGGCCGCGGCCGTCGATGCGGACCTGGTCCGTGAGGATGCGCTGGCGCACTACCTTCTTGGTCACCGAGTTGAAGGCTGCGGAGATTTCCTTCTCCCGGCCGGCGAACTCGGCGGTTTCGGTGCCGGCGAGCTGGGCCACAACCTCGGCCTTGAACGCGTCGGCGGCGTCGTTGCGCTCCTGCTTGTCGGCGATCGAGAAGATCTCGGTCAGCTTGGCAGCGGCGGCGGACTCGACGGCGGCGAAGGCATCGTCTTCGTAGTCCCGGAAGATCGGGAACTCGACGGTGGGCTTGGCAGCCCGTGCGGCCAGATCAGCCTGTGCGTCGCAGAGCGCGCGGATGAACGGCTTGGCCGCTTCCAGGCCCTCGGCCACAACCTCTTCGGTGGGGGCGGTGGCGCCCTCTTCCTTGATCAGGTTCCAGGCGTTGTCGGTTGCCTCGGCCTCGACCATCATGATCGCGACGTCGTCCCCGGCAATGCGGCCGGCCACAACCATGCTGAACACGGCGCGTTCCAGCTCGGAGTGCTTCGGGAAGGCCACCCATTGGGCTCCGCCCTGGTCTGCGACCAACGCCACGCGGACACCGCCGATCGGACCGGAGAAGGGCAGGCCGGACAGCTGGGTGGACATGGACGAGGCGTTGATAGCCACCACGTCGTACAGCACATCCGGGTTGATCGCCAGCACGGTGACCACGATCTGGACCTCGTTGCGCAAGCCCTTGACGAAGGCCGGTCGCAGCGGACGGTCCATCAGGCGGCAGGCCAGGATTGCTTCCGTGGACGGACGGCCTTCGCGGCGGAAGAACGAGCCCGGGATGCGGCCGGCGGCGTACATGCGCTCTTCCACATCGACGGTGAGCGGGAAGAAGTCGAAGCCTTCGCGCGGCGATTTGCCCGCCGTCGTGGCTGACAGCAGGGCGGTGTCTTCGTCGATGTAGACCATCGCCGAGCCGGCTGCCTGCTGGGCAACGCGGCCGGTTTCAAACCGGATCACGCGCTGGCCGAAGCGGCCGTTATCAATGACCGCTTCTGAGAACTGAATTTCGGGACCCTCCAAGAGAGTCACCTCCGTTTCTTCGAGTGTGCGGAGGCTGCCGGTATCTGCCCAGACCTGCAGGCCGCTTCTCGGCCAGCCTGCCTGTACGCCACCCGGTCTTCGATCGAGACCTACGGGCTGCCCAAGGGACGTCCCGGAAGCCACTACCGAGGACCGCGAATGCCGCGATACCGGAAGTCTCCAGTTGATGTAGTTATCGCCCAGCGGTTTCCCGCCGGCCGTCTCCTGCCGCGCCCGAAAGGGCGAGGTAGGAAAAAAGGCGGCCCTTCTGTTCCCTGTTGCGATGAACGGAAGAGCCGCCTCCTTCGCCGACTAGCGGCGCAGGCCGAGGCGCTCGATGAGCGTACGGTAGCGCGTGATGTCGGTTTCACGCAGGTAGGTGAGCATACGACGGCGACGGCCGACCAGGGCCATCAGGCCGCGGCGGGTGTGGTGGTCGTGCTTGTGCATCTTCAGGTGTTCGGTCAGGTCGGAGATGCGACGGGACAGAACAGCGATCTGTACCTCGGGGGAACCCGTGTCGCCCTCGTGCGTGGCGTATTCCTTGATGATTTCCTGCTTGATCGCGGCGTCTAATGCCACAATAACTCCTAGAAGTTGTGCCGTGAGGCCCGAGTCAGCACTTCGCTGCCGGGAGCTCCGTACCTTCCGCCGGCAGCCAGAGGCTGCCGGACGCCGAGCACAGAGGGATACAGCCGCCACAGACCGCAGCCGAATCCACCGGCAAGTTTACCTGTTGCGGGCTCAGTCTGTCGAAAGCAGGCTTCGGGTGCGCGCTACGTCGTCGTGCATTTGGGCGATCAACGCCTCGGGGCCGGTGTAGGCCACCATGCCGCGCAGCCGCTGCACGAATTCGACCACTACCTGCTGGCCGTAAAGATTGAAATCATCGGTGCTCTCCTGCGGCCGGTCGATGACGTGCGCCTCGACCCGGCGGCTGGCCCCTTCGAAGGTGGGGTTCGAGCCCACCGAGATGGCGGCCGGCCACCTGGTACCGCGCTGGTCCACCAGCCAGCCGGCGTACACGCCGTCGGCCGGGATCAGCCCGGATGAGTGCTTGGACAGGTTCGCGGTGGGAAAGCCGAGTTCGCGGCCGCGGGCGTCGCCGTGCACCACTTCGCCGCGCATCCGGTGGGTCCGCCCGAGCACTTCCGCCGCCATCGCCACATCACCGGCCGCCAGCGCCTCACGCACCCAGGACGACGAGCAGCGCCGGCTGCCGTCGGCGCCGCCGTCTGCTTCGGCTTCGGCTTCGTATTCGTCCACGACCTCGACGGCGAAGCCGAACTGGCGCCCGAGTTCCTGCATCGTGGTCACATCGCCTGCGTTGTTTTTCCCGAAGCGCGTGTCGTGTCCGATCACGACGGCCGTTGCGCCCAGGGCCTCCACGAAGACGTTGCGGACGAACTGCTCGGGTGTTTCGCCGGCCAGCTCCAGCGTGTAGGTCATCATCAGGAGGCCATCCAGGCCGCTTGCAGCCAGGGCCTCAACCCTGTCTTCCAGACCCATGATCAGCTGCGGGGCTGCGTCCGGCCGGTGCACTTGCGAGGGATGCGGATCGAAGGAGATGGCCACGGCCTGCGCCTCGCGGGCGGCAGCCGTCTCCACCAGGCGTCGCAGCACCTGCTGGTGGCCGCGGTGCACGCCGTCGAAGTTGCCCAGTGTCACCACTGATGGACCAAAGCCACGGGGTACGTCGGCCAGGTCTTTCCAGTAGTGCACAGTGAACTCCTCATTGATTGGGCCTTGAGCGGTTGCGGCCCCGCGCCGGGCCCCTTCCATTATGGACGATCTTCCGACGGCTTCTGCCCGGCGGCCGGCCGGTGCCGCCAGAGCCACCAGAGGCCGACCACCGGAAGCACTAGCGGAACGTAACCGTAGCCTTGGCCGAAGCCGGACCACACGGTGTCCTGCGGAAGCAGTTCCGGGTCCAGCAGGCTGATGAGTCCGACGGCGACGACGCCCAGGAGTTCGATGCCCACGGCGGCCACGGAGAGCCAGTAGGAGCGGATTCCGGACTTGGCCAGCGTAATGGTCGCCAGGATGTAGACGACGGCGGCGAAGGCGGAGAGCACGTAGGCCACCGGCGCCTCGGCGAATTTGGTGGCGATCTGGTAGCCCGCCCGTGCGGTGGCGGACAGCGCGAAGACACCGTAGACCGCCACGAGCAGGCGGCCGAAACCGGTGGCCCGGCGTGCTACCTCGTTCGTGTCCTGGGCCCGCTGCACTGGCTGTTGTTCCCGGCCGGTTTTCATGCGGCGATTGCTCCGTCCCAAATCTGTTCCATTCTTACCAGCATCACAAAGACGGTCACGGCGGCGGCGCCCAGTACCAGGTTGCTCCACCGGCTGCGGTCAGTAATTGACCACCAGAAGGCCGCCACCGGCACTAGCAGCGCGGTGAGCAGATAACCCCAGAATTCCCAGGTTTCCCCAGCAACGGCCTCACCGGACACCTGCCGGATGATACCGGCCACGGCGTAGACCAGCAGGAACAGCTCCACGGCGGCCAGCGAGAGAATCGTAATGTCATTCGGCCCGTGTTTCAGGATGGCCGCAACCACGCAAATGATGGCAGCCAACAGCGTGACCACCGCGCCGGCGATAAAGAATCCGTCGACGATCATTTGTCTGCCGCCTCGTTTCCCGGGGCGAACACCAGCAGCGGTTTGGCCTGTGAATCGGTGTCTTCCAGCAGCGCCACCAGTGACCCGTCCGGGGCGAACGCCGCGGTGGCGCCCGCTTCTCCCCCGGCCGGAATCCGCCGACCGTGAGAGACATCGTCGGCTTCCGCGGCACTGAGTTCCCGGGCCGGGAACAACACTCTGGCGGCCTCATCCAGCGCGGTCAGTTGCAGGTTTTCGGCCAGTTGTTCCAGCGTAGCCGCGTCTTCGATCCGGAACGGTCCCACCCGGGTCCGGCGCAAGCCGGTCAAATGCCCGCCCACGCCCAGCCCCTGCCCCAGATCACGGGCCAGGGCACGGATGTAGGTCCCGGACGAACATTCAACGGTCACGTCCACGTCCTGCACCTTGCCGCCGCGCTCCCGGCGGATGCCGTGGACCTCGAACCGATGAATGGTGACCGGCCGGGCCGGCAGCGACACCTCCTGGCCCGAACGTACGCGCGCATAGGACCGCTGGCCGTTGACCTTGATGGCCGAGACGCTGCTCGGCACCTGCTGGATGTCGCCGGTCAGCGCGGCGACGCCTTCACGGATTTGTTGTTCCGTGACGGCCGCGGCGATGGTTTCCGCCGTGACATCGCCCTCGGCGTCGTCAGTCACCGTCGACTGGCCCAAGCGGATGGTCGCGTCATAGGTTTTAGAGGCACCCACAATGTAGGTCAGCAGCCGGGTTGCCTTGTTGACACCGATCACCAGGACGCCGGTGGCCATCGGGTCCAGGGTGCCGGCATGGCCGACTTTTCGGGTTCCGGCCAGCCTGCGCATGCGGCCAACCACATCATGGCTGGTCCACCCCTGCGGCTTGTCGACAAGTATCAGTCCGGAGCGGAGCAGGCCAGAAGTCACGCCTTTCAGTATATGGCGTCCCGGGTGTGGGTCCGTTCCCCGGCTTAAAGCATGAAGCGTTGACAGCCCTCGCGGGCCCTATTAGCTTGAGCTCACTGCGTGCCGCACTCGGCCTGAGGGGAATGTTCAGCAGGGAGAATGTCAGCGGGCTGGGCACAGTCGCCTTTTCGGCATCACTTGCGCTTACCTCCAGTCATTCCATCGATCTGCGAGACCTCTGAGGTGCTTCGCGGCTTCTTCCGGGAGCTCATCCGTGAAAAGACACAAACTCTATCTTGCCCTGCCCTTGGTGCTTGGCTTGTCGCTGGGCACCGGCTTGGCACCGGCATCATCCGCCGACCGCAACAGTACTAAGCCGCCGACGACCACCACGCTTGCCGACGGCCTGCTTTCCCCTCTGGGCCTTGCTGCCGGGCGGCAGGGGCTCTTCGTGACCCAGAATTTCGCCGGACTGTTGACCAAGGTTCGGTCGCAGGGCGACCCCAAGGTGTTGAACAGTTCCGGTGGACCGGAAGTGGGGGCCGTCTCTCTGTATCAGGACACCGTCTACTTTTCCGAAGGCACCGGCGCCGGCGGGATGGACGGGCTGCTGAACGTGCAGTGGATCAAGTCCTTGGACAACCACCGCAAGGCCACGCCGAGGAAGATCGCGGACGTGGCCGCCTACGAGGCCAAACGGAATCCGGACGGCCGGGTCACCTACGGTTTCCGCGCCGTGCGGGACCAGCAGTGCCTGGACCGGGTTCCCGCGGGGATCCCGGCCAAGTACAAGGGGCAGGTCGACTCCCATGCCTACGCAACCGCCGCCAACAAGCGCAGCATCTATGTGGCCGACGCCGGCGCCAATGCGATCCTGAAGGTCGACAAGCACAGCAAGCGGGTCAGCACCGTGGCCGTGCTGCCGGCGGCTTCCTTCCGGGTCACCGCCGTGCTGGCCGCGGGCATGGGCCTGCCGGACTGCGTGGTGGGCGAGAGGTACTACTTGGAGCCGGTGCCCACTGATGTGGAGTTCGGCAAGGACGGCTGGCTGTACGTCACGTCACTGCCGGGCGGTCCGGAAGACGGGAGCCTCGGCGCGCTGGGCCGTGTATTCAAGGTCCATTCGGAAACCGGCAAGGTGGTGCAGCTGGCCAGCGGCTTCTCCGGCGCCACGAACCTGGCTGTCAGTTCACGCGGTGACATCTATGTGGCCGAGATGTTCGGCAACAAGATCTCCGTGGTGAAGAAGGGGTACCACAAGGCGAGGACGTTCCTCAAGACGACCACCCCTGGCGCCCTGGAGATTCATGACAACCGGCTCTATGCCACGACGCATGCCCTGCCGGACTTCAGCGGGCAAACACCGCCCTCAGGCAAGCTGATCAAGATCAGGCTGCGCTGACGCCAGAGGAAGCCGGCACAACAAACGACGGTGGGCCACCCGCGCAGGGCAGGTGGCCCACCGTCGTCGTACTGTGGATGGTTACTCCGGGCGCGACTCGCTGCCGGATTCGTCCTCGTCTTCGTCACCGGGCTTACGGTACGGATCCTCTCCGCCGGCGAAGGCGGCTCCTTCGGCTATTGCCGCCACCTCGGCATCCCTGGCCTTCGCGGTCCGCAACAACTCCTCCAGGTGGCTGGCGTTCACCGGGATTTCGTCCGGGACGAATTCCAGCGTGGGCGTCAGCCGGGCGGTGATGTTCCGGCCCACTTCAGCCCGCAGGACGCCCTTGGCGGATTCAAGGGCCTTGCGGGTGCCGTCCTGCTCTTCGTCGGTACCGAAGACCGTGTAGTAGACGGTGGCGTGCTGCAGGTCGTTGGTCACCCGGGCGTCTGTGATGGTCACAAACCCAAGGCGCGGATCTTTGACCCGGCGCTCGAGCGCCTGGGCCACCACAACCTTGATCCGGTCGGCCATTTTGGCGGCGCGTGCTGGGTCTGCCATGACCCCTCCTCAATTCTCGTGATGATGGCGGAACAACGGGCGCCCGGCGGCGATGCCACCAGACGCCCGCTGCAAGCCGACTGCTAGACGCGCGGCTTTTCGCGCATTTCGAAGGTCTCGATGATGTCGCCTTCCTTGAGGTCGTTGAACGACCCAAGTCCGATACCACATTCGAATCCTTCGCGGACCTCGGTCGCGTCGTCCTTGAACCGCTTGAGCGAATCGACGGTGAGGTTGTCACCGATGAGCTTGCCGTCGCGGGTGACTCGTGCCTTGGAGTTACGGCGGATCGTGCCCGAGCGGACAATGGAGCCGGCGATGTTGCCGTACTTGGAGGAACGGAAGATCTCGCGGATCTCGGCGGTGCCGAGCTGCGCCTCTTCGTACTCCGGCTTGAGCATGCCCTTGAGCGCCAGCTCAATGTCATCGATGGCCGCGTAGATGACCGAGTAGAAGCGCATGTCCACGCCTTCACGCTCGGCCAGTTCCGCCACCCGCTCGGCAGGCTTGACGTTGAAGCCGATGATGATGGCGTTGTCCACCGTGGCCAGGTTGACGTCGTTCTGCGTGATCGCGCCGACACCGCGGTGGATAACCCGCAGCTGGACGTCCTCGCCCACATCGATCTTGAGCAGCGAGTCTTCCAGGGCCTCCACGGCACCGGACACGTCGCCCTTGAGGATGAGGTTGAGGGTGTCGACCTTGCCCTCCGCCACAGCCTTGTCGAAGTCTTCCAGGCTGATGCGCTTGCGGCGCTTGGCCAGCGCAGCGTTGCGGTCCGCGGCTTCACGCTTCTCGGCGATCTGGCGGGCGGTGCGCTCGTCGTCGGTCACCAAGAAGGTGTCGCCGGCGCGCGGCACCGTGGACAGGCCCAGTACCTGGACCGGACGCGACGGTTCGGCCTCGATGACCGATGCGCCGTCCTCGTCGAACATGGCGCGCACGCGGCCGTGGGCGCTGCCGGCGACGATCGCGTCGCCCACCCGCAGTGTTCCGGACTGGACCAGCACGGTTGCCACCGCGCCGCGGCCCTTGTCCAGGTTCGCTTCGATCGCGATACCGCGGGCGTCCTTGTTCGGGTTGGCCCGCAGGTCCAGGGCGGCATCCGCGGTCAGCAGCACGGCCGAGAGCAGGTCGTCGATGTGCAGGCTCTCGCGGGCCGACACGTCAACGAACATGGTGTCGCCACCGTATTCCTCCGGAACCAGGCCGTACTCGGTCAGCTGGCCACGGATCTTCTCCGGGTTGGCGCCGTCCTTGTCGATCTTGTTCACCGCGACGACGATCGGCACGCCGGCCGCCTGCGCGTGGTTCAGGGCTTCCACGGTCTGCGGCATGACGCCGTCGTCCGCGGCCACCACCAGGATGGCGATGTCGGTGACCTTCGCGCCACGGGCACGCATGGCGGTGAACGCCTCGTGGCCCGGGGTGTCGATGAAGGTGATCTTGCGCTCACGGTCATCGTGCTGGAAGTCAATCTGGTAGGCACCGATGTGCTGGGTGATGCCACCGTGCTCGCCTTCACCCACCTGGGTGTTGCGGATGGCGTCCAGCAGGCGGGTCTTACCGTGGTCGACGTGGCCCATGACCGTAACAACGGCCGGGCGCTTCTCCAGGTCGTCTTCGCCCTCGGCCTCGAGCTCTGCGTCGAGGTCGATGTCGAACGAGTCAAGCAGTTCGCGCTCTTCGTCCTCCGGGGAGACAACCTGGATCTTGTAGCCCAGTTCGACGCCCAGCAGTTCGAAGGTGTCTTCGTCCAGGGACTGGGTGGCCGTGGCCATCTCGCCCAAGTGGAAGAGCACGGTGACCAGCGCTGCCGGGTTCGCCTCGATCTTGTCGGCGAAATCGGTGATGGAGGACCCGCGGCGCAACCGGACAACGGTGTTGCCGTCGCCGCGGGGTACCGAGACACCGCCCAGCGACGGTGCGCTCATCTGCTCCAGTTCCTGGCGCTTGGCGCGCTTCGACTTGCGCTGCTTGCCGCGACCGGCGCCTCCCTTGCCGAAGGCACCCTGGGTACCGCCGCGACCGCGGCCTCCCTTGCCGAAGCCACCGCCGGCCGGCGCTCCACCGGCACCCGGACGGCCCGGGGCGCTGCCCGGGGCACCCGGACGGCCGGGAGCACCACCGCGGCCGGCCGGGGCCGGACGCTCGGTGCGGTTAGGCATCATGCCGGGAGTCGGACGGGCACCACCGGGGCCACCACCGGGACGCGGGGCACCCGGGCGGGGTGCGCCCGGACGCGGTGCACCCGGACGAGGGGCGGCGCCGCCGGGACGCGGTGCAGCCGGACGCGGACCGCCCTGGCCTGCAGCAGGACGCGGCCCACCCGGACGAGGCATGCCCTGCGAGGTTGCAAACGGGTTGTTACCCGGACGCGGTGCGCGCTCGGCATCGCGGTCGCCGCCACGGCCGCGGGGCATGCCCTGCGAAGTGGCAAACGGATTATTGCCCGGACGCGGGCCACCGGGGCGCGGGGCACCGGGACGGGCAGCTGCGGGGCCGCCGGGACGCGGAGCTGCAGACGCGGGCTTGGCTGCCGGAGCTTCAGCAGGCGCCGAAGCTTCAGCCGCTGCGGCAGCTTCAGCTACCGGTGCCGGCGTGGCTGCTTCAGCTGCCGGAGCCGGAGCAGGTGCTGCCGGAGCGGGAGCTGCAGGAGCGGGAGCCGGAGCGGGCGCTGCCGCCGGGGCTTCCGGTGCTGCCTTCGCAGCGGGCTTCGCGCCAGGCTTGGGTGCTGCCTTGGGTGCGGCTGCCGGCTCGCTCTTCGGAGCGGCAGCGGGGAAGGCGTCGCGAAGCTTCTTCACGACGGGTGCCTCAATGGTGGATGAGGCGGAACGGACGAATTCGCCCAGTTCCTGCAGTTTGGACACTGCGTCTTTCGAGGTAATACCGAGCTCTTTTGCCAGCTCGTGTACGCGGACCTTGGCCACATTTCTCCTGTCTCGGTCCGCACGAGGCAGGGCTGCCGGGTACGAACCGTCTATTTCTTGCTGCGGCTTTCAGCAGAATCGGCTGAAATACCGCGGGCGGAGCACAATGAAGTACTCATCACTTGGCACTCATCGGGTTTCCATCAGTTTTCTGACCCGCTTTCAGGTTGGACGGTTGGGGTGACGAGGGCCCGCCGTGGTGGCGGCCTCGTCGTGAGCACGGAGCTGGTCAATAACGGCACTGCTGTCGACGTTGGCCCGGAAGGCCCTGCCGAAGGCACGCCGCTTGACTGCCAACTCCACACATTCCGGTTCGCGGTGCATCCAGGCACCGCGTCCGGGCCTGCGGCGGACAGGATCGACGACGACGGTGGCAACACCACCGATATCCTCGACTGCCAGCCGCAGCAGAACGGCCTGGTCTTCCCGGCGCCGGCAGCCTATGCAGGTCCGCTTCGGCGGCGCGGCCTCGTGGGCACGCGCCTGCATGGGTTTGTGACTGTCGGGAAACCCGGCCATGGATATTCTACCGCTTCCAGTGCCCGGCCAACGAACCGGGCGTGTTTCAGGCGCGTGGCCTGGTTGGTCTTGGCTTCTACCGCCGCTGTTCGGCGGTGGCAGCGTCCGACACGATATCGATCCGCCAACCCGTCAGTTTAGCGGCCAGCCGGGCGTTCTGCCCTTCCTTGCCGATCGCCAGCGAGAGTTGGTAATCGGGCACCACAACGCGGGCGGATCGGCTCTCGGCATCCGTAATGGTCACGGAGCTGACGCGCGACGGCGACAGCGCGCTGGCGATGAACGTCGCGGGATCCTCGCTGAAGTCGACAATGTCGATCTTCTCGTCGTGCAGCTCGGTCATCACGGCCCGCACGCGGGAACCCATTTCGCCGATGCAGGCGCCCTTGGCATTCAGCCCGGGCACGTTGGCCTTGACGGCGATCTTGGTCCGGTGTCCGGCCTCGCGGGCGAGGGCAACGATCTCCACGCTCTTGTCCGCGATCTCAGGCACTTCAAGTTCGAAGAGCTTGCGCACCAACCCGGGGTGCGAACGGGACAGCGTGATGGACGGGCCCTTCATGCCGCGGTGGACATCCACCACGTAGGCACGCAGGCGGGTGCCGTGCACGTAGCTCTCCCCCGGCACCTGTTCGGGCGGCGGCAGCAAGGCCTCCACTGTGCCCAGGTCCACCTGGACCATATGGGGGTTGTGTCCCTGCTGGATCAAACCCGAGACCAGTTCGCCCTCCTTGCCGCGGAAAGCGCCCAACACGTTGTCGTCCTCGGCGTCGCGCAGGCGTTGCAGGATGATCTGGCGAGCTGTGCTCGCGGCGATCCGGCCGAACCCACTGGGTGTGTCGTCGAACTCGCCCACCACGGTGCCGTCGTCGTCTATCTCTGCGGCCCAGATGGTGACGTGTCCGCTCTTCCGGTCCAGCTCTGCGCGGGCCCGCTCGATCGACCCCGGGGACTTGTGATAAGCCACCAGCAGGGCCTGTTCGATCGTGGGGATCAGCAGGTCCAGCGGAATTTCGCGTTCGCGCTCAAGCAGCCGCAGGGCGCTCATATCGATATCCATCTCAGGCCTCCTCCTCGTTCGCCGGCTCGCCGTTGGCTTCGGCCGCCACTTCTTCGTCCAACCGTGCAAACTCCACTTCCACCTTGCCGGAGCGAATGTTCGCAAATTCCAGCTGGACCGGTTCGCCGGGGCGGGGTTTCATGCCCTTTTTCGGTGCTTCTTCCGGCCGCACGGTCACGCCGTCGCCGCCAACTTCCAGCACGCGGCCGGTGATGTCCCCACCGGCCACCAGCTTGACCTTGACCAGCCGGCCCACGTTCCGGCGCCAATGGCGTGGCTGCGTCAGCGGCCGGCTGAGGCCGGGCGACGAGACCTCCAGGCTGTAGGGCCGGCCGTCGTCCTCCGGGTCCTCGTCCAGGGTCTTGGAGAGAGTCTGCGAAACTTCGGCGATAGCGTCCAGCCCGACGCCGCCGGTCTGGTCCTCAGGCAGGTCAACGATGACGTGGATGGTCCGGAGGGCTCCGGCAACCCGGATCTCCACGTCCTCGAGGAACAATCCGTGGGATGCCACGGTCTGTTCCAGCAGCTCTTTCAGGCGTGCGGCCTCTGCGAACGTGTCGGTACCGGATTTCCCTCCGGTAGTGGGCACGCCGCCGTGATTGCGCCGCTGGGCCATGCTGTCTCCCTGTTCTGGTGAGTCTGACTTCTAGACTAGCGACTTTACCGTGACTGGTGGCCTCCCGCCGCCAGCAGCTGCCTCCCGGCGGTGCAGCGGAGGCCAAACCCGTGACATCATCGTCAGTTGTGGGATCTACTTCAAGGCGCCGGGACGGCGGACCAACCGCGCCTTCCCGGGGATGGCGGCGGGTGCCGCTGCTGGTGCTCACCGCGGCGATCGTGGTCAGCACCGGCACCGTGGTGGCGAGCATCACCGCGTCCGCGCCACCGCCGAGCACCACCGAGCAGGCACGCCGCGACGCGCTGGCAGGGCTTGCCGGCCTGGCGTCCGCCTTTGAGGAGCACGACGGCGGCGACTCCCCCACCGCGGCCCTGCTCCACAGCCAAGCCGACCTGCTGACGCTGACCACGTCCTGGCCCTCGGGTTCCCCGGCAGCCGCTGGAACCACCGGGGATCCTTCTCCCGCAGCCTCCGGCGCACCATCGGCGACGCAAACGCCCGGAGCCGAAGACCTGGCCGAGCTGGCCGGCGGCCTGCTGGCCGACGCCCGGGAGACTGACCCGGGACTCGCCCGGCTGCTCGCCTCGATCGGTTCCGCCCTCTACGCCCAGGCGCAGACGCTGCCCGGCGGAACCGACGTGGCCCAGCCGTGGGAGGATCCGGAGATACCACTGGAGCCGGCCGGTTGTCCCGCGGCGGCCCCGGAGGACGGCGCAAGCGGGCCGGCGACGCCCGCCGCGCCGACGTCGGCGGAGGCCGTTGCCGCCGTCGTACTCAGCCAAGAGCGCTTGGAGTACGCCTACGAGACGGTGTTGCCGCGCCTCGCCGGCGCCGAGCGTGCGGCTGCCGCCGCCCGGCTGGCCGCCCATACCGAGTCGGCGGAGCACTGGCGATCGCTGGCGGCGGCCGAGTGCCTTGACCTGCCGCTGCCCGAACCGGTGTACGCCCTGGGCAGCGAGTTCGCCAGCGAGCCGCTTCCGACACTTCAGGATGCGGAGGGCGCGGCCCTCGCCCCACTGGCCGATCTGGTCTCGCTCAGCGACGGGACAGTCCGGGAACACGCGGTCGCAGGACTCGCCGAGGCCACCGCCGAACTGGCGGCCTCAACCGGCGAGGTGCCGCCGGCACCGGGACTGGACGACGAGTTGCTGGCTGCCCCTTCCACCGCCCCGTGAACGCCGACGTGGACCTGCCCCCGGGACTGCGCCGCGGCGCAGCCGGTTCCGCTGCCGGCCGGGAGTGGCTGCGGGGCTTCAACAACCTCCATGCCGAGGCCATGCTGGACTGGAAGCTGCGGGCCGCGCCCGGCGGTCCGTGGTTCGGCCAGACGGCGGCAGTGTTCCCCGTGCTGGCGCCCGACGGCTCTTCCGCTGTCCTGAAGCTGACTTTTCCGCATCCAGAGGCCGACGGCGAATCCCGCGCGCTCAGGCTCTGGGACGGACGCGGGGCCGTCCGGCTGCTGGCCGAACGCGGCCCCTTCGTGCTGTTGTTGGAACACCTCGATGCCGGCCGGCCGCTCTCCGCGGTGGCATTGGATGACACCATCGACGTCTGGGGCGGACTGGTTCGGCAGTTGCGGCGGCCGCAAGTGCCCGGCCCGGCAGGCAGCTTCGAGAAGGTGTCGGCCTTGGCGGAAGAATGGACGGACACACTCCCTGCCCGCTGGCTGGAGCTGGGCAAACCGTTCCCGACCTGGCTGATGGAGTGTGCCTTGGAAGTCTGCCAGCTCCGTGGCAGCGTTGGCCGGCGCGAGGACCGCGACGTGCTCCTGCACAGCGACCTGCATGATGGGAACATCCTGGCCCGCCTCGACTCCCCGGAGAGTTTTGTCGCCATTGACCCCAAGCCGCTGATCGGCGACCCCGAATTCGCCGTCGCGCCGATGCTCTGGAACCGGATCGCAGATTTGTCTGCCGCCGACGCCGGACGCCATCTCAGACGCCGGTGCGTGGACTTAGCCGAGGCGGCCGGACTGGACCCGGACACCGCACGGGACTGGGCCGTGGCGCGTGAAGTGGATAATGCCCTGGACTACCTGCAGCACCGGGCGACCGGTGACGCCGTGCGGTCGCTCTGGGTCGCGTCCACGCTGGCCGGCAGCACCCTGCCGGATCTGCCGGCGGCGCACGCGTTGCCGGCACCGGCCTGAGCGGCAGGCCGCCGCTGCTTATCGGCCGAGCACGTTCTCCTGCAGCACGTCGTAGCCGAGCTTGAGGATCAACGCGGCGACGACGAACAAAAAGACCACCCGGATGAACTTGCTGCCCTGCGTGACGGCCATCCGGGCACCGACGTAGCCCCCGGCCATGTTCACCAGGCCCAGCACCAGTCCGAGCCCCCACAGCAGCGCGCCGCTGGGCAGGAAAAAGGCCAAGGCGCCAAGGTTGGTCGCCATGTTGACGATCTTGGCTTTGGCACTGGAGGCCAGGAAGTTGTAGCCGAGCACCGCCACCATCGCGATGATCAGGAACGAGCCGGTGCCGGGCCCGATCAGGCCGTCATAGAAACCGATGACCAGGCCGATTCCCGCCGCTGCACCCAGGTGCCGGACGCCCTTGTACCGCAGCTGCGTCAAGGTCCCGGCCGTCGGCCGCAGCGCGGTGAACACGGCCACCGCAATCAGCGCCAGCACGATGATCGGCTTGAAGACCTCTGCCGGCAGGACGGTGGCCACGATGGCGCCGCCGAAACTGCCCACCAACGCTACGCCGGCCATCGGAAGGGCCGTTTTCAGGTCGGGATGCGCCCTGCGGTAATAGGTCACCGCGCTGGTGGTGGTGCCGAAGATGGACCCCATTTTGTTGGTGGCCAACGCCTGGACGGGGCTGATCCCGGGGACCAGCAGCAGGACCGGCAGCTGGATCAGGCCGCCGCCTCCCACCACGGCGTCCACCCAGCCCGCAGCAAAGCCACCCACCACCACGAGGGCGAGGGTGGCCAGCTGCAGTTCTTCGAGTCCGGAAGTCACTTCCCGGCGAGGGCCGCCAAGTGCGCAGCCGCCATGCCCACCGGAATGTTTTCGGCCTGGCCGGTGGCCCGGTCCTTCACTTCGACGACGCCGTCGGCCAAGCCCCGGCCGACCACCACGATGGTGGGCACGCCGATCAGTTCGGCATCGGAGAACTTCACGCCCGGGGACACCTTGGGCCGGTCGTCGTAGATGACCTCGACGCCGGCATCGGACAGCTCCTCGGCCAGTTTGTTGGCCGCCTCGAAGATGTCCTCGCCCTTTCCGGTGGCAACAATGTGCACGTGTGCCGGGGCCACGTTGCGGGGCCAGACCAGGCCCTTGTCGTCGTGGTTCGCCTCGGCCAGGGCCGCCACCGCGCGGGTGACGCCGACGCCGTAGGAACCCATCGTGACCGTGGCCAGCTTGCCGTTGCGGTCCAGCACCTGCAGCCCCAGCGCCTCCGCGTATTTGCGGCCGAGCTGGAAGATGTGGCCCATTTCGATACCGCGGGCCGCTTCCAGCGGACCGGAACCGTCGGGGGCCGGATCTCCCTCACGGACCTCGACGGACTCGATGATGCCGTCCCACTCGAAGTCGCGGCCGGCGACCAGCCCGAATACGTGCTTGCCGTCTTCGTTCGCGCCAGTGATCCAGCGTGAGCCCGAGACCACCCGGGGGTCCACCAGGTACAGCAGCCCGGTGGCGGACTCGGTTCCCAGCACCGCCGCGTCCAGGCTGTTGCCCGGACCGATGTAGCCCTTGACCAAGCCGGGGTGCTGCTTCAGGTCATCCTCGGAGGCAGCCTCAACCTCGACTTCGCCGCCCATCGGCAGGAAGGCGCCAATGTTCGCCTCGACGCGCTTGAGATCGACGGCGCGGTCGCCGGGAACCCCGATGATCACGATGGTCCGCTCGCCCGTGGGCAGTTTGACCGCCAAAACCACGTTTTTCAACGTGTCCGCGGCAGTCCACGCCCCCTCCCCGCGCGGGGCCAGCTGGTTGGCCGCGGCCACCAGGGTCTCGATGGTCGGGGTGTCCGGGGTGTCCTTGACCTCGGCAGCCGGTGCGTCGGCGTAATCAATCGGCTCCGGCGCCACGGTGGCGACGGCCTCCACGTTCGCTGCATAGCCGCCCGGGGAACGGACGAAGGTGTCCTCGCCAACAACGGTGGGATGCAGGAACTCCTCGCTCTTGGACCCTCCCATGGCGCCGGACGTTGCCTTGACGGTGACGACTTCCAGGCCCAGCCGCTCGAAGATTCTCAGGTAGGCGCGGCGGTGCGCGTCATAGCTGATATCCAGGCCCTCGTCGTCGATATCGAAGGAATAGGAGTCCTTCATGATGAACTCGCGGCCACGCAGCAGGCCGGCGCGCGGACGGGCCTCGTCGCGGTACTTGTTCTGGATTTGGTACAGGGTGACGGGCAAGTCCTTGTACGAGGAGTACAGGTCCTTGACCAACAGGGTGAACATTTCCTCGTGCGTGGGGGCCAGCAGGTAGTCGGCGCCCTTGCGGTCCTGCAGGCGGAACAGTCCCTCACCGTATTCGGTCCAGCGGTTGGTAGCCTCGTACGGTTCGCGCGGCAGCAGCGCCGGGAAGTGCACCTCCTGGGCGCCGATGGCGTTCATTTCCTCGCGGACGACCGCCTCCACCTTGGCCAGCACCTTCAACCCCAGCGGCAGCCAGGAATAGATACCGGGGGCAGCACGGCGGATGTAACCGGCGCGCACCAGCAGCTTGTGGCTGGCCACCTCGGCGTCGACCGGGTCATCGCGCAGGGTGCGCAGGAACAAGCTGGACAGGCGAAGAACCACTGCAGGAATCCGTTTCTCAAGGCTTGGGCCAGCACCGGCCCGTGAAAACAACTGCCTTCTAATCTACTGGTTCCGCGCGCATGCTTGCGACAGCCGACGGCGGCGCAGCATCTGCCGGCGGATCCTTGATCCGGTATGGCGGCAGGAACGGGCCTAGAACAACACGGTGGCGAACGTGCCGACCTGCCGGAACCCGACCGATGCGTAGGCGGCCACCGCCCGGTGGTTGTAGTCGTTGACGTACAGGCTGGCGACCGGGGCGTATTGCCGCGACAGTTCGACGACGGCGGCCATGCACCCGGCGGCCAGGCCCTGGCCGCGGTAGGCGGGGTTCACCCACACGCCTTGAATCTGCACGGCGTCGGCGCTGACGTTGCCCAATTCTGCCTTGAAGACAACCTGCCCGTGGCCGTCCCGCCGAATGAGCGAGTGGCCCTTCCGGATCAGGGTGGCCACGCGCTGCCGGTAGTGCTGGCCGCCGCCGGTCAGCGGCGAGTATCCGACTTCTTCCTCGAACATCGCCACGCAGGCGGGCACCAGCACGTCAAAATCGTCCTCGGTGGAATACCGCACCTGCGGGTCGGCGGCCACGGCCGGGGTGCCCCTCAGCTCCAGCAACGGCTGATTGGGCCGAACATCGAAGGCCCGCGGATGCGCGTGCCGGAACGACGACCAGATGCCCAGCACGCCTTCGGCAGGGCCGAAAATCGAGGACATGCGGCGGTTGCCGGCGGCCAGATGGGCGCCCAGCCGCGCGCCTTGTTCGGCGTCCAGCCCGACCGGGACCGCGTTGACCCCGGCCCAGCAGGCTCCGGTGAGGGCACCGCCGTCGTACATCCCCAAAATCTGGGCCCCGGACGGTGTAGGGCCGGCAGTTCCGGCGGACTCCAAGTGGGCAGCCAGAAAAACGTTGGCTACCGGATCTGCGCGCACCAGCTCCCAGAGCAGCTCGGTGTCCGCATGTTCCAGCGGCCGGATTCCGGCATACGGATCGGCGGGCACGGCACCGGCCGTACCCGCTGCCTCTCGGCTAGCTGACGTTAACCACGGGGCTACCCTTGACAGCATTTTCGCCATCGGAGTCACCCATTTCCTCGGCAATCCTCATTGCTTCTTCAATGAGGGTCTCAACAATCTGGTCCTCCGGAACAGTCTTGATGACCTGGCCCTTCACAAAAATCTGGCCTTTACCGTTTCCGGAAGCTACGCCCAAGTCAGCTTCGCGGGCCTCACCCGGTCCGTTGACCACACAGCCCATCACGGCGACCCGCAACGGTACTTCCATGCCCTCGAGACCGGCGGTGACTTCGTCGGCCAGCTTGTACACGTCCACCTGGGCGCGGCCGCAGGACGGGCAGGAAACAATTTCGAGTTTGCGCTCGCGCAGGTTCAGTGACTGCAGGATCTGCAGGCCCACCTTGATCTCTTCAACCGGCGGGGCGGACAGCGACACGCGGATGGTGTCGCCGATGCCCTGCGAGAGCAGCGCGCCGAAGGCGGTGGCGGACTTGATGGTTCCCTGGAACGCGGGGCCGGCCTCGGTGACGCCCAGGTGAAGCGGCCAGTCGCCGCGTTCGGCCAACAGTTCATAGGCGCGGACCATGACCACCGGGTCATTGTGCTTGACCGAGATCTTGAAATCGTGGAAGTCGTGTTCTTCGAACAGCGAGGCTTCCCAGACGGCGGATTCCACCAGGGCCTCCGGGGTGGCCTTGCCGTACTTTTCCATCAGCCGCGGATCCAGCGAGCCGGCATTGACGCCGATCCGGATCGAAGTGCCGGCGGCCTTGGCGGCGGCGGCGATTTCCTTGACCTGATCATCGAACTTGCGGATGTTGCCCGGATTCACGCGGACCGCTGCGCAGCCGGCGTCAATGGCGGCGAACACGTACTTGGGCTGGAAGTGGATGTCCGCGATCACCGGGATCTGGGACTTCTTCGCGATGATCGGCAGGGCCTCGGCGTCATCGGCGCTGGGGCACGCGACCCGGACGATGTCGCAGCCCGACGCCGTCAGTTCGGCGATCTGCTGCAGGGTGGCATTGATGTCAGTGGTCGGCGTGGTGGTCATTGACTGCACGCTGATCGGCGATTCCGAGCCAACCCCGACCGAACCGACCTTGATCTGCCGGGTCTTCCGGCGCGGCGCCAGGACAGGCGGTGGTGAAGCTGGCATTCCAAGATTGACCGAGGTCAAAACGTCCTCCATGTGCCGGTCGGCAGTTGCTGAACAGATTTCATTATCCCCCTCCCGGCACGGCCATGGCACATGCAGCGGGAGAGGTGTGGATCATGCGTAGTCGGCGAAAGCCCCGGTGACGGGCGCCCATTCGGTGGTTTTCAGCCCGGAGACAAAGTTGTTGAGGTTGAACGGATCCTGCTTCAGTTCATCCAGCAGGCTGTTTTCGCTCTCGGCGGTGAAGATCAGCAGCGCGCCGGTGCCATCCGCGTAGGGCCCGGATGCCAGCAGGCGGCCCTGGTCCACGAAACTTCCCAGCCAGGCGCGGTGGGCCGGACGGTGTTCGTCCCGGCCGGCCTCCGAATCGGGGGCATAGACGTACTCAACGGCAAAAACACTCATGGCATTCACCTTACCCGGCGCCGGATGGCGGACGTTACTGGTAGGAAACGAACCAAGGCGCCGGATCCACCTCCGTGTAGGTGCGCTCGGGGCTGAACGTGGGAGTGTCTTCGTCGTAGAAGTTCTTCCAGCCCATCCGGATCCCCTTCGGCAGGTCCTGGCGGAGGGCACGCCAGGTCTCCAACTTCTGGCCGGGATTGCCATGGCCGTCGGCGTGCAGCACCAGGGCCAGCTCTGGGTGTCCGGTCTCCAGCTTCTGCCGGTCCGAGATCATCCGGTACTGGAACTGGTGCAGGATCAGCACCTTCTGCGGCAGCGAGTTTTTCCGGGTCAGGTCCGCCAGCCAGTCGCTGACCTTGTTGATCTCGGCGGCGCTGACCGACCCGATCTGCTCCATGTGCCGCTCCCCCTTGCCCAGCCGCCATTCCGGGTCCAGCGCCAGTCCCACATGCGGTTCCTTCAGCAGGTCCGCATACAACTTGGCCTGTTCGAGGAAGTCCGATCGCCCGGGCTGCAGGTCCAGCACCACGTACACCCCTGCTTTGCCGGCGGCATCGACCCATGGGCGCAGCTCGTCCACGTCCGTTTCGGCCGAATAGTCGCCGTCCTTCCCGGCCGAGGCAGAGGCGATCGTGGCGATGATTTCGAACGCCGGAACCACCGGTTCCTTGCTGTGCGGCTGGTAGCTTTTGGCCAGTTTCTTGGCGCGCCGGACGGACTCCTTGATGCCTTGTTCGCCGAGGGCGCCGAGCGCGGGTCCCGCGGGATGTCCGTACAGCGCCACCATCCGCCGCGAGGGGAAGGCCAGTTGGCCCCCGCCGGGTAGTTCCGGCACGTCCAACGCAGCCTGCACCCGACGGCCAAACGTGTCATCGGTGCCGAATGCTTTGCCGATGCCGAGCACCCGGCGCTCCGGCTCTGCGCGCAGGAAATCGATGGTCGCGCTGCTCTGCCGTGGATCCGCTTTCGGGTCCTGGAAGACGCGTGCGCCGGCCGCCTCTGCTACGGCCAGCGTTGCGGGATAATCCTGCTCGCCGTCCCGATCGATCAAGATCGAGGCGTCCGCCGGCTCCGCCGCGCCGTCGGGCAAATCAAGTTCTCCGTCCGGCGGCAGGACCTCAACACGCGGCAGCAGGACGGCCCAGCCCGTGATGCCGCCGTCCGAACCGGTACCGGCCACGGCGGCGGAGGCGGCGGCAGCGGAGGCGGAGGCGGAAGCCGTGGCGGAGGAACCAACGTCCGGCGTGCCGCTGGAAGCTTCTTCCGGCGCACTGCTGGGGCTGGCGGCTGGCTCCGCCGGCGGCTGCCCAAAGACCTTGACCTGCCGCACGCCGAGCCGCACCAACTCGCTTTCCAGACCGTCACCGGCCAGCAGCAGCGGCACGCCCAGCGGCACCGACTCCGCTTCCGCTGCCGCCAGTGCCTTGGCATCGTCCGCCGCAGCCACGAACGCCACCGGGCTGGAAGCGAACAGCGCTCGGCTGGCGGCCAGTGAGGCTTCCGCATCGGAGCCGGCAATAACCTCGGGTTCGGCCGCTCCGGTGTTCAGCTGTACCCGGCCCGGGGCAGCAGCGCTCGACGCGGCCGGCGAGCCAGACCCAGGCGCTTCGCCCGGGACGGTGCAGCCGGCCAGGGCAAGGACCACCGTCAGCGCTCCGGCGATGCCAGCTCCGGCCCATGTTCTGCCGCGTGCCTTGGCCGGCCGGATGGCGGTATGGAGGCTCGGTTCGGTACGGACTGTCCGTGGTGCTGCGCTCACGGCGTGTGGCTCCCTTCGCCGGTTCGGGCCAGTCTAACCACGGCCGCTCGGCCACCCCAGCCCCATGACGGCGCGTCACGCGGCCGGGGAGGCAATCGCCGTCGTCGTCCGGAAGGGCAGCGTCCGGCGGGGCAACGTCCGGCAGGGCAGCATCCGGCAGGGAAACATCCGGCGGGCCCGTTCAAGCCTGCGGTTGCCGTGCCGGCGTCAACCGAAAATGTTGACCGGTTTGACGATGTCCGCGTAGATCAGCAGCGCGCCCATGCCCATCAGCACCACCGCCACCACATAGGTCAGCGGCAGCAGCTTGGCGATGTCCACCGGCCCCGGATCCGGGCGGCGGAACAGCTTGGCTATGCCACGGCGCACCGCTTCCCAGAGCGCGCCGGCAACGTGCCCACCGTCCAGCGGCAGCAGCGGGATCAGGTTGAACACGAACAGGGCCAGGTTGACCGAGCCGACCAGCCCGATCAGCGTGGCGGCCCGCGCCTCGAACGGAATTTCATGCATCGAGCTGATCTCGCCGGCAATCCGGCCCACACCCACCACGCTCATCGGCCCGTTCGGGTCGCGCGGAGCATCGCTGAAGGCCGCTTGGGCCACGTCGGCCAGCCGCTGCGGAAGATGCAGCACAACACCGGTGATCGCCTGCAGGTTCTCCCCCACCGCCGGCAGCACCTCGGTGGCCGGCCGCGGCACCAATGCCGTTGCGGCACCCATGCCGACGAAGCCGGCCTGTTCCGTCATCGGCTCGCCCTGGCCGTCCAGCACCGGCTGTCCGGCGTCGTCGTAGACCGGGCGTTCGGTGAGGATCGGCGTGATGCTGGTGCGGATTTCCTTGCCATCGCGCAGCAGCGTGATCGGCGTCTTCTCCCCCGCGGCCTCCCGGATCCAGGCGGTCAGCTGGGACCAGTCGGTGACCGGTTTCCCGTCAAAGGCCGTGACGGTATCGCCGGGCCGGATGCCGGCCGCTGTGGCCGGGGCTTCGGGGTCGCTGGGCAGGCAGTCGGTCTGCCCGGTCTCGGCGGCCTGCGCCGCGGGGACCACGCATTTGTTGACTGTGGAGATAGTGGTGGTGGCCTGCGCGGTGCCGAAGCCCACCAGGACAATACCAATCAGCACCGTGCCGATGATCAGATTGACGAACGGGCCGCCCAGCATGATGATGACGCGTTTGTGGACCGGCAGTCTGTAGAACATCCGGGTCTCGTCGCCGGGCTGCAGCCGCTCCGCTTCCGCCTGCCGGGCGTCGTTGGCCAGTTGCTGGAACATCCCGGTGCTGGACCGCCTGATGCCGGCGCCGTCGTGGCCGTCCTTGGCCGGCGGGTACATGCCGATCATCGAGACATAGCCGCCCAGCGGGACAGCCTTGACGCCGTACTCGGTCTCGCCCCGCCGTCGGGAGAAAAGCGTTTTGCCGAAGCCCACCATGTACTGGGTCACCCGCACCTTGAACAGCTTGGCGGGCAGCAGGTGGCCCACCTCGTGCAGGGCGATGGACACGGCGATGCCAACGGCCACGAAGAGGACGCCGAGAAGGAAAAGCAGAATGGTCACAACATAGCCAAACGTTCGTGGGCCCGCGAGCGTGCCCAATCTTCTGCTGCCAGTACCGTGGCCACGGTCGGTTCGCCGGACGGCGCATGCTCTTCCACCACGGCCGCAACCGTCTCCACGATCTGGTCGAAGCGGATCCGGCCCTCGTGGAAGGCATCCACGGCCTCTTCATTGGCCGCGTTGTAAACGGCCATGAAGGTGCCGCCGCGGGCTGCCGCTTCCTTGGCCAGCCGTACCGCGCCGAACACTTCTTCATCCAGCGGCTCGAAGGTCCAACTGGTGGCCTGGCTCCAGTCGCAGGGCTGCGCCGCACCCGGCACCCGCTCCGGCCAGCCCATGCCGAGCGCGATCGGCAGGCGCATGTCCGGCGGCGAGGCCTGCGCGATGGTGGATCCGTCGATGAACTGCACCATCGAGTGCACCACCGACTGCGGGTGCACCACCACATCGATCCTGTCCAGCGGGACGTCGAAGAGCAGGTGCGCCTCGATGACTTCCAGCGCCTTGTTGACCATGGTCGCCGAGTTGGTGGTGACCATCCGGCCCATGTCCCAGGTGGGGTGGGCCAGTGCCTGCGCCGGGGTGACGGCGCGCAGTTGCTCCTTGCTGAAGCCGCGGAACGGGCCACCGGAAGCGGTCACGATCAGCCGGTCCACCTCGCCCGCAGTGCCCGAGCGCAGGGCCTGGGCAAGCGCCGAATGCTCCGAATCCACCGGCACGATCTGCCCCGGCCGCGCCGCCTCCTTGACCAGGGGACCGCCCGCAATCAGGGACTCTTTGTTCGCCAAGGCCAGCACGTGCCCGGCTCCGAGCGCCGCCAGCGTCGGCGCCAGCCCGATGGACCCGGTAATGCCATTAAGCACGACGTCGGCGTCCGGCCAGGCGGCGATCCTCGCCGCGGCGTCGGGGCCGGCAAAGAGCTCCGGCGAGTAGCCGGATACTCCGGCGTCCGCCGCTGCCGTCTTGATGGCCGTCGCCAGGTCATCCACCGTTCCGGCGGCGGCACCGACGGCCTGCGCCCGGGTGTGGACGGCCTGCCGGGCCGCCAGTTCCAGATTGCCGCCGGCGGCGAGCGCCGTGACCTCGAAGCGTTCCGGGGCCGCGTCCACCACATCGATGCCCTGCGTGCCGATCGACCCAGTGGAGCCCAGCAACACCACCTTGCGACGGGCGGGATGCGGGGCGGCGTGGGGCGGATCGCGGAACTCCATGCGGTCAATTATCCAGCACCGGTGCTACTCCGGACGAGCTCGGCCGTTGGCACCGGTGACGCGGGTAGTTCCGAAGACCTCTCGGCTTCTGAATCACCCGGTCGCACCGAGACCACCCGTGCCGAGACCACCCGCTGGCTTCGAGATCACCGGGTCGCACCGAGACCACCCGTGCCGAGACCACCCGCTGGCTTCGAGATCACCGGGTCGCACCGAGACCACCCGTGCCGAGACCACCCGCTGGCTTCGAGATCACCGGGTCGCACCGAGACCACCCGTGCCGAGACCACCCGCTGGCTTCGAGATCACCGGGTACAGGGGGTGCGGTCGAAGCTATCCCCTGCCGTCGTGGCGAGATGACCCTCTGCAACAGGTCATCTCGACGGCACCCCCTGACCTCGGGGACTGCTCCAAGCCCACCCGGCACCGGTACAGGGAAAATCCGCCGGGGCAGGGTTGGTGGACCCTGCCCCGGCGGCGATTCCCTGCCCCGGCGGCCGTGCGGAACGCTCGGTTACGGCTGCCGGACCGCCAGCACGTTGCACGGCGCGGACAGCAGGATCGTCTGCGCGGTCGATCCGAGCAGCAACTTTCCCACCGGTGTCCGGTTGCGCACCCCGATGACGATCAGCTCCGCATCGGACTCTTCGGCGGCGTCCAGCACCTCCTCGGCGGGCAGCCCATCCGCAATTCCGTGCCGGATGCTGAAGCCGACTCCTGCCCCGCTTAACACAGCTTCCAACCGAGCGACGTCGGCGGCGTCCGCGTACCCGGGATCCACCAAGCGGTCTGCCCGGGTGGCGTTGACCACCAGCAGCTTGGCCGCACGGCGTCCTGCCTCGTCGATGGCGGCCGCCAGGGCCGCGTCGCCCAGGGCGTTGGGGACATACCCCACCACGATCGTGGTCATGCGCTGACCTCCTTGCCCTGCGGACTCTCGTCGTCGAGCGCTGCCGATTCCATCACGCGTTGGCGTTTCTTCATCCAGAAGGACAGCACGAAGATGAGAACCAAAGAGATGTAGATCCCGGCCGCGATCGGCGTGGATATCAGGGCCAGCGGGTCGCCTTGCGAGATGGCCAGCGAACGCCGCAGCTGGCTCTCGAAAATCGGCCCCAGGATCATGCCCACCACCAGCGGGGCGATCGGATAGCCGTAGCGGCGCATGAAGAAGCCCAGCACACCGATCACCAGCAGCACGAACACATCCACCGGCGTGAAGTTCACCGAGAACGCGCCCAAGGCGGCGAAGACCAGGATGCCGGCGTAGAGATACGGCCGCGGGATCTGCAGGATCTTCACCCACATGCCCACCAGCGGCAGGTTCAGCACCAGCAGCATCAGGTTGCCCACGTACAGGCTGGCAATCAGCGCCCAGACCAGGGCACCCTCCACCTCGAACAGCAGCGGACCGGGCTGGATGTTATAGCGCTGGAACGCCACCAGCATCATCGCCGCCGTGGCCGTCGTCGGAATGCCCAGCGTCAGCAGCGGCACCAGCACACCGGCCGCGGCCGCGTTGTTGGCCGATTCCGGCCCGGCCACGCCTTCGATGGCGCCGCGGCCGAACTGCTTCTTGCGTGCGCCCTTGGCCAGTTTCTTCTCCGCCGCGTAGGACAGGAAGGTGGCCACGTCGGCACCGCCGGCCGGCATGGTGCCGATCGGGAAGCCGATGAAGGTTCCGCGCAGCCACGGCTTCCAGGACCGTCTCCAGTCCTCCTTCTTCATCCACGACGTCCAGCCGCCGGTCACCGGGATGACCTTGACCGGCCCGTGCCGCAGCCGGGAGGCCACATACAGCGCCTCGCCCAGCGCGAAGAGTCCGACGGCGACCAGCACCACATCGATGCCGTCCGCCAGGAACGGGCTGCCGAACGTATAGCGCTGCTGCCCGGTCATCAGGTCCACGCCCATGAACGCCAGGAACAAACCCAGGCCAAGCGACGCGAGTCCGCGCAACACCGAGGCGCCCAGCAGCGCACCCACGGTCAGGAACGCCACCACCATCAGGGCCACGTACTCCACCGGGCCGATCTGCACGGCGAACGCTGCCACGTAGGGGGCCACAAAACTCAGCAGCACCGTGGCGACGGTGCCGGCGATGAACGAGCCGATCGCCGCCGTCGCCAGCGCCGCGGCACCCCGGCCGGCTTTCGCCATCCGGTTGCCTTCCAGCGCGGTGACAATGGAGGCGGATTCGCCCGGCGTATTGAGCAGGATCGAGGTGGTCGACCCGCCGTACATGCCACCGTAATAAATGCCCGCGAAGACGATGATCGCCGCCGTCGGCTCCAGGCTGTACGTGATCGGCATCAGCAGGGCAACGGTCATGGCCGGACCGATGCCCGGCAGCACGCCCACCGCCGTGCCGACCAGCACCCCGCCCAAGGCGTAGAGCAGGTAGATGGGCTGCATCGCCACGGAGAAGCCCTCGAGGAGGGCGTAGAAATTATCCATTCAGGAACGGCACCCCTTCGAGCACACCGGCCGGCAGCGAAACGCCAAGCAGCCCACCGAAGGCGAACTGCAGCACCAGCGCCATGACCACGCCCACCACGGCGGCCCGCCACAACGGCTTGGCCCCCAGCGCCCACGCGGCACCGAAGAACAGCACCGCCGCGGCAACCGGCCAGCCCAGCGGAATAATCAGGAAAATATGGACGACGACGGTGCCCGCCATCTTGGCGACGGTCAGCCAATCGGTCCGGACGTCGGGGTCAATGTCTTCGCCCTCATCCGCCTCGCCGGTCTTGCCGCGCAGAAGCTGCACGATCAGCCCGGCGCCGACGATCACCAGCAGGCCGGAGACAAGGTAGGGAAGCGCCCGCGGGCCAATGTCGCTGGCCGAGTCGGGCGTCTGGATCCCGTCGCCGGCGACGAAGCCGACGATCCCGATGCTCAGGATCACCGCCGCGAAGATGATTTCTCCGAGCGGCTTGACCGGGGCGGCATCGCTGCCGCCCCGGACCGCTCCAGTAGTGGAAGGAACCATGGTTACTTCAGCAGACCGATATCCGTCAGCGTTGCGGTGACCGTCTCGATGTCCTCGGTCAGGAAGCTGTTGAACTCCTCGCCGGCCAGGAAGGCGTCTGCCCAGTTGTTCGTGGTCAGGGTCTTCTGCCAGGCGTCGGTGCCGTGCAGCTCGGTCACCAGCGCGGTGAGCTTCTCTGCCTGTGCCTCGTCGATGGACCCGGGTGCCACGACGCCACGCCAGTTGGTCAGCACCAGATCGACGCCCTGCTCCTTCAACGGCTTGACCTCGGGCAGCTGCGGGGCGGCGTCCGGACCGGAGACGGCCAGGGCGCGCAGCTTGCCGGCCTTGACCTGCTCGGCGTATTCGCCCACACCGGAAATGCCGGCGGAGACCTTGTTGCCCAGCAGCGCTGCCAGGGATTCGCCGCCGCCGGAGTAGGGGATGTAGTTCAGGCTGTCGGCACCGATGCCGGCTTCCTTGAGCATCATGCCGGCCAGGATGTGGTCGGCTCCGCCGGCGGAGCCGCCGGTGATGGAGACGCCCTTGCCCTTGGCCTTGACGTCGGCGATCAGGTCATCGATGGTCTGGTAGGGCGAATCGGCAGGCACCACGACGACGAGCGGCTCTTCGGTGAGCCGGGCGATCGGTGTGGTGTCTTCGATCCGGTTTGCGGACTTGTTGGTCTCCACGGCGCCCACCATCACGTACCCCATCACCATCAGGGTGTTCGGGTCCTGTTCCGTGGCCAGCTTCGCCAGACCATTGGTGCCGCCGGCCCCGCCGATGTTGACTACCGAGGCGCTGGAGACCAGGTCGTTCTCCTGCAGGTCCTTCTGCATGGAACGGCCGGTCTGGTCCCAGCCGCCGCCCGGATCCGCCGGGACAATGATGTTGAGCTTGTCGATGCCGGCTTCTGCCGAGCCGTTGCCGGCGCCGGTGGAGCCGGTGGAGCCGCAGGCTGCCAACACCAGGGCGGATGCTGCCGCGGCGGCCACCAGGGCCGAACGCCGTCTCATCGTACGGTCGAGCTTCATGTAGGTTCTTCCTCCTCCAACCGGCGTGATGGGCATCACCACGCCGTCGCCCCAGCGTAGGGAGCGGCCAGACCCGGCGGAAGAATGCGGTCATTGTGGCCGTATTGGTCATTGTGGTCACCGGCACACACCCCTGTGGCGCAGCTAACAGCATGCGAAGATGGCGGGGTGTTCCGATCCCTGTCCCTGCGCTCCCAGCTGTTCGTGCTCCAGTTGTTCATCTTGCTCGTCGTCGTGCTGGTGGCAGGTTCGGTCGCCATTTCCATGCAGGAACAACAGATCCGCGATGCCTACGAGGGGCGCATGGTCGGCGTGGCCCGCTCGGTGGCGCAATTGCCGTCTATCGTGGAGGCCTTCGACGACGCCAACCCCAGCCAGAGAATCCAGCCGATCGCCGAGTTGATCGCGCAATCGACCGGGGTGACGTATGTGGTGGTCACCGACCACCGCGGCATCCGCTACTCGCATCCGAACCAGGCGTTGATCGGGCAGATGGTTTCCACCGATCCGTCGATCCCGCTGTCTGGCGAGACGTTCATTGGCAGGCAGACCGGCACCCTGGGCGAATCGTGGCGGGTGAAGGTACCGATCTATGACCGGTCGGGTGCCGAAGTGATTGGCACCGCCTCGGTGGGAACGTTGGAGTCGACGCTGCGCGAGGACCTGAACGACGACCTGCCGGTCCTGCTGGCGTGGCTCATCGCGGCCGCCCTGGTTGGCTCGGCCGGCGCCATCTATATCTCCCGCTTGGTCTGGCGGCGGATCTACCAGCTTGAGCCGGAAGAGATCGCCGCGCTGCTCGAAACCCGCGACGCCATGCTGCACGGCATCGGCGAAGGCGTGGTGGCCGTCGACGACCGCGGGCGCATCGCGCTGCTCAATGACGAGGCGAAACGCCTGCTGGATGTCTCCGACGCCGCGCTGGGCCGCCCGGCCACGACGATCCTGGAACCGGGGCTGGCGTCGATGCTGGCCGCCAACGGCGGGGCCGACGAAACGGTGCTCGCCGGCGAACGCGTGCTGCTGGCCCGCTCCAACGCTGCCACCGTGGACTCACGCCGGGTGGGCAGCGTGATCATCCTGCGCGACCGCACCGAGCTGCACCAACTGCTGCAGGATCTCGACGGCGCGCGGGACGTGACCCAGGCGCTGCGCGCGCAGGCGCACGAATTCTCCAACAAAATGCACGTGGTCTCCGGACTGCTGGAACTTGGCCGCACGCAGCAGGCGGTGGATTTCATCTCCCGTTCCGGGCACGGCGGTTCGGTGGTGGCAGGCGAACTGGCTCCGGGGATCACCGATCCGGATGCAGCCAGCCTGCTGATGGCCAAGACAACCATTTGCGACGAAAAAGGCATCCAGTTGCTCATTGATCCGGCCTCCGTGCTGGCGCCGGACGGCACCACGGATCCGGTCACGGTGCTGGGCAACCTGGTGGACAACGCCATGGAGGCCGTGGGGCCGCTGGGCACCATCACCGTGTCCATCACGGAGGGCGCCGACGGTTGCACCATCACGGTCGCCGACGACGGTCCCGGCGTCCCGGCCGAGGACCGTGGGCGCATCTTCCAACCGGGCGTCTCAAGCAAGGAAGCTGCGCTGCCGGGCAGCCGCGGATTCGGCCTCGCGCTGGTCAGCCGGGTGGCAGCCCGGCGCGGCGGCACGGCCCGGGTTGCGCCGTCGGCCTCCGGCGGCGCCGAGTTCACGGTAAGCTTCTCGCCGACCCCGTCGAACGCCCGCCCGCAAGGAATCCCGGTCCCATGAGCCAGATCCGCACCGTCGTCGTCGACGATGACAAGGAAGTCGCCGGCGTGCACACCGGCTTCCTGCTGGCCCACGGCGCCTTCGACTCGGCGGGCAAGGCCTACACCGGGGCCGACGCGCTGGCCATGATTGCGGACCTTCGCCCCGAGCTGGTGCTGCTGGACATCCATTTGCCGGATCTGAGCGGCATCGAGGTCCTGAGGGCCGTCCGGAACCTGCCGGGCGAACCGGTCGACGTCATCGCGATCACCGCCGCACGGGAACTGGACACCGTGCGGGCGGCCATGGCCGGCGGCGTGCTCCACTATCTGGTCAAGCCGTTCACGGCCCGGGTGTTGATGGACCGGCTGGACGCCTATGTGGAGCGCCGGCGGCACATCAGCGGCAGCGGCCAAGCGGCCGTGCTGGACCAGGACGGCATCGACCGGCTGCTGGCACCCGCCGGGGCCCCGCTGGCCACGATCCCGGCTTCCCGGGTGTCGGTCGCGCTGCCCAAGGGCCTGTCCCAGCCCACCTTGGAGGCTGTCATCGCCGACCTGAACGCTACCGGCGCCGCATCGTCGGCCTCCGAAGTCGCCGGACGGCTGGGGCTGGCACGCGTGAGCGCGCGGCGCTATCTGGAGTACCTGGTGTCGCGCGGCGAGGCCCGGATCACGCCGCGGTACGGCGCCGCCGGCCGGCCGGAGAAGTTCTACCTCCTGACCGGCGGCTAGGAACTCATCTGCCTGGCCCGCCGCAGGGTCAGCTCCGCGTGCTTGAGCAGCGGCCCGTCGATCATCTTGCCGCGGAACCGGAAGGCGCCGGGTTCGTTGGCTGCGGCTGCCAGCAGGGCGGCCGCGTAGTCCGCCTCGGCCTGGCCCGGCCGGTAGGCGCCCCTGACGACGTCGGACTGGCTCGGGTGGATGATGGCCTTGGCCGCAAAGCCGGACGCGGCCGCGTCCTCCGCTTCCGCCGCCAGCCCGTCCAGGTCCGGTATGTCGATGTAGACCGAGTCGATCGCCGCCTTGCGGTGGGCGCCGGCCGCCAGGAGAACCTGCGAGCGCGCCTGCCGGGCGACGTCCCGGTAGGTCCCGGACGCGAGCCGGCTGGAGCTGCCGCCCAGCGAGGCGACCAGGTCCTCGGCGCCCCACATCAGCGCCGTGACATTCGCGCAGCCGGCCAGTTCGGCGGCATGCAGCACACCGAGGGCAGTCTCGCAGAGCGCCACCACCGCATACTCCCCCAGTCCCTGCACCGCCGATGGGTCCTCCGCCTTCGCCAGCATGATGGTCCGGTAGCCGGACCGGCCGACGGCCGCCAGGTCCAGGGCGTGGTCGTCGGTGCCGACCGCGTTGACCCGGACCATCGTGCGTGCCGGATCCAGCGGGTGGCCGAGGATGGCGTCCCGGGCCGCGGCACGATCCGCCGGGGCCACCGCATCCTCCAGGTCAAGGATCACCGCGTCGGCGCGCTCGGCAGCCTTTCCGTAGCGGTCCGGCCGGTCCGCCGGACAGAACAGGATGGCCGGCCCCATCTCGAACTCGGTCACCGGTGCCCGCCTTCGGGCCGGCCGTCCCACAGTTCGGCGTCGCTGGTTTCCGAGCCCGCAATGGCGGCGGCGTGACCGTCCTCGGTCCACATCAGGCAGCTGCGCGTCACCGTCGCCACCACATCGCCGTGCTGGTTCCGGCCGGTGTGGTGCATGGTCACCACGCCGGTCCCGGGCCGGGACTTGGAGAGCCGCTTGTCGGTGACCACCGTCTCCGTATACAGCGTGTCCCCATGGTAGAGCGGGTGCGGAAAGGTCACGTCCGTGAGGCCCAACTGCGCCACGATGGTGGCCTGGGTCAACTGGCCGACCGACTGGCCCACCACCGTGGCGAGGGTGAACATGGAGTTCATCAGCCGCTGCCCGAACGGCTGTTCGGCTGCCCAGGCCGCGTCCAGGTGCAGGGCCTGGTTGTTCATGGTGGCGGTGGTGAAAAATACGTTGTCCGCCTCCGTGACGGTCCGTCCCGGGCGGTGGGCGTAGATGACATCCGCCTCGATCTCCTCGAAGTACAGCCCGCGCTGAATGATCACCTTCTGCGCACCGGCTGCTTCGGAGGGGGTAGCCGCTGCCCCGGCGTCGGTATTCACCGGGTACCCGCCTGGAACTGGTCGAGCCGGAGTTCGGCGCCGGTGGCGGCGACGACATCCTGGACTTCCACGCCCGGGGCCGTCTCGCGGAGCACTAGGCCCTGCTCGGTGACGTCGATGACGGCAAGGTCGGTGATGATCTTGTCCACGCAGGCTTTGCCGGTGAGCGGCAGCGTGCATTCGGTGAGGATTTTGGGGTTCCCGCTCTTATCCACGTGCTCCATCATGACGATCAGCTGTTTGGCACCGAAGACCAGGTCCATGGCTCCGCCCATGCCCTTGACCATCTTGCCCGGGATCATCCAGTTGGCCAGGTCCCCGTTCTGCGCCACCTGCATGGCGCCGAGGACGGCCACATCCACGTGCCCGCCGCGGACCATGCCGAAGGATGCGGCCGAGTCGAAGATCGCCGCCCCGCGGTTGAGCGTCACGGTTTCTTTGCCCGCATTGATCAGGTCCGGATCGATTTTGTCTTCGGTCGGATAGGGGCCGACGCCCAGAATGCCGTTTTCCGAATGCAGGATGACTTCCACACCGTCGGGAATGTAGTTCGGAATCAGCGTGGGCATCCCGATGCCCAGGTTGACGTACTGCCCGTTTTCCAGCTCCTGGGCCACGCGTGCGGCCAGCTCGTTGCGCGTTAGTGCCATGGTGCTCCTCCTACTTCCCGGTTGCGCCGGCGCCCCGGCCGGCCAGCTGGACCGTGCGTTTTTCGATTCGCTTCTCCACGTCCGGCGCCAGCACCACGCGCTGGACGAAGATGCCCGGAGTGTGGATCTGCTGCGGATCCAGTTCGCCCGGTTCCACCAGCTCCTCCACCTCGGCAATGGTGATCTTGCCGGCCATCGCGCACAGCGGATTGAAGTTCATCGCCGTGACGTGGAAGACCAGGTTCCCCAGCCGGTCGCCCTTGGCCGCGTGCACCAGCCCGAAATCCGGCCGCAGCGATTCCTCCAGCACGTAGTCGGCGCCGCCGAAGCTGCGCACCTCCTTCGGTTCCGATGCCATGGCCACCGAGCCATCGGCGTCGTACTTGCGCGGCAGGCCGCCCTCGCTGATCTGCGTGCCGACGCCGGCCGCGGTGTAAAAAGCAGGGATGCCGGCGCCGCCGGCACGCAGCTTCTCCGCCAGCGTGCCTTGCGGCGTCAGCTCCACTTCCAGCTCGCCGGCCAGGAACTGCCGGGCGAATTCCTTGTTCTCGCCCACGTAGGAGCTGATGGTGCGCCGGATCCGGCCATCCGCCAGCAGCACGCCGAGGCCCCAGTCGTCCACGCCGCAGTTGTTGCTGATGGTCTCCAGGTCCGTGGTGCCCGCGTCATGCAGCGCCTGGATGAGCGCCACCGGAATGCCGCACAGGCCGAAGCCGCCCACCGCCAGCGAGGCGCCGTCGGGGATGTCCGCCACCGCCTCCGCGGCGGTTGCTACTACCTTGTTGATCACTGAGTCCTCCTCGGTCTTGTGCAAACGGCCCCTGATCTCCACGCGGGCCTGGCGGCCCTTGGTCGATCACCGGGGGTTGACTGCCCCCTGATCTCCACGCGGGACCGGCGGTTACAGGCCCAGCTCGCGGGCGATCAGCATGAGCTGCACTTCGGTGGTCCCTTCCCCGACCTCCAGGATCTTCGAATCGCGGTAGTGGCGCGCCACCCGGAACTCGTTGATGAAACCGAAGCCGCCGAAAATCTGGGTGGCATCGCGGGCATTGTCCATGGCGGCCTCGCCTGCCACCATCTTGGCAATCGCGGACTGCGTTTTGAAGTGCTGGCCGGCCAGCATCCGGGCGGCCGCGTCGTAGTAGGCCAAGCGGGCGGTGTGCGCACGGGCCTGCATCCGGGCGATCTTGAACTGGATGGCTTGGAAGGCGCCGATGTTGGTGCCGAACGCCTGGCGCTCCTTGGCGTAGCGCACCGCCTCATCCACGCAGCCCTGCGCCGCCCCGGTGGCCAGCGCCGCGATGGCGATCCGGCCCTCGTCGAGGATCTGGAGGAAGTTGGCATAGCCGCGGCCGCGCGCTCCCAGCAGGTTCTCCTCCGGGACGCGGACGTTGTCCAGCGTGAGCGGGTGCGTGTCGGAGGCGTTCCAGCCCACCTTGTTGTAGGCCTTCTCGGCGGTGAAACCCGGGGTGTCGGTGGGGACCAGGATGGTGGAGATTTCCTTCTTGACAGAGCCGTCTGCGCGCTCGGAGGTGCCCGTGACGGCGGTGACGGTGACCAGCTTGGAGATCTCGGTACCGGAGTTGGTGATGAACTCCTTGTGCCCGTTGACCACCCATTGCCCGTTCACCAGCTCGGCCCGCGTCTTCGTGCCGCCGGCGTCCGAGCCGGCTTCGGGTTCGGTCAGCCCGAAGCCGGCGAGCGCTTCGCCGCTGGCCAGCATCGGCAGCCATTGCTGTTTCTGTTCCTCGGTGCCGAACCGGTAGATCGGCATCGCGCCCAGCGAGACCCCTGCCTCCAGGGTGATCGCCACCGATTGGTCCACCGCGCCGAGTTGTTCCAGCGCCAGGGCGAGCGCGAAATAGTCGCCGCCCATTCCGCCGTACTCCTCCGGGAACGGGAGTCCAAACAGGCCCATCTCGCCCATCTGTTCCACCACTTTGTACGGGAAGCTGTGCTCCTCGTCGTGCTTGGCGGAGACCGGGGCCACCACCTCGCGGGCAAAGTCGCGGACCGTCTCCACCAGGTCCTGGTGGTCCTCGCTCAGGGAAAAATCAGGCATGGTCATGCCCCTTTCTGCTCGGGTCCCGGGGCAGGATCTGCTGCCCGCACGACGGCGACAACCTGGTCGGCTTTGACCAGATCGCCGGGTTTAAGGTTGATGCTGACTTCGCCGGCGATCCCGGCGCTCAGCTGGTGTTCCATCTTCATCGCTTCCACCGTGAGCAGCGGCTGCCCGGCCGACACCTGCTCGCCGTTGGCCACAGCCACGGAGGTCACCGTGCCGGGCATCGGCGAGCGCACGTCGGGCGAAACCTGCCCCTCGGCCTGCTGGATCCCCGCCAGCGTGTCCGCGAGCCGGCTCTCCCGGCTGCGGGCCACCAACCGGGCCGACCAGCCTGCATCGCCCAGCCAGATGGTGCCGTCCTCGCCGAAGGCGTGACGCAGCGGCCGGCGGACCCCGTCCACTTCCACGGCCTGCCCGTCGCGGTCCGGCACGACGGCGTAGCTGCCGCCACTTGTGCTGACAACGGCACCGCCGGGCCGTCCCGCTGCCGTGTCTCCGGCCCAGGCCACGGACACCTCGCGGTGCTCGCCGCCGCCCAGATCGAAGCTGACGGTACGCGGGCGCGGTCCGCTCAACCGCCAGCCGTCACTCCGCCAGGCGGAACCGGCCCGTCCGGCCGCCCCGGTCTCGCCCCGCGTCTCCCGTTCCCGGAACAACCAGTCCACGGCGGCCACGGCCAGTTCCGCGTCGTGGGGGCGCCGGAACTGTTGGTGCACGATCTTCCGGTCGATCAGCGTGGTGTCCAGCCGGCCGGCGTGCACGTCGTCGTCGGCCAGCAGGCTGCGAAGGTGTTCGATGTTCGTGTGGATGCCCAGCACGCTGGTCTCGGCCAGCGCGCCGTCCAGCCGCGCGAGGGCCTGCTGCCGGTCCGCGCCCCACGCGATCACCTTGGACAGCAACGGGTCGTAGTCGGAGGGGATCGTCAGGCCGGGCAGCAGCGAACTGTCCACCCGGACTCCCTCGCCGGCCGCTTCGGCCAGTTCCAGCACCGTACCGGCCGACGGCAGGAACTGCTGCGCGGGGTCTTCGGCATAGACGCGGGCTTCCACCGCGTGTCCCGTGAGCACGACGTCGGACTGCGCCATCGGGAGCGCCTCGCCGGCCGCGATCCGCACCTGCCATTCGACCAAGTCCAGTCCGGTCACCAGTTCGGTGACCGGGTGTTCCACCTGAAGCCGGGTGTTCATCTCCATGAAAAAGAACTCGTCGGGTGTGTCGTCGGAGACCAGGAACTCCACAGTGCCGGCCCCGGTGTAGTCCACCGAACGGGCGGCCTCGCAGGCCGCCTCGCCGATCCTGGCGCGGGTGGCTTCGTCCAACAACGACGACGGCGCCTCCTCGATGACTTTTTGGTGCCGGCGCTGCAACGAGCACTCGCGCTCGCCCAGGTGGATGGCGTTGCCGTACTGGTCACAGAGCACCTGGACCTCGATGTGCCGGGGCCGGGCGATCAGCCGCTCGAGGAACAACGTGTCGTCGCCGAAGGCGGAGGCGGCCACGCGCCGGGCGGCGGCAAGGGCGGCGGACAGTTCCTCGGGCCGCTGCACTGCCACCATCCCCTTGCCGCCGCCGCCGGCCGACGGCTTGATCAGCAGCGGATAACCGACTTTTTCGGCGGCCAGGACCAGACGGTCGTCGTCGAGCCCGGGTTCATCGATCCCGGGGACCACCGGAACCCCGTGCGAGGCCACATGGTTCTTGGAGCGGATCTTGTCCCCCATGATCCCGATGGCCCCCACGTTGGGCCCGATGAAGACAATGCCCGCCGCCTCCAGCGCCTGGGCAAAGTTCACATTTTCGCTGAGGAAGCCATAGCCGGGGTGAACCGCCTCGGCACCGGTGGCCTTGCACGCTTCGATCACTGCGTCGATGCGCAGATAGCTTTCAGCAGCGGGCGCCGGCCCGATCCGCACCGCGAGGTCGGCCTCGCGCACGTGGCGGGCTCCGGCGTCGGCATCTGAATACACTGCTGCCGACCGGATGCCCATGCTGCGCAGCGTACGGATGACTCGGCAGGCAATTTCGCCGCGATTGGCCACCAGGACGGTCTCGAACACTTTTCTCACATCCTGAACAGACCGAAAGCGGATTCCGGCAGCGGGCTGTTGGCGCAGACATCGAGGGCGAGGCCGAGCACCGTGCGGGTCTGCGCCGGGTCGATGATGCCGTCGTCCCAGAGCCGGGCGGTGGAATAGTACGGGTTCCCCTGGGCCTCGTACTGTTCCCGGATGGGGGCCTTGAACTCTTCCTCGGCCTCGGCGCTCCATTGCTCCCCGCGGACCTCCATCTGGTCGCGCTTGACGGTGGCCAGGACCGAGGAGGCCTGGTTGCCGCCCATCACCGAGATCCGCGCGGCCGGCCACATCCAGAGGAATCGCGGCGAGTAGGCGCGTCCGCACATGGAATAGTTCCCGGCGCCGAACGACCCGCCGATCACCACGGTCAGCTTCGGCACGCGCGCCGTGGCGACGGCGGTGACCATCTTGGCGCCGTGCTTGGCGATGCCACCGGCCTCGTAGTCGCGGCCCACCATGAAGCCGGAGAGGTTCTGCAGGAATACCAGCGGGATGCCGCGCTGGTCGCATAGTTCAATGAAATGCGCGCCCTTGAGCGCGGATTCGGAAAAGAGCACGCCGTTGTTTGCCACGATTCCCACCCGGTGTCCGTGGAGCCTGGCGAAGCCCGTGACCAGGGTGCTGCCGTACTCCCGCTTGAACTCATGGAAGCGGCTGCCGTCCACCAGCCGGGCGATGACTTCCCGGACGTCGTAGCTGGCATTAACGTCCACCGGCACAGCGCCGTAGATCTCCTGCGCGTCGGCTTCCGGCGCTTCGACAGGCGCCGTTTCCCACGCCGGCGCCGTGCACGGGAGCGTGGAGACAATGTCGCGCACGATCTCCAACGCATGTTGGTCGTTCTCCGCCAGGTGGTCCGTCACGCCGGAGGTCCGGGCATGCAGTTCGCCGCCGCCCAGCTCTTCGGCGGTGACCACTTCGCCGATCGCCGCTTTCACCAGCGGCGGGCCGCCCAGGAAGATGGTTCCCTGATTGCGGACAATCACCGTCTCGTCGCTCATCGCCGGGACGTACGCGCCACCGGCGGTGCAGGAACCAAGCACCGCGGCAATCTGCGGGATCTTTGCCGCCGACATCCGCGCCTGGTTGTAGAAAATCCGGCCGAAGTGCTCTCGGTCCGGGAAGACGTCGTCCTGCTTGGGAAGGAAGGCGCCGCCGGAGTCCACCAGGTAGATGCAGGGCAGGCTGTTCTCCAGCGCCACTTCCTGGGCACGCAGATGTTTCTTGACCGTTATGGGATAGTACGTGCCGCCCTTGACGGTCGCATCGTTGCAGACCACCAGCACGTGACGACCGTGGACCAGGCCGATGCCGGCGATCATCCCGGCGCCGGGCGAATCGCCGTCGTACATCCCTTCCGCGGCCAGCGGGGCGATCTCCAGGAACGGGCTGCCGTCATCCAGCAGGGTGTCCACCCGCTCCCGTGGCAACAGCTTGCCGCGGCCAACGTGGCGGGCGCGCGCGCTCTCCGGCCCGCCCAGCGCCGCCGCCGCCAAGCGGTCATGAAGTTCTGCCGCCAGCTTGCGCTGCGCAACATCGTTGGTCCGGAAGCTTTCACTGGTAGTGTCCACCCGGGAAGCCAGTGTCTCCATCGACACCTTCCTGGCCGAAGCCGTTGCGCATCCCGCAGCCTGCCGGCGATCGCGGCAGAAACAACTGGCCTGCAAGACGCATTTTGGTTAGTCTGTACTAACTGAAATCAGGCTAGTAGCCGCCCACCGTCTTGTCCAGCAGCATTTGCCCGAGGGAGCCGATCCATGCCGAGCGCACCGCATGCCGACGCAGAGATTCGGCAGACCGGACGCAGCCGGGCCAAGGCCACCCGCCGGGCCGCGCTGCTGGATGCGGCCGCCCGCCTTTTCGCCGAGCGCGGCTTCAACGGCGTCTCGATCGAGGACCTGGGCTCGGCTGTAGGGGTCAGCGGCCCTGCCGTGTACCGGCACTTCAACAGCAAACATGCCGTTCTGGCCGCCCTGCTCACGGGCGTCAGCCAGGACCTGCTGGACGGCGGTCAGGAAGTGGCGGCCAGCCGGAACAACGCCGAGGAAGCGCTCCGCGGGCTGGTCGCCTTCCACGTGGACTTTGCCTTGAAAAATCCCGACGTCATCCGCGTCCACGACCGGGACCTGGACAGCCTGCCCGCCGACGATTCGGCCATCGTCCGGACCCTGCAGCGCACCTACGTGGAAGTGTGGGTTTCCGTGCTGGCGCGGCTGCTGCCCGAGGCCGACGCGGCACAGTTGCGGGTGCGCGCCCACGCCGCTTTCGGCCTGATCAACTCGACCCCGCATTCGACCCACCGGAGCCGGCCGCTGCGGGAAGCCTGGCGCCGCAATCTGCTGGAACAAATGGCATGGGCGGCGTTGAAAGCCGAGTAGGGTGTATCAGATACCAACTAGCCGAAAGGTCTACTGTGATTGAGCTTCGTCCTGTAGAACCTGCCGACCTCGACGAGTTCTTCGAGTACCAGCAGGATCCCGACGCCAACCATATGGCCGCATTCGCCGCCAAGAATCCCTCCGACCGTGGCGTCTTCAACCTGCACTGGCAAAGCCTGCTCGATGACGAGACCATCACCGTTCGCACCGTCACCGTCGACGGCGAAGTGGTGGGAAGCGTGCTGGCCTATCCGAACGAGGGATACCCGGAGCTCAGTTACTGGACGGCCAAGTCGCAGTGGGGCAAAGGCGTCACCACCACGGCCGTCGAGGCGTTCCTGAAGGAATTCACCGCCCGCCCCATCCGCGCCCGGGTGGTCAAGGACAACCTGGGTTCGGTCAAGGTCCTGCACAAGCTGGGCTTCCGGACCGTCGGCGAGGCCCAAGGCTTCGCCAACGCCCGTGGCGCCGTGGTCACCGAGGAGATCCTCGAACTGGCCTGAGAGGGCTCTACGCCGGTCTTGGCCGCCCTGCCTCATCCGTGGGGGGCCCGCTGGACTGCAACCGGAGCGCTGAAGCGTGAGGCCCGCCTGACGATGTGGTGGGTTGCGTGACGGCGGCGAATGGGTAGCCCCTCCGGCAATTGCTGCGCGGCGCGGGAGAAGAACCACTGCTTGGCGAACTCCACCAGGACCAGGTACACCACCACCATGCCCAGCAGGACCAGAAAGAACGGCGCGGGAATCGGATCAAAGCCCAGCACTCCGGCCATCGGGGAGAACGGCAGGAAGATGCCTAGGGCCACCACACCCAAGGACGCGCCAATCAGGCCTGCCGAGGGGCGGCTGCGCAGGAAAGGGACACGCCGGGTCCGGATGGCGAAAATGATCAGCGTCTGGGTGGCGATCGATTCGATAAACCAGCCTGCCCGGAACTCCCCCGGTGCGGCATCGAATGCGATCAGCATGAGGGCGAAGGTGGCGAAGTCGAAGAGTGAGCTGATCGGCCCGAAGAGGAACATGAACCGGCGGATGAACCCAATGTCCCAATGTGCGGGGGCGCGGAGTTGCTCCTTGTCCACGCGGTCCCCCGGGATGGCCAGCTGGCCGGCGTCGTAGAGCAGGTTGTTGAGCAGAATCTGGCCCGGCAACATGGGCAGGAAGCTCAACACTACCGACGCGGTGGCAGCGCTGAACATGTTGCCAAAGTTGCTGGACGTTCCCATCAACACGTACTTAATGGTGTTCGCGAAGATCCGCCGGCCCTCTTTGACGCCGTCAGCCAAGACGCCGAGGTCCTTATCCAGCAAGATGACGTCGGCCGCGTCCTTGGCGACGTCCGTGGCGCTGTCTACCGAGATACCGATGTCCGCTTTGTGCAGAGCCAGCGCATCATTGACTCCGTCTCCCAAGAAGCCCACGGACCCGCCGCTTTGGCGTAGCAGCGTGATGAGGCGTGCCTTCTGCTCCGGTGAGACGCGGGCAAAGATGGTGGTCTGCCGCGCAGCGGAGACAAGTTCGGCGTCGGAAAGCTCTTCCATGGTCACGCCCGTGAGCGTCCCACCGGACGCCATGCCAAGGTCCGCGCACACTCGCTCCGCGACTTTGGCGTTATCCCCCGTGGCGATCTTTACCGATATCCCCAGCGCTGCCAGCTGGTCCAGGGATGCCCCGACGTTGTCCTTGGGCCGGTCAAGGAAGATGAGGAAGCCGGCCAAAGTGAGGCCACGCCCCACCTCCGGGCTGACGATTGCCAGCCCCTCGGCTCGACGTGTGGCAACTGCGACGACGCGCGAACCGGCCTCAAACTGTGCATCGAGAGTGGCTTGGACTGCTGGCGGGATCAGACCGCAGAAAGCTAGGACGTCCTCCGGCGCACCCTTGGTTATCAGCAGCGTTGGTCCGCCCAACTCGCGGACCAGGACGGTGGTGCGCCGGCGCTGGTGGTCAAAGCCGACCAGATCCAGGCGCTCGAAGCGGCCCGGATCAAAGCTGGAGGCTCCGGGACTGTCCCAGAGGGCCGCGTCCAACGGGTTTTGTCCGGCGGAGGAGCGTTTCGCCTCAGCGTAATCGGCTTCGGTGGCCAGCAGCCCTAGGGTGAGCAAGCCGTCGCCGGACATGTTTGAGGCTGTGGGAAGGGCGCCGGTGAAGCTGATCCGCCCCTCCGTCAGGGTGCCGGTCTTGTCGGTGACCAAGATGTCCATGTCCCCAAGGTCCTCGATGCAGACCAGCCGTTTGACCAGCACCTTCCGCCGTGCCAACTGCCGGGTGCCCGTGGCCAGGCTGGTGCCGACGATGGCCGGGAGCAGTTGCGGCGTGATGCCTACCGCGATCGCCAAGGAGAACAAAAGAGATTCGATGAGCGGGCGCTGCAACACCAGATTGGCGATGAAAATCAAAGTGGTGAGCACGACCGCCACCTGCAGCAGTAGGAACGAAAACCGCTTGAGCCCGAGCTGGAATTCGGTTTGAGGCTGGCGCTGGCCGAGTCCCTGAGTAATCCGGCCAAATTCTGTGCTGATTCCGGTGGCCACCACCACACCGGTGCCGCCGCCGGAGTGCACGACCGTGCCCATGAATGCACACGAGGTAAGGTCCCCCAGGGCAGCACCCGCCACCACCGGCTGTGGGTCCTTGGCGGCCGGCAGGGGCTCCCCGGTCAAGATGCTTTCGTCGCAGAGGAGATCGTTGGTGCTGAGCAGCCGGATGTCGGACGGGACGATGGCGCCAAGGTTCAGATGCACGACGTCTCCGGGTACCAGGGCGGTGACGGCCACTTCCTGGGCAGCCCCGTCGCGGAGAACCACCGTCCGGTGTGCGACGCGACTGTGCAAGGCCTCCGAGGCGCGTTCGGCCCGGTACTCGTTGGTGAACCCCAGACCCACGCTGACCAGTAAGATCACGCCGATCACGATCGAATTCGCGGCATCGCCAAGGAATAGCGACACAGCCGCGGTGATGAGAAGGAGAATCAGAATGGGGCTGGCAAACTGCCGACCCAACACCAGCCAGCCGTTCGCCCGGTGGGTCAGGACGGCATTTGGCCCAAGCTCGGCCAGTCGCGCGGCGGAGGCTGTGTCCGACAGTCCTGCCGCGCTGGAGGCCAGTTGCTTGAGGACCTGCTCGGTGCCGAGGCCCGCGGCGTCAGCGATGGTCAGCTGCAGGAGGCTCCGCTCCCCGACATTGACGTGGGCCATGCCAGATCCGTTCGGACGGCGAGTAACGAATGATCGAGCTACCGGACAAGAATACGACGCGAATGCAGGAACATGGCGGTACGGACGGCAGGCGGCCGCAGGACCAGCGCCCCACCCGGATCACACCATCGCCAACACCATGGCCGGTTCCGAGAGGATGGTGCCGACGTCGGCCAGGAAACGGCCAGCTTGTGCACCGTCCACCACCCGGTGGTCGAAGGACAGGCTCAACGTCACCACCTCGCGCAGCGCCACATCGCCGCGGTACTCCCAGGGTTGCCGGCGCACTGCGCCGACGGCGAGGATGGCCGACTCCCCCGGATTAAGAATGGGAGTACCGGCATCGATGCCAAAAACACCGATGTTGGTGATCGAGATGGTCCCGCCGCGCAGGTCGGACGGAGCGGTCTTGCCGGCCCGGGCGGTTTCGGCCAATTCCCCCAGGGCCTCGGCCAGCCGGCGCAGATCCAGCCGGTGCGCGCCCTTGATGTTCGGGACTGTCAGCCCGCGCGGGGTGGCCGCTGCAATGCCCAGGTTTACGTAGTTCTGCTGCACGATCTCGCCGGCTGACTCGTCCCAGCGGGCATTCAGTTCCGGGTGGCGCCCCAACGCCAGGCACACCGCCTTGGCCGTGATGGTCAGCGGTGTGAGCTTCAGCCCGGCGAACGCTTTGTGCTCTTTGAGCCGCCGGATCAGTTCCATGCTGGCCGTAGCGTCGATAGTCAGGAACGACGACGCATGGGGTGCGGTGAACGCGCTGGCCACCATGGCCGCGGCCGTCAGCTTGCGCACCCCCTTGACCGGAATGCGTGTCTCCGCCTCGGCCGCGCCGGCCAGCCAGCCGCCGCCTGTCCCAGGGGCCGGGGCCTCCACCGGGGCAGCCGAACCGGCGTCGTGGAAATTCTGCACATCCCCGCGGGTAATCAGCCCCCGGTCGCCCGTTCCAACGACCTGCGCCAGGTCGACGCCGAGATCCTTGGCCAGCTTCCGCACCGGTGGCGTGGAGCGAGGCCGCTCCGCAACCGGGGCGGCCGGCATCAGCTGGGGTACGTCCTGGGTTTGGCCGGGCACTGGCGTCCCCGCAATTCCGTTGTGCTCAGCGGCCCTGGCACGCTGCGGCACGGTCTCTGCGACAGCAGTCGGGACCGCTGTGGCGCCCGCTGCCGCAGCGGTGCGGCGCGGCCGTCGGGCCGGTCGACCGTTCCTCTCGGCGGCAGCGCCGTAGCCCACTAAGTTCGGTTGGCGCTGCGACGCCGGCTCCCCCGAGGCCTTGCCGCCGTCCTCCTGCCCTGGCTCTTCCACTTCGATGGAAACGATCGGTTCGCCCACGCTGACGGTGGTCCCGGGACCTTCATGCAGCGTACGGACCACGCCGGTGAACGGCGAGGGCAGCTCCACCACGGCCTTGGCTGTTTCGACCTCGCCCAGGATCTGGTTCAGCTGTACCGCATCGCCTTCGGCCACATGCCAGCTGACGATCTCCGATTCGGTGAGCCCTTCGCCCAGATCCGGCAGTTTGAATACCTTGATCCCCACGGGTTCAGTCCTCCAGTCCGGTCAGTGAGTTGGGCCGGCCGAGCACCCGGTCCACCCCGTCAAGAATGCGGTCCAGGTCAGGCTGATGGTGCCGCTCCATCTTGGCTGGCGGATAGGGGATGTCCATGCCGGTGACCCGCACGGGGGCGTGTTCCAGATAGTAGAAGCAGCGTTCGGTCAGGCTGGCCGCGATCTCCGCGCCGAGCCCACCGGTCCGTGCCGCCTCGTGCGTCACCACCAGACGGCCCGTTTTGCGCACGGAGGCCTCCACCGTGGGAAAGTCCAGCGGCGACAGCGAGCGCAGGTCGATGACTTCCACCGATATGCCGTCGTCTTCGGCTGCCTGTGCCGCCTCGCGGGCGGTCTGGACCAGCGCGCCGTAGGCCACCAGCGTCACGTCGGTTCCGGGGACTTCCACCCGTGCGCTGTCCATCGGCAGTGCGTCCTCCAGCGCATCCTCGTCCACCTCGCCCTTGGTGTGGTACCGCCGTTTCGGCTCGAAGTAGAGCACCGGATCATCGCAGGCAATGGCCTGCTGGATCATGGTGCAGGCGTCCTGCGGATTCGACACCGCCACCACCCGCAGCCCGGAGGTATGGGTGAAATACGCTTCCGGCGATTCGGAGTGGTGCTCGGCCGCGCCGATCCCGCCGCCGAAGGGCACCCGGATGGTGAGCGGCATCCTGACCCGGCCGCGGGTGCGGTAGTGCAGTTTGGCCACCTGGCTGACGATCTGGTCGAACGCCGGGTAGATGAACCCGTCGAACTGGATTTCGCAGACCGGCCGGTAGCCGCGGTAGGCCATTCCGACGGCGGTGCCCAGGATTGCTGATTCGGCCAGCGGAGCGTCGATCACCCGGTGCGCCCCGAAGTCCTTCTGCAGTTCATCGGTGATCCGGAAGACCCCGCCCAGGGCGCCAATATCCTCGCCGATGATCACCACCTTTGGGTCGTTCTCCATGGCCTTGCGCAGCCCGGTGTTGATGGCCCGCCCGAACGTCATGATGGTCATCAGTGGCCCCCTTCGGCAGCTTCAAATGATTCAAGATAGCGCTCATAGTGCTGGCGCTGGCGCGCCAGCACCGGATGCGGCGCGGTGTAGACGTTGTCGAAGAGTTCAAGGTCGGCAGGTTCGGCCATGTTGATACAGCCGGCGCGCATCTCGGCGGCGGCTTCGTCCGCGGCCTTCCGGACCCGCTGCCGCAGCGCTTCGTCGAGCAACCCTTCGGCGCTCAGCAGGGCGGCCAGCCGGTCGATCGGATCGCGGCGCTTCCAGTCCTCGAGCTCGTTGGCGTCGCGGTAGCGGGTGGGATCATCCGCCGTCGTATGCGGTCCCATCCGGTAGGTGACGGCCTCGATGAAGGATGGACCGCCGCCGGTGCGGGCATGGTCGAGCGCCTTGCGGGTCACGGCCAGACAGGCGAGGACGTCATTGCCGTCCACCCGGTAACTGGGAATGCCGAATCCCGGGGCGCGGTCGGACAGTTTGCCCTGGGCCTGCAGACCTACCGGTTCGGAGATCGCCCACTGGTTGTTCTGGCAGAAGAAGATGACCGGGGCCTGGAAGCTCGCCGCGAAGACCATGGCCTCGTTCACGTCCCCTTGGCTGGTGGCGCCGTCGCCGAAATACGCAACGGCCACAACGTCGTCGCCGTCGAATTTGGCTGCCATGGCGTATCCGGTGGCGTGGAGGGTCTGCGCCCCGATGATCACCTGCGGGGTGGCCATGTTGATCTCATACGGATCCCAGCCGGAAGGCCGGTTGCCGCGCCACACCCGGATCATGTCCGTCAGGTCCACGCCGCGGCAGTAGGCAACGCCGTTCTCGCGGTAGCTGGAGAAGACGAAGTCGTCCCTGCGCAGGGCTCGGCCGGAACCGATCTGGGCCGCTTCCTGTCCCAGCAGGGGCGGCCACAGGGCCAGCTCTCCCTGGCGCTGCAGGGCGGTGGCTTCCTGGTCCAGTCGGCGGACCACCACCATGTCCTGGTAGAGGGCGGCGAGCCGGTCGCCGTCGATATCCTCCAGCCAAGGGTCGAACTCCTCGCTGGCTGTCCGCGTACCGTCCGGGGCGAGCAGTTGGATATAGCTTTCATCATTGAGCGGACCGGTCGGGTCCGTGCCTGGTAAGGACACTTGCGACACTCCCTTTGCGTCTTCAGGGCCGGGAGGATCTTGTGGATCCCCGGCACCGGACAGCCCCGCCGGCACCTTTGCCCGCGGGTGTTTGTGACACTACTCACGTCCCGCAAGTAGCGCAATGATCAGTAGCAGGATTGAGCATTGTGCCCTATCCGGCCAGGAAAGGAAGTGCTAGCCTGCGCATTATGCGGAATCTGGACGGCACCGATCTGCGGCTGCTCGGAGCCCTGGCGCAGGATCCCCGGCGGACCGTTGTGGCCCTGGCGCAGAAGCTCGGCCTCTCCCGCAACACGGTGCAGGCGCGCATGTCCCGCCTGGAGCAGGAGCAGGTGTTCCTTTCCTTCGAGCGGCGGATCAATCCGGCCGCGCTGGGCTATCCGCTGGCGGCCTTCATCCACATTCACGTGCACCAGCCGAAACTGCAGCAGATCACCGACGAACTGGCCCGCATTCCGGAGGTGCTGGAAGCCTTCGGGGTCACCGGGCAGGCGGACATCCTGGCCCGCGTGGTCTCGGAGGGCGCCGAGGACCTGTTCCGGATCAACGGCACCATCCTGGCCATCGACGGCGTCGAGCGGACCGACACATCGCTGGCCATGCACGAGCTGATCCCGTTCCGGATCGAGCCGCTGCTCTCCCGCGGAGCCCGTCCGGCCGGCTAACTGTCAGCGCGGCTGGCTGTAAGCTCGGTCCATCGAGCAAGCCCTGTTCCGCCGGCCCGGTGTCGTTTAGCCCACCGCACCCGCCGGCGGCCCGACCAGAAGGGACGGCGTCCATGCGCATTGGAGTGCCAAGCGAGGTCAAGAACAATGAATTCCGGGTGGCTATCACGCCGCCTGGGGTCAATGAGCTGAGCTCCGCCGGCCACCAAGTGTTGGTGGAGGCAGGGGCGGGCCGGGGATCCTCCATTACGGACGAGGACTACGCCGCGGCCGGTGCCAGCATCATCGATTCGGCCGACGCCGTCTGGGAGGAGGCGGAGCTGGTGCTGAAGGTGAAAGAGCCGGTGGCGGAGGAGTACCACCGGCTCCGCAGCGACCTGACGCTGTTCACCTATCTGCATCTTGCAGCCGACCCCGCACTCACCGAAGAGCTGTGCTCCCGCGGCACCACCGCGATAGCTTACGAAACCGTCCAGCTGCCTGACCGGTCGCTGCCGCTGCTGGCCCCAATGTCCGAAGTCGCCGGCAGGCTCGCCGCCCAGGTGGGTGCGTACTCGCTGATGCAGCCTCTGGGTGGCCGCGGCGTGCTGATGGGCGGCGTCCCCGGCACGCAGCATGCCGACGTCGTGGTGATCGGCGCCGGCGTGGCGGGAGCCAATGCGGTGTCCATGGCCGTGGGCATGCGCGCCAACGTCACCGTCTTGGACACCAACGTCCGCAGGCTGCAGCAGATCGACGACCAGTACCAGGGCCGGGTGGTGACGCTGGCCAGCAACGCGTTGGAGCTGCGGGAAGCCGTCTTGGCCGCTGACCTGGTGATCGGCGCGGTGCTGATTCCCGGCGCCAAGGCCCCGAAGCTGGTGACCAACGAGATGGTCAGCCAGATGCGGTCGGGAGCGGTACTGGTGGACGTTTCGATCGATCAGGGCGGCTGCTTCGAAGACTCCCGGCCGACCACGCACGCCGATCCTACGTACAAAGTCCACGACACGGTCTTTTACTGCGTGGCCAATATGCCCGGGGCCGTGCCGCGCACCTCCACGTATGCCTTGACCAACGCCACGCTCCCCTACGCAAAACTGATCGCTGACGAAGGGTTCGATGCCGCGGCCACGCGGCGGCCGGAGCTGCTGCCCGGGCTCAGCACCCGGGACGGCAAGATCGTTTCCGAACCGGTGCGGCTGGCGCACTCGGGCTGATCCGGGGCAAAGCCACGCGGGCCCGTCCGTCATCGGCCGGGCCCGCGTGGCTGGATGGCGGGTCACCGGGGCCGGTGCGCACCGCCGTCGTTGTTCTAGTGGTCCACCGCCTTCTCGGCACCGACGCCGGTGAGCGAACGGACCTCCATCTCGGCCTGCTTGGATGCATCCTCGCGGTTCTTGTCCAGCACGGTTCCCAGCCAGCCCAGGAAGAACGCGAGCGGGATGGAGACGATGCCCGGGTTGTTCAGTCCGAAGATGGCGAAGTCCGCGCTGGGGATCATCGACGTCTCCTTCCCGGAGACCACCGGGGAGAACACGATCAGGACGATGGCCGCGCCGAGGCCGCCGTACATGCTCCACACCGCACCCTGGGTGGTGAAGCGCTTCCAGAACAGCGAGTAGACAATGGTGGGCAGGTTGGCCGAGGCGGCCACCGCGAAGGCCAGCGCCACCAGGAACGCCACATTCTGGCCCTGTGCGCCGATTCCGCCGAGGATGGAGACGACGCCGATGACCACCACGGTGCGGCGGGCCACCTTGACCTCGCCTGCCGAGTCGACCTGGCCCTTGCGCACCACGTTCGCGTAGATATCGTGCGCGAAGGAGGCGGCTGCAGTGATGGTCAGCCCGGCCACCACCGCCAGGATGGTGGCGAAGGCGACTGCCGAGATCAGGCCCAGCAGCACCGGACCGCCCAGTGCAAAGGCCAGCAGCGGTGCGGCGGAGTTGACCCCGCCCGGGGCGCTCTTGATGGCTTCCGGACCGATCAGCGCCGCGGCGCCGTAGCCCAGCACCAGGGTGAACAGGTAGAACGCGCCGATCAGCCAGATGGCCCAGACCACGGACCTGCGGGCTTCCTTGGCCGTGGGCACGGTGTAGAAGCGCATCAGCACGTGCGGCAGGGCCGCGGTGCCCAGCACCAGGGCCAGCGCCAGCGAGATGAAGTCCAGCTTGGATGCCTCCGAGACGCCGTACTGCAGGCCCGGGTTGAGCAGCTGGGGGTTGCCGGCGGTTTCCACGGCGGCACCCAGCAGTTCGGACAGGTTGAAGCCGTGCAGTGCCAGCACCCAAACGGTCATGATGAACGCACCTGCGATCAGCAGGCAGGCCTTGATGATCTGGACCCAGGTGGTGCCCTTCATGCCGCCGACCAGTACGTAGAGGATCATCAACGCGCCGACGACGGTGATCACCAGGGACTGTCCTAGCCTGGAGTCAATGCCGATCAGCAGCGAGACCAGGGCGCCGGCTCCGGCCATCTGCGCCAGCAGGTAGAAGAAGCACACGGCCAGCGTGGTGATGGCCGCGGCAATCCGCACCGGGCGCTGCCGCAGCCGGAAGGAGAGCACGTCGGCCATGGTGAACTTGCCGGTGTTGCGCAGCAGCTCGGCCACCAGCAGCAGCGCCACCAGCCAGGCCACCAGGAAGCCGATCGAATACAGGAAGCCGTCGTACCCGTTGATCGCGATCGCGCCGCAGATGCCCAGGAACGACGCCGCCGAGAGGTAGTCGCCGGCAATGGCGGTACCGTTCTGGCCGCCGCTGAAGGACCGGCCCGCCGCGTAGTAGTCGGCCGCGGTCTTGTTGTTCCGGCTGGCCCGGAGCACCACCACCAGGGTCACGCCCACAAACAGGGCGAAGATCAGGATGTTGATCCAGGTGGAATCCTTGATGTCATCCGCCGTGACGGCCAGCGGAATGTTCACGGCGTGCCTCATTTGGTGTCCTCCGGTAGGCCGACACCCTCGTCTTCGAGGCTGTGGCGGATGTCAGTGGCGATCGGGTCCAGCTTCTTGTTCGCGTAGCGGACGTACCAGGTGGTGATGGCGAAGGTGCTCACGAACTGCAGCAGGCCCAGCACCAGGCCGACGTTGATGTTGCCCCAGAGCTTGGTGGACATGAAGTCGTGCGCATAGTCGGCCAACAGCACATAGGCGAAATACCACAGCAGGAAGGCCACTGCCATGGGGAAAACAAACGAACGGTGGCGCTTGCGGAGTTCGGTGAACTCCGGACTGTCCTGGACCACCTGGAAGTCCACGGCCGCGGCGGTGCCGGCGTCCGGGTTGGGGTCGTTACCCATCTTTTCCTCCTCATTCGGGCACACGCGGGGTGTGACTGCGATCACTCTGCTAGCTGGCGGTTCCGCAGGCCAGCCGACGTGCGGGGCGCATCGCTCAACGGTTCAACGGCTGCGGTGAATGGCGCTCATCTGCGCCGAACTGCAGGCCGCAGATCGGGCCTGCCGCTAGGCTTGTCAGCATGCTCAGCCCGGCCGTGGACATCGCGATCATCGCCGCCATCGCCGTCGTGGCCGTGGCGGTGATTGCGCTGGTGGGGTTCAAGCTGACTCGTTCGTACCGGGACCTTGGTTCCGAGGCCGACCGCGCAACCTACGCCACGCTCCACACCGCCGGACTCGCCGGACAGTACCTGCGCTCCGGGCTGACGCCGGCCGGCGCGGCCAAGGCCAGCAGGCATCTGCGCGGCTTGCTGGGCTCCGACGTCCTGGTCCTGACCGGCCCGGACGATGTGCTGGGCTGGGACGGGGCCGGCCAGCCCCCGGAATCGGCCCTGCGGCTGGCCGGCAAAACAATGACGTCGGGACGCACGCAGGTCTTCCGCGGCAGCCAGTTGCTGCCGGAGGGCCGGGTCCCGCCGGATGCCGGCGCCCGGCACGGGCTGCAAGAGGCAGTCTTCGCCCCGATCCGGGTCCAGGACCGCGTGGTGGGCACCGTCGGCGCCTATACCGGCCACGTGGCGGCTTCGCTGGTGCGGGCAACCACCGAAGTCGCGGCCTGGGTGGCCACACAGATCGAGCTCGCCGAGCTGGACACCTCGCGAACCCTGTTGATGGAGGCCGAGGTCAAGGCACTCCGGGCCCAGATCAGCCCGCACTTCATCTACAACGCGCTGAATGCCATCGCGTCCTACATCCTCACCGATCCTGCGCGCGCGCGGGACCTGGTGATCGAGTTCGCCGACTTCACCCGTTACTCCTTCCGCCGACACGGGGACTTCACCACGCTGGCCGAGGAGCTGAAGTCAATCGACCGCTACCTGCTGCTGGAACGTGCCCGGTTCGGCGACCGGCTCAAGGTCAGCCTGCAGATCGGTCCGGAGGTCCTCAGCACCGTGATCCCGTTCCTGTCCCTGCAGCCGCTGGTGGAGAACGCGGTGCGGCACGGGCTGGAAGCCAAGGAAGGCCCCGGCCGGATCACCATCACCGCCCAAGACGCGGGCGCCTACGCCGAGGTGACCATAGAAGACGACGGCGTGGGCATGGACCCGGAGCGGCTGCGCGCCGTGCTGGCCGGCCACACCGAGGGCGACCACGTGGGCCTGCGCAACGTTGATGTGAGGCTGCGGCAGGTCTACGGCGAAGAACACGGCCTGGTCATCGACACGGCCCCCGGCGCCGGTACGCTTGTCACCCTGCGCGTGCCGAAGTTCCAACCCGGCAACCGGGTGGAATAAGCCTGCCCGGGGCGGAGCCGCATGGGCCGCCTCAGGCTAATAGACTGTGGCCCATGGTCAATGTGGTTGTCGCCGATGACGAAGCCCCCGCCGTCGAGGCCCTGGCATACTTGCTGGCGCAGGATTCCCGGATCGGGGAAATCCACAAAGCCACCAGCGGGGCCGAAGCGCTCCGCGCCCTGGAGCGCCACGACGTCGATGCGCTCTTCCTCGACATCCACATGCCGGCACTGACCGGGCTGGACATCGCCAAGGTGATTTCACGCTTCAGCCGCCCGCCCGCCGTCGTGTTCGTGACCGCCGACGAGGACAAGGCGCTGCAGGCGTTCGAACTGGCCGCCGTGGACTATCTGCTCAAGCCGGTGCGCGCAGACCGGCTGGCGGAGTCGGTGCGCCGGATCTGCGAACTGATGGAAGACGGGGCCGCGGCCAAGCCGGAAGTCATCACCGTGGACCAGGGCGGCATCACCAAGATGATCCGGCGCGACGAGATCAAGTACGTGCAGGCCCAGGGCGACTACGCCCGGCTGCACACGGCCGAGGCGAGCTACCTGATCCGCGTCCCGCTAAATGACCTGGAACGCCAGTGGGCCGACGCCGGCTACATCCGGATCCATCGGTCCTACCTGGTGGCGATGGACCAGATCCAGCAGATGCGGATGAGCGCCGGCAGGGCCAGTGTCCTGGTTGGCGGAGCCGAACTGCCGGTCAGCCGGCGGCACCTGCCCGCCGTCCGGGACAAGCTGGAAGCCACCCGGGTCAGGCCCCGAGGATGAGCGGTGGCCCGGACAGTGGCGAAGCTGCCCCGCTGCCCGACGGCGGCGCGCCGCTGCCCGACGGCGATGCCGGGCTCGCCTCGGGCGGCTTCCGACAGCGGGTCCGGGTGGTGGCGCCCCGGTCGGCCGCACCCCAGCCGCCGGGTGCCTACACCTTCTCCCATGAGCTGGCCGAGCAGTCCGAAATCGGCGAGCTCTTCGTCCGGTCCTTGGTCCGTTCGCAACTGCGCCTGGCCGTCGTCGTGGCGGCCGGCTTCGGTCTGATCCTGCTGGGCGTCGCAGTCCTGATCGCGCTGGTGCCTGTCACGGCCACCCTGACAATCGCCACCATCCCGCTCCCCTGGCTGCTGCTGGGCATCGGGATCTACCCGGTCATTCTGGCCTGCGCCGCGCTGTACAACCGTGCCGCTGCGCGCAACGAGCGCAAATTCCGCGACCTGACGGCAGACTGGACCGAGCCGGGGGCCAAGCAGTGAACACGGCCGTCGGTCTGGCAGCGGTGGCAGCGGTGTGCGCCGCCACCGTGCTCATTGGCATCTACGGGCTCCGGATTTCCCGGACTACCGGTGACTTTTATGTCGCCTCGCGGACGGTCAAGCCTTGGTGGAACGCCTCAGCCATCGGCGGTGAATACATCTCAGCCGCCAGCTTCCTGGGCGTGGCCGGCCTGATCCTGATCTCGGGCATCGATGCCCTGTGGTTCCCCGTCGGCTATACCGCCGGCTATCTGATGCTGCTGCTGTTCGTGTCCGCGCCGCTTCGCCGCTCCGGCGCCTACACCATTCCGGACTTCGCCGCGGCCCGGCTCGATTCCACCGCTGCCCGGCGCGTGACCAGCCTCTTAGTGGTAGCGGTCGGCTGGCTCTATATAGTTCCGCAGCTGCACGGCGCCGCACTCACCATGCGCATCGCAACCGGCCTGCCGGGCTGGGCCGGCGCCCTCATCGTCGTCGTCGTGGTGGTGCTGTCGGTGGTGACCGGCGGCATGCGCTCCATCACCTTTGTGCAGGCCTTCCAGTACTGGCTCAAACTCACCGCGTTGGCCGTCCCGGTGGTCTTCATCCTGCTGGTCCTCACCGGTTCGGGCCAATCGCCCACCGGTGGCGGCGCGGCCTTCGACCCGGCGCTGGACGTCTCCGGTGATGCATCGCTGTACCGGAATATCTCGCTGATCGTCGCGCTGCTCTTCGGCACCCTGGGCCTGCCGCATGTGTTGGTTCGCTTCTATACCAACCCCGACGGCGCCGCGGCCCGCCGCACCACGCAGCTGGTGCTGGGCCTGCTGGCGCTGTTCTACCTCTTCCCCACCATCTACGGCGTGCTCGGCCGCCTGCATACGCCCCGGCTTGCGGGCGGAGGCCAGTCCGACGCGACGGTGCTGCTGTTGCCGGGGCGGATTGTGGACGGGCTGGCCGGCGACCTCTTGAGCGCCTGCGTGGTGGCGGGAGCCTTCGCCGCGTTCCTCTCCACCACGTCCGGGCTGGTGGTGTCGCTGGCCGGGGTGGTCAGCCAGGACCTGTTCCGTGGCAGTGTCAAGGGGTTCCGGCTGGCCGCGGTGTTGTCGGCCATCGTCCCGCTGGGCATTGCGATGGGCACCGAATCGCTGGGCTTGGCCGGCAGCGTCGGCGCGGTGTTTGCCTTCACCGCGTCGACCATCTGCCCGTTGCTGCTGCTGGGCATCTGGTGGCGCGGGCTCACTGACATCGGGGCCATTGCAGGCATGGTGTCCGGAGCCGTGCTCTGTGGCGGTTCGCTGCTGGCGGCCACCGTGGCCGGGCCGGCCCTGGGCGGCTGGGCCGAGCCGCTGGGACAGCCGGCAGCGTGGACCGTCCCGGCTGCCTTCTTGGTCACCGTGGTGGTTTCCCGGGCCACCCCTAGGCGCAGGCCGGCTACGGTTGCCCGTGTGATGGCGCGGCTGCACACCCCCGAACGTACGGAAGTCCGGGATCCGGTGTTCCGGTCCGGGAAGTCCGGCCCCGCGAATTGACCCGGCCCGCGATTAGACCCGGCCCGCCGGGTTGGTTAGTCGATTGAGGCCATCAGTTCGACCACGCCGTCCAGGAAGGCATCCACCTGGTTTTCCTCGTAACCGTCTTTGCCCTTGGCTTCACGGAACACCGCCCGGCGGACCACGTCCACGCTCATCGGCTGGTCGTGCTCAAAGTAGCCCAGCAGTTCCACGCAGAGTGCGTCCACATCCTCGATGTCATAGCTCACGGCATTCCGCTTCGTGGGGCGGCGGAAGCGTTCTCCGGGGGCGCGGTGCAGCCTGGCGCGCAGCATCGCAGACGTGCGGCCAATCTGCGTCAGCCACGCTTGCTCGCCCTCACGCCTGATCAGCGCGTCGCGTTCCCGCTGGGCGAAAACGTCCTCCAACCGGTCGAGCGCGGCATCCACGGCACGCGGGTCGTAACCGCCCTTGGCCGGATCGAACGTCATGGCCCGCACATCGCGGCTGGTGATTGGGACGTCGTCGGGCTCGGGGTTGTTGTAGTACTCCCGGGCACGCCCGAGGAAGTCGTCCACTTGGCGGGCGTTGTAGCCGAAGTCCCGTCGGTCCACATGGTCGAACGGGGCACTGCCCTTGTCGGCTTCAATGGTTCGTCGCGCCATGGTGTCCTGTGAGTTCCTGTTCCTTCAAAACGTTTCGCTTGTCTACGCTGCCCAGTCTATGCCGGAATGATGCGGATTCCGGGGCATCCCCCGCGCCTACACAGCTCCAGGCGCCAGCAGCGAAGCCAGCAAGTACGCGACCGGAGCGGCAAACACGATGGAATCCAGCCGGTCCATCACCCCGCCGTGGCCCGGCAGGATGTTGCTCATGTCCTTGATGCCCAGTTCGCGCTTGACCATGGATTCGGCCAGGTCGCCCACGGTGGAAGCGGCGACAGTGGCGACCGCCAGCACCAGCCCGAACCACCACTGCAAGTCCAGCAGGAGGACCGAGCACAGAATGCCGACGAGGATGGCACCGCTGACCGAACCGGCAAAACCTTCCCAGGACTTCTTGGGGCTGATCTTGGGCGCCATCGGATGCTTGCCGAACAGCACGCCCACGATGTAGCCGAAGGTGTCGTTGGAGACCACCAACAGCAGCATGGTGGCAACCTTCAGGGCCCCAGATTCCTCCAGCAGCAACAGCAGGGCAAAGCTGATGAAGAACGGCACCCAGCAAAGGATGAAGGTACCGCTGAGCACGCTGCGGACCGCGCCGTCGGTACTGTCCAGGCACTTCCACACCATCAGGGCAGCGCACGTCACCACCAGCGCGAAGGCCAGCCCTTCCGGTCCGCCGTAATAGGCGGCCACCGGCATGGCCAGGGCGCCCGCGAAGAGCGGGGGCAGCGGCACCTTGATGTTCTTCACCGTCAGGGCCCGGGAAACCTCCCACACCCCGACGGCGGAGAACCCCGCTACCAGCACGACGAGCGTACTGGGCAGGAGGAAAAGCCCCACGAGGACAACAGCCATCAGCGCGAGTCCGACGGCGATGGCTGCCGGCAGGTTGCGTCCGGCGCGGGAAGGCTTGGCGGCGGCACGCAGCGCACGCCGGCCGGACCCGCCCGGCGGCGATCCCGGACCAGCCGCCGGAGTCGGCGAACCGCCAGCCACGGGTTGAGGCTGGTCCGTACTCATCAGACCTCGAGCAGCTCGGCTTCCTTGCGCTTGAGAAGCTCGTCCACGTTGTCCGTGTGCGACTTGGTCTTGGCGTCCAGGTCCTTTTCGGCCCGGTTGCCCTCGTCTTCGCCGACGTCGCCGTCCTTGACCATCTTGCCGATGGTGTCCATCGCCTTGCGGCGGATGTTGCGGATGGAGACCTTGGCATCCTCGGCCTTGCCCCGGACGACCTTGACGTACTCCTTGCGGCGTTCCTGGGTCAGCTCGGGCAGGACCACGCGGATCACCACGCCGTCGTTGGCCGGATTGGCGCCCACGTCGGATTCGCGCAGGGCCTTCTCGATATCGTTCAGCGCCGCCTTGTCGTAAGGGGTGATCAGCAGCGTGCGGGGCTCAGGGTTTTGGAAGGACGCCAGCTGCTGCAGCGGGGTCGGCGAACCGTAATAGTCCACCGTGACCTTGGAAAACAGGGACGGATTGGCGCGGCCGGTGCGAATGGTGGCGAAATCTTCCTTGGCCACTTCGACTGCTTTGTCCATCTTTTCGGCAGCTTCGCGCAGCGTCTCGTCTATCACGGTCTCTCCTTCACGTCCTTCGTTCACTCCGCGGGGTCCGCGGTCCTGGCTCTGCTTTCCATCCTAGGCTATCCGGCCGCTGGGCCGGCGACCGTCAGGCGGTGACGTAGGTGCCGATCTGCTCGCCCAAAATAGCGCGCGTCACGTTGCCTTCGCCCTCCATCCCGAAGACCACCATGGAGAGCTTGTTGTCGCGGCACAGGCTGAAGGCGGTCTGGTCCATGACCCGGATGTTCCGGCGCATGGCTTCGTCGTAGGTCAAGGTGTCCAGCTTTTCGGCAGCCGGGTCCTTCTTGGGATCCGCCGTGTAGACGCCGTCCACGCCGTTCTTGGCCATCAGGACGACGTCGGCGTGCACCTCGAGTGCACGCTGGGCGGCCACGGTGTCCGTGGAGAAATAGGGCAATCCCGCGCCCGCGCCGAAAATGACCACGCGGCCCTTTTCCATGTGCCGGATGGCCCGGCGCGGAATGTAGGCCTCTGCGACCTGACCCATGGTGATGGCGCTCTGCACGCGGGTGTCAACGCCGGCCTGCTCGAGGAAGTCCTGCAGGGCCAGGCAGTTCATCACGGTGCCGAGCATGCCCATGTAGTCGGCCCGGGAGCGGTCCATGCCCGACGTCGAGAGCTCGGCCCCGCGGAAGAAGTTGCCGCCGCCAACGACGATAGCAACTTCCACCTGCTCCACGGTGGCGGCGATTTGCTTGGCGATGCCGCGGACGGTGTCAGGGTCGACGCCGAGCTTGCCTCCGCCAAACACTTCGCCGGACAGCTTCAGCAGCACACGGCGGCGCTTGACGGTATCGGTGGTGGTCTGGGTGGTCTGGGATTCCATGGTGCCTCCCGGCGTGCGTGGTTCTGGGGGAAAGATAACGTGAAGGCTTAGCGGCTGCCGCGCGGTGCGGACAGCTGCTGATCCGACATGAAAAAGGGGCGGTCACCGGTTGGTGACCACCCCCTCGTCATTGAAATCAGTCAGTTCGCCGTGGCGGTTGGACCGAGGTTACGCTCCAACGCGGAAGCGGGCAACGGCGGTTGCGTTGACGCCGGCCTCTTCCAGCACCTTGCCGACGGACTTCTTCGGGTCCTTGGCAAACGGCTGGTCCAGCAGCACGATCTCCTTGAAGAAACCGTTCAGCCGGCCTTCGACGATCTTGGTGAGCGCGGCCTCGGGCTTGCCCTCGGCGCGTGCGGTCTCTTCGGCGATGCGGCGTTCGTTCTCCACCGTCTCGGCCGGGACCTCCTCGCGGGTCAGGTAGGTCGGCGCGAAGGCAGCGCTGTGCACGGCAACGTCGTGGGCGGCCTCGAAGGCCGAGTCACCTTCGCCGTCGACAGCGAAGAGGACGCCAACCTGAGCCGGCAGGTCCTTGGACGTCTTGTGCAGGTAAGCATCGACGGTCTTGCCTTCGACGCGGGCCACGCGACGGACGACGACCTTTTCGCCCAGCACAGCACCTTCTTCGACGACGACGTCGCCCAGCGGCTTGCCGTCGGCGTTTGCCGCCAGCAGCGCCTCGATGTCGGCGGCACCTGATTCAACGGCCACGGCCAGTACCTTGTCAGCGAGTTCAATGAACTTGGCGGACTTGGCGACGAAGTCGGTCTCGCAGTTGACCTCGATCATGACACCGACGGTTCCGTCGATGACCTTGGCAGCAACCAGGCCTTCGGCGGTGGAGCGGCCTTCGCGCTTGGTGGCGCCCTTCAGACCCTTGATGCGGATCAGCTCAATGGCCTTCTCGGCATCTCCATTGGCCTCGTCCAGGGCCTTCTTGACATCCATCATGCCGGCGCCGGTGCGCTCGCGCAGGGCCTTGATATCAGCAGCGGTGTAGTTCGCCATTTGGACTCCAGTCCTCCCGTAATACGTAGTGTGCGGTGCCGCTGGCGGCGGGCCATCAATGGGCCCGGCCGCCAGCGGAAGTCCGGCGGCGCACAAGGCGCCGCCGGTTGAGTCGGATTTACTTCTCGGTGTCCGCGGCGGGTGCGTCGGCAGCCGGGGCTTCAGCAGCCGGTGCTTCGGCGGCGGCATCGTCAGCGGCCGGTGCCTCGGCTGCCGGCGCTTCGGCTGCCGGTGCTTCGGCGGCCGGTGCTTCAGCGGCCGGCGCTTCAGTCGCGCCCTCGAGCAGTTCGCGCTCCCACTCGGCCATCGGCTCGGCCGGAGCTTCGGCGTTGCCGGCGGCGCGGTTGTTACGGGCGATGAGGCCCTCGGCAACGGCGTCGGCGACCACGCGGGTCAGCAGGTTGACGGAGCGGATGGCGTCGTCGTTGCCCGGGATCGGGAAGTCGACTTCGTCAGGATCGCAGTTGGTGTCCAGGATGGCCACAACGGGAATGCCGAGCTTCTGGGCCTCGTCGACGGCCAGGTGTTCCTTCTTGGTGTCCACAATCCAGATGACCGAGGGGGTCTTGGTGAGGTTGCGGATGCCGCCCAGCGTGGTTTCGAGCTTGTTCTTCTCGCGCTGCAGCAGGAGCAGTTCCTTCTTGGTGTGGCTGGAGGCGGCGACGTCGTCGAAGTTGATCTCTTCGAGTTCCTTCAGGCGCTGGATGCGCTTGGAGACGGTCTGGAAGTTGGTCATCATGCCGCCGAGCCAACGCTGGTTGACGTACGGCTGGCCAACACGGGTGGCCTGCTCGGCGATGGCTTCCTGAGCCTGCTTCTTGGTACCAACGAAGAGCACGGTGCCGCCGTGGGCAACAGTGGCCTTGACGAACTCGTAGGCGCGGTCGATGTAGGACAGCGACTGCTGCAGGTCGATGATGTAGATGCCGTTGCGCTCGGTGAAGATGAAGCGCTTCATCTTCGGGTTCCAACGGCGGGTCTGGTGACCGAAATGCACGCCGCTGTCGAGCAGCTGGCGCATGGTAACGACTGGCATGTCGTCACTCCTTCCGGCAGCATCCGGCTGTGCCTGGTCTGCTGCCTCATAGACGGTTATTAGCTTCTCGCCCGGCGGGCGAAGCTCCTGGCATCTGTCGGCCCCGCCTGGACGGCGGTGCATGCGCCCGGACCGGGTTTCCGGACCGCCTGGGCACATTCCATCGCAGCAAATTTGCGACGGTGGATTTCAGACACGCGTAGTCAGCCTCTGTCCGGACATGGGTCACGGACGGAAAACTGCTTCGCCCAGTGTACTACAGGAGGCGACCCGCTCCCGCCCGTTCCAGTCCTCCACAGCCGCCAGCCCCAGCGGATTTGCGCACACTGCGGGCGGGCGCCGCCACCGAGCCTGCGCCTGCGGTGACGATGGGTGGCATGAACCCACCCTTCACTCGCTGCACAGCCGCCGCGGCCTTAGCCATGTTGCTGCTGGTGGCCGGTCCAGCCGCCCCGGCCGCCGACACAGCCAATCCGCCGTGGAACTGGCCCGTCGCGCCGGCACCCGCCGTGCTGCGCAGCTTCGACCCTCCGCCTGAGCCGTGGTTGAGCGGCCATCGCGGGGTCGATTTGGCCGTTCCGGCAGGGACCACGGTGCTCTCCCCCGCCGACGGCCGGATCAGTTTCTCCGGCTGGGTCGTGGACCGCCGGGTGATCACGGTGGACCATGGCAACGGGCTGCGCAGCAGCTTGCTGGCGGTGGTGTCCGAACTGCAGGCCGGCGACGCCGTCTCCGCGGGCGATCCGGTAGGACAGGTCGCCGAAAGCGGACATTGCCCGTCCGCCTGTTTGCACTGGGGCGTGCGACGCGGCGAGACCTATATCAACCCCTTGCAGTTCGTCATGGACCTGCGGCCGTCGGTGTTGCTGCCGGTCCCGGACGGTTAGACGAACGCTGCCAGCCCGGTAATAGCTCGTCCGGTGACCAGGGAATTGATTTCGTGGGTCCCTTCGTAGGAGTAGATGGCTTCGGCGTCGGCAAAGATCTTGGCCATCTCATAGTCGGCCACGATGCCGTTGCCGCCCAGGATTCCGCGGCCCAGGGCCACGCTTTCGCGCATCCGCGCGGTAGTGAACGCCTTGGCCAGCGCGGAGTGTTCGTCCTTGGCTTGGCCGGCGTCCTCCATCTGCGCCAAGCGGACCATCATGCCCATCGAGGCCACCGCATTGCCGAGGATCTGGACCAATTGATCCTGCACCAGTTGGAACGATGCCAGCGGCTTTCCGAACTGGTACCGCTCCACTGCATAGCGCCGCGCCACATCGAAGGCGGCCAGTTGCTGCCCCACCGCCTGCCAGGCCACCCCGAGCCGGGTTACCTTCAGAACCTTGTTGGTGTCCCGGAAGCTGTTGGCGCCCTTGAGATGGAAGTCATCGGAGACCACCAAGTTCTTCAGGGTGATGTCTGCGTTTTGCACCGTCCGCAGGCTGATCTTGTTCTCGATTTTCGTCGCGGTGTATCCGGGCGTAGAGGTGTCCACCAGGAAGCCCTTCACCTGATTGTCGGCCACGTCGCGGGCGTAGATGACCACCCAATCGGAGAAGGTCGCGTTGCCGATCCAGCGCTTGGCGCCGTTCAGGATCCAGTTGTCGCCGTCGCGCTGGGCCGTGGTGCGGGTCCCGCCTGCGACGTCGGAACCGCCCAGCGGTTCCGTCAGGCCGAAGGCGCCGATCTTCTTCATGGCATAGATGTCCGGCAGCCAAGCGTCCTGCTGTTCTTTCGACGCTAGCGCTTCAATTGATCCGGTGAACAGCCCGTCATGGACTCCCATAAATGTGGCGATGGAGGTGTCCGCCCGGGTGAATTCCGCGTGCATGAGGCCGGCGAACAGATTCGAGTAGCCCTGCCGACGGACCGGGCTGACCATGTCCAGTTGCGCCAGCTTCGGAATGATTTCCATCGGGAACTCAGCCCGGTTCCAACAGTCGACGGCGATCGGACGGACTTCCTTGGCCAGCCAGTCGCGTACATCGCGTAGCCGTGTACGTTCCGCCTCAGAGAGCAGCGACTCGAAGGCATAGAAGTCTCCGTCGGCGTAGGGAAGGTCGTTCGGATCGATGTCGCGCTGGCCCATAGTGGCTTCCTTTTCAGTCAGGCAGGCGCCGGTGCAGATTGCACGCGGACGCCGCGAAGTTACTGAGCAGTAACATAGCGCAAGAACGAGTCCCCAAGCAACGGTTTCACCCCCTTCTGCCCTGAGGCGGTACGCGTTCTTCTCATCCATCGGCCGGCCGCCCCCCTCTTCTTCCAGTGGAGGGCTTGGGCACACGGGCGGAGCGCGCACCGGGGGTCCTTGGAGCACAGGCCAATGAGTGCCGGAGGTTGCCTGATAGAACGTTAATATTCGGACGGGCTTCGTGCGCTTTAGCAACCATGCCGACAGGCTTGTTAGCGCCTCTCCCGGCCGCGGTCGCACGATTAACCGAGTGTTTCATCCCCGGCGTGTCGCGACGGTTCACCACGTAACAAATGCCTGCATGGGTTATGCACACCACAGGGCTGAGTAGCGTTTTTCTTGTCCGGAACTACAGCGCAGAACCCTTCGCTGTAGAAGTAAAACCTGGAAAAGAGATACACCATGTACAACACAAAGCTGCGCATTGTCGGGTCTTCTCTGCTCGTTGCTGCATTCGGCTTCACGGGCTTGGCAATGACTGCCGCTCCTGCGTCGGCGAGCACGGTTCAAAGCGTGTCGACCAATAACTACAATCCCGACCGGGGCGACCGGGGCGACCGGGGCGACCGCGGAGACCGGGGCGACCGCGGAGACCGAGACCGCAGAGACCGAGATCGCAGAGACCGCGGAGACCGTCGGCATCACGACCGGTGCGATTGGGAATATGGCTGGTACCGCCATCACGATCACTGGCATCACGGCTGGTACAGGGACTGCGACAACGGCCACCACTACGATTAGGCCAACAGGCACTAGCCACCCGGAGTAAGACTCTGGACCACGTGTGCGGAACAGCGGGAGCCACCCGTTGGTCCGCACATTTCTGTGACTGGGCACCGTTGCCGTGGAGCGCGCCTGCTGCCTTCCGTCGACCGTCGACTGCCCATGAGAACGGACCGGGCCAGGAGCGCTGGCTCCCGGACCCGGTCCGTATGCATACTGTAGGGCGGGTGGGGCTTGAACCCACGACCGAACGATTATGAGTCGTTTGCTCTAACCGACTGAGCTACCGCCCCGTGCCCTACGATGTTACTGAATGCAGGCCACGATGTTGAAACTGGCACTGACCGTCAGGCCGGACTAGTTAAGAAAGTCGTCCGCAGAACCGCCACGGTAGAGCCGCTCAAAGGTGTCCATGGTCTCGTCGATGCCGTGCCGCACCGCCTTCGCATGGCTTGCCTCCCCCATCGCCTCGATCTGCGCCGGACTCTGCCCGAGGACCGCATTGAGCTTGGCCGCCAGGTCAGCAGGGTCGCGGGGAGCAAACAAGTACCCGTTGACTCCGTCCTCCACGAGGTGCGGCAAGGCCATGGCATTGGCCAGCACCACCGGTTTGCTGGCGGACATGGCCTCCAGCGACACCAGGGACTGCAGTTCCGCGGTCCCCGGTTGGCAAAAAACAGTAGCGCGCAGGTACGCCCGTCGCAGCTCGTCGTCGTCGACATGGCCCAGGAAGGAAACCCGTCGGCCTAGCCCCATGGCGGCAACCCTGTCTTCGAGGTTTTTCCGCTCGTCGCCGTCGCCGACTATTTCGAGCTGGACATTCAGCGCGGGGTCCGTCATGGCCAGCGACTCGATCAACGTATCCACGTTTTTCTCCACGGCAAGCCGACCCGCGAACAACACCGTCGGGTGCTCCGGTTTGTCGATACTCTCCCCCGGCGCCAATTCATAGGCAGCGGCATCGATACCGTTAGACAGGGGCAGCACCTTGTGCAAGAAGGCATGGTCACGCATCGCCTTGGCGGCCAGCGGAGTCGGCGTCGTGACAACGGCGGCCTTGCCCATGATCTTGCCCATGTCGCGCCACGAATTCTTGGCCACGATGTTCAGGAACCACTGCGGGAATGGCAGGAACGGCTCCAGGTTCTCCGGCATGAAGTGGTTGGTGGCAATGGTGCGGATGCCGCGGCGCACCGCTTCGGCGATGGTGGCCTGTCCAATCATGTAATGGCACTGGATGTGCACCACATCCGGCTGCACCTCATCGAAGATCCGCTTGATGTCGCGCTTGATTTCCCAAGGCAGGCAGATGCGCCACGTCTCATGCGTCGGCACCGAGTGCGACCGCAGCCGGTGCACCTGGGCCTCCGGACGCTGTTCCACGAAGGTCGGGCCCTTGTCGCTTCTCCCGGCGATGATGTCCACGCTGTGTCCGCGTTTAGTCATCGCTGTGGCCAAACGGAATCCGAAAACCGCCGCTCCGTTGACGTCCGGCGGATAGGTATCGGCAGCAATCAGGATCTTCAGGGGTTTAGGTCCGATGTCGTCGCTCACCTGCGGCAGGACTCCTTGGTTCGTTGTGACAGTTTTCTTCATCGGCGCTTGGGCCCTACGGTTTCTTGCCCGAGGCTTGGGCCCGGCGCCGGGCTTCTTCTTGTTTCTGCAGGACGTCGGGATGGTGCCTCGAGAGGGCGATGACCCCTACAATAGCAACCAATCCCGCTCCCACCATGCCGATCGCGAAGACCGGCTCGACGTCGGGCCGGAGTTCCCCGAGGATGAAAATGCCGATCGAGATGCCCACCACCGGATCAATCACGGTCAGCCCGGCGATCACCAGATCCGGCGGCCCGCTGGCGTAGGCACTCTGCACAAACCAGGATCCCAAGCCGCCTGCGGCCGCAACAGCTATAACGGTGTAAATAGGCACGTTGGCGATGAAGCCGCCGCCCGGCTCCAGCAACCGCAGGCCGATGATCCGCACCAGTACGGCAACGAAACCGAAGAGCATGCCGGCGCCCAGGATGTAAGCGAAGGCATTAAGCCGGTGCCGGAACATCAGTTCCAGCGTGAGAAAGACGGCAACGACAACCGCCAGCAGCAGCACGGCCGAGAGTTCCTCATCTGGCCGCACCTGATGGCTTTCGCCGGTGACGTTGACGGCCAGCAGGACGAAGACGGCGCTGCCTGCCACGCAGGCCGAGATCGCCACCACGGTGATCCGGTTGAGCCGGATCCCCTGGTCCTTGGAATTGATGATGGTGGTGATCACCAAGGCAATGGCGCCGATCGGCTGCACCACGGTCAGCGGTGCGCTGACCAAGGCGAAGACGTTCAGCCCCATGCCGACGGCCAACATCAACAGGCCCAGAACCCAGCGCGGGTTGCGGAGCATCCGGAGCAAGCCGGAGACACTCATGGCCAGGCCGCCCGTGTTGGCTTGCACAGCACTGGCTTGGCGCTGCGTTCCGAGCGCGAGGAAGAAGGCACCGAGCAGGGCGCAGAGGATCGCTAACCAGACCATGAGGCCCCATCAGCAGAGGCCTGGTGCTGGACCGATCGCGGCTCAACCACGGCTTGGCCCGTCCCCGGCGGCGGCCCGCAGGGCCTTGTATTTCCGCCACGCCGCCCGCATATAACCGAACCAGGCGAGGACATGGCCGGCGCACCCCGCAGCCAGGATGATGTAAGCCACTGCCAAAAGCCAGTCGTGGCCAAAGCCTTCAACCCTGTGGAGCAGCAGCAGTGGAGTCCCCACCAGGAGCAACGCGGTGCGGATCTTGCCGATGTTCGTGACGGGAAGATCCGGGCTGCCATGGAAAAGGATCAGCGAGAACACCAGCAGGATGGCATCCGGAATGATGATGGACAGCAACAGCCACCACGGTGCAATGCCTGCAGCAACGAAGGTGATGGCCACGATGATGAGCGCCAACCGGTCGGCGACCGGGTCCAGCCATTTTCCGACGGAGGACACCTGGTTGAAGCGCCGCGCGATATAGCCGTCAACCCAGTCCGTGGAGCCCAGCACCACCAGTGTGATGGTGGCAGCACCGTATGCCTCGCGGGCGATGTACCAGACGAACAGGGGCACCGCCAGGAAGCGCAGTACCGTGATGAGGTTCGGGATGGTCCAGAACGTGTGCAGTTCACGGTACTCGAAGTCGCGCCGCGTCCCGGCACCGATAATCCTCAACGCTGTCCCTCCCCTCAGCCGTCGTTCCACGCTTGGCAGCCGGCTACGCTGCAGCCGGCTGCCATGCCGCTGTGCGGCATCACTGCATTCGTTATTTGTGCAGCAACCGCCGGAGCATGACGCCCAGCGCCGTCAGCGAGACTGCCAGCGCGGCCAGCGGCTTCCAGCGCTCCTTCAACTCCGGGGCGGCCTCGCCGACCGAGTCCGCACCGGCCACCAGCCGCTCGGTGGCGGCATCTGCTGCATGCTTCGCGCGGGCCTTGGCCTGCTCCGCCCGGGGACGGGGGTCGACCCGGCGGCCGAGATCGTCCCTGAGGGTCGCCAGATGGTCGCGGCGTTCGGACGTGCGGGCACGGAGTTCCTCCAGCGTCGGAGCCGGCGGCTTGGGTTCCTCCCGCTCCGCCTTCTCCGGCTTGGCCTCCTTCTCCGGCTTCTCCTCCAACGTCGCCGGATCGAAGCTGCTGCCCTCACGCAGCACACCGACGTCGTACCTGACGCCACGGATGGCTTCGGCCGGCAGGAGGGGCATGGTCCTCTTCATCGCCGAGTATCCGATCAGTGCCAGAATGCTTCCCGCGACCAGGAACACCGCCGCCACGATCAGCGCCGCCAGCCACGCAGGCATGACGAGCGCCAGCCCCATGATCGCCGCCACCAAGATGGAGATGGCCATGGAGACCATGAACACCACGGCCACCAGGAGGATCCCGGCGGCAACGCCGACCTTGACGCCCTTGCCTTTGAGTTCGAGCAGGGCCAGCGAGAATTCGTCCTGGAGCTGGCGGGGTGTCAGTTGGCCTGCAAGCCGTGCCAGTTCCACCGTCGACATCTTCGCACCGGTTGCGGTGCTCCTAGGGCCTTCCGGACCGGTCATGGGCTCTGCCTCCATCATTGTCGGTAGTGCGCGAGTGTCCACACCATCAAATTATCATTCTGCCCCAGCTCAGCTCCTCAGTCGTAGGGAGGACATTCATAGAAGTGCCGTGGGACAAAAAATATGAGTAAACGCTTACGTTCGTTTGCCGCGCCCTCTAGGCTGGCAGGCAGTCCGTGTCCGCACCCCGCCGGGAGATCAACCTATGAGCAAGGTCCTGCAGTTTCCGAAGAGATTCCTTTGGGGCGCGGCAACGGCGGCGTATCAGGTTGAAGGCGCGTCGGACCAGGACGGCCGTACCGATTCAATCTGGGATGCCTTCTGCAGAATGCCCGGAGCCGTAGTCGGTGGCCAGACCGGCGGGACAGCATGCGACCACTACCACCGGTACCGCGAGGACGTTGCCCTGATGTCCTCGCTGAATCTGGGCGCCTACCGGTTCTCCACCTCATGGCCGCGGATCAAGCCGGACGACGCAGCGGTGAATCCGGCCGGTCTGGATTTTTATTCGAGGCTCGTGAATGAACTGTGCGCCGCGGGCATCAAGCCCTGGCTCACCCTCTACCACTGGGACCTGCCGCAGGCACTGCAGGAACAGGGCGGGTGGGCCAACCGGGACACGGCCTACCGCTTCGCGGAGTATGCGCTAATCGTCCATGAGGCACTCGGGGACCGGGTGCGGGTCTGGACCACGCTCAATGAGCCGTGGTGCTCGGCTTTCCTGGGCTACGGTTCAGGAGTCCATGCACCTGGCATACAGTCCCAGCCCCAGGCTCTGGCCGCCATGCACCACCTGCTCCTCGGTCACGGCCTGGTGGTCGACGAACTGCGCCGCCGCGATCCGGACGCAAAGCTCGGCCTGACACTGAACTTCACGGTGGCGGATCCCCTGGACCCGGACGACGAGTTCGACGTCGATGCCGCCCGCCGCATCGACGGGCAGTTCAACCGCGCTTTCCTCGACCCGATCTTCCACGGGTCGTATCCGCCCGATTTTCTGGCGGATGTGGAGAAGTACGGGCTGGACGCCAAGATCCGGGACGGAGACCTGGACCTGATCCGGAGCCGGATCCACACACTGGGGGTCAACTACTACCACGGTGAAGCGGTGACCGGCCATCCGCGTGAGGATGCCGAAAACGCCCATGCCGCCCCGGTGGAGCGCCCGGTAGCGCCGGCCTTTCCCGCAGCCGACCATGTCAGTTCTGTTTCCCGCGGCCTTCCGACGACGGCGATGGGTTGGGAAGTCCAACCCGAGGGTCTGTACCGGCTGCTCCTGCGACTGCAGGACGAATACAGCGGACCGGCCGGGACCGCGCTCTACATCACGGAGAACGGCGCGGCCTTCGATGACGAGGTCGCCGGCGACGGCGCAGTCCACGACCCGCAGCGACTCGAGTTCCTGCGCGCCCACATCATTCAATGCCATCGCGCGATCCAAGCCGGCGTGGATCTTCAGGGCTACTTCGGCTGGTCCCTGATGGATAACTTCGAGTGGGCCTGGGGCTACGACAAACGCTTCGGGCTAACCCGGGTGGACTACAACACCTTGGAGCGGACGGTCAAGGACAGCGGGCGCTGGTATGCGCAGGTCGCGGCCAGCAACCAAATACATACCGCGCCATAAAAAAGATCCCGCAACCGGTCAACGGTGCGGGATCTTTTTCCTTGAGCTCCCCCGACTGGACTCGAACCAGTAACCCTTCGATTAACAGTCGAATGCTCTGCCAATTGAGCTACGGGGGAATGAAGCGAATAAAACTCTAGCAGTACGCCGACACAGAGAGAAATCGAAACCTGATCCCTCGGCACGGCAGGCGGGCCGTGCCCCACAGGACCCGCCGAGGAGGCCGGCAGATGATCACAGGGCTGGGCCAGAAGGCAACGAATCCCCGCCTTCGGCTGAAGACGGGGATTCGGCGTATCCGCTCCCCCGACTGGACTCGAACCAGTAACCCTTCGATTAACAGTCGAATGCTCTGCCAATTGAGCTACGGGGGAAAGCAGTCATCCGCGATCGGCGGTTTGACCTCAAACAGCATACTCAATGCAGCCCGGAACTTGCCAATCGTGGGCAGCCGAGAAGGCGACTTGTGGCACGCCTAACACCGCTGGCCCTAGCCGCCGGCCTGCCGCCCCGTTCCTATTCCGAGCGGAGCGCCCGGCGCTGCATCTCCAGTTCCATGAGTTCTCGGTTGATCCGCTGGAAGTCCGCGGGATCTGCGGATGGATCCATCCGCTGCAATTGGCCCAGCTTGTCGGCCTTCAGGTGGGTGATCTGCAGGTCCTGCAGCCGGTTGAGGATCCCCCGGCAATACAGCCGCAGGCCGTCGTCGTTCTGTGCCGGCAGCGGCGTGACAGCCAGCTCGGAGACGAAGCTGCGCAGTTCCTCCGGCACCTCTTGGCGGATGGTCTCCACCCACTGCGACGGGGTGGCACCGGACACGCCGGCCGCCCGCACGGCGCCGTGAACGGCCACGTGCATGGGTGCCAGGAAGCGGGCCTGCATGAACTGTTCCCATTGGTTCGCATCGAGGAGGCCGGGTTGCTGGATGGCCACCTCCAGCGCTTGATGTTCCAGCCGGACGACGGGGTCCCGCAGGTCAGGTCTCGGGTAGGCCGGTGCAGGTGCGGGAACCTGGCCGGATTCCGGCCCGTAGGAAGGATCGCCGCCGTGATGGCCGCCGTCGCTGTAGGAGTGTTGCGCTGCCTGGCCATAGGGCGCCCCGGCACGGCCGTTCGGTTGCTGCCGGGAAGGAGCGGGCGTGCCCCATCCCCCCTCCCGGTCTGACGGTCGGTTGTTGCCCTGCCAGTCCCGTCCCGGAGATTGCTGCACGCTGCGGTTCGATTCCTGCCCGCGGCCCTGTGGGTCCCGCTCGCGGCCTGTCTTCCCGGCGGCCCCGGAGTGACCACGTTTGACGGCACCGGCCACCGCCCGGGCGACATCATCAACGTCCATGCCCAGCCAGCCGGCAAGCTCACGCGAGTAGCCCGGCCGCATCGCCGGGTCCTTGATGTCGGCAACCACCGGCGCGGCGGCCCGCAGCGCCGAGACCCGTCCCTCGACGGTCTCCAGGTTGAACTTCTTCAGCGTGGCCTTGATGGCGAACTCGAACAACGGGCGGCGGGAACTGATCAGTTCGCGCACCGCGCCTTCGCCGTGGCTGAGGCGCAGGTCGCAGGGGTCCGCGCCGTTGGGCTCCACCGCAACATAGGTCTGGGCGACAAAGCGCTGGTCTTCTTCGAAAGCCCGCAGCGCGGCCTTCTGGCCGGCCTCGTCACCGTCGAAGGTGAAGATCACTTCGCCGCCGGTCCCATCATCGGACAGCAGGCGCCTGGCGATCTTGATGTGCTCAGTTCCGAAGGAGGTACCGCACGTCGCCACGGCCGTCTGGATTCGGGAGAGGTGGCAAGCCATCACATCCGTGTATCCCTCCACGACCACCAGCTGGCGGCTGCGGGCGATGTCCCGCTTGGCCAGGTCAATCCCGTAGAGGACCTGCGACTTCTTGTAGAGCGCCGTCTCCGGGGTGTTCAAGTACTTGGGTCCCTGATCGTCCTCGTACAGCTTGCGGGCACCAAAGCCAATGGTCGCACCGGTCAGATCGCGGATGGGCCAGATCAGCCGGCCGCGGAAACGGTCGTAGATCCGGCTGTTCCTGCCATCGGATCCATCCCCGCCGGAGAACATGCCGGTCAGGCGCAGTTCGTCCTGGGTGAAGCCGCGGCCGGTCAGGTGCTTGAGCAGACCGTCCCAGCCCTGCGGGGCGTAGCCCACGGCAAAATGCTCCGCAGCTGCCTGGTCGAAGCCGCGCCCGGACAGGAACTCCCGCGCCGCGGCAGCGCCCGGGGTCTGCAATTGCTCCCGGAAGAACTCAGCGGCAACTTTATGCGCATCCAGCAGCCGCTGCCGCTTGCCGACGTCTTCCCGGCGCGGGCCGGTGCCACCGTCTTCGTACCGCAGCGTGAAGTTGATCCGGTGAGCGAGCTTCTCCACGGTCTCGGAGAACGTGGTGTGGTCCATCTTCTGCAGGAACGAAATGACGTCCCCGCCTTCGCCGCAGCCGAAGCAATGGTAGGTCCCCACCTGCGGACGGACATGGAACGACGGCGAACGCTCGTCGTGGAAGGGGCACAGGCCCTTGAAGGAGCCGATGCCCGCCGACTTCAGCGTGACGTAGCCGTCGACGACTTCCTTGATGTCGGTACGCTGGCGGACTTCATCGATGTCTTCACGTTTAATCAGTCCGGCCATAGTCCTATGTTATGCAGCAGCGCCAAATCGACGGCTCCTCCCCCCGCAGGCTGGTGACGGCGGAGCTCCGGCGAGCCCCTGTGGAGGACGGCTCGGGAGTGCGCAGCATCAGAGCAGCGTCCGGTGGGCCCCCATCAGGCGTTCGTGCAGCGCCAGCGCGGATACATCCGTGAGCGAGGCGATCTGATCGATCACCACGCGCAGGCGGGCGCCGTCGTCGTCGGCATCCCGCCAATCGGAGGCAAAGGGCTCTTCCAAATGCTTCTCCCCGGTAGCGTGGAGCTCGCTGACCAGATCGTGCAGGATTTCCTGCTGGTGCTCGTAGACCGGCTGGCGCAGCTCCGTGGTCATCACGAACGTGGTGGCCAGCCCCTTCATCACCGCGATCTCGGTGGCGGTCCCCTGCGGCACCACCAGCTCAGCCTCGTAGCGCGTCAACTGCTGCGGGCCGTAGATGGAGCGGGTGGCCTCCATCGCGCTGGAGCAGAAACGGCCGATCAACTGGCTGGTCATGTCCTTCAGCGCGGCCATCGCCTTGCGGCTGCCGTCCGCCTCGCGCACCCAGACACCGGATTGCTCCAGCCGGGTGAGGGCGTCGCCCACTTCCTGCGCGTCGCTGGTGGGAAGATACCACTGCTGGGTATAGCCGATCACCCGGCTGCGGGTGTCAGCGCTGTCCAGCCACTTGAGCTGGAGACGCCCGGCCACGATGGCGTCTTCGACGTCGTGCACCGAGTAGGAGATGTCGTCGGCCAGATCCATCACCTGGGCTTCCAGGCAGGAGCGGCGCTCGGCGGCTCCTTGGCGCAGCCAGTTGAAGACGGGAAGGTCGTCCTCGTAGGCGCCGAATTTGCTGGTCCGTTTGCCGTGGATGACCGGCGCGTCGTCCGCAGACCACGGGTACTTGCAGGCCGCGTCCAGACTGGCCCGGGTCAGGTTCAGGCCGGCCGGAGAGCCGTCCGGGCGCAGGATCTTCGGCTCCAGCCGGGTGAGCAGCCGAAGCGTTTGTGCGTTGCCCTCGAATCCGCCGATGGCATGCGCGGCCGCGTTGAGCGCGGTCTCCCCGTTGTGGCCAAACGGAGGATGACCAAGGTCGTGGGAGAGGCAGGCCGCGTCCACCACGTCCGGGTCGCAGCCCAGCGTGCGGCCCAGTTCACGGCCCACCTGCGCCACCTCCAGGCTGTGGGTCAGCCGGGTCCGGACAAAATCGTCCGTGTCCGGGGACACCACCTGCGTCTTGGCGCCCAGGCGGCGCAGCGCCGACGAGTGAAGTACCCGGGCACGGTCCCGTTCGAACTGCGTGCGGTAGGTACTCTTCGGTTCCTCCGCGTACCAGCGTTCCTGGTCGAAGTCCGTGTATCCCGGCGTAGGTGGCGCCGGGTGGCCGGTACGTGCCTCAGCCACCGGAGACATCCAGCTCGGCCGCGGCGATCATCGCCTTGTGGTCCGCGTTCAGTTCCCGGCTGGAGAGCCAGCCGTCCGGCAGCGCCGGGCGCTTGGGCGAACCGGCGCGGCCCCGGGGCCCCTCGGCATCTGCCCCCGGGTAGGGCGCATCGGCGTCCAGCTCGGCCAGCAGCTCGCGGAGCACCTCGAGCGTGGGCACCTGGGCCAGCGCGGCCCGCAGTTCGCCGCCCACCGAGTACCCCTTGAAGTACCAGGCCACATGCTTGCGGATATCCCGCAGCGCCTTTCCTTCGTCCTCGAAATAATCCACCAGCAGCTCGGCGTGCCGGTAAAAACTGTCCGCAACATCCTTCAGCCCCGGGCGGAAACGATTGTCCGTGCCCTCGAAGGCCGCCTGCAGATCGCCGAACAGCCAGGGACGGCCCTGGCAGCCACGGCCCACGACGACGCCGTCCACCCCGGTCTGCTTTACCATCCGCACCGCGTCCTCGGCGCTCCAGATGTCTCCGTTGCCCAGCACCGGGACGTCCGGCAGCGCCTCGCGCAGTTCGGCAATGGCGTTCCAGTCCGCTTGGCCTGAATAGAACTGGCTGGCCGTGCGGCCGTGCAGAGCGACGGCGGCCACGCCGGCGTCGCGGGCGATCTTCCCGGCCTCGATAAAGGTGAGGTGGTCGTCGTCGATCCCCTTGCGCATCTTGATGGTCAACGGCACGTTGCCCTTGGCGGCCTCGCGCGTAGCGGCCTGGATGATCGCGGTGAACAGCTCGGTTTTCCACGGGAGCGCGGAACCGCCGCCGCGCCGGGTGACTTTGGGCACCGGGCAGCCAAAGTTCAAATCGATGTGGTCGGCGCGGTCTTCCTGCACCAGCAGCCGGACGGCGGCACCCACCGTCTTGGGATCCACACCGTACAGCTGGACGGAGCGCACGTCCTCATCCTCGTCATGCGAGATGATCCGCATCGACTCGCGGTTGCGTTCGACGAGCGCTCGGGAGGTGACCATTTCCGCCACGTAGAGGCCGCCGCCGTACTCGCGGCAGAGCCGGCGGAACGCCTTGTTGGTAATGCCGGCCATCGGAGCCAGGACTACGGGGGTGTCGACGGTGATCGGCCCGAGTTTGAGCGGCGGGAGCTCAAGCTTGGCGGCCGATTCGGATGCAGCGGTAAGTGTCACCCGTCCATTCTCTCAAAACCGGGCAAATCCGCGTTACCGGCCCTACGCCTGTGGACCACCGCAGGGGCGATAAGGGCCCGGGCGCCGGCAGAGAGCCGGCGTCCCCAGGGTCTAAGCGCGCAGCAGCCCGCCGAGGGCGCTTTCGGAAAAGTGCTCCAGCAGGTCCTGCGGGTTCCGGTACACCTCGGCGGCGCCTGCCTGTGTCAGGACGTCCGCCGAGGTTCCGCCGCACTCGAGGCCGATGCACGGAATCCCGAGGTCTCCCGCCGCTTGGATATCCCAGACGGCGTCGCCAACAAAAACGGTGTCTTCGGCCCGCAGCCCGGCCGCGTCCAGCGCGGCTTGCAGGATGTCCGGCGCAGGTTTGCTGTTATCAGCGTCCGCCGAGCTGGTGGCGGCGGTGATCGATCCGTCGGCGTCGATCACCCGGCGCAGCACCGCCAGTTCGGCTTCCTCGGCAGAGGATGCCAGCACGACGGCGAGGCCCTCCGCGGCCGCGCGGTCCACCACTTCCCGGGCTCCGTCAAAGCGGCGCAGCGCCGGCCAGTAGGTGGAGAAGACGGCCCGGTGGGCGGCCTTGATCTGCTCGTCCCCGGACCGGTCGCGGCCGTCGTCGAGCAATTCCTCGATGAGCCGGCCTCCGCCCATCCCGACACAGCGGTGGATGGCAGCCATCGGAACGTCGACACCTGCCTGCCGGAAGGCCTGCCACCACGCCAGCACGTGCACGTAGTTCGAGTCCACCAGCGTCCCGTCGACGTCGAACAGCACACCCTTCATGACCGCTCCCTTGGCCCGGCTGTCAGTCGCTGACGATGGAGGTTGCCGGGCCCAGCTGTCGGGCGTGGCCGGAGTCCAGCAGCGGCTGCAGCACGGCCAGCACGGCGGTCATCGAATCGTCCACCTCCAGCTGCACCGGATACTGGGCCACCAGCATCGCCAGCAGCGCACGCACGGCCGCCTCGGCTTCTTCGGCCGGCAGCGCGGTGTCGTAGCCCAGCAGCACGTCCGCCGGCGCGTCGGTGCGCTCGTGCGTGTAGCTGACGGCGAAGGCCTGGATGGTGCCGCCCTCGGCCTTCGGCGCGCTGCGGAGCACCACCGCGCCGCCGGCTCCCGCGGACTCGCTGAGCAGCATCTGCTGCGCCCGGCCCACGGTCATGTCCGCCCGGTCCCACACGTGGACCGAGTTGTAGAAGTCCGCCACCGCGCGGGTCAGCTCCACCGACCCGGTGGCCGCCTCCTCCAACTGCGGGCCGGTCTCGCCCAGGGCCGGCAGCGGGAGCGCCCCGGGCGAAACCTGCACCACGCGTGAGCTCTGGATCTGGGTCAGGCCGGCGGCCCGGGCAAACGCGGCACCGGACGTGTCCGGCTCCACCTTGGCCCGGAGCTTCCGCACGCCCGACGGCGCCTGCTCGGCTTCGGCGCGGAGCCTCGCCAGCAGGTCGCTGGCAACGCCGGCGCCGCGGTGCCCACGGGCAACTTCGACGTAGACCCACAACCGGTCCGGATGCAGGCTGGTCTCGTAGACCGCGCCCGCGGCAACCGCTATCCCCTGGTCCTCCGCGACGATGCACCGCGACCAGGGCTGGTCGGCGGACGGCCGGAGCATGGCACGAAAATGGCCGGCCTGGCCGGTTTCCGGATCGCCCCAGATTTCCAGCAGGGCCAGGTCATCGTCCTCGCGCCAGTCGCGGTAGGTCAGCTGGGCCATGGTTCTCCTTCAACGGGTGCGCTGCCCTGAAACGGGCGGTTCCTGGGGCGGTAGCGGATGTTTGAGCGGGCCTTGGGCTTAGGCGCCGATCAGACGGGCCGCCAGATAGCCTTCGACCTTGTCCAGCGAGACGCGCTCCTGGGCCATCGAGTCGCGTTCCCGGATGGTCACCGCCTGGTCCTCGAGGGTGTCGAAGTCCACGGTGATGCAGAACGGGGTGCCGATCTCGTCCTGGCGGCGGTAGCGGCGGCCGATGGCGCCGGCGTCGTCGAAGTCGATGTTCCAGTTCTTGCGCAGCGCCGCACCCAGTTCCTTGGCCTTGGGCGAGAGGTCCTCGTTGCGGGACAGCGGCAGCACCGCGGCCTTAACCGGGGCCAACCGCGGATCCAGCCGCAGCACCGTGCGCTTGTCCACACCCCCCTTGGCGTTCGGCGCCTCGTCCTCGGTGTAGGCGTCCACCAGGAACGCCATGAAGGACCTTGTCAGGCCCGCGGCCGGCTCGATCACGTACGGGGTGTAACGCTCGTTGGTGGCCTGGTTGAAGTAACTCAGGTCGGTGCCGGAGTGCTTGGTATGGGTGGACAGGTCGAAGTCCGTCCGGTTGGCGATGCCTTCCAGTTCGCCCCATTCCGAGCCCTGGAAACCGAAGCGGTATTCGACGTCGGTGGTGCCCTTGGAGTAGTGGCTCAGCTTTTCCAGCGGGTGCTCGAAGAGACGCAAGTTGTCCCGGTTGATGCCCAGGTCCACATACCACTGCAACCGGGCGTCGATCCAGTACTGGTGCCATTCTTCGTCCGTGCCCGGCTCCACGAAGAACTCCATCTCCATCTGCTCGAATTCACGGGTGCGGAAGATGAAGTTGCCCGGGGTGATCTCGTTGCGGAAGCTCTTGCCGATCTGGCCGATGCCGAACGGCGGCTTCTTCCGCGAGGTGGTCAGGACGTTGTTGAAGTTCACGAAGATGCCCTGCGCGGTCTCGGGTCGCAGGTAGTGCATGCCTTCCTCGTGGGCCACCGGGCCCAGGAAGGTCTTGAGCAGGCCGGAAAATTCCTGCGGTTCGGTCCATTCGCCCTTGGTGCCACAGTTGACGCAGGCGATGTCCTTGAGGCCGTTTTCCGGCGCCCGGCCCTTCTTCTCCTCGTATTCTTCCTCGAGGTGGTCGGCACGGTAGCGCTTGTGGCAGTTGAGGCATTCCACCAGCGGGTCGGAAAAGACGTCCACGTGGCCCGATGCTTCCCAAACCTGGCGCGGCAGGATCACCGAGGAATCCAGCCCGACCACATCGTCGCGGCCGCGCACCATGGTCTGCCACCACTGGCGCTTGATGTTTTCCTTCAGCTCGACGCCGAGCGGCCCGTAGTCCCATGCGGAGCGGGATCCACCGTAAATCTCACCAGCCTGGAAAACGAAGCCGCGGCGCTTGGCCAGCGAGATGATCGAATCGAGGACTGATTTGGCTGCTGCCATGAGGTGGTTCTCCGTATCTCTCCAGGGCCGCTGGGTGCGGTCTGAGGCTTGTCATGGCACAGATCCGTCCGGCGGTTCCGGGTACGGATCGGCGCATAGCGAAGCTACAACGTTAGCCTACCGAAAACGCTGCCCCGAACCCGAATGGGGCAACCGCGACCGCGGCGGTGCCCTTAGCGGTTCCTGAACGGATGCCGTTGCCACGGCAAGGTGCCGAGCACAGCGGCCAGGAGGGTCAGCAGCGTACCCAGCACCGTCGCCGTCGTAATCACGGTGCCCGGCGCCGGAACCGTCAGATCCAGCAGCAGTGAACCCAGGATCTGCCCGGAAATCATGCCCAGGCCGGTCTGGAGCACGCCCAGCGCACGAACCAGCACCGCGGCCACCGCGATGAAAGCACAGCCGATGGGTCCGCCCAGGTAATACCACCACTCGGCCGGCAGCGGATTGCCCACGCCGGCAACGGCCACTTTGATGCCCCATGCCGCCCAGAGCAGCGCACCGCCCACCACGAAGTTGATCAGCGTGGCGGGCCACGGCGATCCGTAGTGCATGGTCTGCACCCCGTTCAGGGCCTGTTGGAAACTTTGCAGGAAACCCGCGGCCAGGGGCAGCAATACCGGCAGCAGCCAGGCGCCGGCCGGGCCGCCGAGGATGAGCTTGGGCGACACGGCCCAGGCCACCGCCAGCACAGTGAGCACGGCGCTGATGACGCGGATGCCGGTGACCGGGCTCCGTCCGCCCGGGCCCCAGCCCAGCCGGTCCACCAGCAGACCCGACACGGTTTGCCCGGTCACGGCCGCGACCGTGAACAGTGCGATGCCGATCAGGGCAACGGTTTCGGCCTGGCTCAGGACCAGGAAGGCGCCGCTGCAGCCGGCCAGCACGTACCAGCGCGGGAACTTCCGATCCCGCAGCGCCGGAACCACGCGGCGCAGTCCGCGGCGGGCCGTCGGCAGCAGCAGGCATAGCACCGCCAGCAGCACCAGGCCGGTGCTGAAACTGACGACGGCGGCCGCCAGCCCGTCCTCGAGCCGCGCACCGAGGGCACCGTTGATCCTGCCTTGGATCGGCATGCAGACGCCTGCCGCGACGGCCAACGGCAGGCCAACGGCCAGCGGCAGACGATGGTGGGTGGGCACACCATCTACCTTAGGGCCGGGGCGCGGCCCCTGTGCCGGAGGGCTCCGCCGCAGGGCTCCGCAGCCCCGCCCTCCGGTGCGGCGCCGGCACGGTGGCCAGCAGCAACGCGGCCATGGCTAGCAACGTGCCCAGCACGGTGGCGGCAGCCAGCTGGGTTCCGGGCACGGGGAACCACGCATCCAGGGCGAGCGATCCGAGCAGTTGTCCGGCGATCATCCCGATTCCGGCCAGCAGCACGCCGAGCGAGCGCACCAGGATGTTGGCAAAGATGACGAACATGCAGCCCATCGGACCGGCCAGGTAGTACCACCATTCCGACGGCAGCGGATTACCTGTGCCCGCCACCGCCGCCTTCACCAGCCATGCCATCCAGAGCGCGAGGCTTCCCGCGGCGAAATTGATCAGCGTCGCCGTCAGCGGGGTGCCGTAATGCACGGTGGCCGTTCCGTTCATCGCCTGCTGGAAGCTGCGCAGGAAGCCGGCGGCCAAGGGCAGCAGCACCAGCAACAGCCAGAGACCGCCGGCATCGACCGAGAACTTCGGCGACGCCGCCCAAGCGACCGCCACCAACGTGAGCGCCGCGCTGGCGATCCGCCGTGCGGTGATCGCCTTCCGTCCCGCCGGCCCCAGCCCCATCCGGTCCACCAGCAGGCCGCTGAGCGAGGTGCCGGCGACGGTGGCCACGATGAACAGCGCGATGCCGATCTGCGAGACGGTCAGGCCTTGGGACAACACCATGAAGGCGCCGAGGCACCCTGCCAGCAGGTACCAGCGCGGAAACCGCCGTTCGCGCAGGGCAGGGGCAATACGGCGAATTCCGGCGCGGCCGCCGGGCAGCACCAGGGTTACCACCACCATCACCGCCAGTCCCACACTGAAACTGACGACGGCGGCCGCCAGTCCGTCGTCGAGCTCCGCTCCGAGCGCGCCGGTGATCCGACCCTGCACGGGGATGGCCAGGCCGGTGCCGACAGCCAGCGGCAGGCTCAGGATCAGCGGAAGCGGCGAGGTACTGGACACACTGGACACCTTATGCCGGGCGGGGTCAGGCATGATGGAGGCATGGCTTCCGACGAAATGCATGACGTGCCGATCCGCGACGAAATGATCCGGCTGGGCCAGCTGCTCAAGCTGGCCAACCTGGCCGAGGACGGGATCCAGGCCAAGGAATTCGTCGAGAACGGGCTGGTGAAGGTGAACGGTGAGATCGAGACCCGCCGGGGACGCCAGCTGCACGCCGGGGACACGGTCAGCTGCAACGGCGAAACGGTGCGCGTCAGCCGCGGCTAGCCGCCCTGACGCCGTGGACCCTACCGGACGTTCAGCACCTTGTAGGTCAGGAATTCCTTCACGTGCGACAACTCCTGGGCATTGATGCCGTGGCCGATGCCGGAATAGAGAACCTTGGTCAGGTCTACGTGCTCGTTCGCCCACTCATGGGTGAATTCGATCTTGTCGGCGGTGATGACCGGGTCCTCCTGGTCGCGGCCCCAGAAGACCGGCGGCTTGATGGCCTTGACTGCATCATCGCGGAAGAACCCGTTGCCATCGGCGGGCACGGCGAATCCGGAGAGCCCGACGACGGCGGCGATCTCCTCCGGCCGGTGGCGCAGCACCGACGTGGCCACCGCCATGCCCATCGAGAAGCCCAGCACCGAAACGCTGCTGTGCTGGCCCTTGACGCTGTCCAGCCAGGTCACTACATCGCTGACCGCCTTGGTCACCTTGTCCACGGAAAAGTCCGGCTCGTGCATCAGCGGGAACCAGGTGAAGCCCGGCCCCATCGCCACCGGCGCGCGGACAGCCGCCACGGTGAATTCCTCCGGCAGGCCGGGCACCAGCCCCATGAGGTCCTGCTCGTGGGATCCGTAGCCATGGAAGAGCACCAGCAGCGGTGTGCCCGCCCGTTCCTGCTCGGGCTTGGACCAGGCAACCACGGGCTGATAAGTAGTTTCAGTCATGCCGTCCATGATCGCACAGAACCATCATTACTTGAAAGTTTGAGTTTCTCCGAGTCTCGGCCGCCGTCGTACCCGTAGAGGTCCGACGGCTACGCCGTCTTGCCGCTCCGCCCGATGTGGGCCGTCAATTCGGCAACGAACCGTTCGGGGTATTCCAGATGCGGCGAATGCCCGCAGTTTTCCAGCAGGACCTCGGTGAAGCGCCCGCCGTTTGCCGCATACTTTTCCAGCACCGCCCGGATCTGCGAGACCATCGGCTGCAGCGGGGCCGCCTCCTCCCCCGGCCAGCCCGGCAGCACGCCGGCCTTGCCCAGGCAATTCAGGTCAAAGAACGAAGCATCGGAGACGATTGCGTCGCTATCGCCGTGGATCCACAGAATGTCCGGTTTCTCCGGCAGATCCACCAGGGCGCTGGTATTGAAGACTCCCGGCGCCATCGTGTTGAGCACGCCCCGGCGCCCTGGAGCAAAGCCCGGCCAGTTCTGCGACGGCACGGAATCCCCGGGATAGTTGTCGGGGCCGGTCTTGGTGCTGAGCATCGACTCAACCCAGATGTGCTCATGCGGGGACTCGAAACCGGCATGCACGTAGGTGGAGCGGTAGACCGACAGCGGTGAGGCGGGTGTGTCGTCGCTCGTGTCGGCCGCCTCCAGCCGCGCCACGAAATCCGGGTTGGCGCCCCCGCCGCCGGTTCCGGCGTCATCCTCGGTCAGCCGCCGCCCTTCCGGACCTGCCGTCCCGCCGAAGCCGTACGGCGAGACCGGCGCCTGCAGTGCCAGGCTCAGGACCGGGTGTTCCAGCGCGTACTGCATCGCCACACCCCCGCCCATGCTCCAGCCGACCACGTGCGCGGGGGCCAGCTGCAGAGCTTCGAGCAACCCGTGGAGGTCATCGGCAAAGTCACGCAGCCCGCGGCTGGCGTCCACCGGGGCGGTGTCCGTCTGGCCGAATCCCCGCAGGTCCGGCGCCAGCACGCGGTACTCCTGCGGCAGCGCCTGCATGGTCTCCTGCCAGAACAGCGAGGAGGAGACATTCCCGTGCACCAGGACCACCGGAATGCCGTCCGGCCGGTCGCCGGCGCGCTCCAAAACATTCATGGTCAGCCGCGTGGTCGGCACCCGCCGCGCAGTGATTCCCGCCAGCAATTCCATCTCAGCTCCTCGAGATCAAGTCAGCCGGGATGGCCGCTTCAGCTCACACACTAGCCAAAGATCCCGCCGCAGACCATGCTTTCCTGAAAGATGATTCAGGTCTTGTCTGGGGGCAGATCTGTGCATCCGCCGCGGCTTGTTGGGAAGATGTACCTGTGAGTAACTTGACCCGTCCCGAAGCACAGTCCCACGCTGCCGCCGCCGGCCACCCCTGGAGCCGCTTTGTGGCCATTGGTGATTCCTTCACCGAAGGAATCGGGGACCCAGACCCCGAGAGTCCCGGCGGCCACCGCGGCTGGGCCGATCGTGTGGCCGAGGAACTGGCCCGCGGCCACGAGGACTTTGCTTACGCCAACCTGGCCATCCGCGGCAGGCTGCTGCAGCAAATCATCGACGAACAGATCGAACCGGCCCTGGCCCTGCAGCCCGACCTGATCTCCATCTGCGCCGGCGGCAATGACGTGATCCGCCCCCGCGCCGACCCGGATGCGCTGGCGGAGAAGATCGATCGGGCCGTCACCCGTTTAGCTGCCTCCGGCGCGACCATCGTGCTGTTCACCGCGCCCGACTTCGGCGGAACGCCGCTGATCGGCAGTGTGCGAGGTAAGGCCGCCATCTACAACGAGAACTTGCGCACAGTGGCCGCCCGCCACGACGCAGTTGTTGCCGACATGTGGGCGCTGCGGCAGCTGAAAGCGCCACAGATGTGGGCGCCGGACAGGCTGCATTTCTCACCGCTCGGACACCACACCATTGCCGCCATGGTGCTGGACTCGCTCAACGTCGAGCATTCGCTGCAGCCCGAGGCACCCAAACCGCTGCCGCCCAAGCGCTGGCGCACCGCGCGCACCGAGGACCTGGTGTGGGCGCGCCAGCATCTGGCCCCCTGGGTTCTGCGCCGGCTCCGGCACCAGTCCTCCGGCGACGGGATCCTGCCCAAGCGACCGGCTGCCGGCCCGTTCTTCGGCCCGGGAATGCCTCCCGGCACGGCCGGGTAACGGAGCCGGCCATGCAGCAGCCGGGTCCCCAGGACATCCGCCGCCACCGTTTGCGGGCACAGCGGCTCTGGGACCATCCCGCGGACGACGCCGATGCAGCCTTGCGCTGGCTCCTCGCCTTCCAGTCGCAGGAATATGCTTACGCCCGCTGGTCGCTGGCGCAACGGACCGGCGGCCCGGCCCGGGACAACGCGGCGGACGTCGACGCGGCGATCGCCGCCGGAACCATCCTGCGCACGCACATCCTGCGACCCACCTGGCACTTTGTGCACCGCGACGATCTGCGCTGGCTGATGCTGCTCTGCGAACCCCGACTCAAGGCCGGTAACAAGGGCCGGGACCGGCAACTGGGGCTGGATGCGGCGACGGTGGCGCGCAGCAATGACGTGCTGGCCGCGGCGGTCACTGACGGCCGGCACCGCACCCGGGACGAACTCGCTTCCCGGCTCACCGAAGCGGGGCTGCTTGAGGACGACGGGGTGAAGCTGAACGGTGCGCCGCTGCGCGGCCAGCGGCTGGGGCATCTGGTGTTCCACGCCGAGATGGACCGGATCCTGGTCAGCGGAATGCCTCGGTCCGCGGAATCCGGCGCCGTGCAGCAAACGTATGCGTCCTTCGACGAACGCGTACCACTGCTGACGGCAGACTATGACCGGGACGCGGCACTGGGGCGGCTCACCGCGCGGTACTTCGCCAGCCGCGGGCCGGCCTCGGTGAAGGACTGCTCCGACTGGTCCAAGCTGCCGCAGGCCGACATCAGGCGCGGACTGGAAGCCGGCGGGCAGGAAGGCCTGGAGCTGACCGAAGCCGATGACGTGCAACTCTGGTTCTCAACCGCGGCCGGGACCAACGACGGAACGTCCCCGGCAGAGAACGAGCCGCCCCGCGCCGACCTGATCCAGTGCTACGACGAATACGTCATGGGATACACCAAAACCCGCGGCTATTTGGGCGGGTCGGCCCCTGCGGCGCTGAGCAGCACGGTGCCGCAACATGTGCTGCTGCTGGACGGGAAGATGGCCGGCAACTGGAAACACGTGCTCAAGCCCGGCTCCGCCGAGCTGCGGCTCAGGCCGCTGCGCGCGTTCAGCGCCGCCGAGCGGCACGCGGTAGACGGCGCCGTGGAACGATACGCGGTGTTCCTGCGCCGGCCCCTCACGCTGGAACTGGCCTGAACCGCCGTCGTCACGCGCCGGTGGCGCTGCGGAAGCGGAGGGTCAGCAACTGGAACGGCCGCAGTTCGAACCTGACCGAGCGCTCCGCCGGCAGCTCCAGCCGGACACCGTCCACGTCGCGCTCCAACAGGTCCGTGGCGGATACGACTGCGAAGCCGAAGCCGACGCTGATCGCGGCCTTCGCCCGGCCGCCGAAGGCCTCGTAGCAGCGCAGGATCACGTCGCCGCTTCGGTCCTCCGCCAGCTTGACGGCCTCGACGACCACTGCCGGATTGTCCACGCTGAACAGCGGTTCCACCGGGCCGGACCCCACACCGTGGACGAGGCCCGGAGGCAGATTGAGCCGGTAGCCGGCCCGCACCGCCTCCGGAATGCCGGCGCCAATCACCAACGACGTCCGGAACGTGTGCTCGCCTTGGTCGGCCTGCGGATCAGGGTACAGCGGCGCCCGCAGCAGCGACTGCCGCACCACGGTGGCGGGCATGGCGGTCGGATCGGTCCGTCGGATGTCGTGCCCGTAGGTGCAGTCATTGGCGACGGCGACGCCGAAGCCGGGCTCGCCCACATGCACCCAGCGGTGGGCGCAGGTTTCGAACCGCGCGGCGTCCCAGGACGTATTGCTGTGCGTGGGCCGGAAGACATGGCCGAACTGGATCTCCGATGCCGCCCGGTCTGTGTGGAGGTCCAGTGGGAAGGCCAGCTTCAGCAGTTTCTGCCGCTCGTGCCAGTCGACCGTCGTCTCGACCTCCAGCGATCGGGAGCCGGCGGCCAGCCAAACCGTCTGCGCAACCTGCGAGGCGCCGAACCGGCGGCTGACGCGGAGCCCGGCGCATGGAACCGGAGCCGGCGTCGTGCCGAAAGGAGCCTGATCGGAGCCCTCCTCATTCGGAAGGGCGTCGGCCGAGCGCACGGCGCTGGAAAACGCCTCGATGGCATCGACCGCCCGCAGCTCCTGGCAATCAAACTTGTAGTGCTCCTCCAGATCCCAGGCATCCCACCTGGTCGGCGTGTCGCGGAAAAGCTGCAGCAGATTAGCTTGCATGCCGGCGGGAATGACCTCCCGTCCGGTGTCCAGGTCCACCAGTGAGGAGATCAGGCCCTCGGAATCGATCACCACCCGGAGCAGGTCGTTGGCCAGCAGCCAGCCGTCGCCGCTGGGTTCAATGCCGACGCTTAACGCTGCGCCCGGGGCGGATTGTTGCGCGGCACTCACGACGCTCAACGCGGGCACCCCGTCCACCGGATACGGGCCGGCATTGGCCACGGCGCTGCCGGCACCCCGGCCGAGCAGCGCACGCAGCGACCCGTCGATCGTGCCCGCCAGTTCCGCCGCCAGCCTGGCGTAGTTGGCCTCCGCCTCGCGGTGTACCCAGGCGATCGACGATCCGGGCAGGATGTCGTGGAACTGCTGCAGCAGCACGGTCTGCCACGCCCGCTCCAGCGCATCATAGGGGTAGGGTGCGGCACCGCGCACCGCCGCCGTCGCGGCCCAGAGCTCGGCCTCGCGCAGCAGATGCTCGCTGCGCCGGTTGCCCCGTTTGGTGCGCGCCTGCGACGTGTAGGTGCCCCGGTGGTATTCCAGATACAGCTCCCCCGACCACACCGGCGGCCGGTCATATTCTTCCTCGGCGGCGCGGAAGAACCGCTGTGGACTGGAGAGCTGCACCCGCGGCGAGCCTTCCAGATCGGCTGTGCGATGCGCGGCGGCGAGCATCTCGCGCGTCGGTCCGCCGCCGCCGTCGCCGTAGCCGAAGGGCAGCAGCGAGGTGTTGGCGGCTCCCTTCTCCGCGAAGCGCCGTTCGGCCCGGGCCAGTTCGGCCGCGGTCAGCTCGGCGTTGTAGGTATCCGCCGGCGGGAAGTGGGTGAAAATCCGGGTGCCATCGATTCCCTCCCAGCAAAAGGTGTGGTGGGGAAAGGTATTGGTCTCGTTCCAGGAGAGTTTCTGGGTCAGGAACCAGCGTGCTCCGGCGGCGCGGGCAATCTGCGGCATCGCGGCGGAGTAGCCGAAGGAGTCCGGGAGCCAGACCTCCTGCGGATCGACGCCGAACTCGGTCCGGAAGAACTTCTTCCCGGCAATGAACTGGCGGGCCAGCGCCTCTCCGCCGGGCAGGTTCGTGTCCGCTTCGACCCACATCCCGCCGGCCGGGACAAAACGGCCGGCCCTGACCTGGTCCGCCACCCGCGCGAACAGGTCCGGGTACGCCTCTTTCAGCCAGGCATACTGCTGCGCGGAGGAGGCGGTGAAGACGAACTCCGGGTCCGACTCCAGCAGCGCCAGGACGTTCGCGAAGGTCCGGGCAATCTTGCGCTTGGTTTCCCGGACGGGCCAGAGCCAGGCGCTGTCGATGTGCGCGTGGCCGACCGCGTGGATCCGGTGCGCGCTGCCGGCTGCCGGGGCGGCGAGCGCGGGCTCCAGGGCGGCCCGGCCGGCCGCTGCGGTGCCGGCGATGTCCACGGGATCCAGCGCGTTGAGTGCGTGCTCCAGCGCGCGCAGGATCTGGGCGCGGCGCGGCTGCCCCGGGTCGAGCTGGAGCATGAGTTGCTCCAGCACCGTGAAGTCCTGCAGCAGTTCCCAGGCCGCGACGTCTTGCAGCGCGATGTCGGCTCGGCGGAAGGTGTAGCACGGGTTCCGCCCGGTGGTGGCGGGGTCTCCGAACGGGGTGGGCTGAAAAGTGAAGTTCTCGAGCAGATCCGGGTTGGCCGCCGCCTCCAGATATAGCTCGACGGCGGCGCCCGGCCGTGCGTCCAGCGGCACGTAGGCGTTGCGCGGCTCGATGGCCTTGATGATCCCGCCCTGCGGGGTGTAGACCAGCCCTTCTGCCTGGAAGCCCGGGATGCCGGGAGTGAACCCCGGGTCCAGCAGCAGCTCCGGCCGGTGCCCTCCGTCCACTGTCCATTCCGCCGGGATCTGCCCGGTGAGCCGAAACCAACTGGTGGACCAGGCCGGCCCCCATGTACTGCCCGCCGCGAACTCGGTGAAGTCGGCCGCCACCGCCTCCCGGAACGGGACAGGTTCGCCGGGAACATGCCAGGCCTGGAGCCGAACCGGAACCGCCGCCGGGTAGACCGCCGGGTGCAGCCGTTCGAGAATGAACCGGCGGATCCGCGCCTCGACGTGGGCCCCGTCGTCGTGCATGGCACCGTCCTTTCTGCCAGAGCGGCTGGATCAGCCCTTGACCGCGCCGGCCATGGCGAAGGAACCGCCAATCCCGCGTGAGACCAGAATGTAGAGCAGCACCACCGGGACCGAGTACAGGACCGAGTATGCCGCCAACTGCCCGTAGGCTATGGCACCATGCTGGCCGAAGAAGCTGAAAATGCTCACCGCCGCGGGCTGCTTGGCAGAAGAGAGCAGCAGGATGAAGGGAACAAAGAAGTTCCCCCACGCCTGGATGAAGACAAAGATGAAGACCACGGCGAGTCCCGGACGCATCAGCGGCACCACGATCCTGGCCAAGGCGTTCATCGCCGAGGCGCCGTCCACCCAGGCCGCCTCTTCCAAGCTGACCGGGACGGAATCCATGAAATTCTTCGTCATCCAGATCGCCATCGGCAGCGAAGAGGCCGCCATGAAGAGCGTGGTGGCCGCCAGCGAGTCGAGGAAGTTCAGCTGCACGAAAAGGCTGTAGACCGGGACCATGATCGCCGTTATCGGCAGGCACGTTCCGAAAAGCACAACGTACAGGAACGGCTTGTTGAAACGCATCTGGTACCGCGAGAGCGGATATGCCGCCAACACCGCCGCCAGCACGGTGACCACCGCGGTCCCTCCGGACAGCAGGAAGCTGTTGAGAAGTGGCACGAACGTCAATTCCGGAGTGAGCACCGCCGTGTAGTTGGCCGGTGACACCTCGGACGGGAACTGTGTCTGATAGCTGGCCTGCGGATCCAGCGAGGCCAGGATCAACCAACTCAACGGCAGCAAGAAGCAAGCTGCAATGACCAGCAAGGAGACGTTCGCCAGCACCGCGACTGTATTGCGCCGGCCGGAAGCCACGGACAGCGGAGCGGGACGGTTCATCGGCTCAGCCTTTCCTTTCGCGCAGCGCACGGATGTAGATGACGGAGAAGACCGCCCCGATCAACAGCATGACGACGGCGATGGCGGTGCCGTAGCCCACGTCGCTGTATCGGAAGGCCTCCTCGTAGGCCATGAGCGGCAGCGTGGTGCTGGCTCCTGCCGGGCCGCCGGCCGTCATCACGTAGATCAGGGTGAAGACCGACAGCGTCTGCAGGGTGATGAGCATCAAGTTGGTGGCAATGCTGCGCCGGATCATCGGCAGGGTGATGTACCACAACCGCTTCGACCCGCCGGCGCCGTCGATCATCGCCGCTTCCGTGATCTCCTCCGGCACATCGTTCAGCGCCGCTTGGTACACCATCATGGAGAACGCCGTTCCCCGCCAGATATTGGCCAGGATCACCGCGAGCATCGGGACCGTAAACAGCCAGTCGGTCCCCTCGATGCCGAAGAGCGCGGTGAGCTGGTTCAGGGTTCCCTCCCGATTGAAGAAGGCATAGGCCACGAAGCCGGCCACGATTTCCGGCAGCACCCAGGCCGCTACCACGCAGACCCCCACGACCGCGGAAACCGCCTTGCTTGCTTTCGTCATCAGCAGCGCAATCCCCAGGCCCAGCAGGTTCTGGCCGAGCACGGCGGAGACAAGGACGAAGATGACGGTCAGCCAGAGCGACTGTAGGAAGTCCGGGTCGCTGAGCAGCTCGGTGTAGTTTTCCAACCCGACCCACTGCGGGTCCTTGGCGGCGACGCCGGTCAGGGCAGCATTGGTCAAGGACCCGTAGAAAGCCCAGAGGATCGGGCCGGCCAGGAACACGCCCAGCAGCACCACGGCAGGGCTGAGCGGCAGGAGCCGCAGGACGGTCCTCCCCGGCGGGCGGCGCCGGCCGCGCCGCTCAGTGCCGCCACGCGTTTCGGCGTCGCGGGCCACCACCTCGGCGGCTGTCACTGTTGCTACTTCTGTACTGTGTTTTCTGCGCCGACAAGGTCGGTGACGGCGGCGTCGAACTCGGCCGCGGCCTCCTCGGGTGTCTTCTTCCCCATCATCACCGCTTCGGTGGCTTCCTGGACGGCGGTTGATATCTGCGGGTAGTCGGCTGTTGCGGGCCGGTAATTCGTCACCGAGACCAGTTCCGAGACCTCGGCCACGAATGGATTGGCGTCCAAGTAGGCGGGGTCCTTGGCAACATCGGTACGGACCGCGATCTGCGAATTGGCCACGGTGTACTCCAGCGAGTTCTCCTGGCTCATTACCTCAGTGAGGAACTCGAACGCGAGATCGGGATTCGCCGAATTGGCCCCTACCGCCAGTGTCCAACCGCCGGACATGCTGACCGCCCCGGGCTCCTGTCCGTTCTGCGTGGGGAACGGTGCCACGCCCATCACGTCGCCATACTCGGGCCAGTCCACCAACCCGCCCTCTTGCCAGAACGACGGCGAGTAGGAACCTTCTACCGTTCCGCCCAGTTTGTCCTCGGGAAACAGCTGACCGAAGACCATCTGCCACACGTTCGGGTCCAAGGCCTCGGCCGGCGTGACGGCCAGGTCCTCTTGATAGAGCGTCTGCAGGAAGGCCAACGAGTCGATGAAGCCTTGCGAGCCGACAACCCACTTGCCTTCAGAATCGTCATAGAGCGTGTCGCCGGTGCCATACAGCAGTTGGTAGAAACTCTGCATGACGGTGCCTTCGCCGGTGCCCGTGCCGGCGTAGAGATTGAACGGGACCACATCCGGTTGCGAGGATTTGATGGCCCGGGCCGCCTCCAGGATGGCGTTCCAGTCCTTCGGTGCCCAGGGAACGTCGACGCCGGCGTCCTGCAAGACGTTCTTGTTGTACCAAATGGCCCGTGTATCCGTGCCCAGCGGGACTGCATAGATACTGCCGTCGTCCGCGCGGCCGGCTTCTTTGGCTCCGTCGTTGAAATTCGCCCAGTCGTCCCACTCGGCCAAATACTGATCCAGATTCAAGAGATAGCCGGCATCCACATCCGAACGGATCTTGAAGGTGTCCTCGTAGAACACGTCCGGGGCGGTGTCCGGCGATCGCTGGGATAAGGCGAGCTTGGTCGCGTAATCTTCATCGCTGCCGGTGATGGGCTCCAAATTGACTGTCACGCCGTCGTGCGCAGCCTCAAAGTCGGCCTTCGCCTTCTTCATCACGTCATCCATCGTGGCGTTGGCCTCGGTGGTCTGATACACGATCCGCAGTGCGGAACTTTGGGAGGTTTCACCCTCCCCGCCCCCGCCCCCGCCGCCACAGCCGGCCAGCGCCAGCGCTCCGACGGCCAGCAAAGACACTTTGATTCGGTGATCACGCAGCATGGTTCCCCCTCGTCTGGAGGCTTCCGGGCCAAACGCCGGCGGCGTGGTCAGGGGCCTACCGGCATGCTACCGAGGGGCTCCATCGAATGGATTTATTCGTTCCAACCGTGATCAAACTGCAATGCTCAGTCGTCCGCGCCTCAGTCGCCACAGCCCTCGTCAAGATCCGGACACCCGCACTGGCAGTAGCAGCGGTCAGGCCTGCGGTCAGGCGTGCGGGAAAAACGCCTGGGTGAGGTCGTCGTGCAGCTGGTGGACGTCGGTCAGGAAACCGTCGTGGCCCAGCGGCGTTTCGATAGTGTGCACCTTGACCGATCCGGGCAGCGCTTCGGCCAACTGGCGCGACTGTTCCGGGAAGTACAGACGGTCGGAATCCACCGCCGCGATGAAGAATTCCGTCTCCTCGAGGCCGCCCAGGGACTGCTCCAGCGAGCCGCGGCCGCGGGAAATATCGTGGCTGACCAGGGCCTCGGTGAGCAGAATGTAGCTGTTGGCGTCGAAGCGGGAAACCAGCTTCTCCGCCTGGTAGTCCAGATAGCTTTCCACCGCATAGCGGCCTCGGGCCGACGGCGTGATGCCCCCGAACGGCTGCTCCTCCGCCTGCGCCGAGCGGCCGAACCGGTACTCCAGTTCCGGCTCCGAACGGTAGTTGATGTGCGCGATCCGCCGGGCGATGCCCAGTCCGGCTTCGGGGGCGGGACCGCCGTAGTAGTCGCCGCCGGCAAAGTGGGGATCCAGCCGGATGGCCGCGACCTGCGCCTGGGCAAACGCGATCTGTTCGGCGGTGCTGGCTGCCCCGCACGCCATCACAGCGCACCGTGCCGTGCGCTCGGGGAACGTTGCTGCCCACTCGAGCGCGCGAGCCCCGCCCATCGACCCGCCGAGCACGGCATGCCAGCGGCGGATGCCCAGCGCATCGGCGAGCCGTGCCTCGGCCCGGACTGAATCCCGGATGGTGACGAACGGAAACCGCGACCCCCACGGCGAGCCGTCCGGTGCCGGGGACGCCGGACCGGTGGAGCCGTAGCAGCCGCCAACCATGTTGGCGGCCACTACGAAATAGCGCTCCGTGTCGATGGTGGCACCGGGACCGACCAGGTCGTCCCACCAGCCGTCTTCGTCGGAGGCGCCGCGGGCCACATGCGTGCTGCCGGTCAGGGCGTGCTCGATCAGGACGGCGTTCGATGCATCCGCGTTCAGGGTGCCCCAGGTTTCGTAGCCCAGGACAACCTCGGGCAGATAGCCGCCGGCTTCCAGCTGCAGCGCACCAACAGGCATCCTGCGCAGGACGCCATCCGTCGCCTGATCCACCAGTTCCTGCGGTTGCACGATCGTCACGCTGCGTTCTACCTGCTTGCCTAGTGGTCCGAGCCCTTGGCGGCCCGGAAACCGGCCTCCAAATCGGCGATGATGTCATTGACGTTCTCGATGCCCACGGAGAGCCGGACCAGTCCGTCGGTCACGCCGGCGGTCAGCCGCTCCTCGGCCGAAAGCTGGGCGTGGGTGGTCGACGCCGGGTGGATCACCAGCGAGCGCACGTCGCCGAGGTTGGCCACATGCGAATGCAGTTCGAGGCCGTCCACAAAACGCTTGCCGGCCTCGATGCCTCCCTTGATCTCGAACGACACGATGGCACCAGTGCCCTTCGGACCGTACTTGCGGCCGCGGTCGTACCACGGGCTCGACGGCAGGCCGAGGTACGCAACGGAAGCAACGTCGTCGTGCGCTTCGAGGAACTCCGCCACCTTCTGCGCGTTGGCCACGTGGCGCTCCACCCGCAGGCTCAGCGTCTCCAGCCCTTGGGCGATCAGGAAGGCGTTGAACGGGGAGATGGCCGACCCCAGGTCGCGCAGCAGCTGCACGCGGGCCTTGAGGATGTAGGCCAGATTGGCGCCGAGCGCACTTCCGACGCCCAGGTCGCGGGCGAAGACCAGCCCGTTGTAGGTCTCGTCCGGCGTGTTAAAGCCCGGGAACTTCTCCGGATCGGCAGCGAAGTCGAAGGTGCCGGCATCCACGATCACGCCGCCGATGGCCGTTCCGTGGCCGCCCAGGTACTTGGTGGCCGAATGGAGCACGATGTCTGCGCCCCACTCGATCGGGCGGATCAGGTACGGGGTGGCCAGCGTGTTGTCCACGATCAGCGGCACGCCGTTCTCATGGGCGATGCTGCTGACGGCTTCAAGGTCCAGCACGTCCTGGCGCGGATTGGAGACCACCTCGCCGAAGAACGCCTTGGTGTTCGGCTGCACCGCGTCGCGCCACTGCTGCAGGTTGTCCGGATCCTCGACGAACGTCACTTCGATGCCGAACTTGGGCAGCGTGGTGCGCAGCAGGTTGTACGTGCCGCCATACAGGCTGGGGCTGGCCACAATATGGTCGCCGGCCTCGGCCAGGTTCAGGATGGAGAACGTGGACGCGGCCTGGCCGGAGGCCAGCAGCAGCGCGCCGACGCCGCCTTCCAGACTGGCGACCCGGGCTTCGACGGCCTCGCTGGTCGGGTTGCCGATCCGCGTGTAAATGGGAGCCAGTTCGGACAGGGCGAAGCGGTCCGCGGCGCTCTGGGCGCTGGGGAACACAAACGAGGTGGTCTGGTAGATCGGCAGTGCACGGGCGCCGGTGGCGGCATCCGGCTCCTGGCCTGCGTGGATCTGACGGGTTTCAAAGGACCAGTCTGCATTGGACATGGTGCAACTCCTTCAAGGGAAGGGGTCATCCGGGATCCGGCCGTGCCGGCATGTCTATCCCGGGTGTGACCCGCGCTTGCGCACCGCCTGGTGGCGGCTGCCTGGTCTTCACCCGGGGCACCCCACCGCGGTTGGAGGGTTGCCGGCCAGCAAACCGGGGTTTCACGCTGGCACTCATGACCTGGGTCCAGTCTCGGCGGAGAGCCCGCGCGGCCGCAACAATATGACACCTTATGACCGCCCGCGGGGCCACACTCCTGCCTCGGCAGGGACGCCGATACGTCCTTGGCTGTCAAGGGTCACCGTGAACAACCACCGCGAAAGCTCAGTGACTTAGGTCACCCTAAGTCGAGAGAGGGTTCACAAAGTGCCAAGATATGCCTATGCGCTTCGACCACGTTTCTTATGCTGTTGAGCCCGACGGTCTGGCTGCCACCTCAGAGCGGATCTCCAAAGCTTTGGGTATCGAGGCAGTCAAGGGCGGGGTGCACCCCCGCTTCGGCACCCGCAATATGATCTTCCCTCTGACCGACCACCATTACCTGGAAGTGGTGGAGGTCCTGGACCACCCCGCGTCCAACAAAGCCCCCTTCGGCCAGGCCGTGCGTGCCCGCTCCGAAGCCGGCGGCGGCTGGATGGGCTGGTGCGTCGAGGTGGACGATCTGACCCCGTTCGAGGAGCGACTGGGCCGTCATGCAGTTCCCGGAAACCGCAAGTTCCCGGACGGGCAGGAATTGAGCTGGCAGCAGATCGGCATCAAGGGCCTGATCGCCGACCCGCAGGTTCCCTACATGCTGCGCTGGGATGACGGCACCGAGGCGCTTCACCCGTCCAACGCCCGCCCGGCAACCGTCAAGCTGATCGGCCTGACCATTGCCGGTTCCTCGGAACGCGTGGCTGACTGGCTGGGCACCCCGGTGGATGACCTTCTCGATGACGTCAAGGTCGCTTGGACCGCACCGAACGGCACACCGGGCGTCATGTCGGTCCGCTTTGAAACCGCGAACGGCATCGTCGAACTCTAAGGTCCCGGTCTCGTCTGGCACGGTACCAAGGCTCGCGTTTTCCGCGGGGGCTCCCGTTCCGGCTTCTTGCTCCCACCCACGGTGGCGCAAGAGGCGGAACGGGAGCCTTTTGCATGTCCGGGGCAGCCCTTTGGCAGCCCGCTCGAAGTGCTGGCTTAGGTACCGATGCCGATGGCCGGGCCTACCAGCGCGTAGCCAACGAAGCCGGCAATATCCAACAGTGCGTGCGCAACCACCAGCGGCATCACCCGCTTGACCTTCGTATAGACATAGCCGAATACCAGGCCCATGAGGAAGTTCCCGATACCCGGCCCAATCCCCTGGTACAGGTGGTAGGTTCCGCGCAGGGCTGCGCTGACGAAGATCGTGGTCCAGATCCCCCACCCGAACTTGGCGAACCGGTTGAACAGGTACCCCACCATGACAACTTCTTCGAGGATGGCGTGGCGCAGCGCTGAGAGCACCAGCACCGGCACGGTCCACCAGTATTCGTCCAAGGCCGCGGGGACGATCGCGGTGGTGATCCCCAGCGCCCGTCCGGCGGCATAGACGGCCAGCGTGCCCGCACCCATCGCCAGCGCCAGCAGGAAGCCCAAACCGAAGTCCACCCGGGGCCGGGAGAAGGTGAACCCGATCGAGCGGAAGGCCGACTGGCCCGCCGAGGTCAGCAGGAACAGCACCAGGGCCACCGGCACCAGCGCGAAGATGATGCCGAGCATCTGGTACACAAAATCGAAGACTTCCCGCTGGTTCAGCACCGGGTTCAGCGTGGTCGTTTGCGAGGCCAGCGGAGCACGCGTCATCTTCTCCAGCAGGTTCACCACCGCGTAGACCGCTGATTGTCCCAGCGAGAGCCCGAGCACAATGAGCACCTCGGCCCGGTAGTACCCCAGCGTCCGCGGTGTGCTCGCGGTCACGACCTTCTGCTTGTCCATAGCCTCCATCTTGTCAAGGGAACCGGGGTCAGCGATATCGGGAAGGGATCCGTGTTCCGCCCTCCCCCGGCTTCGCATCGGCTTCCGTTGCGGCTGGCGGCTTTCCCTCCCTACAAGTCCAGCAGCAGACGCTTGCCCTTGCACCGGGAGATGCAGATCATCATGGTGTCTCCGGCCGCACGTTCGTCGTCGGACAGCAGCGAGTCCCGGTGGTCTATCTCGCCGCCCAATACCGACGTTTCACAGGTACCGCAGATTCCCTCCCGGCAGGAGTTCAACGGGTTGAACCCGACCGCTTCGAGCGCCTGCAGGATGGTTTCATCCGGACCAACTGGGATCTCTGTCCCGTCTGTCAGCTCGACAGTGAAGGCCGAATCTTCACCCTGGGTTCTTTCCTGAACGTCGCCGGAGGCGGCGAAGCGCTCACAGTGGAAACGTGCCGGGTCCTCCCAGCCATCCGCCAATGCCTGAATGACATTGAGCAGCGGCCCTGGGCCGCAGGCGTAGACATGGGATCCGGCGGGCGGGTCCGCCAGCAGTTCGGCCAGCGGATAGAAGCCGCTTTCGTCGTCTGCGTGGATGTGAACATCTCCATCAAGCGCCTGGATCTCCTCGAGGAACGCCATCGAAGTGCGGCTCCGCCCCAAGTAAACCAAGCGCCAGGGCACTCCAAGCGCTGCGGCCTCGCGGATCATCGGCAGCACCGGGGTGATGCCGATGCCGCCGGCGATGAAGACATAGCTGGCCGCAGGTTCCAGAACGAAGTTATTCCGCGGGCCGCGCACCTGGATCTTGGTCCCCGGCCTCAGCAGGTCGTGCACGTACGCCGAGCCGCCGCGGCCCTCCGGCTCGCGCAGGATGCCCAACCGCCAGGCCGAGCGGTCCGCGCGCTCCGAACAGAGCGAGTACTGGCGCAGGAGCCCATTGGGCAGGAGCACGTCGATATGCGAGCCGGCGTCCCACTCCGGCAGCTCCTCCCCCAGCGGGTGCTCGAGCTCCAACGAGACAACGTTGCTGGATTCGCGCTGGATCGAGCGGACCTCGACGTCGAAAAATTCTTCAGTCATGATTCACCCTTTGCCAAGTCAGGCCGCGGCCGGTTCGGAGAGCACGGAGGCAAGGAAGGCCTTGGTGCGTTCGTTCTGCGGGTTGGTGATGACCTCACGGGCCGGTCCCTGCTCCACCACATAGCCGTCCGCCATAAAGACCACCCGGTCCGCGACGTCGCGGGCAAAGTGCATCTCGTGGGTCACCACCACCATTGTCATGCCGGAGTTGGCCAGGTCCTTCATGACCTTCAGGACCTCACCCACCAACTCCGGGTCCAGGGCGGAGGTCGGCTCGTCAAAGAGCATCAGCTGCGGCTCCATGCACAGGGCGCGGGCGATGGCCACCCGCTGTTGCTGGCCGCCGGAGAGCTGGCGCGGATAGGCCTCGGCTTTTTCCGCCAGTCCTACTTTCTCCAGCAGGGCCATGGCCCGGGCCATGGCAGTGGCCTTCTTCTCCTTGCGGACCAGTCTGGGTGCTTCGATCAGGTTTTCCATCACCGTCATGTGCGGGAACAGGTTGAACTGTTGGAAGACCATGCCGACTTCGGTGCGGCCGCGGCAGATGTCGTTGTGGCTCTGTTCATAGAGCTTGCTGCCTTTGAGGTCGTAACCCACGATCTTGCCGTTCACCCACATGCGGCCGCCGTCGACCGTTTCCAAGTGGTTGATGCAGCGCAGGAAGGTGCTCTTGCCGGATCCCGAAGGGCCGATCAGGCAGACGACTTCCCCCGGCTGCACCTGCAGGTCAATGCCCTTCAGCACCTGGTTGGAGCCGAAATTTTTGCAGATGGCGTCGGCTTTAACCATCGGTTCAACGCCGTGCATAACCGTCATTTCTTGCTGCCTTTCAGGGAGAGCGCGTCATGCGTGGCGAAAAACCGCTTCAGCTGCTGCAGCGGTGTCGGCGGTAGGTTCCGCTGGTTGCCGCGGGCGAAGCGCCGCTCCAGGTAGTACTGGCCGATGGTCAGGATCGAAGTGATCAGCAGGTACCAGAGGCTGGCGACGATCAGCAGGGGCACGGTCTCGAACGTCCGCGCGTAGATGATCTGCGCCGAATACAGCAATTCCGGAACCGAGATCACGCTGACCAACGCGGTGGTCTTGAGCATGCCGATGGTCTCGTTGCCGGTGGGTGGGATGATCACGCGCATCGCCTGCGGCAGCACCACCCGCCGCATAGTCTGCATCCGGGTAATGCCCAGGGCCTCGGCTGCCTCGGTTTGCCCGTGGTCAACGGACAGTATTCCGGCCCGGACGATCTCGGACATGTAAGCGCCCTGGTTCAGCCCAAGGCCGAGGATCGCTGCTGTCATCGGGGTGATCAGCTGGTTTGCGTCCAGTTCGACGCCGGCGATACCGAGCGTGATGACCGGATACAGTGCCGCCAGGTTGAACCAGAACAGCAACTGCACCAACACCGGCGTGCCGCGGAAGAAGTTCACGTAGGCGAAGGCGGCACTTCGGACCACTGGATTGACGGAGAGCCGCATGACTGCGAACACGACGCCGAGCACGATGCCGATGGCCATGCTGATCGCGGTCAGGCCAAGCGTGACAAGGATGCCTCGGCCAATGGACACATCGCGCAAGTACAGTCCGACGACGTCCCAGCCGAAGTTGGGGTTTGTCATCACGGACCGCGCCAGCAGTCCGGCGATCACAACGATCACGGCTGCGGCCAGCCACCGGCCGGGATGCTTAGCCTTGACGACGGTGTAGCCATCGTCGGCCGGGGCTGCTTGCTCGCTTCGGGTAGTCACGGCAGTCATGCGGCTGCTTCCTCTCCGCTACTTCGCCTCGAGGGCTTCAGCGGTGATCAGCACGGACTTCGGGAAGTCCCACTTGTCGCCGAGCTCCTCATAGTGGCCACCGGCGATGACGCCCTTCGCTGCTGCCGCGACGGCTTCCTTCATCCCGGTGTCCTTGGCCAGGGCAATCCCGAACGGTACGGCATCGTAGTCCTCGCCCTCGGCCAGTTCGAACTGGCCGTTGGCTTCCTTGCCTTGGTAGGCCAGCGGAACGCTGTCGGCGATCACCCCGTCGACACGGCCGGAAGCCAGCGCCAGGTTGGCGTCGGTCTGACCGGGAAAGTTCTGGATCTTGATTTCTTCTTTGCCTGCCGCGGTGCATTCCTTGGAGAACTCCGGCAGGTACTCCATCGACTGGATCGATCCCTTCTGGCCGGCAATCTTCTTTCCGCACATGCTCAGCGGGTCCATGGAGATGCCCAGCGGATTGCCCGGAACGACGGCGATGCCCGTGCCGGTGTTGAGGTACTCGACGAAGTCGACGATCTTCTCGCGTTCCGGCGTGACCGAGAAGGCCGACATCGCCATGTCGTACTTGCCGGAGGCCAAGCCCGCCAGGATCGTGTCGAACGTTGCCGGTACGTGCTCCACTTTCAGCCCCAGGGCCGCGCCGACGGCGTCGGAGAAGTCCACGTCGAAGCCGATCATGGTCTTGTTGTCGGTGTCGTAGTACTCGAACGGGGCGTAGGTCGGGTCGGAAGCGACTTTCAGCGTGCCGGCGGCCAGGACGTCCTCCGGCAGCAGGTCCCGGGCGGCTTGGTTGAGCTGCACGGTTTCCACCCCGGCGCCCGACGCGACCGGAGCAGCAGTGTCTGCAGGGCCCGATGCCGCGCCGGAGGCGTTGGTGCAGGCGGTCAGGGAAACGGCCAGCAGGACGGATCCGGCCAGGAGATAGGAACGGGTGGCACGTTGACGGGAATGACGCATGGACTTTCCTTTCATAATCCGGACGGCATTGTCCGGTTGTGGATATCCGCACTGATCAGGAGACGACCAGTGCCTCGGAGCAAGAAATTTCAGGTTCGGGGTGCAGCAGTCAGCTGCGTCCGGCGGCGAGTGCCGAAGGCGTGCGCCGCCGTCAGGGGACCCACCGCAGCACCTTGGCTTGCCGCGGGGCGAGGGTGATGACCTGGACGGCGGATTCTCCGGCGGCGAGCGAGAGCCGGATGGCCTCTGCGTCTTCGCCCTCGACGATGAAGACGTCGCCGGCCCGCAACCAGCGTTCCCACGGGCCGTCCGCCGCCGCGACCAGCGCTTCGCCGCCTAGTCCGGTCACGATCAACTGCTCGCCGGGCCCGCGCTGCAGCGTGCCCGTGTAGCCGCCGGTGTAGCGGTGGCTTTCGGAGGCGATGTAGTCTGCATCGGCCTCCAGTTCCACGGTGGGCTCGGGGCCGGTTTCATCCAGCTGCACCGTCCACCGCCACGGGTCGCCGCGCTCGGCCGAGTCCGGACATGCCGCCAGGATCTTGGCGCCCGTTTCGGCGGCGGTTTCGCCGCCCAACGGGTTGGCTCTGATCAGCATCCACATGGCGCGACCTAGGCCGTCCTGGGAGCGACCGGCTCCCGGCGGGCGGCCGGCTGGGCCGCAGCCTTTGCCTGCTGTTCCTGCTTCAGCAGCGCACTCAGGATGCGCCGGGCCCTGGCCACGCCGCCGTCCTGGGCGATCAGCACGTCGAACTCGCCATCGGGGCGGGTCTGCATGCCGATCTCCTGGGCTTCCAGCGCGGTGGCGTCTTCGTCCAGCACGGTGGCCAGGCCGACGCGCAGGTCTTCGGTCGCCTGCTCGTTGTCGACGGCGAAGTTGCGGCTGAAGGCGTAGTAGTACCAGGAGTTGTGCGCGTCGATCGGCGTGATGCCGTTGAGCACCTTGATCAGGAAGCCTTCTTCGCGCGGCTTGCCCTCGCCGGTGATGCCCGAGTGGAGCACATGCAGGTTCGGCACGAAGAACTCCGTGCAGTGGAAGCGGTCGAACAGTCCGCGGGCGTCCATCGTTTCGGCGTAGAGCGGCGGTGCTTCCACCGAGGGCATGAGGCGGTCCACGCTGACCACGTTGCCGTCGACCTCGACGGTGATCCCGTGTTCGTAGATGTAGTCATCGCCCACGGTGGTCTGGTGCAGGAAGGACTCATGGGTCAGGTCCAGCAGGTTGTCGTGGATCAGGTCGGCCCGGCACTTGAAGTGGTACGAATGGGTGACGGTGGCCCACTCCGGGTCCACCATCCAGTGGGTGTCCGGGACGTCGGCCGGATCGGCCAGCTCCGGATCGCCGGTCCAGACCCAGATCCAGCCGTCCTGCTCCACCACCGGGTACTTGCGCACCTTTGCGCGTTCCGGGATCGACGTCTGGGCCGGCACCTTGGTGCACATGCCGTCCGGACCGTAAGTGAAGCCGTGGTAGCCGCACTCCACCGAGTCGCCGACGGTCCGGCCCTCGGAGAGCGGGAAGGCGCGGTGCGCACAGCGGTCCGCCAGGGCAATAGCTTCGTTGTCCTGGGTCCGGAACAGGACGATCGGCTGCTCGCAGATGACGCGGCGCACCGGCTTGCGGGTGACCTCCGTTGACCACGCCGCCACATACCAAGTGTTCAGCACATACATTTTTCGGTTCTCCTCCATCACGTGTGTATACACTGTATTCAGAGCTTCATTGTGACGTCAAGCACTTTCCTCAAAAGGTTCGGTAGGTTACCGTTTCACCCAATTTCCACCTCGATGCGGGCCCTGCTGCCGGCTGACCGCTAGAGTGCACACAACAAAAGGAGACCCACCCATGGCTGCGATACCGAATGACGTGAGACCGTTGTCTGTCCGCGTCCATGAGCAGCTGAGCGCCGACATCATTAGCGGGGTGATCAAGCCAGGCTCAGCTTTGGCCCAGGAGGGGGTCGCTTCGCAGTACGGCGTGTCCCGCACACCGGTCCGCGATGCACTCACCCAGCTGACGCTGGAAGGACTGACCACCCTTGTGCCGGGCAAGGGCTACATAGTCAATCAGCTTGACGAGCGCGAGATTGAGAACGTCTTCGAGGTCCGCTACGCCTTGGAATCCCTCGCGGTCCGCAACGCCATCGGCTCCTACACACCCCAACAGCTGGTGCGGCTGGGTGGCCTCATCGACGAGACGGAGATCGTTGACCCGGAGGACGGCGACGAACTCTTCCGGCTGGGCCGCGCGTTCCATCTGGCCTTGGTAGAGCCCGCTGCCAACGACTACCTGCGCGGCGTCATTACCTCCATCTGGAACCATCCCATCCAGCACAGGATTACCTTGACCTACCGGCAGGGACCGGATCACCAGGCCAAGGTCATCCACGATCACCGCAGCATTTTGCAGGCGCTAAAGGACCAGGATCCTGCCCGCGCCGTCGAGGTCCTAGCGCATTGCCACGACGTCAAAGACCCCAACCGCTACGAACACATCGGCTGAAAAACCGCACCAGCTCCAGCAGCGAGGACTCAGCCCCTCCCAGCCAGGCTCACGCCTGCCCGCCACACGGCGGCCGTCAGCGGCATGCCGGGGCGATAGGCCAGATGGGTGGCCGAGGGTGCGTTCAGCAAGTGCAGGTCGGCGCGGTGCCCGACGGCGATCGAACCCACCGCCCGCTGCCCGTCCGCGTCCCGGCCCACATGGCGGCCCAGCGCCAGGGCACCGCCGTAGGTCGCCGCGCGGACCGCTTCCTGGACGCTCAATCCCATCTGCAGCACCGCCGTCGTTACACAAAAGTTCATCGAACTGGTGAAGGAGGTGCCGGGGTTGCAGTTGGATGCCAGGGCAATTTCCGCACCGGCATCCAGCAACTGCCGTCCCGGCGCCAGCGGCTGTCGGGTGGACAGATCGCAGGCCGGCAGGCAGGTGGCCACAGTGCCGCGCTCCCCCGTGCCGCTGGCCCGGTCCCAGCCCGTCCAGGTTCCGGCGAGCGATGCGACGTCGTCGTCGGAGAGGTAGTTCACGTGGTCAACGCTGGCCGCCCCGAATTCCACCGCTAGCCGCACGCCGGGGCCCTCGCCCAGCTGGTTGCCGTGCACGCGCAGCCCCAGGCCGGCGTCGCGGCAGGCAGTCAGGACCCGGCGCGACTGCTCCTCGTTGAAGGCGCCGCGTTCGCAAAACACGTCCGCCCACTGCACGTACGGCCTGACCGCGGCCAGCATGTCGCCGCAGACCAGGTCGGTGTACGCGTCCGCGTCGATGCCGTCCGGGACCAGATGCGCGCCGAGGTACGTCACCTCGTCGACCACGGTGGAGGCGATGCGGGCGCTACGGGCCTCCTGCTCCACGTCCAGACCGTAGCCCGTCTTCGTTTCAAGGTACGTGGTGCCGCCGGCCGCCGCCTCCGCGACGCGGGCCAGCAGCAGCCGGGTCAGTTCATAGTCGCTGGCCTCGCGGGTGGCGCCGGTGGTGACCGCAATCCCGCCGGCCTGATAGGACTGTCCGGCCATCCGGGCTTCAAACTCGGCGGTGCGGTCGCCGGCGAAGACCATGTGGGAGTGCGAATCCACCCATCCCGGCAACACGGCCCGTCCGCCGGCATCGAACTGTTCGTCGGCGTCAGGTGCCTGCGTCGAGGAGCCGAGCCAGGCAATGCGCTCCCCCTCGATGATCACCGCGGCATCGTGGAGCACTGCATCAGCGCCGCGGGCCGGGTCCTGCGTGTGCAGTTCGCCGATATGGGTGATGACGGTGCTCACGCGATCTCCTTCAGTGCCGCGGCCAGCAGGTCGGCCGGCTGGCCCAGCCGCGAGTGTATGCCGTTGACCGCCAGCAGTTCCCCGCCGACGACCACGGCCGTGACATCCGCCGACGTGGCCGTCAGCGGCAACTGGCCGGGATCTGAGCCTACCGTGCGCATCGAGGCTGGGTTGACCACGGCCAGATCGGCTGCCATGCCGACGGCGATGCCCGCCGTGGGGGTCGCCATCGCGGCCGCGGCTCCCGCCGACGCCGCGTGCAGGAGCTCGTCCGGGGTGAACCGGCCGCGCTGCCCGCTGGCCAGGCGTTCGCCGTGCTCCAACGCCCGCATCTCCAGCCACGGGTCGACGACGGCGTGCTGGTCGGTGCCGAGTGCGATGAGGGCGCCGGCATCGGCCAAGGCCCGGGCCGGGCCAATCCCATCGGCAAGGTCGGCTTCGGTCGTCGGGCACATCACCACGGTGGCGCCCGCGCCGCCCAGCAGGCCGACGTCCTCGGCAGTCAGGTGGGTGGCGTGGACGGCGCTCAGGTGTGGCGACAGCAAGCCGTGCCGCGCCAGCAGTCCGGCCGGTGTGACGCCGTACTCCGCTAGGCAGGCCTCGTTCTCGGCCGGCTGCTCGGACAAGTGGATGTGCAGCGGCAGCTCCGGCGGCAGCCGGTCGGCAATGACCGGCAGCGCGGATTCGGGCACACCGCGCACCGAGTGCAGCGCCGCCCCCACGGTGATCCGGGCCGGGTCGAACCGGGCCGCAACGGTCTTACGGAGCGAGTCCAGCCTGTCCAGCCAGGCGTGCACGTCGCCGTCACCGAAGCGCTGTTGTTCGGGGGCCAGCGGCTTGCCGATGCCGCCGGCCAGATAGCAGGTGTCCAGCAGAGTCAGGCGGATCCCGGCGGCGGCGGCAGCCCGGCACAACGCCAGTTCCATCGCGTGCTCGCCGTCGTGGTCATCGCCGTCGCCCTGGAGGCCGATTCCGGCGCCGTCGGGACCGTGCCCGTCAGCGCCGAGGCCACCGCCGTACGCGGCGCCGTCCGGACGGTGGTGGACGTAGTGGAATTCGGCCACGCTGCTGAACCCGGCGGTCACCATCTCGGCGAACACGGCCGTGGCCAGCCGCTCGTACTTGCCGGGAGTCAGCGCGCCGGCCGCCCGGTACATCTGCTCGCGCCAGGTCCAGAAGTCGCCCCTGCCGGCATGCGTGCGGCCGCGCAGGGCACGGTGGAAGGCATGCGAATGCGCGTTGGCCGCGGCCGGAAAAACCACGCCGTCCAGCGCCAGCACGCCGGACGCGGGATCCGGCCGCGGTGCCGTGCCCACATGGGTGATGGCACCGCCGTCGTCGGTTTCCACGAGGATGTTATCCGCCACGCCCTCCGGCCCCAGCCAGGCGCGTTCGCACCAGATGCTGCTCACAGCAGGGCCTCCAGCACATCGGCGAGGGCGGCGGCACCGGCGTCGGCGTCCCACGGTTCAACGTATTCCTCCGGCGAGTGCGAAATGCCGGAGGGGTTCTTCACGAACAGCATGCCCGAGGGCACCCGCGCGGCCAGCACGCCGGCGTCGTGCCCGGCTCCGGTGGCCAGCACCGGAGCACCCGGCAGGGCATTCTCCAGCTGGCGCTGCAGGGCCGGGTCGAAGTGCACCGTGCCGCTGTAGGACTCTTCCGTCAGGGACACCGAGCAGCCCTCGAAAGCGGCGATCTTCTGGGCCTTGCCGTGGATGGTTTCGACCAGCTGCGCGGTCACGGCGTCGTCCGGGTGCCGGGCGTCAAGCCACAAATCCACCCGCGAGGCGATCACGTTGGTGCCGCCGGGAACCGGCTGGATCCGTCCGACCGTGGCCCGGGCGTCGGGCTGTTTGGCGGCTATCTGCTGCACGGCCAGGATGATCTGCGCGGCGGCGACCATCGGGTCCGCACGGTCGGCCATCAGCGTGGTGCCGGCATGGTTGCCCTGGCCGGCCACGCTGATCCGCCACCGGCCGTGGCCCAGGATGGAACTGCCGACGGCGATGGCCGGGCCGTCCTCGCCCAAGCCGCGGCCCTGCTCCACATGCAGCTCAATGAAGTCGCCGATCCGTGCCAGCGCCTCGTCGTCGCGCCCGAAGTGCGCCGGATCCAGCCCATTGGCTCGGGCGGCATCGGCGAAGCTGGTGCCGTGTTCATCGCGCAGGTTCCGCGCTTTGTCCGGGTCGATGGCCCCGGCCAGCAGCCGGGAGCCGAGGCACGCCACACCGAACCGCGAACCCTCCTCTTCCGGAAAGACCGTCACGGCCAGCGGCCTGTTCGGCTGCACGCCGCGCTCCTTGAGCACGTCGACGGCGGCGAGCGCGGAGGCCACGCCCAGCGGACCGTCGAAGGCACCGCCGCCGGGCACCGAATCCAGATGGCTGCCGGTGACCAGCGCACCGCGCTGCGGCTCGCCCCACCAGGCCCAGATGATACCGTTGCGGTCCGTCTCCACGTCCAGACCGCGTCGCCCGGCCTGTTCGATGAACCAACCGCGCAAGTCCAGCTCAGCGGTGGAGAACACCGGGCGCGAATACCCCCCGCGCTGCCCGTCCCGCCCGACATCGGCAATGGACTCCAGGAGCGAGGTGACCGATTCCATGATCAAACTTTCCTTTGTTAGCTGTAATGGCCAGAGCCCGGCCTTCGTATAGAGCGCGCATCCCGGCAGCCCGAACGGTCGTCGGGAAATGCCGGAGGCCGGAACCGCTAAGCCGCGCCTCGCCGAGCGAGGAACGAGCGAGGTGTCGAAGCGGCGTGCGGTTCCGGCGCAGGCAGAAGAACTAGCCGTTCATCGGGATCCGGACACCGCGCTCGGCCGCTACCTCGACGGCCCGCTCGTAGCCCGCATCCACATGCCGGATCACACCCATGCCCGGGTCGTTGGTCAGCAGCCGCTCCAACTTCTGCGCCGCCAGTTCCGTGCCGTCCGCCACCGAGACCTGGCCGGCGTGGATGGAACGTCCGATGCCGACGCCGCCGCCGTGGTGGATGGAAACCCAGGTGGCCCCGGAGCTCGCGGCCGTCAGCGCGTTCAGCAGCGGCCAGTCGGCGATCGCGTCGGAGCCGTCGGCCATGGCCTCGGTCTCGCGGTAGGGCGAGGCCACGGAACCGGAGTCAAGGTGGTCGCGGCCGATCACGATCGGCGCCGAGACCTTGCCTTCTGCCACCAGTCGGTTGAACAGCAGGCCGGCCTGGTGCCGCTCACCGTAGCCCAGCCAGCAGATGCGCGCCGGAAGCCCTTCGAACTCCACCCGTTCGGCGGCGGCGTCCAGCCAGCGGTGCAGGTGTTCGTTCTCCGGGAAGAGTTCCTTCAGCGCGGCGTCGGTGACCTCAATGTCCTTCGGATCGCCGGACAGCGCCACCCAGCGGAACGGCCCGAGTCCCTCGCAGAACAGCGGACGGATGTAAGCCGGGACGAAACCGGGGAACTCGAAGGCCCGGTCGTAGCCGCCCTTGCGTGCCTCGTCGCGGATCGAGTTGCCGTAATCGAAGACCTCGGCGCCGGCATCCTGGAACTCCACCATCGCCTGCACGTGCCGGGCCATGGAGGCCTGGGCTTTCTTGGTGAACCCCTCGGGATCTGCTTGGGCTTCGTTCTGCCAGTCCGCCACCGAGATCCCTTCGGGCAGGTAGGACAGCGGATCGTGGGCGGAGGTCTGGTCGGTGACCACGTCCACCGTGAGCTCGCCCGCCTGGTGCCTGCGCAGGATCTCCGGGAACACCTCGGCGGCATTGCCCACGTAGCCCACGGACCAGCCGCGGCCTTCTTCCTTGGCCTTCAGGACCTTGGCGATGGCGGTGTCCAGATCCGTCTCCACCTCGTCCAGGTAACGCTTGCCCACGCGGCGGCGCAGCCTGGCCTCATCCACGTCAATGATCAGGCAGGCACCGTCGTTGAGCGTGACCGCCAGCGGCTGCGCCCCGCCCATGCCGCCGCAGCCGCCGGTTAGGGTCAGCGTTCCGGCCAGCGTGGGCGATCCGGTCTTGCCAGCCTCGTGCAGCTTGGCCCCGACGGCCGCGAACGTCTCGAAGGTGCCCTGCAGGATGCCCTGGGTGCCGATGTAGATCCAGGAACCGGCGGTCATCTGGCCATACATCATCAGGCCCTCGGCTTCCAGACGGCGGAACTCCGGCCAGTTGGCCCAGTCCCCCACCAGGTTCGAGTTGGCCAGCAACACCCGCGGCGCCCACGGGTTGGTCCGGAGCACGCCGACCGGTTTACCCGACTGCACCAGCAGCGTCTCATCGTCTTCCAGGTCCGCCAGCGTCTTAACGATCGCGTCATAGGCCTCCCAGGACCGCGCGGCGCGGCCGGTTCCGCCGTAGACCACCAGGTCCTCGGGCCGCTCGGCCACTTCGGGATCCAGGTTGTTCATGAGCATCCGAAGCGGCGCCTCGGTCTGCCAACTCTTGGCGGTCAGCGTGGTGCCGCGGGGAGCCCGGATGCTGCGGGAGGGATCGTGCTGGGTGAACGTCATTGTTGTGCCCTTTCTGGCTGGGACGAATCTGGCTCGAGGTTTCTGGCTGGGAGGTTTCTGGCTAGGACGTTGTTGCCGGCTCGGTGAAGAGTGTGCCGGCCTGTTCGGCCAACAGCAGTCCGAATTTTTCTGCTGCCTCAGTTGTGGTGCGGTAGCTGGGAGCGACGACGCTCAGCGCCGCAACGACTTTGTCTCCGGCGAAGACGGGAGCCGCGACGGCGGTCACGTCGGCCTCCACGCTGTCCGCCATCACGGTGAAGGTGCCGCGGCCCATCTGTCCGCTCAGCGCAGCTCCGGCCGCGCTGCCCGCGATCGGGAAGGTCCGGCCCACCCAGTTCACGTGCCGCACCGAGTGGGTGCCTTCTTCGATGGCCACGTACAGCCCGTGCTCGTTGCCCGCGGTCACGCTCAGGTAAGCGGATTCGCCGGTCCGGTCCACCAGCGTACGCAGGACATCCCGGCCGGCGTCCACCAGCGACTCATGGCTGAGCGCCTGCACGCCCAGCTGCACCATCCGAAAACCCGGACGGTACAAGGCGTTACCGCGTTTGGCGGCGAATCCGTTGGCTTCCAGCGTGCGGAGCAGGCGCAGCGCCGTGGAGGCCGACAAGCCGACGGCCTTGGCCGCGTCTGCGAGCTTGACGCCGTCGTTCTCGCAGACGATGCGCAACAGTGCCAGCGCACGGTCGGCCGCCCTGGTGGTGGGATCCGCACCCGTTTTTGGCACCATGCTGCTCCTCCGTTGAGATCGGCTGTATTGCAGCCAGTAAAACATCAATTTCATCCAGCGGCAAGAATTTTCAATAAAGTATTGACCCGCGACACATCGGCTAGGTAGTTTCGGGTAACAGCCGATTCGTTTTACTCTTCGAAACGAACATGCCATTCATCGGCAGATAAAAGGAGACCTTCATGCGCCAACTGTTGTCCGCGGTACCCACCGCCCGCCGCCCCCTTCTGGCCACCGCGTCGGCAGCGGTGCTGGCCGGTGCTCTGCTGCTGACCGGCTGCGGCTCCGGCAGCCCCTCCTCGACCGGCGACGGGACGCAACCCGCGGCCCCGTCGGCGGACGGTTCGTTGGACCAGGTGAATCTTGGGCTGATCCCGATCACGGACGTGGCCCCGGTGTATCTGGGCATTCAGGAGGGCTACTTCGAGGACGAAGGCATCCAACTCTCAGTCCAGCTGGCCCAGGGCGGTGCCGCGATCGTCCCAGCGGTCATGACCGGCGAATACCAGTTCGGCTACTCCAACGTCGTCTCGCTGCTGATCGCCCGGGACAAAGGGCTGCCGATCACCGTGGTCTCCAATGGCTCCAGCTCCACCAACGTCCCGGCCAAAGACGTGACCGAGGTCGCCGCCCTGCCGGAAGCCGGAATCGAGAACGCGGCCGATCTGGTGGGCAAGACGGTGGCCGTCAACGCGCTGAACAACTTTGCTGATGTCACCATCCGGAATGCCGTTGAGCAGGCGGGCGGCAACCCGGATGACGTCGATTTCGTGGAGATGCCCTACCCCAACATGCCGGCGGCGCTGGAGCGCGGTGACGTCGATGCCGCTTGGACCACCGAGCCGTTCCGCACCCAGATCCTTGAAGCCGGCGGCGAGATTGTGGCCAGCCCGATGACCGACCTCACTGAAAACTTCGATTCGGCCTTCTACTTCACCTCCGAGCAGACGATGCAGGAGAACCCCGAACTCGTGGAGCGGTTCCGCCGGGCGCTGGAGAAGTCATTCCAGTTCGCTGCGGAGAACGACGACGAGGTGCGCTCGGTCATCCAGGACTACGCCAAGATCACGCCCGAACTCGCAGAAACGGTAGTGATGTCCCGCTGGTACCCGGAGATCAACCGGGAGGGCCTGCAGAAGCTGGGGTCGGCCGCCGTCAAGTACGGCGTCCTGAAGAACGACCCCGACTATGATGCACTGATCGCCGACTAGCCCCCGCGCCCGCACCCGTACAGACCGTTACAGCTTGAAAGGCACCATGTCCCAGTCCCAGCTCCAGACCGTTTCCGTCTCCGTTTCCGTCGGACCGCTCTCCCCCGCCGACGTCGTCGCCGTCGCCCGTCACGGCGCCACCGTGGAACTCAGCGAGGAGTCGCTCGCCGCGATGGCCACGTCGCGAAAGGTGATCGAGGCGCTGGTGGACGACGACGTGCCGCACTACGGAGTCAGCACCGGCTTCGGCGCCCTGGCCACCAAGCAGATCCCGGTGGAGCTGCGCACGCAGCTGCAGCGGAGCCTGATCCGCAGCCACGCCGCGTCCTCCGGCGCCGAAGTGGACCGGGAGGTGATCCGCGGGCTGATGCTCAACCGGCTTTCCACCATGGCCACCGGCCGCACCGGCGTCCGGCCCCTGGTGGCCCAGGCGTATGCCGGGATCCTGAATGCCGGCATCACTCCCGTCGTCGGCGAATACGGCTCCCTGGGCTGCTCCGGCGACCTGGCTCCGCTGGCCCATTGCGCGCTCGCCCTGATGGGCGAAGGCCAGGTCCGCAACAACCAGGGCGAACTGGTGCCCGCTGCCGACGCGCTGGCTGCCGCGGGGCTGGAACCGGTGGAACTGCGGGAGAAGGAAGGCCTGGCGCTGATCAACGGCACCGACGGCATGCTGGGCATGCTGATCATGGCCTCGGCGGACCTGCACCGGCTGCTCAAGACGGCCGACCTCGCCGCGGCGATGAGCATCGAAGGCCTGCTGGGTACTGACGCGGTGCTGGCCGAGGACCTGCACGCGCTTCGGCCGCACCCCGGCCAGATTACCGCCGCCGCCAACATGCGCACCGTCTTGGCTGGCTCCGCCCTGATCGAGGAGCAAAAGCACGGCCAGCACCGGTTCACCCGGGTCCAGGATGCGTATTCGCTGCGCTGCGCCCCGCAGGTGCACGGCGCGGCTCGCGCCACCCTGGCCCACGTGGAATCGGTGGCCGGTTACGAGCTGTCCTCCGCCGTCGATAATCCGGTGGTCACCGTGGACGGCAGGGTGGAGTCCAACGGCAACTTCCATGGCGCTCCCGTTGGCTATGCGCTGGATTTCCTGGCCATTGCCGTGGCCGACCTGGCGTCGATGAGTGAACGGCGCACGGACCGGTTCCTTGACAGCGCCCGCAGCCACGGGCTCAATGCCTTCCTGGCCGCCGATCCGGGCGTGGACTCCGGTCACATGATCGCCCAGTACACCCAGGCCGGGATTGTCAGCGAGCTCAAGCGGCTGGCGAATCCCGCGTCCGTGGACTCGATCCCGTCCTCGGCCATGCAGGAAGACCACGTCTCGATGGGCTGGTCCGCCGGGCTGAAGCTGCGCCGGGCACTGGACGGCCTGACCCGGGTGCTGGCCATCGAACTGCTCACCAGCGCGCGCGCCCTGGACATGCGCGACGGCGGCGTGGACAGCTCCCGCAGCGCCCCTGCCGTTACCGCCGTGCGCCGGGAAATCCGCACGGTGGTGGAAGGCCCGGGCACGGACCGCTATCTCTCCCCGGAGATCGAGGCCGTCCGCATGCTGGTGGACAGCGGCGTACTGCTGGACGCCGTCGAGCAGGCGGCGGGCAGCGGACTGAACTGACCCGAACGGCACTACACTGGTGCCCGGAAACACCGTTGGTTCCGGATCGCCGGGCCGGAACCAACGCCGGGAAACAGTGGGGGCCGGCGCCGGAGAAGGACCTGCCGCATGGGCGCAGACATACCCGAGGCCCGGCCGAGCCGCCGAAAGCTGCTGCAACGGACCGTCCCTGTCCTCGCGGCCGGAATCGGCGCCGGGATCGTCGGCACTGCGGGTGCCGCAGCGGCGGTGCGGCCGGATGCCGTGCCCGGCGACGAGCAGATCGCGCGGCTGGTCGCCGATCCGACGTCGGCCACGCACCGAGCGCTGGTCCAGCTCCTGGCCCCTACCGCCACCGCCGCGGCGCGAACCGCCCCAAACGGGCGGGTGGACCCCCGGCAGGCCGGCTACGACGTGGTCCTGCTGCTGGGCCAGTCCAACATGCAGGGTTGCGGCCTGCCCTTTGATCCCGCCATCGATGTGGAGCTGGACGGGATCGACCAACTGGCCGCGTCCGGCCCCCTCAGCGGCCAGGTCATCACCGCCAGCGAACCGCTCTGCCACGTGGCCAGTGTGTGGGTGGAGGGTCGGCCCGCCGTCGGCCCCGGGTTCGAATTCGCCCGCCAGCTGTGGCTGGCCCAACCGGCCGGCCGCAAGGTGCTGCTGGTGCCCGCGGCCATGGGCGGTACATCGATCACCGGCAACGCCGACTACTCCTGGGACCCGGACAACACGGGTGCGCGGACCAATCTGTTCCATCGCGCGCTGGATGCCGGCCGCCGTGCGCTGGCACTGAATCCGCACAACCGCCTGGCCGCGGTCCTCTGGCACCAGGGCGAGGCGGACGCCGTGTTGGGCTCCGCCCAGGCGTGGTACCAGGCCAAACTACTGCAGATCATCGACCTGATCCGCGATGCCCTGGGGCCGGCGCCGTTCCTGATCGGCGGCATGGTGCCGGAGTGGCTCCCCGGCGATCCGGGACGCCGCGGCATCGCTGCCGCCCACTGTGCCATCCCCTCGCTCCGGCCGCGGACGGCGTTCGTCGAAGGCCCCTCCGGCGCCGGTCAGGACGAAGGGCACATCCACTACAACGCCGCCGGCGCCCGGGAACTGGGGCTGCGCTTCTACAGCGCCTTCGAAGCCGAGGCCGCCGGACAGCCCGTCTAGCAGCGTCCCGGCTCGTCCGGTTACAGCGGAAACGTACGACGGCGGGGGCTGAGGGCCGCGGGAACGTCGCCGGCGCCGTCGTGCTCTCCCAGAATCAGTCCCGCCGCAAGCTCGGCGATCCCGGCCGAGGTCTGGAATCCGTAACCGCCCTGCCCGGCCAGCCAGAAGAAGCCTTCGGCCTCGGGATCGAACCCCACCACCGGATGCCCGTCGGCAGGTTCCGTCCGCAGCCCGGTCCAGGCCCTGGCCACACCCGTGATGGTCAGCGTGGTGCTCCGGCCGATGTGGGCGATGGCCCGCTGCACATCAACCTCCCGCGGACGGGCGTCCTCGGGTTCGCTCCGCTCGGTTTCGGACGGAGAAATCAGCACCTGGCCGCTCTCCGGCCGGTATTGACATCCTCCCCGGCTTGAAAGGACGGGGATTCCCTTTGGCCGCCGCGTAAATGGCAGTCTGGGTGGTTCCTGTTTCGTCGGGGTGTGCCGGCACTTGTGCCGGACTTACCTTCCCTCCACAGGCGTTTAGGTCTCCGCATGCCCTGCGGCGACGTTCATCAGATTCACGGCGGCGTTGATGTCCCGGTCAAGGACAGCACCGCACGAACAGGTCCACACCCGCACGTGCAGGGGCTTTTTATCCCCGACGGTGCCGCAGGCGGAACAGAGCCGGGTGGACGGGAAATTCCTTCCCGCCCGGATCACTGTCCTGCCTGATTCGGCCGCTTTTTCTTCGATCAACCGGACCAGGATCCCCCAGCCGGCCTCATGCACGGATTTGGCCAGCCGGGTGCGGGCCAAACCGGCGATGCCCAGCGTTTCCAAACCGATGACTTGGTTATCGTCAACGATCCGGCGGGCCAGTTTATGATGATGATCGGCCCGTGCCTCCCGCACCCTGCGATGCAGGACCGCGACCCTGCGCCGGGACTTGTGCCGGTTAACGGAGCCCTTTTGCCGGCGGGCCAACTCCTTCTGCGCGGTGGCCAGCTTGGCCAGCTTCCTTTTCAGGTGCCGAGGATTCTGAATTTTCTCTGCGGTGCCGTCCTCGCGGACGATGACCGCCAGATGGTTCAGCCCTAGGTCGATCCCGGCATTGTCGTGAACCGGCTTCGCTGCCTGGTGTGCAGGGGCGTCGACCACGAACGAGGCGTAGTAGCGGCCGTCGGCTTCCCGAATGATCGTCACACTGGAGGGGCCATCAGCCGGAAGCGGACGGGACAGGTTGACACGGACCTCCCCGATCTTCGGCAACCGCAGCAGGGCTTTATGCCGGTTCACCGTCCGGATTGAGTATCCTGCATTGCGGGTGAACCGGGCTGACTGAGCTCTGTCGCGCCGCGACTTGAACCGTGGGGCTCCGACCTTCCGGCCCTTCCGGACGCCTTTGAGTGAGGCGAAGAAGTTCTGGTACGCAGCATGGGCGTCCTTGAGGGCCTGTTGCAGCGGTACTGAGGACACTTCGGCCAGCCAGGAACGCTCAGGGGCTGTCTTGGCCATGGTCAAAGCCCGGGAGAGTTCTTTGCGTCCTGGGCGGGAGCCACCGGCTGCCTGTGCGGTCTCGCAGGCGGCAACCGCGTCGTTGTAAACCACTCGGACACAGCCGAAGAGTCGGGCCAGCGACTGCTGCTGGCTCGGAGTCGGATAAATCCGGTACCGGTACCTTTTGAACACGCTCCAATTAGTATCTGCTGCCACCGACGGTTTCAGCGAAATCGCGAACGGCCGGCAAGGACCCAATACTGGCCGCATATGAAACGCGATGAAAAAGGTCTGTGAGGACTTCTGCTGCCGACTGCGCGAATGCAACGACGAGGCCGTGTCCGCCTATCGATCGGGTTTCCCCCACGGCCCGGCTTTCACGGTCGGTGAACTCCCTCAATGAGTCTCCTCCAGGATCCTATGCCTCGACCATTCCGGCCACCCCTGCCCCGGTTCCATTAAGAAGGACTTGTCTGGTCCAGGTCCTACTACTCGGGGCGCCGCAGGCGATCCCCGCGAAGGCGTGCATCCGATTAGGGGAAACCACAATCTGCAGGCCGGCCTCTTTTTCGAGGCGGTGCAGCAGGTCCAGGGTCCGGACCGTGAGCTGTTGGATGGCCGGCGGGCCATAGCTGGGCACCAGCTGCCGCGCCGACCGGCTGGAGGTGTGGTAGCCCAGCGTGGGTTCGGCCTCCGCCAGCACCACGCGCACCCGTCCGGCGAGCTCGGCGGCCAGCGACAGCCCGGCGATGCCGCCGCCGATGATCAGGACGTCGCAGCTGATCGGGCTCATGCCGGCTGGACCGCCCGCCGGGAGGCGACAAACGCGGCGACGCAGGCTTCGATGTCCTGATCCGTGTGGGCCGCCGACAGCTGCACGCGGATCCGCGCCGCATCCTTGGGCACCACCGGGTAGCTGAAGGCGGTGACGTACACGCCGTTCTCCAGCATGGCCTCGGCCATCCGTCCGGCGAGGACGGCGTCGTGGAACATCACCGGGACAATCGGGTGAACGCCTTCCAACAGGTCGAAGCCTTCCTCCGTCATCCGGCGCCGGAACAGCGCGGTGTTGCCCTGCAGCCGGGACCGCAGCTCGGCCGAACCGCCCACCAGCTCCAGTGCCTTCAGGGTGGCTGCGACGATGGCCGGGGCCACCGAGTTGGAGAACAGGTACGGCCGGGCCTTCTGCCGGAGCATGGCCACGATTTCGCGGCGTCCGGAGACGTAGCCGCCGGAGGCGCCGCCCAGGGCTTTGCCGAAGGTGCCGGTGTAGATGTCCACCTTGTCCGACACGCCTGCATGTTCCGGCGTGCCCGCGCCGCTGGCTCCCATGAAGCCGACGGCGTGCGAGTCGTCCACCATTACCAGTGCCCCGTATGTCCCGGCCAGTTCGCAGATTTGTTCCAGCGGGGCCAGGTAGCCGTCCATGGAGAAGACGCCGTCGGTGACGACGACCGTCCGCCTGGCGCCCGCGCCGTCGTTCAGTTGCGCTGCTTCGCGCAGCCTGGTTTCGAGTTCGGCCATGTCCCGGTTCGCGTAGCGGAAGCGCACCGCCTTGGACAGCCGGATGCCGTCGATGATCGAGGCGTGGTTCAGCGCATCCGAGATAATGGCGTCATCAGGGCCAAACAGGGACTCGAAGACCCCGCCGTTGGCGTCGAAACAGGACGAAAAAAGAATGGTGTCCTCGGTTCCGAGGAAGCGGGACACCTGCTGTTCCAGCTGCAGGTGCAGGTCCTGCGTGCCGCAGATGAACCGCACGCTGGCCATGCCGAACCCGCGTTCGTCCATCGCGGCCTTCGCCGCGGCGATGATCTCCGGATGGTCCGCCAGCCCCAGGTAGTTGTTCGCGCAGAAGTTCAACACCTCGCGGGCGGACCCGTCCGGCGCGCTGGCTGCAATATGGCTGGACTGCGGCGTGGTGATGCGGCGCTCTGCCTTGAACAGTCCGGCGTCGCGGATCTCCGCCAGCTCGGCGGCCAATTGGTCCTTGAGCGTTCCGTACATGCTTGCCTCCCCTAGATTCGGGTCCAGTCGAGGACCACTTTGCCGCCTTCGCCGTGCCGGGCGGTCTGGAACCCGCGCTCCCACTCGGCGGCCGGGAGCACGTCCGTGATCACCGAGGATATCGCCGCGTGCAGTGCGGGGCTGGACGAGAGCATGGCGCTCATCGCGTACCAGGTTTCGAACATCTCGCGGCCATAGATGCCCTTGAGCGTGAGCATGTGCGTGACCACCTTGGCCCAGTCGATGCTGATCTCTTCGGCCGGCAGCCCCAGCAGCGCAATCCGCCCGCCGTGGGTCATGTTCTCGATCATCGCCCGCAGCGCCGAGGCACGGCCGGACATCTCCAGTCCGATGTCGAAGCCTTCGGCCAAATCCAGCTGCCGCTGTGCCTCCGCCACCCCGGTCTGGCTGACATCCACGCACATGTCCGCGCCCATCTTTTTGGCCAACTCCAGCCGGGACGCAGAGACATCGGTGACGGCGATCTTGCGCGCGCCGGCGTGGCGTACCACGGCAATCGCCATCAGCCCGATGGGCCCGGCGCCGGTAATCAAAACGTCTTCGCCGACCAGCGGAAAGCTCAGGGCGGTGTGCACGGCGTTGCCGAACGGATCGAAGATGGCGCCCAGTTCCGGCGTGACTGCCGGATCGGTGTGCACCCAGACGTTGGTTTCCGGTATCACCACGTACTCGGCGAAGGCGCCGTCGCGCTGCACTCCCACGCTCACTGTGCGGATGCACATCTGCCGCCGGCCGGCTCTGCAGTTGCGGCACGTGCCGCAGACGATGTGTCCCTCGCCGGAGACACGGTCCCCGATCTGAACATCCCGCACTCCGGTGCCGGTGGCCACGACCTCGCCATAGAACTCGTGACCGGGGATCAGCGGACTAGTCACCGCGCCCGCGGCCCAGTCGTCCCACGCCTGGATGTGTAGGTCCGTGCCGCAGATGCCGGTGGTCAACACTTTGATCTTGACCTCGCCGAAGCCGGGTTCCGGTTCCGGCCGGTCCACCAGCTCAAAGCCGGCCTGTGGGCCGGACTTGAAGAGCGCCTTCACGCATTGTCCTTATCTCTTGGTCCGGCCGGGATCACGCGGCCGCCCGGACGGTGGTCCGGGTCACTAGGCCAACTCTACGTAAATGCCCCGTCGAAGTGGAGCGCGTCACAGTACGCGTCCGGCGCGCGGCGCTGTAGTTTGGCTGGCAAGCACTTCTTCCTTCCCTTTCGACGTGAGCGAGACCTGCCCGTGGCAACCAGGACCCACCAGATGATTCCGGCGATCACCGACGACCCGTATGCGGATGACGTGCTGGCCGACCCGTACAACCTCTTCGGCCGGATGCGGGCGGCCGGCCCGGCGGTCTGGCTGGACAAGTACCAGGTGCATGCCTTCGCGCGCTACGCCGAGTGCCACGATATTCTCGCCGACCACCGGACCTTCATCTCCGCCGCCGGCGTGGGACCCAAGGACCTGCTGAAGGAACCGAACTGGCGGCCGCAGGGCATCCTCGAGTCCGACCCGCCGCGGCACACAGTGATGCGGGACGCGATGGCCGGGGTGATCTCGCCCAAGGGGACGCGTGCGCTGCGGGCCGGCTTCGAAGCCTACGCCGGCCAACTGCTGCCGGAACTGCTGGCTCGTGGATCGATCGACGGCGTCAAGGACCTGGCCGAGGTGTTCCCGCTCCGGGCGTTCGGCGACGCCGTGGGCATTCCGCGGGAGGGCCGCGAGGAGAACCTGCTGACCCACGGGGCGATGAATTTCAGCCACTTCGGCCCGGAAAACGAACGCCACCGCTACTACTTCGAACAAGGTGCCGGGACACCGGAGTGGGTGATGGACCGGACGCGCCGGGAAAACCTCAGCCCCGGCGGAATGGGAGAAAAACTCTGGCAGTACGTCGACCGCGGCGAACTGCCGGCGGACATGGCCCCGCTGGTGGTCAGGGCCCTGCTGTCCGCGGGTCTGGACACCACCGTGATCGGCATCGGCAACGCCCTCAAGCTCTTTGCCGAGCATCCGGAACAGTGGCGCATCCTGCGGCAGAACCCGCGGATGGTCTCGCTGGCCATCAACGAGGTACTGCGGTTCGAGTCCCCGTTTCAGTCCTTCTACCGGACCACGTCCGCCGACACCGAGATCGCCGGGGTCAGCCTGGCGGCCGGCAGCAAGCTGGCCCTGTTCCTGGGCTCGGCCAACCGGGACGAGGTCCAGTTCGGGCCGGACGCGGACACCTTCCGGATTGAACGCGACGCCGCCAGCATGATCGCCTTCGGCAACGGCATCCACCGCTGCGTCGGCCAGCCCATCACCCGGCTGGAGATGCACGTTGTCCTGACCTGGCTGGCCCATCACGTGGAGCGGATCGAGCTCACCGGCGAACCTGTCCCGTACCTGCACAACACGCTGAAGGGCTACACCTCGCTGCCGCTGCGCCTGCTGCCGGCCTAAGCCCTCAGCTGGATCGCCCCGACCGCGGCAGGCTAGACTGTGACTTCTGCCACAGATCCGTGGCAGTGATCCGGTACAAGGGGGATCTCCAGTGCCGCACTCTGCCCAGCCAGCGTCCCGACCCGTGCAGGACTTGGCCTACGAGGCCCACGAAGGGCTTGAACCGGCCGGGCTGACCGGCCGTTCGGGGAGCCTGCGCCTCGGGGGCCTGCGCCCGGTGGTCCGCGACTCGTGGCAACGATCCTTGCGGCACGCCACGGATCCGGACCGCGCGCTGGCCCGGCTGGTCCTGGCTGAGGACGAACTGGACGCATTCCGCCGGGAGCATCCGCTGGCCGCCATCATGCCTGTCTTCAGCCGGTTGCTGGTGGAACCCAGCCAAGAAGCCGGAATGCTGGTGGCCGTCGGGGACCAGCACGGGCGCCTGCTCTGGGTGGATGGCGATACCCGGCTGAGGGAACGTGCGGAGGGCATGATGTTCATGCCGGGCACCGACTGGTCCGAGGCATCCGTGGGCACCAGCGCCCCCGGCACCGCCCTCGCCCTGGGCCACGGAGTACAGATTGCCGGCGCCGAGCACTTCAGCAGGGCGGTCCATTCGTGGAGCTGTACCGCCGTCCCCATCCACGATCCTGACTCCGGCGCCGTGCTCGGCGTGGTGGATCTGACCGGCGGGGAGGAAGCCGCCGCACCGCATACGCTGTCCTTGATCCGGGCGGCGGTGGCCGCGGCCGAGGCCGAGCTGCGGATCATCCGCCTGCAGGCGGCGCCCAGCGGCCGGGCCAGGCAGCAGCCCGCCACCCTCACCATCACGGGCCGGGACCATGGCCTGCTGGAGCTGGCCGGCCGGCGGATCGAACTGTCCCAGCGGCACACCGAGATCCTCACCCTGATGGCCCTGCACCCGGCCGGCCTGACGGCCGAGCAGCTGGCCGACCAGCTCAACCCGCACGCCCGCGGCGCAACGCTGCGGGCCGAGATGGTCCGGCTGCGCAGACTGTTGGCCGGCATCAGCCCGGCCGCGGTCCCCGATTCGCGGCCGTACCGGCTGCGGCAGGCACTGGCGGTCGACGCGCAGCGGGCCCTGCAGATCCTGGCCCGCGGCTCGTACCGCCAGGCCCTCGATCTTTACCAGGGCCAGATCATTCCGGGGTCCGAGGCGCCGGGCATCGTCGATTTCCGCCACCACGTCAGCGCCACGCTGCGCGAGTCGGTGCTCAGCAGCGCCTCGCCGGAAACGGTGATGCGCTACCTTCAGCTTCCCGAAGCGAAGAACGACGGCGATGCCTGGCACGCGGCGCTCCGCCTCCTGCCGCCGCGCTCACCGCGGCGGGCCGGCGTCGTCGCCCGCTTGGCGCAGTTGGAGGCCGGGGGCAGCTGACCGGCCCAAACGCCCGGTGCAACCTCGATGCAACCTTGCCTTCCCTAGGCTCAACACCACAGACAGTGCAGTCTGCCGGACCAGCGCGGTCCGGAACCGAAGCCGAAGGAGTCGACATGACTGTTTACGCCCAGCCCGGAACCGAGGGATCACCGGTCAGCTTCAAGCAACGCTACGAGAACTGGATCGGCGGCGAATGGGTCGCCCCGGTGAAGAACCAGTACTTCGAGAACATCTCCCCGGTGACCGGCAAGCCTTTCTGCGAGGTGGCACGCGGCACCGCCGAAGACATCGATCTGGCCCTGGATGCCGCACACAAGGCCGCACCGTCCTGGGGCAAGACCTCGGTGGCGGACCGGGCGGCCGTGCTGAACCGGATCGCCGACCGGATCGAGGAGAACCTCGAACTGCTGGCCGTCGCGGAAACCTGGGACAACGGCAAGGCCGTCCGCGAGACGCTGGCGGCAGATATCCCGCTGGCCGCCGACCACTTCCGCTATTTCGCCTCCGCCATCCGCGCCCAGGAGGGCCGGCTCTCCCAGCTCGACGACGACACCACCGCCTACCACTACCACGAGCCGCTGGGTGTGGTCGGCCAGATCATTCCCTGGAATTTCCCCATCCTGATGGCCACCTGGAAGCTGGCGCCCGCGCTCGCGGCGGGCAACGCCGTCGTGCTTAAGCCTGCGGAGCAGACACCCGCGTCCATCCTTGTGCTGATGGAACTGATCGCGGACATCCTGCCGGCCGGCGTGGTCAACGTGGTCAACGGTTTCGGCGTGGAGGCCGGAAAGCCGCTCGCCTCCAGCCCGCGGATCCGCAAGATCGCCTTCACCGGCGAGACCACCACCGGCCGGCTGATCAGCCAGTATGCGTCCCAGAACCTGATCCCGGTCACCCTGGAGCTGGGCGGGAAGAGCCCGAACATCTTCTTCTCCGACGTAGCTTCCGAGAACGATGCGTTCTACGACAAGGCGCTGGAGGGCTTCACGCTGTTCGCGTTCAACCAGGGCGAAGTCTGCACCTGCCCGTCCAGGGCGCTGGTGCAGGATTCCATCTACGACTCGTTCATGGCCGACGCGCTGGCGCGGACCGAGGCGATCATCCAGGGCAATCCGCTGGACACGGACACCCAGATCGGCGCGCAGGCCTCCAACGACCAACTGGAGAAGATCCTCTCCTACATGGACATCGGCAAGCAGGAGGGGGCGAAGGTCCTGACCGGCGGCGGCCGCAACATTCTGGACGGGGACCTGGCCGAGGGCTACTACGTGAAGCCGACCATCTTCGAGGGCGACAACAGCATGCGCATCTTCCAGGAGGAGATCTTCGGACCGGTCGTCTCGGTCACCCGGTTCGGCGGCTACGAGGAGGCCCTGGAGATCGCGAACGACACCCTCTACGGGCTGGGCGCCGGAGTGTGGAGCCGCAACGGCAACGTGGCCTACCGTGCGGGCCGCGAAATCCAGGCCGGCCGCGTGTGGGTGAACAACTACCACGCCTACCCGGCGGGGGCGGCGTTCGGCGGCTACAAGTCCTCCGGCATCGGACGGGAAAACCACTCGATGATGCTGGACCACTACCAGCAGACCAAGAACCTGCTGGTCAGCTACAACGAGAACAAGCTCGGCTTCTTCTAGAGACAGGTCCGCTCATGGCGTCTGCTTCACCGCAGCCGGAGGGTGCAACCACCCCGCCCGCTGCGCAACACGAGGCGGCGCTCGAGGCCACGGTGGCGCTGCCCGGGGAAGATTTTTCCCGGGTAGCGCTCACCGGTCCGGCCGTCGGGTTGCTGCAGAAACTTTGGGAGACCCACGGGCCGCTAATGTTCCACCAATCCGGCGGCTGCTGCGACGGGTCGTCGCCGATGTGCTATCCCGCGGGCGAATTCCTCACGGCAGACGCGGACGTCCTGCTGGGAACGTTCGACCTCCCGGACCGCGGAAGCCTGGACTTCTGGATGTCGCGGGAACAGTTCGCGTACTGGAAGCACACGCATCTGACCGTGGACGTGGTGGAGGGGCGCGGCAGCGGGTTCTCCGTGGAGGCGCCCGAAGGCAAGCGCTTCCTGATCCGCTCCCGGCTGTTCGACGGCTGAGTCAGTCGGGCGTCCCGGCGCTCGGTCGCCTACCCTCAGCGTGGGCGGCCGGGCGTTGCTAGTTTTCGAAGAGGCAGAAGGGATGGCCGGCCGGGTCGAAGTAAACGCGGACCTCATCCTGCGGTTGAAATGCCGCCAGCTCGGCGCCGGCTGCTTCCGCATGACCGCAGGCAACGGCCAAGTCATCGACCAGAATGTCCAAGTGCATCAGTATCTGTTGCTCGCCGGGTTCTTCGGGCCAGACCGGCCGGCGGTAGTCGTCTTCCAGCTGGAAGGACAGGCCGGGACCACCACTCGGATTGGCCAGCGTGACCCAGTCCGGCTCCCTGGTGCGAATGTCCCAGCCCAACAGCCGGCCGTAGAAGTCCGCCGGGGCCAGCGGGTCAGGGGCACCCAAAACGGTGGCGTGCAGCCGCAGCCCTCCGGTTCCGGGCATCGCGCCTCCTCTGTTCCGCCAAGCTGTTGCGCAGTCCGGTCATGCTACTGCGGCTTCGCCCCGGCGGCTAGCTGCCGGAGAGTACCTCGGCCAGCGCACGCTCCCCGACACCGCGCAACAGCCGGTTGTCGTCGGAGGAGGTCAGCAGCGCCGTGGCCATGGCCAACGCCCAGCCGCGGCCGCGCTGCCAGGTCTCCGGCGCCACATCGGTGCGCGATTCGACCGCGGCGATAAACTCCCGGCGTCCCACGGCATCGAACACCAGCCAGGCGGCGGCCAGATCCGTGGCCGGATCGCCCGCGGTGATGTCGCCGAAGTCGATCACGGCTGCCAGCCGGGTGCCGTCCACCACCAGGTTGCCTGGGTGGAGGTCGCCGTGCAGCCACAGCGCCGGTCCGTCCCATGCCGGCAGCGCCGAGAGCTGGCGCCACAGCGCGGCGACGCGCTCCGGCTGCGGCACCGCACCGGAATCCAGCCGCTGCAGGACGGCCGCATTGCGCGAGGCCAGCGGCACGCCGCGGACCGGATTCACGGGCGCTCCGGACGGCGCGGGTACGTGCAGCGAGGCTACGAACGCGGCCAACCCGGGGGCCAGCGAACGCCGTTCCTCCGCGCGGAGGCGCCAGGCTGCCCGGCCTTCGAGCCACGGCACCACAGACCAGGACCAGGGATAGTACGACGACGGCTTGCCGCAGCGCACCGGGGCGGGCACGGCGACCGGCAGTTCCGGCGCCAGCGACGGCAGCCACTGCTGCTCGTTCAACAGCAGGTCCGCGGCTGCCTCGCGGCACGGCAGCCGGATGGCCAACTCGCCGCCGAGTTTGAACGTGACGTTGTCCCAGCCGTTGGCCACCCGCACCAAGGGCAGCCGGGCCAGGTCCGGAAACTGGTCGGATAGCAACCGCTGCACCAGGTCGTTGGTGACGTCGATCTCGGCAGCGGGCATCAAGGCCATCTGGTCCGTACTTCCTTAATTCGTGAGGCAAGGCCCCGCCAGCGGCGCGGACCTTGCCTGCGTGCTGATCTGATGCGGGGACTTCCATCAGATCATCCGGGAGCGCTCGGGACCAACCGGACACGCCTGCCCACCGGCCTGCTTGCTTGGTCACTACACGGACGACGCCCCCGCCGGTCAGGGCAGGGGCGTCGCCAACATCAGGCCGAGGCCGGTAGAGCCGCTAGGCCAGTGGCGTAGGTCCAATATCCGTACCGGTGACCGCGCCCCGACGTTTCAGGACGACCAGCCGGGGAACCGGGCCGATATCGGCGCGGGCCGAGCCTAGAGCAATACTGTGCACTTGTTCTCCCCCGACTAACCCTGAACGCCGAGGCGTTCGAAAATGAGTTCACGGACGCGGCCGGCGTCGGCTTGCCCGCGCGTCGCCTTCATGACTCCGCCGACAATGGCTCCGGCAGCCTGGACCTTGCCGCCACGGATCTTCTCCGCCACCTCCGGCTGGGCCGCCAGCGCCGCGTCGATCGCTTCCAGCAGCGCCGAATCGTCGGAAACCACGGCCAGGCCGCGCTTCTCCACAACCTCTTCCGGGCTGCCTTCACCGGCGAGCACGCCGTCAAGCACCTGGCGGGCCAGTTTGTCGTTGATCTTTCCGGCCTGCACCAGGCGGTCCAGCTCGACCACCGTCTGCGGGCTCACACCCAACTCGGACGGTTCAACTTCGGCTTCCTTGGCACGGCGGGAAATCTCGCCCATCCACCACTTGCGCGCTACCGCCGCGGAGGCACCGGCGGCGATGGTCTCCTCGATCGAATCCATCACGCCGGCATTGACGACGTCGCGGAATTCGGCATCCGCGTAGCCCCAGTCGGCCTTCAGCCGCTTGCGCCGTTCGGCCGGGGGCTCCGGCAGCCGGGCACGCAGTTCCTCGATCCACGCTTTTGTGGTAACGACGGGCACCAGGTCCGGCTCCGGGAAGTAACGGTAATCGTCGGCGTCCGACTTCGGCCGGCCCGAGGTGGTGGACCGAGTGTCCTCGTGCCAGTGACGGGTCTCCTGGACAACCTTCTGCCCGGATTCCAGCACCGCGGCGTGGCGCTGGATCTCGAAATAGACCGCGCGTTCGACCGCACGCAGCGAGTTCACGTTCTTCGTCTCGGACCGGGTGCCGAACTGCGTGGCGCCCTTCGGCATCAGGGACACGTTGGCGTCGCAGCGGACGTTGCCGCGTTCCATCCGGGCATCGGAGACGCCCAGGTTCTTGACGATCTCGCGGACGGCGGCCACGTAGGCGCGGGCCAGTTCGGGAGCACGGGAGCCGGCTCCGACGATCGGCTTGGTGACGATCTCCACCAGCGGCACGCCGGCGCGGTTGTAGTCCACCAGCGAGTACTCGGCGCCCTGGATGCGTCCGGTGGCGCCGCCCATGTGGGTGAGCTTGCCGGCGTCCTCTTCCATGTGGGCGCGTTCGATCTCCACGCGGAACACTTCGCCGTCTTCCAGCTCGATGTCCAGGTACCCGTCGTAGCAGATCGGGTCCTCGTACTGGGAGGTCTGGAAGTTCTTCGGGGTATCCGGGTAGAAGTAGTTTTTCCGGGCGAAGAAGCACGACTCGGCGATCTTGCAGTTCAGGGCCAGCCCGATCATGATCGAGTATTCCACCGCCGACTTGTTGACCACCGGCAGCACGCCGGGCAGGCCAAGGTCCACCGGCGACACGTTCGTGTTCGGCACGTCGCCGAACGCGTTCGGAGCGGCCGAAAACATTTTCGTCTTCGTGTTCAGCTCAACGTGGACCTCAAAGCCGAGGACCGGATCGTACTTCTCCATCGCCTCGTCAAAGGCGACCAGGTCTTGTGTTGCAGCCATTTACTTCACACCTCCGAGAGCAGGAGCCTGGGCCAGCAGCGGGCCGCCCCATGTGGCTTCCAACAGGTTTTCGAGGCCGGCGCCGGCGCGGTACAGGCGGGCATCTTCACGGGCCGGGGCCAGGAACTGGATGCCCACCGGCAGTCCGTCGGCCAGCCCGCCGGGCACCGAAATGCCCGGGACACCGGCCAGGTTCGCCGGAATGGTGGCCACGTCGTTGAGGTACATGGCCATCGGATCGTCCAGCTTTTCGCCCAGTTTGAAGGCGGTGGTCGGAGCGGTCGGCGAGATCAGCACGTCCGCGGTTTCGAAAGCTGCGGCGAAGTCGCGCTGCACCAGGGTGCGGACCTTCTGCGCCGAACCGTAGTACGCGTCGTAGTAGCCGGCGGACAGGGCGTAGGTGCCCAGGATAATGCGGCGCTTGACCTCGTCGCCGAAGCCGGCCGCGCGGGTGGCACCCATCACGCGTTCGATGGTCAGCGAGCCGTCTTCCGGCAGCACCCGGTGTCCGTAGCGGACGCCGTCGTACTTGGCCAGGTTGGAGGAGGCCTCCGAGGGCATGACCAGGTAGTAGGCGCCCAGCGCGTACTTGAAGTTCGGGCAGGACACTTCCACCACGTCGGCGCCGGCGCCGCGCAGCAACTCGAGTGCCTCGTCGAAGCGCGCCTGCACGCCGGCGGAGTAGCCTTCGCCCTGCAGTTCCTTGATCACGCCGATGCGCATTCCGCGCACGTCGCCGCTCCGGGCGGCCTCGACCAGGGCACCCACCGGATCGGTCAGCGAGGTGGAGTCGGCCGGGTCGTGCCCGCCGATGACCTCATGGAGCAGCGCAGCATCCAGCACGGTCCGGGTGACCGGCCCGATCTGGTCCAGGGAGGACGCCATCGCGATGGCGCCGTAGCGGGAGACTCCGCCGTAGGTCGGCTTAACGCCCACCGAACCGGTCACCGCGGCCGGCTGCCGGATCGAACCGCCGGTGTCCGTGCCCAGCGCCAGCGGGGCCTCGAAGGCCGATACCGCAGCCGCGGAACCGCCGCCGGAGCCGCCCGGGATGCGCTCCAGGTCCCAGGGGTTGCGGGTGGGGCCGAAGGCCGAGTGCTCGGTGGAGGAGCCCATGGCGAATTCATCCAGGTTGGTCTTGCCCAGCATCGGCATCCGCGCCGCCCGGATCTTCTTGATCACGGTGGCGTCGTACGGGCTCATCCAGCCCTCGAGCATCTTCGAGCCGGCGGTGGTGGGCTGGCCCACGGTGACGATCAGGTCCTTGATCGCGATCGGGACACCGGCCAGGGCGTGCAACTCTTCGCCGGCGGCGCGGGCCTTGTCCACGTCCGCTGCGACGGCGAGCGCCTCGTCGGTGTTCACGTGCAGGAAGGCGTTGACGTCGCCGTCGACCGCGGCAATGCGGTCCAGGTGTGCCTGGGTGACCTCGGTCGAGGACACCTCGGATGCGGCCAGCAGTTCCGCCAGCTTCGCGGCGCTGTGGGTAATCAGTTCACTCATGGGTGCGTCCTACTCCTCGTCCAGGATCGCCGGAACCTTGAACCGGCCGTCGGCCGCGTCCGGTGCGTTCGCCAGTGCCAGTTCCTGGCTCAGGGTCTCGCCCACGACGTCCTCGCGGAACACGTTGGTCAGCGGGATCGGGTGTGAGGTCGCCGGCACCTCGGGCCGGGCAACTTCCTGGACGGACTTGATCGAATCGACAATGACGTCGAGTTCCCCGGCCATCTTGTCCAGTTCTTCGGCGGTCATCTCAATGTGGGCCAGGCGCGCCAGATGCGCCACCGCCGCACGATTGATCTCAGACATGAGTCTCCTACGCGGATGGATTGCTTTTCCTGTTCAGTCTACCGGCGCGGGACGGTCCTTCAGTCGCCAAGGGGACGGTGGCTATCCGGCGGCGGGGACGTGTGATGGCGTTGACTGCCGTCTGTGCAGTGCTTAGACTTTCGCCCCATCCACGGCGAGGAGGCCCGATGCATCCGGCTCGACTGGCGGCAGCAGCCCTGGCCGTCCTCCTGCTCTCGTCCTGCAGCAGCCTTCCGCCAAGCTTCCCTGCTCCCACACCTCCTGCCACCGTCAGCGGTACGGCGGGCCAGCCGGCCACCGCCTCTGCTCCGGCCACTCAGGCAGATCCCTCCGCCAGGGCGGTGGAATTCGCGGCGGCCGGGGACTTCGGCGACGGGGAGTCGGCCGCGGATGTCCTGGACGCGATGGCGGGCAGCAAACCCCAGTTCGGCCTTGCGCTCGGAGACCTGTCTTATGGCAGCCCCGGGAAAGAATCGGCGTGGTGCAGCTTCGTCACCGACCACCTGGGGCGGGATATTCCCTTGCAGCTGCTCTCCGGAAACCACGAGAGCGACGGCCGGAACGGTTCCATCGATGCCTTCGCGGGCTGCTTGCCTCCGCGTTTGCCCGGCGTCAACGGTGTCTATGGCCGCCAATGGTTCGTCGATCTCCCGCAGCGGGATCCCGTGCTGCGGCTGATCATGATTTCGCCGGGTTTGCATTTTGCCGATTCAGGCCGCTGGGATTATGTGCCCGGAAACGAGCATTACGACTGGACCGCCGCCGCCATAGACTCCGCCCGTGACGCGGCCATTCCGTGGGTCGTGGTTGCCTCGCACCTGCCCTGCCATACGGTGGGCCGTTACGAATGCGAGCCGGGCCCCGCTGTGACGAATCTGCTGCTGGACAGAAAGGTGGACCTGGTGCTTCACGGCCACGAACACCTCTACCAGCGCACGCACCAACTGGCGCTTGGCCCTGGCTGTCCGTCACTGCTGCCCGCCCGCAGTGCCGGAGCCTGCATTTCCGACACCGACTCCGACTTCTTCTCCGGTGCCGGCACGGTCTTCGCGACCGTCGGCACCGGCGGGCGGCCGCTGCGCGACGTCAACGCCTCGGATTCCGAGGCGCCGTACTTCGCTGCCTACTCAGGGAAGAACGTGGAGCCCACGCACGGGTTCCTGAAGATCCTGGTAACCGACGATTCTCTCCGGGCCGAGTTCATCCGTGCCGACGGCGGGGATTTCGTCGACTCCTTCACGCTGCATCGGCCCTGAGCCGGCACCGTTCCGGCTGCGGGCGCGCGTTGCCGCAGGCAACAGCCCCTTGACTACAGCCCCTTGACGAAGACCAGCAGCCGGATATCCGTGCCTGGCACCGGCCAATCCCGCTCCGGCACGCGGTCGAATCCCAGCGATTCATACAGCCGGTGCGCCGCGGTCCAGTCGCTGCCGGTGGTCAGGCTCACCGAATCAATCCCCTCCAGGGTGCGGGCATGGGCCACGATCGCCTCCACCAGTGCCCGCCCCACGCCGGAGCGCTGCAACCCCGGATCGACCGCCAGCATCCGGAACTCCAGCTCGCCCTCTTGGGCGATGTCCGCATATTCCCCACCGGCCCGGGCCAGCGTCACCGCGCCGGCAACTCGTCCGCCGCGCTCGGCCACCCACACCTCGGCCCGCGCGGCCCGGTGTGCCACGTCGGATACGTGAACCAGATACGGGTGGTCGGCGGCCGGAAAATGGCCCGCGGCCAGATAGGCCTCGCGCGTCAGGCGCGCTACGTCGTCGTAATCAGCTGCGGTGGCAGGGCGGATGGTGATGTGCATGTGCTGGGGCGGGTCCTCGCGGAAAGGGGAAAGCACGACGGCGGTGCGTGCCTTAACAGTTTCGCGCACCGCGGGCGGTGCGCGCCAATGCGGTCATCCGTCCCGGTTCAGCCGGGCTGCGGGTCGGAGATGTGGCCGGGCCGCTGCTCGGGCCGGTCGCCGCGCCTCGGCCCGGCCGGCGGGTCAGGCAGCGGCAGCAATTCGGGATTGACCTGCCGCTGCAGGGCTGCCAGCGCCTCGGCAGGCAGGGCCAAGAGCCCATCCAGCTCCTTGCGCGCCCGGCTGTAGGCCAGTTGCCGCTCGGCCGGCGTGGCCGCCCGGTCCACCGCGATGGTCAGCAGCCGGCGGGCGGTGTTCAGCCGCAGCCGTTCTGGTCCGCTGAAGTGTTGATCCCGGATCCGGCGGGCCTCGCGTTCGGCGATGTCGAAGGCAACCTCAAAGGCGCGGACCGCCTCGCGATATTCGCGCAGCCGCTCATCGGTGGCGATTTCCGCCGCTGTGACCGGGAGCAGCCCGTCGGCAGTCCGTTTGGCGCGCAGGAACGCCACGGTGAGCGGTTCACGCACGTCGGACATCATCGGATAGTCGATCAGTTTCGCTACGTCCAGCTCGTAGTCGAGCCAGCGGACGTTGACCGCGTGATGGTCAGCCATCAGTTTCTCGGTATCGCGAAGCCGCTGCTGGTGGGCGGCAGCGGCGGCATGCCGCCGGTCCGCCTCGCGCCGGGCCGCCTCCGACCAAGCGCTTTCGCGGCGCTGGCCACCCGCCCGGTTCCTGGCCTGCTGGCGCCTGGTGCGCTTGGCGTGCTGTCCCATGCCGGAGACCACGGCGAAGCCAACCCAGATGAACCACCAGGGAAAACCATCGGCGAAGAACTCGTTCATGGCAGCTCCACACGTCCATGCTCCCATGGCCGGTGACGCGAGTCACGTCTGCCTTTCCGGCTGGACCCCAGCAGCGAGTCGCCGGGCTATTGAGCCGGCGCCCGGCGGTAGACGCTGCCGTCCGGCTCGCGGACCAGGAAGCCGTAGTCCACCATGGCGCGCCGGAGCATCGGCACGTCGGCGGTGAACACGGCCAGCTTGGCGTTCAAGTCCTTTTCGGCCATTGTTTCTCCGCCCGCGATGACCTGGTCGCGGAGGTAGCCCAAGAGTTCCAGCCGGTCGGCCGCTCGGTGCGGCAGCACCACCAGCCCGCCGGCCAGGAAGCGTTCCGGTCCGGTCGGCTCCGGTGTCCGTGCCGCCGCCAGCGCCGCCTTGAAAACGTCCGGAGCAACGGTGAGGGCGCCGCCGTCGTCCATCACCAAGCCGGAGGCGAGCAGCTTCTGCCGTTCCTTGGCGGTCATCTCGGGTTGCTGGCCCAGCACCAAGGCCGCATAGAGTCCACGCAGCCGATGGCTGGCCAGCGTGGAGAGGATTTTCTGCCAGCTGGTGTCGGCAGGCCGCTCCCCCGTCATGCCGTGCCGGTTTCCAGTAAGCGGCGGAATCCGTCCTCATCCAGGACGGTCAGGCCGAGCGATTCGGCCTTGTCCAGTTTGGTGCCGGCGTTCTCGCCCGCTACTACGTAGCTGGTGTTCTTCGAGACGGATCCGGACGCCTTGCCGCCGCGGATGATGATCGCTTCCTTGGCCTCGTCGCGGCTGAAGTTCGGCAACGTGCCCGTAACCACCACGGTCAGCCCCTCCAGCGTGCGCGGCGTGCTCTCGTCCACCTCATCGGCCATCCGCACTCCGGCTTTCTCCCAAGCCTCCACGATCCCCACGTGCCAGTCCACCGCGAACCACTCCTTCAAGGCGGCCGCGATAGTGGGGCCGACGCCGTCCACGTGCGCCAACTGTTCCTCGCTGGCCGACCGGATGTTTTCCATCGACCCGAACGCGGTGGCCAGGGCGCGGGAGGCGGTGGGCCCGACATGCCGGATGGACAGCGCGACCAGTACTCGCCAGAGCGGCTGGGTCTTGGCCTTTTCCAATTCCCGGAAGAGCTTCTCCGTGTTGGCGGCGGGCTTGGACGGGGTCTTCGCCGTCGGCTTGGTCCAGAAGTATGGGACCAACTCCCACTGGCCGGTGCCGGCCCCCTTGGAGCGCTTCTCGCGCCAGACTTTGATCTCGGCCAGCGCCTCGCGCAGCGTCTGGTCGGCGTTGCCTTCCGCGAGCTCGAAGAGGCGGGCTTCGTCGGTCAGGACTCCGGGACCCTCCGGCGCCGGGTAGCCGCCGATAGTCGCCGGGTCCGGGCCCGGCCCCGTGGTGAGGGCGACGGCGGCCTCCCAGCCCAGCGCCTCGACGTCGAACGCGCCCCTGCCCGCAAGGTGGAAGACGCGCTCACGCAGTTGGGAGGGACACGAGCGCGCATTGGGGCAGCGGATGTCAATGTCGCCCTCCTTGGCGGGCGCCAGCGGCGTGCCGCAGGAGGGGCAGACGGTGGGCATGGCGAAGTCGCGGACCGGCGGATCCTGCGCCTCGCGCAGCGCCATGACCGGGCCGACGATCTCCGGGATCACGTCGCCGGCCTTGCGCAGCACCACGATGTCGCCGATCTTCACGCCTTTGGCCTTGACCACGTCCTGGTTGTGTAGCGTGGCCATCTCCACGGTGGAGCCGGCCACCTTCACCGGTTCCATCACGCCGTATGGCGTGACCCGGCCGGTGCGGCCCACATTCACGCGGATGTCCAGCAGCTTGGTGTGGACTTCTTCCGGCGGGTACTTGTAGGCAACGGACCAGCGCGGCACGCGCGAGGTGTGGCCGAGCGCGCGCTGCAGGCCGAAGTCGTCCACCTTGACCACGATGCCGTCGATCTCATGCAGCAGGTCGTGGCGGTGCTCGCCGTAGTGCTCGATGAAGGCAAGCACGTCCTGGTAGCTGTCCACCACCTTGAAGTAGGGACTGGTGGGCAGCCCCCAACCGCTCAGCAGGCGGTAGGTGTCCGATTGGCTCTCCGCGTCCAGTCCTTCGCGGGCACCGATCCCGTGGACAAACATGTGCAGCGGCCGCTCCGCCGTCACCTTCGGGTCCTTCTGGCGCAGCGAGCCGGCCGCGGAGTTGCGCGGGTTGGCGAACGGCGCCTTGCCGGCCTCCACCATCCGTTCGTTCAGGGCCAGGAAGTCTTTGGTGGGGATGAAGATTTCGCCGCGGATCTCCACCTCGGCCGGAAAGTTGCTGCCGGTGAGCTTGCGCGGAATGTCCCCGATGGTCAGCACATTATGGGTGATGTCTTCGCCGGTGGTCCCGTCACCGCGGGTGGCGGCACGGACCAGTTCGCCGTTGCGGTAGAGCAGGTTCACGGCCAGTCCGTCGATCTTCACCTCGCTGAGCCAGCGCAGTTTCCTGCCGTTACCCAGATTCGCCACGGAGGCGGTGGCACGGTCCAGCCAGGCCTTCAGCTCGTCCAGCGAGAAGACGTCCTCCAACGAGTACATCCGCTGTAGGTGCTCCACCGGGGCAAAGGCGGCCGAGACCTCGCCGCCGACTTCCTGGGTGGGCGAGTCGTTGGCCACCAGTTCCGGATGCAGCGCCTCGATTTCTTCCAGCCGCCGGTACAGCGCGTCGAATTCGGCGTCCGAGATCAGCGGGGCGTCCTCGTTGTAGTACGCGTAGCGGTACTTGCGGACGTTCTCGGTCAGTTGCTCGTATTCGTCCCGGATCTCGTCGCTCGGGATTTCGCTGGCGGATGTTTCGACTGTGCTCACCTGACTATCTTGCCCCAGGAGCCCGGTTCAGGCGACGACGGCGGTGCCTCGTTGGATGGGCACGTTGCGTTCAGTCTTCGGCATCCAACTGTTCGTCGAGCAGCGGCAGGTCCGCTGCGGTGACCAGATGGGAGGTCACCGCGTGCTCGACCAGCCGCGCCCGCCGGTTGGTGGCGAGCTTGCCTCCGCCGCCGCGCAGCCCGGCGACGCCTACGCGGTCCAGCTTGTCGCAGACGTTATCCAACTTGCGGTTGAACTTGGTCAGCGGCCAGCCCAGCCGGGCGGCCGCCTGCGACGACGACGGAATCGAGCTCAGCCCGGTGCCGTCGCGCTTGAGCATGGGTTCGGCCAGGGCCAGGATCAACGCCTTTTGCGAGTCGGTGAAGATCACCGGACCGATGGTGGTCTCCCCGACCGCATCCGTGTCCCGGTGTTCCTGCCGGAAGGACGGCGTCTTGACGTGGACGGACAACTCGTAGGTGGTCGGGCCGGCGGTGAAGACGATGTTCGTCAGGCTGAAGACCAGCGGGATCCGTGCGCCCGGCGCCAGCCAGGCCTGCATGCCGCCGGTGGAATCGGCGACGGTGGCCGAGATCAGGGAGCCGACGTTGGCCAGCCACCAGATGTCGTCGTAGTGGGCTATCTGCAGGAACTTGCGGTGCAGGTACGGATTGTCGTCGATCTCCAGATCGCCTTCGCGTCCAATGGTGAACACGTCATCGTCCGTGGGTTCATACCACTCCCCGCAGAACTCAATGCTCACATCCGCCACCGGTAGCCCCCTGTATGTTGTGTTGCCCGAACGTGTCGAGGCGAGTTGATCGTTTCATGAACCGACTTCTAACGCTATTCCGGCGGCACCCGGCTATTCGTCGGCGCAGCCGCGGACCGGATCCGAGGCCCGGCCGTTCGCCCGCACCACCACTACCTCGATGCAGGTCCGGTCGTTTTCCGCCAGCGGCAGCGCCGCCTTTGGTTCGCCGGTGCGTTCGGGCTCGCCCTGGCCCAGCGCGGTGACGGGCGTCCAGATGAACAGGTCGTCGTCGCGCGGATCCGGATTGGTCCAGCTGAAGACGGCTTCGCTTCCTTGGACCCGGCCGTCCAGGTCCTCGGGCGGCACCACGTTGCCGGACAGGCCTTCCAACGCGTTGGCCGGTGCCCGGCTGACCGGCGCATCAGGCACGGCCGCCTCGGGCGCCGCCCCGTTGAGCACAAAGATGACGCCCGCAGCCACGGCCGCCGCTGCAACCGCCCCGGCTGCCCATGCCCAGGGACGGCGGCGGGCACCGCCGGAATCCGTCCACTGGTCTTGCTCCGAGTCCCTCAGGACGGTGGAGTCATCCGGCTCCCGTTCCAGCCGCCGCCCGTCCGGTCCCGTGGGCAACCGCTCGGTGCGCTCCGGGAAGACGGACGCGGCCGCCGGCGGTGCCACGCGTGGGTCGATCGAGACGATCCCGCGCACCCGCGTCGCTTCGCCGTCGTCGGCATCCGCCTCGCCTGCGGAGGGCGCGTCCTCCAGCACTTCGAACGGTGTGACGGACAGGTTCAGTTCGGCTTGGACCCGCTGCAGGGACAGCGCGAAGGCGTGGGCCGATTTGAACCGTGAGCCCGGCGACTTGGCCATCGCGGTGGCCAGGGCCAGTTCCAGCGATGCCGGCACATCTGCCCGGCGCAGCGGCGGCAGCGGTGCATGGGCAATGCGGTCCATCAGGTCGCGCTGCGAGTTGCTTCCGCCGGGCTGCATGAACGGGGACCGTCCGGCCAGCAGCGTGTAGACCGTGGCGCCCAAGGCCCAGATATCGCTGCGGGTGCCGTTGCCGGCGTCGCCCTTGAAGGCTTCCGGCGGCGACCACGGAATGGACATGCCGGCGTCGCTGTCCGCGGCGTCGGTGCTGGAGGAGATGCCGAAGTCGGTCAGCGCCGGACGGTTGTAATCGGTGACCAGAATGTTGGCCGGTTTGATGTCGCGGTGCGCGATTCCCGCCCGGTGCGCTGTTTCCACGGCGGAGGCCACCTGGATGCCGAGGGTCAGGACCTCGTCCACACCCAGCGGCCCTTGGCGGTAGCGCGCCTCCAGGCTGGGCCGCGAGCAGTACTCCATGGCCAGGTAGGAATGTCCGTCGGCGGTGAGGTTGGCCTCGTAAATCGTGACGATGAACGGGTGCGTGGACAGCTGCGCCATCAGGTTCGCCTCGGATTCGAAGCGGCGGCGGGCGTCCTCGGTCCTCAGCCCGGACAGCAGCACCTTGACGGCCACCCGGCGCTTGGGCCGGTCCTGTTCGTAAAGGTACACGTCGGAGAAACCGCCCGAGCCAAGCAGCCGGACATAGCGGTAACCGTCAATGTTCGGCGGCGGCGCGGGCGGACGCTTCACGCTCACGGAAGGTCCTCGAAGCGCAGCGAGATGCCGTCGCCCAGGTCCGCGATGTCGCCGTCCAGCAGCATGACCGCTTCCCCGTGGCCCAGCCGCCGCGGAGCCTGCCGGCCGCGCAGCAGCACCGTGCCGTTGGTGGACTTCAGGTCCGCCAGGATCACGTGCCAGCCTTCCAGCCTGACTTCCACATGCGAACGCGAGATATCCCCGCTGGCGCTGTGCACCGGAACCAGCCGCGGCATCACGCTGCCCTGGACCCTGTTGGCCGAAGGCTGCCGTCCCACAATCACCGGCCGGTCCAGCTCCACCACGTCACCGGTGGAGACCCGCATCCGCCCGAGTACCGGCCGTTGCACCTCCTGCGCGTCCTCGTCCAGCGGAGCACCGCAGAGGGCGCACGCGGAACTGGTCGGCGGGTTGGCGTGGCCGTCCCGGCACGTCCGGGCCAGCACCATCGGTGCGGTGCTCGGTGCCGACGCCGGGGCAGCGGCAGCGGGCGCAGACGGAACATCGGGCAGGTCGCTGCGCATCAGCGTCTGCCCGTCGTGGTCGCCCTCGTCGAGCCCGGCCGGCTGGGCGGCCGGCCCCGGGCCGCGGTTGGCCGAGGCCACCGGCTGCGGCTCCGGGGCCGCCGACGCCGCAGTACCCGCGGCAGCGGAACGCGTCAGCCAGGGAACGGCGTCGATCAGGTCCGCCGGTTGGGCCGGCTTCCCGGCGTTGCGGCCAGCCCGGACATCCGGTGCGACGGCGGTGCTCCCCCGGACTGCGTCAGCGGACTGCTGCTGTGGTGCTGGGGGCAGATTGGCCCGTTGCGCGGCGGTATGGACAACCGTCTGGTCCAGCTCGTCAACGGCCGCCTCGGCGTCCGGTTCCGTCTGGCCGCCGGCCGGCTGCCCGTCCGCGGAGGCTGGGTCGGCCGCGGCGGCAGCGCCGTCGGACTCATCCTCCGGCACGTAGATGCCGGTCATGTCCAAATTTTCGGACAAGCCAGGCCCGGCAAAAGGGGGCGCCGGTTCGACGGCGGAGGTCTGCCGCGCCGGTACTGCGGCAGCGCGGACGCCGGCGGGCCGGGCAGCGGAGGCAGCCTGTACCGCGGCGGTGGGTGCCGCGGCAGTCGGCGCCCCGGCGGCTACCGCGCCCAGCCGAAGGGTTCCCAGCTGGACCGCGCCGGCGCGCAGCGGCAGCCACGGCCCCGGCTGGACTGCCGAATCGGTTCCGCCGGATCCGAGCGCAATGGTGGCGCTGTCGGAGGCCAGCCGTCCTTCGGTCCAGCTGGAGACTCCGTGCCCGCTCAGCTCCTGCCCGTCCGAATCCGCGGACACCACCACGTCTCCGCGGAGCACCGCATGGATGCCGTCGGCGGTGGAGACGATGCCGAACTGAGGCATGGCGGACAGATTGGCGCCGCAGCCGGACACGACGGTGCCCAGCAAAGACTCGAGGGTGGCACCGGACTCCAACGCCTGCCAGAGCTGCTGCACCAAGTCATCGTCGGAACCCGGTTCCAGGAGCACTGCGGTGCCGCCGCTGACCAGGCCGATCCAACTCCCCGGGCTGTAGGTCTGGCCCGTCACCGGTCATCCTCCTCCGAGGCCGGCTCTCCGGGAGCCGCCAGCCGGGGCAGCGTCGTCGTATCCTCCTGCCGTGGCGCGGTCGAGGCGTCTTCGGGGTCGTCCTGGAGGCCGTCGGCGTCAATCACCACCACGGTGATATTGTCCCGTCCGCCCGAACGCAAAGCCGCCTGGATCAGCGAATCGACCGCGTCCTGCGGCCGGGACAGCGAGGTGAGGATGGTGTAGATGTGGTCATTGCTGACCTCCGAGGTCAGCCCGTCGGAACAGATCATGATCCTGTCCCCCGGTTCCACCGGCACCATCCAAAAATCCGGCTGGTTGTCTTCGCCGGTGCCCAGTGCCCGGGTGACAACATGCCGGCGCGGATGCACCAGCGCTTCCTGGGCCGTGATCCGTCCCGCCTCCAGCAGTTCCTGCACCTCGGAGTGGTCCACACTGATCTGTTCGAGCCGGCCCTTGTGCAACCGGTAGGTGCGGGAATCGCCCACATTGAACACCAGCCAGTAGGGCACACCGCGTTCGGAGACCAGCGCCGCGCCGGACACGGTGGTCCCCGCACGGGATGCTGCCGCGGCCCTGATCCGCGCGTCTGCCCGGGCAATCAGCTGTTCGAGCTCGTGGGCGCCCAGCTCGTGGCTGGCCACGTAGTCGCGCATCGTTTCCACGCAAATGCGGCTGGCCACTTCCCCGGCCTCATGTCCGCCCATCCCGTCGGCCACCACGAACATGGTGCCGTCGGCCAGATACGCGTCCTCGTTAAGCATTCGCCGTAGTCCGCGGTCCGAGCCGGCCCCGACGTTGAGCCGGATGGCCTCGGCGCCCGATGCCGCGCTCATGCCGCTCCGATGGTGAAGCTGCGGTCGCCGAACTCCACGGTGGCACCGGGAGCCGCTGCCACGGGTTCTCCCGGGGCCAGCTGCCGGCGGATGCCGTCAGCACCGGTCACCGCGGTGCCATTGGTGGAGTTCCGGTCGGTGACCCAGACCGTAGGGCCGTCCACGCGCAACAGCACGTGGGTCTTGGACACCGAGCGTCCCATGTCCGCGAAGTCGATCAGCTGATCGATGTCTTCACCGGCGGCTGCGGCCGGGTTGCGCCCGATCAGCGCCGTCGTTTCAAGTACCACGTCGCGCCCGTCGTCGAAGGTAAGAGTGAGTGGGCCCGCCTGCGTGCCGGACGCGCGGACCAGGGTAGCGGCGAACTCTTCATCTGGATGCTCGTCCCCGCTGGCGACTCCCGAAGCGGTTCCTGCCGCAGGCGTGCCTGCCGCTGCCGGTCCAGCCATGGCCAGGGCGTACGACGGCGCGGCCTCTCGGGTGCTCTGGTCACCAGGCACCGGCGCCGGCGGCACGGCGATGGCGCCAGCTGCGGGGGCAACTGGCGCAGCAACCGGTGCCGGTACCGCATCCGCACCGAATCCCGGGATCGCGGAAATGACGCCGGAAGGCTGCTGGGCTGCCTCCACCGGGGAGGCCCCGTGCGGATGCTGTCCTAGCGAAGCCGCTCCCGCAAAGCCGGCGTGAGCGTCGGTGCCCTCCGGCGCGAAGGCCGCCGGCCCGTACAGGCCGCCGGTGGTCAGCGGGTCGCGGCCCTGTGCTACATCCAGCACCAGGGTCTTGGCCACCTTGTCATGCCAGCCCTGCCGCTTGTGGTTCCGGTCCCACACATTGGAGACCACCACCACGATGGCGCCAACGGCCAACACCAGTCCGCCGACGGCGATGATCAGGCCGCGCAGGAAGATGGCGCCCCAGCCGGCAGCATGGCCGTCCTCGTTGGCGGTGCGCAGGCCCAGCACAAGGTTGCCGGGGGTCTTGCCGGTGGTGGCTTCCCAGCCCCACAGCCACACGGTGTAGGCCAGCGAGAGCAGCGATGCCAGTCCAAGCCAGAGGAACAGTCCGCCCACCGCCGAGCCGGCTGCGGAGGCGCTGCCTGAGGCCGCGGCCTGCAGCACGGCGGGAACGCTGGCGGCGTAGGCGGCCAGCATCAGGATGGCCGGCGGAATCTTGTCGATCAGCCACGCCCCGAGCCGTTTTCCGGCCGAGGCGCTGACCAGATTCAGTCTTGCTGCCACGTGCTGCTCCCGCCTTGTTCCGACCGTCCGGTCTGTGAGTCTACTGTACGGAATCTGGCGGCGGCCGGGCTGCGCCGGCGCTGGGCGAGCCGCCGCCTGGCGTCGGCCACCAGCGAGCGCGGCGTGTATTTGGCCCGCTGCCGCTGCCAGAAGCCCAACGATCCCTTCATGTCCGCCAGCGACTGGTCCACATGATCCCAATACTGCTGCACCTGGACCTCCGTGGGCTCGGCGGCCCCGAAGATCGCGGCGTCGGCCCGCCGCGCCAGCAGCGTGGTGCCCGCCGCCGTCGTCGGGAATTCCTCCGCCAAGGCGGACGCGTGCTCGCGCCGGGTGGCATTGGGGGCCGCCCGCGCTCCCATGTCGGTGGCCAGCGAGATCACTTCGCGCCAGCCTCCGCCCACCCGCTGGCTGGGCAGGCCTTCGCTGGCCCGCCGCTTGCGCCGGCGCAGCTTCAGCCAGGCGATCAGCAACAGCGGCGCCAGCAACACCGCCAGCGGAAGGGTGGCCAGCCCCACCGCGGCGAAGAGCCAGCCCCACTGGTCCCAGAACGACTTGTCCTGTTGCTCGGCGTCCTGCGGTTCCGGAGCGGTGTCCGGCGGCAGTTCGGCCGGTTCCTGCGGCGGGGGCGGCGGCTGCAGGACCTGGGGCTTCGGCGTCGATTTGGGCTCCTGCTGCGGCGGAGTCGGCTCGTTGTCCTCGTCCGGCGTGGGATCGAACGCGACCCAACCGGCATGTTCGAAGGCCACCTCCACCCAGGCGTGCACGTCCTCGCCCTTGATCTCCACCGGCCCGGAGCCTGAGCGGCCGTCCTGCGGATCCGGGTAGAAACCCATCACCACCCGCGCCGGGATGCCCAGGTGCCGGGACATCAGCGCCATGGCGACGGCGTACTGCTCGTCGTCGCCAATCATCTGCTCGGCATCCAGCAGCTGGATCATCCGCCCGGCGTGATGCCCGGACAGGCTGCGGGCCTCGTCTTCCTTGCCGTTGCTGAAGAAACCGTTCTCGTGCAGGTTCCGCTCCAGTTGGCGGACCTGTTCGATCGGTACCGTCGCTTCGCCCACGAACTCGTTGGCCTTGGCCGCAATGATGTCCGGAACCCGGGCCGGTTCCGGCAGGCGGACGGACGCGAAGTCGTACTGGGCCAGCTGGGCATCTTCCCACCGGCCCGGGAAAGTGGTCTCCACCGAGTAGCCGTCGCCGGCTTGCAGGTACCTGGTGGTCAGCGCGGTTTTCGACTCGTCGTTGTAGAACAACGACCCGCCCAGCTCGCCGGCCCGTTCACCGTCGAACGCCATGCCGTTGATGCGCCCGCCGGCCGGCAGCCAGACGCCGCTGTAATCCTCGATCCGGATGTTCAGCCGCGCGTCGTCGCCGGACACTTGGCCCAGCGAACCGGCGTCGCCCACCGGTGTGAAGTTGCCGCCGCTTTCCGGATTGACGTTGTACACGGTGCCGTCGAAGGTATCCAGCGCGGCCAACCGCACCCGCTGGCCCTCCGGCAGCCCAGCCACGGTGAAGAGCGTTTCGTCGGGCCGGTCCTTCACGTAGCCGCGGAAATCCATCAGCGGACTGGGGTAGTCATAGAGATTGACCGGGGGTACGACGACGTCGCGCAGCACCTCTCGCTCGCCCCGCGCCGTGAGTGCGGGGCCGGCCAACGCCGTCAACACCACCGCTCCTGCCAGCATGCCGGCGCCCATGCCGAACCTGCGCCGCAGCCCGGCCCGGTGCGCGGCCGTGTCGGCCAACGCCGGGCTGGCCGTCACACCGGCGGACGCATCGCCGCGGGCCAGATGGCGGTGCCATGCGAGCCAGGCCGCCGATACCGCGACCAGCAGCACGCCACGCAGCACCGGCAGCGCCGGGACGTCCGTGCCGAAGGCGATGCCGAGCAGGAAAAACGCCAGTACCGGCAGCAGCGGCCAGTACGGTCTGTGGACGCGCCACGCCAGGGTGCCCGCCAGCAGCGCCGAGGCCAACGCGCCCAGGAACGGCACCACCAGCATGCCGCCGGAGACTCCCACCGGCGGGGCCACGGTGAGGATGTCCTTCCACGCGAAGACGAAGCCGGTCAGCACGGTGCGCAGGGACTCCAGCGACGGCAGCACACCGCCGGTGGCCTCGGTGGGCGCGGCGAAGGCGCTGCCGAACAGCAGGTAGGCGCCCAGCCCGGCGGTGGCCGTGGACAACAGCCCCAACCGGTAGCGCGCGCAGGCCAGAGACAGCAGCAGTCCGACGACGATGCCGCCGAAACCCGCGGTCAGGTATCGGCCGTTGCCGCCAAAAACGTGGTGGAAGCCGGCCAGCCCCAGTCCGAGCAGCAGCACCAGGACGGCTGCGTCGATGGCTAACTGACGTGCCGGCCGCGGCAACCAGGCCGCCAGTGCCCCGGCGGTCGGCGGGAGCCGCCGGCGCGCGGCGGGCAGACCGGCGTCGTTCTTCCCATCCGCGGCACGACGGCGTACACGGGTAGTCTGCCGGCCCGGTTGCGGGGCGTTTGAGCTGCCGTTCATGCGGCGGCCCTCCTGAGCACGATGGCCAGGTCGTCCAGGCTGGGCAGCGACAACACGGACAGATCGCCGATGGTCGCCCGTGCGGCCTCGAGTCCCCCACCGCAGCGGATGGCGAAGGCCCGGATGCCGGCCGGCACCGCGGACGACGCTTGGCGCAGCTGGGTGGCCGAGACCTGGTCTCCGACGACCAGGAACATCACGGACGCATTGGGCACGGCCTCGGCGGTACCGCGGGCCAGTTCCACCGCGGTGGAACGCTGCGGCCTGCCTTCGATCCGGGTCATTTCATCCAGCAGAATGCGACCGGTTTCGCTGCGCAGCGGGCCACGCTGGGTCAGCACGCTCAGGTTGCGCTGTTCGCGGATGGCCTGCAGCCCGATCGAGGCCGCCACGGAGACAGCCAGTTCGAAGTCTTCCTCCGAACTGTATTCCTCCGTATTGGTGGATACCGCAACGGCCAGGTGCGCGCGGCGGGTTTCCTCGAACTGGCGCACCATCAGCGAGTTGGTGCGCGCCGTTGTCTTCCAGTGGATGTAGCGGCGGTCGTCGCCGGGGACGTAGTCACGCAGTGCATGGAAGGAGACATCGGCGCTGGCCAGTTCCTTGGTGGGCAGGCCCTCGAGGTCGCGGATGAAGCCGGAGGCCGAACTGCCCAGGGCCGTGGTTCGCGGATGCACGAACAGATCGGTCGGTTCCGTCCACATCATTTGGCGGCGCAGCAGGCCCAGCGGATCCTGACGCACGGAGCGGACCGGGCCGACCACGATGACGGCGCGGCGCTGGGTGGGGATGGTGAACAGGTCTTCATGCACCTGCCCGGCCTTCATCCGCGGCAACTGGAACACGGCCGTGGCCGCTCCCACCGGCAGCTCCAACGCGGCCGGCAGCAACGGCTTGTCCGCGGTGTTCGTCACGGCCACGCTGCCCACGGCCCGGTCGCCGACCGCAACCCTGGTGCGTGCCAGATCCAATTCGACCCCGTACGAAGAACGGCCGAGGACAAAACCGATGGCCAGCAGCAGCAGGAACAAGCCCATCAGCGCCGCGATCTTGGCTTCCTGCCAGCCGAAGGCCGCTCCGAGCACCAGCAGCAGCAGCGCGCTGCCGGCCACCACCCAGCCCAGCGGACTGACCGTTTCCAGTACCGGCCTCAGGTAGCGCCCGGCGACGTTCTTCGCCCGCCGCGAGGCCGGCTGCAGGTATTGCTCGGTGAGCGAAGCCGCTTCGGCAGCCAGCGAGGCCGGATGCAGCAAGCTGGACTTGTCCGGGGCTACCCGGCGGATCGTTTCGCCGATGCCGCCGAGCCTGCTGGTCTGCTCCGTGTCCCGCTTAGTCGCCGTCTCCGTCATGCAGACGGCTCCGGCGGGAATCGATTCTCAGGCACGGCCTTAGACCGTCACCCGCTGCTGCGGGGCAGGCACGTCGGCCAGCACACGGGACATCACGGCCTCCGGTGTGGCGCCGGCAAACTCCGCCTCGGGGTCCATCACGAACCTGTGGTTCCAGACCACCGGCGCCAGTTCCTTGATGTCGTCCGGCAGCACAAAGTTGCGGCCCTGGGAAGCGGCCCAGACCTTGGCCGCACGGACCATGGCCAGGGCACCGCGGACGCTGACGCCCAGGCGCGACTCGGAAGCATTGCGGGTTTCCTCGCACAGATGCGAGACGTACTCCAGCACCGAGGTGTCCACATGGTTGGTGGCGGCCAGATCCGCCATATCCCGCACGGCCTGCGGCGTGATGATCGGTGTCAGCGCCGCGGACCGGTCACGGGTACTCGCTCCGCCCAGCAGTTCCACCGTCGATGCCCGGTCAGGGTAACCGATTGACGTTTTGATCAGGAAACGGTCCAGCTGGGCTTCCGGCAGCCGGTAGGTACCGGCCTGCTCGATCGGGTTCTGCGTCGCGATGACCATGAAGGGCCGTCCGGCGTCGTAGGTCACGCCGTCCACCGTCACCCGGCCCTCTTCCATCACTTCCAGCAGCGCCGACTGGGTCTTCGGCGAGGCACGGTTGATCTCGTCCGCCAGCACCACCGTGGCGAAGATCGGACCCTTGTGGAACTCGAACTTCTGCGTCTTCTGGTCGTAAATCGTGATGCCCGTGACGTCCGACGGAAGCAGATCCGGCGTGAACTGAATGCGCGAGTTCGAACCCTGCACCGTGGCGGACAGCGACCGGGCCAGCATGGTCTTGCCCGTGCCCGGAGCATCCTCCAGCAGCACGTGCCCCTCGGCCAGCATGGCGGTCAGCACCAACCGCACCACCTGGTTCTTGCCCAGCACCGCCTGGCCCACATTGGCGGCCAGCTTCTCGAACGTCTCGGCGAACCACTCGGCCTGCTCGGAAGTCATCGTCATGCTGTTCTCGGTCTCTCTTCGTCTTGCATCGGTGTCAAAAGGCACTAGCTACTTTACGGAGCGGGCGCACGTACTCCAGCCACGGCTGTCGGAACGGGTTAGCATCTGCCCATCCCCGCCGGAGCTGTATTGGCCAGATGCCCGTTGCTTCCCGCCTCACGAACATGCAGACCCTTGACCACCATGTTGTGGTTCTGCGGTTGGCCGCCGCCGATCTGCTTGTACCACTTTCCGCTGCTCCACTCGACGTAGCACTTGACTACGATGTCGCTGCCCCAGATGGCCCAGTGGTCGCCGGCGCATTTGCCGTTGTCGTAGTTGTCGCTGCTGCCGTTGGCATTCTCCATGCAGGTCCGGTGGCCGTTGTCGAGGTCTGTGCCGCCACCGCCGACGGTGACCGTCCACTCCGTCTTCGGCGGCGGCGGGGGCGGCGGAGCATCGCCGGACTTGGCACTGGTGGAGGCGACAGCACCTGCCGTGCCTTGCGAGTTCAGCGATCGTGCCTCGAACTTGACTTGCTTGTTGTAAGCACCCGTGTTGACCGCCCTACTGCCCGAATTCGCTACGTTATCCCAGGAACCTCCGTCTACCCGGATCTGAATCTGGGCCACGTCGTGGCTGCCCACCGCAGGCGGGCTCCAGCTAAACGTGACGCTTTGCTGCTCCCGGGCGCCGTTCTGACCGGAGACGTTCGGGGTGCCGGGAGCGCCGTACGGCGTCGCATTGCCGGATGCCGCACTCGGCGCACTCGAGTAGCTCGCGCCGTCGCTGTTGGCCACGGTAATGATACGGACGTTGACGGCCTTGCCGTTGGCGAAGCCGCCCACCTGCTGGCCGTTCGTGATGGCCATGGTCCGGCCGTCGCTGAAGGTCGCCCGGTAGCTGACTTCGCCGGTCTGGGCGCCGTTGCGCTGCGCGGCGGTGAGCTCGTTGAAGGACACCGTCACCGATCGGCCCGCCCCGCCGGTCTGTGTTTCCTTCAGGGCAACACCTGTCGGCGCGTCCGGCGCGCCGACCGCACGGCGGGCGTTGGACTGTGCGCTGGCCTCGCCTGAGCCGGCCTTGTTCCGCGCCGTGACGGAATAGGTGTAGGCGGTCTCCGAATTGGGTGCCGTCACCGTCTGCGAGGTCGCGTTCACCGCCGGGAAGGTCCGATTCAGCTTCCCGCCTTGGTATTCGCGCACGGTGTAGTCAAGGATCTCGCCGCCGTTGTTGGCCGGTGCCGCCCAGCTCACCTTCAGCTGGCTCTGGTCGCCCACGGACTTGACCCGCTCGGTAGCCGGCGCGGTGGGCGCGGCCGGTGGCCCGGCGGGCACCTCCGACGCGGAGTAGGCACTGAACTCGCTCGGTTCCGGAGCCCGGTTGTGCGCCTGCACGCGGACCTCGTAGGCCTGGCCGTTCTCCAGCCCCTCCCACTTGTAGCTGGTCCCGGTCAGGCCGGTCTTCTGCAGCTGGCCGTTTGGCGGCGCCGGCGAGATCTCCAACGTGTAGCTCTCGATCGCCGAGCCCTCGTTTTCCGGCGCGGTCCAGGAAACGTTCAGGGACTTGTCGCCGAACTTAAGCTGCGGTGCCGCCGGCGTTGCGGGCCGCACGTCCGGACGCGCCACCGCAGACTCCGCGGACGGATCGGACGTGCCCACACTGTTCTCCGCCGTCACCGTGAAGATGTATTCGACGTCGTTCTTCAAGCCGGTCAGCGTGCAGGTGGTGGTCGCGCACTGCTGGCTGAATCCCCCACCGACGGCGTTCACGGTGTATCCGGTGATCGGGTCGCCGTTGTCGCTCGGCGCCGTCCAGGACAGCACCACGCTTTGGTTGCGGACCGAATCCACCAGGGGCGTGCTGGGCGTTTCCGGCCGGCCCTTGACCACCAGCGAGATGTTCGCCGTCGCCTGCCGGCTGCCCTCGCGGGTCTTGTCCTCCACCGTGTATTCAACGTTCATGGTGCCGGAGAAGTCCGCCGCGGGCGTCACGATGATCCGCTCGCCGTCGATGTCGGCGGTTCCGCCGTTGTTGGGCACCGCGCGGACAATTTCAAGCGGCGTTTCCGGGAACGGATTGACGTCGTTGGCCAGCACGTCCACCGGCAGCGCTTCGCCCTGCACCGCGTCCGGCACCTCGTCGTCGTTGGCCACCGGCAGCGGACGCGTGGATGCGGTCGCTGCCACCGTCACGCGGCTGCTCACCTTGTCCGAGCGGCCGTCAGTGACGGAGAAATTGACGACGCCGGTGGCTCCCGTTTCGATCTCGGCATCCGCCGCCACGCGCAGCACGCTGCCCTCCAGGCGGACGTCGAATCCTTCCGGCGTCCCGCCTTCGACGGCAAACTCCAGCTTCTCCGTGTCCTCCGGGTTCGGGTCGCTGGCCAGCGGCCGCAGGTCATAGCTCACGGCGTCTTCGCCCTTGGCGACTTCCAGCGTGCCGGTGGTCAGCTCCGGCGGGAAATTCCGGTCCGCGGCCGGAATCACCTCGGTCATGATGGTCAGCGTGGACTTGAGCCCGTCCGGGTCGTCGGGGCCCGAGCCGTCGGTCACCTCGAACGTGATCGATCCGCGGCCGGCATAGTCGATGTCCGCCTTGTAACTGAGCGTGCTCTCGTCGGCCATCCACTCGTCGTCGCTGGTGCCGATCGCGCGAATGTTGTCCGCCTCGGTGATGCGCGGTGTGCGGCCCGGCCGGACCTCCACCAGTTCGGTCAGGTCAAGCTGCAGCTCGTCGCCCGCTGTCACGTTAAGCGGAGTATTGTCCCGCAACACCGGATACTGCTCGCCCAGCGGCGGCACCCAGATGACGGCGGTGGCCTGCAGCCCGTCCACGTCCCGAACGGTGTACGGGATCAGCTGCACGTCCTCGGTCAGTTCTACATTGACCTGGCCGTCGGCAACCGTCCGCGCCGTCGGATAGTCGCCGTCCACTATCACTTCAAGGTCCTTGGCCACGCCGTCGGGATCCTCGTCGTTCTCCAAGACGGGGACGTCGACGGCGGTGCGCCCCTTGATGTCGGCCGATTCCACCCGGTCGTCGCGGGCCAGCGGCGCCTGCAGCGGCGCGTCCGGATCCACCTGGACCGTCACGGTCCCAACGGCCGAGCCGCCGCGGTCGTCGCCCACGGTGTACCGCGCGTTGACCGTGCCGGATTCCGCCGGAGCGGTCAGGTAGACCCGGCCGTCTTCGGCCTTCGCGGCAATCGACTCCGGCTCGCCGACGATCTTGTTGGGGTCCAGCCGGAGCGCGTCACCGTCCGGATCCGAGTCGTTCTTCAGCACGTCCACGGCGACGGTCTTGCCCGGCCGGATCTCGATCCCGTCGTCGAGCGCCACCGGGTTCTGGTTGCTGTCCTGAGCCGGGGCAATGCCCACCCGGACGGTGGCGGTATTGACGGCGCCCAGCCGGTCCTTGACCCGGTAGGTGAACGTATCGGTCCCGGCGCCCTGTGCCGACGCCGTGTACTCGATGTAGTTGGGTCCGGCCACCGCCGCGCCCTGTTCGGGTGCTTTGTCGATACCCGTCAGGTAGACGGAGTCGCCGTCGGGATCGATGCCGTTGAGCGGGATGGGGATCCTGACGGTGGAACCGGCGATGGCCCGGGCTTCCTGGTTCTTGGGGGCAGGCTGAGAGTTGGATTCATCGTCGCGCGGGATGATGTTGATCCGCAGCTGGGCGGAGTCCTTCTGGCCGGCAGCGTCGGTCACCTCGTAGACCGCGTACACGGTTTTCGCCTGTTGCCCGGCGATGAAGCGCACGGTGTTCTCGGCCGTAAAGATCCGGCCGTCGGCAGGACCCGGGGTCTCCGGAAGTTCGTCCGCCAGCGTGAGTGTGTCGCCGTTGGGATGGGTGTCGTTCGACAGCACGTCCACGGTCACCACATCGCCGGCACGCACGGTGGCGGTATCGGCTTCGGCCTGCGGGGGCAGCGGCTTTTTTGAACTTTCCACGGAGATCACGCTGACCTCGCCCGTGGCCGAGGCGGTGCCGTTGGAGACGGTGTAGCCGATGGTGGCCTGCTGATGCAGGCCCTTCACATCCGAGATCCGCAGAATGTTGTGGTCCAGCACCTCGACGGCGACCGACGCGCCGTTCGCTTCCACCGAGGTGACCACCAAGACGCCGCCGGCCGGGTCGGCGTCGTTGGCCAGCACATCCACCAGCACCTGGCCGTTCTGCGGCAGCAGGGCCACGTCCCGCACAGCCACCGGCGCGCCGTCGCCGTTGTCCTCGGTCGCATCGATCCGGATCAGGCCGGTGGTGCTGGACGGACCGTTGGTGACCAGATAGGTGAAGTAGTAGGTGTCCGCCTTCTCCGCCCTGAACTTGACCGTGCCTGCGTCATAGTCCGGCACAATTGCGGCGTTGGCGACGGAGCCGGTCTTTGCCAGCCTCAGTTCGCCGCCGTTCGGGTCTTGGTCGTTCTTCAGCGGGGCGATCTGGATTTCCTGGCCCACGGTCGCGGAAAAATGGTCGGCGTTGGCCAGCGGCGGCAGCGCGCCGGGCGGCCGGACGTCGAAGACCACCACTCTTTCGGTGGTTTCGGAACCATCCGACACCCTGACCGTCACCTCCTTCTTGCCGAAGGTCTTGCCCACGTCCTGGAACGTCAGCAGCCCGTCGGGCCGGGTGCGGACCAGGTCGCCGTCATCACTGTTGTCCGCTCCCTCCAGGAACAAGTCGTCGCCATCCGGGTCGATCCAGTCGCTGAGGATGTTCTGGCTGATTTCGCGGCCCTGTTCCACCAGGATGGTGGTCTTCCGCTTCGGTTCCGGCGGCAGGTTGCTGCCCTCGGCGCGAACGTCGATGGCCACCCGGGCGGTATCACTGCCGCCGCGGCCGTCGTCGACTTCATAGCCAAAGGTGTGCCGGCCGGGAGACGCGTCCCCGTTGACCAGGATCTGCAGGCCGGTGCTGTCGTAGATTCCCTGCACCTCGCCGATGCCGGGACCGTCGCCGCTCAGGCGTGCGGTGAGCACGTCGCCGTCGGGATCTGAATCATTGTCCAGAATGGTCAGGGTGGTGGTGCGGCCCGCGCGGACGCCGAACGTGTCATCCTGCGCCACCGGCGGCTGATTCTCTTCGGTCCGGTCGGGCAGCGTGTTGACCGGGTTTTCGTCCGCCGAGTCCTCTTCGTCTTCTTCGTTCTCCTGCTCCGGCGGGATCAAATCGCTCCAGTTGTCCACCAACTGCATGTTTTCGAGCACCAGCCAGACGTTGCCGGCGTTCACGTCATTGAGCACCACCACATCCCGGTTCACCCGGAACACCAGCGACGCGTTAGCGCCTATCCCCTGGATCGGCTGGGCGAGATCATCGGCGTCGTTGCCGCAGTCGCGCAGGTAGTGGTTGATCCCTGCCCACGCCGCATGCAGGCAACCCGCCAGCTGTACCGGGGCCGCCGGCGTTCCGGTGCCTTCCATCGGCAGGATTTCGGCGTCCGAACCGTTCAACGGCTGCTTGATCAACGCGGAATCGGTGGCCACCGCCACAAACGGGCTCTCGTCGCCACTTTGCTGCAACGCTCCGCCGCGGGTGTCCGGCAACGTGACCTCGCGGCCGCCCGGCAGGACCAGCAGGCCGGCCTCGGCGTCGAACACCACAGATTTCTCGCCCACAGCGGCTATTTGCAGATCCCCGACATCGGCCAACGCGTCCACCCGATCGGCGCCCGTGCGTTCGGCGATGCCGTCTTCATTGACTTCGAAGCGGACTACCTCGCCGGCGTCCGGATTGGCGATGAAGACGGTGTCCTGCTTCGATACCGTGGCCACGCTGCCCTTGGCATCGGCCAGCAGCGGCTCCGCCGTCTCCTCATTGAAGGAGCCAAGCTCGTTGGCCGGGCTGATCCAGACCTGACCCTTGACGGTGTCCGTGATGGACAGCAGCTGATCGCCGAAGGCCACCTGCGCGGTGCCCGGCAGTTGCTGCTCCGATCCGCGTTCCATCTGCGCCACGTCCACCGGGCTCAACATGGCCTGGTCCTGGTTTTCCATGAACACCGTGCCGGCGCTCTGCATGACATCGAAGCCGTCGCTGTTGGCACGGAAACCGCCGTCCAGCACCTGGGACTGGTAGTTCAGGTGGCCCACCATGCCCTGTCCATTGTTGGTGACCCACACACCGCCGTCGTTCAAATCCACGTCAGCCGTGGGGAAACCTTGGTAATAGATGGCGCCGCCGACCACAAGGGCCGCAGCCACGGAGAAAGTTGTCGTCGATGCCAGCGTCTTTCGCCGCCGCGTCCGCCCCAACATTTTCCCCCGCAATGTCATTCTGCCCTTATCCGCCCACGCCCTTCGTTGTGCCCCGCCGCAGGCAACGACCCCGCCCGGCAGGCACCGAAAGACGGCCCTTGGCGTGCCAAGGACCCTTACCGACTATTACACGTATAACCAGCGGGCGTAAACCTGCCGCATGGGGAGAACTCCCCCTCCAGAACCGATATCCATGCACGACGGCGGGGCTTGCCGTTTGAGCGCCGCCTGATCTTCCCTTATTGTTCCCTTGATATTTTCCTGCTCAACCGCAGCAACTTTGGCTGGCGGCCACACGTCGCTCCGCCGATGTGCTCCGGGCACTCATCCCGTTCGCAACATCCTCCCGTACACGCCAGCGTCCCCGTCCTCCCGTCCTCCCGTCGTCCCGTCCTCCAGTACACGCCAGCCCCGTCCTCCCGTCGTCCCGTCCTCCAGTACACGCCATCCCCGTCCTCCCGTCTCCCGTACGCGCCAACATCCCCGTCCTCCCGTCTCCCGTCCTCCCGTACACGCCAGCCCCGTCGTCCCGTCCTCCAGTACACGCCAGCCCCGTCCTCCCGTCTCCCGTACGCTCCAACGTCCCCGTCCTCCCGTCCTCCACAGCCTGCGCAGAGCGATAGTTAGCCACAACCGTAAAAGACCCTCCGAAACTGTCCGAAGCAGCCCATAGGCTGGTTTCAAAGCAGTTCAGTACCAATCGTTGGCTATCGGGGTGGGGTTTTCCTGGTGGCGTTGGCGGGCTTTGCTCCGCGACCGTTCGTAGTCGATGCCGCGCCTCTTAAGGGCGCGCTGAAGATTGAGACGCACTGATGGTTGATCCGGCAGCACCTGAACCACCCGCCGCGGCTGCGGCTGCCGCGGTGCCGTTCGCCGGCGGTGAGGTGCCCGTAGTCACCGGCTCGGCGATCGCGTTGCCGCCGGTCGATCTGGAGGCGCCTGCGGCCGGGTTGGTGGACCAGATCGCCGCCAGGGAGAACGCGAAGGACGCGATCGCCGCGGAGCAGGCCAGGCTGATGGTCGCCCTGGATCAGCGGATCCGGGCCGAGCGGGCCGCCAAGGGCGTGCCCGCCGCCCGGCAGGGTGAAGGGATCGCCAAGCAGGTCGGGTTGGCGCGCCGGGAGTCGCCGAACTACGGCGCTTTGCTGCTGGGCCGGGCCAAGGTGCTGGTCAACCAGATGCCGCACACGCTCCAGGCGCTCGGGGCGGGGAGACTGAACGAGCATCGGGCGGCGATTCTGGTCAGGGAAACCGACTGCCTGAACCTGGAGCACCGGGCGGTGGTGGATGAGGAACTGGCCGGGAACCCGGACCGCCTGCACGGGCTCGGGAACCGGCAGTTGGAGGCCGAAGCCAAACGCGCCGCCTACCGGTTGGACCCGCACGCGGTGGTGAAGCGGGCCGCGAAGGCCGAAGCGGACCGGTATGTCTCCTCCCGGCCCGAACCGGATGTGATGGTGTCGGTCCGGACCCTGTTGCCGGTGGTGCAGGGGGTCGCGGTGATGGCCGCGCTGCAGCAGGAAGCGGACCGGCTGGCCAACGCCGGGGACCCGCGGACCCGGGGCCAGGTGATGGCCGATACCGTGTTTGAACGCGTCACCGGCCGTTCCACCGCCGACCCCGCCGCCCTGGAACTGCAGCTGGTGATGACCGACCGGGCGCTGCTGCAGGGCGAGAGGGAACCGGCCTGGCTCACCGGGTACGGCATCGTCCCGGCGCAGTACGCCCGGGACCTGATCCGGCTGCCCCAGGACCCGCAGGAGCTGGCCACTGCCGCTACCGGTGGGAATCAAGCCGGCCAAAGCCCACCGCCTCGGAACCCGTCCGGTCCACCGGGCAGCGGATTCGGACAGAAGGCTCCGCCTGGTGCGGGAACCGGGCAGAAGGCACCGCCGGCCGGGACGGAGCCGGGCTGGAAGACCGCCCGCGAGCAGGCCAAACAGGTCTGGCTGCGGAACCTGAAGGTCGGCGGCGTGGAGGATGTCTGGATCCGGCGGCTGTATACCGCGCCGGGGACGGGGCAGTTGCTGGGCATGGACTCGAAGGCGCGGAAGTTCCCGGACGGGATCCGGCGGATGGTCATGGCCCGGGACGCGTTCTGCGGCGGTCCCTGGTGCGACGCGCCGATCCGGCACATCGACCACATCGTCGCGTGGTCCGAGGGCGGTCCCACCACCCTGGCCAACGGGCAGGGGCTGTGTGAGCGCTGCAACCACGCCAAGGAAGCCGACGGCTGGTCCACCAAACCCGTCGACGCACCCCGGCACAGCGTGGAAACCACCACCCCCACCGGCCACACCTACACCTCCACCGCACCGCCCCTACCCGGCACGCCATTCCTCGAGTCCGCACGCCAAACCGAGCCAGCGGCCCCTAAGGTCAAGAAGGTATTGGTCCGCCCGCGCAGGGCACAGCCGGACCGCGATCGCGTCAGTCGGCGTACTCGATCGGCGAGCCGAGACTAGTCGACGACCAGGCCCTTGCCGGTGCCGTGTGCAACGGTGACCGGGTTCACCTCGCCGAATCCGCGGACGGTGCGGACCTTCTGAGGGATCAGCACAAACCGCTCGTCGCCGGCGAGTGTCGACGCGGTGGTGGCGTCGACCAGCACGGTTCCGGGTTCGGCGAGGGTGGTCAACCGCGCGGCCAGATTGACCGTGGGGCCATAGATATCGCCAAGCCGGGAAAGTACCCTTCCCCACACCATGGCCACTCGCGCGGAGGGCAGCAGATCGTCGTCGCCAATCGCCTTCGCCAACGCCAACGAGATTTCCGCCCCGGCCTGCGGTGACGACGCGATGTAGAGGACTTCGTCGCCGATGGTTTTCACCAGCCGGCCGCCGCCTACCGAAATGATTTCGGCGCAACGGTTTTCAAAGCGCTGGACCAGCTGGGCGAGGGTCTTCTCGTTCATCTGGCGCGAGAGGCTGGTGTAGGACACCAGGTCCGCGAAGCCCACGGCCCGCAATAGGGGCAGCGAGTCCTCATCGTCCGCGCCGGTTCCGGCTCCCAGACCGGCTTCGGCCCGGACCGTCAGGCGGGCCACCCCGGCATTGAGCTGGCGGCGGTAGGAGTAGACCAGCACCTTCTCCAAGGAGTCGATCAGGTTAGGCAGCTCATGAACCAGCCGCTGGCGCGCCTGGGCATCGGTGAGGCCCCGCTGGTGCACCATCTCTTCCACCAGCGCCTCAACCTGCCAAACAACCATGCGGTCGGTCATCTGTCCGACGGACCGGGTGATCGAAATGGCCGCTTCCTCGGTCAGGCGCTCCTCGCGGACCAAGTCGATGATGGTGGTCAGCGCGTCCAGGTCTGCCTGGGTGAACGCCAGATCCTCGTCCCCGAGGTTGGCGAACCCGAGGGCGCGCCAGATCTTTCGGGCCGACAACAGCGACACCCCGGCGCCGGCGGCCACTTCGCGGCGCTTCATGGTCCGTTCGGATCCGAGCAGCCGGACTTCAAGGTCCTTAATCGCCTGCCGGTCCACCTTGCCGTTGGACGCGCCGGCGGGAGCGGTCTGGGCGGGCAAGGGCACGCGGGGCATGGACAACGTCAGCGGCTCGGGTTCGCCAGCCGGGTGTCCCCCGGTGGTCCGCACGTCTTCCGGGACCGGATCGGCTTCCAGGATGGGTTCCGGATCCTCCGGCCGGGACTCTTCCACCTCCTCGGCCGGCTCGTCGGCGGCCGGCAGCGGTACTTCGCGGCGCAGCAGTTGGGGCAGCTCGGGATCACGCGGCACCGGTGGCCGGCGCGGTTCATCCTGCGCGCTGCTGATGTCCATCCTGTGCATCCTCCTCTGTCAGCTGTCCCAGCTGTTCCATTCGGTTTCTGTTTCCATGTCTACACCATCGAACATGGCGGTGCGCGGCAGCTGCTCAATGGCCTCCACCACCAAAGTCCTGAACCGGAAGACCTCGGGTACGTCTACGATCCGGCTGGTCCGCCCGTGCCCCAGGTCAACCGTGAGGTTGCCGCTGCGCAGCGTCCGCTGGATGATCGATTGCTCGGTGTGCAACTCGGCAATGTTCACCAGCAGCAGCTGGCGCTCATGCCGCCGGCCCATGCCCCGACGGACGATGAGCCTCTTGCTGGTGAGCAGATACCGGGTACTGATCCAGCGCAGCAGCGGCAAGAGGAACAGACGTGACAGCAGCGCCGCTACCACCACGGCCAGTCCTGCGAGCAGCAGCGGGTGCCACTCGACGATCCAGTCCGGCGGGTTGGATCGGCTCAGGTTTCCCAACACGTAGGAGCCTGCACCAAGCACCAGCAGCGCGGCCACCACCGGCCAGGTCAGCTTCCGGGCCTGCGGCCGCGTCATGACAATCACGCGTTCCCCCGGATCCAGTTTCAACCGCAACGCGGCTCCCGGATCCGGCAGGGGGTCCAGGTCAACTTACGGGCCTTCGTGCGGCCGGAGGTGTACCACGTCGCCGGCCGCCACGACGTGCTCGGTGCCTTCAGCATCACGGATCTTGACGGCGCCGTAGGCGTCCAGGCCGAACGCCTCGCCGATGATCTGCTTTCCGTCCGGCAGTTCGGCCCGCACCTGCTGGCCCAACGTGACCATCACGTCGCGCATCCGCGAGAGCAAGCTGGATCCGTCGTTCCATTCAGCTGCCGGATCACCGTTGACATTACAGAATTGCCGGTATCGCTTGGCGAAGACCCGCACGTAGGACATCAGCAGAATGTTCCGGTCCGTTGTCCGGCCCTTTTCGATCGACACGCTGGTGGCGGTGGGCACGGGAAGCTCATCCCGGGAGAGCGTCACGTTCAGGCCAGTGCCGAGAACGACGGCGGGGGGCGACCCGTCCGGGTAGTTGACGACTTGAGCCAGGATTCCGGCGATCTTTCGCCCGGAGACCAGCACGTCGTTGGGCCATTTGACCTCTGCCTTGAGCTGGGCATACTCGCCCAGCGCCTCCGCCAGTGCCGCGGCCGCCAGCAGCGAGAACCAGGCATAGCTCTGGGTAGGCACGGGGTTGCCGGCGCGGTTGAAGGGCCGCAGCAGGATGCTCACGATCACCGACGAGCGGGCCGGGGCGGTCCATTGGCGGTCCAGCCGGCCGCGGCCTGCCGTTTGCTCCTCGGCGGCCAGAATGCTCAGGTCCGACCAGCCCACCTTGTCCGCCACCGCCCAAGCGGCCAGATCGGTATTGGTGGAGCCGGTGGATTCCACCACTTCAAGCTTCCGGTAAGGACCCAAGGGGGCACAGAGAGCGTCGCTGAGACCGTCCAAGTCCAGGGCGGGGCGGTCGACGTCGGAAAAACTCTGGCTCATGTGTTCCATCCTACTGATCGCAGGCAGCTGAGGGGCCGTGGGGCGGGCCGCGATCCCTTCGGCCTCCGACTGGCGACCTTTGAGCGCGGCCGTCGGCCGCCGTTGAACGCGGGTGGTGGCCAAAAGCAGCGGCGGCGAAATTGTAGGGTTCCTACAGTAGGCGCCCCGCCGCTGCTCACTAGACTTGGTTCAGCGACGCGCCTGTGCTCCGCTGTTTTGTACGAAACCTACTTAACAGCCTGCAGGCCGCCAGCGTCCGACACCCTCGGCAGAATCCGGAGATTTCATGAGCCTCGATCAAGACCTTGACCTGCACACCACTGCAGGCAAGATTGCGGACTTCCGCCGCCGCCAGGCAGAGTCCCTGCAGCCCTCCGGCGCCGAGGCGATCGAGAAGCAACATGCCCGTGGCAAGAACACCGCCCGGGAACGGATCGAGATGTTGGTGGACGAAGGATCCTTCGTCGAGTTCGATGCCTTGGCAACGCACAGGTCTACGGCCTTCGGAATGGAGAAAAAGAAGCCGCTCGGCGACGGCGTCGTCTCCGGTTACGGCACCGTGGATGGACGAATGGTGGGGTTGTACAGCCAGGACTTCTCCGTTTATGGTGGTTCGCTCTCCCAGGTCAACGGCGAGAAAATCGTCAAGGTGCAGGAATTCGCCCTGCGCAACGGATGCCCCGTGATCGGCATCAACGACGGCGGCGGCGCCCGCATCCAGGAAGGCGTGGCATCCCTGGCGATGTTTGCGGACATCTTCCGCAACAATGTGGCCGCGTCCGGCGTCGTGCCCCAGATTTCGCTGATCATGGGTCCGTGCGCGGGTGGCGCCGCCTACTCCCCGGCCCTGACGGACTTTGTGGTGATGGTGGACAAGACCAGCCACATGTTCATCACCGGACCTGACGTGATCAAGACCGTCACCGGCGAAGAGGTGGACATGGAGACGCTGGGCGGGGCGCGCCAGCACAATGCCACCACCGGCACCTCCGCCTATCTGGCCGCTGACGAGTCGGATGCCATCGAATTCGTCCGCGAACTGCTTGAGTTCCTTCCCTCGAACAATCTGGCCGAGGCTCCTCCGCTTGAGTTCGATGAAGAACTCGAGATCACCGATGACGACCTGAGCCTGGATGAGCTGATTCCGGATTCGGCCAACCAGCCCTACGATATGCGGACCGTAATTGAACACGTCGTCGACGACGGCAACTTCCTGGAGATGCAGTCCCTATACGCGCCCAACGTGATCATCGGCTACGGCCGCGTCGAAGGGCACACCGTCGGCATCGTGGCCAACCAGCCCATGCAGTTTGCCGGCACGTTGGACATCAACGCCTCGGAAAAGGCCGCCCGATTCGTCCGTCACTGCGACGCCTTCAATGTCCCCATCCTCACCCTGGTGGATGTGCCCGGCTTCCTGCCCGGCAAGGACCAGGAGTTCAACGGCATCATCCGGCGTGGGGCCAAACTGCTCTACGCCTACGCCGAGGCCACCGTGCCGAAGCTGACCGTCATCACCCGCAAGGCCTACGGCGGGGCCTACATCGTGATGGGTTCCAAGAAGCTCGGTGCCGACCTGAACCTGGCCTGGCCCACGGCGCAGATCGGGGTGATGGGTGCCCAAGGCGCCGTCAACATCCTCTACCGCCGTGACCTTGCGGCCGTGGCCGCGGATGGCGGCGACGTCGAGGCCCGCCGGCAGGAGATCATTTCGCAGTACGAGGAAGAGCTGCTCAACCCCTACCAGGCCGCCGAACTCGGTTATCTCGACGCCGTGATTGCGCCGTCGGAAACCCGACTCCAAGTGGTCCGCGGCTTGCGCGCGCTGCGCGACAAACGGGCGACCATGCCGCATAAGAAGCACGGAAACATTCCGCTATGAGCAACTGGTCAGAAGCCGTGAACACGGCGGAAACACCCGATGGATTCCAGCACGGCGACGCTGCCGTACGGCAGCAGCCCCTGCTGACGGTGGCCAAAGGCAACCCGACACCTGAGGAACTCGCAGCCCTGACCGCCGTCGTTGCCGCCCTCCAGTCCTCCGGGCAGGCCGGTACTCCGTCGCGCCGGTCCCGGCGCCCCCGCCGGCCGCTGCTGAGGCCGTTCGTCTCGCATGGCCCCGGAGCCTGGCGGCACACCTTCCGCTAGGTCACTCCGGCGGCGGCGTGGCTTCGCCCTGCCAGAAATTCCATTGATAGCCCCAAGGATCGGTGACAGTGAAGGTCCGCGGCCCGTAGGGCTGGTCTGCCGGCGGTTCCACGTCAATGTCCACCGCGGCCCGCACGCGCTGGTACTGGGCATCGACGTCGTCCACGTGCACGATGAGCAGCAGTCCGCCGCCGTTGCCCGGGTCTGCGGCGCGCCCGCAGACGGCGATCCGGCTGCCTCCTGCCACAATCTCGGCTTCCTCGGTGACCCCGTCGGCGTTGCGCCAGCGCGTGGCCGGACCGAAACCGAGCACCTGCTCCATCCAGTCCAGGGCAGCGTCGGCACCCTCGTAGTACAGATACGGCTTCACTTCCGTCACGGCCATGGTGTCCCCTGTGTTTGACTGCTAGTGCAACTGTTCAGCGCGGATCCATCACCGTGCCGAGGAAGAGCGGAAAGCCCGTGGGCAGGTGGATGATCTGGTAGAGGAAGGGCCGGTCGAACGAAAGCTGGACGTCGGGCTGTGGCGGCAGCGAACCGGCCATCACATCCATTTGGGTCACGGCCGCGGCGATCGTTCCCTTTTCCCCGACCGTGATGTTGGCCTGCTGGGCCGCACCGGTCACCGAGGCGTCCTGCTGAATGGCCGCCAGGTCCGGCGCCGGGCCGAAGGTCTCTTCGAGTCCGAGTCGGAGCAGGATCGGCAGCAGGTCCTGCTGGTGCGTGTGGTTCCAGCGGGGCAGCTCAAGAACGACCATGGCGTCGTCGGCGCTGTCCATGACGTTTGCCACGTCCAACAGTCCGGTCTGGTCCATGACGGGGGTGCCGCCGTCGGGCAGGATGAGCCGCATCGCGAACCCGTCCCCGTACGGCAGGTCCACGCCTTGCCAGCCCTTCCCGCGTGCGTACGGCGCCTGGACCAGGTTTCCCATCATGGGTACGGAAACCCGCTCCCCCGATGCGGTGGTGAAATCCGCATCCTCCGTAGCCGATGGGTCAAACGGCTGCTCCCAGGCAGCCGCGAAGTACACCGCGTTCAGCAGCGTCAGCGTGTTGTCGGGGTGATAGCCGCGTGGCGCCTCGGTGATCCGGCCGCCGGTGTGGTGGTCCACCCAGGCATCCATGGCCCCCTTGGTCGACGGATCCGAGTAGTCCAACGGGTAGACGCCGGAGCCATAATGCTCCGCCAGAATGCGCAGGTAGCCCTCGCCGGTCGGCGTCTCTGCGTCCACGAAGACGCCGTTCGCCAGATGCATCAGCGGCCTGGCGGGCGGCTCATCCTCATCGACCGAGCCCGGGTCGCCGTCGAATTCCTCCCACTGGGCCAGCAAGGAGTTCAAGGCAGCGTCCAGGTTCTGCTCCGGCAGGCCCAGCACCCTGTCAATCTCGTCCGCGGTGGTGCTTCCGGCGCCGGCACGGAGCATCGCTACGGCGTAGAGCAGACTCACCGGGCCGGTGACCTGGTTCTTCTCCGGTGCCGCCGCGAGCATGGCTGCCCCCAGCGTCAAGGCAGATCGCCGCAAGGCGTCGATTTCTGCCGGGAACCCGCCCGCTGCCGCGTCAGCCCTGGCAACACCGTCCGCTCTCAGCAGTTCGGGCGGCGCCGCGCAGCCGCCGAGCATGACTACCGGCGCCAGCCCCAATGCGGCCAGCGCCGCCGTCGTCCTTCTTCGCACCATGTTCTCCTCACCGTTGACCCCAACCTAGGCGTTGGCGAGGTTGGGGACCAGATGCGGCCGGCTACGATCCGATGACAACTGCAGGCGACCGTGATTCGAGGCGCCAAATGGCCACAGCCGGAGCGTTACGTGGCCCAAGGCAACTGGTTGCCGGTAGGCTCTCGGTGTGACTGAGCAGACATCTGAACTGACCAAGACCCCGGAGCCCGGGCGTATCCCCTCCGCCATCGACGCCGTAGCGGACGCCTACACGGCAGCCCTGCTGGAGCTGGATCCATCGCTGGCAACCTCGCTAGGAATCCCCGGGCACGAGACCGAGTATCCCGACTTCTCGCCGGCCGGCGCGGAGGCCTTCGCCGAGGCCACCCGGGAAGCCCTGCGGAGGCTGGAAGATCTGGAACCCACCGACGACGTGGACCGGGTCACGCTGGACGCGATGCATGAGCGGCTGGGCCTCGAGCTGGAGATCCACGAGACCGGCTGGGATCTGGCTGACCTGAACAACATCGCCTCGCCGCCCCAGGACATCCGCGCCATCTTCGACCTGATGCCCACCAGCAGCGTCGAAGACTGGAACAACATTGCCGGCCGGATGGCCAACGTCCCCGATGCAATCGCCGGCTATGTGTCCTCCCTCCGCGAGGCCAAAGACCGCGGGCTGGTCGCTGCCAAGCGGCAGGTGCGCATTGTGATGGAGCAGACCGGAGCGTATGCGGCCGAGGACGGTTTCTTTCGGTCGCTGGCCGGGCACGCTGCAGTCGAAGAGGGCGAGCTGTCCCAGGACCTGCGCGACAGGCTGGCGGCGGCCGCCGAAGCCGCGGCAGCTGCCTACGGCCAGCTTGCCTCCGTGCTGGAAACCGAGGTGTTGCCGGCCGCGCCGGAGAAGGACGCCGTCGGCCGCGAACGCTACGCGCTGATGTCGCGCCGGTTCCTGGGTTCCGCGGTGGACCTGGAGGCCACCTACACCTGGGGCGTGGCGGAGCTGGACCGGATCATCGCCGAGCAGGAAGCCGTCGCCGAGCAGATCCAGCCGGGTGCCAGGATCGAAGAAGCGATGGAACTGCTGGATGCAGACCCGAAGCGGCAGCTGCACGGCACGGATGAACTGCAGGCCTGGATGCAGGACCTGTCCGACAAGGCCGTGGACGAGCTGTCCGGACACTTCGACATCTACGAGCCGATGCGCCGGCTGGAGTGCATGATCGCGCCGACCCATGAAGGCGGCATCTACTACACCGGCCCCAGCGACGACTTTGCCCGACCGGGCCGCATGTGGTGGTCCGTGCCGGAAGGCGAGGACAGCTTCACCACCTGGAAAGAAACCACCACGGTCTACCATGAGGGCGTTCCCGGCCACCACCTCCAGGTTGCGACGGCGACCTACCGCCGCGAGCTGTTGAACAACTGGCGGCGGAATATCTGCTGGGTCTCCGGCCACGGCGAAGGCTGGGCTCTGTATGCCGAACGTCTCATGGACGAGCTGGGCTACTTGGCCGACCCGGGCGACCGGATGGGAATGCTCGACGCGCAGCGGATGCGGGCGGCCCGCGTGGTGTTCGACATCGGAGTCCACCTGGAGCTTGAAGTCCCCGAACGCTGGGGATCCGGATCCTGGACTCCAGAGAAGGGCTACGAGTTCCTGCGCCGGAACATTGCGATCAGCAAGGGGCAATTGGACTTTGAGTTCACCCGCTACCTTGGCTGGCCGGGCCAGGCCCCGTCCTACAAGCTGGGCCAGAAGCTCTGGGAGGAAATCCGCGACGAGCGGCGGCGCCGTGAGGGCGCCGCGTTCGACATCAAGGCTTTCCACAGCCAGGCGCTGAACATCGGCTCCGTCGGGCTGGATACCCTGCGGCGCGCGCTGCTGGGCGAGGATCCGGTTCAGGCCGCCTGATTTTGCCCCTGCCCGGGCAGGCCGGGACAAACAGGAGGGCCGATGCATCCCCCAACGGTGCACCGGCCCTTACCTGTGCCGGCTCCCTTCAGCCCCGGGCGGGGCGTACTCTCCGGCGGGAGAAAGCTCCCGCCAGAAATCGTACGGTCAGGCAACCGGTTCAGCGGCCAACTGCTGCAGTTCTTTACGCTCAGGTCACGAGGCGGAAACACGCTAAGCAAGGTTGGCTTTCCGGCAGCGGATAGGCTTGGTCGGGTGACCGACCTTCGCCTGATTCTCGCCTCCGCATCCCCCGCCCGCACCAAGCTCCTTGCCGAAGCCGGTATCGCGCACCAGGTCTTGGTTTCGGAGGTGGACGAGGACGCCGTCACGGCCAGCTATGGGGTTACGGACCCGCACGACACCGCACTGCTGCTGGCCCGGGCCAAGGCCGAAGCGGTGGCCGCCCTTCCCGAGGCCGACGGCACGCTGGTGCTCGGCTGCGACTCGGTGTTTGAACTCGACGGCGAGCCGTACGGCAAACCCCATGAGCCGCAGATCGCCCGCGAACGCCTGCGCAGGATGAGCGGCCGGCACGGCGTGCTGCACACCGGCCACTGGCTGGTGGATTGCCGGGCCACTGCCTTTGACACCGAAGACCCGGAAAACAACGACGCCGGATCGGGTGCCACCGTGGGCGCGGTCGCCTCCGCCGCGGTGCATTTCGCCCAGCTCTCCGACGCCGAGATCGAGGCCTACGTGGCCACCGGCGAACCCCTCCACGTTGCCGGTTCCTTCACCATCGACTCGCTGGGCGGGGCCTTCATCGAGCGAGTGGACGGCGACCCGCATGCTGTCGTCGGGCTGTCCGTCTCCACCTTGCGCCGGCTGCTGGCCAACGCCAACGTGCAGATCACCGACCTCTGGAACTGACCCACCCGCAGTTTTGTAGGACTCCTACAAAGAACAGCCCTTGCACACGCACAAACGGCATTATTCATGAGCGATTACCGCAAAAGCAGGCTAGGCTCCTCAAGGATAGAAGGAGCTTTGAATGACCCAGCGCATCACCAAGGTACTGATCGCCAACCGTGGTGAAATTGCCGTCCGTATCATCCGCGCGGCACGCGACGAAGGCATTGCCTCGGTCGCTGTCTACGCCGAACCGGACCGGGATGCCCTGCATGTCCGGCTGGCGGACGAAGCCTACGCACTCGGCGGCAACACCGCCGCCGAGTCCTATCTGGTGATGGAGAAGCTCCTGCAGGTGGCTCAGGCCGCCGGCGCCGACGCGATCCACCCCGGCTACGGCTTCCTGTCCGAAAACGCCGAGTTTGCCCAGCGGGTCCTCGACGCCGGCCTAATCTGGATCGGCCCCTCCCCCGACGCCATCTCCCAGCTGGGCGACAAGGTCCAAGCACGGCACATCGCCGAACGGGTCGGCGCTCCCCTGGTGCCCGGCACACCCGATCCTGTGTCGAGTGTGCAGGAAGTGCTCGATTTCGCAGATACGCATGGCTTGCCGCTGGCCATCAAGGCCGCTTACGGCGGCGGCGGCCGCGGCATCAAGGTGGTCCGCGACCGCCAGGCCATCGCCGAGTCGTACGAATCGGCGGTCCGCGAAGCCACGGCGGCGTTTGGCCGCGGCGAGTGCTTCGTGGAACGTTTCCTGGACGCTCCGCGCCACGTGGAAACCCAGTGCCTTGCCGATGCGCACGGCAATGTGGTGGTGGTGTCCACCCGCGACTGCTCGCTGCAGCGGCGCAACCAGAAACTCGTGGAGGAAGCGCCTGCGCCCTTCCTGTCCCCCGAGCAAAACGAACGGCTCTACGCAGCCTCCAAGGCGATCTTGCGCGAAGCCAAGTACCAGGGCGCCGGCACCTGTGAGTTCCTGGTCGGCCAGGACGGCACCATCTCCTTCCTGGAGGTCAACACCCGGCTGCAGGTTGAGCACCCGGTCTCGGAAGAAGTCACCGGCATTGACCTGGTCCGCGAACAGTTCCGCCTGGCCCGCGGCGAAGAGCTGGGCTACGAGGACCCCGAAGTGCGCGGCCACTCGTTCGAATTCCGCATCAACGGCGAAGATGCCGGCCGCAACTTCATGCCCGCCCCGGGCGCGGTCGAGACGCTGCGGCTTCCCACCGGTCCCGGCGTCCGGGTGGACTCAGGCATTGAAGCAGGCGAAGTGGTCGGCGGAAACTTTGACTCCATGCTGGCCAAGCTGATCATCACCGGCAGCACCCGCACCCAGGCCTTGGAGCGGGCCCGGCGGGCACTGGATGAGATGGAAATCGGCGGCATGCCTACCGTGCTGCCGTTCCACCGCGCCGTGGTGGCCGACCCGGCGTTTGCCCCCGAGGAAGGGGCCTTCAGCATCCACACCCGCTGGATCGAAACCGAGTTCCACAACGACATTCCTGCTTTCCAGTCCGTTCCGGCCGCCTCAGCCGACGAGGACGGTGAGCGCCAGCGCGTGACCGTCGAGGTCGGGGGCAAGCGGCTGGAAGTTGTGCTCCCGGCTGGCCTCGGCTCGGGCACGGGATCCGCTGCCAAGTCCAATGGCAAGCCCAAGCGCGCCCGCGGGCGTTCCGGCGCGGCCGCCGGTGCCGCGGCAAGCGGTGACGGTTTGGCCTCGCCCATGCAGGGCACGATTGTGAAAGTTGCCGTAGCCGAAGGCGACACGGTAGCGGAAGGCGATCTCGTCGTCGTACTTGAGGCAATGAAGATGGAGCAGCCGCTCACCGCTCACAAGGCCGGGACGATCTCGGGGCTTTCCGCCAAGCCCGGAGACACCGTTTCCGCCGGCGCGGTGCTGGCTACCATCGCAGACTAGGGCAGCTTTTCAGCCTGACTGTATCAGCGGTTGTAGTTCGGTCACGTTTTAGGTGCCAAGTGGGCGCGGGAACTTACTAAGCACGCTGTCCATGATGTAGCGTGTGGCTTACAAGGAGCAGGACCCGGCTTGGCCGGGAGAAAATGAAGTATCACCTAAGTAAAGGAGATGCACGTCATGGGTTTTCTAGCATTCCTCTTGCTCGGACTGATTGCCGGTGCCATCGCCAAGCTGATCCTCCCCGGGCGGCAGGGCGGCGGCTGGATCGCCACCCTGATCTTGGGCGTCATCGGCGCACTCCTGGGCGGCTGGATCGGCGGCATGGTCGCGAGTGTCAACATGAACGAATTCTTCAGCCTCGCATCGTGGATCTGGGCCATCATTGGTTCTCTGGTCGTACTGGTGATCTGGGGCTTCATCACGAACAGGAGGAGCAGCACGGTCTGATTGTGGCCGCTTAAACTGCTCCTTCAGCGGCATCTGGCCCGCCGTCCCCGGAATGGGGGCGGCGGGCCTTTGCTGTGCCTGCCCGCGCAAGCGAAGCTGCCGGCCCTCCACCGCCCCGGTTCTTGCAGGTTTTCTTAAGGGTGGCCATGACAATCTCCACACCAGTGGCCCCGCCGGCCTAGCACGATTCCGGCGGCAGCGGCCATAGCCTTGCGGGTCCGGCGCCCAAGAGCCGGACCCCTGAGGCGGGCCCTATAGGAGGTCATCATCCACTACGAAAGGAGGGCCCGCGGCAAACAGCCGCGGGCCCTCCTGTTTGTCCAGCGGACCAGTCAGCTGGACTGGTTCTCGTAGTCCATGTCCTTGGTCTCCTTGCTCAGCAGCAGGGCGATCAGGGTCAGCACCGCAGCTGCACTCAGGTACAGGCCCACCAGGAAGGTGCTCCCGTCCGCGGCCTGCCACAGCGCCACGGCGATGAACGGAGCCACGGAAGCGCCGAGGATCGACGAGAAGTTGTAGGCGATGGCGGAGCCGGTGTAGCGCACATTGGTCGGGAACAGCTCCGGCAGAATCGCTCCCATCGGCCCGAAGGTCAGCCCCATCAGGGTGAAGCCGATGATCAGGTGCGCCATGGTGCCGGCGAAGCCGCCGCCGAACAGCGGAACCCACAGGAATCCGAAGGCCACAATGCCCAGTGACACCCAGATCAGGGTCTTCCTCCGGCCGTACTTCTCGGCGAGCGGACCAGCCACCAGCGTGAAGATTCCGAAGAACACCACGCCGATGATCAGCATCAGCAGGAAGTCATTGCGGGCATAACCCAGACCGGCGGCAAAGGTGTCCGGATCGAACGGCTTTCCGGCCGCCTCGGCCGCGGCTGCGGCGTCCTCGGCGTTGGTTGCAGCAGTGCCGTAGGAGAGCGTGAAGGTGGTCATCAGATAGAACAGCACGTACGTCGCCAGCATGATGAACGTGCCCAGGATCAGCTGGCGCCAGCTGGTCTTGAATACCCGACCCAGCGGCAGCTTGGTGACCTCGCCCTTGTCCACTACCTTCTGGAAGGCCGGAGTCTCCACCAGTTTCAGCCGGACCCACAGGCCGATGATCACCATCACGGCGCTGGCCAGGAAGGGAATGCGCCAGCCCCAGTCCATGAACTGGTCGTTGGTCAGGTTGATGCTCAACAACAGGAACAGCGAGTTAGCGATGATGAAGCCGATCGGCGCTCCCAGCTGCGGGAACGTGCCGTAGATGGCCCGCTTGTTGGCCGGCGCGTTCTCGGTGGCCAGCAGCGCGGCGCCGCTCCATTCGCCGCCAAGGGCCAGGCCCTGGGCGAAGCGCATGACCACCAGCAGGGCCGGGGCCCAGAAGGACCAGCCGTCCACCTGGGCGGTGGGCAGGCAGCCAATCAGGAAGGTGGCGATGCCCATGGTGAGCAGCGAGGCTACCAAGGTGCCCTTGCGGCCGTACTTGTCGCCGAAGTGTCCGAAGACAATCGATCCCAGCGGGCGGGCAATGAAGGCCACGCCGAAGACCGCAAACGAGCTCAACAGTGCGACGGCGCCGCTGGCATTCGGGAAGAACAGCGCGGGGAAGACGAGCACGGCTGCGGTGGCATATACATAGAAGTCATAGAACTCGATGGAGGTGCCGACGAGGCTGGCGACTATCACGCGGCCGCGGGAGTTCACCGGCGCGGCCGGCGCCCCCTTGGTGACTGGTGCTGGTGTGGACATTGAATAACGGCTTTCGCTCGGATGAATATCGGATAGATTCTAAGCCGAAGAGTCCGAACTCCGGACATTCATTTCATTATGTGGACACCTGTGGTAATAGAGATGCAGCTCATATCTGAAGCGTGCCAGGGGGCTGAAATAACGTTCCAACGCGACGAGCGCACTCTGCTGTTATGCGGGCCACTTCCGAACGGGCCGTGGAACGAGTCTTTGTCGGTAGCGGCTGGCATCCTTCGGACGTGACTAAAGTGGATGTTGTGACTGCCAGCAGTTACGCGAAGAACCGCGGCGAACCGCGCACGCCCGCCGGGGCACGGCATACCCGCACTGCTCGCGAGCCCTACTGCCGTGAGCCCTATGTCCGGGTGCAGCTGGACGGCGGCACGCTCGATGCGAAGGCGATTTCCTGGGACCAAACCAGCGTGCAGGTGAAGTGGATCGATGCGCAGGGTTCTTCACGGACGGCCTGGGTTCCGGCCGCCAAGGTTCGGCGCATCCACCGCGACGAATCCAGCTGGCGCGACCCCTACGATGACTACGCCTTCTACTATCCCGACAGGTAAGGGAGGCGGCCCATACGGCACAATGGATCGGTGACCGAAACATCCGCGCTTGCCCAGCCCACCCTCCCCACGACTCTGCCTCCTGAAGATCCTGCCGCGCTCAGCGCCCGGATCTATGCTCAGCTCGCCCGGGAGCTGGGAGTCAATACTTGGCAGGTCAAGGCAGCAGTGGAAATGCTCGACGGCGGTGCCACCGTCCCGTTCATCGCCCGCTACCGCAAGGAAGCCACCGGGACGTTGGACGACGCCCAGCTGCGCGATCTCGAAGAACGCCTGCGCTACCTGCGGGAGCTGGAAGACCGCCGTCGCGCTGTGCTGGAGGCCATTGCCGGCCAAGGCAAACTCACCGAAGAGCTGGAAGCGGCCGTCAACGCAGCGGATACCAAAGCCCGGCTCGAGGATATTTACCTGCCCTACAAGTCCAAGCGGCGGACGAAGGCCCAGATCGCCTTCGAGGCAGGGCTGGAGCCGCTTGCCGTTGGCCTGCTGGCGGATCCGTCCCAGGATCCGCTGGCAGCCGCGGCACCCTTCCTCAATCCCGAACACGCCATCAATGAGCCGGCGGACGCCCTGGCCGGCGCCCGTGCCATCCTGGTGGAGCAGGTCAGCCAAGACGCCGATCTGGTATCGGAACTGCGGGAACGGCTGTGGAAGCAGGGCCTGGTGCGGGCCGAGGTCCGCGAGGGCCAGGCGGAAACCGGGCAAAAGTTTGCCGACTACTTCGACTTCGCCCAGGACCCCGCCGGCCTCCCGTCGCACCGCGTGCTGGCCCTGCTTCGCGGCGAGAAGGAAGGTGTGCTGAACCTGGACATCAGCGAGGGCAACCCCGCAGATGCCGAGGACTACGCGCAGGCGCGCGGACGGTTTGAGAACGCGGTGGCATCGCGGATGGGCGTGGCCGACCATGGTCGGCCGGCAGACCGTTGGCTGATGCAGACCGCCCAGCTGGGGTGGCGCCGGATCCTGGTCAAGCTGGCGATCGACCTTCGCGTGCGGCTGTTTACCGCGGCCGAGGACGAGGCTGTCCGGGTCTTCGCCGCCAACCTCCGGGACGTGCTGCTGGCGGCACCGGCCGGGAACCGGTCCACCCTGGGATTGGATCCCGGACTGCGCACCGGTGTGAAGGTCGCCGTCGTCGACGGAACCGGCAAAGTGGTGGCCACCGACACCATCTACCCGCATGCTCCGGCCAAGAAGTGGGATGAGTCTTTGGCCTCGCTGGCACGGCTGGCCGACAAGCATGCCGTCGAGCTCGTCGCCATCGGCAACGGCACCGCCTCACGGGAGACGGACAAGCTGGCCACCGAACTGATCAAGCTGATGGGGCCCACCCGCAAGCTGCAGAAGCTTGTGGTTTCGGAAGCCGGTGCATCGGTATATTCGGCATCGGCTTTGGCCTCGGCGGAACTGCCGGAACTGGATGTGTCACTGCGCGGTGCCGTCTCGATCGCGCGCCGTCTGCAGGACCCGCTGGCCGAGCTGGTCAAGATCGACCCCAAGTCCATAGGCGTCGGGCAGTACCAGCACGATGTCACCGCCACCAAGCTGGAGCGGTCCCTTAATGCAGTGGTCGAAGACTGTGTGAATGCGGTGGGCGTGGACCTGAACACCGCGTCGCCGTCCCTGTTGTCCCGGGTGGCGGGTCTCGGCTCGCAATTGAGCGAAAACATCGTCGCCTACCGCAATGCCAATGGGCCGTTTGCCAAGCGCGCCGAACTCAAAAAGGTCCCGCGGCTGGGTGAGAAGGCCTTCGAGCAGTGCGCCGGCTTCCTCCGCATCACCGGCGGGACCGAGCCATTGGACGCTTCCAGCGTGCACCCGGAAGCGTACGGCATCGCCCGGAAGGTCCTTGCCGCGGCCGGCACCACCGCCACGGAGGCGGCACGAGGCGGCCAGTCCCTGGCCGTGCTGGACCCCCAGCAGTTCGTCGACGAAAGCTTCGGCCTTCCGACGGTGGTGGACATCATCTCCGAGTTGGAAAAGCCGGGACGCGATCCACGCCCGCACTTCACCACCGCGACCTTCACCGACGGCGTGGAGAAGATTTCAGACCTTACCCCGGGCATGGTACTGGAAGGCACCGTGACCAACGTGGCCGCTTTCGGCGCGTTCGTGGATGTAGGCGTCCATCAGGACGGGCTGGTCCATATTTCCGCGATGTCGGACAAGTTCGTCTCGAATCCGCACGACGTGGTCAAGTCCGGGCAGGTGGTGAAGGTCAAGGTCTTGGAGGCCGACCCGGAGCGGAAGCGCATTTCGCTGACTCTCCGGCTTGATGACGAAGTTCCCACCGGGGAGGCGCGCCGGCAGGGTGTTGGCCAGACGGGCCGTCCCGGAGATGCGCGCAAGGAAGGCTCACGTCCCGGCTCGGGTGGGGGCAAGCCCGGCCGCCGCGACGGCAAAAAGCCCGGCAGAAATGATGACCGTCAGGCCGGCGACGGAGCTTCCGCGAACACGGCAATGGCCGAGGCCCTGCGGCGGGCAGGCCTCGGAAAATAGAGAACCAACAGCCCAGCACCTCCCGCCGCCGGAGCACTCCCTCCGGACGATGCACAAGGTGCTGGGCTGCCGTTCCCAGCGGATGGTGGACTTGCGGAGACTGGGTCCAAGCCTGGCTCACCTGTGACCTCTGACAAGAGAATGGCGGACGTCGCTTAAGGTCCGCATGGGGTTTCCGAAAAACTCGCTCAGTTTTTGCCGGGCGTCGCGCGATGCGCCGCACGCCAACGGCAGCCACAATTGGTGCTCAAGAGTTACCAAGGTTGGGCGCGCTCGCGCAGGCTGGACACGACTGTCGCTTACGATAAGAGGTAGTTCGACACCGCAACCAACTGGAAAGGAGTACCGCCCCATGCTCACTTCTGGGCGCGCCTCCGCTTCCGGCTCCGAGGTGACGGCATGACCGCCGTTGCAGCCGAGGTTCCGCTGGTGCTGGACTCGGTGCTGGAGAAACTAGCGACGGATCTCGGCGACCACGACGGCAGTATGCGCCGGCGCTTCATTAACAATTATGTGGAGCTGTGGGATCACCGCTACGGCAGGGTCTCCGGTGCGGTGTTGGCACGGGATGCCGACGACGCCATGGATGCCATCCTCAGCTTGAAGATCTCCAGCAGCATGGTCGGGGCCGGACGGCTTGGCCGGATGGCAGAGCATCTCGAAGGGCTGGTCCACGGGCAACTGTTCGATGCGGCTGCCACTCTGCTGGATGAACTGCGCGCCTGCGGGATGTCGACGACGGCAAAGCTGCGCAGCTACCACCTGGCGTAGCTGGTTACCGCTTCGGTGCCAGGCTATAGCCCACACCGCGGACCGTCTTGATCCAGCGCGGGGCCTTAGTGTCGTCGCCAAGCTTGCGCCGCAGGTTCGCCATGTGCACCTCAATGGTTCGCTCGTCGGAGTCTGAGATATAGCCACCGGTGTTGTACGGCTCGTTCCGCAGGCGGCGAACCAAATCAGCCTTGGTCCGCACCACGCGTCCGCTTTCCATCAAGGCGTACAGCAGGTCGAATTCGCTGCGGGTCAGGTCAAGTTCGCGTCCCGAACGGATGACCGTACGGGCACGGTTGTCCACTACGATCCCGTTGTGCTCAAGCACGCCGTCAGCGGCCGGGACCGGCGCGGCAAGGCTTGGCTCGACGCCGGCCTCTGCAGCCACCGCAAGCGCCGTGCCGCCTCCGGCGACGGCCGGAACCGCGGCGCCGCCGGACGGCGACAGCTGCAGGCCGGCCTGTCCGCCGCCGCCCACTCCTGCACCCTGCAGAACGGGTTCCGGCACGGGGGCATCGGTCGTTACGGCCACGCCACCCGACGGCGTTGAGGCGCCCACGGCGGCACCGCCGTCGTTGTCCTTGGTGGCGCGCGGACGCCGCAGCATGGCGGTGATCCGGGCGCGCAGTTCGCGGGGGCGGAACGGCTTGGTCAGGTAGTCATCGGCACCGGTTTCCAGGCCCAACAACGTGTCCAACTCTTCGGCGCGCGCCGTCAACATGATGATGTACGTGTCGCTGAAGCGCCGCACCTGGCGGGCCACCTCGAAGCCATCGATGTCCGGCAGGCCGAGATCAAGGGTGACAACATCCGGATTGTGGCGTTTGATCGCGGCAACGCCTTCCATTCCGGAGGACGCAGTATGAACCGTGAATCCGGAGCTGGACAGCACCGTCGAGATCAGCTCCCTGATGTCCAGGTCGTCCTCCACAATGACGGCAGTTCGCTGCTCGCTCATTCCTTGTCCCCCAACTGATCTACTTTGGTTCATCGTTTCAATCACTACTTATTGGTGATTGTAGTCGCAAAGTCGGACAATTTGGCGCACTTTATGCCGGAATGACGGCGGAGTCTGCCGCCTAGAGATGTACGTGCAGACGCCGTGCGGCCTCGGAAATCGAGCCGGTCAGCGACGGGTACACCGTGAAGGTGTTCGCAACGTCGTCCACATGCAGCTTCTGTGTGACGGCCAGGGCGATCGGGAAGATCAATTCGGAGGCCCGCGGGGCCACCACCACTCCCCCGATCACGGTGCCGGAACCGCGGCGGGCGATGATCTTGACGAAGCCGTCGGAGACATTCATCATCTTGGCCCGCGGGTTGGTGTTCAGCGAGAGCTTGATGATGTCGCCCTGGTACCGGCCGGAGGCGACATCTTCCTCCGTGACACCGACGGTGGCGATCTCCGGACTGGTGAAGATGTTGGACGCCACCTGGGTGAGCTTCAGCGGCTTGACGTAGTCGCCCAGCAGGTGCGCCACCGCGATCCGACCCTGCATGGCGGCCACGGAGGCCAAGGCCAAGACGCCGGTGCAGTCGCCGGCCGCGTAGATGTTCGGTGCCGTGGTGCGGGAGACGCCGTCCACCTTGATGTGGCCGCTCTCCGCCAGAGCCACGCCAGCCTCTTCCAGCCCGATCCCGGCGGTATTCGGCACACCGCCGACGGCCAGCAGGCAATGCGATCCCTCAACCACGCGCCCGTCGGCCAGGGTGACCAACACGCCGTCGTCCGTTCGTTCCACACCCGCGGCGCGCGACTTGGACAGCACCGTCATCCCGCTGCGCGCGAAGACGTCCTCGAGCACAGCGGCAGCGTCCGCGTCCTCGCCCGGCAACACCCGGTCACGCGAGGAAACCAGGGTGACCCTGGTGCCCAGCATCCGGTAGGCGGAGGCGAACTCCGCTCCGGTCACGCCCGATCCGACCACGATCAGGTGTTCGGGAATCTCGGTCAGGTTATAGACCTGGGCCCAGTTGAAGATCCGCTCGCCGTCGGGCTTGGCGGTGGGCAGTTCCCGCGGCGTGGCGCCGGTGGCCAGCAGGATGGCATCCGCTTCCACGGTCTCGGTCCCGGCATCGGTCGTGACAACAATCGCGTTCGGCCCGGACAGCTTGCCCTCGCCCAGGATGACCCGCACGCCGGCTCGCTCCAGACCGTGGTGGATGTCCGCCGACTGGCTCTCGGCCAGCTTGAGCAGCCGGTCGTTCACGGTACGGAGGTCGGCGTAGGCAGCCTTCGAATGCTCATCAAAACGGACACCCAAGTCATGGGCGCTGGCCACCCGCCGCATGGCATCCGCCGTGGCGATCAGGGTCTTGGACGGCACCACGTCGGTCAAGACGGCCGAGCCGCCGAGTCCTTGCCGCTCGATGATGGTCACCTTGGCGCCGAGTGAATTGGCCACCATGGCCGCCTCATACCCGCCGGGGCCCCCGCCCAGGATCACTAGACGCGGGGCACTGAAATCTATTTGGCTAGTCACGGACTTCATTGTGTCGCATGCCCACCACGGCCTCAACCTGCACCGCGGTCGGCAGCCGGGCGGCAGCGACATCGGGGCCGGCAGCGGACTTCCGGAAAGACCAGACCGACGACGGCGGTGCCGGCCCTTTTAGCTTTCAGCAGCAGTTGGGCAGCGGGTAGGTTAGGTGCTGTGACTACAGATCCCTTTGAACTGGCCGCCGAGGCAGCCGCTTTCCTCGCCCAGCAGACCGGTGTTCCCGCCCATGATGTGGCCTTGGTGCTCGGCTCAGGCTGGGGCGAAGCCGCCGGCCTCATCGGCGAGACCACACACACGATTCCGGCCGCGGACATCCCCGGGTTCTCCGCCCCCGCAGTGGAGGGCCACGTGGGCACCATCGGGTCTGTCCTGACCCCGGACGGCAAACGTGTTCTGGTGCTCGGAGCCCGCACCCACTATTACGAAGGCAAGGGCGTGCGCGCCGTCGTCCACGGTGTCCGCACCGCCGCGGCGGCCGGCTGCAAAACCTTGGTCCTGACCAACGGCTGCGGCGGACTTAACCCGGCCTGGGCGCCCGGTACGCCGGTGCTGATCAGCGATCACATCAATCTCACCGCCGCGTCACCGCTGGAAGGGGCTACCTTCGTTGACCTGACGGACCTCTACTCGGAGCGGCTCCGCGCTGTGGCCCGGGAGGTCGACCCCAGTCTGGACGAAGGGGTGTACGCACAGTTCACCGGCCCCCACTACGAGACGCCGGCGGAAGTGCAGTATGCCAAGCGAATCGGTGCGGATCTGGTCGGCATGTCCACGGCGCTGGAGTCCATCGCCGCCCGCCACGCGGGCATGGAAGTATTCGGTATTTCACTGGTGACCAACCTGGCCGCCGGTATCAGCGACACCCCGCTCAGCCACGCCGAAGTCATCGAGGCGGGACACGCTGCAGGACCGCGGATCTCTCGGCTGCTGGCCGGCATCGTCGCCAAGCTGTGAACGGGAGCGAGATGACCGCAACAACCGACGAGCTCATGGCCGCTGCCGCGGCCTGGCTGGGGACTGACCCGGACCCGCAGACCCGCCAGGAGTTGCAGGACCTGATTGCAGTTGCGGACGGCGATGGTCCGGAGGCCGCAACGGCCCGGGCCGAACTGGCAGACAGGTTTTCCGGCACGCTGGCCTTCGGTACGGCCGGGTTGCGGGCCGCCTTGGGTGCGGGTCCGTTCCGGATGAACCGGGTGGTGGTGCGCCAGACCGCGGCCGGCCTGGCCCGGTTCCTGCTGGATTCCGCCGCCGGCGAGTACGCTCCGCGCGCCGTGGTCGGCTTCGACGCGCGCCGGAACTCTGATGTTTTTGCCGCCGAATCGGCCGCCATCTTCACTGCCGCCGGCATCGAAACCTTCCTCATGCCGTCGGCCCTGCCCACCCCGGTGCTGGCGTACGCGGTCCGGGCGCTGGGCTGTGAAACAGGCGTGATGGTCACCGCCAGCCACAACCCCGCCAACGACAACGGCTACAAGGTCTATCTGGGCGGACGCGCCGTGGACGAAGGCGGACGCGGCGCCCAGATCGTGGCACCTTACGACGCCGAAATTGCCGCCCGGATCGACTACGTCCCGGCCTTGGAATCGATCCGCCTGGCCGAGGAAGGCTGGACGGTCCTGCCCGACGCGATCGCCGCCGACTACGCGGCGGCCGTGACCGCGCTGGCCGATCCCCGGCTGTTCCCCGAGCGGGACCTGAAGATCGTGCTCACCCCCATGCACGGGGTAGGCGGGGCCACCATGCGGGCCGTCTTTGAGCAGGCTGGTTTCACTGACGTCACGATGGTGGCCGCGCAGGCGGATCCGGATCCTGATTTCCCGACCGTGGCGTTCCCCAATCCGGAGGAAGCCGGAGCCATCGACCTGGCCTTGGAGACCGCGGCGGAAGTCGATGCCGATCTGGTCATTGCCAATGACCCCGATGCCGACCGCGCGGCCCTGGCGGCCAAAGATCCCTCGACCGGCGCCTGGCGGATGCTTCGAGGCGACGAGGTCGGCGCCCTGCTCGGCGCGCACATGGCCGCGCGTTTGGCCGGCCAGGACCAGCTGACCCCGGAAAACGACGCGCCCGGCCAAAGCCGGGTCTTCGCCAACTCCATCGTCTCTTCCCGGCTGCTGGGCAAGATCGCGGCCGACGCAGGCACCCAGCACGTGGAGACCCTCACCGGCTTCAAGTGGATTTCCCGCGTCCCCGGTTTGGTCTATGGCTATGAAGAGGCCCTGGGCTACTGCGTGGCACCGCATCTGGTCCGCGACAAGGACGGCATGTCCGCTGCCCTGCTGCTCGCGGAGCTGGCCGCCGATGTTCAGGCCTCCGGCCGCACCCTCTTTGACACGCTCGACGAGTTGGCCCTGCGGCATGGGCTGCACGCCACCGACCAGCTCAGCGTCCGGGTGGAGAACCTTGCCCTGATTCCAGCCATGATGGACCGGCTCCGTGAGCAGCCGCCGTCGTCATTCGCTGGGTCTCCGGTGACGGACTGCACGGACTTGTCCCTGGGCAGCGGAGCACTGCCGCCCACTGACGGGATGCTGTTCCTCAGCCAGGACGAGACACGGGTGATCATCCGGCCCAGCGGTACCGAGCCCAAGCTCAAGTGCTATCTGGAGGTCATCCGGCCGGTCGGATCGGCGGAGCAGCTGCCCGCCGTGCGCGCCGAGGCCGCACAGGCACTGCAAGCGATCAAGGCGGACATCCGCGCAGCCCTTGGACTGGTGGAATAACGCCTTTTGCGCCACGCACGACTGTGGGACGATGCTGCCATGGCCATCGAAGAGGACTACTCGCCATCCTCGCGGGACAGGCACCAGAGCCCCGACGACAAGCCGGAACACAGGGCGTCGGAAGAACACGTCCCGGCGGACGACGAGCGTGCCATCGCTCGCCGGCGGAAGGACGCCGAGGACAAACTCGAGGAACACCGGCGTGAGGCCGAACAACACGGCCATCCGACGGGCGGCAGGCACTGACAGGTATCGGCCCTGCGTCGCCTGCCCGGGCGGGGCTGTGCGCTGGGCTCCCCCAGCCGATGTCCACGATATGCAAGGATGGATGTTCCTGGACCCAGCAGATGAAAGGGATGGCCATGTCTGAAGACAGCACACCCGGATCCGCGCCGAGCGAGACCTATCACGACCCGACGTCGATCGCTTCGGTCATCGACCACACCCTGCTGAAGCCCGAGGCTTCCCGCGAGGACATCCTCAAAGTCTGCGAGGAGGCGGTGAAATACCGCTTTGCCGCCGTCTGCGTGAACCCCTTGTGGACCGCCTTGGTGCACAGCACGCTCAAAGGTTCCGGCGTCAAGACCTGTTCGGTCATCGGCTTCCCGTTCGGTGCCACGCCTACCGATGTGAAGGTGTACGAGGCCCGCGGCGCCAACTTGGACGGTGCCGACGAGATCGACATGGTGATCGACATCGCCGCCGCCCGCGCGAATGACCGCGACACCGTCTTCGCGGACATAGCGGCCGTGGCCGAAGCCGTCCACGCCGGCGGCGCCATCCTCAAGGTCATTCTGGAAACCCATCTGCTCTCCGACGAGCAAAAGCGCATGGTGTGCGAAGCCGCGGCAGAGGCCGGCGCTGACTTCGTCAAGACCTCCACCGGTTTCAGCGGCGGCGGCGCCACCGCTGAAGACATCGCGCTGATGCGCGATGCCGTCGGGCCGCAGCTCGGTGTCAAGGCTTCCGGCGGCGTGCGCTCCATCGATGACGCGCGCGCCATGCTCCGGGCCGGCGCAACACGAATTGGCGCCAGCTCATCAGTGGCTATTGTTAATGGTGAGCAAGCCGCCGGCGGCTACTGATGTCGCATCGCACTATCGAGGAGAAACACCCCATGGCCCATCCCAAGCAGCGCACCCATTCGGGCGAGGGACACTTGGTCAGCAATCTCATCACGTTCGTGGTCATCATGCTGATCTTTTTCGGTTGCCTGTACGCCTTCAGCCTGGAACCGGTCATCGGCGCCATCCCGGCGTTCGCCATCGGAATAGGCCTGTTCACTCTGGCGTTCTTCATTCCCAAGCAAATCCTCGGGCGCTCCGACACCCACCACAACGCCTGAGCTAACACTCAGGCTTTCCGGGCGCGCAGCCGAGGGGCAGAATCTGCCCCTTGGCTGCGCGCCCGGCGTTTTTAATCACGACGGCGGTGCCTCCTCGCGGTCCCGCGGGTTGCCACCGCTTGACCGGCACGCCGGCGTGTAAACTGGCACACGGTGTGACGGGAAGTCTGGTCGTCGAGTCATCGAACGAGCCCTCAGAGCGACCGACCGTCAGGAGCCATGCATGGCCACTCCCCCATCTCCCGGCCAGAAGACCATCCTCGGCCGCGGCAGCTATCCCGAGTTCCTCCGGATCAACGAGCTGCTGCGCAAGGAGACGGTCGGCGGGATCCTGCTGCTGGTCGCCACCGTCGCGGCACTGGTCTGGGCCAACTCGCCCGCAGCCGACAGCTATTTCGCCATCCGCGACTTCCAGATCGGCATCGAGGCCCTGCACCTGAACCTCAGCATCGGCCACTGGGCTTCAGACGGCTTGCTGGCGATCTTCTTCTTCCTGATCGGCCTGGAACTCAAGCGCGAGTTCGTCGCGGGCGACCTGCGTTCCCCCGCCCGCGCCATCGTCCCCATCGCCGCGGCTTTCGGCGGCGTCGCGGTGCCCGCCCTGATCTTCGTGATCGTGAACCTGAGCGCCGGCCCTGAAGCCCTGCGCGGCTGGGCCATCCCGACGGCAACAGACATCGCCTTCGCCGTCGCTGTCCTTGCCGTGATCAGCTCGCACCTGCCCAGCGCACTGCGGATCTTCATCCTGACCTTGGCGGTGATGGACGATCTGATCGCCATCGCCATCATTGCGTTCTTCTACTCGTCCGACGTGCAGGTGCCCTACCTGCTGTGGATGTTGCTCCCGCTGGGCGCCTTCGCGTTCCTGTCACATAGATTCCCCAAGTTCTTCGCCCAACACCATCTGGCCGCGTGGGTCATCCTGCTCCCGCTCGGCATCGTCACCTGGGCGCTGATGCACTCGTCCGGCGTGCACGCGACAGTCGCCGGCGTGCTGCTCGGCTTCATGGTCCCGGTGCTGCGCAGCAAGAAGAACGGCGGTCCGGACGCCGGCCCTGGGCTGGCCGAGCAACTGGAACACCGCTTCCGGCCGCTCTCCACCGGGTTCGCGGTGCCGGTTTTCGCGTTCTTCGCCGCCGGGGTGGCGCTCGGCGGCTGGGAAGGCATCAGCCGCACCTTTACCGACTCGGTGGCGATCGGCATTGCCGCAGCACTGGTGATCGGCAAACCGCTGGGCATCATGCTCACCACCTGGGTGCTGACAAAGTCCACCAAGGCCACCTTGGATCCCTCGCTGAAGTGGATCGATGTGCTTGGCGTTGCCGTGCTGGCCGGCGTGGGCTTCACGGTGTCCCTGCTGGTCAACGACCTGAGCTTCACGCTCGGCTCCGAACACCACGACCACGCCAAGGTGGCCGTCCTGGCCGGCTCCCTGGTCTCGGCCCTGCTGGCTGCCGTTCTGTTGCGCGCGCGCAACCGGCATTACCGCCAGGTCGAGGAGCTGGAAACCGCCGATGCCGATCAGGACGGCGTGCCGGATGTGTATCAGCAGGAGCCGCGCGCGACCAGCTGATCCGGGGTTGGCTTCGGCTCGCTTCGGCGCCGCCTTTGCGACCCGCGTCACACACCGTACGGTTCCGCTGTACGCTGCCGTGCCCGTGCCATACTGAACCAGTTATGGCCAGCCCGGGCCCCGCAGAGTAGCCGGCAGGTGGGCTGCCGGAGTAGGGGATCTTCGAGCATGTCTGCCGCACCAAGCCCGCTGTTGTCATTGCTGATCGGACGCCAGCAGTTCCACGAGCTATCCCTGCGCGCACGCGTGCTGCTGAGCCATCTGCCGTTGTGCCTGTCCGTGGCGCTGACCGCGTTGCTTGCCGCGGTGTTCTTCCCGGATCTGCTGTCCAACCCGCACTTCATCGGCGGACTGGTCGGCATCGGCCTCTTGTGGGTCCTGAGTGCCGCCGTCCCGTGGGATCGGCTGCCCTATCCCTCCTACTGGGTTATCCCGTTGCTGGACTTCGTCGCCATCGGGTTCCTCCGCCAGGGCAGCGGGACGGAGCTCTCCGGTATCAGCCTGCTGGCCGTCTTCCCGGTTTTCTGGATGGCCTGGTCGGAGATCGCTCCCGCCGCCGCCCGTGCCATTAGTTTCGTTGCGCCGCTGCTGATCATCTGGATCCCGGTTTTCGCCGGGCCGGATCCGGTGACGGCTGAAGCTTTGGTCGGTCCCGCTCTGATCCCGATTGTGACCCTGACGGTGTCCATCACCGCGTCCGTTTTCGCCTTGAGCTCAACGGCCCAACAACAAACGCTGGCCCACAAAGACCGCGAGCTTCGGGCCTTGCTGGAAGACAGCAAAGTTCATGTGCGCCGGCTGGACACCGTCTTGAACGCCGTTGCCGTGGGCGTCCTCGTCACCAACGCCGAGGGACAGGACATCTTGAGCAACGTGCAACAGCAGCGGGACCGCTCGGTGGCCATGCCTCAGGGGATCGAGAATCCGGACGAGGCCGACCTGCTGGTCTTCGAAGCCGACCGGGTCACACCCTTCGCCCTGAAAGACCGGCCCATCCACCGTGCCGTGCGCGGGGAAGCATTTTCGGACGTTTTAGTGTGGATTGGTGCCGGTGAGAACCAGCGGGCCATGCTGTGTACGGCGCGGCCCATGCAGGACGATGCCGGCCGGTTCGACGGGACCGTCATGGCGTTCAGCGACGTCACCGACCTGGTCAACGCGCTGACGGTCAAGGAAGAGTTCGTCTCCAGCGTCACGCACGAGCTTCGCACGCCCCTGACCTCGATCATGGGCTATTTGGATCTCGCCCTCGAGGACGCCGACCAACTGCCGCAGCACGTCAGCCATTCGCTCACCATTGCCATGCGCAACTCCGAGCGACTGCTCCAACTTGTGGAAGACCTCCTTTTCACGGCGGCGGGGACGCTGAGCATAGAACCGCGCAGCACCGCTCTGGCAGACGTCGTGGCAGGCAGCGTGGCTTCGGCCATGCCCAGGGCCGAACACGCAGGCGTGGAACTGGTGATCGACGCCGCCGAGGGGCTGGTCGCCGAGATCGATCCCACCAGGATGGGCCAAGTGATGGACAACCTGCTCTCCAATGCCATCAAGTACTCGCCCGGGGGCGGCCGGGTCACCGTGCGGACGCTGGAATCCGACGACGCAGCCGTGCTGGAGGTCAGCGACACCGGGATGGGCATGTCCGAAGCCGACCAGGCAGAAGTCTTCACCAAGTTCTTCCGGACCAGTTCGGTCCGGCAAGCTGCCATCCCCGGGCTGGGTCTGGGATTGGCGATCAGCAAGTCGATTGCCGAGGCGCACGGCGGCACGCTGACCTTTACCAGCGTGCTCGGAGCCGGCACCACGTTCCGGGTTTCCATCCCGCAGCCAGGCGAAAAGGGAGGCCGTCCTCAGACGGCCTCCCTGAGCCAGATGCCGGCGTAAACCGCTGGTACCGGCATCTGGCCGGATGATGCCTAACCCTTAACGAATGGCCTGGTGGCCCTTGAACAGCATCTTGCTGTTATCGGTTCCCTTGCCGTTGCCCTTGGCGGTGCCGTTGATCGCCGAGGTGGTCTCCGCGAAAGTCAGCGTGGTGTGCGCAATCGCATCGGCCATCTGTTCGAGAACAACGGGGTCAACATTGTCCACCGTGTCGCAGGCCTGGTGGTAGCAGGGATCATAGGCCTCGCCCGCCGTGCCTCCGTAGATGGCTGCTTGTTCTTCGGTCTTGATCTCCTCTGCACCGGTGAACAAACCTCCGGCGGGAATGCCGTTGTTGATGAACGCGAAGTAGTCCGAGCGGCCGTCGAAGGCCGTCGGCTCCGTGGCCAGTCCCTGCGAGGCGAAGTAGTCCTCGAAGACGTGCTCAACGTTCGCCGACCCGTTGGGCCCGGTCAGCCCGAACGCATCGCCGTCGCCGTCGTAGACGAAGCGGACAGCGTTGGGCGAGCCGACCATGTCGAAGTTCAGGTTCAGCGCATGCTGTTTGATGTCCTTCTTTGTCAGCTGGGAAACGTAGTACTCGGAACCGAGCAAACCGTCTTCTTCCCCGCCCCAGAAGGCGAACCGCACCCGGTTTCGTGGCTCGTCGCCGCTGGCTGCGATCTGCAGCGCAGTTTCCAGAATCGCCGCGCTTCCCGAGCCATTGTCATTGATGCCCGGGCCTTCGGATACCGAATCCAGGTGGGCGCCGACCACAACGGTGCGGTCCGCACGTCCAGCCGTGTCGGCCAGAATGTTGAATGTCTCCGTCTGGACGATTTCGGCGTCCACCGCGATCCGCACTTCCAGACCGACCGTGCCTGCCAGTTCGGCCCCCAGATCGAAGCTGGTGGTGACCGCAGGAATGGCCTGAGGCGTGCCCAGCGTGCCGCCGAACAGATCGAGCCGGTCCGGGGTGCCCCCGTTTCCTTGGTTGAAAAGCACCACGCCCACGGCTCCCGCCGCCGCGGCATTCGACACCTTCAGGGCAAAGTCGCAGGTGCCGCGCTGGATCAACGCGATGTTTCCGGTGGGGAAGCCGGCAAAGTCGGCGGCCTCACAACCGCTGGTGGACGCCCTGTCCCCCGCCAGATTGATGTCCACGGCTGTCACCGGCGCGGTGACGTCGCCGGATCCTGAGTAATCCATGCCCAGGAAGTCCTCTGCCGCCGCATATACGGTGGGCGTCGGGGCCACCTGCTCGAAGTCCGCGCTGTTGAGCACGAAGCGTTCATAGGAGAACGTCTGGCGAACCGGGGTGTATCCGGCTGCCACCAACTGGGCTTCGATGTACTGGGCCGATGCCTCGTACCCGGGGGTACCCGCGGCTCGGTTGCCGCCATTGGCATCGGCCACGTCCTGCAGGGCCTGCAGATGGCTAAAGATGTTCTCGGCGGTGACAGCGTCTCGCAGGGCGCTGGTATTCGTCCCGTTGTCGGCCTGGGCTGGCAGCCCAATACCGAATGCCAAAGCGGTAGCGGCGGTGATGGCCGCTCCGCGCCTGAAACGGTGGGTTTTCATACTGGTTCCTCCGTAGGGTGCGATGATGGACCCCGCTATCCCCGTAGCAGGATCCTGCCCGGAAGCTACCCGATCCGACGCGGTTGCAACAGAGTCGGCAACTGATTCGGTGCTGAAACGAACAAAAAATGAACAAAAGGGCTTCACCGATAGCATGGTGGCCTGCTGCCAGTCCTGTTTCAGCACGGTGAACCTGCACGAAAGGACCCCCATGCAGCGTGGCACACCGCCGGAACGCGGCCGCCTCACCGCTGCCACTTTGCTGGCCGTCTACATCTTGGCGCTCGCCCTGGTCGTGTTGTGGCCCACGCCGATGGACGCGGTGGCGAACGGCTTGGTACAGCACGTCCTGTCGGCGCTGCATCGCGCAGGCGCCCCGGTCTGGTTCGATTACAACCTGATCGAGTCCGGGGCCAACGTTGTGATGTTCGTCCCGCTCGGTTTCCTCACTGCCCTGTTGCTGCCGGCCGGATGGCGCTGGCTCACGCCGGCAGGAGCGTTGGTGTTCTCCGCGGCCATCGAATGGTGCCAGCAGGCGTTCCTGCCCGGTCGCCATGCGTCCCTGCAGGACGTTTGGGTGAACACGCTCGGTGCCGCGATCGGCACGGTGCTGGCGTACGCCTGGCTGGAGCACCGGCGCAACCGGCGCCCGGTAACGCGATAAAGTCGAACTAGTCTCTCTCACCGCACGGACAAAGGACCAGTATGCGTATTTCCGTCATCGGGTGCGGCTACCTCGGCGCAGTACACGCGGCGGCCATGGCCAAACTCGGGCACGACGTCATCGGAATCGATGTGGATGCGCGCAGAATCAGCGAGCTGCAGGCGGGACGGGCACCGTTTTTTGAGCCCGGGCTGCCGGAGTTGCTGACCGAAGCGCAGCAAACCGGACGTCTAGCCTTCAGTACGGACCTGGCGGAGGCCGCGAGCGCCGTCGTGCACTTCGTCTGTGTGGGCACGCCCCAGCGCAAGGGCGAGAACGCCGCCGACCTGCGCTACGTCGACGCCGCCTTCAGCTCGCTGGCTGAACACCTGAATCCCGGCGACGTCGTGGTCGGCAAATCCACCGTTCCGGTGGGCACGGCCTCGCGGTTGGCTGATGAAGTCCGGGAGATCACTCCGGAGGCAGTGCTTGCATGGAACCCGGAGTTTCTCCGTGAGGGCCATGCCGTGAAGGATACGCTCACACCTGACCGGTTCGTGTACGGCGTGCCTTCGGGACCCGCCGGCGAAGCAGCCACTGCCGCCCTGGACGAGGTTTATGCGGTGCCGCTCGCGCAAGGGACCCCCCGGCTGGTGATGGACTATGCAACGGCGGAACTGGTCAAGGCGGCCGCGAACTCCTTCCTGGCCACCAAGATCTCCTTCATCAATGCCATGGCCGAGGTGTGCGATGCCGCCGGTGCCGACGTCACGGCCCTCGCCGACGCAATCGGCATGGACGAGCGCATCGGCCGCAAGTTCCTCAACGCCGGGGTCGGCTTTGGCGGCGGCTGCCTGCCCAAAGACATCCGGGCGTTCATGGCTCGGGCCGGTGAGCTCGGGGCCGATCAAGCCCTGACATTCCTGCGCGAGGTGGATGCCATCAACATGCGGCGCCGCACCCGCGTCGTCGAACTGACCCGCGAGCTGGCCGGAGGCTCACTGATCGGCAAACGCATTACCGTGCTGGGTGCGGCGTTCAAGCCGGAGTCCGACGACGTCAGGGACTCCCCTGCCTTGTCCGTGGCCGCACAGCTGCAGTTGCAGGGCGCCACCGTCACGGTCACTGATCCAGAGGCACTGGCGAATGCCAAGCAGCGCTTCCCGGAACTCAGCTACGAACCGGATTCGAAGACCGCGATTGGCCGCGCCCACGTCTTGGTGCTCCTGACCGAGTGGAAGGAATACCGCGAACTGGACCCGGCCACCGTCGCAAACCAAGTGACGGAGAAAAGGATCCTTGACGGACGTAATGTGCTGGACCCCGTTGCCTGGCGCGAGGCCGGTTGGACCTTCAAGGGCATCGGACGCCCGTAGCGTTTTTCCAAGTTCCGCCGTCCACAATGGACCCGTGCAGCCAGGCTGTACGGGTCCATTGCCGCATCCGTTGACAGTGGGCCCAAACAGGAGCATGTTAGGTGGATGGCCAGCGCCGACACCGCCGACCCTAGCCAAGTGCGGGTCCGGTCCAGATGCGCCGGCCGATGGGGGGAAATCAAGATGTCTCGGCGCAGTAGGCTTCTGGCCGCGGGTGTAGCCCTCGGTGTCACCTGCCTGCTGCTGCCCGCTGCTCCGGCCGCGGCTGCGCCGGATCCCGGCCAGCCCTACTTCGAACCCGGCGCCGCCAGCATCGGCGACCCCTACTTTCCGGACGCCGGAAACACGGGTTACGACGCGAAGCATTATCAGCTGGATCTGCTCTATGACCCGCCCACCGAACAGCTCAGTGCCAACGCCACGATGACGGCGCGCGCCACCCAGGACCTCGCCAGCTTCAGCCTGGACCTGGGCGGGCTGACGGTCCATTCCGTCAGCGTCGACGGGCTGGGCGCACGCTTCGAGCATGAAGGAACCAAGCTAGTCATCACTCCTGTCCGTGGCGTACCGGACGGACGGATCTTCACGGCGGTGGTGGAGTACTCCGGTGTTCCCCGCGCCCTGTCACTGCCCGGTCCTGCAGGATTTATCCACACCGACGACGGAGCAATCGTCACGGGCCATCCGAGGAGCGCCCCGACCTGGTTTCCGGTCAACAACTACCCCGGTGACCCTGCCAGCTTCGGATTCAACATCTCGGTTCCGGACGGATGGCAAGCTGTAGCCAACGGCTTGCCGGACGGAACCAGTCGTACGCCCGGCCGCACTGTGTACAAGTGGGAGGCCGAAGAGCCGCTCTCGCCGCATTTGGCGACCATCGCCGTCGGGCATTTCAACCTGGCCGAATACACCAAGGGCGGCGTTAGTTACGTGGACGCCATGGATCCGGCGTTGAAGAAGACGGTCATTCCGCGCAACGGGGATGGCCTGGCCTGGTCGCAAAGCGATGACGCCAGCTACAAGCGCCTCACCCGAACGGTCAGTGTGCCAGATGCCGGCGCGGATTTCTCTTTTTGGATGCTGCGCGACACGGAGCCCGGCTGGGACTACGCGTTCGTCGAGGCCCGCACGCCCGGCGGGGACAACTGGACCACCTTGAAGGACGGCACCGGTTTCGCGCAGAACGGCACCGGAAACTCCTGCCCTGCGTGGCATCAGGTGCATCCCTTCCTCAAGCATTATCAAAACGACGACGGCGGCGGCTCCTGTTCCGCAAAGGGGTCCAGCGGGCAGTGGTGGGCGGCCACCGGAACGAGCGACGGCTGGGAGCACTGGGAGTTCGATCTGGCGGACTACGCCGGCGAAGACGTGGAGCTCTCCATCACCTATGCCAGCGACATCACCGGACAGAACGACGGCGTCTTCGTCGAGGACATCAAGGTTGCCGGGGCACCCGGCAGCACCTCGTTCGACAGCGACGGTGACCGGTGGGACGGTTGGAGTCCGCAGGGCGCGCCTAAGGGAAGCCGGCCTAATGACAACGAGTGGACCGCCGGCAGCAGCACTCCACCGTCCCAGGGTCATAAGATCCAGCAATCGCTGGACAAGCAGCCGAAGATGATCAAGTTCCTCTCCTCCGTGTTCGGCACCTATCCGCTGGCCAGTGCCGGCGGCATCGTCGACAACGTCGAGGACCTCGGTTTCGCTCTGGAGACCCAGGCCAGGCCGGTCTACCCGATGGATTACTTCTACAGCGAGGCCAGCGGCGACTCATTTATTGTCCGGCAACTCGCGCTCCAGTGGCTCGGCAGCCAGTTGCCCGTCCATCGGTGGCAGGACAGCTGGCTCAACCAGGGTCTGGCAACGTACTCCCAATGGCTCTGGGCGGAAGAGAAGGAACCCGGCAGCGCCCAGGACAGTTTCGATTTTTACGCGGGCATCGACGCCGCAGACCCCTTTTGGAAGTTCAAATTGGCCGACCCGGGGCCGGAAAACCTGTTCTCCAGCAGCCTGCAGACCCGCTCGGCCATGGCCCTGCACGCGGTGCGGACCGAGATCGGCGACAAGGACTTCCACAAGCTTGTCAGGCAGTGGGTCAAGGACGGTTCGGGCTCCCCCAAAGATTTTCGGAAGCGCGCGGAGAAGGTCTCGGGGAAGGACTTGTCCGGCATCTTCAAGGCCTTTGTATCGACGCCGGGCAAGCCAGGAGCTCTCTGACGAACTGGCGGCGGCGGGTATCCCAGGTCTAGCTCTGGACCTTCGCTATCTGCGGGCAGACGGCATCAAAGTGTTCACTCTTCCCACTGCAGGCGCCGGGTACATCCGAAGACGCAGGTGCAGGCGCCGATTGTAGGCGGTTACCGGTCCTCGCCCAGGACCCGCAGGCCCTCGCGGTAGGCGTCAGCGGTCAGCTCGCCCCTGGCAAAGCGCTGGTCCAGAATCTGCCGTGCCGTGCTGCGCCCGTGCGGCCTGTCCATCCTGCCGGCGGCAGAAGCCACCGCAACCGCATCTTCCACGCTCCCCGGGCGCAGCCCCATAAACGCCCTGACTACGAGGATGGCCAACATTGCCACGATGGCCAAGAGCAGGAGGCCGAACAGCCACGCCAAGCCCATATCTACCATGATGAAGCACCCCTTCGATCACGACGGAACGATGGCTCTATAGTCCGTTCCCTTAGCGTCAGGATACGCGTCGGCCCCGGGAACAAACAGGGCAAATCCATCACAATAGGATTCCGTCGGCGCCATCCGCCCGGGCGAAGATCCCGGTCTCCCCGCCGGACTCGCGCCGTGGACACGGGTCCTGGCCATGCCATGCAAGGGCCGTCGGCGGCAAATGATGCGGCATTGAGATGTTCCGCACCTATGGCTTCCCCGGATTCCGTCCGCTGCGGACATAGGATGGCTGTAGGCACCCTCCCGTGTAGATTACCGGGCCGTTGTGCTGTCCAACCTTTCCTGACCTCCGGTTGCCCGGTTGAAAGTCGAGTTGATGAGTCCCACTGCCGACGGCACGCCGTTCCCGCGCCGCCGCGACGTCCGCTCCGGCGCCGCTGAACCAGCCGCGCCCACCGGAATGATCCCGGTGGTCCCGCTGGTCTCCGCGCCGTCCGGAACCCCCTTGCCTGCCCGCCGCGAACTGCGCACCGGCCTCATCCAGGTGGTCCCGCCGGCCGCCGGCCAAGCCGGTGGCACAACCCGCTATGTCCGCACGGAAGCTCAGCCCGCACCGAGTGCCAAGCGGCGCAAAGGCCGTGGAGCCGCGTGGGCGGTCTGCACCGTCGTCGTGCTTGCCGCTGCTGCCGCCGCATTTTGGTTGATGTTCGTCCGCTAGGCGTCAGCCTTCCGCCGCTATCAGCTTGCCCAGGAGCGAGGAGAGCTCGGAGCGCTCCGCTGCGGACAGGGCGGCAAAGTATTCTTCGGCATGCTGCACCTGGACCTTCCGGATGGCCTGTCCAATCTCCCGCCCGGCCTCGGTGAGGACAACCACCGTGGCCCGGCGGTCGGTCGGATCGGGCTCACGCACGCACCAGCCGCGTTCCTGCAAACCATCGACAATATCGGTGGCCGATCGCGGTGCTATCCGCAGCCGCTCGGAGAGTTCACCCAAGCGCAACGAGCCATGATGGCGGAGCATGCGCAGCGCACGGGCCTGCGACGGCGCCACGCCCAACGGGGACATTCCCCGCGAGGCACCCTTCCTGAGCTGGCGCGAAACGGCCCAGAATAGGTCTAGTAAGTTCTCATCAGCCACGGGAATAGGCTATCAAGTTTCCCTGTTGTAGCCTCATAGTGAGGTAACCTCAGCAATACGGGCCGTGTTCGCAGCCCACCATCATGAAACGAGGTGGTTCCGACGGAAACATTCGGAATGAACCCCGGCCGCGGTCCCGTGAAGGAACCAACGGCCGCAGAAAAAGAACAAGCACGGCACGTTCCGCTAAATCGGATTGTGGCCCTTTTCCGTCCCTACCGGAGACAGTTGGCTTTGGTCACGGCCATCATCGTTGCTTCCTCGGCCGCCGCCATGGCCTCCCCGTTCCTGCTGCGTGCCGTCATCGACACGGCCCTGCCCCAGCAGCAGCTGCCGCTGCTGGCCCTGCTGACCGCAGGCATGCTGGCCGTGGCTGCCGTCACCGCCCTGTTTGGTGTCCTGCAGACCTGGATCGCCACCAAGGTGGGCCTACACGTGATGCACAGCCTCCGGACCGACGTCTTCTCCCACTTGCAGCGCCAGTCCGTTGGCTTCTTCACCCGGACCCGCAGCGGCGAAATCCAATCCCGCATCACCCAGGATATTGGCGGCATGCAGTCCGTGGTCACGTCCACCGCCACCGGCATTGCCACCAACCTGACCACCGTCGTCGCCACCGCCGTCGCCATGGCGGCCCTGTCCTGGCAGTTGTCGCTGATCTCGCTGTTGGTGATGCCGCCGGCAGTGGTGCTGACCCGCAGGGTAGCCAAGGTGCGGCGGGAACTGACCGCGCGCCGCCAGCGGGAACTGGCGGACATGAATGTGACCATCGAAGAGTCGCTCTCGGTCAGTGGAATCCAGCTGAGCAAGACGCTGGGCACCGGAAACGATCTCGCGGCCCGGTTCTCGGCCTCCTCCGAGCGGCTGACCGATCTGGAACTGCGTTCGGAGTTGGCCGGACGCTGGCGCATGGCCACCATGAGCATCATTTTCGCCGCAGTACCGGCAGTCATCTACTTCGCCGCCGGCCTGCCCGGTGCCGCGGGGAACATCAGCATCGGCACCGTGGTGGCCTTCAGCGCACTGCAAGGCGGACTTTTCCGCCCGTTGCTGGGACTGTTGAACGTCACCATCACCGTCACCAGTTCGCTGGCGCTCTTCGCGCGGATTTTCGAGTATCTGGACCTGCCGGTGGAGATCACCGAGCCGGCCTCGCCGACTCCGGTGGACGCCGCCCAGATAGCGGGGCATGTTCGCTTTGAGGACGTCAGCTTCAGCTACCCGGACAGCGAAACATCGGCCCTCCGGCACGTGAACCTGGCCGTCCCTGCAGGTTCCACCCTGGCCCTGGTTGGCCCGACCGGTTCGGGAAAGAGCAGCCTGGCCGCCCTGGTGGCCCGGCTGCATGATCCGACGGCGGGGCGCATCACCATCGACGGCGTGGACCTCCGCTCCATGCGCCTGGCCGATCTGGCACGCATCGTGGGAGTGGTCAGCCAGGACACCTACCTGCTGCACACCACGGTGCGCGGGAACCTGCGCTACGCCAAGCCCGATGCCAGCGATGCCGACATCGAGCAGGCCGCGCGGGACGCCCAGATCCACGACCACATCGTGGCGCTGCCGGACGGGTATGACACCATCGTCGGCTCGCGCGGGCACCGGTTCTCCGGCGGTGAGAAGCAACGCATTGCCATTGCCCGCACCCTGTTGCGCAACCCGCCGGTGCTGGTGCTGGACGAAGCAACCAGTGCATTGGACACGCAGACCGAGCATGCCGTGCAGCAGGCGTTCGACCGGCTGGCTGCCGGGCGGACCACCATCACCATCGCCCACCGGCTCTCCACCGTCCGGAATGCGGATCAGATCGCCGTCCTGGAAGCGGGGTGCATCGTCGAACGCGGCACCCACGAAACGCTGCTGGACGCTGACGGGCGCTACGCGGCTCTGGCTGCCTAGCAGGCGGCGGCGCTACTCGGTGAACACCGCGTCGATGACCCCCTGCGCCCACTCCAGGATCTGTCGGTCGGCCAAGTCCCTGCCGCCGATCCTCGCGGTCTTGGGCTTGGGGATCAGGATAAAGTCCAGCGCGGGTTTCACCTGCGACCCCGGGTACATCCGGGTCAGCCGCATCACCTTGGACTCCGGCAGTGCCGCCGGCGCGAACTTGATGAAGTTGCCCTGCACCGCCACATCCGTCAGACCGGCCGCACGGGCGCGGACGCGGAAACGTGCCACGGCGACGAGATTCTGCACCGGCTCCGGCAGCTCGCCGTAACGGTCGGTGAGCTCGGCAACCACTTCGTCGATGGCTGCATCGGTGGCCGCCTGCGCCAGCTTCCGGTAGGCCTCCAGCCGCAGGCGCTCCCCCGGCACGTAGTCGTGTGGCAGGTGGGCGTTAACCGGCAGCTCGATTTTCATGTCGGCCACCTTCTGCTCGGTTTCGCCGCGGAAGTCCGCCACGGCCTCGCCGACCAGCCGGATGTATAGATCAAAGCCGACGCCGGCAATGTGCCCGGACTGTTCCCCGCCGAGCAGGTTTCCTGCGCCGCGGATTTCCAAGTCCTTCAGCGCCAGCTGCATACCGGCACCCAGTTCGTTGTGCGCCGCCACCGCCTTGAGCCGCTCCAGCGCCACTTCGCCGAGGGGTTTCTCGGCGTCGAACAGGAAGTACGCGTACGCCCGCTCCCGGCCGCGGCCCACCCGGCCGCGCAGCTGGTGCAGCTGGGATAGCCCGTACCGGTCCGCCCGGTCAACGATCAGCGTGTTTGCGTTGGAGATGTCCAGCCCGGTTTCGATGATGGTGGTGCAGACCAGGACGTCGAATCGCTTTTCCCAGAAATCGACGATGATCTGTTCCAGCCGCGACTCGCTCATTTGCCCGTGCGCCACTTCCACCCGCGCCTCGGGAACCAGTTCCCGTATCCGCGCCGCCTGCCGCTCGATGGACGAGACGCGGTTGTGCACGAAAAAGACCTGTCCTTCGCGCATCAGCTCGCGCCGGATCGCCGCCGTCGTCTGCTGGTCCGTGTACGGGCCAACGTACGTCAGCACCGGGTGGCGTTCCTCCGGCGGCGTCGCCAGCGTGGACGTCTCGCGGATGCCGGTCAGCGACATCTCCAGGGTCCGCGGGATCGGAGTCGCGGACATGGCCAGCACGTCCACGTTGGTGCGCATCTTCTTCAGCGATTCTTTGTGCTCGACGCCGAACCGCTGTTCCTCGTCCACAATAACCAGGCCCAGGTCCTTGAACTGGACCTCTTTGGAGAGCAGCCGGTGCGTCCCGATGACCACGTCGATGCTGCCGTTCTTGATGCCTTCCATGGTGTCCTTGGCTTCCTTGGACGTTTGGAAGCGGGACAACGCCTTGACCCTGACCGGGAACCCGGAGAAGCGTTCGCTGAAGGTCTCGAAGTGCTGCTGGGACAGCAGCGTGGTCGGCACCAGGACCGCCGCCTGCTTGCCGTCCTGGACCGCCTTGAAGGCGGCGCGCACCGCGATCTCGGTCTTGCCGTAGCCCACATCACCGGAGACCAGGCGGTCCATCGGAACTTCACGCTCCATGTCCGCCTTGACCTCGTTGATTGTGGTCAGCTGGTCGGGGGTCTCGATGTACGGGAACGCTTCTTCCAGCTCCCGCTGCCACGGGGTGTCCGGCCCGAAGGCGTGCCCGCGGGACGCCATCCGGGCCGAATACAGCCGGATCAGCTCGCCCGCGATCTCCTTGACCGCCTTGCGGGCCTGGCTCTTGGTCTTCGCCCAATCGGAGCCGCCCATCTTGGACAGGACGGGCGTCTCGCCACCCACGTACCGGGTGACCTGGTCCAACTGGTCCGTCGGTACAAACAGCCGGTCCCCGGGGGCGCCCCGCTTCGACGCGGCATATTCCAGCACCAGATACTCGCGCATGGCCTTGGTGGGTCCGGCGCCGGTGGAGCGCTGAACCAGTTCAACGAACCTGCCCACGCCGTGCTGCTCGTGCACCACGTAGTCGCCTTCGGTCAGCTGCAGCGGATCCACGGCGTTGCGCCGCCGCGACGGCATCTTCCGCATGTCCCGGGTGGAGCGTGCGGAGGCACGGCCCAGCAGGTCGGCTTCGGTCAGCAGGCCGAGTTTCAGGCCGTCGAAGACGAACCCCTTGCCGGTGCTGGCCGTGGTGATTTCGATGATCCCCGGCTGCGGCTCGTTTTCCAGCGATTCCACCCGCGTGGCCGGGATCTGCGCGTCGTGGAAGAGTTCGGCCATGCGCGAGGCGGGGCCGGGACCTTCGGTGGCCACCACCACGCGCCATTGGTCGCGCACGCGGGAACCAATGAACTCCATCATCTCGGCCACATCGCCCTGGTAGCCCCTGGGCTCGCGGGCCGCGATGGTCAAGGTGTCGATGTCCAGTACGGTTTCGTCGTCGGGATTGAACGACGTGATGGACCACCAGGACACCTGATGCTCTCCGGCCGCCGTGCGTGTGTCGCCCAGGGAGCGGAAGCCGGCCTGCTCCAGATCCCCCTGCAGTGCCAGGTCCAGCGGCGCGTCCCCGCCCTCGGACGCCGTGGCCCAGGCGGCGGCGAGGAACTCGTCGTTCGTGGTCTCCAGATCGTGGGCCCGGCTCCGCACCTTTTCCGGTTCAATCACCACGGCGATGGATCCGGCCGGCAGTTCGCCGATGAAGGGCACCATGGCATCCACCAGCACCGGCGAGAGTGATTCCATGCCCTCGACCGCGATACCCCCGGCGATCTTTTCCAGCATGTCCGCCGCGGCAGGCATCTGGTCCTTGAGCTTCGCCGCACGACTCATCACCGACGGGGTGATCAGCAGTTCCCGGCACGGCGGGGCGTACAGCCGGGTGGGGTGCTTGACGTGCTCGCCGGCCAAGGACCGCTGGTCTGCCACGGCGAACCAGCGCATTGATTCGACTTCGTCGCCGAAGAATTCAATCCGCACCGGGTGGTCATCGGTGGGCGAAAAGACATCCAAAATTCCGCCGCGCACGGCAAACTCGCCGCGCCGGCTGACCATGTCCACCCGGGCGTAGGCGGCTTCGGACAAGCGGCGGACCACATCGGTGAAGGCCACCTCGTCGCCGACCGCCAGCGCAACCGACTGCAGCTCGCCCAGCCCCTGGACCAGCGGCTGAAGCACCGCACGCACCGGCGCGATGACCACGCGCAGCGGCGCCGCGCCGTCGTCGTGCTTCAGCCGGCGCAACACCGAGAGCCGGCGCCCCACGGTGTCCGATCGCGGCGACAGCCGCTCGTGCGGCAACGTCTCCCAACTGGGGAACTCCTCGATGGACTCATCCGGCAGGTAGCTCCGCAGCGCCGCGGCCAGGTCTTCGGTCTCCCGCCCGGTGGCCGTCACGGCCAGCACCACTCCGCCGGTGGTCGACGGCGGCGTGTCCGCCCTCGGTGATCGACCAAGGCCGTCCGCGGCCCCCTCCGGTGATCGACCAAGGCCGTCCGCGGCCCCCTCCGGTGATCGACCAAGGCCGTCCGCGGCCGCGTGGAGATCCGTTTCCAGCCCCTGCACCATCTCGGCCAGCAACGCCGCCCGCAACCCCGGCGGCGCACCGATCTGCAGGTCCTCGCTGCGCTCTGCCACGGGCCGGGCCGACTGCAGCCGCACCTTGGCGAACGAATCGTCCTGGGCGAGGGCTGTGCGCAGTCCGTTCAGGCTCATTTTTCCATCTTCTTCCGGTCGGGGCGCAACACGAATACCCTCCAGTTCGGCGGAACTGAGGGTCAGAAGTCCAACTTTACCGCGCACAGTAGGATGGTTGTTGGCCCAACCAGTTCCGAGAAATTCCGGGAGTCTTTATGGCGCTCAGCGCTTCCACCACCCTGCCCTACCCCGCAGCCAAGATCACCGAAACCTTCACCGACGAGGCGTTCCTGCGCCACATCAGCGAGTTGGTCGGCGGCTCTTTGGAGTCGGTCCAGCGCGACGGCGATGTGTCCGGCGCCTTCACCCTGACCGTGGTCCGCAAGGTTCCCAGCGCGCGGCTGCCGGAGATCGCCAAGAAGATGCTGGGCGACTCACTCACCGTCACCCAGACGGAACGGTGGCAGGCACCCGCAGCGGACGGCTCGCGAACTGCCGACGTGACCATGAAGGTGGCCGGCGCACCGGTGGACGTCAACGCCGTCCAGCAGCTGGTTGTCGACGGGGGCTCCACCCGCGTGGATCTGACCGGCGACGTGAAATCCTCCATCCCGTTCCTGGGCGGGAAGATCGCCGCCGCCGCCGAACCCATGCTGGGCAAGGCCCTGAACATCCAGGCGCAGCAGGCCGAGGCCTGGCTGTCCGGCCGCTCCTGATCCGGGAGCCGCAGAAATGAACATTCCAGCCGCCCTGGCCTGGGTACTGATTCTGGCCGGCGTGTGGGCCCTGCTTGTCTGGGCTCCGCACCTTGTCCGGGTGTCGAAGGATCCCCGTTCCAAAGACGAGAAGGGTGCAATGACCCGCTACTTCACCATGGAGTTCATGAAGGCCAGCACCTCCATGATCCTGGGCATTGCCACCTTGGTGATCGGCGTTCGCGGACTCGCCGGGTAAGCAACGAGGACATAGGAGGGCCGGGCAGCACGTGCGCTGCCCGGCCCTTTGCTTAAGTTGCGGTCAGTTCGCCGCCAGCAGGGCTTCTTCCAGAGCCACCCACGCCAGCATGGCGCATTTGACCCGGGCCGGGTAGCGGGAGACGCCGGAGAGCGCGGCGGCGTCGCCGAGGATTTCTTCATCGGCCTCGATGCTGCCCCGGGAGCGCATCAGCTCGCGGAAGGTGTCCACTACTTTCAGCAGTTCCTCCCGGTCCATGCCCTGCACCAGGTCGCTGAGCACCGACGCGGAGGCCATCGAAATGGAGCAGCCCTGGCCGTCCCAGCTGATGGCGGAGAGGGTGATGCCGGCGCCGTCGTCGTGCACGGCTGCCCGAAGCGTGATTTCGTCCCCGCAGGTGGGATTAAGCATGTGCGACTCGCCGGACTTGTCGCCCTGCGGCGGATCGACCAGCGGCGACCCGTTCCGTTTTTTGGCATGCTCCAGGATGATCTGCTGGTATAGCTGCTGCAGTTCCGCACTCACGTCAGTTGGCTCCAAAGAACGGGCGGACCCCGGCGACGGCGTCCAGGAACGCGTCGACATCGTCCGTGGTGTTGTACAGGTAGGTGCTGGCCCGGGTGGTCGCCACCAGTCCGAGCCGCCGGTGCAGCGGCTGGGCGCAATGATGGCCTACGCGCACGGCAATGCCCTTGTCATCCAGGAACTGCCCCACATCGTGGGCATGGACGCCGTCAACATCGAACGCTGCCAACCCAATTCGCTCGGCGCCGGCGGCGGGGCCGAGCACCCGGACACCGTCGATGGCCTCCAGGCCGGCTACCAACCGCTGCCCCAGCTCCGCTTCCCACGCGTGGATCCGGTCCATCCCCGTCTCCCGCAGATAGTCCACGGCCGCGGCCAGCGCCACCGCCTGCGAAATCCGCTGCGTCCCGGCTTCGAACCGCTGCGGAGACGGCAGATAGTCGGCCTTTTCCATGGTCACGGTGGTGATCATGGAGCCACCGGTCAGGAACGGCGGCATCGCGTTGAGCAGCTCCGCCTTCCCGTACAGCACACCGATGCCGGTGGGACCGAGCATCTTGTGCCCGGAGAAGGCGGCGAAGTCCACGTCCAGCGCCTTCACGTCCACGGCCATGTGCGGAACGGATTGGCAGGCATCAAGCACGACGGCGGCGCCCGCCTCCCGCGCCAGCCGCACCAGGGTGTCCACCGGGTTGATGGTTCCGAGCACGTTGGAGGCGTGGGTGAACGCCACTACCTTGGTGCGCGGTCCAATGATCTGTTCGGCCTCGTCCAGGCGCAGCGCACCGGCGTCGTCCACGGGGATGTAGCGCAGGGTGGCACCGGTGCGGAAGGCGAGCTCCTGCCACGGAATCAGGTTGGCATGGTGCTCCATCTCGGTGACCACCAGCTCGTCGCCCGGCCCCAAGACGAACCGCGATGCCGCGTCCCCGCCGCGTCCGGCGCTGGCGTTGGAGAAGGCATAGGCGACCAGGTTGATGGCCTCGGTGGCGTTGGATGTCCAGACCACTTCGTCCATGCCGGCATTGATGAAGCCGGCGACGGTTTCGCGCGCATTTTCGAAGGCATCCGTGGCCGAGACCGCCAGCATGTGGGCGCCGCGGTGCACCGCGGCGTTGCGCTGTTCGTAGAACTCCTGCTCGGCCTCCAGCACGCACAGCGGGTTCTGCGAGGTGGCGCCGGAATCCAGATAGACCAGCGACGAGCCGTTCACCTGCTGGTTCAGGATCGGGAAGTCGTTGCGGATGCGCCGGGCCTCGGCGTCGTCGATCATGCCGGCGGCATGTTTGAGCGTTGCGGGTGTGGATACCACAGACACCTTGGGGTGCTCCTTGGATCGATGGTTGGAACCGGTTTGTCCCGCACGCGGCGCGTGCCATCAGCCGACAATACGCAAGACAAGTCTGCGCTAATCATCCCACTTCGCCGGCCGCCGGTCACGTGAGTCCTGCCTTACCCGAGAGCACCGATCTGCTCTGGGCGCCCGGTTTTCCGAGGGAACGGCGGCCGGAACCGCTCTCCGTGGCGTTGACCTGCCCTATACAAAGCCCCGCCGGCTGGTTAGAACGAAACTAAGCACCATCGTCAGGAACCGATCTGCAGGAGCCTCATGCCGACTCACCCCATGCCACCCGACCGCGACGTACTGCGCCGGGTCGCCGAAGAATCGTTCGGCTTGAACGTCCTCCGCGAGGGGCAACTGGACGCGATGGCCGCAGCCGCCCGCGGCGAGGACGTGCTGGCCGTGATGCCCTCGGGACATGGAAAGTCCGCCGTCTACCAGGTGCCGGCCGTCGCCTTGCCGGGCACCGCCGTCGTTATCTCTCCGCTGATTGCGCTGCAGTACGACCAGGTGGATGCCATCAACGACGATCTGGGCGCCGGCCGGGCCTTCGCCGTGAATTCGCAGCAGCGGGCCGCGGCCGACCGTGCCGCGTGGGACGCCGCGGCCAGCGGCGCGGCGAAGTTCCTGTTCCTGGCCCCGGAACAGCTGGCCCGTGAAGAAACCCTGCAGCGGCTGGCGGCGCTGGACATCTCGCTGTTCGTGGTGGACGAGGCGCACTGCATCTCCTCCTGGGGGCACGATTTCCGGCCCGACTACTTGACGCTCACCCCGGTGGTGAAGCGGCTGAAGCACCCGCCCGTTGTGGCCCTGACGGCAACCGCGTCGCCGCATACCCGAACGGAGATCATCGACCGCTTGGGCATGCGGGAGCCCTTCATCACCGTGCAGAGCTTCGACCGGCCGAACCTCCACCTCCGGGTGCTGCGGCACCACGAGGACCGCGGCAAGCGGCAAGCCGTGGTGGAGCAGGTGGCCGGATTGGGCGGGCCGGGGCTGCTGTACACGGCCACCCGCAAGGACACCGAGCGCTACGCCGCCGAGCTGGCCGAGCGCGGCCTGCGGACGGACGCCTATCACGCGGGGCGGCGGGCCGCCGACAGGGTGGCGATCCACGAACGGTTCCTCGATGGCAAGGTGGACGTGGTGGTGGCGACCTCCGCGTTCGGCATGGGCATCGACAAGCCGGACGTCCGGTTTGTGGTGCACGCGGACATCCCCGACTCGCTGGACAGCTACTACCAGGAGATCGGCCGCGCCGGCCGGGACGGTGCACCGGCGCAGGTGGTCTTGCACTACCGGTCCGAGGACCTGGGCCTGCAGCGCTTCTTCGCCGGCGGTGCCCCCGATCCGGACGAGCTCGCCGCGGTCTTCGGCGCCATCCGGGAGCACGGTCCGCTCCGCCCGGCCGCGCTGCGCGAACAGACCGGCCTCTCGCAGCGGAAACAGTCCCGCCTGCTCAACCTCTTGGAACACAGCGGCAGCATCGCCGTGAACCGCAACGGCTACCGGGCAGTCGGCGGGGCGGACCCCTCGTCGGCCGCGGACAAGGCACTGGCGGAAGCCGCTTCGCGGCACCGGATCGACGAGTCACGGATCGAAATGGCCCGCGGCTACGCCGAGACGGACCATTGCCGCCGCGACTGGCTGCTGAACTACTTCGGCGAAGAGACCGACGGCTACTGCGGCAATTGCGATAACTGCGAGGCCGGGTCGGAGGCCGTGGCCGAGGCGTGGGAAGCCGACATGCCGGAGGGCTACGAGATCCAGCGGCCGGTGAAACACCGAGAATGGGGACCGGGCATCGTGATGGGGACCCAGCCCGACCGGATCACGGTCCTTTTCGAGTCGGTCGGCTACAAGGACATCGCGCTGTCAGCTGTCCGGGAGGACGCCGGGTTGCTGGAATCCATCACGGATCGGTAGCGAGGCTCATGCCGGCACCGCCTGCGGCGCGAACCATGGCGTGGGTGGAAGCCGTCGACAGAGAAACCGGCCGGCCTCTATACAAAGTGGTGCCGCCACGCTAGACATGACGCTATGCGGGGGATAATTCTGGCTGGGGGAACAGGATCGCGGTTGCATCCGATCACCCGTGGCATCAGCAAACAACTAGTACCTGTCTACGACAAGCCGATGATCTATTATCCGCTGTCCACGCTCATGCTGGCAGGAATCCGGGACATTCTGATCATCACGACGCCGGTAGACGCACCTCAATTCCAGGCGTTGCTGGGTGATGGGTCCCAGTTCGGCATCTCGCTGACCTACCGGCAGCAGGCGGCACCCAATGGCTTGGCCGAAGCTTTCATCATCGGGGCCGACCACATTGGAACCGATGGGTGTGCCTTGGTGCTGGGCGACAACTTGTTTTATGGTCCCGGGCTGGGCACGCAGCTCGAGGACATTGCCAAAGTCGACGGTGGCACCATCTTTGGTTATTGGGTGGCGGACCCGAGCGCCTACGGCGTGGTCGAATTCGATGCCAACGGCACGGCGGTTTCGATCGAAGAGAAACCGCAGAGGCCCAAAAGCAATTACGCGGTTCCGGGGCTGTATTTCTACGACAACGACGTCGTCGAGATGTCCCGGACCTTGCGGCCCTCTGCCCGCGGTGAATTGGAGATCACCGACCTGAACCGGCTGTACATGGACCAGGGCCGCCTGACCGTGAAGATCCTCCCGCGCGGGACTGCGTGGCTGGACACCGGAACCTTCGATTCGCTCAACGATGCCTCCAACTTCATCCGAACCATTGCGAACCGACAAGGCATGCCCATCGGCTCACCCGAGGAAGTCGCGTGGCGGATGAAGTACATCGACGACGAGCAACTCCACGACCACGGCCAGTCGCTGGCCAAGAGCGGCTACGGCACCTACCTCCTGGACCTGCTCGAGAGCAGCCGCTACGGGGCCTGACAAGGAACCATTGCACGGCACGTCGGAACCGATGCGGACCGCGTCGAGCATGCTTAGCTTTGCGTCAATGTTGCTGAAGCTCTGGTCGGACAGTGCAACGGTGGTTACATTGGGGGCTATGCGACAGCTACTGGTAACTGGGGGTGCCGGTTTCATCGGATCGAATTTTGTGCGCCACGTTCTGGCCCACACCGATGACCAGGTAACCGTAGTGGACAAGATGAACTATGCGGCCAACGCCGCTTCCCTCGATGGCCTGCCGGTGGGCCGCTGCCGCCTGGTGCGCGGCGACGTGGCCGATCCGGCGCTGGTGGACCGACTGCTGGCCGACCATGACGCGGTGGTGCACTTCGCGGCGGAGACCCACAACGACAACTCGCTGGCGGATCCGGAGCCGTTCCTGCACAGCAACATCATCGGGACGTACACCCTGCTGGAGGCGGCGCGCCGGCACGGTACGCGGTTCCACCACATCTCCACGGACGAGGTCTACGGCGACCTTCCGCTGGACGGGACGGAGCGGTTCACCGAACACACGCCGTACAATCCGTCCAGCCCGTATTCGTCCACCAAGGCCGGGTCCGACCTGCTGGTTCGGGCCTGGGTACGTTCCTTCGGCGTCAACGCGACGCTGAGCAACTGCTCCAACAACTACGGTCCTTACCAGCATGTGGAGAAGTTCATCCCCCGGCAGATCACCAATATCCTGACCGGACGCCGGCCCAAGCTGTACGGGGACGGCCGCAATGTGCGCGACTGGATCCACGTGGAGGATCATTCCTCCGCCGTACTGCGGATTCTCGACGACGGACGGCCGGGCGAAACCTATCTCATCGGCGCCGACAGCGAGCGCAGCAACCGTGAGGTGCTCGGTATCCTGCTGGACCTCCTGGGCCACGGCCCCGACGACTTCGACCTGGTGGTGGACCGGGCCGGCCATGACCTGCGCTACGCCATCGACTCCAGCAAGCTTCGCGGGGAACTCGGTTGGGAGCCGAAGTTCCTCAGCCTGGAGGCCGGCTTGGCGGATACCGTGGAATGGTACCGGGACAATCCCGGCTTCTGGTCCGCTGCGAAAGAATCCACTGAGCTGTTCTACGCGGGCCGCGGCCAGTGAGCGCCGCGGAGCACGGCATCGAGCAGACGCCGATCCCTGGGCTGCTGGTAGTTTCCCTGCCCGTCCATGGCGACAACCGGGGCTGGTTCAAGGAGAACTGGCAGCGCGAGAAGCTCATGTCCCTGGGGCTGCCGGACTTCGGCCCTGTGCAGAACAACATCTCCTTCAACGTCAAGACCGGAACCACCCGCGGCATCCACGCCGAACCGTGGGACAAATATGTCTCCGTCGCGGCCGGCAGGATCTTCGGAGCCTGGGTGGACCTGCGCGACGGCCCTACTTTCGGCCAAACGTTCTGCCTGGAACTGGGACCGGACAAGGCGGTCTTCGTGCCGCGCGGCGTCGGCAACGGCTTTCAAACGCTGGAGCCGGACACGGTGTACAACTATCTGGTCAACGAGCACTGGAACGCCCGGGCCCAGGAGCAGTATGTGTACCTGAATGCAGGCGACGAGTCCGCCGCCATCCCGTGGCCGATTCCGCTGGCCGAGGCCGAACTGTCCGAGAAGGACCTGCACCATCCGCGCCTGCCGTCCGTAGTGCCGATGAAGCCGCAGCGCATCCTGGTTCTGGGTGCGGACGGCCAATTAGGCCGGGCCCTACGCCAGGCTCTGCCGGACGCGGAATTCGCGGCCCGGGTGGATTTCGACCTGACAGCTGAGGAGTCCTATCGCTCGCGGGACTGGAGCGGCTACCGCGCCATCATCAACGCCGCCGCCTACACCGACGTGGACGGCGCGGAGTCCAGCGAAGGGCGGCGCCTGGCCTGGCAGTTGAATGCCACCGCCGTATCGCGGCTGGCGTCCACCGCGGCCACACACCGGCTCACGCTCATCCATCTCTCCTCGGACTATGTGTTCGATGGTTCCCAGGAGCCGCACACGGAAGCGGAAACGCCGTCGCCCCTGGGCGTCTACGGGCAGTCCAAGGCCGCCGGCGACGCCGCCGCCGCGACCGCCCCGAAGCATTACATCGTTCGCACCAGCTGGGTGGTCGGGGATGGCGCCAACTTCGTCCGCACCATGGCGGGGCTGGCGGCACGCAATGTCGCCCCTTCAGTTGTCGACGACCAGCGCGGGCACCTCACCTTCACCCGCGACCTTGCCGCCGGAATCCTGCACCTGCTGGAGAGCGGCGCCCCGTACGGCACCTACAACGTGACTAACTCCGGACCTGTCACCAGCTGGGCGGACGTCGCTGCGGAAATCTACCGCTTGCTGGGCAAGGATCCGCAGCAGGTGACCCCCGTCAGTACCGCTGACTATCTCGCCTCCCGTCCGGCCGCGCCGCGGCCGGCCCGGAGCGCGCTGGATCTGGCGAAAATCGAAGCCGCCGGTTTCAGCCCTCCGAAGGCTTTCGCGGCATTGCGGGACTATCTGGCTACGGATCCCGTGTGCGGCCCGCTGGCGGCAGGCATGCATCCGCTCACCGTTTCCGGAGGGCCGGCCCAGTGACACCAGTCCCGCAGCGCATCCACGAGTCGAGGTCCGCCGGCAAGCCCTGGCTCTTCCTTTCGCCCCATCTGGATGACGCCATCTTGTCCTGTGGCGCCCTCATTGAAGCCGAGGCGGGGCGCCGCGAGGTGACGGTAGCGACCATTTTCACCGAATCGGCCCCGCCGCCACACACCCGGTCGGCGCGCACCTTTATGCGTTTGGCCCACATCGAGGACGCCGCGGCGCTCTTCGAGGCCCGCCGTGCCGAAGACCTTGCAGTGCTGCGGAACCTGGGCGTCAAGCATCTTCACCTCGGCGCCACCGATGCCATCTACCGCCGACGGACGCCCACGGCTGGCCCGCTGGGCCAGTTGGCCCGCTTCCTGCCGGAACTGGTGCACGCCTACCCCACCTACCGCTTCAATATTGTGCGGGGACGGATTTCACGCGGCGACCGCCGACTCATGGCCCAGTTGCGCAGCACGGTGGAGCGGCTGATGGAGCAAACGCGGGCCGAACTCATTTTCTGCCCCCTCGGTGTCGGCAGGCATGTGGACCACGTAGTGGCCAGGACTCTGGGCACGGCCTTTCCCGAGCGTGTGGTCTACTACTCCGACTTTCCCTACAACCAGTCCGCCGAACCGGAGGCCGCCTTCCTCTCCGAACACCTGTTGGAACCCTGGCATTGGGACGAGGGAATCGAGGCCAAGGAACACTGGATCCGCCAATACGGCACACAAGCCGATGCATTGTTCCCCGACGGCCGGATCCCGGCGGCGCGGGAATCGTATTTCGCGCCGCTATGACCAGCGCAGTCGACGTGAGGCGCCCTGCGCCGGCACTGAGGGGAATGCTATGACGTCAATCGATCATCCGTTGCATGTACTCGTGGCTCATCCGTCCGCGGACCTGTACGGCTCGGACCGGGTGCTGCTTGAGACGGTCCAGGCCCTGCTGGAGCGCGGACACCGGGTGGCGGTGGCCCTTCCCCGGCCAGGTCCGCTGGTGGATGAACTGATCAGACGGGGAGCCCTGGTGGAGTTCTGTCCTACCTTGGTGCTGCGCCGGTCCCTGCTCTCGCTGTCCGGGTTGCTGCGTCTGGCAGGCGAGGGCGTCTACGGGTTCTGGGCGGGCATGCGGGTGATACGCCGCTACCGTCCCGACGTGCTGTACGTGAACACCGTGGCCGTCCCGTTATGGCCGCTGCTGGGCCGGCTAAGCCGCGTCCCCACAGTGACCCACGTCCACGAAGCCGAGCGCCATACGCCGCGCAGGCTGCAGCTTGCCACGGCGCTGCCGCTGCTGCTTGCAGACCGGATCGTGGCCAACAGCCGCTTCACCGCCGACACCTTGGCGCATGTGCTGCCGGCGCTGCGCGGCCAAGCCCGTGTGGTGTACAACGGCGTGCCCGGACCGGCTGGGCCTCGGCAGGCTCGCACAGCGCTCGACGGCGGCCTGCGCGTGGCCTACGTGGGCCGCCTCTCGCACCGCAAGGGGCCGGACCTGGCCGTGGAGGCGGTGGCGCGGCTTCGAGAGCGCGGCGTGGCCGCCACTCTGGCTATTGTCGGCGCCGCGGTCCCCGGCTATGAGGACTACGAGCACGCGCTGCGGAGCCGGGTCCGCGAGCTGGGCCTGGGTGGCGAAGTCCTTTTCCACGGCTTCCAACCCAACCCGTGGGACATCTTGGCTGACGCCGACGCCGCGGTTGTTCCGTCCCGGCTGGACGAGTCGTTCGGCAACACGGCAGTGGAAGCGGTGCTTGCCTGCCGGCCGCTGGTAGCCAGCTCGGTCCCCGGGCTTCGCGAGGCCGCCGGTCACTATGCCAGCGCCCAATTTACGGCGCCGGATGACGCCGCGGCACTGGCAAATGCGCTGGAACGGGTGGCCGTGGACTGGGAGCATTTCCGGGCCGCCGCCGTTGCCGACGCCGACGCCGCCCTCGAACGCCACGCTCCGCACCGGTATCGGCACAGCATCGCGGAAGTCATAGCCGGGACGGCCGGCCCGCGCCGCAGACGCTGACGCAGGGAGACAGAGCACGCGCTCCAACCTTCACGTGCCACAGCCGCCCCGCGAGTTATCGACGGCAAGGCCCATGGCACCCGCACTGTTAACTCCCGGCGAAGCCGAGTTACCGGCAGGCGGCGCGGACATCGCTCCCCCGTCGTTGCCCGTTCATTGGCATGGGCAACAGTAGGCGATGCCGGCCACTTCTGAACGGATCGGCACTCACTCGACCGGAGGTTCGATTCATGCACCCGTCCCCCACTCCACAAGCAACCCGGCTGTCCCGGCCGCTGCGCCTGACCGTCGGCACCTTGGCCCTGCTGGCCGCCGGCACCATGGTTGGTCCCGCCGCCACCGCTGCGCCCGGCCCCGCCGAAAACGACTGGGCCGCCGCCGCCTACCGAGGAGGAGTCGACGTCGTTGATGGTCCGGATGCAGACCAGCAGACCCTCGATGGCACCGTCTTCAATGACAAGAACAAGAACTCCAAGCAGGACGTCAACGAACCCGGCCTGCGCGGCGTCACCGTCTCCAACGGCAGCGACGTCGTGACCACGGACAGCCACGGCCGCTACCAGTTGCCGGCCTTCGATAACATGACCGTCTTCGTCACCCAGCCGCGCGGCTATCAGGTGCCGGTGGACGATGACAACGTCGCCCAGTTCTTCTACAACCACTTGCCCGAAGGCTCGCCGGAGCTGAAGTACGGCGGGATCGCCCCGACCGGAGCGCTGCCTGACCAGGTGAACTTCCCGCTGGTCAAGAGTCAGCTCACCCAGTCGCCGGAGCAGCACTGCGCCTTCGGCGCCGACGTCCAGACCTACAACCAGAAGGAGGTGGAGTTCGCGCGCAACGGCGTCTTCACCGACCTGGCCGCACGCACCGATTATGCCGGCTGCGGCGCCCTGTTCATCGGTGACATTGTGGGCGACGATCTGTCCCTCTTCGGGCAGACCCGGGAACTGACGGCCATGCTCAACGGTCCGGCCCGTTTCCTCCCAGGCAACCATGACCTTGATTTCGACGCTCTCGACGGCGAGCACGAGTTCGACACCTACCGCAGCCAGTTCGGCCCGGAGTACTACTCGTACGACGCCGGGAAGGCCCACGTCGTCGCCCTGAGCAACATCGAATACCCGACGACGATCCCCGCGAAGAAGAGCAGCTACACCTATTCCCTCGGCGAGCGCCAGCTCGCGTGGCTTCGCGCGGACATCGCTAAGGTGCCCAAGGACCAGGTGATAGTCCTGGCCGGCCACAGCCCGCTGCTTGAGTTCTTTTACAGCGACTCCCACACCATGAAGCAGCTGCAGGAGGTCTACCGGATCCTCGAGAGCCGCGAAGTCGTCTCCCTCGGCGGGCACACCCACATGTCGGAGAACCTGCGCGAAGGAGACCTCATGGCCGGCTGGCGCGACGAGGTCGGCGACGCGGGCCTGCCGTTCACGCACCTGACGGTCCCGGCCGTATCGGGCCACTGGTACGGCGGACGCGTCCTGGAGGAGGGCTACCCCACCTCGGTACAGCGGGACGGCACCCCGCCCGGCGTCCTGACCCTGGATATCAAGAACACCGAGGTTAAGGAACGCTTCAGCATCCGCGGCGGCGACGAAACCGAGCAGATGGCCTTGGGCCTTAACACCCCGGCCTACCGCACCTGGTACGCCGAGAACGTCACCAAGCCCCGCGGTACGGCTCCAGCTCTTGAGAATCCGATGCAGGTCTCGCGCACCGATCTGGCCGGCCAGACCTGGCTGACCACCAACTTCTGGATGGGCAGCACCGGGTCCACCGTCAAGGTCACTCTGGACGGCGGCGCCGCCACCGAGGCCGTCCGCACCCAGCAAATGCAGGGCGAGACCCCGCTCATCGGCGCCGAGTGGTCAGACCCGGCGGCCATCCAGGAGCAGTTCGTCCACGGCGGCGGCTTGGCCGACCGCTCGATGCACCTCTGGCGGCTTGAACTGCCTGCTGACCTCGCCGTCGGCGAGCACACCGCCGAGGTCTCCGCCACCGACGTCCACGGACGGGAGTTCACCGAGACGCTGACCTTCAACGTCGTGGAGTAACCCGGTCTCCTCGGCCGGCATGGGCCCGGCGGTTCGCTCCGCCGGGCCCATGCCGGCCTTAATCACGTCGCGGGTGAGGAATTCTTCTTCGCGGCCAGGGCCGCACGGCGCCGCGCCCATGCTTCCAGAGTTTTCTTGGCCAAGCGTCTCGTCCGGAGATAGGCGGTTCGGCCCAGCACATAGGTGCGGCCGCGAAGCGTGGCGATCACTCGCACTTCGTAGACCGGACGACGCCGGGCGCCAAAGTCGGCCTTGTAGGATTCGTCCCCGACGGTGAGGTCGAAGAACTGTTGCCCGCGGCCGATCGCGTCCTTGGCGAGCTCCTCTACAATCAGCAGGCCAAGCGAGTAGTTGCGCAGCCGTTGCATGTCGTAGCCCACTAAAAGGAACAGGTCGCGGTCCGGGGCGATCAGGTCGAAGGCTATCGCAACCGGCTCGCCGCCCACCTCGAGCACGGACAGCGTCCCCGGCGCGCCGGTCTTGACGCTGTCCCTCACCACGGCGCAGTAGAACTCAAAGCAGTCCGGGTCCTGCACTAGGTCGATCCCCCGGCGTTCCGCAAAGCGGGCGGCACGGAACTCCTGCATGCGTCGCATGAGGTCCTCGACGGCGGTGACGTCGGTGATCTCGAGCAGGCGCTTCTCGCCCTTGGGCCGCAGGCGTTTGTGCTTGCGGTCGAGGTGGCGGACGAAACCGGCGTCCAAGGCGCCGCGCCACTCTTCTACGGAGGATGCGAGCGTCATCAGGTGCGTATCGTAGAGATGCCTGGCACTCGTGGCCCCGGCCAGCAGTACCGTGAGCGGATCGGGCGAGTCGGCGACGCGCTCGATCCGAAGCAGGTCGAACCGACCCAGGGCCTCGCGGATTCGGCGGGCCATCGAGGGATCAGCTTCGAGGCCAGCGGTTCCGTCGCTTACTGGCGCCGCGTAGTCGGCCACGCCCAAGTCGGCGTACTCCACGAGACGGATCGGACCCAAGCGACGGCGGACAAACGGCAGGACGAGGACCAGTTCACCGCCGTCGCGCCGGGCAGTCACGATGACCTTCTCCGCCTCCCGGGCGGGCGCCAGCACGTTGTACAGGCGGTCCAGCCAGATACCGTGCTGGAACGGCGTGGCATCGGATAGCGCATAAAGGTCGTCATACTCGCTGCTGAGGAAGTCGAAGTCGTCCTCGCGCTGCACGGTGAAGCCGGACATAGTCAGCCCTTTCGGTTCGGGCGGACGCGCCCGCCCCAGGGGACCTGCGTACCGCCGTCGATGCGCTCGAGCGGGCCGACCCGTTGAGGGTCAGCCGGTGCGCGCCAGTCTAGCCGACAGGGTTGCGGCTTGGGGCCAACGGCCATAAAGTTGTGCAACTTCCGCCTCCACCAGAGCGGGGAGATCTGCGATGACGGATGGATCCACCTCCCTGCGCCGTCGGCCGTCAGTGAAGTATCTGGCCGCCGGTGCGGTGACGGCTCTGGGCCTGCTGTGCCTGCCCCCGACGTTGTCCGCTCCGTCCCCGGCCGACAGGGAAGACCCGACATCAGTTTCCGCTGCGTCCGCTGCCACCGCGGCAGCGGCCAAACCTTTGGTGGTTTCACCGGAGGGTTCGGACGATGCGGCCGGAACACTCGCGGCGCCGCTGGGCACCGTCGGGGCCGCCGTGGCCAGGGCCGCCTCCGGCCAAACCATCGTGCTGCGCGCCGGAAACTACAACGAATTCGTGACCATACCGCCAGGCAAGAGACTCATCCTTCAGTCCTACCCGGGGGAAGAGGTATGGCTGGACGGCAGCGTGCCGGTGACTGGCTTCGCCCGGCATGGCAGCGTCTATGTGGTCGACGGTTGGGCAACCGAGTTCGACGCCAGCCCCACCTACAAGCGCGGCGCCCCCGACGGGACGTCGCAGGGTTGGCAGTTCGTCAGCGACAAACACCCCATGGCGGCGCATCCGGACCAGATCTGGATCAACGGTGTCCCCCAGCGGCAGGTAGGGAGCCGGTCCGAGGTCGTGGCGGGCACCTTCTACGTGGACTATGCCGGCGACCGCCTTTACCTCGGTTCCAGTCCCCAAGACCGCACCGTCCGAGCCAGCACGCTAGGTAGGGCGCTGAGCATCCAGGGAGCCGGATCCGAGCTGCACGGCGTCGGGATCCGCCGGTACGCGACCTCGGTTCCGCAGATGGGGGCGGTGACCGTGGAGGCTCCGAATGCAGTGCTGGAGGATGTGGTCATTACCGCCAATGCAACCACCGGCCTGTTTGTCGGGGCTGGCGGCGCATCCCTGCGGAACGTCACCTTGGTGGACAACGGGATGCTGGGGGCAGCCGCCACCTATGCCGATGGGCTGCAGGTGTCCGGGCTGTTGGCAGCGCGAAACAACACCGAGCATTTCAACACCTCCCCGGTGTCGGGTGGGGTCAAGGTGGGCCGCTCCCGCGGTATTGATATCAGCGACTCGGTCTTCCGGGACAATGAGGGGCCGGGCCTGTGGCTGGACGAATCGGTCTTTGAAGCGGCTATCCACGGGAACGACATGCTGGACAACTCCGGTCATGGACTGTCCCTTGAACTTTCGGCCAAGGCCGACGTCGTCAACAACGTGATCGCCGGCAATTCCGGGCACGGGCTGAAGGTCAACAACACCAGCGATGTACGAATCTGGAACAACACCATCAAGGCCGAGGGCCGCGCCATTAATATTGTCCAGGACGGCAGGCGGGCCAGCGACCCGGATACGCCCGGACATGATCCGCGGCAGCCTTTCCCGGACCCGGCCATGACTTGGATCAACGGCCCGGTCGTTATCCGCAACAACGTCATCTCCATCCCGGGCTCCACTGCCGACTGCCTGCTCTGCGTAGAGGACTATTCCGGGACCTACAGTGCCAAGGAACTCGAGGTCACGGCCCTGGGCGACGTCTACCATCGCGCCTTGCCGGCTTCTCCCGACTCAGCCGTGATCTGGGCGATGGACTCCGGCAAACCCGCTTTGTTCGCGAGACCGGAAGACTTCAGTTCAGCCACCGGCCAGGAACTACAGCACCTGTACCTCGAAGGCTCTGATCCATTGCTCTCCAGCTACCGGCCGGGCGACATCATCTCGAGCAGGAATTCCACGTTGGCCCAGCCCTTGCCCGGGGAGATCGCGCAGCTGGCCGGTCAACCGGCCGGTACGCGCTCGCTCGGCGCCTTCGCCAGGTAGTCCCGCTCCCCGGTAGGCGGTCCGTCCGCGGCCTGGGCACTGTACCGCCGAATCCTGGTGTGTGGTGGACAGGAAGCGGGGCGAAACCTTTCGGTCCCGCCCCGCTTTGTGCTGCCGCCGGTGGTGTCAGTTGCCCGCTGTCACCGTTAGGTCATCGAACGAAGCGAGAACCGGCGTGTTGGTGGCGGAGCCGGAGACGTAGACGCCCAGCCCGACAGCGCCTGAAACCTGCAGTTCCGCCGTCGAGTCCGTGGCGGTCACCTGCCAGTCCAGTGGCTCCTCCGTCCCGGCAGGCCACAGCTTGGCCTGAGCGGTGGTCGGTGAGGTTCCCGTGACCTGCAGACGCAGCTGCAATTGCTGTCCGGCTTGGTAGGTCAGTCCGGCAACCGTGGCTTGCCGCAGTACGGTTTCTGTGGCGCCGACCGCCCGCAGGGCCTGCAGGGTCACCGCTCCGTTGGAGGCCACCCTGACTGTGGCCATGTACTGCCCGGTAGTGCCGACCTGCCGCCCGACGACATCTACATAGATACCGCCGCCGGTGGCGGGCTTATCCAGCGAGAACCGCACGCTGGTGTCCGTGCTGGCCGCGGAGACCGCGTTCAGGGACGTGCCCGGACCGTGCCCCGGGGTATTCATCCGGATCCGCCCGACCCCGTCCGCGACGGTGAAGTGCGTGGACGTTCCCCGCAGGCTCCAGGCCCCGCCGGTGTCAGCATTCCCCCAGCCGGACGCCAGGGTGCGTCCGAACGCGTCCGCCGCGATGTTTGCCGCCGGCGGCGGGCCGTCATCGACCGTAACCGCTTGGCTGGTGCTGCGCGACTCGCCGTCGTCGTCAGTCACGGTGAGTTTCACCGTGTAGGCGCCGGCCGTCGCGTACGTGTGCGACGCCGTCGCTCCACTGCCCGTTGCACCGTCGCCGAACTCCCAGGCGTAACCGGCAATGGTGCCGTCGGGATCCGAAGATCCGGACCCGTCCACTGCCACGCCAAGGCCGTTAGTTGTGGCAGTAAAGGAGGCCGTCGGGGCCGCATTGGCAGGCGTGCCGGTGCTGCCGGCTATGAAGTGGTTCTGGACTTGGGCGGCACTGAGCACGTTCGGGTAGATGGCTACTTCGTCGAGGTCGCCGGCAAAATACGCGCTGGTGGGCCGCGGGGTCCACCGGCTCAGGCTGTCCCCGCCGATCCGCCAATAGCCCATGACATCCTGGCCCTTGGTCACGTCCGCCCGCTGGGCCACCACCTGTCCGTCGACGAACAACTGCATGCCGTTCGCACCGAGCGTTGTCACCGCATGGTGCCATTGGCCGTCGTTGTATCTGCCCGTGCTATTGACCGTCTGCCGCGCACCGTTTTGCATGACGCCGAAGTACAGCTGTCCGGTGTTGGCCATGTACAAGTGGCGGTCCATCAGGTCCGAGTTGACGGTGGTCGAGTTGGCGTAGCCAATCAGCTTCCCGCCGCGGGTGGTGGTGGTGCGGAACCACACTTCGGTGCTGAAGGTGTCCGCCGGCTGCACGCGGGAGGTCGTGGAGGCAAAGCCGGTTGATGCACCCGTGAAGGTGCCGGCGGTATCCCCATCGCCAGCCACGGCTCCAGAGGTGCCCAGGGCTACGCCGGCGCTAAGTCGCAGATCGTCTTTGCCGGTCTGGTCGATACCAACAGCGCCTGCTGTTTCACCGAACCGCCAGTAGTTGGCCGGCTGGTCTGCCTTAATCGTAGCGGCGTAGGCGCTGGCCGCCGGGTCTTCCGCCGCTGCGGTGACCGTGACCGTATTGCCGCGAACCTCTACTCCGGTAGGATCCGTGGCAAAGATTCGGTAAGAGTACTGCCGTCCCGGGACCAGCCCGGTGTCCAGGAAGGCCAGGCCCGGCCGGTCCCAGAACGTCGATGCGGCGCTGGTCGTGTAGACCGGATTGGCAATGTTGCCGTCACGGATCACCTTGTAGGTCAGTTTCTTGTTGTCCATGTCCCAGTTGGCCTGCCAGCGCACCCGCACAGTCCCCTTCTTCGGCGAGCTAAGCGTAGGGGTGAAATTAGCCCCGCTGACTTCCGGCCCCCGCTGGTTGGGCGCATCCTGGCGCACCGTATAGCGCACCAGTCCCTGCTGTGCCACGCCGTTCACCCTAGTGAACTCGCCGCCCATCACCACATACTTGTCGGTTCCGGTGACCGACCATGGTCCCTGAAACTGGCCGGTGAACGTGCCGGAGTTCATATCAGGGAACCAATTCTGCAACTCGGGCCGCGGCAGGCCCTCGAAGTTGGTGTAGTCGTACAGCTCCCGCTTAATTGTGCCGCCCACAGCCTTGCTGAACGACATACCGCGGCGCCATTCCCAATCGATTTCCTGCGGAAAGCCGCCCACATTGGCACAGTTGTGCGGATGCCCGGCCAGATAGATCAGGTCGCTCTGGCCCGCAAAGACCGAGTAGGTATCACCATGGCAGTCATTGACCCATTCGGTTTCCAGATCGGACCATTTGATGGACACTACGCCCTCCAGAGTACTGATCCGGCCGAAGGTGTAGCCGCTGGCATAGAAGTGGGTGCTGTCCGAAGTCAGGCTGGTGATGGAACCGTTCGTGCTGCCGTTGCGGATGTATGTGCTGGCAGGCAGCGGGAACTGGGTTCCGGTCGTCGTGTCCAGGACGCCGAGCCCGTAGCCGGGCCGGTCCGAGCCGTTCAAGCTGGTGAAGGCGCCGCCGACGGCGATCTTGGTGGCGTCCGGCGACAGCGCCAGTCCGTTGACCTGGCCGCCCGCCGCCTGCGGCGCCCAGTTCAGCAGTGCGGCGTCCGAAGCCCGAACGGCCGCCAGCTTCCCCCGCGCCACGCTACCCACGAAGTTGAAATCGCCACCGAAATAGACTGTGTTGCTCGTGGCGACAATTCCGTGAACTGACGAGGACGCCTGCGGCTGGAAGCCTTGGATCAACGCACCCGTCGACGGGTTCAGCGCCACGATGCGCGAGACCGCAGTGGTTCCGTTGAACTGCGTGAAATCCCCGCCCACGTACAGTCGCGAACCATCCGGTGAGGCCGCCAGCGTGAGCACCTGGGCATTGAAGCGCGGGGCGAAGGAACCGATCAGCGCGCCGGTGGTGAGGTTGTAAGCCATGATGTTCGACCTGGCCACCTCGTTGGTTCCGACCGCAGAGCCGGCCGGCCGGGCGGAAGTGAACTTTCCGCCGACATACACGGTGTTGCCGATAATCACCTGCGACCAGACGACGCCGTTAATCTGTGCCGTCGGCAGCCGGTCGGCAGTGACTGTGGCCGGAGTCAGCGGATCCGCTGGGTTCTCCGGCAGTGAGTCCGCGGTCGCGGACGGGACACCCACGATGGCTATGGAGGCTGCCAATGCGGCTGAGGATAGGAAGACGGCGCTCCTGCGCCAGCGTGTATGCATAGCTATCCTGCCTTTCTTGGAGCTGCGCCTTCGAACGCAACCACAGACTCGGACGCAGCGTAGTTCAGGTAAATGCGTACCTGACCCCGCTGGTCCTCGGGTACTAGGAAAACAAAGGTGCCGGAGGCGCTCTTGCCCGCCGCGACTTCCAGCGGGAAGAGCTTGGTGCCGGAACCGTCAAGCCGGATGGCGGGGAGCTTTTGCGCGCCTGCCTCCACGGTGATCTCGGCGGTATCCAGTTTCAGATCTTTAGCCGATGTGTTCCGTACTTCCACCACAAAGCGGATGGCCGGCCCGGCGATCTGCCCAATGCCCTCCGCCTTGGCTTCAATGGCCTCTAGCTTGGAAATCGTGGCGACGCCGCCTGCGACGTCGGCGGTCTCCTGTAGCTGGACGGCCCTGGCGACGGGCTTGGGCGTGGCCGCCCGTTCGGCGTCCTTAGCCACGGCCAGCGAACCGGCGCGTTCCTTGGCCGCTGTATCAGGCCCGGATTCCTTTGCCGCCTTACTCGGCTTTGTCCCGGCCTTGTCGGACTTCGCCTCGTCCGGCTTCTTCCCGGACGCGGACCTGTCCGCGTTGTCGTCGGAAGCACCCCCTGTCGCGCCGGCCTGGCCAGAATTGTCGGGGGCCGCGTCTCGGTCTGCCGCCGCGGAAGCCACCGCGCCAACCGAACGCGGCGCCGCCGTCGTACTTTGGCCGGCCCAGTCGGACCAAACCGCGGCAACGGCAATCACTACCGAGGCAGCTACCAGGGGCGCAACGATCCAGCGCCCTCTGCTCCGTCCACGTGCCGTGCTGGCGGTTTCGGACGGGCCCGCCTCGGTTTCATCGCTGCCATTAAGCATTCCGTCCACCTCCGTCGGCAGGACGGACCGCCGGATCGAGCCGGCCCAGTTCCCGGAACCACTTCACGCAGGCAAGCATCAGGTAGGCCAGGTTCGCCGCGAAGAACAGGGTGTACAGCCCCATGAATAGCGCAGGTGCGCCCACGACGAGGAACACGAAGCAGAAGATCCCGTAGTCCGTCGGCAACAGGGCAAGCGATTTCAGTCTGGACCCGCTCCGCGGCGTGGCAGCGGCGCCGGCTTTCAGGAAATGAGTCTTCCGGAGCTGTTCGGTGAGGATCATCGTGAAGAAGCCCACCCCGTCCACCAGGCAGTAGCCGATCGGGATGAGCAGCCAGACCGGGTCCTCTAATCCGAACGTGCGGTAGGCACACACCAGGACCGCAAGATGCAGGCTTGAGTTCTTCAGGCTGTCCAGCACATGGTCCAGCCACTCGCCGCTGAGCGAACCTCCTCCGCGCAACCGCGCCACTTGGCCGTCCGCGGAGTCAAAGGCATAGCCAACGGCCAGGCCACCCCACACCACGAGTCCGACCCAAACCTCGGGCCCCGCCGGGCCTTCCGCCGGCGTGAATGCCAGACAGACGATGGCGGACAAGGTGAACAGCGCGCTGACCGCGCTGACCATGTTTGGCGTCAGACCGGCCCGGTAGGCTGCAGCAGCGAGCAACCTGCCGGCACGCCGGTTGACAAGAACGGAATACGCCGGGGCCCCGGGAGCCACCGTCTTCTGCGCCTTGGCCAGGATCCTGACTGTCTGAAGATAGCCCGGCCGATCCCGCCCGAGCAGCTGGCCGGTCATGCCACACCTGCCGGAGTCCGGTCCGCTGCGGTTGGACGTCGGCGGCCGCCGGACTGCCGCGCCCTGCCTGTGTGCAGATCGTGGCAGAGCTGTTCATAGCCGTCGGTGACCACATCCCAGTCGTAGTTGACGGCGCGCTGCTGTCCCAGCAGGCCCCGGGTCTTGGTGGCCTCCGGCTGCGCTTCAGCGGCCACAGCCAACGCGGCTGCCGCCGCGGCAGTGGAAAAGTAGCTGCCAGCCTCGGCCAGGACCTCGCGGTTGAAGTTCACATCGAAGGCGTTGGTGGGTGCCGCCGCGCCGATGGCCCGTAGCAGCGAGGGATTGGTGCCGCCGACCGAGTGCCCATGCCAGTAGATCAGCGCGTTGGCATAGAGCTGGTCCAGCAGTTCCTGGTCCCACACACCGCCGAGGAACCTGACCCGCTCGTCCGCTCGGTCCCTGACGCGGCGGGTGTACTCGTCGCCGTAGGGACTGCCGCCGACTACTACCAGCGGCAACTGCGCTTCGCTGGCCGTGTAACCTTCCACGATCAGGTGGACATGGTTCTCCGGCTCGAAGCGGGCCACCACGAGGTGGTACCGGCCCGCTTCCAGCCCGAGTTCGGCCAGCCGCTCCTGCGGTCCTGAGCCGATAATGGGTGCGCCGTAGGTGATCAGCCGGGAGGCCGCACCGAATTGCTCCGTGTAGTAGTCCTGGATGCCGGCGGCGTCCGCGATCAGGGCGTCGGACCAGCGCACTGCCATGGATTCAGCCAGCCGATAGTACTTCCTTCCGGCCGGCCCCCACTTGCCCCGCTTCCACTCCAGCCCGTCCACGTGCGTGGCTACCGGGATCCGCGCGGCGCGCAGCAGCGGCAGCCACGGGGCGTTCGCCGCGTTGAACACGACTGCCGCGTCCACGCGGTGCGCCGCGAGGTGAACGGCCGACAGCCCGGAATGACTCAGCGTCTCCAGGCTGCGGCGGCGCAGCGCCGGCAGGTGTACGAGCCGCATGCCGGCGTACTCACGTTGTGTGGCGTCGGCACCTGTGGTGGTCCGACAGTAGACCACCACCTCGTGGCCTCGGGCGGCTAGCCGCCGGCCCACCTCGTCCACGCAGGTCTCGAAACCACCGTAACGCGCAGGTACTCCCCGCGTTCCCAATAGGGCAATGCGCAGCGGCCGTCGTGCTTCCCTCGATGTTGACATATCCCCATCCCCAGCATGGTTGTGTCTTAGTTAGCTGTGCTGTTGCTTCGCGGCGGCTCAGCCGGCCAGCGGGCTAATCATTCACCGCCGCGGCGGCTCAGCCGGCCAGCGGGCTAATCATTCACCGCCGCGCCGGCTGGTCTGCCTCTGGCAGACGTGGTGCCGTTGAGTGTCGCCAGCGCCTGTCGCAGCGCAGTACTCGAGGTGTGCACTGTGTACGGAAAATAGATCACCGAGACGCCAACGGTGGCGAAATCCCGCTCTAGCCGGCGGCCCTTCTCGGTGTCCTTCCAGTCGTCGCCCTTGAAGAAAACGTCAAAGCCGACATCAGCCCACGTCTGCAGGCGGTCCGGCGAGACTTCGGCCACTGCCCGGTCCACGTAAGTGATGTGGCGGACGATTTCCAGGCGCTCCTGCAGCGGCACTAGCGGGTAGCGCCCCTTGGTCGCGAAACAGATTTCGTCGGACACGGCGCCGGCAATGAGATAGTCGCACCGCGAGCGCGCCTGGCGAAGAATATTCAGATGCCCGACGTGGAACAAGTCGAACGCTCCCGCGGCGTAGCCAACTACAGTCATGCCCAATCCCCCAGAATGTATCCCCAACGTTGTTGCCATCAACGCCTTGCTCAGCGTCTGCTTGGCCACAACCGGATTCACGGATCGTTTACCGCTCCGTTACCTCAAGGCACAGCCTAGGAAGAAACAGCTGTGCACACATGAGTGGGTGGTACGTAAGTCAGCCGGACAGATTACTCACTGCACGTCGCGCAATACTGACGCCCGGCCCCGCCTGTACTCGCAGCAGGGCGGCTGCCCACAGCGTGCGGGCTATCTGCCGCCGGATGGGCGATTCCCTGCACCCGTGCGGAGCCTCGGCCACCGAGGTTCACGCTCTCATGGTGCTTTCGCGAGGTGATCCTTCGGTCCAACGGGCCCGTGGTCTGCTGGGTGAAAGGGCCGGGCGCTGGCCTTTTCCAGCAGCACGGACAAGGTGAAGAAGACCACGAAGTCGACGCTGGCATCCACCAGGCCGTTCTCGGTCACGCTACGGAACAGGATGAACAGCAGCGCCCCATTCGTGAAGGTCCCCAGCTGCGGCGTGCGCAGGCTGTCCCAGCTGGTGCGGGCCACCCACAGTGCCAGCAGCGCAGCTCCGACCAGTCCTGCCTGGGCCAGCGCCGAAATCCAACTGGAATCGAAAACCTGCTCGTCCCAATACTGGCCGAGCACGGCAATCTGCTTCACCGAGAGCCCGCTGCCCACCCACCTTTCCCAGGTGTCGAAGGGAATCTCCAACACCGCTTCCCAGCTGATGGTGCGCGAATTCAGCGTGACCAGCGAGGCACTGTCCCCTCGATTCACGATATTTGCCAGGGTGGGTGTGTACGCGATGATCGCGAAAATGGCGGGCACCGCCACCAGCACCATGGCGGCGACGGCGATGGGTGGCCTGCGCACCTGCAGCAGGACCACCAGCATCGCGGCGACCAGTGCGAAGATTGCCGTCCTGGATCCGGTGGCCAGGACCAGCCCCGAAAGTCCCGCGAAAATCACCAGCAGCCTGCCCGAGGCACGGCCATGGACAATCTCGTGCAGCACGCCCAGGGCGGGAAGGCCGCACAGCGAGGCGATGTCGTTGGGCGACAACGGCGGGATGCCCCCGCCCAGCCTTCCACCGGAGAGCATCAGACCGAGGCCGGTGATGGCGCTGAACGCTCCCACCACCGCCATGGCTGCTAGCAGTGATGTCACGGCCAGCCGGGCCGGGAACGACAACAGCACAACGATGACCGTGGCCGCCAACAGCACAACACGGATGGCCAGTACGGCAGAGGCCTCCGTGTTCCCCTGCGCGTAAGCACCGATGGCTGAAACCGCCACGATCAACAGCAGCAGGCCCAGCGAGCGCCCACCCAGCGGTTGTCGCTCCCGGGTGCGGATGAGCACAACCACGGCCACCAGCAGCGCAACGCACTGGATCAGTGCCTTGATCACGACCACCGGATCGGCGCCGCCGCTATAGATGCTGCCCTGCCGCCAGCGGACCAGGCTGACGACGACCAGCAGCCAGATCACGAACGGGATGGCTGGCTTGGCGCCGGATCTAGGCATTCACATCAGCGTCGCGGATCCGCGAATGCCGGCCGGCCGCTGCCTCCGCCCGATGGATGAGCGGCACCGCAGATGGCCGCCTGCGCAATGGTACCCCCGTCATGACCACCCCTTGGGGCGGATTCCCTGCCGCGGCCAGTTCCGCAAAGGTCCGTCGCAGATCGTCCCTTTTGGTCTTACCGTAGCGGCAGATGACCAACGTGTGATCCGCGGAGGGAACCAACTGCTGCGCGTTCAACGGACTGGAGGTTACAGCGCTTTCGGCCAGCGTCATATCGAAACGCGCCTTGAGTTCGTCCAGGACGGGCACAGCTTGACGCGCCCTGTCGAGGCTGCGGCCTATCCCTTCCTCAGGTTTGCCCGCCAAGATATACGAGACCGGTCCGGCCTCGTCGGTCCGTATGGCGGCGGCAAGGTCCGCCCTCCCGCTGAGGACTTCGGCCAGACCAGCGCCGTCCGGCTCCTGCCCGAAGGCCGGAGACAGTGCCGAGTCGGTTTCCAAGACGCAGATGTTCTTACCCATGCCCGCCACCATCAGCGCGAAATTCCCGCGCTGGAAACTGGCGCCGGCCCCGGGCGAAGCTGGGACCAGCAGCACCAGCGGTGGCAGTTCCGTGTGTCCTGCCAACAGCAGGTTGGTGAGAAGTTCGCGGTGCGCCATCCAATGCTTGCTGTTACTGGCCCACCCACCCGGCTGGCCGGCCCGGCTCCGGTAGCGGGGCAGATGTCCCACTACCGCCATCCCGACTGCCGACTGGACGTCACGGCTTGTGCGCAGTCGGGAGTCCAACCGGAAGGCCGCTATGGCGAAGAGCAATCCGGCCGACAACCCGATCAAGGCTCCGACCGCCACATTGAGGATGGTCCGCGGCGAGGTAGGACCGGCCGGCGGCGACGCAGGGACTGTGAGCTCCGGGGCCACCGTAACCCTGCTGTCTCCGGAGGTGGTTTCCAGCCGCCGAATGTGCCGCCCAAGGTGTTCGGCCACCGCATTGGCAATATTGGCCGCCATCTGCGGTTCGGCTGACTGGGCGGTGACATTGAGGAACACGGTCTCCAGCGGGTTGTCTGCCTCGATGCTTGTCCTGAGCTCGCTCAGGCTGAGCTCAAGGTCAAGTTCGCGGATCACCGGTTCCAGGACTTCCGGGCTCTTGACCAAGCTCGGATAGGACTTGACCCGCTGCAGGCTGAACTGGGATCTTTCATAGGCTGACCCGGAGCCTGTTTCGACCTTCACGAAAAGGGTGGCATGGGCTTCATAGACCCTGGGCATCGCGCTGCTGGCTGCCAAGGCGCCGCCGATCCCTGCCAGCGTTAGAACAAGGATGATGACCCAGCGGCTGACAAATGCCCGGCCGTAGTCGCGCAATTCCATTGCCCCCACCTTTCCAGTGCCCCAACCGGAGGTGTACACAACATAGCACCCGCTTCACCCCGGCGGCGGCCTGCGTTCCCGCACCGTTACGCTCCCGTTGTACCGCCGGCCGGTCGTGCCATCCACGTCCGGCCGGAGGGGTGCGTGGGGTGGTATCACTCAGCCCGAGCCTGGCCCACCCAGAGATTGTCCCAGAGGGAGTGGACCGGTGCGTTGGTAGCCGAGCCTGACAGGTAGGCTCCCACTCCGATCCGCCCCGGCACCTGCAGGCCCGGGGACGAGTCGGAAGCCGTCAACTGCCACTGCGCGGGTTCCGAGGAGGCCTGGCCCCAAATCTTGAACTTTATCTGGGTGGGCGAGGTCCCGGTGGCCTGCACCCTGGCGTTAAGCAACTCCCCTGGCTGGACCGCCAGCCCCGAAATGACCGTCTCGTTGGCGATGACCGTCTCGACGCCGTTGAGCACGCGGTACAGGCTCACCGCCACCTGGCCGCTGGCACGGAACCGGACTGCTGCCTCGTACCTGCCCACATCCGGCACCTCGCGGACGACGATGTGATTGTAAACGCCGCCGCCCGTGGCCGCCTTATCGTTGCCGAGTTGGACGGCGATTTCCGTGTTGCTGGCCTCGACTCCCGGCAGCGTGACCCTCGGGCCCGCACCGGGACTGCCCATTCGGAGCCGACCTTGGCCGTCCACCACGCTCAAGTTGGCCGCCGACCCGACGCGCTGCCAGGATCCCCCTGCGTCTGCCTGGCCCCAGCCGCCGGTGACACTGCGGCCGAACGTGTCCTGCGCGTATGCGAGTGGTTCCTGGCTGGCTTCCACTGAAATCGTCCGGGATACCGGTGCTTTGGCTCCGGCGTTGTCGCTGACGGTCAGCGACACCTCGTAGTCGCCTGCGGCGGCATACTGGTGCTTGACCGAGGCCCCCGTTCCTTGGCTGCCGTCACCGAAGTCCCAGGCGTAGGATTCCACCGTGCCATCCGGATCGTTGGAATCGGCGGCGTCAAAGCTGACCTCCAGCCCGTCCACCGTGGACGTGAAGACGGCTACCGGAGCAGCATTGGCCACGGTGATGTCCTCGGTATAGCTCCCGGTGCCGCCGTTGCTGTCGGTCACCACGAGGGTGACCGTGTAGGTGCCGTCGGCGGCGAAGGCGTGGCTGATCGTGGCTCCCTCGGCGCTCTTGCCGTCGCCGAAGTCCCACACGTAGCTGGTCACCGTGCCGTTGGGCGAGCTGGAGCCGGATGCATCCAGCCGGATGTTCCTGCCGGTGACCTCCTTGCTGAAGATGGCTCCCGGCCCCTCGGGCGCGTTGACCGTCAGGCTCTGGGTCAGTGTGCTCCTGGCTCCCAGGTCGTCGGTCACGGTTAGCACGGCATCATAAGTGCCGGCCTTCGCATAGCGGTGCGACACGGTATTGCCGCTGCCGGCGTTGCCGTCGCCGAAGTCCCAGGCATACCCGGAGACCTCGCCGTCGGGATCCTCCGATGCGCCCGCGTCGAAAGCAGCGTCCAGCCCATCGGTGCTGAAACTGAACGCAGCGGACGGCGCTGCATTAACCACGGCCAGCTCAACGGTGGCAGCAGCCGAACCGCCGTCGTTGTCTGTGACAGTCAGGGTGACCTGGTACTGGCCATCTGCGGTGTATCGGTGGGAGGGATTCACGCCCGTGCCCGTACCGCCGTCACCGAAATCCCACGCATAGCTCGCTATCGTGCCGTCGGTATCCGCCGATCCGGCGGCGTCGAAGGTGACCCGCAGCCCGGTGGCAGTGCTGGTCAGGGACGCCGTCGGAGCCTCGTTCGGCCGGGCCGTGGTCACTGCCAACTGCTTGCTCGCAGTGGCGCCGCCGTCGTCCGTGACGGTCAGGGTGACAGTGTAGGTTCCCACCTCGGTGTAGAGGTGTTGGATGCCTGCACCTTCGCCCGTCGTACCGTCGCCGAAGTCCCATCGGTAGGTGACGATCCGGCCGTCTTCATCGGCCGAGTCCCGCCCGTCGAAAACGACATTCTTGCCGTCGACGACGGTGCTGAAGTCCGCGACCGGGGCCTTGTTCAGGGTCCCGCCGAACGCGTAGTGCGCCTGGACCTGCTCCAGCGTCAGGGCAGTCGTATATACGGCGGCTTCATCAATGGTGCCCGCGAAATAGCCGCTGGAGGCCCCGTCCCAGACGCGGTCCCCGCCGATGCGCCAGTATCCCGTGTAAGGTTCGGCTGCGGTCTGCGGATGCGTGCCGGCTAGCATGCCGTCCACATATAGCTTCATTCCCGCCTCGGACTGGGTCGCCACCACGTGGTGCCACTTGTTGTCGTTGTACGGCAGGGAGGTTGTGGTGGTGTTGAGCACCCCGGTATAGGTGCCGAAGGTCAGTTTTCCGTCATCGCGCATATAGACGTGACGGTCGTAGCTATTAGAGAGCCCGCTGTTCGAGTTGCCGAAGCCAATGATCTTGCCGCCGCTGACGGTGCTCGTCTTGAACCACGCCTCAGTGGAGTAGACCCGGGGGTTGCTGACAGAGTTGCTGGCGGCGGCCATCCCGCTGGAGCCGTCGAAGGTGAAGGCTTTGCCGCCCGGACCGGTCATGGCACCCGGCGCTCCCGCCGTCACTCCGCCCAGAACGTTGGCGGGGTTCGCGGACAGGCTCGTGTCTGAAGCGGTCGGCCCGCCGGCGTCTTCCAGCCGCCAATACAGTGCAGGATCGTCCCGGAAGACCGCCGCCCCGTAGCCGTCTGTTGGCACCGGTGCGATATCCGGTGTACGTCCACTGGCCCGATAATGGTCGGCAACGGTTAGGCGGTCAAGCGCGGTCGGGTAGATCGCAACTTCGTCGAGATTGCCGGTGAATCGAGTAGAGCTCGGCTGGTTCGGCCAACCATTAAGATTGTCGCCGCCGACCCGCCAGTAGCCACCGTATTTTTGTCCCGATGTCACGTCGGAGCGCTCGGCGACGCGCACACCATCGACATAGAGAACCATGCCTTTGGAACCCAAGGTGGCAGTCAGCTGATGCCACTGGCCGTCGTTGTAGCTCTTCGACGAGTTGACCGTGGCGGCATAACCCAGCCATGTTCCGAACCAGAGTCGGCCGGAATTATCCATCCAGACGTGACGGTCATAGCTGCCCGAGTCACCGGTTCGCGCATTGCCGTAGCCGACGATCTTGCCGCCGCTGGTTGAAGTGGTCTGGAACCACGTTTCCACCGAGAACGTGTCCGGTGCCTCGGCAAAGTTCCGGGTGGCAATCGATGCCGTGGCCGCGCCGCTGAAGCTCGAGGCGGTGTTGCCTGGGACCGCCCCATCCACGGAGCGGTCCACCCCGGCGCCGGCATCGCCGTCGTTAAACCCGGCGTGGTCGAAGGCAACGGTGCCCGAGGCCTCGTTCAATGGATAGTAGGTCGAGGCGCCATCCGCTTTGATGGCGTCGCCGTATGCGTTCGGTGCCGTGGCGGTCACTGTCACCGGTGCGGACCGCGGACCGATGTACTCGTTGCCGGAGGGGTCCTTGACCCTGATCCGATACGTGTGCGTGGCACCCGGCGTGCGTCCGGTGTCGACGAAGCCGACCGACTTCTTCTTCCACCAGATTGAGGGTTCGTTGAGGACGGCGATGGCCGTCAGGCTGTTGTCCCGGAGGACTTCATAAGTGAGTGTTGCGTCGTCATAGTCCCAGGTGGTGGGCCAGGCGACTCGCACGGATCCAGCCGAGAGCGAAACGGTCGACGGTTTGAGTTCGGCGGTGTACTCCGGCCGCATCTTGTTCGGTGCGATAGTGCGGGAAGCAAATACGGCCAGCCCCTGTTGTGCAACTCCGTTCACCGACGTGAATTCCCCGCCGGCAACGAGATAGGTGTCGTTATTGGCTAGTGCCCACCCGCCCTGGTATTGGCCGGTGAAGAAGCCGGTGTTAAGTGCGGGGTACCAGTGCAGCAACGTGGGAACAGGCTGGCCGGAGTACGTGCTGTTGCTGCCCGGCGGTGCCTGGTCCGTTCCGGTAGCAAAGGTGGTTTCCGCTAGTGCCCGCTTCCAAACCTGCGGATCCTCCTCCGGAAACTCACCCAGGGAGGAACAGTCATGTGCGTGCGAGACGCTGTACATGACCTGGTCCATCACCGCGATATCAGAGGTGGAGCCGTAGCAATTGTCCATCCAGATCAGGTCGCCGGTCTTGAAGTCGGCCGCGAACCGGCCGTCGAACCAGTGCCCTCCCATTCCATTGGCCCCGGCATAGACGACGCCGTCTTTTTCGATCATCTGGGTCACCCAAGAAGTATCAACCCCTCGGGTTTGCGGGATCGGAGTGCTGGTCCAGGGCAGTGACGCACCAGTGATCCCGTGCACAGCCCCGATTCCGATTTTGCGCTCACCATTGAGCTGTTGAAACCTACCTCCGATGACGACTCTGCTGTTGTCAGCCGCGGCGATGACACCGTGGACGATGCTGTCAACGACAGGCGCCCACGGAAGGAGCGCACCGTTCGAACGGTTGAGGGCAGCCACATTTAGCCGGGATTGGCCTCCCGCGCTGCGGAAGGAGCCGCCGATGTAGACGGTGCTCGCGGTGATGGAGATGGTCTCCACCTGACCGCCGACGCTTGTGCTGAAGCTTTGCACGGTCCCGGTGCCAAGATCGAATGCTGCAATCTTGCTGCGCGGCTGGCCGCCTACGGCGCTGAAGTCGCCACCGACAAAAATCTGTGTCTTGTCCGGGCTAATTTCCACGTCCTTCCCCTGGGCATTGAGGTTCGGGTTCCAGGGCAGGATCTTCCCCGTCGTGATCTCAAACGCCATGGCGTTGTTCCGGACTACTTCGCCCGCGCCTCCGGCTGCAACTCCGGAGGGCCGGGCCCGGGTAAAGCTCCCTACTGCGTAGGCTGTGTTCCCGTTGACCGCCGTGCTCCAGACCACTCCGTTGATTTGGGGGGTAGGCAAAACGTCCGCGCTCACCGTCTGTGGCAGCGTGATGCCCTCCGTTGGTGGCTCCGCCGCGTGGGCTGGTGCCGCAGCAAACAAGCTGGCCAGCATGGCTGCGGCGATCAGGAGCCCCTGGCTCCGCCGGATACCTCCCCGCACCGCGGATGCGCCTTGGTGTGCGTGCAAATTCCGTGTGGATTCAAACATGCGTACCCGACTGCCTTTCGTACGGCGGACTGATGTGGGCCTTCTGCATCTCATCCCGCTTCAGGGGAACCAGCAAAAGAAGTCGAATGGCAGTACCGCCGAGGGCTGAACCCAGCGCTGCCGCCCACGGTGCCAGTGCGAAGTCCCCGGTTAGGTGCAAAATAAGGACAACGCAGGCCAGCGACACGAGTGTGTCAGCCAACCGCAGAGCAAAAACACGCTTGGCGCTCCCTTTAATGGCAGCCAATGCTCCGTAAGGAGAGACGATGGCCACCGAGGCGGCATAGGCCAGCCAGCCGGCGACTGCGAGGAAGTCGGGGGTCTGGCCGGTTGCCAGCGGCCCGGCAACGGGCAGCGCCCACAATGCAACTGCCGCGCCTGTGGCAGTAATGCCCAGCACGATGAGTAAGGCACGGTCTGCTTGAGCCAGGAGCGCAGCAACCGTGGATGCCCTGTTTTTAGCGTAGGCAGCGAAAAGGTAGGAAGAAATCCCGCCGACAAAAAGCATGGCGGGGGCCGCATAAATGCGCGCAATCTCCAGCTGGCCGGTCGCAGCGAGCGTCACCAGGATCATCAGCGCCAGCCGCATGGCCGTCATCAGGCCCGGTCGAAGCATCTGCTGGGCCGCTCGCCAGGATCCGTACGCGGCAACGGCGTTCCAATCCGCCCCCCTGAACCGCACCAGGTAGCGGTCGGGCCTAGGTACCAGTGCCGCTCCGACAACTATTCCCGCTGACTGGCCGCAGGCGATCGCGGCCAGGTATCCGGTCAGCGACGGGTGCCCGTTCACATTCTGCAGCCACACCATAGACAGCGCGACGCAGGTGACCGACAGATCCATCACGACGATCCGGGCGAAGCCTAGATGTGCCATCAGCAGCCGGCGCAGCACGTCCTCGACAAGATAGGCAGCAACGGCCAGCCCGAGCAGGAGCGCTTCAACCCCGGACACGAAGCCGATGGCAAAGCTAATGGTCGGCACGAGGACTCCGCAGGCACAGCTCAAAGTCAGCAGCCACAGCTGCATGCCGGCCCGGAGTCTTCTGCCCGAGCGGTCCAGCACCGTGAGGGAGTCTCCAACAAAGCCGCTGGTCGTCGCCGCGCAGAGCACCAACACACCGTATAAGACGCCCAATTTGCCCAGCTCTTCGATCTCCAGCGTCCTGGCCGCGAGGGCCATGATGAGGAAGCTGCCGACGGCCTGGCTGGCCTGCGCGGCGAGCGCCCATAGGGCTCCGGTGAGGGAAACCGGAATCCGCCTCGAGATCACGGCAGGTCACCCGTGAAGGTGACCGGAGCATGTGTGCCGTTGAGGTCTAGGTACAGCGCCGTCTTCGTTGCATCCTCCGGGACCATGAAGGCGTACGTTCCTTCCGCCGAAGCGCCGGCCGCCACCTTGCCCACCAGATCCGCCACCTGGACGCCAGTGTAAAGCGGCGCGGCCGGTACCTGATCGGGCCCGTAAACCATGGTGGGTACTACAGCCGATAGATCCAGCGTGTGCTCCGAACCGTTGCGGACCTTCACCGTGAAGAGGACGTACGTTGCTCCTGTCATCGCGCCGGTGCCCTCTTCGGTGACCACCCCCTCGCTGAAGCCGCCGGTCGAGACGGTAACCCCGTCGTCGTACTTCGCTGCGTCGTTGAAACGGGCGGCCGACACCGCTATGCGCTTCTGCTTCCCGCCACCCCGGCGATCAACCATGACGAACCCGGGCTCCTTTGCCTCGTACGCCGGACCCCCGATGGGGCCCTCAGGCTCCCCTGCTTCCGGACTTGGCTTGGGGTCATCGAATGGCGCCGCCGAAGCGCCCGCGGCTTCAGGTGCAGCTTGCTGGCCTGCCCCGGCACCGGTGTTGGAGCACGAGGTCAGCGCGGCAATCAGTGCCGCGGCGGCCACGATTCCCCGGCTTCTTTTCATCAGTAGGCCCCCACTGGATTCAGCATGACTTTCACTGTCCGCCACATGATGATGAGGTCCCCCAAGACCGACCAGTTCTCCACGTAATAGAGGTCGAGCCGGACACTCTCCTCCCAGTCCAGATCAGAGCGGCCGTTAATCTGCCACAGTCCTGTGCATCCAGGTTTGATGAAGAGGCGCCGATGGGTATGGGTCTCGTATTTGCTGACTTCATCGTGCAAAGGCGGGCGCGGGCCCACCAGGGACATGTCTCCACGCAGGACGTTGTAAAGCTGCGGCAACTCGTCCAGCGAATACTTCCGAATCCAGCGGCCAACCCGGGTAACCCGGGGGTCATCCCGAAGCTTGAAGAGGACTGAGTTGCCTTCGTTCAAATGCTGAAGCTGTGCGAGTTCGTCTTCTGCGCTGTCCACCATCGAGCGCAGCTTGTACATCCGGAATGTCTGCCCACCCTTACCCACGCGGTCTTGGACGAAAAAGCCCGGGCCGCGGCTGTCCAACTTCACGGCGACCACGAGAATGGCTATGACCGGGGCAAGGATGATCAGGGCGCTGAGGGAGCCGAGCACGTCGAGACAGCGCTTGATAACGTGCCGGCCTCCTGTGAATGAAGGAAGTTCAACATGCATCAAAGGCAGGCCCTCAACGGGCCGAACGCGGATGCGCGGACCGGCAACGTTGGTCAGGGCGGAGGCGACCACAAGTTCCGTGGAAGTCTTCTCCAGTTCCCAGCTGAGCCGCTGGATGTACCCATTCCCTCGGTGCAGCTGTCCGGCGACTATGACCGCGTCAGCGCCACTGGCAGCCACGGCGTCCTGTATCGAATCCAAATTCCCTACGACGGGCACGGCGTTCTTTCCGACCTGCAGGGCCGGGAACTTCACCTTTCCTTCCAAAGCCACACCGACGACGTCGTAGGCAGCACCCGATTTCCGGGCGATCTGCGCCACGACGTACCGTACGTCCTGGCGGTTGCCCATCACGATGACCTTGGATAGGTAGTGCCCGAAACGGCTCTGGTAATTGAGCCAGTTGCGCCAGGCCCATCGCCCCGCCAGCAGCAAGATCAGCCCCGCGGGCCAAGTCAGGAAGAAGAATCCCCGCGGGCCGGGAGAGTCCAGAAACACATAACAAACGGCCACCAGTCCAAAGGTCACGGCGCTGGCGTCGACGACACGCTTGTACTCCCCTGCGCCGAAACCTATCAATCTGGGGTCCCTGGTTCGCATCAAGCTGGTCATGCCGAACCAAACCACGGCGACGAACACCGCAGCCGCAGGATGGCCAAGGAGGGTTCTGGTCGTTGGCTCCTGCGAGGCCGCGTCCAGCCAGATAGTCGAAGCGACCATCGTCGCGGCGATCAGTAAACCGTCAGTGAGCCGGAGCATCAGCAGGTAGCGCCGGCGCCACGAGACTCCTGAGTGAACCGCAGCGTTTTTCTGCGGTCGGGGGACGGCTATTCGAAAGCCAAATTCGCGGGTCAGGGTCGTAGGACTATGCACGACGATTCTCCCTCAGCCTGAGCATCGAGATCTGGAACCGGGGCGGCATCCCGGTCTGGACGTGGAAGGAGCCGGCGGCGGCTGGGGGCAGGGCTCCAAACTCAAGCCCATGCGCCGCCGGCTCCGTATAGGGGCCCTGGCTCGGCGCGACTGCGTCTGTGCAGCAGCGGGCAGGGCGATCCGCGTGCTCCCTGCGGCGGGATTTCCCCGCCGGCCGGCAGAACACGCGCGATTACCGATGGGAGAGCGGGCAGGCCGCACTTTTCCCACGGAAAGACGATCTATCATTTCGAACCCCAACTGAACCCCCAGCTAAACCCCAACAAACGGCAAAACCGTTTGAGAAGTTCTTCGTGTCCTGAAGCCTACGGATCCGGTCATGGGCACTCACGAGTACTGACCACTGGGTTTTTCCCGAAGTCTTTTAGCCAGCTGGGGGCGCCCACTCAGTACCCGCGGACGGGTACTCGAAAGTACGATTCACCAAATACCCAGCAGGCCGTCAGGGCAGCCGGGCGCTGAGCAGCCGCCGCAGCACTGCTATTACCTGCCGATCAGTTTCGGGAGTTCTTCGCGTCGGCTGATTCCCAGCTTCGAAAACATGCGATAGAGATGGCCTTCCACCGTGCGAGTGGAGACGGCGAGCTCGCTGGCGATTTCCTTGTTCGAAGCGCCGCTTCGCACCAGTGCTGCAATGGCCGACTCTCGGCGGGTCAGTTCCGGCAGCGCTCCTGCCGCCTTGGCCGGCACCGGCTTCGCGACCTCCGACAGTTGCTCTCGGGCAGCAATGATTTCCCGGCGCAGCTTGGCGAGCTTCGGATGGCGGGGCAGGTCCTGGGCACACACGAGCGCATTTTCCAGACAAGCGGCTGCTATCAGCGTGAAGCCGGCGTCCTTGGCATTGGCTGCAGCGGATGCCAGGGCTTCAAGGTCTCCTTCGACATGGGCTTTCGCTATCTGGGCCAGAATCCGGCGGTCCATCCCCTCATCATCAAGCTCAGTGCCGACAAGGCGGCGCAGTATGTGGGGAAATCCTAGATGCAGCCCCAGCTCCAGTGCGTGCATTTCTACGGCGACCATGCCCTGGTCTGCCACCCGGTCCGCCAGTTCCATGAGTTCCGCGGATTTTTCGTCCATGGCGGCCCGCGCGGCCACTCCGTAACAGCGGCCGAGCATCAAGGTATGGGCATGACCGGCGGCACGAGTCCCCTCGAGTTCGGCACTGTACTGTTCTGCCAGTTCCCTCTCGCCGCAGACCGCCGCGGCATAGGCGCCCATGCCCAGGGCCAGCGGCAGCAGCTGTTCCATGTCATTTTGGTGCAGCGCTTCGATACTCATGCTGATCTGAGGTAAAGCCAGGTCAAACCGGCCTTGCCGGCACAATACCCTTGCCTGAGTCAGACCGATTATCCCGCCAAAGTGATTCCATGCCCAGGGTTCGGTGAACGGATATGAGGCGAAGACGTCTTCGATCTGTTCCCATCTGCCCCCCAAGATCAGCAGTTCGAGGTGCCGGCAAAGTACCAGTCCCGTATGAACCTCCGTGGCGCGTCCGCCTGCGGCTAGCAATTGCATGGCTTCGATACTGGCCTGAATCCCTGATTCTATGTTCCCGGAGAGACCCAGAGCCTCGCCCACCAAGGCCAGCGCCAACATTCGATTGACCGGTGCTATGTCATTCTGCTCGACCACGGCAGCCAATTGCGCCAGCGAGTTCGAGTAGAGGCCTTCGCAGTTCAGGGCGTAGCACTCCAGCAACTTGTTACTGAGCCGAGCATCATTCAGGTGCTCGGCGCTGGCATCTGAATCCGACTCCCCGGCTATGCGTTCAATGACTGTGCGCCATTCCACGGCGTAATTGCCTACCCATGATCCCGGTTTTTTGGCCGCGTAGAGAAATTGCGCAGACGTCCATGCCGCAGCTTCGGCCGCTGTCAGGCTCGTCGCAGCAGATATGAGGCCGCCAAGGAGTTCCTCCGAAGCATCAAGTTCATTTCGGAGCATCTTTGCGCAGGCAAGTTCAACTCCCGCCTCCACCGTCAGCTCCGGGTCCGTTATATTTGTGACAGCCCGAATGGCAAAGTCCGGATCGCACCGCTGGTTCGCCTCCGCTGCCGCGCGCAGCAGGCCGCTGGGGGACACGGGGCTACCGCAGTCAAGCGACCACTCTACCCAGCGGAGCGTGCTTCCGGCCGGTTCATCCTCCGGGTCATAAACTTGCATCAGTGCGTTCCGCAGAGCCATGCGGCGTCCAATGGGTACGGTTTCGCGGATAACCGCGCCGACCATCGGCTGCGTTAACCGGGTGAGGCCAGTCGAGCAGTCTTCATGCGTAATCAGACCGTCATTTTCCAGGGCGTCCACTGCCGACGGGTCCCCGATGGCTAGCAGAGCCGACAGCGGCACAGGTTCACCCAGTCCAACGGTTTCCAGCAGCATCCGTTCCGATACGGTCCGGCTGGACAGCTGTGCCTGCACCAGATCACCAATCAGACGACCTGGCTTGGGCGGTGCTCCCGACAGCACCCAGACCCCGTTGCGTTGCAGCAAGTGGCCAACGCCTCGACTACGGTTAACAAGCAGTTTCACGAGCATGGGATTGCCCCGCGCCGCGGCGTGGAAATAACGGCTTGCGGACGGCAGCACATCGCCTCCCAGATGAGCGGCGCACAACCTGTGTGCCTCTGCAGCCGTCAACGGCGGAAGATCGACTCGACGCAGCAGTCCGTCTTTGCTCAACGCAAGCAGGTCATGCGGTAGCCCTGTAATCGACCGCGTGAGCACCACCAGCCGCACTTCTTTGGCTGCGGTCAGCTGGGCAAGGAGCAATGCGGAGTCCTCGTCGAGATACTGCGCGTCATCAACAACCACTACCGGCCGGACCCCATAATCCGTTTGGACGGCCTCCAGAAACTCCCGGAAGCCGCGCAGGACCGTGAGCGCGGACAGGGTGTCCGCAGAGGCCTCGAGGAATAAGTGCGGCGCCATCGCACCGAACGGGACAGACTTAAGAACCGGGGACCCTTGGATCCAGAGGGGCAGAGATCTGTCCACCGGGTTCTTGAGAACGAGGCGGACAAGCGCGGACTTCCCCATCCCGGCATCGGCCACGACCACTGCGCCATCCACCACGTCCGAGACCAGACTCCCCCTGACATCCTCCCGTAAAACAGCGCGGCCGATAAATGCATCGTCCCCCGCGCCGAAGGGGGTCATTTCGAGTACACCTCAAGCACATCTGAGAGCTCCGACCTGCCACTGACGTGAAGCTTGGCGTAAATCTGGTACAGATGGCTCTCAATGGTCCGGACGGACACGACTAGTTCATCTGCGATCTGTCGGTTCGTCAGTCCGCCGACCGCGCGCAAGGCGATATCCGTTTCCTTCGCGGTGAGCGGGGTGTGTGATTCACCCTGCACGCCGACCGGGCCCAAGAGGGCACGATACTGCTGGGTGCGCGCCCTTGCCGCTGAGGTTCTCGCCACATCGTTAGCGTCCTCCGCCAGCGAGACCGCAGCCAGGGCAGCATCGAGGGCAAAGAGGTCATTGCCGATCAGGTGCGCATGCTCGGCAGCCAACAGGAGTTGTTCAGGATCTCCGCCTGCGAGCCCTTTGCCGTAGTGCTCGCAGAGCCGGGCGAATGTGCCTTGGACAACAGAGGCCTTAATGGCCAGTTCTTCCGCGGCAGCGGAGTCTCCGAGGCGGACGGCACCGCTGATGGCAAACAGTTCAGCGGTCAGCGCTCCTCGTACACGGTGATGGTCGGCCTGTTCGAGCAGCTTCGCCGCGGCCAAATCTTTGGATGAGAAGGAGGCAGCTGCCATGGCCAGGAAGTAGTCCCTATCGCAGTCGAAGATCCAGGCAGCCCTGCTGTGGATGGTCCGGCATTCCTGAGCCTGGCGAAGATAATGACGACCCTCTTCTAGGTCGCCGCACAAGCAACTCGCGTAAGCGGCCGCCGCCGAAGCGATACCGACGAGACCGTCAGGATCATACTGCCGTAGCTGGCTGACCAGGGGGCGGAGCGTCTTCAAAGCCTGAGCCGCGCGGCCGCAATGGACGTCCATGACTCCTTCCGCCACGCTTGGAGTTGCACTTGGGGTTTGCCTCTGCGCAGCCTCAGGAGACTGGCCGACAGCGGAAACGGTGTCGCGGCGATGCCACTCCCGGGCAGTAAGGCGGACGACGGACAGGCCCCTGGCGGCGGATTCCAGCAGGTCGGCGGGATGTCCCTCCCGCATGAGTCGCTCCACCAGCGTCTGGGCGAGCTGTAACCCGTCCTCGTTTCTGCCGGCTACTGCCATGGCTTCGGCAAGGAGGCAGCCCGCACGTAGTGACTGTTCCCCTCCGTTGCTTGTCAGATCCTGTCGAACCTGCTCCAATCCCGGAATCGATGACGCATGTTGACCATCACGGGCCAACAGCTCAGCTGCTGCCAGTTCGATCCGAAGGCGTAGCTCCGCGTTGACGGCGCCGGCCTGGTCGCTAGTTATCCTGGCTCGCGCAGCAGCAATTGCCCGCTGGGCTGATTCATGATCGCCGCTGTTACTGGCCAGTTGCGCCGTGGCAAGGTCTAGTTCCACCTGTGAGCTGAGGTCGAAGTCCACGGCGTCAAGCGACGCAAGCAACTGACGGGCCCGGCTCTGTTGTCCCGAACCTACCAGCGCAACTAGCTGAACCAGGGCTACTTCCGGATCACGACGTCTGTTCCCCAAGGAGTCGAGGATCCGCAGGCATGTCTCGTAACTACCTGCTTGGTTCGCCAATCGGGCGCTCTCGAAGGCGTGCCCGTGGTCCGTCTCCATCCGGCATTCAATCCGCCACAGGGTGTGAGCGATCCTGCCGTTCGGCGTTAAGTCGGTGGCCTCGGCGAGTGCCTCGAGCCGCTCACGCAGCCTGTTAGCCCGGCCGGGAGGTACATTGTCGCGGATGACCTCGCTGAGGAACCGGCTACTCAAAGTCAGAACAGGCCCGTCGGCCAAGCTGATTTTGACCAGCCGGTGGGACTCCAGTTGGTCCACTTCATCCCGTCCCGCTAATCCAGTAGCCACCCATAGCGGCAGTTCCTCTACCAGAGCGCATACTTCCAGCAGGGAGCGCTGGGCAGCCGTGAGAAATCCCAGACTAAGATCAACGGCTTCGGCAACACGCCCCCCATATTCGATCAGGTCATCGCGGCAAACCCACACGCCATCGCGTTGCAACAGATGGCCAGCGTCTCGCTGCTCCCCTGCCAGCGCTTGAAGGAGCATCGGATTTCCATGTGACGTTCCCCATAGTTGCAGGACAGCGGTCTCAGACATAGGGCCCTCGAGGGCTTCGCCGAGCATGTCCCGGGATTCCTCGAGCGAGAGCCCTTCCAGATCAAGCCGCTCCAGTGCGCCGTCAGTCCACATGCGCATCAGCTCCGGGGCTAGGGTCAGATCGCGTACCGCGGCCACCGGAGTCACGATGCCCGCTGCGGCCAACTGGGCAACGGTCAGGGCGGAACGGCTGTCCAGAGATTCCGCATTATCTACGAACATGATGACGGGCAGGCCTGCTGCCTCGGTCCGGATCGCATCGGAGATGCCGGCGAGGATCCGCAACGGATGTGCCAACTCCGCATGATGCCGGCTGAGGATAACGTTAAAGGCACTGTAGGACGTGCCTTCGAGTGAAGCAGAACCGCGCAGATGCACCACATGCGCCTGGCCTCCAGAGCGCCGCAGGACATGCTGGATCAGTGCAGTCTTCCCCACTCCAGCTTCGCCGACTACAACGACGCCTCGGCGGCCAGGACCCGACAACAGCGACTCAAGAGCCTCGACCTGAACTGTGCGGCCGGAGAAAGGCCACGACAAAGTAAGCTGGGTCATTCCGGTCCCCCCAAGAAACCGTTAATGCTCAACCCGAACCCCCAAGTTCGGATCAACAATGTTTAGACACAGCCGCAGGCCCCCCGCTCGATGAGCATCCCTGCTGGCTGTTGCTTAGCGTACCTGCAAAACGCCAATCCCAACAGGGCCAATATTTCGGGGCTACGGAGGTACATTGACGCCACGAAACTGGCCTGCAGGCTGCATCATGTCTCAGCGGATACCGCACAAGGCAGGCATGGTGGTCGTGGCAGATCCCGTAACCGCGGCGTCACTTGCGAAGCGGTGTTGCCGGCAGGTCGCAGGCATTGGAAAGGGGCCGACGATGGGATGGGGGGTGGCCCAGTCTCAGAGGCCGCCCATCGTCGACCCCCGTTCAAGGAGCCATTATGGCTACCTCGATTCTAGGCAACCGCGCTAGGACGAGCCAATCGACGGTTTTGTGACGTCGGTGGGCTCACTCCTGCTTGGCGGTGCCATGGTATTTTTGCTGCGCCCCCAGCAGCCCCTCACGGAGCAGAAGTTCGGCAGCGTCTGCGGCGTCGTCCACGAGGAACGGCAGATCTTTCTTTTCCGCAGTCGAAAAGTCGCGCAGCACATGGTCGGCCGTATCCATCCGCCCAGGCGGGCGCCCCACACCAATGCGGACCCTGTAGTAGTCCTTGGTGCCCAGTGCCTTGGACATGTCGCGAAGGCCGTTGTGCCCGCCTTCTCCCCCGCCGATCTTGAGTTTGATCGTGTTGAAGGGAATGTCGATCTCGTCGTGCAAGGCAACCACATGGTCTGGTGCGATGGAGAAGAATTTGCACAGCGCCGCCGTCGGTCCTCCTGAAAGGTTCATGAACGTCAGCGGCTTCGCCAGCACCACCCGGGGCCCTCCGATACCCATGCGTCCTTCCAAAATCTGGGCGTGGGTCTTGTGCGACTTGAACGAACCGCCGATCCGAGCGGCCAACTCATCGAGGGCCATCTGGCCGACGTTGTGCCGATTGCCGCTGTATCCAGGGCCGGGGTTTCCCAGACCGATTATCAGCCAGGTGTCGCTGCTCACGGGGAAGGTGCTCCTTGGTCGGTGGAGGAGATTAACGATTTTCCTTGGGATAGACCAAAGCCCCCGGCGAATGCGGAAAGCAGTCACCGGGGGCTTCGACGAAGCGTTGTTACTCGGCCGGAGTTTCGGCGGACGGTGCTGCGGCTTCGGCGGTCTCGGCTTCCGGCTCGGCTACTGCCGGCGCGGAAACCGTAGCAATCACGGTGTCTTCAGGAATCAGCAGGCTGACGCCAGAAGGCAGTTCGATGTCGGTGGCGTGCACGTGCTCGCCGATTTCACGGCCCTCCACGTTGATGGTCAGCGTCTCCGGCAGGGCGGTCGCATCGGCTTCGACCAGAACGGTGAACTCTTCCAGATCGAAGACAGCACCGGCTGCAACTTCGCCGGCAACATGGATGTTGACGTCCACGTGCACCTTTTCGCCCTTGCGGACGGTCAGCAGGTCGACGTGCTCGATGATCTGGGCGATCGGATCGCGCTGGATGTCCTTGGCCAGGGCCAGGTGCTCTGCTCCGTCAACATCCAGGGTGAGCAGGGCGTTGGAGGTCCGCAGCGCCAGCGTGGTGGCCTTCTGCGGCAGCAGGACGTGCAGCGGCTCTGCGCCGTGGCCGTAGATAACGGCGGGGATCTGTGCGTTGCGGCGGGCGCGTCGTGCTGCACCCTTCCCGAATTCGTTGCGGACTTCAGCTGCGAGCTTCTGCTCGGACATGGTGTTCTCCTTGTGCTGGATGGTTCAGGGCGGGTGCCTAGAGACCGACCCGCCGCACCGAAGCCAGTGCAGAGAAGCGAAGCTGCTAGCCACCGTCGATAACGGAGAGTCGGTTCCGGCTCTCCCTCGCCTAGGCAATGCTTCAACTTTACCAGTCGGGTTCTCGCATCAAAAAATCACAGCGGCGACCTGAGTGCATCCGGGGTAGGATCCGGCCACCTGCCGGCTCTGGGCGAAGCCGAGACATAGCAAAGGGGCCGACGATGGCACGGGCTGGCCCGAATCTCTTCAGGCTTCCGATCGTCGGCCCCTCGCAAAGAGCCTTGCCGGCCGGATGGAGCTCAGCTGGCCACAGCGTCCGTTGTCAGGCCTTGCCGTCGAACAGGCTGGTGACCGAGCCGTCTTCGAAGACCTCCCGGATAGCGCGGGCGATCAACGGGGCGATAGACAGGACCGTCAGCTCCTTGAAGTTCTTCTCCGGCGGGATCGGCAACGTATTGGTGACCACCACTTCCCTGGCTCCGCTTTCGGACAGCCTGCGGGCCGCAGGATCGGAGAACACTGCGTGAGTGGCCGCGATGATGACATCCTTGGCACCGGCGTTCTTCAGGACCTGGACGGCACCGGAAATGGTTCCGCCGGTGTCAATCATGTCGTCGATCAGAACGCAGGTGCGGTTCTCAACCAGGCCAACGACCTGCTTGGACACCGCCTGGTTGGGCACGGTGACGTCGCGGGACTTGTGCACGAAGGCCAGGGGTGCCCCGCCAAGGCGTTCGGCCCATTGCTCGGCGACGCGCACTCGGCCGGTATCGGGGGAAACCACCGTCACGTTGTCCAGATCCACCCGGGTGCGGACATAGTCGGCCAGCAGCGGAATGGCCATCAGGTGGTCGACGGGGCCGTTGAAGAATCCCTGGATCTGTGCGGTGTGCAGGTCCACGGAGATCAGCCGGTCAGCGCCGGCTGTTTTGTACATGTCCGCCACCAGGCGTGCCGAGATCGGCTCGCGGCCGCGGTGCTTCTTATCCTGCCGGGCATACGGGTAAAACGGAGCCACCACGGTGATCCGCTTCGCCGAGGCCCGCTTAAGGGTGTCCACCATGATCAGGTGCTCCATCAGCCACTCGTTAATCGGGGCCGGGTGCGCCTGCAGGACGAAGGCGTCGGTACCGCGAACGCTTTCCTCGAACCGCACGTAGATCTCGCCGTTTGCGAAGTCGTAGGCGGACGTGGGCAGCAGTTCGATGTCCAGTTCTTTGGCGATCTGCTGCGCCAGTTCAGGATGTGCACGTCCAGAAGCCAGTACCAGCCTCTTTTCGCCCTGTGCCTTGATTCCGCTCATGAAGGATCACTTTCTACAGTTGGAGATTGCGTGGAGGAGGTTTGTGAGGCGGCTTCCGCGGAGGGACTGCCGGGGCGGTTCTTCTGAACCCACCCTTCCAGGTTCCGCTGTGGCGCAACGTTGACGGCGAGCGCACCGGCCGGGACATCCTTGCGGATGACGGCACCTGCGCCCGAATACGCACCGTCACCAACCTGCACGGGGGCTACAAAAACCGTGTTGGAGCCGGTGCGGACGTTGGAGCCGATGACGGTGCGGTGCTTCTTTTCGCCGTCGTAATTGGCAGTGATGTTGCCGCAGCCGATGTTCGCGTTCTCACCGATTTCTGCATCCCCGGCGTAGCCAAGATGGGACAGTTTGGCGCCCTTGCCGATGGTCACGTTCTTGGTTTCATAGAACGCGCCGATCTTACCCTTCTCACCCAGCACGGTGCCGGGACGCAGGTAGGTAAACGGGCCAACCGTGGCGCCGGGCCCGATCTCGGAGTCGGAGCCGTGCGTCCTGACCACGGAGGCTCCCTCGCCCACGGTCACGTTCTTCAGCGTCGTGTCCGGCCCCACCACCGCATCCGAGGCAACATGCGTGGTCCCGTGCAGTTGTGTTCCGGGCAGCAGCGTCACATCGGTCCCGAACGTCACGGTCGAATCGATCCATGTGGACGCCGGATCCACGATGCTGACGCCGGAGCGCATGGCAGCCTCCAGGGTTCGCCGGTTGTGCTCTGCGCCCAGAGCCGCCAGCTGAACGCGGTCGTTGGCGCCCTCCACCTGCCACCGGTCGGTGGTGACGACGGCGGCCACCCGCCCGCCGTCGGCCCGCGCCAGCGACAGCACGTCGGTGAGGTACTTCTCGCCCTGGGCGTTGTCGGTGGTGATTTTGGACAGGGCACCGCGAAGCACCGTCGCGTCGAAGGCGTAGATGCCTGAATTGACTTCGCGGATGGCCCGCTGATCCTCGGCCGCGTCCTTGTGTTCCACGATCCCCTGGACGCTGCCGTCTGAGGCCCGGACAATCCGGCCGTACCCGCCCGCATCGTCAAGGACCGCGGTCAGCACGGTGACGGCGTTGCCGCTGGAGGCATGCTCGGCGACCAGATTCCGGAGCAAATCGCTGGTCAGGAGCGGAACGTCCCCGTACGTGACCACTACGGTTCCGTCCAGCCCGGCCGGGAGGGCCTCCAGCGCCGCCTCCACCGCCCGGCCTGTTCCGGGGATTTCGTCCTGATCAACAATCAGTACGTCCGGGTCCAGTGCGGCTATGTGTTCTGCTACACGGTCACGCTCGTGGCGTACGACGGCGGCCAGCACCGTGGGTGCCAGGCCGCGGGCTGCGGCGAGCGCATGGCCCACCATGGAAATACCGCCGATCTCGTGCAGGATCTTCGGCTTCTTGGACTTCATTCGGGTGCCCGCCCCCGCGGCCAGGACAATGACCGCTGCCGGCGATAAAGCTGTTTTGACGTTTTTTTCGTGGACGTCCTGGGGGCTCACTAAGTGGCACTCCTCGCTGCGCTGATTCCGGTGTAGCCGGAGCATTGGGGTTAACGGCATCTTATCTGCCACAACACCGCACGTTCACCGGCCGGTGATCGTTCCGCCCATAGGATTCGAACCTATACTCCACAGCTCCAAAGGCTGGGGTGCTGCCATTACACCAGGGCGGAATGTGCCGCGCAGGATTGCCTCCTCGGCACAAGTGTCCATTTTGCCACGATTTCCGACCTCGATGCGACTTGGCGTCGGACCGGTGTCGTTTGGGTGAGTCCGCCTGCGGCTGTCGGCGGGCCGCGAGCGGTTGCCACCCGTTAGGCGGGTCCACGTGCCACTGGCCTTCCAACGGCCATTCGGCGTCAGGCCACTACTCAGAGGTGACTTAGTCGGGATGCCCCGAAGACGCCATGCTGGTGAGGTCGACGTCCACTTCATCTGCCGCAGCGGGGAGTCGTGATCCGCTGTGCAGGAGTTGGGCGATCCGCTTCGGTGACACGGGTTTGCTGAAGTAGAACCCCTGGCCGCCGGTGCAGCCCAGATCGCGCAATTGTTCGGCCTGCTCCTGCGTCTCGATTCCCTCGAAAATCGCATCGAGGCCTGCTGCACGAATGAGCTGGAGGACCGCGGCGATGAATTCCTGCTGCGACCCGTCGGCCGAATGCGTAGCAATGATGGAACGGTCGACTTTGACCAGGTCGACCGGCAGCTCGCGCAGGTAGCTGATCGAAGAGTAGCCGGTGCCGAAGTCATCGATTTCAATACCGATGCCGAGCTTGCGCAGGGCCAGCAACGAGTAAGTCTCAACTTCGCCGCCGGTGACCAAGCCGGTTTCGGTGATTTCCAGGACCAATGACTCGGCGGCTATTCCGGAATCCCTCAAGACACCGCGGACATGGTCCACAAGGTCGATGCGCTGCAGCTCGGCGACGGAGAGGTTGACTCGGATTTGGAAGCCAGGGTCCAATTCCAATTCGGCCGACCACTCGGCAAACTGATGCGCAGCGGCAGAAAGAGTCCAACGGCCCAGATCAATAATCAGGCCGGTCTGCTCGGCCATCGGAATAAAGTCGCTGGGCATGACGCGGCCCCGTACCGGGTGGTTCCACCTGACCAGTGCTTCTACTCCGAGGGGGCGCCCAGTGCTCAGATCCACCACCGGCTGGTACTCCAGCTCAAAGCCCCCCGTGGCTATGGCCCCGCGGAGTTCTGACGCAATTTGGTTGTGCAACTGCCGCGCTTGCAGCATGTGGGACTGGAAGATCTTGATGCGGTTCTGCGGATCCTTCTTCGCCTCATACATGGCTGTATCCGCGTCGAGCAACAAACTTTGCGCGCTCTGCCCTGTATCGGCCACCCGTACGCCAATGCTGGCTTGCGGCCACACTGTCAGTTCGTCGAGCCGAATGTCGTCGTTCAGGACCCCCAGAATCCGGTGGGCAACCTGAAGCGCGAGATCCGTTGTGGCCCGCGGCAACAGGATGGCGAATTCGTCTCCGCCCAACCGCGCCACTGTGTCTATGTCGCGCACAATTGACCGGAGCCTGTTCCCCACCACCGTCAGCACGCGGTCTCCGGCGTCGTGGCCAAAACTGTCGTTGACCTGTTTGAAGGAATCCAGATCCAGCAGCAGCAGCGCCGGAGTCCTCTGGCCGGACCGTGCGTCCTCGAGGGCGGCGGCCATCTCATTGGCCAGGGCGGTACGGTTGGCCAGCCCAGTCAGGGCATCGGTCAGTGCCATTCGGCTCATGTCCCGATGAGCCTGCCGCAGCTCCGCAGTGCGGGTTTCAACGCGCCGCTCCAGCTCTGAGTAGCTAAGCTCCAGTTCCTCAGCTAGGAGATTAACACCGGTGATCACTGCGTCAATCTCGTCCCGTGCTGCCGAGGGCTCAACCCGTGTGGTCAGGTCGCCGCCGGCCAAGCTAACCATGCCGTCGACCAGTCGCTGGAGCCGCGGGTCGGGATTATGCGGCATTATCCCGTTCCAGCCATTCAAGGGCCTGCGGTTCGGAGTCGAAATAGCGGACGGGGCATTCTGAGGGTTCGGCTCCCAGCACAAAATTAGCTATCACCCGGTCCACGGGCGACTCGCCGACCAAGGCAATCGCGGACGCATTCGTCTGCCGGCCGAGCATGGACCGTGCCATCCGCGAGATCGAAGCCACGCCCTTTAACCGCATGAGTACGCGGCAGGGCTTGCCGCCGGAAAGCACCTGAAGCCGTGTGGACGTACTGACGGCAACTTCGTCGGTGAAAGCAGCACCCCTCGGAAGGTCGACGCTGATGATGCCGTCTCCAGAACGACTGATGTCGGCAGCAGCGGCGTGGACCGCGTCGACTACGCGGCCCATGCAGCCGCGTCGTCGTTAGATACCGCTCCCACAACCCTTTCGGGCCAGTCATGACCTAACACGTGCATCCGCTCCCCAACGATTCGAAGGGAGCATACGCTCCCATCCAACAAATTCAGAACTACTGCTTCAACACCGCAACGGCTTCCGTCTTTTGTTCATAGCGTAAACGAACGATGTTCACGACACGCCAAAGGACACGACGAATAATACATTCATGAGGCTTGAGGAAAACCTGCGATTTCGGCCGCAACCTGTTCAGCACGATCCTTCGCGCCCGACTGGTCGAAATAGGCCCGGCTGTCTTTCAAGTGGCGCAGGGCTGCATCACAATCGCCTTTTACTCGAAGCGTCTTGCTGAGAAGCAAGTTGGCCTCACCTGCCGTTTGATGAGCCATTGACGGCGACTCCACACAGATCGGCACCAGGAGCTGAGCAGCTTCATCAACTTCGCCCCGATGAAAGTGCCAGTGGGCCCGGTTCAATTGATTCATTCGGCGGACATCATCCGTCAAGCCGATGATCGAAGCTGCCAATTCTGCACGGTCCATGCAATCTTCCGCTTCGGTGTCGGCAATTCCGGCAGCGAACCTCATGGCTGCCGAAGCCCTATTGAACCAAGCCCAAAGCGATAGATCGTTCGACGGGGATAGGTGTTCCGCAGCAAGTTGGTGGTAACGCACACCTTCGCTCGGGTCCTGTCGGAGGAAGGCCACGTTCCCAACCGCCCAGTATCCCTTTCCCGCCATTTGAGCGTCGTTCAAAGTGTGCAGCAGCTTGATGAGACACTGGCATTGCTGCCACGCTTCATCCATTCGGTCGTTTTCTGCCAATGCCGCGACAAGCGCCGTCAGGGCTGCGACTCTGATCTCGCTGCGCAATTCAGCGGATTCGCTCAGTGCCACAGCCGAGGTCGCGAACTCAAGCGCGTCAGCCAGTTCACCCGCCCCTTGAGCAGCGACTGATCTAATCGTCAACACCCGGCAAAGGAGCTCAGGTGAGGCAACTGTCAGCGCGTGGGCCTTTAGCGTCTCGGCGGTGCTAATGCAGTCATAATAGCGACCCAACTCTCGGAAGCATTCAGCTTCCAGGAAAGTCATGTGCCACCAAGTTCCTTGATCACCGTCACCAGTAGCCCGCTCAGCGCGTTCTCTGGCGATCTTCCGAGCCTCCACATAGTCACGCTTGGCAAACGCATCCCGCGCCCTCAGCTCCAGCAAAACGCCATCGCCTGCACCAGTTGCTATCACCATGTGCGCTCCTCTCAATGTATTGCCATCCCAGCAAATCAGGCGACTCTCGAATCGATCATATTCGCTCGACGGCCCTTATCCGGGAGGATCGAAATGTGTCGTTTCACCCCTAGCTCCGTAGCCCGTCACTCTGTACACTTACGATGTCGGGCACATCCTGCATGGATTTGCAGATCCGTGCATAACAAGTGAATGAGGGAGTCTCTATGAAGAAGTTTTCCGCAACCATTCTGGTTGCAGCCGTCCTTGCAGTGGTCGGTGCGGCGGCGCCCGCCGCAGCAGCAGATTCCTCCAATTTGTCCAGCGCCATTGTGCAGACCAGCACCTTTAATGGTGGTTTCTCCACCAATGCAGGCAACTGGCCGCACTAAGTTATTGAGGGGCGGAATGCGTTCCGCTCACCGGCTGAGGCCGTGGCATGCATCTTCGGATGCGTGTCACGGCCTTTCTGCTTTTAAGAAACGGTGACAGCGCCGGTGGATTCGGCCGTGTGGTGCTGACCGTCGGCTGACAGCGGCAGGGTGATGGTGAATGTGGTGCCGACTCCGACGGTGGACTCGACGGAAACGCTGCCGCGGTGCTGGTCCACCATTCCCTTGACGATTGCCAGGCCCAGGCCGGTGCCTTGAATGGCGTGCGCGTTGGACGCGCGGTAGAAACGGGAAAACAGTTGCGGCAAGTCATCATCCGGGATGCCGATCCCGCTGTCGGCGACCGTCACGATGGCGCAGGGAACACCGTCGTCGCTCTTAGTGCCGGATCCAACGGTGACACGGACTGCCCCATCTTGCGGGGTGAACTTGACGGCGTTGGACATGATGTTGGCAAAGACCTGCTCAAGCATCTTGGCATCGCCGTCCGCGGCAAGCCGGGTGTCCAGTCCCTCGCTCACCAGCTGGACGTTCTTGGCCTGGGCCGCCGGCTCCAGTGCGGTGGCCACCATGCGCAGCAGCTGCGGCAGGTCCACCGGTTCGGTCTTTAATCCGCTGCTCTGGAAATCCATCCTGGACAGCGTCAGCATGTCTTCGATCAGCTCACGCAGGCGAGTGGCATTCCGCCCCACGACTTTGAGCATCCGGGCGACGGACTCCGGGATTTCGCCGGCGTCCCCGTCCAGCACCAGCTCCAAGTAGCCGGTGATTGACGTCAGCGGCGTCCGGAGCTCGTGGTTGACGGTTGCCACGAAATTCGACTTTGCTTGGTCCAGTTCGCGGAGCTTTTCGACGACTTCTTGCTGCGCCGTGATCAAGTGCCCCTGGATGAGCCCGTGGGCCAGGTTCCCGGCCACATGTTGGAGCAGCGAAATTTCGGCCGGGGACCACGACCGTGGCTGCCCATGGCGGATGAGACAAATCAGTCCGAACGCTTTCGACCCCTGACCCAGAGGGGCCAGCATTGATGCCTTCCCCCGCGCGGTGGCAAACCACTCGATTACACCGGGGTGCTCTGTGAGGTTGATCCTGCCATTGTCGGCGGAAGTAAGGACGCTGCCCTTGGTCCAGAGAGCGGAGGCCAGTTGCAGCACCTCCTCCTCGGTACGGTGCGGCATGGCCATGGTGGTTTGGGCGGATTCGCTGGCCCACTGGGCGTCGGTGTGCGGGACTCTTTCGTCGTCCAACGTGCGGATCCAGACCTGGTCGGCTTCGAAGGCCGCCCCGATCCCGCGCAGCGCGAGGGTGATCATCTCGTTCGGGTCGTTGGTGCTGCGGATGCCCTCGGAGACGCGGCGGATCTGGTCTCGGAGGACAGCCACGCCCTTGCGCTCACGGCGCCGGTGTTCCGACCTGGCGAGGGTCACGCGCACGCGGTTGACCACGTTGGATGCCGATAGCGGCTTGATCAGATAGTCCGAGACACCCATTTCATAACCGCGCTCAACCAGCGGCAGTTCGTCTTCGGTAGCCATCAGCATCACCCGCCATTGGGCCCCGCTCTGGCGGTCGGAAAGCCGACGCACGGCTTCCATCCCTGCCAGCGACATATCGCCGGCGTCCACCAGGAGGATATCCGGCGGATTTCGCTGCAGCTCGTCCAACACCTCTGCAGCGGTGCCGAAGGCGGTTACGGTCATTCCGGCACCTTGGAGGGCTGTGCAAAGGAAGTCCCGGCTTATGGCGTCGGATGCGCCGACCAGTACCGTTGGGCGAACTTCAGTCCCGAGCTCACCTGCAACGGTCGGCACGTCAATTCCTCCTGCGTTAAATGCGGCCCGGCGTTGTCCCGGCCCCCTGACATTATGAATGAAGACTAGCAGTGCCCTCGGAAGGGAAATGGCAGATTACGGCAGGAGTTCCCGAGCCGCCGCGAAGACACCGGACGTGGACCGGTGGACACCCGCTGGGGCACGGGCATTCCCCGAGAATTCGAGGACAGTTCCTGTCCTGAAAACATCCGCCATCCATAGACTCCCCACTGCCCCGGGCGTAGCGTTTTGGCATGGCACCGACCGGGGAACTCCAGTGATCCATACGAATAAGCTCACGAAGCACTTCAAGAACAAGAAGGAAACGGTAGAGGCGGTCAAAGGCGTCGACATCGATATCTCGCCCGGCGAACTGGTGGCCTTCCTCGGCCCCAATGGCGCCGGCAAGTCCACAACGCTTCGGATGCTGACCACACTGCTTTCGCCTACTTCGGGCAGTGCGAGGGTCGCTGGCGTGGATGTGGTGGCAGATCCTGCCGGGGTGCGCTCCCGCATTGGTTATATCGGCCAGGGAAATGGTGGCGGCCACAGCTACCGGGTCATGGACGAGCTCGTGATGCAGGGCCGTTTCTACGGCATGAACGGCGCCGAGGCTCATGACCGCGCCCGCGAACTTCTGATCACGATGGACCTGCAGGAATTGGAAAAGCGGACGGTCGTTAAGCTGTCCGGGGGCCAACGCCGCCGCATGGACGTGGCTCTGGGACTGATGCACTCGCCCCAACTGCTGTTCCTTGACGAGCCGTCGACCGGCATGGACCCGCAGAACCGTGCGAATCTGTGGGACCACATCATGCGGATGCGCGTTGAGCATGGAACCACCATCGTGATGACCACCCACTATCTGGACGAGGCGGATTCCATGTCCGAGCGGGTGATCGTGATCGACCACGGCGAGATCATCGCCGACGACACGGCCGCCCGGCTGAAATCCAACCTGGCCGGTGACCTACTGGCGGTGGAGGTCCCCTTAGATTCCGCCCAAGCCGCGCGTGCGGTCCTCGGCCGAGCCGCCGCCGACGGGGACTTGGATGAAAGCATGCAGAACGGCACCGCCCGTTTCCGCGTACGGCTTCCCGACGGCGCGCGACTGGCGCCGGGACTACTTAAGGCGCTCGATGCTGCCGGAGCTCCCGTGACGTCGCTGGAGCTGAACCCGCCCACCCTTGACGACGTGTTCCTGGAACTGACAGGCCGCAGCCTACGGGAAGGAGTCGATGTTTGATGCAACCACTATCGACGAATCTAACCCACCCCGACGGCGCGGCGGTCACCAAGCCGGGCCTGGGAAAAATCGTCCGGGACACCAAGTTTGTGTTCTGGCGGGAGTTGCTGCTGGTTCTGCGGGATCCGTTCTCGCTAGTGTTTTCGCTGCTGCAGCCGCTGATTTTCCTGGCACTGTTCGGTCCCCTGCTCGGAGCTGCTGTGGGCACGGAAGCGTTCGGCGGGGAGAGCTCGCTGCAATGGTTCCTGCCCGGCGTCGTCGTCATGATCTCCCTGTTCGGCACCACCATGACCGGCTCAAATCTGCAGTACGAATTGATGACCGGCTCCTACGAACGGATTCTAGCCACACCGCTGTCCCGGTCCTCGCTCATGATCGGGCGGGCTCTGAAGGAATGGGCGCCGCTGGTGGCGCAGGGGCTGCTCATAGCCTTGGTCTGCATCCCTTTCGGATTCGTTTTCTACCCGCTCCATGTTCTCCTGGGCCTGCTGATCCTCGGCATCTTCGGGATCGGGATCGGCGCGCTCTCCTACACCTTGGCCCTCATCACCCAAGGAACCGAGTGGGTGTTCTGGGGCGTGCAGCAAACCCTGCTCTTCCCGCTGATGATTCTGTCCGGAATCATGCTGCCGATCGAGGCCGGGCCCGGCTGGATGCAGGCGCTCAGCCGGTACAACCCACTCACCTATCTGGTCAATGCCGAGCGGGAGCTCTTCGCCGGCACCGTCGGTGCGGATACGTTGTGGGGTCTGGTTGCTGCGGTGCTGACCGCCGCGGTCGGGCTGGCCGTCGGGATCCGCACCACCAAAAAACAGACGCTGTGACGCCCGACCGGCTTGGAAAGGCCGCAGAGCAACCGTCGTGGAGAAGATCCAGTCAACTTGTGGCAACAAAAAGCCAGTCTGGCGCAACGCCGCCTGAGGCCGGTCTACGTGGTCTAGCGTGGCGACCATGAGCAACCCAACCTCCGTGCGGCAGATCGTTGCCGTCCCGCCCTTGGTCCTCGCGGCCATTGCGGTGACGGTCCTGGCCTGGGCCAGCGCCTTCATCGTGATCCGCGGCGTTCTGCCGCATTTCGGACCTGGCCCGCTCAGCCTGCTGCGGCTGGCCATCGGCTCCGCCGCGCTGGCCTTGCTGCTGATTGGGCGGCCATGGGTGAAGCCGGACCGCCGCGCATGGCTGCTGATCATCGGTTGCGGACTCATGTGGTTCGGCGTCTACAACTTCGCCCTCAATACCGCCGAACAGACGCTCGACGGCGGCACCACCGCCATGATCGTCAATTTCGCGCCCATCCTGACTGCTTTGGGTGCCGGACTGTTCCTGCGGGAAGGCATCCCCACCTGGCTGGCGATCGGTGCCGGCGTTGCCTTTTTGGGCGTTGTGCTGATTGGCCTCGGCACCGGCGGCGGCGCCGCCAGCGGGACCGGCCTGCTGTGGGCGCTGGCGGCGGCGTTGACATACTCGGCCGGTGTTTTGCTGCAGAAGCCTGCCCTGGGCAGCGTGCCCGCGGGCCAAGTCACTTGGCTGGCCTGCACCATTGGGGCCCTTTCATCGCTGCCCTTCGTCGGCGAGCTCATGGCCGATCTGCGCAGCGCTCCGGCCGCGGCGATCATGGGAGTCGTGTATCTGGGCATTGTCCCCACGGCGCTGGCCTTCAGCACCTGGGCGTTCGCCTTGGCCCGGATGCCGGCCGGGCAATTGAGTGTTTCGTCCTACCTGGTTCCGCCGGTCGCCATCCTGCTGGGGTGGCTGTTCCTGGGCGAAACGCCTACGCTACTGGCCGTTGCCGGCGGCACGGTCTGCCTGCTGGGCGTGGCACTCTCCCGCCGGCGCAGCCGGCAGGCGAAGCAGTCAGCCGCCGACGCCCACGCTGCCGAGGGTGCGCAGCCGGCTGGCAATGCGGGAGACGTCCACCGCGGACCGGCTGGCTGACGGTCCCAGGTCCAGCGGCTCAGCACTGATGAGGGTCAGCGGCACATCGGCGTCATAGAGGATGTCCACGATATTGCTCAAGCGTTGCCAGCCGTTAATGCTGATGTCCCCGCGGCGCGGCACTCCTGAAATGACCCAGTGTGCGGAGCGCGGCAGCAGGGCCAGATAGTCGGTGGTGGCGGTGGGACCTTCGCACAGGTCCTGGAAGTCAAACCACACTTCATGCGCGGTGCACCGGAGGACTGGGATCGGCTGGCTCCCCGGGCGCAGCTCCTGGGCCTCGGCCGCGGACGGCCATTCAAGACCCGCCTCGGCGACCCGCGGGTCGTTGGGTCCACCCGGGGCGAGCACCATGGCACCGTCGCTGAACCGCCCAAGGCGGGCACCGCCGTCGTCGTCCTGCCCGCGGGGCCGACCGATAGACAGCGTGCGGTAATCCACGGGGCCGGAGATGGAGGCAACACGCATGGTGCGGCGGATCAACGCAATGGTCGGCTCGAACAGGGCGTGGAAGTCTTCGCTGGGCATCAACTGCTCGGGCGGATAGTTGGACGTTGCCACCAGCGTGATGCCGCGGCGGTGGATCTCGCGCAGCAGCCGCGCCAGCAATTGGCCGTCACCGGGATCGTGTACATGGAATTCGTCCACGACCAGCAGGGTGCAGTCCCGCAGCAGCGCGTCAATGGCCATATCGACGGCGCTGGTACCCGGCGGCCGGGTGGCCGGGTCCTGCGCATCGCGCCGATGGGCGTGCAGCTGGCGGAACAGGTCGTGGAAATGCCAGCGCTTCTTATCCGGCAGGTCCAGGGCGTCGAAGAATCGTTGGGCCAGCCAGCTCTTGCCCCGTCCCACCGGACCCCACAGATAGAGACCGCGGCGCTTGCCCGGAAGCGGCACTGCACTCGCCATCAGTCTGGCGCCGGCGTCGGCCAGCAGCCGCGCTGCGTCCTGCTGGTTGCTGTCCAGCCGGAAGCCGGCGGCGGAGGCTGCCTGGTCGAACTGGTCGAGCAGGCGCTGGCGCGCGCGAGCTTTGCCCGGTCGGCCGGCCGCAACGTTTCCTGCGTCCACGCACGCCCTCCTTCTCCCGAACCCGACGACGCCTTGCCCCTGGCAGTCAGTCCGCTGAGGCCAGGAACCAGCTTAACAGCGGCAGGGCGCCCCCGGCTTCCCTCCCGGGAAGCACAGAGCGCCCTGCTGTGCGAAACGTTAGGCGGCCAGAGTCCGCGGAATCCGCAGTTTAGTTGGCTGCGACAGCGGCGGCGCGGACAGACTCCATGGCCTTGGTCCACGGGACGAGCTGGTCGATCATCGGGGCCAGGGTGCCGGCGTTCTGCTCGGTCGGCTTGAAATCGGCGAAGTTCTCGAAATCGGTGAACAGCGAGAACATGACCTGGTTGCGCACGTGGGCGATCTGCAGTTCGGACAGGATGTTGCGCAGGTGCTCGGCGGCGCGGGCGCCACCCATGGAACCGTAGGAAACGATGCCGGCAGCCTTGTTGTTGAACTCGACGTTCAGGTAGGACAGTGCGTTGGTGAGGGCCGGGGTAACGGTGTGGTTGTACTCGCCGGTGACGAAGATGAAGCCGTCGAACTCACCGATCTTGGCCGACCAGGTCTTGGTGTGGTCGTTCTGGTAGTTCTGGTAGGCGGCCGGGTAGGCTTCGTCCAGCAGGGGCAGGTTGAAGTCGGCAATGTCGACAACCTCGAACTCGGCGTCGGTGCGGGCGGCGGCCTGGGCGAGAACCCAGTCGGCAACCTGCTTGTTGACTCGACCCGGACGGGTGCTGCCGGTGACGATAGCGATCTTGGTCATGTAATGAACCCCTTCGAGGTCTGGTCCCGACGCGCCCTTACTGTTGACACGTCATCGTTTTGTTGACACGTCAATCATGCAACAGGGAAACTTGATATGTCAACCAAAGAAGAGGAAGGCTCTCCGTGAACTCCGACACCCGTTGGCTGAACGATCATGAGCAGGAGGTCTGGCGCGCCTTCCGCGAACTGCTGTGGGGATTCGAGTCGGCGATGGACCGCCAACTCTTGCGGGACTCCGACCTTTCCGGCGTGGAGTATTCGGTTCTGGCCTCCCTTTCGGAGGCTGACGATGGCGTCATGCGTGCCCGGGACATTGCGCAGCAACTGGACTGGGAACGCAGCCGGCTCTCCCATCTGCTCAAGCGGATGGAGGCCCGCGGACTGGTGGAGCGGGTCACGTGCGCCACCGACGCACGCGGTTTCAACATCTCTATGACCTCCGCCGGCTGGGATGCCATCAGGCAGGCTGCGCCCGGCCACGTGACCTTTGTGCGGGAGAACGTCTTCGACCCGCTGTCTGAGGCCGAACGCGAGGCGCTGCTGTCTGCCACTACCAAGATGCAGCAATCCATCCGCAATGCCGGCCTCTGGGGGAACACCGGCAGGTCTGCCTAGGGCTCATTCGAGGATTTCGGAGACCTCCAGCCACTCCAGCTCCAGGCCTTCCTTCTCCTCGGCGATCTCCTGGAGCTTCCGGTTCAGCTCCGCCAGCCCGGAAAAATCGACGTCGGCCTTGGCGCCGGCCGTGTGCATCTGCTCCTTGAGCTTGTCCTCCTGCTGGCCCAGCTTGCCCAGCTGGCGTTCAATCCGGTTGAGATCCTTCTTGGCCTGGCGCTTGTCGGCCTCGCTATGGACGGTGCCGGGAGCCGTCTCGGCGGCGCCGCCACTTGCCGAAGCCTGCGAGGACTTGCCGGCGAGCGATGCTTCGCGCAGCTCGAGGTACTGGTCCACTCCCCCGGGCAGGCCGCGGAGCTTGCCGTCGCCCAGCAGGGCCATCTGGTGGTCGGTCACCCGCTCCAGCAGGTAGCGGTCGTGCGAGACCACCACCAGCGTGCCCGGCCATCCGTCCAGCACGTCCTCCACCGCGGCCAGCGTGTCCGTATCCAGGTCGTTGGTGGGCTCGTCCAGCATCAGCACGTTTGGCTCTCCGACCAACAGCCGCAGCAACTGCAGCCGCCGCCGCTCACCGCCGGAGAGGTCACGCACCGGCGTCCACTGTTTCTCTTTGGAAAAGCCGAGCTGTTCCACCAGCTGGCTGGCTGAAACCTCGCGTCCGCCGATGTTGAAGACCTGGCGTTCGCGCTGGATCACTTCCACTACCCGCAGATCCAAGACGTCATCGAGTTCGCGCACCTCCTGGGTCAGCATGGCGGTCTGCACCGTCTTGCCCCGCTTGACCTTGCCGACCGTGGGCTGGATCTCGCCATTCAGCAGCCGCAGCAACGTGGTCTTGCCCGCACCATTAACGCCTACCAAGCCGAGCCGTTCACCCGGCGCCAGCCGCAAGGTGATGTTGTCGAAGAGCGGGCCGGGTCCGCCGGCGCCGTCCGTTGGCCGCGGCGGCGGGGTGTAGGAGACATGCTCGAGGTCCAGCACGTCCTTTCCGAGCCGAGCGGTGGCCATCTTGTTCAACGCCACCGCATCCCGGGGCTCGGGCACATCGGCGATCAGTTCATTGGCAGCTTCGATCCTGAACTTCGGCTTCGCGGTCCGGGCCGGGGCCCCGCGGCGCAGCCAGGCCAGCTCCTTCTTGACCAGCTGCTGCCTTTTTCCTTCGACGACGGCGGCCGTGCGGTTGCGTTCGGCGCGGGCCAGGACGTAGGCGGCATAGCCACCGTCGAAGGGGTCCACGACACCGTCGTGGACTTCCCAGGTCCGGGTACACACTTCGTCCAGGAACCAGCGGTCGTGGGTGATCACCAGGAAGGCTCCCTCATTCGGGCGCCACCGGGTCTTGAGGTGCCGGGCCAGCCAGGCCACGCCCTCGACGTCGAGGTGGTTGGTCGGCTCGTCGAGCATGATCACGTCATGCGGCTCGATCAGCAGCTTGGCGAGGGCAACCCTGCGGCGCTGCCCGCCGGACAACGACGACACCGTGGCATGCCAATCGACGTCGCCCACCAGGCCCTCCATGATCTCGCGGATCCGCGGGTTGGAGGCCCACTCGTGCTCGGCTGCCTCGCCCACGATCGCGACGCCGACCGGCAGGTCTCCGTTGAGCACGTCCTGCTGGTCCAGATAGCCCACGTTGACGTCGCCGCGCTTGGTGACCCGGCCGTCGTCGGGCGTGCTGCGCTGCGACAGCAGCCGCATCAAGGTGGACTTGCCGTCGCCGTTGCGCCCCACCATGCCGATCCGGTCGCCCTCGTTCAGGCCGAGGGACACCGAATCCAGGATGGTGCGGGTGGCAAAGGAGACGCTGACGTTTTCTGCGCCGAGCAAGTGGACCAAGGGTGCTGCTTTCTGTTGCTTTGAGGTAGTGCGGGGCGGACCATTGGCTGGCCCTCGTGGGGAACCGGCCGTCAGGCCATGATGCGGGCGCCGTGGACCGGTCCGCGGACCGGCAGGGCAACCACGCCGGCGACGTCCGAGAGCCGCTGCCCTAGTTCTGCGGCTTCCTGCCGCCCTGCGGTCAGGAACGCCACGGTTGGGCCGGACCCGGACACCAGGCCGGCCAGTGCGCCTTCGGCCCGGCCCAGTTCAAGGATATCGGCAAGCTCGGGTGCCAGTTCGATGGCAGCCTCCTGCAGATCATTGTGCAAACAGCCCGCCAACTGGTGGACGTCGCCGGACTGCATGGCCTGCAGGATCGCCGGCTCCACCTGCTCGGGCTCGTCCGGCACGTGGCCACGGCGGGCCCGCAGATCGTCGGCCACGGCATAGACCTTCGGCGTCGACAGGCCGAACGAGGCCGGGACCAGCACCCAGTGCATTTCGCTGCGCGCCAGCGCCGGCGTCAACCGGTCCCCGACCCCGAGCCCGACGGCGACTCCGCCGTGCAGCGCGAACGGCACGTCCGCGCCGAGTCCGCCGGCCAGCCCAATCAGTTCGTCGCGCGAGTAGCCGGTGTTCCAGAGCGCACTGCAGGCCACCAGGGCGGCAGCGGCGTCGGCCGAACCGCCACCCATCCCGCCCGCAATGGGGACCCGCTTGGTGATGTCCAAGTGCACACCCTGCGGGTGGCCGGACGTTTCGCGGATCAGTTCCGCTGCCTGCACCGCCAGGTTGGAGGCATCCAGCGGAATGCCGTCGAGGTCGAAGTCCAGTCCGGCCCCATTGCGCACACTCACCGTGATGGCCTCGTCGTCGCGGGCCGTGGCGGTGACCTCCTCGTACAGCGAGAGGGCCAGGTAAACGCTTGCCACCGAGTGATAGCCATCCGGCCGGGGCCCGCCCACGCGGAAGGAGACGTTGATTTTTCCCGGCGCCATCACGCGGACCGGCCGTGCTCTGCTCATCAGCGCTCCACCTTCCTAGCCGACCAGCGGATGGTTGAATTCCGCGATCCGGGCAAAGGCAGCAATGTCCAGCACTTCCCCTCGGGCGCTGGGATCCACATTGGCCTGGCGCAGCGCTTCCTCCGCCCGTGCCGCGCTGCCGGCCCAACCGGCCAGGGCAGCCCGCAGCGTCTTGCGGCGCTGCGCGAAGGCCGCGTCGATGACGGCGAACACCTCGCGGCGCGGGGCGCGGGTCACCGGCGGCTCGCCGCGAGTGAACTCCACCAGGCCGGAGGCGATCTTCGGTGCCGGCCAAAACACGTTCATGCCGATCACCCCAGCCTTGCGCATGCTTCCGTACCACGCGGCCTTGACGCTGGGCACGCCGTAGATCTTGGAACCGGGCTTGGCCGCAAGCCGGTCGGCCACCTCGTCCTGGACCATGACCAAGCCGTGGCGCAGCGACGGGAAGTGCTCCAACAGGTGCAGGACCACGGGCACGGCAACGTTGTAGGGCAGGTTCGCGACCAGCGCGTCCGGCGCCTTCGGCAGCTCGGTGACCTGCAGCGCGTCCGCCAGCACCACGTCCAGCCGGCCGGCGGCATCCGGACGCCATTCGGATGCCGTCTGCTCCAGGCGGGCGGCAAGCTTGGGGTCGATTTCGACGGCGACGACATGCCCGGCGGCATCCAGCAGCCCAAGCGTGAGCGAGCCGAGGCCGGGACCAACCTCCAGTACCGTCTCGCCGGGAACAACGTCGGCGGTGGCCACGATCCTACGGATGGTGTTGCCGTCGATCACGAAGTTTTGGCCGAGGGTCTTGGTCGGACGCACGTCCAGTTCGGCCGCGAGCCTGCGGATGTCGGCTGCTCCGAGCAACGGCTTGACGGGTGCGGCCGCGGCTTCCCCGTTGTTCTGCCGGGATCCGGTACCGGGAGTGGAATGTGGTTCTGTCACTGTGCCATCGTATCGGGCCGGCGCCCGCTGCCGCGGCGGCCCCGCCCCACCCGCTTAACGCACCTCGGGCCCGGGCCGTGATGCCCGGGCCCGAGGTGGGCGGAGTAACTGACGCCGGATGCTTAGAGCAATCCCAGCTTGGAGGCGCAGGCGGGCCAGTGGCCCCATCCGCCGTTGCCGCGCAGCACTTCGGCGGTCGCGATCTGCTCCGACGGGGTGGCCATGTAGGCGTAGGGGGCGTACTTGCCGCCGCCGGCGCCCAGCCAGGAGCTGGCGCTGAACTGCAGGCCTCCGGAGTAGCCGTTGCCCGTGTTGATGGACCAGTTGCCGCCGGACTCGCATTCTGCGAGCGCCTGCCAGGCACCGCCTACGTTGGCGTTGTTGACCTTGGCCGGGCGCTTCTTCGTGCCAATGGTGATCTTCTGGCTGACCGGTTCGCGGGTGACCTTTTCCCTGACCAGTTTCCGGCTGGTTTCCTTGCCGTCGGTCAGCACGATCTCGTAGACCTTGACCCGTTCGCCGGCCTCGCCGGCACGGGTGACCTTTTCTTCGTCGTTGAACATGGAGGAGTTGGTCGTCTCGTCCGTACCAAACGCGATGGACTCGGTCTCTTCGACCTGCTCGCGGTCGATCCGGGTCACCTTGACCTTGGTGCCCTCCTCGACCGGCTCCTTGGCGGCAACGGAGAGCTTGTCGTCCTTGCGGACCTTGATGTCGTGTTCCTTCAGCAGGTCGCCGATGGTCGTCGCGGTCGAGACTTCCTTGCGGGTCTTGCCGTCGGCGGCGATCGTGACATTCTTCGGCGTCGAGATGGTCACCCCGCCCACCGAGGCCAGTTCGGCGGTCAGCGGCGCCGACAGGGCGGACTTGTCGGTGACTTCCAGCTCGTCCAGCAGTTCCTGGACGGTTGCGGCAGTGGTGTGGACCGTGGAACTGTCGCCGTCCACGTTCACGTTCACCGGCTTGGCAGTGACCACCTCGATCTTGGCGCCGTTGGAGATTTCCTCGCCGACCGCCGGGGTCACGTCGTCGCGTTCGCCCACCTCGACCTCGGATTCGGCGAGGACATCCGCCACCGTGGAGCCGAACGTGGAAACAGTGCTCGCCTGCCCGTCAACGGTCAGCGTCACGGACTTGTTGTTGCCCACGAAGGCAACCAGTCCAAGGACAAGTGCGGTCATGACGACGACCTGGCCGGCGATCTTCACCCAGCGGTTCTTCAGCGCGTTTGTCACGGTTCCCGAATCTGTTGCAGCTTCCGGGCACGGGGACATAAAGGCACACGCCAAGAGCGCGCCGATTTCCACGGCACGATGCGAGTGCAGGCAGCACCTGCAGCGGCTGTTTGGGCGTACGAACGGAACGTCCAACTGCAACCGCTACCGGTGTGGCAATGTCCGGATGCCTTCCCCGACCCCGGCCATTAGCTACCTACCGTAATCGAAACGTGACATGGCGACAAGCCGAGCTACCCGCGGGTAGCCCTGGCCTGGCCGCGCGGCCCCTGTCTACGGGGCCCACTCTTTCCTGATTCCCGGGGCTGGCTAGGAAAAATACCGTTGTGTTATTCGTCCTGCCACGAGCCGTAAACACGTTGCGTGTTTTGCGCCACCTCTGTGCATAACGTGGCCAGGTCCTTGTCCAGCACCTGCGCCATCGAACGCATGGTGTAGGGCACTAGGTAGCTGGCGTTGGGACGCCCCCGGTACGGGTGCGGGGTCAGGAACGGCGCATCGGTTTCGGCCAGCACCAATGCCGATTCGGCGATGGCCAGCGCCTCGCGAAGGTCGGCGGCGTTCTTGAAGCTGACGGTGCCGGCGAAGGACATATGCCAGCCATTGTCGTTGCAGATCCTGGCCAGCGCGGCATCGCCGGAAAAGCAGTGGAACACCACCTTCTCCGGCGCGCCCTCCTCGCGCAGCACCCGAACCACGTCCTCGTGGGCGTCGCGGTCATGGATCTGCAGCGCCAAGCCCAGCCGCTTGGCCATGTCGATGTGGCGGCGGAACGAATCCTGCTGGGCGCCGCGGCCTCCGGCTTCCGTCCGGTAGTAGTCCAGGCCGGTCTCCCCGATAGCCCGAATGCGCGGATGCCTGGCAATGGCCTCGATCTCCGCCAGGGCCTGCTCCAACGCGCCGGCTTCGGCCAGCGGGGGCGCGTCATTGGGATGGATGGCCACCGCGCCCAGCAGCCGGGGCTCGGCCTGCACAGCCTGGAGCGTGAAGCGCGAGGACTCCAGGTCGCAGCCGACCTGGACCGCGCCCGCGACGCCGACCGCCTCGGCAGCGTCCATCGCCTGGCTGACCGTGACCGACACCAGCCCGTCGCGAAAGTCCAGATGGGTGTGGTTGTCCATCACCGGCACCGGCAGCGGCTCGGGCGCCGGCGGATAGCTCAAATTGCGACGCCGGCCGTCGCCCTCGGTGGGTCTGCGCACCGCAGATGTCTGGGCCGCCGTGCTGTCAGCTGCGTAAGCGGGGGGCGTTTCGCCGGCAACGGCGGCTGGAAAAGTGGCCATGCTTCCAGCCTACTGAAGCACTGCCCGCGGTCCCGCGGCCCCCATCGGACGTATCAAACAAACGTTTCATGTGTCTACCGCATCACACAGGCAACAAGTAGGGTTGAGACAACCGGCCCTCGGGGAAGGCATACCGGAAGGTACTTTCATGGATACGCAGCAGGACATGGCAGAGGCCGGGACTATCCGCTCCAACAGCGCTGAGCTGGGACAGGGCGCTGAGCTGGGCCAGGGCGAAGGGCTCGCTCTGGCCGAATTCCACGACGCCTGCGGACGGATCAGGGCTGCGATCGAGACCGTCATCGACGGCAAGTCGGAGGCGGCCCGACTGGCGTTGACAGTGCTGCTGGCCCAGGGGCATCTGCTCTTGGAGGACGTGCCCGGCGTCGGCAAAACCATGCTGGCGAAGACGCTGGCGAAGACCATCGACTGCAGCGTGCACCGGATCCAGTTCACGCCGGACCTGCTGCCTTCCGACGTCACCGGCGTTTCCATCTATAACCAGGACAAGCACCGGTTCGAGTTCCGGCCGGGCCCGGTGTTCGCCAACATCGTCATTGGCGACGAGATCAACCGCGCCTCGGCCAAGACACAGTCGGCACTGCTCGAATGCATGGAGGAACACCAAGTCACGGTGGACGGCACCTCCTACTCGCTGGACACTCCATTCATGGTGATCGCCACGCAGAACCCGATTGAAATGGAAGGCACCTACCCGCTGCCGGAAGCCCAGCGCGACCGTTTCATGGCCCGGATCTCCATGGGCTACCCGGACCTGCGTGCGGAAATGGAGATGTTGGAGACCCATCAGTCCGTCTCGCCGCTGGTGGCAGTCCGTCCCGTCGTCACCGTGGACGAGGTACGCAGGATGGTCGCCACGGTCCGCGATGTCTATGTCTCGCCCGCGGTGAAGGAATACACGGTTAACATCGGCCGGGCCACCCGAGACCATCCGCATCTGCGGCTGGGAGCAAGCCCGCGCGCCATGCTCCAGTTGCTGCGGGCGGCCAAGGCGACGGCGGCCCTGAACGGCCGCGACTTCGTCCTTCCCGACGACGTGGCCAGCGTTGCCGAGGCCGTGCTCGCCCACCGGTTGATCCTCGACCGAAAAGCCGTGACGGCCGGCGAAGACGCGTCCAGCGTGGTGGCGTCGGTGGTGGCCAAGGTCCCGGTCGGCGGCGAGTCCCGCCGCGTTTCCCCCTGACGGCCATGGACGCGTTCGGCTGGCTGCCCACCCGGTACATCACGCTGCGCGGCTGGGGAATTCTGGCGGCCGGCACGCTGGCGCTGCTGCTGGCGCAGGTACTGGGCCGCCGCGACCTGCTGACGCTGGGTGTGTTCCTGGTCGGGCTGCCGCTGCTGGCCGCGGCGTCGATGGTCCTGCTCAAACCGCAGTTCATCGTGGAGCGGAAGTTCCGGCCCGCCGCCGTCGAAACCGGCGTGGTGGCCCAGGTCGAGTTGACGGTGCGGCGCAGCGGGGGCCTGTCGGGACTCGTGTACATGGAGGAGCAACTGCCGCCGCGTTTCGGCAAGGCTCCGTCGTTCCGGTTCCCGGCGCGGCACCCGTCCCGCTCCGGAGCGAGCATCTACGGATACAAGCTCCGCTCCAACCAGCGCGGGTTGTTTGCCATCGGCCCGGTCACAGCCGATTTCACCGACCCGTTTGGGCTGGCCAATCACCGGCACCATCTGGGCGAAACCAGTCCCTTGGTGGTGACGCCGTCCCCGGTGCAACTGCCCGCCACCTCGCTGACCGGAGCACGCGGCTCCGACGGCACGGCAAGCACCCGGCGGCAAGCCAATCCCAGCGACGACGACGTGATGACCCGAGAATACCGCTACGGCGATCCGATGCGCCGGGTCCACTGGGCGGCGACGGCCCGGCACGGCGAGCTCATGGTCCGTCAGGAAGAATCGGTGACCACCCCGCAGGCGACGATCGTGCTGGACCGGCGCGCTTCTGCCTTCGGCACCGGTCTCCTGCCGACCTTCGGCGACGGCGGCAGCCATCACGGCGACCTGCTGCACACCTCGCCCGCCTTTGAGTGGGCAATCACGGCCGTGGCCTCGGCCGCCAACGACTTCCTCCAGCGCAACTACACGGTCCGGCTCCTCGACATCCACGCCGCGGCAGCCGTCCTGGAGTCCCCGTCGGCGCCGTCGCCCGGCCAGGAGCAATTCGACGGGCCCGCCGGCTATCAGGATCTGGCCGAAGGGCTGGCCGCGCTGGGCCTGGCCGACGACCACCGCAAGTCCGACCGGCATCCCGCGGCGCCCGCCTTCGGGGACCGGCTGATGGACAAGCTTGCCGCGCACAAATACAAGGGGCCGCTCGTCGCGGTGCTGGGCCAGATCAGCAGCGACGAAGCGCGCCTGCTGGCCCCTGCCGCCGAATTCGGCTCGCATGCCTTCGCCCTGATCGTTACCGACCGGCCACAGCTCGCGCGGGCGTCGATGGACCTGCTGCGCGCCGGTGGCTGGCGGACCGTTGCGGTCAGCCCCAAAGCCTCGGTGGCGGCCGCCTGGGCGCACTTCGACCTGCGCGACCGGATCGAACCGGTGGGAACAGGGGCGGCGCCGTGACCGTCATGCTGGAACGGCCCACCGGCCGCCGCACGCCCGGAGCATCCGGTCGCGGCGGCGGCCGGCCCCCCTCCCCCGGCTTCGCGCCGTGGCTGATGAGCACCGCCGTCGCCGTTGCAGTCCTGCTCACCGCCGCCAACCTGCACGGTGTCCTCGAGGGCTGGAGCTGGCTGTTCCAGGTCGCCGTGACCGTGTGCTCCATCGAGGCTGCCACCGGCTTGGCCCGCCGGTTGGACTGGCCCCCGCTGACCGGGGCGCTGCTGGGCCTCGCCGCCTTGGTGATGTCGGTGAACGCAATGTTCCTGGCGCCGACCAGTTTCCTGGGCATCATCCCCGGACCCGGCACCTTCGCGGCCCTGGATCCCATGTTGGAGGACGCCCGGGACACCGTGATCTCGCAGGTGGCTCCGGTGCTGGTCAACAACGGCATTGCGCTGGCGGCCTGCGTGGGAGTCGGGCTGATCGCCCTCCTGGTGGACACCCTCGCCGTTCCGCTGCAGATGCCTGCGATCAGCGGCCTGGGCCTGTTCGGTTTGGCCTCTGTTCCGGCCATGATCAAACCGAACAGCATCGGCGCGGCAGGCTTCCTGGCGGCCGCCGCCGGTTATCTGCTGTTGCTGGGATGCGCCCACTGGTTGGCCTCCGACGGCGGAGGCAGGGGCCGCTTGGCGTCGGCCGAGCAGCTCCGCCGCGCGTCGGGCATCGCGGCAGCCGGACTGGCGGCCGCGCTGGTGCTCCCACAGGCCATCCCGGGCTTCTCGTCCGGATTGTTCCCGGAGGGTTCGCGGCTCAATTGGGGTTCGCCGACCGGACTGAATCCGGTGGTCAGCCTGGGCGACAACCTCCGGCGGCCCGGTGCCTTTGGGCGGATGACCTATGCCACCGATGCGGAGGAGCCGCTTTACCTGCGCTCAGTCACCCTGGAGAACCTGACCGGTGCGCGCTGGAGCCCCAGCGCGTTCGGGGGCAACAAACGCACGGGAATCGACGAACTGGACGTGCCCGGCGTGCAGAACTTGCTGGCAGCCGGCGAGGTGACCACCACGCGGATCAGCACGGCATCCTTCACCAGCCCGTGGCTGCTGGCACCGTACGCCCCGGCGCAGGTCTCCGGCGCCCGCGGCCAGTGGAGCTGGGATCCGAGCACGCTTAACATCCGCGGAGAATCCGGCACTACCACCGCCAACCAGGACTATGAGGTGCGCAGCGTCAAACCGCAGCTGACCCGGGACGTGCTGCGGGCCGCCGAGCCGACCAACAATGCGGTGGTTGATCCGGTCTTCTCCGAGCTTCCGGACAACATGCCCGCCATCGTCACCGATACGGCCGCAACGGTGATTAACGGACTGGACAGCCCGTACGAGCAGGCGATGGCCATCCAGACGTATCTGCGGGCGCCCGGCTTCGTGTACTCCGAACAGGCGCCCGTTGAGGGCGGCTACGACCAGAGCGGCTTCGAAGTAGTGGCGGCCTTCTTGGAGGAGAAGTCCGGCTACTGCATCCACTACGCCGCAACCATGGCCATCATGGCCCGGATCGCGGGCATTCCCAGCCGGATGGCGGTGGGCTACGCGCCGGGGCGTCCCACCGGGAGCGTTTTCGATGATGGCCCGGGCGGGGACCTGAAGGAGTTCGAGGTCGACTCCCGGGACGCCCATGCCTGGCCCGAACTCTTCTTCAGCGGCGTGGGCTGGGTCGCCTTCGAGCCGACCCCGTCACGCGGCGTGCTGCCGGCCTACGCGCAGGCCCAAACCACCCCCGGATCCCCCACGCAGCCGGAGGACGTCCTGAGGCCCACCGGCCAGCCCCGGCCGGCCACCGGCGCGGCGGCAGAGTCAGCGGAATCGGGCTCGCCGGCTCCGGCGGAGGACGCCGTGCTTTCACGCCAGCTGTGGTCGACGGCGGCCGCGGCCGTCGTGCTGTGCCTCTTGCTGACGCCGCTGGTGCTGCGCGGCCGTCGGACGAATCGGCGCCGGACGGCGCTGGCGGCCGGCGGAACCGGGCGCAGGGCCGCCGTCGCCGCGTGGGTTGAAGCAGTGGATACCGCAGAGGACCTCGGCTGGGCGGCCGCAGCAACGGAGACCCCGCGGGCTTTCCAGCAGCGCCTTGACGACGCCGGGGTGGTCGCCGGCCGCTCTGCCGCCGCTTTGTCCCGGCTGCGGGCCGGCTACGAGCGGGCGGCGTATGCGGCTCCGGAGACGCCGGCACCGGACGGCGACAACGCCGCCCGGTGGACGGACGTGGAAACGGTCAAGGACAGGCTCCAGGAGCGGGCCGGCTGGCGGCGGCGCCTGGCGGGGCTGTTCTGGCCGGCCTCGCTGTTCAGCCGCCGGCCGTCCGGAGCGGACGGCCGGCGGGACGATCCGAGCTACTTGGCGTAGGGATCCGCGATGCCGATGTACTGGACGGTGGTGTACTCGTCCAGTCCTTCTGCGCCACCTTCGCGGCCCATGCCGGACTGCTTCACTCCGCCGAACGGAGCGGCGGCATTGGAGATCACGCCGGCGTTATAGCCCACCAGGCCGAATTCGATCTGCTCGGAGACGCGGAACATGCGGTTCACATCGCGCGAGTAGATGTAGGAGGCCAGGCCGTACTCGCTGGCGTTGGCCAGGGCGATGGCCTGCTCCTCGGTTTCGAACGTGGTCACCGGTGCGACCGGGCCGAAAATCTCGCTGCGCAGGATGTCGGCGTCGTTCGGAACATTGGCCAGCACGGTCGGCTGGTAGAAGTAACCGTCTCCATCCACGGGTGCGCCGCCGGTGCTGACGGACGCGCCGGCCTCCACTGCTGCGGTGACCAGGGCGTGCACATCGTCACGCGCGCCGCCGTCGATCAGCGGGCCCACCGTGGTGTCTGCCTCGGTGCCGCGTCCGGTCTTGAGCGCCTTCATGGCGTCGGCAAACTTGGTGGTGAATTCCTCCGCCACTGAAGCCTGGACCAGGAAGCGGTTGGCCGCAGTGCAGGCCTCGCCCATATTGCGCATCTTGGCAGCCATGGCTCCCTCGACGGCCTTATCCAGGTCTGCATCCTCGAACACGATGAACGGGGCATTTCCGCCAAGCTCCATCGAGGTGCGCAGCACGTTGTTCGCCGCGTCCTTGAGCAGCTGCTTGCCGACCGGGGTGGAACCAGTGAAGGAAACCTTGCGGAGGCGGGAGTCCTTCATCAGCGGCCCGGAGATCCCGGATGCGCTCTTGGACGAGACCACGTTCAGCACGCCGGCCGGAAGGCCTGCTTCCATCATGGTCTGGGCGAAGAGCTGGCTGGTCAGCGGGGTGAGCTTGGCCGGCTTCAGTACCATCGTGCAGCCGGCGGCGATGGCGGGTCCGACCTTGCGCGTGGCCATGGCCAGCGGGAAGTTCCACGGCGTGATCAGCAGGCACGGGCCGACCGGCTTGCGCTGGACCAGGATCTTGTTCTTGCCCTCGGGAGTGGTCAGGTAGCGGCCGTAGTCGCGGACGGCTTCTTCGGAGAACCAGCGGAGGAATTCGGCGCCGTAAACTACTTCGCCGCGGGATTCGGCCAGCGGCTTGCCCATTTCCATGGTCATCAGCAGGGCGAAGTCCTCGGCCCGCTCGGTCACCAGTTCGAAGCCCCGGCGCAGGATTTCGGCGCGTTCACGCGGAGCGGTGCGGGCCCAGGATGCCTGCACCTTGTCGGCGGCGTCGAGCGCGGCGAGCGCGTCCTCGCTGGTGGCGGACGCCAAGGTGGCCAGCACCTTGCCGGTGGCAGGATCCGCCACTTCGAAGGTGCCGCCGTCGGAGGCGTCGCGCCATTCGCCGTTGATCAGCAGGCCGGTGGGTACTTTGGCGAGCAGTTCTGCTTCGCGGGCTGCGGTTTCAGCCATGGCGGTGCCTCCAAGTGTTCAGGATTGAGTCCGTGGGCGCAGTGCCCGGTTTCCTTCACAGTAGGTTTCCGCTTCACGGGTGTAAATGCGAAGGTGCACTACGTTCCACGGTCCCTACTGTGCAGATCGACAATATCAACGGCTGCCCCGCACCACCTGCATCGAACGGGTGCAAAGGCGTTATGTGACGACGGCGGTATCGCTGCCGCGGGCGCTCAGCTGACGGTATCGGAGCGGGCAGCCAGCACCGCCGAGTACAGTTCCCGCTTGCTGATCCGCGCATCGGCTGCCACCGCGGCCACCGCTTCTTTGAGCCGGGCGCCTTGGGCAACCAAGGCGTTGACGTCTTGCACGTGGTCTTCGGGCCGTTCAGGAGCCGCCTCCGGAGCACCGGCCACCACCACCGCGATCTCGCCGCGCACATCCCCTGCTTCGGCCCACTCCAGCAGTTCGCGGACCGGGCCCCGCAGCACTTCTTCATGCAGCTTGGTCAGTTCCCGGCACACGGCTGCCCGTCGGTCCGGACCGAACCCGGCATCGAGGGCGCGCAGCATTGCCGCCAGCCGGTGCGGTGCCTCGAAGAACACCATGGTCCGCCGCTCGGCTGCCAGCTCCGCCAGCCGCGCCGCGCGCTCCCCCTGTTTGCGGGGCAGGAATCCTTCGAAGGTGAAGCGGTCGGTGGGAAGCCCGGACAACGCCAGCGCCGTGAGCACGGCCGAGGGACCGGGCACGGCGGTCACCAGCACTCCCGCTGCCACGGCAGCCTCGACCAAGCGGAAGCCAGGATCGGAGACCGCCGGCATGCCGGCGTCGGTCACCATCACCAGGGTGCTGCCGGCCAGGACCAGGTCCAGCAGGTCGGCGGTGCGGCTTGCCTCATTGTGTTCGTGGTAGCTGATGATTTTGCCGCTGGTGGTGATGCCCAGTAGCTGCAGCAGCTTGTGCAGCCTGCGGGTGTCTTCGGCTGCGACCACGTCGGCAGTCTGGAGCAATTCGACCAGCCGCGGCGAGGCGTCACGAACATTGCCGATCGGCGTCCCCGCCAACACAATCTGCCCTGGCTGCCCCGATGCCGGACCGCCAGCCTCCCGCTCATTCACATGCTCAACCCTACCCGCAGCCCAGCGGCCGGCAATCCAGAAGGGCGCGCACGGTGGATCGGTCGGTTCGACCGTGCCGCCCGCTCCGTTCGGCCTCTTGCGCCGGCGCCTCATCAGCTGTTTCATAACCTGTTTCGCCGGCACCTTATATAGAGTCGGTATGTGCCCCACCGCAGCGAGGGCCGCTCCGGGGCGGCCTGCAAGCCACAAGGCGGCGCGGCACACCCATCGACCTACTGGCCGGTAACATGAGGGCCGTGACCCACACCACGCCCGCTCCTGCCGCGGAAGCCCTCCGCGGACGTTGGCTGGAATCGCCGGGTCTGGCCTTCAGCGAGGCAGCGCTGCGGCGCCGCCTGCTGGGTGTCCCGGTGCAGTTCGGCATCTGGGCCTGGCTGCTCCCCCTGCTCATCGCCGTCCTTGGCGGAGTGCTCCGCTTCTACCGCTTGGGCGAACCGGGTTCACTGGTGTTCGACGAAACCTATTACGTCAAGGACGCCTACTCCTACCTGCAGTCCGGCTATGAACGTGATTGGCCAGACACCGCCAACGACTCCTTCAACGCCGGCCATCCGGACGTGCTGCTGGATACCCCCGAGTATGTGGTGCACCCGCCCGTCGGCAAGTGGATGATCGCTGCCGGGATGTGGCTCTTTGGGTCCGACAACGCCTTCGGCTGGAGGTTCGGCGCCGCACTGACCGGCACCCTGTCGATCCTGATCATCGCCCTGATCGCACAGGCACTGTTTAAGTCGACGGCGCTGGGCGGCATCGCCGGTTTGTTGACCGCCATCGACGGCCATCATCTGGTCCACTCCCGGACATCGCTCTTGGACATCTTCCTGATGTTCTGGGTTGTCGCTGCGTTCGGCTGCCTGCTGCTGGACCGCAGCGACGGACGACGCCGGCTGGCCGCGAAAATCGCTCGGCTCACCGGCTCGTCCGGGGTGCCCCACCCATCGCGGCTGCTGTACGGCCCGTGGGTACTCTGGCGGCCGTGGCGGCTGGCCGCCGGCGTCTGCCTGGGCCTCGCGGTGGGAACCAAGTGGTCCGCGCTGGCATTCGTCGCGGCGTTCGGTCTCATGTGCGTGCTCTGGGATCTCAGCGCGCGCCGGGCCGCGGGCATCACGGAGTGGGTCTCGGCCGGCGTGCTCCGCGACGGTGTCCCCGCGTTCTTCACCATGATTCCTGTTGCCGCGTTGACGTATTTGGCATCGTGGACCGGCTGGCTGCGCTCCGACAATGCCTACGACCGGAACTGGGCGGCGTCGAACCCCTCCGACAGCTGGGGCTGGTTGCCGGACTGGCTGCGCTCCCTGGCCGAGTACCACCGCAGCGCCTACGCCTTCCACAATGGGTTGCATTCGGAGCACCCGTACGAATCCAACGCCTGGACCTGGCTGTTCATGGGCCGCCCCACGTCGTTCTACTACCATTCCGAAGAAGCCGGCCAGGGCGCTTGCCATGCGGTCAACAGCTGTTCGGAAGCAGTCACGGCCGTCGGTAATCCGCTGATCTGGTGGGCCGCGGCGGCGTCGTTGCTGGTGCTGCTCTTCTGCTGGGCCGGCCGGCGGGACTGGCGAGCGGGCGCCCTACTGGCGGGAGTCGCAGCCGGCTACCTGCCCTGGTTCCTCTACCCGGAGCGGACCACGTTCTTCTTCTACGCCATCTCCTTCCAGCCGTTCCTGGTGCTGGCGCTGACCTACACACTCGGGCTGGCGCTGGGCCGGCCGACTGACCCGCCGTGGCGTCGACGCCAGGGCGTGCTGGTGGTCGGGCTGTTTGTGGCGGCAGCACTCTTGGTCTCGGCGTTCTTCCTGCCGGTCTGGACCGCAGAGCTGATCGACTACAACCAGTGGCGCTGGCGGATGTGGATGCCGAGCTGGATTTGACGCAGGCAAGACAGCACGAATTATCGGGGCAGCAGAAAGTGGGCACGAAGTGCGCGAAGCGGTAACAGAACTCCTGGCAGCCATGCCGGCCGGGTCGAACATCACGGACATCCTGGTGGCCCAGCACCAGCGCGATCCGCAACAGGCGCTGTACGCCGTCAAGCGCAACGGCGCGTGGTCCGATGTCTCGGCAGCCGAGCTGCTGGGCGAGGTCACGGCGCTTGCCAAGGGCCTCATGGCTTCGGGCGTCGACGCCGGAGACACCATCGCGGTGATGTCCAAGACCCGTTTCGAGTGGACGGTGGTGGATCTGGCGGGCTGGTTCGCCGGCGCCGTCGTAGTCCCCATCTATGAGACGTCCTCCCCGCTTCAGGTGCAGTGGATACTGCAGGACTCCGCGGCCACCATGGTGTTCGTGGAGGATGCGGCCAAGGCGGTCGTGGTGCGCCAGGCCATGTCCGGGCTGCCGGCCGAGCTTCCTGTCTACCAGCTGGATGGGACCGCCGACGGACTGGCCCGGCTGAAGGCGGCCGGATCCGCAGTCACCGACGAAGAACTCGAACTGCGCCGCACTTCCCGCGGCATGCAGGACGCGGCCTCCTTGGTCTACACCTCGGGCACCACCGGACGGCCGCGGGGCTGCATCATCAGCCACGGCAACTTCGCGGAACTGGCGGTCAACGTGGTGGAGTTCCTGCCGGACATTTTGAAGCGTCCGGATGCCAAGTCGCTGATGTTCCTGCCGCTGGCCCACGTTCTGGCCCGGGCGGTGCAGGTGATCTGTCTGGCCGGCGGAGTGAAGATGGGCCACACCTCCAGCATGGCCGAGCTGATCGAGGACCTGGCCAGCTACCAGCCCACCTTCTTGCTGGTGGTTCCGCGCGTCTTCGAGAAGGTCTACGCCACCGCCCGCCAGAAGGCTCACGAGGGCGGCAAAGGCAGGATCTTCGATGCGGCAGCGCAGGCGGCGGTCGCCTACTCGCAGGCACGCGATGCGCAGGCCCGCGGCACCGGCTCCGGGCCCGGCCTGGCGTTGAAGGCCAGGCGTGCCCTGTTCAACAAGCTGGTGTACGGCAAGCTCCGGGCGGCCTTCGGCGGGCAAGTGGAGTACACCGTCTCAGGTGCATCGGCGCTGAATCCAATGCTGGCGCATTTCTTCACCGGCATCGGTGTGCCGGTGCTGGAAGGCTACGGGCTGACCGAGTCCACCGCTCCTGCGGCGGTCAACCTGCCGGGGGCCAACCGGATCGGCACCGTTGGCCTGCCGCTGCCTGGCACCAGCATCAGGATCGCGGACGACGGTGAAGTCCTGATCAAGGGGGTCGGAATCACCCCCGGATACCACAACAACGAGGCTGCCAATGCCGAATTCTTCCGGGACGGTTACTTCTGCACCGGCGACGTCGGCACATTGGACGACGACGGCTACCTCACCATCACCGGGCGGAAGAAGGATCTGCTGGTGACGGCAGGCGGCAAGAATGTGGCACCCGGCCCGCTGGAGGACGCGTTGCGCGAGCACCGGCTGGTCTCCCAGGCGGTGGTGGTCGGCGAAGGCCGCCCCTTCATCGGCGCGCTGGTCTCGCTGGATGAAGAGGGACTCGCCGGCTGGCTCGCCGCGGCCGGCCGCAGCCCGATGGACCTTGCCGCCGCGGCGGAAGATCCGGCGGTGCGGGCCGAGCTGCAGCAAGCCGTGGACCATGCAAATCGGCTGGTCTCGCGGGCAGAGCAGATTCGGAAGTTCCACGTGCTGCGGCAGGACCTGACGGAAGCTTCCGGACACCTGACGCCGTCGCTGAAGCTCAAGCGCATGACCGTGCTGGAGGACTTCGCCGGGCAGATCGACGGACTCTACAGCTAGCCGACGGGTGCCGGGCGGCCGCAGCGTTACGCTGTCTGGTCCTTCTCCCGGGCGAGCAGCAGTTCGTGCCTGCGGCGCTGTTCTTCCGCGGCGGCCGCGCTGCGGTTCCGCCGTCCGCGCGTCGGCCAGGTCAGTGCCAGCACCAGCGAGGAAACCATCAGTACCAGCAGGGCAATGACAATTCCGGAGTCCATCCAGAACTGCGCCGGGAATAGCCGGATCAACGTATCGTCCACGTAGAAGGTCCAGGTGCCGTCGGCAAAAAAGATCCGGTGGAAGTCAGTGAAGAATTGTTGCCAGTTGAGCGCGCCCAGGACGCCCAGCACGAGGACCAGGATCAGCGTCGCCGCCGAACCGGCGAACAAGCCGCGCCGGACACCGCCGTGGTAGCGGCGGGCCAGGTAGACCACACAAACCACGGCCAGGATCAGCATGGCCGCTCCGGCAATCATGGTCGCGAGGAATACGCCCTTCACGTCGGCCATGTGGCTGACTTCAGAGTCCAGGAAAAGGCTGCCGCCATTCGGGCCGGTGAGGTCGCCCAGATATCGCGGGCCAGCGAAATTGAGCAGGTAGTCCACCGCATAGGAACCGTATGTCATCCGGTCATCTGTGCTGAAGCCGAAGCTGTCCGCCGGGAAACCGGGGCGGTGGTATTCGACCCACAGAAACAGCGGCGTGGCCACCAGCCGGATGGCCCCGATGATCAGCAGCAGCGGGAACAGCGCGGCCAGCACCACTTGCAGGATGCGACCGGCCAACGGCTTGGCATTTACTGCCTCCTCGCGCGCTGTGGTGCGGCGCACCACCTCCGAGCGGGGCGGACGGACCGAGAGCGCGCTGGTCGCCGGGTTCGCGTCGCCGCCGTCGGCGGGCGTGGCCGACCCGGCGGGCGGCGCCGGTGGTGCGGCTGGCACCGGTTTCCGGACGGGCTGCTCCGCGCGGTCCGTGCCGGCGGAGCTGCTGCCGGCAGGGCCGAGGCTGGCGGTGCCTAAGCCGGCCGGGGCTGTGCGCGCACCGGTGCCGTCCCTCGCGATCCCTTCGCCAGACGCCGCACCGGTATGGGCAGCGGCCGGCTGGGGCCGGTCGGGGCTGGGCGCAGCAGCCAAAGGTGTTGGTTCGGTTCCGGCACCATCCGGGGCACCGCCGTCGGCCGCCGTCCCGCCGCCCTGCCGCACGGCGCTCAGATCCGGCAGCCGGCTGGGACGCCGCATGGGAAGGGGGTTGGCTCCGTCCCGAAAGCGGCCGTTGGCGGCAGGTACCGGGGGTGCGGGAGCCCGCTCTGGCTCAACGCCGGTGGCCTCTCCGGGCACTGTCCGGGCTCTGCGTCCGTCTCCGCCGGGGTTTGTCTGTTCGACTGCCACGTCCGTCGCCTCTTTCTGTACCGCTGGCCTCTCTGGTTATGAGACTACCGCTGGCCGGCGACGCTTCGCGGTTGCCACCCCGGGCGCGGCCGCCCGGCTTCTAGACGGTAACGGCGGTCTCCCCGGCGTCGAACCGGCCCAAGTCGCCGCGCTCCCCCGCCAGGTAGGCCCGCCGGCCCAGCACCAGTGTGTAGGCCCAGTACGCCGCCAGCACCAGGGCACCGATGCCCAGCCGCAGCCAGTCCGGCAATGGGCTGGGCGTCACGAAGCCCTCCACCAGGCCGGAGATGAAGAGCACCAGGACCAGCCCCAGGGCCACGGTGATCAGCGACCGGCCTTCCCGGGCCAGCGATGCCGTGCGGGTCAGCCGTCCGGGCGAGACCCAGGACCAGAAGATCCGCAGGCCGGCCGCGCTGGCGATGAAGATCGCGGTTATTTCCATCAGCCCGTGCGGCAGGATGTAGAGGAAGAAAACGTCCAGCTGGTCGTAGGCCGCCATCATTCCGCCGGCCATGCCGACGCCTTGGGCGTTCATGAACAGGATGTACGGCACCCACAGCCCGGTGACGCCGAAGGCCACTGCCTGCGCGGCGATCCAGGCGTTGTTCGTCCAGACCATGCCGGCGAACGAGGCATTGGGGTTTTCCGAGTAGTAGTTGACGAAGTCTTCCTCCACGTACTTCCGGATTTCCTCGTCCGAACCTATCGCCTTGATGACGTCGGGGTTCCCCGCAACCCAGGCGCCGAACAGCCACGCGACCAGGATGAACACGGCACCGATGATGACGGTCAGCCACCGCAGCCGGTAGAACGCGGCGGGCAAAGACAGCACAAAGAATTCGGCAACGTCGCGGGCGAAATTGGAGCGGGCGCCGGTGAAGCGGGTGCGGGCGCGGGACAGCCGGGTGGAGAGGGCCGCCGACAGCTGGCCTTCGGCCGCCACCGAGCGGATCATCGACAGGTGGGTCGAGGTGCGCCGGTAGAGCACCAGCAGTTCATCCGCCTCGGCGCCGGTGAGCCTGCGCTTGGCGCTCAGTTCGTCCAGCCGCTTCCAATCGTGCTGGTGCACAGCGGTGAAGGCATCGATATCCACACCCATAGCCTATCCGGAGCGGGACCTGGGCAAGGGTCCGGACGGCGGCCGACCGGCGCCCGGATCGATAGAGTGGAACCAGGCGGCACGGGCCGCCCTGGAAAGGGGTCCGATGAGCAACGTCATCACCGGCGAGGCTGTAGTCCTGGAGCTGCGGCCGGCGTCATTCGGGGTCCGCGCGCTCAGCTCGATGATCGATGTGCTGACCAACGTGGCCCTGTTGATTGCCACCTTCGTGCTGCTGGCAGAAACCCTGGATGTCGGCTTCGACGCCGCCGCCGCCAGGGCGCTGGCCATCACGGTGGTGTTGTTTTTCCTGGTGATTGTGCCCGTTGCCGTCGAAACGCTGACCCGCGGCAAGTCGCTCGGCCGCTGGATCATGGGGCTGCGCATTGTTCGTGACGACGGCGGTGCCATCCGGTTCCGGCATGCGTTCATCCGTGGGCTGCTGGCGGTCTTCGAACTGTACTTGCTGCTGGGTTCGGTGGCCTTCATGGCGGCCCTGTTCAATGACCGGTCCAAGCGGCTGGGCGATCTCCTGGCCGGCACCTACAGCATGCGGGAGCGCGTCGGGGTCATGCCGAAGGTCCTGCCGGACATACCCCCGCAGCTGGCGCCGTGGGTGAAGCTGGCGGATATGGGCCGGCTGCCGGAACCGCTGGCGCGCAGGACTGTGCAGTTCCTGTCCCAAGCGCCCAAGATGATCCCGGCCTCGCGGGCCAAGCTGGCCACGGCCCTGGCCAATGAGGCCTCCGGCTATGTCTCTCCCCCGCCGCCCGCGGGAACTCCACCGGAAATGTACTTGCTGGCGGTGATGGCCGAGCGGCGCGAACGCGACTTTTCCCGGCTGTCCCGGCAGCACGACCGCGCCGTCCAGCGCGGCGCCCGGCTGCATTCCCTGCCGTTCCAGGACTAGCGCTCCAAGACCAGGAACGCCGGACCGGTAGCTGAAGTACGGCGGCTTGGCCGCCCGGGTAGCGCCCGGCACCAGTCATGGATGAGCTGTGCGCGAACGCTCGGCGCCACATTGGAGCCGGCCAAGGGAGCCTGCCACCGCAACTGAGCCTATTAGGTGCCACTTCTGCCGTAGCCGCGGACTTACGGCGCGGTTTCCTGAGGCACTGTGGCGTATAACGCACGCGAGATCCGCATCGATCCTGCTCGCAGAGTCCCGCGCGGAGTGTTTTGTTCCACCCGCCGAATCCTGCGCGCAGAGAGTCCCTCCGGAAGTTCCGCCTAGCCCTTGTCTTGCGAGGTCCAGGTCTTCCAGTCCACGTTCCAGTCGCCGTAACCGTCCGTCGGGTCCAGGAAACCGCCATCGGTGTTGCGGATATCCACAATGTCGCCGGTGCGCATCGTCTCGTAGAAGTACCGTGCACCGGCCTCGGACATGCCCACGCAGCCGTGCGAAATGTTGCGCACGCCCAGCGCCGAGGGGTCCAGCGCGGTGTGGACGAATTCGCCGCTGTTGCTGAGCCTGCTGGCGTACTTGGCGTTGAACGGCTCGTACCAGTCGGGATCGCCGGGCTTGAGCCCGATGCTGCGCGGGTTGAACGGCAGCGACTTGTGCATGTCCATGATCGGGTGGATTCCCTTGCTGGACGGCCAGTTGGCGTCGCCCAGAGTGACCGGGAAGGTCTGCGCCAGCTGGCCGCCCACGTAGATCTTCATGGTCTTGGTCTTGTTGTCGACGATGGCCCGGCGGTCATCAAGAATGTTGACGGTGATCTTCTCGTCGTTCATTCCGATCATCTTGTTGCCGAACTCCACGCCGAAGAGTTTCATGTCCACGGTGACCGTGCTGTTAGGCGCCCAGTACTTGGCCGCCCGGAAGCGGGCCTTGGTGTCCGAGTACCAGTAGAACTCGCCCTTTTGTCCGGCGGAGGTGGTGATCTTGATGGCCTCCTCCACCTTCTTTTTGTTCAGCACGGGCTCGCTGAAGTTGAACTCCAGCGGCTGCGCGATGCCCACGTGCTGGCCGTCCAGCGGGTACATCCAACCGTCGGCCTGGTTGGGCGCCAGCACCGTGGTGAAGCTCTGCTGCTTGGCGGTTTCGGCTCCGGCGCTGTCCACCAGCGTGTAGCTGAAGTCGTACTTGGTCAAGAAGTCCAGCCGTTGAGTGGCTTTCCAGACGCTGCCGTCCGCGGACAGTTCGCCGGCAACAGGTTCGCCGCCCTCCGCCGGGGCCAGCACCACATCTTTGATGGAGGCGTTCTTGGCGGTGATGGTGGGGACGGTGGCCGGGTTGACCTCCACGGCCTTATCCTTCGGGTTGACACCGACCGACATCGCCTTGGCGATCGGCTCCGAGAAGCCCGGGCGCTCGGCGGGTGCGACGGCCAGCATGCGTCCGAGTTGCGCGGCAAAGGTAGGCGACGCCACGGTGGCTGCGGTGACGGCTGCCGCGGCAGCCACCAGCACGCCGATGATGCACAGCAGCGCAATCTTCAGGCCCTTGCGCTTCTTTTTTTCCTCAGTCATCCCAACCCAAACTCGAGACCTCACGGCATGTTGCGCGCCGCCCGGGCACAGCATGGCCCTGCTTCCATGGTAGGTCGCCCGGCGGCTTGCGCCGGGCCATGGCGCGGCGCGGCCGTCCAACAATCCGGTAACCATCCCGGGGACGTGTTGTTTATTTCGGGATCAGTAGCGGTAGTGGTCCGGCTTGTACGGTCCGGCCACGTCCACGCCCAGATACTCGGCCTGTTCCTTGGTCAGTTCGGAGAGTTCGACGCCGAGCGCGTCCAGGTGCAGCCGGGCGACCTTCTCGTCCAGCACCTTCGGCAGCACGTAGACCTGCTTGGCGTACTCGGGCTCGCCGGTGGCCGAACCCGCGGCCGGCTTGCCGTGCTTCGTGAACAGTTCAATCTGCGCAATGGTCTGGTTCGCGAAGGAGTTGCTCATCACAAACGACGGGTGGCCGGTGGCGTTGCCCAGGTTCAGCAGCCGGCCCTCGGACAGCACGATGATGGAGCGTTCGGCGTCGGAGCCGGCTTCGAAGACCCATTCGTGGACCTGCGGCTTGATCTCCACCTTCTGCACGCCCGCGACCTTGGCCAGTCCGGCCATATCGATTTCGTTGTCGAAGTGGCCGATGTTGCCGACGATGGCCTTGTCCCGCATCCTCACCATGTCGGACGCCATGATGACGTCCTTGTTGCCGGTGGTGGTGATGAAGATGTGGCCCTCGCCCACCACCTTGTCCAAGGTGGTGACCTGGTAGCCGTCCATCGCTGCCTGCAGGGCACAGATCGGGTCAATCTCGGTGACCACAACGCGGGCGCCCTGGCCGCGCAGCGCCTCGGCTGCACCTTTACCGACGTCGCCGTAGCCGCACACAACGGCCGTCTTGCCGCCCATCAGCACGTCCGTGGCGCGGTTGATCCCGTCCGGCAGCGAGTGGCGGATGCCGTACTTGTTGTCGAACTTGGACTTGGTGACCGCGTCGTTGACGTTGATCGCCGGGAACAGCAGCTGGCCCTGCTCGGCCAGCTGGTAGAGTCGGTGCACACCGGTGGTGGTTTCTTCGGTGACGCCGCGGATGCCGCCGGCCACCCGGGTGAACTTCTGCGGGTCCTTTGCCAGCGAAGCGCGCAGCACATCCAGGATGATGGTGAACTCGTGCGGGTCGTCGGCGGACGCCGACGGCACCGCGCCTGCGGCCTCGAATTCCACGCCCTTGTGCAGCAGCAGGGTGGCATCGCCGCCGTCGTCCAAGATCATGTTGGGCCCCAGCGCGGGGTTTTCAGCAGCACCGGGCCAGGTCAGGATCTGCTCGGCCGTCCACCAGTATTCTTCGAGCGTTTCGCCTTTCCATGCGAAGACCGGCACACCCTGCGGGTCTTCCGGCGTGCCCTTGCCCACGACGATGGCGGCGGCGGCCTCGTCCTGGGTGGAGAAGATGTTGCAGGATGCCCAGCGGACCTCGGCGCCCAGTGCGGTCAGGGTTTCGATCAAGACTGCAGTCTGCACGGTCATGTGCAGCGAACCGGCGATCCTGGCGCCGGCCAGTGGCTGGCTTTCGCCAAACTCTTCGCGCAGCGCCATCAGGCCCGGCATTTCGTGCTCCGCCAGGCGGATCTGGTGCCGGCCGGCGGCAGCCAGCGAGAGGTCCTTGACCTTGTAATCGATCGTCACAGTCATGCTCCTAAGCGTTGTCAGCGGGGCCGTCGGGGGTGGAGTTGGAGGCATCGGTGCCGGGGGCGGCCTGCGGCAACAGCACCGGGATGCCGTCTTCGATCGGGTAGCGCAGCCGTCCACCCGCCGCGGTGCGGCCGGTGGATACCAGCTCGTCACCCTCCTGGACCAGGGATGAACCGGTCGCCGGGCAGCGCAAGACCGCCAGCAGCTCGGATGTCAGATGTGCCATGCGAATGTTGTCCTTCGGTCTGTATGCGGCTTCGGCTGCGCCGGCGTCCGGTGGACGGCGGGGCCGGGCCTCGCGGCGGACAGCGTGTTGCCCGAAAGGCGGGTTGCCCGCTTCCCAGCGTATCGGTCTACGGTTGTCCGCGCAGAATGCGAAGATGCCCGCGTCGGGTGCCTGCGGCACCGGCCGGCGGCTCCAGCGGCTCACGCTGCCCGCGCGGTTGGGGCAACTCATCGGGGATCTCCGGAGTGCGGGCGGCTTCGCGGACTGCGTCGGCCAAGGCCAGCAGATCGTCAGTATTGGGGGCCGGCGCTTGCGTGGGCAGCGCCAGCCGCATGACTTCCCAGCCGCGCGGGACGGTCAGCCGCTCAGCGTGGTCGGCGCACAGGTCGTAGCAGTGCGGCTCAGCGTAGGTTGCCAGCGGGCCAAGCACGGCGGTGGAATCTGCATACACGTACGTCAAAGTAGCGATGGCCGACCGCTGACAGGCCGAGCGTGAACATTGACGAATGGATCCCACGAGAAAGAATCCTACTCCGGGCCGCTCTTCTTCCGGGCCACCGGCGCGGGCAGGTGCGGAAAGATTAGGTCACAATCAGGCCTCACGCGGCGCCGCTGCTCCCGGCGCTCCCGGCGCACCGCTGCTGGCCAGTGCCGAATTCGCGCTGCCGGGCTTAAAGTCGGTATATGGAGAACGGACCATCACTGACTGTGTCGCTGGGTGGCGACGGCGGTGGCTGGCGCCGTCCGTTTAGCGCCCGACGCCGGAACCGCCGCGGCCGCGGGCTGCGCGGCGATCTGCTGCCCGCCCACCTGCCGGGCCATCTGACCCGGCCGGAGCAATTCGAGCAGTGGGTTTCCGAGTCTGCCGAGCGGCTGGAGTACTTCTGGGGCGAGCGGATTGAAGCGGCCCAATTCGTGGTCGAGGACATCCCGCCGCATCTCGAGGAACTCTTGGCCCGCGGGCAAGCGGCGCCGCTGGGCAGCTTCACGCCGGCCGCTCCGGGCCGTCCGGCGGTGGTGACCGTTTTCCGGCATCCGGTGCAGATGGCAGCCCGGCTGCGGGCGGAACTGCCGGAGATCATTCACGATGTGGTGGTGGAGCAGACGGCGCAGCTGCTGAACATGGCGCCCGAAGCCGTCGACCCCGGCTACGGCCGGACCCGCCCCTGAACTAGAGGCCCGGGGTCAGTACCCGATATTGACCGGTACGGCGTTCTGCGCCTGCGTCCCGGCGGGCACCGGCAGGACCGCAATGTCGGCTGAGCCGCCGTTGGTCAGCGTCTGCGCACCGTAGACGGCCTCGCCCGACGCGCTGATCAACCACGCCGCAGGATCGGCGTCGTCGGCCTTGGGGTTCAGCGTCACGGTGATTCCGGCGGGAACGTTGACCGTCTGCTTCTTCCCCAGTCCGCCGTCCACGTCCACCGGGGTAATTTCCAGCTGGGCGTCGCCGGACGGCGCGCTGAAGGCCATCCGGGAGCTGACGCCACCGGGAACGACTGCCAGGTGGTTGCTGCCGAGCCGGCCGGTGGCGGGTGCCCAGCCGAAGTCCACCGGCGCTCCTTCCTCGGTTGCCCTGCTGACGCGTGCGGCGGCCACGATGGAGACATCGGAGCTGACTTCGACGGAATAGGTGCCGCCCGGCAGTGAATCAAGCGGAACTCTGGTGATGCTGCCGGCGGCCGCCGTGATGACGCCGCCGCCCGGGATGCTGACCGGTCCGTCCGAGCCGATGACCCGCACTTCAAGGACGGCGTCGCTCACACCCGGTACCGCCACCTCCAACGCCGGCGCGGCGTTCTGGTAGCCGTCCTGTTGGCGGATCTTCCGCGCGAGCTTGTCATCCTGCACGGTGATCCCGGTGACCAGTTGGCGCGTTCCGGCGGGAGCCGATGCCTGCAGCAGTTCGACCCCGCCGGGCGTCAGCTGGCGCAGGATGCTCTGTTGGATGAAGCCGGTGACGGGGCCGCCGGAGGACTGGACCCGCACGGCCAGTGATTCCTGGTTGGCGGCCAGGCCTGCCAGCACGATGGAGCGGGATTCTCCCGGTGCTACCAGCAGTCCGCGGGTGCCGGCAGCCTGGATCTGTCCCTCGCCGGAGATCAGTTCCAGGTTGACCGAGGACGGAGTCTGCGAACTGTTGTGCAGCTTCAGTACAGATGTGGCGCCCACGGTGGTGGAGGCGCCGAGCAACCAGAAATCGTTTGACGGTGCCATGCAGTTGGCCGCGGCCAGGCCGCGCAGGTCGCCGTCGGAAGCCCGATAGGTCATCGCGGCACCGGCCAGCGCGGTGGTCTCCCCCACCGGGTCGGCCCGCAGCACCGTGGGAGCGGACAGCTCCTGCCCGGACACCACTGATGCGACCACCTTGGTCTCGCCGGAGGACTCTGCCGTCGGTTCGGCGATGCGCTTGAGCGGAGTGTCCTCGCCGAGTTCAGCCAGCTCGCTGCCCGGGACGTTGCCGCTCAGGTCGCTGAGCACCAAGGCCCGTGCCCTGGTCTGCGCCGTGGTGGAGACCGGGCTGAATTGCGGGTCTGTGGCCTCGGCGGCCGAGTCCAGTAGCCGGAGCGGCTCCGGGCAGACTGCGGTGTAGTCGCCGGCCGGGACGGCGGCGGAAACAGGTGGAAGCTCGGTGGCGGCACTCGGCGTGTCCGCCAAACTGCCTGCGGCAACTGCCGCGCCGGTCAGCAGCACTATGCCGGCTCCGGCGATGGCGCCCAAGGTCCGCCGCCCGCCGCCCTGCCGTGCACCGGGTCCGGCGGCACCGTTCGACCGCACCTGCGGTTGGCCGGCAGCGGCATCACGGGTGCGGTCCCGCCGCGCGGCCCGCCGGGCGGCCTTGCGATCGACCGGCTGCTCCGCTTCGACCGGGAGCATGGCCTCGGCCGGCTTGGCTGGCTCGGCAGCGGCCGGCTTGGCTGGCTCGGCGTCAGCCGTTTTGGCTGGCTCGGCAGCGGCCGGCTTGGCTGGCTCGGCGTCAGCCGTTTTGGCTGGCTCGGCAGCGGCCGGCTTGGCTGGCTCGGCAGCGGCCGGCTTGGCTGGCTCGGCAGCGGCCGTTTCAGCAGGCGCGACGTCGGCCGGCTGAGCAGGCGCGGCGTCGGCCGGCTGAGCAGGCGCGGCAGCCGTTTCCTGGTGCGGTGTCATGCCGTCGTCGGCTGCCCCGGCCGAGGCTGCCGCCCCGGTCCCTGCTTCTGTCGGCTCCGGCTGGTCACCGCGGCCGCCTGTCTCGGTCATCGTTGCTGTCCTTTTCCGGCCAAGGCTGCCGTGGCGCCGTCGTCCGGGTCTTCGAAAGCTGCACGTTGCAGTTCGGCGGTGCTGGCATCGGCCCCGGTGGTTTTGATGTGGTCGATCCGGCGCGGGGTGAACCGCCGGCGGGCCGGAATCGGGATGGCCAGCAGCACGGTCAGTCCGATAGCGAGTACCTGCAGGATACCGGTCCACGGCGACCACGGGCTGGCATAACCGATCTTCACCGTGCCTGCGGCGGCGGGGACCTCGAAAGCCTGCGCCCAGCCGTCCGCCGATGCCTCCAGCCGCTGGCCGTTCAGCGTCGCCGTCCAGCCCGGATCCTTCCGTTCGGCCAGGATCAGCCGTCGTCCGGACTCACCGGCGGGAATCTCGCCTCCCGCCGCGGTCCACTCGGACGGAACGGACTGAAGCAGCGTGCCGTTGGCATCCACCAAACGCACCCGCGCCGTCTGTGCCCCGGCCTCCGTGCCGTCGTCGGCCGTTTTACCGACAACTCGCCAGAGCCACCCGGCATCGGTTCGTCCCACGGAGGTCAGCCCGGGAACGGCGTCGATGCGGCCGGCCAGCAGTTCGGCCGCCGTGTCGGATTCCTGCAGCACCACGAAGTCAACGCCAAGGCGGACCAGCGAGGCCCGCGGGTCCACACCGGTGCCCGCCACGATGACGGCCACCGTGTTGCGCAGTTCGGCGTCGGCATCGTCATCGGCACCCACTTCGGCCTCGGTCAGCGGACCGTTCAGCGAGCGTGCCGCATAGATGGTCGAGAGCTGGTCGAGGGTGGTCCCGCTGCCGTGCATCACTGCCGCGGTCACGGTGCCGCCGGTCCCGGCGGTCAACACGAGCGCGCGCGCCTGTTCCGGCCCGGTTCCTCGATCAGCGGCCGTGGCCGGGAGCGTGCGATCGGCGCCGGGCGCTACGGACATCTGCGTGCCGAAATCGGTCAGCGTACGAGCCTCGGTGGAGGCCGTGTAGCCGGTGAACTGGGGCACCAGCCAGTGCGCCAGACCCACCACCGGGCCCAGGCCCAGGAGCACGACGGCGGCCACCGCCACCGTGCGTCGCAGACCGCTGCGCGACCGGCCCCACGAGGCCATGCCCAGCTGCATTCGGTTTCCGGCGATCAATGCCGCGCCCAACAGCAGGAACATTGCCACGGAGACAAAGGGACCGGTAAACGGTGTGACCACGGCTCCGGGCGCCACCGCGGTGGCCAGCATGGACGAGGCATACGAAGCCGCCAGCGTCAGGAAGGCGCCGAGCCAGAGCAGTCGTGCGCGGGCGGCTCCGTCGCCCCCAATCGCGCCGGCTACGGCCAGTACGAGCATCGGCACGGCCGCGACCAGTGCGTAAACCAGCGCCCACGGCCCGTGGGCAAGGTCTTCCAGCAGCGCGGCTCCGGCGAGTCCGTCGGCGGGTCCGAAGGCCAGCGGGAAACCCATCAGTTGCTGCCAGAGCGGGGCCGCGTTGAAGGCCAGCGGCAGGCCGGGGTCACTCAATAGCGCGCGCGGCTCGTTCAGTGCGGCAATGCCCATGGGCAGGGCAAGCGCCAACGGCGGGACCAGCGACCACCAGACGGTCTTGGCCCGGCGGCCCAACGAGAGCACCAGGATGACAATGAAGACAACGGCCACCGGCAGCAACGCCGGCGCCGACGCCGTGATGCCGGCCAGGCAGAGCCCGGCCGCTGCCGCCGCGGTCCAGGAGGGATTCCCGTTGATGCCCGGCTTGTGCACTCTCTCGTGCGCCAGCAGCGGGCGGTTGGCATCGACGCGCTGGACGGCCGAGCCGGTGGCCCGCAACAGGCCGAGCACGGCCCACGGGATCAGCAAATGGGCAATCAGCGCGCCGAGGCGTCCGGTGCCCAAAGCAACTTGGAACGCGGGCACGCTCGCCCAGAAAATTGCGGCCCAGAAGCGCAGGCCGCGCCGCTGCGTGAGGGCGCCGGCAGCAAACCAGGCCCCGGCAGCGGCCAGCGGCATGGCCAGCATGACCAAGGTGACGACGGCGGCAGATCCGTTCCCCAGCCCGAGCAAGGCCAGGACTGCCAGGACGTAGCCGAAAGGGTCACCGTGCCCGGACATGCCCGAACCGAGCGAGACCCACCAGCTGGAAGCGTTGTGCCAGATCTCGGCGACGGTCGCGGATAACGGCAACAGTCCGCCGCCGATGAGCGCCGGTGCACCGAAGAAGTCGAACATGCCCACCGCGGACACAATGGCCAGCGAGAGGGCGGCAACCACCAGTCCCGTACCGACCCAGGTCCGCGCGGGAGCCGCCAGCGCGGCGAAGTCATCGGACCCGCCGGTGGGCTGGTCGCTGCTGCCGGCATCCGTGCCGGAGCCGTCCCCCACCACGCCGGCGGCGAGTTCGGGGCGGAGGGACTCAGCCAGCGAACGGCGGTAGGCCCAGACCTCGCGCTGCGGCACCATCAGCGGGCGCACTATCGCCCGCGAGGTCCTGCGGGTCTTGGCCGCCTGCCGCCGGGAGGCAAAGTAGCCGACCGGACGGAAGAGGGCCACCAGCGTGGCGCCGAGCTGACGCAGGCCGTGCATCGGGTCCTTGGCCACCACGGACGCTAGGAAGCTGTACAGCCCGCCCAGCAGGGCACCCAGCCACAAGAACGGCACCTTCCACCACGCTGCGTGCTTCAACCGCAGGTGGATTTGTGCCTTGCGGGCTGCCTTGGCGGTGGTGTGGTCACTGGCCCGGGTGGCGTGGCGGACCGTCGCGGTGGGCACTACCACGACCCGGTGCCCGGCCAGCCGGTTCCGCCAGCACAAGTCCAGGTCGTCGCCGGTCCCGGGCAGGGCGGCGTCAAACCCGCCCAGCTGGTCAAAGACGTCGCGGCGCACCAGCATTCCGGCGGAGTTGACGGCGAAGAAGTCGCTGCGCCCGTTGTACTGGCCCTGGTCCAGCTCATCCAGGTCGATCATGGTCAGCCGTTCAGCCCAGCGGCTCACGGTCAGGCCGACGTCGACCAGCCGGCGCGGGTTGTCCCAGTCCACCTGCTTGCAGCCGGCGATGGTCACGGACGGCGCCGTTTCCACGGCGAGCAGCAGTTCTTCCAGGGCGTCCGGTGCCGGCGCGGAATCGTCGTGCAGCAGCCACAGCCACTCCTGCACCGCAGCGCCTTCTTCGGCGTGCTGGGGCAGCTCGGCCAACCCCACCCGCACGGCAGCACCGAAGCCAGCGCGGCCGGAAGCAGAGGTTACCGGTGTCCCGGCGGGCAGCTGCGTGCGCAGCAACTCCGCGGACGCGTCGGACGATCCGGTGTCGACGCCAAGATAGACATCGGCTGGCCGCGTCTGCTGAGTCAGCGCGGCCAGGGTCTGCGGTAGGTAGGAAGCGCCGTTATGGGCAACAACAACGGCGGTGACGCGAACTTGCTGCTGAATTAGAGCGCTCTTTTCCGTAGCCGGCGGCGCTCGCGCTCCGACAGCCCTCCCCAGATGCCGAAACGCTCGTCATTGGCCAGCGCGTATTCCAGGCACTGCGAACGCACCGTGCACGCGCCGCAAACCTTCTTCGCGTCGCGGGTAGAGCCGCCCTTCTCAGGGAAGAATGCCTCCGGATCCGTCTGTGCACAGAGGGCATCGGCCTGCCAGCCGAGTTCGCCTTCATCCTCGTAGCCGGTGCCGAAGCCCGGCAATCCGATCCACAGCGGCTTTTGCGCGGGTTCGGCCTCCGGTTCCCGCAGCAAGCGCGGAGCGGACAGCTCCAGCACATCGGCTTCGGGCTCCTCCGCCAACGCTTCGTGTGCCGCCAGGAACGCGGTAGCCGCGTCCTCAAGTGTCTGTTGGCTGGATTCGCGGAAGCGCTCTGCCGCCGCCGGATCAGCCGGATCCACATACCAATCTGCCGGTACGCCGCGCGATCCCTGCGATGCCGAAGCCTGTGCCTCTAGCTCTCGCCGGTGCGCAATACGTTCTGCCTGCCCCATCAGCCCTCCCGGTGTTGCTGTCCCAGCATGGTGCTAAGTTCGACTCCAGTGCTGGATCTCAGCGCCGAAAACGAGAATGCTGTTACACGTTTAATACTAATTACACGGGTGTAATCCGGTCCAGTCAAGTGCCGGCGGGAATCTTAGAGACAGGCGGGCCCAAGACCGGGCACGCCACGCGAAGATCTTGCCGTCGTGACACACACCACACTCCCCAACAGCTAACGAAACCCCGGCCACCGCCACAGCGCGACAGGTGTCCGCCACCCGCACCAAAGGAACTCCGTGAACCCTTCAGCCAGCATTACCGACCTGCTTGCCCGGCTGCGCCCCGACTCCTCCCCCTGCCTGGTCTGGTACGGACCGGAGGGAGAACGCATCGAGTTGTCCGGCCGCGTCATGGACAACTGGGTGGCCAAGACCGCCAACCTGCTGGCCGAGGAACTGGACACCGGCGAAGGAACAACCGTGGGCCTTCGCATGGAGCCACACTGGCGGTCGCTGGTCTGGGTGCTGGCAGCGTGGCAGGCCGGCGCTACCGTCCGGCTGGACACGGCAGGACCCGCCCCAGACGTGCTGGTCTCCGCCGATCCCGAGCAGTTGGCCGGAGACAGCACGCACCAGGTACTGGTGGCCCCGGGCGCACTCCAGTTGCGCTGGCCCGGGGAAGTGCCGGACGGCGTCCTGGACTACGCGGCGGAAGTCCGGTCCTATGCGGACGTCTACCTGGGGTTGGACACCTTGGCGGCCGACGGCATGGCCTTGGAGTACGACGGCGGAGACCTCACCTTCGGCCAGCTGCTCGGCCAGCCGGCGCCGGCCCGGATCCTGCTGGTGCCCGCACAGACCGCCTGGCCCGAGGTGCTGCGCGAGGCCCTGGCGACGTGGCAGGGCGGCGGCACCGTGGTCCTGGTGCACGCGGACGTGGAAGTGTCCCAGCGGTTGTTGGACAGTGAGCGGGTCAGCGCCCGGCTCTGAACGAACCGCTCGGCGGCTGCCGCCCGGGATCCGGGCGCGCGCCTGGCCCCGTGCCGCTGGCCCCGTGCCGCTGGTCCCGTGCCGCCTAGCTCCTGGTGGTGCCAGATGCCTGCGGTCCGTCAACTTCGGGAGAGTCCGCCGGCAGATTGGTCGCCACGTGCTGGCCGTGGTGGCTTTCGAAGATTTCCCGGTCATTGGCGAACTCCGGCTCGGCGTCCAGCTCAGCGTTGAACACCAGGAAGCGGTAGGCGAAAAACCGCATGACAGTAGCCAGGACCGTACCGAAGATGCCGGCGAACAGCAGCATGGTGGGTTCGGTGATCTCCAGCGGGTACCGGGCGATCCACACGCAGCCTGCGGAAATGACCATGCCGATGACGTTGATCACGACGAACAGGACGAGTTCGCGCAACGCGTTCGCTTGCCGGCGGTGGCGGAACGTCCAGTAGCGATTGGCAACCCAGGAGAACAGCGTCGCCACGGAAGCTGAAACAAACCGCGCCTTCACCACGCTGTCGTCCATCGGGCCGTTGATCAGCCACCAGTACACGCCGTTGTCCACGATGAAGGCGATCCCGCCGACCGTGCCGAACTTCGCTACTTCCCGCCAAAAAAGGGAAACTAGGCCGCTGATGCGCTCGGAAATAGTTCGATTCATGATCGAAGGAAGAGCCCTTTCGTTCTGGCGCCGGAATCGTGCCGGCCAACGCATCATTGTATTGCCCCAGACTGGACGTTACCTAGGACATCCCGGCGCGGGCGTGCGCAATGCAGTCCTGCCAGAGTCGGTTCGGTAACCTGACAAGGTGAGTTTTCCAGTAATCGGTGTAGTGGGCGGCGGCCAACTCGCCCGAATGATGGCCCCCTGTGCGGTAGAACTCGGCTTTGAACTGCGAGTTCTGGCCGAAGCCGAGGATGTCTCGGCGGTCTCCGCCGTCGCCAAGGCACCCGTCGGCGACTACCGGGACCTGGAGGCGCTGCGCGACTTCGCCCAGGGCCTGGACGTGCTGACGTTCGACCACGAGCATGTTCCGACTGAACACCTTCAGGCCCTGATTGCCGAGGGCGTGAACGTGCAGCCGCATCCGGACGCCCTGATCCACGCGCAGGACAAGCTGGTCATGCGCGAGGTGGTGGACAAGCTAGGGCTGCCGAACCCGGCCTGGGATTCCGTCTCCAGAGTCGAGGAGCTGGTGGCCTTCGGGGCGAAGACCGGCTGGCCGGTGGTACTCAAGACGCCGCGGGGAGGTTACGACGGCAAGGGCGTGCGGATCATCCAGGATGCCGCCGCGGCCGCCGACGCAGCCGACTGGTTTACCGGCGGCACGCTGCTGGTCGAAGAGAAGGTCGACTTCAGCCGTGAACTCTCGGCATTGGTGGCCAGGACGCCGTCCGGCGAAGCCCGGGCCTGGCCGGTGGTCCACACGATTCAAGTGGACGGGGTCTGCGACGAAGTGATCGCCCCCGCGCTGGATCTGCCCGAAGAAGTCGCCGAAGCTGCCCAGCAGGCCGCGCTGCAACTGGCCGACGAGCTCGGCGTAACCGGCGTCATGGCCGCCGAATTGTTCGCCACGCCCGGCCGCGGTTCCGGCTTCGTGATCAACGAACTGGCCATGCGCCCGCACAACACCGGCCATTGGACCCAGGACGGCTCCGTCACCAGCCAGTTCGAGCAGCATCTGCGGGCGGTCTTGGACCTGCCGCTGGGCGATACCGCGGTGCTCGGCAGCGTCGTCGTGATGAAGAACTATCTGGGTGGCGCAAATACGGATTTGTTCTCGGCATACCCCCGCGCGCTGGCGGCCGAGCCGGCCGTCAAGGTCCATGGCTACGGCAAGTCGGTCCGCCCGGGCCGAAAGATCGGCCATGTTAACGTGGTGGGCCGGGACGCGTCCCAGGTGGAGGATTTGCGCCGGCGCGCGGACCGAGTTGCCTCGATCATCCGAGACGGCGTGGATCCCCAGGAAGGCAAGCCATGAGCCAAAAGCCGATAGTCGGCGTCGTGATGGGTTCGGATTCCGACTGGCCCGTGATGGAAGCCGCCGCCCAGGCGCTGGAAGAATTCGGCATTCCCTACGAGGCGGACGTCGTCTCCGCCCACCGCATGCCGGAAGACATGATCAGCTACGGCAGGGAAGCACATACCCGCGGCCTGCGCATCATCATCGCCGGCGCCGGCGGAGCCGCGCATCTGCCCGGCATGCTCGCCTCGGTGACTCCGCTTCCGGTGATCGGGGTGCCGGTGCCGTTGAAGTACTTGGACGGCATGGACTCCCTGCTCTCCATCGTGCAGATGCCCGCCGGCGTTCCGGTGGCAACCGTGTCCGTCGGCGGAGCCCGCAACGCGGGGCTGTTGGCCGTGCGCATGCTGGCCGCCGGCGGCGATGCGCTGGCCGAACAGCTGCAGCCCGCCCTACTGGAGTTCGCCTCCAGCCTGCGGCAGGCCGCCTACGACAAGGGAGCTGTCCTGCGCCAACGCGTCGCCGGCTCCGGCGAGGCCTAGCCGGTGAGTCCCCAGCCGACCACCCGGCCCTCCGGCGCGTCGGCCCGCGGAATGACGGATCCAGTCCGTTACCCGCAGCACGCCTCTGCCCCCGTGCGGACCAAACGTGCCTTCGTCCTGCTGCTGCTGACCCTGCTCATCCCCGGCAGTGCGCAACTGGTGGCCGGGGACCGCGCGCTGGGCCGGCGCGCGCTGGCCGTAACGCTCCTGGTCTGGGCGGCCATCCTGGCAGCAGGCGTCGTGGCCTTGGTGAACTGGCCGCTGCTGGTAAACCTGGCCACCGGACGCTTCAGCTCGCTGGTACTGGTGGTGGTGCTGGCAGCGCTGGCGCTGTTCTGGGCCTTCCTGTTCCTGAACACGCTGCGCATCATCAGGCCCAACCTGCTGGCCCCGGGCGCCAAGCCCGTTGTGGCTGTGGCACTGGCCGCACTGATGCTGGTGACCAGCGGCAGCCTGGGCTACGCCGCCTATCTGCTCAATGTGAGCCGCAATGCCTTCGGCACCATTTTCGAAACCCGGCCGGCGTTCGACCCGGTCGACGGCCGCTACAACTTCCTGCTGATGGGCGGCGATGCCGGCGCGGGACGGGTCGGGCTGCGCCCGGACAGCATCCAGGTGGTCAGCGTGAACGCGGAGACCGGCCACACCGTCATGTTCGGCATTCCGCGCAACTTCCAAAACGCTCCGTTCCCGGCCGACTCGCCGATGCACGAGGTCTACCCCGAAGGCTTCAACTGCGGCGACGAGTGCATCATCAACGCCCTGTACGTGGACGTGGAGCAAAACCATGCCGACCGCTACCCGGACGCCAAGAATCCCGGTGCGGAAGCCATGAAGGACGCCGTCAGCGGCATTTTGGGGATCGAAATCCAGGCCTACGCGCTGGTGGACATGGGCGGCTTCGAGGCCCTGGTGGACGCGATGGGCGGCATCACCGTGGATGCCGGTGGCTGGGTGCCCATCTCCAACAAGACCATTCCGGGTACCAACCAGCATTACCCGCCCAAGGGCTGGATCGCCCCGGGCGTCCAGAAGCTCGACGGCTTTCACGCGCTCTGGTACGCCCGCTCCCGCGAGTTCGCCACTGACTACGACCGCGTCCAGCGCCAGCAGTGCGTGATGTCGGCTATGGTCAACCAGTTGGATCCGGCCACGGTGCTGACCCGCTTCCAGCAGCTGGCCGAGGCCGGCGAGCAGGTCGTGGAAACGGACATTCCCAGTTCCCAGCTGGGCAGTTTCGTCTCACTGGCGCTCAAGGCCAAGGACCAGAAGACGGAGCGGCTGACCATTGGTCCGCCGGACTTCGGCACGGCGGCGGACAACTTCGTCACGTACCCGGACTTCACCCAGATCCACCCGCGGGTTCAGCAGTTGTTCAGCCAGGAAACGGAGACTGAAAAGAAGGCCTCCAAGAACGACGGCGGCGGCTCCGGCGGCGGGGATTCCTCCGGCGGCGGTGACAAGCAGCCGAAGAAGTCCACGCCGAAACCGGCGGACACGCCGGAGGCGACGGATCCCCAGATCACCGAGGAGTATCTCCAGCAGCTGGCCGAGATTGGCGATACCGCTACGATCGGATCCCTCCTGGCCGACAACGGCAAGTGCTCGCTCCCCTGATCTTGCGTTCCGGTGAGGCCGGGTCCTGCCGGGACGGGTGAGGGTTCTGGCGGACGGGGCCGGGCCCGGTGTTCCGGCAGGATCATTATTCAGACAAGGACGAGGAAGAGGCTTCAAGATGTACCGGTTGACCAATGTACTGCGGCCCTACGCGTGGGGTTCGACGACGGCGATCGCCGAGCTGTTCGGCCGGGAACCGTCCGGCGGCCCGGAAGCCGAACTCTGGATCGGGGCACATCCCGACTCCCCATCCATGGTGCAGCTGGCCGACGGCGACCAACCGCTGGACGAATTCATCAAGGAGAATCCGGGCGCCACACTCGGTGAACCGGTGCTGGGCCTGTTTGGCGCCACCCTGCCGTTCCTGACAAAGGTCCTGGCCGCCGATTCGGCCCTCTCGCTCCAGGTCCACCCCACACTGGAGCAGGCAAAGTCCGGATTCGCCGCGGAGAACGCCGCCGGCATCTCCTTTAACGACGCACAGCGCAGCTACCGGGACGACAACCACAAGCCGGAGATGATCTTTGCGCTCAGCAACTTCCAGGCGCTGTGCGGTTTCCGTCCCCCGCGCGACGCGGCCCGTCTGCTGGCCGGCCTGAGGCCGAAGCTGGCCGAGGTCGGCGCCAGCCTGGACCTCCTGGACGATGTGCTCCAACTGCTGGACACCGCCGACGAGGAAGCGGCCCTGCGCGGCGCCTTCGTGGCCCTGCTCGACGGCGGGGACCGTTCCACCGGGCTGGCCACGGACACGGCCCGCGTGCTGGCGGCCGCACCGGCCGGAAGCCTGGGCAGCGAATACGCAGCGGCCGCCCGTCTGGGAGAACTCTATCCGGGCGATCCCGGTTCCTTGATCTCGTTGCTGCTCAACCTGGTCGACCTCTCCCCCGGCCAGGCGCTGTGCCTGCCGGCCGGCAACATCCACGCCTATCTGCAGGGCCTCGGCGTGGAGGTCATGGCGACATCGGACAACGTGCTGCGCGGCGGCCTCACGCCGAAGTACATCAATGTGCCGGAGCTGGTGAAAATCACCGACTTCCGCCCGATCACGCCACCGTTCGTGGCACGGACCACCACCGATGCGGGCCAGGAACTGTATTGCCCTCCGTTTGCCGAGTTCCAGCTCCAGCGCATTGAATTGTCCGACGGCGGCAGCCCCGTTCCGCTCGCCCAGCACGGTCCCACCATCGTGCTGGCGGTCTCCGGGAGCGTGCTGCTGGACTCGCCGAGGTCCGACCTGACGATCAGCCGCGGCGAGGCCGCCTTCATTCCCGCTGCCGAGCAGCCGGTGAACGTCCATCCGGCAGGCGGAACGGAAGCCGGTGCCGTGCTATTTGCGGTCACCACTTCGGGCAGCACACATGAATTCGACGAACAACGAACGGGAGCAACACTTTGACCGCTTCGATCCTGCAGTCCGAGCCGTGGGCCCGCTTCCAGCGGAGCCTGGGCAAAGAAGTATTCGAACGCAGCGGAGACGGCTGGGCCTTCCTGGCCATCATGGAAAAGACGCCGTTGGGGCGCTTCCTGTACGTCCCGTATGGCCCCGCGGCAGCAGACCACGCGGCCCTGGTCCGCGCCCTGGCAGCCCTGCGTTCCCTGGCGGCCAAGCAGCACGCCCACTACGTGCGGATCGAACCGGTGGGCACCGACCTCGGGCAACGGCCGCAGGCGGCGTTGCAGTCACTGGGCCTGGTCAAGGCCCCGGTGGATGTCCAGCCGAAGCTGACCTGGATGCTGGACCTCAAGCAGCCGGAAGAGGAGTTGCTGGCCGGCATGCGCAGCACCAGCCGGAACCTCTACCGCAACATCCACAAGAAGGGCGTCACCTTCGACGTCTCCTCCGACCCCGAAGACATCGGCATCCTCTTGGGATTCCTGCACGACGTCTCCGAGCGTGCAGAGTTCAAGGCCCAGTCCGATGACTACTTGCGGCAGGCTGCCCGGAACCTGGTGCCGGCCGGTGCGGCCAAAATCTTCACCGCACGCTTGGACGGGAAGCCGATCGCGGCAGCGCTCTCCTACGACACGGAATCGACCCGGGTCTACGCGCACGCCGCGGCTGACGACGCCCACCGCAAGCTCAATGCCGGGATTCCGCTGGTGGTCACCATGATGATGGATGCCCGCGCCGCCGGCATCGACCGCTTCGATATGTGGGGCGTCAGCCCGGAAGACGAGCCCGAGCACCAATGGGCCGGGTTCTCACGGTTCAAACGTTCCTTCGGCGGCTACGAGGTCAGCTACCCGGGCAGCTGGGACCTGCCGGTCAACCAGCTGATGTACCGGGCCTATCTGCTCACCCGGCGGGCCCGCGAGGCGGCTGGCCCCGCCGTACACAAGGCGCGCACCACCGTGCTGCCGGCGGCGCACAAGGCGCGCAACGCCGTCGTGCCGTCCCTTCGGAAGCTGCGAGCCAAGCTCCCGCGCTGAGTCGGCACGGCCTTTCCCGGCCTGGCACGCCGGCGGGGAAAGGCACAGCGAAAACCCCGCACCAGCCTGGGCCGGTGCGGGGTTTCGTTGTGCTCAGACCCTCAGCGTTGCGCTGAGGCGGTCCGTTAGAGCTTCCGCTCGAAGCGGTCCCACTTGTATTCCTGGTGCTCGCCCTCGACAAACCGGATGGTGCCGGACTTGGACCGCATCACGATCGACTGCGTCAGGACCTTGTGGTTCTTGTAGCGGACGCCGCGCAGCAGGTCGCCGTCGGTGATGCCGGTGGCCACGAAGAAGCAATTGTCGCTGGTGACCAGGTCATCGGTGGTCAGCACACGGTCCAGATCGTGGCCGGCGTCGATGGCCTTCTGCTTTTCCTCGTCGCTGGTGGGCCAGAGCCGGCCTTGGATCACGCCGCCCAAAGACTTGATGGCGCAGGCCGTGACGATGCCCTCCGGGGTACCGCCGATGCCCATCAGGACGTCCACGTCGGTGCCTTCACGGGCGGCTGCGATGCCGCCGGCAACGTCGCCGTCCATGATGAACTTGGTGCGCGCACCCGCGGCGCGGATCTCCTCCACGTACGGCTTGTGCCGGTCGCGGTCCAGGATCATCACGTTGATCTGGTTGATCTTCTTGTTCTTGGCCTTGGCGATCAGGTGCAGGTTCTGCTTGATGGGCAGGCGCAGGTCCACCAAATCGGCCGCTTCAGGGCCGGTGACCAGCTTCTCCATGTAGAACACGGCCGAGGGATCAAACATGGTGCCGCGCTCGGAGACAGCCAGTACGGACAGCGCGTTGTTGATGCCCAGCGCCGTCAGCCGGGTGCCGTCGATCGGGTCCACGGCGACGTCGCACTCGGCGCCGGTGCCATCGCCGACCTTTTCACCGTTGAACAGCATCGGGGCTTCGTCCTTTTCGCCCTCGCCGATGACCACCACCCCGTTGAAGCTGACGGTGGACAGGAACGCCCGCATGGCGTCCACGGCCGCGCCGTCTGCCGCGTTCTTGTCGCCATAGCCCACCCAGTGGCCGCCGGCGATCGCCGCGGCTTCGGTGACGCGCACCAGTTCCAGGGCCAGGTTGCGGTCCGGCTCATTGTCACCGACACGCATCGACGGCGGGAAGTTGGAAAAGGGATCAGCCTGGGCTTCGTGGGACACTTCGACCTCATCTTCGAGTAGCTCTTCAGACAACACCGGCTGTGGTGCCGTGATGGATGAATCTGCACTGCGGACATCTTCCATTGCTTTCGATCATAGTCGCCAGCACCCGGGGATCCAGCGCGCCGGGATCGGCGCCCGGCCGTGGGACTGCTGCCCGTGTGCGCGCGGGACGCGGGTATCTGAGATCATGGAACGGTGAGTGAAGTGCGTCCCGAGGAATCGATCGAATCGGCTGGATCGGCTGAATTGCCTGCCAAGCCTGTCCTGACGGCCAAGCAGGCCAACCGGGCGAAAGCGCCGGTAGTCGGCATGTTGCTGGCCGTGGGTCTCACGCTTGCCGTGCTGCTGCCGGTGATGTTCCTGAACCCGGGCAGCAAGCCCGATGTCTACAAACGTAATATTGACGTCCCCGGCGTCGCGCTCCAGGCCGAATCCACCGCGGGCTACCTGCCGCTCGCCGTGAATCTTCCTCAGGGCTGGACATCCAATTACGCCCGGTGGAACACCGGGGGCACGGCCCAGGTACCAGCATGGGAGGTCGGCTATCTCACGCCCGGCCAGCAGTACATCGGGCTAGTCCAGACCGACAAGGCGAATCCCACCTGGATTGGCCAAGTCACCGATAACGCACCGGTGACCGGCGACCGCAAGGCCGGCGCCAGCTGGGAACTGCGCGATGCCGGCCAAGGCGAGCGCAGCCTGGTGCTGGAGCGCGACGACGTCACGGTCATCCTCAGCGGCACGGCTGAACTGGACGAATTCGACGTGCTCGCCACCGCCGTCGTCAAATCGCTGGACGGCAAGTAACCAAACGTCCCCCGCGCGTCGCGAATGCGCGGCCAGGGCACCACCAAGCCGTAAGGTTGCTTCGTGCCCACCTCAATGACTCCCGCCCAGGCCTGGCAAAAACTTCTCGACGGCAACGCCCGCTTTGTGGCGGGGACGTCGGTCCACCCCAATCAAGACGCCGCACGGCGCAGTTCGTTGGTCAACGAACAGAATCCTTTCGCCATCATCTTCGGCTGTTCCGACTCCCGGCTGGCGGCAGAAATCATTTTCGACCTGGGGCTGGGCGATGCCTTCGTGGTCCGCACAGCGGGGCACGTCCTCGGCGACGCGGTGATCGGCTCGCTGGAATACGGCGTGGACGTGCTCAACGTCCCGCTCATCGTCATCTTGGGCCATGACAGCTGCGGCGCGGTGACCGCCGCCAAGAACACCATAGATACCGGCGTGATGCCTCGCGGCGGCCTGCGCGACCTGGTGGAGCGGATTACTCCGTCGGTGCTGGCTGCCCGGCGTGCCGGACTCGACGACATCAACGACATGGTGATCGAAAACGTGCGCCAATCCTCCGAACGCCTGCTCGACAGTTCGCGCGCCATTTCGGAGGCCGTCGACGCCGGCCGCACGGCCGTCGTCGGAGTTGCCTACCGGCTGGCGGACGGCCGCGCCGATTTGGTCGCCGGACACGGCGCACTCTAGCCCGACGCCGGCCGCTTGCCGGGTGGCACGCGCCGACGTCGCACCGCCGACAGCGGCGCAACACGATTCGGAACCGGCGCCACAGCGGGCCTAAGCTTGGAGCCATGACTTCTGCCGATTCTGCTGAATACCGCATCGAACACGACACCATGGGTGAGGTCCGGGTTCCGGCCAACGCCCTCTACCGTGCGCAGACCCAGCGCGCCGTCGAGAACTTCCCGATCTCCGGCAAGACGCTGGAGCGCGCCCACATCGAGGCCCTGGCCCGGATCAAGAAGGCAGCCGCCACCGCCAACGCCGAACTGGGCGTGCTGGACGGCGAGCTGGCCAAGGCCATCGCCGCGGCCGCCGATCAGGTAGCCACCGGACAGTACGACGGCGACTTCCCGATCGACGTCTTCCAGACCGGCTCCGGCACCTCCTCGAACATGAACACCAACGAGGTTCTGGCCGAGCTCGCCACCCGCGCGCTGAAGGCCGCCGGCAGCGACAAGACGGTGCACCCGAACGACCACGTCAACGCCTCGCAGTCCTCCAACGACGTCTTCCCGACCTCGGTGCATGTGGCAGCCACTTCCGCGCTGATCAACGAGCTGATCCCGGCGCTGGACTACCTGGCCGCTTCGCTGGAGCGCAAGGCCGAGGAGTTCAAGGACGTGGTGAAGTCCGGCCGCACCCACCTGATGGATGCCACCCCGGTCACCTTGGGCCAGGAGTTCGGCGGGTACGCCGCCCAGGTTCGCTACGGCATCGAACGCATTGAAGCCTCGCTGCCGCGCGTGGCCGAGGTCCCGCTGGGCGGCACCGCCGTCGGCACCGGCATCAACACTCCGGCGGGCTTCCCGCAGCGCGTGATCGAACTGCTGGCCGCCGACACCGGCCTGCCGCTGACCGAAGCCCGCAACCACTTCGAGGCGCAGGCCAACCGCGACGGCTTGATCGAGGCATCCGGCCAGCTGCGCAACATCGCCTACGCGTTCATGAAGATCAACAACGACCTGCGCTGGATGGGCTCCGGCCCCAACACCGGCCTGGGCGAGATCGCTATCCCGGATCTGCAGCCGGGCTCCTCGATCATGCCGGGCAAGGTCAATCCGGTCATCTGCGAGGCAGCCATCATGGTGGCCGCCCAGGTGGTGGGCAATGACACCACCATCGCCTTGTCCTCCACCAACGGCGCCTTCGAACTGAACGTGGGCATCCCGGTGATGGCCGCCAACCTGCTGGAGTCCATCCGCCTGCTGGCCAACACCTCACGGGTCATGGCGGACAAGATGATCGACGGGCTGACCGCGAACGTGGAGCGTGCGCGCTTCCTGGCCGAAGCCTCCCCCTCGATCGTGACCCCGCTGAACAAGTACATCGGCTACGAAAACGCCGCCAAGATCGCCAAGCACTCGGTCAAGGAAGGCCTGACCGTGCGCGAGTCCGTTGTTGCCCTGGGCTTCCTGGAGCGCGGCGAACTGACCGAAGAGCAGCTGGATTCTGCCTTGGACGTGCTGTCCATGACCCTGCCGCCGCAGGCGAAGTAGTAAACGGCTCCCCCCGCGGGCCTCAGAGGGCGTTCCGGCTTCGGCCGGGACGCCCTTCGCTGTGCGGGTCACCCCACGCCGCGCAGCGTACCGTCGCCGGAGAGCTGTGGTGCGGACCACTGCTTTTGCACTATCTGCTAAAAAGTGCAAAAGTACACTCCGTGCGAGATGATGCAAACAACGACGGCGGTGGCTTGCGCGAGCGCAAACGCGCCGCCACCCGCTCGGCCATCACCGCCTCGGCCCGGTTGCTGACCGCACGCAGCGGCATCAACGGGTTCACCGTCGAGGAGGTCTGCGAACGTGCGGGCATCTCCCGGCGCACCTTCTTCAATTACTTCCCGGCCAAGGAAGATGCCATCCTCGGCCATCCTGGCGATGACATTCCCGAGGCGCTGGCGGAGGCGTTTGTCGCCGGCGGCAGGGGCACAGCGGCCGGCGCCGTCTCCGCATCCCTCTGGCCGGACTTCATTGAACTAGCCGTCGGCATGATGGAGTCAATGGCCATGACCCGCTCGGAAGTCGTTGCCCTGAAGGAGGCCATCACGGCCGAGCCCCGGCTGATGGAAAAAGCCATGCATGGCTCCAGCGCCGCCGAGCAGCACTACGTGGCAATGCTGGCGGAGCGGGAATCCTTGCCGGCGGATGACCCGAGGCTGCAGATGGCCATCGGCGCCATGGCCAGCGTGGCCAAATACGCCGGGACGCTGTTCTTTGCGCCGGACAACACGCGCAGCTACCGCGACATCCTCACCTCCGCCATCGAGGCGCTGGCGGCCGTCGCGCCGTTGCCTGGGTCCACCGCGGCAGGTGACCAGGCGACCGGTCCCCCGTCCGCCTGACCGTCAGGCGCCACCACCGGCCGCCACCACCAGCCGCTCCGAGTGGCCCGATCCCTCAATCCGCCGTCCGTTACCGTCCCGAAGGACACTGCCATGACCACTACTGCCGCGCGGGCTTCCGAGCCGCTGCTGCTGACCCAGAGGCGCATCTGGATCATTTTCTCGGCGCTGATTGCCGGCATGATGCTTGCCAGCCTCGACCAGACCATCGTCTCCACCGCGATGCCGACCATTGTGGGCCAGCTTGGCGGAGTGGAGCACCAGGCCTGGATCACCACCGCCTACTTGCTGGCCACCACAATTGTCATGCCGATCTACGGCAAATTCGGCGACGTGCTGGGCCGCCGCAACCTCTTCCTTATTGCGATCGCGCTGTTTACCTTGGCCTCGATCGGCTGTGCGCTGGCCACTGATTTTTGGGGCTTTGTCCTCTTCCGTGCCTTCCAGGGCTTGGGCGGCGGCGGCTTGATGATCCTTTCGCAGGCGATTATCGCCGACATCGTGCCCGCCAACGAACGCGGCAAGTACATGGGGCCGCTGGGTGCGATCTTCGGACTCTCCGCCGTCGCGGGCCCGCTGCTCGGCGGCTTCTTCGTGGACCACATGACCTGGCAGTGGGCCTTTTACATCAACATCCCGATTGGCCTGGCCGCCTTCGCCATCGCTTGGTTCGCCCTGACCTTGCCGTCCAAGAAGGCCACCCGGAAGATCGATCTTGCCGGTGTCGTGCTGCTGTCCATCGCCACCACCTGCCTGATCTTCTTCACCGATTTCGGCGGCGACACCGAACACGGCTGGACCGCTCCGGAAACCTGGGCATTCGGCGCCGCCCTGCTGCTGTCCGCCGCAGCCTTCATCCGGGTTGAGGCACGTGCCGACGACCCCATCATTCCGCTGTCGCTCTTCCGTAATCCGGTCTTCGTCAATGCCACAGCCATCGGCTTCACGCTGGGCATCGGCATGTTCGCGGCGATCGCTTTCGTACCCACGTTCCTGCAGATGTCCTCCGGCACCTCGGCCGCGGCATCCGGTCTGCTGATGCTGCCCATGATGGTGGGCATGATGGGCACATCGATCTGGTCGGGACTGGCCATCACCAAGAGCGGCAAGTACAAGGCGTTCCCGATCGCGGGTTCTGTCACCACCGCGGTCGCCCTGCTGGCGCTGACCACTCTGGCCGCCGACACGCCGATCTGGCTGATCTGCGCCTATCTCTTCGTCTTCGGCGCCGGCCTGGGCCTGATCATGCAGGTGGTTGTGCTCGTGGTCCAGAATGCGGTGGCGCCTGACCTGGTGGGGACCGCAACCAGCACCAACAACTACTTCCGCGAGGTCGGTGCCGCACTGGGTGTGGCGATTTTCGGAACGATCTTCACCAACAACCTCTCCGGGAAACTAACTGCAGTGTTTACCGATGCCGGCGCCTCCCCCGCCGACGCGGGCAACGCAACCGCCACCTTGGACCCCCAGGCCATGGAAGCTCTGCCGGAGCCAGTCCGCGACGGCATCGTGACCGCGTACGCCGACTCGCTGGCTCCCGTGTTCTGGTACCTCGTGCCGTTCATCGCTGCCGCATTCCTGCTGGCTCTGTTCCTCAAGCAAGTACCGCTCTCCGACGTGGCCGGCATGGTTGCCCGCGGGGAAGCGATCGGCGGCGAAGAGGCAGAACGGCTGGAAGCTGAACACCACGACCGGCGGCAGAGTGTCCAATCGGAGTCAGGATCCGGCGGCGAACCTGTGCCGGCGGATCAGGTGCCGGCTACCGCCAGTGCGGCAGCTGAACCGCAACCGGAGGCCCGAAACTAAGCTTCCGGCATCGATTCCGCGGTGCGGTTTTCGGAGGGCTTCGTCCGTCAGGACGAGGCCCTCCTGCTATTTTGGCCCCTGCCGGGCTGAAACGATTGAAAACAGCTTGTGCTGTGGGTGGCTGGTATTAGGATGAGGCGCACACGTGCCCCTTGGGCGGCCGGTGGAGGCCGGATCTGCGGCCGCCGCCTGGTCCTTCTGGGAGCATGCCGAGGAATGTCCAGGAGGTCTCCATGATTGGCGATTCGCAGACCCCGTCCCTGAGGACGGCCGACTACCCACTACCGGACCAACCGAAAACCACTGGACGATTTATCGTCGTCTTCGCCGACCGCTCAGATGATTGCGCCGGGATCTTAGCCGAGGCAGCAGGCCTCACCCGTGTGACGGACAGCCGGGACTTCGGCACCCGCGGAGTGGACCCGGACACGGCCTCCGGCGCGGAGGCAACCCTGTTCGCGAATCTGGGCATCGCCGTCGTCGACGCGGCTCCGGACCAAATCGGTGCGCTTCAAGTGAGCTCCGCGGACAAGCACCGGGTCCTTTCGGTCTCGCCCGAACTCATCCACGATGTGCTGGGTTCGGCCGACGACTACGTTGCCGGCTACCGCGACGGCGTGGCTGACCTGGCTGGACGCCTCGCGGCCGGCCCTCACACCGGGCGGGACGCAGCGTCCACACCGGCGGATTTCGCCGACAATAACAACTTCACCTGGGGGCTACAAGCGACCAGGGCCGTCTCGTCTCCCTATTCGGGACAGGGCGTGCGGGTCGCTGTGCTGGACACTGGCGTCGATGGCTCGCATCCGGATTTTGCCGGTCGCGGCATCACCAAAGCTTCCTTCGTCGCCGGCGAGCCGCCGCAGGACGGGCACGGACACGGCACGCACTGCATCGGGATCGCCTGCGGCCCGAAAGTTCCCGGTACTGGTCCCCGCTACGGTGTTGCCCACGAAGCGGAGATCTTTGCCGGAAAGGTGCTGAGCAATGCCGGTTCCGGCACCGATGCAGGCATCCTGGCGGGGATCGACTGGGCGGTGGGCAACGGCTGCGCCGTGATTTCTTTGTCACTGGGTGCCGATGTGGCACAGATCCACCCGCCCTACACAGCCGCCGGAAGCCGGGCGCTGGAACAAGGATCCTTGATCGTCGCCGCGGCGGGCAATAATGCGGACCGGCGGAAAGGCGAATTCGGATTCGTGGGTTCCCCGGCCAATAGTCCGTTCATCATGGCCGTGGCAGCGCTGGACCAAGCCCTCGACATCGCATTCTTTTCGGCCCGCAGCCTTCCCCTGCGCGGCGGGCAGGTGGACTGTGCCGGTCCCGGCGTCCATGTGTACTCATCATGGCCCATGCCGAAGCGATACAACACCATCAGCGGAACCAGTATGGCAACGCCCCATGCTGCCGGCGTGGCGGCGTTGTGGGCGCAGGCTACCGGCCGGCGAGGCTTGGAACTATGGGCCACCCTGGTCCAGGAAGCCGAGCGTTTGCCCCTGCTTTCGGTCGATGTCGGCGCAGGGATGGTGCTTGCCCCTCAATAATCTCTTCCCCTCGCGGGTCGCCGTAGACATATCATGGGTGGTATGCAGATCACCGTTACGGTGCGCCATGACTACCTCTCCGATACCGTTCGGATCGCCGAACAGTTGACGGCCGGAGGCATGCACGTGGAGAACGTGCTCTCCACGTTGGGCATGATCACCGGTTCGCTCCCGGAAGGACAGCGCGCTGCCCTTGCCGGGATCGAGGGCGTTGAATCCGTCGACGAAGACCGGCAAGTAGTCCTACCGCCGCCCGACTCGGACATCCAATAGCGTCAGCGGACAAACTCCGGGACGCCCGTGGCCCGCAGCGCTGCCTCCAGCCTGTCCCGATGGTAGTCGGTCAGCTCCGGCAGTTCGTCCAGTCCGAACCAGCCGACCTCGGCGGACTCGTCGTCGTTGACCCGGGCGTGGCCGCTGACGTGCCGGCACCGGAAGTTCAGTGTGAGGAACTGGGCCCGGTCTCCGTTGACGAACTCCATCGGACCGCCCGCGTAGACCTCGGCCAACTGTTCGACTTCGGCCTCGATGCCGGTCTCCTCCAGGACCTCGCGCACGACGCCCACAGCGGGTTGCTCCCCCGGGTCAAGAATTCCGGTAATCAGCGTCCAGCGCCCGTTATCCGCACGGCGGCCCAGCAGCACCCGGTTTCGGTCATCCAGCACCACTGCTGTGACCCCCGGCAGCCAGAGCAAGTCGTGGCCAATCTTCTCGCGCAGCCGCAGGATGAAATCGGGAGTTGGCATCATCCCAGCCTACGTTGCTACGTCGGCATCAGCAGCGCCACCCACGTTCCGGCAACCATGAACGGCCCGAACGGAATGTGGCTGCTCAAGGTGCCGCGCCGCAGCAGCACCAGCAGCAGTCCGTACACACCGCCCAGCAGGAACGCGGCGAAGGTTCCCCACAGCAGGTATTCAAAGCCGAGATATCCTAGGTACATTCCCAGCACACCGGCCAGTTTGACGTCGCCGAAGCCCATGCCCGCCGGATAGGCGAACCGGACCGTGAAGTAGAAGGCCCAGAGCAATGCACCACCGGCCAGCACGCGCCAGAAGACACCGCCGTCATGCCCAGCCAGCGCTGCTGCGAGCAGCAGCACCGAGGAGACGGCGTAGGTCGGAAACACGATGCGGTTCGGCAACCGGTGCGTGCGCAGATCGATCCAGCTCAACCCGGTCCCGACGACCAACAGATACCCGGCGGCGGCCAGCAGCATCCAGAATGCCAGCGTATGGTCGGGCCACAGCAGCACCAATTCCTCGACCATGGACCCAACCTACTGCACGCCGGGCCGGCCAGCGCGACCCGGCGGCTACACTGTGGATATGAACGGCGGGAGCGTGCTGACAACCGGCGACGCCGCCGGCAATGCGGAAATCTTCAGGTGCCTTTGCCGGTCCTCTCCGTGGAGGTGGGACTCGCTGCGCTTCGAACTCCGCGCCGTCAACCCCGGCGCACCCGAGGGGGACCCTGCTGCCGGCATGCTGCGGGCCTGGACCCGCCGCCCGGGCGCCCTTCGGGTCGAATCGGCCGACGGCCAGCTGCTCTACAGCACTACGGGTATCAACGACTCACGCGACGGCTTCTACGTCAGTGCGACACGCAAGTCCTGGCTGCTGCCGCCACATCTGGTCACGCCCGTATTCAATGGCATCGATCTGGTCCGCCGCCGGCCCGAGGCCGCTTACGGAGAACCAGTCTTCGGCAACGGACGCTGGTCGGCAATGCTGGATCCGGTGGAGCTGGCCGGCAGCGCTCCGGTGGCTTATGAAGCTCCCTTCGCCAACCCGGTTGAGATCCATGAACTGACCGAAACCGAACACGGCGGCCGCCATACGTTGGAGGCCACCGTCTCGCCCAACCTCACGTATCGCCCGTACGACACCGGCCACCCGCTGCTTTTGGAAGGCCGCAACCAAGTGCGGATCGACTGGCGCACGGGCATTTGTGTTTCCGCTGTCGGCTTGGACGGGCCGCAGCAAGGACGCGGGCATTCGCTCTCCATCCTGGGCGTGGATGAGTACATGCTTGATGACCTGTTCCTGGAGGTCAGCATGAACCTGACCGATGTGCGCGAGCACATTCCCTGGCCGGTCCGACCTCATCCTGCCTGACTGCTCTGCCACAGTGCCGGACCGGGCCCTGGCTTTGGGGGGATGAGGGCCAGGGCCCGGCGGCGTGAGCCCCGGCCGGTCTGCGGCTGCCGCGCAGGGCCTGCGTGCGCCGCGCCGCAGGCCTCAGGGTCACGGTTACAGAATCGCCGCGAGTCCTTGGGAAAACCCGGTGCTGTTAGCCACCCCCGCAAATTGGGGGTGTGCACTCCCCCACCGGGGGCTGTCCCGCCGACACGATGCCAGCACAATATGGTTGTGCACTCATTGGGGGGGTGCATCCAACGAGGGGGAATCGTGGAGCAATTGAGTGGACGGGCCATGCCCATTTCAGTCCAAATGATCGGAAATTTGCGCATCTCGCGCGGAAATACAGTCTTGACGGCAGAGAAGCTCGGCGGACCAAAGCCGCGCCAAGTACTGGAAATCCTGCTGTTGAATGTCGGATCGCCGATGTCCAAAGACCGGCTGGTGGACATGTTGTGGGGCGGCCGGGCACCAGGCGAAGCTTTGGCCACCTTGGAAAGCTACGTCAGCATTCTGCGCCGCAATTTGCAGCCTGGTTGTGCCAAGTCCGGGCCGCTGCGCACCGCCAACGGCGGTTACATGATCGCCCGGGAGTTGGTCGACGTCGATTTGTACCGGTTCCAACGCCTGCTTAGGGCCGCCGAATTCGCCGCTCCGGCCAATGCTTATCCATTATTGACCGACGCGCTCTCGCTTGCTTCCGGGCCATTGCTCGGCGATGAGCTGACTCCGGATTGGGCAGAGGAGGCACGGGTTGATCACGCCGAGATGGTCTTGCACGCGCAGCTGTTGGCGGCGGAGGCTGCGCTGGCTTTGCGGCGGCCCGAGGAGGCGGTGCTCTGGGCGCAGCGCTGCGTTGCTGCCGCTCCGCTCAATGAAGCCGCCTGGGCGGCCCTCATTGTCGGGCTGGAACAATGCGACCGCCACGCCGATGGGCTGCAGGCCTATGACCGGTGCCGACGCCTGTTCAATGACGAACTCGGGTGTTCCCCGGGTCCTGCCCTGCAGGAAGTGTACGGCCGGCTGCTGCATGCCACGGCCGAGTCCGGCCTCTCCGAGGTACTGGCAGCGCTGCTGGTGCTCAACGAACGGCTGGCACCAGCGGCCACCCGTAGGCAGATGGCGCATCGAATGGCTTCCGTTCCCATCGAATCGCATTATGTGGCGGCTGGTGACATCGTCAAAACTTTCCTGACCAAGGCGCTCATGGCGGGCTGAGGCTCACGAGGCATGGCCCGTGAAGTATGTACAACCTTTCACGGGCGATGCATACTCATAGTGGGGTCAAGTCCTTAGTGTCTTGAGTTGGGGAAAAATGAGCTCTTTGGGGATTGAGCATGAACTCCGCGTTGCCGTGGTGGATGACCACACCACGTTCGCGGAGCTGTTGTCTGATGCGCTGGGCAGGGAACCGGACCTGATCAACGTCGGCCATGCCGCCGGCGTAGACGAAGCGGTTGCCTTGTGCCGGCGTGCCAGGCCCGATGTGGTGATCATGGACTACCACCTGCCCGACGGCGATGGGCTGGACGCCGCCGAACAGATCCTGACGACTGCCCCGGATACGCGGATCATTCTGCTGACCGGCAATCCGTCGCCCGATGTGCTCGCCCGCGCCGCGGGATCGGGCCTGTGCGGATTTTTGCCCAAAGACGGGTCGTTATCCACCCTGCTGGAGACCATCCGGCATGCCAAGAGCGGCAGCATGGTAGTCTACCCCGCCATTCTCAGCCAGAACCGCCGTGCGCAGGCTGCCAAACCACCGGGTTCCCCGGCGTTAACCCAACGTGAGCGCCAGGTGCTGGCCCTGATGGCGGCCGGCTACGACGTGCGCACCAATTCGCGGACTCTGGGTATCTCCCAGCACACCTGCCGAGGCTATGTGAAGTCGATCTTGGCCAAGCTCGGCGCCCATTCCCAGCTTGAAGCCGTAGCCACGGCGCAACGGCTGGAACTGCTGGGTGCAGGCCATGAGCGTTGACCTGACCGCCCGGATCCGGCGCAGGATCCTCCCCGACGCTCGGACGGAAGCCGGCAGGCGGAAAGGCTCGGAAATGCAGGCGGCCCTGCGGCGCTTCGCGCTCTCCGGGGTGGCGGCGCTGGTCATCGTCGCGGTTCCCGTGGTCGTGGTTGCCCGTTCCTTGGCGGTCGACCAAGCACTGGCACACGTTGCCGAGCGTACCAAGCAGATCGTGGAGCATGAATTCGCGCCTAAGGTGACGGATGCGATGCTGGCCGGTGATGCAGCTGCTGTGAGCGAGCTGGACGACGAAGTCGACCCGCTGATCCGCGACGGCCACATTTTCCGGGTCAAGGTCTGGGACCCCGACGGGTCTATTCTCTACTCGGATCTTGATGAGCTGGTCGGAGCGCAGTTCGCCTTTCCGGATGGCCTCGTGGCCCAACTGCAGGGCGGCGCTCCCGTCGCAGTGTTGGGAAACTCGGCCGGGGCCGAGAACATCTTTGAGTTGGACCATGATGAGTTCGTCGAAGTCTACGTCCAGGCGACGGGGGCCAGCGGCAGCGAGTACATCTTCGAGTTGTACTACCCGCCGGATGAGCTTAATCGCGTGCAGGACGAGATGCTCGGCCTCCTGCCCGTCGTTCTGGTAGCGCTGGCGCTGCTGCAACTGCTTGCGCTGGCCCCGGCTATCCGGATGGCGCGCCGCATGCAAAAGGACGGTGAAGTCCGCCGGCGGTTGCTCCAGCAATCGATCGCCGCCTCGGATCATGAGCGCCAGAGGTTGGCCCGCGCCCTGCATGACGATGTCATCCAGGACCTGGCCGCACTGGCCTACAGCTTGGAAGCTCGCGAACAGCAGCAGGCAAAGCCAGACCACGACTTCCAGAGACTGGCGAAGAACATCGTTCAGGGCAGCATCCGCAGTTTGCGCCGGATCACCGTGGCACTCTATCCGCCCGACCTCTCGGCCGTGGGACTGCCGGTGGCCCTGGACGGATTGGGCGACCTGGTCCGGAAACGCGGGTCGGACTGGCAACTGGAGATCGATGCCTCCGCCCCGGCGGCCATCGTCCAACCTGCGCTGCTCTACCGCGTTGCACGGGAGGCAGTCACCAACGCCGTCAAGCATGCCCGCGCGCCGCTGGTCCGGGTATCGCTGACGGACTGGGGCGATGCAGTGTTACTGGAAATTGTCGACGACGGCGACGGTTTCAGTCCGGCCGATGCGCAGCGCGACGGCCACCTGGGCCTCCGCATCCTGCGCGATACGGTGCACGATGCCGGCGGCACCTTGCTGATCGAATCCGCCCCGGGTGCCGGAACCCGAGTCGCGGTGACTCTCCCGTCCGTCGGCGCTGCATAGCCCCATCGGGGCGCGCCCCGCTGCGGACCGGGGCAGTCAAAGAAGCGGGCCACCGTTCGGCAGCCCGCTTCCTCGGGATGGACACAGCGGCTGCTTAGATCTCCGCACCCTCCAACAACTCGGTCACGAGTGCTGCGATGGGCGAGCGCTCGGAACGTGTCAGCGTCACGTGGCCAAAGAGCGGATGTCCCTTGAGCGTTTCCACCACAGCGGCGATGCCGTCGTGCCGGCCCACCCGGAGGTTGTCCCGCTGCGCCACATCGTGGGTCAGGACAATTTTGGAGTTCTGGCCGATCCGGCTCATCACCGTGAGCAGGACGTTTTTCTCCAGGGACTGTGCCTCGTCCACGATGACGAAGGAGTCGTGCAGCGAGCGGCCCCGGATATGCGTCAGCGGCAGCACCTCCAGCATGCCGCGGTCCATGACCTCCTCGACCACCTCCGTGGAGACCAGCGCGCCGAGGGTGTCGAACACCGCCTGCGCCCAGGGATTCATCTTGTCCGATTCGGAACCCGGCAGGTACCCCAGTTCCTGGCCGCCGACGGCATACAGCGGCCGGAACACCACGACCTTTCGGTGCTCGCGACGCTCCAGCACAGCTTCCAGTCCGGCGCAGAGCGCCAGGGCGGATTTTCCGGTTCCGGCCCGGCCGCCCAGTGAGACGATCCCGACCTCCGGGTCCATCAGCAGGTCGATCGCCAGCCGTTGCTCTGCGGAACGCCCGTGCAGGCCGAACACGTCACGGTCGCCCTTGACCAGCCGTACCTGTTTGTCCGCGCCGACGCGGCCGAGCGCCGACCCGCGGCTGGACAGCAGCACCAGACCGGTGTTGGCGGGCATCTCCGCCGCTGCCGGAATGAAAACCGGCTCATGCCCGTACAGCGTGTTGACGTCGTCGTCGGCCACGTCCAATTCGGCCACGCCGGTCCAGCCCGAATCCTTGACCAGCTCATTGCGGTACTCATCGGCTTCGAGCCCCATGGCGGACGCCTTCACCCGCATCGGCAGGTCCTTGGAGACAACCGTGACGTTGCGGCCCTCGTCGGCCAGGTTCTTGGCCACCGCCAGGATCCGGCTGTCGTTGTCCCCGCCGCGGAACCCGGCCGGCAGCACGTCGGGCGAGATGTGGTTAAGTTCCACTCGCAGCGTGCCGCCCTCCGCGCCCAGCGGGATGGCGTGGTTCAGCCCACGGTGCTCGACCCGCAGGTCGTCCAGCAGCCGCAGTGCCTTGCGGGCAAAGTAGCCCAACTCCGGATCGTGCCGTTTGCCTTCCAGCTCGGTGATCACCACCACCGGCAGGATCACTTCGTGTTCGGCGAACCGCAGCAGTGCCCGAGGATCGGACAGCAGCACGGATGTGTCCAGGACGTACGAGACACGTGCTGTTTCCGGTTCCCCGGCGGAAACAGCGCGACCGGACGCGGTGGCAGCGGCGGGCTGCTCCCCGGGTCCGGTAGTGGCGGCGAGTCGCTGGTTCTGAGTGGCTGTCATGCTGGCTCCCGTCCGGAGCACGGCGGCTCCGACTTTTCTGTTGCGGGGCGCGGACGGTGGCCACCAGGCCGGTACCGGCCTCCCCCGATGCAGCTTTCGCTGTGCGCATCAAACTGGTGGCCTCCCGATCAACCTGCGGATTGCTGACTGATGGTTCCAAATTACGCTGATGTAATTCGCCAGCACAATAGCCGGGGCAAAGGCTTTTGAGCGAATTTTGGATGAACCGAACGACGCCGATGCGCCGCCTGCTCCGTCCGGCCCGGTTTAGGCGCCGAAGCGGCGCTGCCGGCTGGCATAGTCGCGCAACGCGCGCAGGAAATCGAGGCGCCGGAAGTCCGGCCACAGCGCTTCGCAAAAGTAATACTCGCTATAGGCGCTCTGCCACATCAGGAAGCCGGAGAGGCGCTGTTCGCCGGAGGTCCTGATGACCAGGTCCGGGTCCGGTTGGCCGCTGGTGTAAAGGTATTGGGAAATATCGTCAACGGTCAGTGTCCCGGCGACCTCCGCCAGGCTCTTGCCATCGGCCTCGGCGTGGCGCAACAGGCCCTTGACCGCGTCAACAATTTCCCGGCGGCCGCCATAGCCCACCGCCACATTGACATGGACCCCCTCCACCGCAGCGGTCTGTTCCTCCAAGCCGCGGAGTTTGGCGGCGAGGTCGGCCGGGAGCGTCTCCAGCGCACCGACGGGGTGCACGCGCACATTCTTACCCTCGCCCAACCGGTCCAACGTATTGCCGATCACACCGAGCAACTCGCGCAATTCGTCGTCCGAGCGGCCCATATTGTCGGTGGACAACATGTAGAGCGTGACCACTTTGATGCCCAGATCGCCGCACCAGCCGAGAAACTCCAGGATCTTATCTGCCCCGGCCTGATGCCCTTCCCTCGTCGGCGCTCCGGCCAGTTTGGCCCAACGCCGGTTGCCATCCACCACCACGCCGATGTGGCCCGGGATGCGGCCAGGAACCAGTGAACGCTGCAGGCGACGCTCATAGAGGCGGTAGAGGACGCCGGGAAGAGACACCGCACCCTGCCTTCCTGATCGCCCATTCACGACTTCGAATTCTATCCTCCCGCTCGGCCGGTCACTTACACACCCCTTGTTACCGACGAGTAACAAAAGCTGCACTGCCGCTAGAATATGCGCATGAGTGAACACCGTGTTGTGCCCGGGCCGTCGGGATACCGGCGCGATACCATCGGCTCAACCGCGCGGATAGAGGCGACGGACGGACCGATCGAACGGGCCGTGGAGCAGGTTGCCGACGCACTCAATATCAAACCAAAGTTCCGCGGCTGGCTACATGCCGGCGCCACTCCCCTGGCTCTGGCTGCCGGGATCGTCCTCTTAGCGCTCGCCCCAACCGCCGCCGGAAAATGGGCGTGCACGGTCTACGCGGTGACCGGGCTGTTGCTCTTCGGCGTCAGCGCCGTCTACCACCGCGGCAACTGGAGCCCGCCGGTCAAGCTGCTGCTCAAGCGCCTGGACCATACCAACATCATGCTGGTCATCGCCGGCACCTACACGCCGCTGGCCTGGGCGCTGCTGGAACCGTCGAAGGCCACGCTGCTGCTCTGGCTGATCTGGGCCGGCGCCATCGCCGGCGTCGGCTTCCGGGTGCTCTGGCCGCACGCCCCGCGGTGGCTCTATGTCCCGATCTACTGCGCGCTGGGACTCGCGGCGTTGTTCTACTTGCCAGACTTCTTCGCTGCCAGCGTCCCTGCCGCTGTACTGATCTGCGCGGGCGGCGCTTTCTACATTACCGGCGCCGTGATTTACGGGATCAAACGGCCGAACTTCTCGGCCACCTGGTTCGGTTTCCACGAGCTCTTCCACGCCTTCACCGTGGTGGCGTTCGTGTGTCACTACATCGCCATCATGATCGCGGTGCTTGGCTCCGCCGGCTGACGCGCCGCCGCGGGCGTTCGAGGGCATCCCCCGCTTTAGTTTCCTGCCGCGCCGAGCTCTTCCAGCAGGGCAGCGGCCGTTGCCACCGGGCGGCGGCACACCATCCCGCGGCAGACATAGGCCAGCGCTCCGTCCGCCGGGACCGGCTTGTCCGCCAGCAGCGGGGCTGTCTCTTCCCGTCTCGGGTCCGCTGTGTGACGGGCGACGACGATGCCCGGGCTGCCGCTGGCGCGTGCCGCGGCGATCAGCGCCGTGGCTGCCGCAGATTGTCCGGTGACCGCCAGTTCGACCGGACCCGCCGCGAGTGCCTGCGCAGCGGCCAGCCCCCACCCGGCGGCCCGTGGCGCCCTGGCGGCGATCCGGTTCAGATAACCGAGCAACCGGCCAGCCAACTCGCGGTGCCGTACGGAACCGCTGTAGGCCGCATATGTTGCCAGCACCCCGGCAAACAGACTGGTGCCGCTGGGCGTGGCGCTCTCCAGCGGGTCGGCCGGCGGAACGGCACCGGCGGCAGCAGACACCTGTGCGGCAGGGACCGCCTGATCCCTGAGCGTTCCATCCCGCAGGAACACTGCCTCCGCCCGCAGCACCAGCCCTTCCGCGGCACGGTACCAGCGGCCTTCCCCGGTGGCTGCATACAGTGAGAACAATCCCTCTGCACAGCCGGCGTAGTCCTCCAGCAGCCCTTCGAAGTGCTGCGCTGCACCATCGTGCGAGACGCGGGCCAGCCGGCCGCTGTCATCTAGATGCACGGACAGCAGGTAGTCGGCAGCGGCCGCGGCGGCAGCGGTGAGGTCGGGCCGGCCCAACAGCTCTCCCGCTTCGGCCAGCCCTGCCACTGCCAGCCCGTTCCAGCCGGCCACAACCTTTTCGTCCCGTGCCGGCTGCGCCCGCTGCTGCCGGACCGCGAGCAGCGCGGGACGCAGCCCCTCCCAGCGTAGCCGTTCGTCCGGGTCCAACGGCCGCCCAGGATGCAGCGTCGACCGGTTGGCAGTGACGTTGCCCCGCTCCCCCACACACATCACGGACACCACCCAGTCGCCGTCGTCGGCTCCGAGCACCCGTCGCAGCTCCGCGGGCGACCACAAGTAGGTTGCACCTTCGTGGTGGACGCCGTCGACGACGGTGTCCGCGTCCAGTGAGGAAGCGATTCCGCCGTGGGACAGCTGCAGCCGTTCCACCAACCACCCTGCGGTCCCTGCCGCGACCGAGCATCCCAGATCCCGCTCCGCCCCCGCCGGCGACTGCACGGCCCATTGGGCATAAACGCGCAGCAACTGGACGTTGTCGTAGAGCATTTTCTCGAAGTGCGGCACCGACCACCGGCGGTCCACCGTGTAACGGGCAAAGCCGCCCTCGAGCTGGTCGTACAACGCCGACCCGGCCATGGCCAGCAACGTCCGGGCGGACAGTCCGGCGGCACGCTGCGCTGAATCGGAGCGGGACGCCCCGGCATGCCGGAGCAGGAAGTGCAGCACAGCCGACGGCGGGAATTTGGGCGCGCCGCCAAAACCGCCGAAGACCGTGTCTTCCTGGCCCGACAGCACCTCGACGGCTTCTTCGAGGACAGCTCGATGGTCCGTTCCCCCTGCTTCGCCGGACGGTACCTGTACCGGCCCCCACTCCGCCGCGGGACCGCCGGGGGGTAGTGGTTGACCCCCGTCCGGCTCCACGGAGAGGTCGCCGAGAAGCCCGCGGTTCGCTTCCCCGGCTTGTGCCAACGCCTGTGCCACCGACGCGGCGGTGGTCTCGACGGCCTCGCGGCGCTGCTCCCAAGCTTCGTGCACAGCTTGAAGCACCTGGCGGAACGACGGCTGGCCCGGCTGCGGCCGCGGCGGGAAGTACGTGCCGGCGTAAAAGGCCCTGCCATCCGGCAGCGCGAACACGCTCATCGGCCAGCCGCCCTGTCCGGTCATCAGCTGGGTGGCGGACATGTAGATGCTGTCCACGTCCGGACGTTCTTCTCGGTCCACCTTGACCGGGATGAAGTGCTCGTTCAGGTACTCCGCGGTGGCCTGGTCCTCGAAGGATTCCCCCGCCATCACGTGGCACCAATGGCACGCCGCATATCCCACCGAAACAAAAACAGGCACGTCGCGCAGACGTGCCTGTTCGAACGCCTGGTCGCCGAACGGCCACCAGTCCACGGGGTTTCCGGCGTGCTGGCGCAGGTAGGCCGAGGCCTCGGAGCGCAGTCGGCCGGCCACGGTCAGTCGCCGCGGTCCGGGCGGCCCGAGCCTGGTTCGTCCATTCCGCCGGTCGCCGGCGCCTCGCCCGCTGCATGGTGATCCGCCCCGCCGCCTGCGGGGCCTGCTTGACCGGATGATCCGGGACCGGTTTGCTGTGCGCCGGCCTTAACGTTCTCTTCCAGTTGCGAGCGGTAGCGGACCCGCCGGATGCGCCGGGTCATGTCCCAAACCAGGACCACCACCACGGCCGCCAGAGCAAAGGTGAAGAAGAAGCCCCACGGCCCGGGCGAAACCTGGTCCGCGTCGAGTCCGGGCCGGAGAGTGGGCTCGCCGGCACCGGCGGCGACGGCGGCAAGGATCTGGATCAGGGGCAAATTCAGTCTCTTTCTGGGTGCATCCGGGACACGAGGTTCCGGCGCTGGTTGGCTGCAGGCTCTATCTTATGCCCGCAAAGAAATCCGTTTCGGGCACGCTGGTTTCCACCCGTGCGTGGATCAGGGAGAAGTCCTCCCACGGCCAGACCGTCCGCTGCATCTCCTCGGAGACGGCGAAGAAGAATCCGGCGGGCTCCACCTGGGTCCGGTGCGAGAGCAGCGCGCGGTCGCGGTGGCGGAAAAAGTCGCCGCAGTCGATCTGTGTGGTGGTGCGGTGGTTGGGCATCGGCGGTTGGTGGCCTTCGGCGTCGGCCTCCAGCCAGGCTGCGAGCCGCGCGGCGTAGGGCGACTGCAGCCCTGCTTCCTCCAAGGCATAGTGGAGTGCGCGGAACCGCTCCGGATTGAAGGCGCGGTCATAGTAGAGCTTCAGCGGCTCCCATGCCGTGCCCGCCTCCGGGTAGCGCTCGGGGTCACCGGCGGCGTGATACGCCTCCACCGCCACCTTGTGGGCCATGATGTGGTCCGGGTGCGGGTAGCCGCCGTTCTCGTCGTAACTGATCACTACATGGGGCCGGAACTCACGCACCAGTTTGACCAGCGGGGCTGCGGCCCGCTCCAGCGGCAGCGTCGCGAAGCTGCCGAACGGCAGCGGCGGCAGCGGCTCCCCCTCCGGCAGGCCGGAATCTGCGAACCCCAACCAGCGCTGCTGGATGCCCAGCTCGGCCGCGGCCTGTGCCATCTCCCGCCGCCGGATCCCGGCAAGGTCCCGGTGCGCCTGCGGATCCGTGGCAGCCTCGGCATTGAGAATGTCACCGCGTTCACCGCCGGTGCAGGTAGCTACCATCACTTGGACACCCTCGGCGGCATAACGCGCCATGGACGCCGCGCCCTTGCTGGATTCGTCATCCGGATGGGCATGGACCGCCAGCAGGCGCAGGCCGTCACCCTGCGCTGGCTGGGCTGGATCGAAGCTCACGTGGCTACTCCTGGGAAATCTGGCGTGGGCGGGAGGATAAACTTGAGGGCGTGAGCACCGCAGGCCCCCGTACTCCTCAGACTTCTTCCAGCTTAACTGTTTCCAACCGTTACGGCACACCGCGGCGGTCGCTGTCCCGCCGCGCCAAACTCGCGCTGGCCGGAGGCGCCCTCGGAGTTGCCGTTGTCGGCGCGGGCTTTTTCGCCCTGGGCCAGAACGGGCCGCAGATTGACACCAAGGACGTTGGCTTTGCCGTGGCCGACGCCGGACACATGACCGTGGATTTCCAGGTCACCAAGGATCCGGAGGCCACCGTCCAGTGCGCCATCAAGGCCCTGAGCGACAACTACGCCGTCGTCGGCTGGAAAGTGGCCACGATCGGCCCCGCCGGTGAAACGACCGCCGGGACCACAGCGCACCGTGTCCAGCTCAGAACTGAATCCTTGGCCGTCTCCGGCGGCGTGGACAGCTGCTGGGCCGCCGACGCCAACAGCTGACGAACCGGTCACCGCGTAACCGAGCCCATCCAGTCATCTGCCCGGGGCTGCGGCTTCCCAAGGAACCGAGGGAAACACCCTTTACCACCTTGTTATTGGGAAAACCGGCTGCGGCTGACTACAATTGAGCAAATACATTCCGCCCCGCCTACCTGGTGAACTGGGAACATCCCAGAACGAAATGGTTCACCAACATGGCGGGGTCTTTGCATCAAGTGGCCGCCGGCATGGCGGCCTTTTGTGCAAAGTGCCACCGTGCCCGGTCCGCGTCCAGCGGCTCCGGCAGCAACTAAGGAGAACTACGTGTCCACTTCCAGCGCACCTGTCGCCTGGCTCACTCAGGAAGCCTACGACCGCCTGAAGGCTGAACTGGATCACCTTTCGGGCCCCGGCCGGGCAGAGATCGTCGACCGCATCGAACAGGCCCGCTCCGAGGGGGATCTCAAGGAGAACGGCGGCTACCACGCTGCCAAGGAAGAGCAGGGCAAGGCCGAAGCCCGGATCCGCCAGCTCACCGACCTGCTGCGGAACGCCCACGTGGGCGAAGCGCCGGCAGATGACGGAATCGTGGAGCCCGGCATGATCATCGAGGCAAAAGTCGCCGGCGACTCCGAGCGCTTCCTGCTCGGCAGCCGCGAGGTTGCCGGTGAAACCGGTTTGGACGTGTACAGCGAAAAGTCCCCGCTTGGCGCGGCCATCCACGGCAAGCGGGCCGGCGAGTCCGTCACCTACACCGCCCCGAACGGCAAAGAGATCTCGGTGGACATCATCTCGGCCACTCCTTACGCCGGCTAACCGAGCGCACTGACAGACGTCGAAGGCGGGTTCCTGTGGGAACCCGCCTTTTCGTCTGTGTTCGAGGCCGGCTGCCTGCGTCGGCGTGGCAACCGGAAGCGTCAGCCGAGATGGGGCCTGCGGCGGCGCAGCAGCACGGCGGCGACCACTCCACCGGCTGCCCCGAAAAGGTGCGCCTGCCAGGAAACGCCGGGCATCGCCGTCGGCAGGACGCCCCAGAGCACCGAACCGTAGAAAATGAAGATGACCACGGCCAGCAGCATCTGCCGCCAGCTGCGGTTATAGAAGCCGCGCACCAACAAGTAGGCCAACAGCCCGAAGACCAGCCCCGATGCCCCGATCGTCACGCCTGCACCCGTCAGCCAGACACCCAGCCCGGAGGCCAGCCAGCTGCACGCGAGCACCACCAAGAACCGCCGGATCCCTTCCAGCAGCGTCAGGAAACCGAGCACCAGTAGCGGGAGCGTGTTGCTCAACAGGTGGCTGGTATCGGCATGCAGCAGCGGGCCGAAGAGCACCCCGTCGAGCCCATCCAGCCGCCGGGGCGCAATCCCCAACAACAGGCTGAAGTAGCCGCCGGCGATCAGGTTGACCAGGAAGGCCACCCAGAGCAGCACCGCAAACGCCCCGGCTCCTGCCAAGGCCTGGGCGGGGCGCAGTGCACGGCTGCGGGCCATGGGTCAGTGGACGACGACGGGCTGGAAGCCCTCGGCGCGGAGGCTGCCGAGCACCAGCTCGCAGTGCTCGTGGCCCTTGGTCTCGATGTCGATGGTGATGGCAACGTCACCCATGCTGATGGAGCCGCCGATCCGTGTATGGTCCACGCGGGTGACGTTGGCGTCCGATTCAGCGATGATCCGCGAAATCTGGGCCAGCGAGCCGGGACGGTCATCGAGCATGATGCGGACGGACATGAAACGGCCGGAGGCATACAGGCCTCGCTGGATGACCTTCAGCATCAGCATGGGATCGATATTTCCGCCGGAGAGGATGACCGCCGTGGTTCCCGGGTTCGGGATGACGCCTTCCATCAGCGCGGCCACGCCGACGGCGCCCGCGGGTTCGACCACCAGCTTGGACCGCTCGATCAAGAAGATCAGTGCGCGCGCCAAAGCGTCTTCGCTGACGGTGACCACGTCGTCGACCAGTTCCCTGATGATCGAAAACGGCAGCTGCCCTGGACGGCCCACGGCGATACCGTCGGCCATGGTGGATACCTTCTGCAGCGGCACCAGCGCGTCCGCGGCCAGCGAAGGCGGATAGGCGGCCGCATTTTCCGCCTGCACCCCGATAACTTTGATCTCGCGGCCCAACTCCTTGGCCCTTGCCTTGACGGCAGTGGCAACCCCGGCCAGCAGTCCGCCGCCGCCAACACCCATGACGATGGTGTCAACGTTGGGGACCTGTTCCAGAATCTCCAGGCCGAGCGTGCCCTGGCCAGCAATAATGTCCGGGCTATCGAACGGGTGGACGAACACCGCGCCGGTCTCCTCCGCGTAGCGTTCGGCTTCGGCGAGTGCTTCGTCCACGTTGTGACCATGCAGGACCACTTCGGCGCCATGGCCTCGGGTGGCCGCCAGCTTGGGCAGGGCAACACCCAGCGGCATAAAGATGCGCGCCTTGATGCCCAGCCGGGCCGCAGCCACCGCCACGCCCTGGGCGTGGTTTCCCGCAGAAGCGGCAACGACGCCGCGAGCCTTCTCCTCGTCCGTCAGCCCGGCCATGCGCACATAGGCACCGCGGACTTTGAAGGAACCGGCGCGCTGCAGGTTCTCACATTTGAAGAAGACATCGGAACCGACCATCCGGCCCAGGGCGCGGGATTGCTCAATCGGAGTCTTCGCGATGACCCCATCAAGGATTTTCCGGGCTGCCTGGACGTCGTCAAGTGTGACGGGTAGTTGGGTGGTGGCTGTCACTTGTCGGACTCTTTTCTGCGCAGCTGGACGCGGCGTCGGCGGACGGGTTCCTGTTCTGAGGTCTCTGGCGGGTTGCCTGGACCGGACGAAGCCAACGCCGGTTCAGGTGCCAGATAGGGCTCTTCCACCGGTGGAGGCGCCCCCAGTGCCGGGTCTGTTTCCCATCCCCGGGCGGCAATGTACTTGACAACGGAATTGAGGATCGCGAGCAGGGGCACGGCAAACAGTGCCCCGGCTATGCCGGCGACCATTGAACCGCCTGCCACGGCCAGCACGACTGCCAACGGATGCAGCGACACGGCTTTGCCCATGACCAGTGGCTGCAGCACATGCCCCTCAAGCTGCTGCACGCCAAGCACAATGGCGAGCATGATGAGTGCATTGACCCAGCCGTTGGCCACCAGTGCCAGCAGAACGGCGACGAACCCGGTCACCAGCGCACCGATGATCGGGATGAACGAGCCGAGGAATACCAGAACGCCGAGCGGCAGCGCCAGCGGTACACCGATGATGGCCGCGCCGGCGCCAATACCGACCGCGTCGACGAAGGCAACGAACATCTGGACCCGGATGTACTGGACCATGGAGGTCCAGCCCTTGCGGCCCGCACCGTTGCTCGCCGCCCGGGCCTTCTTGGGCAACAGGCCAACCACGAAACGCCAGATCCGGTCGCCGTCGTAAAGGAAGAAGATCAGCGCGAAGATGGTCAGCAGCAGGCCGGTGAACAGGTGTCCGGCGGTGGACCCCACACTGAGGGCGCTGGAAAAGATCGCGCTGCTGTTGCTCTGCAGCTGCTGCAAGGCTTCGTTCAAGTAGGAGTTGAGTTGTTCGTTGGTCAGCCGCAGCGGCCCATCGGTCAGCCAGCCTTGGACCTGGCCAATTCCTTTCAGGACCTGGTCCCACAGCTCGCTGAAGCCGATGTAGAGCTGCCGGCCGACCAGGGAGAGAGCGCCGCCGATCAGCCCGAGGAAGCCGAGGATGGTAATGGCCACGGCCAGGCTCTTGGGCACCTTGGCCTTGCGCAGGAACCGGACCACGGGCGAAATCAGGGCGGTGATCAGGGCCGCGACCATCAGCGGGATGACCAGCAGCGAGACGAAGCTGAGCAGCCAGACCAACAGTCCGCCGACCACCAGGATCAGGCCAACCCGCCATGCCCACGCCGCACTGATCCGCAGCGCATAGGGCACGTCCTCGCGAACGTGGTGCCGGCTGTCGGTGCCGGCCGATCGTCCCGCCGGCAGGGGACGGTTTTCGGGGAAGGACCGGTTCATAAACCCAATAGTTTCATATTGTCACCCAGACATGTGTTCAGTGAAGCCGCGCCGTAATCCCCCAGCTGCCGCCGAAAGAACCGCCGGGTTGCAGCCAGGCCAGCCCGGAGCCGGAATTGAGGCTGTTCGCCGGAGCCGTCATGGGCTCTACCGCCACCGCGCGCTCCCTGCCCGGATACTTGAGCGTGACAAAAATATGCACGTAATGGAATGGATCCGCCTGCCACAGCCCGACCGTCGACCCGTTATCCGAAGCGAGGGTGCTCACCACCCGTCCGCCGGGGCCGAAGGACAGCCCGGTATAGGCGCAGTCCATCGCCAGGTCCGCCAGCCGGGCTCCCCGACGGAGATCGGTTTGCCCACTCACCGGAACATCCGCCGTCGGAATCATGGTCTGCGGATCCGCCGGAAAGAACCGAGCGGCGGGTACGGTCAGCGTCAACCGGTCGGCAGGTTCGTCTCCCAAGCGAAGGAACGGATGGGCGCCCAGAGCGACCGGCGCCGCCGCACCGGACCGGTTCAGCAGCTCCTGCCGCACGGTGAGATCGCCTGCCTGATCCAGGGAGTACTCGGCACTATGGGTGAGCCGGAAGGGATACCCGTGCTGCGGGAAGATCTCGGCCCGCAGCATCAGCCTGGACTCGCTTCGCTCAACGACCCGGTAGCCGGTATTTCGGAGCAGCCCGTGGATGGCATGGCCGCGGCCAGGCTCCGTGATGTCCAATTGCTGGACGGCGCCGTCAAGCGTCCATTGGCCTGCGGCCACCCGATTGGGCCACGGCGCCAGCAGGATGCCGCAGGCCGAGGGCGGGATCCGATCTTCATCGAACGTCTCGGTCAGCGGCACACCGTGCTTCTCGAAGAGCCGCAGGCCGGCTGCCAGCTCGGTGATCACGGCTCGCGATCCGGCGCGCCGTAGTTCAAATTGTTCACCGGTCGCTGCTTGGCTGCGCTCGCGCGTCATAGGGTCCACCGTACCGGGTGTCCGTTAAACAACCGACCCCGGCACTGGGCCGGGGTCGGTGTGGATAAAACGGCGGGTCTATTCGTCGCCGCGCAGGATGGCGAGCAGGCGGAGGATCTCCACGTACAGCCAAATCAAGGTCACGGTCAGACCGAAGGCCGCCGTCCAGGAGTACTTGCGGTCCACGCCCTGCTTGACGCCTTGCTCGATCGAGGTGAAGTCAACGATCAGCGAGAAGGCGGCCAGCCCGATGGCGAACAGGCCGATGATGACACCCAGCGGGATGCCCATGAACTCAACCCCGCGCACGCCCCACTGGTTGTCCAGCACGCCGAACCACATCAGGCCCAGGTTCACCAGCGAGAAGAGCGCGTAGCCGATCAGCGCGATCATGAAGAAGCGCATTGCCTTTGGTGTGGCGCGGACCTTGCCGCTCTTGAACAGGAGCAGGGTAACGGCGAAGACGCACACGGTGCCGAGCACGGCCTGCGGGGCAACGCCCGGGTACATCCTGTCGATGACCATGGACAGCCCGCCGACAAACAGACCCTCGGCGCCTGCGTAGGCCAGGATCAGGCCCTTGGACGGTTCCTTCTTAAAGGCATTGACCAGGCCGAGCACCAGGCCAACGATCATGCCGGGGATCATCAGGATCGGGTACATCCAGCCGATGGCACCGCCGACGACCACCAGGGCCAGGCAAGCCAGCGTCTTCATGATGACGTCGTCGTACGTCATCCGGCCGGTCTGGGCGGGGCCAGCGGACGGCTGGTTGTACAGGTCCTGCAACTGCTGGCTGGACAGCTGCGTCTGGCCGGCCAGCACGGTCGAACCGACTGCGGCAGATCCCGCGGGTGAACCGCGGAACGCCTTCGGGTTGTTGAAAACCGGATTTCCTCCGATTGCCATCTTGTTGTCCTCCATCGTCAGGGGGCGAGCTATTGATTACACTACCAATCCCAACGAACCCCACGGCAGAAAATTCCATAACGTGCCGATGAACTCCTCCGCACGCAGCGCTGCGGCCCTGCCGCTGCCTCCTGCCGGCCCGCCGCAGGTAGACTGCTGCGGTGACTTCCCCCAGTCCTTCCGACAAGCCCCGCTCTTCCGCGCAGGACAGACTGCCCCTGCGGATGCTCCATGACCGCATTCTGGTCGCCCCGGACCAGGACAGCAGCGAGCGCCGTTCATCCTCCGGGATCGTCATTCCGGCCACCGCAGTGATGGGCAAGCGACTGGCGTGGGCCGAGGTCGTTGCCGCCGGCCCGCAGGTCCGCCAGGTCGCGGTCGGCGACCGGGTGCTCTTCGATCCGGAAGACCGTGCGGAAGTGGAGGTCAACGCTGCCGACTACACCCTGCTCCGCGAGCGTGACATCCACGCCGTTTCCCAGCCGGAGGAAGCGGACAGCAGTACCGGCCTCTACCTCTAGCCCCAGTCCGGGCGGGACAGGTGGTTCCCTGCTGGCATGCCTCCCCTCTCTGTAGCCAGCCTGCCGTGTGATGCCCCAACGTTTTACCTTCGCTTAACAACTGCTTCACAGTTGTTACCTGATCGCGATAGAACCACCCTCCCCACCACCTGTGGCGCAGGTAACATAAACGACACGTCAGTGATTCCTGTCACAGACGCGGTCAGTGCCTGCCGGTGATCCGGCGGACCACCCCACACTGTGGAGGTTCATATTTTGATAGCGATGCCGAAGCTTGTTCGGCCATTGGGGACGCTACTCGCCTTACTGGCGATCATCACGGGGATCATCTTGTCCGCTCCCCCCTCACTGGCTTCGACCACCTCACCAGAACCAACACCCGGTGCAACGTCGTCGGCGCCTGCGGAACCCTCCCGCTACAAGATCAGCGGTGTCTTGCGGAATGTCGACGGTCCGGTCGCTGGAGTGCGGATCACCGCGACAGGGGAAGGATTCAGCGGCGAGGCGACCACCGGAGAGAACGGAACCTGGTCCATCGGTGTTCCGGTCCAGGGGACTTACCAAGTCGAGGTGGACGTCTCCACCTTCCCGGAGGGCGTGAAGCTCGCCCCGGGAACGCCAAATCCGCGGGAAGTCACTTTCACCAACACGTCCAATGCCGCTGCTGTCTTTCCGCTTGGCGAAGGCATTGTGGTCCAGAGCGCCAGTTTCGGCGAGATTTTCGTCGAACGGCTGATTGCAGGCTTGAGCTTTGGCCTGCTGCTGGCTTTGGCTTCGGTGGGCTTGTCGCTGATCTACGGCACCACCGGCCTGACCAACTTCGCCCATGGCGAGATGGTCACGCTCGGGGCCGTCCTGATGTTCGGTTTCTCCGTTGCGGGCTTTCCGATCTGGTTGGCGATGGTGTTAGGTGTCGCCTTGGGCGGTGCCTTCGGCTGGATCCAGGATGGTTGGCTCTGGAAGCCGCTGCGGCGCCGCGGTACCGCGCTGATCCCGATGATGATCATCAGCATCGGACTGGCTCTGGCGGTGCGCTATACGATTTTGTTCAATTTCGGTGGCGCCACGCAACAGCTCCCCGGGGCCAGCAGCCCCATCCTGGAACTTGGCACCATCTCCATCAGCCGCAACACGCTGATCTCGCTGGTTGTCAGCCTGGTGGTGATCGTCCTGATCGCCATGCTGCTGCTTAAGACCCGCCTGGGTAAGGCTACGCGCGCTGTTGCCGACAATCCCGCGCTGGCGGCAGCCTCCGGCATCGATGTTGACCGAGTCATCAGGATTGTCTGGACAGTGGGCGGCGTGCTGGCTGCCCTCGGCGGCATCCTTTGGGCCTATTACCGCCCCGGTGTCACCTTCAATATGGGGCAGCAAATCCTGCTGCTCGTCTTTGCCGGCGTCATTCTGGGCGGATTGGGCACCGTGTTCGGAGCCTTGGTTGGCTCGGTCCTCGTCGGCCTGTTCGTCGAACTGTCGACGCTCTGGCTGGTGGCTGACCTTAAGTACGTCGGCGCCCTGCTGATTATGATCGTCGTCCTGCTGTTCCGGCCACAGGGGATCCTTGGCCGTCGAGAGCGCGTGGGTTAGGAGGCAACACCATGGATTTCCTCAATATATTCGCCAACGCACTCGGCGAGATCGTCAGCCCGACAACGGCCGCCTACGCCCTGGCTTCCCTCGGTCTGGCAGTCCACTTCGGCTTTACCGGGCTGCTGAACTTCGGACAGGCCGGCTTTATGGCCATTGGCGCCTACGGGTTCGCCATTCCCACCCTGTTGTGGGACGTCCCGTTCGTTGTCGGCGTCTTGATAGCGGTCGTCGGATCGGTGATCTTTGCGCTGCTCTTGGGCATCCCTACCCTGAGGTTGCGTGCCGATTACCTGGCCATTGTCACGATTGCCGCCGCGGAGATCATCCGCTACGTAGTCACCACCAATGAACTGACCGACATCACCGGTTCTGCCAACGGCCTGGCCGCGTTCGAAGGCGGGTTCTACGCCATGAACCCGTTCCCGCAGGGCACATACAACTTCGGCCTGACGAGCATGAACGAGCGGGACCTCTGGATCCGGGTGGTTGCCTGGACCCTGGTTGCTCTCTGCTGCCTGCTGGTGTTCCTGCTGATGCGAAGCCCCTGGGGCCGGATCCTGAAGGGCATCCGCGAAGACGAGAACGCAGTGCGTTCTTTGGGCAAGAACGTCTACTCTTACAAGATGCAGTCGCTGATTTTCGGCGGCCTGCTGGGCACCTTTGCAGGCATGATCTTCACACTCCCCCGCGGAGCGGTCCAGCCGGCCAACTATCAGACGGAGCTGACGTTCTTCCTCTGGACCTGCTTGCTGCTGGGCGGCATGGCCACTGTTCTCGGCCCGGTCGTCGGCGCCATGATCTTTTGGGTGGTGCTCTCGCTGACCCAGGGACTGCTCTACGGGGCCATCGAAGCGGGCTACATCACCTTCCTGACCACCACCCAGGCCGGGCAGTTGCGGTACATCTTGGTCGGCGTCGCTCTGATGCTGTTGATGATATTCCGGCCCCAAGGCGTGCTGGGCAACAAGAAAGAGCTGGTATTCGCATGAGCGAACAAGACCGCATCCCGGCCGGAGGCGGCACCGCCGCCCCGGACCCGGCATCCGTGCCGAACGAGTACATGACCGACGCGCGACCCATCGCTGCCGACGAACCGGGTCCCGGCTGCCGCAAGCGCGATCCCATCCTGGTGGCCAAGAACGTCACGCGCCTATTCGGCGGTGTCAACGCCGTGGACGTGGAGTATTTGGAGATCCCCCGGCACCAGATTACGGCGCTGATCGGGCCGAACGGAGCCGGCAAGACCACTCTGTTCAATCTGCTCACCGGATTCGACATCCCGCAGACCGGTGAGTGGTCCTTCGAAGGCCACTCGCTGGCCGGAGTGGCATCCTACAAGGTGGCCCGGATGGGCATGGTCCGCACCTTCCAGCTGACCAAAGTCATGGGCAAGCTGACCGTCATTGAAAACATGCGGCTGGGGGCCACGGAGCAGTCCGGCGAGAACCTGTTCAAAGCCCTCTTCAAGAAAATCTGGGGGCCACGGGAACAAGAAATCACCGAGCAGGCAGAGGATCTGCTGGTCAAATTCAAGTTGGACGCCAAACGCGACGACTACGCAGCCTCGCTCTCCGGCGGCCAGCGCAAACTGCTGGAAATGGCCCGGGCCCTGATGGTCCGGCCCAAGCTGGTCATGCTCGACGAGCCGATGGCCGGCGTGAACCCGGCCCTGACCCAGTCTCTCCTCGAGCACGTCAAGAATCTCAAGGCCGAGGGCATGACCGTGTTGTTCGTCGAACACGACATGCATATGGTCCGCCACATTGCGGATTGGGTAGTGGTCATGGCCGAAGGCAGGATCGTGGCAGAGGGCCCACCCGGCGTCGTCATGAAGGACCCCGCCGTGATTGATGCCTATCTCGGTGCCCACCACGACGTCGACCTCGGCGACGCGGAAGGGGTCGAGGCGCTGGCGGAGGAACTCGCCCAGGACGCCGAGTCGGTGGTGGGCACCGATGACGAGGGAGTCCTCCGCAGCCACATCAGCGAACACGATTCCAGCCGGGATGAGTCGCGCGAAGCCGATCAGGACCCCAACAGGAAGGACCAGGCATGAATGCGCACCGGGCAGATACAAGCCCGACCAACATGGCGGCGGGGGAAGCCGTGGTCGTCGTGCAGGACCTGGTGGCCGGCTATCTGCCCGGCGTCAACATCCTCAACGGCTGCAGCATCGAAGCCCGCCAAGGCGAATTGATCGGCATCATCGGGCCGAACGGCGCCGGAAAGTCAACACTGCTCAAAGCAATGTTCGGGTTGGTCAAAGTGCATTCCGGCACCGTTGTGGTCCGCGGTCAGGACCTGACCGGGCTGAAAGCCAATAAGCTGGTCAGCCGCGGCATCGGGTTCGTCCCCCAGACCAACAACGTCTTTTCCACGTTGACCATCGAAGAGAACATGGAAATGGGCATGTTCCAGCGGCCCAAGGACTTCAAGGAGCGTTTCGACTTCGTCGCCGGCATCTTCCCCGACCTGGCCAAACGGCGCGCCCAGCGGGCCGGGTCGCTCTCCGGTGGCGAACGCCAGATGGTGGCCATGGGCAGGGCGTTGATGATGAACCCGGCGGTGCTGCTCCTGGACGAGCCCTCGGCCGGCCTCTCCCCGGTGAAGCAGGACGAGACGTTCCTGCGGGTGCACGAGATCAACCGGGCCGGTGTCTCGGTCATCATGGTGGAACAGAACGCACGCCGCTGCCTGCAGATCTGCGACCGTGGCTACGTCTTGGACCAAGGCAAGGACGCATACACCGGTACCGGCCGCGAACTGCTCAAGGATCCAAAGGTCATCCAGCTCTACCTGGGAACACTGGCGGACACTGCCTGAGCACCTCGCACCGGATACAACGACGGCGGCGCCTGCCCTTCGCGGGGCGGGCGCCGCCGTCGTTGCTCCCTCCTCCCCTGTGCCAGGGCGCCGCCGTCGTTGGTGCCTGCTCCCCTGTGTCGGGGCGCTGCCTGGTTAGCCCCTGGGGGCTCCGGAAGCTCCGGGCAGGGCGCCCGTACCTCCAGCACGGCAGAGGGCCCCAGCCGGTGAACTGGGCCCCGAAAGTTGGACCGGCTAAATAAGAGCCTAGGCTGCGAGGGCCTGAGCACGGTATTGCACCGGGCTCAGGCCCTTGAGCTTTGTTGAGATCCTTTCGGTGTTGTACCAGTGCATGTACTCATGCAGTGCGGACTGCAGCGCCTCGATGTTGAGGAATTGGACGTGGTGGAAGAGTTCTTCCTTGAGGTGTCCGAAGAAGTTCTCCATCACCGCGTTGTCGAAGCAGTTACCTTTGCGGGACATCGACTGGACGGCGCCGGCGTTCTTCAGAAGATGCCGCCATGAGAGGTGCTGGTACTGGAAGCCCTGGTCGGAATGCACGAGCGGTTTCTGTCCGCATGCGAGGGTTGTCAGAGCTTCACGCAGTGAGGTGTTGGTGAGCTGCAGATTCGGCGACGTGCCGACGGCGTAGGAGATGATCTGCCGGTCGAAGAGGTCCATGACCGGTGAGAGGTAGAGTTTCCGATCTCCGACGCTGAACTCGGTCACATCCGTCACCCACTTTTGGTTCGGGGCATCGGCGTCGAACTCCCGGTTCAGCAGGTTGGGTGCCACGGCGCCCTGCCCGCCCTGGTAGGAGTTGTAGCGCTTCCTTCGCCGGACTTTGCAGACCAGCCGCAGGGAACGCATCAGCTTCAGCACGGTCTTCTTCGCGACCGACCACCCCTGCTTGACCAGCTCGGTATGGATGCGGCGGTGCCCGTACCGGCCATGGTTCTTCATGAAGATCTCCGCGACCGCGGCCTTGAGTGCCTCCTGCGGATCCGGGGCCTGAAGGCGGGCCTGGTGATAGAAGAACGTCGACCGGGCGAGGCCGGCGACCTGCAGCAGAACCGGGAGAGGAAAGTCAGCCTTGAGAGCGATGATGGCCTGAACCTTCACCGTCGTTCCTGCGCCCTCAAGGCCCGCAATTTTCCCAGATAGGCCACTTCCGCCCGCAACCGTTCGTTCTCGAGCCGCAGCCGCTCCACTTCGGACAACTCCGCGGGTGCCGGGGCATCGGGTTTTCTGGGTCTGCCTCTAGGCTTCGGGCGCAACGCGTCCACACCCTCACGGCGATATGCCCGTACCCAGGTTTCGAGCAGGCGAGGCGACGACAAGCTGACTTCTGCTGCGAGATCAGGGGCAGTCTCACCAGCGAGGAACCGCTCAACCAAAGCGAGCTTGAACTCGAACGAATACGACTGTTTTGTCTGCTTGGTCATCAACGCTCCTCGGCCATGAATCCTCCATCGCCGATAAAGCCGCTTGACCGGCGAGTGAGGCACTCCCAGCAATCTGGCCGTCGCCCTATAAGCGATGCCCTGCTCGAACCACGCTACAGCGGACTCGCGCTGATCCTCGGATAACGAACTACATGCATGCATAAAACTGCTCCCCGGGAGTCGGAACTGAATTTCTCAGTCCAACTTCCGGGGAGCAGTTCACCGGTGGCTGGGACCCTCTGCATCGGTGCGAGTGGTGTGGAGCCGCCTACAGCTGGCCGAACTCCTCAAGCTTCGGCTGCGGTACGTTGGTTTCGTCGTACTGGTAGATTCCGATGTAGGCCTCGGTCGGGTCACCGTTCTCGTCGAAGGAGATCGGTCCGGAGATGCCGTCGTAATCGATATCCTCGCCGTTGCGCAGCAGCGTCACACAACCGGCGAAGTCGTAGCACTTCTCACCGTCCATGGACACAGCCTGCATTTCCTTCGCGATGTCCTCGCCCTTGGTGCTGCCGGCCGCCTCGGAGGCCAGCGCCACGAGGTTCACCGCGTCGTAGGATTCGCCTGCGTAAGAGTAGGAGTTGAGCTTGTCGTCGACCTTCGCCAGTTCCGCCTGGAATTCATCCTTGGCGAAGGTGCCGGGAATGGTGCCCTGTGCCCCTGCCATGGCGCCCGGGTCAAGCTCCTTGCTCAGGTCCGAGGTGTTGCCGTCCACCAAGAATATCTGGTCGGGTTTGACGCCCTTGGACAGCAGCAACGGTGCAATCGACTTGATCTGGTCGAAAGTAATCAGCGCGTAGGCGTCAGGTTTGGCGTTGACTACGGCATCAACCTGCGAGCTGAACTGCGAATCGCCCTCGTTGAACATCTCGGTTGCCACAATCTGGCCACCGGCGCCTTCGAAGGCCTGCTTGACGTTGTCCGCCAGACCGGTGCCATAGGCGTCGTTCAGCACGATCATGCCGAGCGTCTGGGCGCCGCAGGTGACCATGTAGCTGCCGAGAGTGCGGCCCTGCAGAACGTCGGAAGGAGCTGTTCGCCAGTACAGGCCCTTGTCATCCCATGTGGTGAAGTCCGGCGAGGTATTCGCCGGGGAGATCTGCAGAACGCCCGCGCCGGTGATCTGGTTGATCACGGTGAAGGAAACGCCCGAGGACGCCGCTCCCACGATCGCGCTGACCTTTTCGCTGAGCAGGTCCGTTACCGACTGCGTTGCAATGTCGGTGGTGGTGTCACCGGAGTCGCGTTGGACAGTTTCCACGTCTTTGCCGAGCACGCCGCCGGCTTCGTTGATCTTGTTCACGGCAAGCTCGACACCTGCAATTTCCGGCGGGCCCAGGAAGGCCAAGGTTCCGGTGGTCGGCAGCAGCGTGCCGATTTTCAGCGCTTGCTCGGTGGAGCCTTTGGACTCGGGGACGTCCGCCGGGTTTCCGGTCGCACCCCCGGTGGGTCCCCCATCCTCGCCTGGTCCGGGACAGGTCAGGCCTGATGCGCCTGCCGGTGCCGATGACGCTCCCCCTCCAGGCTCCGACGGTGTGGAAGACCCCCCGCCGCACGCCGAGGCAAACAAAGCGATCCCCAATCCGAGCGCGGCCAGCTTCCCCGCCCGCGCGGAGTTGCCGCCGGTGCCGAAAAGCACTGCGTTACGTGTTGCAGACATGTATGTTTTCCCCTCGATCGAAAGGTATGTGAACCTTTGATGCGATTACCAGGTATTCCTGATTACTAGGAAAACTAGTCCAAATTGTTGTTGAAAATAAGCGTTTTGGGTTACATCCTTGTAACGCTCATCACACTGATTCGGTACCCCCGGTGGGACTCGAACCCACACTGGACCGATTTTAAGTCGGTTGTCTCTGCCATTGGACTACGGGGGCCGGGTGTTCCTTCACCTATCTAGGGTACTGGATAGCCTGTTGTCGCCCTACAGACGCCCGAAAGGCCCAGCGTAGGTAAAGGTACCCGTTGGCGGGAGCTCGTTCAGCGGCAGGGCCATGAAGTGAGCGCCCCACGCCGGATCCGGAGCTTTGATGCCGGATTCGCTAGCCGGCCGATACCCGAAACGTGGATAGTAATCTGTGCTTCCGAGCAGCAGGATGACGCTCTCCCCCGCGGACTCGGCCCGCTGGCGCGTTTCGGCCAGCAGGGCAGCTCCGATGCCCGAGCGCTGACGGTCCGGCTCTACCGCGATCGGCCCCAGCCCCAGGGCCGGTGCACCGTCAATCCACCCGCGGGTACTGATCACGTGCCCGACGACGGTTCCGTGGTCCTCGGCGACGAGGGAGAACTCCGGCAGGAAGCCGTCGCAGTTGTACAGTTCGGCCAGCAGCCGGCGTTCAACGGGCTCGGTGCCGTCATCCGCGGCGAAGGCCCGGGCCACCAGCCTGAGGACGGCGGGCCGGTCCCCCCGGTTGTTCTGTCCTGATCAGCATCAAGACATTCTATGTTGCAGCGCCTCGACAAACGCAGCAGGCCCGGGTACCGCGATGCGGTACCCGGGCCTGCTGCGTTGGTGTGGTTAACGGCCGGTGGACGCGAGTTCCTTCTCCGACCCGGCGGCCGGGGCGTCCGTTGCCGGCTTGGGAGCGGCGGCGGCCTGCGGGCGCGGCTGGGGTGAAGCAGCCTCCCGGAACTGGCGGTACGGAGTCTGCAGATCGGCGAGGCGCGTGGTATCGCGGCCCAGGAAGATGGTCCAGAACCAGTTCGAGATCACGCGGATCTTGCGCTCGACGGTCGGCATGGCCAGTCCGTGGTAGCCGCGGTGGGCCATCCAGGCCGGCCAACCCTTGAGCTTGATGCCCATGATCTTGGCGACGCCCTTGTTGAGGCCGAAGCCGGCGACGGCGCCGAGGTTCTTGTGCTTGTACTGCTTGACGCTGCCCACGCCCCAGCGGGCCGCGTAGATGTTTTTGGCAAGCCGCTTGGCCTGGCGGATGGCGTGCTGGGCATTCGGGACGCAGAAGCCGCCCACCCCGCCGCCGGTCAGGTCCGGCACTGCTGCGACGTCGCCAGCGGTCCAGGCGCCGTCAATCGGGCCGTTCTCGCCGATGATCTGCAGCGTGGCATCGGCCTTGATCCGGCCGCGCTCGTCCTGCGGGAAGCCGAAGCTGCGCGCAACCGGATTCGCCTGCACGCCCGCAGTCCACAGCAGGGTGTCGGCCTCGAAGGTTTCGGCCGGAGTCTTGTCCGGCATGTTGATCAGTTCCAGCACGCCGCCCTCTGCCTTGGCCAGGGAGGTGTTGAGCATGACCTCGATGCCGCGTGAGCGCATGTGCTCGACGACCCACTTGGCCTGCTCTTCGGTGACCTCGGGCATGATCCTGCCCATTGCCTCGACCAGCACGAAACGCAGGTCTTCCTGGCGCAGCCGTCCGTTCTTCCTGACGGCAGCGCGGCCAAGGTCCTCGATTTCGGTCATGGCCTCAATGCCCGCGAAGCCGCCGCCGACGCCAACAAACGTCAGCGCGCGGGTCCGCTCCGCCCCCGCCGGCAGTTGGGAGGCGGTCTCGATCCGCTCGAGCACCTTGTTCCGCAACTCCACGGCTTCTTCGATGGTCTTCAGGCCAATGCCGGCTTCGGCCAGCCCCGGGATCGGGAAGGTGCGGGTAATGGCACCGGCGGCAACGACGACGTCGCGGTAGTCCAGTTCGAAAGCCTCGCCCGCTGCGGGGGTGATCACGGCCTTCTTGGCAGCATGGTCGATGGAGGTGACCCTGCCGGTGATGAGTTCGGTGTCCTGCAGATGCTGGCGGTGGTTGACCACGGCATGCCGGGCTTCGATGCTGCCGGAGGCCACTTCGGGCAGGAACGGCTGGTAGGTCATGTAGGGCAGCGGATCCACCAAGGTGACGATGCCGCCGTGCCGCTTGACCTTTTTCTGGAGCTTCAGCGCAACGTAGAGACCAACGTAGCCGCCGCCGACCACAAGGACGCGCGGGCGATCGGACAGAGCAGGAGTGAGTGCCATGCATTAAGTGTAGCGTCTTTTGTGAAAGTTTTCACGAAGTGGCCGGGAGGGCAGAATCAGCGTTTGACCGGCTTGTGGCTCCCGCCCCGAATCGGCGGGATGAAGCCCGTATCCGCGTCTTCGACGGCCTGTTTTCCCGCCGCGGCGCGGCGCGCCCGGACTGTCTGGACAGCGCCCAACGTCAGGACACCGGCGATCAGCGCGCCGAACGAGAAGACCAGGATGGCCGGCAGTACCGAGTTCTCGGTACGCGGTGGGACCGCCACCGGGGTGGTCGGTTCCGGAATGTCCGGGGCCACGGCCTTCGACTGCACCGGAGACTGCGATTCCGGCGCAGCGACCACGCCGCGGCGGTGCACGGTGATCCACTGGGCAATCGAGCCGAGCGGGTTGGCTGATACCTCCGGAACTTCGGCGTTCAGTGCCGCTTCGGCGTTCAGTACGCCGTAGCCGTAGATCGGATCATGTCCGGGAACGCCGGAGTCCTTGGCCGTGCTGATGATGCGGTTGACGACCTGGGCCGCGCTCATGTCCGGGTATTTGGAGCGGATCAGCGCGGCTACGCCGGAGACCAGCGGGGTGGCCCCGGATGTACCCGACCAGTCGGCATAGAGGCCGCCGGGCAGTCCACCCACCAGGTCTTCGGCCGGCGCCGCAACGCCAATGACGATGCTCTGGGCCGAGGCCTCCTGGCTGGCTTCGCCGTCGCGGTTCAGTCCGGCCACGGTCAGGACCCCGGGAATGGTGGCGGGAGCACCGGACTGTTCGGTCCCTCCGGCGCGGTTTCCGGCGGCGGCAACCACCACGACGTCGTGCTGTTCGGCGTACAGGAACGCGGCGTCCCAGCTCTCCGGCCAGGAGGTGCTGGAACTGGTCAACGACATATTGATGACCTGTGCGCCGTTGTCCACCGCCCAGCGAACGGCCGCAGGGATCTGCTCGTCAACTCCGACACCGGAAGGGTTCGGCGTCCCGAGCCACGTGGAGGCCGTCAGGATCTGCGCCTTGGGAGCCACCCCGATCACGCCATCGGTGCCGGCACCGATTCCCTCGTCCTTGGGCTTGGACTCGTCGTCCTTCTTCTTGTCGTCCTTCTTGTCTTTGTCCGGGGCATGCCCACGACCGGCCAGCAAGGTCGCCACCAAGGTGCCGTGCTCGGGCGTTTGTCCGATCCCGCGCTGGCCGTCGGGATCGCCCGATCCGGAGGCGTCCGTTCCGCCCACCACGACACCCTTGAGGTCCGGATGGGTGCCGTCAACGCCGCTGTCGATCACTGCGACTTTCACGCCCTCGCCCTGCGATTCGTCCCAGGCGGCGCGGATCCCGTAGGAATCCAGCCAGTATTCCTTGTCCCGGGTGGAGTCGGCATGGGCGGGTCCTGCCAGCATCAGCGAGCCAAGCACCGCAATGGCCGAGCCGAGCGAAATGGCCTTCGCGGCGGACGAGCGCCTGCTGGGCCGTTCACTTTCGCGGTGGCGCATCGGTGTCCCTTCGGTAAGCAGTCTAGGTCCCTGGGGCTCGGTGGGTGGGCAGCCGGGTGGCGGCGCTCAGGGCGATTCCATCCAGAATATCGTGTTCGCTGGCCGTCGCGCCGTCCACGCGTCCAGCGGTCAGTGCCGCCAGCCGCCGTGACACGGTGCGCCAGATGAGCGCGCCGGCGCCAATGACGTCCACGCGTCCGGGATGCATGTAGGGCAGCGCCGCACGCTGTTGCCGGGTCATCTCCAGCAAGGAAGTGCAGGCAGCATCCAGCCGGTCCCCCTCTAGGCGTGCCCCGTGGATCGCTTCGGGACGGTACTGGTCCAGCTGCAAGGCGTGTGCGGTGATGGTGGTGACGGACCCGGCCACTCCTACCAACCGGTCGACGTCGGCCAGCGGCACCTCATCCAGCGCGCGAGCCAGATGCTGCTCGGCGTCGGCCACGGCTTCGGCGATCTCCGCCGCGGTGGGCGGGTCCGAGCGCAGGTACCGCTCGGTGAAACGGACACAGCCCATATCCGTGCTGAGCGCGGCCAGCACCCCGTCGGCAGTGCCCAGCACGAACTCCGTGCTGCCACCGCCGAGGTCCACCACCAGCACCCTCTCTCCCGGCGTCGGGGCCAGGACACTGGCGGCACCGGTGAAGGACAGCTCGGCCTCTTCGCGGCCGCTGATCACCTCCGGTTCCGCCCCGAGCCGGTCGCGGATGCCGTCAACAAAAACCTGCCGGTTGGCCGCGTCGCGGGTGGCGGAGGTGGCAACAAAACGCAGGCTTTCGACCCGCTGGCTGCGCAGTTGCACGGCATAGTCTTCCGCCGCCGCGAACGTCCGCTCCAGCGCTTCGGGCGCCAGCGCCCCGGTAGCGTCGACGCCCTGCCCCAGCCGCACGATTTTCATCTCCCGGACCACGTCGCTCAGCCCGCCGTCCTGCACGTCGGCAATCAGCAGGCGGATCGAGTTGGTTCCGCAATCGATGGCTCCGACACGTGCCACTAGGACTCCACTCCCCCGGCTGCGCCGGGCGTTCGAGGATCGACGGCGTCGGCGGCGTCGGCGTCGGCGGCGTCGGAGGATTCCTTGCCGCCGGACCGCCTGGCCTTCTTCGCGGCCAGCTCGTCGGCCGGCAGGCCTTGGGTGCGAGTATGGCGGCTCAGGTCACGGGCGGGCGCGGCCCCTGCAACGTCCCAGGCGCCGGCGCAATAGCAGCGGTCCGCGGTCCACCACTCGGCGATGCCCTCAAGCGCTTCGTCGCCCAGCGGATTCACGCCCGGACCCGCAGCCAGCGAATGGCCGACCAGGACGTGCAGACACTTGACTCGGGTGGGCATACCGCCGGCCGAGACGCCCGCGATCTCGGGCACCTCCCCGATGCCGGAGCGGCGGCCCACCTCGTTGCGTGCGGCCAGATACTCCTCATGGGCGCGCCGGTACGCTGCGGCCAGTTCAGGATCGCTCTCCAGCCGCGCGGTCATTTCCGTCATCACCCCGGCCGCTTCCAGCCGGGACACGGCGGCGGTAATCACCGGGTGGGTCAGGTAGTACGTGGTGGGGAACGGGATGCCGTTGCCCAGCCGCGGCGCGGTCGTGGCGACGAGCGGGTTTCCGCAGACGCATCTCGCGCCGATTTCCACGACGTCGCGGACCGGTCTGCCGAGCTGGCGGCTCAGCGTGTCGAGGTCTTCGGGGGTGGGTGTGCGCTGAGCGGTGTTCATGGCTCAGTCCTTCCTGCCGCTGCGGTTGGTCTGGCAGCGTGCCGTATGATCCGGTAGCCGCGGCTGCCGGGTTGTTAGTCAGCGGCGGGCGTGTCCGTGGCGGCCCGGGTCATCGAATTCCACAGTGCGTCGACCCACGGCAAGTCCTCCGGCGCGGTCGCGGATGCGTGTTCGTCCGACTCGCCCAGTCCTTCCGCGCCGGTGACCATGTACCGCTTCTCCCCCGGCATTACATAGAATATGCGATCCCGTGCCTGCTGCTTGATGTAGGCGGGGTCATCCCAGCGGGCCAGCTCCTTGGTCAGCTGCTGATGGGAGTCTTTCTTGGCGGCGATGTCCGCCTGCAGGGCGGCCAATTCTGCCCGCTGCTCAATGAAAATCCGCACCGACGGCGCCAGCAGCACCGTGATGGACACCAAGACCACCGCCAGCGCCAGCAGCCGGCCGGAGAATGCTTTGGCTGGGACCGGGACCGCATCGGCAGGCACTTCCCGGGCCTGTTCCCTGCGTTGCCGGTGCGCAGGCGAGTCCGGCTGCCTGATTCCCTCGGACAGCTGCCGGCGTTCGGCGGCGCGGGCTTCCGACGGCGCCGGCTTGGGCTTTGCCGGTGGTTTCGGCTTCCGGCGGTGGCCCGCCTCCGGTGTGCTCGGGGAGCCGGCCCCAGGCCGGGCCACGGCTGCCGGCGCCGTTCGGCCGAAGTCGGCCCGAATCACTTTCCCGGTTTCCGGTTCCGGGCGGTCAGTGTCCTTGCCGTCCCCCTGTCCGCTGCCCTGCGCAGGCCCACCGCCGGCCGGACGGCCGGCCCGTGGCATGTTGGGGCGTCGGGTGGACATTGAGGCTCCTCACCGTGGTTGTCGTGCGGGGCCGGCGTCGGCTGACGGCCGGGCCCCGCTTAAGACATTACCGAGGGTTGGGCCGAACTACGCCGTGAAACGCGGGAAAGCACTGCGACCGGCGTAGCGCGCCGCGTCGTCGAGCTCTTCCTCGATCCGCAGCAGCTGGTTGTACTTCGCCACACGCTCCGAACGGGCCGGGGCACCGGTCTTGATCTGGCCGGCGTTGGTGGCCACGGCGATGTCGGCGATGGTGGTGTCCTCGGTTTCGCCGGAGCGGTGCGAGGTGATGGTGGTGTAGCCATTGCGCTGGGCCAGGGCCACGGCCTCCAGTGTCTCGGTCAGCGACCCGATCTGGTTGACCTTGACCAGCAGCGAGTTGGCGGTCTTGGCGTCGATGCCTTGCTGCAGGCGCTCCGGGTTGGTAACGAACAGGTCGTCGCCCACCAATTGCACCTTGTCGCCGAGCTCGGCCGTCAAGGTTGCCCAGCCGTCCCAATCGGATTCGTCCAGCGGATCCTCGATGGACACCAGCGGGAAGTCCGCCACCAGCTGACCGTAGTAGGCACTCATTTCCGCTGCCGTCAGGGACTTGCCCTCGAACTGGTACGCGCCGTCCCGGTAGAACTCGGAGGACGCCACGTCCAGGGCCAGCGCAATGTCCTTGCCCGGCGTGTAGCCGGCCCGGGTGATCGCCTCGGTGATCAGGTCCAGGGCGGCCCGGTTGCTGGGCAGGTTCGGGGCGAATCCGCCCTCGTCGCCCAGCCCGGTGGAGAGGCCCTTCTCCTTCAGCACGGCCTTGAGGCTGTGGTAGACCTCCACGCCCCAGCGCAGGCCTTCGGAGAACGTTGCGGCGCCCAGCGGCACCACCATGAACTCCTGGATGTCGACGTCGGAGTCGGCGTGCGAACCGCCATTGAGGATGTTCATCAGCGGCACCGGCAGCACGTGGGCGTTCGGTCCGCCGAGGTACTTGTACAGCGGAAGGTTGGCGGATTCGGCGGCTGCCGATGCCACGGCCAGCGAGACGCCCAGGATGGAGTTGGCGCCCAGGTCGGACTTGTTGGACGTGCCGTCCAGATCCAACATGGTCTGGTCGATCAGCCGCTGGTCAGTGGCGTCGAAGCCCACCAGCGCCGGCTGGATGGTGTCCAGCACCGCGGCCACGGCCTGGCTGACGCCCTTGCCCAGATAGCGGCCCTTCTCGCCATCGCGGCGTTCGACGGCCTCGAACGCACCGGTGGAGGCGCCGGACGGAACCGCGGCGCGGCCCATCGAGCCGTCGGACAGCAGCACCTCAACTTCAACGGTGGGGTTGCCGCGGGAATCTAGGATTTCGCGCGCGTGGATGGCATCGATCAGCGCCATGGAGTAGCTCCTGTTCGTTGGAACGAAAGATGGAATGTCTGCAGGCCCGGCACCAGCCGGCCGCAAGGTCCGGCTTAAGACTAATCGAGATCAGCCCGTGTCGTTTTCTTCCGTTACGCGCTGCTGGAATCGCCGGACGGCGGCCCGGAGTGCCTGCTCTGGGTCCACGCCGGCTTCTGCGGCGCGGCGGACGACGGCGAACAGCGCCTCGCCGACCTCGGCTTCCGTCATGCCCTGCCCGCCTTCCGACCGCCATCTGCCGTGCTGCGGCGCGGCAGCGCGGCCGTCTCCGCCGGGCTCAGCCCGTTCCGCGGAACCGGCCCGGCGCGCCCGATCCAGGGATTTCGCCGCCAGGGTCAGGGCCGGCAGCGACGTCGGAACGCCGTCGAACGGCGTGGTCCGCTCCGGCTTCTCCGCCGCTTTCACCGCGTCATAGCTGGCCACGATCTCGGCGATGGTGTCCGGGAACGTCTCCTGCAGGGATCCGTCCGGACGGAACACGTGCCGGTTCCGCCGAACGAGTTTGGCAGTCAGGCCGGCGGCCACGGCGTCGAAATCGAAGTGCCCGCGTTCTTCCTGCAACCGCGCATGCAGCAGCACCTGGAACAGCACGTCGGCCAGCTCGCCCCTGAGCTCGGCCACGTCGGCCTGGCCGGTGTGGCCTGTTTCGATCGCCTCGGCCAGTTCGTGGGCCTCCTCGACCAGGTACTCAACGAGGGATTCGTGGGTCAGCGCGGCCGTCCACAGGCAGTGTTCGCGCAGCTGCGCCACGACCTCGAGCAGCCGGGGAACCGCCCAACCGGGGCCGGGGCCCGCCGTCGTGCTTTCCCGGCGCCGTCCCGGCGCTGGCGGCTGACCGGCGTGCGGCATGGTCCCGTCAGTCCAGCTGGCTGCGGAAGCCCTCGCCGATGTACTCGACGAGCGCCTCACGCTCTTCCAGCGGCAGGAAGGCGGCTTCCGCGGCGTTGAGCGTGATCTCCAGCAAGTCGTCCAGGTCGTAATCGAAGGTTTCCACCAGCAACTCGTACTCGTCCGAAAGCGTGACCCCGCTCATCAGCCGGTTGTCCGTGTTGATCGTGACCTTGAACCCGGTCTGGTAGAGCAGGTCGAACGGATGGGCTTCAATGCCTTCCCCGAACACGGCGATGGCACCCGTCTGCAGGTTGGACGACGGGCTGCACTCCAGCGGGATGCCGCGGTCGCGGACCCATGCGGCGACCCGGCCCAGGGTGACCATCCCGACCTCTTCGCCGTCTTCGTCGTCCGGGCCGAAGTCCACCTGGATGTCCTCGGCGATCCGTACGCCGTGGCCCAACCGCAGTGCACGGCCGCTGACCAGCGCATCGGCGATGCTGTCCACACCGGCCGCCTCGCCGGCGTGGACGGTGACCGGGAACTGGTGTTCGGCCAGGTAGGTGAACGCGTCCTTGAAGCGCGAGGCCGGGAAACCGTCCTCGGCGCCGGCAATGTCGAATCCGACGGCGCCCCGGTCCCGGTGGCGGACGGCAAGTTCGGCGATCTCCTGTGAGCGGTCGGCGTGCCGCATCGCGGTGATCAGCTGGCCCACCTGGATGGGCCGTCCGCTGGCCTCGACGGCGTCCACGCCCGCCTCCAGTCCGGCCTGGACGGCTTCGACGGCTTCGTCCAAGGTCAGGCCCTTGGCCAGGTGCTGCTCCGGCGCCCAGCGGACCTCTCCGTAGACCACGCCGTCGTCGGCCAGGTCTTCGACGAATTCCTGTGCCACGCGGAACAGGCCTTCCTTGGTCTGCATCACGGCGACGGTGTGATCGAAGGTTTCCAGATAGCGCACCAGCGAGCCGGAGTCTGCCGATTCCCGGAACCACTCGCCCAGTGCCACCGGGTCGGTGGAGGGCAGTTCGTGGCCCACGGCGGCGGCCAGCTCGATGATCGTGGCCGGGCGCAGGCCGCCGTCCAGATGGTCATGTAGCGATACCTTCGGCAGGCTGCGGATGTCGATGTCCATGTCGGCTGCGGTGTCTTCGGAGTAATCAGGCTCAGTCACACGCACCACCTTACGCGAGCACGCCGCCAGCCTGAACCGGCCCGGCTTCTGCCGGCCGGCTCAATCGTCCAGTGCATTAGTCGTCCAGTGCGTCAGTCGTCCAGTGCGGCCGTGGAGCGGTTGCGCGAGGGCACGGCGACGGGCTGATGCGGCTCGAAGCGCACGGTGCGCGAACCGGTTCCCGGCGGCTGGTCGCCGGGATGGCGCCGCCCCTGCACTGAGGCACCTGCACTCCCGGCTGGGCCGGCGTCATGGGTGGCCTGCTGCCCGGCTCCCGCCGGCTCCGCACTGCCGTACGTGCTGCTGTGCGTGGCCTGGGCTGCCGCCCGCAGCCGCGCGGCGTGGCGGCGGCCGGCAAGCTTCAGGCCATGGTCCAGCGCCAGGCCCAGCAACAGTGCCAGCACGACGGCCAGTCCCGCGGCCAGCAGCGTGTGGTCGTGGAACCACTGGCCGGCCAGGGCCCCGATGCCCACCGAGTACAGGGCCCATGAGATGCCGGCCACCACGGAGAACAGGACGAACTTGCGGTGGTTGTATCCGGTAGCCCCGGCGGTCATGTTGACCGCGACGCGACCCACCGGGATGTAGCGGGCGCCTAGGATCAGCAGGGCCCCGCGCCGATCCAGTTCCCGGCGGGCCCAGGCGAAGGCCGCGGCAACGCGTGGGCGCTGCATCCAGCGGAAGCGGTCCGCGCCGATGCTGCGGCCGATCAGATAAGCGATGTTGTCGCCGGCGATGGCGCCCGCCGCTGCGACGGCAACAACCAGCCAGATGTTGGGCGCCCCGGCGGATACGGCGATCGCGGCCAGCGCGACGACGACCGATTCGCTGGGAACCGGCGGAAAGATTCCGTCGATCAGGCAGAGCGCCAAAAGCAGTGGGTAGATCCACCATTGTGCTGCCGCGTCGATGATGAAGACGCTGAGCGCGTCCATGAAAGTCTGCACGAGGTGTTCCTGTCCGCCGGATGTCTAGTCCAACGATGCCATGCTGCATTTTGTGCCGCTATCGGGTAAATCCCTGACCGGGCCCCCATCGGTCAACGCCGCAGACCCTGCAGTGCGCCGGAGCTTCCCCCGAGCTCCGGCCGCACACATCATCGTAGCCGGGCGCCGTAGGGCCGGGAAGAGGTTTATCCAGCGAATCTATAAACGGCTATCCCCAGTTGTTTTCAGCTGGGGGCAGCCAACAAGCGGCGCGGTTAGGCAATCCGGTCAATGATCAGCCGGCGGTCCGGCCGGCTTCCTTCGGGAGCAATAACGACGGCGTCGCGCAGCGCTTCCTTGGCCCGGTCGAACCTCTCGGGGGTGTCGGTCAGCAGCGTCATCAGCGGTTCGCCTGCGCGGACCGTGGCTCCGGGCTTGGCATGCATCCGCACTCCGGCACCGGCCTGCACGGCGTCCTCCTTGCGGGCACGTCCAGCACCAAGCCGCCAGGCCGCCACTCCCACCGACAGGGCGTCCAACTGGACCAGCACGCCGTCTGCCGGCGCGTAGACAACCTCGGATTCCCGGGCCACCGGCAAGGGGGCATCGGGGTCCCCGCCCTGGGCGCGGATCATGGACTTCCAAACGTCCATGGCACGGCCGTCCCGCAGCGCTGCGGCCGGGTCGGCATCGGCCACGCCGGCTGCCTGCAGCATCTCCTCGGCCAGCTTTACCGTCAGCTCCACCACGTCCTCGGGGCCGCCACCGGCGAGTACTTCAACCGACTCTTCGACTTCAATGGCGTTGCCCGCGGTGAGCCCCAGCGGGGTGCTCATGTCCGTGAGCAGGGCCACGGTGTTCACGCCGGCGTCCTTGCCCAGGGCCACCATGGTTTCGGCCAGTTCGCGGGCGTTGCGCTCATCCTTCATGAAGGCGCCGCTGCCGACCTTCACATCCAGCACCAGTGCGCCGGTGCCTTCGGCGATCTTCTTGCTCATGATCGAGGAGGCAATCAGCGGGATCGCTTCCACCGTGCCGGTGACATCCCGCAGCGCATAGAGCTTCTTGTCCGCGGGGGCAAGCCCGGAACCGGCCGCGCAGATCACCGCGCCGACGTCCGCCAACTGTTTCAGCATTTCGTCATTGGTCAGCAGCGCGCGCCAGCCCGGGATCGATTCAAGCTTGTCCAAGGTGCCGCCGGTGTGGCCGAGCCCGCGCCCGGACAGCTGCGGAACGGCGACACCGAAAACGGCCACCAGGGGGGCCAGCGGGAGGGTGATCTTGTCCCCGACTCCACCGGTCGAGTGTTTATCCGCTGTCGCCTTGCCGAGGGATGCGAAGTCCATCCGCTCGCCGGAGGCGATCATCGCCGTCGTCCAATGCGAGATCTCCTCCCGGTCCATGCCGTTGAGCAGGATGGCCATGTTCAGGGCGGACATTTGCTCGTCGGCGATGGCCCCGCGGGTGTAAGCATCGATGGTCCAGGCGATCTGCTCCGGGCTCAGCGTTCCCTTGTCTCGCTTGGTCCGGATGATGTCCACCGCGTCGAAAGTTTCGGTCATACCCTGTTCCTCCCTTGATCCGTTCCGGCTTATCAGGCCAGATGCTGCGGGCCGAAGGCGTCCGGCAGCACGTCGTCCATGGTCTTGACTCCGGCCGGCGTCATCAGCAGCATGCCGGGCGCCCGAAATTCATACAACAGCTGCCGGCACCGGCCGCACGGCATCAGCGGATTGCCGTCCCGGTCCACGCAGCTGAAGGCCGCCAGTTTTCCGCCGCCCGTCATGTTCAGCTGGCTGACCAGCGAACATTCGGCGCACAAGGTCAGCCCATAGGAGGCGTTTTCCACGTTGCAGCCGGAGACCATCCGCCCGTCGTCGGTCAGCGCGGCCGCACCAACGGGAAACCCCGAATACGGCACGTAGGCCCGCTGCATGGCGTCCGCCGCGGCCCGCTGGAGTGCGTCCCAGTCAACGGGTTGATCCGTCGTCGGTTCCATCCCTCACCCCTTGATGTACGGCACGCCGCTGGCGGCCGGCGGCCGGGCACGGCCCACCAACCCGGCGACCGCGAAGATCGTCACGACGTACGGCAGCATGGCCAGGAACTGGTTCGGCACCGTGGAGCCGAGGGCACTGAGCACGTACTGCAGATTGGTGGCAAACCCGAACAGCAGGGCGGCGAAGAATGCCCCGAGCGGATTCCAGCGGCCGAAAATAAGCGCCGCCAGGGCGATGTAGCCCTGCCCGGCCGTCATGTCCCGGCCGAAACTGGAAACAAGGACCAGGGTAAAGAAGGCGCCGCCAAAACCGGCGACGACGCCGGCCAGCAAAACGTTCATGAACCGCATCCGATTGACCTTCACGCCCAGCGTGTCGGCGGCCTTGGGGTGCTCGCCGACCGCCCGGGTCCGCAGGCCCCACTTGGTGTGGAACAGGCCCACATAGATGATGGCCAACGCGATGTACATCAGGTAGCCGACCACCGACTGCTCAAACAGAATGGGGCCGATGACCGGGATGTCGGACAGCACCGGGATGCTGATGATCGGTAGCCGCGGCGGCGAGTTCCATCTGGCCGGATCCGAGGAAAGGACGGTGGAGAACAGGAATCCGGTCAGGCCGGAGACCAGCACGTTGAGCACCACGCCGACAATCACCTGGTTGACGATGTACTTGATGCTGAACACCGCCAGCACCGCCGACACCATGACGCCGCCGATAGCGGCTGCGGCCAGGCCGACGAAGGCGTTGCCGGAGAGCGATCCGGCAACGGCAGCGGAGAAGGCACCGAAGAGCAACTGCCCCTCGATGGCGATGTTGACCACGCCGGATCGTTCGCACAGCACGCCGGAGAGGGACCCGAAGATCAGCGGCACGGCCAACGTGAAGGAACCGGCCAGCAGCCCGTAGAGCGCCACGTTCGGTGTGCGGGCGCTGCCCACCACCCAGGTCAGGAAGCCGACGATGAAGAGTATGGCAAAAACGGCCACCAGCCAGCCGGGGACCTTGCGGCCGGACCGGACCAACCGGAAAGACCAAATGGCGGCGGCCAGCATCAGGACGGCGGTGACCCAGCCGGTGACAACCGCCGAAAGGACAATATCGGGCAATACCAAGGCGTCGTTGGGAGCCGACAGCCGGAAGGTGACGGAGTTGTCCGGCGCGCCGATGGCGAAGACTAGGAGTGCCAGGACGGAGAGCACGGCCAGGATGACCGGGGTCTTCCAGTTCCGCACGATATCCGTGGGGGCCGAGCTTTGTTGCGGTTCGGTGGCAGTAGCCGTGCTCATGCTGCACCTCCGGTGGTTGCGGTCTTTCGGGGTTTCGCCGTCAACTGGCCCGGCTCAGGCAGTCGGAAGATTGTTCGGACCAGCGGCGGAGCGGCGATGAACAGGACGATCAGGGACTGGACCACCAGCACAATGTCGATCGCGGTGCCGGTGTTGGTCTGCATGGTGACGCCGCCGGCGCGGAAGGCGCCGAACAGCACACCGGCCGCAAACGTTCCCCACGGCGTCGAACGCCCCAGCAGTGCCACGGTGATCGCATCGAAGCCGAAGCTGGCCGCCACACCGGCAGTCAACACCTGTTCCGTGCCCGCGACCTGGGCTGTGCCGGCCAGTCCAGCAAGGGCGCCGGCGAGCACCATGACAATGACGTAGCCCTTGGTTACGCTGATCCCGGCCGTGCGGGCAGCATGCGGGTTGGAGCCCACGGCGCGCAACTCGAAGCCGATGGTCGAGCGGTTGAGCAGCCACCAGGCAAAGAATGTGGCGAGGATGGCGACGATGAAGCCCCAGTGCAGCCGAAAGGTGTCGCCGAAGAGCGGCGGGTACATGGCGGTCTCGTCGAGTTGGGGGCTGATCGGATTGGTGGAGCCCGGGCGCTGGAATGCCGGAATGGTCAGCAGGTACAGCACCAGGTTGATGGCCACATAGTTGAGCATGATAGAGACGATCACCTCATGGGCTCCCGTCTTGGCCTTCAACAAGCCAACGAGGCCGCCCCAGAGTGCGCCGCCCACGATGCCGGCCAGAATGACCAACAGCAAGTGCAAGCCCACGGGCAGGTGCCAGCTGAAGCCGACCCAAGCGGCCAGGGTGGCGCCGATGATGATCTGGCCCTGCGCGCCAATGTTGAACAGTCCCGCGCGGAAGGCCAGCGCTACGCCCAGGGCGGCGCAGATCAGCGGCGTGGCCACGGTCAGCGTCTGGGTCAGCGGGTAGATCATCCGGGCAAAGGTGGAGCCGTCGGAATTGAAAACCGACCCTTGGAAGAGGGCGATGTAGGCCTCCGACGCAGCCGTCCAGGCAGCGCCCAACATGTCCTGCGGCCTGGCAAAGAAGTAGCTGGAAGTCCTGGCCACTTCTTCGTTGGTTAGCGCGATCAGGATGCCGCCGGCGATCAAGGCCAGCACGACGGCGAGGACCGACACCAGGGCATTGCCCGTGACGATCCGCTGCATCACGCTCTGCTGCTCGCGCAACTCCGGATGCAGGCTCTCCCCCGTGGCCGGAACCGCAGGCGGCGGCTGAGTGCCGTCGCCGAGCTCGGCGGCCGCTACGAGCCGCTGCTCGTCGCCGTCGACCGCTGACTTGCTACCGCGTTCGTGCCGCTTTCTGGTCTGCCTGCCGGGCTCATCCGCGCTCATTCCTCGCCTCCTTCGACGTCTGTCTGCTGTGCTTCGGCCTGTGCCTGCTGTGCTTGCGCTTCTTCTGCGTTCATCCCGGCCATCATCAGGCCCAGCTCGCCGCGCGAAGTGCCCGCCGGAACGATCCCCATCAGCCGTCCCTGGTAAAGCACGGCGATTCTGTCGGCCAACTCCAGCACTTCGTCCAACTCGGTGGACACGATCAGCACCGGCGTGCCGACGTCGCGCTCGGCCACGATCCGCTTGTGCAGGAACTCGATCGAGCCCACATCGACGCCACGGGTCGGCTGCGAGGCGATGAAGAGTTTCAAGGGCCTGGACAGCTCCCGTGCCATCACCACCTTCTGCTGGTTTCCACCGGACAGCGTGCCCGCTGCGGCTTCCGCCGACTGCGTGCGGACGTCGAACTCGGCGATGTATTGTTCGGCGTTCTTGGCGATCAAGCCCGGCTTCATCGCCAGGCCGCGGGCAAAGGGCGGCCGGTCATAACGGTTGAGGATGAGGTTTTCCGCCACCGAGAAGGTGCCGACCAGGCCTTCGACGCTGCGGTCTTCCGGCACAAAGCCGACCCCGGCTCCGATGATGTCCTTGACCCGTTTCCCCACGAGCTCGCGGCCCTCAAGCCGGATGGAGCCGGACACATGGTCTTGCAGGCCCAGGATGGCCTCGGTCAGTTCGGTCTGCCCGTTGCCCTGCACGCCGGCCACCGCCATGATTTCGCCGCGGGCAATCCCAAAGCTGATGCCGTCCACCACGCGCTGGCCGGTGGGCGAAAGCACCGTGAGGTCGGAGACGGTGAACGTTTCTTCTCCCGGCTGCGCCGCTTCCTTGTTCAGCGTCAGGCTGACCGCCCGGCCCACCATCATCTCCGCCAATTCCGTGGTGGAGGCCGACGCCGGGGCGTCGCCGACCACCTTGCCGCGGCGGATCACCGTGATGATGTCGGAAACGGCTTTGACCTCGCGCAGCTTGTGCGAAATGAAGACGATCGCTTTGCCGTCGGCCTTGAGCTGGCCCATGATGCCCAGCAGTTCGTCGGTTTCCTTGGGCGTGAGGACAGCGGTCGGCTCATCCAGGATCAGCACCTCGGCGTCGCGGAGCAAGGCCTTGATGATTTCCACGCGCTGCTGCACGCCGACGGGCAGGTCCTCGATCACGGCATCCGGGTCCACCTCGAAACCGTACTGGTCCGAAATCTCCCGGATCCGGGCCCGGGTATCGTCAAGGTTCAGCATGCCGCCGGCCTTCGTGGCTTCGTTGCCCAGCGCCACGTTTTCCGCGACGGTGAACACCGGGACCAGCATGAAGTGCTGGTGCACCATGCCGATACCGGCCGCCATGGCATCGCCGGGGCCGTCGAAGGTCACCGGCTTGTCATCCACCAGGATCTGGCCCTCGGACGGCTCGTAGAGTCCATAGAGGACGTTCATCAGCGTCGATTTCCCGGCCCCGTTTTCACCGAGCAGGCTGTGCACCTGTCCCGGCTGGACCACAAGGTCAATGTGATCGTTGGCGACTAGGGAACCGAACCGTTTGGTGATTCCTTTGAGCTCGAGCTTCAAACCCCAACCCACCTGTTCTTTGTCCGTAGGTACGACGGTCCTCATCCGGCACGGTTTCGAGCGCTGGCCGCACTTAAGCTGTGCCTAGCCTAAACCGATTCGGCCGCTGACAGCACGAACCGCCGCTCTCGGCACCGATGTCCGGCGCGGAGAACGGCGGTCCGTCTCATGCTTACTGCTGCGGGCTGGCCTTCGATTCGACCTTGATATCGCCGGAGATGATCGCCTTCTTGATGGTTTCCAGTTCCGACTTGGTGTCGTCGGAAACGGCAGCGTCAAGATCGTGGAACGGGGCCAGCGCCACGCCGCCGTTTTCCAGGGTTCCGACATAGGGGGTGCTGTCGAACTTACCCTCGGTGTCGGTCTTGATGACGTCCTCGACGGCGTTGCCCATCAGCTTCATCACGGACGTGAGGATGAATTCCTCTGCCTTGCCGGCGGTCTCGTAGCCGTCCGAGTCGACCCAGACCACCTTGGCATCCTTGCCATCCGCGTTGGCCTCGATTACGGCGTCCAGGGTGCCCAGGCCTACCGGACCGGCCACCGGCATGATGATGTCGGCGCCTTCGTTGATGAAGTTCAGGGTGTTGGTCTTGCCCTTGCCCTGATCCTCGAAGTTGCCCACGAAGGTACCGTTCTGGGACTTCTTGTCCCAGCCCAGCAGTTCTACGTTGGCGTCCTTCTGCTTGTTGTAGTAGTCTACGCCGTCGGCGAACCCGTCCATGAAGATGGTGACGGTGGGGATGTTCATTCCGCCGTAGGTGGCCACCTTGCCGGTTTCGCTGGTTGCCGCCGCAGCGTAGCCCGCCAGGAAGGCCGCCTGCGCCGTGTCGTAGATGATCGGCTTAACGTTGTCGGTGAACTCCGGATCGCTGTAGTCGACGATCGCGAAATTGGTCTCGGGGTTGTCTGCCGCTGCTTCCTTGGTCACGTCGCCCAGCAGGAAACCCACCGTGAGGATCATGTTGCAGTCGGCCTGCACCATGGCGTCCACGTTCGGGCCGAAGTCGGTCTCAGCCTGGGATTCCGCCTCGCTGATCTTGATGCCCAGGTCCTGCTCGGCCATCTTCAGGCCTTCGTAGCTGGACTGGTTGAACGAACGGTCGTCGAATCCACCGGAGTCGGAGACGATGCAGCCCCGGTAGTCGGTGGCTTCCGCTGCCGGGCTGCCGCTGCCGCCCTCCTCGGCCGGCGGGGCACCGCAGGCGGTCAGGACCAGGGCGGACGCGCCGAGCACTGCGGCGGAGAGGCCGGTGCCGCGCTTAATGTTGCGCAGTGAAGTCTTCAATTATCCTCCATAAAAGAAAGTCTGCCCACGCCACAGTTCAATGGTCGCTTCACAAGAAGTGCGGCGCATGCCTTGTACTCCGCGTGGCACAGCACCTGGCCTGCAGGTGCACAGTTGATGAACCTACAGTAGTGCGCCGACGGGCCACGGGCGACGAAATAGGGATGGGCTCGCCGGGATTGTTCAAAAGTTGTTACTTTTGGGTAGCTCCCGCGGCGACGTCCCGGTGGCGCCTCGCAGCCAGGGTTGCCGCCTTCGCCATGACCCGGACGCCCACGCCAATGGCATGCTCGTCCGGAATGTAGTCGCCGCGATGCAGATCAAAGGTTTCGCCTCCGGGGGTCCGGGTCCCCAGCCGCATCATGGCGCCGGACACTTCCTGCGTCATCCAGGCGAAGTCCTCGCCGCCCATCGACTGCGGGGTCAGGGTCACCGCGTCCTCACCCAACTCGCTCCGGGCCGCGGCTTCGATCAGCGTTGTCTCCCGCTCGGTGTTGATGACCGGAGGGACGCCGCGGATGTGTTCCAGCTTCACGTCCACACCGAACGGGGCCGCCACCTGGTTCACCACCTCGTCCACCAGTTCCCCGGCGGCTTGCCATGCTTCGCCGTCCAGGCAGCGCATGGTTCCGGCCATGTAGCCAACAGCCGGAATGGCGTTGGGGGCCGCGCCGGCCTGGATCTGGCCCCAGACCAGCGAGACCGCGCTGCGAACGTCGATCCGCCGGTTGATGACGGCCGGAACGCTGACGGCAATCTCGGCCAGCGCGAACACCAGGTCCTCGGTGAGGTGGGGGCGCGAGGTATGCCCGCCTCGGCCGTTGAGCTGAATCCGAATGGTGTCGGAGGCGGAGGTGATGGCGCCAATCCGGGTGCCGACCAGTCCGACGTCGATCCGCGGGTCGCAGTGCAGCGCGAGGATGCGCGGCAGCCCGTTCAGGACGCCCTGCTCAATGACGGCCAGCGCCCCGCCGGGCATGGTTTCCTCGGCCGGCTGGAAAATCACCCGGACGCGGGCAGGCAGCTCGCCTTCCACGTCCAGTTTGCGCAGGACCAGCGCCACCCCGAGCATCACCGTGGTGTGGATATCGTGCCCGCAGGCATGGCTGATGCCGGTATTGACCGAGGCGTACTCCAGGCCGGTCTCCTCAAGGATCGGCAGCGCATCAATGTCCGCGCGCAGGCCGATGGCCAGCGGACCTTCGCCGACGTCCACAAAGAGCCCGGTGCCGTCCAACCGTTGCGGTTCCAGTCCTGCGGCAGTCAATCGCGCCGCGAGCTTCTCCGTGGTAAGGAATTCCTTGTGCGACAGCTCGGGATGCTGGTGCAGGTCCCGCCGGAAGTGCCTCAGTTCATCCAGCAGTGGCGATGCCCAGACGCCGATGTTGAGATTGGCCGTCGGAGTTTCTGAAATCTTCTGCACACTTGCACTCTAGCGACTTGCGCGCCCGCACACTGAGGGCGTGCACCGGACACTGGCGTTTCTTCGTAACTTTCGCCGGCCGCCCCGCACCCCGCTCCGCTACAGCACGTCGGTGTCGCCGCTGGCTCTGAGGTGCTCCACGGCCGACTTCACCTTCTGCGCGTGTTCCTTGGTGGTCACCAGCAGCGCATCCGGGGTATCCACCACCACGACGTCGTCGATGCCGATCAGCGCAATCACCCGCTTGGTATCGGAAACCACGACGCCGGTGGCGGACTCCGCGAAGACCCTCGCCCCATCGCCGAGCACCGTCAGCCCGGACGTTTCGCTGGCGGTGTTCAGGCGCCCGATGGCGGCGAAGTCGCCCACGTCGTCCCAGGAGAAGGATCCGGGGATCATCGCCACGTCGCCTGCGGCCGCCGCGGGTTCGGCCACCGCGTAGTCGATGGCTGTCTTGGGTAGGCCGGGCCAGACCCGGCGCATCACCGCGCCGCGCTCCGGCGTGTCCCAGGCCTCGGCGATCTCCGTCAAGCCGGCAAAGAGTTCGGGTTCATTGGTTTCCAGATGCTTGAGCAGCAGGTCCACCGGCGCCACGAACATGCCCGCGTTCCACGAGTACTCCCCGGTCGCCAGGTAGCCGCGTGCCACCTGCTCGTCGGGCTTCTCCACGAACTCGGCCACCGCATGCGCGTTAGGAGCACCAGGCACCTGCAGCGCCCCGGCGGAGCGGATATAACCGAACCCGGTGGCCGGGTGGGTCGGCGTGATCCCGATCGTGACGATGTAGCCTTCGGCCGCGGTATGCACTGCCTCGCGCACCGCCTGCTGGAAATCTTCCGCAGGGGTAATCACCTGGTCGGCGGCGAACGAGCCCATGATGATCCGCGGATCGCGGCGGTGCAGGATCGCGGCGGCCAGGCCGATGGCCGCCGCCGAGTCCTTCGGTTCCGGCTCCAGCACGAGATTGGCATCCTCGAGCTCCGGCAACTGCGCGCAGACCGCCTGACGGTGCAGCTTGCCGGTGACTACCAGCGTCCGTCCGTAACACAAAGGTTCCAGCCGTGCGTACGTGGCACGGATCAGTGTTGACCCGGAACCGGTCAGATCATGCAGGAATTTCGGGGCGGCCGCCCGCGACAGTGGCCACAGCCGCGTCCCGGTACCGCCGGCCGGGATCACCGCATAGAAACGATCCAGCACGGCATCGTCGGCCGCGGCCTGGCCTGATATTTGAGTCTTCACTCTCTCCACGGTAATCCCCCGAAATGGTGGACGCCTCCATCCCGGGGCTGATTTCGGGCGCGGTGGGCGGTGGATCGACACCGGGAAGATCGGAAATCCCCAATTAGGGCATGGTTTAGTTGCGTATACCGTCGAAATTCCGCGGATTGCCGCGGCGAGGCCGCCGTTTCCCCTTTTGCTGTTAAAAAGGTCACACCGGCTGGTTCCTAAATTGAATAAGCCCTCAGCGAAGCCTAGATTAGTGTTGAGCTACAGAGCGCTCTCGCACCGGCGTCAACTCTTGCGTGGAAGCCACGCTGCGCCTCTGCGATGCAGGGAGGGTAATTCAGTGTCGAAGACACCAGCAGGGACCTTATACCGCGGCCGTGAAGGCATGTGGTCTTGGGTAGGACACCGCATCACGGGCGTCTCCATCTTTTTCTTTCTCTTGGTACACGTACTCGACACCGCGTTGGTCCGGGTGTCGCCCGGCGCCTATGACGCTGTCATGGCCACGTACAAGAACCCGATCATGGCCGTCTTGGAAGCCGGGCTCGTGGCAGCCATCGTCTTCCATGCCTTCAACGGGCTGCGGATCATCCTTATTGACTTCTGGAAGAAGGGCCCGAAGAACCAGGCCAAGCTTCTGTGGGGCGTCGTCGGTCTCGCGGTCATCGTCATGATTCCGTTCCTCATCCGCCACCTCACGCTCGCTTTCACGTTCGCCTTCAACGGGGGTCAGTAACTCATGTCGGTCAACTCTGAAATCCAGACCCCCCGCAGCGCCCGCATTGCTCCCGAGTACACCCGCAACAAGGGGCGCAAGGGCAACTTCGAGATGTACGCCTGGCTGTTCATGCGGCTCTCCGGCCTCATCTTGGTTGTGCTCGTCTTCGGCCACTTGTTCGTCAACCTGATGCTGGGCGACGGCGTCCACGCCATTAACTTCGGCTTCGTGGCCGGCAAGTGGGCCGACCCGTTCTGGCAGGTCTGGGACCTGGCCATGCTGTGGCTGGCCATGCTGCACGGCACCAATGGCGTCCGCACCATCATTGAGGACTACGCGGAGAAGGACAGCACCCGCTTCTGGTTCAAGATGGTCCTGTACGTGGCCTCTGCCGTCATCATCGTGCTCGGCACCCTGGTGATCTTCACCTTTGATCCGTGCCCGGCCAACGCCAGCGCCGAGCTGCTGCCGTCGTTCTGCCCGGCACCGTAACCGGGCCCGCGTAGAACGCGGTCCCGCTGCCTCGCCGCGGGTTTGAAGCGGCGACAAACTTCAGTTCAACAGAAAGAGCATCCAGTATGCAGGTCCATAAGTACGACGTCGTCATTGTCGGTGCAGGTGGCGCCGGAATGCGCGCGGCCATCGAATCCGGACAGCGCGCGCACACGGCAGTACTGACCAAGCTGTACCCCACGCGTTCCCACACCGGCGCGGCCCAGGGCGGTATGTGTGCCGCACTGGCCAACGTCGAAGAGGACAACTGGGAGTGGCACACCTTTGACACCGTCAAGGGCGGCGACTATCTGGTGGACCAGGACGCCGCCGAAGTCATGGCCAAGGAAGCCATCGACGCCGTGCTGGACCTGGAAAAGATGGGCCTGCCGTTCAACCGCACCCCCGAAGGCAAGATTGATCAGCGCCGCTTCGGCGGGCATACCCGCGACCACGGCAAGGCGCCTGTGCGCCGCGCCTGCTACGCCGCGGACCGTACCGGCCACATGATCCTGCAGACCCTGTACCAAAACTGCGTCAAGCACAACGTGGAGTTCTACAACGAGTACTACGTGCTGGACCTGCTGATGGTGGAGGAAGACGCCGTCCGTGAGGACGGCACGCCGTACAAGCAGAAGCGCGCCGCCGGCGTCGTCAGCTATGACCTGGCCTCCGGCGAGATCCACGTCTTCCAGGCTAAGTCGATCGTCTTCGCCTCCGGCGGCGTGGGCAAGGTCTTCAAGACCACGTCCAACGCCCACACCCTCACCGGTGACGGCATGGGCATCGCCTTCCGCCGCGGCCTGCCGCTGGAGGACATGGAGTTCGTCCAGTTCCACCCGACCGGCCTGGCCGGCCTGGGCATCCTGCTCTCCGAGGCCGCACGCGGCGAAGGCGGGATCCTCCGCAACGCGGATGGCGAACGCTTCATGGAGCGCTACGCCCCCACCATCAAGGACCTGGCACCTCGTGACATCGTGGCCCGTTCCATGGCCCTTGAGGTCCGCGAAGGCCGCGGCTGCGGTCCGAACAAGGACTACGTGCTGCTGGACCTGACCCACCTTGAGCCGGCACACATCGACGCCAAACTGCCGGACATCACCGAGTTTGCCCGCACGTACCTCGGCGTCGAGCCCTACACCGAACCGGTGCCGGTATTCCCCACGGCGCACTACGCCATGGGCGGCATTCCGACCAATATCAAGGGCGAAGTCCTGCAGGACAACGACACCGTTGTTCCCGGCCTGTACGCCGCCGGCGAGGTTGCCTGCGTCTCCGTGCACGGCTCCAACCGCTTGGGCACCAACTCCCTGCTGGACATCAACGTCTTTGGCAAGCGCTCCGGCATCTACGCCGCCGAGTACGCCAAGACCACCGACTTCGTCGAGCTGCCGGAAAACGCGGAAGCGTACACGATCGACATGATCGAGACGGTGCGCACCGCCGACGGCACGGAGCGGGTGGCCCAGATCCGCAAGGAACTGCAGGACACCATGGACGCCAACGTGCAGGTGTTCCGCGACGAGAGGTCGCTGACCGAGGCGCTGAACGTGATTGCCTCGCTGCGCGAGCGCTACAAGAACATCAGCGTCCAGGACAAGGGCAAGCGCTTCAACCTGGACCTGCTGGAGGCCGTAGAGCTCGGCTTCCTGCTGGACATGGCCCAGGTCATGACCGTGGCAGCGCTGCACCGTAAGGAGTCCCGCGGCGGCCACTTCCGTGAGGACTTCCCGGAGCGCGACGATGAGAACTTCATGCTGCACTCGATGTCCTACCTGGATCCCGAAGCTGTCACCGATCAGACGGCCGGCATCCGCATGGATACCAAGCCCGTGGTATTCACGCGCTACGAACCGATGGTGAGGAAGTACTAATGACCACCCCGACCGAAATTCCTGAAGGACCGTCAAAGGTCGAGCTGGCTCCCGGTGTCGGCGGCGGCGGCGAAATCCCCAGTTTCGACATCACCCTGAAGGTTCGCCGCTACGATCCCGAGGTTTCCGAGGAAGCCCGCTGGGACGAATTCAAACTCACCATGTACGGCACCGACCGTGTCCTCGACGCCCTGCACAAGGTCAAGTGGGAGCATGACGGTTCCGTTTCCTTCCGCCGCTCCTGCGCGCACGGCGTCTGCGGTTCCGATGCGATGCGCATCAACGGCCGCAACCGGCTGGCCTGCAAGACCCTGCTGAAGGATCTGGATACCTCCAAGCCCATCCTGGTGGAGCCGATCAAGGGCCTGCCGGTGGAGAAGGACCTGATCGTGGACATGGAGCCGTTCTTCCAGTCCTACCGCGAGATCATGCCGTTCCTGATCAACAGCGGCCATGCGCCGACCCGCGAGCGGCTGCAGTCGCAGGAGGACCGCGAGCGGTTCGATGACACCACCAAGTGCATCCTCTGCGCAGCCTGCACCTCCTCGTGCCCGGTGTTCTGGACTGACGGCCAGTACTTCGGTCCGGCCGCCATCGTGAACGCGCACCGTTTCATCTTCGACTCGCGCGATGATGCCGGCGACATGCGCCTGGAGATCCTCAACGACAAGGAAGGCGTGTGGCGCTGCCGCACCACCTTCAACTGCACCGAGGCATGCCCCCGCGGCATCCAGGTGACCAAGGCCATCGCCGAGGTCAAGCAGGCCGTTCTGAGCCGCTCCATCTAGCCTCGTACAGCAGTCGCGGGATTCCCCGGGACTGCCGCCAGGTGGCGCCGATTCCGCCAAGGAGTCGGCGCCACCGGCGTTTAAGGCTCCGCCTAGCGCGTCCCGATGCGGTCAACGCCGCCTGGTATCGGGGGCCAAAGTCAAAGAATGGCGGCGCCGTTGTTCCGCCGGTTCCCCTTCCCGGGCTTAGGTCGGCGAAGGAGCCACGCCCGCCGCCGCAACGACCGGTTGCCCCGGCCACCCGCCAGCGCATGCCTGGCCACCGCGTCCGCCTTACCGATGGCCCCCCATGCGGTGGCGACCATGTAGAGCTGGCTGAGCAGGTAGAACCATACGAACAGGCCAAGGACGACGGCGAAAGGCGCCAGCAGCCGGTTATTGCCTACGTTGCCCAAGAGGACCGAGGAGAAGTACCTGAGCACGGTACTTCCGGCGCCGGCGATCAGGGCGCACTGAAACATGACGGTTCGCGGCATCCGGATGCCTGACGCGACGCGGAACAGGACCACTGCCACCGCCATGTCCAGCAGCAGCATGATCACGATTCCGCCAATGCGTGTCAGCGGCACTGCCGCACCGCCGTCGAATTGAAGCCAATCAACGATCAGGTCCAGGGCCGTATTGGCAACGACGGCGAGGGCCGTCGTCACGATTAAGGCCACGGCCAGGATCAGCAGCGTCCCCAAGTCCTTGAGCTTGACCAGGACGATGTTTCGCTTCAGCGGCGGCAGGTCAAAGATGCCGCGCATTCCCGTGCGCAGCCCGGCGATCCAACCCAGCGAGGTCCAGATCATCACCACCGTGGAAATGACCAAGCTGACGCCGAATGCCCTGCCCTGCGAGAACAGCTGCTGCGGTGTGACCAGGCCCCCACCGGGTTCACCGGTGGTGTTGATCAGTCCCGGCGTGGTCTCGTCCACTACCCGAATGATGGCCAGTTGCAATTCACGGTTGCCGGAGACCACTAGGCCGAAAATGGAAAACCCGGCAAGCAGCATCGCTGCCACGGAGAAGAACAAGTTGTAGGCGCAGCCGGCGGCCAACAGCGGCCCATGCCTCAGTCCGTAGAGATTGAAGACCCGCATCAGGCGCCAGGAGTTGAGCTGCGCCAGCCGGTACTGGGCGCTGGCCAGCAGGCCCTTCCACCTGCCGCCTTCGCGCTTGGCCCTGCCAGCGTCCCGCCGCAGCCTTAACGCGGCAAGGACCATTTGCTGCCGTTGCAGCGGATCCGGCCTGCCCTCAGCCTTCTCCTCCGGTTTCGGCGCCAAAGGTCAACTCTTCCCGTAGTTTCCACACACCCGTCGCATCGTGCTCGTAGAGGCCCATGCTACTGACGAGGAAGGCGGCGTCATAGCCGGCGAGCTTGCTCTCGGCCGAATCCATGCTGGCTTCGCTGACATCGTGGGCCACCGTTACATGCGGGTGGAAGTCGAATTCGAGATCGTGTTCCAGCGGACCCGACTGCAGCTTCCGGTGCAGCTCAACGCAATCGTCGAATCCGTCCCGGACGCCCAGGTAGACCACGGGCGAGACCGGACGGAAGCTGCCCGTTCCGCACATGGCCAGCGTGAACGGAGCCTGCTTGCGGGCAACCGAGCGGACGTGGTCGGTGGCTTCGTCCCAGTCATGCACCGGGGTGGTGGTGACTAGCGTGATGTGCGGCGGTATCACCGCGGCCAGGGGGTCCCCGAAAGACGCGCGCCAGTCGCGCAGCTCGCTGGCCATGGGCTCGGGGATCCCGATGACCACTCCGACGCTTCCGACCGCAGGCCGGGCACCCGGGTCAGAACCGCCGTCGTGCTCCACGCGGGCGATGCTGTCCTGGTCCTGCTGGCTCATGGTCAGCGTCCGCCTCCGGCGGGCAGGAAACCTACTTTGCTGTACACATCAGCGAGTGTAGCCGATGCGATTGAACGGGCTTTCTGGGCCCCGCGGGCCAGCAGCCGGTCAAGTTCGGCCGGGTCGTCCAGCAGTTCCTGGGCCCGGGCCTGCACCGGAGCCAGCGTCTCGACGACGACTTCGGCCAGATCCACTTTCAGGTGCCCGTACATCTTGCCCTGGTACTCCTGCTCCAGCTGGGCGATGCTCTTGCCGGAGAGCGTGGAGTAGATGGTGAGCAGGTTGGAGATGCCCGGCTTGGCCTCGCGGTCGAAGCGGATCTCGGTGCCGTCGTCGGTAACTGCCGACTTGATCTTCTTGGCAGCCTGCTTGGGGTTGTCCAGGATGTTGATCAAGCCGGCGGGCGATTCCGCCGACTTGGACATCTTCGCGGTGGGGTGCTGCAGATCGTAGATCTTCGCCCCCTCCTTGGGGATGACGGCTTCCGGCACCACGAACGTCTCACCGAAACGGTGGTTGAACCGCTGGGCCAGGTTCCGCGCCAGTTCCAGGTGCTGGCGCTGGTCCTCCCCCACCGGAACCCCGTACGGGCGGTAAAGCAGGATGTCCGCTGCCATCAGCACCGGGTAGGCGAACAGGCCCACGGTGGCGGCGTCGGTGCCGCTCTTCTGGGTCTTGTCCTTGAACTGGGTCATCCGGGACGCTTCGCCGAAACCGGTCACACAGTTGAGCACCCAGGCCAGCTCGGCATGCTCGGGCACATGCGACTGGACGAACAGCGCGGTGCGCTCAATGTCGATGCCGCCGGCAATGTACTGCGCGCAGGTGACCCGGGTGCGCTGGGCCAGGTCCTTCGGGTCGTAGTCCACGGTGATGGCGTGAAGGTCCGGGATGAAGAAGAAGGTTTCGTACTCGTCTTGCAGCCTCACCCAGTTGACCAGCGCACCCAGGTAGTTGCCCAGATGCAGCGAGTCGGCCGACGGCTGCATGCCGGAGAGCAACCGGGGGCGCGCAGCCTGCGGCGGCACCGCCTGCCCGTTGTCCGCCATGGCGGTATGGGTCGGTTCTGTGGTTCCTGTGCTCATGGGGATGCTTTCTAGAACTGGTAGTCAACGACCAGGGGGGCATGGTCGCTGAAGCGGGCGTCGTAGGTGGCGGCACGGTCGACCACGGCCGCGGTTGCCAGGTTGGCCAGCGAGGGGGTGGCTACCTGGTAGTCGATCCGCCAGCCTGAATCGTTGTCGAAGGCCTGGCCGCGCCAGGACCACCAGGTGTAGGGACCGCTGACGTCGCCGGCCAGCGAGCGGTGCACGTCGCGCCAGCCGATCTCGTCACCGAAGAACCGGTCGAAGTAGGCCCGTTCCTCGGGCAGGAATCCGGCCCGCTTGACGTTGCCCTTCCAGTTCTTGATGTCCAGTTCGGTGTGGCCCACGTTCAGGTCGCCGACCACCAGGGCGTAGTCCCGCTCGGCCTTCAGCTGCGGCAGCCGGTGGGTCATGGTGTCCAGGAAGCGGTACTTGTCCACCTGCTTGGGGGTGTCCACCTCGCCCGAATGGACGTAGGCGCTGACCACGGTCAGGGTCTTGTCGCCGTCGATGCCCTCGACGGCGAAGTCGGCCTCCACCCAGCGGCCGGAGGACAGGAAGTATTCGTCGCCAATATGGCTGCGGGTAGCCGTCGGCGCAACACGGGAGGCAATGGCGACCCCGGCCCGGCCCTTGGCCTCCGCTTCGGCGTGCAGGATGTGCCAGTCGCTGCCCAGCAACTCATGCACGACGGCGTCGGGCGCCCGCACTTCCTGCAGGCACAGGATGTCCACGTCCCGGGCGGCCAGCCAATCGGCCATGCCGCGCTTGTAGGCGGCGCGGATGCCGTTGACGTTGACGCTGGCGATCCGCAGCGTCTTGCCTGCTTGAATCAGTCCGGCTGCTGCGTCGCGAGAGGTGGTCGATGCGGTGGAAACGGTTGCCAAAGTCACCCGACTACCTTACCCAACCCTTCCGTTCAGCTGACAACCGTGCCGCTGACCGTTCCGCCGTCCTCTTCCTTGTGGATCATGCCTCTGCCGTTGTGGGCGGTGATCTCCACCGTTTCCAGCGCCCGATCCACCATGCCTTCATCCTTGCCGCGGTAGTCGCGGATCACCTTGGCCTGGACCTGGATGATCTTGAAGCTGTGGTCCAGCTTTTCGTCCCGCACGGCGTTGGCGCGCGAGACTTGTTCATCGATGACGGCGGTGCCGCCGCCGGGAGCAGGGTTAGTGCGCCCGGCGTAGTCGGCCTGCACGCTGGCCAGCTTCTCTTTGGCCTTGCGGGTGGCCCCGCGGACGCTGAAGACCACAAACGCGGCCAGGACCAGCCAGGCCAGCGAGACCGCGACGACGATCCAGCCGATGACGTCGTTTTCGTTGGCGGCGAAGATGACTGCCACCAGGAAGACCAGCACCAGCACGGCCAGGCTGATGTTGCCGGCTTTGAGCGGCATCTGCCGGGCTGCGGACGAAACGGAAGAAGACTCGGGGCCAAGAGATCGCATGGGCCTATTCTCTCAAATCCGCGCGCCCGCGTGCGCCGACTCCGCCCACAGCGTGACGCGCCGGACGCCACGGGCCGATCGGGTGCCCGCTCCCGCCTCCATCTCAGTTCAGGAAGAGCTTGCGCAGCCGGCCGGTACTCAGGATCAGCCCCAGCACGATCATGACCAGGAAGTACAGCAGATGGACCAGGATGGCGCCGGTGAAGATGCCGGCACTGAGCTGGCGCAGCATTTCCACTCCGTGCCAGAGGGGCAGGGTCTGGATCAGCCACTGGATCGGTTCGGGGTAGACGCTGAGCGGATAGAACGTCGCGGAGAACAGGAACATCGGCAGCATGATGAAGTTGATCCAGTCCATTTGCTGGAAGGTCTTCATATAGCTGGTGATCGCCATGCCGAAGGACGCGAAGCCGAAAGCCACCACCACGGCGGCGGGAATCATCAACAGCGCCCACGGGGAGGTGATCAGGCCCATCGCACCCATCACCGCGGTGAACCCCGTGGCGTAGAGCGCACCGCGCAACAGTGCCAGCAGGATCTCGCCCAGCGCCACGTCCAGCGGCCCCAGCGACGTGTACAACATCCCCTCGTAGAGCTTGGCGAAATGCAGCTTGAAGAAGACGTTCCAGGTGGAGTCGTACACGGCACCGTTCATCGCAGAGACGGCCAGCAGCGCCGGGGCGATGTAGTTCGCGTAGCCAATTTCCGCCCCGCCGGGGCCGGTGACGGTGCCGATCAGCGAGCCCAGGCCAATACCCATGGCCACCAGATAGAGGACCGGCTCCACGAATCCGCTGACCATGATCGCCCAGTTGGTGCCCCAGGTAGCCTTCACACCACGGGAGAAGACCGCGCGGACATTGCCGGCGTAGAGCGAACCGAGCGGGCGGCGGGACGGTTCCAGCCGCAACTGCTGGGAAACAATGTGCTGGCTCATTTTCCCAGCCTCCTGATGTAGACGCGGCGCGCGAAGATCCAGCCCACCACGCAGAGGACCGCCAGGTAGGCCACGTGCAGAACCGTCAGCCAGACGGGTTCCGCGTAGCCGTAGCTGAGCACCCGGCCCAGCTCGGTGGAATGCCACAACGGGGAAATCCAGCCGATCCAGCGGACCAGCAGCGGCATAGCATCCAGCGGGAAGAAGGTGCCGGAGAACAGGAACAGCGGCATCACAATGAACCGCTGCACCAGGGCGAACTGGCCGCGATCCTCTTCGATGCTGGCCGAGTAAGCCATCAGCGGCAGCCCGAAGGACATCCCGGCCAGCGCCGCGGTAAAGATCATCACCCAGCCGGTCGGTTCAACCACCGCACCAAACAGGACCAGGCACAGAAAGTAGAGCCCGGTGGTCAGCAGCAACCGGGCCAGCACACCCATGGAGTGCCCGTTGACCAGTTGCTGGCTCTGCAGCGGAGAGGCGTTCGGACCGTAGTAGGTCTTGCGCCATTTGAAACCGGAGATGACCGAGTAGGTGTTCTCTTCGCTGGCCACCATGATCGCGGCGGTGGCGAGCAGCGCCGGGGCCACGAACACCAGGTACGGCACGGCCTGGCCATTGCCGGCGTCCAGCGACACGTTGGTGTTGGCGTCCACGAGCGTAGCCAGCCCCACGCCCATCGCGAAGAGGTACACCAACGGCGTGCCGACGGCCGTCATCAGCACCGTCCAGCCGTAACCGCGCAACTGCCGCAGCCAATGCTCCATGTAGTAGAAGGAGCCGAAGTTGCGGGCTCGTTCGGCCGACTGCAGCGGTGAAAGCGGCGAGCGCAGACCGGTCACGGGCCGGGTGAGCGCGTCGACCTCGCGCAGGGTCAGCTGCGCCGGGACACAGGCTTCCACCGAACCGGCGGCGGCAGCTGCATCAGGTTCGGGCGCCGGGGTTTTGCCGGCAGCAGCAGACTCAGCCGAGGCTCGCGAGGCGGCTTCCGCCTCCTGCCCGCCGGGCACCTGCGAAGGCTGTTGCTCAGTCAATGAGGCTCCTGCCGGTCAGCCGGAGGAAAACATCCTCCAGGCTGGAGCGCCGCACCAGCGAGGTGATGGGACGAAGCCCGCGGTTCGACACCTGCTCAAGTGCCGCCTCGCCGTCGTCGGCATAGATGAGGATCCGGTCGGGCAGCGTTTCAAGCCGCTCCCCGATGCCTCCCAGCTCCGGCGCCACGGTGGTATTCCGCTCGGAACCGAACCGAAGTTCCAGCACCTCCCGGGTGGAATGCTCGCGGATCAGCGCCGACGGTGAACCTTCCGCCATGATCTTGCCTTTGTCGACCACGATCAGACGGTCGCACAGCTGTTCCGCCTCATCCATATAGTGAGTGGTCAGGATCAGGGTGACACCGGCTTCCTTGAGCCGGAAGAGCCGGTCCCAGAGGATGTGGCGGGCCTGCGGATCGAGCCCGGTGGTGGGCTCGTCGAGCAGCAGCACCTTCGGATCGTTCATCAGTGAACGGGCAATGGTCAGGCGCCGCTTCATGCCGCCGGAGAGGGCGTCCACCTTCGCCTTGGCTTTGTCCGTCAGCTGCGCGAATTCCAGCAGCTCGTCGGCCTTGGGCCGCAGGTAGGAATACGGCAGCCCGAAGTAACGGCCGTAGACAATCAGGTTGTCGCGGACCTTCAGTTCCTCATCCAGGTTGTCCTGCTGCGGCACCACGCCCAGGTGCGCCCGCACTTCCGGTCCGTGCTGGTCCGGGTCGAGGCCCATGATGCTCAGCTCGCCGGAGGTCCGCTGCGAGACGCCGCCAATCATCCGCATAGTGGTGGACTTGCCTGCACCATTCGGACCGAGCAGCCCGAAGGACTCCCCCGGCTGGACGTCGAAAGAGATTCCGTCGACGGCGTTGAAATCGCCGTAGGTCTTCACCACATTTCGGGCGGTAATAACGGCGGCGGGCGCCTGCTGCGGCAGCCGATGTGAAAGAGATGTTTGAGGCACTGCTATAGCCTAGATCACATCACTGATTGAGGAAAGTCAATCGGGTCATGGCTGCTCAGCTCCACAGGGCCACGTGCACTTTGGAGCCGCGCCGGGCCAGGCCCCGGGGCCCTCCCGGCGCCACCATGGCCGCGGTGGCCTGGGCCGTGCCGGCAATACGCTGCAGCGTCCGGGCAGCGGCCGTGGCCCGGCCATGGTCCAAGGTGCTGGCCCACCACAGTCCGGGCAACGGGGTGCCGGCTGCGGGCAGCCGTGCCAGCAAGCCGTCGACCAACTCCGACCGGACGATGTGTTCGAGCGCCAGCATGATGCCCTCGCCGGACCGGACGGCGGCCAGGGCGCTGGTCTCGCTGGACATTTCGATGGTCTCCGGCGGGCCGGGCAGGGGTCCCAGCCAGCGTTGCAGATCCAGTCCATCCAGTCCGGCCGGGCCGGTGAACCAGCGATGGTCCGGCAGCTGCCCGGCCAGGGCCGCTCCCTCCAGCCGGGCCAACGGGTGCCCGGGCGAGGCCACCAGCACGCGCTGGTAGCGCAGGAACGGGACCGCCTCCAGCGCAGGGTGCTGCGGCGGCTGCGGCCGGGATCCCAGGGCTATGTCGTAGGCGTGGTTGGCCAGCAGGGCCGCCATGTCCGCGGCCGGTTCCACCACCACGTCCACGGTGGCCCCGGGCACCCGCCTGGTGTAGTAATCCACCAGCCGGCCGGCGGCGTGTTCGGCAAAATCCGCGGTGGCCAGCACCCGCAAGCTGCCGGACGCGGCCTCGGCCTGGGCCACCTCGCGGCGCACGTGATCGGCCAGCCCCACGATTTCCTGGGCATGGGCCGCCAGCGCGCGGCCACCCGGAGTCAGGGCAATGCCGCCGCCGGCCCGGACGAACAGCGGATCGCCCAGATCCTGGCGCAGCGCGGCCAATGCGGCTGAGACCGCCGGCTCGCTGACCGCCAACTCCGCCGCAGCGGCCCGCAGCGAACCCAGACGTGCCACCAAGGCAAAGGCCTTGAGCTGGTTCAAAGTCATGGACATCGCAGGTCATAACCTTTCGCTTATGAGGATCTTGACACCCCTTGGGGCAAGGAGCAACATGTGCCTCATGGGGGGCCCTCAACGGTGAGGGTGACGTGTCTTTGAGGGGTAGACCATGCAGATTCCTGCTCCATTCGACTATGTGCGCGCCAGCGACGTGGACAACGCGCTGGCCCTGCTCGAACGCCACGGGCCGGAGTCCCGGCTGGTGGCCGGCGGGCACAGCCTGCTGCCGATGATGAAACTCCGGCTGGCGCGGCCGGAGTGGCTGATCGACATCAATGGCCTGGCCGAACTCGACTTCATGGTGCGCGAAGGGAACGTGTTCAGGATCGGCGCGCTGACCCGCCACACCACGCTCCTTGAGTCGCCCGAGGTCGCACGGTTGTTCCCGATCGTGACCGATGCCGAGCAAGTGATTGCCGATCCGGTGGTGCGGAACCGCGGCACGATCGGCGGCTCGCTCTGTCAGGCGGACCCGGCCGAAGATCTCTCCACCGTCTGCGATGTGCTCCGCGCCGAGGCCGTGATCCGAGGTCCGGCCGGCGAGCGCGTCGTCGCCATGGATGAGTTCCACCGCGGCCCGTACGAGACCGCCGTCGGGCAGAACGAACTGATGTCCGAGCTCCGTTTCCCCATCCGCCCCAGATCAAGCAGCGCCTACGAAAAGGTGGAGCGCCGGGTGGGCGACTGGGCTGTCGCGGCCGCCGGGGCGGCTGTCTCGCTGGCAGCCGACGGCACCATCGAAGAGTCATCGGTGGGGCTCACCGCGGTGGGGCTGGACGGCACGGTTGCCGGGATCGGCGACCTGTTGGGCGGCCGGCGGCCGGACGAAGACCTCTTCGCCGAGGCGGGCCGGATTGCCGCCGCCGCGTGCGAGCCGGTCGCCGACCAGCGCGGCGGCATCGACTACAAACGGCATCTGGCCGACGAACTGACCCGCCGGGTACTGCGCCGCGCCTGCGCACGCGCCTCGGAAGAACAGGAAGGCTGAACCATGCAGATCAGCATGAGCGTCAACGGCAATGAAGTGACCCGCGACATCGAACCGCGCGTGCTGCTGGTCCATTTCATCCGCGAAGAACTGGGCCTGACCGGAACCCATTGGGGCTGCGACACCAGCAACTGCGGCACCTGCGTGGTGCTGATGGACGGGCAGCCGGTGAAGTCCTGCACCGTGCTGGCGGCGATGGCGGACGGGCACGAGATCCGTACCGTCGAAGGACTGGCCAGCAACGGCGCGCTGGATCCTGTCCAGCAAGGCTTCATGGAGGAGCACGGGCTGCAGTGCGGTTTCTGCACCCCCGGAATGATGCTCACCGCCCGGGCCCTGCTGGATAAGAACCCGCATCCGGACGACGGCGAGATCCGGCAGGCGATCTCCGGCCAGATCTGCCGCTGCACCGGCTACGCCACCATTGTCCGCTCGGTCCAATGGGCGGCGAACCACCCCGTCAGCAGCGCTGCTACGGGGGACGCCGCCGATCCAAGTGAAGCTGAAGAGGTGACGGCATGACCACCACCCAGGAGCGTCCGGCGTCGGGACCGGGAGAAGGCGCCCGTCCGGGCAATCCGGCCGCGGGAGACAAGGACCGGCCGATCGGTTACGGCCGGATCCAGCGCAAGGAAGACCCGCGGTTCATCCGCGGCAAGGGTCGCTACGTTGACGACATTGTGCTGCCGGGCATGCTGCACGGCGCCATCCTGCGTGCCCCCGTGGCGCACGCCAGACTGGTCTCGATCGACACGTCCGAGGCGCTGGCACACCCGAAGGTCAAGGCAGTCATCACCGGCAAGGACTTGGAAGGATTGAACCTTGCCTGGGCGCCAACGCTGTCCGCGGACGTGCAGGCCGTGCTGGTGACGGACAAGGTCCGGTTCCAAGGCCAGGAAGTCGCGTTCGTCGTAGCGGAGGACCGCTACGCCGCCCGCGACGCGCTGGAACTGATCGATGTGGAATACGACATCCTGCCGCCGGTCATCGACGCGCGGAAGGCGCTCGATGCCGATGCTCCCGTTATCCGCGACGATCTGGCGGGTCGCACCGACAACCGCATTTTCGATTGGGAGATTGGCGACGCGGACGAGACCGAGGCAGTGTTCGCGGCGGCCGACGTCGTCGTCGCCCAGGACATGGTCTACCCGAGGGTTCATCCGGCCCCGATGGAAACCTGCGGGGCGGTGGCGGATTTCGATCCGATCGACGGTGGCCTGACCCTGTACGAGACGACGCAGGCGCCCCATGCCCACCGCACCCTGTATGCAATGGTGGCCGGCATTCCCGAGCACAAGATCCGTGTGGTGTCTCCGGACATCGGCGGCGGCTTCGGGAACAAGGTGGGCATCTACCCGGGCTACGTCCTGGCCGTCGTCGGGTCCATCGTCACCGGCAAACCGGTCAAGTGGGTGGAGGACCGTTCGGAGAACCTGATGTCCACCTCCTTCGCGCGGGATTACCTGATGCGTGGGGAAATCGCCGCCACCAAGGACGGCAAGATCCTGGCGGTGCGGACCAATGTGCTGGCCGACCACGGCGCGTTCAACGCCACCGCCCAGCCCACCAAGAACCCGGCCGGCTTCTTCAGCATCTTCACCGGCAGCTATGACCTGCAGGCGGCGTACTGCAAGGTCACCGGTGTGTACACCAACAAGGCGCCAGGCGGCGTCGCCTACGCGTGTTCCTTCCGGGTCACCGAGGCCGTGTATTTGGTGGAACGCATGGTGGACGTGCTGGCGCGCAAACTGGAGATGGATCCCGCCGAATTGCGGCTGAAGAACTTCATCCGGCCCGAGCAGTTCCCTTACGCGAACAAGACCGGTTGGGAGTACGACTCGGGAAATTACGAACCGGCCATGCGGCTGTCCATGAAGATGGCCGGCTACGAGGAGTTGCGCCGCGAGCAGGCCGAGAAGCGCGAGCGCGGCGAGCTGATGGGCATCGGGGTCTCCTTCTTCACCGAGACCGTCGGTGCCGGCCCGCGCAAACACTTCGACATCGTGGGCCTGGGCATGGCCGACGGCGCCGAACTGCGGGTCCACCCGACCGGCAAGGCGGTGGTCCGGCTCTCGGTGCAATCGCAGGGGCAAGGCCACGAGACCACCTTCGCGCAGATCGTGGCCGAGGAACTGGGCATCCCGCCGGAAGACATCGATGTGGTGCACGGCGACACCGACCAGACGCCGTTTGGCCTGGGCACCTACGGCAGCCGCTCCACGCCTGTGAGCGGCGGCGCGGTGGCCCTGGTGGCCCGCAAAGTCCGGGACAAGGCGAAGTTCATCGCGGCCGCGATGCTCGAAACCCGTCCCGAGGACCTGGAATGGGAGAAAGGCCGCTGGTTCGTGAAGGGCGACCCCGGCGCGGGCAAGACGATGGCGGAGATCGCCCTCGGCGCCCACGGCACCGTCGCGTTGCCCGACGGAATCGATGGCAACCTCGACGCCGAGGTCACCTACGACCCGCCCAATCTGACGTTCCCGTTCGGCGCCTACATCTGTGTGGTCGACGTCGATCCCGGCACCGGCCGCGTGAAAGTCCGCCGCTTCATCGCGGTGGACGACTGCGGCACCAGGATCAATCCGATGATCATCGAGGGCCAGGTCCACGGCGGCCTGACCGACGGCGTCGGGATGGCGCTGATGGAGATCATCGAATTCGACGAGGACGGCAACTGCCTGGGCGGGTCCTTCATGGACTACCTGATCCCGACGGCGATGGAGGTTCCGGATTGGGAGACCGGTTTCACGGTCACGCCGTCGCCGCATCATCCGATCGGTGCGAAGGGCATCGGCGAATCCGCCACGGTTGGGTCTCCGCCGGCCATCGTCAATGCCGTCGTCGACGCGCTGGCGCCGTTTGGGATCACGCATATGGACATGCCGTGCACCCCCGCCCGCGTCTGGGAGGCCATGCAGGGCCGGCCGAGGCCACCGGTGTGACATGCCGCAGCGCGAGATGGCCCTGGCCGCCAGGGCGGATGAACTGAGCAGGCGGCGGGAACCTTTTGTCCGTGCCACCGTGGTCCGGGCCCAGCATCCGACCAGCGCCCGCGCGGGCGACACCGCTCTGGTACTGGCCGGCGGCACCATCGAAGGGTTCGTGGGCGGGAACTGCGTGGAAGCTTCCGTGCGTGACTACGGCCTGCGCACCTTGGCCTCCGGCGAGCCTCTGCTGCTTCGGGTCATGCCGGGCGAGCCGGTCCGGAACCAGGAGGAGGGTGCTGTCACCGTGGCGAATCCGTGCCTCAGCGGCGGCTCGGTGGAAATCTTCCTGCAGCCGCAGCTGCCGGCACCACGGATAGTGGTGGTCGGCGCCAGCCCGATAGCGCAGGCACTGGCCGCGCTGGGATCGGTGCTGGGATTCGAACCGGAACTGGTGGCCGGCAGCGCGGCACAACCCCGGCCGGATGATGCCGCACTCATCGTCGCCTCGCACGGGCGGGAGGAGGAAGCTGCCCTCACCGCGGCGCTGCAGGCCTCCGTTCCCTACGTGGCGCTGGTTGCCAGCGAACGCCGCGGCAACGAGGTGCTCGCCTCGCTGGACGTGGACGAGGAACTTCGGTCCCGGGTGCACTGCCCGGCCGGACTGGCGCTGGGGGCCCGCACACCGGAAGAAACAGCCCTGGCCATCCTGGCGGAGCTGGTCTCGGAACGCTCCGCAACGGCCGCCCCTCCGGCGGCGGCAGGCGCCGCCCTTCCGGCGGCCGCGGCGGACGGCGTCGAATCCACGGACGGCGTCGGCCCGGCGGCCGCGGCGGACGGCTTCGAATCCACGGCGGAATCAGGGACGGCGGAGCCCGCCACCGCCTTGGACCCGGTCTGCGGCATGACCGTTCCGGCCATACCTGCCACGCTGCATGTGGAACACGCCGGCAGGACCGTTTACTTCTGCTCCGCCGGCTGCCGGGCCGCGTTCCTCAAGGATCCGGAGCACTATGCCGTCATCTCCTGAACACCGGATCGCCGCCCTGGTGCTCGCCGCCGGAGGATCCCGCAGGCTCGGCAGGCCCAAGCAGCTGCTGCCATACGGCAGCGGCGTGCTGCTCGATGCCGTGCTCGGCACCGCCCGCGAGGCCGGGTTTGACCAGATCGTCCTGGCCCTGGGCGGGGCCGGCGATGCGGTGCGTCGGTCCGTGGATACCAGCGGTTGTGACGTGGTGGACAACCCGTCTTACGCCGACGGCTGCTCGTCTTCGATTGCGGCGGCGATGCCGGCGCTGCACCCGCAGACCGAAGCCCTGGTGCTGTTGCTCGGCGACCAGCCCGGAGTAACACCGGCCTCGGTGCACGCACTGCTCGCCGGACGGGGCGACTCGTCGCTGGCGGTGTGCCAATACGACGACGGCGTGGGCCATCCGTTCGCGTTCCACCGCTCGCTCTTCCCGCTGCTGGCCCAGCTGCACGGCGACAAGGCGGTGTGGAAACTGCTGGAGCAACGCGCCGCCGACGTCGTCGAGGTCGCCATCCCGGGTCCCGTCCCGTTGGACGTGGACACCGAGGACGATTACCGGCAGGTCCTGGCAGCACTGCGGGGCACACCATGACCACGCCGGCGCGGAAGGACGCGCAGGACGGCAGCCAGGCGGACGTCCGGAACCGCGTTCCTGACGTGGAATCGCTGATCGCGTCGCTGGACGCGGTGGACTACGTCGCCGATACGGGCCTGGCCACCGCATTGTTCCTGGCCCTGCGGCTCCCGCAGCCGATCCTGCTCGAAGGCGAAGCCGGGGTGGGCAAGACCGAAGCCGCCAAGGCGCTGGCCCAGGTGCTGGACACTCCCCTGTACCGGCTGCAGTGCTACGAGGGCATCGACGCCGGCGAGGCGTTGTACGAGTGGAACCACCAGCGCCAACTGCTGGGCATCCGGTTGGCCGAGGTACAGCACAGCGAACTGGTTGAAACAGACCTCTTTGCCGAGAAATACCTGCTGCGCCGCCCGCTGCTGCAGGCCATCGAGCACCCGGGACCCCGGCCGGCCGTGCTGCTGTTGGACGAGATCGACCGCGCGGATGCAGAGTTCGAAGCCTTCACTTTCGAACTGCTCGCCGAAGCGGCCGTGAGCGTCCCCGAGCTGGGGACCATCCGCGCAGTGCATCCGCCGATCATCGTCCTGACCTCCAACCGGACCCGCGACCTGCATGACGCGCTCACCCGCCGCTGCCTGTATCACTGGATCGATTACCCGGCCCCGGAGAGGATCGCCGAGATTGTGCGGCGCCGGGTCCCGTCCAGCACCGGATCCATCGCGTTGCAGGCGGCGGCCGCCATCGCCCGGCTGCGCACCGTGGACATGGTCAAGCCCCCGGGGATTGCCGAGGCCATCGACTGGGTGTCCGCGCTCAGCCTGCTGGGGGCGGATCGGCTGGACGCGGCGAGCGCCGAACGGACCTGGGGCTCGGTGCTCAAGAACCGGGATGACCTTGAGCTCATCGCCGCCCGCGGCGGCGCGTGGTTGGTGGGCAGCCATGACTGAGCGTGGCATCCGCGGCGCGGCGCGACCCGCGGACACGGCGGCCCTTAGTGCCGGCCTAACGACGGCGCTGCGCCGCGCCGGGGTGCCCGCCTCACCGGACCGCGCCGGCCGACTGGCCGAAGCGCTGCGTCTGCTGCCGCCGGCCGACCGGACCACCTTGTACTGGGCCTGCCGCGTGGTGCTGGTCTCCGACCGCGAGCAGTTGCCGGTTTTCGACGCCGTGTTCGCGGCGGTCTTCGGCGGCGCCGCCGGCCTGATACCTGATCCGGCCGATCACCGCGGCGATCCGAACCACCCGCCGTGGTCGGGTCAAGGCGCCGCGGAGCGGCCCACCGGCGCCAGCAGCCCGTCCGACCACCGCCCGGCGCCCGAGGCGGCCCTGCCGCCCGGCATGTTCCCGGGCCGGGACGGGGCCGGCGCTGGCGAGGGGCCGCCGCGCGAATCGGTGCTGTTGATGGCTTCGGGGCAGGAGCGGCTGCACCAAACATCGTTTGCGGAAATGACCGATGCTGAGACCGCCGTCGTTCGGCAACTGGTCCGCCGGATCGTGCTCTCCACTCCTGTCCGGGACAGCCGGCGGACCCGCCGATCGGCCCGCAGCAGCTCCCGGCTGGATATCCGCCGCACCGCCCGGACCGCGCGCCGCAACGGCCCCGATGCCATCCGCCTGGTCTTTGCCCAACGGCGGCCCAAGCCCCGCCGGCTGGTGCTGCTGTGCGATGTCTCCGGTTCCATGGAGTCCTACACGCGGGTGTTCCTCTCGCTGCTGCAGGGTGCGGCCGCGGGAGCCCGGGCGGAAGCCTTCGTCTTTTCCACCCGCCTCACCCGGCTCACCCGGCAGCTGGCCGTCCGCGACCCGGACACCGCGCTGGCCCGTGCCGCCGCCGAGGTGCGGGACTGGGCCGGCGGCACGCGTCTAGCCGAAAGCCTGCACCGGTTCATCGACGACTACGGCCGCCAGGGCATGGCCCGCGGCGCCGTGGTGGTGGTCATGTCCGACGGCTGGGCGCAAGACGATCCAGCCGAGGTCGCCGCGCAGATGCAGCGGCTGCGGCGGCTGGCGTATCGAATCATCTGGATCAATCCCCGTAAGGTGGCGGTAGATTACCAACCGCTGGCGGGCGGCATGGCGGCCGCCCTGCCTTACTGCGACGCGTTTGTCAGCGGCCACAGCTACGCCGCCTTGTCGGAGGTGGCCGCGGCCATCCGCTCCGACCGCAGCCAGGGCTCCGGCCCGCGGACCACCAACCAGTTCACCAGGCAAAGGACACGGTAATGCAGCTTGAACGCACGTTCTCCGTCACCGCACCGATCGGGACAGTTTGGGAAACCCTGATGGATTTCGAACGGGTGGCCGGATGCATCCCGGGAGCGCAGATCCTGGAAAAGACCTCCGAGGACGAGTATCAGGTCGCCATGAAGGTGAAGCTGGGGCCGGTGACCATGCAGTACAAGGGCACGTTGCATGTGGAGGAGCGCGACGCCGGCGCCCGGCGGGCAACGCTGCGGGGGAAGGCGCGCGAAACACGGGGACAGGGCGCCGCAGAGGCGACGGTGACCATGCAGCTGTCCGAATCCGGAGCTGCCACCGAGGCCAGCGTCAACGCCGACCTGACGTTGTCCGGCAAGGCGGCGGCCATGGGCAAGAGCGTGATCGGCAGCGTCACCGACCAAATGCTTGCCGTGTTCACCAAGAACCTGCAGGAAATGATCAAGGCGCCGGACGCCAAGGGGCCCCACAACGGTGCCGACGCAGCGCCCGCTTCAGCCGTCCAGGCGTCCGCCGCACCGGCATCCGCCACGGCGTCGCCTACGGCCTCTGCGCCCTCGGCGCCGGCGCCGCCGTCGTCCGCTGCCGGGGCACAGCCCGGGTCCGCGGCCTATACGCAGCCGGCCGCACCGCCGTCGTCCTCCTCCCCTGCCCCTTCGGCGCCGGCTGGACCGCAGGGCGAAAGCAGCCTTGACGGTCTCGCCGTGGCCAGGCAAGTGCTCGCCGACCAGCTGCGCAGTCCGGGCAAGGTGCTGTGCCTGGTGTTGGTTGCGGCCGCCTTGGCACACCTGGCCGGCCGCCGGTCGGGACGCCGGCAAGCGGTGGCATTGCTGCGGCCAGGAGGCGTGTAACCGTGCGGGACGTTTTGGCAAAGTTGCTGCCCGGCTGGCAGGCAGGAGAAACGGCGGGCCTGGCCACGGTGGTCCGCACCTTCAAGTCCGCGCCGCGTCCGCCGGGCGCGTCCATGGCGGTCACCGCCGGCGGGGAGGCCATCGGCTCGGTGTCGGGCGGCTGTGTGGAAGGCGCGGTGTACGAGCTGGCCACCGACGTGACCGCGAGCGGCCGGCCCGCGCTGGTGCGCTACGGCATCAGCGACGACGAGGCGTTCTCGGTGGGACTGACCTGTGGCGGAATCCTCGACGTTTTCGTGGAGCCGCTCTCCCGTGGGACCTTTCCGGGACTCGACGATGTCGCCGCGGATATTGCCGCTTCCCGTCCGGTGGGCATCGCCACGGTGATTGAGCACCCGGATCCGGCGTGGCTGGGGCGGCATCTGGTAGTCCGTCCGGACGGCTTCGACGGCGACCTGGGAACCGAGCGCGTCAACCACGCCGTCGCGGACGACACCTTGGGCCTGCTGGCCGCGGGCCGGAACTCCACGCTGACCTATGGGCCCGACGGGCATCGGCGCGGCGAGGGGATGCGGATCTTTTTCGGCAGCTTCGCGCCGCGGCCCCGGATGTTGGTTTTCGGCGCCATCGACTTCGCGGCGGCCTTGGCCCGAATGGGAACCTTCCTGGGGTACCAGGTCACCGTCTGTGATGCCCGGCCGGTCTTCGCCACCCGCGCGCGCTTTCCGGAGGCGGACGAGGTGGTGGTGCAGTGGCCGCACCAGTACCTGACCGAGCAACTGCAACAGGACCTGCTGGATGAGCGGACGGTCATTTGCGTGCTGACCCACGACCCAAAGTTCGACGTCCCGCTGCTGGAGGTGGCCCTGCGCGGGAGCAAGACCGCCTACGTCGGGGCGATGGGCTCACGGCGCACGCACGACGACCGCCTGCAGCGGCTGCGCGAAGCGGGCCTCACCAACGAGGAACTGTCCCGCCTGCACAGCCCGGTGGGGCTGGACCTGGGCGCACGCACCCCGGAGGAAACCGCGGTGTCCATCGCGGCCGAAATCATCGCCCGGCAATGGGGCGGCGGCGGCCAACCGCTGGGCGAACTCAGCGACCGGATCCACCATGACGAGGCGCATGAGCCTCAACCGCAAACCGGACCATCTCTGCAGCCCGGTCGGTCAGCCTGATCCCTTCCGGCCAGACGATCTTCACGTTCACCGGGCGGACCGCGGGCTCGATCGGCAGGGCCGTGAAGGGCCTGCCCTCATACGTGGCGTCACCGGCCGGGCGCTGTACCAGCACCGAGTAACCGATGCCGCGCCCCACCAGCGAACGGGTCAGTTCGAAGTCCGTGGTCCGGTACCGGATTTTGGGCACTACCGAAGCGTCGCGGAACACGGACATGGTGTGATGGCTGCTGGGCGGGGCGTCCAGCAGGATCATCGGCTCCTCGGCCAGCTCCGCCAGCGCCACGGCATCCTTGCCGGCCAACCGGTGGCCTGCGGGCAACAGCGCGTAGGCCTGCATGGTGTCCAGCTGCACCGACTCCAGTCCGGGCCGCAGGTCCATGTCATACACGATGGCCAGGTCCAGTTCGCCGGCCACCAGCTTGTCCTGGACGGCGTCCTGTGTGCCTTCGACGAAATCCAGCTGCACTTTCGGGTGCTCGGCGGCGAAGAATTCAAGCAGCCCGGGCAGAATGGTCGGCGCCAAGGTCAGGTAGCAGCCCACCACCAGCGGACCCGCCAACTCTCCCCCGCCACTGCTGGTGCTGAGCTCCAGTTCCTCCGCTTCACGCAGGAAAGCGGCCGCCCGCGCATGCAGCTGCCGCCCCGCCGGGGTCAGGCTGACTCCGTGCGCCTTGCGCCGGACGGTCAACTGCGTGCCGAAGATCCGCTCCAGCTCTTTCACCGCCGCAGCCACGGCGGTCTGCGAGACATGCAGTTCGTCCGCAGCGGCGGCAATGGTACCGGCGTCGGCCACCGCGACGAAGTACGCCAGCTGCCGCAGGGTGTACCGGACCACGCAAACCTCCTGATGCAAGAGCTAACCAAAGTTTTTCGGTGGATATTTCCACAAAATATGAACTTTACCGGCGGATATGTCTGCTGTCACACTCATTCGAGACACACCTCACGCCGGCACGGTGAGAGGTAAGCCGAAACCGGGATGGCAGGTCCCGGCCGCTACGCCCCCAGGAGACCGAGTCATGACCACCGCAGCTACCGAAGCCCACCCGGTTCCCACCGCGGATTGGGTCACCATCCCGGATCTCTACCGGAACCCGTATCCGATCTACCAAAAACTGCGCGCCGAGTCCCCCGTGCACTGGGTGCCCGCCGTCAACCGGTACATGGTCACCAGCTACCAGGCCTGCCACGTGATCGAACAGGACCAGGAGCGCTTTTCCGCCGACGAGACCAACTCGCTGATGAAGCGGGCCATGGGACACTCGATGCTCCGCAAGGACGACCCGGAACACGACGTGGACCGGAAGTCCTACGGCAACGTGCTGCGGCCCAAAGCGATCAAGGAACATTGGAACGCCATCTTCCAGGCCAACAGCGACAAGTACCTGGCGCAGTTGAAGGCAGCCGGATCCGGCGCCGACTTCGTCTGGGATTATGCCGCTCCCTACGCCGCGGAGAACCTGCGCCTGATCATGGGCTTTCACAACGCCAGCCAGGAAGACATGCAGCGTTGGTCGCAGACCATGATCGACGGCACCGGCAACTATGCCGACGATCCCGAGGTCTGGGCCAAGTCGGAACAGTCCTACAACGAAGTCGACGATGCGATCGACGAGATCCTGCCCTACCTGCGCAAGAACCCCGATTCCAGCCTTCTCTCCGGCATGACCTCGATGCCGATCCCGCTCGAAGCCATCCGCGCGAACATGAAGATGACCATCGGCGGAGGGCTGAACGAACCGCGCGATGTCCTGGGCACCACGGTGTGGGCGCTGCTGGACAACCCGGATCAGCTGGCCCAGGTGCTGGCCGACGAGGCGCTGTACGCCCGGGCGTTCGAAGAATCCGTGCGCTGGGTGGCCCCCATCGGCATGTACCCGCGGGAGGTTACAGGCGACACCGTACTGGAAGGCGTGCAACTGCCGGCCGGTGCCCGGCTGGGCATTGTGGTGGGCGCCGCGAACCGCGACCCGGCGGTCTTCGAGGATCCGGAGTCGTTCAACATCAACCGGGAGAAGAAGCCGCATCTGGCCTTCGGCGGTGGCAACCACTTCTGTGCCGGCGCCTGGGTGGCCCGGGCTTCGGTGGCGCAGATCGCCATGCCGCAGGTCTTCCGCGAACTGCCGAACCTCCGTCTGGACCCGGACAACGCGCCGGTAGACGCCGGTTGGGTCTTCCGCGGCATGACCAAGATGCCGGTGCTCTGGGGCTAAGCCCTGGGCCTCCCTCTCCTACTTCCCCACGTTCCCCCACCTCCACGCCTACAGCAAGGACAGCTCCCCATGGCAAAGATCAGCTTCCACCACTCCGACGGCAACGTTGACGTTCTGGACGTCGACCCCGGCACCTCGCTGATGCGGGCCGCCGTCACCAACGGCGTCGACGGCATCGTCGGCGAATGCGGCGGCCAGGCCATGTGCGCCACCTGCCACGTCTACGTGCGGCCCGAATACCTCGACGGGCTGCCGGAAATCGGCGACGACGAAGAAGAGATGCTCGAGTGCACCGCGGGCCCGCGGGACGAGACCCGCAGCCGGCTCGGCTGCCAGATCACGGTCGGCACCGACCTGGAACAGATTGAAGTGGACGTCCCCGACGACCAGATCTGAGCCTTCCCGGAGAGGCGGCGGCCCGGGCAACGGAGTGCGGGCATGGGCTGCGGCCAGCGTGAGCGAACCGCAATCTAAGCTGACCGAAGCTGCCGCCGCTCCTCCCGGCCAGGGTGCCGTAGTGCGGGCCTACGATCAAGGTTCAGGCCCGAACAAGGAGAAGAATCTTGGCGAAAATCACCTACCACCACGCCGACGGGAACGTCGACAGCCTGGATGCCGAGGCCGGGATGACGCTCATGATGACCGCAGTGCTCAACGGTGTTGACGGCATTATCGGCGAATGCGGCGGCCAGGCCATCTGCGCCACCTGCCATGTCTACGTCCGAGACGAATACCTCGACGGTCTGCCCGCCATCAGCGCCGCCGAAGAAGAAATGCTCGAAACTACCGCCTCTCCCCGCGATCCGGCCCGCAGCCGTCTTGGCTGCCAGCTCACGGCCGGAGACCACTTCGATGACATCGAAGTGGACCTTCCCGACGAACAGGACTGAACCGGCCGCCCTCGGCCGGCCGGCCCGTCCCCTACCGAAAGGCCCTCCATGAACGCGATGACTGATCCCGAAAACGTGGTTGTTATTGGCAACGGCCAGGCCGGCATCCAGCTGGTGGATTCGCTGCGCAAGGAAGGCTACACCGGGCCCATCACGCTGCTCGGCGAAGAGCCGCACCACCCGTACCAGCGCCCGCCGCTGTCCAAGGACTACCTCGCAGCCGGCAAGGACCCGGTCCCGCTGCCGCTGCGGCCGGAAAAGTTCTTCACCACCAACGACGTCGATGCCCGCCTCGGCGTGCACGCCACCTCCATCGACCGCGACGCCAAGACCGTCGCCCTCGACGACGGCACCACCCTGGCCTATACGAAGCTGGTGCTGGCCACCGGCGCCGCCAACCGCGAACTCACCGTGCCCGGCGCCGATCTGGGCGGCATCCACGGCCTGCGCACCCTCACCGACGCCCAGGCCCTGCACGCCCGCCTCGATGCGGTGCGCTCCGTCGTCGTCATCGGCGCCGGCTTCATCGGCCTGGAGTTCGCCGCCGCCGCCCGCGCCCGCGGCCTGGACGTCACCGTGCTCGAATACGCCGACCGGCCGATGGGACGCGCCCTGACCCCGGTGACGAGCGGCTTCTTCGCCGACGCCCACCAACGCCTCGGCGTCACCCTGCGCCTGGGTGAAGGCATCGCCTCCTTCGACGGCAACGACGCCGGGCACGTCACCGCCGCGGTCAGCACCACCGGGGAACGCTACCCGGCGGACCTGGTGCTCGTCGGGGTCGGCGTCACCCCGCGCACCGAACTCGCCCAGGCAGCCGGCCTGGAGGTGGATAACGGCATCGTGGTGGACGGCAGCCTGCGCACGTCTGACCCGGATATTTACGCCCTGGGCGACTGCGCGTCCTTCCCCAACGTCCACGCCGGAGCCCGCACCCGCCTGGAATCAGTGCAGAACGCCACCGACCAGGCCCGCCACGCCGCCGCCGCGATGCTCGGCGCCGGCCCCGGCGCCGGCCCCGGCTCCGGCCCCGGCGGCGAGACCGGCGGCTACGCCGACCTGCCCTGGTTCTGGTCCAACCAAGGCCACCTGCGCCTGCAGATCGCCGGCCTGTCAGCCCCCGGCGACCAGACCGTGCTCCGCGGGAACCCGGCGGAGGAGAAGTTCTCCGTATTCTGCTTCCGCAACAACACCCTCACCGCCGTCGAATCCGTCAACCAGCCCGCCGACCACATGGCCGCCCGCCGCCTGCTCTCCGCCGGCCGCACCCTCACTCCCGAACAGGCCGCCGACCCAGACTTCGACCTCAAGGCCTACTCCAAACAACAACCCGCCACGGTCTAGCGCGGCCGTGGGAGCGTAACGCGGGAGTGCTTTAACCGGCGGCACTTCCACCGAGCGCCCTCACCGTATGGCCCAGCACCGCCTCCGCCCGCGGACTGAGGACCATGGTGTCTGGCCAAATGGCGCACATCGTGGTTCGGGATACCGGAGGCGACAGCGGGCGGACCGCCACGCTCCTGCCTTCGACGGTCACGGCCGGAGCTTCCGGCCGTGACATCAGCAGCGCATAGCCCAGCCCCCGGCCGACCAGCGCCTGGACCAGCACCACTTGCGGCATTGACGACACGATGCGTGGACGGAGCCCTCGATCGGCGAAGACCCGGTAAGTGTTGGCGGTACTCGGGCTCGATTCGTACATGATCAGTGGCTCGTCGGCCAGATCTGCCAGATCCACCGTGGGCTGAGCGGCCAGCGGATGCTCAGGGTGCAGAACCGCCTGCAGTTCGGTCTGGTAAATCGTGCGCTGGTGGTAACCGGCCGGAAGCTCCATGTCGTAGACCATGGCCAAATCCAACTGGCCGGCATCCAGCGCAGGGAGCAGTTCGTCATGGGAACCGACAGTGACGTCCACGCTGATCCCCGGATATTTCTCGGGCAGATGGTCGAGCACCGAGGGCAGGACCGTGCTGGCAAAGCTCGCGAAGCAGCCCAGCCGTACGGGCCCCTTGAGCTCGCCGGCGGCACCGCTCAGGTCGTTGATGAGCGCGTCGGCATCGCGCAGCAGCTGGCGGGCACGCTGGGCAAAGAACTGCCCCGAGGGGGTCAGCTGCAGGCCACGCGCTTTCCGCCGCACACATAGCTGTTCGCCGGCAGCCCGCTCCAGCGCCGTGATGGCCTGGGACAGCGCGGATTCGGAGATGTGCAAGCTCGCTGCCGCGGAGCTCAACGTCGAATGATCGGGCAGGGCCGCAAAGAGCTCCAGTTGGCGCAGCGTGAAGTCCACCACTTTTCTTCAGTCCAATCAAAGATGTTCACCTGTTCTCTGAAGTTTACCGATAGAAGTAAGGCGTGTCACAATAAGTGATAAGTTCAATAGTTGCGCTCGTCACAGATGGAGGATCCCGTCTACGCCGGCGCAACCCAAACCGTTCACGATCGGTTCCGGGCACGGAAACGATCGGCGGCGAGCCACCGGCGTCGTCGTTCCTGTCCGCCTTCGCACCATCATCACCATGCCGAACTCCTCGGCGTGACCGTTCCTGAAGGAAACCATGAGCACTGCAGTATCAGGGCACTCGACTGCCGCGAATCAGCGTCGCGTCGCGTTTGCCACGATCATCGGCACCACCATCGAGTGGTACGACTTCTTCATCTACGCCACCGCCGCCGGACTGGTCTTCGCGCACCTGTTCTTCGAGCCGGCCGGTGAATCCATCGGCCTTCTGCTCGCGTTCGCGTCCGTCGGCATCAGCTTCCTGTTCCGGCCGCTCGGCGCCTTCCTGGCCGGCCACTATGGCGACAAGCTCGGCCGCCGCGCCATGCTGGTGATCACCCTGATCCTGATGGGCATTTCCACGACCTTGATCGGCGTGCTGCCCACCTATGAGACCGTTGGCGTCCTCGCACCGGTCCTGCTGCTGTCGCTGCGTATCCTGCAGGGCATCTCCGCCGGCGGTGAATGGGGCGGCGCCGTCCTGATGGCCGTGGAGCACTCCCCCCGCGACCGCCGCGGCCGCGCCGGTTCCTTCCCGCAGCTGGGTGTCCCGCTGGGCATGCTGCTGGCCTCCGGCGTCACCACTCTGATGACCGGTGTCATCGCTCCCGGCGATGCCTTCCTCGAATGGGGCTGGCGCATTCCGTTCCTGCTGAGCGTCGTGCTGATCCTGGTCGGCTACCTGGTCCGCCGCTCTGTGGACGAGTCCCCGGTGTTCAAGGAGATCGCCGAGAAGAAGCAGCAGACCAAGGTTCCCGTCGTCGAACTGTTCCGCAAGCACTGGCTGCTGGTCATTCTGGCTGCCCTCGTTTTCGCTGGCAACAACGCCGCTGGCTACATGGCCACCGGCGGGTTCATCCCCAGCTACGCCACCAGCGACGCCGTGGGCATGGAGCGCACCGACGTGCTGCTGGCCATCACGTTCGCCTCGGCCATGTGGTTCATCTTCACCGCCATCGCCGGAATCCTGTCGGACAAAATCGGCCGCAAACGCACCTACCTCATCGGATTCAGTGCGCAGTTGCTAACCGTCTTCCCGCTGTTCATGCTGATCGACACCGGCTCACTCGGCATGCTCTACCTGGCGCTGGGCATGTTCAGTGTTGGCCTCGGCCTGGGCTACGGCCCGCAGGCTGCCTGGTACAGCGAGATCTTCCCGGCCTCGGTACGCTACTCCGGCGTCTCGATCGCCTACGCCCTGGGTGCGATTCTCGGCGGCGCGTTCGCTCCGACCATCGCGCAGGCACTGATCAATTCCACCGGCGCCAGCAGCTCGGTCTCGATGTACCTGTTCGGCATGACCATCATCTCCATCATTGCCGTGCTGATCCTGCGCGACCGCCCGGGGATCGACCTGTCGATCAACAACCAGGCGGAGCAGGAAGTCGGCGCCACCGTCTTCGACAAGCGCCGCGGCATCTCCACCGACGACGCCGTCAAGGTGGGCGTCTGAGCAGACGAGCTGCGCTGACCCAGCGCTGCTAGTCAACGAATGAGGCGGGTGCCCTGCCGGAAGCAATTCCGGCAAGGCACCCGCTTTTCTGTCCGTCCTGTTGTCCGCGTCTGCATTTGTCTGTGCGCTGCCCTCAGCGCGCCCGTTATCAGCGCCCCGTTATCTGGTGCGAGGTCAGGCGGCGTCCTCCTGGCGCCATCCGCGTGCACGAAGCGCCACCGCGATTTTCTCAACCGCCCGTCTGGCGCCGTTGGCCATATGCCGCTTGGAGATCCGCACTTCATCCCAGTCAGCTGCCCGCGCACGTTCTTCCCGCTCAATGTCACGGACGATTTGGTCGGCGTTGCCGTGGCTTTCGCCCTCGTACTCAATTGCGATGCGGTATTCAGGCAGCGACAGGTCCGGGGCGTGCAGGGTATCGCCGTCGTCGTTCCTGATGGGCTTGTTCACCTCAGGTTCGGGCAACCCCGCGCTGAGCATGGCCAGCCGAAGTCTGGTCTCCGGCGGGGAGTCGGCTCCGAGGCGGGCCAAGGCTAAGGCTTCTCTGGCCTTCAGAAGCCCCCGCTTACCGGGGTGGCGTCGCAGCATTGCCAGAAGCTCTTCCCGGGTGGCGTACGGCTCCGCCCGCCCTTCGAACTCCGGCCGTGGAATTCGGAGGAGATAGTCCGCTATTACCACCAGATCATCTATCTCCAGCGCCTCCGCCAAGTCCAACCATGTCCGCGTGCGGGTGGTGACGCACAGCCCATCCACATAAGCGACTTCATCTGGCAAGAGCCGGGATCGGTGACCCACCACGCCGGGGCGCTGCATCCGCGCGCCGCCGCTTGGACGCGAAATGTGGATGCGCCGATCAAACGGACGGCGCTCAGGTTCCGGGAAATTCCAGAGACGCGCGGCCGTGTCATGGGATGCGGCGCAGCTGCCGCTAATCCGGGTCAGGGGCCTGACATGCGCCGCTAAATCGGGCTCTGCCTCCCGGTGCATTCGTACACCGCGGCTGACCCGGACCAGCGTCATACTGTCAAGCTGAGTCCGGGTCAGCCCCGCTGTGAAGGCGTCCTCGAAGGTGAAGGCTGAGTGCTGCAGGTGTAATGGAAGTCGAGGAGGCCGCCCGCGCAGTTTCCGGGTTGTCTCACCAGCTCTCCGGACCTGATCTCCGTCAGCTCCGCTGGCTATCGGCGGGTCTTCTTGGCCGAGGCTTTTGGATTCGTAGGACATACCGCATTATCTGCAACGGATGTTTGAGGCGCAGGCGTTCTCCACAGGTGGCATCCAGATGGCATCCAGATGGCATCCAGTGGAGAGAAAACGAGATAACCGACAGCCTTTTATCCGCTTTTCTCTCCAGCGGATGGTAGGCGATCCGAAAGCGCTGGCTCTGGACGCGCCGGGCAGCCATGCAGAAGGGCCGCACCCGCGAGTTCTGGCGGGTACGGCCCTTCTTGGTGCTGAGACTGCGCGCTGTTTAGCCCGCCTGGCGCTCGGCGGCTTCCACCACGTTGGCCAGCAGCATGGCGCGGGTCATCGGGCCGACGCCGCCGGGGTTGGGCGAGAGCCAGCTGGCCACGTTGCGGGCCTCGGGCTCCACATCGCCGGTCACCCTGGCCTTGCCGTCTTCGTCCTCGACCCGGCTCACTCCCACGTCCAGCACCACGGCGCCGGGCTTGAGGTCGGCTGCCTTGATCATGTGCGGCATTCCTGCGGCGGCAATGACGACATCGGCCTCCCGCAGCTCCGCGGCCAGATCCAGCGTTCCCGTATGGGCCAGGACCACCGTGGCGTTGATCGTCTTACGGGTCAGCAGCAGCCCCAGCGGACGGCCCACGGTGACGCCGCGGCCCACCACCAGCACGCGCTTGCCGGCCAGTTCGATGTCGTGACGGAGCAGCAACTCCACGCAGCCGTGCGGGGTGCACGGCAGCGGCGAGTCCAGCGGCCCGCCCACGTTGAGCACCAACCGGCCCAGGTTCATCGGGTGCAGGCCGTCGGCGTCCTTGGCCGGATCGATCTTCTCCAGGATGCGGTTGGTATCGATGTGCTTGGGCAGCGGCAGCTGCACGATGTAGCCGGTGCAGGCCGGATCCGCGTTCAGCTCGTCGAGGACCGCCTCCAATTCCTCCTGCGAGATGGTGTCCGGCAGGTCGCGGCGGATGGACTCGATGCCCACTTCGGCGCAGTCCTTGTGCTTGCCACCCACATACCACTTGCTGCCCGGGTCGTCGCCGACCAGCACGGTGCCCAGACCGGGCACGATGCCCTTGGCCTTGAGTACCGAGACGCGCTCGGTGAGTTCGCTCTTGATCTGCGCAGCGGTGGCTTTGCCGTCCAGCACGCGCGACGTCGGCGGGGTTGAGTACAGGTTCATATCACCACTCCTCGTGGCCCGGGTAGAGCGGGAAGTCGTCGGCCAGTTTCTTTACCCGGGCGCGCAGCGCGGCAACGTCTGCCCCGCCCTTGAGCGCGGTGGCGATGATGTCGGCGACCTCGGTGAATTCGGTAGAGCCGAAGCCGCGGGTGGCCAGCGCCGGGGTACCGATCCGCAGGCCGGAGGTGACCATCGGCGGGCGCGGATCGAACGGCACGGCGTTGCGGTTGACCGTGATGCCGGCCTCGTGCAGCAGGTCTTCGGCCTGCTTGCCGTCCAAGTCGGAGTTGCGCAGGTCCACCAGGACCAGGTGCACGTCGGTGCCGCCGGTCAGCACCGAGACGCCGGCCTCGGCCACATCGGCAGCGGTCAGGCGTTCGGCCAGGATCCGGGCGCCTTCCAGCACGCGTTCCTGGCGCACCTTGAATTCCTCGCCGGCGGCAATCTTGAAAGCCACGGCCTTGGCCGCTACCACATGCATCAGCGGGCCGCCCTGCTGGCCCGGGAACACCGCGGAGTTGACCTTCTTGGCGAAGGCTTCCTTGCCCAGGATCACGCCGGAGCGCGGACCGGCCAAGGTCTTGTGGACGGTGGAGGTGACGAGGTCCGAGTGCGGCACCGGGTTCGGATGCAGCCCGGCCGCGACCAGCCCGGCGAAGTGCGCCATGTCGGTCCAGAAGTAGGCTCCGACCTCATCGGCAATGGACCGGAAGGCTTCGAAGTCCAGCTGCCGAGGGTAGGCGGACCAGCCGGCCACGATCACGTTCGGGCGCTCGGCCAGTGCCTGCTCGCGGACCTTGTCCATGTCCACCCGGAACGTCTGCGGGTCCACTTCGTAGGCGGCCACCTGGTAGAGCTTGCCGGAGAAGTTCAGCTTCATGCCGTGCGTCAGGTGTCCGCCGTGCGCCAGCGACAACCCCATCATCTTGTCGCCCGGCTGGATGAGGGCGGAGAGGGCGGCAGCGTTGGCCTGGGCGCCGGCGTGCGGCTGGACGTTGGCGAATTCCGCGCCGAAGAGCGATTTGGCCCGCTCGATCGCCAAGTTTTCCGCGACGTCTACGTGCTCGCAGCCTCCGTAATAGCGGCGTCCCGGGTAACCCTCGGCGTATTTGTTGGTCAGGACCGAGCCCTGGACTTCGAGCACCGAACGCGGCGCGAAGTTCTCAGAGGCGATCATTTCAAGGGTGTCGCGCTGGCGGCTGAGTTCGGCGTCGATCACAGCGGCGATTTCGGGATCAACCTGGGACAACGGCAGATCGGTCACAGAGGGCGTGGAAGTCACGGGGAGAATCTCCTGGGTGGTGGGTTTATCTCACTGCTACAGGCCAGATTACCGGGTGCAGGTACCGCACGCATGACGCATGACCAGCCCCGGACACACTCCGGCCCAAACGTGACCTTACGTCCCAGGCGTGCGATCCGTGGTCTGCATCTACAGGAGCGGCAATCGAGGATCTCCGTCCCTGCTGCCGCTTCCTGGTGGTGTCCCACCTAACGCCAGTCGCGGCGAGCCAATCCTAACAGCCACTCACCCCGTCGGCCGGTCCGAAAGCGTGACCTTCACCTGGCCGGTGTCGCTGCCGCGGCGGATTTCCACGGTGACCACATCGCCCGGATCATGTTTCCTCAGGACGGCCAGCAGGTCCTCGACCGGAGGGAATGGCGAAGCCCAGCGACACGGCGCCTGCCTCCGGCGGAATATACGCCTCGCTAATGCCCACCAGCTGGCCCTGTGCATTGACGACGGCGCCGCCCGAGTTGCCGGGGCTGATCGCGGCCCGCCCGCCCGGCCCGCCCCGGAATACCCCGACGCCCGGCGCCGTTACAGCCCATAGAAGTTGAAGTGTCAACAAATCGAACGGAGCATCGTGGCGGACCAGGCAACAGGCAGCGGCCATCAGCTGCAGACCGTGGTGATCGGCGCAGGCCAAGCTGGGTTGAGCGCCGCCTACCAGCTGACCCGCCGCGGACTGGTTCCGGAACGCGACTTCGTGGTACTCGATGCCAACGACGGCCCGGGGGGCGCCTGGCGCCACCGCTGGCCCTCGCTGACCTTCGACGCCGCGCACGGACTGCATGACCTCCCCGGCCTGCCGCTGGGGACTCCGGATCCGCATGAGCCGTCCTCCGCCGTCGTCCGCCGTTACTACGGTGCCTATGAGCAGCTGTTCCAGCTGCCCGTGCACCGCCCCGTCCGCGTCACCTCAATCGACGACGACGGTGCCCTCCTGCGGGTGCGCAGCGACACCGGCGGCGAGTGGCTGGCACGCACGGTGATCAGTGGCACCGGAACTTGGGACAAGCCGTACTGGCCGCACTACCCCGGGCAGGAAACCTTCCGCGGCCGCCAGTTGCACACCCGGGATTTCTGGTCGGCCGACGAGTTCCGCGGGCAGCGCGTACTGGTGGTCGGCGGCGGCACCTCGGCGCTACAGTTCCTGCTGCAACTGGATGCCGCCGGGGCTGACACCCTCTGGTCCACCCGACGCACACCCGACTTCACCGCCACCCCGTTCGACAAGGAGTGGGGCGTCGACGTGGAACGCAGAGTCAACGAGCGCACCCGTGCCGGGCTGCCCACCCTCAGTGTGGTTGCCGCCACCGGCCTGCCGCTGACCGAGACCTACCAACAGGGCATTGACGCCGGCGTCCTTGTCTCGCGGGGCAAGCTGGCCCGCGTCACGGAACGTGGCGTCGAATTCGCCGACGGGTCCACCGAAGACGTCGATGTGATCCTCTGGGCCACCGGTTTCCGGCCGTCGCTGGACCATCTGGTGCCGCTGCGGCTGCGCGAGCCCGGCGGCGGCATCATGATGGCCGAGGACGGCGTCTCCGTGGTGAAGGAACCGCGCCTTTTCCTGGTCGGATACGGGGCGTCCGCATCCACGGTCGGTGCCACCCGCGCCGGCCGCGCCGCCGCCATCTCGGCCACCAAGCGTCTTGCCGCCGAAGCCGAACGCCAGCCGGTAGCCTAGGACTCGTGACTGACGCTGCCGCTCCCACCGCCTACACCCTCACGCTCTCCTGCCCCGACCGCCCCGGCATAGTGCATGCCGTTGCGGGTGCCCTGGTGCAGGCCGGAGGGAACATCACCGAATCGCAGCAGTATGAGAGCCCCCAGTCGGGACGCTTCTTCATGCGGGTAGCGGTGGCCACCGGCCAGTCCTACACGGAGCTCCACGAACGGTTGCAACCGGTGGCGCAGGAATTCGGCATGACTTGGAAGCTGCGCCGCGAGGGCGTCAAGATGCGCACGCTGCTGATGGCGTCGAAGTCGGGACACTGCCTGAACCACCTGTTGTTCCTGCAGCGCTCCGGCACCCTGCCGATCGAGATCCCCGCCATCGTCTCCAACCACACGGATCTGGCCGATCTCGCTTCGTTCTACGGGATCCTGTTCCACCACATTCCCGTCACGCCGGACACCAAGCCGCAGGCCGAGCAGGCGCTGCTGGACCTGGCCGCCGAGCACGATGTGGAACTGGTGGTCCTGGCCCGCTACATGCAGGTGCTCAGCAACGAACTGTGCACCGAACTGGCCGGCAAGGCGATCAACATCCACCATTCTTTCCTGCCCAGCTTCAAGGGCGCCAAACCGTACCACCAGGCGCATGCCCGCGGCGTGAAGCTGATTGGCGCCACAGCGCACTATGTCACCGCGGACCTGGACGAGGGCCCGATCATTGACCAGGAAGTCATCCCGGTCCGCCACTCCCACACCGCCGAACAGTTCGTGGCGCTGGGCCGCGACGTCGAAGCCCGTGCGCTGGCCCGCGCGGTGCAGTGGCATGCCGAACACCGTGTGCTGCTGGACGGAAACCGCACCGTCGTCTTCGATTAGCCTTTGCCCCGGGGGCGGCCGGTCGCTTGCAGCCGGGGCGGAGGGTCACTGAGGCGACACCCCCTGATCACGACGGCGGTGCCCGGCTCTGTGCCGCGGCCCGCCCGAGGCGTACTCTCGACGGATGGGCAACCATGAGCCCGAGCTGAAGGCGTTTTATGACCGCCAAGCCCCCGCCCGCGACCGGCGCCCGCGGGATCCGAAGAGGGACGGGGCCAGGCAGGCGTTCATCGGCTCGCTCGTCGCCGCGCATCGGCACAGCGTGTTGGACATCGGCTGCGGCACCGGCGCGGACGGGCTAGCGTTCAAGGCCGCGGGCATCCACTACACCGGCATCGACCTGTCCGAGGAAAACGTCCGGATCACCCGTGCCAAGAATTTGGACGCGGTGGTCGGCTCGGTGCGCGAGTTGCCGTTCGCCAGCGGCACGTTTTCGGCCGGCTGGACGATGAGCACGCTGCTCCATATTCCCGATCGGGACCTGCCGGATGTCCTGGCCGAGACGATGCGCGTCCTGGCCGAGGGCGCTCCCCTGGCGGTTGGGCTCTGGTCCGGCGACGACGAGGAGGTCATCGTTGTCGACGACGAGATCCAACAGAACCGCTTCTTCAGCCGCCGCCACGACGAAACGGTGCGCCGGCTCTTCGGTGAACACGGACTGGTCTCCGGCTTCACCACCTGGGACCGGCCGGGGACTGGTCGGCACTACCAGTTCTTCATCGTGACCAAGCCCTGACGCGACAGATACCAGGACGGCACGGTCGTCACGAACCCGCCGAAGCTCCGCCGACTGGCTAGGCTGGTGCCATGGCCCACATCATCACCATCGCCGGCATGCTGCCGGCCGTCGACCTGTCTGTTTTTGTTGCCCCCACGGCCACGCTCTGCGGAGACGTGGCCCTGGCCGCCGACTCCAGCGCATTCTATGGCGCGAGCGTCCGCGGTGACACCGCTCCGATCCGGGTCGGCGAACGCAGCAACCTGCAGGACAACGTGGTCTTGCACGCCGACCCCGGTTTCCCCTGCACGGTCGGCGCCGGCGTCAGCGTCGGCCACGCCGCAGTGATTCACGGGTGCACCGTCGAGGACAACTGCCTGATCGGCATGAGCGCCACCATCATGAACGGTGCCGTCGTGGGCGAAGGTTCGCTGGTGGCAGCCGGCGCCGTCGTGCTGGAGGGCATGCAGATTCCGCCGCGCTCGCTCGTTGCGGGCGTCCCCGCGAAGGTCCGCCGCGAGCTGACCGAGGAAGAATACCAATCCGTCCTCGACAACGCCTCCCGCTACGTGGAGCTGGCTGCCCTGCACCGCGACGCGATCGACGACGCCACCGAGCAGTAGCAGCCCCCGCCCGGTCGCTACCCCGAAGTGCTCGCCGGCGGCGGTGGCCTGCTGCTGGCAGGCCCGCTGGCCCACCGGCTCCAAGGCAGCGCCCGGCCTTGGCCGGCCGGCCCCCGGCGTCGCATTCAGGACGAGATTGCGTTAACTTCTTGACTACAAGCCGCGCCTGACGCACTCTTTTGAGTATGTCAGCCGATCCGCCGTCCACGCTCGCTGCCTCGTCGCGGTCCATTCCGCGGGGCACCCAGCACCGGCCCGGCTCCCAGGGTGCCTTGCGGCGGCGGAACAGCCAACGGATCCTGCAGGCACTAATGGCCCGCGGTCCACTGACGCAGGCCGAGTTGTCCCGGCAGACCGGGCTATCCACGGCTACCGTGTCCAACATCGTCAAGGCCATGGCCGAAGACGGGTTGATCAGTACCGCACCGACCACCAGTTCGGGCCGGCGGGCACTGTCGGTCCGGATCGACGGCCGCGGCGCCGTCGCCGTCGGAGTGGATTTCGGCCGGAGGCACGTGCAGGTGGTGCTGGTGAGCCTGGATCACCGAGTGCTCGCAGCGGACGCCGTCGAATTGCCCCTCGGCCACGACGCCGAGCAAGGCATCGACACCGCCGCTCGGCTGGTCCAGCGGCTCCTGGATGAACAATCGGTCTCCCCCGGTGCGGTGCTCGGCGTCGGTGCCGGAATCCCCGGGCCGATTGATCGCCGGACCGGCACCGTGATCCACGGCGCCATTCTGCCCGAATGGGTGGGCATCAATCTGCTGGCCCGGCTGCAGGAACGGTTCGGTGCCGACGTGTTCGTGGACAATGACGCGAACCTGGGCGCGCTCGCGCAAGTGAGCTGGGGCCCATACCAACACGCCCAGAACCTGGTGTTTCTGAAAATTGGATCGGGCATCGGTGCAGGCCTGGTTCTCAACGGCGAACTGTATTACGGCCATATCGGGGTCACGGGCGAGATCGGCCACGCCACCGTGGCCGAACACGGAGTCATTTGCCGCTGCGGCAACCGCGGCTGTCTGGAGACCGTAGCGTCCACGTCCACCATGATCGATTTGCTCAGCCACGGCCGCAACGCCCCGATCGGCACGGAGGATATTGTCCGGATCGCCCTGGATGGCGACCCCGCCGCCCTCCGGGTGATCGACGATGCGGGCCTGGCGGTGGGGCGCGCTCTGGCCAACGTCTGCAACCTGCTCAACCCCGAATTCATCGTGGTCGGCGGCCCGCTCACCGGCCTCGGCGGCATCCTGTTGGACCCGGTGCGGCGCGGACTGCTGCGCCATGTGGTTCCGGTCGTCGGCGAATCGACCGACCTGGCGATATCCACCTTGGGCAGCCGTGCAGAGGCGTTGGGGGCCGCCACGCTGGTGCTCCAGCAGGCGGAACTGCCGTTCGTCTAGGCACGCCGCCGGCTGACAGTTGGGTAACGCTTTGCGTTCAACTCTTGACGACAAGGTGTGTGACGGAGTTAACTTCCTTCAAGCCACACATCCGTGTGCGGGTCATGCAGACCCCGTGGCCACAGACTGTTGATTGATGGAGGCGTTATGCGACGCATAGCTATGCTCGCCAGCGTTGCGGCTGCAGGTTTGCTCCTGTCCGCTTGCGGCGGTGGAAGCGCGGTTGAGGATGCCAATCCCTCAGAGGCGTCGGGTTCGGTGGGAGTCTTCACCTGGTGGGCGGACGGTTCCGAGAAGGTCGGGCTGGATGCACTGGTGGACATCTTCTCCGAGCAGTACCCGGACCTGAAGTTCGACAACCTTGCCGTCGCCGGCGGCGCCGGCAGCCAAGCCAAGAGCGTCCTGGCCGCCAACCTGAAGTCGGGCAATCCACCGGACTCGTTCCAGGCCCACGCAGGCGCCGAGCTGCAGGACTACATCGCCGCCGACCAGCTCGAGGACCTCACCTCGTTCTACGAGGATGCCAAGCTGAACGAGGCCTTCCCGAAGGACTTGTTGGACCGCCTGACCGTTGACGGCAAGATCTACTCCGTTCCGTCGAACATCCACCGGGCCAACGTGGTGTGGGCCAACGTGGACGTGCTCAAGAAAGCCGGCCTGGACCCGGCCAAGCCGGCGGCCGACCTGGACGCCTGGTTCGCGGACATGGACAAGATCAAGGAGTCCGGGACCACCCCGCTGGCCGTGGCCGGCACGTGGACCCAGGTACAGCTGTTCGAGAACATCCTGCTGGCTACCCTTGGCGCCGAAGGCTACAACGGACTCTGGGACGGCACCACCGATTGGGCCGGCGCGGACGTCACCAAAGCCATCGAGAACTACAAGAAGGCGCTCAGCTACACCAACTCCGACCGTGACACCCTCAGCGACTGGGGTCCGGCCACGCAGCTGGTGGAGGACGGCGCAGCCGCCTACAACGTGATGGGCGACTGGGCCGAAGCCAAGTTCTCCCAGGACGGCAAGAAGCCCGGCGAGGACTATGTCTACTTCCCGACCCCCGGGACCGACGGCGTCTTCGACTTCCTGGCAGATTCGTTCACGCTGCCCAAGGGCGCTCCGAACCCCGACGGTTCGAAGGCTTGGCTGACCACCATCTCCAGTGTTGACGGCCAGCAGGCCTTCAACGCGGCGAAGGGCTCCATCCCGGCCCGCACGGACGTGCCTGCCGACAAGTTCGGCGAGTACCAGAAGAGCGCCATCGAGGACTTCTCATCCGACACCATCGTGTCCTCGCTGGCCCACGGTGCCGCAGTCCCCGTGGCCTGGCTGAACGAACTGAGCACCGCGGTGAGCAAGTTCGGCGGCCCGCAGGACGTGGCGGCGCTGCAGGACTCCGCGGCGTCCATCGCCGAGAAGTTCCAGCAGTAACAGGACACCCCCGGACGGGCGGGCGCGGCAGAACCACCGCGCCCGCCCTTCCACGTCCCACCCGGTGTGCCGGCGGCGGCACAAGGAGAATTCCATGTTCAAGAAAGTCAAGACCTGGGGCCCGGCGCTGGCCCTGATCTCCCCCACCCTCGTCCTGCTGGCCGTTTTCGTCTATGCACTGATTGCGGAGAACGTCCGCATCTCGATGACCAACCAGCACACCGCCCGGCCGTCGTCGGACTTCGTCGGCATGGAGAACTACTTCCGGCTGTTCGGGGACGCAGATTTCCAGCACGCGCTGCGCAACCTGCTCCTGCTCACCGTGGTGTTCCTGGCCGGCACGCTGATCTTCGGTTTCCTCTGGGCTTGGATCCTGGAGCGGCCCGCTTTTGGCGAGGGGTTCTTCCGCTCGGTCTACCTCTTTCCGATGGCCGTCTCCTTCATCGCCTCCGGCGTGGTGTGGCGCTGGCTGCTCTCCAGCCTGCAGACCGACCAGTCCGGCGGTGAGCGCACCACCGGCCTGAACCGTCTGCTGGACAGCGTGGGGCTCGGTTTCCTGCAGAACAGCTGGTGGTCGGACCCCAACTGGGGCATTGCCGCCATCGCCGTGCCGGCCATCTGGCAGCTCTCCGGCTACGTGATGGCCCTGTTCCTGGCCGGCTTCCGCGGCATCCCGGAAGAACTGCGCGAAGCGGCGCGGATCGACGGCTGCAGCGAATGGAAGCTCTACCGGTACGTGATCTTCCCGCAGCTGAGCCCCGTGATGCTCTCGGCTGTGATCATCATCGGCCACATGTCGTTGAAGTTGTTCGACCTGATCCGCGCCATCGTTCCGGATGCCAACACGTACGACATCCAGGTCCCGGCCACCATGATGTGGGTCAAGTACATCGGCAGCGACTACGCCGACTCGGCGGCCATCGGCACCATCATGCTGGTGCTCGTGGCGCTGGTGGTTGTGCCGTACCTCGTCTACACCTCGCGGCAGGAGAAACGCTGATGACCACCGCAACCGTCCCGCCGCCCGTCGAGGTCGCCAGGCCCCGTCCGCCGGCACCGCGCACCGGCCGGCAGAAAATGAACCGGACGCTCAAATACGCCCTCCTGCTGCTGTTCGTGTTCGTGGTGCTGATTCCGGCGTACGTCCTGTTTATCACCAGCTTCAAGGGCCCGTCCGACGCCGATCCCTCCACCGCCTGGCTCTTGCCCACCACGTGGGAAACCGCAGGCTGGGCCAAGGCCTGGGAGACCCTTGCCCCAGCGCTGGGCCGCACCTTCGCGATGGTCATTCCGGCGTCGATAATCTCCGCTTTCCTTGGCTCGATGAACGGCTTCGTGCTCTCGCGCTGGCGCTTCCCGTACGCCAACGTCGTCTTCACGCTGATCCTGTTCGGCATGTTCATTCCTTACCAGGCCGTGATGATCCCGCTGACCCAGTTGATGCAGGGCCTCGGGGTGCCCAACGGCATCCCCTCGCTGCTGGTGCTGCACATCGTCTACGGCCTGCCCATCTGCACGCTGATCTTCCGCAACTACTACGAGTCCGTTCCGGGCGAGCTGATCGAGGCCGCGCGGATGGACGGCGCGGGCCTGCTGCGCACCTACGCCTCGGTGATCCTGCCGATCTCCACCCCGGGCTTCGTGGTGGTGCTGATCTGGCAGTTCACCTCGGCGTGGAACGACTACCTGTTCGCGGCGTTCTTCTCCTCCGGTTCCAACGGCCCGGTCACCATCGCGCTGAGCTTCCTGGCCGGCGGGCAGCTGACCGACTACGCCGCATCGATGGCCGGCGCGCTGATCGCCTCCCTTCCCACGCTGCTGGTCTACATCATCCTGGGCAAGTACTTCGTCGGCGGACTGATGAGCGGCTCGGTGAAGGGCTGACCTTAGTGGCCCAGACTCGCGTGCCCGCGGCTAAACGGTCCGCGGCGGTGCTTGCTGAAGAATGGGGGACGTGACTGCAAATCGGGTGTGGCGGACGGTTGTTTCTTCGGTGGTGCTGGTTCTGGGGCTTTCCGCCTGCGCCGCGGATCCGGCACCATCTTCCGCAGCACCGTCCGGTGCCGTGTGCGTTCCCCGGGACGGGTCCTCGCTGGCCCCGCCGTCCGGAGTTCTCTCCGGCGTGAATCTGGACTGGGAGCAGGAGACCCTGCAGGAATACGGCAAGGCCCTGGGCCGCAGGCCGGCTGTGGTCGTCAGCTTCGCTTCCTTCCCGTTGAGCAGCGATGCTGCGGCGAACCTGGAAGCAGCGTTTGAACAGGTCAGGACGGAGGGCGGAATCCTGCTCCTGACCCTCGAACCGCGGGCAGGACTGGCAGCGGTGACCTCCCGAGTCTCGGATGATCTCGCAACCACTCTTGACCGTTACAACCGCGCCGGCGTGCCCGTCATCGTACGCTTCGCCCACGAGATGAACGGCTCTTGGTACGAATGGGGCCAGCAGCCGGCAGCGTACAAGAAGGCGTTCCGTCGGGTGGCGGAGTCGATCCACCGTATTGCCCCGGGCAGCGCCACCATGTGGGCGCCCAACTATGGTGGCGGCTACCCGTTAGCGGGCGGCCAGCACCAGGCCAGGCCGCAAACCCAGGATTTCCTGGACCTGGACACGAACAAGGACGGGAGGATCACCGGCGATGACGATCCCTACGCGCCGTACTACCCGGGCGACGAGGCCGTCGACTGGGTGGGCATGTCGCTCTATCACTGGGGCAACACCTACCCCTGGGGTGCCAACGTTGTGCCGGAAGAGGGGAAATTCCTGCAGCAGTTGACCGGCACGTACAACGGCGACGGCGGCAATGATCTAGCCGTCCCGGATTTTTATGCCGAGTTCGGCAACGAACGCGGCAAGCCGGTGGCCGTTCCGGAAACGGCGGCATTGAGCATCCCCGGCCGGGCCGGGGCCGAGGAGCTGGCGATCAAGCAGGCTTGGTGGCAGCAGCTGTTCGATCCGCGCATCCCGGAGGATTACCCGCAGCTGAAGATGGTCAATTGGTTCGAATGGAACAAGAACGAGGTAGAGGTCGACGCGGTGGTGGACTGGCGCGCCGCCGGCACGTCCCCCATTGCCGAGGCTTTCACCGCGGACCTTCCGGAGTGGTTCCGATTCGCCGACCAGCCGCAGCCCTGTGCTCCCGGGTCGTGAACGCGTCGACGCTCCAACCGCAACCCGGGTATTGCTAAAGGAATCTTGCAGGGCCGGACCGGCGCGGCAGCCAACCTTTTGTTGAACCTGCCGCAGGTGATGGCGGCACTGGCCGCGGCCGCGCTGATCGGATTCGTGGACTGCCGGCTGTTGATCCTGACGGCCGCGGCCGGCTGCCTGCTGCCTGCTGCCTGCTGCCTGCTGAGTATCCTGCCGATGCTCAGCAAGGCGGGCCGGCGGACGGCGGACGGGCCGGCTTCCGCCTAAATGCTGTGACTGCCGCCTTCGCCGCGGCGCGGGTCATCGGTATACCGAGGGTCGTCGGCCTGCCGCGTGTCGTCGATGTGGCGGCCGGCCTCGTCGCCTTGTGCTGCAGCAGCATCGCCCTCGCGGGCGGTGTCCGCTCCCGGGCCCGTGCCACGGGTCGTATCCGTGTCGGCCGGGCGGCCGGTATCAGTGTCTTCCCGACGGTCGGTACCGGCGTCGCCGCGCTGGGCGCCGCCGTCGTGTTTGCGGTCTGACCTGCTATCACGGTCCTTGGTGTTAACGTCCGGGTCCAGGTCATCGGCCTTGCGCAGCGTCTCCTCACTCTCGCGCCGGATTCCCTGCGCGTCCTGCTGCCGCCGCTCGGCGTCCTGGCGCAGTCGCTCGGCTTCAATTTTGGCCCGCTCCGCCTCGGCGTCCGCGCGCTGGGCCTCGGCCTGCGCCTGCATCGCGTCTGCCTCACGCTCCCGCGCCTCCACCGACGACGCCTGTGCGCCCTGCCGCATCTCCGCCGCCTGCCGGCGGTGCTCTTCCTGCTCTTCGAGCTTGCGCTGCGTGCTCCGCTTCCGAGCAAAGAAGACGATGACTCCGATGATGATCAGGAGTACAACTATCGCGACGATGATGCCGACAATCATTCCGGTATCCATGTGCTGCTCCTCCTCGTAGTGTCGGACTCGTAGTGTCGGAAATACTGAGCCTGCTTACTTTGTACCATCCATAGGTCTGCACCGGTAGGGCACAGCTTCCGCGCGGGAGCGATGGGACAAAGGTTGACCGTCCCCATGGACGTCCCAACCGGTAGGCGGCCAAGATGGAGCCATGACACCATTGCCCCGCATCGCGCCGCCGCCCTGTCTCGCGCCCGGTTCGCCCGGCCCGCTCCAGGCCACCGGCCGGCCGCTGCGCTGGGGCGTGGTGTCCACAGGGGCCATCGCCACCTTGGTCAGCGAAGACCTCGCCCGGTTGGCGGATGCCGTGCTGCAGGCGGTCAGCTCGCGCAACCATGCCAACGCCGTGGCCTTCCAGCGGCGCTTCGGCTTCGCCACTGCCTATTTCGACGGCGATGCCGGTGCCGGCTACGACCAGCTCTTCGCCGACCCGGAGGTGGACGTGGTCTATGTGGCCACACCGCACGGCCAGCATTACGGGATCGCGCGGCGTGCCTTGGAAGCCGGCAAGCACGTGTTGTGTGAAAAGTCGCTGACCATCAATGCGCGGGAAGCGCTGGAGCTGACCGAGCTGGCGGCCGACCGCGGGCTGTTCCTGATGGAAGCGGTCTGGACGCGGTTCCTGCCCATCATCAACCGCGCGTGGGAGATCCTGGCCTCCGGCGAGCTCGGCGAGGTCCGCTGGGTGCAGGCCGACCTCGGTTTTCCTGCCGTCTACGATCCGGCAGCCCGGCTCTGGAACCCCGCCGCCGGCGGCGGTGCGCTGCTGGACCTGGGCGTCTATCCGCTGACCTGGGCCCTGGGAACGCTGGGCTTCCCGCAGACGGTTTCCGCCACCGGCCTGGTCAACGATGACGGTGTGGACGCCCAGAACGCCATGACGCTCAGCTATGGCTCGGGCGCGCAGGCGCAGCTGGCCTGTTCGCTGCAGGCGGCCTCGCCGCGCACGGCAACGGTGGCCTGCACCGGCGGCTGGCTGAGGAGCAACGCGCCGCTGCACCACCCCACCGAGCTGACCGTTGAGCCGCATTTGGGCGAGGCGCGGGTGGAAACCTTCCCGACGGTCGGCCACGGCTACGTTTTTGAACTGCGGGAAGTGACCCGCTGCATCCAGGCCGGCCTGCAGCAGAGCCCGACCATGCCGTGGGCCGACACCGTGGACACCATGCGGCTCTTCGACGGCGTGCGCGCCCAACTGGGCGTGAGCTACGCCAACGACCGTGCCGTCCCGGTCACGGACTGAGCTGCGGAAGCACGACGGCGGCCGGCGCACCTTCCGCGTGAAGGTGCGCCGGCCGCCGTCGTTATTCAGGGCCTGAAGCCGGGCGGATCCGCCGGTGGCTACGCTTCGGTCAGCGTGGCCACAATGCGGTTCAGCGTGGCGGACGGGCGCATGACCTCGGCGGCCTTGGCCGCGTCCGGCCGGTAGTAGCCGGCCAGGTCCACCGGGGAACCCTGCACGGCGTTGAGTTCGCCGACGATGGCCTCTTCGTTCTGGGCCATTTCGGCTGCAATGCCGGAGAAGGCCGCCGCCAGCTCAGTGTCGGCGGTCTGCTTGGCCAGCTCCTGTGCCCAGTACAGGGCCAGGTAGAAGTGGCTGCCGCGGTTGTCCAGCTCGCCGGCCTTGCGCTTGGGCGACTTGTTCTCCAGCAGGAACGTCCCGGTGGCTGCGTCCAGCGTGTCGGCCAGGATCTGGGCACGGGCGTTGTCCGTGCTGGTGGCCAGGTGCTCGAAGGACACCGCCAGGGCCAGGAATTCGCCCAGCGAATCCCAGCGCAGGTGGTTCTCGGAGAGCAGCTGCTGGACGTGCTTCGGAGCGGAGCCGCCGGCACCGGTCTCGAACAGGCCGCCGCCGTTGATCAGCGGCACGATGGAGAGCATCTTGGCGCTGGTGCCCAGTTCCAGGATCGGGAACAGGTCGGTCAGGTAGTCGCGGAGCACGTTGCCGGAGACCGAGATGGTGTCCTCGCCCTTGCGGATGCGCTCCACGGTGAAGGCGGTGGCATCCACCGGGGACATGATCTCGATCTGCAGGCCCTCGGTGTCGTACTCCTTGAGGTACTCGGTCACCTTGGCGATCAGGTTGGCGTCGTGCGCACGGGTCTCGTCCAGCCAGAACACGGCAGGAGTCTGGCTGGCGCGGGCGCGGGTCACGGCCAGCTTCACCCAGTCGCGGATGGGCAGGTCCTTGGTCTGGCAGGCGCGCCAGATATCGCCCGCGGACACCTGGTGCTCGATCAGCACGGTTCCGGTCCCGTCCACAATCTGCACGGTGCCGGCGGCCTGGATCTCGAACGTCTTGTCATGGCTGCCGTATTCTTCGGCGGCCTGCGCCATCAGGCCCACGTTGGGAACGGTGCCCATGGTGGTGGGATCGTAGGCGCCGTTGGCGCGGCAGTCGTCGATCACCACTTGGTAGATTCCGGCGTAGGAGCTGTCCGGCAGCACGGCCAGCGTGTCGGCTTCCTGGCCGTCCGGTCCCCACATGTGGCCGGAGGTGCGGATCATGGCCGGCATCGACGCGTCCACAATCACGTCGGAGGGGACGTGCAGGTTGGTGATGCCCTTGTCCGAGTCCACCATGGCGATGGCCGGGCCCTGGTCCAGACCCTTGTTGATCAGCTCCTGGACACCCTTGCGATCCTCGGGATCCAGCGCATCCAGCCCGTTCAGGATGGAGGCCAGGCCGTTGTTCGGGCTCAGGCCGGCCGCCGCCAGCTTGCCGCCGTAGGTCTCGAACAGCTCGGAGAAGTAGGCTTTGACCACGTGGCCGAAGATGATCGGGTCGGAGACCTTCATCATGGTGGCCTTCAGGTGCGCGGAGAAGAGCACGCCTTCTTCCTTGGCGCGGGCAACCTGGGCGGCCAGGAACTCGTCCAGGGCGGCGGCGCGCATCACGGTGCCGTCGATGACCTCGCCGGCCAGCACCGGGAAGGAGTCCTTCAGCACCGTGACGGTGCCGTCCTCGGCCACCAGCTGGATCTTGATCTTGCCGTCCGCCGGAATCACCACGGACTTCTCGTTGGCGCGGAAGTCGTCGGCGTCCATGGTGGCCACGTTGGTCTTGGAATCCGCGCTCCAGGCACCCATGCTGTGCGGGTTCTGGCGGGCGTAGTTCTTCACCGACAGCGGCGCTCGGCGGTCCGAGTTGCCCTCGCGCAGCACCGGGTTGACCGCGGAGCCCTTGATCTTGTCGTAGCGGGCGCGGATATCCTTCTCCTCGTCGGAGGACGGATCGTCCGGGTAGTCCGGCAACGCGAAGCCGTGGCCCTGCAGTTCCTTGATGGCCGCCTTCAGCTGCGGCACGGAGGCACTGATGTTCGGCAGCTTGATGATGTTGGCTTCCGGCTGCTTGGCCAGTTCGCCCAGTTCGGCCAAGGCGTCGCCGATCCGCTGCTCCGCGGTGAGGTAGTCGCCGAAAACGGCGATGATCCGGCCGGCGAGCGAGATGTCGCGGGTCTCCACTTCCACACCCGCCGTGGAGGCGTAGGCCTCAACGATCGGCAAGAACGAATACGTGGCCAGCATCGGCGCTTCGTCGGTGTGGGTATAGATAATCTTGGCCATGGGTGAGGCGTCTCCCTGCAAAAAGTGGGTCTTCAGTGTTTACTCAACTCCTCCAATTTACCCGAGGAGGCCGCATCGGTCCCGGTCGAAGACGCGCACCCTTCATGCAGAACGGCCGCGGGCAGGCGCAGTGCGGTCCACGTCACCCGGCTGAGGGCCGCTCCCCCGCCGCGCCCCCAGCACGGCGACGGCGCCCGGCACGACGGCGGCGCCCCGCCTTCCCGGAGGCGGCCTACCTCATAGGCCGGTGCCACCGCCACGATCACCACGCCCAGCCAGATGTCGCCCGTTCCCGCCACCGCCGTGGTTTGCAACGCCAGCACGGCGTGCCTCCCTTAACAGCCGGTGCCGGGCACACCGGTTCCTCGTGAACCTCTGTGCCCGGCACTGGGACCAGTAAGCATTTCGCCTACTGGTCCCGGATACTTTCCCTGAGCAAAAGCCGCCGGAGACGGCGCCTGCTAGTGGAAAAAGTGGCGTGCTCCGGTGAAGTACATGGTGATGCCGGCCGCCTGGGCCGCCGCCACTACTTCCTCGTCGCGGACGGAACCGCCCGGCTGCACCACGGCGCGGACGCCGGCGTCGATGAGGATCTGCAGTCCGTCGGCGAACGGGAAGAAGGCGTCGGAAGCGGCTACGGCGCCGCGGGCCCGCTCGGGTGCTCCGGCGTCCTGGACATTGGCCGCTCCGCCGGCGGCGTCGGCCCCGCCGCCGACCGCCACGCCAAGGGTGTTGGCCCGTTCCACGGCCAGCCGGCAGGAATCCAGCCGGTTGACCTGGCCCATCCCAATGCCCACGGCCGCTCCATTGGCTGCGACCAGAATGGCGTTGGACTTGGCCGCGCGCACCGCGTGCCAGGCGAAGGCCAGGTCCGCCAGCGTTGCCTCGTCGGCGGCCGCGCCGGCGGCCAGCGTCCAGGTGGCGGGATCGTCGCCGTCGGCATCGATCCGGTCCGAGGCCTGCAGCAGCATGCCGCCGGAGACCTGCTTGTACTCGACCGTGTCCCGGGCGAAGCCCTCGGGCAGGACCAGCAGCCGGATGTTTTTCTTCTTCGACAGGATCTCCACGGCTTCCGGTTCGAAGCCCGGGGCCACAACCACCTCGGTGAAAATGTCCTTGACGGTGTTGGCCATGCCGGCGGTCACCGTCCGGTTTGCTGCGATGACGCCGCCGAACGCGGACACCGGGTCGGTCGCGTGCGCTTTGGCATGCGCATCGGCGATCGGATCTGCGGCGCCCGGGGAGGTAACGGCGATGCCGCACGGGTTGGCGTGCTTGACCACGGCAACGGCCGGCTGGGCGAAATCGAACGCTGCCCGCACGGCGGCATCGGCGTCGACGTAGTTGTTGAAGCTCATCGCCTTGCCGTGCAGCTGCACAGCCTGGGCGATGCCGGGCTCCGCGCCGGCCTCAACATACAGTGCGGCGGCCTGGTGCGGGTTTTCGCCGTAGCGCAGCGACTCGGAACGCTCCAGCGCCAGGCCCGCGTACGGCGGGAACTTCGGCGCTTCGGCCGAGCCGGATTCGGCAGCCTCGGCGTCGTCGCCGAACTGCTCGGCGGTCCACTTGGCCACGGCGGTGTCATACGCGGCGGTGTGCGCAAACGCCAGGGACGCCAGCCGGCGGCGGGTCTTCAGGTCGAAACCACCGGACGCGGCAGCCTCCACCACGTCACCGTAGCCGGCCGGATCAACGACCACCGCCACACTCGGATGGTTCTTCGCCGCGGCGCGCACCATCGTGGGTCCGCCAATGTCGATCTGTTCGACGACGTCGTCCTGGCTGGCACCGGATTTCACGGTCTGCACGAACGGGTAGAGGTTGACCACCACCAGGTCGAACGGCTCGACGTCGAGCTCCTTGAGCTGCCGGACGTGGTCGTCCAGCCGGCGGTCGGCCAGGATGCCGGCGTGGACGCGCGGGTGCAGGGTCTTGACCCGGCCGTCCAGGCATTCCGGGAAGCCGGTGACCTCGGAGACCTCGGTGACCGGAACGCCCGCGGCGGCAATCTTCTTCGCCGTCGAGCCGGTGGACACTATGCTGACCCCGGCGGCGTGCAGGCCCTGCGCCAGCTCCTCCAGCCCAGTCTTGTCGTACACCGAGATCAACGCACGGCGGATGGGAACACGGTCAAGCTGCTTCAAGCTCACGCAAATCTCCAAGGATGGATGGCTTCGGGGATTCTTCAAGTCTAGCGCCGGGCCCCTCCCCGGCCCCGAGTGTGAAGCCGGTCCGCGGTGTGGGTAACCTCATGAAGGCAGCAGAAGGAGAACAGAAGAACATGTCAGCACCGGCGGCGGAGGACGCGGCACTGCGGATCGGCCGCTTTTCACTGGCGGTGTGGCTGGTCGGGCTGCTGATCCTCGGCGGAACATTGGCCTTTGCCGCGCCACGGCTGCTGCCGCATCTGTTCAGCGCCGACTGGAACCAAGATTCCGCCGCACATTCCGCGGCAGAACCAGCGGCAGAGGCCGGCCCAGGTTCCGCGCCCGTCTCCGGTGGCGAAGGGGCCAGCGGGGACAACGGGGACGGCGGGGCGGCCGGGGGCGGCGGGGCTGCCGGGAGCGCCGGCAGCCCCGGGGCAGCGTCGGAGGGCGAAACCCCGGTGAAGTCCGACGGGGCGGGCAGCTATTCGGGCTCCCGAGATGCCACCATCGACTACCAGCGGCGGGCCGACTACGACGGCCCGTTCGAGGTCGTCGTCACCAGCGGCGTCGATGTCAGCGTGGCGGTGGACGACCCGGACAACCCGAAGTGGCCGGTCCACTTCCTTTACAACTCTGCCGACCGGAACGAACCAGCCACCGCGCTGCTGGCCCCGGCCCGGGACGAGTTCACCCTCACCATCGACGCTGAAGGCGACTGGCAGTTGGAGGTCCGGCCGGTCCCCTACGCCGAGCTGGAAGGCGGCACGGTCTCCGGCTACGGCCCGGCACTGGTGCGCTATGAGGGCGAGGAAGTGCTGGCCGAATTCACCTACAAGGGGGAATCCAACATCGCCGTCTACACCTGGCAGGAATCACGCCGGAACTTGGTGGTCAACAAGATCGGCAGCAGCTCGACCAGGTTTTCCTGGCAGCCGTACCCGGTGACGTATTTCCTGGTTGACACCACCGACGGCCAATGGAGCTTCCGCGTGGGACGCTGAGGGCTGCGCCTGAACTGTGCCTAAAGTAGAGCCAGATCCCGATTCAGTTCCTTCAAGGGGAGATACCCATGTCGTTTGCCGAAACGCTTGACCAGGCGTTCAAGGCCCGCATCCCCGTGCTGTACGTGGAGAGCCACGAAGAGTCACGGGTGCACGCCGAAGTGCTCAAGTGCGCCGCCGCCCTGCGCACGCCGCGGCCGGTGTGGACCTGGAATGCCAGCAGCGGGCTGATCTCCCCCAGCGACGGCCAGCAGTCCAACACCACCGCCCCGGCGCGGGCCCTGGACCGGGTGCTCGGCACGCATGACCCAGGCGTTTTCATCTTCTTCGACCTGCACGCCTACTTCGGCACCGACCAGCGTCCGGCGGATCCCGAAGTGGTCCGAAAAGTCCGCGAAGTCTCCGCCGCCTTCCGGCAGGGCAACGCCGGGCGGGTGCTGATCATCGTGGCCCCGCTGCTACGGATTCCGCCCGAGCTGGACAAAGCCGTCACGCTGGTGGACTTTCCACTGCCCAGCCATGCCGAGATCCAGGCGATGCTCACCCACATGATCAGCCAAAATTCCGACGGCGGACGGATCAAGGTCGCGCTCAGCGAAGCCGACCAAGAGAACATGGTCCAGGCGGCGCTCGGCCTGACCATGGCGGAAGCAGAGAACGCCTTTGCCCGCGCCATGGTCGACGACGGCGAGTTGACCGCCGACGACGTCCAGGTGGTGCTGGACGAAAAGCGCCAGACCATCCGTAAGTCCGGGCTGCTGGATTATGTGGACGTCAAGATCAGCCTGGACGAGGTCGGCGGCCTGAATAACCTCAAGCGGTGGCTGGCCAAGCGCCAGGGATCCTGGCTGGATGCCGCCGCGGACTTCGGCCTCCCCTCCCCCAAGGGCGTGCTGATCACCGGCGTCCCCGGCTGCGGGAAGTCCCTGACCGCCAAGGCAATGGCTTCGGGCTGGGGGCTGCCGCTGCTGCGCATGGACATCGGCCGGGTGTTCTCCGGGCTGGTCGGCTCCAGCGAGCAGAACATGCGGAACGCCATCGCCACCGCCGAAGCCATTTCCCCCGCCATCCTGTGGATCGACGAGATTGAGAAGGGCTTCGCCGGCACCAACGGCGAAGGAGATTCGGGCACCTCCGCCCGGGTCTTCGCATCCTTCCTGACCTGGATGCAGGAGAAACGCCATCCGGTGTTCGTCGTCGCCACCGCCAACAACATCGACCGGCTGCCGCCGGAGTTCATGCGCAAGGGCCGGTTCGACGAAATCTTCTTCGTCGACCTGCCCAGCGACGCCGAACGCCGGGTGATCTGGCAGATCCAGATGGCTGGCCAGAGCACGCCGGCCAACCAACTGGGCGCCATCGCCGACGATCCAGCCGCCGTCGAACTCCTCGCCGGCGCTTCCGAGAACTACTCCGGTGCGGAGATCGAGCAGGCCGTGATCGCCGCGCTCTTCGACGCGTACGCGGAACACCGCCACGTGCTGCTGGCCGACCTGCAGCGCGCCGTGTCCAACATGATCCCGCTGGCCATCACCCAGGCGGAGGAAGTCAGCGCCATCCGGCAATGGGCGGCGTTACGGGCTGTCGGCGCCACCGGCAGCGAGGACCTTGACACCGGTACCCCGCGCGCGGCTGATCCGCAGCAACCCGCCGCCGGTACCGGGCCGGCCGTAGCGGCGGGCCAACCGGTCCGCGGCGGCCGCACCGTGGACTTCTAGACAGCACCCGACTCCGAAGGAGAAGCGATGGACCAGCAACAACTCATTGTCACGGTCGGACCGGACGGCGCCGTGGCTGCCGAAACCCGCAACATCTTCGGCGCCGACTGCCTGGACTACATCACCGTGCTGGAAGACCTGCTGGAAGCGGAAACCGTCTCCAGCTCCTACACCGAGGACTACGCCCGCACCGCGGTCACCGCCAGCGACTACGTACACAATGAGTCGGCAGACTAGCCTCGGAGCGCCCGATCAGCTAGCCGGACGGGTACCGGAATCCCGGATCAACAACGGCTCCGTTCCGGCGCGGACCGACGCCGGATCCATCAGGTATGCGCGGTTCCTTCCGGCCACCGACGCGGAGGGACCCGGCCGGCGGGCTGCGCTCTGGCTGCAAGGCTGCTCCATCCGGTGCCCCGGCTGCTTCAACCCCCACCTCTGGGCGGACCGCGGCGCAGACCTCGTTTCGACCGCGGAACTCGCTGCCGACATGGTTGAGCAGGCCGTGACTGCAGGGTCCCAGGGACTTACCCTGCTGGGCGGCGAACCCTTCGAGCAGGCGGCGGCCAGCGCCGTCGTCGCGCGTTCCTTCCGGGACGCCGGGCTGTCGGTGATGACCTTCACCGGCTACCGGCATCAGGACCTGCAGCGCTGGGCGGCGGACCGGGAGGACATCGCCGGCCTGCTCGCTGCCACCGACCTGCTGGCGGACGGACCCTACCTTCAGGACCGGCCCGACCTGCAACGGCCGTGGATCGGCTCCACCAATCAGGGCCTGACCGCGCTGACCGGCCGGTACCGGAAGCTGTTGGAGGACATCGGCGCGCAGCCGGACCGGATCGAAATCCGGATTGCAACCGACGGCACCGTCGGGCTGAACGGCTGGGCTTCCGATGACCAATTGGACGCCCTGTTGGCCGACTTGGGGACCCGTGCCGACCGGCCCGGCGCCAGGCCTAAAGCCCCCGGCGCGGTTGCCTCCGCCACCCGCCACGCTCTTGACCCCACATTCATACCCCGCCCGGTCCCGGCCGGCACCCGATCAGGAGAAACCCCATGAGTGTTTCCGTGCTGCTCATCCCGGCCGCCATCGCCGCAGTTGCCGCCGTCAATGCCGCCATCGACAACAAGGCCAAGAACCACGAAACGAATAAGGCCGATGAAGTTGAATCGGTGCCGCAGGTCCAGGTGCGGACGCGCATGAAGGACCTGGATCTGCTGCAGGCTGCCCTGGCGGACACGCAGGCGGAGGTCACCCAGGCCGCGGAAAACTCCATCGAGGCCGCCTGGACGGATGCGACGGCCGTGTTCGATCGCGACGCCGAAGGCATCTGGCAGGTCCACTTCAGCGGTGAGGATGTTGACCGGCAGCGCGCGGCGGAAATCGTCCAGGCCATCGACGACGCCTACGCCCGGAGGGTCCAGCAAGCGGTGGTCCGGAGGCTGCGCGAACGGGCGCACACCGCTGGTCTGGAACTCGCATCGGAAACCGTTGAAGAAGACCAAAGCGTCACCATGGTCCTGAATGTCCGCCGCTGACCACTACCCCGCCACCACCGGCCGGACAGGCAGGCCGCCGGTCCTCTGGCTGGTGGCCGGCAGCCTGTGGTTGCTGCTGGCGCTGCTCGGCGCCGGGTTCTTGGGCTGGGCTGGCTTCCTGGTCATCGGCCTGTTGGCCCGCCGTGCCGCCTGGCTCTCCGCCGCCGGTCTGTATCTGGTGGTGCTGCTGGTCTCGCTGACCATGAACCCGGAAGCCGGCGGCACCGCCCGCATCCTGCTGTGGACCATCAGCTCCCTGCATGCGCTGGGCATCAATCCGGCTTGGCTGCGCAACCGCTGGGAGCTGGCCTCCCGTTCCTCCGGTACTGCATGGTCCGCCCTCATCCGCCGCACACCAGCGGACGTTGGGACAGAAACAACGACGGCGCGTCCCACCGCCCGGGCGATCTTCGGCCGCGGTTCCCGCACTGCTGCCGCGTTCCCTTCCGGCACAGCCCCGGCCCCGCGCCCGACAGGCAGGACGGCCGAGTTCCTCAACGATCCCGGGCTCGATGCCAGCAACTACTACGCCCGCGCCACCGTTTCCCCAGCCGCCGGGTCTTCGCGGCCTGCGGCCGATCCGGTGGACGTCAACAGCGCGTCTGCGGCAGCGTTGCAGAAACTGAACGGAATCAGCAGGCACAAGGCACGCAAGGCCGTCCGGCTGCGCAACGAACGCGGACCGTTCCGCTCGGTAGAAGACTTCGGCACCGCACTTGGGATCTCCCAACCCGACCTGGTGGTGTTGCGTCCGCACCTGGCCTGCAAGCTCCCGCCGGCCCAGCCGGTGTCCTTCGGAAGGTCGGTGGATTACTGATGGCAGCCCCGCAGCCCACGCTGGGATGGAAGGTCCGCCAGAGCCTCTGGCTGCTGGTGCCGGTGGGGACCTTTGGATTCCTTGGCTTTACTGCCTTGCTGGTGGTTGGTACACGGGCGAAGCGCCCCTTGTGGTGGATCCTCGGCCTGGTCCACCTCATGCTCAGCGGTGTTGCCATGGCCCTGCTCGAGGGTGACGGCTTTCAGGAGGAGATCGCCACCTGGCTGCTCATGACCTGCTGGCTGGCGGGCAGCAGTTTCGCCGTCGCCATCAACCCCGAGTACCTGCGCTTCAAGTGGGACCGCGACCGCGCCGCTGCCCAGCCGTCCCGCACCACGGGGCGCACCGTCCGGGCGCGCTCCGGCAGCCAACTAAACAGCCGGCGCCAGCCGCGTGACCGGGCCCGCGGAGCGAACGGCAAGCCCGCGCGGCGTAGCCGTGCCGGCTCCCGCAATGGTGCCAAGGCACCAAGACCGGGAGCGTCCGGAACATCCCATGCGATGCAGCGCCTCCCGGCCACCTCCGCCAGCGCCGGGGCCGCGGCCGGCAGCCCATCCGCGCTGCATACCGATCCGAGTGTTCCCTCTTCGGCCGCCACAGCGGCCGAAGCCGTGGACGTTAATGCAGCCTCCGCCAGCGAGCTCGAAGCCCTGCCGGGATTCTCCCGGGCACTCGCCAAGAAAGCGGTCGAAACCAGGGAGAAGCGCGGCGGCTTCACCTCGGAACAGGATTTCGCCGCGGCCCTGGATCTGGCGCCGCACATCTTCCAGCGACTGCGCGGCCGCATCGTCTGCCGACGCACGCCGCAGTCACCGCCGTCGTTCGGGCGGATCGTGGACTACTAACGCGTGCCTCCCCACCCGCCCAGTGCGGCCCTCGAGGCTTAAATACGCCAGGTCCCGATGCGATGGGGGGACATCCGGGACCTGGCGGGCTTTCTGGACTGCCGGTCAGTCAGCGCTCTGTGCACTCGGGGCGGAAGCAGCGGACTGGGCAGATACCGGCGACGGGGCGCTCTGGGCGGAGGCCGGGCTGGCCGCCGACTGGGCCGAGACCGGAGACGGGGCGCTCTGGGCGGAGGCCGGGCTGGCCGCCGACTGGGCAGTCACCGCCGACACAGCTGTCTTCACGTCGTGCTGGTCCAGATTCACCGCAGCCGGGGACACACTGGTTTCCATGACCGGGCTGAGGGCCGGTGCTTCCGTTGCCTGGACGATGCTCTGTCCCAGATCCTCGTTTTCGAAGGCCGAATCCGCGACAGCGGATCCGGCGCCGATTGCCATCACGCCGAGAGTTCCGGTTGCGATCCACAGAGTGCGCTTGTTCATGTTCTGCCTTTCACGGTGCTTTGCGAGGTGCTGATGACTCAAGAATGCACACCGAACGTGAGACGTTGAGGAGAACTCAATGAGAAGCCTCTCATCTGCCCCACGCGGCTAAAGTGAGACTAGATGCTCCTTTGGAAGGCCATGAATGACGCAGACCGCTTCCCTGCCCACCGGCGACCAGATCGTGCAGGAACTTCCCTGGCGCTGGCGGGTCCAAGGCAAGATTTTTCTGCTCGGCGGACTCGGCTTCATGTTCGATGCCTGGGACGTCACGCTCAACGGCGTCCTGATCCCGCTGCTGTCCGATCATTGGGACCTTGTTCCGGCGCAAGCTGCTTGGATCGGGACGGCGAATCTGATCGGCATGGCACTCGGTGCCTTCATCTGGGGCTCAATCGCCGACCTCATCGGCCGCAAGACGGCGTTCACCGCCACGCTGCTGGTCTTCTCGGTCTTCACTGTCTGCGGGGCCTTCGCACCGGACATTGTCTGGTTCTGCGTCTTCCGGTTCATCGCCGGTTTCGGCCTGGGCGGCTGCGTCCCCGTTGACTACGCGCTGGTCGGCGAATTCACCCCGCGCCGGCTGCGCGGCCGCGTCCTGACCGCGATGGACGGCTGGTGGCCGGTCGGCGCCGCGCTCTGCGGTTTTGTCTCGGCCATCATCATGGCCACCGTGGCCGACTGGCGCTTCACCATGCTGATCATGGTCCTGCCCGCCCTGCTGGTCTTCTGGGTCCGCAGGTCGGTGCCCGAATCCCCGCTCTACCTGGTCAGCCGCGGCCGCACGGCGGAGGCCGAACAAGTCATCAACGGCATGATTGAGCGGACCGGCGGAACCGTCCGCGAATGGCGGCTGCCCGACCCAAGCGAAGCACCGCGCCTGTCCGCCGTAAACGTCCTGGTGCAGTTCAAAGCCGTCTGGAAATTCAACTGGAAGATTACGACGGCGGCCTGGGCCCTGTTCTTCAGCATCCTGCTGGTCTATTACCTGGCCCTGACCTGGATGCCGATCATCCTCATCGACGCCGGATTCGCCGCAGCTCGTGCCTTCCTCACCACGGCAGGCATGGCCGCCGTCGGTCTGGTGGGCGTCATCATCGCCGCGTACTTCGTCGAGAAGACCGGGCGGAAGTGGATTCTCGCCATTACCGGTCCATTGTCGGCGCTGGCGCTCGTCGTCGTCGCACTCCTCATCGACGTTCCCGGGGCTGTGGTGGCCCTGCTGCTGGTCTACGGGATGGTTGTGCAGATCGCTATTCCCGTGCTGTATACCTATGTCTCCGAGCTCTACCCCACCGAGCTGCGCGGGTCCGGCTTCGGCTGGGCCTCGACGTTCTCCCGCGTTGGAGCCGGCTTCGGCCCGCTCATCTTCGCGTCAGTCATGTGGCCGTATCTGGGCCTTGCATGGTCGTTCGCCATTGCCGGCGTCCTGGTGCTGATCGCGGTGCTGTGGATGGCGCGCTTCTCTCCCGAGACCAAGGGCGCCGAACTTCTCTAATTCGGGCAGTCACCTGCACGGCTCCCGAACCCAAATGCGCCCTTCCACCAACAGGGGAAGGGCGCACGTTTAGCGGATCTGTGTTTACTCCGGCAACCCGGCATTCGGCGTCTCGTCGACCGACACCATCGCCCACGCGCCGTCGGCGTAGTTGGCAGTTACCGTCAGCGTGGTTCCGTCCGAATCCCACTCCTTGGCCTCGACGGTCTTGCCGTCCTTGTCCAGGGTGGTGCGGGCGTCTTCCATGTACGGAACCATGGCGCTGAGGTTACCCTCCTCGTCCTTGGCTTCATCCAACGCCACCACGTTCAGGGCCTTGGGCTGTCCGCCGACAATCCAGCCGCCGTCGGCGTATACAGCCTCAATGGCGTCCGCCTCGGTCATGCAACCGCTGCAGTCAGCGGCGACTTCGCGCATCAGGTCTGCATCGCCGGTCTGGATCGCATAATTCTTGGCTTCAAAGTAGTAGTACGTGAAGGACGCCAAGCCCTGGTCTGTGTCTTCGGACATCCGGTCGTTCTTCTCCGGCGTCCGGACGTTCTGCGCCGGCGCTTCAGTGCTAGCCGCCACCGGCTTGTTGCTTACTGCAGCCTTGTCCTGCCCGGCCTCACTGCCACAGCCCACAAGCGCAACAGCTGCCACAGTCACCACGGCGCCGGACATCATCAACTTCTTCATGGTCTCCCCTGGGATAACGGAATGAGAGGGAGCCGACGTCTTCGCATCTGGGCGGCGTCAGCACCGTCACATACCCTATCGCCGGGACGAACGCGAAACTCTGAAAAGAGTGCTTCAGGTGTGGCAGATCACCACCCCTCCGCTTCAGCACCCCGCGCCCTCCGGATTCTCGAGGCAATTGTCTGCATAGTTGTTCACCACCGACCGCCAGACGCTGATCTCCACCGGAGCGGAACTAAAGTCTGCAGTGTTGGGGATCGGAATCTCCTGGCCCCCATTGACGGAGTAGTAACCCTTAAAAGTAGTCGTCAAAACGATCCGATAGTCGCCGGTTTCTTGATAAATGTGACTTGTCGCAGTCTGCTCACCCCAACGGTCCTGCGGCACCGGACCCCCCGGATCCGTCACTGGACCAAAGCTATGCCCGTCACCATAAGTCCATGCATAGCCCACGGGTTCCGCTCGGATAACGACTTCTTGCTCGAGCATAATGAGTTCGAAAACCTGCTCTTGTGCCACAGCAAAGACGTTGGTGTGAGCTCCTCTCAGAGTATGTTCGTTCGGCTGAAGTAAGACCTCGCCAGCCGCTACGGGTCGCTGCTCAAATTGATGTTGGATTTGTCCGGCGATCTCATCTAGAACATCGCCAGGCTCCTCGGAATAGATGCACACGGGATTCCCGAGTGCCGCCCAAGTCGAGCGATCCGTCCCGGAGAGACCTGTATACCACTGCACCAGTCGCGCGCCTTCCCCTTCGGTGCAGCGATCAATCTGTTGCACACAAGGCGCGCTTTGGTGGCTCTTGTCCTCCAGACAGAGTGGCTCGAACCGATATCCATTCGGATCCAGAGGAAGGCGCCCCAGCGTTCGATGCCACATCCCGGTATCGGGATCCTGAACCCAAGCTTCAGAACGAACTCCATCCTGACCGAGTGATATGTCGTCCTGACGGGCTGCAAAGGAAATTGATGACGTGAAAACAAACCCAATGGAAATTAGCAAGCAGCATGAGACCGTTCGCCAGCATCGCTTCCACCGAACAGAACTGCCAGCTTCACTTTCCGATCGTCTCAACGTTCTTCGCCACCCAATGGCCGCCGTCGTAGGCGGCGATCATGATCATGACTGAGGAATCAACAGGATCAGATTTGATTTCGTGTGTTCCGTCCATCAGATAGACATCCAGTGCCTCTTGCCGGTGCTGGAAAACAATTTGATACTCGCCTTCCGGCGTCTGCTTAAAGTTAGTTTTACTTGAGGCCGGCGTGAGTCCTCCTCCCACCATCCATCCGCCATCACTGTAGGAAGTTTCAATGGTCTGCGCTGCGTTAATACAAGCTGTGCAGTTGGCGCCGCTGATGGCCTTCATTGGCTCAAGATCACCTGTTGCATAGGCATAAGTCATCGTTTCCAACCAGTATGCCGAGAACTCCGTTAGGCCTTCTTCAGTCTTTTCTGTTGCTGCTTCTGGGAGCTCAGGGACGGGAACGTTCTCTGCTGGTCCGTCCTCGGATGCCGGCTTGTATGTTGCTGTGGCTGACGACGTTGGACTTGGCGTTGGTGACCCAATGGCCAACTCCGATGCAACGGGGGCGGGCGAGGCTGATGGCTCGGCGCCGGCTGGTCCTGTGCAGGCGGAGAGGGCAAGGGCTGCCGCGGAGATGAGGAAAATGGTGATGCGGACGCGCGTTGTAGCTATGAGTGTTGGCTGCTGGCTCACTCAGACCCCCGGGTGCTGGACGGGCTGGACGCTTGGTGCGAGCCAGTCTAACCAGACGAATCGACAGGTGCGGAGGTTTTCCACAGGTTTGGTCTGCAGCGGGTTGAAAGCAAGCGCCGCCCTTGACAGCAGCACGTAAATATCGCGTGTCTTGGCGCGGGAGAACCGCGCTTACACCGATTGGCGAGCACCGGCGTCGTTGTTCGAGTGGACCTAGGCGAGCTTGGCGAGTGTCTCCACGAGGAGGCGGCGTTCCTCGACCTTGATCCGTTCGTGCAGCGACTCTTCGGTGTCGTCGTCCAGCACGGGAACTGCCGCCTGGGCAAGGATCGGGCCGGTGTCGACGCCGGAATCCACCAGGTGCACGGTCACGCCGGTGACCTTGACGCCGTGGTCCATGGCATCGCGCACGCCGTGGGCGCCCGGGAAGGACGGCAGCAGGGCCGGGTGGGTGTTGACCAGGCGCCCCTCGAAGCGGGCGACGAATTCGGCGTCAAGGATGCGCATGAAGCCTGCCAGCAGCACCACGTCCGGACTGTTGGCCGCCACGGCTTCTTCCAGGGCACGGTTCCATTCGGGCCGTGAGGCGAAGTCGGCGGGGGCCACCGTAAAGGTCCGGATACCCGCCTCGACGGCGCGTTCCAGCCCGCGGCAGCCGGGAACGTCGCTGCCCACCGCGGCGATCTCGGCATCAAGCCCGCCGTCACGGACGGCGTCGATGACGGCCTGCAGGTTGGTGCCGGAGCCGGATACGAGAACCACTATGCGCATGGAATCAACTTTATGCGTCCCTCTCGCCTAGGCTTAATCCATGCAGCAGACCACGCGCCCGGAGCCGACCGAGGAACAGACCAAGTCGGCGGGGCTCTTTGTCCGTGTGCTGCTGCTGTTGTTGGCTTCCACCTTCCTAGCAACAGCCCTCCCGCTCCCTTGGAAGGCGGTGGCTCCGGCGCTGGCCGTGGCGAGCATCGTGGTGGCCGTCATAGGCCTGGTAAAAGCGGTGCGCGCGGGGCTGCCGGGCTCGCTGCGGATCACCTATGTACTGGGCGTCGGTGCCGGTGCGTTCTTCCTGCTGACCACGCTGGCGCAGGTGCTGTTCTGGCCCCTGACCGCTGCCTTCGAGGACTGCAATCAGTTGGCAGTCACGCAGTCGGCCCGCGAAGCATGCCTGGGCAACTACGAGGACAAGCTGCTGAACTTCACCGACCTGTTGAACCCGTAGGTCACGTCCGGCTGCGGGCCCGGGCCGGTTCGCGCTCCAGCCAGGGTGCGACGGCGTGGCCGATCATGGTGCCGAGCGCTACTTCGCCGGCGACCCACAGCGCGGTCCACAACGGATCCGGCCCGATCTCCGTCAGCCGGCCGATACCCAGCGAACCGTTGGACAGCCACACCAGCGCGGCGGCCGCTGCCCCGGCGACGGTACCAATAAACAGCCCCAGGAGCAGCGTGGACGCCGAGGCCGTGAACCAGCGGGCCCGGATCTTGATGGAGAGCCACTCGTCGAAATGATTCTCACCCTCGCGCAGAAACCACCAGCCGGCCAGCACGCCGGCGACCACCGGCACGGCCAAGGCGGCCAGCCCGTAGGTCAGCTCGCCGGACGGCAGGGCGCCCAACACGGGCAAGGCGGGCATGGGTCCCACTGTGGTGGCGAGCGGCCCAATGGAACTGCCGGAGCCGAGGGCGAATCCGGCCCCCGAACTCCACGACAGCGCCCACACGACGAAGTTGGGTACCAGCCCCAACTGCGCCACCGTTAGTACGACGCCGCCGATGATGCCGGGGCTGAGCTGTTCATAGATTTCCACGACCTCGGCCCAGTGCAGGCCCAGGTCCACTGCCAGCAGCAGGGCCGAGAGCGCCATGGCGGCGGTCACCGCCAGCAGCCCGGCACGAACGCCGGCCCACACGTAGGATCCGGCCCAGCGAGAATGCTGGCTGGTGCGGGCCACCCATGCGGCCGCGTCGACGCCGATCAACCGCGCCCAGGACCCGGCCTCCCGGTACGCGCCCACAATCAGTCCAGCCCCAGCCGGCAGCAGCGGAATGAGAGCCCCGGCCAGAGTGGAAATCTCCACTTCATCGGTCTTCACCAGATATGCGGTCGCTGCGCCCACGGCAGCATAGGTTCCGAGCGCGCCGGCCAGTGCCTGCCACAGCTGGTCCGTATAGGAGGCCCGGGCCAGCCGCCGTCCGGCGCGCCAGGACAGGAAGAACGGGATGAGCGTGAGTCCCAGCGGCACCAGCGACAACGTTCCGCGCAGTGTTTCGGCCGAACTGGCGCCGGTTTGGATGGCCAGTTCCAGCGGGACGCCGTGGATGAGCAGCCAGGCCTGGCCGCCGAGACGGGCCAGCGAATCGAAGCTGCGGTCGTCAAAACCGTCGGCAAACCAAACGCCCACCAGCGGCAGCAGCACCACGATGGCCGAGAGCAGGGCGCACTGGAAGAACTCGAAGGCACCCTGCAGCCAGAGGGGCATCGGCAGTCCGGCCTGACCGCCCGGTCGCGACGTGAGTTTCATTGCTTCTATGGTGCCAGTCAGGTTGCCCCCGCCCGCTTAGCGACTCGGCGCCGTGGCCATCGGCACATGGCGGGCGCGCACCGTCGTCGTACTTTCCCAGCGCACGACGGCGGGGCTCGGCTCACGCTCTAGGGTCCGGTAATCGGGTCTCAGGCAGCGGGTTCGATGTTCTGGTTGCCTCGGAAGACATTCAATGGATCGTACTGGTGCTTGATCCGGGCCAGCCTGTTGTAGTTCTCTTCCCCGAACGCTGCCTTAATCCGGTCCTGCCCCTCGTGGCCGATGAAGTTCAAATACACCCCGCCGGTGGCGAAGTCGGAAATATCCCGGCGGAACCCCTTCGCCCAAGCGATGGCCGCCTCTGTCTGGGCAGGATCCTGCCACAGCGCGAAGGGGTGGCTCACCCAGGTGGCGTCGCGCCGGGCCATCGGCGTGCTGGTGCCGTAGACCTCGGCCACAGCGCCACCCCACGGGATCAGCAGCAACTGTGAGGACGGATGCGGCAACTTGGCGCCGGAACGGAGGAAAACGTCAAGCGCCGGGTCCGGAAACTCGTCATGGTATTCGGCGGACCAATAATTAAACTGGTCCGGTTGATCGTCGAGCATTGATTGGAACTCCGCATACGGCCGCGGCGCCACCACGTCAGCAGCGGGCCCCCAGCTGCGCACGGTCTCGAGCGCCGCCTCGCCGGTTCCGGGCTCTCCGGCGTGGACAAAAACCACGCCGAGCGCGGGTTTGTTCTGCAGGTCAGCCGGGACGAACTCCTCCGGAGGGGCGATCACGGATGCCAAGGCGGTTCCCACGCCCGCGGGTGCATCCGGTGCAAAGTCGCGGTACGCACGGGCCACATCGGGCGCAGCGTCGGCAGGCCACAACATCAGGCCGGCCAAGCTCTGCTCACCGACCTGATACATCCGAAAGGTCAGGGAGACCGCAACACCAAAATTTCCGCCGGCGCCGTGCAGTGCCCAGAACAAGTCCGGGTTTTCTTGTTCGCTCGCGGTGACCAGTTCGCCGGCCGCCGTGACCAGATCCACCGAGACCAAGTTGTCGCAAGCCAGACCCCAGCTCCGTTCCATCCACCCGGAGCCGCCGCCGAGCGTGAAGCCGGCGACGCCTGTGGTGCTGACTCGGCCGCCGGTGACCGCAAGCCCGTAGGGCTGGGCCGCTCGGTCGAACTCGCCCCAGGTCACGCCGCCGCCCACTGTCGCGGTCTGGGCTGCGGCATCCACCGTCACGGTCTTCATCGGACGGACGTCGATGACCAGTCCGCCATCGTTCATGGACATGCCCGCTACTGAATGGCCTCCGGACCGCACTGCCACGTCTAGACGGTGCTCATGGGCGTAGCGCAGTGCCTCCCCCACATCATTCGGGTTGCCGCACTGAGCAATGACGGCCGGCCGCCGGTCAATCATCGCGTTAAAGAGTTTCCGAGCCTCGTCGTAACCGGTGTCGTCCGGCCGGATCCATTCCATGGCGTTGGTCCTCCCCGTGTGTCGGACCCCCAGCAAGCAAAACGGTACGCCGCTCGCCGGCGACACGCTAGACGTTTGGACCCCTGAGACGGAACAGTTGATATTCACGTTCCGAAAGCTGCAACGCGTTCCTGTACGCCGCAGGAACACCACCAATCAATACATGGAATGGGCGGCCGGATGATGTTGAAATCATCCGGCCGCCCCGCAGGCGGATATTCGCTCAACGGAAAGTCAACGCAGGAAAACTAATTCCGCGGACTCTTTCCGTGGCTCCGCCAGTCAGCAAGAACCGCGTGACCACGATTCCGCCGGCACCATACCTCCGTGCCCCCTCGACGCGTCAGCCCCGCAACTGGGCCGCCGTTTCCACGGTCAGCAATGGTTCCGGCGCGCTAACGCTTCCGGCGCTTGGGAATGGTTTCGCTCTCCAAGGTCGCCTTTTCGCGCTTTTCGGCACGCTTTTCTTTAATGCTTCGGCCTTGCTTCTTTGCGCTTTCGCGCGCAGGAGTTTTTCCGGACATTCTTGCTCCTCATTCTCAAGCGGGATGTCTTGCTACAGACCATACCTGCTTTAGAAAATAAAGCCAGCCCTCGTTAGTGGACCTAAATAAACGGAAAGGCGCGGCACTCAGGCCAGTAGATCCACCAGTCCTTTGGCCAACGCACCGGCCGCCCCCAGAAAGGCCAGCACCACCACGGCGGCCCTGGCGTGTTCGTCCCGCAGCCGCCGGCCGAGCCGTTCGCCGGCGAAGATGCCCCCGATGATCGCCAGCGCAATGACCGCCCACATCCACCATTTCAGGTGCGGCACGCTGCCCGGGTCCACCGCCAGCTTCACACCCACGGTGATGAGGCACAGTTGCAGGAAGAACGGCTGCAGCGTCGCTGCGAACGGTCGCGGCGGCCAGCGGGACAGGATGGCGTAGGCGCTCACCGTCGGACCGCCCACCCCGGCGAGCGCGTTGGTCAGTCCCGACCCGAGCCCGGCGAGTGCCTTGGGCAGCTGCCCGGACACGGTGACCTGCGCACGGCCCAGCACCACCGCGACGGCCAGTCCGGCCATCACCACCGCGCCCACCACGGTGGACAGCACGGCGGGCGGGACCTGGACCGCAAGCCAGGAGCCGACAACCGTACCGACGACGGCGGGAGCGGACAGCCACAGCAGCAGGGTCCAGTCGATCTCCCGCCACACGCGGGGCACAATCAGCCCGCAGGAGACCACTGCGCAGATGTTGATCATCATGATGCCCTCATGCGGCCCCAGCAAGATGGCCAGGATCGGCGCCACCAGCAGGGCGAACCCGATGCCCGCGATGCGCTGGGCCACCGAACCGAAAAAGATCGCGCCGGTGATCAGCGCCAGGAGTCCCATGGTCACCCGACCACCCTGCCAGAGCGGAGTTAGGCCGCCGTTCACCGACACGATCACGTCTGCTCGCCTGCTCGTTGCCGGCCGCAGGCAGGCTGGGTGGCGTGAGGATAGCTATCGTCGCCGAATCGTTCCTGCCGCACATGAACGGGGTCACCCATTCACTGCTGCAAGTCATCGCCCACCTGCGGCGCCGCGGAGACGACGTGCTGGTCGTGGCACCGACGTCGTCGTGGCTGGAGGACACCGCACCGGCAACGGTGGAGGGCTACCCGGTCTACCGGCTGCCGTCCATCCCGCTGCGCGGCTACCCGAATGTGCGCGTGGCGGCCGGAACCGTGGCACGGATCCGGCGGGTGCTGGCCAGCTTCCGGGCGGACGTGGTCCATGTGGCCTCCCCCTTCATCCTGGGCTGGCGCGCGGTGCAGGCCGCCCAGCAACTCGGCCTGCCCACCGTCTCCGTTTACCAGACCGAAGTGCCCGCCTATGCTGCCCGCTACGGTGCGCCCTGGCTGCAGGAACTGCTCTGGCAGCGGGTGGAGAGCATCCACAAAGCGTCCACACTGACCCTGGCGCCGTCGTCGTTCGCCATGGAACAGCTGCGCAGCCGCGGCATCCGCGTCCACCTGTGGCGCCGCGGAGTGGACACCAGCCGCTTCCATCCGGACAAGTACGACGCCGATTGGCGGGCATCCGTAGCACCCAACGGGGAACGGATCATCGGCTACGTGGGCCGCCTGGCGGCGGAAAAGCAAGTGGCGGATCTGGCCGTGCTGGCAGATCTCCCCGGCACCCGGCTGGTGGTAGTGGGCTCCGGTCCGCTGAAGGAGGAGCTGCAGGCCAAATTGCCCGGAGCGCACTTTGCCGGCTTCCAGACCGGCGAAGAACTGGCACGGTGTGTCGCCTCGTTCGACCTCTTTGTGCACCCGGGCGAATCGGAAACCTTCTGCCAGACCATTCAGGAGGCCATGGCCAGCGGCGTGCCCGTCGTGGCCGTGGGCCGCGGCGGCCCGCTGGACCTGGTTGACCCTTCGAGGACCGGCTGGATCTACCGGCCCGGGAACCTGGATGAACTGCGCGACTACGTCCGGGACCTAACCGGCGACGACACCAAGCGCCGGGCGCTGGGCGAGGCGGCTCATCGCTCGGTACAAGGCCGGACGTGGCCGGTACTCTGCGAACAACTGGTGGACTATTACCGGCTTGCCGTCAGGGTCAAGCGCCGGGAGCTGAACCTGGAAGCCAGGGGCGTGCTGGGTTTCCTGGCCGGGTGAATGCTTCAGCCGGAACTCCGGCTATTCAGCGCCTTGTCTCGTTCCACTAGGATGTGGCCATGCCCACAGAAACCGGATCCGTCTCGCCCGAATCTGCTCCCTCATCCCGGCCGGGGCCGTCGGCCGGCCCATCCGTACCGGAACGGCTGGCCGAACAGCTCAAGTCGCTGGGCGTTGCCCGGACCTTTGGAGAACCGCTGCAGGTGGGCGGAGATACCGTGGTTCCGGTGGCCTTGGTCCAGTACGGTTTCGGCGGCGGCGGCGATGCCGATGGAGCCGCCGGCGGTGGTGGCGGCGGTTTGGCCCTGCCGCTCGGCGCCTACACCGGGCGCGGCGACGGGCCCGCAACGTTCCGGCCCAACACCGTTGCGCTGCTGGCCGTGCTGATTCCCCTGGTCTGGACCGCCGGTCGGGCCGTGGCCCGGGTTGTCCGCGCCGCCAAGAAATAGGCGGCTCGCGGACCCGGGGCCTCCACGCGTTCGCTGGCGCTCACTTGGTCGACCACCGGCGGATACTGGCGCTCACTTGGTCGACCACCCACGGATACTGGCGCTCACTTGGTCGACCACCCACGGATACTGGCGCTCACTTGGTCGACCGCCGACGGGCACTTGGCCGATCACCGGCGGGCACTAGCGGAGGTTACGGCGGAACCGTAGGCTCAAAAGTAACAGCGGACAACACAGATTCGAGGACTCCCGATGAAACTGAGCCATATTCCGTTGCGCCTCTCCACCGGCGCGTTCATCCTCAATTCCGGGCTGGGCAAACAGAAGCTGGATAAGGACACCGCTGCCGCCATGCAGGAGATGGGCAGCCGCGCGTTTCCCTCATTGAGGCAGATGGATCCGGAGAAATTCGGCAAACTGCTGGCCTACGGCGAAACCGCCTTGGGCGCTGCACTGCTGCTGCCGTTCGTGCCCAGCAGGCTGGCCGGCCTGGGCCTCGCCGCGTTCTCCGGTTCGCTGCTGGCCATGTACTTCAAGACGCCGCACATGACCGCCGAGGACAACGTCCGCCCCAGCCCCGAGGGCACCCCCTACGCCAAGGACGTCTGGATGCTCGGCATCGCCCTGGCCCTGATCCTGGATCCCAAGAACAAGAAACCGACGGCGATCCCCACCACCTGACGCTAACCAGCGGAGCACGACGGCGGCGCCGGGGCCTCACCAGGCGGTCGTCCTCCCGCGTCCACAGCCTCAGCCGCCCGTGCCGGCGGCCGCTTCCACCGTGAGATGATGGAGGTCATGGCCGCACACACTTTTCCGCTGGTTGACGTCAGCGAAATCATCAGGCTGGTGGGCGGCGCCGCCTTTGCCCGCGGCAAGATCTATGCCTCCGACGGATCAGTGGCCGAGCTCGACTGGGACCCGTCCGTCCGCCTCCTGACCGCTAAAGTCATCGGCACCGCCGCACTGCCGTACCGCTGCCGGATCTACCTGGAAACCGGTACGAGCGGTCAGTGGCGTCCGGCTTCGGCGTCCTGCAGCTGCCCGGTGGGCTCCGACTGTAAGCACGTAGCCGCCGTGCTCCTGAACAGCAACGGCAAGCACCTGATCACCAACCAGGCCTTCGCGCGCGAGCCGGAACCGGTGCAGGCCGGCTGGCAGGATTCGTTGGCAGGACTGATCGGTGGCACACCGGACGGCGCCAAGGGCGGCGCAGCCAAACCGGCGAAGACCAAGGTGAAAAGCACCTCCGGGCTGGGACTGCAGTTCGAGCTGACGGAGCCGGGCCGCCGGAACGACCGCCAGTACCGCCCTTCGGGCCTCTCCCTGCCGGAGAACTCCGCAGCAGGCCCGAACTGGACCCGCAAGGCCGGAAACCGGATGCGGGTCGGCGTCCGCCCGGTGCTGCAAAACGAGACCGGCCGGTGGATCCGCAGCAAACTGCGCTGGAACACCATCAGCTACAAGACCTACGGCCTGCCGCTGGACACCGAACAGCACCGCTGGTTCAGCCAGTTTGCGCCGCTGCACCGGGCCACCGGGCTGACCTACTTCGGCGAAGACAACGACTGGCTCTTCCTGGACGAATTCAGCAGCCCGCTGCTCTGGGAACTCTTCGCCGAAGCCAAGCGGCTGGGCATTGCGCTGATCGGCACCAAGGCGGACACGGTCGTCGACATCCGGGACCAAGCCGTGATCGGCCTGGACGCCCATCTCGACGGCGTAGCGCCGGCGGCCGCCGAAACGCGCGACGGTGCCGCCGAAGGCCACCCGGACACTGCCGACCTGGTCCTGACACCGTCGCTGCGGATCGACGGCCAGGAACTCCCCACGGAGACTGCGGGTATCGTCGGCACCCACGGCGTCTACCACTACAGCGTCGCAGGCCAGACCGTCATCACCCTGGCCCCCACCGCACATACCGTCACCGATCAGGAAGCGAACCTGCTGCTCTCCGGCACACCGCTGACGGTTCCGGCCGCCGACGTCGAGCAGTTCATGGAGCGCTACTACCCGGCGCTCAGCCAGCGCATCGCGGTGGCCAGCAGCGACGAATCAGTCAGCTTCCCGGAGATCGTTCCGCCGGCGCTGGTCCTGACCGCTTCCTACCGCAAGGGCAACGTGCTGCAGCTCGGCTGGCACATCGAGTACCGCCACGGAGACAAGCCGCTGCGGCTTCCCGTCGACGACGATGCGGACACCGGCCACTACCGCGACCTGCCCGCCGAGCAAGACCTGTTGGAGGCTGCCGCGGCCGTGCCGGGCGTGGGCACGACGGCGGCGCGCACCTTGCGGGACATGGCCACCGTGGATTTCACCCGCTACGCGATGCCAGCGCTGGAGCAGCTGGACGGCGTGCGCGTGGACATTGTGGGCGAAAAGCCCGACTATCAGGAGCTGACCGAAGCACCCGAACTGACCATCAGCACGGTGGAGACGGACGAGAGCGACTGGTTCGACCTCGGCGTCATGGTCCGCGTGGCCGGCCGCACCGTGCCGTTCGGAAACATCTTCAAGGCGCTGGCCCGCGGCCAGACCCGGCTGCTGCTGGTGGACAAGTCCTACCTGTCGCTGGAGCAGCCGGTGTTTGACCGTCTCCGCCAGCTGGTGGACGAAGCCCGGCAGATGCAGGACCGGGAATCCGGCGAACTGCAGATCAGCCGCTACCAGGCCTCGCTCTGGGAAGACCTGGAGGAAGTCGCCACCGAAACCGTCCAGGCCCGCAGCTGGCGCGAATCGGTCCAGGGCCTGCTGGCGCTGGAGGCGGTGGAACAGACTCCCCTGCCGGCCGGTTTGGATGCCGAGCTCCGCCCGTACCAGGCCGAAGGTTTCAACTGGCTCGCCTTCCTCTGGCGGCACCGGCTGGGCGGGGTGCTGGCGGACGACATGGGGCTGGGCAAGACGCTGCAGGCTTTGGCCCTGCTGCTGCATGCCAAGCAGCATGGCGAACCGGCGTTCGCCCGCCCGTTCCTGGTGGTGGCGCCCACCTCGGTGGTGTCGAACTGGGTCCAGGAGAGCCAGCGCTTCGCCCCGGATCTGAAGATCGAGGGCATCACCGACACGCAGGTGCGCGGCCGCCGCCCGCTGTCGGAGATCGTTGCGGAAGCCGACGTCGTGGTCACCTCCTACACGCTGTTCCGGCTGGATTTCGAGACGTACCAGGAGACGGACTGGGCCGGGCTGATCTTGGACGAGGCGCAGTTCGTAAAGAACCGCGCCACCAAGGTCCATCAGTGTGCCCGCGATCTGCGTGCGCCCTTCAAGATTGCGATCACCGGCACGCCGATGGAAAACAACCTGATGGAGCTGTGGTCCATCTTCTCCATCGTGGCGCCCGGGCTGTTCCCGTCCGCCGTGCGGTTTGTTGACCAGTACCAGCGGCCGATCGAACGCAACCAGGACTCCGAACTGCTGCAGAAACTGCGCCGTCGGATCAAGCCGCTGATGATGCGCCGCAGCAAGGAAGCGGTGGCCCGGGACTTGCCGGAGAAACAGGAGCAGGTCCTGGAGGTGGAACTGACGCCCAAGCACCGGCGGATCTACGACACGCACCTGCAGCGCGAGCGGCAAAAGGTCCTGCGACTGGTCGAGGACATGGACAAGAACCGGTTCACCATCTTCCAGTCGCTGACCCTGCTGCGGATGTTGAGCCTGGATCCCTCGCTGGTGGATCCAAAGTACGCCTCCGTGCCGTCCAGCAAGCTCGGCGTCCTGTTCGAGCAACTTGAAGACGTCATCGGCGAGGGGCACCGGGCGCTGATTTTCAGCCAGTTCACCAGCTACCTGAAGATGGCCGCCCAGCAGTTGGACGCGGCCGGCATTGAGTACTGCTACCTGGACGGTTCCACCCGCCGCCGCGCCGAGGTGATCGAGAAGTTCAAGAGCGGCAATGCCCCGGTGTTCCTGATCAGCCTCAAGGCCGGCGGCTTCGGCCTCAACCTGACCGAGGCCGATTACTGCTTCCTGCTGGATCCCTGGTGGAATCCGGCGACCGAGGCCCAGGCCGTGGACCGCACGCACCGGATCGGCCAGACCAAGAACGTCATGGTTTACCGGATGGTGGCCCGCGGGACGATCGAAGAGAAGGTGATGGCCTTGAAGGAGCGGAAGGCCAAGCTGATCTCGTCGGTGCTCGAAGACGATGCCATGTTCTCGTCCAAGCTCACCGCTACCGACATCCGCGGCCTGTTCGGCGACTAGCCTGCGCCTGGGGAACGGCCTACGCCCGACATGCGGCCGGGTGCGCGGGCCCGGTGGCTGGCGGCGTGTTACTGCACGGTGACCTGCAGCAGGCGCCAGCCGTCCGGGACCTGCGCTTCGATGGCGGCCCGGGCGTCGGCATAGGACTCCCCTTCAGCCGACAATTCCTTGGTTTCGACCGGCTGGATGATTCCCACAACTTTGACCACGGACTAAAGGTATCCCCGACCCGGCCGAGTCCGCGGCATCCTTGACCATGGTTCCGGTCACGTCCGCCCGGGCGAACGGCCAGCGCCGACCGCCGCCGGGCTAAGGTGATAGACGGGATCGTCCGTCTCCGCGGGCCATCCCGTCCACCGGACGAAGGGGGCAGGGTGCTGGCACTGGTACGCCACGGACAGACCGATTGGAATGCAGCGGGCCGGCTGCAGGGACACACCGATGTGCCGCTCAACAGCTTGGGCAGGCAGCAGGCGTACGACGCCGGCGCCTCGCTATCCGCGGGCGGCTGGGACGTTTTGGTGTCCTCACCTTTGGTGCGCGCCGTGGAAACCGCGCAGATCATCGGCAGCCAGGTGGGCCTGGAGCTGGCGGAAACGCTTCCGGAGCTCCTTGAGCGCGATTACGGCGGGATCGAAGGCACCGTGCTGCGCGGCATGGACCGGCCGCACATTGACGAACTGATGCGGCAGGCGGAACCGGAGGTGGACGTGGCCGTCCGCGGTATCGCCGGGCTGCAGGCATTGCTCCGCACCTACCCGGAACAAAACATCATCGCGGTGGCACACGGGACGATCCTGCGGCTCACGCTGAATACGCTGCACGGAACGCCGCGGGACTACATCCTCAATGGTGAAGCAGTGGAACTGGACCCTAACGTGGTGCTCGGCTACCGCCCGGATCCGGACCAGTTGGCTGCCACCCGCTCCTGACGACGGCGGGGCGTGCGGTTCCCGGGACGGTCCGGCCGACCTCGCGCTACTCGCCCTCCAAACGCTGATGCAGGGTTGCCACGGCGTGCTCGGACAGTTCTTCGCGCGGGGCGCACCAGTCCACCCAGCGGTGCAGGAACGCGGTGAGTTCGGCGGGGTCAACCGGCTCCATGCCGCCTTCTGCCATCAGCGTCTCGCTGATCAAATCCAACTTGACCGGGCTCACCCGGGTGAGCCGTCCGCCGTCGTAATCCCAGCTGTAGCCAAGGATCAGGTTCACCATGCCGCGTTCCGAGGCCGATTCGCGTCCGGTCTCCCGCAGATAGCGGGTGGCCAGCTCGTCGATTTCCTCCTGCCGGAGCGCCTCGATTTCCTCATCCAGGCTGCCGGCCGCCGTTTCCGTGTCACCGCCCCGCCGCGCTCCGCCGGGCGTGGCACCGGCCTCGGCGTCATCAAGCTCTGCGTAGTCCTCGTCGGAGAGCCAGTCTTCACTCTCCTCCTCCGTCTCGTCCGCCAACTCGATGATGGTGCGCAGCCAGGCCTGGGCCACCCAGCGGCGGGCGCCGAAATCTTCATCCACCATGTGTTCGGGCAAATCCAGCGAGGCGTCCAGCCCTTCCCACGCGTCCAGCGCGGCGCCGGTCAGGTCGGCGTCGGCGTCGAGCACCAGCCCTTCTTCCTGGGCGTCTTGATTCAGGTCCCTGAGCGCCGCGGCCGGGTCGTCCACCAGCCCGGTTTCCATCACCGTCCCGCCGAAAATGTTGCCGTCCAGCAGCACCAGCAGGCCTACTTTGTCATTGCCGGCCGTAAACTCGAAGAGCATGTTGGCTTCGTCGCCGAAAGCGTCCGCATAGCGGTGCAGGGCCGTCACCGTCACCGGGTGCTTGGCCCACTCCGGCTCGGTGAAGCCGTCGGCCACCATCCGGTCCGCGAGCGTTTCGGCGTCGCGCCGCATATCCGGACGGCCGATCAGGAACGCCAGCGCGCGCAGCATCGGCACCGCGCCGGGGCCGTTGCGGTCCTCGGCCAGGTCCAAGAACGCATAGAACAGTTCGTTGCGGCGCTGCCGGCCGGTGTCGTCCTGTGTATCCCACAGATCCAGCAGGTAGCCGCCCAGCGAATGGGCTTCGATCGGGCTGGCCGTCTCCAAGGTGTCGGCAAACGGACGTTCCAGCTCGACGTACAGCTCCAGCAGCGGGTCGCTGACCGGCCCGGCCTGCCTGCCGGAGCCGGGCTGCCGGTTCTTCATCTTTTTCGGCTTGCGCTTGCGACTCACAGGACTCATGCAACGAGTCTGCCATGGCCTCGCCGCGAAGGTAACCGTCGGGGTGGGCCCGGCGGTCAGCGCAGGGACTGGATCACCAGCCGCCATTTCTCCAGCCAGGCGGCGCTGCTTTCCGGGTCCTGCCAGGACTCCTGGTTCAGGTACAGGCCCTGGACCGGGACAGTGGCGCCCAGTTCCACCAGCACAGGTTTGAGCAGCAACTCCGGCGCCAGCGCGTGGGCCGGTCCGGCGCCGAGCATCAGCGGCACCGCCACCACACCGGCCAGCCCGTCACCGGTGGCGAACTGGTCGAGGAACAGCTTCAGCACGCCGGAGTAGGTGGCCTTGAAGGTGGGCGACGCCACGATCACCAGTTCGCTGCCCTGCACGGTCTTGACGGCAGCGGCCACGCCCTCATCACCCCACCCCAGCAGGCCCGGGCCCAACGTCACCACATCCACCAGATGGTCCGCGGGCGCACCGATAATCTGTTCGGCCAACTGTCCGGCGGCGGCCAGCGTCCGGGAGCCGGGTTTGGGGTTTCCTGCCACAACTGTCACGGTCATGGTTCGGACGCTACCGCGCCGGAAGGCCGGATCGCCAGCACCGGCCCAGTCATTGCGGCCCGTGGCGCGGTGTTACCCCATGTTGCCCATAGGAAACGTCTGCCCCGGATGTCACACTGGCCGCATGCCGTTTTACCAGGACGCCGCCGCCACCGAACCCCTGGCGGCCATCCATCTGGTCCAGCGCACCAAGAGATGCTTCCAGTTGGCGCAGCCGATCTACTACCAGGCGGATCCGGCTTCCGCCGTCGTCCGGATTGCAGCACACGATCTCTCCGCCGGGCTCAAGAACAACTCCACCGACCTGGCTTCGGTGCCCACCTGGATGTGGGGGCTCATTGCCAGCTACGGACGGCAGACGGCCCCGGCCCTGCTGCATGACCTGCGCATGGCAACGTGCGCCGAGCTGCCGCCCGAGGAGGCGCTGCGGCGGCGCCGCATCTATGACGAGGAGTTCCGCCGCGCGCTGCTGGATACCGGAGTCGCCGCGTTGCGTGCCCGGCTGATGTGGGCCGGCGTGTCGGTCCAGGCCTACCTTGAACATTCGAGGGGTCGCGGCCTGCTGTTGGCGGCGTCCGTCGGGGTGGCGGCGCTCGCGCTCGTTGCCGCCATCTGGCTGGCCGCAACCGGCGCCGGCCAGTTGCCCCTGGCGGGAGCAGTGCTGCTGACCGCCGTGCTGTGCCTGGCCTGGACCCGGGACTGGCCGGTGGTCGCCGCCCTGGTTCCGGCCTTCGCCCTGTTCTCCCCAGTGCTCGCGGCAGCGGCCGCCGGGTCACTGCTGCTGTGGCTCTGCGAGACCGGCTGGTGGGCCGTTACCAAACCCTTCACCAAACACCCCAGCCCACCACCCGTCGTCGGCCCCTTAACGGAGACGCCCCACCCATGATACATCTCACATTTCCGGCCCGGCAATGCCGGAATCGACCCTCCGGAACGCACCCCCGAAAAGGCAATTTGGTTTGATTGGCACAACCAAACGGAATCGACTATGATTGAGGCATGCCCCCCAACCCCCGCAAGCAGCCCGATCCGGGCGTCATGATCCGTGACGCCGTGGCTCAGGTGGTGCGCTGGGCCTCCCATGCCGACACGCGGAAACAGCTGTTCGATCCGCGCGAAGCCGGGCTGACGCCTACCGATGTCGCCCTGCTGGAGTACATCGATGACAAGGGCCCGGTCCGCGTTTCGGAGCTGGCCACGCAGCAAGGGGTGGACAAGTCCACCATGACCCCGCAGGTCCGCCGCCTTGAGGACAAAGGGCTGGTGGACAAGCAGGCGGATCCGGACGACGGCCGGGCCACCCTGCTGACGGCCTCCACGGCCGGCCGGCGGATGCACCGGAACATCGGCAAGGCCGGTGCCGCCGTTGTCGATGAGATCCTCGCGGATTGGACCGACGACGACCGCGAAGCTTTTGCCCAACTCTTTACCCGTTTCGCCGAGCAGCTCATGCGCGGCGAGCCCTCACAACGAACCGACTCGGAAAGGAACACGACAGGCGATGTCATCAAAGGCTCTTGAGCAAGGTGGCAAACACGATCTGCTTTCGCTTTCTTCACGGCTGTCCGCCACCCGGCAGATGCTGGCCAGGAAAGTGCGTACCGCCGGTCTGCTGTTCCCCCTGCTGACCCTGGCCGCCACCGCGGCGTTCTGGTCCATCGTCTGGCTGCTGGACACCACGCCGGTCCACGCCCTCTCCCCGGTCAACGCGCTGCTGCGGATCTACGGCACCGGCATCGCGGTGATAGCCACCATGGTCATTGTTGGCGCGTCCCTCTGGCTGATTGCCAAGCGGCTGGGCTACGCGGACAGGTTCACCGGTGCTCTTTTCGAGCATTCCGATGACATTGGCCCCGTTCCGTCCACCGCCGGTAGCCTGGTCCAGACTGCCGCTGCCCCGGCGCCGGTAGCCGACTTCATTTTTGCGGCCTTGCCCGCAGCTCCGGCCCGGCTCCAGCTGGAGGCGGCACCGAACGACGACGGCGCGCGGCCGGCTTTCGCCGTCGCCGCACCAGCCCCGCTGGCTACGTCTTCTCCCGCTACCGTTGCGGAACCGGGAGCCCCGGCCAGTACGGCGATCGTGGAGGAACCTTTCCTAGCCGAGGCTTCCGTAGCGGAAGTCAGCGTAGAGGATGCTCCGGCCCGGCCGCTCACCAAGGCCAATCCCCTCCAGAAGGCCAAGGGCCGCAAGAAGTAACAAGCCCCCACTAGACCAATGACCGGCGCCAGCGAACGGGCGCCGGTCATTTTCTTGCCCGGCCCCGCCGGCTGAGCCCTTCGCCGTGCGCCGGGCCTTCTTCGCGCGGGGTCAGGCGCCGGACGGATCCAGCAGGGCGGCCGCCGTGGCCTGGTGATCGGGATGGCCTGTTTGCAGGGCATACATTGCGTAGACCACGGGGCCGGCGGCTACCAATTCCACACAGTGCTCTTCGAGCCGGGGCGGTACGCGTCCGCCCGCGTCCCGAAACGCCCTGATCGTTTGGTCGAACGCCTCGGCCGTGGACATCATGTGGTGGAGGCTGAAATCCGCAGACGGATCGCCTACCCTCGCCGTCGTCCAATCCAGCACCGACCGGATTTCATTCTCGTCGTCCAGCAGCAAATGGGCGGGGTAGAGCTCTCCGTGGGTAAACGCCGTGAAGTCGGGCCAGTAGCTGTTGTCGGCGAGCCAGGCCTTCCAGCGGTCCATGAGCTCGTCGGCAATCCGGAACTCTTCGCTGACCGTGGCCACGTTCGTGCGCCATTCTTCGCGCACTTCGGCGGGGGTCAATACGGGCACTCCCTTGGCTCGCGCTTCAGCCGCACTGATCCGTTGCAACTGGGCGATCAGCCGCCCCAGCGAGGCGCAGTACGCGGGAGACTCGCGGTCGAAATGCCAGAGCGGTTCGCCGTCTTCCACGGTGAGGCCCAGCTCGCCGGGCAGTTCGGGATAGGCAATCAACGAGCGGTTCCGGATCCGCCAGTCGGGTACTGCGGGGGAGATCTTGTTCTTGACCAGGTCCAGGATTTTGGCTTCATCCGAGATCTTGGCCGATACGTCGGGCCGCCGCGGAATCCGCAGCACCCACTTCTTGCCGTCCTTGGCCGTGGCGAAGGCGACCAGGTAGTCCAGCCCGGCTTCGTTGAACCGCACGGACTTCGGCTGGATCGTCATCCCGTTCTGGGAAGCAAGATCGGCCACGTAGTCCGGCGTGAATTCGTCCGCAGTGATCATGGGCACCTTCCTTGAGCCTTGGTGCCACTGTAGCCAAGAGCCCACGCCGGAGCCATGGCCTGGGCCGGTTAGCCCTATCCCTTCCCAGCGGCGACGCCGGCCAGCTCACCCTGGCCCGACGCAGCGCTAAGGATGCGGGCCGCCGTTGCGTGCCCCATCCGAACGGCGCCGTCCACATGCTGGTAGCCGGCACCGGCCAGGTCGGAGCTGGACCAGTAGATCGTCCCCACCGGCGTCAGCTGGTCCTTGCCGTAACGCGAGAGCCCGCCCAGATCGTAGCTGGCGGCATAGGCGCCGCGGGTCCACTCTTCGGATCCCCAGTCGGACTCGTTGTACACCACCGGATCCAGTGCCGCCGGGCCGAGGTAGTCGGCGATGGCGGAGAGGATCGCGGCCTTGCGCTCCTGGGGGCTGAGCTCGAACATGGCGTCGGCTTTTTCATCGCTGACGAAGCCGACCAGGGTGCCGCGGGAATCCCCGTGGTTGGTGTTGTCGTAGACCTCCTGCACTACCGAGCCCGCACCGAAGCAGGTGCCGGAGAGGCCGTCGGCCCGCCAGAACGGGGTCTTGTACACCGCATGGACCTTGATCACCAGGCCCAGCGACTGGTGCTGGTGCATCTGGTGCTGCCGGCGCGGCAACGGCGGCTCGAAGGATACCCGGGAGTATAGGTTCGGCGGCACCGCCATCACGGCGTACCGCGCCTCAACGGTGACGTCCTCCGCGACGGCGGTCACGCCGTCGTCGTTCCAGCGCAGCGTGCGCACCGGGGCGCCCAGCCGTACATCCTCGCCCAGCTCGGCGGCCATCCGGACGGAGACTTCCTGCATGCCGCCCACCACGCGCTTGTCCAGAATGAAGTCGTCGTCCACCAGGTTGCTGAACGAGCCCGCCGACGCCGCCATCAGCACCGCCTGCAGCACGGAGAACGAATGCGCGGGCTTGGTCAGCATGCCGCCGGCCACGAACAGGCCGATGTTGTTGCATGCTTCCTCATCGGCAGACTGCTGGCGCAGCCAGTGCTGGAAGGAGATGGTGTCCAGCTCGCGCGCCCGCGGATGCGCCCACGGCTCCTCCGCCCCGACCTCGGCCGCCAGTGCGTCCAGCAGGCCGATCAGCCGGTTCATTTCCGTTTCGGTGGCGGAGCTGACCGGGAAGATGGCGCCGGTGTAGCGCTTTGTCTCGCCGGCGGGATCCAGGTAGATGCTCTGGCCCTCGCGGTAGCGGCTGTAGGTCTCCAGGCCCAGCTCCCCGAGCAGTTCCAGCAGGGCCGACTGGTCCGGCGACACCCATTGGCCGCCGATTTCGAGCATGGCGCCGTCCACCACATCGGTCCAGGTGCGGCCGCCCACGCGGTCCCGTGCCTCCAGCACCGCTACGGACAAGCCTGCCCGCTTCAGATCCCGTGCCGCGGTCAGTCCGGAAGGTCCGGCGCCGATCACCACTACGTCCCGCTTCAACTTGCTCACTGTCGTTCAACTCCCGTTCGGACTGCTATGGAACTGCCGGCTTGGTTCCGGCCTCCGAGTAAATGAACTGGATTCATTTACTCACAACTGTAACCGGCGCCACAGGATTCTGAAAGGGCTGCGTAGGATGGTTACACGGGTTGTACCGCCGCAGCCCCGGGCGGACAAGGAAGAAGGAGTTTGTCGTGACAACACGCTCGGCGCGCGACGACGCCCCTGCCCCTCCCCCGAACGGACACAGGCCGGCCGGCCGTCCCACCGAGAAGCTGCTGTCCAAGGAACTCATGACGACGGCGGCTCTCGGCTTGATCGAAGCGCGCGGCTATGAGGGACTCACCATGTCCGGCCTGGCCCGGAGCTTGGGCGTTGCCCCCTCGGCGCTGTACAACCACGTGGCCTCCAAGCACGACGTGCTGCTGCTGCTCCAGGACCACCTGATGGCCCGCGTCGACGTGGCTGCTTTCTCCGAACTTCCGTGGCCGGACGCGGTGCGCCGCTGGGCCTGGTCATACCGGGACGTCTTCACCCATCACGCCCCGCTGATTCCGGTCATTGCGGTGCTGCCCGTGACCGGTGCTCCGCACACGCTGGCCATGTACGAGGCTGTCGCGGCGGGCTTCCTGCGGGCGGGCTGGCCGGAGCCGCAGGTGGTGCCGGCGATCGTGGCCCTGGAGTCATTTATTTTCGGCTCGGCCTTCGATGTGACCGCGCCCGCCGACATCTTCGAATCCGGCGAGCTCGCCGCGGCGAACCCGGTCTTCACCTCCGCCGTGAGGTCGCAGGATCTGACCGACACAGGATCGGCCGCCGACGCCGCTTTCCAGCTGGGGCTCGAGGCTCTGATCGCCGGCTTGCAGGCACGGCTCAAGGCCGTCCAGTCCGCCTGACCCCTGCGCGGCAGGCCTGACCCCGCGCCCCTGCGCGGCTGGCCTGCCCCCGCGCCCCGGCGCAGGAAACCTCCCGTTTCGCCTGCCTCGTCTTATCTACTACGCGGATAACGCCCTTTTCAGGCCCGAAAAGGGGCGTTATCCGCATAGTCGATCTTGGTGGGTGGCGCGGCGGCTTACAGCAGCCGGCGGGCGCCGTCGGCCGGACGCACGGTGAACAACTCCGGCTGCCGGAAGCCGCGGGAAGCGAATGCCCGCCAGACCGCGTCCCGCACCGCATCCACGCCGGCCGCCGGGACCAGGGCGATGGCTGAGCCGCCGAATCCCCCGCCGGTCATCCGGGCACCCAGGGCGCCGCCCTCCCGGGCGGCATCCACGGCCAGGTCCAGCTCGGGACAGGAGATCTCGAAGTCATCGCGCATGGAAACGTGGCTGGCGTCGAGCAACCGGCCGATGGCCGCGGGCCCCTCGATCCGGAGCGTCCTGACGGCATCCACCACCCGCTGGTTCTCGGTGACGATATGCCGGGCGCGGCGGAAGGTCTCATCGTCGAGCAACTGCTGCGCTTCCGCCAGCCGATCATGCGGCACGTCGCGCAGCAGCGGCACACCCAAGGCTTCCGCGGCCCGGGTGCAGGAGTCGCGGCGTCTGGCATAGTCGCCGGTGGCGTGGGCGTGCGACACCTTGGTATCCATGACCAGGCAGACCAGGCCGGCGGCGTCCAGGACCAGCGGTACCAGTTGCACCTCTTTGCTGCGGCAATCCAGGAAGACGGCCGATCCGGCGGAACCGAACAGCGAGGCGTACTGGTCCATGATGCCGGTGGGGGCGCCGACCATGTCATTCTCGGCCCGGCGTCCGACGGCGGCCAGCGCGCGCCTGTCCAGCCCGGCCCTGCCATCCAGCGCTGCCAGTTCGGCCAGGCCCACCGCCACGGCGCACTCCAGCGCGGCGGACGACGACAATCCGGCGCCCACCGGCACCTCGGAGTCCACCAGCAGGTCGAATCCGGGCAGCCGCACTCCGGCCTGCTCCAGCGCCCAGGCCACGCCCAGCGGATAGGCCGCCCAGCCGGTCACGCTGCCCGGGCGCAAGCCGTCCACGTCCACTTCCACAGCCTCGGTCCCGGCCAGGGCGGAGGCAACCCGAACCGTGCGGTCGCCACGGACAGCGAGCGCCGCCGTCGTTGTTTTGTCGATGGCAAACGGCAACACAAAGCCGCCGTTGTAGTCGGTGTGCTCGCCGATCAGGTTCACCCGTCCGGGTCCCGCCCACACGCCGGCGGGCGTGCGGCCGAAGCGGGCGGCGAAGGCGTCGGCGGTGCGGGCGGCCAGGGCGTCGGCGCTCATTGCCCGCTCCAGGCGGGGGCACCAGTCCCGCTGCCCGCATCGCGCAGTGCCGCGGCGACCTGTTCGGGCAGCGTGTCGTTGATGAAGGCACCCATCGCGGCCTCGGAGCCGGCCAGGTACTTGAGCTTGTCGGCCGCCCGGCGCGGTGAGGTCAGCTGCAGGTGCAGGTAGCCGGAATCGCGCAGCGCCGGATCCACGGGCGCCTGGTGCCACGCGGCGATGTAGGGAGTGGGGCTGTCGTAGAGCGCGTCGAAGCGCCCCAGCAGCTGCGGGTACAGTTCCGCCAGCTCGTCCCGCTCGACCCCGGTGAGCCCGGCCAGATCCGCCACCTGCCGGTGCGGCACCAGGTGCACCTCCAACGGCCAGCGCGCGGCGAACGGCACGTAGGCGCTGAAGTGCCCGCCCTCCAGCACCATCCGCGAGCCGTCGGAACGCTCCTGGGCCAGCACCGATCCGGTCAATGTCTCCCGTCCGCCTGAAGCCGTAAAGTGCTGCTGCGCGGCTGCCGCCATCACCGCCCCGCGCGGCGGCAGGTAGGAATAGGCATAAATCTGTCCGTGCGGGTGGTGCAGCGTCACGCCGATTTGGGCGCCCCGGTTCTCGAAGCAGAACACCTGCGCCGTCCCGTCCAGCGTGCTCAGCGCCGCGGTCCGATGCGCCCACGCGTCGATCACCGTCCGCACGCGGCGGAACTCCAGCTCGGTGAACGAGCCGGTGTGCGCCGAGGTGAAGGAGACCACCTCGCAGCGCCCGCCGGCGGCGTAGGCCCGGCCCCACTCCGGGTGTTCCGGCACCGCCAGCAGGTCCGGACCGAGCGAGGGGAACCTGTTTTCGAACACAGCCACGTGGTAATCCGCAGCCGGGATCTCGGAGGCGTACTCGGGCGTGCTCGGGCACAGCGGGCAGGCGTCGGCCGGCGGCAGATAGGTGCGGGTCTGCCGGTGCGCGGCCAGCGCCACCCACTCCCCGGTCAGCACGTCGTACCGCAATTCCCCGGCCGGGGGCCGCCCGGGTAAGTCCCGGGAGTCCTGCGCAGCCCGCGGAACCGGCTGCGCGCCGTCGTCGAAATACAGCAGTTCCCGGCCGTCCGCCAGCCGGGTACTGGTCACCGCGGTGACCGGCGCACCTTCGGGAACAACGACGGCGGTGCCCGCCGTGGGCGTGTCTTGTTCCGTCACGCCGGCTCCCCCGTTCCGGAGGCCACCAGCAGGTTGACGCCGAGTTCGGCATAGCTTGAGCGGACCTCATCCGGGATGCCCGCGTCGGTGATCAGCGTGTCCACGGCGGCCAGCGGGACGATCGGGGCCAAGGCGCGGATGCCGAACTTGGTGTGGTCGGCCAGCACCACCAAACGGTCGGCCGACTCCGCGAGCGCGGCGTTCGTATCCGCCTCGGCCAGGTTGGGTGTGCTCAGGCCGCCGTCGGGGTGGATGCCGTGCACGCCCAGGAAGCAGATGTCCACGTGCAGCGAACGGATCGCCGCGGTGGCCACGGGACCCACCAGCGCTTCCGACGGTGTGCGCTCGCCACCGGTCAGGATCACCGTCGCCTCGCCGCCGGTGGAGCGCCGGGCCACGTCCGCCCCGGTGAGGGAGTTCGTGACCACCGTCAGCCCCTCCAGCCCGGTGAGCAGGCCGGCCAGGCAATACGTGGTGGTGCCGGCCGAAATGGCAATCGTGGCCCCGGGCCGCAGCAGTTCCCGGGCGGCCCGGCCGATGGCCAGCTTCGCCTGCCGCTGCCTGCCCAGATTCACGCTGAACCCCGGCTCCGCCTCCTGCGTGCCGCGCAGCCTGGCGGCGCCGCCGTGGACCTTGCGCAGCACTCCTTCGCCGTCGAGCGCGTCGATGTCCCGGCGAACCGTCATCTCGGAAACCATCAGCGTGTGCGCCACTTCGGAGACGCGCACGGTTTCGCGGACGCTGAGTTCCTGCAGCAGATAGCGCCGCCGTTCCGGTGCCAACATGAACGGGCCTCCAACAGATCGATCAAATCCGCACTTTCTCTCCTCAAAGTAGCACAGGAAAGCACAACGACGCCGGTGCCCGCCTGCCGAAGGCGGGGCACCGGCGTCGTGCTGTCCTGGGTGATGGCGCCAGGTCGGGCGGGTTAGGCGGTCCGCTGGATCCTGGGCGCCCGGGCCACCGCATCGCGTGCCGCGGCCGCAGCGCCTCAGCCGCTAAATGATGCCACCCCGTTCAGCTGCTGTGTTTCGCGGCGCAGCTGACGCAGTACGGCGCTTCCGGCCTGATCTCCAGCCGTTCGCGCGGAATCGGGTTGCCGCACGAAGTACACCGGCCATAGGTTCCGGCCTGCAGCCGTTCGCGTGCAGCGGCAATGTTGGCCAGCGCCTTTTCCGTGCTGACCAGCAGCGCTACTTCGCGGGCCCGTTCCAGCGTGGCCGTCGAACCTTCGGGGTCGTGCTCGTCGTCGGCCGGGATGTCACGGGCCGCGGCGGTGACTTCGGCGATGTCCACGGTAAGGCGTTCCGCTTGCGCGCGGTCGGATGCCTCCCGCGCATCCAGCAGGGCAGCGAAGTGCGCCACATCGTCCTGGGTTAGCTGGCCGCTCATGCGGGCCTCCCGTCGTCGCGCAGTCCGGCGGTATCCGGACCGGAATGCCCCTAGAATACGCCGTTCCCGCAGTCGTGTGGATGATCGATGCGGAGATCGGCCCGCTGCAAGGGCTCAGCCGTTCAGTTTGCCGGCCATCCGCTCGCGCATGGCCACGCTGGCGGAGTTCAGCCCGATGATCTGCACGTTCTTGCCGTGCTGGCGATACTTCTCCGTGATCGCATCGAGCGCTGCCACGGTGGAAGCGTCCCACAGGTGGGAGGCGTGCATGTCGATGACCACCCGGTCCGGGTCCAGCGCGTAGTCGAACTGGGTGTACAGGTCGTTCGAGGACGCGAAGAACAGCTCGCCGTCGACCACATAAGTAGCCGTTTCTTCGCCGTTCAGCTCCAGCACCGTCCGCTCCACCGTCACCAAATGCGAGACCCGGTTGGCGAAGAGCACCGTGGCGGTCAGCACGCCGAGACCCACGCCGACGGCCAGGTTGTTGGTCGCTACCGTTGCGACGACGGTGACGAGCATGACGGCGGTCTCGCTCTTGGGCATCATCTTCAAGGTCGAGGGCTTGATGCTGTGCCAGTCGAACGTCGCCCAGCACACGAAGATCATCACGGCCACCAGCGCGGCCATCGGGATCAGCGCCACCACGTCGCCCAGGGCCACGACCAGGATCAGCAGGAACACGCCGGCTAGGAAAGTGGAGATTCGGGTCCGGCTCCCCGACGCCCGCACGTTGATCATGGTCTGGCCGATCATGGCGCAGCCGCCCATGCCGCCGAAGAAGCCGGTGATGATGTTCGCCGCGCCCTGCCCCCACGACTCGCGGGTCTTGGACGAACGGGTGTCGGTGATGTCGTCCACCAGCTTCGCCGTCATCAGCGATTCGAGCAGCCCCACGAAGGCCATCGCCAAGGCGTAAGGGAAGATGACCCCGAAGGTGTCCCAGGTCAGCGGCACCTGCGGAAAGAACAGCGCGGGCAGGCTGTCCGGCAGCTCGCCCTTGTCCCCCACCGTGGGCACGGTGACGGACGCAAACACCGTGATCAGCGTCAGCACCACGATCGCCACCAGAGGCGCGGGCACCACGCTGGTCAATTTCGGCAGCCCGAAAACAATCACCAGCGCCAATGCGGTCAGCGGGTACACCAGCCACGGAACCCCCAAAAGCTCGGGCACCTGCGCCAGGAAAACCAGGATGGCCAGCGCATTGACGAAACCCACCATCACCTGCCGTGGAATGAACCGCATCAACCTGGCCACGCCGAGCAGCGCCAGCAACACCTGAAACACGCCGGCCAGGATCACGGCGGCCACCAGATAGTCCAGGCCGTGGCTGTCCACCAGCGGAGCGATCACCAACGCCACCGCGCCGGTGGCCGCGGAGATCATCGCCGGCCGGCCGCCCAGGAAGGCAATCGACACCGCCATGGTGAAGGAGGCAAACAACCCGATGCGCGGGTCCACGCCGGCGATGACGGAGAACGCAATGGCCTCCGGGATCAGGGCCAGCGCAACCACCAGTCCGCCGAGCACTTCGGTCTTCAGCAGCCGCGGCGATTTGAGCGTCCGCAGGACGGACTGTCGCTCCTCGGGCGTCAACTCCGGCTGGGCGGTCGTGGTGGGCACCAGTGGGCTCCGATCTTCTTGCGGGGGGACCGATCAATCCTACCGGCGGCCCCCGGCGGTCAGGGCATGCATCCCCCTGCCGCTGCCGCACCGCCAGCGGTACGCTCGGTGCAGGAGGTACCGCCATGGCAGCCGAACTCCAGACCGACGTGCTGATCATCGGGGCCGGCCCCACCGGCCTCATGCTCGCCAATTGGCTGGCCAAGCTGGACATCAAGCACATCATCGCCGACGGCAAATCGGGCCCCACCCGGGAATCGCGGGCCTTGGGCGTGCAAGCGCGCAGCATGGAAATCTACGACCAACTGGACCTCGCCGGGACCGTTGTGGCCGAAGGAAACCTGGCGGAGGCCATCATCATCGGATTCGGGCCGAGGCCCCGGGGCCGGATCCCGCTGGGCCGAATGGGCCGCGGCATCACGCCGTTCCCGGGCATCATGTTCTACGAACAGAGCAAGAACGAACAGTTGCTGCTGCGGAATCTGAACGCACTCGGCGGCGAAGTGCTCTGGGAATGCCGGCTGGCCGAACTGGACCTGGTGGACGGCGGCGCGCACCCGGACCATCCCGTCCGGGCCAAACTGGCGGGCCCGGCCGGCGAGGCCTCGGTCCGCGCCCGCTACTGCGTCGGGGCGGACGGAGCCTCGTCGACCGTGCGCGCCGGCCGCGGCATCGCCTTCGAAGGCTCCACCAGCCCGCACACCTTCTTCGTCTGCGACGCCACCGACGTCCACGGCCTGTCCCATGACTCGGTCAATATCCGCGCCGGCATCGACGAATTCCTGTTGGGTTTCCCCATGACGGGTTCCGGCCACGAGCGGCTCATCGGCGTGGTCAGCGACGCCTCGGCCGCCATTCAGGGACAGAACAACGACGGCGGTGCGGACGTTTCGGAGGAGGCCATAAGGGAGCGTCTGGCCCGGAAATTCGACGTCGGCTACGGCGGCTCGAACTGGTTCTCCACCTACCGTGTGCATCACCGGATCGCCGGGCAGTTCCGCGACGGCCCGGTATTCCTCGCCGGGGACGCCGCGCACGTCCACTCCCCCGTGGGCGCGCAGGGCATGAACACCGGGCTGCAGGACGCCCACAACCTGGCGTTCAAGTTCGCCGATGTGCTGAGCGGCCGGGCCGCGGACTCCTATCTGGACCGCTACCAGGCCGAACGGCGGCCGGTCGCGGTGCGGCTGCTGCAGACCACGGACCGGGTGTTCGGGTTCGTCACGTCAACCGCGCCCTGGGCCATCGCCGCCCGGAAGTGGGTGCTGCAGTTCCTCATCCCGGTGGCCACACGCGTAGTGCCGCGGACCTCGGGTGCCTCCCGCATGTTCGGCTACGTGTCGCAGACCCGGATCCACTACTGGATGGACGCGGACGCGAAGGAAGCGGCCGGAGGCCGGCGCGGCAAGGTCGTCGGGCGGCGGCTGCCATACGCGGGCAGCAACTTCGATACGCTGCGCAGCCTGCAGTGGCAGGTGCACTCATACGGTGAGCCGGGCCCCGCCGTCGTCAATCATGTCCAGTCAGCGCTGGGGCTGGCCATGCACGTGCTGCCTCGCGCCGGGAACACCACGCTGGATCCGGAGCAACTGTACTTGGTGCGGCCGGACGGATTTGTTGCGGCCCAGGCGGCGCCCAGCTACGCCGTGTCGACGTTCGCCCAGGCGCTGCGGCGCGGGCGCCGGTCTGCCAAAGTCTGATCCGTAGTCCCGCCGCGGGCCGAACAGTCGAAAGGAATGAAGATGGCGCTCTATCTATCGAAGTTCAGCTACACCCCGGAGGCCTGGGCCAGAATGGTCAACAACCCCGAGGACCGGCGGAAGGCCGCCAAGGCCTACATCGAATCCGTCGGAGGGAAGCTTCACGGCTTCTGGTACGCCTTCGGCGCGCACGACGGCTACACCGTCTGGGAGGCCCCAAACAACGTGTCCATGGCCGCAGTGGCGCTGGCCATCAGCGGAGGCGGCGCCATGAGCTCCTTCGAAACCACACTGCTGCTGACCGTCGACGACACCATCGATGCCTTACGCATGGCCGGAGAAGTCCGGTACCGGGCTCCCGGCACCGGAGGCACCGGCTAGACCTCCACGCCTTTGGGAACCACCATCATCGGGCACACTCCGTGGTGCAGCACGGCCTGGCTCACCGAGCCGAGCAACAGGCCCGGAAAGCCGCCGTGGCCGCGCGTGCCCAGCACCATCAATTCGGCGGTGCGGGTGGCGTGGATCAGGACCAGGGCAGGTTTATCCAGATAAAAATTCCAGCTGGCATCCAGCTCCGGAAACCGGCCCCGGACCTCGCCCAGCGCAGCGTCCAGTTCGGCGGTGACTTCCTCGCGGAACCGCTGCGCCCCTGCCACATTGTCCAGCCAGAGCGAATCGCGGTAGAACGGTGCCCGGGCGGACAGCATCCGCAGCGGGATGGCGTGCCGGCCGGCTATTTCGGCGGCCGCCCACAAGGCCGGATTGGAACTGCCCGCAGCATCAACGCCCACCACCACCTGTCCGGCGTAGCTGAACTTTTCGCAGGGGTCCGGCGGATGCAACCCCTGGTCCGTTCCGCCCTGCGGCGACGGGACCAGCCACGGCACCGGGCCGCCGGGCAGCGCCGCAGCGGCGTCGTCGGAGACTTCAGCCGCCGTCGTCCCGGGCGTCCACCGCTCCGGCACCACCACCGTGGGACACTCCCCATGCGCCGCCAGCCCCGAGGAGACACTGCCCAACAGCCGGCCTGCGAAACCGCCGCGGCCGCGTTTGCCCACCACGGCCAGCCCTGCCGATGCAGTTTCGTCCACCAGCACCTCGCTCGGATCGCCGGAGACCACGTGCCCTTCCGCCCGCAGCCCCAACGCTCCCGCGCGGTCCAGCGCGGTCTGCAGCACGCCTTCCCCGCCGCGCCGAGCGGACGCCAGGTACTGGTGATCCACCTGCGGATCGTCAACACCGGCGGACGAGATCACGGTGACCAGCCGCACCGACCATCCCCGGGAACGTGCCTCGGACAGCGCCCAGTCAAGCGCCCGGCCACTGGTTTCCGAGCCGTCGAACCCCACCAGGACGACCTCTTCCATGCCCCCACCTTAGGGGAAGCCGACAGCCATGAGTAGGTGCAGCAAACCCGCGCCTACGGTGAGAGGCGGTTCTCAACGTAGACGGCAGGAAGCCCGTGTGCCTAAGCTGTGTCTTCCCCTTGGTAGACGTCGGGAATGCCGTCGCCGTCGGCGTCGACCTTCTCTTCGGCCTCGATGCGCCGGTAGTGCCGGTTGCGCGCGCGCAGCACCACGGTGGCCAGCAACGCTGCCAGCAGCGACGCCGCGAGAATCGCGACCTTGGCATGGTCGTTCTCCGGCGTACCCAGTCCGAAGCTCAGCTCCGCCACCAGCAGGGAGACAGTGAAGCCGATGCCGGCCAGGATGGAGATACCCAACAGGTCCACCCACTTCATCGATCGGTCGAGCTCCGCGCGCGTCAGCTTGCTCATCAGCCAGGTGGTCCCGACGATGCCGATAGGTTTTCCGAGCACCAAGCCGGCAATGATGCCGACCGCCGCCGGATCTCCGAGGGCCGACACAAAACCGTCAACCCCGCCGATAGCGACGCCGGCGGAGAAGAAGGCGAAGACCGGAACCGCGAAACCGGCGGACACCGGCCGGATTCGGTGTTCGAAAATCTCGGCGAGCCCCGGGCCCGCCTCCGGCCCACCGCTGGCCTGGCTGCGCACCACCGGAACGGTGAAGCCGAGCACCACACCGGCGACGGTGGCGTGGATGCCGGAGGCATGGACCAGCGCCCAAGCCACGATCCCGATCGGCAACAGAACCACCCACAGGGCAACATGGTGCTGACCGAAGAAGCGGCGGAACCGCTGCACCAGGAATGCGTAGAGGGCGATCGGAATCAGCGCCAGCAGCAGCGCAGTGGTATGGATTTCCTCGGTGTAGACGAAGGCGATAATGGCAATCGCGATCAGATCGTCCACCACCGCGAGCGTGAGCAGGAAGATGCGTAGCGCGCTGGGCAGATGCGAGCCGATGACTGCCAGGACCGCCACGGCGAAGGCGATGTCCGTTGCCGTCGGAATGGCCCAGCCGCGCAGGGTTTCGGGGCTGCCCCAGTTGATGGCGGCGTAGATGAGCGCGGGAACAACCACTCCGCCGACGGCGGCTGCAACCGGCACCATGGCCTTGCGAGGGCTGCGGAGATCCCCTGTAACGAATTCGCGTTTGAGCTCCAACCCCACCAGGAAGAAGAACACCGCCAGCAACCCGTCGGCCGCCCAGGCTCCCAGGCTTAATTCCAAGTGCCAGGGCTCGTATCCGATGGTGAAGTCGCGCAGGGCGAAGTAACTGTCCGCCGCGGGCGAGTTGGCCCAGATCAGCGCCACGACGGCGGCAGCCACCAACAGGGCGCCACCAACCGTTTCCTTTCGCAGGATTTCGCCAATTCGCAGCGCTTCGGCGTAGCTTCCGCGTCCCAACACCTTGGGCCAGGCGGACGATTCAGGACTCTTGGCCGCCATAACGGCTCCTCACAACGGGTCGACAACAGAACTTGCCGACCAGACTTCCCGGCGCACCGATTTACCACCCTACCCGTCAGACACCTCCAGCCGCACGCTAACCGGCCATCACCATGGCGAGCAGCCCGACCACGGCCGACAACACGCCAACCGAAGTAAGGATCTTGCCCAGCAGCAGCACAATCCGGCCCGGCGGCTCCGGTTCGGATACCTGCCACCGGTCGGGCCGGCGAGCGTCGTAATAGACCAGCACGTCCGAGCCGGCCGCCACATCGGCGCTTGTTCCGGCCGGAAAAACACCTTCCAGGAACCCGTGCCGGGTGTCGAACCAGCGCACGCCCCGGCGGCGTCCGTCGTCGAACGCCACGCCGTCGGCACTGTGCCACCGGATCCCCGCCAACCGCAACACCGCGGCCACCAACAGCAGCAGCACGCCCGGAACCAGGGCAGCCCACGTCAGCACTTCGGTCACCAATCCGATGGACGTGGCAAGATCTGGCATGGACAGATCGTATGCCACCCTGCGGATTCTCCGGGGAAAATTTTGCTGAACATTGCACGGCGTTCAGCCGCAGTAACGACGGCGGTGCTGCCGCCCGGTCTTCACTCCGGTCTCCACGCGCTCGCTGGCGCTCGCTTGGTCGACCACCGGACACGCTGGCGCTCGCTTGGTCGACCACCGCGTGCGCTAGGGCAAACCGAGGATGCCGGCGAACACGTCCAGATGGTGCTCGAACAGCGACCCGGGATCGGTGAAGGTTTCCCGCCCGTATTGGCCGAACACCTCGAAGTTCACCGCGCCGAAGAGCGCTGTCCAGACCAACGTGCCGCGGGCCACCAGAGCGTCCGGAGCCGCCAGACCCAACTCGGTGCGAATGGCGGCGAGGTCATGGTGAAGCGGTCCGGGCAGGGCTGCCCCATGCTGCGCGGAGCCTTGCGGCCGCGGCTCCTGCCGCACCAGCTGTTGTCCGGTACCCTCCGGATCCGCCGTGAGCGCACCGGCCCGGTAGGCGTCGTCGATAATCCTCACCAGCGCGAAGACCACCCGGATGCCGGGACCGGTGGTGCGCTCGGCCGGCGCCTGGTAACCGGGTACCGGCGACCCGAACAACAGGGCGTAGCGGGCCGGTTCGCGCAGGCCCCACTCCCGCACCGCCCTGCACAGGGCCCGGAACCTGGCCCCGGGGTTGCGGTCTCCCGCAGCCGCGACCGCTTGCTCCACGGCCTCGCCCAGTTCGTTGTAAGCCTCCACCACCAGCAGGGTCAGCAACTCGTCCCGGCTGCCCACGTAGCGATAGACCGCAGAGGACACCACGCCAAGTTCGCGGGCCACGGCGCGCAGCGATAACGCCGCGGCACCGACCTGGCTCAACTGTTCCCGGCCAATCCGGACAATGTCGTTGATGGTTTGCTCACGGGCGCGTTCGCGCGGGGTGCCTGCCATGCCCCGATCCTGCCGCACCGGAGAGAGCAGTGTCAACTTTCGAGAGCACCGCTCTTGACAAATGGATACCCCGAGGTCCACAGTAGTTGCCGAGAGCACTGCTCTCGAAGCGGCGAAGCGGCGGAGTTGCCCCTCGACGCCGCGGCGAACCCGACCTTTGGATTTGAACAGGAAGATCACCATGAGCAACCTCTACATCGTCACCGGAGCCGGCCCGGTTGGCACCACCATCGCCGAGCAACTGGCCGGGCAGGGCCACCGAGTGCGGATCCTGACCCGTTCCGGCAGCGGGCCGGACCACCCGCTGGTGGAGCGCCGGTCCGTGGATGTTTCCCAGCCGGAGGAGCTGGACGGGCTCTTCGTCGGCGCCGCAGCGATCTTCCACTGCATCCACGGCAGCGCCTACAGTACCGCCGCGTGGGAGGCCGAACTGCCGACAGCCGAGCAGAATGTCCTGGCCGCGGCCGGACGGGCCGGAGCGGTTGTGGTCTTCCCGGAGAGCCTCTACTCCTATGACCGGCCCGATCAGGTGATGACCGAAGACAGCCCGCGCCGGGCCGACGGCGGCAAGCGGGGCGTGCGCACGGCGCTGCTGGCCGGCCGGGCTGCGTCGGCCACGCCTACCGTGAGCGTGGTGGCCTCGGATTTCTTCGGCCCGCATGTGCTCAACGCGCACGCCGGCGAGCGCATGGTGCCGATGGTGCTGTCCGGCAAGACCATCCGGGTGCTGGGCAAGCCGGACCTGCCGCACTCCTTCACCTACGTCCCGGACCTGGCCGCGGCGATGATTGCCGCCGCCGGCAACCGGAAGTTATGGAATACGGTGCTGCATGCCCCCACCCTTCCGGCCGCCACGCAGCGCGGCATCGTCGAGGCCTATGCCCGGGCCGCTGGGACACCGGTTCCCAAGGTTGGCATCATCCCGGGCTGGCTGCTGCGCGGCCTGGGCACTTTCGCCGCGGGGATGCGCGAACTGGCGGAGATGACGTACCAGTTCGAGCGACCGTTCGTGATGTCCTCGGCGCAGAGCGAAGAACTGCTGGGGCTCCGGCCGACTCCGCTGGACAAGGCCGCAGCGGAGACCGTGAGCTGGTGGCGGGACCGCTTGGCGTCCCGGCAGGAAGCCGAATCTGCCGCCTGAGCCGGCCCTCCGCCGTCGTGGTTTCAGCGGATGGAGATGGTCCGCAGGTCCAGTTGCCGCAGCACCCGGTCAACGACTTCGGGATCCATGTCCGGTTCGCTGCGGGCAGCCACTACTTCCTGACGGGCGGCATTCAGGGCAATCGTCTGGGCGGTGACCAGCACCTCGCGGCCGGCCTTGCGTGACTTTGGGTGCTTGCTTCCGGCAGCGCTCATCAGGTCCGTGCCGAGCCGATGCATCCGCTGCTTGACCGCTTCCACCTTTTCCTCCGGGAAATCTACCGCTCCGCACCGGCCGCCCGCAGACCCCCATCACGGCGGGATGGGTCCTTGTGGCCAGCCGATGCCGGTGAGAAAGTGATTCCATGCCCACCGTTTCCGCCCCCGTGAGCCGTGACCTCACCGGAACTTTGCCGCTGCCCGGCGAGGCCCGGTCCGGCCAGCCGGCATCGGGCCAATCCCATGCCGCGGGCAGGCGCAACTCGTTGTACCGTCGCAGTATGGTCCCCTACTGATTCCTAGTGCGGCGCCGCCGTCGCACGGCACCGCCTGTACGCCCGCCCACCCACGTCCCACCACGGGTGGCACCAGCCCCACAGCCGGCTGGCGCCGCCCCCTTCCGGAGGTTAAATGACCAGCATGCCTGCACCACAGGACGCGTTCTACGCCGAGCCCGAGCCCGACCTCGCACCCGAGGCGGCCGTCGAGATCAACTCTCCCGCCGCCGTCGTGCGCCTCACCGAGCGCCCCGATGTGGCCAGGGTCAAGGGCGTTTACGCACTGGTCAACACCTCGCTCACGCCGCATCAGGCGATGGTGGAGGACCTGCTGTTTGTCCGCAGGGTCCTTGACCAAGCAAAGATTCCCTACCTGCTGGTGCGCGGCAACGACGCCCGGCCGGTGATGGCGGTGAACTGGGAACAGCGCGACGAGTTGCGGGCGGCCCTCGTGGCAGCCTGCGCGGACGAACCGTTCTATTCGCTGACCATGGACGCGAAGAAGAAGACCGCCCGGCTGGTGGCCGACGGTGAACTCGCCGACGGCGACCAGACGCGCGCGATCCGGCTGTACCGCCCGCGGATCGAGCCCACCGGCGGGCTGCGGTACGGCCAGGGCACCGGTGTCCAGGTGGAGCTGTGGCGCTGGGACAAGGGGCTGATCCACCTGCCGATCGAAAACTCGCTGACCCGGCGCACGCTGCCGGCCGCGGAGGCCGTCCGCGGCGAGGTGGAGCGCTACGGGCACCGCTGGCCGACCATCGAGAACATGTTCGCCGACCATGCCACGGACATCGATTTCGAGATCGACATTGTCTTTTCCTGGGTGGACGGGAACAACCGCGAGTACCAGCAGTACCGGAACAGCTTCATGGAGAACGCGGTGGTGGGCGAGGGCGACGACGCCGATGCGCGCTTCCGCCAGATCGACGAGCTGCGGTACGCGCTGCGCTCGGTCTACATGTTCGCGCCGTGGATCCGGCGCATCTTCATTTGCACCGACTCGCCGCTGCCGGACTGGCTGGACGCCGAGCACCCGGACATTCGGGTGGTGCGCAGCGAGGAGCACTTCCGCGACTCCGCCGTGCTGCCGGTCTTCAACTCGCAGGCGATCGAGGCGCAGCTGCAGCACATCGAGGGGCTGGGCGAGCACTTCCTCTACTCCAACGACGATATGTTCTTTGGCCGGCCGGTGGGCCCGGACATGTTCTTCTCCCCCGGCGGGATCACCAAGTTCGTGGAGGCCGACACCCGAATTGGTCTCGGCGACAACCACCTGGACCGCTCCGGTTTCGAGAACGCGGCCCGGGTGAACCGCAAGCTGCTGCACGACCGCTTCGGCCGGATCACCACCCGGCACTTGGAGCACTGCGCGGCGCCGCTGCGCAAATCCGTGCTGCTGGAAATGGAAGAAGAATTCGCGGACGAGTTCAAGTCCACCGCGGCAAGCCGGTTCCGCGCCAAAGACAACATCTCCGTGACCAACTCGCTGTACCACTACTACGCGCTGCTGACCGGCCGGGCGGTGACGAATCCCGGAGCCGAGGTCTTGTACGTGGACACCACCATGTACTCCGGCTTGAAGAAACTGGAGAAGCTGCTGCAGAAGCGCAACCGGGACTTCTTCTGCCTCAACGACGGCAGCTTCCCGGAGGTCCCCGCCGAGGAGCGCCAGCGCGTGGTCACCGACTTCCTGGCCCGCTACTTCCCGTTCCGCGCACCGTGGGAGAAAACGCCGGCGGCCTAGAGGTGGGCGGGGGTCCTACCCGGCCGCACGGCGTCGGGAATGACGACGCCGGCGTCCTCCAACCGCTGCCGGGTCTGGGCTGCGGTGACCTGCCGTCCGACCGGCAGCCCTCCGCGGGCCGGAACGACGGAATGGACCACCGTGTCCTCGTAGACGTGGACCATGTTGTAGGCCTGCGCTGCATCGCGGCCGCGGGTGCTGCCGGCGTCGGCGGCCAGGTCCTGGGTGTAACACGTCGCCGAGGCGACGGACACCGGGATGCCGGCGAACGTGGCGGTGGTGGAATAGTGCAGGTGGCCGGCGATGATCCCGTTAACGTCGCTGCCGCGCAGCACCTCGGCCAGTTCGGCTTGGCCGCGCAGCTCCACCAGCACCGATAGGTCCTGCACGCTGGGCACCGGCGGGTGGTGCATTGCCAGGATGGTTCCGTGCGGCGCGGGTTCGGCCAGTTCGTTGGCCAGCCACTGTAGCTGTTCGTCCTCCAGCCGGCCGTAATGGGCACCCGGAACGGTCGAGTCCAGCGTCATCACGCGCAGGCCGTTGACGTCGTACACCCGGTCCAGCGGTTCGGTGCTGGCGGGCTCGTCCAGCAGCATGGTTTTCAGCCCCGAGCGGTCGTCGTGGTTGCCCATCGCCCAGATCACTTGAGCGCCGAGGCTGACCGCCGCCGGTTCGACGATTCTCCGCAGCCTGGCGTACGCCTCCGGCTCGCCCTTGTCCGCCAGATCGCCGGTAAATACCAAGGCTTCGGGCCGGGAACCGGAGTCTTGCAGATCCTCGAAGATCTTCCCCAGTCTTGCTTCGCTGTCCACCGCCCCGTAGAGCCGGCCGTCGCCGCCCACCAAATGGGTGTCGCTGATGTGGAGTAGGAAGTGGTTGGGCCGTGGATGCTCGGCCTGACGGAGGTCCATCATCTACCTTCTGCTGCTCGCCGGACGTGTGCTGTCCGGTCCACTACAAACCATACAAACAGAAAAACGCTGAACTGTGGGTGAATTTGGCGCGGCAATTACGTATATTCGAGCTAAGTTTTTTCCACGATGCCAAAATGGGCCGCGAACAAGGGAGCGAGTTCGCCGATCTGGAACGGCGTCATGGCCGCCCCGCGCAGGCCTTCCAACCCGGCCAGTTCCCGCATCTCCAAGCCCCGCAGGTCAACATGCTTCAGCTTCGCCGCGGTCAGGTCCAGCCGACGCACCCGGCTGTCGGCAAAGGCCAACCGGTGGGCAGCAGCGCCGCCGAGATCCAGTTCGTCCAGGATGCAGCCGGTAAAAAGCACGTCCTGCAGTTCGGCACCGCGCAGGTTCACGTAGCCCAGTTTGCAGTTGCGGAACTCTACCGATTCCCACTCCGACTCGTACACCTCGGCTGAACCGAACCGTGACCCGTCAACCACCACCCGGCGGAACTGCGAGCGGGGCGCACTGAACACCGGGGCATTCAGCCGCTCGATGGCGACGTCCACGAAGCCGGCGGACCGCAGGTCGGCTCCGTCGACCGAGACATCGTGGAAGGTGCATTCCCTGAACGAGACACCGGCCAGGCGCCGGCCGTCCAGCTCATCGCCGACAAACCGCAGGCCTGCCACTCGCCCCTCCGGCACCAAGCCCGACGCATCGCCGTCGGTCATCTGCCCCAGGTCCGGGGCATCGATACGCGGTGTGAAATCGGCGGGCCTAGCCATCTTCGGAGCATATCGGAGAAGCCGCTGACCCGGAGGCTGGCCGGGACATTGGCGGAGGCGGCCGGCCGGCATTCACGCCCTTCTTCTCTGCGCTGGGTGAAGAACAGGTGCGCTCACCGCCAAACCCGTGTTCGATGGGCACCATGCAGATTCTCATCCTGGGCGGTACCGCCTGGTTAGGACATGAAATCGCCGCCGAAGCACTGCGCCGCGGCCACCAGGTCACCTGCCTGGCCCGCGGGACCTCCGGGTCGGTTCCGGCCGGCGCGCGGCTGGTCCGTGCCGACCGCGATACCCCGGACGGCCTGGGTGCCGTCGCGGAACAGCACTGGGACGCCGTGCTCGATGTCTCCCGTCAGCCAGGCCAGGTCCGCCGGGCCGTGGCTGCATTGGCCGGCACGGCGGAGCATTTCACCTTCGTGTCCTCCTGCAGCGTCTACGCCGACCATGGAAGCCCGGGCGCGGACGAAACCGCCGGGTTGCTGCCGCCCCTGGAGTCCGACGTGATGACCTCCCCGGACGTGTACGGCGCGGCCAAGGTCGCGTGCGAGAACGCGGCCCGGAACACGTTCGGACCCGACCGCTGCCTGATTGTCCGGCCGGGCCTGATCGCCGGCCCCGGCGACAGCACCGACCGCACCGGCTACTGGCCGCTGCGTTTCGCCCGGCCCGCGGCCGACGACGGCGCCGTCCTCGTCCCCGAGGCCCCGGGCTTGGCCGCCCAGGTCGTCGACGCCCGCGACCTCGCTGCCTGGCTGATCACCTCAGCGGAACAGCGGCTGACGGGCGAGTTCAATGCCGTGGGCGCCGTACTGGCGTTGGCCGAGCATCTGGAGATCGCCCGCGGCGTTGCGGGGCATACCGGTCCGGTCTTCGTGCTGGACCAGCAAGAATTGGCCGCTGCCGACGTCAACCCCTGGGCCGGCGAGCGGTCCCTGCCGCTCTGGCTGCCGCTGCCCGACTTCGCCGGCTTCATGTCCCGCAGCAACGCCGCCGCCAAAGCGGCCGGCTTGGCCCTGCGTCCGCTGGCAGAGACGCTGGCCGACACGCTGGCCTGGGAACTGGCGACCGGACCCGACCGCCCGCGCAACGCCGGACTGACATCGGATGAGGAGCGCCGACTGCTGACCATCGCGCACCCTCGCGCGTGAGGGACTGACCCTTGAGACGTCGCGCCGGCGGTTGTAGCGTGACAGGACAGCAGGCCGACAGGCCCGCCGCTTCCAAGGAGGCTGCCGTGACGATTCCCCCGCCGCCGGATCCCACGCCCGACCCGAACGAGCCCCGGCCCAACCCGCCGTTCCCGCCAGAACCGAACCCGGATCCGATGGCGCCGCCGGAGCCGAATCCGGATCCCTTTGCGCCGCCGGACCCCGGGCCGGGCCCTTTCCCCGATCCCGGGCCGATGGTTCCGCCGCGCGGGCCCTAGGCTTTGGTCAGCCGCGCCGAAGAACCCCGGCTCCGCGCTGCTTGCCCGCGGCGACATCTGGCAACACAGCGGGGACGCAAACGGCGGACCGCCATAGAATGAGCGGGTGACCGCTACCTTTCGGGCCGCATGAGTTCGCGCCTGCACAGCCTCGTCATCGAGACGCTCGGCAAGCGTATTGTCTCGGGGGAACTGACGGCCGGTGCCACCACGCATTCCGAGCACTTCGAGTCCGAGCTCGGGGTCTCGCGCTCTGTGATGCGCGAGGCCGTGCGCGTACTACAATCGCTGGGCTTGGTGGAGTCGGTCAAGCGGATCGGAATCCGCGTGCTGCCGCCCGAACGGTGGAACAAGTTCGACCCGTCGGTCATCCGCTGGCGGCTGGCCGCCGACGGTAAGGGCGTCCAGTTGCGCTCGCTCACGGAACTGCGCTCCGCCGTCGAACCCGCTGCCGCCGAACTCGCAGCACAGCATTCCCCGGAGGAGATGTCCGCAGAGCTCATGGCCATCGCCGCAAAGATGCGCGCGGTGGGCCGGGCCGGCGATCTGCAGCACTTCCTGGAGCTGGACATCCAGTACCACGCGCTGGTCTTGGCGGCCTCCGGCAACGAGATGTTCGCGCAGATGCACTCGATGATCGCCGAAGTACTGCGCGGCCGGACCGATTACGGGCTGATGCCCACGCACCCTCACGAAGAAGCGCTGCAGCTGCACGTGGACGTCGCGAACGCCATCCAGTCCGGCCGGCCCGAAGCTGCCCGGCAGGCGATGGACCAGATCATGCGCCGGACCATCGAGGAGGTCCGCAGCGTCTGGGAGGACGAGCCCCGGCTGTTCGAAGAGGCCGACGCGTAGGCTTCCATTCCCTGCATCGAATATTCAACAGGCGCCCTTCTCGCGTGCGAAAAGGGCGCCTGTTCAATAGTGATCCCGGGCAGGATCCGGCCACAGTTTCCCGGCCGGCGCGGCGGCTACTCTGCGTCGTTGAAGCGCAGCAGCACCTTGCCGCTCTGCGACGAATCGCGCGCCATCCCGAACGCCTCCAGCGCGTCGGCCGCGGCGTATTCATGGGTCATCACCGGATCCGCATAGAGCGACCCGTCGGCCAGTGCCGCGATGACCTCGTCGATCTCGTCGTTGAAGCGGAAGGAGCCCACCAGCTCCAGCTCGCGGGTGATGGCCAGCGAAATCAGCGCCGGCTGCTCCCCCGATGGCAGCAGCCCCACCATCACCACACGGCCGCCGCGGGCAGCGCCGCGCACTGCCGACGCCAGTCCGTAGTGGTTGCCGGAAGACTCCAGGCAGACGTCCGCCTCGACCGCGGCGATCGCCTCGGCGTCGGTGGCCATCAGCGTCCGGCTCGCGCCGACGTCGCGGGCGATCTCCAGCGGCTTCTCGTGCATGTCGACGGCAACAATCTCGGCCGCACCGGCCCGCTTCAGCACGGCGATGATCAGCGCGCCGATCGGGCCGGAGCCGATCACCAGCACCCGCTTGCCGGCCACGTCTCCGGCCCGCGAGACCGCATGCCAGGCCACGCTGGCAGGCTCCACCAAGGCGGCCCGGCGCAGCGTCAGGCTTTCCGGCAGCTCGCGCAGCATCCGGGTGGGCAAATTGATGTAGCGCGCGAACGCTCCCTCGGTGTGCGGGAAACGCGCGGCGCTGCCCAGGTAGGTGCAGCCCGGGGACAGGTTGGGGCGGTCGGACGGGTACTTGGAGCCGTCCCCCGGACCGGGCGTTGCCGGGTGCACGGCCACCGCGGTGCCCGCTGCCGGGCCGCTGCCGTCGGCCGCGGCTGCCGCCACGGTGCCCACCACCTCATGGCCCAAAAGCATCGGCGCTTTCAGGATGGATTCGCCGGCTGCGCCGTGCTGCCAGTAGTGCAGGTCGGAGCCGCAGATCCCGCCGTACGCAATTTCCACCACTGCCTCGTCCGGCCGGGCGGGCGCCAGCGCCACCGGTTCAACCCGCAGGTCTCCGGCCGCGTGGGCCACAACGCCAAGGGACTGCGTGGGAAGGGTTGTCATGGGAACTGCCTTTCAATCTGAAAAAGTACGACGGCGGTGCGCCGCCTTGGGTGCCCGGGCCCTGCGGGCCTCGGTGCCGCGTTCCAGGCGCGGGCCGGTTCGACCGGCCCGCGCCGGACCGGCCCGGACCGTTCCGGCTCAGACGACGGTGGTCATACCGCCGTCGATAAAGACCACCTGGCCGTTCACGAAGTTGGACGCGTCGGACGCCAGCCAGATGGCCGGTCCCACGATGTCCTCCACCGTGCCCCAGCGGTGTGCGGGGGTCCGGCCCAGGATCCAGCTGTTGAACGCCTCGTCGTCCACCAGATTCTGCGTCATCTCGGTGTGAATGTAACCCGGGGCGATCGCGTTGATCTGCAGCCCCTCGGCCGCCCACTCGGCGGTCATCGCCCGGGTCAGGTTGCGGATGCCGCCCTTGGAAGCGGTGTACGGAGCGATCGTCGGACGGGCCAAGTCGGTCTGCACGGAAGCGATGTTGATGATCTTGCCCGCGCCGCGTTTGATCATGTGCCGGGCTGCCTCGCGGCCCACCAGGAACGCGCTGGTCAGGTTGGTGCGCAGCACGCGTTCCCAGTCCTCCACCGCCAGGTCCAGCATCGGCACCCGATGCTGGACGCCGGCATTGTTGACCAGCACCCACAGAGGTCCCACTTCGCGCTCGACCCAGGCCACGCCGTCGGCCGCTGCCTGCGCGTCAGTGACGTCAAAGGCGCGGGCGAAGATCTTCTCCGCCCCGAACTCCGCCGCCAGTTCCGCCCGGGTGCCTTCCAGCCGTTCCTCATCCAGCCCGTTGAGCACCACGACGGCGCCGGCCGCTGCCAGTCCCCGGGCAATGGCCTTGCCGATGCCGCGGCTGGAGCCCGTCACCAGGGCTACGCGGGAGGAAATGTCGAACAGGTTCACAGTCATTTATCTCTCCAAATGCGGACGGGACGGCCGCAGCCGCCCCGTCCATGGTGATCAGGTTAGTGCTAGAACGACGAGGCGATCAGGAAGATGGCCAGTGCCAGCACGAAGCCGACAACGCCCACCAGTGCCTGGCCCACGGTCCAGGTCTTCAGCGTGGTCTTAGTGTCCATCTGGAAGAACCGGCTGACCAGCCAGAAGCCCGAGTCGTTCACATGGCCGGCGAAGACCGAACCGGCGGCCAGCGCCAGCACAATGGCGGCCAGTTCCACCGGGTTGTATTCCGGGTTGCCCATCACTACCGGCTGGACCAGCGCGGCAGCAGTGGTCAGCGCCACCGTGGCGGAGCCCTGTGCAACGCGGACCACGGCTGCGATGACGAAGCCGGCCACAATGATCGGCAGGCCGATCGCGTCCAGCGATTCGGCGATCGCATTGCCGATGCCACTGGCACGCAGCACGCCGCCGAACATGCCGCCGGCGCCGGTGATCAGGATGATCGAGCAGACCGGGCCCAGCGCGCTGTCCACAACAGTTTCAACCAGGCTGCGTTCCTTGCCCTGGCGTTCGCCCAGCAGCCACATCGCCATGAGAACGGTGATCAGCAGCGCCACCGGGGTCTCGCCCAGCATGCGCAGGATCTGCACCCAGGTGTCCTCCAGCGAAACAACTTCAGCCGTGGCCAGCATGTTCAGGCCGGTGTTCATGAAGATCAGCACCAACGGCAGCAGCAGCAGGAAGAAGATGGTGCCCAGCTTCGGTGCGGAACGGAATTCGGATTCGACCGAGCCCTTCGGCGCGTCGAGGATGTCCGGCACGGCAATGTTGAACTTGCGGCCCAGGTAGTGGCCGAACAGGTAGCCCACCACGTACCAGGTGGGAATCGCGATGACGAGGCCCAGGATAAGGACCAGTCCGACGTCGGCGCCCAGCAGGCCGGTGGCGGCCACGGGACCCGGGTGCGGCGGCACAAAGATGTGCATGACCGAGAAGGCGGTTGCTGCGGGGAACGCATAGGTCAGCAGCGATCCACCAAGGCGGCGTGCCACGGTGAAGATGATCGGCAGCATGACTACCAGGCCGGCGTCGAAGAAGATCGGGAAGCCGAACAGCAGCGACGCCACGGACAGCGCCAGCGGCGCACGCTTCTCGCCGAACTTGTTGATCAACGCCTTGGTCATCACATCCGCGCCGCCCGAGACCTCCAGCATGCGGCCGAGCATGGCGCCCAGGCCGACCAGCAGGGCCACGCTGGCCAGCGTTCCGCCGAAACCGCCCAAGAGCGTCGGCATAATATCGCCGGCCGGAATGCCGGTGGCCACGGCAGTGAGCAGGCTGACAATAATCAGCGACAGGAAAGCATGCACCCGGAACCGCATGATCAGCACCAGCAGCAGCGCGATGGCTGCCACGGCGACAAGCAAGAGGCCGGGCGTGCTCAACGTCCAGTTGAGCTCGAGTTCGGTCATCATTGTCCTTCGTTGTATCGGATGGTTATCCGTTTAGATGTGGGTTGAGCTTTAGGCGCCGGTGGAGCCGGCTGTTTCCTGCAGGTAGTTCTCCACCCGCACGGCGATCTCGTCGGGCGAGTCGGTGACAGGCACAGCCAGCCCTGCCTCGTCGTCGCCGAGCGGTTCCAGGGTCTGGAACTGCGAATCCAGCAAGGTCGGCGGCATGTATTCGTGGTCACGCCCGCTGATCCGAGCGGCGATCAGCTCGCGGCTGCCGGTGAGGTGGATGAACCTGGTCCCGGGTGCGAAGGAGCGGATGAGGTCGCGGTAGCTGCGCTTCAAGGAGGAGCACGCAACAACTGCAGTGGTTCCTTCGGCCAGCTTGTCGGCCATGACCTGGCCGATTGCTGACAGCCACGGGTGCCGGTCGGCGTCGGTAAGGGGGTGCCCGGAGGCCATCTTTTCCTTGTTGGCGGCGCTGTGCAGATCATCGCCGTCGATGAATTCCAGACCAAGATGCTGTGCGACGGCGGCGCCCACCGTGGATTTTCCGCATCCTTGGACACCCATGACCACCAGCGGGGGATATTGCAGAGACATGGGACAGAACTCCTCAGACGCACCATTACATCTGATTTGGTGACTAATCTCTCGCCAATAAATCAGATTTATCCGACACAAGGTATCACTGGCTGACAGAGTCCGGCAAAACAAGAAAGCACTGACGACGGCGGGAGTGCGCCGTGCCTTGCCCTTCGGACCAGGCGGACAATAACAAATCAGCCCTCGCTTGCTGCGACCCCATATCGCCGAAGCCCTACCCGGACTAGATTGGTCTATACGTGGTTTCCGGCGGCACCATCTGCGGCGCCGCCGAGCCCGAGGAGGTCGGAATGTCCTTATCGGATGAAGAACAGCAGCGCCTGGACAAGCTGGGGCATCAACTAGAGAACGACGATCCCCGCCTCGCCCGCTCCCTGTCTGCTCGCGGTGTCATGGTTTTCGGCCACGTCATTAGCGCCGGAACCCTGTGGGCCGTTGCCGGCGCCCTCCTGTTGTTTATCGGCATCGCGGGAAATTCACTGGTGCTGGCCATGCTGGGACTCATCGCCCTCGCGGCGGGCGCCATCCGCGGCGGCGCCGGCTTCCTGTCCCGCCACCGCCGCCTTTAACACGGTCGGAATCTACATCCAGGTCCCCGCCGGGTCAGAATCTGTCCGCCGTACGACGGCTGAACCTCATGCCTCTGCGTTCCCTGCACGCCTTCGGTGTTCCGACAAGCGTGGACGCCTGCCGTCGCTAATCCGATGAGCGCGACGAGGCCGCCGTCGCTATTTCAATGAGCTCACCCAGGACGCCTTCGTTGTTCCGCTTAGCTTGCACATGGTGCGCGCCGGGCACTGGCCGGATCTGGCGGATCGGCCGTGACAGCGCAATCTGATGGTGACTCACCGCTGCTGAAACGGGCTGGACCCGCGTCTTTCCGCGCCGCATCCCTCGCCCACCGTCCCCCGGCACAACGCGCGGGCCCAGCTTTCCAGCAGGAAACCTGAATTCACCAATGCGAACCACGTCACGTTCGTTACCTCGCCGTGTCACAGGGACGGTGGCATAACACACTTCATCATGTACTTTTGCTCAAGCGCATTCGTCGTGGACCGTGCACCCGCACGAGAAGAATGCAGCGGTTGAGTTCGATTCAAAGGTGAAAGAGGTCTCCCTGTGACACAGGTTCAAAAGGAAGCGGTCGCAGTCGCAGCTGAGCAGCAGCCCGGCCGCAAGTCGGCAGGACATGTCATTGTCGATTCGCTGATTGCGCACGGCGTCGAACGAACCTACGTCGTTCCCGGCGAGAGCTACCTGGAAGTGTTGGACGGCCTCCACCATTCCACCATCGACACCATCGTCTGCCGCCACGAAGGCGGCGCGGCCTACATGGCCGAGGCGGACGGAAAGATGAACCAGCGGCCCGGCATCGCGATGGTCACCCGCGGGCCCGGTGCCGCCAACGCCCACGTCGGCCTGCACACCGCATGGCAGGATTCCACCCCGATGGTGCTGTTCGTGGGCCTGATCCCCTTCGAGCACCGCGACCGTGAAGCGTTCCAGGAATTCGACATCAAGTCCTGGTTCGACACCGGCGCCAAGCGCGTCATGGTCCTGGACCACCCCGAACGGGCCTCCGAAATCGTCGCCGAAGCGATGTTCGCGGCCACCAGCGGCCGCCCGGGCCCCGTCGTCGTCGGCCTTCCGGAAGATGTCATCCGCGAAGAAACTGACGCCACACTGCACCCGGTCATTCCCGTTGCCCAGGGCGGCATGACGGTCACCGACTGGAAGGCGCTGCAGGCTGCCCTGAAGGAAGCCGAAAAGCCCCTGTTCGTCGTCGGCGGCAATGACTGGACCCAAGAAGGCTCCAGCGCGCTGACCACCTGGCTCGAAGAGCACAACATTGCGGCTGCCGTCGAGTGGCGCTGCGAGGGCACCATCCCCTTCGATTCCCCCTCCTACGTCGGCCCGATCGGTTACGGCCGGCCGAAGCCCACCTATGACCTGCTCGAGGAAACGGACCTGCTGGTCTTCGTCGGCACCGTGCCGGGCGACGTCATCACCGATGGTTTCCTGGTCCGCCAGGACTGGTCCAAGAAGAACTTCCTGGTCACCATCGACCCGTCGCTGCGCGGACGCTCGGGCCCCGTCTCCTACCAGATCGTGGCCAAGCCCGACGTCTTTGTCCGCGACCTAGTCATGATGGACCTGCCGCTGAAGGAAGAGTGGAAAGACTTCACCCAGCGCATGCGCGGCGAGCAGGAAAAGTTCGCTGCCCTCCCGCCGTCCGAGCCCACCGACGGGCCGGCCCGGATGGACACCATGATGGCCAACCTGGTCAGCGGCCTGCCGCGCGACGCCATGATCACCTTGGGCGCCGGCGAGCACACCAACTGGGCGCACCGCTACTTCCCCACCCATGACTACGCCTCCATGCTCTCCGCACGGAACGGGTCGATGGGCTACTCGGTTCCCTCCGCCATCGCTGCATCGCTGGCCTATCCCGGACGCCGCGTAGTGACCATCGCCGGCGACGGCGAGTTCCTCATGAACGGCCAGGAACTGGCGACCGCCGCCCAGTACGGCGCCACCCCATTGGTCATCGTCATGGACAACCAGGAATACGGCACCATCCGCACCCACCAGGAACGCTGGTACCCCGAGCGCATCTCCGGCACCCAGCTGAAGAACCCCGACTTCGCCCTGATGGCACAGGCCTTCGGCGGCTTCGGCGTGAAGGTGGAACGCGATGCCGACGTGCCCGCCGCCCTCGAAGCTGCACTGAAAGCCATTGATGAGGACAAAACCTTCGCACTGATCCACCTTGTGGTGGAGCAGCGGGTCAAGGCCTACTGAGTCTGAGCGGATAACCGCAAGCCGGTGGCTGGGACATTTTGTCCCGGCCACCGGCACTTTTTTGTCCCCGGTCAGTTTCGCTCAGGTTATCCACTGGCTTGCAAAGTGTGCGGCCGGCTCATCAGTCGGGCCCGGCGGCGGCGTTGGGCTCTTCGCCTTTCCATCTTGCCCGTGAGGCGGCCGGCGACGTGCCCGACTCCCGCCTCCCCCGTTTCCCAAGCCTCCCGCGTCTGGCGCTCGGGCTGATCCGATGGCGTCCGTTCATGCCATTCCGGCTCGGGAGTGGATGCGCCGGGCAGGGGCGGTGCGGTGGAGGTGTAGACGTGGCCGGTAGGGGTGGTAGTCGCTACGCTGTGCGCGGGACCCCCGACGGTTCTGGCGGACCAGCCTTCGGCTTCATGGGCGTAGTTGCATTCTTCACAGAGACCGCGCCCATTGCTCAGCGTGGTCTCCCCGCCTTCCGACCACGCAACGATGTGGTCAATATGCCGGATCGGCGCATCGCACCACGGGCCGGTGCAGGAAGCATCCCGGGCCATGATCATCCGGCGCAGCCCATCCGGGAACTTCCGCGCCTTCGAATCCATCCCCAGCAACTGTCCAGTCCCCGGGGCCGTGAAGAGGCGCCGAATCCACACATCCTCCACTCCGCCGACCCTGAGTGTTTTCATTCTCGCCTGACGGGCTTCGTCGCGCGCAGTCTTCCAGCCCGGCTCAGTTCCCGCTGGCGGCGCCTTCTGTTCGGCGCCCGGCGGCCCGGTTTTCGCCGGCGGGGTGTACGGGAGTCGGATGAGGTCGCGGGCATACTGGGCCGGGACGATGCCGTACCCGGTCAGCCAGACTGGTTCGCTGTCGCCCTGCAGCAGCGCCCGGTCTGTCATCACCAGCTGTATTTCTGTGCGCGCCGGATCTGCAGTGGAGGCTCCGGTGAGGCGTTCAAACACCGTGTCCGCCATCGCCTGGCCTCGGGACCTAGGATCCCCGGCGTTTCGCAGTCGGTCCGCTTCCCGGTTTAATGCCGCCATGACGGCAACCCCTTGGACCACGGGCAACAAGGTGCGAACCGAGACCATGGTGTCGGGTTCGGGACGAGCGGAAACGTGTCGGTCGGCTTCGGCCTTCGCGGCACGATTAACTACCGAGTGCGGGTCCAGGCGGTACGCCATCCGCTTCGCCTCCGCCGTCAGGGCTTTATCGCCCAGTCCGTTCAGGCGTGTCTGGTTCCCTGCCAATTCTTCATCCACTCGTGCCCGGTCCTCACGCCTCAGGCACAAGGTTTCGCTGACAAGGATCGAGGCGCGCCGCTCATTCAAACGTCCCGTTTCCAAGGCTTTGAGCGTGTGCGGCATCTCGTTGACTAGGGCCTTGGCTACGCCCAACAGGAGCCCGCCGCGGTGCGGAGATTGCCGCCTGGCCAACCCGATCTGCTTCGCAATCCCGCGGCCGCACCGGTCTTTCGGCACACCGGCTGCGGCCCGCCCTACACGAATAGAGGCATCCAGCGCGGCCGAGGCCTTTGCTTGCGCGGCGGCAGCTGCGTCCTTGAGGTTCTCCAAGGCCGTGATCCGGTCAATCCGTTCCGCATCCGATACGTCAGCATCAGCATCCGGGCCGGCCAGCAAACCGGCAAACGCATTGATCGCAGCCGCACCAACAGCGGGCGGCCCTTCAAACACTCCGGTTGCTGCGGGATCCAACATCTCAGCGTCTCATTCGTCAGCATGCCCACAGGGCACGACATTGAACACGAGCGGTCGTGGAACACGAGTCCACAGACGCCACCAGGAAACACGAAAACCGGTGGCCACCGTATGGTGCTGAACTACTACTAAGAACAGGCTATCCGCCGGCACTGACAGTCTCGGAGCCAGCGGAACTCCTATTAACAACAGCCTATGGATTGCTTCGGCTAGTTACCGAAGCGAGCTCTCGCATGTGGCCAAACCACCCTTCTACCCAGGTTGTGGAGGACTGGATAGCGTTGGCGTGGGCTGAGTTCGACACCTGTGGCAGGCGCGCGGTCCTGTACCTGTGGCAGGCGCGCGGTCCTGCGCCTGCGGCAGGCGCACGGAGGCCGACGCGTGATCCTGCGCCGCGAGACGCCCCAACAGAGCCGGACTCAGTGCTAAAGGTGGGCACCGCCGTCGTCATCATGCCGAGACCGCGGCGAAACCCGTCAAAAAATAATCACGGAACCGTAACCTTTCACCTCCCTGGTTCGATTAGACAGGTGTACGGGCGCGCGGCGGGCTTTCGCCAGCCGTGCGCCAAGCACCAATCGAGGAGATCCATGACGAATCGTTTCCGTACCCTGAGCCTGCCCGCCAAGGGAGCCGCTTTGGCCGCCATCATCGCCGTTGGCGGAGCCGGCGCTGCCGTTGCCGCACCCGCGCTGACTGCCGGGGATACCGCGAGCGCCATCACCACTCCCGCCGTGCCGGCCACCCCCGCTGTTCCCGCCGTTGACGCAGAGCAGGCCGTGCCGGCTATCCCGGCCACCCCCGCCGTGCCGGGCGCCAAGTCCGGTGCAGACGTTGAGGCGGGCGCCGACGCGGGCGTGAGCGCAGATGGCACCGAGGCTGATGCGGAGGCCAGTGCGGAGGCCGAGGCCGGAACCGAAGAGGCTGGCGCCGCCGCCGAGCTCCGCTCCGGTGCCGTGGTGACCCCGGCTGTCCCGGCAACCCCGGCCGTTCCGGGAGTCGACGGCGAGCCCGCCATCCCGGCCGTTCCCGCCGTGCCGGCCGTTCCGGAGCTGCCGGAAACCGCCAACGCCGAGGCCCAGGCCAAGATCGACGCCCGCACCGAGGCGGCAGAAGCCCGCACCGAACTCCGCGGTGCAGCTACGGTCAAGATCGACGCCGGACAGTAATTTCGCACGGTGTCGGGTGCGGTGGCTACACTGAAGCCGCCGCACCCGACGCCCGCAGTTTGAAGGACCTTAGTTTGCTTCGCATGCTCTCCGACGACGTTGTTTCTGCAGCGCGGTCAGGAAAGGCCGAGGCCTTCAGCGAGATCTACGCCGCGCTGGCGCCCGGGGTCAACGGGTACCTGAAAGTGCGCGGCCTGGAGGACCACGAAGGCGCGGTGCAGGAAGTCTTCCTCGCCCTCTTCTCACGGATCGGATCTGTGCGGGGAGGCTTCACAGGACTGCGCACGCTGGCCTTTTCCATCGCCCACGCCCGCTATGTGGACGACGTCCGGCGCCGTGCCAGACAACCGCAACTCTCGCCCTATGATCCCGACGCCGATCGGCGGGCGGTGGCATCGGCCGAGACCGCCCTGCTGGAGACGCTGGGCGAGAGCGATATCGGCCGCCACCTCAAAGAGCTGAAACCCGATCAACAGGAAGTGCTGCTGCTTCGCGTGGTGGCGGATCTGACGCTGGAACAGGTCGCCGAAATCATGGGCCGGAGCATCGGCTCTATCAAGCAATTGCAGCGGCGTGCCCTGTTGAAACTGAAATCCGTTGTGGAAAGGAAGGAGGCCCTACTGTGAAACACCTTGAGATATCCGACGACGATGCGGTCCGCCGGTTGCTGGATGAAGCTGAAGTGGCCCCTTCTGAACAGCTTGAATCCTCCCTGCTGGCACTCCGGTCCGCCGGCAAAGCCAGTTCGGCGCCCGAACCGTCTGGAGAGCTGATGGCCTTCATGACGACGACGCCGGCACCTGCGCCGGTGGTCCCGCTGCGGCGGCACCGCAACGTTCGCGGTGCCTTGATGGTCGCGGCCGCACTGGCCGGGACCGGCCTTGGAGTCTCCGGAGTGGCCGCGGCCAACCCCGATTTCCGGACGGCCGCAGACCAGGCCGTTCAAAACGTCGTCGGCTTTTTCGCGCCGTCCGCGGCCGGTAAAGCCGAGCGCGCCGAGCAAGCCGAGCACGGCGTTCCCGGCGGCATCCCCGCCGCGCCGGACCGGATTCAGCCGAACGACGATTCCGGCCCCGAAACCGGCACCGGCTCGGATTCAGACCGTCCAGTTGACCCAGCAGCAGATCCCGCCACGGACGCAGCCCATCCGGCTCCCCCGGGACATTCCCTGGCTCCCGGGCAGCAACCCGAAACGCCGGGCGGCAACCGGTCCGTCAAGAGTGATCCGAACGGGGCGGACCGCGATCCGGCCACGCCGTTCCGCGGTCTCCTGCCGGGTGCGCCGCCGCTTGACGGCACGCTGCCCGATCCGACCACGCCGGACCCGCCAGAGGACAAACCCGGCAAGGGCTTGCCCCTGGAGGACGGCAGCCTGCCCTCGCCCGATCCGGGCCGGATCCCCGAACTGCCGGTGGCGCCGGAACCGCAACGCTAACCGGGCGGCCGTCCGCGGTCTGCTCTTCCGGCACACCGCGGATAATGGCAGAGTGTCGCCCAAGGGGACACCGTTTCTGTCGGAGCAGGCAGGAGGACTCATGGCTTCAAAGCCGCTGGTACTCGGCCCGATGCTGCGTTATGTGGATCAGACCACGGCCAGCATCTGGGTGGAAACCGTCGAAGCCGCCCGCATCGCCGTCGTTGTTGCAGGCAATTCCTGGCAGGCACGAACCTTTGCCGTCCACGGCCACCACTACGCGCTGGTCGAGGTCGACGGGCTGGAGCCCGGGAGCGCCGTGCCGTACCGGCTTGAGATCGACGGCGTGCAGGCCTGGCCGGAGCCGGATTCGCCGTACCCGGCTCCGATGATCCGCACCCTCGCACCGGGGCGCCCGCTCAGTCTGGCGTTCGGATCCTGCCGCACCAGCACAGAGCATGACGCGGCGGGCAACAGGAAGCATGGCGTGGACGCGCTGCGGGCGTATGCACTGCATCGTGCGGCCTCCGGCGCCGCGAATGGCCCGGGGGACAACTCCGGCTGGCCGGACCTGGTCCTCTTCCTCGGCGACCAGGTCTATGCGGACTCCACCACCGAGGCGATGCAGGATTTCATCCGGTCCCGGCGCGATATCAAGGAACCGCCGGGCGAGGAGCTCAAGGACTATCAGGAGTACGCCCACCTGTACATGCTCGCGTGGTCGGACGGCGCCAACCGCTGGCTGCTGTCCACCGTGCCCAGCGCCATGATCTTCGACGACCATGACATCCGCGACGACTGGAACGCCTCGCTGGCCTGGCGGCGGCAGATGGAGGCAACGTCTTGGTGGCACGGCCGGATTGTTTCCGGCCTGACGTCCTATTGGGTCTACCAGCACCTGGGCAACCTGTCCCCGGAGCAGCGCGCCCAGGACGAACTGTGGCAGCAGGTGGCCAGCCACTCCGGCGACGGCGAGCTGGACCTGACCGACGCGCTGGAGGCGTTCGCCGAGCGCGCGGACCAGGACCCGGAAACCTACCGGTGGAGCTTCACGCGCGATATCGGCGGCACCCGGCTGGTGGTCGTGGACTCGCGCGCGGCCCGGGAACTGGAGCCGGAGCGGCGCTCGTTGCTGGACCAGGACGAGATGGCCTGGCTGGACGGCCAGCTGCAGGGCGGTTTCAAGCACCTGCTGATCGGTACTTCGCTGCCGTTCCTGCTCCCCCAGGGCCTGCACCATATTGAGTCCTGGAACGAGGCGCTGAGCGAGGGAGCCTGGGGCAAGTTCCCGGCGGCCATCGGCGAACGGCTGCGGCAGGCCGTGGACCTGGAGCATTGGGCGGCCTTCCAGCAGAGCTTCCGCAAGGTGGCGGGAATCGTTGAGGAGGTGGCCGACGGCGGACGCGGGCCTGCGCCGGAGACCGTCACCTTCCTCTCGGGCGACGTCCACTTCTCCTACGTGTCCGAGGTCCAGCGGTCCTCGGGCAGCCGGATCGTCCAAGCCGTCTGCTCCCCCGTCCGCAACCCGCTGCCGAGGTTCCTGCGCTACTTCACCGCGGTCATGTCCTACGGCGTCGCCGCCCCGGTCGGCGCCCTGGTGGCCCGGGGCGCCAAAGTCCCGAAACCGCCGTTCGATTGGAAGGGCCTCAAACGGCCCTGGTTCGACAACAACCTGGCCAGCCTCGAGGATTCCGGCGATGGCCTGAGGATCCGGTGGGAAACGGGTGTGGTGGACGACGGCGACCATCTGCACCCGCGGCTGAAAGAGGTCGCTGCGCTGACCATCGCCCCGCGAAGCACCGTCCCGCGCAGCACCACCACGCGTTGACCGGCCCCGCAGCGACTGACCCGCCGCCGAAGCCCGTAGCGACGCAGCCCACAGCCGAACCCGACCCACCGCCGTCGCTCCTTAGACTGGTAGGCATGACTTCAACGCTGGTGGCCAAAGACCTCTCGGGCGGCCACGGCCACCGCGCCCTGTTCGCCAACCTGAACCTGACCGTCGCCCCCGGCGACGTGGTGGGTGTGGTCGGCGCCAATGGCGCCGGCAAAACCACGCTGCTGCGCATCCTGGCCGGCGTGGATGCGCCGCTGGCCGGATCGGTGAGCACCGCGCCGTCGGATGCGTTTATCGGCTGGCTGCCGCAGGAACACGAGCGGATTCCCGGCGAGACCATCGCCGCGTACATCGGCCGACGCACCGGTGCGGCCGAGGCCACCGAAGCCATGGAGTCCGCCGCCGAAGCGCTGGGCTCGGGCTCCAAGCACGCCGACGACGCCTACGCCGCCGCCTTGGACCATTGGATGGCCAGCGGCGCCGCGGATCTGGAGGACCGGATTCCGCCCGTGCTCGCCGAACTTGGCCTGGATGTAGGCCCGGACGCGGCCATGACCAGCCTCTCCGGCGGCCAGGCCGCGCGGGCCGCGCTGGCGGCCTTGCTGCTGAGCCGGTTCGACGTGGTGCTGCTGGACGAGCCCACCAATGACCTGGACCTGGCCGGGCTGGCCCGGCTGGAGTCCTTCGTGCAAGGCCTGCGCGGCGGCGTGGTGCTGGTGTCGCACGACCGTGAATTCCTGGCCCGCTGCGTGACCACCGTGGTGGAGCTGGACCTGGCGCAGAATAAGGTGGCGGTGTACGACGGCGGCTACGACGCCTTTCTGGAGGAGCGTGCCGTGGCCCGCCGGCACGCCCGCGAGGCCTACGACGAGTTCTCGGACAAGAAGGCTGACCTCGTGGCGCGGGCGCGCACCCAGCGCGAATGGAGTTCGCAGGGCGTCCGCAACGCCATGAAGAAGAACCCGGACAATGACAAGATCCGCCGCAGGGCCAGCACGGAATCGTCCGAGAAGCAGGCGCAGAAGGTCCGCCAGATGGAGTCCCGGATTGCCCGGCTGGACGAGGTAGAGGAGCCGCGCAAGGAGTGGCAGCTGCAGTTCAGCATCGGCGCCGCCCCGCGTTCCAGTTCCGTGGTCGCCACCCTGAACCAGGCCACCGTCCGCCGCGACGGTTTCACGCTCGGCCCGGTCTCGCTGCAGGTCAACGCCGGCGAGCGCATCGGCATCACCGGCCCCAACGGCGCGGGCAAGTCCACCCTGCTGCGCCTGCTGCTGGAACATCAGGAGCCCGACGACGGCGCTGCCGCCTTGGGTGCCAGCGTCGCCATCGGCGAGATCGACCAGGCGCGCGGCCAGCTCGCGGAGGACCAGCCGCTGGGCACCGCCTTCGAGGCGCTGGTGCCGGACTACAGCCAGGCCGAGGTCCGCACCCTGCTCGCGAAGTTCGGTCTCAAGGCGGACCAGGTATCCAGCACCGTCGGCGCCCTCTCCCCCGGCGAGCGTACCCGTGCGGCGCTCGCCCTGCTGCAGGCCCGGGGTGTGAACCTGCTGGTCCTCGACGAACCCACCAACCACCTGGACCTGCCCGCCATCGAACAGCTGGAGCAGGCGCTGGACGGCTACGACGGCACCCTCCTGCTGGTCTCCCACGACCGCCGCCTGCTGGAGAATGTCCGGCTGGACACCCGCTGGGACGTCGACGCCGGCCAGGTTTCGATCAGCTGACCGGCGGGGGCCTTGCAGCGCTGCGCATTCCCAGTTTTGGGCTGTCGGCTATTCGAAGTCGGCCAGCCAGAGGTCCGGGCCGAACACTTCGTACTGGATGTCCTTGGCGGGAATCCCTCGGGCAATAAGGGCGCTCCGCACGGCTTTCATGAAGACCAGCGGGCCGCAGAGATAGAATTCGGCGTCGGTGGGCAGCTCGGTGTTGGTCAGGTCCATAAAACCCACCTGTACACCTTCCACCTGCTGGGTCCGTTCGCCAGGCTGCTCGTACCAGGTGCCGATCGAGGCATAGGGCAGTTTCGCCAAATCCGCCCTGACCTGTTCGCGCAGCGCAAACGTCTCTTCGGAGTGGTCCGCGTGCAGCAGGACCACCGTGCGCTGCGATTCGGACTGGACCAGGTGCGACAGCATTCCGGCCATGGGAGTGATGCCGATGCCGGCACTGGCGAACACGATCGGACGGTCCGAGTACTCCAACACCACGTCGCCGAAGGGAGCAGAAAGGACTACTTCGTCTCCTACCTGCGCGTCGCGGTGCAGCCAGGTCGAGACCTCCCCGTCCGGCTTGCCGCTGTCGTCGTGCACGCGTTTGACCGAGAACTGCCGATGCTGGCCATCATCGGCCCGCGTCAGAGAGTACTGCCGGGGCTGGTGAACGCCGTCGGACATTCTTGCTTTCAGCGTGACGTACTGGCCCGGCAACGACGGCTTGACGTCCCGCGCGTCGGTCCGCGCCACCACAAAGGTCACCACGTCCGGCGTTTCCTGGATCCGTTCCGCCACCCGCCAGGTGCGCCAGACTTCGTCTGGTCCCAGATGCACGGCGTCGTAGAGTCCGCGTTCCTTGTTGATCAGCAAGTTCGCCATCAGCCAGTAGACTTCATCCCAGGCTGCCGCGACCGGCGGAGTCACCGCCTCCCCCAGAACGTCGCCGATGGCCCACATCAGATTATCGTGAACAATTTGGTACTGGTCCGGCCGCAGGCCCAGCGAGACGTGTTTATGCGCGATGCGCGACAGCAGGTGGTCCGGCAGGTCGTCCGGCTTTTCAATCAGAGTGGTGGCGAATGCGGCGATGGAACCGGCCAGCGCTTGCTGCTGCTTCCCGTCGGCTTGGTTGCCCCGGTTGAAAAGGCCGTCCAGCAGTTCCGGCCGTTCCTCAAACATGTGCCGGTAGAACCGCTGAGCAATCTCCTGAATGTTCTCCCCTACCACAGGGAGGGTTGCCTTGACGATGGGTGTGGACGTATCTGACAGCATCGTCGCTGCTCCTTCCGGTTGTCCCCGACAAGTCCCACCTTTCTCGGACTGCGGAGAAAATGCCACCCCCGGCGGCCTCTGCACCTACTGAAATTTGCGGCGTCCACCCCTTGACCAGCCCGGCTGACTGTACTCCTTCGGATGGCTTCCCGCCCCTGAAAATTCCCCATTGCGTGCCGACAAATCGGCGCCTACCCTGATGCCAAGGGTAGGAGCTGGCCATGGAAGTCACCCTTTTTGTTACCGACGTCGTACTCGCCTTCGTCCCCTTTGTGGTGCTGGTGTTCGGCCCCAAGCGGCGGATCGACAGACCCATTGCACCGCGCCGCCGCCACACTTCCGGCTTAGCAGCTTACCGACGGGCCAGAAAGAAGGTAGCCCCGGAAATAGCGGGGGTTTCACTCCTTCCGCCTTCTCCGGGTGTCGGTGCAGGAACCGGAACTCCGATGAGACTGCGGGCAGCCCGGCGGCCCACTGGACCGAGGCCCCACCGGGCTCCCAAACGTCATTCCCGGGGACCGCGCTGAGGCCCTCGGGATGCCGGGTGGGCAGGATCGCCGCCGATTTTGCTCCAGCCGTTCGCAACTAGGTCGCGCCCGGTCCTCGGCTGTGCGGCTAGGACCCTCTCTTGCCGGATCGGTAGCGACCGGCGCCCTTGACCGCGCCGGCAACCCAAGAGTAATTTGTAATCAACCGAAAGGTTGATCAAGGGAAGAGTTGAATACCGTGACAGATCGCAGCGACGAGGCACTCCTGGACCGGGCCTTCATGGCCCTGGCCGACCCGGCCCGCCGCCGCATCATCGCCCGGCTCAGCCGCGGACCGGCAACGGTCAACGAGCTGGCCGAGCCCTTCGAAATCACCAAGCAGGCGGTCTCGAAGCACATCCAGGTCCTCGAGCAGGCGGAACTGGTCACCCGCACCCGGGATGCCCAGCGCCGGCCCGTCCACCTGAACGCCGCACGGCTCGAAGCGCTCACGGCGTGGATCGACCAGTACAGATTGGTCCGCGAGGCGCAGTACCGCGGGCTGGATGCCGTGCTCAACCACCTATCCAAGGACAAAACATGAGCAACGCACTCAAAGTCACCGTCCCGGACGGCGTCCCGTTCATCGAGACCGAACGAGAGTTCGACTATCCGGTCGCCGAGGTCTTCCGCGCGCACAAGGACCCCGAGCTAATCAAGCAATGGCTGGGCCCGCGCGGCATGAAGATGGACATCGACCACTACGATTTCCGCTCCGGCGGCAGCTATCGCTACCTGCACACCGGCCCCGACGGCGTTCAATACGCCTTCACCGGCGTCTTCCATACAGTCCGCGAAAACGAGTTCGCCATCCAGACGTTCGAGTTTGGCGGATATCCGGACGTTGTCAGCATCGAATTCATGACGTTCGAGGACCTCGGCAACGGGCGCTGCAAGCTGATCGGCCACTCCGTCTACCCCACGCTCGAGGCACGCGACGGCATGGCCCAATCCGGGATGGAAGGCGGCATGAGCGAGGGCTACGAGCGGCTGGACGAACTGCTCGCCGGCGTCCGAACCGCGTAAAAGCACGACAAAATCAATTCGGCGAAGGGGCCGGAGCCACGGGCTCCGGCCCCCTTGTCGCGCCCTTCGCCGCCCCCTACACCGTGCCCTTCGGCCGGACAGTCTTCCGCCCCCGCCGTTGGCGTCCCCGAGATTAGAAAGTATGCTGAGGATTCCCTGCAGCCGAGACGGAAGGTGGTTCCATGGCCAACGATGATGAAGGACGCATGGAAGTGGCCAAGATCCTGAAGGACGCGGATATCTGCGTCCTCACCACGGTCAATGCCAGCGGCCAGTTGTTCAGCCGCCCGCTGGCGCTGCAGGAAGCCGAGTTCGACGGCGACCTGTGGTTCGTGACGCAGGATCCCTCGCCCAAAGCCGACGAAATCCGCGGCAACCCGCACGTCAATGTTTCGGTCAGCGGCTCGGACGGTTATTTGTCCATCTCGGGCACGGCCCAGATCGTCCGCGACAAGGCGAAAATTGACGATCTGTGGGGCCCCATGCTGGAACCCTGGTTCGAAAACGGCAAGGACGACCCGACCGTGGCCCTGATCCGGGTCGAGGCGCACACCGCTGAATACTGGAAGCCGGATTCCCCCAAGGTGGTCACACTGTTCAAGCTCGCGAAGGGGATGGTCACCGGGAAGCACGCCCGCGATATCGGCAAGAACGACGTCGTCGACCTTTAGTGCGGCTCCGGCCGCACGGCACCACGCACCACGCACCACGCACCACGCACACACACTAGAGGAGTCATCAATGTCCGGAAATCTCTTGGCCCGTTCTGTGCACGACCTTACTGCCGCCGCCTGGTTCGGCGGTTCACTGATGGGAGCTGTGGGCTTGAACGGAGCGGCCGCTGCCGCCAAGGACCCGCGCGAACGCACCCGACTGTCCAGCGCCGGATGGATGAAATGGGCGCCGGTCCAGACCGCTGCTTTCGCGGCACACCTTGCTTCCGGCGTGCCCTTGCTGATGGGCAATAAGGGCAGGATGCTCAAGCAGGAAGGGGTCATGCGGTACACCGTCATCAAGAGCGCCGTTACCTTGGCGGGTGCGGCCGTCACCCTATACGCAGGCGTACTGGGCAAGAAGGTGGAACGGCTGTCCGAGGAGGGAGCCCAGGGCGCCACCGAGCCCTCCCCCTCGGCGTCGCCGGAGCTGAAATCCGCGCAGGTGCAGCTCAAGGCCCTGCAGTGGACCATCCCCGCCTTCGCCGGCGCCGTCATCGTCCTGGGCGCCAAGCACGGTGAGATGCAGCGGCCCACCAACTTCATCGAGGGCATGCTGAACCACCAACTGGCTGGCTCCCGAGGCAGCAGAACTGGCTCCCGGTCCGGCGTCCTAGGCTCCGGACTCGGGGTTCGGCGCCATTTGTGCCACGCTGGTGCAGCGGCGGCACTGCGAATCGTTCCTGGTGCTGTCGGAAAACATGCCCGTCGTTGACAACGACGGCGTGCACCCCGCGCAGGATTCACCCGCCACGACATCCGGCTGAGTTAGGCACGCCTGCTGGCCCGGCCGGCCCTTCATTGCTGAAACCCAACGCGGCGGCAGATAATCTTCACCGGGCATCGAGTGGAGAAAAGTGGCTGCTTCCGGGGCCGGGTGACAGCCATTTTCAGCCAGTGGATGGTCAACACGTTTGGCTCGCGAGCCGGCCACGCCGGACGGCCCGCGATCATCAGCGTAGCGCGGAGAGTCAGCGCGGATAGCTCGCATATCACAGCTACCATTGGTGAAACGAAAGTATCAGACGGCAGAAGTGGGGGAACGGCATGCCGGCAGTATCATGACGGCCGCCACCAAAGCGGCGGTCGCTTTGTCGTGGACGGCCATCGCCGGCATTTCCGCCGCGGGGCTGCTGGTACTGGTGCAGGTCGTTGCCGCCTCGTTCGTCGCGCCGCCCCGCCTCAGCCTGGTGACCGCTGTTTCCGTGGGGGTCCTGGTCTTGGCCTGGCACCTCCGCGTGGATACGCCCCTGATGCGGCGCCAGACCACTGCGGCGATGACCGCCGTCGTCATCGTCTGCAACGACCTCACCGCGCCACTGCACCAGACAGTGGCGGTGGTGGGAGTAGGACTGCTGGCCACCCGCGTGGTGTTCCGGCGGTTCCGGTGGGCCGACCTGTATTGGTTCATCAGCCGCCTGCTTGCCGCCGCCATCCTGGTGGCGGTGTTTCAGGATGCCCAGGCTGCGGGCATTTTCTGGCCGGTCGCGCTGCTGGCCGGCTGGCTTGCCTTCTTCCTCACCGCGATTGCGGTCGAGGGCGCCTTCACCACGTCGTCGAAACGGCGCAGCACGTTCCGCAACGGCATCGGCTGGCCGCCGGCGCTCGGCACGCTGGCGATCAACCTTCTCCTCTGCCTGGCCGGGCAGCACGCCGCGATGCAGTTCCACCGCGAAGGCGTCCAAGCGTTCTTCCTGGTCCTTGCTTCCGTCTTGGCGCTGGCCGTGACCGGCTGGCTGCGCAACCGGGACCTGCGCCGCCGGCTCACCGGCCTGGTGGACGCCTCGCTGGAGCTGCCCTGGAATCCGGATGGGCTCGACAAGACCCTGCTTGCCGCCGCCAGCGCCTCTGTGCGGGCGGACAAGGTGGCGCTGCAGCCCGAGGCTCCGTCGGACAAGGAGATTGGCGTTCGGATGCGGCGCTGGGACGACGGCGACAACTATCTGGTTGCCACCCGGAACGGCGGCGCCCAGTTCACGGAAGAAGACGAGCAGGTGCTCGACGCGCTGGCTCACGTGGGCAGCATTATGGTCCGGCACGATGAACTGGTGCACGAGCTGCGGCTTCAGGCGGACACGGACGCCTTGACTGGCCTCGGCAACCGGCGCACGCTCTGGCACCGGCTGGCCGAGATCAATACCGGCCGCGGGCCCGGCGAGGCCATCGCCGTGGTCTATCTCGATCTGGACGAGTTCAAGGCCGTCAACGACCAGCACGGCCACGACGTGGGTGACCTGCTGCTGACCGCCACCGCGCAGCGCATCCGCTCGGAGATCCGAGAGGAAGACGTGGCCGCGCGCATCGGCGGCGACGAATTCGTCGTCGTGCTCCGCGACGTTGGCACCGAGGCGGACGCCCGCGCGGCCGCCGAGCGCATTGCTGCAACGATCGCCCGGCCGCTCACCGCCCGCGGCAGCACACTGCAGGTCCAAGCCAGCGTCGGCGTGGCCTACTCCGGCCGTCCGGCGAAGGACATCGAGGAGCTGCTGCGGAACGCTGACGCCGGCATGTACGGGGCCAAGCGGCTGCAGCAGCGGCTGCGTGAGAGCGGGCGCTCCGGTTCCGGAACCAGCCTGGCTGTGGCCGTGGAGCGCGGCATCCGGCGGCACCGGCTGCGGGTGGCGCTGCAACCCATCATCGCCCTTGATCTGGACGCGATCGTGGGCTTCGAGACGCTGGCCCGCTACGAAGACGAGGAACTGGGCAACATTCCGCCGGACCAATTGGTGGAGGAAGCGAACCGGCTGGGCTTGCTCAACGAGCTGACCATTCAGGTCATCGACGGTGCGGCCGCCGCGATGGAGCGCGTGTGCCAGATCAGCGACCTGCGCTCCATCTCCGTCAACGTGGAGCTGGGCCAGCTCACCCCCGGTTCCACCGTGGTGGATCGGCTGCGCCGGATGCGCGCCGAAGGGCCGGAGCTGAACATCATCATTGAGCTAACCGAGAACTCACTGGACACCTTGACCGAGGAGTGCCGGTTCATGCTGGCCCAGCTGCGCAGCGAGGGCTTTAAGATCGCCGTGGACGACTTCGGCTCCGGCTACTCGTCCATGAACTCGCTGACCGAGTTCGCCTTCGACATCGTCAAGGTGGACCGCTCGCTGGTCAGCGGCCAGGACGGCAGTGCCCGGAACATCGTGGTCAGCCACCTGATCGCCATGTTCACCGCGCTGAAGGCGGACGTGGTGATCGAGGGCATCGAGACCGAAGAGGCCGTGGAATGGCTGGCCGGCTGCCCGGACCTGAACGTACAGGGCTTCTACTTCGGCCGGCCCATGTGGCCGGACGAGCTCATCGCCCGGCTGGAAACCTCCGGCAAGGCAGCGCGTCCGGCGTCGGTACTGGATGCCAGCCCCGCCATGGCGGAATAACGACGGCGGAGCTCACCTCCCGCTGTTGCGGCTCAGCTCACAGCCTGCTTGACCAGCTCCGCAACCCTCGCCGCTCCCGCCTCATTCAGATGCGTCAGCGCGAAGGACGTCGGCCACAGACCATCGTTCTCGTCGAGATTGGCCTCCTCATTGAAGCCGAAGGTCGAGTAGCGGACTTTGTCCGCCTGCCCGCTCCGGAAGAAGCACACCACTTTCCCGGACCTGGCGTAGGCGGGCTGGCCGTACCACAGCTTGGGCAGCAGCTCTGGAGCTGCAGCGGTCACGATGTTGTGGAGGCGCTCCGCGATATCGCGGTCCGGCAGCGGCATCTCCGCGATCTTCGCCAGCACGGCCGCCTCATCAGCTGCGGCTTTTTTCGATCCACTGCCGCGGCGTGAGGCTGCTTTCAGCTCTGCGGCGCGCTCCTTCATGGCGGCGCGTTCCTCTGGCGAGAAGCCCTCTGCAGAGGACGCGCTGTCGTTCTTCTTTTCGCTGGCTGTCGGATCAGGGCTCATCGTGTTGCTTCCTCTTCCAATTGTTAAGGCGCGGACGCCATGTTGCGAACGGGCTTAACTCAGCTGCTCCAAGGCCTGGAGTTGCAGCACGATCCACGGGCTGAACGCCCAAGGCGCGGCAGTCGCGGCGGCTTGCAGGTCGGACGGGCGAACCCAGCGGTACTCGGCCACTTCGTCATCCTTCGGATCGGGTTCACCCACCGCCAGCGCGGTGTAGACCGGGCAGAACTCGTTTTCCACGATTCCGGAAGCGTCCACGGCCCGGTAGCGGAAGTCCGGCAGCACCAGCTTCAGGTCTTCGAGCTCCAATCCCAGCTCGTAGCGCACGCGGCGCCGCACGGCGTCGGCCATCTCCTCCCCCGGTGCCGGGTGGCCGCAGGCGGAGTTGGTCCACACGCCCGGCCAGGTCAATTTGTTCAAGGCGCGTCGGGTGACCAGCACTCGGCCTTCGGCGTCGGAAATGTGGCAGGAGAACGCCAGGTGCAGTGGCGTCTCCCCCGTGTGGATTGCGGCCTTGTCGGCCACGCCGGACGGCTTCAGGTGCTCGTCCAGCAGTACCACCTGTTCGGTCTGATTAGCCATCATGCGGGCCCGCCGGATCCGGGCCGCTGCCTTGAGCGCGCACAGCGGTCAGTCATCGTCATACCAGCCATCTTACGGAGCAGATTCAACATACTCGAAAGAGCAATGACAACAGCCGCTCAGTGCCTGGCTGCGCGTAGCGCCCGCAAGACAAAGCAGTCGTTGACCGATATCATCGTCACATGACGATGCAACGGGAACGTACTGTCGGCCGGACTGGTGACTTGGCGCCGGCGGCTGTTCTGTTCCACAGCCTTTCGGACCCCACCCGGCTGACCATCCTGCAGCACCTGACCACCGGTGAGCACAGGGTCCGCGACCTGACCGAGCATCTGGGCCTGGCCCAGTCCACGGTCAGCGCACATCTTGCGTGCCTGAACGACTGCGGCCTGGTCACCTCGCGCCCGGTGGGACGGGCTTCGCTGTACTCGCTCACCACCGAGCCCGAACTGCTGGCAGCGCTGTCCGCGGCGGAGCGTTTGCTTGAAGCGACGGGCTACGCCGTCGAACTGTGCCCCACGGTCAGCGGAAGCCGGGCCGCCACGGAGGCATCTGCATGAGCGGTCATCACCATCATGCCGGACCGACCCACCGGGGCCGGCTGGCCATAGCCTTCGCCATCACCGCTGCCATCCTGATTGCCGAAGTGATCGGCGCCTTCGTCACCGGCAGCCTTGCACTGCTGGTGGACGCCGGACACATGCTGACCGACGCCGGCGGCCTCCTGATTGCCTTGATGGCGGCGTCGCTCATGATGCGGCCGCACACGCCGCGCCGGACCTGGGGCTACCTGCGGATGGAAGTGCTGGCAGCTGGGGCGCAGGCCGCGATCCTGCTGGCGGTGGGAATCTACGCGCTGGTCGAGGGAGTCCAGCGGCTGTTCGCTCCGCCCGAAGTCAACGCGGAAGGCCTGCTGATTTTCGGCATCATCGGCCTGCTGGGAAACATCGCGTCCATGCTGGTACTGAGCGCCGGCCGGAATGCCAATCTCAACCTGCGGGCGGCGTTCCTCGAAGTGGTAAATGATGCCCTCGGCTCGGTGGCCGTGATCGCCAGCGCCGTCGTCATCGCCGCCACCGGGTGGACCCAGGCGGATGCCTTGGCCGCCATGCTGATTGCGCTGCTGATTGTGCCCCGGACCATCAAGATCCTGCGGGAAGCCGGCAGCATCCTGCTGGAAACCGCGCCGAAGGGACTCGATCTGGAGGACGTCCGCCAGCACATCCTGGAAGTGCCGCACGTGCTGGCCGTGCATGACCTGCACGCGTCGCGGATCTCCTCCAACATCCCGGTACTCAGCGCCCATGTGGTGATCGAGGATTCCTGTTTCGTAGACGGCCACGCCCCTCAGGTCCTGGACCAACTGCAGCAGTGCGTCGCCGAGCACTTTGTGGTCAGCGTGGAACACTCCACGTTCCAACTGGAGCCTGCCGGGCATCTGGAGCATGAGCACCCGGCCCACGACTGATAGCCCGCGGCTGCCAGGCACCGCCCGCAACTACCGGTTACGGGATGGGCACCGTGCCGATCGGGCCGAAGCGCTTCATCACCATGGTCGAAGTGAGCCGCTGGACGCCAGGGAGGCCGCCGAGCGCGGTGTCGTATAGCACTTGGTAGGCGGCCAGATCGCGGGTCAGGACCCTCAGCATGTAGTCGATCTCTCCGAACAGCCGTTGGGCATCGACGATGTTCGGCACCGCGGTGACGGCCGCCTCGAAGGCGGCGATGGTCTCCAGATCGGTCCGTCCCAAGGTCACGAAGAGAATCGCCTCAAAGTGGAGCCCAACGGCTTCCGGAGAAACGACGGCGCGGTAGCGTTCGATCGCTCCCGACTGCTCAAGGTCTTTCAGTCTCCGATGGCACGAGGAGAGGCTGAGCCCCACCCGGTTGGCGAGGTCGGTGGCACTCATCCGCCCGTCCTCTTGGAGCAGTGAAAGAATCTCCCGGCTTAATGCATCCACGCCGGTAATTGTTCCACAGCAACCGGCAATTCGGCAGGAGAAGCGCAGAACATTTCACCTGTTTCGGCGTAGCATTTACGGCTGTCAGGAAAGGTCGCACGGAAAGAAGTAGCTCCATGGATATGTCACTGGTCCTCCAGTTCTGGGTGGTGGCGCTGCTGTTAGCGCTCACACCGGGGGCGGACTGGGCGTACGCCATTGGTGCTGGCCTGCGCGCACCCTCGGTGGCCCCGTCGGTTCTGGGAATGGCATTCGGCTATGCGGTGGTAGTCTGCATCATCGCCGTTGGAGCAGGCGCCTTGGTCACCCAGTACCCGATGTCGCTCACTGTGCTGACTATCGCCGGCTCGGCCTACTTGATCTATTTGGGCGTGAACACTCTCGTCAGCAAGGCCGGCCAGGTTTCAGCCAGCGACGCTCCCCTCGGGCATGCTCCGGCAGCCCAGTTTTTCCGCGGCGCCGGCGTCAGCGGGATCAACCCCAAGGGACTACTCCTGCTGCTGGCGCTGCTGCCGCAGTTCACCTCGACCGCCGGTTGGCCGTCGGCAGCGCAGATGCTCTTCCTGGGCGGACTGCATGTGGTCAACTGCCTCTACATCTACTTCGCCGTCGCGCTGCTGGCCCGGCGCATCCTGCGTTCCCAGCCCCGCGCCAGCGCCGTCGTCGCCCGGGCCTCCGGCGTGATCATGGTGCTGATCGGGCTGGGCATCTTGGTGGAAAAGGCAGCCGAGCTGCTCTGAGGGCCGCTCAGCCAAGGGGCGGCCTGGAGGCGGCTCCTCGCGCGGCAACGGACGACGGCGGTGCTACCCGCCTTCCGCAATCAAGCACCGAAGTTGCCGGGCACTTTGTGGTCAGCGTTGAGAATCCCAATTTCCAACTGGAGCCCAACTAGCCTGGGTACGCGCAGTGCGCCTACGGCCAGCAGCCAATGGCCGGACCGCTGGGGCCCGCGTCTACTGAAGTGGTGTCCGGATCAGTTTCTTATTCACGAATTCGTCCATGCCGAAGCGGGCGAGCTCTCGGCCGACGCCGGAGCGCTTTACCCCGCCGAAAGGCAAGTCGGCCTGTGAATCGGGTGTCGAGTTGATGAACACCATGCCGGTGTCCAGCCGGTCGGCGACTGCTTTTGCCTTCTCCACGTCCGTGCTGAAGACGGCGCCTCCGAGCCCGTAGGGCGAGCTGTTGGCCAGTTCGATGGCTTCTTCGGCGTCGGCGACCTTGTAGATGACGGCCACGGGGCCGAAGAGCTCCTCCACATAGGCACGCATGCCGGGTTTCACGTCGGTCAGGACTGTGGGCTCCACGAACGCACCCGGCCCATCCACACGCTTGCCCCCGAGGTGCAATGTAGCTCCCTTGGAGACCGCGTCCTTGACCTGCTCAATGAGTTCGTCGGCAGCAGCTTGGGAGGACATGGGTCCGAATCGGGTCTCGGGCTGCAGCGGGTCCCCGGGCTTGATCCGAGCCATGCGGGCGGTAAATTTCTCCACAAAGTCGTCGTAAAGGTCCTCTACTATGAAGAACCGCTTGGATGCTGTGCAGGCCTGCCCGGCATTGCTCATCCGGCCGGCGACGGCCGCTTTGACCGTCACGTCCAGATCATCGCCGTCGAGGACGATGAAGGGGTCGCTTCCGCCCAGCTCAAGGACGTATTTCTTCAGGTTTCGGCCGGCGACTTCGGCTACGGCGGCACCGGCGCGTTCGCTGCCGGTGAGGGAGACGCCCTGCACGCGGGGATCTGCGATGACCTCGGCGATCTGCTCATTGGTGGCAAAGATGTTCACGTAGCCGCCGTCCAGCAGTCCCGCGTCCTGGAAGATCTGTTCCATCGCCAGTGCAGACTGGGGGCATTGCCGGGCATGCTTAAGCAGGATGGTGTTGCCGAGCATCAGGTTCGGGGCGGCAAAGCGGGCCACTTGGTAGTACGGGTAGTTCCACGGCATGATGCCAAGCAGCGCGCCGATCGGTGCGGAGCGAACGACAGCCTCGCCACCGCCCTTGACCGATAGCAGTTCGTCGGCCATGAAGCCGGGACCTTCGGTGGCGTAGTACTCGTAGATGTCTGCAACGAGGCCGACTTCGCCGAGTGCTTGGCTGACCGGCTTACCCATCTCCTGGCTGATAATCCGTGCGAGCTCGTCCTTGCGCTCCCGGTACAGTTCCGCAACGCGGTTCAGGACGCCGACCCGTTCCTGCACGGCCGTATGACGCCATGATTCAGAGGCCGTGTGGGCCCTTTTTACTGCCTCGGCAATATCCTCATCACTGGCAGCCGGCATTTCGAATAACGTCTCGTCCGTAGCGGGATTAATGGTCTTGTAGTAGCTCATAGGTTTGAGGATACCTAGCAAGCCGTTCAGTTTTCCAGCGATCCTGACGGCGCCATCAAATGTTCACAAATACTGGCTTGGACTGATGGTTTTCCAGAGTCGTGCGAGTAGAATATCCGTGGTCGAGATAGGACCAAGGACCCTAGCATCTTGACCGGATCCTTAGGAGAGCAACTCGTGGCTTCACCGCTGGCGCTGCAGTCCCAAATTTATCGATCGCTGCCTGAGATGGAACGCTCGGAAGCCATCGTCCGCCGGATTTCTACGGCGATCTCTTTGGGGATGCTCAGGGTCGGGGAACGGCTCCCCGTGGAGGCCGAGCTGTCCGAGATGTTTGGGGTCGCCGGCGCGACCCTTCGGGATGCCCTGGCCTCCCTGCGGGACCAAGGTGTGGTTGAGACCCGCCGGGGGCGAAACGGCGGCACGTTCGTGGTCAAGTTCCCGCCGACGCAGGAAGAGAACCTGCGCCAGTACTTACGCGAGACATCGATTGCCGACCTTCGCGATCTGGGCGACGAACAGACAGCCGTGGCCGCTGCCGCCGCCCGTCTAGCCTGCGACCGCGCTGACCCCAAGGACCTGGACCGGCTGGAACGACTGGCCCGCGGGCTTGAACAAGCCACGACGCCGGAGACCCAAGCGCGTGCCGACAGCCGCTTCCACATTGAACTGGCGGTGGTCGCCCAATCGCCCCGGCTGACCAGCCAGGAAATCAGGCTGCAAGCCGAAGTCGGGCAACTCCTGTGGACTCCGATGGCAGGTGTATTCGACGAGCAGGTCGCGGCGCGTGAGCACCTGGGCATCGTGGCCGCTGTACGGGAGGACGACCCCGACCGGGCGCAGCGCTTGGTCCTGGAACATATCCGTCGCAACACTTATCACTTGATCGATACCAAGCTGACTCTCACGCATGCCGGCGAAGAACAGGAGATTTCATGACCGCGCCAGCAACTTCACCGGCCGCCGATAGCGCCGCCGCCATCGAGGCATGGCTCAATGGGCTGTACCAGGACCTCCACGCGTCATCGAAGGAGGTGGGAAAACAGCTGGAAGAAAGAATTTCGCAAGGCAGCAAAATATCCCCCACAGACATTGTGGGAATTGGCGAAATGGCTGAATCATTCTTGAACTCCCACGACACTGCCGTTGGCGCCGGTGAAATATTCTCGCTCTCCGCCATAAAGGATGCCGAAGGAGTCTTGGAATGGTGGATCCGGAATGATTTCGGCGATATCGAAAAGTTCGGTTTCGATTTAGCCCCGGAAGGTGACCGGTTCTACGATTATGAGAAGCTTCCCTGGTTCTCCATAGCAGCGAAAACGGGACAGCAATCGATCGCCGGCCCGTATGTGGATTACCTGGGCTTCGACGAATACATCGTCACCTGTGCCGTTCCCACCTATGTCCATGGCACGTTCATCGGCGTCACAGGCTGCGATATCCGGATAAAGGACCTAGAGAACAAGTTGATCCCGATCGTCCGACGGATCCCGGGCGATGCCGCCATCCTGAACGACCAGAACCGCGTGATCCTGGGGAATTCGGGCCGCTTCATCGTGGGTGAACGGATCAAGTCCGAGCCCGAAGGGTTCTCCTTCCTGCCGCTGGACGTGCCGAACCTGAACCTGCGGTTGATCTGCCCGACCGAGTAGACGCGGGCAGACCCTCAGGCGTGCACGGAATCTGCCAGTTGGACCGTGTCGGAGGCGCCTCCTGTCCTGCTCTGTTGCCTTCGGCTGAAGCGGACGAACTCGGCAAACAATGCCATCCTGTCAGCCTCGTTCCCGTCCGAATCCTCCGGATGCCACTGGACGCCGACCACCCAGGTCTTGCCCGGATGTTCGGTCCCCTCGACAACACCATCATCGGCCACCGCCGTCACCGTTAAATCGGCGCCCACCGTCCTCACTGCCTGATGATGGCCCGACCGCACGATAATCCGTTCGCAGCCCATGATCGCGGCCACCTTCGAGCCGGGCAGCAGCCGAATGGACTCATCGAGGAACATCGGCTTTCCCGGTCCCCCGCGATGCAGGTCCCAGGGGTCCAGATCCGGTATCAGGCTGCCGCCGCAGGCCACATTCAGCAACTGCGAGCCGCGGCAAATGGCCAACAGCGGTTGGTCCCGGTCCAGCACCCCTTGGATCAGCCCCAGGCAGTACTCGTCCGCCCGGCGGTCCACGCCGTAGGAGTTCGGCACAGGATCGTGATGGCCGTACAGCGCGCCATCCACGTCGCCGCCGCCCAGGAAGAGCACACCGTCATAGCCGGCCAGTTCCGCTGCCGGCAGCAGTTCAGTGGCCGCACTGTCCACTAATTCGGCGCGGGCTCCGCACGCCAACAGCGTCTCAAGTGCCGTGCGGGTAAACCGCTCCATGAGTTCAAGCGTCTGGTCAGTCATCCCCGGAAACGTCAGGGAAACAACGACGGCGATGCGCGCGGCCTCCGTCGGCAGTTCGGCAAAACCGGCCGGCAGCACCCGCGCGGGCTCTACCCGCATAAGGGCGGGACGCGAGGGCCCCGCCGTGGCGGCGGAGCCGACACTGCGGGAGCGTCCCGACCGGCCGCTCACCGCGCAACCGCCCCGGCCATACCGCTACCGGTGACGGCGCGGCGCCTTACAGCCGCCTCGACCACCCACCGGAACAAGGCGTGGTCACTGGGATTGGTCTCCGCGGTGTCCTCCGGATGCCACTGGACAGCCAGCAGCGGCGCCCCCGGCACTTCCACCGCTTCCATTACGCCGTCCGCGGCCGTAGCGGTGACGGTCAGGCCCTCGCCCAGGTCGCCGATCGCCTGATGGTGGTAGGAGGAGACGTCCGCCGTCTCGCCGCCGATGACCTCGGCCAGCAGCGAGCCCGCGGTGACCGCGACCGGATGGATTGTCCCCTTGTGCTGCACGTCCCCGGGTCCGAGGTGCTGGATCAGGGTTCCGCCGCGACCGACATTCAATAGCTGGAGCCCGCGGCAGATGGCCAGCAGCGGAACGTCGGCCGCAATGGAGCCTTCGATGATCGCAGTCTCGTAGGCGTCCTGGCCGTCATAATCGGTGGGCCAATAGTGCTCGTCGGGCTCGGCTCCGTACAACGACGGCGATACGTCGGCCCCGCCCGGGAGCACGACGCCGTCCAGCCGGGCGAGCTGTTCCGCTGCGCTCCCGCCGGTGCCCGGAAACATAATCACCGGTTCACCCCCGGCGCGGACGATGCAGCGCAGCACGGCGGCGGCCGCGGCGACGCCGTCGTAGCGCAGGCCGTGGACCGAGCTGGACCACATGCCAGGCACTCCGATCAGGGGTCGTGTCATGCCGGGATCTCCGTGGTCAACGGGAACGGCAGCTGCGGCATCCACTCGGTCCAGACGGACTCCAGCCGGCCGTCCGAGACGACAGTGCCCAGAGCGAGGTTGAGCTCGGCCAGCAACTGCGGGTTGTCCTTCGCCACGCCGATGCCCCAGCGGTTGCCTGTCCGGGCGGTAAAGGCCACATCGTAGGCCGGATCCTCACCCAACGGGACGCACACGACGTCGTCGTCCACCATCGCATCAACCTCGCCGTTGCGCAGCGCCGCCAGCATGTCAGCGAAGACGTCGTCGCTGGCGCCAAACGCCACCGGGACGATCCCGGGGAAAGTGGAGGCCAGGCGCATATTGGCACTTCCTTCGATGGCCGCGACCCGATAGCCGGACAGGTCGTTCGGCGAGCGCGCCGGGTCTCCCTTCCGGACCAGGACGGTCTCGTCGAACACCGCGTACGGCTCGGTGAAGTCCACCACCGCCTGGCGCTCGGGGATGATGCCCTGCCCGCACCACACGGCGTCAACCTTGTGGTCACGCACAGACGGGAGCATGTCGTCCCAGGGCATGCAGGCCCACTCGACGCGCAGGCCCATCTCGGAGGCGACCAGTTCCGCGGCGGCCGGTTCGTATCCGCGGCGCGTGCCGCCTGCGTCGGCAAGGCTGAACAGCGGCGGTGCTTCGGAGTCGATGCAGGCCAGCCGCAGAATTCCCGGGGTCAAAGTAGTCACGGCGCTCACGGGATGGTCTCCCAGTACATCTCGCGGTCCCATTCGGTAATGGCGCCGCAGTAGCGGGCCCATTCCTCTTGCTTGAGTTGGGTGTAGATGGCCACAAGGTCCTCGGGCAGCGCCGACGTCAGGTAGGTGTCGGACACGAACGCGTCGATGGCGTCACCCAGGGTGAGCGGCAGTTGGCCGCCGACCGGGCCGTCACCACCGCCGTCGGGCCTTCCGGGATCCAGCTGCCGGTCCAGTCCGTCCTGCATGGCGGCGATCAGCAGCGTGTGGGACAGGTAGGGGTTCACCGCGGCATCCGGCACACGGTACTCCATCCGGCCGTTCGACGAGATGCGGATCAGGCAGCCGCGGCTGTCCAGCCCCCAGTTGGCCAGGCTCGGCGCGAACTGGCCGGCATCCCAGAACCGCTTGTAGGAGTTGACGGTGGAGGCCATCACGGCCATCGAACCCGGCGCATGGGCGAGTATGCCGCCAATGGCGTGCTTCGCCGTCTCCGAGACGTGCAGTTCCACCCGTCCGGCGTCCTCGGTGACGTTGGTATCGCCGTCCCACAGGCTCAGGTTGTGGTGGCAGCCGTTGCCCATCTGACCGTTATACGGCTTCGGCATGAAGCTTGCGGTGACACCGAATTCGCGGGCCACTTGCTTGCAGATCTGCCGGTAGGTCACCAGCCGGTCGGCGGTGTTTTCCACCCGGTCGTACATCCAGTTCAGCTCGAGCTGGCCATCGTCCTCGTAGTCGCCCTCAATCATGTCCAGGCCCATGGCCTTGGCATAGGTAATCAGCTGCTTGTAAATGGGGCGCATCCGCTCCAGGTTCTCCACCTGGTAGGCGGGGCTGGTGCCGGGCTTTTTGACGACCTCCAGACCGGGGCCCTCCCACGTCATCTCCGGCTCGGTGCCGGAGCGGACTTCGAAGCCGGTGCGGGCGGTGAACGCCTCGTGCGAGCGGATCAGCAGGGACCGGGTGTCAATTGACATCAGGCGTCCGCCGACCTCCGGCAGATGCGGGGGCTCGTAGGCGGTGCAGAAGATCCGGGCGACCTTGGTGTCCCACGGCAGCACCACAAAGGTGTCCGGCTCCGGCAATGCCCAGAACTCGCGGGCCTCGATGCCGCCGCCGATCAGGTTGCCGTGGCGGTCGTTCTGCAGGTCGGACAGCGCGGTGCGGTGGAAGCAGATTCCCTTTTCCAGGTTGCGGCGGAAGTGGTTGGCGGGAACCATCTTCGCCACCATGCGTGAGCCGATGGTCGGTAGGGCGTAGTAGACGTATTCAACGCCGGCTTCTTCGATCTTGCGGCCGAGTTCGCGCACCGTTTCGGGGCGCAGGTTGCGCTCTTGGTGACGGGCGAAGGCGTCGCGGTCGCTCAATGCCGCCTGTATCTCGGTAGCGGCCGTGTCTGGCCGTAGGGGGGTTAGTGTCATCTCAGTCTTCCTTCGGGTCGGTGGCCAGGCCGTCCGGTTAGACGGCGGCCAACTGGGAGCTGGCAAGCAGGCCGGCCTCGGTCACGAGCTTGCGGTAGTGCAATTGGCGGTCGGCGGGCAGTGCGGAAGTCACGGCGCCGATGAGCCGGCCGCCGAGGTAGTAGGCCAGGGCTGCCCCGTCCGCGGGCCGGGACGGGTCCCCTTCAAGGACCTCGATCCGGTCGGCGACGGCCGGGCTGCCCACACCCTGGACGCGGATGCCGAAAATGTCCGTCCAGAACGCGGGCAGCGGCGCGACCGGTTCCGGTGTTTCGGTTCCGTTCAGGCCGGCGACCAGGGCCGGTGCGGCGATCTTGGCGGTGTCGGCAGGGGTGGCCCAGTGCTCAACCCGGCGCGGGCCCGTGCCGGTGCGGCGGTCCGGGTAGCGGGCCACGTCGCCGACTGCCACCACATGCTCGGTCCCGAGCACCCGCAAGTGCCCGTCGCAGAGCACGCCGTCGGATAGGTCCAGGCCGTTTCCGGCCAGCCACTCGACGTTGGGCTGCGAACCGACTGCCTCAATCACGGCATCGGCCTGCACCTCGCGTCCGCCGGCTAGGCGGACGCCGGTGCACCGCTGCGTCCCGCCGGCGCCGTCGTCGTTCCAGGTGAACGCTGCAACACGTTCACCTGAGATGCACTCGACGCCGCGTTGGGTCAGGAAGCTGCGCATGCCCTCGCTGAGTTCGCGGCCGAGCGTGCGCTGCATCGGCCCGCTGCTGCCCTCGATCAATGTCACCCGGCATCCCAGCAGCGTGGCGGTGGCAGCTGCCTCGCAGCCGATGAATCCTGCACCGACCACCACAATCCGGGCATCCGGCTGCAATTCCCGGTGCAGTCCCAGCGAGTTCTCCAGCGTGCGGATGACGTGCCGGCCGTGCAGCGGCCCGGGAACCCGGACGCGGGCGGGCCGGAGTCCGGTGGCGACCACCAGTCCGTCGTAGCCCAGTTGCTCGCCGGTAGCGAGGGTAAGGGTCCGTCCCTTGAGGTCCGCGCCGGTCACCGGTGCGCCGAGCTTCCAGTCGATGCCGGTGGCGGTGCGCCGCTGCCGCAGCGTCACCGCCGCCAGAGCTTCCTGGATCGAGCCGGGCGACTTCAGCAGTTCCTTTGAGAGTGGCGGCCGGTTGTACGGAGGATGGATTTCCCCGCCGATGACGAGGATCTCCTCCTCCCAGCCGGCCGATCGCAGTTGTTCGGCGGCGCGCAAACCTCCCATCGAGGCTCCGACGATGGCGATTCTGCGGGCCATGATCAGTCCTTGAGGAAGATCGCTTGGACAGGGCAGACGTCGATCGCTTCTTCGACCTCACCCAGGAGCGAGTCGTCGAACGTCGGCTCGTATTCGAGGACGCCATCCGGGTTCATCCGGAAAACTTCAGGGGCGGCGATGGCGCACTGTCCGTGGTTGTCACATAGGCTGCGGTCGACATCAACGGTTTTCATGGGAATCCTGCTTTCTGTTGGTGCTGTAGTGCAGTGGAGTGCTGTCCGCCGGTCAGCTGCGTCGGGTGAAGCCGATCGGCAGGCGGGTGGGGCCGGTATTGCCGGAATCCGGCAGCCACTCGTCTCCCCCGGTCAGGTGCGGGTCGGCAATGCGGCTGGCCAGCAGCGGCAGGGCCTCGCTCATGTCCGCCCGCGCCACGAAGTGGCCCAGGCAGTGGTGCACGCCGCCGCCGAAGCCGTAGTGCGGCGCGTGTTCGCCGAGCAAATCCATATCGGGGTTGGGGAAGGCCAGCGGGTCGGTGCCCGAGGACTGGGTGAAGAGGTGGACCGTGGTGCCCTTTTCAATGAAGAGGTCCTGGTAGGTGAAGTCCTCCACGGCTTCCCTGGTGACCCAGGTGACCGTCGGGTTGGTCCGCATGACTTCTTCGACGGCCTTGGCGCCCAGCTCCGGATGCTCCGCCAGCAGGTCCCATTGCCCCGGATTGCGGATGAAGGACTGCATCGCCAGGCCCAGCTGGTTGCGGGTGGTGTCCATGCCGCCGAAGATCAGCAGTACCAGCGCGTTGCGCAGCTCTTCGTCGCTGAGCCGGTCGCCGTCGCGGCTGGCCAGCACCAGGCGGCTGACGAAGTCCTCGCCGGGATTGGCCTGGCGGTCCTTGATCAGCTCGTCGGCGTATTCGTACAGCTCCGCGACGGCGGCCTCGACCTTGTCCAGATCCCGCTTGAACGTCACGCCGAGCGCGAGTCCCACAGTGGAGGCCAGCCGGGCGATCTTCGGCCACTCGCTCTCCGGGATGCCCAACAGGATGGTGAGCACCCGGGTGGCGTAAGGCTCGGCGAAGTCGCGAATGAACTCGCACTCGCCCTGGTCGATAAACGCGTCAATCAGCTCGTTGGCCAGGGCCTGGAACCGCGGGACCAGGTCCTTGATCAGGCGCGGTGAGAACGCCGGGTTGAGCAGCCGGCGGATACGGTGGTGGTCCTCGCCTTCCAGCACCAGCAGATTCTTGGTCCACCAGTCGTAGAACAAGCCGCCGTGCACCCCGTTGTGGGCGGGCCATTGAGCACTGCCCTGCTTGAGCTTGGGGCTCTTGAGCAGCTTGCTCACCTCGTCGTACCGCAGTACGGCGAAGCCGTAATTGGTCCTCGCGTACCAGCTGGCCGCGCGTGCGTTGCGCAGTTCTTCGGACTGCATGGCGAACGACGGATCCGAAATGTTCAGGTACGGAATTTCAACAGTCGGCGTACTCATGGTTGGAACCTTTTCCTCATCTTGCTATAGGTGAATTGCTGGGCTGGAAGGCCGGGGCTGTGGTGCTAGGCGGACAGCGCGGCGGCAGGCGCGGCATCTCCTGCGGGTGCGTCGCCCTTCAGGTAGGGCTTCTTCCAGACCATGTAGATCAGGCCGACAACCACAACGCCGACGGCGGAGATCAGCACCAGGTAATTGACGAACCAGCCTGCCTCGGGCGTCCGCGGCCAAGCCATGTTGACCATGCCGATCACACCCCAGGTCAGTGCCGCAATGTTGACCGGGATTCCCCAAGCGCCGAGTCGGAAAGCGCCCTTGGCCTTCCAACCCTTGAGCTTGGCCCGCAGCGAGGCCAGGACCACCATCTGGAAGCCCATGTACATGCCCATTGCCGCGAACGAAATGATGGTGACCAGGGCGTCTTCGGAAACCTTGGAGCCAACCACGATGATGGCCGGGACCAGGCCGGCCAGCAGCAGGGCGTACGGCGGGACGTGGCGGGTTTCGCTGAACTTGCTCAGCAGCTTGCTGCCCGGCAGGATGCCGTCGCGGGCCATCGAGTAGGCCAGCCGCGAGGATGCTGCCTGCAGGCTCAAAGCGCAAGACACGAAGGAGATCAGCACGATCCCGAGGACCACCTTGAAGCCAACCGGTCCGAACGCCGAGAGCAATACGTTGCCAATCGGGTCGGTGTCCGCACCGGAGATCACGGCGCCGAAGTCCGGCACGGCCAGGATTAGGGACAGGCACACGAACATCGCCGCGAAACCGCCGATATAAATGGTCATCCGCATGGCCTTGGGGATCCGTACTCCCGGGTTCGGCACCTCTTCGGCCACATCGCCGCAGGCTTCAAAACCGTAATACTGGTAAATGCCGATCAGGCCGGCAGCAGCGAACGCGATGAAGTAGTTGCTGCCTTCGCCTGCACCGAAGCTCTGGAACAGCACGCTCAGGTCATGTTCGCGGGCAGTGGTCAGCAGCCAAATGCCGACGGCGATGGCGCCGCCCAGTTCCGCCAGCAGACCCAGCATGGCGACCTTGCTCAGCACTTTGGTGCCGCCGAGGTTCAAGATGGTGGCGAGCGCGATGACCACGAGTGCGGAGATGATCACCGAGTCGACCGTGCTTTCCAGGCCCAGGAGCAGGCTGAGGAACGGCCCGGCACCGTAGGAAACACTCGCGATGGTAGCCAGCAGGGCACAGAGGTAGATCCACCCGTTCATCCAGCCCCACTTGCGACCCCAGAGGCGGCGTGACCATGGGTAGACGCCCCCGGCCACCGGGTAATTGGAAACGATCTCGCCGAACACGGTGGCGACCAGCAGTTGGCCCAGGCCGACGATGACCAGAGACCAGAACATGGGTGGCCCCGCGATGCCCAGCGAGGCAGCGAAGAGCGAGTAGATCCCCACGACCGGGGACAGGTAAGTGAAGCCCAGGGATACGTTCCCCCAGAACGTCATTTCGCGCTTGAATTGCTTCTCATACGAGTAGCCAAGGCTGGCAAGGTGCTCGGCGTCTTCATCGACGCCCTGACCGCCAGCGGGTCTCGTCATTTCGGCTGACATTGCGCTCCTTCAAAACGAATAGTCAGTGCGGTGGACGGTGCACAGGAGTTTGTTGCCCCCGCTTGTGATCGGGCTCACAGTAACGGCGATCACGGAAAAACCCTACAAATGAATGTTTTGTTTGGCAAGGGTTTCTTTTGCAGGCGGTTTCCCCTCCGCCACAGGAGTGGTTTGGAGGTGAAGCTATTGACTTTTGCCGGAAGGGCGAATCAGCGACCCTGTCCGTCGCTCACTTGGGCCCACCGCCGCCACTGAAAAGCTGCATCGACAGAGCTTTTAGTAGGCAATCCCCGAAGACATTCCTGCGGACAACGAACTGGCGAAGCCACCGAAGAGGTTCATTGGATGAAATGACCAAGGCTCTGGCCCGGATGTCCACCCTCAGGCTGATTGCCCTGCCGTAAACTCGACGGCACATCATGCTTTTGGAAAGGACCGATCGTGCCTGACTCGTCCAGCGCTTCGGCGCCAACTCCAGCAGAGAGTCCCCTCGAAGGGCTCCTGGTCGCAGATTTCTCCAGGGTCCTTGCCGGCCCGCTGGCCACCATGACCTTGGCTGACCTCGGCGCGAGGGTCATCAAGGTGGAGCGCCCAGGCACCGGCGATGACACCCGCAGTTGGGGCCCGCCGTACTCCCCCACCGGAGCCACGTACTTCGAGAGCGTGAACCGCAACAAGGAATCCGTCTGCCTGGATCTGTCTCAGCCCGAAGACCGGCAGCTGGCCCGGAAACTGGCAGGGGCCGCCGACGTCGTCGTCGAAAATTTCAAGCCGGGCGGGATGGACAAGCTGGGGCTGGGCTATGAGCAGCTCGCGGCCGAGAACCCGGGACTGGTCTATGCCTCGATCTCCGGTTTCGGTTCAGCCGAAGGAGCTTCCCTGCCCGGCTACGACTTCATTGTCCAGGCGGTCGGCGGTTTGATGAGCATCACCGGCGATGCGGACGGCTCACCCTATAAAGCAGGTGTCGCCCTGGTTGATGTGCTGACCGCGAAGGACGCGACGATCGGGATCCTCGCGGCGCTTAACGCCCGCGCCGTCTCCGGACTCGGCCGCCGGCTCGAGGTTAACCTGCTCTCCAGCCTGCAGGGTGCCCTGGCCAACCAGGCCCAGGCCTATTTGGGTGCAGGCAAGGTCCCGCAGCGGATGGGCAATGAGCACCCATCCATCGTTCCTTACCAGTTGCTGGACTGCGCCGACGGCCCCTTGGCAGTGGCCTGCGGCAACGACGGGCAGTTCCGCCAGCTGGCGGCCGTCTTGGGCGTCCCACGGCTCGCGGACGACGAGCGCTTCGCCACCAACAGCGCGCGGGTCCAACATCGCCGGGAACTCATTCCATTGTTGGAGCAGGCACTCTCCTCGGCGTCCGCCGCAGTGTGGCAGGACAAACTGACCGGCGTGGGCGTTCCTGCCGGCCCGGTGGCCAGCATCGACGAGGGCATCACCTACGCCGAGTCACTCGGGCTGGCGCCCACCATCGAGGTCCATGACGCCACCGGGCGGCCCGTCGGCCGGCAGGTCCGCCACCCGGTGTCCTGGAGCCCCGCGTTTGAACCGCGCACGGCCGCCCCACCCATGCTCGGCGAACATACCGAATCCGTGCTGGAGTGGCTGCGCGCCCTGGACTAACGTCAGAGGCCCCGACGGCGCAAGGCCAGCCACAGGTGCGCGGCAACATCCGGATCGTCGAGGGCAACTCCAAGCAGCCGTTCGGCCACCGCCATCCGGTGGCGCAGCGAGTTCCGGTGGACATTCAGCTGGCGGGAGGCATCTTCCCAGCGGCCCTGATGGCGCAAGTAGGCCGCCACTGTCTCCAGGAGCTCAGCCCGAGGATATGCCGCAAGCGTCGCGATCCAGGCATCGGCCCGCGCCTCATCATCAGCTGCCATGCCCACCAGCGCGCCCGCCGGAGCGGCGACCGCAGCTCGGCGCAGCGCCGCCATCGCGCCCGCGACGTCCTCCAGGGTGAGCGGTTCGGTCCAGGCAGCAGCCGTTTCCACGTCGGCTGTCCCGGAGCCCAACGCCCCAGCAGGGCCGGCGGGCACTGCCGGCCCTGCCCAAGCCAGTAGTCCCCCATCGTCAGGCTCATCTCCCTGCAGGCCAGCCGGCTCGGGTTGCGCCAGCCCGGCGTCCAGCACGAAGTAGGCCACCGCGTCTTCGTCATAGCGAAGTATGCAGCTGGCCACCGCCGCCGCCGGCGGGCTGCCGCCGTCGGCCAACTGGAGCCGGGACACTGCACCGGCGAGTGTGGGGAGGGAGTCCGCCGTGGGGATACGCGCTGCCAGCACGCGGACACGTTCCGGCAGCGGGCCGAGGTTTCCGTCGCCGGCCACCAAGCGGGCGGCCTCCACTTGGCCCCGGGCAATCAGCTTGGCAACAACGGAACCCAGCACCGCGGTGGTGCCCAAGAGTTCATCGCGTTGCTGGGCCTTCAAGGCCAGCAGCACGCAAACCGTCGTGATGATCTGGCGGTCAGCTTTGGTCAGGGTCCGGCCGGAGCCGATCGCGAGGAAGCCGTCGATCCGCCCTCCGACGAGGATCGGATACTCCACAACGGGTGTGCCGTGCAACCAGAATGTGGCCGCGGAATGCGTACCGGCAACGTTGAGCCGCGTGGTTTCCAGCTTGAGATGCGGCAGCAGCGAGAGCGCGCTCGCCGGCCAGACCGTGGCTTCTGTCCCGTCGCCGGCGGGCAGGTAGGCTACCCACCCGCCCAGGGCCTGGGCCAGCCCCTTCACGACGGACGGCAAAGCATCCGCGCGCATGGTCGCCCGGGCCAAGGCGGTCTGCGTTCCCAGGTTCGCTATCAGCCCGGCCTGATCACTTCGCGATGCCAGCTCCCAGAACATCCGCGAGACGTCCAAGAACGGGACGCCGTCGGGGACCACCAGCAACTCCACCCCTTCGGCAGAACAAGCCCGGACCAGCTCCGGCGGCACAGTGTCCAGGCCTTCACCCAACCCGAGCCCCAAAGCGGCTACGCCCTTGGCAGCCAGCCGCCGCACGTAATCGTCCACCGCATCGGCGGTTCCGCCCAGCGGTATGCCGGTGGTCAGCAGCAACTCCCCGCCCTCCAAGTAGGCGCCTGGGTCCGCCAGTTCGGAGACATGCACGCCCGAGAGCTGGATCCCCGGTGCAGGCCCCGGAGCCGCCGGCCGGAGTGCATCTCCGAGTTCATTGCTGAGCTGGGCAAGGGAAACCATGGATTGATTATCCAATAAACCGGAAGCTTTGGGCAGAACATCCAATGACCCGCGGCGGTCCCGCGCTTAGCGTTGCCGTATGACCGATGTCCTCACCGCGGCGGGCGCGCCCGCATCCACCCTCCCCCAGTCCCGCCACCTCGCCACCGCCATCCCCGGCCCCCGTTCCCAAGCCCTGCACCAAGAACGCCAGGCCCACGTGACCGGCGGCTTCGGCGTCGTCCTGCCGGTCTTCGTCGACCGCGCTGACGGCGGCATCCTGCAGGATGTGGATGGCAACCGGCTGATCGACTTCGCCTCCGGGATCGCGGTGACCAGCATCGGTGCCAGCCATCCCCGCGTCCGCGAGCGGGTGGCCGCCCAACTGGAGAAGTTCACCCACACATGCTTCATGGTGACCGAGTACGAGTCCTTCACCCAGGTTGCCCGGTGGCTGAACGAGCACACGCCCGGAGATTTTGAGAAGCGTACCGCCCTCTTCTCCACCGGAGCCGAAGCGGTGGAGAACGCGGTCAAGATCGCCCGTGCGGCCACCGGCCGCAGCAAAGTGCTGGTCTTCGACGAGGCCTACCACGGCCGCTCGCTGCTAACCATGGCGATGACAGCCAAGGAAAACCCTTACCGGCTCGGCTTTGGACCGTTCCCGGCTGAGGTTGTCCGGGCGGCCTCGGCCAACCCGCTGCGCCCCGGTGCCGGTCATCACGACGTCGGGGCTCACGCTTCCGCGGCGGATGTCACCGCCGCGGCCCTCGCCTCGACGGAGGCCACCCTTGCCGAGCATGGCGCCGACAACTTCGCCGCCATGGTCATTGAACCAATTCAGGGCGAAGGCGGCTTCGTGGTGCCGGCACCGGGTTTCCTCGCCGGACTGCGTAAGATCGCGGACCGGTACGGCATCATCCTGGTGATCGACGAGATCCAGGCCGGAATGGGCCGCACCGGAACGTTGTTCGCCAGCGAACACGAAGGCGTCGCCGGGGACATCACGCTCACCGCCAAGGCCCTGGCCGGCGGTCTTCCGCTCAGCGCCGTGACCGGCCGCGCCGAACTGATGAACGCTGTCCACGCCGGTGGACTCGGCGGCACCTACGCGGGCAACCCGCTGGCCTGTGAGGCGGCTCTGGCCGTCTTCGAGGCGTTCGAGGACGGAACCCTCCTGGCCAACGCCCGTGCCATCGAAGCCGCCGCACGCGAGGTGCTCGAGCCCCTCGTCACCGAGACCGAAGCTGTGGCCGAGTTCCGCGGACGCGGGGCCATGCTGGCTCTGGAATTCGCCGACCGCGGCACCTTGGCACCCCGCGCGGACCTTGCCAAGGAGGTCTCCGCCCGCTGCCATGCGCAGGGAGTGCTAACCCTGACCTGCGGTACATACGGCAACGTCATCCGGCTGCTGCCCCCGCTGGTGATCGGCCAGGACCTGCTCGCCGACGGCCTGCAGGTGCTGCGCCAGACCATCCTCGACGTCACGGCAGAGCACGGCGCCCCGAACGCTGCCGCACGCGCCTAAGCCCAGACAACCGCACCGGCACCGCATCTTTCCCACATCCCCTGCTTCACAGAAGGAAGGCATCATGTCCCTGGACCATGACCTCATCGCCCTCGACTCGCTCCTGACCGAACAGGAGCGGCTGCTGCAGAAGAACGTCCGCTCCTTCGTTGACTCGGCGATCAAGCCGAACATCGCCGACTGGTACGAGAAGGCGGTCTTCCCGCTGGAGATCGTGCCCGAGATGGCCAAACTCGGCCTGCTCGGCATGCACCTGGACGGCTACGGCTGCGCCGGCCGCTCGGCCGTGGAATACGGGCTCGCCGGCGCGGAGCTCGAAGCCGGCGACTCCGGCCTGCGCACCTTCGTCTCCGTGCAGGGCTCCCTGGCCATGAGCGCCATCCACAAACACGGCTCCGACGAACAAAAACAGCAGTGGCTCCCGCAGATGGCCGCCGGCGAAGCGATCGGCTGCTTCGGCCTGACCGAACCCACCGCCGGCTCCGACCCGGGAAGCATGAAAACCTTTGCACGCCGCGACGGCTCCGGCCCCGACGCCGACTGGGTACTCAACGGCTCCAAGCGCTGGATCGGCCTCGCCTCCGTGGCCAAGGTAGCGATCATCTGGGCCCAAACCGACGACGGCGTGCGCGGCTTCGTGGTGCCCACCGAAACCCCGGGTTTCAAGGCCACCCCGATCGAGCCCAAGCTCTCAATGCGCGCCTCCATCCAGTGCGACATCGAACTCACCGACGTCCGCCTGCCCGCCGACGCGCTCCTGCCCGGGGCCAATAGCCTGCGCGGGCCGTTCGAATGCCTGAACGAAGCCCGCTACGGCATCATCTGGGGCGCCATGGGCGCCGCCCGCGACGCCTGGCAGACCGCCGTCGACTATTCCAAGGAACGCCTGCAGTTCGACAAACCGCTGGCCGGCTACCAACTGACCCAGGAAAAACTGGTCAACATGGCGCTGGAAATCAACAAGGGCTTCCTGCTCGCCCTGCACCTGGGCCGACTCAAGGACGCCGGGAACCTGCAGCCCCACCAGATCTCCGTGGGCAAACTCAACAACTGCCGCGAAGCCATCGAAATCGCCCGCGAATGCCGCACCATCCTCGGCGGCAACGGCATCACCCTGGACTACTCACCGCTGCGCCACGCCAACAACCTCGAATCCGTCCGCACCTACGAAGGCACCGACGAAGTCCACACCCTGATCCTCGGCCAGAAAATCACCGGCATCCCCGCCTTCCGCTAGACGATCCGCACCGCGCAGGCTCGCCCCGAGCGGCGCGGCCGCTGTGCCCATACCTCAGCACAAAGGAGCGAGCATGACCTCCCCCGTACGGCTTCAGCACTACATCGACGGCGTCTGGCGCCCCGGCACCGGAACCCCCATCGCCAGCTACAACCCCGCCCACCCGGACGAGGTTGTGGCGGAAGGCCTTCAGGCCGGCCCGGCCGAGGTCGATAAGGCGATGGCGGCCGCCGTCGCAGCCAAGCGCGAGTGGTCACGCACCCCGGCGCACGAGCGCGGCGCAGTGCTGCTGCGCGCCGCCGTCGTTATTGAGCGAAACGCCGAAAACTGGGGTCTTGAGCTGGCGCGCGAGGAGGGCAAGACTCGGGCGGAAGGCCAGGGAGAGGTGCTGCGCGCGGCGCAGATCTTCCGCTACTACGGCAACGATGGCGACCGCACCGCCGGCGAGATCTTCTCCTCTCCGCGGCGCGGCGAAAAGATCCTCATTACCCGCAAGCCGCTCGGGGTGGTCGGCGTGGTTACCCCGTTCAATTTCCCCATCGCCATCCCCGCGTGGAAAATCGCGCCGGCACTGGCCTACGGCAACACCGTGGTCTGGAAGCCAGCGAGCACCGTGCCGCTGCTCGCACTGCGGCTGGCGCAGGCTTTGGATGAAGCGGGCCTGCCGGCCGGGGTGCTGAACCTGCTGATCGGCCCGGGTTCCATGGGCAACTCAATCGTTGAGCACCCCGCGCTGGACGGACTCACCTTCACCGGCTCCACTTCGGTCGGCCGCCGGCTGGTGGCCGCTGCCGCCGGTCGCGGCGTCCCCATACAGGCCGAGATGGGCGGCAAGAATGCCGCCGTCGTGCTCGCGGACGCGGACCTGGATCTGGCCGCCGAACAGGTCCTGCTCGGAGCCTTCCGCTCCACTGGCCAGAAGTGCACGGCCACCTCCCGCCTCATCGTCGCCGAGTCCATTGCCGACGATTTCCTGGCCACCCTGGCCGAACGCGCCAGTGCACTGGTGGTCGGGGATCCCACGGACCCGGCGGTGCAGATAGGGCCGGTGGTCAACGATGGCGCCCGCAAGTCCATCCACGACGGAATCGATGCCGCGCTCTCTCAGGGTGCCAGACTGATCGTGGGCGGCCAGAAATACGACGACGGCGACCCCATCTCCGGCTACTTCGTCCCGCCGACCATCCTGGAACTTCCCGCAGACCAGGAGCTGGACGTCTGGCGCGAGGAGCTCTTCGGCCCCGTGCTCGCGGTCCGTCGCGCTGCTACCGCGGAGCAGGCATTCGTGCTGGCCAATGACAGCGAATTCGGTCTGTCCGCCGCGCTCTTCACGCAGGACGTCACCCGTGCGCTGGAGGCGGTCGACCACCTCGACGTTGGCATTTTGCACGTGAACTCCGAATCCGCCGGCGCCGATCCGCATGTCCCCTTCGGCGGTGCGAAGAAGTCCGGGTACGGGCCCAAGGAACAGGGCGCCGCGGCCAAGGAGTTCTTCACCCACACCACCACCGTCTACCTGCGCGGCGGAACCGCCGGAGCCTAACATTCGCTTGCAAGCCAGGCGGCCGCCGTCGCACTCTCTCCCGAAGGAACCATGAGCACTCCCAGCATCGAGAACATCAGGCATATCCTCGTCGTCGGCTCCGGGGCGATGGGCTCGCAGATCGGCCTGGTCGCGGCCCTCGCCGGCTACCGCGTCACGATCCAGGACATTTCGGCGGAGATGCTGGCGGCGGCAAAGTCCCAACTGGCCTCCCGGCTGCAGGCGAACGTGGCCAAGGGCAAAGCCTCTGCGGCCGACGCCGACGCGGCGCTCGCACGGCTGTCTTTCAGGACCGATTTGGCGGCCGTGGCCGACGCCGATTTCGTCATCGAGGCCGCCACCGAACGGCTGGACATCAAGCAGGAAATCTTCGCCCGGCTCGGCGAGCTGGCCCCGCCGCACGCCATCCTCGCCACCAATTCCTCCACTCTCGGCTCCTCCAAGGTCGCCGCCGCCAGCGGCCGCCCCACCCAGGTCTGCAACATGCACTTCTTCAACCCCGCCCTGGTCATGAAGTGCGTGGAGGTGGTGCGGAACGAAGCGACCTCACAGACCACCGTCGACACCACCATGGAACTGGCGCGCCGCTTCGGGAAAGAACCGGTCTTGATCAACCGGGAGGTACCCGGCTTCGTCGCCAACCGCCTCATGGGTGCCATCCAGAAGGAAGCCCTGGCCCTGCACGCGGCCGGCATCGCCAGCCTCGAGGACATCGACTCCACCGCCAAAACCGCGCTCGGCCACCCCATGGGGCCGTTTGAACTGATGGACATGGTGGGCCTGGACGTCATCGATTTCATTGCTCAGGCCACGTACGACGAAACCGGCACGGAAGCAGACCGCCCGCATCCGGCCATCACCGAGCTGGTCGGCCAGGGCCGGCTGGGCCGAAGGACAGGTCGGGGCTGGTACAGCTACTGAATTCATTGCCGCCGCACGGCTGGCCCGGACATCTGGTGTTCGACGTAACATCTAGAACATCTCGCATCCAGAGCATCATTCCTAGAGACGATGAGGTAACAGTGCCCGAACCTATCGCCGATGTCCTGACAACCCAGGCATCTGTCCGCCCCCGCATTCTTGTCAGCTGTTCCCTCAGCGGACCGGCGAACGACGCTTGGTTGATCGAAGACTTGACTGACTACGCTGACAATGTCGGCCAGGAACTACGCGCCCAGGGTGCGGACTTCGAGCTCCTGGACGTAGGAGCCGCTGCCTCCTGGGAGATGGACGCTGCCACAGGCCTCCAAGGGTTCGATGGTCTGCTGGTTCTGGGAGGAGGAGATATCCACCCGTCCCTCTACGGACAGCGCCCGATAGCGGCGCCCGGTTACGGAGTGGATGAGCGCGTCGACCAGGCGGAGATTGCGCTGGTTCGAAGCGCAGCTGCTTCGGGGCTGCCGGTCATGGGAATCTGCCGCGGTATGCAGGTCATCAACGTTGCTTTCGGCGGGACTCTCATCCAGGACCTTGGCCCGGCTTCCATCCATCAGGTGCATACGGAAGCTCCGGGAATGAGCGACCATGAGGTAGTGATTGGGCCTGACACGCTGCTCGCCTCAGCCTTGGGCGCGGGAAGCACGATGGTCCGCTCCGGCCACCATCAGGCTGTCCAGGATCTCGGCGCCGGGCTGCTAGCCACAGCAGAGGCTCCGGACGGAGTCATTGAAGCCATCGAACACGAGGATCACTGGGTCCTTGGAGTGCAGTGGCACCCCGAGGATCCTGACACGACCTTCGGGCAACTCGCCGCGCTGATGCGCACCTTCACAGACCAGTGCCGAAAAGGCCAGCCGCCGGCCGCGCACCCGGACGGGCAGACGCTCTCCGCCTAAGATGTTCACCGATCCCGGTCCGCCGGGCGGTCGGCGAAGTAGTCCCTATCGTTCCTTTCAATCACTCGCTCGGCCGGTCCGCAGGAACAAACTCCCCTGCTACTACGCGGCCCAGCAGCTCCGTGAGCAGGTCCACGCCGGCGAGCATATCGTCGTCGTTGGTCAGCTCCTTCTCATTGTGCGAGACGCCGTCCACGCTGGGCACAAACAGCATGATGGTGGGGACGATGTCCTTCATGTTGGTCGAATCGTGCCCGGCGAGCGTGCGGACCGTTCCGTAAGTCAGGTCCAGTGCCTCCGCACTCTTGGCTGCCAGACGCAGGCCGGCTTCGTCATAGGCCTTAGCGGCCCAGACATGTTCGGCACCCCGCTCGATCCGCACGCTGGCGCGCCCCTCGATCTGAGCGACGCGTCGGTGCAACTCGGCGTCGGCTGCCGCGAGGACGTCCGGGTCGGTGCTGCGAACGTCCACCAGCAGCTCCACCCGGTTGGCCACCACCACCGGCGAGTTCGGGTAAACCGTGAACTCACCGCAGGATGTGATGACGGCGTGATCGTCCATGCTGAATTCGTCGGCGATATCCCGCGCCGCGACCACCAGCGACGACGCCCCGAGCAACGCGTCGTGTCGGTCTGCAATAACCGTGGCGCCGGTGTGCGCCTGCTCGCCGTGCACAATGAATTCGTATTTGTTGGCGCCCCAGGTGGACTCGACCAGACCAATGGCCAGCCCGTTGTCCTCCAGTGACCGACCCTGCTCAATATGGATCTCCACGTAGGCAGCGACATCCAGGGAAAAGTCGCCGACGGTGCCGATCGCTGCCAGCGCCTCGCGCACTGTGGTTCCGGACGGATCTGTGGTGGCCAGGACCTTCTCGGCCGGCAGCTTGCCGGTGAACACCGAGCTGCCCATCATGGACGGCTTAAAGCGGCAGCCTTCCTCGTTGAACCAGTTGATCACCGCTATGTTGAACAATGGCCGGGCATCCGCGGCCCCGGAGCTCTCGGCGCCCGTGGCTGCCAGCGCCGCCATCCGCTCCTTCAGCCGGATCGCTGCATGGGCTCCGGCCAGCACGCCGTAGGCGCCGTCGAAACGCCCGCCGAGCGGCTGCGAATCCAAATGCGAGCCGACGGCGACATACGGCGCGCCGGGCACCAGCTCAAGCAGCGCGAATTGGTTGCCCACCGCGTCGTAGCGGACCTCGAAACCGTGTCCCTCGACCAACCCGCGGAACCAGTTCCGCGTCTGCCCGTCCGCGAGGGTCCCTGCCTGACGGTCCACTCCGCCGCCCGCCGTGGCACCATACGTGCTCATCGAGCGGAAATCGTGCAGGAAGGAGCGGGCGTCGTCGTTGGAAGTTCCGGCTTGCTGCGAGGCAGTGATGGTCATGATGGCACTCCTAAAGTTTCTGGTTTCTCCGAAGGGACTTTGCTGACCACCCCGGCGCCTGGCTCGAGCGCGGACAGCGGCTCCATTTGGGGGCCGGAAGCGGGGCCGGGCCCCGGGCTGAGAGCCATACCCGCGCCAATATTGTCGAAGGTAAATTCGCCGCCAACGATCGTGGCAAGGACCTTGAGCGCGGAGATGTCGGCAGCATCCAGCGGTGAGCCGGACAGCACTGCGAAGTCCGCGAGCTTGCCCCTGCGCAATGTGCCCTTCTCGCTGGCTGCGCCCGTGGCTTGGGCGGCCCAGTCGGTGTAAGTCCGCAGCGCTTCTTCTGCGGTGAGGCCTTCGGATGTCCCGCCGAGTATCAGTCCTCGTTCGGTGCGCCGGTCCACCCAGGACTGCATGGCGCGCAGCACGTTGTTATCGGCCACCGGCAGGTCGGAGCTGCCGGCCACCAGAATGCCGGCGTCCACCAGCGAGCGTCCCCGGTACAGCCAGCCCTCGCGCCCGGTACCCACCAAGGCAGCAAACTGATCACCCAGCGGGCCAATGAACGCGGCCTGCGGGGTGACCGCGATCCCGGCCGCGGCGACGGGCGCCAGCTGGTCCGGCCGCGAAATGCCGAAGTGCTCAATCCGGTTGGGCAGGTGGTTCCGGCCGTAGCGCTCCTGGCAGCCGGTAATGATGTCGGTGGCCAGATCAATGGCCGCGTCGCCGATGGCATGAAGCGCGATCGGCCAGCCGGCACGGTAGGCCGCGTCCACGCGTTCGCGGTAGGCCTCGGGTGAATCCAGCAGGTAGCCCGTGTTGTGCTGGTGGCCGCAGTAGTCCTCGGTCACGGCCGCCGTGGCGCCCAGCAATGAGCCGTCCATAAAGACCTTCACCGGTCCCAGGGACACCCACTCGTCGCCGAAGCCCGCAACCGCTCCGAGGTCCAGACCGCGTCCGTTGCCGGTGCCGTGCATGTCGGCGGCGTTGGCCTTAATCGGCCGCAGCGAGTCCAGCGCGGGCATCAGCTGGGCGCGGGCGTGGAGCTTGCCGGCCCGCTTAGCTTTCAGATAGGCCTGGACTTCCACCGGGCTGTGCCCGATCCAGCCGCCCCCGATGCCTGCCTCGGTGAAACTGGTGATTCCCTCGGCCGCGTAACGCGTGGTCGCCGCGTCCAGTGCCTCGACAATCCGCTCCACCGGATAAGGCAGCAGCAGGTTCTGGATCAGCTGCTGCGCGGATTCCTCGACGACGCCGGTCGGGTAGCCGTCCGGGCCGGTTAGCACGGCGCCCCCGGTTGGATCGGTGAAGCCGGGTTCAAAGACGCCAGCAAGCCGCAAGGTGGCGGAGTTAGTGATGGACAGGTGCCCCGAGACGTGCCGCAAGTACAACGGCCGGTCGCCGGTAATCTCGTCCAGCCGGCGGATGTCAGGGAAGGCACCGCCATGATGCTTGTGGTTGAATCCGGTGCCATTGACCCAAGCGCCAGGCTGATCCTCGAGCCGCCGGACCTCGGCTTCGAGCCGTGCGTACAGGTCGTCGAGTCCGCGGGCCTGGTCCAAGTCGACGGCGCCCAAGCCCAGCCCCCACCAGGTGGTGTGGCAGTGCGCATCAATGAAGCCGGGGACCACCACGGCACCGCCCAGCAGAATCTCACGGGCTGCGGTGCAGCCGTCCAGCTCGTCATCGAAGCCGACAATACGTCCGTTGAGCACGCCGACGGCGTGGGCGTGGGGACGCCCTGCCTCAAGGGTGAGGATCTCGGCGTCGCGCAGGATCAGGTCCAGCTTCATCGCCTTCCCTCCCCCGACCGGGCAAGGGAATTGCCGGCATCCGCACCCAGCCCGGCGGAAGCCAGGCCCGCGAGCTCCTCCGGTGCGTTCGCGGTGCCCGGCGGCATTGTCTCCGAATCCGTCACCAGGTGCAGCAGCGCCAGCCGCCCGCTGGATAGCGCACGCTCCAGCGCCGGACCGAATTCAGCGGCCGTTTCGACCCTTTCGCCGTGCCCTCCGAAACTGCGGATCCAGTCAGCGAAGTCGGGGTTGACCATCGAGGTCCCGGACGGCCGCTCCGGGTAGTGCTTGCGCTGGTGCTGCACGATCGTGCCGTAAATGCCGTTGTCCACCACGATCACCAGCGGGGCGGCACCGTGGGCCGCGGCCACGGCCAGTTCCTGCGCGTTCATCAGGAAGTCGCCGTCGCCGCAGACCGCCACCACCTGCCGGCCCGGTTCGATCAGAGCGGCGGCGACGGCAGCTGGAACAGCCAGCCCCATGGCTCCGTTGCGCGGCCCGATCAGCGAGCCGGCGCCATGGTGGGTCAGGTAGCGGTGGCCCCAGATCGTTGCGTTGCCCGCGCCGTACGTCACCACCTTGTCCGCGGGCAGCCGGTCTTCCAGCACGCTGAAGGCTATTCCCAGGTCAACGCCGGGGCTGTTGTCCGGGCGGGGTGTGGCGAACCGGCGCTGGTCTTCGGCGAGCGCGTCCATCCAGCCGCCGCGGGAACCCCGCACCTCGGCGGCATCAGGAAGGGCGTTAACGAACGACGACGGCGGGACCGCCAGGTGCTGGTCGATCCGGCCGGAGTGGGTGGCGGCATCCGGATCCGGCAGCACAAGCACGGTCGGTGCGTTGAACCCCTTGGTGTAGCCGTCGCTGAGCACGTCGCTTCGGCCGCTGCCGATGAACACCAGCAGGTCGGCCTCGTCCAACCTTGCGGCGAGTGTGTCTGCCCGCCCGTAGCCCAGCCAGCCGGCCCACGCCGGAGAAGAATGCGGAACCACGTCGTAGGCGCGCCAGTCGGCGGCCACCGGGATCTGTGCCTCAGCCGCCCATTGGGCGAGCCTCCCACCAGCGTCGCCCCAGCCGTCGCCGCCGGCAATGATCAGCGGACGGGCAGCAGCGGCCAGCCGGCCCGCCAGTTCCTCCATCGCAGCAGGCGGCGGTACCGCAGTGGCCAGCGCCCGCGGCGGAACTGCGCCGGCATCGGTCGCCCGAACCAGTACATCCTCCGGCAGACCGATCACCACCGGTCCGGGCCGGCCGGAGACGGCCAGCTGCATCGCTTCGGCCACGGTCTCGGCGGCGCGGTGTTCGTCGTCGAGCACCACCACGCGTTTGGCCGTCGTCGAGAACCAGCCCTCCAGGCTGAATTCCTGGAACGCGTCCCGTCCCCGGTCCGCCACCGGAATCAGGCCGACAAAGAGCACCAGCGGCGTCGCGTCCTGCCACGCGGTATGCACGGCAATCATCGCGTTCGCCGCGCCCGGCCCGCGGGTGACCATCGCGATGCCCGGGATGCCGGTCAGGCGGCCCTCGGCCAGCGCCATGAACCCGGCACCGCCCTCCTGACGGCAGACCACCGTGGAAACGGGCGAGTCGTGCAGCCCGTCCAGGACGTCGAGGAAGCTCTCGCCGGGAACCGAATACACGCGGCGGACGCCGTGCGCCTCAAGCTGGCGGACAATCAGGTGGCCTGCGGACTGGGTCATTGCGTGGTGCTCTTTCGTCGGGACGTTCGTCGTCGGAAGTTGGAATCAGTGCTTGAAGCCGGGCAGGTTCACGCTCATGCGCGGAGCCACGGCACCGGCCACGGCGGTGAACAGGCTCAAGAACACCAGCATCACGGCGGCCGGCCACCAGTGGTTTCCGGCGGACGCCACCAAGCCGGTAGCCAGCAGCGGGATGAAGCCGGAGAGCATGCCGGCAGTGTTCTGGGCGAAGCCCACGCCGGTGTAGCGGGTGCGGGCCGGGAACAGACCGGTCAGCACCGTGCCGGAAGCCGCGTAGGGGAAGGAGAGCGTCGCCACCGCGAGGACCATACCCATAACCACCAACACAGGGTTGCCACTGGCCACCAGCAGGAAGGCCGGGACCGCGGCCAGGGCGGAAGCGATGCCGCCCACCAAAATCACGCGGCTGGCGCCGAACCGCTCGCCCAGGCGGCCGCCCAGGATGAGGACGGGAATTTCGACGATGGCCGCGATCATGCCACCCAGCAGCATCAACTGGGCGGAGTAGCCCAGGATGTTCACGCCGTAGTAGACCACAAACGCGGTGACCAGGTAGAAGCCGCCCACGCCGAGCAGGGCGGCGGCCATGCCGATGATGATGTGCTTCCAAGACTGCCGCAGCGTGGTGCGGATCGGGGCTTTCTCCACCTGGTCGTGCTCCATCAGCTCCGCGAAGACCGGGGATTCTTCCAGCCGGCTGCGAATGTAGAGCGCGATCAGGAGCATCGGGATGGCGGCCAGGAACGGGATGCGCCAGCCGAAGGAGTTGAAGGTTTCCTGCGAGAAGAACAGTGTCATCAAGAAGAAGCCACCGGAGGAGAGGATGGTGCCGATCGGTGAACCGATCTGCGGCAGCGCGGCGTAGCGGGCACGGCGCTCCAGCGGGGCATTTTCCACCACAATCGTCATGGCGCCGGACCACTCGCCGCCCACAAACAGGCCCTGGGCCACGCGCAGCAGCACCAGCAGCACCGGAGCGGCAATGCCGATGGCCGCGTAGGTAGGCAGCAGGCCGATCAGGCCGGTCACCGCGCCGATGCCCACGATGGTGACCATCAGGGTCTTACGGCGGCCGATCCTGTCCCCCATAGCGCCGAAGAACATGCCGCCCAGCGGACGCGCCACCAAGCCGACGCCAAACGTGGCGAAGGATGCCAGCGCCGCTGCCGTGGCGTTCTCATTGGCGAAGTACTGGACGTTGAACACCAGTGCCGCCGCCGCACTAAACAGGAAGAAGTCGTACCACTCCATCGCAGTGCCAATGAGGGCACCGATGGAAACCTTCATCGCCTCCTTGTCAGTGATCCGCCGGGTAGCCCCGGCCTCAAGGTTCAAGGTTTCTGACATGGTTCCTCCATGTTTGGTGTTCGGGTGTCCCGCTGCGCTGTACGGCCGCAACGAACGAATAATGCACACCAGCATTCCAGAGTGGGCCGCGTCACACCCGCACGAATCGTCGCGGCTTTCGGAGGCTAGAATGTGCAAAAGCACACGATCGGGGCCGAGAACACCATGGAAACTCCGCAGATTCAGAAGAACGACGACGTTGCCTCCGCCGCCCGCTGGAATAGCCTGCTAGACCAGCTATCCGTGGACAAGTTGACGGACCTCTTCATCGAGCGCGTCCTGCAACTCGACGATTACCGGGACGGCGTCCTGCCGGCCAGCGAGATCCGCCGCACAGGAGCCGCCTCGTTCGAAGCGCTGATCGAAAGCTTGCGCCCGGGCGCAGACAGCAAACGCCTCATTGCCGAGCGGCAAGGCATCTCATTGGACGTTGGTGTCTCCCGCGCCAGAACAGGCATCCCCGTGGAGTCGCTGATGACCGCCATCCGGATCGACTTCACCGTGATCTGGGGCGAGCTCATGGCGTTGGCCGATCCGGGCGATGCGGAACTGCTGGTGCGACGGGCCGAAACGGTATGGCAGGTGGTGGACTCCTACGCAGCGCAAACCCAAGCCATCTACATCGCCGAGCGCCAGCGCATGGCCCAGGAAGAATCTTCGGTGCGGCAAGGCCATGTGGCCACCATGTTTGGGCAGGTCAGCCCGGCATCGGAAATGCTCACCCTCATCGCCGCCGAGCTCGGCATCGACCAGTTTGCTCCCCTCGTTGTCGCGGCAGCCACAACGGACGACGCCGCCGCCCTGCGTGTGGAGGTTGCCTCGGCTTCGCGCCGCGGTACGGAAATGTTCACCCACCCCCTGCCCGACGGACTGGTCGCCTTCTGGGCAGCCGATGACCGCCCGGGCAGCGCCGCCCGTGAAGCCACCGAGCAGATCAAGAACATCCGATGCGGCCTGGTTGAACAGGTTCGCGGCCTCACGGACCTGCGCGTTGCCGCCCAGACCGCCCGCGCCCTGGCATCCTTGGTCGAAGACCGCGATCAGCAGGCCCTCACCATGCAAAACGACTGGGCACGACTGGCCCGCCACCGCCTCTCCGAAACCGGAGTTCCCATCGTGCCCGATGTCGACGCCGCGCTGGCCCGATGCGGCCCAGTGGAACGAGCCCGGCTGGTAGAAGCGGTACGGTCCTACCTCACCACCGGCAGCATCGCCCAGTCTGCAGAGCAGCTCTTCTGCCATCGAAACACCCTCATGAACCGGCTGCGCCGCTTCACGGAATTAGTCGGCATCGACGTGACTATCCCCCAACAAGCCGCCCGCCTCGTCGTCGCCTGGTCCTGACCGAGCGTCGCTCCAGCAGTGCGTGACCAGCACTCCGGCGCCAGCGTGAAGCTGCCCCGTCGTCGTACGTTCGCCGCGCAGCGGGGGTGGGCTGAAGGCGGCCCTTGCCCTGGTCGCGGAGTCAGTCGACTGGTTGGTCCCCGTTCCCAGGAGGGAGCGCTTGGTCACATCCGGCTGTGGGCGGCGAAATCCGGAAATACCCTCCTGCCGAAGGCGGTTCAAGCCTGTCGTGAGCCTAAATCCCCGCACCCGTATCTTGGTGTCAGCTGTGATCGCTGCCCTTGTCCTGGCCGTGGTCGCCGGCTGCGTGTTCACAGCCAATTCCCGGCCGTCCCCAGCGGAGATCCCGCAAAGTGTTCTGGCCGCGGAAACGAGAATGGGAGCCGTGGAACTGCGCGTGAAAGACCTGCAGACCGTGCGTAGGTTCTACGAAGAAGGCGTCGGGCTCGAGTCGCTCGACGAAACCGCCGGAAGCGTCAGCCTGGGCGCGGGCGGCGAAGAGATCATCCGCCTCACCGACGCCGAGGGTGACTATACGAATCCGGCCGATGCCGGGCTCTACCATGCGGCGGTCCTCTACTCGGATGGTCCGGCCCTGGCCCAGACGCTGGTGCGCCTGATCCAGATGGCACCAAGCCTCTATCAGGGGTCGGCCGACCATGCGGTGAGCCACGCGTTCTATTTCACCGACCCCGAAGGCAACGGCGTGGAACTCTACATCGACACGCCGGCGGACACCTGGAAGTGGCAGGACGGCCAGGTCCAGATGGGCAGCGCGCCGCTGGATCCGAACGACTTCATCGCCCGGCACCTTGGCCAAACCGGCGACGGCACCGCCGCTCTGGGACACGTCCACCTCAAGGTCGGGGACCTGGCGCGGGCCCGCGAGTTCTACATGGACACCCTCGGATTCGCCGTGACCTCCGAAGTCAACGGAGCACTCTTCATGTCCGCCGGCGGCTATCACCACCATCTGGCCGCCAATGTGTGGAGTTCGGCCGGTTCAGGAAGCCGGCCCGACAGCCTCGGACTCGGATCGTTCACCGTGCGGTTGGACGGTCCCACCGAGCTAGACGCCGTAGCCGGACGCTTGGACGCCGCAGGCATCGACTACCAGCGCGCCGAGGATTCAATCGCCGTCGCCGACCCATGGGGGAACCGGGTCCACCTGCGCCATTGAACCCCCATCGGAATCCGTCCCGGATGACATCCGCCGAATCCACCCATCATCGGCCCGTCAACGTGCCTGTGCAGGCGGCCACGTCAGCTTGATTCGCGGCATCGCCAGAGGCACTTTTCCGGACTAACTGCAGCACTGTTGAGGAGCGCTTAATCCCGGTGGCATTTTGACTTAATCGCGCTTAGGTGTTGACATGGACAGCAGGCCACCCGGTGTTATTGGATCTTCGGGTGGCCGCTCCGAATCGCTCGTGCAGGCCCCTCGCCTGCCCGCGGACACGGTGCCCGTCTCCCTCTCGGGATTGATTTTTCAGGGCCCGGCGCGTCTCTCGCGCCGCCAGTGTTATACCGCTGCGCACCATGCGCCTTTGCCACCGCCACCGGTGCGCCGATACGGCCGTTCTGTGGATTCGGAGCGTCGAACCTGACGGAAAGATCCAATGGATGAGGAGAAGCATTTAACATGCGAGTCGGAATCATTGGTGCAGGACCCAGCGGCATGGCCCAACTGCGCGCGTTCGAATCGGCCCGAAAACTGGGAGCCGAAATCCCGGACATTGTGTGCTTTGAAAAGCAGTCCGATTGGGGCGGACAGTGGAACAGCAGCTGGCGCACCGGCCTGGATGCCGCCGGCGAGCCCGTGCACAGCAGCATGTACCGGCACCTGTGGTCCAACGGCCCCAAGGAAGTCCTCGAGTTCTCCGACTACACGTTCGACGAGCACTTCGGCCGCCCGATTTCCTCCTTCCCGCCGCGCGAAGTCCTGTTCGACTACATTGCCGGTCGGGTCCAGAAGTCCGACGTCCGCAAGTACGTCCGGTTCAACACCGTGGCCCGCTGGGTCTCCTACAACGAAGACAGCCAGGAATTCACCGTCACGGTCGAGGACCTGGCGGCGCAGCGCACCGAAACCCACGTTTTCGACAAGCTGGTGGTCTCCACCGGCCACTTCTCCTACCCGAACGTGCCGGCGTTCGAGGGCATCAACAGCTTCCCGGGCGAAGTGCTCCACGCCCACGACTTCCGCGGTGCCGAGCGCTTCGCCGGCAAGAATGTGCTGCTGATCGGCAGCAGCTACTCCGCCGAGGACATCGGCATGCAGGCGCACAAGATGGGCGCCAAGTCCGTCACCTTCAGCTACCGCAGCGCCCCGATGGGCTTCGACTGGCCGGAGTCCGCCGTCGAACGCCCGCTGGTGACCCGCTTCGAGGGCCGGACCGCGCACTTCAGCGACGGCACCACCGGCGAGTTCGACGCCGTGATCCTCTGCACCGGCTACCTGCACAAGTACCCGTTCCTGCCCAGCGAGCTGTCGCTGCAGTCGCCGAACCTGCTCTACCCGGGGAACCTGTACAAGGGCGTGGTCTGGCAGCAGAACACCAACCTGTTCTACCTGGGCGCGCAGGACCAGTACTACACCTTCAATATGTTCGACGCGCAGGCATGGTTCGCCCGCGACGTGATGCTGGGCAGGATTGAACTGCCCTCGCCGCAGGAACGCGAAGCGGACATCCAGACCTGGCTGGACCGCCAGGCCGCGCTCACCGACCATGACGCCGAGGCGGATTTCCAGACCGACTACCTCCGCGAACTGATCGCACTGACGGACTACCCGGAGTTCGACTTGGACACCGTGGCCGTCCTGCTCAAGCAGTGGATGAAGGACAAGGAAGAGAACATCCTTGGCTACCGGGACAGCATCCACCGGTCCGTCATGACCGGCACCATGGCCACCCGGCACCACACCCGTTGGATCAACGCCATGGATGACAGCCTGTCCCGCTACCTCAACGGCCCTTCCGAGGACATGGACACCGGCGCACTGGCCGCCCTGACCGGTGACGCCGAGCAGGCCGGCGCCCGGCGGTAGAGCCCGCTAGGAACCACGTACGACGGCGGGTGGCTCGGGAGCGCTGCCTCCTTGCCACCCGCCGTCGTCACCACCGCGCTCTGGTCGAGGATTTGCGCAGCAGGTTTCCCCTACACCCCTGCACCGGCGGGTGACTTGGCCGGAGCGGCTCCGTCGTCGTCCGCGAAACCGTCCTGGTCCGCGGCGCTTCCCTGCCTGCCGTCCTGCTGCCCGCGGTGAGTGCTGCCCTTGGCAGTGCCCGGCCACCAGAGAAAGCGGCGGCAAGCCAACATGAACGCTGGCAGCGTCATGACACGGATAATCGTGGCGTCCAGCAGGATGGCCGCGGCAAGCCCTACGCCGATCTGCTTCAGCTCCAGAAAGCTCAGCGAACCGAAGATGGAGAATACGGCCACCATCACGACGGCGGCGCTGGTCACCACCCCGGCGGTGCGCACCACGCCGTCGGACACCGCTTGCTGGGCCGGCATCCCGGCCAGTGAGTTCTCACGCACGCGGCTGACTACAAAGACGTGGTAATCCAGCGACAGTCCGGAGAGCACCACGAACAGAAGCGTGGGCACCCACGGGGCAATGTACCCGCTGGACTCGAAACCCAACAGCGGCTCTGCCCAGGTGTTCTGGAAGACCAGCACCAGGATGCCGAAGGCCGCCGCGGTGGAGAGCAGGTTCAGCAGCACCGTGCCCAGCGCCACCGCCACCGAGCGGTAAACCGCGAACATGTACACAAAGGTCAGCGCGACGACGATCCCGATCACCACCGGGAGCTTCTCCATCACGTTCGCCACGTAGTCCATGTCATACGCGATAGCCCCGCCCACATAGGCCTGGGCGCCGTCGATGCTGCCGAAGGTCCCCGGCAGCAGGACTTCACGCAGCTCGGTCACCGACTCCTGTCCGGATTCGGAGCCCACCGCATGCGGGGTTTCCACCTGCAGCAGCATGGTGCGCCCGTCATCGGACATCCACGGTTCCGGCACCGCACCGAACAACCCGGTCCGCTCCCCCACCAGCGCGTTGAAGTCCGCGGCCTCGCCGACCAGCGCCGCTTCCTTACCGGCCGGCACCTGCACGGTGACGGTGTTGACGTTGGAACTGTTCGGAAAGTCCGCCTGCAGCCGGTCGAGCGCCTGGATGGTCTCCAGGCTGCGCGGCAGGTCCGCGATCTGGGCGTTCTTCAGGCTCATGCCCAGCGCCGGTGCGGCCAGCAGCAACAGCACCGCCACGGAACCGACCAGCGCCAGCTTGGGCCGCCGGACCACCGGGTGCAGCAGCGCCGGCATCACCCGAGGATTCTGACCCGCCGTCAGCCGCCAGACGAACGGAAGCCGCGGCTTGTCCGCCCACCGCCCGCACTTGGCCAGCAGAGCCGGCAGTACGGTCAGCGAGGAGGCCATCGCCACCAGCACCACCAGAATCGCGCCGGTGGCCATGCCACCGAAGAAGGTGTCCTGCGTGACAAACAGCCCGGCCATGGACAGCACCACCGCGGTACCGGAGACAATCACAGAATGCCCGGCGGTCTCGGCCGCGATCCGGATCGCATCGCCGTCGGCTTTCCCCGCCCGCCGCTCCTCGCGGAAGCGGCGCAGGTAGAACAGCGAGTAATCCACGCCTACGGCCATCCCCACCAGCACAATCAGGTGCAGCACCATCCCCTGGTCCGGCACCAACTGTGACGCCAATGCCCAGAGCCCGACGGCGGACGCCACCGACGCGAGGCCCAGCACCATCGGGATACCCGCCATCACAATGGCACCGAACGCCAGCAGCAGGATCACCAGCGTGACCGGCACGCTGAGCAGAGTCGCCTTTTCCACGTCCTTGTTCAACCACTCGTTGATTTCCAGCGTGATGGTGGCATCGCCCACCTGCTCCAGCACCAGTCCCGGGTAAGCAGCCTGCATCTGGTCGGTGACGTCCAGCAGCGGGTCAACCCGCTCGGTTGCGGTGTCCGGATCGCCGCTCAGCTGCACCATCACCAGCGCGGCTGCGCCGTTCTCCGCCGAAACCGGACCGGCCGCCTGCTCCACCTCTGGCAGGGCCTCCATCTTCCGGACCAGTTCTGCCGCGGCTTCGGCGGCCTGTGCCTCGTCCAGTTCCCCGTCCGCTGCGCGGATCACCACGCTCTCGGAGGCCCGCGCCTTGTAGCCGGCTTCATCCGCCAGTTCATAGGCTGCGCGCGCATCGCCCACCATCAGCTCGGCCTGCGTGGCCTGCCGTGGGCTCATCACAAAGTTGAGCCCGAAGGTGATCAGGATCAGCAGCAGCCAGGCGCCGATCGCCTTCCACGGGTTCGTCGCGCTCCACAGAGCTATTCCGGTGATGACCCCACGCTTTTCGGGCGCGCTGCTCTCCACAGTGTTCCTCCCCAACCGGACGCGCGCGCCGGCACTTCCGGCTCGTCCCGCATCCCTCCGATTCGGACACTAGCCGGACAGTCAAAGGGAACCGCCCGAAGGAAACCAACTTGGTGTGAACATTGGACGAAACCTCGCTCGGTGCGTCCCGTCAAGCCCCATGACGTGTTGCTATCGTTTCGTAAGGTTCGTAAGATTTACCCATGGCTTTCACCTCCTCAAATGAAGCGCGGACCCACTGGGCAGAACTTCTCGATAACGTGCGTTCGGAAGCGGTACACATCAACCGCCGTGGCCGTACCGTTGCCGTTCTGGTGGACCCGGATTTCTACGAGCGCGCGGTCGAAGCCTTGGAGGACGCCGAAGATCTGGCGGCAGCACGGGCAGCGCGTGAGGATAACGAGCCGCTGATCAGCCACGAAGAACTGAGGCGAGAGCTCGGCCTCGACCCATGAGCGGCACGTTCGACGTTCGCTATACCGCGACTGCCGTCAAGCAGATCCGAAAACTCGACAAATCAGCCCAGGCACGCATTTTGGGTGCCGTTGAAATCTTGCGGGAAGCGCCTCGTCCGCCGGCCAGCAAGCAATTGGTCGGCGGTGACGGCGAACGGCGCGTTCGGACCGGCGACTATCGAATCGTCTACGAGGTTCACGACGAGGAGCTGGTGGTTCTGGTCATCCAAGTTGGCCACCGCCGAGAGGTGTATCGCCAGCATGGATGACGCGTTCCCTGCGCAGTCTTATGTCGTCAAGGAATAGCTTCCCCGCCACTCAGCGTGCTGCCTCGGCGGCGGATGGCCAGCAGGAACTTCAGCCCGGCCGGGGTAAGTTCCCGACCGCCGAGGAAGCGGTCGCCCTCGAAAATGCCGAGGGAATTGAGCTGGCGCCGCAGCTCGGCGTAGACGTCCTCGCCGTCCTGCTCGGTGAGCTCGCCGCCGCCGGCCGGGCGCAGTCCGGCATGGAAAAGTACGGACACCATCGCGTGGCCGCGCTGGCTGAACGGCACCTGCTGGTCGGCCAGCCGCCAGCCCACCATGGCTTCCATCCCGACGCGCAGCGCAATGTTCTCTTGGTTCGCCAAACGGTCGGCGAGGTAGCCCCAGAGGCGGGCATCGTCGTCGTACGTTTTCCGCGCAGCGGGACTGGGCTGCAGGCGTCCCTTGTACTTGCGCAGCAGGTTCCACTGCTGCAGGTGTTCGCGCAGCAGCGCGATGGGCGGCACGTTGACCTCGCGCGGCGCCTTATAGCTGTCCCAGGGGAAGCCCAGCTCCAGGTCCAGCACCGCCTCGCGCACCACGGCCGGCTTCAGGTAGCCGTCCTTGGTCAGCTCCAGGCCATCCTCCCGGGCCCGGTCCAGCAGCCAGCGCACCGGGCGGAGCACGGTAGCCAACTCCTCCGGCGTCGGCGGCTCATCCACCAGCAGGATGCCCAGCCGGGCCAGGCTCTTGTTCACCGCGTCCAGGTCGAACTCGGCCGGGTCGAACGCTGTGGGATCGTAGGCGCCGGTCACGTACGTGACCCAGTCGGCGATCTCCGCGTGCTCGGGATCCGACGGGTCGGCGAGGATGCGCAGCTTCTCCTGATAGCCCCACAGGCCGCCGGCGTCCTCCAGCGGCGCGCGGTTGGCACCGCCCAGGCAGGTAATCTGACCGGCCGGAACAATGGCGTGCCCGGTCACCGTGACCGTGTGCAGCCAGCTGTCGCCGAGGTCGTATTCGTACACCAGCGTGCTGCCCTCGCCGGACAGCAACTGCCCCACGGTCATCCGCTCGGCGCTGTCCAGGTCCATTTCGTCCGCGGAGTCATCGCTGCCGGCGATCGGGCGGGCCTCACCGAAGACACCCTGCGGATGGAACAGATGCAGGTGGCGGTTCTCCCAGCCGAACGCGCGCTGGATCGCCTCATGCAGAGTGTTCAGCGGAGCGTCGAGCGGCAGGCGGAGGCTGCGCCAGATTTCCGGGTCTGATCCTTCCAGCGCAACGCGGATGTCCAGGGCTTTTTCCGATGCGGGCATGCCGCCATTCTTGCAGACGCGTTCCGGCAGGAGGGAACATGTCTTTTGGCGCGCTCCGGCTCTGGCGGCGGCCCGGCTCTGTCCGGTACTCTGCGGCCATGCTCAGCCTCAAGCACATTGACCTGGACATGCTGACCACCGCGATGGAAAGCGCTGATTCCTGGGATCTCCAGTGGTGGCTGGATCCGGCCACCGGCCAGATCCAGCTGAACGGTGCGGCCGTCGACGGCGGCCTGTCCTCCGAGGAGCTCGAGGAACGCGGTGCGGTGCAGGTGGCGACCGCGGACTCGCACCGCGGTTACCGGGACATGCAGGATTTCATCGCCACGCTGGAGGACGAACGCGCCCGGGCCACGCTGCTCCGCGCCATCGAGCGGAACCGGCCCTTTCACCACTTCAAGAATGCTGTGTACCGCGACCCTGAGATCGGGCGAGCCTGGTCCAACTTCCACGACCAGCGAATGCGCCACCATGCCATCACCTGGCTGCTGGCCGAAGGCCTGATCAACGAGCAGGAGGCCAGGGACGCGCTGCCGCAAGACCCGTCGATCGAGTGAATAGTCGCTGGCTCGCCACCCCACTCGCAGGGCCTCGCAGGGCTACAGTGGAGCCAGCCGTCAGAATCGAGTGGCAGCGATGGCTTCCAGCACGATCACCCTGTTCCTGGCCGGCGACGTAATGACCGGCCGAGGCGTGGACCAAATCCTGCCGCATCCCGGCGCGGCCCAGCTGCGCGAAGGCTACATCCGGGATGCCCGCGACTACGTGGCTCTGGCCGAAGAAGTCAACGGCCACATCCCGCAACCGGTCGACCCGACTTGGCCTTGGGGTGAGGCGCTGGCGATCATCGGCGAGGCCGGACCGGACGTCCGCGTGGTCAACCTGGAAACCAGCATCACCGGAGACGGCGACTTCGCCCCGGACAAGGGCATCCACTACCGCATGCATCCGGACAACATCGGCTGCCTGACCGCCGCCGGTCTGGACGTCTGCGTGCTGGCAAACAACCACGTGCTGGACTTCGGCATCGCCGGGCTGACCGAGACCCTGGAGGTGTTGCACACCGCCGGCCTGCGCACCGCCGGCGCCGGCCGCGATGCCGCGCAGGCCTGGCAGCCTGCGGCGGTAAACACCGGCCACGGACGGGTGCTGGTGTTCTCCGCCGGGCTGGCCTCCAGCGGCATTTCACCTGCGAACGCCGCAAGCCCCGACCTTCCCGGACTGGCCTTTCTCCCGGACCTGTCCAGCCACACGGCCTCGCGGTTCATAGACCAGGTCCGCGCGGTGAAGCGCGACGGCGACCTGACCGTGGCCTCGCTGCACTGGGGCACCAACTGGGGCTACGAGGTACCGCGCGGGCACGTCCGCTTCGCCCGCTGGCTGGTCGACGGCGGGATCGACGTGGTGCACGGGCATTCGTCACACCATCCGCGCCCGCTCGAGATCTACCGCGGCCGCCCCATCCTCTACGGCTGCGGCGACCTGATCAACGACTACGAGGGAATCGGCGGCCACCGGCAGTTCCGCGACGACGTGCGGCTGCTCTACTTCGCCACGCTGGACGCCCGATCCAGGGAACTGCGCGGGCTGCGCCTGGTGCCGGTACGGGTCCGGCGGATGCGTCTGGAGCGCGCCACCATGGACGACGGCGAGTGGCTCTATCGCGTCCTCGGCGACGCCAGCAGCGGTTTCGGGACCCGGATCGGCCTGGCCGGCGACGGCAGCCTGTCCGTCGGTGTGCCGTAAGGCCGCCCGCCAATCCGTCCGCCACAGGCGTCGTATGCCCGGTCCCCCAATCACCATCCCGCACGCCTGTCCGCTGCCGTACCGTGGTGCATGCCCTCCCCGATCGACGACAGGACCACGCCCATGGGTTTGAGAAGCGCGCTGTTCGCGGCGCAGTATGAGGCTGCCACCCGCCACGGCGAGCCCGAGGCACTGACCTCCCGCCGTGCGGCGCTGCTGTCCGGCCTGGACGGCGTTGTGTACGACGTCGGTGCCGGCACCGGCGCGAATCTTCCGTACCTGCCGACGTCCTGCCGGGTGACGGCGGTGGAACCCGATCCGAACATGCGCAAGCGGCTGCAGGCCAGAGTCGATCCGGCCAACAATGTCCGGGTGGTGGATGCCAGCGCCGAAGCGCTGCCGGCCGACGATGCCAGCGTGGACGCCGTCGTCTTCACCCTGGTTCTCTGCAGCGTCCCCGAGCAGGCCGCCGCCCTCGCCGAAACCAAGCGCGTGCTCAAACCGGACGGACAGCTGCTGTTCCTGGAGCATGTCCGCGGTACCGGCGGCCACGCAAGGTTCCAAAACATGCTGCGGCCCGTGTGGTCCTTCGCGGCGCAGGGTTGCCAGCTCAACCGGAACACTGTGGCCGCCATCTCAGCGGCAGGGTTCACCGTGGCCGTGCAGGACGAGTTCGCGGTGGGGCCGGCTTGGCTTCCCGTGAACCCGATGGTGATGGGCACGGCAACGCCCGAAGGCTGAAGTGCCTCCGGGCGCCTGACAGATAGCTGGGCAGGAAGGGTCTATCCGAATCCGCCCAGTTTGTCCTTCAATCCGCCCAGCTTCTCCCCCAGTCCGCCGGGGAGTTTGCTGAGCAGGGCGTCCGCGTCGATCCCCAGGCTGGACAACAGGCCCGAGTCCTTCTCCGTGTCCACCTTCTCGGGCAATTCGGAATCGGCCTTGGCTGCCTGGTCCTGGTTGCCCTGCTGTTTAAGGATGTCGATGATCTGCTGCTTGTCGATCTGCACGGTGTTCTCCGATCCACGTTGATAGTCAGCGCACTGTCCACTTTCCTCACTCGGCCAAATTGTGGCAAGCCCCACGACGCCGCTGGCTCTCGGTGGCATACTGTTTGGACGCCACAGTGCCGTGGCGTTTCACCGGGGACAGGAGCCCAAGATATGGCTGGCCATTTCGAAGTAATTGATGCGCCCGACGGCGGATTCCGCGTGCGGATGCTGGACCCGGACGGAGCACTCATGGCCGAATCGGTGACCTTTCCGTCCATCCGGGCGGCTAAGGACGGCATCGAACTCGCCCGCGAAATCGCCGGCACCGGGCGCGTGATTGACCGGTCGAGCGCTGCCGAGCAGTCTGACTCTTAGCCGCCTACCTTTTCGGCTCGTACCGCAGCGCTACCGCCCCAGAGGCGAACTCCAGCCGGCCCACGAGCTTCAAGTCAGCAGGGTTCGATAACCCTGCGAACAACGTCGGCCCGTGGCCCGCGAGCCTGGGATGCACTACGAACTCGTACTCATCGATCAGTCCCAGCTCCGTCAGCGCCTGTGGGAGCTGCACGCCTCCTACGAATAGGCCCTTGCCCGGCTCCTGCTTGAGCCGCTGAACGGCCGTGGCCAGATCCTCGCGGATGAGTTCCGCGTTCCAATCGACCTGCTCCAAGGTACTCGACACGACGTACTTCTTCGCCGCGCTGATCGTCTGGGCGAAGGGCTCCATCCAAGCCGGCCTCGCTCCGGTCGGCGCCGGTGGCCGCCACGCTGCCTCCATCATCTCGTAGGTCACCCGGCCAAAAAGAAGGGCATCGGCCTGCTCGAGGTTCCCGACGTGGTGACGATGCAAGTCTTCGTCCGCGGGGATTTCACGATGATCGCAGCAGCCGTCCAAGGTGACGTTGATGGAGTACCGAAGCGGCCGCATCCCGCAAGAATACCGCCGAGCCGCCGGCAGCGGGCCCCTCGTCCGCAAGGGGTACTAGGCGCGGTCACCCTCCGGGCCGAAGATGAATTCCTCCGCGTGGGCCACGGCTTTCTTGAACGAGTCGTTGCGCAGTTCCAGCTGTTCGGGTCCGCCCTTCAAGCTCTCCGTGTACTCGGTGAACCCCGGGCGGCGCAGTACCCAGATCCCGCCCGCCGGCGGCAGGTAGAAGACGGCGAAGGACCGGTGCTCTGCGTCGTCTTCCCAGACGGGAACCACGGCCGCGGCCGCACCGGTGTCCACGTTGATCCACTGCGCCCGAGGCCGCGGCTGCCCTTCCTCGAAAACGCTGGGGTCAAGGAACGGAGCGGTTCCGGGTCCCCACCGCTCCTCGAACCGCTCATGGAACACCGGAAACAGATGATGGTCGTAGCGGCGCCAACTGGTGGCAGGCATTAGCCCTCCTTCAACGGTCAAAACAATCCATCGGTGGTAGTCCCATGCGGACGACGGCGGCCGCTCACCCAGTCGGACTGCGTCCGGCGGGAGGGGGTCATCGAACCCCAGGTACACCGGCCGGCCGGAGGGAACCGAAGGATGGGGGTGCGGACGCCGCTGCGCGCCGGGTTGAGTGCGGTCGGAGGCCCGGTGCTCCCCGGGCTCCGCGGCCCCGTGCTCGCCGGACTCCCCAGGCTCGTCGTTGCGCCGGGCCGCGACGCGCCGGACGCTGTTCCGGTCGTAGTCCGCGCGCCGCTCGGCGTCGCCCAGCACCATGTAGGCGTGCAGGATCGCCGCCGTCGCCCGTTGCTCCGCGTCCGTCTCCGGGCCGCGCGGAGCCGCTCCACCGCCGTCGGGATTGAGGTCCGGATGGTGGCTGCGGAGCAGGGCTCGGTAGGCGCGGCGGATATCCCCGCTGCTGGCGTCCGGAGCAACCTGCAGAACGGCATAGAGATCGGTCTCGTTCATGAGTTCCTCCCTGCCGACGACAGCGCCGCGATGAAAGCGGCGCGGGCCGGCGGCTCCGCCGTGAACGGACTGAGCCGCCGGCCCGGGCCATCACCGGTCAGGCGTCGATCATCTGTTGTTTGTCCCCGCTGCTGATTTCGATCTTGCGCGGCTTGGCCTGCTCCCGGATGGGAATCCGCAGGGCCAGCACGCCGGCCTCATAGTTGGCCGAGACATTCTCGGTGTCCAGCGTGTCGCCCAGGATCAGTTGTCGGCTAAAGGTTCCCGTCGGCCGTTCGGCGGCCACGACGTCCTTGTCTTCGATCTTGGACTTGCGCTCTGCAGCAATCGTGAGGACGTTCCGTTCCACGTCAAGGTCGATGGTGGACGGGTCGACGCCGGGCAGATCAAGCTCTACGACGAATTGATCGCCCTCGCGCCACGCGTCCATCGGCATGGCAACGGGCCGGGCCTGGTTTCCGAAGACCTGCTGGGTCAAGCGGTCAAGGTCACGGAACGGATCAGTTCGCATCAGCATGGCAGCAGCCTCCTTCAGGTTCTATCTTTAGTTCTTCGCTCAGCTAATCTATGTCCGCTAGCACAGATATTATGACTCCGGACTAGAATGTTTTTCAAGTCTGAAGCGGGAGGAATTTTGGCGGCAGAGAAGGCGGCTGAGAAGAAGCAGCCCAGGGCGGACCAGGGGGTGTACGGCATCTCCGTGGTCAGCGATCTGGTGGGCGTGAGCGAACAGACCTTGCGGCTCTATGAGCGGCGCGGGCTGGTGGAACCGGAGCGGACCGAAGGCGGCACCCGCCGGTACAGCCGGGACGATGTGGACCGGCTCCGCCGGATCGGCGAACTGGTGGGCGACGGCGTGAACCTGGCCGGCGTGGGCAAGGTGCTGGCGCTCGAAGAGGACAACGCCGCGCTGCAGCAGAAACTCGAGAGCGCCGAAAAGCGGGCCGCCGACCGCTGACGTGTTGAAGCCACCGCAACGTCGCGACTGTTGCCAGGTCTTTGGTGCAGGCCTATACTCACGCCCACAGCCCAGTCGGGAAAACCTCCGGAACCTTTGCCCATAGGGCGTTCGGCCTGTCCGGACGGGGGCCGCGTTCTGGAATAGCAGAACAGGAAAGCGCCATGACCAAGTACTTGTTCCAGGGAAAGTATGTGGGCGAGGGAATTAAAGGCCTGATGCAGGAGGGCGGTTCCAAGCGACGGGAGGCTGTGATCCGGGCCTTGGAATCGGTGGGGGGCTCACTGGAATGCATCTACTACGCCTTCGGCGAGACCGACGTCGTTGGTGTCTTTGAGATACCGGACCAGCCCAGTGCCGCCGCGCTGTCCCTGATGATCAATTCCAGCGGCGCGGTGGATTTGCGCCTGACACCGCTGATGACGCCCGAAGATCTGGACGCGGCGGCAGGCAAGACACCGTCCTACCGTGCCCCCGGACAGCAATAGGGCGTTTTCTTCCCCCACCGACTCTCTCAAGTCCGCCGAAGAGCGGGCCGCCGACCGGTGGCCCGTTCCAGCCACCGCTGCCCGGCGGACTGCACCGCCCAGTTCAGCTTCAGCGTGGCGAAGGCCCAGCCGAAGCGCCGGGCAAAGGCCCCGGCGTCGGAGAACATGCGGCCAGCCGCGCCAACCCTCAACTGCCGATCAAACCGGACGTTAGCCCACGGGGCCAGTTGGAAGCTCAGGTCCAGGTCGTCGTGGATCCCGGCCCGGTGCCGGTGGATGCCCGCTGCACAGCGCTGCCAGGCGGTGCGGCGGATGGCGAAGTTGGACCCCCAGACCGGAACGCCCGCCAACGCGGCGCCCGCGCCAAAGCGGTAGCCGGACGAATACGCGGCGGACGCCAGCCAGGCCACCGGTCGGGGCAGGTCGTAGAACCGGCCCGGGCCGGTCAGTGCATCCAGGCCGGGGTCTTCGCCGAACGCGGCGCTGATCCGGGCCAACCAGTCCTCCGGCGGACGGGTGTCGGCGTCGCAGCGCACGATCACCTCGCCGGCGGCGGCGTCGTAGCCCGCGGCGGCAGCGGCCGGGATGCCGCGCCGCGGTTCGGCGACCACGCGGGCGCCGGCAGCGAGGGCCACCTGGAGCGAGCTGTCCGAGCAGCCGTTGTCCACCACAATCACCTCGTCCGCGGGACGCGTCTGCCGTGCCAGCAATGCCAGGCACTCGGCGAGCGCGGCGGCGTCGTCCAGCACCGGAATCACCACGGACAGAGAAGGCCCGGCGGGTCTGGTCCCGTGAGCTTGCGGCACCGGGCTCACCGCCTGCCGACATGGCCACTGGCCAGAGCAGCGGCCACCGCGGCACCACGACGGCGGACGCCGTGGCTTTTCCCGTTGTGGCCTGGCCGGTAGGCATGGTCTGGCGGCGTGCGGCCGTGCGGCGTGTGGCCGTGCCTCGTGCGCCGGGAATGGACGGAGAGGGCGGCGCCGAGCACGGCCCCGACGAAGTTGGCGGCCAGATCGCCGATGGTGTCGTCATAGCCCACGCCGATCTCCGGGGTGATGTATGCGTGGCCCAGCCACTCCCCCAGTTCCCACACCACCCCCAGCGTCACCGTCGCGCAAACCAGCACCACCGCCGGCATCACGACGCCGGTCCAGCCGCCGCGCCCGCCGGACCCCGACAAAGAACCGGCCGCGCCACCCGATGCCGGAGTCCCACGCGCCAACAGCTCCGCCCGCAGCAGTTCCGCCACCAGCAGCGCCACCACCAGGCTGGCCAGCGCGTGCATCACGGCATCCAGCCAGGACACCTGATGGTAGAGGCCGACCGCGCTGAACCACCCGGCCGCCAGCAGCACCAACTGGCCCACGGCATCCACCGGCCGGTCCAGCAGATACCAGCGCAGCAGCCACTGCCCGCCGCAGACCAGCAACATGGCGGCGGCCGCCGGCCAGCCGGCCACCAGCCAGGAAGCAGCGACCAGCACCGCACCGAGCAGCCGGCCGGCGTCGGCCGCGTACCACCGGTCCTGCGCCGGACCGGGCCGCTTGCCCGGCGTGCTCACCGGATCCCCGCGTACCAGATCAGCAGCATGGTGACCAGGAAGCCCACCACGTAGTTCAGCCAGAGGAAGCGCTTCCAGCCAGCGTTCGCGGCGGCCGATCCGGCGTCGTCAATCCGGGCGAAGCGCAGCACGTTGAGTAGATAGGGCAGCACCAGCAGGGCCGCCAGCGGACCCGGCCAGTCGGTGGCCAGCATCAGCAGCCCCGCGGCGGCATAGCCGGCGGCGGACGCCAGCACGGTGCGGCGGGCGCCCAGCACTGTGCCGATCGATCCCAGCCCGGCCTCGCGGTCCGGGACCACGTCCTGCACGGCGCCGAACGCGTGGCTGGCCATGCCCCAGAGGAAGTAGGCGGCCAGCAGCGCCCACAGCTCCGGCGTGAACTGTGCCCCGGCCAGCACCAGGCCGAAAACCGCCGGCGAGACAAAGTGTGTGCTGGAGGTCAGCGAGTCCAGGAACGGCCGCTCCTTGAAGCGCAGCCCCGGCGCACTGTAGGCGTACACCGCGGCCAGCGAGACCAGCAGCACCAGGTTGGACGCCACGCTGCCGGCCAGGGCCAGCACCACCACGAACGGCACGGTGGCGACGGCGCAGGCCTTCAGGATGGCGCGGTGCCGTCCCCGGTCCACCACGGCCCCCTCGGCCCCGCCCTTGCGCGGGTTCAGCAGGTCGGATTCGTAGTCGAATACGTCGTTGATGCCGTACATGGCCAGGTTGTACGGGACCAGGAAGAAGATGGTGCCCACCACCAGCAGCCAGTCGATCCGGCCGGCGGCCAGCAGGTAGGCGGCGGCGAACGGGTAGGCGGTGTTGACCCAGGACACCGGCCGGGAGGTGATGACCAGTTCGCGGATCACCGGCTATCCCCTCCCCTGCCTGCGTTGTCGGAACGACGACGGCGGGGGCCGCCGGTGAGCAGCAGCCAGACCGCGGGCAACAGCAGGGCCGCCCCCAGCGGGTACGCGAAGTCCTCGACCGGTGCCAGCCCGATCCGCAGCCCGGCCAGCGCGTGGCCGCCGTAGTCGAACAGGCCTGAGGCAATCATCACGTTGTCGAACACCGCGGTCAGCACCCACAGCGCGGCGATGGTCAGGCCGGCGGCCGCGGCGGCTCCGCGGGGCACCCGCCGGGCCAGCAGCGAGGCTGCCACGGCGGCGAGCGCCAGGCCCAGGAAGATCCAGTTCAGCTCCACGAAGTTCATGCCGCGCCCCCTGCCCGCGGGCCGCCGTCGTGCTCCACCAGTTGCTCTCTGTCGGCACGGCGGGCTGTGCGGCGGTGCCTGCCCCAGGCCAGCAGGCCGGTGAACAGGATCATGGTCTGGTAGCAGAGGAAAGCCAGGAAGAAGGCTTCCTCCAGCGGCAGCTGCGGGCCCAGCATGATGCCGGTCATCAGCGGCGACTCCCGGTGCAGGAAGATTCCCAGCGAGATCGCCCACACGTCCCAGGCCAGGAAGTAGGCCAGCCCGGCGACCATCGTGATGGTTGCCGCCAGCGGGCGGGCGAAGAAGAACAGCTTGTAGCGGGCGTCCAGCAGGGCCATGCAGCCCAGCAGCGCCACCAGCACGGCGAGGTAGATCATGCGCTGCTCCCCGCGGCATCGGCGGCCAGCTCGGGCTCCGGCAGCGCTCCCGGCTTCTTGATACCCTGCACCGCCTTGAGCACCAGTTCGGCGCTGATCAGGCACATCGGCACGCCGATGCCCGGCCGCACCGAGCTGCCCGCATAGTGCAGCCCCTCCACCTTGCCGCTCCGGTTGCCCGGCCGCAGGAAGGCGCTTTGGCGCAGCGTGTGCGCGGCCCCCAGCGCGCTGCCGCGCCAGGCGTTGAACCCGTCCACAAAGTCACCGGGCCCGTAGGTGCGGCGGACCGCAATCCGGCCGCGCAGATCCGCGACGCCGGTCCAGGCAGCCAGCTGATCGATCGCCGCGTCAGCGACGGACTCCACGATGGGCGAGCCTTCGCCGTCGTCCCCGCCCGACCCCCACTCCGGCGCCGCCGGGGTGGGCACCAGGATGAACAGGTTCTCGTCCCCCGCCGGTGCCACGCCGTCGTCGGTAGCACTGGGCTTGCACACATAGATCGAGGTCTCGTCCGCCAGGGCGCGGCCGGCCTGGATCCGGCCGAAGTTGTCCTTCCAGTCCCGGGTGAACAGCAGGTTGTGGTGCGCCAGCTCCGGCAGCTTGCCGCGCACGCCCAGGCAGACCAGCACCGCACTGGGTCCCGGGTCGCGGCGCCGCCACGCCGGCTCCGGGTGGCTGCGCAGCTGCGCCGGCAGCAGCTCGGTCTCCACGTGGTGCAGGTCCGCGGCGGCGACGACGGTGCGCGCCGGCGTCCGCTGCTGGGTGCCGTCGGCGTCGGTCCACACCACCGCCTCGCAGCGGGCCGCCTCTCCCGACGGCCCGGTGATGATCCGGCGGACGGTGGCCCGGGTTTCGATCCGGACGCCGGCCTCGCGGGCCAGCCGCTCCATCGCATCGACCAGCGCGGCGAACCCGCCCATCGGGTAGTACACGCCGTCGTCCAGATCCAGGTGGCTCATCAGGTGGTACATCGCCGGCGCCCGGAACGGGCTGGTGCCCAGGAACACCGCCGGATAACCGAGCACCTGCTGCTGCCGCGGCTCGGCGAAGCGTTCGCGGACGTAGCGGTCCAGGCTCCAGCCCAGCAGCTTGGCCAGCCGCGGCGCCCGGCGCAGCACCTGCGGGTGGGCCAGGCCGCGGAAGCTGGCGAAGTCGTCGTACAGGAAGTGGTCCTTGGCCAACCGGTAGGTTTCCGCGGCCTCGTCCAGGTAACGCCGCAGCGGCGCACCGGAGCCCGACTGCAGCTGCTCGAACAGCCCGACGGCGTGCTCGCGGCCGGAGCGGACCTCCGCGGCCTCGGCGTGCCCTTCGAACCAGGTCCGGTAGGCCGGGTCCAGCCTCACCAGGTCCAGCTGCTCGGCCGCGCTGGTGCCCATCAGCCGGAACCAGTGGTCGATCACTTCCGGCATCAGGTACCAGGACGGGCCGGTGTCGAAGCGGAAACCGTCGCGCTCGTACCGGCCGGAGCGGCCGCCCAGGCCGGAGCGCTGCTCCAGCAGGGTCACCCGGTGCCCGGCCTTGGCCAGCAGCCCGGCCGTCGCCAGCCCGGAGATGCCGCCGCCGATCACCACCACGGGCTTTTCGGCGGAGCCGCGGGGCGGAGCGGCCGGCCCCATCTTCACCCGGCGCGCGGCCAGCCGATGTTTGAACGAGGTCAGGCTCATCAGGCGGCCCTCCTTCCACGCAGCCGCTGCCGGGACAGAACCCGCAACGCGATCGCCGCTTTCTGCGGCGTACCCACCCGCACCCGGCGAGACAGCAGCTCCTCCGCGGGAACGCGCTCCAGCCGGTCCACCAGCGCGCTGAACAGGGCATGGGCCAATTCCACGGCGCTGCAGGCGCCGGGCGGGAGCAGCGGAATGCCCTGCCGGGCCGCTGCCAGATCGTCGCGGATCTCGGCCACCAGCTTCAGTTTCAGTGCCTCGTCGAAGCTGCCGGCATCCGCCCGCGGGAAGTAGCTGCGGCCCAGCTCCACGTTGTCCGCCGCGAGGTCGCGCAGGAAGTTCACCTTCTGGAACGCCGCCCCCAGCCGGCGGGCAGCGGCGGCGAGCTCCTCGTCATGGCCGGGAACCGACCCGGGCATCGCCTGGAACACCCGCAGGCACATCAGGCCCACCACCTCGGCGGAGCCGTAGATGTACTCCTCCAGCGAATCATCGGTATGTTCGGCCACCGTGATGTCGGCGCGCATGGCGGCGAAGAACGGGCGGGTCAGGTCCGTGCCGATGCCGCTTCTGCGGGCGGTTCCCGCGAACGCGTGCACCACCATGTTGGTGCTGTAGCCGGACAGCATCGCGGTTTCAGTTTCCCGCTCCAGCCGGTCCAGTTGGTCCCGCACGGCCGCGGCGTCCAGGCCAGCCGCGGCGGCAGCGCCGTCCACCGCCTCGTCGGCCACGCGCACCAACGCGTAAATGTTGGCGATATCCCGGCGCCCCTCCGGGCCCAGCAGCCTGCAGGCCAGGCCAAAGGACGTGGAATATGCGGAAAGCACGACGCCGGCGCTGCGGCCGGCGGCGTCGGTATAGCGCAGCAGCGGGTTCAGTTCCATGGCCCTAGTTCCCCCTGGTCAGCACGTGCATGCAGACAGCTTCGAGTTCGGCCCGGGCTGCGGAATGCAGCGGCAGTCTCCGGGATTCCCGCAGCCCTTCATCCAGCAGGCTGCGGGCGAGGTCCTGCGCCCTGGCATCGGCGCCGCAATCCTTGAGCGCAGACCGCACCTCGTCCGCTTCCACTTCTCCCCTGCGGAAAGCGGCCAGCAGGTCATCGAACCCGTCGGCCTCTGCGGCAAAGGCGGTCAGCACGGTGCGCTTGCCTTCGCGCAGATCGGACTCCGCCGACTTGCCAGTGGTGCCCGGTTCGCCGAAAGTGCCGAGCACGTCGTCCACAATTTGATAGGCGACGCCGATGCGTCGGCCGATCGCAGCCAGCGCGTCGGCCTGGTCCAGCCCGGCGCCGGCCAGCAGCGCTCCCGCCTTCAGCGGGGCCTCGAAGGAGTAGCCGGCGGTCTTCATGCTCTCCATCTCCAGCACGTCCTGCAGATCAGGCCGGTCTGTGGAGGCGGAGAACAGCACATCTTCCAGCTCGCCGGCGGCGGACGCGAACACGGCGTCGTGCACGGTAGCGGTCAATTCATCGGCCTGCGGCAGGCCCGCGGCGGCCCGGCTGGCCAGCCGCAGCGCCCCCGCGAGCAGCAGATCGCCGGCGATGATCGACGCCGAATGGCCCAAGTGCTCGGCGTCCGGTGTGGACAATCCTTGATCGGAGGCGTGGTCCCGGTAGTGGGCGCCGATGGTGGGCTGCCCGCGGCGGACGAAATCGCGGTCAATCGCGTCGTCGTGCACCACCAAGGCGGTGTGCAGCAGCTCGAACGCGGCGGCCATCGTCGCGCAGCGGCCGGGATCCCCGCCGTCGAACGCGGTGTAGGCCAGATGCACCATTCTCGGGCGCAGCCGCTTTCCGCCGATCAGGGCCGACCCGATGTGGTCCCACATCAGCGGGAAGGACCGCGAGATCCTGCCCGCCTGAGCACGGTTCTTGTCCACGAAGTCCCGCAGTTCCGCTTCGACCAGTGAATTGAACCGTGTCCAACTTCCATTGTTTGACGACGGCGGGGCAGGCTGCCACGTGGTGGTGTTGACGGTCATGCCTAACCCTTCCCGGTCAGTTGAGGGACGACGGGTTGTTCCCCCGCCAGCTCTACAATGTGTTGCTCCATCGCCTGGATGACTCCGCCCAAATAGGCGACCACAGCTTCCTGCTGGTCGGGTTGCATGTCGCGGACCAGTTGGTCCGTCTGCTGGATCATCGGCATCAGCTTGGACATCGTCAGGTCGGCCGCATGGGTTGTCGGCTCCACCATCGTGCTGCGGCGATCCAACGGATGCGGCACCCGGCGTGCGTGGTCGGCGCGCACCAAGCGGTCCACCACCGTGGTGACCGCAGCCGTGGTGATGTGCAGGGCATCCGCCAGTTGGGACGGCGTCATCGGCCCCTTCGCCATCAGATGCTGCATCGCTTGGAAGTCCGTCTCGTTCGTCCCCATCACGCGACGCATCTGGTACTCCACCATGTCGTTGAGCACCAGTACCTTCCGCATCAACACTGACGCGGCATGCATCTCCGGCCTTCTCGGCCCCTCACCCTGGCTCAAATCCCAACCCATCTGATCATCAGAAAGTTTAGCTACATAATGGTCTAACGAAGTTGGTTTGTCGAGTGCTTGTGGGTCAGCGGTCCGAAGTGCTCATGGTGCGAGGATCCTGAACGGCCGCGTCCAGGGAACAGGGTCGGGACTGTCCACGCACTCCGGACTCTTTCCATTTGGGCAACAGAAGGTGCGAACTTTGACGCACGGCATGCACGGCGAGACTTCTTTGCACTCAACGTTTGTGGGGTCGCAGTTTGAAGACTTGGGGCTGCCGCAGATTGACTCTGCAACGGCGCGGAGTTGATCCTCCGGGGCCGGGTGCTCGTTGTCACACCATGGCGCGATTAACTAGGAATCCCAGACGGACGCGTTAGGGGCTCTTCAGCTTGAACGGAGCACCAAGGGTCGCGTCGGAACACGCGCACCACCGCCAACAGTCTGGCTCATCGTGCAACCGCGCTTCCTGCCGCGTAAACATCCGCCGGCATCGGTCGGTGCAGCTTCCATGTAATTCCAATCGGCTTCTCTCCCGAGTGCTGCACGTAGTCGAGTTGACCCAGACACGTGTATGGCATGGTCATCCCCAATTCATCATTCGAGCGTTCGCGGGTGAACAGAACGATCTGCGAACCGTGATCCTTACGATTCAAATACCGTCGGCCTACGTGGCTGGTGGTGGATGTGTTGTTCTGGGTTTCCCAGTGGAACAGGTCCTCGCTCAACGCATAGTCCCGGTACATGGTGCTGGTCGAGTGCTTTCTTTCATCCTTATTTAGGGTGACGAAGAAGGCGTCCGTTGCAGTTTCCGCGCTCCAGGCCACACCCTCGCGGTGCTCCGCATTCCGACCCCCGATCTTGGCAATTCCCAGCGCCGCCAGCACTTCCTCACGTCGATAGGTGGCATGCGAGTACATGGGAATGTACTGGAGTCCGAGTCCGAGGCCCTTGGGCATGTGGCGGGCTTTCTGGACACCGAGCATCATCAATTGGCTGATCTCAGAACACGCGTGAGGATAGGAGCGCAACTGTTCGAAGCCGTCGTCGTACTTTTCAAATCCGCCGCCGTCCGGCCAGAGAGTGAAAAACAACATGCGAGCCAGCACCTTCTCCCGCTCCCCCAGGCCCTCGTAGGGCGGCGCATCCGCGGACACCAGCGACGTGTAGGTCCCGGCCCGTTCCGGGTCATCCACGTGCAGCAGGGCGGTCATCTTCTTCAGCACCAGATGCTCCTCAAAGACGGACCGGCCCTCGCGCTGGAGGACGGGCGGCCTACCGCTGTCGATTAGACCGGCGTCGCGGATCAGCGAGGTCCAGGAGTCTCCGGTTTTCCGATAGACCTCGCGAAGGTCCCGGCCGGATTCGCGCAGGTAATCCTCTAGCCGAACCTCGGCATGCGAGCGGACGTCAGCAATGAGCTGCTTACGGTTGAACCGCAGCTGGGACTTGATGTTCTCCAACACAGTCTGTTGCGCAACACGGTCCAGAATGATCTGACAGCCCGAGGGCAGCAGAGGGAACTCGTCCTCAATCTGTTTGACCAGGCCAGCCCTGCTGGTTCCCGTGAGGGCCCGGAACTTGGGGTCGAAACGGAACTCACGGCGCTGTTGCCCGATGAAGTCGAGGACTGAGAGGACTGCCTTGTCCTCGGAACGCCGCAGTCCGCGGCCTAGTTGCTGGAGGAAGATGGTGGAGCTCTGCGTCGGGCGCAGCAGGAGGACGGTATCGATTTCAGGAACGTCCAAACCTTCGTTGAAGAGGTCTACGGCGAAAACGCAGTTGATCTCCTTGCTGCGGAGTTTGGTTACCGCCGTGGCACGCTCATCGCTGTCAGTGGCACCTGAAACGGCCACGGAGGTTATGCCGGCCTGGTTGAAGACCCTCGCCATGTAGTGCGCATGTTGAACCGAAACGCAGAAGCCGATGGCCCGCATTTCCCGTGTGCTGAGCACCTTGTCGCGCAGTTCCTTGATCACCTTGGCTGCACGGGCGTCGTTGCCCGTGTACAAGACGCTCAACGCCTCGGCGTCGTAGTTGCCGCGCTTCCATTCCACTTGGCTCAGGTCGACATCGTCGGCCAGCCCAAAGTAGTGAAACGGCACGAGAAGGTCCGCGTCCAGTGCGTCCCAGAGCCGCAATTCGCTGGCGATCCGGCCGTCGAAAAACTCGTCGGCCACGTTGACACCGTCGCCTCGCTCCGGCGTCGCAGTTAGGCCAAGCAGTTCCAGCGGGCGAAGGTGGTCGATGATGCTCCGGTAAGTTGGTGCTTCCGCGTGGTGGAACTCGTCAATGACCACGACGTCGAAATGGCCGGCTTCGAATTGATCCATCCCCTTGGCGGCAAGAGACTGGACGCTGGCGAACACATGTTTCCATCGGGTTGGCTTATGGTCGCCCACGTAGAGTTCACCAAACGAGCCGCTCTGCATGACAGCGCGGTACGTGCGCAGAGACTGCTCCAGGATCTCTTTGCGGTGGGCTACGAACAGCAGTGTCAGCGGACGGTCGGCCTCATCGCAGAGCCGTTTGTAGTCCAATGCCGCAACGACGGTCTTGCCAGTACCCGTGGCGGCAACGACTAGGTTTCGATGGTGACCGAGGAGCCCGCGGGACGTTTCAAGCTCCTCCAACATCTCGACCTGGTGCAGATGCGGCTGGACTTCCAATCCCGTGGCGCCCATCGGCTGCATGGCCGTGGTGCCGCCGTTCCGCAGCAGGGCAGCGTCGAGCCTTTCGGCATCAGTGTCCGGGTCATAGGGGACAAAGGCACGCTGTTCCCAATAGCTGTCGAACGTGACCTCGAACTTCTGCAGCAAAGCCGGAGTTGTCACCGATGACAGGCGGACGTTCCATTCCAGCCCATCCAACAGGGCTGGCCTGCTGAGATTGGAGCTACCCACGTAGCCCGTGTCGAACCCGGAGTTGCGGCGGAAAAGCCAAGCCTTGGCGTGGAGTCGAGTGGCCTGTGTCTCGTAACTGATCCGCACCTCGGCCCCGTATCGGCGCACAAGTTCATCGACTGCACGGCGTTCCGTTGCGCCCATGTAGGTTGTGGTGATGACGCGGATGCGAGCGCCGCGTTCTGCCAGCTCATCGAGTGCAGTCTCCAGCAGGCGCAGACCACTCCACTTAATGAAGGCGCTAAGGAGATCAACGCTATTGGCAGATGCCATTTCCGCGCGCAGCTCAGCAGCCAGGTTCGGATCATCCTTGCCGTTGGTGAGAAGGGCAGAATCTGACAGTGGGGTAACCGGACGACGGAGGTTACGACGCCTCAGTTTCTCCGGTGCATGAAGCGAGAGGAGCTGCTGAGGGCCATCTTTGATCCAGTCTTCTGCCTGGATGCCTTCTAGCAGCTTGTTGGCGAGTGCCAGCCTGTCCTCCGGCTTCGCCGCTGATATGGCATTCTTGGCAGCCTCGGCAATATGTCTTGAAAGGATCTCTGTGGCGTCGGCTGCGTCGATCTGCTCGAAGTTCGCCTGATAGTCCGGCAAATGTTCCAGGCGGCGCGCCAGAGATTCTGTGTGCAGAGCCTCGTACAGACCCTCGTGCAGGGTTTCTGCTGCTTCTCCCCCAATAAATGCATTCACCAGGCCAGGCTAATTGAACACAGGGACATTATGGCGACGGACTCGCGATGATCGCTTTCACCCCTGTTTTCGTCAGGCCCGGCTGGCAGTCTGGGCGTCAAGTCGATCCGGTCTCTCTCCTCTTCGAGTCTGCGACTGTTTGGGTTCCGGTTCCGTCCGATTGGGGTTTCCGGAACACCGACCATTGTCGACCCCGTTGCTGCCGCCGCCGTCGCCGATCCTACGCCATCACGTCAGTCGAACAGACCTAACGGATTTGCCAGAACAGTTACAGGTCCTTAGACGGAGTGGTCCTGGCCAGAGAACTCCAGCCAGGACCACTCCCTTGCCGCTATCTGCCCAGATGCCAGCTGTAGCTGGCTTCGTCCCAGTTGACTGTCGCCGAGAACACGTAGCCCGACTCCGAACCGTCGTCGCGCACCTCGTTGACGGCAATGCACTCAAACGTGCCAGTGATTGCGGTCAGATCATCGACAGATCCGCCGCCCAACGGGGTACACTCGGTTCGCTTTATGGGGCCAGTTAACGACCCGTCCTTGGCTCGGCCCTTAGCATCCTTTTGAACCGATTTTTCCAGCGCTGTGACGATCGTTTCCCGGATGAGGCGTGCGGCGGCGTCCTCAGCTTCCTGCTCTGCTAGCGCTTCTGCCGCTTCTTCCTCGGCGCGTTTCGTAGCCTCGGCGGCGGCGGCCTCCTCAGCTGCTTGCGCCGCCGCTGCAGCCTGCTCTTCCTTGACCTGGTTGGAATGCTGAACCCCGAAGGCAATGCCAGTTCCCGTGCCACCGAGGACAATCACGGCTGCCGTGATCAAGGCGAGCTTCTTAGTTACTTTCACTCCCGTTCGCCGTGCGGTGTAGGTGGCGCCGCACTGCGGGCAGAAGTTTCCATTAGTTTGACTTTGCACGCTGCATTTGCGACATACTTTGACTGGGGTTTCAGCAACAGAATCGGGAGTTCCGGAAGTATATGGGGTAGATTCCGGCAATAGGGCGTGCTCGTCCTTGGTTTCGTCTAACGGGTCTGCTTCAGAGTCGTGGTTCGACATCATATTTCTCCTTGGATTGCATGGCCTTGCGGGCACGGGAATCCAGAAACTGGCCTCGGAATACGATGCCGTACCGTGACGCTTTCTGTATGCAGAAGTGAACGAGACAGCATGACGGTTTTCCCCCACAAAACCTAAAGGTCATCGAAGCATATATTCGTGGTCAGACAGTTATTGCATCACGGCCGCAACAATCTCGATGGCAGAGGTCACGGAGGCCCCCGGAGCAGGGCAGGAGACCCGGATATCGTTGTTCGGTCAGGGATGGTTCCCGAGTTGAAGCGCCATGGCGGTTCCGGATCCCAGCGTTGGCGTTCGGCGAGGTTGATCACTTCCTCCAACCCATATAACGCCTTCGAGTCTTGGGCGATGGCCTCACCGTAGGAATCCGCCAAGCTGGCGTTGCAATTGCGATCGATCGAAGCGGCCGACGGATCACTCGTGGTTCCCTGCAGTCGCTCCCTAACCCGACGCCGCGCGCTTACTGATTGACCACCTCGATCTTGGTGGCGAGGCGACTTTCATTGGGTGCTGTCTTGCCTGTGGCGGCTGGCGCGATCCGCACGACGACGTTGCCGGCTTTGCGTCCGGTGTCGGCGAAGCGGTGGGCTTCGACGATGTCTTCAAGGTTGTAGGTTCTGTCGATGACTGCGCGGTAGTGGCCGGATTCGCCGAGGTAGACCAGGTGTTTGAGGTCGTCGGCGGAGTACTTGCTGCTGACCACGACCTTTTTGCCGCTTTTCCGGGTGCGGCTGGAGGCGAGAAGGATCGCTTTGAGGTCGCCGATCACCAGCAGCAGTGACCCGCCGGGAATGAGCGACGCCTCGACTCGCTCAAAGGGAGCATTGCCGACGCAGTCCATGATGACGTCATAGGTCTTGCCCTCCTGGGTGAAATCGGTCTGAGCGTAGTCGATGACGCGGTCGGCGCCGATCGAGGAAACCAGTTCGGCGTTGGCAGCGCTGCTGACCCCGGTGACGTGCGCACCGAGTTGTTTGGCGAGCTGGACGGCAGCCGTTCCGACAGCGCCGGAAGCTCCGTTGATCAGGACGGTGTCCCCCGGCTTGAGATCGGCGGCGTTCAGGAAGTTGAGGGCGGTAAGCCCGCCAAACACCAGGGTGACCGCTTCCTCAAAGTCCATGTTGCGGGGTTTGACGGTGATGGCGCCGTCCTCGGGCAGGCACACGTACTCGGCATGGCCGCCGAACTTGGCGCCGAGCATTCCCACGACCTTGTCGCCGGGGTGGAATTTGGTGACCTCGGGCCCAACGGAGACTACAACTCCGGCGAAGTCCATGCCGAGGACCTGGTTGCGTGGCCGGAAGAGGCCGAGGCCTTTCGCGGCCAGCAACCCGAGCCCTTTGGGAACGTCACGGCCCCTGGAACGGTAGTCGGCGGCGCTCACCGTGCTCGCGTGGACTTTGACCAGCACATCGCGTAGACCGGGCGAGGGCTGCGGAATCTCTGCCACGCTGACAACCTCCGGCGGGCCAAACTTCCGATACACCGCGGCCCTCATAGGGAAGCTCCGGCCGGGAGTGGCAGTGGACTTGCCGGACACGCGACGCGATTGCCCGGACGGCTGGGCGCGCCAGCCGATGAAGTACTCGGCGACTGCAAGGTTGAGCAGCCAGGCCGCACCGAGGAGCACTGCGCGGCTCAGTTCGTTGGTCGGGCCGATCAGTAGGATCCACGGGATGCTCACCAGGGCTTGGGTTCCCGCCGCGATGCCGATGGCGTAGCCGCGTGCCATCCAGGCACCGTGTGCTGCGAAGTTGCGGCGCCGGATCGCGAGAATGCCTAGGACGATACTCACCGTCATAGCGGTGCCGAAGACCAGCCGAAGGATGAGCAGGATGACGCCGTCGTCGGGTGGGAGATCGTAGAAGACAGCCATCCAAAGGCCGGAAAGGGCCGAGAGCAGTCCGGCCGGGATGAGAATGACCCCGGAGATGCGGTGCCAGTTGCGGCTGCCGCGCTTGCCTCGACGCAGCGAGGGCACAAATTGGAAGGCCCCAAGCAGGCTGTAAATGATCACGGCGGGAATGTGGATCAGCACCGGGATGGGCGAGTCAAAGAAGCGCTCGTTGGCCGGCGTGACCGCCGCACCCCTCGCCAGCTCGGCCAGCCGCAGCGACCCGAAGATCACGGGGATGATGCTGATGAAAATCAAGCCGGCGGGGACCAGCCAGCCTGTTCGGGAGCGCTTGGCGACGGTGGCGGCGCTCGTGGTTTCTGTGATCATTTGCCTGATCCTCCAGTCATTTAGTGTACGTCGTACACCTTCGTGCTTCCCAACGTAGGTGTACGCCGTACACTTGTCAAGAGAAAGTTTTTGTCTGTGTGAAGGGTGGTCCCGATGACAGACGGAGGCGGCACGCCACGCACCGCTGAACAGAGAGCGAGTGCTGATCGCGGCCGTCGTACTTGCGGATGAAGCCGGCGTCGAGTCGCTCAGCATGCGCAAGCTCGACCAGGAACTGGGCGTGGTGCCGATGGCCATCTACAAGCACGTCGCGAACAAGGAAGAGCTGCTGGACGGGATGGTCGACGTGATTGTCGGCGAGATCGACACGCGGCCGAGCGGATCGGGCTGGCGGAACGAGGTCCGGCAGCGGGTACTCTCCGCCCGGGAGGTTCTGCTGCGCCACCCGTGGGCCCGGCAATTGCTGGAGTCGCGGACCAACAGGCCGCCCGTTGTCCTTGAGTGAACATGGACTCCGTGATCGGAATGGTCCGGGCCGGCGGGTTCTCAGTCGATTAAAGACACGACGTCATGCACGCTCCTGGGGAGCCCCATGCAGGGCTCCCCAGGAGATGTTAGACGACGCGCAAAGCGCGCCGGCGGACGTGCTGACGGAGATGCTGCAGATGATGGGAGGGACCTCAACTCGCCGCTGAGGCGGTGGGCCGCTAGCTCACTACATTTTGGCGGCGTGGACGAAATCGCGGATCAGGCCAATGTCCTTGACGCCGCGGCTGGATTCAACACCGCTGGAGACATCCACGCCGTTCGGCCGGAGCGTGGCGATCAGCGTGCCAACGTTGGCCGGAGTCAGCCCGCCGGCGAGCAGCCAGAATCCGCGCGGCGGTTGCGCCTGGATTGCGCTCGCATCAAAGGTCACACCGGCGCCGGGTTCAACGGCGTCGAGCAGGATGCGCCCGGTCTCCCAGCCCGCTTTTTCATCCGCCGGCAGCGCGCTGTAGGCGTCGGCGGAGAAGGCGCGGAGAGTGCGGAACCCCGCGCCCTCAAGCATTCGGATGTCGGCGAGCGGTTCGTCGCCGTGCAGTTGGACGGTGGTCACCGCCGCGGCCCGGGCGGTCTCAATGACCTCACCGATGGGCTGATTGCGGAACACCCCGACCGTTTCGACGCCGGCCGGCACGGCCTCGCCGAGCGAGCGGGCAAGTGTGGCGCTGACGGTGCGTGGGCCGCCCGGTGCGAAGACAAATCCGACCGCGTCCGCGCCGGCGTCAACAGCGGCCGCGACCGCCTCGGGGGTCCGCAGTCCGCAGATCTTGACATAGGTGTCAGCCACTATTCCTGCCCTTCCGTGCCGTGCGTGTACGTGTGCATTTGCTCGCCGTCGGGGCCGAAAATGCTAAGGATTTCAACCCGTTTGCCGTCGGCGGATCCCATGCTGTGCGGCACGCGGGTGTCGAACTCGGCGGCCTCGCCGGGTTCCAGCACCAGATCCTTCTCCCCCAGCATCAGCCGCAGCCGCCCGGAGAGCACGTAGAGCCAGTCGTAGCCGTCGTGTGTTCGTTGCACCGGCATGGTCTTGCGCGCGGGGTAGGTCATCTTGAAGGTCCGGGTCGGCGAACCGGGCGGGGACAGCCGGACAATCTGCACGCCGTTGTGCATGGACCGTGTGGGCTTGATCCGCGGGTCCGGCACTTCGGCCGGAATCAGGTCATCAATGGTGATCCGCAGCTCGCGGGTGAGCGGCAGCAGGATTTCCAGGCTGGCCTGCCGCTTCCCGCTTTCCAGTCGTGAGAGCGTGGACACGGACATCCCCGTTCTGGTTGCCAGGTCCTCCAGCGTGCGGTCCTGCTTGATCCGGGCGGCACGTAGCCGCGGACCGATCTGTTCCAGCACCGAGTCCTTCATAGGCCTCTCCCTCGACTTGCTATTTCTGCAAAGATACTTGCAATACTAACATTGGCTCCCGCACCCTTGGACCATGGAAAACAACGAATGGGATGTCATTATCGTCGGCGGCGGCGCAGCCGGGCTGAGCGCGGCCCTGATGCTGGGCCGGGCGCTGCGCCGGGTCCTGGTGCTTGACGGCGGCAACCCGCGCAACCGCTTTGCCAGCCACATGCACGGGGTGCTGGGCAACGAGGGCACCAACCCGCTGGAATTCCTTACCCGGGCCCGCGCCGAAGTGGCTGGCTACGGCGTCGAGGTGCGCACCGGCGTCGTCAAGCAGGTCACCGAGACCACCACGGGAATCGCGGTGGAGACGGACGACGGCGGCCGGCTCACCGCCCGCCGCCTGATCGCCGCGTCCGGCGTGCGGGACGATCTGCCGGAAATCCCCGGGCTGGCACAGCGCTGGGGCCGGGATGTATTGCACTGCCCGTACTGCCACGGGTGGGAGGTCCGCGGGAAGCGGCTGGCTGTGCTGGCTAGCTCCCCGATGGGCATCCACCAGGCCCAGCTGATCCGGCAGTGGAGCCACGACGTGGTCTTCTTCACTGCCTTGGCCGGACCGGTGGACGGCTCCGTTGCCGCCCAGCTCGCGGCGCGGAACGTCGCCAGCGACCCCAGGCCGGTTACCGAGCTGGTGACCGAGGACAACGTGCTGACTGGCGTCCGGGTCGAGGGCGGGGAGGTGGTGGACGTGGACGCGGTCTTCACCGCCGCCACGCTGATCCCGCAGGATGGCTACCTCTCCGGATTGGACCTGGAGCGCGAGGACTCGGTCTTCGGCAGCTTCCTCAAGGCCGATCCGACCGGGCGCACCAGCCATCCCAGGATCTGGGCGGTTGGAAACATCACGGCGCCGGCAGCCAATGTGCCGATCAGCATCGCCGCGGGCGCCATGGCCGGCGGGATGATCAACGCGGATCTGGTGACCGAGGACTTCGCACTGGCCACGACCTCTGCCGCGACTCCGGCCGCCGTCTCCGCCGCGGCCGGCGAAATGGGGGCATCATGACCGGCCACTCCTCCCCCGGCCGTGCGGCGGACGCCCGCACGTTCTGGGACGCCCGTTACGGCGAGCGCCCACGGATCTGGAGCGGCGCGGTCAATCAGGTGCTGGCGGATACGGCGCCCGGGCTCACGCCGGGACGTGCCCTGGACCTGGGCTGCGGCGAGGGCGGCGACTCGGTGTGGCTGGCCGAATGCGGCTGGCAGGTCACCGGAGTGGACGTTTCTGCCACCGCGCTGGAACGTGCCGGCGCGCTCTCCGAGTCCCGCGGTCTGGGAGGGGAACAGATCAGCTGGCAGCAGATCGATCTGGCGGCTGACTTCCCGGCCGGCGAGTTCGAGCTGGTCTCCGCCTGCTTCCTGGCCTCTCCCATCCAGCTTCCCCGCGCGGTCATCCTGCAGCGGGCGGCGGCTGCCGTGGCGCCGGGTGGAACCCTGTTGGTGGTGTCCCACGCCGGCGCTCCGCCGTGGGCCGGGCACTCGGGCAGCCATCGGCATTTCTTCCCGACGCCGGAAGAGGAGCTCACTGCCCTGGACCTGTCCGGAGACATGTGGGACATCCGCTGCGCCGAAGTCAGGAGCCGCAAGGCGATTGGACCGGACGGTAAACCGGGCCTGTTGGAGGACACCGTGGTGATCGCCCGCCGCCGTTGAGTCCGCGACGAGGACGGCGCTGCGCCCAGCGACAGGGAGCCCCGCAGCACCCGCCCCGGCCGGAGTACGGTTGCTTAAGGCGGCGGGGCGCGCCGCAACCCGAGGGAAGGATAGACATGGAACCCGAGGAATTCGACCTGCTGGTGGTCGGCGGCGGAAAGGCCGGCAAGTCGTTGGCGATGGATCTGGCCAAGTCGGGGCAGAAGGTGGCGATGGTCGAGCGGGCCATGATCGGCGGCACGTGCATCAACGTGGCGTGCATCCCCACCAAGACCATCATCCACTCCGGCCGGGTGCTGGAGACGGTGCGCCGGGCGGCGGAGTTCGGGGTGGCAGGGGCGGAGCATCCGCGAATGGACATCGACCTGCTGCGCCATCACAAGGAGGACGTGGTGGGCACCATGGTGGCCGGCCAGGAGAAGCTGTTCGTCGGTTCCGGCATGGACTTCATCCTGGGCGAGGCCAAATTCGTGGCGCCGAAGACGGTTGAGGTTTCACTGAACGACGGCAGCACCCGCACCCTGCGAGGCACCGACGTCGTGATTAATCTGGGCACCGAGCCGGCCCTTCCGAACATCGAGGGTCTGGCCGAATCCAGCGTGCAAACCAGCAACACGATGCTGCACCTGGAGCAACTGCCGGCGAGCATAGTGATCCTGGGCGGCGGCTACATTGGCTGCGAATTCGCGGACCTGCTGAACACCATCGGCGTGCAGGTCACGGTGGTGCAGCGGGCCGGCCAGCTGTTGCCGCGCGAGGACGCCGACGTGGCCGAGGCGGTGGCCAAGGACTTCACCGACGCCGGCATCACGCTGAAGCTTGGCGCGTCCGCGGAGAAGATTGAACGCGCCGACGACGGGACGGTCTCTGTGGGCCTGTCCACCGGGGAGTCTGTCAGCGCAGAGGATGTGCTGGTGGCGCTGGGGCGCCGGCCGGTGACGCACGGGATCGGTCTCGGGGACGTGGGCGTGGAGCTGACGGAGAAGGGCTTGATCCGGGTGGACGAGCGGCTGCACACCACGGCCGACGGCGTCTGGGCCGCGGGCGATGCAGCGGGATCACCGCAGTTCACGCACGCGTCCTACGACGATTACCGGATCCTCAAGGCCAACCTTGCCGCAGCGCGCGGCGAGGGACAGCCGCGGAGCGCGGCGGGACGGCTGATCCCCTACACCGTGTTTAGCACGCCGGAGCTCGCCCGGGTGGGACTGACCGAACAGCAGGCGCGCGAGGCCGGCCATGACGTGCGGATCGCGAGGATGCCGGTGAGCGCGATCCCGCGTGCCCGGACCGTGGGACAGCTGGCCGGCGAGTGGAAGGCCGTGCTGGAGCGCGAGACCGGCAAGATCCTGGGGGCCGCGCTGCGCGGAGTGGACGCCAGCGAGGCGATCGCCGTGCTGCAGATGGCGATGATCGGCAGACTCGACTACACCGCCGTGCGCGATGCTGTCATCACGCACCCGACGGTGTCCGAGGGGTTGAACCTGCTGTTCACGCCGGCCTGGCTGGAGGACTAAGCGAAGAGTGCGCCCGCTCCCCCGGCGCCGTCGCAGGCTTCACGGATTTCGAGCTCTTGGGCAATGGCGTAGTACTGGACGATGGCGTCGCGCACCGGATGCTTGCGGTCTAGCTGCCGGTAGCACCGGCTGCTGAGCATCAGCAGCTCGTCGATCGACAGCACGGTCAAGTCCGAGGGGAAAGTCGTTTCTTCCGGCGTTTCAATGACGGTGCTCATGCCGCCACCTCCGGTTCGCGTTGACCGAGGTGCAGGGCGAGGCAGTGGTGAGAGTGTGGCTGGGCAAGAAAGTGCAGCTGGTTTTTCACGGACGTCTCTTTCGGATACGACTGTTTTTGCGGCCAACTGCTTAGCCACGTTTCACGCTACAGCAACACACCTCGATGTCAACGCGGGCCCTAGGCAGCGCCGATTACCGGTCGAAATGTGTGCCCTCGGAGGATGGATCGGCGGAGGATACGAGGTCTGCCGCCAGGTCGCGCAACTTGATGTTGCGCCTGCTGGAGGCGGACCTCAGCAGGGCGAATGCTTCCTCCTGGCTGCACCGGTTCTGCCCCATGATGATGCCAATGGCCAGCGCAACGGTGGTCCTTGATTCGAGTGCGGCTTCCAAATCTGCCTCGGCGTCGCGGTGACGGGCCAGGCGAACCGCCAGGGACAGCGCCCGGGATGCTTGGCGGGCATACTGCTGGGCCGACTCGATGGCTCCCTCGTCAAACCTGCCGGATTCGTTTGAGTACAGGTTCAAGGCGGCGGAGTCGCCGGAGTCGATGGGAATCGGAACGCCCAGGATGGACCGGATGCCCTCCTCGATGACACGCGGCCGGTACTCCGGCCAGCGTGCATCGTCGCGCACCTCGGCCACGTGCACCAGCTCGCCCTCCCGGGCCGCCCTCAGGCAGGGACCGTCGGCGTAATCGTATTGGATTTCGTCCACTCGCTGGGCGCGTTCGCTGCTGCTGGCCACCGTGCCGGCCTTCTTGTGGCGCAGCAGCGTGATGCCGCACAGAAGTTCCTCGTCCAGGTGCGAAAGATTGTGGACGGCCAGCCGCGACAAGGCATTGAGGAAAACCTCGATGTCCGTACTGTCGACTGCCGCGTCGTGGAGGAACTCTTCCACCGTCAATGCAGATGCCTCGTGATTTTCGCCCGGCATGGCGCTGCCCTTTCTCCGTTCTACTTGACGTTAATTTAACCCAATTCGGACGGCCCGCGCGCCATAGTCCTGCCGTAATTTGCGCCACGCTCCGGATCGAGGTCAGGCCCCGGATGCCCGGCGATGCCATTGGCGCTAGTGTTTGTCGGATACCCGCCAAGCCAAGCAGGAGGAGCAGCATGCGCGCCTATCTGCTGCTGATGTTGGTGGTGGTCTTCTATGCCGGCAATATCCTGACCGGCAAGGCGCTGAGCGAGCTGCCGCCGCTGACCATCGCGTTCGGCCGGATCGCCGTCGCGTTCCTGGTGCTCCTTCCCATCGGATACCGCAGTGCTTGGCGTTCCCGGCACCTGTTTATCCGGCATTGGAAACCACTCCTGCTGATGACGGTGACCGGCATCGCGGGATTCAACACCTTGATCTACTCCGCGCTGCAGTTCACCTCGGCCACCAACGTGTCCGTGCTGGAAGCGTCCATTCCCGCCGTGACGGTGCTGCTGAGCTTCTGGCTGCTGCGCGAACGCCTCCGGACTGTGCAGTGGCTCGGCATTCTGCTCTCACTCTGCGGAGCGCTGTGGGTGGTGACCAACGGGCAACTGCTGCGTCTGGCGGATACGTCGTGGAACGTCGGCGACGCGATCATGGTGGCCGGCGCGATCTCCTGGGCGGTCTATTCGATAGCCGTGAAGCGGTACCTGCACCTGTTTCCGGCCCACGGTGCGGTGCTGGCCATGACGGGGTTGTCCGTCCTGTGCCTGCTGCCGCTGGTAGCGGGCGAATGGATGATCGTGGGTGTCCCGGAGATCAGCGGCGGGCAATGGTCGGGCCTGCTGTACCTGGGTATCTTCCCCTCGGTGATTGCCCTGCTCCTCTACAACCGGGCCGTCGCAACCCTCGGCGCTTCCCAGGCGTCGGTGTTCCTGAATTTCGTGCCAGTGTTCACCATGCTGGGCGCCTACCTCCTGCTGAACGAGGCGATCACACTGATGCAGATCATGGGCGCACTGGTTGTCATCGTTGGGGTTTTCTTCACCACCCGAGAGAAGTGGGTATCGCGCCAATTCGGGGAACGTTCCACCATTCCTGCCGGCGACTGATGTAACGATTCGGCCCTTCAGCCCTTTTTCGTCAAGAGTCCCCGTCCCCCACCCGTACGATTAGTAAGGGTGCTGTCAAAGTGACGGCCGGGAAGCAGGAGACATTGGCGCCTCACCTAGATCGATCCGGCATGCTGCTTGACGGGCGGTACCGGCTGAAGGAGCTGGCCGGAACCGGAGCGAACGCCAAGGTATACCGCGCGGAAGATGAAGTCCTGGGTCGCGAGGTTGCGGTCAAGGTCATTCAACGCCCCTCGATGAACGAGGAAGAGTTCCACCACGACGACGCGGAGATCAAGCTGCTGGCCCGGCTGAACCACGTCAACTTGGTGACACTCCTGGACGCGGGCATCGACCGGTTCGAAGCCGGACATCCGCAGATTTACCTGGTCATGGAAATGATCGAAGGTGCAGACCTGAAGGCTCGCCTGGCGGAGGGTTCCTTGCCGCCGCGGCATGTTGCGCAGATTGGCCACGATCTGGCAGAGGGCCTGGCCTACATCCACAACAACTCTGTGGTCCACCGGGACGTTAAGCCCGGCAACATCATGCTCTTCAATTACGACGACGACGGCTCACGCCTGCGCGCCAAACTCACCGACTTCGGCATCGCCGTCGTGATTTCAGAAGATGCCCATGTCTCTGGCATCTATGGAACTGCCGGCTACCTGAGCCCGGAGCAGGCGAAAGGCGAACCGGTTGGCCCGGCGAGCGACATCTATTCGCTGGGCCTGGTGCTGCTGGAATGCCTGACCGGCAAGACCGCCTTCCCCGGGCCGCCCCTGGAGGCTGCCGTGGCCCGGCTCCTGCGTGATCCGGTCATCCCCGCCGATTTGGGGCCGGAGTGGGTCAGCCTGCTGACCGCCATGACCGCCGCCGATCCGGAGGCCCGCCCCACCGGACGCGATGTGGCGCTGGCGCTGGCGGACATGGTGATGTCATTCCGCGGACGCCGCAGGGTGGATGCCTCGGTCATTCCTGTCGACGAGCCGTTGCGGATGGAAGCCGTCAATCGCTACGACATACTGGACACGCCTCCGGACGGTGCCTTCGACCGCATCACCGCCCTGGCCGCCCGCCTGCTCTCCACGCCCATTGCGATTGTCAGCGTGGTGGACCACGACCGCATTTGGTTCAAGTCGCATCACGGCCTGGACATTGAGCAGATCGACCGGGAGCCCGGGCTCTGCGCGTCGGCCATCCTGCAGAACGGTCCGTGGATCATCAACAACGCGCCGGCTGACCCCCGCGCGTTGACCAACTCGCTGGTGGCCAGCGACTTCGGACTGAAGTTCTACGCCGGCGTCCCGTTGAAGACCCGGGATGGCTACAACCTGGGCACGCTGTGCGTGCTCGACTTCGAGCCGCGTGAAATCACGGCCGCGGATACCCTGACGCTGGAGGATCTGGCCGCCGTGGTCATGAATGACTTGGAGCTGAGGCTGGAAAGCCGCCGCCATCTCTCCGAACAGCCGATCGCCGTCTAGGCGGGCAAGCGACCGACATCCGGCAGCTGCAGCAGCCGGATGTCCCATGTCCACTCAGTAGTTCTTGAGCTCCGGACCATACTCGGCCAAGGTTTCGTTGATACGCTCACGGATCGCAAGGAGCTTGGGAAGGAACTCCCCTTCTAGGCGTTCGAGCGAGACCCGTGCTGTGTGAACGGCCACATTAATGCCGGCAATCACCAGACCATCGACGTTATGCAGCGGCGCGGCGATTGTCCGGACGCCTAGTTCCACTTCTTGATCCATGAGGCACCAGCCCCGCTCGCGTATGGCCGTGAGGTCGTCCTGGAAGCCGCCCAGCTGGTGCACCTGCGGCTGTGTTCCCAGTTGCTCCCGGCGCTCGAGATACGTCTCGAGTTCCGGCCCGGGCAAGTTGGCCAACAGCACTCGTCCCAAGGCTGTGATGACGGGGTCGATCCGCGTGCCCACCTGGACGTTGAAGGTCATGATGCGCTGTTGGGCCGAGGCACGGGCGATGTAGACGACATTGTCGCCGTCGAGCACACCCACCGAGCAGGCCTCGCGCAGCTCCGCGTTGAGGTCGGCTAGGTAGGGATTGACGATGCCCGGCAGCTCTCCGGAGGTCAAGTAAGAGCCGCCGAGATCCAACACCCGCGGACGCAGGCGGAACCGGCCTTCTTCCTGTGCCACGTATCCCAGAGCCTGCAGTGTGAGGAGGAATCGACGCGCGCTCGGCTTCGACAGCCCGGTCACTTCGGCGGCCTCGGTCAGGGTCATCGTGCGGCGGTCGCTGTTGAACGCCTTGATCACCGCGAGTCCCTTGTCCAGCGATTGGACGTAGTCGCCCGGCGCGATGGGGTGCACGAACCTGGTCTGGTCCACTCGGCCTGCCCTTCTTCATCTCGGCCGCTTGTGTGCGGTCCCGGCGACCCGGCCCCGCACACAAGCGGTCAATTACTTACGGATTACCCTAGCTGTGCGTTAGAAGGTAGGCGGCGACAACGCGGTTGAAGTCCTCCGCGCGTTCCACCTGACTCCAGTGCCCGCACTGGGAGAAGAGGTGCAGGTCAGCGTGCGGAATGATCTCTGCCAACTGCAGGCTGCGTCCCATGGGGATGACGCGGTCCTCGCGGCCGTGGATCAGCAGCACGGGAATCTCGAGCGTGGCCAGGACGTTCAGATCTAGCGGCAGCTGTTCCCGGTCCTCGTCGCGCGCCGTGATCACACGGCGGAAACGTTCATTGGCGCCTTCGGTGGACGAGGCCGCGTAGCGTGCCTCGACCAGTTCGTCGGAGACCAATGATGCATCCACCACAAAATCCAGGAGAGCCTGGCGGATTCCTTCCGGGGTGACAGTGGGATTCGCATGGCTTGCCAGAGCCTTGGTCCGCGGAGCTCCGCCTGTTCCCATGGAAATGATGCCGGCCAGCCGCTCAGGATGGTCGATAGCAAATTGGAATGCCACCCAGCCACCGAGCGAGTTGCCTACCAGCCAAGTCTTGTCGATCCCCAGGCTGTCCAGCACACGCACGATGTGTTTTACCCAGGCCTTGATCCCGAACGCACTCTCCGGGGCTTCGATTGTCTGGCCGAACCCTAACAGGTCGATGGCGATCGTGCGGTACTTCTGGGAAAGCTGTGGCAAGTTCAGCCACCAATTCGCTGCTGCCGAAACACCGCTTCCTGAACCATGCAGGAAGAGGACGGGCGTTCCTTCACCGGCCTCGTGGTAGTGGGTCAGTTCGCCCGGGGCTGTCTCCAACCACTGGTCTTCGAGGCCGAAGTACTCGTCTGTTGTGAATTCCGGAATGGTTTGAATCTCCATGTCAGTTCCTCACCGCAGGTTCGGAAAACGCCGCCACGAGGCCCATACCGGTCACCCAGCGGTGGACGGGTTCGTAGGCGATTGTCTCCACCGGAGCATCCCACGCTCCAAGCCCGGCCAGCCAGGCGCGGACCTCGTGCGTTCCGTTGCCAGCGACCTTTTCCATGTGGTCAGGGTCGATGGCGAGAAGCTCTTCGATGTTTCCGGAAGTCATATGTGCCAGAAACCAACGGTCCCATTCATGGTTGATATCGCCTTCGTGGCCTGCGGCAATCCGCTCTGCCAGACCTGCCTCCCGTGCCGCGTTGTATTCGACGACGGTTTCGCGGCCGTCGATCAGGAACTCCCGGGTCTCTTCATCGGTCGACTCGTCGTACGGAGATGCAGCCTTGACCCAGTGGGACAGTCCGCCGGAGGAAACCAGCAGGATGCGAAGATCCTCGTCGAGCTCACGCAGGGCCTTGCCGACAGCGCCACCGAATTCGTGCGCGCGCTTCATCGACGGCCGTGGAGCCGCTCCGCAGTCCACCATGATCGGAAGGACCGGGACGGACATGTCCGGAAGCAGTACCTCGTAGGGCTGAACGATGCCGTGATCAATTCCCATCCTGAGGGAGAAGGCCGGGTCGAAACCCTGTTCCCGAACGTTGTCGATGATCCGGCGTCCGATCCCCTCGCGGTGGGGGAGCGATCCCTTGTGTCCCCCGTAGTCGCCGAAGCTTATGACCTCTCCGGCACCGATGCAAAAAGCCGGCATCAGATCGTAGAAGAAGTTGCGCATATGGTCCGGACCAAAGATGACTACCAGGTCCGGGGCTAGCGCCTGCACCTTTTCTTTGACGGTCGCTGCGCCGGCGGCAAATTCGGCACCTGGCCCTTCGATGTCGAAGGATTCGTCCCAAAAGGGCGAGTGGGACATCGCGATGTATCCGACGATTTCTGCCATGTGGACTCCTTAATTACTGATGAGCGTGAAGGACTTCAGCGGCAGCACTTCGCTGAAGCTGCGGGTCATGATGTTGGCGTCGCCACGGGCGCACGTGGCGGCCAGGTAACGGTCCGGGCGGACTACCAGAATGTCGCGGTTTCTGTTGCCGCGCGCCCAGTCCCGGAAGCCACCCTGGACATCGTCCAGCAGGGTGGTGTCGGACGCGGCCTGCCGCAGATGCTGACCGGCCCGAGATCGGTTCATCCGCAGGAATCGGGCCCCAAGGGAGCGCCAGTAGCGGAGCGATTCAGGGTCAAGGTGGTCCGCCGGGTCAATGTTGATTCCGATGACCGTGAACCAGTCCCCCGCGGCCTCGTCCAGCTTGATCCGCCGCCCATCTGCTGTCTCGACGTCGGGCTGAATAAACATCTTGCCGACGGCGTTCTTGGGCGAGGGTTCAAGAACGGCTCCTTGTTCGTAGTACGGCATCGGCTTGAACTTCATCTGCAGCAGGTAGTCCCTGGTGGCAGGAATCCGCTGCATGGCGCGCAGTCCGTAGCTGCGGACTTTCTCACCCAGCTTGGTTCTCGGTCCGTACACCTTCCCGAGCGTGGTGGCCAGTTCCACGAGTGCCCGGGCGTGCCCACGGCGCTCCTGCCCGTACGTCTCCAACAGGCCCTCGGAAGCTCCGTGCCGGATCACGGCCGCCAACTTCCACGCCACATTGGCTGCATCCCTGATACCGGAGTTCATCCCCTGGCCGAACCACGGCGGCTGTAGGTGCGCTGCGTCGCCAGCCAGGAACACTTTGCCGTTTCCGAAGCGGTCTGCCACTCGAGAGTGGTGTGAATAAACACGCGATCTTTCCAGCCCTGGCATAGGACCGGTCCAATTGAAGTGGTCGCGGATGAGCTGTTCCACCCGTTCGGGCTGCACCATCTGCTCATCGGTTTCATCGTCATTAAGCCGGAACTCGAAGCGCCGGTATCCAAAGGGCAGGTCGATGGAGACGAACGGACGCGAACTGCTGATGTAGTTTCCGGAGAACGGCGCATGGTACGTCGAGTCTTTGATGTCAACCACGAGCCAGCGCGCCGGAAGCGTCTTTCCTTCCAGAACCGCACCGATGAGCTTGCGAACGGTGCTGCGACCACCGTCCGCTCCGACAACGTATTGCGCGAAGATGGTCTCAGTTGAACCGTCCAATGTTGCGACGGTCGCCTCGACGCCGTCGCTGGACTGCTTGAGATCGACGAGTTCCCGCTCGAGCCTCAGGTCCACGTGATCGAACCGCTCCACTCCTCTCCGCAGTTTCGTTTCCAGCATCGGCTGCAGGAACGAGTTGCGGCGGGGCCAGCCGAATGGTTGCCCGGACGGCGCAATCTCGGCGAGCTTGGTCAGGTTCGAATCGAACCAGATCAGCGCCTGGTTCTGGATCATGTCTGCGTGCACTTCGGGGCCGAGACCGCATGACTGGAAGACGCGCAAGGATTCGTCGTCAACCCCAACACCGCGGGGGTAGTCGATGATGTCAGGGGCACGGTCGATGATGGTTGTCTTTACGCCATAGACCCCGAGCAAGTTGGCGATCGTGACGCCGCAAGGGCCGGCCCCGACGATGAGGACTTCGGTATTCACTGGAGGATCTCCTGAATGGCGAGTACAGCCGCCGCAGCAGCAGCGGCGGCTGTACTGCTGGTCTAGAATTTGGTGTTCAGCATTTCGAGGGTGGATCGGTACTTTTCGGCACCGGGGTACGCGAGGCGCACCGAGTTGCCGATCTTGTCCGCGCCGGTCGGCAACGGAGCGTCCGGCATGGTTCCAAACTCAAAGATGTGCTTGGCAATCGACGCCTGACCGGCATCGCTAAACATCCAGGAAACCAAGAGTCGGGCCGCGTTGGGGTTGGGGCCGCCGTCCAGGACTGCATAAGCCACGTCGGAATAGTAGGCGCCGTCGTCCATGGCCACGAACTCAAGCGGTGCGCCCTGTTCCACCTGCCGCATGTAGGTGCCGTAGCCAGCAACAAGGGAAATTGCCGTTTCGCCGGTCACGGTGGATTGCAGGGCATTGGCGACCGAGGGGAAGATCTTGGGCCGTGCCTCGGCCTTGAAGGAATTCACCCAGGCTTCGTCAATCGCTCCGGCAGCCAGCGCCGAGGCCAGTACCTGTGGGGTGACGCCGCTTTGCTTGGGCGTCGCCGTTGCGATTTTCCCCGCCAAGTCCGAGTCAGCCAGTTCGGCCCAGGTTGTCGGTACTTCGTCTGCCGAGAGAACCTTGGTGTTGTAGGCCGTGGCATAAAGGTGCTGAGAGGGGACGCTCCAGGAGCCACCAGGACCGACGAACTTCTCATCCAGGCCGTCGGCTTCCACCGGTGTGAAGCTGGCCAGGTATCCCTTGTCGTTATAGCGTTCAGTGTCGGACACGCCAATGTGGACCAGGTCCGCTTCGAATCCGCCCGCTACCTGCTCGCCTTCGAGTCGAGCGTCGAGCTCCTGGCCGAAAATGTCCGAGGTGACGATCTCGATGCCCGGGTACTCCGCGCTGAAGTCTTCATAGACTGCGGCGTACAGGTTTTCCGTGGGTCCGTAGACGGTTATTTTGCCTTCAGCCTTTGCGGCCTCGTAGAGTTCTGCAGCACTTGTGGCGTTGACCGCTTGGCTGGCCGTTTCGCTGCTGCCCCCGCAGCCGCTGATGAGCAGCATGGATGCCACGGCAATGGTGGCGAATCTTGTGGTGTTCTTCATGATGAGGGATTTTCTTTCTTAGGCGTTGGTTCGGATGGAGGGAGAAGTGGGAGCAACGGGAGCGCCCTTGCGCTTGCCCTCGACGGCGACGACAGTCCCGACGGGCGGTTGGGCCAGGGCGAAGCCGCCGACTTCGATGTCGCGGGCGTAGCCGGGTCGGACTCGGGCGACGACTTCGGCGATGCCATCGCTGATAACGATTTCCACGTCGTCGCCGAGGTGGGCCTTGGAGACCACTGTGCCCACGATCGCGCCGTCGACCGGCGTCCCGTCGTGGGGCGAGACACGCACAAGCCGGGAACGGATGGCGACAGTGGTCTTGCTACCGGCTTCCAACCGCGACGTCACTGCGGCCGTCAGACGGTTGCCATTGCCGATCTCGATGGTTGCCTGCTCTTCGCCGGAGTCGACAACAAGTGCCTCGAAGAAGTTGTCGAAACCAACGAATTCAGCCACGAAGGCCGTCTTCGGCGCAACGAAGACATCCCGAGGCGCGCCCTGTTGGACGATCTTTCCGTCCTGAAGGACCAGCACGCGGTCTGCCAAGCCGCCCGCGTCCTCCTTGTCATGCGTGACGTAAACGGCCGTGGCCCCGAGATGTTGCTGGATCCGGCGGATCTCCCGGCGCATCTGTGCGCGCAGGTTGGTGTCCAGGCTGGAAAGCGGTTCGTCCAGCAGCAGAAGCCGCGGGCGGGGAACCACTGCACGGGCCAGGGCGACGCGCTGTTGTTGGCCTCCCGAAAGTGTTCCCGGGTAGGCATCACGGTGTTCCCACAGGTCCACCATGATGAGTGCTTCCCGGACGCGTTCACGTATCTCTGACTTGGAAACCTTGGCACGCTTCAGCGGATAGGCGACGTTCTCGAAGACCGACTTGTGCGGCCACAGGGCGAAGCTTTGAAAGACCATGCCCAGCTTTCGCTGTTCCGGCGTCTTGTTGATGCCAGCCTTGTCGTCGAAGACGGCGTCGTCGCCGAGGTAGATGGTTCCGCCCTCCGGACTCTCCAGCCCGGCGATGGATCGCAGAAGAGTGCTCTTCCCACAACCGGAGGGGCCGAGCAAGCAGATGAACTCTCCGTCCTCTACCTCAAGCCCCACGTGGTCAAGCACGGTCTTAGTGCCAAAGGACTTATGCAGGTTGTTGATGACGATGCTGGTCATGCAGAAACTCCTTCTACTTCCCCGCGCAGTTGGGAGGCGCGGCGACGAATGATGGTGCGGGCGATCAGCCAGAGCACGAATGCGGCAGCGGCCAACCCTGCCATGGCGCAGGTAAAGATGACGTAGAGGGCAGAGGCCAGAACGGTTTCGCCGCTGCTGTAGAAGCCAAAGCTCACGGTCGCAATCATTTCGGTGTTGGCGCTTCCCAGCAGGATGGGCACGTCGAGAATGCCCGACATCGTGATGGCCACGAGGAACCAAGCCGAGATGAGGCTCGGAACCAGAAGCCGCACCGTGACGGTTCCGAAGGCTCGGAGGAAGTTGTCGCCGGAGATCCGTGCGGCTTCTTCCATATCGACGCCGATCTGCGCTAGTGCACCCTCCAGAGTCCGGGTGGCCAACGGGACCGTGGCAACGGCCAGACCAATGACCAGGATCCAGACAGTGCCGTAGATGGTCTTGGTTCCCGGTGTCATCAGGACCGACCAGAGAAAGGCCAGACCCAGCACGAGGCCCGGCATAGCGGCCGGAACCCAGGAAGCCAGTTGGATGTACCGGCCGAGCCGGCCCTTCATCCGGACGAACGCGAAGCTCACTACCAGTGCGAGGATGACTGTCAGGAGCCCGCCGATCGTCGAAACGATGATGGTAGTCTCCAACGCGTTCATGACGCTTGGTGTGTTCAGCAGGCGCTCGAAATTCTGAAGGGTCAGTTCGGACGCACCGAGGTAGGGCTGGAAGGCGCTCAGGATGACTTGGGCTATTGGGAGGATCAGCGCTACGACGATGAAGAACATCACACCGGCGACCACAGAGCCTGTCCACTTACCCGGCTTGCGCAGATCCGCACCCTTGGCCCTTCCGCCCACCGACGTGAACGTCTTCCCCCCGCCGGTCAACTTGAGCTGAAGCAGCACCAAAACTGCAAGGATGGCAACAATGACAAGCGAGGAAGCAGAGGCCGCGGGATAATCAGCTTCGTATCCGCCGCGAAGGTAGTCGTAGATCTGGGTGGCGAACACGTTGATTCCCGCCGGCAACCCGAGGACAGCCGGGGTTTCGAAGGCTTCAAGTCCTTTGACGAAAATGAAGAGGCTAGCAGCGCCAAGGGCCGGCAGCAAGGCGGGCAACTCGATCCCGATGAACGAACGAATCCGGCTGGCGCCGCCAATGCGGGCTGCCTCCTCCAAAGCCGCATTTTGATTGCGGAAGGCTCCCAGAAGGATCATGTAAGCCAGCGCACTCGCCTTCAGGACTGTCACCAACACCAAGCCGAACCAGCTGCGCGTATTGAAGGTCTCAGCAAGGAAATCAAGGCCGAGCGCATCGAGGAAGCGATTGATCATGCCGGTCTGCCCGGCACCCAGCATCGCCCAGCTCAGCGAATACAGCACGGTCGGCATGGCTACCAGAATGACCATCACGGGAGTGATCAACCGCCGGAAGGGTACGTCCATCCTCGTGGTAACCGTGGCCATGAAGATGGCGACCGCCATGGAAAGGACCGTTATAACTACCGCGTAAACGACGGTGGCGCCGAGCGCCTCATAGGCGTTCGGGTCATTGATCAGGCGCTCAAACCCCGACAAGGTCCACTTGGGGTTGCCTGCGAGCGGGGATGAGCTAAAGGCACCGTAGATCAGCATGCCCAGGGGCCACACGAACAACCACGTGAAAATGAGGAGACAGACCGCTTTGCCGATCATGCCGGCCGCCGTAGCGGGCTGGATGCGCGAGGTAGAACGCAACGCGGTCAGGACACTCATGGCACCCCTTTCTCTTGCTTGGGAAGTTCCGTACGCATTCCGTACATCGTTTACACATTTCGTACGCTTGATATTAGTGACTCCATTCACCCGGAGTCAAGAATGCGTCACACATGGCTGTAATGAGCACCACTGCTCACACAACGGAGGGTGGCTCTACCTCGCTGCCCGCTAGCTATGACTCGGATTTTGTCGGAGGCAGCCAATAGGCTGAGGCGGCTTCACGAGATGCACCCGCCTTTCGACAACGAGGGCAAATGGAGTGACCTGGGAACCGTCGGAAGCCGTCTAGTCGCCCCACCGTTCGATTGCTACACTTGCTACAGGCGATGCGGAGGCTGCTATGACCACCATTCCCCACCGGCAGTTGCGCAATGAGAGCAGCAAAATCCTGGAGCGCGTCAAGAATGGCGAAACCATCGACGTCACGAACAACGGCGAAGTCGCAGCGACCTTGATACCGCCGGCGTCTTCCCCGTTCGAGCGTCTGCTTCGCTCAGGGGCGGTGAGGCAGCAATCCCCTGCCGGGCCGGTGGACTTTAGTCAGCTGGAGCGGGTGCGGGCCGACGTCAGCACCGAAGAGATTTTGAGCGATCTGCGGGGCGATCGGTGACCATCTATCTCGATACCTCCGCGGTCCTGAAACTGGTTATCGATGAGGACGAATCTGTCGAACTGGCACGTACGCTCACCCGGTTCAGCGCGGATGGCGAGATACTCACGGCGTCGATGCTCCTCTATACCGAGCTGCACTGTGCTGCGCGGCGGCGGGCCTGCGCCGCCATCCCCGCCCGAACCATCAATACCGTGCTCGCAGCCATCAACCTCGTTGACCTATCCCGCGACGATCTCATGTTCGCGGCCGCTTTGCCCGGCCGCCTCAGATCCGCCGACGCAATCCATCTGGCCACAGCGATCCGGCTCCGTACGGACACGTTCGTGGCCTACGACCGCGAATTGACCGCCGCCGCAGAGGACGCGGGGCTGTCCGTGGTGTCGCCGGGAAGGGCAGACAGCGAGGGCGATCTGCGGTAGCGTCCCCAGCATCACCGCGAAACGCCCGGGGCAGCCCGCGGGCATCGACCGGAAGGGCACGCATGCTGCGAGGAATGAGCACGGTCAGCTACTGGACGTCTGATCTGCCGGCGGCCGTGGAGTGGTATTCGGACCTACTCGGCAAGAAGCCGTATTTCGAGCGGCTAGGCTATGCCGAATTCCGGATCGGCGACTACGAGCATGAGCTCGGGCTGATCGACACGAGGCATGCTCCGGCGGGACACGGCATCGATCCGGGCGGCGCCATCCTCTACTGGCACGTGGACGATGTGCAGACCGTTCGCCGTCGGCTGCTCGAGAAGGGCGCCACGGAACTGGAGCCGGTCACCGAAGCTGAACCGGTCCCCAAAAGTTGGACCAACTAATGAGCCTAAGCCGCGAGGGCCTGAGCACGGTATTGCACCGGGCTCAGGCCCTTGAGCTTTGTTGAGATCCTTTCGGTGTTGTACCAGCGGATGTAGTCGTGCAGTGCTGTTTCCAGCGCGTTGGTGTTGAGGAATCGGACGTGGTTGAAGAGTTCTTCCTTGAGGTGGCCGAAGAAGTTCTCCATTACGGCGTTGTCGTAGCAGTTGCCTTTGCGGGACATTGATTGAATCGCGCCGGCGCCCTTCAGGAGATCGCGCCACGAGACATGCTGGTACTGGAAACCCTGGTCTGAATGCACCATTGGTTTCTGCCCGCCCTCGAGCGTCATCAACGCCATTCGCAGCGAGGCGTTGGTGAGGGCAAGGTTCGGTGACATGCCGATGGTGTAGGAGATGATCTGGCGGTCGAAGAGGTCCATGACCGGTGAGAGGTAGAGCTTCCGGTCGCCGACGCTGAACTCGGTCACGTCAGTAACCCATTTCTCGTTCGGGGTTTCGGAGTCGAATTCCCGGTTCAGCAGGTTCGGGGCAACAGAGCCCTGCTCGCCTTGATAGGAGTTGTAGCGCTTCTTGCGCCGGACTTTGCAGACCAGCCCGAGGCCACGCATTAGCTTCAGCACGGTCTTCTTCGCGATCGTCCACCCTTGTTTGAGTAATTCTGTATGGATGCGGCGGTGTCCGTACCTGCGGTGGTTGTCCTTGAAGACCTTGGTGATAGCGGTTTTGAGGGAGGCTTGCGGATCGGGAGTCTGCAGGCGGGCCTGGTGATAGAAGAACGTTGCGCGGGCCAGCCCGGCCACGTCCAGGAGCACGTTGAGGCGGTGTTCGGCCTTGAGGGCGATGACGGCGCGGACCTTTAGCGCCGTTCCTCGTCCCTAAAGGCCTGCACTTTTCCCAGGAAAGCGACTTCTGCCCGTAGGCGCTCGTTCTCACGGCGCAACCGCTGCAACTCGGACTCTGGCTGCGCCCCTGTCTCGGGAGGTGACTTAGGTCGTCCCTTTGGTTTCGGGCGCAGGCCGTCTTCACCGTCATTTCGGTAGTATCGAGCCCACTTTTTGATCAGATCCGGAGAGGACAGCTCAAACTCCTTTGCGAGAGCAACCTTGCCCTCTCCCGCCAGATACCGCTGCACGACGGCGAGCTTGAACTCAAACGAAAACCGCCGCTTGGTTGACTTGGTCACTAGTGTCGAACCTCCGCGCACTCTCCACCGCTGATGTAGCCGGCTGACAGCTTTTGCCCGGACCCCTAGCTTTGTTGCCACGGACTTAGCACCCCAACCGGTCTCGAACAACGCTACCGCGGCTTCGCGCTGTTCCTCAGATAACGAACTGCTGTCTTGCATAAAACTGCTCCCCGAGAGTCAGAACTAATTTCTCAGTCCAACTTTCGGGGAGCAGTTCAGAGCGGGGGCACGGCTTCATCACGGCCTCGGTAGTCGACCCGTTCGGCAACGTGCTGGGCATCATGCAGAACCCGCACTACCTGGAAATCCTGCAATCCGGCCCGGCGTCCTGACCACGCCGCGTCAACTGCCGGCCGCCGCCGCTGCGCAGGCGAGCCATACCTCGCAATTTTGTCAGAGACGGCACATAGGCTGAAAGCAGCTTCACGAGACGCGCGCCCGCCCTCCGGCAAGGAGGGCAATGCTCCGACATGGCCGCACACCAACCCCAACCTCACGGGTGGTTCGGATGAAGAAGCGGCCTGTCCCCAACCGGAACAGGCAAGAGCGTCCGCGGTGGCGGACCGTTGAAAGGAACTGGCATGGCCAACTACCCAAACCGAGCCAACGATGAGCCCCAGACTAGGACGGAACCGTGCTCGTGGTTCGGCCCGGGACACAACGTCCATTGGATCCAGGCCCGGAAAGCACTCCACGACGATGTTGGAGTTCCGGTCGCCGTTCATCTGGAGGCAGAAGGAACGGTCCGTCTGGACGACGCGGGCCAGGAGCGGTGTTACTGGCACCATGACACGGCGGGCCTCGCCGAGGCCTTGGCCCTCCCCTGCGGCGACATCACCTGGTACGCGCGGTTTAGTGTGCTGACGATCGAGACGATCGTGGACCGACGCCTTTTCAACCTAGGACCGGTTGGCAAGGCAGTGGAGTGCCGGGCTTAGACCGGACACGCCGGCGCTAAGGTGTGGCCTGACAACGCTTCCGCGCCTGCTCGGGCGCGGAAGCATTGTCAGCTGCCGGCCGCTTCCAAGTTGGCGAGATAGCCGGCGAAACCGCCCGGAGTCCGGCCCTGCAGCCGGCCCGAGGTGGTGACCTGCAGGTGCGCCGCCGGCAGCACCAGGCCGCCGAGCGTCCGGATGGCCTCGACCAGCCGGACGTCCTCATGTTCTGCGAGCGCAGGGAAGCCGCCGGCAGCCAGGTACATAGACGCCCGGACACCGAGGTTGGCGCCGTGCACCCTGGTACTCGGTTCCTGTCCGGCGTAGTTGTCGCGCCAGGCACGCAGTAGCCCGGGCGCAAGGGAGGAGGTCTCGGGTTCCACCGTCCCTGCCACAGCGTCCGCTCCGGCGTTGGCCAGCAGCGCAAAGGAAGTCAGCCAGTCTTCCGGCACTAAGGTGTCCGCGTCAGTGCAGGCAAGCCAGGTCTCCTCGGCTGCGGCATTGCGGCCATCGGCCTCCAGCGCGGCGCAGACTCCGGCTGCCCGCGCGGCACCGACGGAGCCGAAGTCGCCCGCCAGCACGGCGATCCGCCCATCCGCCCGGGCCGCATGCCGGGCGATCTTGGCGGACTGGTCGGTACACCGGTCCAGCACTACCACCAGCTTCACGCCGCACTCCGGCCGCGCGGCTCGGAGCACGTCCATGGCCCGCCGCAGCCGGCGCAGGCATTTTCCCAGCAGTTGCTCCTCGTTATGCACCGGAACAACGACGGCGATGCGCCGCAGCGTGGGGGCCGAGTCCCGGCCCCCGGCGGCAGAGTCTGCGGGTATGACCCCGGTGGGGCCGGCCACGGGCGCGGCGGTCACTGCGCGCGCTCCGGCGCTTGGAGCACTTCCAGCAGGAAGTCCCGTTCGCGGTGCAGGGCGACGACGTCCCAGCCGGTGGCCTCCTTCGCGATCGCGTGGACCTGTTCGCCGTCCAGTTCCCAGCCATCGATCGGATGCAGCCAGTGGCACAGCAGCAGGTGGCCTCCGGGGTTCAGGGTCTCCTGCACCTTCCGAAGCAGCTCCCGCAGCTCCGTTTCTTTCAGGAAATAGCCGATTTCCGAGATGGCCACCAAGTCCAGGCCATCAGCGGCGGAGCTTGGCCAGCCGGCGGGCAACTGCGCCTGCACCAGCTCTACGTTCTTATACTCCGCCAGCCGGCGGCGTGCCTGGTCCAGTGCAACGCCGCTGGCGTCCACCGCCATCAGCCGATCGCAGCGTGCGGCGAGCTCGGCGGTCAGCACGCCGATGGAGCAGCCAACCTCCAAGGCGTTGCCGTACCGTTCGGCGGGAAGGGCCGCCAGAGTGACGGCCCGCTTCCGGCGTTCATACCAACTGGACAAGTAGTTCCACGGGTCCGGGTCGCCGCGGTACAGCCGGTCAAAGATATGCTCGGCGTGCTCCGAGCCGGCGGGTCCAGCCGGGGTCCACTCGAAAACTTCGACACCGCGGTCAAAGTGTTCCTGGAATGCCTCGCTGAGCAGCACCTCGTCGCCGGCCGCCGGAGACAACGGCTGCGTCTGCGAGGCGTGGGCGGCCAGGGCCAGCTGTTTCGCCGCCGCGTCCTGCGCAGACAGCGGTAGAGCCTTCCAGTTGGTCCAGCTGGTCTGGGCCTCCGGATCGGCCCAGTGCCAGTACCAGATCGGGAACTCCAGCAGGTCCGCTCGGTGGGCCGTTGCCGACCGGGCCGCCGCACGACCCACCGCTTCATGGTCCGGGTGGCCGTCCTGACGGTAGGGCGCAGCAACGACCGCGTGCGCATGGCCCTCCAGGGCTTTGGCGAAGGCCGCATCCAGGGCGTCGGCGTGCTGGCCGACCATCCCATCGGGGATGCCCAGGAACTGCCATTCCAGCCGGCCGGCGGATGCCCCGAGGCCCGACCGGGCTTGGGCTTCGGCCTGGGCCTGTGCTTGGGCCTGGTCCTGAGTCTGGGCTTGGGCTTGGGCCTGGGCGGAGGTTTCCAAGGCCTGCATCGCGGCACGGAATTCCGCCAGCCGCAGCCTGCGCAGGTCTGCGGCAGAGTACGTTGGCGAATCCGGATGAGAGGCTTCGCCGGCAGTACAGAGCAGCACCGTGACATCCGCTCCCCGGGCCAGCGAGGAGTGGATCAGCCCTGCGGCACCGAGTGACTCGTCGTCGGGATGCGCCGCGGCCACCACCAGCCGGCAGCCGCGCCCCGGGACGACGCCCTCGGCCAGCGCAGGCAGCCGGTCGATCCCGGCCGCCTGCCAATCGGCTTCGGGGGTTCCGGCCTCGATGTGGGAGAAGGTCACCACGCCGGCTCCGGCTGTTCCAGGACCATGGCGCCGAGCGCCGCGTCGTCGCGGGCTGCATGGTGCTGGCGGAGGTAGATGCTGAGGTCAGCCGCCCGCCGGGCGTGCTGCTCGTCCCACACCATGGGTGCCGGGCCCAGCGCGTGGCCGCAAATCTCCAGGATCCGTGAGCAGATCGCCGCGATCTGGCCACGGACGCGGTGTGCTTGGACCGCACCGGCGGCGCCGTCGTCCACCGCGGCGGCCGCGGCGGCCAGCACGTCGGCACCGGCCGCCAACAAGCGGTCCGCTTCGCCCAGCCAGGCCAACGCCAACTGATCAGGGGTCCGCGAGGTCGCGGCTGCCCGGAGGGTACGGAAGAGCCCAACGGCCCCGCCGAACCAGCACGCGGCGACGCCGATCCCGCCCCAGGCAAAACCCGGGCGGTGCAGATACCAATCGGTTCCACCGACCGGGGTGGCACCTGCCTGCTGGAAGGACACCGGGCCGCTGGGAACGGCGGCCAGGCCGCGGCTGATCCACTCGGCGGGTTCAACGGTGACCGCCGGCTGCGTCAGGTCCACCGCGAACGCCCGGCGTCCGCCGTCAACATGGGCCGTGACCACCGCATGGTCCAGTTGCGCTGCTAAGGAGCACCACGGCTTGGTGCCCGACAAAAGCCAGGCATCGCCGTCGTTGCTGGGCTTGGCGTCCAACCGGGTGCCCGACGATTCCGCCGCAAACACACCCCACGTTATTCCCGCGGGAAGCTCCACCCCGGCCTGCGCCAGGATGGCTGCCGCATCCAGATGCGGCTCTACCGCGCGGGCGGCGGTCAGGTCCTCGGCGGCCAACGCGGCGAGGAACTCCCACAGGGCCAAGGTGTTGCCGGTTCCGGGCAAAGGCGCAGGGTCCGGCGCGGCACGGAGGATCGGGAGCAGCGGCAGCGGATCACCCGCGCACCGAGAAGCTTGTGCCAACAAGGGCCCGGCAGCGCCCCACTCGAGCTGGAGCTGCTGCCGGACCCTGAAGGCGCCGTTATGTTTCACAGCGTGCGGCCGGCTACTTGGTCTTCTTGGCCGCGCCCTTTTCCGTCTTCTCGCCGCCGCTGGCCAGTTCGCCGGCGCTGTTCTCCAGATGCGCGCGCATGAACCACTGGAAGAGTTCCAGCTCGGCGGTCTGGCCGATCAGCAGGTCCTCGGTGATCGGGTCGATCTCGCCGATGGTCTCGATGGCCTTGCGGTGGTTGCCGACCACCCCGTTGTAGACCACGTCCAGCGCGGCGAGATGCTCGGCGGTGCCGGCACGGTGAATGTCGTAGTCGTCCCAGCTGCGTTCCTTGACCAGGGCACCGGGCAGCCCGTTCGGGGAGACGCCCAGGGTGGCAATGCGCTCGGCGACGGCGTCAATCATTGCGCGGACCTTTTCGATCTGCGGATCGAGCATTTCGTGGACCCCGATGAAGTCCCGGCCCACCACGTTCCAGTGGGCGTGCTTGAGCGTGAGCTGCAGGTCATTGAGCGCATGGAGACGCTGCTGCAGGATCTTTGCGACCTTCCGGCCTTCTTCCAGCTTGAGGCCGGGAACTGTGTAGCTTGCCTTAGATCCGGTCGTTTCCGCCATGAGAAACCTCCTTGCTCGGCGATGCCGCTTGTCGGCATCCTGCTGTTTTCCAACCTAGCGGCGAACCCCTGAAACGTCCCGTCGCACGACGCTGCGTCAGCCAAGGGCGAAATTCAGTAGGCTTACTAATCGCGGGGGCCGGTACCGGCTACCACCCGGATGACCACCGCCGTGATCAGCACGACTGCCGCACAGATGCCGGCGGCGATGGCGGTGCCTTGATCGACCAATCCACCGTCGACGCGCCCGACGGCGATCCAGGCCAGGCCCCAACTGGTGGCCAGCGCCGGGGCCAGCCGGCCGCGGCTGTAGAACGCCGTGGCGACGCCGACCGCCGCCGCCAGGGCAAGCACGATCGACGACAGCAAGGTCACCGGGAGCCCGAAGCCGTCTACGCCCGACGCGGCGAGGACGGCCGCGGCATTGGCCACCGTGGCCACCGTGACCCAGCCCAGGTAGAGGCCGAACGTACCGTCGGTGATGAGCGCGTCCAGCACTCCCCCGTTGGGCGTGCCGACCAGGATCACCAGGATGCGGGCCAGCACTGCCAGCAGGACGATGATCACGGCAAGGCTCATCACCAGCAGTCCGACCTGCACCACCCAGATCCACGCCGCGTTCAGGAGCATGGAGGCCACCGCCCAGCGGCGCAGGGCGGCATGCCGGGCGGACCGCCGCTGGGCCGGCAGCAACTGCCACACCGCGTAGGCGAACAGACCGAGGTAGATGAGGGACCAGATCCGGAAGGCCGGCGAGGCCGGAGCCAGCGGTGTGGAATCTTCGTTCAGCCAGCCGCCCGCCGCTTCCTGGATGGGAGTCCCGACCAGCACGCCGCTGCCCATGAAGGCGGCAACGATGGCCACCAGGGAGCTGACCAGCACAAGGACCGGCACCGCCAGTCCCGTCCTGATACCCGTTCGTTGCTGCATGCTTCCTCCGGCCCTCGTCGGTGTGATCATTGCTGAAGAGAGTTCACCATGGAATATCGGTCAGGTGCCGAGGCTGCCGCGGACGATGCTGACGCTAGAGTGCGCGGGGTTTCCGTCCAATGGCTCGTCCGAGACATCCACAATGGGGAACTGCGACAGATCCAGTCCTTGCGGGATGGGGAACCTGCCGCGGTCCGAGTCCAACACGCCGAGGCTGACGAGACCGGACAAGTCCGGCTTGATCAACCACACCTCCTGATACCCCCGGGCCTCGTTGGCGCTCAGCCGGATCTCGAGTTCCCTGATCCCGTTCGTCTCCACCACCCGCGCCGTCCCGGTGGCCGCGTACTGCTCCAACGGCTGCAAATCCGCCTGCGCCAACGTTGCAACGTTTCGATTGACTATCCAGGACACGCCGATTGCCGCGAGGAGCACCACGGCTGCCGCCGCGGCCAACCAAGCCGGAAGGTTCCGCGCCGGACGCTTTCGCGACGGCGGCCGCCCGGCCGAAGTTTGCTTGGACGGCAGGCTGCGGACAGGAGCGGGACCACTGTTTGCCCGCAAGGGGTCTTCCGCCAGTTCCGGAGAGAGCCCCAACTCCCGGTGGATGGCCTGCCAAACGTGCGGTCCCGGGGACTCCAGTTGCGGATTGGGGTCGGCCTTGGCCGCGTTCACCGCTCGGCGACATGCCTGGTACTCGTCGGCGCACTGGCTGCAGGTGCGGAGGTGATCCCGGTCGGACCGGTCGCCGACGGTGTCGTCCAGCGCGAGCAAACTGATCAATTCCGGATCAAGGTGCTGCATGGTCAACCTCCAATCGGCGCCTCAAGTGCTGCAGACTGCGATGAATATGGCTCTTGACGGTACCAAGCGGCAGATCGAGCCGGCGGGAGATCTGCTCGTGGGTCAAGTCTTCGTAGAACGCCAGGCGCATGATGGAACCCTTGGGTTCCCCCAGCCGTTCCAGCTCGCCATCCAGCAACAACCTGTCCGCGAGCGTTTCCGGGGACTGGGAGCCTTCGGCATATTCGGGGTCAGGCAGGACCGCCGAAACGGCGCGGAATTTGCGGTGCTCACGGGCGGTGGACGACTGCGCATCGGCGATGGCGCGGCGGGTTATCCCCACGATCCACGCAGGCAGCCGACCCAGCGAAGGGTCGAATCCCTCCCGCAGGCGCCACGCCCGGATGAAGACTTCCTGGGTGACATCGTCCGCGGCCGTCTGATCCCGCAGGGCTCGGGAAGCCAGCGTCCGGACGAGCGGAGCCAAGTGACGGTAGGCGTCAGCGATTGCCGACTCCTCACCGGCAGCGAAGGCCATATCGATGCCGGTATCCCAAGCGTCGAAAGGAGGAGGTACCAAGCCTGCGTCCTTCCGGTCGTCGGGAGGGAAAGCTACCCCACTGACTGGTGCAGAAGGGCCGGAAAAGTCAGTCTGGGACCGCTGTGACAACCACATTGTGGCTGTAATCCTGCCGTCCGTCCAGCCACTCGCCGCCGCACGTGACCAGCCTCAGCCGCGGTTTTCCGTCCCGGCGGAACACGGCCGCCGCATCGAATTCATCCTTATCCATCAACTCAACCTCCGAGACGCGGTACGTGAGAGTCTCAGCGTCCGCCCGTTCCACGGTGATGCGTGTGTCCGGCCGAAGCTGCCTGAGCTCGGAAAACGGAGCCAAACCCGACAAGGTGTCCACGTGGGCCGCTATCACCGCGGTTCCGGCGTCATCCCCCGGCGCGGGACCATGGCGGTACCAGCCGGCCCGGTCAACGGAATCGGGAATTTCCATCTCGTTGCCAGCTCCAATTCCGACGGCGACCACGCTCACGTCAATCGAGGTTCCGGCCACCACCAGCCGGGTCGGCGGAGCTTTCTCGCCTGCCGCCGCGGGCAGTGCGCGGTGGACCGGGATGGCCGCCGGGTCCGGGATCACCGAGGTTTCGGACATGGCTGCTTGGTTTGGGGTGCGGCCGTCCGGCTGAGCGCCGGTGTTCCCCGGGCCCTCAGCCGAGGGCGTGGCTGCGGCATCGGAAGCGGCCGGGGCCAGCATGATGCCTTCGGCCGGCTGCGATGGCGCGGCGCATCCGGCCGCGGCAATCAGGACCGCACTGAGCAGAAGCCCGGTCCGGGCCACCGTCGTCGTCGTTGTGTTTGGCATGGTTCCTACTGGGAAGGGTGGTGGGTGCGAGGTTTCGAGGCAGCGGGGCCGCGGCCGAAACCTGCGGCGGAGGAAGCCGATGGCGCCCCGGGCAGGCACCACCGGCTTCGGAGCCCGTCGCTGCTAATCGGTGGCGCGAACCAGCTTGCGACGGGCGACGGCGCCGGCGCCGAGGAGCAACAGGACGGCTCCTCCGGCGACTGCGGCGCTGGTGTAATCCGGGCCGGTTTCGGCAGCTGCTCCCGACCGACCACCCGGCACTGCGCCGGGAGCGCTGTGGAGTCCTTCGATGTTCTGCACGGCCACGGCCAGGTTGCCGTCATCCAGGCTGCCCCACGCGTAGACAATGGTGTGCGTGCCCTCCGTAACCGGCACGTCGGCCGGTCCGATCACTGGCTCGGTGGTCCCGGCCGCTGCCACCGTGGCCGAGATGGTTCCCGGGTCCAGCGTGAGCGTTTGTTCGTCCGGATTGGACAGGCCTTCGATCACCGCCGAGCCGCCGGCCAGCACGTCGACGGCGGGGGCGGCCGCGGTGTGGCGCACGGTCAGCTTGCCCTTGCCTGCGTCAATGGCGGAGACATCGTTGGTGAAAAGGTTGGCGGTGGGATTGCCCTCGGCGTCCAGGTTGGCCACAGCCGTGTAGTTGCCGCCGGACTCGAGCTGGACATCGACGGGGCCAATGGCCGGGTCGTCTGCATTTTCGGCGTCCGCGGCCGTAACGGCCAAGGTGTACTCGCCCGCAGGGAGCGCCAGCGGTCCGGCCAGCTCACCGGGGACGAAGTCGTCCAGCGTCCGCTCGCCGTTGACCCAAACATCCACGGTCAGGTCCGGCACGCCGTGCAGGACCGAGAGCTGGGCCTCCTGTTCTGCTGCCTGGGCCGGAGCTGCCGTTCCTAATGCCAGAAGTCCCAAGGCTGAAACTGTAACAATGCTCTTGCGCATTTTCTTCTCCTTCGAAGGCCCGGGTGTACCAGGCTGGTGGCTGCTTACACCCCTACTACCGTCCGGGCTGGGTGTTTGGATGCACGCTCATGAAAGATTTTTTGAGCGGCCCTCATTCGCCGGGCCCAAGACCTTGTAGATGGCGCAGATGAAGGACCTGTTGCGCGCCAGATCCGTGAGCTCCAGGTCAAACTTGCGCGGGAACAGCGGGCGGCCGGAGCCCACCGTAGCTGGCGCGATCGACAGGACCAGCTCGTCCAGCAGCCCCGCCTCGGCAAACTGGGCGGCCAGATCCCCACCGCCCACCACGTAGATGTCCTTACCCGCGGCCGCGGCCGCGAGCGCGGCGTGGATCGGCTGGATGTCGCCCTGCGCAAAGCGGATGTCCGCGCCCTCGACGCCCGGCAGTTCTCCGTGCGAGAGGACCCAGGCGGGCATCTTGTACGGCCACGGTTCCTCCGACGCCAGCAGGTGTTCACGGACCCACTCATAGGTTGTCCGGCCCATCACCACCGCCCCGACTCCGGTGATGAAATTGTCGTAGCTGTTCGGGCCGCCGCCGTCGATGTCCTGCTTGAACAGCCAGTCCAGCGAGTCGTTTTCATCCGCGAGGTACCCGTCCAGGGTGGTGGCGGTGAAGAAGATGGTGCGGGTCATTGGTTCCTCCCGAACGGTCGCGAGTCGAGCAGCTGCCGGTGGCGGTCCTGAGCGCTGTGAAAACAGTGTGCCCGAAGGACGGCCGGATGCCCACGGTGGCGACCGTCCGAGCCCAAGCCGGGCACCGCCGTCGTGCTTTTCCCGCACGCGAGGTGCCGCCAGAGACGCTAAGTTTTAGGTATGGCTACGGATGAACGCGTTAACGAAGACTCGAGGGGTCGCAACGAGACTTTCGAAGAGAAGCTGGACCGCAACTGGAACGATCTGCTGCAGGAACTGCGGGTGATGCAGACCGGCGCGCAGATCATCACGGCGTTCCTGATGACGCTTCCGTTCCAGAGCAGGTTCCAAGACCTGGCTCCGTATCAAGTGGGCCTGTACATCGCGCTGCTGGTGCTCTCGGCGCTGATGACCGGGCTGATCCTCACGCCGGTGGCGATCCACCGGCGGCTGTTCGGCCTGCACCTCAAGGAGGCCACGGTGGCGCAGGGGCACCGGATCGTGAAGATCGCAGTGCTGGGCATCGGGCTGCTGGCCACCTGCTGCGTGGCGTTCATTGTGGATGTGATCGCCGGGGACGTGCTGGCGCTGGCGATCGGCGGCGGGGTGCTGCTGGTGATGGTCTTCCTGCTGTGGATCCTGCCGCGCGTGCTGCAGCACGGGCTGAGCAGCGGCAAAGCCGGCGCCGAAGACTGAATCCGGGCGGTTCAATTGAACCCGTGACAGGCCCCGGCCCGAGTGGGACCATGGCGGCATGAGCATTCCGTCAGAACCGAGCCCTCCGGCCGGAGCCCGAACTGATGAACATGGTCCGGGCGGCAAGACGTTCTTTGGCCAGCCGCGGATGCTGGCCAATCTGTTCAGTGTGGAGCTGTGGGAGCGCTTCTCCTTCTACGGCATGCAGGTTGTGGTCCTGCTCTACATGTACTTCGAGGTGGCCGACGGCGGTCTGGGCATCGACGAGGCCGTGGCCACCGGAATCATCGGCGCCTACGGCGGCACCGTGTACCTGTCCACGATCGTCGGCGCGTGGGTAGCGGACCGCCTGCTGGGCTCCGAAAAGACGCTGTTCTACAGCGCCATCATGATCATGCTGGGCCATATCTCGCTGGCGCTGATCCCCGGAATCCCGGGGCTGGCGGTCGGCCTGATCCTGGTAGCGTTCGGGTCCGGCGGACTAAAGGCCAACGCCACCTCGCTGGTGGGTTCGCTGTACGCGCTCGACGACGACCGCCGGGACGCGGGATTCTCCATCTTCTACATGGGTGTGAACATCGGCGCGCTGTTCGGGCCGCTGCTGACGGGCCTGACCCGGGAGACGCTGGGCTTCCACTACGCGTTCGCACTGGCCGCGGTGGGCATGGCGATCGGACTCACCCAGTACGCGCTGACCCGCAAAAACCTGCCGGAGGAAGCACACCTGATCGCCGACCCGCTGCCCAGGAGCAAGGTGCCGGTGGTGGGCGGCATCGTGGCGGCGGTGGTGGTCCTGATTGTGGTGGCGGTACTGACCGGACTAGTGAACGCCGGAAACCTGGCCACGGTGGTGGCGCTGGTGGCGGTTGTCGCGGCGATTTCCTACTTTGTGGTGATCCTCTCCAGCAAGCACATCAATGACACAGAACGACGGCGGGTGCTCTCCTTCATCCCGATGTTCATCGCCAGCGCGGCGTTCTTCTCCATGTTCCAGCAGCAGTTCACCGTGGTGACCCTGTACTCGGACCAACGGCTCAACCGAAACATCCTCGGCTGGGAGATGCCGATCGAGTGGGTGCAGTCGATCAACCCGGTATTCATCATCTTGCTGGCCCCGCTCTTCGCCGCGGTATGGACGCGGATGGGCCCGAGGCAGCCCATCACACCGGTGAAGTTCGCCATCGGGCTGGCGATCATGGGGCTGGCCATCCTGGCGTTCATCCCGCTGGCCGGCGGCGGCCCGAACACCGCTCCGCTGCTGGCGATGGTGGGGATCCTGCTGATGTTCACGCTGGCCGAGCTTTTCATCTCCCCGGTGGGGCTATCGCTGTCCACCAAACTGGCGCCGCACATTTTCCGCACCCAGATGGTGGCGCTGAACTACCTTTCGGTGTCGCTGGGCACCGCGTTGTCCGGTGTGCTGGCGGGCTTCTACAACCCGGAGAACGAGGTCCCGTACTTCGGCGCGATCGGTCTGGTGGCGCTGGTGCTGGCCGTGGCGCTGTTCCTGGGCGCGAAGCCGATCAAGAACCTGATGAGCGGGGTGCACTGAGCATGGGGAGTTTCGTCCGTACCCGTCTGGGCGCTGGGTGGGGTGACAGAGTGACGGGACGCGGGCCGGCCCGCGGTGGGCGTGGTGGCGTCGTGGCAACCGTGGTTGTTCCGTGGTGACGCCGCAGCGGGTGCTGGTCACCGGCGCCACCGGCTATATTGGCGGCCGGCTGGTTCCGCGGCTGCTGGCGCGCGGGTACCAGGTCCGCGTACTGGTCCGCTCCCCCGGCAAACTGGCGGCGGTGCCGTGGCACGACGACGTGGACATTGTGGCCGGCGACCTGGCCGATGAAGATGATGCGCGGCGGGCCTGTGCGGATGTTCGGACGGTGTTCTACCTGGTGCATTCGATGGCCTCCGGGACCGACTTCGAGGAACGCGAACTGGCGATGGCGCGTACCGTCGCCAGCGCCGCCGCGGCTGCCGGGGTGCGCCGGATTATCTATCTGGGCGGGCTGCATCCGGAAAACGTCGAACTCTCCCGCCACATGCGCTCGCGGGCCGCCGTGGGCCGTGCGCTGCTGGAAGGCGAGGTGCCGGCGGCAGTCTTCCAGGCCGGCGTCGTGATTGGCTCCGGTTCCGCGTCCTTCGAGATGATCCGGCATCTGTCGGAAAACCTGCCGGTCATGCCGGCGCCCAGCTGGGTGCGGCGGACAGTGGAGCCGATAGCCATCCGCGATGTGCTGCACTATCTGGAACGCGCGCCGGAGCTCCCGGCCGGGCTGAACCGCACCTTCGACATCGGCTCGCGGGAACGACTCACCTACGCGGGACTGATGTACGGGTATGCGCGCGAAGCCGGGCTGGCGCAGCGGCTGATTTACGCCCTGCCGATCCCCGCTCCCGCGCTCGCCGGCTGGTGGGTGGCGCTGACCACGCCGATCCCGCACGCCATGGCGGTGCCCCTGGTGCAGTCGCTGCAGCATGACGCCGTTTCCGCCGAGCACGACATTGACGATTACATCCCCCAGCCCGACGGCGGGCTGACGGGTTACCGCCGGGCGGTGAAACTGGCGCTGGGGAAGATGGCCAGCGGCGAGGTGGAAACCAGCTGGACCAACGCGTCCAACGCCCCGCCTTCGGACCCGCTGCCCAGTGACCCCGACTGGGCCGGACGGACCGTGTTCGTGGACAACCGGGAACGTGGCTCCGAGGTTGCCGCCGAGGACGTCTGGCGCGTGATACAAGGGATCGGCGGAACGAACGGCTGGTATTCGTGGCCCGCGGCGTGGGCGATCCGCGGCGTGCTGGACAAGCTGGTGGGCGGCGCCGGACTCACCCGTGGCCGCCGCCATGCCGGCCGGCTCGGCGTGGGCGATGCCGTGGACTGGTGGCGGGTGGAAGCCATCGAGGAGGGACCGGAGCGCCGGCTGCTGCGGCTGCACGCGGAAATGAAGGTGCCCGGGCAGGCCTGGCTGGAACTCTCGGTGGCCCCCAAGGACGGCGGCAGCGTGTACCGCCAGCGCGCCATCTACTTCCCCACCGGGCTCTCCGGCAAGCTCTACTGGTGGCTGGTCCTGCCGTTCCACGGCCTGATCTTCCCGTCCATGGCACGCAACATCATCCACCGGGCCGCCGCGCTCGGTGCGACTGATGACGCGGCCGCCAACATCCGCTAGATTGACGGACCATGAACCCCGACGACGATGGACCGTCCGAACGCTACCGGCGCCCCGATGGGCTCGACGACGCCACTGTGGCGGCCTTGGGCAAGCTCTCCGAGGCGCTCGAAATTATCGAACACGCCCGCGGTCACCTCTACGCTTTCCACCGGCTCACCGGCAAGGCAGACTTCGCCTTGGGCGACGCCGTGGAGCTGCTGCGCAACGCCGGGCACGACGAGTTGGCCGAGCGGATCGATCAGGAGCTCGTCGGCCGAAACGTAATTGAGGGACGCTGGACTTTCCAGATCATCGACGAGTACGACGAGACCTACTACGGCCCGTGCAAGGAACTGGAGCGGCAGGCCCGCGAGAAGCTGGCCGACGGCCGCAAGCACTTGTTCGAGGCCGAGATGAAAGAGGACCGTCGCACCCACGGGCAAAAGAACCATGAGGCAAAACCTCCGAGCTTGCGCGACCTCGACCCTTAACCGAACCGGCTTCACGGTTCCGCGTGACGTCGCGCACGGGCTAGGCCTGCAGGCCGCGGGCGCCACGGTTAGTGGTGCAGTGGGCGCCACGGTTAGTGGTGCAGTGGGCGCCACAGTTCTGCGCCCGGACAGCGGGCCACATTTAGGAGCCCGGACAGTGGGCCACATTTAGGGGCCTGAACCGCGGGCGCCACAGCCAGGGGCGTGTACATTGGGCGCCACATTCCCTGGGGAAGGGCCAGCATTCCTCATGCTTGTGTGAAGAGATCCGCGCGGTCTCAGTCCATAGGAGCGAACGAGCGCCAGCCTTGCTTACCACCCGGAAGACAATGTGGCGCATCCTGTACGCACGTCTTTCGAAGCCTGCTTTCGGGACGGCTCGACGGGCTAGGACTGGGGCCACACGCGCTAGGTCTGGAGGTAGAGACTGGTTAGGCCTGGGGGTAGACGGGCCAGGTCTAGGGGTAGACGGCTAGACCTCCGGGTAGACAACCGCCAGCGGCAACCGGCCGCAGTCCAGCACTGTGAGCCTGAGTCCGGTGTAGCGCTCCCCGCGGGCAGAACGGCCCCGAAGCGCACCGGGGCGGGGCCGGCCCACCAGCCGCTTCCGGCTGCGGCGGCGCGGGTTCCCGACGACGGGGCCCGCGCCGTCGTCGTATCAGTTTCCGGCTGCCGGCTCCGCTTGCACCGACGCCGCCAGCCCCAGCTCGTGCTCGCCGAGGTCGGCGAAGTAGGACTCGACGGTAGCGCGGTCCACCTCGGCCAGCGTGGCCGGATTCCACGCGGGGTTGCGGTCCTTGTCGATCACCTGGGCGCGGACGCCTTCGGCGAAGTCCGGGGCGGCGACCAGCCGGACCCCCAGCCGGTAGTCCTGGTCCAGCACTTCCTCGAGCGTCTCCATCTTGCCGGCACGGCGGAGGGCTTCGAGCGTGAGCTTCACCGCGGTGGGCGACTTGGCCTCGATCTCCTCGGCGGCGGCCTGTGCGGCCTGCTCCGGCGATTCCTTCAGGGCGGCGAGGATCTGCTCCGCGTCGTCGAACGCGTAGCACTCGTCGATCCAGCCGCGCTCCTTTTCCAGGTCCGACGCCGGGACGTCCGTGTGGGAGAAGGCCGCCATGGCTTCCTGGGCAGGGGCCTCGGCGAGCGCGGCGGCCAAGGCCGGAAGCTCGGCGCTGTCCACCAAGTAGTCGGCCAGGCCCAGGGCGATGGCATCGGCCCCGGTGCCGGTACCGGCGGTGAGGGCCAGGTGGGTGCCCAGCTCCCCCGGCGCCCTGGAGTACAGGAAGCAGCCCCCGACGTCGGGAATGAAGCCGATGCGGGTCTCCGGCATGCCGACCCTGGTTCGCTCGGTCACCACCCGGTGCGAGGCATGCGCGGAGATGCCGATGCCGCCACCGAGCACCACGCCGTCCATGAACGCGACGATCGGCTTAGGGTACCGGGAGATCAGCGAGTTCATCCGGTACTCGTCTTCCCAGAAGATCTCGTCGCCGCCGTCCTTCATGTGCCGGTAGATGGCCACGATGTCCCCGCCGGCGCACAGTCCCCGCTCGCCGGCGCCGGAGATGAGGACGGTCTCCACGGCGTCGTCCTCCGCCCATTCCCGGAGCGCGGCGGTGACAGCGGTGATCATCGAGTCGTTCAGGGCATTGATGGCCTTCGGCCGGTTCAGCACAATGTGCCCCAAGCGGCCGGTACGCTGCAGCAGAATCTCTTGAGTACTCATCGCAGAGAAGCCTACCGCGGCATGGCCGCGCCGGGCAGGGCCCTGTTCGTGTCTGCGCCCGCCTCGGTTTAGCCGGGTTCAGGGCGCTGGCTGCATGGATTTGTCGAATCCGGTCGAATACACAGCTAACTTGTTGTCTCCCGGCGCCGACTGTGGAAGAAGTCGAGTCGAAACCCCAGCGCCGGCAGAAGCACCTGACGCCGATGCCGCGGTTTGCCACCTAAAGGGAGTTGTTGTGAAAGCGTTTGCTTGTGGAGATGTGGTTCCTGGTTGCGAGGCACGCTGGGTGTGCAGCTCCGAGGATGAAATCCTGGTCAACGTGGCCTCGCACGCCCGTGAAGTCCACGGGCTGGACCGGATCACCGATGATCTCGAGCAGGCGGTACGCGGGTCCATCGTGGCGGTCGGCTGAGCGGAGCTCCGCACACATGTCGGTGGGGATGGCTCCGGACCGCTCCGCGTGGACTGACTTGCTGGACCAGGCCTGCCGCGGCGAGGGCTTGGGCGTGGCGTACCAGCCCGTCGTTGACACCGCCCGCGGCACCGTGGTCGGCTACGAGGCCTTGGCCCGGTTCCCGGGGTTCGATGAGAAGAGCCCCGAAGTGTGGTTCTCGGCCGCGCGGTCCGAGGGCCGCGCGGCTGAGTTGGAGGCTGCCGCCCTGCGGATAGCGCTCAATGCTCGGGCGATGCTTCCGGCCAACTGCTTCCTCACCGTCAACGTGTCGCCCGACCTGCTGGCTTCGGATGAGATCCGCCGCATTTGGCGTGCGCAAGGGGACCTTTCCGGCCTCGTCATTGAACTCACCGAACAAGTACCGATTGATTCATACGGGCATCTTGCGCCGGATTTGAACCAGTTGCGGGCTGCGGGCGCCTTGATAGCGGTTGACGACGCCGGTGCTGGCTATGCGGGACTCCGGCACCTCATCTCTCTGCGTCCTTCGATCATCAAGATTGACCGGGACCTGATCCGCGACGTTGACAGTGATGAGGCCAAACGGGCCTTGATCGAAATGCTTGGAACCTTCGCCAGCCGCGTTGATGCCTGGATCTTGGCCGAAGGAATCGAAACCGCGGAGGAACTGGAGACGGTGGCGGCCCTTGGCGTCCCGCTGGTGCAGGGCTACTATCTGGCCAGGCCGTCCGCCCCCTGGGCGTCGATCCCGCTGGAAACCGCGCACCGGCTGGCCGCCCGGGACAGAACGGGCCGCGGGAACGCTGTCCGCCCTATCGTTGAGCCGGCCTTCACGGTGTCCACGGTTGCGGCCGCGGCCGATGCCTTCGCGGCGGATGCGCGGTTGCAGTTCGTGGTGCTCCTGGCCGACGACCGGCGGCCGGTCTGCATCCTCGACCCATTCACAGCGGCCCAGGGCTGGACTTCACCCGGGCTGCGGCTGAATCTGGACACGCCCATCGCGGCCGCCCTGACCCGCGCCGTGACGCGCCCGCAAGAGCATCGGTTTGAGCCGATGGCCGTGACGGACAATGCCGGCCGGTTTGCCGGCATCGTCAGGATGGAGCGCTTGATTACAGCGTTGGCGGGCGGCGAATCCTCGGCGTCCTCCTAGCGCGGTGGACCCGGCGTGCCTGGCGCCGCTCCCGGCCCGCCAGCATCTGGGCCTCCTGGGCCCGGCCCTGGCGCTCCGGGATCTGCTCCCGGCCCGCCAGCGTTTGGGCCCGGCGCTGCATCAGGGCCCGGCGCTGCGGGCCACGGCCCCGGTTCCCCGGGCATTGCTCCCGGTCCGCCAGCCCCTGGCCCTGATGCCGAGCCGCCAGCCCCTGGCGCTGTTCCCCAGCCGCCAGCCCCTGGCCCCGGCTCGGGGGCCCAGCTTCCCGTTGCCGTTCCGGGTGCTCCGGGCATCGCGGGCCCCTCAGGCGGCGCCGCGGCTGGGGGTTCGTCGGCGCCCTGGTCGAGGCGGAAGGGCGGATACTCGTCACGCATCAGCAGCACGTAGGCTGCGACCCGATAAGACCAGCGGTTGAGCCCCATGATGAAGGCAAACAAGTCATACCGGTAGCGGGCGGTGAACAGCAGGATCACGGCGGTGATCAGGATGAGCAGTCCCAGCAGGGACAGGCCCCAGGAGGACACCGATACATCGTCGCCCCAACTCCGGCTCCAGGCGAGTCCGCTGCCGCTGGTGAAGATGCCGACGATCAGCAGGTGCGGGATCGCCAGCAGCCACCATTTCACCAGCACCAGCCCGTGCGAGAGACGCTGCGGATAGGCAACGTCCAAGTCGGCGGGATATTCGGCCTGGGCCAGCGTGAACGGCGGGTACCGGTCGGTGCCAAGTGCCGAGTAACCGTAGAACCCCACCCGCCAAGACCAGCGCAGCACACCGACGTTGAAGCAGAACCAGGACCGTGGGTAACGGCCGGTGAACAGGATGACGATTCCGGCCGCGATGGTACTGACCACCAACGCGAACCACAGCAGCGCCAGGACAATGTAGTGCGGGATGGCCAGCAACCACTTAACCAGCCACAGCCCCCGCGAGAGCCGGCTGTCCAAGTAACCTGCGAGTCGGACGGGATACACCGACGTCGGCGTCCTCTGCCAGCCCGCGTTTCCGGCCAGGGTTGCGCCCGGGCCTTGGCCGGGGCGGTCACGGGCGGGGTCGACATTCCGCCCGAGCCCCGCGGAACCAAGCAACAGCAAGGGAATCCCGATGACCAGCGCGATGATTCCCGGGATCAGCAAACCGCCCCCGAGCGGCCCCAGCAAGTCGGAGCGTGCGCCGGCCTGCAGGTCCACCCAGACCGGACGGCTGGCATCGGCGTTCATCACCACCAGCGACCATTGTCCGGGTTGCACCTTCCAGGAGATCGTTTGAGAACCGGAGCCGGTGGCGGATTCGGTCCAGAAGTCCTGCTCCGCCGGTGCGGCGGGGGCGCGGTTGCCGGGTGTCGTCCGGTCACGGTTGTCCCGCCAGGACATCTGCCCTTCCCCGGTTTGGGACCAAGAGGCACCGCTAAGCGGAGTAACAGGCACGTCCCGCAGATAAGTCTGGACGTCGGAGGCCTTGGCGATGCCCACGAAGACTTCTTGGTCCGGGACCACGGCCTCGGCGCGCACCTGCACGCTGGCAAGGTCACCGACCGGTGGCATTCCCTCGGACCAGGGATCGACCACCACGGACGGACTGGTCACGGCGTAGCCGGTGCTCTGGTAGCGCTTGGTGCCGCCGGTCAGGTAGCCGCCGTCGCTTTGCGCGGCAGAGGCGCCCAACACGATCGATCCGGCGATGGTCATCCCCATTCCGAGCATGCTCAGCAGCACGCCAAGGATCAGCAGGACCCAGTTGCCGGGCTTCATCCGGGCCGGCGGCGGGCCAGGAGGGGGTGCGTACGATGGGGCTGGTTGGGCGGTCATGGCGATCCTTTCGCACCGCGCCAACACCGTGGTCGGCGCGGCCGCCTAGGGCTGGATGGATAGAATCTTGGCGGCCAGATCGGCTCCCCACTGACGCGCCCGGGCCTCCTCCTCCGGCATCAATTGGTTGGTAGAGGTGACCAGAAAGCTCTCCGGCTCGGCCAACAGTTCGAATCCGTGCCGGCGCAGGGCCTTGGCAATCGTGTGGCTGGCCCGGCCGGTGAACAGCGCGGGAGCTTTGATCCGGGTGTCGAACGCGGCGGCCTTCCCGGTGGTCTTTCCCAGCGACGCCAGCCATTCCCGCACCGCCGGCCCCTGGGCCGCGGGGTCCATCTCCAGCTCATTCTTCGGGGCTTCCTTCGCCGCTGCCTTGCGGGTGGAATCCCGGCTAAGTCCGTGCACGTGTGTGGGCGCACCCACTACCAGGACGTCGTCGGGACGGATCCCGCGCTCACGTGCAGCTTCGACGGAGAAAACTTCTGCTGGGCAATGCGCTTCGGTCAGGCCGAGGCCGATGGCTCTCGCGATCTGGTGGGTATTGCCGTACATAGATTCGTAAACCACGACTACTCCCATGCTGTGCTCCTTCTGCAACGTCCTTCAGGACTCAGCGGACGCCTGAAGCCGGGCCGAACGAACGTCATGGGCTATCTCCCGTGCCCAATCTTCGATCTGGTCCCAGTCCCGGAAGTCCCCGAAACGTGCGCCCACCAAGCGGAACAGGACGCTAGTCCAGCGCGGAAAGTCTTCCTCCCGCGCCACCCCCGAGAAGAGGCGGTGCCCACGCGGACGGACCAGATCGCGCAGCGCCCCGGCCAAGCGCCGGTCCTGCGCTTTGCTTGCCGACGTTCGAACCGCAGGTGGCAAGCTGGCGGACATCCCCACGCTGAAGAGCCACACCGGGCGGGCCACTAGTTCACTTGCATGCCGTTGGACGAACGCCATGGCCTCGGGCAGCCACGCCTGTTGGTGAATGGCACTGCCCAGCACCGCTGCATCGTAACCGTCGAGTACGCCCAGCCGGCTGATGGGAAGAGCATCCACGGCCAGGCCCTCTTGTTTCAGCACGCCAGCGATTCGCAGCGCGATTTCCCGGGTGGAACCGTGGGCGCTGGCATGACCGATCAAGACCCGCACTGCGGCACCACCCCCTTGGTGTGCTTCCCCAACCCGTCGGATAGCTGGCCCCCACCGGCCCCGTACGGCTGCAGGCACCATGCTACTCAGCCGCCCGGTACATGAATAGGGCTTGGTACGGCTGACGACGGCGGTGCTTACCTTCCGGCCAACGCTCGGCTGACCATCCCGGGCTCCGGATTGGTCAGCACCTCGCCGCCCAGCAGCACGGTGGGGACGGTTTCGTTCCCGTGGTTGTGTTCGCGTACGAACGCAGCGCCTTCGGGGTCCCGCCAGATGTTCACCCAGTGCGCGCGGCGGCCGTTGCGGCCCAAAGATGCCCTCAACCGCAGGCAGTAGACGCAGCCGGGCCGCCAGAAGATGACCACACCGCCGTCGTTCTTGTCTTTAATCGAAGCCCACGGCTCCTGCCGGCTGCCGAAAAACGGACTGATCACCCACGCGGCCAGCAGCAGCGCGGCGAAAACGATGCCCGCCGGCCAGTCCCCGTCCTTCCCGGATGAGACCAACAGTGTCACCGCCGCTGCGGCAAAAGCGACTGCCCCAAACCAGCGCTCGAAGCGTTTCATGGCCACAGACTACCGGGCTGCGAAATCGCTCTCTCCACCGCGCCGGACGACCTTCCGCCCGGGGCGCCAAGGTTTCTCCCAGCTTTTGCCATGCGGGCGCCCATCTGCGCAGGCTAACGTCGCACACTGGCCACCGAGATGGGAGATCAGTGTGACTAAGAAATGGTTGTTGAGCCTGGCTGTTGCCGGTTCCATCGCCGTCCTCACCGCTTGCGCCGGAGCGCCCGCGGACGGCGGCGCCAGTCCGGCCGCGTCGGCCGAGTCCAGTGCAGGCGCCGAGGGACAGGCGCAGATGCCGGAGCCGGACCTGAAGGGCGTCCCGGATGTGGTGGCAGAGGTCAACGGAACGAAGATCACCAAGGACAAGTTCACCGCCGCCTACGAGGGCCAGTTCCAGCAGATGGCCATGCAGTCCCAGATGACGGGCCAGGAGGTTGACCAGGACGCGCTGAAGAAGCAGACAGCCGAGGCCATGGTCGGCACTCAGCTGTTGATTCAGGAAGCGGACCATCGCGGCATCAAGGCACCGCAGAAGGACGTGGACGCTGAACTGGAGAAGATGGCTAAGTCCAACGACTTCAAGACCGTCGACGAGCTCCTGGCCGCGATCAAGAAACAGGGCATGGACCAGAACGAGGTCAATGCCGAAATGCAGACGCAGGTGAAGGTGAACAAGCTCATCGCCGAGGAAGCCGGCGACACCAAGCCCTCCGAAAAAGAGCTGAAGGCCGCCTACGATCAGGCCAAGCAGCAGCAGGAGGCGATGGGCGAACAGTCCGGCCAGAAGGCCGAGGTTCCCTCGATGGAGGAAATGCGCCCGAATCTGGAAGAGCAGGTGAAGGCGCAGAAGGAAACCGAGGCCACCCAGGCGCTGGTCACCGACCTGCGGGAGAAGGCGGACGTCAAGATCCACCTCTGATTCTTCCCAAGCCAAAAGCGTTCGACGCCGGTGCCCGCCTCAGGGGCGCCGGCGTCGTCATCTCGGTGCTGCACGCGCGCTGTCTAGACTGAGGCATGTCTGCAGAAAAGAAGAACTGGCATGCCAGCCACAAGCGGTCGCTTACCCGGGGAGAGCGGGCCGCGGATGTCTTGCGCAACGGCATGGGCAGTTGGCGGTTTGTCGCGGGCCTCATTGCCGTCATGATCATCTGGGCCATCGTTAATTTTTGGCTAGGGATCCCTGGGACCCGTATCCGTTTATCCTGCTGAACCTGTTCCTGTCCATGCTGGCCGGGCGGCAGGGCGCCATTCTGCTCATTGCCGCCAAGGGGCAGGATGCGATCGCCGCCGCCATGGCCGAACATGACTTCGAGACCGACACTGCCGCCCGGGAAGGGATCGAACAGCTGCTGGCCATCAACCGGGAACAGTTGGAGATAATCCGCCGGCTCCAGGAACCGGTTGACGCAGCGAGCCGCGGTAGTCGCGAGCGACAGGACGGGGGGCCGCACTGCCTACTGGCCGCATTCCCTACCGGCGGCACTGTCTACCGGCGGCACTCCCTACCGGCGGTCCGCGGCCAGGCTGGCCATCAGGGCCGGCTGCCGGACCGCCGCGTAGAGCAGCATGTCCCGGCGTTGTCCGCCGATGACCTGGTAACTGCGCAGCAGGCCTTCGCAGCTGAAGCCGGCCGCTTCGGCGGTGCGGAACGACGCCGTGTTCCACGGCTCAATGTAGAGCTCCAGCCGGTGCAGCTCCGGGATGGTCCAGCCGAAGTCCGCCAGCGCCGCCAGCGCGTCGGCCGCGCGGCCCTGTCCGCGGTGCACCGGAGCCATCAGATAGCCGGCCGTGGCCCGGCCCTGCGGCAGGTAGGTCAGCCACAGGCCAATCTGGCCCAGCGCCCGGTCCGTCTGCGCGTCCGCCACGGCGAACGAGTACCCCGCACCGCACGTGAACCGCCCGTTCTGGCGCAAGATCCATTCCACCGCCTCGTCCTGCGGGCATGGTGACGGGATGGAACTGATCAGCGGAATGTACGGGTCCTCGGCTAGTTCCACGGCCAACTGTGCGTCGTCGCTGCGGAACTGGCGCAGCACCACACCGCCATGCGCCGGCGGAACCTCTGGCCAAGCGAGCGGCAGGCGTGCATCCATGAATTCGATTCTGCCAGTTGCCGCCGGGTTGGCCAGCGGTTGCGACTCCGAGCCGGCCGGCTGAGCCTGAAGAACGCGGCTAGCGGCCCCTCGTGGAATCACCGCCAGTGGCCCCGATCCTTTCGATCGGAGCCACTCGCAGTGAGGCTAAGCCACGGCATCGGTACCTTCCGGGCCGGAAGGAACCTGTGTTACTTGTTCTTGGCCATGGGCGCCGCCATCCTCGATTCGACCTGGTGCGGGCCTGAAGCGGAGGGCCGGACGTCGAAGTCGAAAATTGAGGTGGGCAGGTAGACGGTGGAGCATGAGTTCGGGATGTCAACGACGCCGGAGAGCCGGCCCTCGATCGGCGCGGCACCGAGCAGCAGATAGGCCTGCTCCCGGCTGTAGCCAAACTTGGTGAGGTAGTCGATGGCGTGCAGACAGGCCCGCTGATAGGACAGGTGTGAATCCAGGTACTTCTGCTCACCGTCCAGGGTCACCGAGGTTCCGGAGAACGCGAGCCATTCGCTGAACCGCGGATCCACGATACCCGGCATGAAGATGGCGTTCTCGCTGACCCCGTAGGTGTCCATGCCTCCCTTGATGAGATCGACCCGCAGGTCCAGGAAGCCGCCCATTTCGATGGCACCGCAGAAGGTGATCTCGCCGTCCCCCTGGGAGAAGTGCAGGTCGCCCATCGACAGGTTGGCGCCGTTCACGAAGACCGGGTAGAAGACCCGGGTGCCCTTCGAAAAGTTCTTGATGTCCTGGTTTCCGCCGTTTTCACGAGGAGGCGCGGTACGGGCCGCTTCCCCGGCCACCCGGTCGAAATCGGATTGCGGCACGCCCCCAAGAACAGCGTCTTGCGGGAGGGGCGGCAAGGCCAGCGGCGGCACCCGGTTCGGGTCCGTCGCGATGAGGTCGCCCTCGCGCTTGTTCCATTTGGCCAGCAGCTCCGCGGACGGTGCTGTGCCCATCAGTCCGGGGTGGATCAGCCCGGTGAAGGAAACCTCCGGAATGTGCCGCGACGAGGCTACCTGGCCGGTAAAGTCCCAGATCGCCTTGTAGGCATCCGGGAACTGCTCGGTCAGGAACCCGCCGCCGTTGTTTGTAGAAAAGATGCCGGTGTAGCCCCAGCCCTGTCCGGCCAATGGACCGGAATCTTCCTGCGGGACGGGCCCCACGTCCAGAATGTCTACCACCAGCAGGTCCCCCGGCTGCGCCCCTTCAATGGCGAAGGGACCGCTGAGCTTGTGCACGGTCGGAAGTGGGGCGTTGAGAATGTCCTCCGCCGAATCATCGTTGACGATCGCGCCGTCAAACCATTCGCGGCAATGGACGCGGAAAACATCACCAGGCTTGACCGTAGCTACCGGCGGGATCTCCGGGTGCCACCGGTTGTGGCCAACTTTCTCCTGGTCCTCGAATTTCTTTGTCGAATCAAGGGGGAATATAACCTCGGGCATTGTTCTCTCTCCTTAGGATGTTCGGCAAAAATAGGTTTCCTCATGGCCTGGGCAGCTTTTGGTGCAGCGGGTTGGCGGTGTAGACCGGGCGATTTTTTCCCTGACCGGGCAGCCCGGTGACGACCGGCGGTTCGTGTGCACTGCGTTTGGAGTCGTCCATCAGCCGAAATTCCGCCGAGCCGGCACGGGAAAGGTGCGGAGCGCTCATTTTCCTACGTGACGTTGCACCGCAGGACGGGCAGGGCATCGAATCCGGTGCTTCACCCATTCCACACATCAGGTCGAAAACCGCACATTCGGGGCACCGGTATTCGTAAATAGGCATCAGAAGCGGTTTCCTTTCCTGCTGCAAACTCCCTAAGCAGTGGAGGCCGTGGCTGTATCGTCAGCGGTTGTCGAATGAGGGAAGCCCCTGCTGGCCAGGAAAAAGGCCACGGCCAGGCAGATTGCTCCCGCAAGCGCCATGATCAGGGCACTGCCCCCTCCGGTCTCATATCTGTTCAGCAGCAGGAGGAACGCCGGGATGGTACCGGTCAGGAAGCTGACGAGGATGGTGAACCAACCGGTTGCGAGGGTAAGCGATTCCTTGTGCAACCCCAGCACGAGGAAGAACATGAACCACAGCGCCGCCCAGATGAGCCAGATGGAGCCGAAGACCGGATCGTTGACCGACGTGAACTGAATAACTCCAATGATGACGGCGCAGATGGCGACGAACAGGGAGAACCAGCCCAGCCCCTCGCCGGGAAACCCAGTAACCTGGAGAATTCCGACGTAAAGGTACGTAAAGCCGAAAAGATATAGCCCGGCCGCTCCGAAAATCACCGCCGGATCGTTATTTGCCTGCAGAATAATGAGCGTCGGGAAGACTACCTGCATGGTACCGACAAAAAAGTTGAGGATGGCAGCTGATTTTCCCGGAATAAGCCCCACCAGCATGAGACCGTTGATGAACAAAACGGCACCGACATACAATAAACCGACACTGCCCATGTTCGCTCCATCGCGATACAGGTGATGCTTGAGGTGTAGCTCTGAAGAGTGTGGCCTAAAACCCCGCTTGAGGAGGTTAGACGCCACGCACCGTAATCGGTGTCCGGATAGCACGTGTTGGATAGTGCGGCCCAGCATAGTGGGCAAAATTCTGGAGTGTCAACGGCGTGGCGTTTAACCTGCGCGGACGGTTTAAATCGTCGGGTTAAAGCAGCGCCAGGGCCAGTCCGGCGGCCGCTGCCGCCACGGTGATGATCAGCGTGCCCGCCGCATTGATCAGCGCAAGGATCGGCCGTCGGGCTTGCAGGAGGCGGACGGTGTCCACGCTCGCCGTGCTGAAGGTGGTGTAGCCGCCCAGAAACCCGGTTCCCAGCACGGTCTGCAGGGCAGCCGGGGCGCCGTGAAAAATGACGGCTCCGGCGAGGAATCCCATGAGCAGCGAACCGCTGACGTTGACCAGCATGGTGCCCAGGGGCAGCTCGCCACGGAAGCGTGAACTGATCAGCCCGCCGAGCACAAACCGGGCCACCGCGCCTGCCCCGCCGGCAAGCATCACCAGAAGGATGGTCATGTCAGGTCCGTTTCGGCGCCACCGGCGTTCCCGGGACCGGTGGCGGCACGGCGGGCGGCAGCCACCCACACCCCGGCCGCAGCCGTTGCCAGCCCACCAATCACGGACAGCAGCATAAAGGCCACGGCATCGGCCATCCTGTCGGCTGCCAGGAGAAGATTGGCGTCCAGGGCAAGGGTGCTGTACGTGGTGAAGGCTCCCAAGAACCCTGTACCAGCGAGCAGCCGCAACGTCCGCCGTGCGCCAACATCAGGGCCACGCCGTGCAAGTGCCTCCAGTAACAGGCCGAGCGCGAAAGCCCCGCAGAGATTGATGACCAGGGTCGGCAACGGCCAGCCGTCCGGCGAGGGGATGGCCGTATTCAGCCAGTACCGGCACAGGGTGCCCAGAGCACCGCCGCCCATGACCATCAACATGGCGGGCAGCTGCAGGTGCAGCGGTCTGGAGCCGGGGCGTTCGCGGCCGCCGCGGCTCATGGGCTCACCCTGCTGGGCAAATGGCTACGCAACAGCACATCAGCCAGTCTAGGGTTTCCCGGCCGGGTTCAAGGGATAACCGACACGGTGAAATCCTGACCCGCGCGGCGGCTACCCGCCGTGCGCGGCCGGAACGGCGGTCAACAGCTGCAGCAGCGCCTCGCCGGGGCCCACTCCGTTAATAACGTAGTCGCCCACCGCCTGCTGCCGGTAGATGGCGGGGTTGTGCGAGGAGATGGTCCTGGCGTTGCGCCACAGTCTGTCCAGCTGCCGCGAGCTGGAGGTTGCGGAGGCGCCGCCGACTTCGAAGATCCGCGAGATCAGCCGCAGTACCTGGTCAATGACGATGGGCTGGATCCCAAAGACGTGGGCGTCAGCACGGGAAAAATCGCCGACGACGGCGGTGCCCTGCTGCTGCGCCGTGCTCGCCTGCTGCACGGTGCGCGCCGCCGCGAGGACCGCGGCCTTCACCGTTTCCACGGTGCCGAAGGCCTCTCCGATGATCTGCAGGGATACCTGGTCCTTGGTGGGCGCGACGGCCGGGTTGAACAGATTGCGGGTGCGCGACCGGACAAGCCGGTGATCTCCTCCAGTGCCGCCGACGCGATGCCGGCCAGGTTGGCCAGGTGCACCAGCTGATACACCGCGTGCTGGATGCCACCGCCTGCTTCCTCGCTCCCGCGGAAGTGCAGAAAGCGCGGGTCCACTTCCACGTCGACGAACCACGATCCAGTCGGCGAAGGTCGATCCGGTGGTGTAGTACTTGGTGCCGTTGAGCAGCAGCCTGTCGTCCTGTTCCACCACCCGGGTGGATTGGGCGGCGAAGGTTCCGGTGCGCTCGCTCTCAGCGTTGCCCACCAAGGCACCTGCGGAGAGCTCGGCCAGCCAGTGGTCACGGTAGCCGGCCTCCGGATGTGCCAGCACAAATTCGGTAAACCCGAAATGGCCACGCGCGCTCTATCTGGACGGCCTGGCGGGCGGCTGGCAACTAGATGCCTGGGCCGCGGGCCGCTCCGCGCTGCGGCAGCCGCTTGATCCGGGCCGGGAGGTGGCGGTCGCCGTCGGTGCATCGGTGTGAGGATCGAGTATGTCCTGCCGCTGAGATGGCAGGACGGCGGAGGCGACGCCGAACTGACCGCCTATGTGGAGTCGCTGCCGGTGTGGGCGGACCTCACGGTGGTGGACGGCTCGCCGGATTCGGTTTTCGCCCAGCATCACCGGCTCTGGCGGCAGCGTGCACAGCACCTTCGCCCGGACGGGCCGGCCACCCCCAACGGGAAAGTGCAGGGGGTGCTCACCGGACTGCGGCACGCCCGGCATGAGTGGGTGGTCATCGCCGACGACGACGTCCGCTACACCCCGGAGTCGCTGGCCTCGGTCGCGGAATTGTTGGAGCGGGCCGATCTGGTCCGGCCGCAGAACTACTACGAGCCGCTGCCCTGGCACGCCCGCTGGGACACGGCCCGATCGCTGCTGAACCGGGCCTTCGCCTCCGATCTACCCCGGCACGCTGGCGGTCCGCCGCTCGGTGCTGGTGCAGACACAGGGGTACCGCGGCGACGTCTTGTTCGAGAACCTGGAGCTCATCCGGACCGTCCAAGCCGCCGGCGGCCGCCAGATCAGGGCCGACGGGGTGTATGTCCGACGGTTGCCGCCGACGCTGGGGCACTTCGCCGACCAGCGGGTCCGGCAGGCCTACGATTCGCAGACCCAGCCGGCCCGGTTGGCCGTCGAACTGCTGCTGCTGCCACTGATATTGGTCTTGGTCCGCCGCCCCGCGGCCTGCGCCGCGCTGGCAGCCACCGCCGTCCTACTGGCGGAAGCAGGACGGCGGCGTGCCGGCGGTACACAGGTTTTCGATACCTGGACTGCGCTGTGGGCGCCGCTCTGGCTGCTGGAACGCGCGGTGACGTCGTGGATTGCGCTGGCTTGGCGGTGCGCGGGAGGCGTGCCGTACTCCGGCCGGCGCCTGCGAACCGCGGCCAGCAGCCCAGCGGCGCTGCGGCGGCAGTTGAGCCATCTCAACCTAGGAGAACCAAAATGACGAGCAAGGAACCGACGGAGATCGTGGTTTGCCCCGACGGGCCGTTGCTGGTGCGCGGCGACTTTGACCTGGTGGACGGCGACGGCGCGGCGGTGGCCCGGTCGCGGGAGACCGTAGCGCTGTGCCGCTGCGGCGGGTCGGGCATCAAGCCCTACTGCGACGGCACGCACAAGCTGTTGGCGGCCCGGCGCAAAGCGGCGCAGTAGTAGTGCGCCGGCGGCACCGTGCTTCCGTGGCGCTGAGAGCTACTTGTGCCTGAGGAATTCAACCGAGGACCCGCCAAAGAGCCGTCGCCGCCCGTCCGCGGGCCGGCCGACGAGCGCTTTGTGGGCGGGCGGGACCTGACCAGGTGGACCACGCCGCAAGGAAAGTTGCTGGCGCGGTGGATGGACCGGATCAGCAGCATGCTGGGCCCGCACGCGGCGTTGATCCTCACGTTGGCGGTCGGCGCGATGGTCGCCGTGCTGCTCACGGTCGCGTCGACGGAGATCTACGAGGCTGTGACGGAGGGCGACGGGGTTGCCGAATTGGACCGTCCAGCCCTCGACGCGGCCGAAAGCCTCAGGTCGCCCTGGCTCAACACGGCGGTGACCGCGTTCACGAACATCGGCGGCCCCATCGGCATGCCCATCCTCGCCGTCCTGGTTTTGGTCATCCTGACGTTCCGGCGGCGGTCTTGGACACCGGCCATCGTGATGATCACTGCTGCCGGAGGGTCCTTGTTGATGACGGTGGTAGCCAAGCAGTTTATTGGCCGGGCCCGTCCGGCGCTCGCCGATGCCGTGCCGCCGTTCGAATCTTCTGCGTCCTTTCCCAGCGGTCACTCCCTGAACGCGGTGGTCATCGCCGGCGTCGTGGCGTACCTGCTCATGCTCCGCCAGACCAGAAGAAGATCCCGGTTCCTCACGGGCGGCGCCGCAGTTTTGTTTGCGCTGACCATGGGGTTGAGCCGGGTCTACCTTGGCCATCACTGGTTCACTGACGTTCTGGTCGCCTGGACCCTCGGAGTAGCGTGGCTGGCTCTGGTCATCACCGCCCACCGCCTGTACCTGACGGTCTGGTACCGCCGGGAAGGACCGGTCCACACCCATCGGGGGTCTCCGCCCGCGGAGCACTAGTGGCCCGAGGACGTCTGGCGAGACGGCCTAAGCCTGCCGCGCCGCACCGGCGGCGGCTATATTGGCCACATCAGCCAGCCCGCACCGCAACGGATCAGGAGTGCATCCGCCATGGCCAAGGAACTCGCAGTACAGCTCATCGAACAGCTAAAGGCCGCCGGGGTGCGCCGGATTTATGGCATTGTCGGAGACAGTCTGAATCCAATCGTCGACGCCGTGCGGCAGACCGGCGGTTCGGCCGCGGGCGGGATCGACTGGGTGCATGTCCGCCACGAGGAAGCCGCCGCATTTGCCGCCGCTGCCGAGGCCCAACTGACCGGAAAGCTGGCGGTCTGCGCCGGCTCCTGCGGACCAGGCAACCTGCACCTGATCAACGGCTTGTACGATGCCAACCGGTCGGGCGCCCCGGTGCTGGCCATCGCCTCGCACATTCCCAGCAAGCAGATCGGCAGCACTTACTTTCAGGAAACGCACCCCGACCGGCTGTTCAACGAGTGCTCGGTGTACTCGGAAATGGTCAGCACGGCAGAACAAGCTCCGCGGGTGATGCACAGCGCCATCCAGTACGCCCTCGGCCTGCGGGGCGTCGCCGTCGTCACGCTCCCCGGAGACATCGCCAGCCTCGACGCGGTGGCGCCCACCCCGAAGCCGGCCTTGTGCCGGCCAGGATCGCTGAGCCCGGATCCGGAGAGTGTCAGGATGCTGGCCAGCGCCATTAACGACGCCGGCAAGGTGGCCATTTTTGCCGGCGCGGGCGTGGCCGGCGCACACGACGAAGTCATCGCACTGGCCGAGCTGATCGGCGCCCCGATCGGCCACTCGTTGCGCGGCAAGGACTTTATCCAGTACGACAACCCTTTCGACATCGGGATGACAGGCTTGCTGGGCTACGGCGCCGCCGCCGAGGGCATCGAGGACGCCGACCTGCTGATCCTTCTCGGCACGGACTTCCCCTACGAGCAGTTCCTGCCGGACACGAAGACCGCCCAAGTGGACCGGGCCGCCGAGCATCTGGGCCGCCGGACGAACGTGGACATCGCGGTCCACGGCGACGTGTTGCCCACGCTGACCGCACTGCTGCCGCTGGTCAAACACAAGCGCAGCCGCCGGTTCCTGGAGAAACTGCTGAAGAAGCACGACAAGCTGATGAATAAGGCGGTGGGCGCCTACACGCGCAAGGCGGAGGAGCTGGTGCCGATCCATCCCGAATACGCCGCTTCGGTGCTGGACCAGGTGGCGGCACCGGACGCCGTGTTCACTGCCGATACCGGCATGTGCAACGTCTGGACCGCCCGCTACATCCGACCTTTGGGGACGCGCCGGCTGATCGGTTCCTTCCTGCACGGGTCCATGGCCAACGCCCTGCCGCACGCCATCGGTGCGCAGTTCGCCTATCCCGGCCGGCAGGTCATCTCGGTCTCGGGCGACGGCGGGCTGTCCATGCTGCTGGGCGAACTGATCACCGCCGCTTCCTACCGGCTGCCGGTGAACGTGGTGGTGTTCAACAATTCAACGCTGGGCATGGTCAAGCTGGAAATGCTCGTGGACGGGCTGCCGGACTTCGGCGTGGACGTGCCGGACGCCAATTATGCGGCCGTGGCCCAGGCCCTGGGTTTCCACGCGGTGCGCGTTACCGATCCAGCCGAGATCGAGACCGCTTACCGCACGGCCTTCGCCCACGCCGGGCCGTCCTTGGTGGAGCTGATCACCGACCCGAAAGCGCTCTCGCTGCCGCCTAAGATCACCGGCGAACAGGTCTTCGGATTCGCGACGGCCATGTCCAAGGTGGTGCTGAACCGTGGCGCCGGCGAGGCCGTGAGCATGGCCCGCAGCAACCTGCGCAACATCCCCCGCGGGTGACCGGCGGTTGACCGGCGGTGGACCGGGTCCGGCCTTGATCGGGCGGTTGACCGGCCCCAGCACCGATCTGGCGGCGGCCGTCCCCGGGCCGGATACTGGAGCCGTGGAGATTGAACTGGAATCAGTGCTGACGTGTCCGGCCTGCGGGCATGCGGCTACCGCGCAGATGCCCACTGATGCGTGCCAGTTTTTCTGGTTCTGCCCGCGCTGTAACTCGCGGATACGGCCGCTCGAGGGAGATTGCTGCGTGTTTTGCTCGTACGGCACTACCCGGTGCCCGCCGAAGCAGGCCGAAGCTTCCCAGTCAGCCCATTGCTAGGCCGCCGTTCCACCGAGGCGGCCAAGGACTCCGATGTTGTAGTGACCATGGGCCGCGGCGACGAGTGCACGTTTTCCCCGGCAGGCGCTACGAGGACTGGGGCTGGCGGACCCCGCCGGCAAAGTGGGCGCTAGGCTGGAAGTCCCGAATTTGAGGAGAGGTCCATGGACTCCGTTGCCCCTACCCTGTTGACCAGCGCCGGCCTGATCGGCGGCTTCCAAACCGCACGCGCCACCAAGAACCGGCCGCTGGGCGGAGCCGTGCTGTTCGCGGCAGGTGCCGGCGCCTTCGCGCTGTGGAAGCGCAACGCCGGTGCGGGCCGGGCGGCCGCCCTCACCGCCGGATATTTGGCCGCTTTCGGACTGTCCCACCCGCTGGCCAAGAAGATCGGCGCCTGGCCGTCCGTCTATACAGTGACGGCGGCGACGGCGGTGGCGTCGCTGGTCTTCGGCCGCAAGCGCTGACCTAATCCTCCGCGCGGTCCCAGAAAAGCTGGCCGTCGTCGCTTCTGGCGCCGGCCGACGGCTCATGGATTGATTCCTTGCCGCCCGGCAGCAGATGCACCACGTCAACCTGGTGCAGGGCTACCAGCACATCAGAGATGAGCCGGCGATGGCACCGCCACCACACGCTCTCGCTGCACATGATCGCCACCTCGGCGGCCTCGGCATCGGCCAGCAGGCGCCCCAGGCCACCGGCGAATTCCGGCGTGCGGGTGTAGGCGGCGTAGGCGCGGAATGCTGCAACCCGCCACCAAACGTCGGGCTCCGGCTCCCCTGCCGGAATCCGACGTCGTCCGCCCAACGCCTCTTCCCAGCGGTAGCCGAGACCGGCGTCGCGAAGCCATCCGGCGAGCGCATCGCTGCCCATGTCCGGGTGCTTGCGGCTGCCCGGGAAGCGGCGGACGTCAACGACTTTCTGCACGCCGGCTCCGTTGAGCAGTGCAGCTAGTTCGTCAGGCGTGCTGGTGCCGTGGCCGAAGGTCAACAGCCGGCGGGCACCGCTCTGGCTCATCTGCGCCACCGGAGCTAACGCGGCTTCGCACCGTTCTTGCGGATCTTGCGGTCCCGGTAGCGCAACTGGATGATGCGGGCGGCGCCGGCAGCGGCAACGACAATGCCGCCGGCCACCGAGGCGATGAACAGTGCGAGCCCTAAGGCGACCTGCCCCTCGAAACCGAAGTAGCGCAGCAGGACCTGATCCTGGTTCTGAGCTATGAAGATGATCAGCAGCACCAGCAGGATCAGCGCGATGACAACCGCCGTCCAGATCACCCCCAGGCGTGTGCCTATCCGCTTCGCCGGTGTGCGCTTCGGCCGGTCGCTGTCCGGTCCACCGGACCCGGGCTCTACTGCGTCGGATGCGCCACGGCCGGATCCGCCGGGCAGTCCCGTGCCCGATCGGCCGGCGCCCCCGCCTTCAGCCTCGACGCCGTCCGGCCCTGTGCCCTGCGGATTGGAAGTCATTGCTGTCCCGCCTTTCGCCGCTGCCGCCGTTTCCCACAGCGTAGACGAACAGTTCATCGGACAACACCGCGCCCGGGCGGTATAACCCCAGTGTGCCGCTCCTTCACCGGCTGGTTTTCTCCATTCACTCGGCGAGGTTGCTGCGCAGAAGCTTGAAAAAGCGCTTCTGGTACTCCGGCCATTCATCGCTGGCCAGCACTCGTTCGATCCGCTGCCGAACCCATTCATCGTCCCAGTAGCCCAGCTTGACCAGCTGCGGCAGCAGGACGGACAGCCTGCGGTTCTCCCAGGGGTTGGTCTCGTCGAACTGCATGGCGCTGGCGCCTGTGACCCCGGGCACGCGGAACAACTCCTTGAGCGTCACGTCGATCAGCCCGGGTCGTTCCCGCAGGAACTTCAGGTAGGCGACGCGGTCCATCTGGGTCTCTCTGAGCAGGAGCAGCATTGCCCCGCGCCGGGCCGGTGCGGGGATCAGCCCGTCACGGACCCAGTCGAACATCGCTTCAATACCGCGGTTGCGGTCCCAGCCTTTCGGGTTCCGTTCGTACCGGGCCGACCAGGATTCAACGAACAAGTCCAGCCGGTCAGGAAACAGCGCCGGCGGCGCATCGCGGGCCACCCTGACGTCGGTGTAGGAGAGGTCGGCCGAACGTTCCGCGCCGATGCAGGCCATGTGCGCGATGTCCGCCGCGGCCCAGTGGTCTGCCGTCAACCGGCCCAGCCACCACCCGCCCGTTGAGCGTGCACTGGTCGGCTCCGCCGACACCACCAACCGGAGCTTCCGGACCAGGGACTTCTGCCGCCGTTTTTCGTCGTCGTCCATCCCTGCCGCGTAAGCGAGCGTCCCGGCCCGATCGCCGGCAGCCAGCAGGTCGAACAGCGGATTGTCGACGGCAGACCTCGGCAAGGAATCACTCATGCAGCTAATTTAGCGGCCCGCATACCCCAGCCAGGTGAGCGTGCGTTCCGTTTCAAGGGCAGGCTCCGCGGGCAACGGGATCCGGTTCCGACCCCCGAACCCCATAGGCTGGCAAGCATGGACTCCCCTATCCAGAGCTACCTGCGCACCTTGCACACCGAGCTCGCCGGACTCAAGGACGGCAAGCCCTTCGGCGGCATTCCCGCGATGGCGGGGGTGGACCCTGACAGGTTCGCCATCTGCCTGGCCACGGTGGACGGCTATGTGTATGAGGTCGGCGACTCCGGCGAAGAGTTCACCATCCAGTCCATTTCCAAGCCCTTCACCTACGGGCTCGCGCTGTCCGATCTGGGTCTGGAGGCCGTGGACCGGAAGGTGGACGTGGAGCCGTCGGGCAACGCGTTCAACGAGATCTCGCTGGCTCCCGGCACCGGCCGCCCGGCCAACGCCATGATCAACGCCGGTGCGCTGACCGCCACCTCGCTGATCAAGGGCAGCGGCGGCAAGACCGGCTTCCGCCGCATCGTGGAGCACTATTCGGCCTTCGCCGGCCGGGACCTGTCGGTCAGCGAGCGCATCTACCAGTCGGAGGCGCGGCACGGCTACCGCAACCGGGCGCTGGCCCACCTGCTGCGCTCCTTCGAGATCATCGAGCAGGAGCCGGACCCGGTGGCGGAGGACTACTTCCGGCAGTGTTCGGTGCTGGTCACCTGCCGCGATCTGTCCGTCATGGCCGCCACGCTGGCCAACGGCGGTACCAATCCGCTGACCGGGAAACAGGTGCTGGACCTGGAGGTGGAGGAACGGGTCCTCTCCGTCATGGCCACCTGCGGCATGTATGACGACGCCGGGGCGTGGCTCTCGGACGTGGGGATGCCGGCCAAGTCAGGGGTCGGCGGCGGGCTGCTCGCGGTGCTGCCGGGCCAGCTGGGCCTGGCCGTCTACTCACCGCCGCTGAACGATCACGGGAGCAGCGTCCGCGGTGTGGAGGCCAGCCGGCGGATCTCGCACGACATGGGGCTGCACTTCGTCCGGGCGGCCCGCACCGGCCGCAATGCCATCCGTGCCAGCTACGACATCGCCGACGCCCCGTCCGGCATCCGCCGCACCGACGAGGCCGCAGACGTGCTGCGGGACAACGCGCACCGTGCCCGGGTGATCGAACTGAACGGGGACCTGCTCTTCGCGGGCACGGAATCCATGGTGCGCGAGGTCAGCGACCTGGACGAGTCGGTGGAACTGATCATCCTGGATATGCGCCGGGTGGATGAAACCGCCCCGGTCGCCCTGGACATGCTGGAGCAGCTCCGGACGTCGCTGGCGAAGGCAGGACGGGGCTTGGTGCTCATCGACGGCGAGGGCGCCCTGGCGCAGCGGTTCGAAGAGGACGGGCGGGCGCTGCCGTCGTTCGCCACCCGCACCTCCGCCGTCGAATTCGCGGAGAACCAGTTGATTGCCAGTTACGGGGACGAACTCTGCCAGCCGGCCACCGTGGACGTGGCCGACTCGCCCGCGCTCAGCCCGCTCGCCGCCGAGGACGCCGCTGCGCTCGCCGCACTGATGGAAGAGCACAGCTATGACGACGGCGACGTGATCCGCCGCATCCGCCAGCGCTTCGGCGGTGTCTATTTCATCCTGTCCGGCAGCGTCGTCACCACGTCGCCCGGTCCGGAGAACAGCCGGGTCAAGCTCTCCACCCTCAGCGCCGGCATGACGTTCGGCGAAATGGCGCTGGGCAGCGCCGACCGGCAGGAAACCACCGTGCGCGCCCACGGAACGGTACGGGTCAAACTCCTCCCGGCCGAAACGATCAGCCGGCTGGAGAGCGAAAACCCGCGCCTCGCCGTCGAACTGTGGAAAGCACTGACCCGCGACGCGTACGCCCATGTTGACCGCTACATGCGCGAGACCGCCGTGCGCATCCGCGACTGAAACTAGAACGGGTACTGCGCGTGCCCGCTTTGTTGGATGGTGATCCAGCGCTCCTCGGTAAACGAATTGATGCCGGCCTGGCCGCCGAACTTGCCGTAGCCCGACTCGTGGATGCCGCCGAACGGGGCCATCGGTTCGTCCTGCACCGGCTGGTCGTTGACGTGGCTGATTCCGGTCTTTAGCCGCTGCGCCACCTCAAAGCCTTCGGCCAGGTTCTCGGTGATCACGCCGGAGGTAAGTCCGTAATTCGTATCGTTGGCCAGCTTCACCGCCTCTTCCGGCCCGTCCACCTCCATCACCGTGGTGGCTGAACCGAAGATCTCCTCATCGTAGATCCGCATCTCTTCCGTGATGCCGGACAGTACCGTCGCCGGCACCACGGCTTGGCCCGCTTTATCTCCGCCGGCCAGGACCTGCGCGCCCTTGGAGACGGCGTCGTCGATCAGTGCGTACTGCCGGTCGGCCGAGCTCTGGTTGACCTGCGGTCCAATAACCGTCGCCTGGTTCATCGGGTCGCCGGTGGGCAGCTTGGCCACCTTTTCCGCAAATCGGCTGGAGAATTCCTCGGAGATGCTGCGGTCAACGATCACCCGGTCGACGGACATGCAGATCTGCCCGGCGTTCATGAACGAGCCGAATGCCGCCGCTTGGACGGCGTAGTCGATGTCTGCGTCTTTCAGCACCACCAGCGAGTTCTTGCCGCCGAGCTCGAGTACCGCCGGCTTCAGGTTCTGCGCCGCCAGCGTGCCGATGATCCGTCCGACTTTGGTGGAACCGGTGAAGTTCACGTTCCGCACGCGCGGGTCGGAGATCAGGGTGCTGACCACGTCGTTCGCGTCCGCGCGGTCGTTCGTGATCACGTTAAGCACTCCCGCCGGCAGTCCGGCGTCCAACATGGCGTCCGCGAGGAACAGGCCGCAGGCCAGCGGTGCGTCCTCGCTGGGCTTGAGCACCACCGTATTGCCCACGGCCAGCGGGATGGCCATGGCGCGGATGCCCAGGATGAATGGCGCGTTCCAGGGCGAGAGCGCCGCCACCACACCGTAGGGCTGGCGGACCGAGAGCGAGAACTTGCCCGGCAGGTCGGTGGCGAGCACATCACCTCGCGGCGCGGTAGTAGCCGCCGCGGCAGAGCGCAGGATGTTGGCGGCCAACTGGACGTTGAAGCCGGCCCAGACCGCTACTCCCCCGACCTCGCCGGCCATCAGCTCGATGCCCTGCTGCATCCGCTCCTCCAGCAGGTCGGCAGCTTTCAGGAAGATCTTCGCCCGCTGGGTGGGAGGCGTGGCTGCCCAGGAGTCAAAGGCCGAGGACGCCGCGTTGACGGCGCGCGTGACATCCTCCGGACCGGCGGCGGCGACGGTGGCGTACGTGTCACCCGTGTAAGGGCTGATGTCCTCGGTGGTCTTGCCGGAAACCGCCGGGACGTGCTCGCCGTTGATGATGAGATCGCGGGTGATGGGCATGGCGCTTCATTCCTCTCCGAAGTGGCTGGGCCACGCCGCCGGCCGCAAGCCGAAGCGCCGGCCGTTCTCGCGGCCCGGTTAGTCCGGAGCCTACTCCCGCCGCCGGGCTCGGACAATGGCAGTTATTCGCCCTGTGGAGACGGTCTGAGCGGGCCCATTTTGGTGATGATCTTCACTCGGAAGGCCCGGAAATGGGCAGAAAAAAGGGGTGAGCGGCGGCGGTCTGTCCCAAGGGATGTAGCAACCCGACTCTTACGATTCGGTGCAAATCGGCCCTTGCAACCCTAAAAATTGTCGGGCTTTCAGGTTATCCACAGGTAAATTTCAGGCCTTGGACAGTTATCGGACCGTTATGTAACGTAATCATCACGTCGGCGATCATGCGCCGCCGTCCTCGGAAGGTATTGCTGAGCTCTGCCAACCTTCTCGAGTTCGTTCGCTAGACATCTGGCAGAGGCGGGGGACCCACTTTTCCGGGCCCCTCTTGGGGCCCTTGGGGTTAAGTCGCGTGGAGTGCATGCCGCACTGCCGCACGACCGGGTGACTCCCATCCGAATCCGACAGCTCACCTCGTAAGCATTGGGAGAGGTTACTTCTTGCTGCTCAAAAACAACCGCGCTCGCCACCGCGCCACCCCCGTCCGCAACACCACTGTGGCCGGCTTGTCCAACGCCGTTTCGACCCACGCCGGCACCGTCGGCCGCAGCGCCGCCGTTGTCACGGCTGCCGGCGGCCTGATGCTGGGCGTCGGCATGCCGGCCAACGCCGCCGCCGATGTCACCGTCCCGACCTACGGTGCAGCCGATGTGGCGGACGCCGTTGCGGCCCCGGCCAACGCCGCCGCCGATGCGGAGCAGGCTTCCGTTACCAGCACCGAAGCTGCTTCCGACGCCGCCACCCACACCGTGGCCGCTGGCGACACCGTAGGCACGATCGCCGCCCAGTACGGAAAGAACGTGCAGGACGTACTGGCCATCAACGGGCTGAACGCCTACACCATCATCTACCCGGGTGACGAGATCGCGCTGACCGGCTCCGCGCAGGGCACTCAGTCCGGCGGCGGCCAGGTTGCCCAGGGCTCCGGCGCAGGCGCTGGCGTAGCCGCCGCGGCGACGCAGGCTGCACCGGCAGACACCGCCACCGTCTCGTTGGCCAGCACCAACATCAAGCCTGCTTCAACCGCCGGCAACCAGAGCATCGTGGACATCGCCATGCAGGGTGTGGGCACGCCCTATGTCTGGGGCGGCACCTCCACCTCCGGCTGGGATTGCTCCGGCTTCACCCAGTGGGTTTACGCCCAGGTTGGCGTCGATCTGCCCCGCACCAGCCAGACTCAGGGCAGCGCCCTGACGCCGACCAGCAGCCCGAAGGCCGGCGACCTGGTAGTGCAGAACGGCGGCGCCCACATCGGAATCTACTTGGGCGGCGGCAAGATGATCAGCGCGCTCAACCCGAGCCAGGGCACCTTGGTTCACGACGTGAGCGCCATGCCGGTCACCGGCTACTACACCATGTAGTTCACCACAGTCTCCTGGGCCGGCTATTCCCCCAACGGCCGGGCCAGGATCACAGGGAGCCCCGTCGGCAGTGCGCCGGCGGGGCCTCTCCTCTTTAAAGGGTGCCTGCGTCACGCGGTTGAAGGGTGCCTGCGTCACGCGGTTCAGCGCTGACCCAAGGGCGCGGCATCCGGATCGGCGCTTGCTTCCCCGCGCCACTCCCGGGCGACGCAGCCGAAGGTGGCGAGCACCGCCGTCGTTATTTGGCAGGGCTTGAGGCGGAGCGGGAATAGGCGCTGATGGGTCAGGGTTAGACTACTATTCCGCGTTTTCGGCGGCGTTCTTGGCCTCTAGCGGCCGACCACAACAGTACGCACTCCACCCGAGGATTCTCCCGTGAGCAATGAACCGTTGACGAATAGTGCCTCGGCGCAGCCCGTACAGGCCCAGGGCGGCGGTTTGACGGCTGATGAGTCGCGCCGCAACCGCCGGGTGATCGGCATCCTGCTGGTTTCCGCGTTTGTGGTGATCTTGAATGAGACCATCATGTCCGTGGCCTTGACCGAGCTGATGGAAGACCTGAACATCAGCGCCCGCGCGGCCCAATGGCTGACCACCGCCTTCATGCTGACCATGGCGGTGGTCATCCCGGTGACCGGCTTCCTTTTGCAGCGTTTCACCACGCGCCAGGTTTTCACCGCCGCCATGCTGCTGTTCTCTTCGGGCACGCTGCTGGCCGGGCTGGCTCCGGGGTTCGAGGTGCTGCTGGTGGCGCGCGTGGTGCAGGCATCGGGCACGGCGATCATGATGCCGTTGCTGATGACCACGCTGATGAACCTGGTGCCGGCGGAGGACCGTGGAAAGACCATGGGCAACGTCTCGATTGTCATTTCGGTGGCACCGGCGATCGGCCCGACCATCTCCGGCATCATCCTCAACGCGCTGTCCTGGCGCTGGATGTTCTGGTTGGTGCTGCCAATCGCGCTGACGATGCTGCTGGTCGGCAACCGCCGCATCCAGAACGTGAGCGAGCCCAGGCAGGTGCCGCTGGATGTTCCGTCCGTGGTGCTGTCCGCCATTGGTTTCGGCGGGCTGATTTACGGCCTCAGCCAGGTGGGGTCCGGACACGGAACAACGACGGCGGAGCCCACCTCGGGTGCCGCGATGTGGGTTGCGTTTGCGGCAGGCGGGGTGGCGCTGCTGGTGTTCCTGCTGCGCCAGGTGCGGCTGCAGCGCCAGGACAAGGCGCTGCTGGATCTGCGGCCATTCCGCGCGCGCAACTTCTCCATGTCCGTGGGGCTGATGGCCGTTAGCATGGCGGCGCTGTTCGGCACCATCATTCTGCTCCCTATATATATGCAGCAGGTTCTGGGGCTGGAACCGCTGCAGATCGGCCTGATGCTGCTGCCGGGCGGGCTGCTGATGGGCCTGCTGGCGCCGGCCGTGGGCCGGCTGTACGACAAGTTCGGGCCGACGGTGCTGTTGGTGCCGGGAACTGTGCTGGTCAGCGCCGTGCTCTGGTACTTGTCCACGGTCAGCGAGAACACCGCTCCGCTGACTCTGCTGGCCGCGCATATCGTGCTCAGTCTGGGTCTGGCTCTGCTGTTCACTCCGCTGTTCACCGCAGGCCTGGGCTCCGTGCGGCGGCCACTGTACTCGCACGGAAGCGCGATCATCGGCACCGTGCAGCAGGTGGCCGGGGCGGCAGGCACCGCCATGTTCATCACCGTGATGTCCATGCAGACAGCTGCGCTGACGGCTGGCGGCGCGGAAACGTCGACGGCGGTGGCCGGAGGTGTGCGAGCTGCCTTCCTCGCCGGGGCAATCATCTCCGTGGTGGCCGTCGCAGCCGCGTTCTTCGTCCGTAAACCGGTGGAAGAAGAACCCGCCGAAGCCCCTAGGGAAGGTGCGCGCGCCACGCACTAAGTGGGGCACGCCTGTACCCCAGGCACGTCGCGGGCACGCGTCGCAGGACCGCGTCGCAGGACCGCGTCGCAGGACCTATCCTCCACAGACCGCCCTTGCTGGCACCCCATCTCCACAGGCCCCATCGCTGGCACCTTATCCACCTGTCTGATCTCGGCTCTGCTCCCCGGCACACGTGCTCCATAGGCTGGATTCATGGCGATCGAGGCGCTGGATGCGACTCCGGGAGCAGAGCAGGATGAGTCCGCTCTGCTGGCCCGTTTGTGCGCCGAAGTCAGCGGACTGAACAGCCGGCTCAGGAGCGGCGGGCTGACACGCAGCACAAAGTCTGTCGCCCGGACGGCAGCACAAGTTGAAGAGCTGTCCAACACCGTTGCCCAAACCCAGCTGGTCTTGGCCCGCATCATCAAAGCGCAGAACATCGCGGCCGTCGGCGAAACGGACGAACCCCACGATCCGGATGCACCGGACCGGCAGAAACGCGGCGCCTTCAAGTCGAATGAGGATTTCCTGCGGGCGAAGCTGGGCATTGCCCGGCAGGAAGCCGCGCGCCGGTTCCAGCTGGCGGAAGCCACCGAAGCCCGGCCGGTGCCGGAGGGCAGGCCGGCCGCGCCGCCCCGGCTGCCGGTGCTCGCCCGTGCGTTGGACGACGGGAAGGTGTCCGGCCAGGCCGCGAACCTGATCCGGAAAGCCGTGGACGGGCTGCGCCGCACCGCCGAACCGGAGCAGCTGCGCAAGATGGAAGAGGCACTGGTGAAGCATGCCTCCGATTACGACGCCGATTCGCTGCGGGAGCTGATCCGGTATTGGGAGGGCGGCCTGAATCCCGGCGGCGCCGACCCGGCAGCCGCCGAGCTGAAATCACGCCAAGGATTGTTCTACCGCGGCCGCCGCAACGGCCTGCACTGCTACGAGATCAACGCCACCGACGAGCAAAACGAGGTCCTGGCCACGGTCTACAACACGGCCACCAATCCCCGTTTGAGGGAAGGCACCGCTACGGCCGGCACGGTCGGGTTTGACGGCACCGGTACGCCCGGTGCCGCCCCCGGCACCGGGGATGATGCTACCGGCGAGGACGCTGCCGGGTCCCTGCCAGCTGCCGTCGACCCGCTTAGCAGAACCGCAGCAGGCGGGAACCAACCAGACGATGCTGATCCGGCCGCCGCCACCGGCCGGGACCTGGACCGGCGGACCCGGCAGCAGAAGCAACTGGACGGACTCATCGGTGCCTGCAAGGTCGCTCTGACCACGGACCTGCTGCCGGCCGCCGGCGGACGCCGTCCCCAGTTGCTGGCCACCATTGACTACAAAGACCTGGCCACCGACCTCGGCCGCCCCGGAACCGGCACCTTCTCCGGAGCGCTCAGCGCCAAGACGATCCGCCGGATAGCCTGCGATGCAGACATCATCCCGGTGGTCCTGGCCGGCATGGGCGTGATCCTGGACGTCGGCCAATCCCAGCGGCTGTTCCCGAAATACCTGCGGCTGGCGATCATCGCCAGGGACGGAGGCTGCGCCTTCCCCGGCTGTACCGCCCCCTCACCCTGGACCGAGGTGCACCACATCCGGTGGTTCGAAAAGGGCGGCCCAACCTCCACCGACAACGGCGTGATGCTATGCAGCCACCACCACCACCTCATCCACGAAGGAGACTGGCGGATCGAGGTCATCAACGGCGTCGCCTGGTTCTTCCCGCCGCCCACCCTGGATCCGGCACAAAAACCACTACGCAACCACGCCTGGCTGAAGAACGCCCAACTACCCGAACGCCAACCGGAACCGGCGGTGCTGGGCATCAGTTCCGGACAATCCACCGACCCACCGCATGGAGACTTGGGTGGTTCTGACGCTGATGTTCGAGGAACGCCAGCTGTCCATTCGGGCGCACCCGAGCTAGCGGAACAAGAAGAACTTGATATTGGATTGGCCTCCGGTTCAGAGACCGACAGCCCGGGCAGACGATCCAGCCCGTTCCCTGGGTGGCCAGCGCAGCCGGCAGCTCCGCCGTTCTGAGGGCCCCCGGCCGCTTGGCAAACGAGGCGTCGGTCAGGATCTTCCGGCGTCCGGACGGAGAATAGGTGCCGGCGGACGGAACCCTAGCCGGCGCTGTAGTCGTCGCACGCCTTTTGCATGGAGGCGACGGTTTCGGCCGGGATCTGGTCGCCGGATTCGGCAATCTGCGACATCGGGCCGGTGATCTCGGCGGGAACGCCGGCGGCGTCTGCGGCCGAGACCAGTCCGCCGAGCAGCTGCTGCTCTTCGGCACCGATGCTGCCGTCCCGGATCGGAGCGCACGCCTGCTTGACAGCTTCGCCGACAGCCGCATTTGCCAGATCGGACGCGGCTTGGCTGACGGCTTCGGAAGCAGCGTTTGCGGCTTGGTCGGCGGCGTCGGAGGCGGCCTGTTCGATCTGTCCACAACCGGTGGCGACCAGGGCCACGAGCGGGAGCATCAGCAAAGCAGAGTATCGGCGAATCACCCCGCAACTTTACTATGAGGCACTCGCTTTCCCTCATTCGGGGGATGCCGCTCGCCCGGCAGCGGGATCCGCAGGCGATCCCCGGTGGGAAGACTGAAATCATGACTACTACAGGAGTGCAACACCATCCCCCAGCTGCAAGCGTCCGGTTCATAGAACGGGCACCGTTGATCACGGCCTTGGCGGCCGGCATCTACACGATAACCGCGTTTGTCTTCCTGCTGACGCAAGGTTCCTTACCTCTGGTTCCCGCCGAGGCCCTGTCCCACGAGTTGAATGGGCCGCTGGGCGCCGTCCTCGCGTACGTCCTGCCGTCTCTGGCGATGCTGGGATCCCTACTTGGCTTTGCCGTTCATTACCGACTGCTTCCGGCCCGGGCGTTGGCGAAGGGCTCCACGGTCTTTGCCTCCGTTTATGGCGCCGTCGTGCTACTGGCGGTCGTCGATAGCAATATCCTGGCGACACTGGGCTATCTGCCGTTTCTCACGGTCAAGTCATTGACCGATCCTGGATTCTTGCGAACAGCGATCGATCTGCCGTGGCCGATTGTGGGCCATCAATTGGTCTGCATCATTGGCGTGGCGCTGTGGATCCTGACCGCAACCGTGGCCGTTCGCAGGAGTTCGGGCGCTTGTGTCGCCTGCGGTCGTCATTCCTCTGTTGCAACCGCCAGACGGTGGGGAAAGCCAGTTACCATCGCCGCCGCCATCATTCCAGGAGTCTATGCCGTCACGCGCTTTGCTTGGGCGGCGGGCATTCCGTTCGGAATCGAGCCGGCATTCCTGCAGCAGATGCAGGACAGCGGTCTGGTGTACGCCGGTCTTGGCCTGGCTTCCATGGCGCTGCTAGGAGTCTTGCTGACGCTGGGCCTGATCCAGCGCTGGGGCTCGGCGTTCCCCCGCTGGATCCCTTTCCTGGGCGGACGCCGGGTCCCGGTCCTCTTGGCTGTCATTCCGTCTGGCTTTGTATCCCTCATCGCTATTCCCGCCGGTGCCGAGATGATTCGGGTGTTCACCATACGCGGCGCTGGCGGCATCCCGATCGACTGGGCCAACTGGGCGACGATTGGCCCGACCCTCCTGTGGATTCCTTGGGGCGTACTGCTCGGCGCCGCCACACTGGCCTACTACCTCAAACACCGCGGCTCCTGCCGCCGGTGCGGGCTCAGTGGATGACGGCCAGCAGGCGATGGCCGAGAATGAGCCCATGACAGAAACGGGCCGAAGGCCGTTACAGCGGGCAGGGCGGATCTTCAGACACTTCGTGTTCATGATGATCGGCGCCCTGCTCGCTGTGCCGTACATCGTCGTCTTCATCTGGGCCACCCAACTAGCCGCCGTGAGCCCCGCCAACGCTGTCGTCGCGTTCGCAGTGCTGGTCCTGCTGCTCGCCGTGCCCGCGGCGCTCTCCGCAACCCGGGCGTTGGAACGAACCGCCGTCGGTGAACTCCTGGCGGTAAAACTGGCCGAACCGGCCGGTCCCGTGACACGGCAACGACGCATCAGAGGCGCGGTTTGGTACCTCGTTCATCTCATGGCCGGCGGCCTCACCCTGGTGGCAATCGCATTCGCGGCCCCTCTGATCCTCGCCGCGGTAATCCTGCCTCTGCTCGGCAACGCGGATTCCGCCAACGAACTGGCTGCCGCAGTCGTCCCCTTTACCGATGGCACGACGGCGGCACTGTGGTCGCTGGGGCTGAGTACCGGAGTCATCATTTTCACCATACTGACAGGCATGGCGTTGCCCCACTGGGCTTCGCTTTTGCTGGGTCCCTCTCCGGCGGAGCACCGTGAACTAGAGGAAGAGCAAGCGCGGATGGAAGCCAGACGAAACGAGCTTGCCCGCGAACTCCACGACTCCGTGGGCCATGCCCTGACCGTAACCACGCTTCAGGCGACCGCCGCCGAAGCCTTGTTGGGACGTGATCCCGATGGTGCAGCGCGGGCCATGCGCGCGGTCGCCGACACTGGCCGAAGTGCCCTGGCCGAACTCGATCGAGTGATCGGAATTCTGCGGGCGCCCGGAGCGCAAGTAGAAAATCCCGCGGGACTTCGACAATTACCCGGTTATTTGGACCACATGGAAGACCAAGGCCTGCACGTGGAACGCGAGTTCGAGACCCAGATGTTGGAGGAGGTGCCGGCAGCAGCGTCGGCGCCCGCGTTCAAGATTCTGCAGGAGGGGCTCACGAACACACTTAAATACGCTTCACCGCGGGAGCCAGTACTTCACATCCATCCCATCGGCCGGTACCTGCAGATTCGACTCGTGAATCCAATAGCGGAGTCCTCGGACGCGGCTGCGCCGAGGCCCAGTGGCCGCGGCATCGCGGGCATGCAGGAGCGGGCCAGACTGGCCGGCGGCAGCACCCGGTCCCAGTTAGCCGGCGGCCGCTGGATCTTGTCCGTGGACATCCCCTTGCAGGAGCGAGCCAGGTGAACCAGCCCATCCGCGTATTGCTGGTTGACGATGAACCATTGGTCCGCTCCGGTCTTGCCGTCATTCTCGGTGCACACGGAGACATCGAAGTCGTCGGTGAAGCCTCCGATGGAACGGAAGTGTGGCCGGAAGTGCGGCGGCTGCAGCCGGATCTGGTGATGATGGATGTGCGGATGCCGCAGATGGACGGCATCGAGGCGACCGCCCAGTTGGTGGCCCTCGTCGTCGATCGCCCCAGGATCCTGATCCTGACCACCTTCGAAAGCGACGACTACGTGTATCAGGCGCTGAAAGCCGGCGCCGACGGCTTCCTGCTCAAACGAGCCCGGCCGGAACAACTCCTTCACACCGTACGTGCAGTGGCCGCTGGCGACTCCATCGTGTTCCCGGCCAAGCTTCGCGAGCTAGTCGCAGTCCACGGCAACAATTCCCGCGACCGCGTTGCTGCTGCCGGGCTCAGCAGCCGTGAGGCCGAGGTCCTCCGTCACTTGGCCAGCCAGGAAATAGCGCAGGCGATGTTCCTCGGCACCGAAACCATCAAGACCCACATCGGGTCGATCCTTTCCAAGCTCCGGGTCCGGGACCGCACCCAAGCCGTCATCGCGGCCTATGAATCCGACTTCATGCGGCCAGGCGCCTGACTCTCAGTCTTTGATGGAGGCTTTGGTCTCGCGGCGCTCGGCTCTATACGTCGGCGGTGTACTTGCCGGCAGTGATGATCAGTAAACCGCCAACGGCGACGGTCCCGGTCAAAATGCTCGCAGCCACCGTTGCCACTCCAGAAACCATCTACCAGCGGCCCAGACTGCGCCGCTTCGATGGCGGCTGGGCTGTTCCGGCACCGGTGGCGTCTGCTGGCCGACGATCGGCAGTGACAAGGTGATCACCGCGCTTGCGTCGCCCTGCGGTTCAGTCTCGCTTGGATGCCGGGTCCCAGTAGGCCACGGCCTTCCCGGCATCGACAGCATCCGAGCCAATACCGGATTCTCGGCGGCAAGATGCGGTTCTCTATCCTTGAAGGCGCCGGTAAACGCCCGGGACGTCAACCCCAACGAGCCGGGCGGGGTTGCTTGGCCCGCACCCAAACTGAGCTTCCCGAGACCAGCCGTGCTCCGCCGTCGTCAGGGGGTAGTCAGGTTGCTGGGCCGTGGCTACGCTGGCTCAGAGGCACAACCTCACGGAGGAATCCAGATGGGCTTTGACCAGTATCACGAACCCGCCCAAGAGCTCTCCGCCGAGACGCGGACGTTTGCGCGCATGTGCGCCAACCTGACCGAGGAAGCCGAGGCGATCGGCTGGTACGAGCAACGGATGTCGCTGGAAAAGGATCCGGAATCGGTCGCCATTATGGAGGATTCCTTGGCCGAGGAGTTCAAGCATTTCAGCATGGACCTGGAGTTCCTGCTGCGGCGAAAGCCGAAATGGCGGCAAATTGCCCGCGGCACGTTGTTCCAGGACGGCGACATTGTGGCCAACGGGGGCGCCGCCGAGGCTGCGGCCGCAGCGGGATCGAGCCCCGAAGCGCCGGCGACAGGTTCGGGGTCCGGGCAGGGTCGCCCTGATCCGTCGCTGGGGATCGGCAGCCTCCGGGAGGACTTCTCATGACCATTAACCACCTGCTCCGCGAGCATGCCCCGATTTCCGACGGCGGATGGAGGCTGTTGGATCAGGAAGCCAGGGAGCGACTCACCGTGGCCTTGGGTGCCCGCAAGATGGTCGATTTCGCAGGGCCTTACGGCTGGGAGTATTCCGCCACGAATTTGGGACGCACGGAACGGGTGACCGGGCCGGCGCCGGCCGACGGCGTGGCGGCGCGACGGCGCGGGGTGCTGCCCTTGGTGGAGGTCCGGGCACCGTTCAAGGTTTCCCGCATGGAATTGCTGGATCATGATCGAGGAGCGGCCGATGTGGACCTCACCGATCTGGATGAGGCTGCACTCCAGATTGCCATTGCGGAGAACTCGGCCGTCTTCCACGGCTGGAGGCAGGTGGGTATCACCGGAGTCACCAGCGCCACGCCGCACGCACCCATAGCGCGCGTGCCAGACTTCAACGACTACCCCAAGCGCGTGGCCAAGGCTGTCTCGGCGCTGCTGCAGGTGGGCATCGGCGGGCCTTTCGGACTGGCGCTCGGCCCCGGACACTACACTGCCGTGGTGGAGGCGACGGAGCACGGCGGATATCTGCTGTCCGAGCACCTGCGCAAGCTGCTCGGCGGCCCGATTATCTGGGCGCCCGGAGTCCGCGGGGCGATAGTGATGAGCCTGCGCGGCGGGGACTTTCTGTTCGAGTCGGGCCAGGACCTGTCGGTCGGCTACGACCGGCACGACGAAGAGTTCGTTTATCTGTACATCGAGCAGTCGTTCAGCTTCCGGGTGGCCACTCCGGAGGCCGCGATCCATCTGACCGGCAGCGACGGTTAGGGTCCGCGGAAGCCGCACGCCAGACACCCCATGGGTGGCGGCGCGGGCTGGGCTGACCGCAGCCCATCGTTGAGCAAGCCAGCGCGCCGCGGACTGTCCTGCCCGAGGTGAGCACCGCCGCCGTAGTCCGCGACTTTCCCGCCCGAGGTGAGCACCGCCGCCGTAGTCCGCGACTTTCCCGCCCGAGGTGAGCACCGCCGCCGTAGTCCGCGACTTTCCCGCCCGCGATGAGCACCGCCGTCGTACTTCCGGACGTGCCCGGCGCTGGCGTTGGCCGGTTTGCGTGCCTAAGTTGGGGAGACCACAACGGAAGGAAGCATATGTCCCGCATTGCCATTATTGGCGGCCACGGCAAGGTCGCGCTGCATCTCTCCCGCATCCTCACCGGCCAGGGCCACGAGGTCAGTTCGATGATCCGCAACCCCGATCACGCCGCCGATGTCCGGGACGCTGGCGCCACGCCGGTGCTTGCCGACGTCGAGACCGCCACCGCCGGGGAGTTGGCCGATCAACTGCGCGGGCACGAGGCCGTTGTTTGGTCGGCCGGTGCCGGCGGCGGCAATCCGGAACGCACCTATGCAGTGGATCGCGACGCGGCCATCCGGTCGATGGATGCCGCGGCCGCCGCCGGTGTGCAGCGATACATCATGGTTTCCTATCTGGGCGCCGGCAAGGATCATGGGGTTCCGGAAGACAATTCGTTCTTCCCCTACGCCGAGGCGAAGGCTGCCGCGGACGAGTACCTGAAGTCAACGTCGCTGGATTGGACGATCCTTGGTCCCGGCGCATTGACGCTGGAGCCGGCGACCGGGAAGATCCAGGCCGGACCGGGCACACCGGGCGGTCAGGTGAGCCGGGAAGACGTCGCGATGGTCGCCGCGGAGGTGCTGGCCGTTCCGTCCACCACCGGCAAGGTGATCGAATTCATCAACGGGAGCACCCCGATCAGCCAGGCCGTCCGCGACGTGTGAGGCACGCGGTCCTAGCAAACCGCCGCCCTTGGTTTAACAGCAGAACCCCGCGCTGCTATCAGCGCGGGGTTCGGAACTTAAGATTTAGCCTTCGCAGTCGCGGCAGTACTTCTCGCCGTTCTTTTCGCGGGCTACCTGGCTGCGGTGGCGGACCAGGAAGCAGGAGGAGCAGGTGAATTCGTCCTCACGGGGAGGAACTACCTGAACTACCAGTTCTTCGCCGGAGAGGTCAGCACCCGGAAGGTCAATGCCCTCGGCGGTGTCCGAATCCTCGACGTCGATCAGCGCGGTCTTCGCACCACCGGAGCGCTGGGCCTGAAGGGCTTCGAGCGACTCATTGTTGTTGTCGTCGTCCTTGTTGCGCGGTGCGTCGTAATCGGTTGCCATGCGGGTTTAGAACTCCTGATGCTCTAGTTTGTTTTGACCTATCTGCGAGCGCCCATCATAGCTGCTCATCCAGACATTTCAACATCGATTCCACAACGTCTCGCGTAGGGCGATAATTCCCGTCCCTCGGGAACCGCTGCAGTGCACGGGGAGGCGGAAATGACTGTGGGCAAGGCCACCACCACGGGCAGCTGCGGACGGAGGGTTTCCGCAGAACGGTCAGAGGTTCATCAGGTCGCCGACGCCGGCTACGGTTGCCACTGCCCCGGCCCAGCACGCCAGGATGACCAGCGCGAACCCGGCCAGCCAGAAGGCGGCGGGAATCCCCGTCCGTTTGGCGATGATGAACGCATCTGAATTAGCCAACTGATGGCGGCGCCGTGTGTGGACGCTCAGCAGATTCAACCAGTCCCGCACGGCACCTACCAGCAGCGCGACGCCAATGGCCAGAGTCAGGTGGCCCAGGAACTCCGCCGGCGCAAACCAGACCAGCAGCTGGGAGGCAACCGCCAGTCCCACGGCGATGACGATGCCCTCGAGATTCCGGATGAACAGCAACGTGGCCAGCAGCAGGAGCGCGCTCACCGACAGCGCCGCGCCGGACCAACCGGTGAAGGCGGCCCACACCAGCACCGCCCCCACCAGCGCGGGCACCGGGTATCCCCAGAACCCTGCCCACGCGGCCGAAGCCCGGCCCGCCCCACGGCTGATCATGGCACCGGATTGGTCGAACCGCAGATGGATTCCGCGCACCAGGCGGCCGGTGGTCAGCGCCGCGAAAGCGTGCCCAAGCTCATGGACCGCCGTGACGAACAACCCGAAGTAACGCCAGCTGCCGCGTGGAACCGACAAGACCAACGCAACAACAAGGATCAGCGCCAGTTCCAGGATTCCGGTCTCGAGCGGTTCACCGCGCGTGAACCCCTCGCTGATCCTGCGCCACCATTCGGCGGCGAACTGCTGCAGCATTTTCCCTCGTCTCAGCCGTGACTACGCGATATAACTAGACCACATTCCTCGACTTTGGAAAGCAAACATGGACAAGCTGGATTTCAAGAAGGACCAGAAGGAGCTCTACTCCCCGGGCAAGGATTTCCGCTTGGTTACCGTCCCACCAATGCAGTTTCTGGAGGCAGACGGCCACGGCAATCCAAACACGTCCGAGTGGTACGGCCAGGTGATCGAAGCACTGTATTCCGTCTCCTACACGTTGAAGTTCGCCAGCAAGAAGCAGTTCGCCCGCGACTACGTTGTCGGCCCGCTGGAAGGCCTGTGGTGGGCCAAGGACATGTCCGCCTTCACCCGCCGCGCCAAGGACGAGTGGTCCTGGACGCTGATGATCCGCCAGCCCGATTGGCTGCGGGCGGACCACATAAAAGACGCGATGCAGCAGGCAGCTGCCAAAAAGGAACTTCCCGCCGTGGACTCGCTCCGGCTCGGGTCGCTGGATGAAGGGCTGAGCGTCCAGATCATGCATGTGGGACCGTACGACGACGAAGGACCCGTGCTGGCGCGGCTGCACGATGAGTACCTGCCGGCGAACAAGCTGGAACCGGTGGGCCGCCACCACGAGATCTACCTCAGCGACGCCCGGAAGACCGAGCCGTCCAAGCTCAAGACCATTCTGCGCCAGCCGGTCCGCCGGACTTAAGTGGTGCGAAAGTTGACACTTCAACATTATTTCTGTCAAGATTTAGTTGAAGCGTCAACCTAGATGCTTATCGCTCGTTCCAGACGGCCGAGTTCCCCTGACCATCGAAACGGTGACAACATCATGACTAATTCCGCTTTGACCACCACCGCACGTACCGTCCTCCGCGTTATCTTGGGCTTCCTCTTCGCAGCCCACGGCTGGCAGAAGTTCAACGAATGGACCATTGCCGGCACCCAGGCCGCGTTTGGCCAGATGGGCATTCCGGTGGCCGACATCGCGGCCCCGATCGTCGCCGGCCTGGAACTGGGCGGCGGCATCGCCCTGATCCTAGGCGTACTGACCCGCGTGGTCGCCGCCCTGCTGGCGCTGAACATGTTCGGTGCCCTGGTGCTGGTCCACGTTTCCGCGGGCGTCTTCGTGGAGGCCGGTGGCTACGAACTGGTGCTGCTGCTCGGCGCTGCCGCACTGGCGCTGGCCTTGGTTGGCCCCGGCCGGATCTCGGTTGACCGCGCCATCTTCGGCAAGACCAAGCTGGCAGCCATGGCCTAATCCCCGCCATACAGCAACCCCAACGGGCAGGCGCAGCCGCAAGGCTGCACCTGCCCGTTGTGCTGTCCGCTGGCGGCACGCCCTGGCCTGTGTCGTTTAGTACCGGAATGTACAGACCGCCGCGGCCTGAGATGCCGGGCGCGCCACAGATGGCACAAGGACCGCAGATGCCCGCAGGTGGATCGGCCGCGGTGACGTCGGGGCCTAGGCGGCCATCAGGATGGACGACGGCGGAGGCGCGGCTTGGGCGACCGCGCCCGGTTCTGAGACGGCGCCCCGCTCGGTGCTGCTGCCGAGGCCCAATGGAGCCGACGCCAACGAACCCGGCGGGACCGATCGGGTCAGATCTAGAACGGGCCGGCGTTCGGTCGCAGTCAATTCACGGTGCGCCGCTGCCAGGAAAGCGGCCAGCCCTGAGCCCAGCGATGCGCAGACCGCCGCGAGGATCTCCGAGGAGGCTTCTTTGCGGCCGCGCTCAATCTCCGACAGATATTGAATCGACACCCCGGCGCGACTGGCAACGTCGTCGAGCGTGCGCCGCTGGCGGCGGCGCTCCCGGCGCAGCACGGTTCCATAGACGTCGCGGAGCAGCGGCGCCGGTCTGGAAGCGGGATGGCGATGAAGCTTTTGAAGTTCAAGCACGGTGGAACTCCCTCCTGGCTGGTTCCATCGTAGGAAGCTCCGGCACCGGAGTCAGCATGGTCTGCTGACGGCAGAAAAGCATTCATACTGACAGTTCCGCGGCGGATTCGACGTTTTAGGTCGATCAGCAGGAGGCCTCCCTTGTAGGGTGACGGCATGGCACCTCTACGACCCATCGGATTTTGGCTGAAGCTCGTTGACCGCCTGATCGACGAGCAGTTCATCGAGACCATGGAAGAACACGGCATCACGCGCCGCCAGTGGCAGCTGATGAACCTGCTGGCGGACAAACCCTCCACCGACGATGAGCTCACCGAAGCCCTGGGCCCGTTCATCCCGGAGACGGAAGACGAAGGGCCGCAGGCGCCGGTGGAAGAGCTGGTGGAAAGCGGCTGGGTCAGTTCCACGGACGGACACTACGCGTTGACCGACACCGGCCGCGCCAGTCTGGCCTCGCTTGGCGACGTGGTTGACCGCACACGGGCCGTCCTAGCCGAGGGCATCAGCGACCACGAGTACGCGGCCACCCTCGACGTCCTGGAACGCATCGCCCGCAATCTCGGCTGGGACGGATAGGAACCATGACTACGCTGGCCCAGCTGCGGAAAAGCGCGCTGGCCCTGCCGGAAACCGTCGAGGCCGTGCACTCCGGCATGGCTGCCTTCTCCGTCCGGAAGAAGGAGTTTACGTCGCTGGGCCAGGACGGCCTGCTTCAACTACGTCTGAGCGACGACGACGCCGATGCCGCCTTGGCAGCCCACCCGACGGCCGGGCGGTGGGCTGCCGAGGGAACGCCGATCGGCATCCGGCTGCCGCTGGCCGACATCAACGGCAAGGACCTCAACTGGTTGCTGCGCCGCTCCTGGCTGAGTTGCGCTCCAAAGCGGCTGGCCATGCAGCTCGAAGCCGCCGATTCCGGGACCACGCCGCACTTGCTGCCAGTGATCGGCGGCCCGGCCACCCGTGCCCTGGTCTCGGCCGGCATCACGGACTTAGACACGGTGGCCCGCCACAGCCAGGCCGAACTGCTGGCGCTGCACGGCGTCGGGCCGAAGGCGGTACGGATTCTGACGGAAGCACTGGCTGTCTCCGGGCAGTCGTTGCGAGGGGACGGATAGCCGGCGCGACAGGACGGAGGGCACCACGGATGTGCAGGTTGTTTGGACTCCACGCGGGCGGACACCGGGTCCACGCCACCTTCTGGCTGCTGGGTGCTCCTGACAGCCTGTCCGAGCAGAGCAGGCGCCAACCCGATGGAGCGGGCATCGGCATCTTCACGTCGCTCGGCGCCCCGATTGTCAGCCGGCAAGCAGAATCGGCCTGGCACGGGCGGACGTTCGAACGCGCCGCACGGGACTTCACCTCCTCCACTTTCCTGGCCCACGTGCGGTATTCGTCGGCCAGCAAGGCCTCCGTTGCAAACACCCACCCCTTCGAACAGGACGGCCGGTTGTTCGCCCACAACGGGGTCTGCCGTGGCCTGGAACTGCTGGATGAACGGCTGCAGCGGCTTGGCGCCGCGTCCCTGGTGCGCGGCCAGACCGATAGCGAACGGATCTTCGCGCTGATTACCGCGGAAACACGCCGCAGCCATGGCGATGTGGCCCGGGGTATCACCGCCGCGCTGGGCTGGATCATCGATACCCTGCCGCTCTACAGCCTGAACATGATCATCACGACGCCGGACCACCTGTGGGCGCTCCGCTATCCGGAGACCAACGAGCTGTACGTCCTGGAGCGCACCGCCGGCGATCCTGCTGGCCAAGACCAACTCGACGCCCGAAGCAGCCGGATCCGGGCGCACTTTCCCGACCTGGCCCGGTATCCCGGCGTGGTTATTGCCAGCGAGGTCATGGACAGCGAAGCCGGCTGGCGGCTGCTGGGACCGGGCGAGATGGTCTGCATCGGCCCGGACCTGATCGTGGAGTCGAGCAAGCCGTTTCCATCCAGCCCCGCGTTCCCGCTGGCACTGTCCAACCTGGGCCGGCATGCCGTCAGCCAACGACCCGACTAGGTGGCGGCCGGCGCGCGGCGATCAGAAGCCGACGCACCGCCGTCGTTGTTTCAGCGGAAGTTGGGCTCGCCCAGGTAGGGTTCCAGGATCTGCCGCTGGCGGCCGCTCAGGCGCAGCAGCCGGCCGGAGTCGGTGTGGAAGAACGCCAGCGTGGTTTCGGCCAGCACGCACTGCTCGGCGGTGACCGGGTCCATGATCATGTACGCGATGGTCAGGCTGGCGCCCTTGATCGCGCTGATCCAGACCTCCACGTGGGCCGGGATGTTGCGGTAGTTCAGCGGCCGGACGTACTTGACCCGGTGCTCGGCCACCAGCGCCTGGGTGGATTCGGGCAGGTCGGAAAAGACCGGCAGGTCCACCTCGAGTCCGGGTCCGCCGGTCCCCGCCGGCGGGCCGAACGCGTGGATGCGCGCTTCCTCCAGGATCCGCAGGATCTCCACATTGTTGATGTGCCCATACGCATCCATGTCGCCCCAACGCATCGGAACGTTGCAGGACAGGCGCTGGGCGGAAGGTGTCTTGGTCATGGCCCGATTTACTTTACCGGCCGTTTACGCTGTGGAAACTGTTTGGCATTCCGGATGGTGAACCCTATAGTGGGAGGGCGCACCACAGAGTGTGATGCGCAACACAAGTCTCATGATGAATACATATAAAACAGAAGATACAGACAGCAACACAGCGGGATTCGACGTTTGGGTGGACGTCGATCTCCATGTTGATACCCAGCTGGGCCTCATCCAGTTCTGCCTCGAAGGCGAGCGCGTTCTGGGGTGGTCCGACAATATGGACGCCATCGCTTCGGCGGTCGCCGATTCCGTCGGCACCGCCCAATGGTGCGAAAAATACTCCAAGCTCCTGGTGCCCAGTTCGCGCAAAGGGGCGGGAAACCGCTTCTTCACCGTGACAAGGATGGACCAAGAGAACGACGACGGGGACCGCCCGGCGGCGTGACCGCGCCCTGCCCGATGGCCGCGCCGGTTGGTGGCCGCCGGCGGTTGGCGCGCGGGTTCGTTCCCGTGCCGGCGCCGGACACGGGCGTGCCCTGGCCCGATATGACCGTCATGAACGTTGCCCTGCCGCGGACATGACTACCATGAAGCCGTGCCTACTTCATCGCCTTCACCCCGTCCGGAACGCGGCAAGTTCGCCGCCAAGCTGCTCCGCGGCGGCACCGAACCTGATCCGCGGTTCACGCTGGCCAACGAGCGCACGTTCCTCGCCTGGATCCGCACGTCGCTGGCCCTGGTGGCCGGCGGCATCGCCGTGGAGGCCTTCACCACCGACATTTTCGATCCGGCGATCCGCACCACCATCGCCGTGGTCCTCTTGGTACTGGCGATGGCGATCGGCTGCGGTTCCTTCTTCCGCTGGCTGAACATCGAACGGTCCATGCGGCACAAGACTCCCCTGCCGCTTCCGCTGATTGCGCCGATTCTGGCCATTGGCGGCGGCGTGGTGGCGGCGCTCCTGCTGGTCTTTGTCCTCCTGCGGCTGACATGATGCGACGCGGCCGTTCCGTGCCCGAGCCGGAACACCACGACGCCGGCCTGCAGCCTGAGCGCACCTCGCTGGCCTGGAGCCGGACGACCCTGGCCATGATCGTGGCGACGGCCATGTTCCTGCGCTGGTTTCCGGAATACGGCTGGTTCACCGGAACGCTCGTGGCCGTGGCGCTGTGCACGGCCCTGGGCATCTACATCACCCAGCAGCTGCGCTACCGCCGGGCAGTCTCCGGCATCGCCAACGAAAGGATCCACGCCGATGCCGCCGCGGCCGCCTGGGTCGCCGGCAGTGTGGTGGTGCTCGGCGCGCTCGGCCTCTTCGCCGTCTTGTTTCTGGCCTTGGACTAATTAGCGACGGCGCGCCTGCGGCGGGCGGCGTGCGGCGCAGGGCGGATGGCCTGCGGCGCAGGCCGGGCGGAGTGAGGCGCACGGCGGGCTTGGCGGTCGGCCGGAGTCAGGACTGTGACAGCGCGTCGCGGTAGACCCAGCGGCCATCCTCGCGAACGAACGTACTCTTCTCCTGTTGCGCGCGGTCCTGGCCGCCCTCGCGGTAGGTAGCCCGGAATTCCACTGTGCCGGCGCGGTCTGATTCGCCGCCGCGCACGGTCCTCAGGATCTGCAGGCCGGTCCATGCCAGCGCGGAATCCAGCTCAAGGCTCGCCGGCCGCGTTTCCGGATGCCAGGTCCGCAAAAGATAGTCGACGTCGCCCGTCACAAACGCGGTGTAGCGCGAGCGCATCAGGGCCTCCGCCGTCGGGGCCTCCGCGTCACCGCGGAGGAACGGCCGGCAGCATTGGCCATAGGCATGGCCGCTCCGGCAGGGACAGGGCGCATCGATCGGCACGGTCTTCATTCAGGCACCTGAGCAGTCTTCACGGTGTCGGCCTTCACGGTGTCGGCGCCGCCTCGCTGAGGGACGCTCCGCTCGTACCGCACGTTCAATGGGCCAGCTGCCGGGCCGAAGCGTAGATGTCCGGAAGGTTGTCGTTCCGGCCGGCCTCGCGCCGGGTCACCCATACTTCGAAGGCGACGCGGACCACTGCCGCGCAGGTCTCGAACGCGAGCCGGATCTGCAGATCGCTGATGCCGTCGCGGCCAAACCTGTCCATCAGGGCATCCACCAGCCCGGTGGTCCGGGTGGCATTGTGCTTGAGCAGCGCCGCCCTCAGCAGTGGCTCCTTCCGGATGAGCTGGTTGACCAGCAACATGCTGCGGGCCTGCGGCGCATCGTTGTCCGCATACCCCTGCATCACCTGCTGGTAGACGCGTTCGAGCTCTTCGCGCGGATCGCCGGCGGGGTCGATGGTCAGCAGCCCGGCTTCAAGTGCGGCGTCGAAATCCTGATGCGCCGGCAGCGCGGCTTCTTCCTTGCTGGTGAAGTACCGGAAGAAGGTCCGCTGGGAGATCCCGGCCGCGTTGGCAATGCCGTCCACGGTGGTGGCATCAACGCCGTATTCCTGGAACAGGCGCAGCGCGGCCTGGCTGATTTCGGTCCGGGTCTGGCGCCGCCGTCGCTCCCTTAATCCGGGTGCAGCAGCAGGGAGCTCAGCCGTGGAAGGGCCGGGCACATCGGTTCTGGAAGCGCCGCTGATCGGCGATTTCTGTGGCATAGCAGATTCCAAGATACCCCAATATTTGAGTATTCGGTGCCAATGTGGCAGTATCTGCCATAATGGCATGAAAGGGCATCAATGAACATTAAAGTTGGCGACACCCTCGTCTACCCCCCGCACGGCGCTGTCACCGTGACCGATCTCCGGACCCGTCCGTTCAAGGACTGCCAGACCAAGTTCGTGCAGTTCCGCGCGCATCATGACGGACTGATGATCGAACTGCCGCTGGGCAACGCGGAAACGGTCGGTGTGCGCAAGGCCATCAGCAAGAAGGGCGTCAAGGAGGTCTTCGCGATCCTCAAGGCGAAGGTGCCCGAGGACCAGGAGAACTGGTCGCGCCGCTTCAAGGCCAATCAGGAAAAGATCAACAGCGGCGACATCTACAAGGTCAGCGAAGTGGTCCGCGATCTCTCGCTGCGGGCCCTCGGACGCGGCTCCTCGGCCGGTGAAAAGCACCAGCTCGAGCAGGCCATGCGGATCCTGTGTTCCGAGATTGCGTTGGCCGAGAAAACCGACAACGAATCAGCCCGCGAGATGATCGAAGCCGTCTTCGGCCCGGTCGACGCCACGGCCTAATCATTCGCTATTCAACAGGCGGCTTTCTCAGCTCTGAGAAGGCCGCCTTTTGAGTACCCGCTTCTCTCGCCGGGCCCTCAGCGCTGCCGCTTGGGCGCCGGTGCTACAGGATTCCCAGCTGTTGGAGCTGGTTCGCCAGGCCCTTCCCATCGGGGGCATAGATCCAGGGGATGCTGCGCGCCGGGCCGCTGGGGCGGTCCTGTGAACGGCCGCCGGCCAGGACCGCTTCGCTGACCGACAGTTGCCGGATGGCGATGGCCGCCACGTGCCCCGGATAGCGCAGCGCGAAGCCCGCATAGATGGCTTCATCGTGCTGTCCGTCGTCGCCGATCAGCAGCCACTTTATGTCCGGGAACTCTTCGGCCAGCCGCCGCAGCTGGTCAACCTTGTGCCCCTGGCCGCTGCGGAACCAGCGGTCCTTGGTGGGGCCCCAGTCGGTGAGCAGCAACGCGCCGTCCGGATACAGGTTCCGGGACAGGAACCTGGTCAACGTCTGTGCAACATTCCACGCGCCGGTGGAAAGATATAACACCGGGCTGCCCGGGTGTTCGCGCGTGACCCGCTCCAGCATCACCGCCATGCCCGGCGTGGGGTTGCGCGCATGCTCATCCAGCACAAAGGTGTTCCAGGCCGCCAGTAGCGGACGCGGCAGCGCGGTGACCATCACCGTGTCATCGACGTCGGAGACCACGCCGAAGCGCTCCCCCGGCGGCACCACATTCACCGCAGCTTCCACCGGTTCGGAGTCCTCGCAGCGCAGCGTGACGGTGTGCCAGCCGGGCGCAAGATCCACTGACACTTTCGCATCCACCACGCCGCCACGGTCGGCCACCACATGGTGTTCGACACCGGCGGCGGAGATGGTCACGCGCGCGTTGGCCACCGGCGGGCTGATGAAGTTCCGCCAGCCGCGGATGCCGTCGGCCACCAGTTTGGAGGGCATCCGGCCGTTGTCGAAGGCTCCGGGGCGGGCCATCACCACCCGGCCGAGCACGCGGATCCAGCCGGCCGTGCCGTAGCCGGTAAACGGCATCACGGTAGCCACATATCCGCGCCGCCGTGCCCGCCGTTCCCGGTACGCCTGCCAGCGGTCTTCCACGCGCATGCCGATGTGGGCTGCCTTCTCCTGGAGATCGTCGCCGTTGCCAGTCCTGGATGCCATGGTCCAAGTCTGTCATGCACTGCGGCCCGAGCCTCCATCTTTGGGCGTTCCGGCCGGCAGGACCGGCCATCGGGTCTTGTCCGGGCCGAAGCGAACCTGAAGACTGGTCGCATGACCTTTGCAGCGCGGCACATCAGCATCGCCATCAACCGCCCTTTTGGGGAGGTCTACGACTTCGCCGGCAACCCGGAGAACCTGCCCAAGTGGGCCGCCGGCCTCAGCTCCTCCATCGGCATGGTCGACGACGACTGGGTCGCGGAAACGGCCGCGGGACCGGTGCGGGTGAAGTTTGCCGAACGCAATGAGTTTGGCGTGCTGGACCACTACGTCATCACCGCGTCCGGCGAGTCGATCTACAACCCGTTGCGCGTGCTCGGCAACGGCGACGGCGCAGAGGTGGTGTTCACGCTCTTCCGCCGCGAGGGCATGGATGAGTCAAGCTTCGACGCCGATGCGGCCGCGGTGGACCAGGACCTGCACACGCTCAAGCGACTGCTCGAGGCCTGAGCCGGCCCACCGTCGTCGTGATTTTTCCCCGCCGGAGTGGGCAAACGGACGTACACTGAAAGCGCTGGTTCCGACGTCAGATACGCCCTACCAACGGCCGAGTTGCACCTCGACAAAGTTTCGAAACTCATTGTTTGGGAGGAGAAATGACAACCGCTTCACCGCATGCCGGTCACGCCCACGTTTCCCGCGGAAATGTGCGTAACGCCGCGATGACTTCGGGAATTGTTCTCTTTGTGATCGGTGTCCTGGGCTTCATCCCCGGCATCACTATGAATTACGGAGAAATGGCCTTCGCCGGCGGCTCCGAAGCCAAGTTGCTCAACGTGTTCCAAGTGTCCGTGCTGCTCAACATCGTCTACCTGGTGGTAGGCGTGGTGGGCTACATCATGAGCCGCACCGCCAGTGCTGCCCGGGAATTCCTGATGGGAGCAGGCATCCTGTACCTGGCATTGTGGCTGTACGGCCTGATCGTCGGACCCGCCGAATATGGGGCCAACTTCCTGTCCACCAACACAGCCACCAACTGGCTGAACTTCGTCCTCGGCGCGGTCATGCTGGCCCTGGGGATCACCTACATGATGCGCCGCGGGGACGAGGCGCACGAAACAGCATAATCGCTGCCTGCCCGCGCCGGAGCTTCCGGCAGGTCGGTTAGCGCGCGGACCCCAGCCGACAATGACTGGGGTTCGCTGGCGCCCGGGGCCATCGGATACTAACCGCGTGATGATCATGATCGCCTGCGGCCTGCTGCTGGTCGCGGGACTGGCCGCGGTGGCCCTCCGGGGCGGGGAGCGCTTCCAGCTCCCCACGGACACTAACGACGGCGGTGCCCTCCTGAGCGGCGCCGGCCCCTTCCACCGCCGCGCCCCTTCGAACGACGTCGGTGCCCTCCTGGTGCATGTTGCGCGCCGGGTGCTGTGGTGGGCGAACGTGCTGCTGGTAGGCGGCGGCGTGGCCGGACTGTGCATGGCCGGTGCCGGCGGACGGCTTGTGATGCGCCTGCTCGCGGTGACATCGCCGGAAGACGACGGGAGGCTGACCGACGCCGGGGAGACCATCGGCGAGATCAGTCTGGAAGGAACGTCGGGCTTCGTCGCGTTCGGCGTCGCCATCGGCTGCGCGACGGCGCTGCTTTACGGGCTGGTTCGGTGGTGGCTGCCGGCCGGGCGGGTCGGCGGAGCCGCCTTCGGGCTGCTGTTGCTGCTGGGACTGGGCACGGTGTTCGGACCGCTGGAGCCGGACAGCCGGGACTTCCGGGCAGTCGGCCCGGGCTGGCTCTCGATAGCTGCGTTCTCCGCGCTGGCTGTTGCCCACGGCATGCTGGTTGCGACGGCAAGTACCTGGCTGTCCCGGCACGTGCCGCTGCTTCAATCGGCGAAAGACGTGCGGTGGTACCTTCCGCTGCTGCTTGTTCTGGTTCCGTTGGGCGCTGGCGCGGTAGCTGTCGCGGCATGGATGGTTGCCGCCGCCGTCGTGAGTTGGGCCGCGGCGGCCCTCAGGCTGACGTTCTTGCGGGCCCGGCGGCGTGGAGCGGAAGTGGACTCCGGAGTTGCGGGCGGGCCAGAATCGAAGCCCGGTGAGCCCGAACTGACCGGCGTGGCACCGGGTGGAGCGCCGGTTTTAAGTGCCGAGCCCCGGACGAGGAGTGGGCTCCTGCAGGGACGCTGGGTGCTCGTCGGCGGCCGGATAGCTTTGGCTGTACTGGCCGTGGCTTGGCTGCCTGGTTTCCTGACCTCGATCGCCGCCATTGTGGCGGCCGGCGGGCCGTAGTCCGGCCCGCTTAAAGCGAATCGCTCCGCCGGATGAGGATACGGCGGAGCGATTCGGTCAGCAGGCAGACTTAGACAGCTGCGGCCTGCGGGGTGCGGATGGTGGCGAAGCCTTGGGCCCAGGGAATGAGCTGGTCGATCATTGGGGCGAGCGTTCCGGCGTTCTGCTCGGTCGGCTTGAAGTCGGCGAAGTTCTCGAAATCGGTGAACAGCGAGAACATCACCTGGTTGCGGACCACGGCCACCTGCAGCTCGGCCAGGAGGTTGCGCAGGTGTTCGGCAGCGCGGACGCCGCCCATCGAACCGTAGGACACGATGCCGGCGGCCTTGTTGTTGAATTCCGCGTTCAGGTAGGACAGCGCGTTGGCCAGTGCCGACGAGACGGTGTGGTTGTATTCGTTAGCCACGAAGACGTAGCCGTCGAACTCGCTGATCTTGGCCGACCAGGCCTTGGTGTGATCGCCCTGGTAGTTCTGGTAAGCGGCGGGGTATGCCTCATCCAGCAGCGGGAGGTTGAAGTCGGCAATGTCGACGACCTCGAACGTGGCATCGGTCCGACCGGCCAGTTCCGCGGCCACCCATGCGGCCACCGAGTCGTTGACCCGGCCGGGGCGGGTGCTTCCGGTGATGATGGCGATCTTGGGGAGGCCGGCGACGGCAGCTGCCGTCGCCGGGGCCACCGGGGCCGTCGAGGCAGCACTGGCTGCGGTCTCTTGGGCTTCGGCCGCTGCCGGCGCGGGGTTGGCGGCAGACCGGCGGGCGCTGGACTTGCTGAAAAGATTCTTAAACCAGGACATGGCAGCCTTCGATAGATTGCTTGACGTTTCAACAATCCTAGCGCCGTAAAGAATGACATGTCAACAAATGGTGATAATGGAGCGCTGCGCCCTAGCGAAGTGAGGATGCGACCGCCTCGGCGAGGGAGATTTAGACCGCACCTCACCGGGCCGCAGGTGCAGGCGCACTCAGGGGGCGAGCGAACTTCCCGGCGGGCGGACATGCTCGAAGATGACGGTGGTATTGGTGCCGGCAACCTCCGGGCGGAGGCTGAGGTTGTTCGCCACCAGATTGCGTAGCGCATTGGAGTCCGCCACGGCCACGTGGATCAGGAAATCGCGGTCTCCGGTGACAAAGAAGATCCCCTCCACCGCGGACAGTCCGGCCAGGTAGTCCTTGAACTCGGTCAGGTTTGACCGGGCATGCGCCTGCAGCCGGATGGAAATCAGCGCCTGCAGGCCGCGCCCCACCGCAGCGGGATCGACGTCGGCATGGAAGCCTCGAATTACACCCCGCTCGCGCAGGGATCGGATCCGGCCCAAGCAGGTTGACGGAGCAATGCCTGCGGCCGCCGCGATCGCGTTATTGGGGGTCCGGGCATCGTTCTGGAGCAGCTCGACGATCAACCGGTCGATGCGGTCCAAACCGGACCCGGCTGGAGCCCCGAAAGTGCGTCGAACATCATTCGATTCCACCATGTGACAGTCACCACTTCCTGAACTTTTGATGAGCAATAATCAGTCTCGCAGAATCTTCTCCAGATCACTTGAGATACAGCTAAACATTGTTCACGATGGTGCCGAAAGTAGATACAACCCGAGGAGCACCCATGTACTCGCGCGCACACACCCCCAGCACCGCCGTCGTCGTTGGGGCCGGCATGGTGGGACTGGCCACCGCTTGGCACTTGCAGGAACGCGGCGTGGAAGTCACCGTCTTGGACCGGTCCGGCGTCGCCGCCGGTGCATCTTGGGGCAACGCCGGCTGGCTGACTCCGGGCATGGCCATGCCGTTGTCTGACCCGAGCCTCTGGACCTACGGCCCGAAGGCGCTGGTTGACCCTGCGGCACCGCTGCACGTTCCCGCTCGGATGGACCCGCAGTTGTGGCAGTTCCTGGCCCGCTTCGCGCTGCACGGCACGCAGAAGGCGTGGGACCGGACCATGGCCGCGCTGACGCCGATCGACCGGATGGCGCTGGAGAGCTTCGACGAGTTGACGGACAACGGCGTCGAATCCTGGACGCGGAAAGGCCCTTTCATCGTCGGCTTCGAGGACGAGAGGGAGAGCCGGCATTTTGTCCACGAGCTTGCCAACGTGGAGAAGGCCGGCCAGTCCGCTCCGCTGACCCGCCTGGACGACGCCCAGATGAAGGTGCCGCAGCTGTCCGCCGCCGTCTCGACGGTGTTCGAGCTGGAAGGACAGCGATTCCTTGAGCCCGGTCCTTTTGTTGAGGCCCTTGCCGCAGCGGTGGTGGAACGGGGCGGGAAGATCATCCCGGGCGCGGAAGTCCGCTCGCTGCGCCACGGCCACACCGGGATCTCGGTGGAGACCTACTCCCAGGAGCCGTTCCACGCCGACGTCGTTGTGCTGGCCACCGGGGCATGGCTTCCCGAGCTGGCCAAGCCGCTGGGCGTGCGCACCATGGTGCAGGCCGGCCGAGGGTATTCCTTCAGCGTGGCCACCGACCAGCCGGCCGAGTTCCCCATTTACTTCCCCGCCCGGCGTGTGGCCTGCACCCCGTATCAGGGACGGCTGCGCGTCGCCGGAACAATGGAGTTCCGAGGCCCGGACGAACCGCTGCAGACCGGGCGGATCGACGCCATCCTGGCCTCGGTGCGGCCGCTGTTCACCAACATGGATCTGGAGCATCTCGAGGACATCTGGGTGGGGCCGCGCCCGGTCACCCCGGACGGGCTGCCGCTGGTTGGTGCAACCCGCTCCCCCGGCGTGTACGTTGCCGGCGGCCACGGGATGTGGGGCATTGTGCTGGGCCCGGCCACCGGCAAACTGCTGGCCGAGCAGATTGTCACCGGCCGCGTGCCGGACGAGATCCGGCCGTTCGACCCGCTGCGCTGACCGGCGGCCGCGGGCCGGCCTATACCCAGCCGGCCCGCCGCGGGTCTATCATGGTCGGCATTCGGGCCGCGGAACGTCCCGAGGAAGGGTGGCTGTCATGGAATCGCTCACCGTGCCGGATCTGGATGCGAGGACGCTGGAAGGACTCCGTATCCTTGCCGATTCGCACCATCGCACACCCGAGGCCGAAGCGCGGGCCATCCTGGTCCAGACAGTCCGGGGCCTGGGCGAAGCCGACGACCTGCTCGCGTCGATGGTCGGTGGCGACGAAACAGAAAGCCGCGGGCACCACAGGACCAGCCTGGAGTAGCGCCGAGGGGCGCACCGCAGCAACCAGCGCAGTTAGGGCCTGTGTCCGGCGTCGTGCCACCCGCGCTGCGGGCGCGCACCGCCGTCGTCGTCTTAAACAGTGCTGCCCCGCACCAAACACAGGCACGGGGCAGCAAAACTGTCCGAAATCAGCCGCCTAAGGCCGGCGCGATGCTGTTCCACAACTGGTAAACACCGAGGACCACGAACAGCAGTGCACAGATGCCCAGCGCGATGTTCGTGTGGAGCTTGTTGGCCCACTCCTTCGGGATCCGCTTGCCGTTGAGCAGGCCCAGCAGGGTCAGTGCCAGGAACGGCATGAACAGCGATCCCAGCGCACCATAAAGCAGGATCAGCGCGATCGGCTTGCCCAGCATGAATAGCAGCATGGGCGGGAAGGTCAGCCAGAGCACGTAGAACTTGAAGTATTTGCCGCCAACGCGGGTGTCCGGGTGACCGGACTCCTTCTTCCGCATGTTGCCCCAGAAGTCGGCGAACATCAGGGACACACCGTTCCAGACGCCGATGATGGAGGAGAACGATGCCGCCCAGAAACCGATCAGGAAGCCGGTGCCGACCACGTCGCCGTACTCGGCCTTAAGCACGTCGTAGAGGTCCAGCAGGCCTTCGTCGCCGGCGCTCAGCGAGACGCCGGCGGTGCGGACCACCTCGGCACCGACGATCAGCATGGCGATCACGAAGATGCCGGTCATGACGTAGGCCACGGAGTTGTCGATCCGCATCACGCGCATCCACTTGGGCGTGTGCCAGCCTTTTTCGCGCAGCCAGTAGCCGTAGGCTGCCAGTGTGATGGTACCGCCGATGCCACCGGCCAGCGCCAAGGTGTAGAAAATGCCGCCGTCGTCCTGCGGGATCATCGGCACCAGGCCGCCGATCATCTCCGGAATGTTCGGCACGGCAATGACGGCCAGTCCGACGACGGTGACGAACATCAGTCCGACGAGCACCGCGGTGATCTTCTCGAAGGTGGCGTACTTACCGAACCAGACCATGACAAAACCGGCCAGGCCCATCAGGATGGCCCAGGCCCACAGCGGCAGCACTGGGAAGACGGCGGCCAACGGCAGCGCTGCCGAGGACATCGCGGTGGCACCGTAAACGAAGCCCCAGATCATGATGTACGGACCGAAGTACCAGGTGGTCCAGCGGCCCAGCGAGCGCCAGCCCTCGAAGATCGTCTTGCCGGTCGCCAGCGAGAACCGCCCGGCGCCTTCGACCAGGATGATCTTCAGGATGACGCCGACGATCACCGCCCAGAACAGGCCGTAGCCGTAACGGGAACCGGCCACCAGGGTGGCCACCATATCCGCGGCGCCGACGCCGGTGGCCGCTACGACGAGGCCGGGACCGACGATCTTCCACTTGGCGGGAGCCCCGCCGTCGTTGTCAACGCGTACAGCGGGATCCGCCGCACCCGTGATGTTGTTCTCAGTGGCCATGAGCCATGTATTCCTTACCGTGATGGAGCTTGTCCGCAGAAAACGGGCGGCACGAGTGCCGCCCGTCACCGGACCCCGTTTAGTTTCTCACGCGTTCCGAACGCCCGGTCAGTAAAGCACCGAAGGGGCCACATGGGGAACCGTTCATCGCCGGGGAGGCTCCGTTGGCCGGAAAATAGCGGCGCGACTGTGGCCGTTTGCACACCGGATCCGCCCCGTCATACGGGCCTGTGCCCGCCGGTGCTACCGCCCGGTGCTAGCCGTCGGGGCTATCCGCCGGTGCTAGCCGCTGCGTGCTACCCGCCGGCACTATCCGGCGGGGGCAGACTTCCACGGGTCGCACGCCTCAACCGACAGCCGCCGGTAGCCTTCGGCGTTTCCGGACACCACGGTCAGGCAGTGCTTGACGGCCGTCGCGGCGATCAGCGACTCCACGGCGGGCACGTCTTGGACGGCCAGCGGCGCCCATGCCTCGGCCACCTGCAGGTCTACCGGAAGGATGTACGCGGCGAACCGTTCGGTGAGCTCGACCAGCCAGCTGTCCGCCCGTCCGGCCAGGGCACTGTCCTGGGTGCTGAGCGCGTGCAGCTCCCCCAGTGTCAGCGCTGAAATGTAGACGCGCGAGCGGCGGCGCCGCTGCAGGAACGCCACAACGGCGGGGTCCGGGTTCTCGCGCCTGAGCTCGGCGACCACGTCGGTGTCCAACAGCAGCCCGCGGGCACGCCGCCGCCCGGAGGTCTCAGCGGGTGTCGGCGCGGGACCGGCCGCCGTCGGGCTTGGTTCGGTCCTGGTGGTCATCGGGCCGCGGCGACGGCGCGCTGCTGCCCGCGGGTTTGCAGTGCCGCATCCAGCAGGAAATCCACAAAGGCTTCCCTGGCTGCGGAGATCTGCTCGTAGTCGGCCAGACTCAAGACCTGGAGTTGCGGGGATTCAAGGGTGTCCATGGCAGCCGGCGCCGGGCGCCGAGTCCTTTCGGGTGCTCTTGCCCGCACCGGTAGCCAGTGGCTGATGCAGGCCGCTTCGTCATCCGAACCACCCAACGAGCGTGGGGTTGGTATGTGGCCAAAGTCGGAGCTTGGCGGCCACAATTCTTGAAGCTAGGGCTACTTTAGCGGGTCGAGTGCCGCATGTGAGAGACCCTGGTCACATCGCGTAACAGGCAGCGTAACGTTCCACCTGCCGGTCGCGCACCGGCGAATGATTGGCGCGCGTCCGGGCACCTTCGGCGGCCACCCCGGCGCATCCTTCCGAAACTGTCCGCACCGGCTGGTACATCCTTAACTGCCGGCAGGCACCGGACGGCGGCGGGATATCGTTGGGGGGACCCCGCCGCCGGCCGGGTTGGCAGCTGCCGTACTTGTGCAAGGAGGCACCGTGTTTCTGCTCGACTCCGACGCCGCCGGGGCTGACCGGGATCTGGTCTACACGGCCACCGACCTGGTCACCGCCGCCCAGTGCGAGTACCAGTTGCTGCGCAAGCTGGATGAGAAGCTGGGCCGCTCCCCGGTGCCGGACTTCGGCCGGGACGAGATGCTCGAGCGCACGGCGGCACTGGGCGATGTGCACGAACACCGGGTGCTGCGGCAGTTCCGCGACGCTTTCGGCTCCGGCGTGGTGGAGATCGCCGAGACCCGCAGCTACACCCGCGCAGACCTCCACGCCAAGCATGCCGAATCCATAGCGGCGCTGCAGTCCGGCGCGGACGTGGTGTTCCAGGCCTCCTTCTTTGACGGCGGCTTCCATGGTCGGTCCGATTTCCTGGTCAAGACGCAGCACGACGGCGAGGCCCCGGCTTACGCCGTCTACGACACCAAACTGGCCCGCCACGCCAAGGTCACCGCGCTGCTGCAGCTGGCCGCCTACGGAGACCAGCTCCTCCAGGCCGGCATAAGGGCGGCTCCGACGGTCACGCTGGTGCTCGGCGACGGCCGGCACAGCGACCACAGCCTGACCGACCTGCTGCCGGTCTTCCGCGAACGCCGCGGCCGCTTCCTGGACCTGGTCGCCGGACACCGCGGGCAGCCCGCCCCGGTCCGCTGGGGAGACGAGCGGGTCAAGGCATGCGGCCGCTGCGACTACTGTGCCGAACAGGTGGAGCTGCACCGTGATCTCCTGCTGGTGGCGAACATGAGCACGGTCCGCCGCCGCAAACTCCGCGCGGCGGGAATCCGCACGATCGACCAACTGGCCGCGCTCGAATTGCCGGCCGGCGAATCGCCGACCGGCCCGCTGGCCCGGTTGCGCGACCAGGCGCGCATGCAGACCGGCACGGCGGAACCGGACGGCCGGGTCACCTTCCGCAAGGACGGTGCCGAACACACCGTTGCCTACCGCGTGCTGGACCAGCACACGTTGGGGCGGCTGCCCGCGCCGGACCCGGGCGACATCTTCTTCGACTTCGAGGGCGACCCGCTCTGGCAGGACGAGGACGGGGTCTGGGGGCTGGAATACCTCTTCGGCGTGGTGGAGAACCCGCCGGCCAGTGGCGGCCCAGCGCCGTTCAAACCCTTCTGGGCGCACAGCCGCTCGGGTGAACGAAAAGCGCTAGCGGACTTCCTGGACTACGTGTCCGAACGGCGCCGCAGCCACCCGGGCCTGCACATCTACCACTACGCCAACTACGAGAAAGCCGCCCTGCGCCGGCTGTCGTTGCAGCATCTGGTCGGCGAAGAGGCAGTTGATGAACTGCTGCGCGAGGGCATCCTGGTTGACCTGTACGACACGGTCCGGCACAGCCTGCGGATTTCGGAAAACTCCTACAGCATCAAGAAACTGGAACCGCTCTACATGGGCGAGAACCTGCGGTCCGGAGACGTCAAGGACGCCGACGCATCCGTCGTGGCTTACGCCCAGTACTGCGCTGCCCGGGATGCAGGCAATGACTCCGAAGCCGACACGATCCTCAAGAGCATTGCGGACTACAACGAATACGACTGCTTGTCCACATTGGAATTGCGAAACTGGCTGCTGCGGCTGGCCGCCGAACGCGGGGTTGTGCTGGGAAGGGCAGCGGTGCCCGCTCCTGCCCTCTCGGCGGGAACAGGCGCTGACGACGGCGGACCGGTCCTTCCGCAGGAACGGCGGCTGCTCGACTTCGTGGCGGCAGCGGCCGAAACGGCCGCGGCGCGCAACCAGACGCTGTCCGAGGATGAACAGGCGGTTGCCATGGTCGCGGCGTCGGTCGGCTACCACCGGCGCGAAGAGAAGCAGTTCTGGTGGGCGCATTTTGACCGGCTGGATGCCCCGGTCGAGGACTGGGCCGATGTGCGCGACGTCTTCACGGTCGATTCCGTCCGCGTGGTTTCCGACTGGGCGAAACCGAACTCCCGCAGCAACCCGGTCCGTGTTCTCGCGCTGACCGGCCGGCTGGCTCCCGGTTCCACCATCAAGGATGGCAGCCTGCTCTGCCGCCTCTACAACCAGCCCTACCCGGCGTTCCTCTGCGAACAGAAGGACGGCGTCAACCACCGCGCCTTCAGCTTCGGCGCCGAGGTGCTGGAACTGGGCGCGGACGGCGTGAAGGACACGCTGCTGATCAAGGAGCGGTTGCCGCGCGGCGCCGACGAATACACCGAGTTCCCGGTGGCGCTGACGCCTGACCAGCCGGTGCGCACAACCTCCATCCGCCAGGCCCTGGCCGACATCGCCACCGCGGTTGCCGGTACGCTGCCCAACTTCCCCGCCGAACCGGCGTTGGAGCTGCTGCGCCGGCGTCCACCGCGGCTGGCAACGCTGGCTCAACTGCCCGAAATCCAGGACCACCCGGACGGCTATGTCGATGCGATCACCGCCGCCGTCGCTGATTTGCAGGACTCCTATCTGGCGGTCCAGGGGCCGCCGGGCACCGGCAAGACCTACGTCGGTTCACACGCTGTCGCCCGGCTCGTGGCACTCGGCTGGAAAGTCGGCGTGGCCGGCCAGTCGCATGCCGTGGTGGACAACATGCTGCGCGCGGCCATCGAAAAGGCCGGTGTGCCGCCGGAATTGGTCGCCAAAAAGCCGAACGGCGACCATGACCTTCCTTGGCCCAACCGGAGCACTGCAGATGTGACCCGGTTGCTCGAGTCGCCGGGGGGTGCGCTGATCGGCGGCACGGCGTGGACCATGACCGGTTCGGCGGTCCCGCCCAAGTCCCTGGATCTTCTGGTCATTGACGAAGCCGGCCAGTTCTCGCTGGCGAACACCTTGGCTGTTTCCCGGGCCGCCAAGCGGCTGCTGCTGTTGGGTGACCCGCAGCAACTGCCCCAGGTCACCCAGGGCACGCACCCGGAACCGGTGGATGGGTCTGCCCTTGGTTGGCTCTCCGCCGGGCATGCCACCTTGCCGCCGGAGCTGGGCTTTTTCCTCGCCCGGAGCTGGCGCATGCATCCGGACCTTTGCCGGGCAGTGTCGGTCCTGTCCTACGACGGGCGGCTCGAATCGGCACCCGCTGCCGCCACACGGCACTTGGAGGGAGCCCCGGCGGGAGTCGAGTGCGTCTACGTCGACCATCAGGGCAATGCCACGTCCTCGCCGGAGGAAGCCGCCGAAGTGCTGGCCCAGGTCGGCCCGCATGTGGGTCTGCTCTGGCGCGGCGATGGCACAGCGCAGCCGCGGCCACTGGCCGGTGCGGACATCCTGGTAGTGGCTCCCTACAACGCCCAGGTCCAGCTGATCCGCTCGGTACTCGATGGCGCCGGACTGCCGGATGTGAGGGTCGGCACCGTAGACAAATTCCAGGGCCAGGAGGCGCCCGTCGTGATCGTGTCCACCGCCGTGTCTGCGGCGGCCGAGGCTCCGCGCGGGATGGAATTCGTGCTGAACCGGAACCGCAACAACGTGGCGGTCTCGCGGGGACAATGGCGCGCAGTCATCGTTCGCTCCCGCGCACTCACCGACTACCTTCCGGCACGGCCCGCCGGACTGGAGGAACTCGGCGCCTTCGCCGGGCTCTGCCACAGCATGAATTGACCTCAGCCCGGCCCGCTGGCCGGAGGTGAAATGTCGACAGAGAGCCCAACTGGCCCGGCAGGCTGCGGATGTCGTGCTACGTTACGGGCGAAATCCGCTACGGTGCTGGCCCCGAACATGCTTGAATGAGAAGCGGCAGCCCGGCGGGCCAACCACCCGTTGCCCGTGCCGGCTGGAAGTGTGCACGTAGTTGTTTACGCACAGTAATTCCGACGAGAAGAGGAAGAACATGAGCAAGTACGAACTGCCCGAGCTCGACTATGATTACGCAGCCCTGGAGCCGCATATCTCGGCCCGGATCATGGAGCTGCACCACTCCAAGCACCACGCCACCTACGTGGCCGGCGCCAACACCGCTCTGGAGCAGCTGGCCGACGCCCGTTCCAAGGGCGAATTCGGCAACGTGCCGAAGCTGTCCAAGGATCTGGCCTTCCACCTCGGCGGACATACCAACCACTCGATCTTCTGGAAGAACCTCTCCCCGGAAGGCGGCGACAAGCCCACCGGCGAACTGGCCTCGGCGATCGATGAGTACTTCGGTTCCTTCGACGCGTTCCGCGGCCACTTCGGCGCCGCAGCGCTGAGCCTGCAGGGCTCGGGCTGGGCCGTGCTGGCCTACGAACCGCTGGGCGGCAATCTGGTCATCGAGCAGCTCTACGACCAGCAGGGCAACATCCCGGTGGGCACCATCCCGCTGCTGATGCTGGACATGTGGGAGCACGCCTTCTACCTGGATTACGTCAACGTCAAGGCCGACTACGTCAAGGCGTTCTGGAACATCGTCAACTGGGCGGACGTCGCCGCCCGTTTCGACGCCGCCCGTACCGGCGCTGCCGCGCTGATCACCCCGGCCAAGTAACACCGGCCTGCCGTGCCGCTGCACGGCGAATGACCCAGCAGGCACCGCCGTTGGGCCGGATACCCGGCCGAACGGTGGTGCCTCGCCGCTTAATCCGTTGCTGCCCCTCTCGATGGGCGGCAGAAGCGGGCACCGGCACTTTTCAGTCGGGTGCCCCACTGTTCCCCCAAAGGCTTCCTTTCTTCTACGGAACTGTAGAAGATAGCGGCATGATGTTTGAACATGACGACCCGATCCTTGAGCTCACCGACGAGCAATCTTGGAAGCTGCTGAAGAACACCAAGCACGGCCGCCTCGTCCTCACCGCCGCCGGCGAAACCGACATCTTTCCGATCAACTTTGTAGCCCGTGACGGCAGGCTGGTCCTGCGGACGGCGCCGGGCACCAAGTTGGCCGAGCTGACCATCAACGAACACGTGCTGTTCGAGGCGGACGGCATTGGCAGCGGCGAAGCGTGGAGTGTGGTGGTCAAAGGCACCGCACGCGTGCTCCAGACCCAGGAGGAAATTGCGGCTGCAGAGGCGCTGCCGGTCGAGACCTGGATTCCCACCCTCAAGGACTTCTATGTGGAAGTGAAGCCGACAAGTATCAGCGGGCGGCACTTCAAGTTTGGCCAGCAGCCCGAACGCTTTTAGCAACGCGAACGGCCCGGTCGGGGGCGCTAGGTGTAGTCTCCATGGACGTTAGGTACGTCCGGCGTGGCTGAGTGACATGAAGAAGACCTCCGGGTGAGGTGGAGCTTGTCTAGAGTTCACTTCTCACCGGAGGTCTTCATGTCCCACCCTAACGCCTTCCTCGCGCCCAAGGGCCGTCTCGAGCTGGCCAAGTGCATCGTCAAGGACGGTTGGACCTACCGCCGGGCTGCTGAGCGATTCCAGGTCTCGGTCAGCACAGCCAGGCGGTGGGCAGTCCGCTTCCGCGAAGACGGCGAAGCCGGGATGGAAGACCGCTCCAGCCGGCCCCATACCAGCCCGGGGCAGACGCCGAGGCGGCGTGAACGCCGGATCATCGCTTTGCGGGTTAACCGGCGGTGGGGACCGGACCGGATCGCCTACAAGCTCGGCATGCACCCGTCCACCGTCCACCGGGTACTCTCGCGATACCGGTTGGCGAAACTTACCTGGCAGGACCGGGCCACCGGACGAGCCATCCGCCGCTACGAACACGAGTATCCCGGGGACCTGGTGCACGTGGACATCAAGAAGCTCGGCCGGATCCCTGACGGCGGAGGACACAAAGTCCTTGGCCGCGGGGCAGGGAGGAAGAACAAGACCGGAACGGACGCCAACCGCCGGCCCGGCTATGCCTACCTGCATAACGCCGTCGATGACCATTCCCGGCTGGCGTACACCGAGATCCTCACCGACGAGAAGCAGGAAACCGCAGCAGGCTTCTGGGAACGGGCCAACGCCTTCTTTGAGTCCTGCGGCGTCACGGTCAAACGGGTGCTCACCGATAACGGATCCTGCTACCGTTCGAAGCTCTTCGCCAAGGCACTCGGCGCGGGGATCAGGCACAAACGCACCAGACCATACCGGCCGCAGACCAACGGCAAGGTCGAACGCTTCAACCGCACGATGCTGGAGGAATGGGCCTACGCCAAGCCATACGCATCAGAAACCGAACGCACCGCGGCCTTCGGAGCCTGGCTACACGATTACAATCACCACAGAGGCCACACCTCACTCAAAGGTCAGCCACCAGCCAGCCGCGTACCCAACCTCGCTGGAGACTACAGCTAGGCGGCGCCGATGCGCCTGCTGTCGCTAACCCCAGACCGGGCCGTCGTCGGGCTCAGTGGTGGATGCTCATTTAGTGGCCGACGCTGGCGAGGATCTCCTCGAAGCTCTTGGACTCGACGCCGCCGCGGCCGCGCTCGGTCACCGGCGTGCCCTGCACCAGATCAACCAGTTCGGCAGCCGCACGGTCGGAACGCTCGGACAATCCGCCGGTTCCGGCCTCGCCGGCGCCCCAGTCTTCCGGTGCGGCGAAGACTGTGGTCTGCACGGTCCGCGCCCGCAGGTAGCTGAACAGCGGGCGGACGGCGTAGTCCAGCGCCAACGAGTGCCGGGCGCTGCCGCCGGTGGCACCCATCAGCACCGGCTTGCCGGCGAGCGCGCGCGGCTCGACCACATCGAAGAAGGACTTGAACAGGCCGCTGTAGGAAGCACTGAAGACCGGAGTCACTACGATGAGCGCATCCGCTGCAACCGTCGCCTTGAGCACCTCATCCAGCTTCGGTGCCGCGTAACCGGTCACCATGTTGTTGGCGATATCGACCGCGTAATCGCGCAACTCCACCATCTGGATCTCGGCTTCAACACCCTGCAGCCGGAACTGGTCCGCCGTGGAGGCAGCCAACTGGTCGGCCAGCATCCGGCTGGAGGACGGTACGCCGAGTCCGGCTGAAATGACTACGATCTTGCGTTCTGACACTGCGGCTCTCCTTGATTGTCCATGCAATTGCATCTACAGGGAAAACCTATGTCTGCTCCGGTTTATTCCGGACATCAGGTGGTCTCCGTCTCACCGGTCCGGCTCGGCCGAGGTAACGGCCAGAAACGGCGAAGCTGCCGGTCAGTCAGGAACCTGCGGGACTGCCACCGCGTCAGGGACGGCTGCGTCAGGAACCGGCTGCACGGCCGGCGGCGCGGCCGCTGAAGAGGCAGCCACCCAGGAAGGTGCCCTCCAGCGAGCGGTAGCCATGCATGCCGCCGCCGCCAAACCCCGCCGCCTCCCCGGCAGCGTAGAGTCCGGGTACCGGCTGCCCGTGCGCTGTCAGCACCCGTGACTGCAGGTCCGTTTCCAGTCCCCCGAGCGTCTTGCGGGTCAGCACCGACAGCCGCACCGCGATCAGCGGCCCGGCATCGGGATCCAGCAGGCGATGCGGTTTCGCCGTGCGCACCAGCTTGTCGCCCAGGTAGCGTCTCGCCGCGCGGATGGCCATCACCTGCGCGTCCTTGCCGTAGGCATTGCCCACCTCGCGGTCCCGCGCAAGGATCTCGGCCTCGACCTCGGCCGGGTCCAGCATCGGGCCGTCCCGGTCTTCGCTGAACGCCGGAAGCACAGGTTCGGCGGGCGTCATTGTGTCGGCAGGCCCGCCCGGTGCGTCTCCAACCGTGGCCCGGACATCCGTTTCGCCGAGCGGATGGTTCCGCACCAGTTCGTTCATTTTGGCCACCAACTCCGGCACGGTGTCCGCCTGCAGGAAGTCCACGCCGTGGTCCAAAAAGGCCTGCACCGGGCCCGGCACGTCCGTGGTGGCCCGCTTGAGCACCTCCCGCACCGATTTGCCGGTCAGGTCAGGGTTCTGTTCCGAGCCGGAGAGCGCGAACTCCTTTTCGATGATCCTCTTGTTCAGGATGAACCAGCTGTAATCGTGTCCAGTGGAGCGCAGGTGGGCCAGCGTGCCCAAGGTGTCGAATCCGGGAAACAGCGGTGCCGGCAGCCGCTTGCCGGTCGCATCCAGCCAGAGCGAACTGGGGCCGGGCAGAATCCGGATGCCGTGCCGTGCCCACACCGGATCCCAATTCCGGATGCCCTCCACGTAGTGCCACATCCGGTCCGGGTTGATCACCCGTCCGCCGGCTGCCTGCGCGATGCCGAGCATCCGTCCGTCCACGTATTCGGGAACACCGGCAACCATGTGTAGGGGCGGCGTGCCCAGCCGCTGCGGCCAGTTTCGCCGCACCGCGTCCAGATCCGCTCCGATCCCGCCGGAGGTCACGACGACGGCGCCGGCCGGGTATTCGAAATCCCCCACCACGGTGCGTGAGGACGCCCGGCCGCGCCCCGCCGTCGTCGGTTCCAAAATGCTGCCGCGCACTCCGGTAACCGCTCCGTCTTGCGTGAGCAGCCCGTCCACCCGGTGCCGGAAGGCGAAGGTGACCAGTCCGGCATCGGCCGCTTCCCGCACCCGGCGCGCGAACGGTTCCACGAGGCCGGGACCGGTCCCCCACGTGATGTGGAAGCGGGGCACGGAATTGCCGGGTCCGCTCGCCTCGTAGCCGCCGCGTTCGGCCCAACCGACCACCGGGAAGATCCGGTGTCCGCGCTCGCGCAGCCACGCCCGCTTCTCGCCCGCGGCAAAGTTCACGTAGGCCTCGGCCCAGCGGCGCGGCCAATAGTCCTCCGGCCGGTCGAAGCCGGCGGTGCCCAGCCAGTCCTGCCAGGCCAGCTCGACCGAATCCTTGACGCCCAGCCGGCGCTGCTCCGGCGAATCGACCAGGAACAGGCCGCCGAAGCTCCACCAGGCCTGGCCGCCCAGATTCGCCTCAGACTCCTGTTCCACCAGCAGCACATGGCGCCCGGCCTCGGTCAATTCGGCGGTGGCGACCAGTCCGGAGAGCCCGGCACCCACCACGATGACATCCGCACCCACTATCCGGCCTGCCGCTGCGTTCGCACCCATGGGGTCCACCCTTGCGGATCGCGTTCGGGGCCACAAGGGGTCCGGACGGAATCGTCGAGGGCGCGGAGATCCAACCCTAGCCAGCCCGGCACCTCGAGGGCTACGGTGGCTCCTATCCATCCCTTGGCTCCGGTCCGGATCAGAGAGGATCCTCCATGAGCAGCAACCGAGCGGTCCTCGGTGCCGCCGCCACGCATGTGCTCAATCCCAACGATTACATCAGATAGGACCGCCCCGCGGCCTTCGATCAAGGAGCAACCATGGACACTGTCACTCTGGAAGATGCGCGCCGGGTCATTGCCGCCGCGGAGGCCAAGGCCGCGGAGATCGGCCAGCCAATGAACATTGCCGTGGCCGACGCCGGTGGGAACCTGGTCTCGCATGTGCGGATGGACGGGGCATGGCTGGGCAGCATCGACATCTCGATCAACAAGGCCTTCACGTCCCGGGCATTCGATATCCAGACCAAGGACCTGGGCGACAACGCCCAGCCGGGCAATCAGTTCTACGGCATCCATGCCAGCAACCACGGCCGGATCATGATCTTCGCCGGGGGCCTTCCGCTCTCCCGCGACGGCCAGGTGGTGGGATCGATTGGCGTCAGCGGCGGCTCCGGTGAACAGGACCAGTCAGTGGCCGAGGCCGGAGCGGCCGCGTTGTAGGCGGGGCTGGTTTGGGCCGAGGAATTCACAGGGTGCCTCGGCTAGCCTAGGCGGCGGATGGACTCACGGAGCTGGGGGGACTTCGGGTGGGCAGATGTATGAACTGGGCATGATCTACTGGTCGCGGCGGATCACGCTGTGGGCTTTCGTCGCGGCCTTGGCGTGGCTGGCCTATGCAGCCCTCTCGGCCGCCCTGGGTACCGGGCTGCTGCATGGGATCCGGCAGCTTCTCGCTGGCGGCGGCCCCGAGGCGTTGCTCCAGGCGGTTTGGCCTGTGCTGGGCTGGATCGGTCCGCCCGTGCTCGTCTTGGTGGCAGTGGCCGTTGCTGTACGGATCCGGCGCTCCCGCGATGTGCGCCGCCGCGATCCGCTGCGCAAATTTAACCGGGAGCAACGCCGCGAAGGATTGGCGCGCGCCGGCGGCCAGTGCGAACTGGAAGTTGGGCGGCACCGCCGTTGCCCGAACCCGGCCACCATCGCTGACCATTTCTTCCCATGGAAAAAAGGCGGGGCCACGGTGATGACCAATTTCGTGGCGGCCTGCGCGAGCTGCGACCGAAGCAAGGGCACCTCGATTCCCTCGCCGACGTCCCGTCAGCGGCTGGAAGAACGGCGCCACAGTTACTTTCCGGCCGGCGTTCCGGTTCAGGCCGGCGAACGCAATGAGATCTCCGGCCGCACGCATACGGCGGCCTGGTTGATGGGGTGAGCTGCCGGATGACGGCAATTAGCGGCTTGTATGGCGGCCGGATCGCGGTTGGTCGTTGGGGTGACTCCCGGACCACCGGCGCTCCCCCGTGACAAGGAACACGGATAACGAAGTTGTAACGCCGCGTGTCGCTCCAGTAAATTGGATGAAGTTCCTACTAGGAAGGTAGGCCCGGTCCGCCCGTCGAACCCTGCCGGCGGACCATAAGATATCGAGCTTTATGTCGAAGGCAGGGGCGGAGGAACCACGTACGGTGCTTGGGGGCACCATGGGGTGAAGTCCTCAGAGGCAGGCCGGCTTCCCGCGGCCATGCAGGCAGGACCGAGTGAGCTCTCGCTCGAATCCGACAGCTAACTTCGCAGGCGCATGAGAGGAATCCCTGTGAACACCCCTGTCCGCGGTCGTCGCCGTTCCGACACCCGCACGTCGCCCCTTTCCCTGATCTCCCGCCCTACCGGTGAACCCGGTGGCCGCCGCCGCGCAGAAGCGCCCGCCGCGGCTCACTCGGTTGCACGCCGGGCAGGCATTGCGGCCGCAACCGCTGGCATGCTGGCAGTGATTGCCATCCCGGTGGCTCATGCTGGCGACGCGGAGGAGCTGGTTCGCACCGATCTCGTGTCCAACAACAGTGCGGTCAGCGTCCAGGCTGCCAAGGATGCCGACCTCCGGTTCGACCGGCCCTGGGCTGCCAGCCAGGCCGCCCAGGAAAAGGCCAAGGTTGCCGCCGCGTCCGCCGAAAAGAAGAAGGCCGACGACGCCGCTGCCAAGAAGGCTGCAGCGGACAAGAAGGCAGCAGCCGATCAGAAGGCCGCAGCGGACAAGAAGGCCAAGGCCCAGGCCGCCGCCAAGAAGAAGGCAGCCGCCATCGCTGCAGCGAAGAAGGCCGATGCGGCCAAGGCCAAGACCGCCGGCTTCGCGACCGGCAGCCTGAAGGCTCCCATTCCGCACATGAAACAGACTTCCGGGTTCGGCTACCGGTTGAATCCGATCACCGGCGCGGCCGGCGAGCTGCACACCGGCATCGACTACGCGATGGGCTGCGGCACCCCGGTCAAAGCTTCCGACGGCGGCAAGGTGGTTGAGGCAGGCTTCCAGGTGGGCGGCGGCGGAAACCGCATTGTGGTCCAGCACCGCGGCGGCCTGAAAACCACCTACAACCACCTTCAGTCGATCGGCGTTTCGCTGGGCCAAAAGGTGGCCCAAGGCGAGCGCATCGGCGAGCTGGGCACCACCGGCAACTCCACCGGCTGCCACCTGCACTTCGAGGTTGTGAAAAACGGCCAGACCGTGGATCCGGCCGGCTGGCTCTAAGCCCCCAGCAACGACGGCGGAGCTTCCGCCACCTGACGGCGATGCCCACCGCATGTGAACTGATCACCTGCGGTGGGCATCGCCGTCGCTCGTTGAAGTCGCTCTAGGCGGAGTGCTCAGGCGAACGACTGCGATGACTGGTCCAAGGCGGAAACTTCGCTGGCGGACAGCTCCACATCCACCGCAGCCATCAGATCCGGCAACTGCTGCGGCGTCCGGGCGCTGGCCAGCGGCGCGGTGATGCCTGGCTTGCTGAGCAGCCAGGCGAGCGCCGCCGTGGTGATAGAGATGCCGCGGGAGGAGGCGACCGCCTCCACGGCGTCCACCACCGCAAAGCCGTTCGCGGTGAGGTAATCCCCCACCATGCCGCCGCGCGGGCTGGCCTCGGCGTCGTCGGTGCTGTGGTACTTGCCGGTCAGGAAGCCTGCGGCCAGTGAGAAGTAGGGGAAGACCGACAGGTTGTGCTCCCGGGCCAGCGGCGCGTAACCCTGCTCATAGTCCTTGCGGGCCACCAGGTTGTAGCGCGGCTGCAGCGCCACCGGCAGCGCGAAGCCGTTTTGCTGGGCGATGCTGATCCACTCCGCGATCCGCTCTGGAGACAGATTGGACAGCCCGATCTGGCGGACTTTGCCCTCCTTCACCAAGGCGTCAAACGCTGCGGCCGCCTCGATCAGCGGCGTACCCTCGTCGTCGTAATGGGCGTAGTAAAGGTCGATGTGGTCCGTGCCCAGCCGCTGCAGCGAAGCCTCCGCGGCGGCAGCGATGTTCACCGCCGAGAGGCCCTGAAGCTCCGGGTGCCCACCGACTTTGGTGGCAATGACCACCGAATCACGGTTTTTCCGCTCGGCCATCCAGCGGCCGATGATGTATTCGGACTCGCCGCCGGTGTTACCCGGAATCCAGGAGGAGTAGCTGTCCGCGGTATCGATGAAATTGCCGCCGGCATCGGCGAAGGCATCCAGTACCTGCTGCGAGCCGGGCTCATCGGAGGTCCAGCCGAAGGTGTTGCCGCCCAAAGCGAGCGGGAAAATCTTGAGGTCCGAAGTGCCGATCAAGCGCATCGAGAGTCCTTTCGAAGGGAGGGCAGCGGATCTTCGCCCGCCGCTTCAGCGTTTAAGGATAGTGCGACGGCTGCCGTTCCGGTCGCGAATGAGAGCGCGGTCACGCGCAAAACTTCACGTTTCCAGGGTCCGGACCCCCAGTCCGGCCGCCAAACCACCGGCGGCTGACCTCAGGCTCGCTTGTCCGTGCAACCTAGACTTAATCCATGGCTGACTCGCTGACCCCACAGCAGCGCAGCGCCAATATGGCCAAGATCCGCGGCAAGAACACCAAACCAGAGTTGCTGGTCCGGAAGCTGCTGCATGCCAGGGGGTACCGCTACCGCCTGCATGGCAGCGCCGGGGGCCAGAAGCTGCCGGGCAAACCGGATCTGGTGTTCGCGGGGCGCCGCAAGGTCATCTTCGTCAACGGCTGCTTCTGGCACGCCCACGACTGCAGAGTCGGCCAGCATGCGCCGAAGTCCAACGCCGAGTTCTGGGATGCCAAACGCTCCCGGACGGCCGCCCGGGACAAGGTCCAGCAGGCGGCGCTGCACGAAGCCGGCTGGCAGATCCTCACAGTCTGGGAGTGCGAGTTCAAGAAGGCTGGCGATCTGGCCGCCTTGGAGGACCGGCTGATGGAGTTCCTGGACTGAACGGGCTCGCGGGCCCGCGGGCCGCGGGGCCTCGGCACGGTCAGTCAGGCCCGTCCGAGGCCGGAGCGTCCAAGGCCGGGCATCCAAGGCCGGGCACCCGGGCACTGGGCCAGTTATAACCGCCGACGCAAAAGCGCCCCGCCCCTGGTGGTTTCCACCAGGGGCGGGGCGCTTCGCCGTCGTTATTTTCTGCACTGCCCGCCGGCGGCCGCGTCGGGCTGCCCGCCGCCCGTGGGCCGAGCGCCGTCGGTTACCGGGAGCGATCCGGTCATCACCGGTCCGGCGCCACCGACCATGCCGGGTTCCACCGGGCTTGCGGTGGTCGGTTTGATGTCGATGGTGCGGCGCAGCGGCCGTTCCTTGATGAACAGCACCGCAATCAGCGCCACTACCGCAATGACGGCGGAAAGCTGGAAGATCAGGGCCGTGCCGTCTCCGTAGGCCGACCGCATGATCTCTGCGGCCGCGGGAGGCAAGGACGCGAAGTCCAGCGTGGCACCGGCACCATCTCCGGAGACCGGGATGCCGGCCTCCTGCATGCCGGCGGTGGCCAGGGTGTTGACCCGGCCGGCGAGCACGGCGCCGAGCACCGAAACGCCGATGGCGCCGCCGAAGGAGCGGAAGAACGCCACGGAGGCGCTGGCCGCGCCGATGTCCTTGGCCCGCACTGTGTTCTGCACGCCGAGCACCAGGTTCTGCATCAGCAGGCCCATGCCCAATCCGAGCAGCAGCAGGAAAATGCCGGCCAGCCATAGCGATGTTTGATGATCCATCATGCCGGCCAGACCGGTTCCGCTGATCACCAGGATGGCCCCGATGACCAGGAAGCGCTTCCATTTGCCATAGCGGGTAATCAGCTGCCCGGAGACCGTGGCGCCGATCAGGTTGCCGGCAACCATGGGCAGCATCAGCAGGCCGGCTTCGGTCGGCGTCGCGCCGCGGGCCACCTGGAAGTACTGGCCGACGAACGTGGCGGAGCCAAACATCGCTACGCCCACCGAGATGGAAGCGATGATGGACAGCGCGGTGGTGCGCTCGGTGATGATCTTCAGCGGAATGATCGGCTGTGCGGCCTTGGACTCTACCCACACCAACACGGCCAGCAGCACGACGCCGATGCCCACCATCAGTGCGCTGGTTCCGGAAAGCCATTCATAGTGGCCGGGCTGGCCGGCGAAGGAGACCCAGATCAGCAGGATGGACACGCCGGCCGTCAACAGCACGGAGCCGAGCCAGTCGATCTTAACGTGCCGGCGCTCGTGGCTCATCTTCAGCGTCTTCTGCAGCATCAGCAGCGCAATGACAGCCAGCGGGACGCAGACAAAGAAGGTCCAGCGCCAGCCCAACGGGCTGTCCACAATGAAGCCGCCCAGCAGCGGGCCACCAGCCGTCGCAACGGCCATGACGGCACCCATGTAGCCGGCGTAGCGTCCGCGTTCGCGCGGCGGGATGACGGTGCCGATGATGGCTTGGACCAGCGCGGTCAGGCCGCCCATCGCGGTACCCTGGACCACCCGCGCGGCCAGCAGCGTGGTCATGTCCGGGGCAAACCCGGCCAGCACGGAGCCGGCCACGAAGATCACGATGGACAGCTGGACCAGCAGCTTCTTGTTGTACAGGTCGGCGAACTTGCCCCAGATCGGCGTGGTGGCCGCATTCGCCAGCAGCGCTGCGGTGACCACCCAGGCGAAGTCAGTCTGGGTGCCGTGCAGGTCGGCGATGATGGTGGGCAGCGCGTTGCCCACGATCGTGCTGGAAAGCATCGCGGTGAACAGGGCCGCAAGCAGACCGGTGAGGACCTGCAGAATCTGCTTGTGGCTCATCAGGTCGCCGTCGGCGGACGTCCGCTTGGCGGGCGCCTGTTCGGCGTTTGTCCGTTCGGCGGGAGCTTTGCTGTGAAGCGTGTGCTCCTTGAGCATCACGGCTGAGGTCTGGTTTGGTTCAGTGGGTTCGTTCAACGAGTCAGACTCCTGCGGGTTCGTAGCGGTAGGTTCCCGGCTTCGTTGACAGGATCGAGGTGTGGAGGGCCTCGGCAAGGCGGCCGACGGCGGTGATGGCGGCCTGGGCTTCGTCCTCGGACCAGTCGCCGAGCATGCCCTGCATGAGGGCGGCCCGGCGGATCGCCTCGGCCCGCATGCTGGCTTGGCCGGCCTCGGACAGCGAGATCAGCGACGCCCTGCCATCGTCGGGATGTGGTCGCCGCAGCACGAAGCCTGACGCCTCAAGGTCCGCGATGTGCCGGCTGAGTGCCGCTGGACCGATGCCCAGCTTGGCCGCCAACTCGGTGGCACGAAGCTCCCCCGCTTCGCCGATGATCCGCATAACGCCTTGCAGCGCGAAGCCAGGGCCGGATGGATCCGCCATGTGGTGGGTCGCGGCACGCAAGGACCGCTGCAGGGAAAAGACGCAGGCCACCAGCTCCTGGGCGGTTTCGGTTTCGACAGCCACGGCACACCTCATTCTTATACTTGCCTAAAGCAACTATAACTTCAACTAGTTGTCTTGGCAAACTAAATGAATGGGATCTGGAGCACACCCTCGCCACTCCTCCTACCGGATTCTAAGTATCAGCAGGCGGCCTTCTCAGGGCTGAGAAGGCCGCCTGCTGATACTTCGATGAGTGGTTGGCCCGAGCCAGGGGTCTGGCCCCAGCGTCAGTGGTCTAAGAGTCAGCCACCTAGATGCGTGGGCGCGAACATCTTGAGCAGGGTCTCTACGACGACGACGTTCGGGCCCTGCGCGGCGAAGCTCTCCTCGAGCGCGGCGCGGATACCCTCGGGCGCCACCCGCCGGGCGGGAACGCCAAAGGACTCGGCCAAGGCGACGAAGTCGGGCCGGGCCAGCTCCGTGGCGGTTGCTTTGCCGAAGGCCCCTTCCATGTATTCGCGCAGGATGCCGTACCCGCCGTCGTCCACAATCAGCCAGGTCACGGGCAGGTTGTGCTGGCTCGCGGTGGCCAGCTCGCTGATCGAGTACATGGCGGAACCGTCGCCCGAGACGGCCAGCACCCGGGCCGGCTTTCCCTGACTGGCCAGGCCCACGCTGCCGCCGATGGCGCCGGGGAAACCGAAGCCGAGACCGCCGGCGCCCTGGGCGGAATGGAACTGGCCCTCGCGCGAGTCCCAGCAACTCCAGGCCCAGTAGGCGGAGATGGTCATGTCCCAGAAGGTCTGCATGGTGTCCGGGACGGCCTCGCGGATATCCGCCATGAAGGCCCGCTCCTTGGCCAGGTCCTGGCTGTCCAGCCGGGCCTGGACCTTGGCCAGCGTGTCCTTGACCAGCTGCTCGGGGGTCTGGCCGCGCCAGTCGGGCCGGTTCCGCAGCTCCCCGGAGAGGGCGTCGTCGAGCGCGTGCAGCGCCTGGCCGGCGTCGGCGCGGATGCCCAGCGCCGGACCGTTGGACTCGAGCACGCGGGGTTCCGCGTCGATCTGGATGATCCGGCCGCGCGGCTCCATGGTGAAGTAGTTGCTGGTCACCTCGCCCAGCGACGAACCCACCACCACCAGGACATCGGCCTCTTCAAGGACGTCGGTGACATACCGATCCTCCACCCAGGACTGCAGCGACAGTTCGTGATTCCACGGGAATGCACCGTTGCCGCCCGGAGAGCAGACCACCGGGGCGTGCAGTTTCTCCGCAATGGAGAGCAGCCACGGTTCGGCCTTGCCCCGGCGGGCGCCGCCGCCGGCGATGATGGCCGGCCGCTTGGCTTCGGTGAGCCAACGCACCGCCTCCTTGACCAGCTCGGTCCGCGGCGGGTTGTCGAACGCTTCGGCCAGCGCATCCTCCACCGGCGGCACCATGATGGGGTCCAGCAGAACATTCTGCGGCACCTCCACCCAGACCGGCCCCTGCGGCGAGGAGATGGCCTCGGTCCAGGCATCCTGGATGGCCGACGGAATGCCGGAGGCATGCTGGATCAACCGCTGACTCTTGGTGACATTTGCGGCCGAAGCCTTCTGATCGTCGAGCTGGTGCAGCATGCCCTTGCGGCGGGCTCCGAGCCCTTCCAGCGGGATCTGGCTGGCGATCACCACCATCGGCACGCCCGTGGCGTAGGCTTCCTGCAGCCCGGCCAGCGAGGTCAGTGCGCCCGGGCCGGTGGAGAGGAACAGCACGCCAACATCGCCGGTCGCACGGGAGAACCCGTCGGCGGCAAAAGCTGAGTTGTTCTCCACCCGGGAGGAGACAAAGTGCAGCGGGGACCTGGACAAAGCGTCAAACAAGCCCAAGGCGTGCTGCCCCGGAATGCCGAACACCGTCGTCGCACCCAAGGCACTGAGAGTTTCGACGACGAGGTCCCCGCCGTTGCGCACGGCCGGTTTGGCCGGCCCGGCGTGGGCCGCGCCTGCGCCGGGAAGGGCGCCGCTCTTCGGTGCCGTCATTCGAAGGACTCCTGGTCCGACTCGATGTCCTGCGGCTGCGACGGCCGCGGGGCCTCCAGCGCCTGCGCGGCGTAACCGTTGCGGGAGCCGCCGCCGGCGGCGTTGTCGGCCATCAAAGAGACGAGTTCGTAGGCCACGTGGCTGCCGGCCACCCCGGTTATTTCGGCGTGATCATACGCTGGAGCCACTTCCACCACATCGGCGCCGATGAGGTTCATGCCGCGGAAGCCGCGGATGATTTCCAGCAGTTCGCGGCTGGTGATGCCGCCGGCTTCCGGGGTGCCGGTGCCGGGCGCGTGGGCCGGGTCCAGCACGTCGATGTCAATGGAGACGTAGAGCGGGGTGTTGCCGATCCGGTCGCGCAGTTTGGCCACCACTTCGCGGACGCCTTGGTAGTAGACGTCGGCGCTGGTGACGATGCCGAAGCCGAAGCGGTGGTCGTCGTCGAGGTCCTTTTTGCCGTAGAGCGGGCCGCGGGTGCCCACGTGGCAGATGGATTCGGTATCCAGGATGCCTTCCTCCACCGCGCGGCGGAACGGCGTGCCGTGCGTGTATTCGGCGCCGAAGTAGGTGTCCCAGGTGTCCAGGTGCGCGTCGAAGTGCAGCATGGCCACCGGTCCGCCGGCGCGCTCGGCGGCCGCCCGAAGCAGCGGCAGGGCAATGGTGTGGTCGCCGCCGATCGTGACCAGCTTGGTGCCGGAGGCGGTCAAGTCCAGCGCGTTCTGCTGGATGGTCTCGATGGCCTCGTTGATGTTGAACGGGTTGACGGCCATGTCGCCGGCGTCCGCCACCTGGACCTCTTCGAACGGGCTGAGGTCCCAGGCGGGGTTATACGGTCGCAGCAGCCGCGAAGCCTCACGCACATGGTTGGCGCCGAAGCGGGCGCCCGGGCGGTAGGACACGCCGGAATCGAAGGGAACACCGACGACGGCGATGTCCGCCTGCTTCACTTGGTCCAAGCGGGGCAACCTGGCGAAGGTGGCGGCGCCGGCGTAGCGCGGGATCCGGGACGAGTCGATCGGGCCGAGGTGGCCGTTGGCTTCCACACGAAGCTCTTCCATGGTTCTCCTTCGATGCGGCGGACGGTGCGGGATGCGTGGCGGCGTCCGGCGCGGGGCAAGGTTGCCCTATGTGCAACATCTGTTGCCTGAAATGATATTTGTGGCACCGGTAACAGTCAAGGTTGCCCGTCCTGCGTGCGCAGTTCGGGTGTGTGCGCCGGCGCGAACCATGCGCCGGCGCAGCGCCGGTCAGCGGGCCGCGGCCGGAACCAAAGTCCAGGTGACGATGGCTTCTTCGTCGGTCTCGTTAATCCACGTGTGTGGCTCGCGGCCGGAAAAGGAGATGGTGTCGCCCGCGGCAAGTTCGTAGCGTTCGGACGTGAAAACCAGCGTGATGCGGCCGGCAATCACATGGAGGACATCCACATCGCAGTCCACCGCATAGAGGTCTGTTTCGCCACGGCCGCGCGGCGCGATCACGGCGCGGATGATCTGCAGCCGGCGCTCGTGCCGGGCGGTCAGCAGTTCCTCCTTGATACCTTCGCCACCCAGGCTAATCCGCGGCCCCTGCCCTGCTCGCGTGAGGTGCGTTTCCGGCATGGAGAAGAGATCGCCGATGGAGATGGACAGCACTTGGCACAAGGTGACGAGCGACGCGACCGACGGCGAGGTCAGGTCCCGCTCCACCCGGCTGAGAAAGCCCTTGGTGAGCCCAGTTGAGTCCGCCACCTGCTCGATGGTCATGCGCTGCCCTTGGCGGGCTGCGCGGATCCGCGACCCGATGGCCACCGGGTCATTGCTGGGTTCGACGGGCAGTGCCTTCACTAAACATCCTTCTCGGGCCAAGGTGGTGGGAGCAGGTACGCGGCGGCCGGAAGACGCCGCCGCGGCGGCCGAAGCCGACGTGCCGCAGACCACAAATAGCTTAACACTCAACACTTGTTGCCTGCTGGGCAAGTGCGGGTCGTTCCGCTGGCACTCATGCTCTCCGGTCACGCCTTGCCCTGGCCTATCCACGGCGATGGCTCGCAAGCCTAAGATCGTGGTGTGGACATCGTGGAAACCATCCTTCCGGGCGTCGGCATCCGTTATGACTTCACCGCCAATTCCGGGGTCAGCCTCGCTCTGGTTATTGACCGGGAGGGCGGGGCCGACCTGTTCACGTTCGACGAGGACGATCCGGACCGGGCGGTCAGTCGTCTCCAGCTGGAACCGGAAGAAGCGTCACAGCTCGCAGAACTTCTCGGCGCCCCGCGGATAACCCAGCGCTTCGCCCAGCTCTCCAAGGAAATTCCGGGGCTGGAAACCAGACGCATCACCGTTCGACCTGACTCGCCCTACGCGGGCCACCCCCTGGGCGACACCAAGGCCCGAACACGGACGGGCTGCTCCATTGTGGCGGTCATCCGCGGGGAGTCAGTGATCACCGCGCCGACTCCGCAGCAGCGCCTGCTGTCCCACGATGTCCTCATCGTTGTGGGTGGAGCCGACGGGCTGTCCGCGGTTGAAGAACTGATCAGTCCACCGCCAACTGGATAGCCGTGGGCCGCCGTGCAGCATCTCTCGCTTCTGCTCATCGAACTGGGGATACTGTTCGCCGTCCTTTCCGGGCTCGGTCTCCTCGCGCACCGGCTCGGCCTTTCGCCGATTCCGTTTTACCTGCTGTCCGGGCTGCTCTTCGGCGAGGGCCGGCTGCTGCCGGTGAACGCGGCGGGCCCCTTCGTGGAGGCCGGCGCGGAGATCGGCGTCATTCTTTTGCTGCTCCTGCTCGGGCTCGAATTCTCGGCGACTGAACTGATGCACAGCCTCCAACGACACCGAAGTTCGGGCTTGGTGGATTTCCTCCTGAACGCTGTCCCCGGATTCCTGTTCGGCCTGCTGCTGGGACTGCCATGGCAGGCGGCTTTGGCCCTGAGCGGGGTCATCTGGGTCTCTTCGTCCGGCATCATCGCCCGGCTGCTCGATGATCTCGGACGCTTGGGGAACAGGGAAACTCCGGCCGTCCTGTCGGTGCTCGTGCTCGAGGACATTGCGATGGCCCTGTACCTGCCGATGCTTGTGGTTTTCCTCTCCGGCGGCGGGGCCTGGCAGGCAGCCGGCGGCGTTGCCCTGGCGCTTGGCGCGGTATCCCTGATCATGGCCGCGGCGCACAAGGCGGGGCATAGGGTGGGGCGCCTGCTCTCCCACCCGCAGGACGAACAGGTCATGCTGCGGCTGCTGGGCATTGCGCTGGTGGTGGCCGGGATCGCCGAAGGGGTAGGAGCCGGAGCGGCCGTCGGTTCCTTCTTGGTCGGTATCGCGATTCCGCAGAGTTTTGCGGACCGCGCACGGCAGATCCTCAGCCCTTTACGTGACCTGTTCGCGGCGTTTTTCTTCCTGACCTTTGGCTTGTCTCTCAGTCTGGCCGACGTGTTGCCGATCCTGCCTGCGGTGCTGCTGTTGGCGGTTGTCACCACCGCCACCAAGCTCGGCAGCGGCTGGTATGCGGCGGGGAAGGAGGGAGTCCACCTCCGCGGACGACTGCGGGCGGGGGCCGCCCTGACGACCCGGGGCGAGTTTTCCGTGATCATAGCCGGGCTGGCGGTTGCAGCCGGCTACACGGAGGTCGGCCCCTTCGCTGCTGCCTATGTTCTGATTCTGGCCGTGGCCGGCCCCCTCCTCACCCGATTCATTGACAGCTGGACAGACCCGAACCGGCGCAAACGCCCGCATTAGGAACCCGGGACGGCGCCACCCGCTAACAGGCCGCCCTCCCCCGACCAGCTACAATGGAGGTTGCGAAGGGGAGTAGCTCCACCGCCGCGCGGCAACGCGCACGGGCGTGGAGGCCTGTCGACATACTGGCCAGCATGAGCGGCCCGGCAGTCCACCTGGGCGCACGAAAAGGCACGGCCTGATCCTGCGCCGAGGCGAGCGAGACCTTCGGTCAGTTGATTGTTAACTGACCGGAGATCATCGAACCGTCTCCGGTCCGACTCAGGAGCAGCGTGACAACGAGCCCCGATCCAGCCGGCCCCAACCCTCTGGACCCCCACGCCGACTGCCAGGCACCGCCGTCGAAATCCGACATCAGGCTATGGCGTCGCTACTTGGCCGACGAACGTGCCGAAGCCGCCATCTACCGTGACCTGGCCCAGCGCCGCGACGGCGAGGAGCGCGAGATCCTGCTAGCCCTGGCCGAGGCGGAAGGCCGGCACGAAAAGCACTGGCGCGACCTGCTGGGCGAGCACGGCGACCAACGGCTCCGCCCGTCCTTCCGCCGCACTGTGCTGCGCGTCCTGGCCCGCCGCTTCGGCTCGGTGTTCGTGTTGGCCCTGGCTCAGCGGGCCGAAAGCCGCTCCCCCTACGCGACCGAACCCGCGGCCACCGAGGCCATGGCCGCCGACGAGCTGATCCACGAAGAGGTCATCCGCGGTCTGGCCACCCGCGGTCGGGCACGGCTCTCCGGCAACTTCCGTGCCGCGGTCTTCGGCGCCAACGACGGCCTGGTCTCCAACCTGGCGTTGATCATGGGCATCGGTGCCACCGGCGTATCGAGCGGGTTCATCCTGTTCAGCGGCTTCGCCGGACTGCTGGCCGGCGCACTCTCCATGGGTGCCGGCGAATACGTGTCAGTCCGCTCCCAGCGGGAGCTGCTCTCCGCCACCCGACCCACCCAGATCACACTGCAGGCGGCACCGGACCTGGATCTGAACGCCAATGAACTGGTGCTGGTGTACCGCGCCCGCGGCATGACCCCGGAAGCAGCCGAGCACCGCGCCGCCGAACGAATGGGCTATTTGGACTGCGACTGCGACCCGAGCCTGTCGCTGCAAGCGCCGGAGACCTACGCGAACGACTATCAGGAGATCGGCACCGGCTGGAATGCCGCTGTATCCAGCTTCCTGTTCTTCTCCTCCGGCGCGCTGATCCCGATCCTGCCGTACATCTTCGGTCTGCAGGGCACCGCGGCGGTGGTGGTCGCGCTGATTCTGGTCGGCCTGGCGCTACTGGTGACCGGCGGCATCGTGGGACTGCTCTCCGGTGCGTCACCGGTCAAGCGTGCCCTGCGGCAGCTGGCGATCGGCTTCGGCGCGGCGCTAGCCACCTACGTGTTGGGCTCTTTGTTCGGCACCGGCACAGCCTGACCCCTCGGCCCCGGCCGGCCAGTTCATCTGCCGGCCATCTGGCAGACACCTACCGTTTGCCCCAAGGCTTGGTTACTCTGAGGCAAGCGGGGCAACGATGCTCCCGCTGTCCGCCATGCGAGGGGGACCATGAGCTGGCCGCCGACCGACGGCCCGGGCGAGGCGCCGGGTCCAAGCCGGCCCGTGCCCAGATCCCGGACCGGTCGAGTGCCGCAGTGGGCCTTGGCCGAGTCCGACGGACGCCCGAGGCCTGATGACGCCGCGGAAGAGCCGGAGGTCTGGGTCAACCCGACCGCGCGCCAGGGCCCGGTTCCGTGGCGGCAATCCGTCCGGCCACTGCCGTCGGTGCGGCACGTCTCGGCCGCTCGGCCGCAGCTGAAGCCCAGCGGCGGTCCGTCACCGTTCGGCAAGCTGATCCTGCTGGCCGCCATCGCGGCTTTGGTGGCCTGGGCCTTCATCTGGCTGGGCCAGCCGCGGCTCGCGTCGACGGTGCAACCCAGCGGGACGGCTAACGCCGCCCCGTTCGACGGAGGATCCACGGCCGAGGGTTTGGGCCACGGCGGGTTTCCGCCGTCGGGCGTCGACATCGCGGAGTCGCCGCTGGGCGTCCCCGCGCCGCTATATGAGGAGAGCAATTCGTATCGCTTCCTCGCGTCGCCGTCCGCGGGTCAGGACTACATCGCCTACGACCCGTGCCGCCCGATCCGTTACGTGGTCCGTGCGGCGGACTCCCCCGCGGGTGGCACGGACCTGGTTCACCAGGCGGTGGAACGCGTCTCCGCTGCCACCGGCCTGCAGTTCATTTACGAGGGCACCACCACCGAGCGGCCCACCGAGCGGCGCCCGTCCTACCAGCCGGACCGCTACGGCGAGCGCTGGGCCCCGGTGCTGATTGCCTGGTCCGATCCCGAGCACAGCCCCGCACTGGCCGGCCCCACGATCGGTCTGGGCGGCAGCGGCTGGGCCTCGCGGGGCGGGGTTTCCGCGTATGTATCCGGACAGATAGAACTGGACACCCCGCAGTTCCGCCAGCTGCTCGGTGCCCCCGCTGGCAAGAATTCCGCCCGGGCCATCATCATGCACGAATTGGGCCACCTGATCGGCTTGGACCACGTCGATGACCCCAACCAACTGATGTATGCGCAGGCCTCCCACGACATCCTGGAATTCGCCGACGGGGACCTCTCCGGCCTGTCCTTGCTGGGCCAGGGCGAGTGCGTTCCGGAGCTATAGGGCGCCGAGCGTGCCGCCGCTGCTGGAGCGGCGACACGCTGCGGGGCGGGTGCTACCGGTGGCCTGCTTCGGCTCCGCGCAGATCCGTGTTCGCCGGATGATTGCCCTCGGTCTCGGCGGTGATCATCACGTTCCCCTCCGAAATTGCCTCCGGCATGACATCCGGTTCCAGCGTCGTGGCCAGCGGCTTTTCCACCACGAAGAGGCAGAGCACGGTGGCGGCCAGGGCCAGCGGGACCATGTAGAGGAACAGTGGCATCAAGGCTTCGTTGTAGGACGCGACGATGACGTCGTGCACGGGTGCCGGCAGGTGCGCCACCATGTCCGGAGTCAGCGAGTTGCCGCCGCCCGTGGCTGCGACCGCGGCGGTCGGCAGCCGGTCGGTCAACAGGTCAACCAGGCGGTGGGCGAACAGGCTGCCTACGACGGCCGAACCGAGCGTGGCGCCGATCTGGCGGAAGAAGTTGTTCGCCGCCGTCGCCGTGCCCACCTGCCGCAGCGGAAAGGAGTTCTGCACGATGAGCACCAGGATCTGCATGTTCAGGCCCAGTCCAAGACCGAGCAGGCCGAGATAGACGCAGAGCACCCAGACACCCGTATCTGCATGAACAAAGCTCATCAGCAGCAGGGCAACCGCCACTATGGCGGAGCCGGCCACCGGCATCCACTTGTAGCGGCCGGTCTTCGACACCAGGATGCCGGAGAACATCGATGAGGCCAGCAGCGCCGCCATCATCGGGATCATCAGCAGGCCGGCCGCGGTTGCAGATACCCCGGTAGCCATCTGGAAGTAGGTGGGCATGTAGCCGAGCGCGCCGAACATGGCCACGGAAACCAGCAGGCCCGCGATGGTGGTCATGATGAAGTTGCGGTCGCGGAACATGGACATAGGAATGATGGGCTCGGCCGTCTTCCGTTCCACCAGCACGAACCCGACGGCGGCCAGCACGGTTCCGGCGATCAGCCCGATAATCATGGGATCCGACCAGGCGTAGGTGCTGCCGCCCCAGCTGCTCACCAGGACCAATCCGGTAGTTGCAGCCGCCATCAGCAGCATGCCCCAGAAATCCAGCTTCGGCCGCATCGTCACCGGCCGCGACTTCAGGAAGAACAACGCACCAATCAGCGCCAATACACCCACGGGCAGGTTGATCCAGAAGGCCCAGCGCCAGCCCGGCCCCTCCGTGAACCAGCCGCCCAGCAGCGGGCCCACCACGGAGGCCAACGCAAAGACGCCACCCATGGCCCCCATGTACTTGCCGCGTTCCCGGGCGGGAACCACATCGGCGATGATGGCCTGTGACAGGATCATCAACCCGCCGCCACCCAGGCCCTGGACCACGCGGGAGGCAATCAGCCATCCCATGTCCGGGGCCAGGGCACCGATCACGGAACCGACCAAGAACACGATGATCGCGCCGACCAACAGATACTTGCGTCCGATCTGGTCGCCCAGCTTGCCGTAGATGGGCATCATGATGGTGGCCGCCAAGATGTAGGCGGTGATCACCCAGAGCATCAGGTTGGCGCCGTTCAGTTCGCCCACGATGGTGGGCAAAGCGGTTGCCAGGATGGTCTGGTTCAAGGCCGCCAGCATCATCGACATCATCAGCGCGACGAACACCAGCAGCAGGTTGCCATGGCTGTGGCCAGGCTTCCCCGGCTGGGACGGTTTGGATGCCGCTGGGCGCTGTTGCGCCTGCAGGCTCTCGTTTGTCATTCGGATTCCTTTAGGACTGCACGCAACAGGGCCAAGCTGTGCTCGAGGGCCTCGGTCTGCGATTCCAGGGTGGGTTGGGACATGGTTTTTTGCATGGCAAAGCGAAGTGCTGTGCCTGCCGTCAGCACAAGCATGCGGGCGGTGTCTTCGGCGGTGTACTGCCCGCCGACGGGGTGAGCGGCCAGAATCCGTTCGGCGTCCGCGAGCCGGTCCGAGTCGGCGAGCAGTTCGGAAACAGCCGTGGTTACCAACTGCTCCACCTTGATCACGTACTGGACGCGGCGGTGCAGCAGGTGCGGGTACTTGTGCATGATGCGGTGGCGAATCGCATCGTCTCCGCCTTGGATGGAACGGGTGACCGCCAGCATCAGCTTGCCGACTTCGTCCAGCAGGTTGGCGCGGACGTCGAATCCGGACAGCATGGCATCGTCGAGCACCGGCTCCCGAAGGCCGAGCACCGCGTCTTCCTTGCACGGGAAGTAGTTGAAAAACGTGCGCGGGGAAACCCCGGCTGCGTCGGCTACCCCGTCAACTGTGACGCTCTCAATTCCGTCTTGTAGCGCGACCTCGGCTGCGGCATCATGCAGCGCGGCCCAGCACTCGGCGCGCTTACGCTCACGCAAGGAATTTAGTTGACTCACCGAACCAGTGTGCCAGTGGCCGAAAACATTCACAAGTGCAAACTTGCACTCCTGCAAAAACTTAGACGAACATCACACCCGTCGGAGCCGCTGTCCAGAAAGGATGGGGGATCACCCTCAGCGCGCATCACTCACCGAGGAAAGCGCGTGTCCCAGTGGGATGGGTAGTTTCCATAAGCGCGCACCACCGAACCAGAAACGAGCGAAGTGGGTCAGTGGGACGGGCAGGTTTCATGAGCGCGCACCACCGAACTAAACGAGCGAGGTGGCTCAGTGGGATGGGCAGGTTTCATAAGCGCGCATCGCCGAGCGAGGAACGAGGGAGGTGTCTAAGCGCGTTGAAATCTGCCCATCCCTAGACACAAGGCCTACCGCAACACCACAGTCCGGTTCCCGTGCAAAATGACCCGTCCCTCGCAGTGCCACTTGACCGCATTCGTCAGCGCCTTGCACTCGGTATCGCGGCCCGCAGCCACCAGATCCTCGGGGCCGAACGTATGGTCCACCTCCACCGTCTGCTGGGCGATGATCGGGCCCTCGTCGAGTTCGGCGTTGACGTAGTGGGCGGTGGCACCGACTGTTTTGACGCCCTTTTCATACGCCTGGTGGTACGGCTTGGCGCCCTTGAAGCTCGGCAGGAACGAATGGTGGATGTTAATGGTGCGCCCGGTCAGTTCCCGGCTGAGGTGGTCGCTGAGCACCTGCATGTAGCGGGCCAACACCACCAGCTCCACGTCGTGCGCGTCGATCAGCTCCAGCAGTTCGGCTTCGGCGGCAGGTTTTGTATCCGGCGTGACCGGCACATGGTGGTACGGGATGTTGTGCCATTCCACTAGACCCTTGTGGTCCAGGTGGTTGGAGACGACGGCGACGATCTCCACCGGCAACTCGCCCATCCGGGAACGGAACAGCAGGTCGTTCAGGCAGTGCCCGAACTTGGATACCATCACCAGCACCCGCCGCTTGCGGCCCTTGGGTTCCAGCTGCCAGGCCATGCCGTATTGCTCGGCCAGCGGCGCAAAGGCCGCGCGCAACTCCTCGGTGGATGTGGCCCCGCCGTTCTGCCCGGCGAAGTCCGTGCGCATGAAGAAATGCCCGGACCGCCGGTCGTCGAACTGCGTGAGTTCCTGGATGGTCTGCCCATACTCCACCAGGAAGCCGGAGACGGCATGCACCAGGCCCAGCCGCTCCGGGCAGTCAAGCGTCAGGATGTGCTCATTATGGATCGACATGGTGTTCCCGTTCTGGTCAGCATTCAACGACGTTCACCGCCAGCCCGCCGCGGGACGTCTCCTTGTATTTGGCCTTCATGTCCGCCCCGGTATCGCGCATGGTCTTGATCGCCATGTCCAGGGATACCCGATGGTCGCCGTCGCCGGCCAGCGCCAGCCGCGCGGCATTGATGGCCTTCACGCTGGCAATGGCATTGCGCTCGATGCAGGGAATCTGCACCAGCCCGCCTACCGGATCGCAGGTGAGGCCCAGGTTGTGCTCGATGCCCACCTCTGCGGCATTCTCCACCTGCTCGGGAGTCCCGCCCAGCACCGCACAGAGGGCACCCGCAGCCATCGAACAGGCCGAACCGACCTCGCCCTGGCAGCCGACTTCGGCCCCGGAGATCGAGGCGTTGGTCTTGAACAGGATGCCGATGGCGGCCGCGGTGAGCAGGAAGTCCACCACCGCGTCGTCGTCGGCGCCGGGCACGAACCTGGTGAAGTAGTGAAGCACAGCGGGCAGGATGCCGGCCGCGCCGTTGGTGGGCGCGGTGACAATCCGGCCGCCGGAGGCGTTCTCCTCATTGACCGCCAGCGCGTACAGGTTCACCCATTCCATCGCCCACAGCGGGTCCGCGTCCGGCGTGCCCTCCGCGGCACGCGCCGCCTCGGCGGCACGCAGCCTCCGCCGCAGTCCCGGAGCACGACGGCGGACCAGCAGTGAGCCGGGCAGCCTCTCCTCGGTGCTGGTGCAGCCGTTTTCGACGCACTCCTGCATCACGGCCCAGATCCGCAGCAGCGCGGCCCGAAGTTCTGCTTCGCTCCACCAGGTGAGCTCGTTGGCCAGCATCACGCCGGCGATGGACGTCCCGGCCTCGCGGCAGCGGGTCAGCAGTTCGGCGCCGCTGCTGAACGGATAGGGGATTTGCCCGCCGCCCGCGGTACCAGGCTCGGTCGCATCGGTGGGCTCGGTGGCATCGGTCGCGCCCGTGGCACCGGCCGCGTCCCCGGCCGTTTGCTCGGCCTCCTCGGCAGGCACCACGAATCCGCCGCCCACCGAATAAGAGGAGGATTCGCGCAGCGGCGAGCCACCGGCGTCGTACGCGGTGAAGGTCATCCCATTCGGGTGGGCCGGCAGCGAGCGGCGGCGGTGCAGCACCACATCCGCAGCCCGGTCGAACTCCACCACGCGCGTGCCGGCCAGGCGCAGCTTCCGCCCGGCCACCGCCTCCTCCACCTGCGCATCCGCGGCATCCGGATCAACCGTCTCCGGGTCCTCGCCTTGCAGGCCCAGGATCACTGCCTTGTCCGATCCGTGGCCGGCCCCGGTGGCACCGAGCGAGCCGAACAGCTCCGATTTCACCCGGGCTACTGCATCCAGCAGCCCGTCGGCCGCGAGCGACTCGGCGAACTGCCGGGCCGCACGCATGGGGCCCACCGTGTGCGACGACGACGGTCCGATGCCGATCGAGAACAGGTCCAGCGCGCTCAGTGCCATCTCAGTCCACCTCGGGGGCGGCGAACTCAGTCATGGCATCCAGCAGCCAGCGGGCCGTGTAGTCCGCGAACGAGGCCCGCGGCATGATGCGATACACCTGGCCGCCGTCCTGCTCCGCGGTCTGCCACAGCAGCACCGGCACCGGGCCCAGCTGGGTGGTGATCGCGGTACCGGGACGGAAGTTGCGCGGGTGCAGGTCCGCGTGGCAGCCCTTTTCCAGCACCAGCCGTGCCGACGGTCCGGAGAGTTCCAACGTGGTGCGGTTGGCCGAAAGGTCGACGACGGCGCCCGGCTCACCGCCGAGGGCGGCGGAGAGGTCCGCGGTAACATCAGTTCCCTCGGGCCCGACCAGCAGGAACTCGTCCGGCCCCAGCCACAGGATGGCGGTCGAGCCCGCGCTGCCGGCAACCTCGCCGTGGCCGGCCGGCAACGGGAGTGCGGCGGCGGCTTCAAGCGCCCTGGCGCCGGCCGTCCCCGGTTCGGCCCGCAGGCCGACCATGTTCAGGAACGGGATTTCGCGTAGGCTGACACCGCGTTCGCCGGCGACGGCGCCCTGGCGGATTGCCTCGGTCAAGTGCGCCAGCGGGCTGCGGCGCAGTGCTGCAATATCGGTCATGACCTGTTCAGCCATCACGACGGCTCCCTTCGGGGTCGTAGAGTACGGGTTCTGCGATGACGACGTCCACCAACTGCCCGTTGACGGGAGCCTGTAGCGTCTCGCCAATGCGGTTGCGGCCGTTCTTGATCAGGGCCAGGCCGAAACTGCGGCCCAACGCGGCGCTGTGGTAGCTGGAGGTCACATGTCCCTCCATCGGCACCGGTGCCTCTGCGGGTGCGATGAGCGTGCCTTGGTTGACCAACTGCGCGCCCTCAGGCAGGCGGAACGTTTTGTCCACCGGCAGCACCCCGACCAACTGCTTGCGGTCCTCGCGCTGGTTGTCCACGCGGGTGTAGGAGCGCTTGCCCACAAAGTCCTTGGCCTTGGAGACCACCCATTCCATCCCGGCGTCCTGCGGAGTGACCGTGCCGTCCGTGTCCTGGCCGACGATGATGAAGCCCTTCTCCGCACGCAGCACGTGCATGGTCTCGGTGCCGTACGGGGTGATACTGAACTCCGCACCGGCCTCGGCCACGTCTTCCCAGACCTTCAGCCCGAACCAGGAGGACACATTGATCTCGAATGCCAGCTCGCCGGAGAACGAGATCCGGCAGACGCGGGCCGGGATTCCGGATGCAAGCGTGGTTTCTTTGAACGCCATGAAGGGGAAGGCGTCGTTGTCCAGGTCCAGCTCGGGCGCCAGCTTGGCGATGACCGCGCGGGACTTCGGGCCCACGACGGCCACCGTGGTGTACTGCTCCGTGACCGAGTTGCAGACGACGTCCAGTTCCGGCCATTCGGTCTGCAGCCACTCCTCCAGCCAGTCCAGCACCTTGGCAGCACCGCCGGTGGTGGTCGTCATGAAGTAACGGTCCTCGTTCAGGCGCAGCGTCACGCCGTCGTCGAAGATCATGCCGTCCGGCGTGCACATCAGCCCGTAGCGGCCCAGGCCCGGCTTCAGTTTCTTGAACGCGTTGGTGTACATCCGGTTCAGGAATTCGCCGGCGTCCTTGCCGCGGATCTCGATCTTGCCCAGCGTGGTCGCATCCATGAAGCCAACGGATTCGCGGACCGCGGCGCATTCGCGCAGCACCGCGGCGTCCATGTCCTCGCCCGGCTGCGGGAAGTACCAAGGCCGCTTCCACTGTCCCACGTCCTCGAACAGGGCGCCGTGGGCGACGTGCCACGGATGGATCGAGGTCAGCCGTGCCGGGTCGAAGAGCTCCCCGCGCTGCCGCCCGGCCAGGGCCGCGAACGCCACCGGAGTGTAGGGGGCGCGGTAGGCGGTGGTGCCGATGCTTCCGACGTCGGGATTGTTCAGTGCCGCGGCGATGACACCGATGGCGTTGACCCCGGAGGTCTTGCCCTGGTCATTGGCTGTGCTGATCGAGGTGTAGCGCTTCACGTGCTCCACGCTGCGCATTCCGGCGCCGGTGGAACGCAGCACGTCGGCGACAGTCTGGTCACGCTGGAAGTCCACGAAGTGGTTCTTCCAGCCGGCGGTCTCGCCACCGGGGGCGGGAACCAGCCACAGCGGCCGGATCGGGGTGACGGTTTCCGCGGCAGCCGCCGGGACCTGCGGGTCCACACTGAAGCCGGCGCGGGTGGCTGCCTCAGCGCCGGCGGCTGCGCCTTCCTGCAGGCTGCCGGCCAGATCCAGGGTGCCGTTGCCGGCTCCGGCGGTCTGCTGGTCCTTCACCGCACGGCCGGGCACGAAGGTCGCCAGGTCCTCGTTCCACGACAGCCGGCGCTCGCGCTGGCTGTGCAGGTGCACCACCGGATTCCAGCCGCCGGAGACCGCCAGCAGGTCAGCGTCGATCGTTTCCGGTTCCCCTGTCAGCTGCCCTTCGGCGTCCAAACTGCTGACGACGATGGCGCTGACCCTTCCGCCGTCGTTCTTGCCTTCCGTATCCACCACGGCACTTCCGGTGATCACTCGGGTGCCGGCCGTGCGCACCGTTTCCGCGGCGTCGCCGCCGATCTCCGTGCGCGCCTCCACCACAGCGGCGACCTCGATGCCAGCCGCGGACAGGTCGGCGACCAGCTTGTAGGCCGAGTCGTTGTTGGTGGCGACGACCACCTTGTTGCCGGCGGCCACCGCGTACCGGTTGAGGTAGCCGCGCACGGCGGAAGCCAGCATGATGCCGGGGCGGTCGTTGTTCGCGAAGACGATGGGACGCTCGTGCGCGCCGGTGGCGAGCACCACTTGCTGAGCGCGGACATGCCAGATGCGCTCGCGAGAGACACCGGCTCCCAACTCGCCGGCCAGATGGTCTGTGCGGCGCTGGACGGCCACCACGAAGTTGCTGTCATAGCTTCCAAACGCAGTGGTGCGGGGCAGGTAGGTCAGCTCTTCGGCGGCGGACAGCTCCCCGGCCGTTTGGGCCACCCACTCCTGCGCGGGCAGGCCGTCGATGGTTTCGCCGCGGCCCGACAGCAGGGAGCCGCCGGCCTCGGGCTGCTCATCCATCAAGATCACGCGGGCACCGCTCCGGGCTGCCTCGCGTGCAGCGGCCAGACCGGCCGGGCCGGCGCCGACTACCAGCACGTCGGTATGCACGTACTTGCGGTCGTAGACGGCCTCGTCGGTCCGCGGATCCAACTGGCCCAGACCGCTCAGCAGCTTGGCATCCATCCCGTCTGTCAGCTCGAGGGCTGTCGCCGGCAGCATGGACTCGTCAACGTGCCCTGGGTAACGGGCGCTGACCTTGACCAGGGCGTTGGGCTCTTCCACTCCGGCTGACATGATGCCGCGCGGGCGGCCGAGGTAGAGCGAGTTGCCCACCGTGACCTTGCCGGCCGCCAGCAGCGCGGAGGCCAAGGTGTCCCCGGCGTAGCCCGTGTAGGGTTCCCCGTCGAGCGTGAAGCTCAGCGGCTTGTTCCGGTCGATCCGGGCAGCGGCTCCGGCGGGGGCGGCAAGCCGCTGGGACTGGTTGGCGGGGTTGCTGGGGGCGGTCATTTCGCTCCTCCTTCGGCTGGCTGGGCCTTGGCGCCTGCCAGGCCGCCGAGGTCGATCGGTGGTTGCTCGCCGGGCTTGTACACGGCCTTGAATTCATAGCTGACGGTGTCGCGCACCGCGTTGAACCAGCGCCTGCAGCCGGTGCTGTGCACCCAGCGTTCGGCAAAGAGGCCCTTGGGGTTGGCACGGTAGAAGAGGAACTTGGCCCACTCCGCGTCGCTCAGTTGGTTCGGGTCTGCCGGGTAGGCCACGTGGGCCTGGCCGCCATAGTGGTATTCGGTTTCGTCGCGCGGCCCGCACCAGGGGCATTCGATCAGAAGCATCTTGGTCTTCCTTCCTAGTGGGCCACGGCGGCGGCGCCGTGTTCGTCGATGAGGTGGCCGGTCTCGAACCGGTCCAGGGCAAAGGGAGCGTTCAGCGGGTGCGGCTCATCAGTGGCGATGGTGTGGGCGAACGTGTAGCCGGCGCCCGGTGTGCCCTTGAATCCGCCGGTTCCCCAGCCGCAGTTCACGTAGAGCTGGTCGATCGGCGTTTTGGACACGATCGGCGAGGCGTCCATGGTGGTGTCGACGATGCCGCCCCAAGTCCGCAGGACGTGGGCGCGGGCGAAAATCGGGAAGAGCTCGACGGCGGCCGCCATCTGCTCCTCGATGACGTGGAAAGCGCCGCGCTGGCCGTACCCGTTATAGGTGTCGATGCCCGCACCCATGACCAGTTCGCCCTTGTGCGCCTGGGAAACGTAGACGTGGACGTGATTGGACATGACCACCGTGGGGTGGACCGGCTCGTGCAGCTCGGAAACCAACGCCTGCAGCGGGTGGGACTGGATGGGCAGCTCGAAGCCGGCCAGTTCGGCCAGTACCGAGCTGTGTCCCGCGCCGGCCAGGCCCACCTTGCCGGCGTTGATCCGGCCGCGGCTGGTCTCGACGCCAACAACCCTGTCGCCGTCCTTGATGAATCCGGTGACGTCGCAGTTCTGGATGATATCCACGCCCATTTCGTCGCACTTGCGGGCGAAGGCCCAGGCCACGTGGTCGTGCTTGGCGATGCCGGCGCGGGGCTGGTAGGTCGCGCCCATCACCGGGTAGCGGATGTTGTCCCCGGTGTTGATGATGGGGCACAGCTCCTTGATCTGGTCCGGGGTAATCCACTCCGCGTCCACGCCGTTGAGCTGGTTGGCGTTCACCCGGCGGATGCTCTCGCGCACATCCTGCAGGGTGTGCGCCAGGTTCATCACGCCGCGCTGGGAGAAGAGGAAATCGTATTCGAGCTCCTCCGGCAGTTGCTCCCAGAGTTTGAGCGAGTGCTCGTAGATTCCCGCGCTCTCGTCCCACAGATAGTTGGAGCGAATGATGGTGGTGTTGCGAGCCATGTTGCCGCCGGCCAACCAGCCGCGCTCTAGCACCGCGATGTTGGTCATGCCATGGTTTTTGGCCAGGTAGTAGGCGGTGGCCAGGCCGTGGCCTCCGCCGCCGACGATCACGGCGTCGTAGGAGGATTTCGGCTCCGGATTCCGCCAGAGGAAATCGGGATGCTCGGGCAGCAGATCGGCCATTATTCGGCTCCGTTCGGCTCGGCGTTCAGGTTGGGGTACAGCGGGAACTTCTCCGCCAGCACGGCGACGCGGCTGCGCAGTTCGGCCAGCAGGTCCGCGGCGGGTTCGCGGCTCAGAGCGGTGGCGATGATGTCGGCCACCTCGGTGAATTCGGCGGCACCGAAGCCGCGGGTGGCCAGCGCCGGCGTTCCGATCCGCAGGCCGGAGGAAACCATCGGCGGGCGCGGGTCAAAGGGCACGGCGTTGCGGTTCACGGTGATGCCGATGGAGTGTAGCCGGTCCTCGGCCTGCTGGCCGTCCAACTCGGAGTGGCGCAGGTCCACCAGGACCAGATGCACGTCGGTGCCACCGCTGACCAGGCTGATGCCGGCGGCGGCAACGTCGTCGGCCAGCAGGCGCTTGGCCAACAGCTGTGAGCCTTCCAGCGTGCGGCGCTGCCGGTCGGCGAATTCCTCGGAGGCGGCGAACTTGAAGGCAACTGCCTTGGCCGCCACGACGTGCTCCAGCGGGCCGCCCTGCTGTCCGGGGAACACCGCCGAGTTGATCTTCTTGGCCAGCTCCTGCTTCGAGAGGATGACTCCCCCGCGCGGGCCGCCCAGCGTTTTGTGCGTCGTGGTGGTGACGACGTCGGCGTAGGGCACCGGGTTCGGGTGCAGTCCGGCGGCGACCAGTCCGGCGAAGTGCGCCATGTCCACCATCAGGTAGGCGCCCACCGTGTCCGCGATGCGGCGGAAGGCGGCGAAATCCAGCTGCCGGGTGTAGGCGGACCAGCCGGCCACGATCAGCTTCGGCTCATGCTCGACGGCGAGCCGCTCAACTTCGGCCATGTCGATCTGGTGGTCCGTCTCGGACACTCCATAAGAGACGACGTTGTAGAGCTTGCCGGAGAAGTTGATCTTCATGCCGTGGGTCAGATGCCCGCCGTGCGCCAGGTTCAGACCCAGGATGGTGTCGCCGGGCGTGAGCAAGGCGAACATTGCCGCCGCATTGGCCTGGGCACCTGAGTGCGGCTGGACGTTGGCAGCCTCCGCACCGAAGAGCTCCTTCACCCGGTCGATGGCCAACTGTTCGATCACGTCCACGTGCTCACAGCCGCCGTAGTAGCGTCGCCCCGGGTAGCCCTCGGCATACTTATTGGTCAGCACCGAACCTTGGGCTTCCATCACCGCAGTGGGGGCAAAGTTCTCCGACGCAATCATTTCCAGCGTGGACTGCTGGCGTTCCAGCTCGCGGCCAATGGCTGCGGCAACCTCGGGATCCGCGGCGGCCAAGGTGGCGGAAAGGGTGTTCGCCATCCGATGACTCCTTTGAAGAAACTGTTCCAACACGACTAATGTGTGACTGATATATCAGAACTGGTTGCAATAGTATGATGGGCATCACAGCGAGTCAAGAGGTCCTGCTTTAACAGCCGGCCTGGACCGCCCGCCCGACAACCAGGCCCCCGGCCGAGCAAGGAGCACCATGAGCATCACAGCCGAAACCGATGCCGGCATCGAGTCCCTGTCGCTGGCGGAACAGGCCTACCGGGCCCTGCGGGACAAGCTGATCATGCTGGACATCCGGCCCGGCGCTCCGATCAACGACGGCCAGCTGGCGGCCCAGCTAGGCTTCGGCCGCACCCCTGTGCGCGAGGCCCTGAAGAAACTGGAGATCGACCACTTGGTCATCTCCTATCCGCGGCGCGGCACCTTCGCCACCATCGTGGACATCACCGAACTGGCCGCGGTTTCGGAGCTGCGCCGCGTGCTGGAACCACTCGCCGCCCGCAAGGCCGCGGAAGCTGCCGGCGCAACCCTGCGCGCGGAACTCTCCCAGCTAGCCCGGGAGATCGAGAAGCTCGACGACGACCGGCCGGAAAAGCATGACCTGATGCGCTACGACCTCAGCGTGCACCGGGCCATCTACCGGGCCGCCGGCAACCCGTATCTGGAGGACACGCTGATCCGGCTGGACAACCTGGCCACCCGGATCTGGTGCCTGGTCCTGGACAAGGTGCCCTCCGTCGCCGGCCACATCACCGAGCATGTGGAACTGCTGGACTCAATCGTCGACGGCGATGCGGACCGCGCATCCGGCCTCGCCCTGGAACACATCACCAGCTTCGAAAAAACCATCCGCGCCGTGTTGTAGCCCTGCCAGTCCTTAGACGCCGACTTCTATCGGCGACGGATTCTTCGCCAGGTGCACTGCCAAAAAGAGTCCGGGTAATTTTGCACTGCCGCGCGGGTCGCCGCCGATCAGCTCGAATATTTTGCGCAGCCGCTTGTGCAACGTTTGGCGCTCAATAAAGAGGGTGCGGGCAGCCTCGGCAGAATTACATCCGCTGATCAGCCAGGCGTCGAGGGTACCGAGCAGCCGCGTTCCCCGTCTGCTGTCATAGTCCAGCAGTTCGCCCAGCAACTCCTGGGTGATGCGTCCGCCCACCGGCCCGGAAAGCTCACGGGCGGCCAGCCGTTCGAGGAGGAAATCCTCACAGTCGCGGAGGTTGGACTCCAGATCGTCGGGAGCCCCCACCGCTTGGGTGAGACGGGCTTCAACCACCGACGAGTGAGCATGCAGCACCGTGGCCACGGTTGGGCCCACGGCGCCCGCCACCGCCAGACCGCGAAGGTCGGCTCGCAATCCTTCCAGCATCTGCCGTCGCTCTTGGCGCGTCCCGCTCACACTGAGCTGGACCATGGCCCAGAGGCTTTCGCCGTCCAGATAGGTCAGGGCTTCGGGGCAGCGGGTCCTGAGGATTTTTTCTGCCACTCCCCGCACACTGGTGAACCCGATCCGGCGAAACACCATGACGCAGGTCGGCTGAACCGTCGACACGCCGGCCCCTGTGCACAGTTCGTGAATCTGGGAAGCACCTGCCCCGCCGACTACAGCCCGCATCAAACCGGTGTGGGCAATCTGCTGCGCTGTTGGCCGGTGCTGCTGGGAAACGGCCAATGCCAAAATGCTGCCGATCCGCTCCCCCACCGTCTTCAACAATTCGGGCGGGACGTCCTCCCGGCTTTGAAGCCGGAGCCGGGCGGACACCAGACTGCCAACAAAAATGTCGGATTCCACATTGACCGAAGTGGAATCAGGAGGGAAGCCGCCGGCAAATTCCAGGACGCTACCACTGGGATCCAGCAGTGCCACCTCGATCCGCAGCGCCTGCGAGACGATCTCGATCAATGGGCTAAGTGTCGGACCCGACGTAGCAAGGTGTTCCGCTAGACGCTGCGAGAGGGAATCCGCGGTCTGCAGGGCCGTGACGTGTTCGGCTACGACCTTCCGGTTAACCTCCTCCGCGATTTCCACGAACGGCACCACGCGCCGCAACTCGATCAGCGGCAGCCCGACCTCCTCGGCCGCTTGGACGAGTTCGGCGGACAGGGAGCGGCCAGAACCCGCAGTTTGAATCGCCAAGGCCGTCACGTGCCGCGCAGCCAGGCTCCGGACGTACTCGTGTTGCGCGGCAGGCCGGAGGTTCAACAGGGCATCCCCGCCGCTGAGCAGCAGTTCTTGACCGCGCAGGAGCGGCGCAATTTCGAGGACTTCGCTCGAATGGACCCATCTCACCGTGCCGGCGGGAATCAACGCTTTGCCCGCACGCACCAACGGACTGGCGCGCTGCATCACTTCCAGCTCCAGCACATCCGACAGCTTAACAACCATGGAAAACTCTCATCTTTAGGCACACGGGCCGACACCATAGCGACAGAGTGTCGCCGGTTGGACCCCTAAGTGGTTACGTTCCGAATATACGCTGTGAGTTGCATCACCTCTACTCTGGATGAAGGCCTGCTCCGCTTCCCGTTCTAATTCGCTAGGAGAACAGCCATGAGCCAGAGATCCGCCACCAAATCCGAGCAAAGCACTCATCAAGTAGAAGACATCCTTCAGCCGGTTCCCGAATCGGCCCGCACCACCAAGCTCTCCGGCCAGTTCTGGATCTGGGCAGGCGCCAATGTCGCGCCGATCAACTGGATCCTCGGGGCCCTGGGCATCAGCCTGGGCCTCAGCTTGGCCGATACGCTCACTGTGCTGATCGCCGGCAATGTCATCGGCATGCTCGGGTTTGGCTTCTTCGTCATTCTGGGGCAACGCACCGGCGCCACCGGCATGCTCCTGGCCCGTGGGGCTTTTGGCCGCCGCGGCGCCTACTTGCCGGCGGCCATCCAAGCCGTGATCGCCATTGGCTGGTCTGCCGTCAACACCTGGGTGATCCTAGATCTCATCATGGCCTTGTTCGGAATGATCGGCTGGGTCGACCCCACGCAATCGAACCTGGGCTGGCGGATCGCCACAGCGGCCGTGATCATGAGCATCCAAGTAGCCATTTGCTACCGCGGCTACCGGGCCATCGCCCGATTCGAGCGCATCACCATGCCGCCGACGGTCCTGGTGCTGATCGCCATGTCGATCGTGGCCTGGACCCAGCTCGACATTGACTGGTCCTACCAGGGCCCTGTCGGCGAGGTGCTCACCGGAATGCCCCGGATCGCCGCCATGTCCTCCATCATGACCGCCATCGGCATCGGCTGGGGAATCGGCTGGTTCACCTACGCCCCCGATTACTCCCGCTTCGTCAGCAAGAAGATCCGGCCGTCCAAGCTCTACATCGTCAGCGTCTTGGGCCAGTTCCTCCCGGTTGTCTGGCTCGGTGTGCTCGGTGCAAGCCTGGCAACAAAGAATGGCAGCGCGGATCCCGGCCAACTCATCGTCGAAAACTACGGTGCCTTCGCGATCCCGGTCATCCTGCTGGTGATCCACGGTCCGATCGCCACGAACATCATCAACATGTACACCTTCAGCGTCGCCACGCAAGCCCTTGACATCAAGGTCTCCCGCAAGAAGCTCTCTATCCTGGTGGGTTGCCTCGCCATGGCGGCGGTCATCGGTTTCATGTTCGCGACCGACTTTGCCCACCTGCTGCACAACTGGATCATCGCGATCGCAGCGTGGGTCGCCACCTGGGGCGGCATCATGGCCGTGCACTACTTCGTTTTCGAGCGCCGCCACAAGAACTTCAGCTACCTGTTCCGCTCAGTTGAAGACACCCAACTCAAGGCCTTCAACCCGTCAGCCTTTATCGCTTTCTTTGCCGGCATCTTCATGACCTGGATGTGCATGTACGGCTCCGTCCCCGTCCTGCAGGGACCGATCGCCACCGCGGTAGGCGGCATCGATTTCTCCTGGCTCGGCGGAACGGTGACGGCTGCTGGCGTCTACTTCTTCCTCGGATACCCCCGGTTCCGGTCCCGCATCGCCGCCGGCATTCCACTGGGCCTCAAGGAAAGCAGCTCCGACGAGGAGTTCTTGAAGAACTACGGAAGCTGCGAAACAGCCCTGACTGACGCTGAAGAGTCTGTCCACCCGGACACTCCTCCCGCTCCCGAGAACCGGACAGTCGCACCTACCCCCTAAGACCACTACGACCTCATGTACGAACTGCACTAAAGGAGAACCCATGACCATCGCCCCCAGCTCAGCCAACAGCGTTTCCGAACTCGAGCGCCTGAAGGTCCTGCACAACGGAGAAAAGCAGCAACTGACCTTCTCCGATGCAGAGTTCGAACGCCGCCTGACCGGCCTGCGCGCCATCATGGCCGCCAAAGAGCTCGACGCCGTCATCCTCACCAGCTACCACGGCATCAAGTACTACTCGGACTTCCTGTACACCACGTTTGGCCGCAACTACGCCCTGGTGGTCACCGCCGATGACTCGGTCACGGTCACCGCGAACATCGACGCCGGCATGCCGTGGCGCACCAGCTACGGCGAGAACATCGTCTACACGGACTGGCGCCGTGACAACTTCTACTTCGGCCTGCAGGAAGCCCTGCGCCAGCGCGGCGTCAGCGCCCGCCGCCTGGGCGTCGAGGACGACGCCCTGCCGCTGATGACCCGCCAGCGCATCCAGGCCGCCTTCGAGGGCGCCGAACTGCTCGACGTCTCCCAGGACGCCATGCGCCAGCGGATGATCAAGTCGGCCGAGGAAATCGAGGTCATCAAACACGGCGCACGGATCGGCGACCTCGGCGGCGAAGCCATCAAGGCCGCCATCCGCGAAGGCATCAGCGAATACGAAGTGGCTCTGATCGGCACCGAAGCCATGGTGCACGAGATCGCCCGCACCTTCCCGCACCGCGAAGTCCGCGACACCTGGGTCTGGTTCCAGTCCGGCATCAACACCGACGGCGCACACAACTGGGCCACCACCCGCAAACTGCAGCGCGGGGACATCCTGTCCCTGAACTGCTTCCCGATGACCTCCGGCTACTACACCGCCCTGGAACGCACCCTGTTCCTCGGCGAGCCGGACCAGCGCTCCCTCGAACTGTGGAACGTCAACATGGAGGTCCACCGCCGCGGCCTGGAACTGATCAAGCCCGGCGCCGTCTGCAAGGACATCGCAGCCGAGCTGAACGAGATCTACATCGGCCACGGCCTGCTGCCGAACCGCACCTTCGGCTACGGCCACTCCTTCGGCGTCCTCTCGCACTACTACGGACGCGAAGCCGGCCTGGAACTGCGCGAGGACATCGACACCGTCCTGGAACCCGGCATGGTGGTTTCCATGGAACCGATGATCACCGTCGCCGACGGCGAACCCGGCGCCGGCGGCTACCGCGAACACGACATTCTCGTCATTAGCGAAGACGGCGTCGAAAACATCACCAAATTCGGCTTCGGCCCGGAAAACAACATCATCCAGGCCTGACCCTCACGCTGCTGTGGCGGGACCGCTCGGTCCCGCCACAGCAGCACCATATCCACGGCTTTATAAGGGCCTGTCCCCGCGGCCGGACCAGCAACCACGATCTTGGAGACAGCATGCGCACCAGCGTGTACATGGAAGAACTCGACGCCTTTACCTATCGCGAACGCATCACCCAGGACAACGCCGTGGTGCTGATACCCGTTGGATCCATCGAACAGCACGGCCCGCACATGCCGCTCAATGTCGATGTGCTCCTCTCCAAGGCCTTGGCCGGAGCAACAGCGGAGGCAATCGACGCACTAGTCGCCGCACCGGTGGTCTACGGCTACAAGTCCCAGCAGCGTTCGGGGGGCGGCAACCATCTCCCTGGCACCACCAGCCTGGATGCCTCCACCATGATCGCCATCGCCAAGACCCTGACGCTGGAATTTGCCCGACACGGCGCACGGAACATCGCCTTCATCAACGGCCACTTCGAGAATTACCAGTTCCTGTACGAAGGCGTCGATCTGGCGCTCCGCGAGCTGCACCAGGGTGGCATCGACGACGCCAAAGTGGTCCTGCTCTCCTACTGGGACTTTGTTGACGACGCCACCATCGCCGAGTTGTATCCGAACGGCTTCACCGGCTGGGACCTGGAACACGGCGGCGTGCTGGAGACATCGCTGATGCTGCACTTGTACCCGGAGCGGGTCCGGATGGACAAGGTGGTCGACGCACCGCCCGCCGTCCTGCCGAACTACGACGTCCTGCCGGTCAGGCCCGAACTGACTCCGGCCTCCGGCTGCCTCTCCTCCGCCGCCGAAGCGACGGCAGCCAAGGGCATCATCCTGTTGCAACGTGCCTCCGCCGGTATGGCCGCCGCCCTGTCCCACGAGTTTCCCGTGACGGCACCGCAGCCGGCCCGCCAGGAAGACCCTGAAGCCGTCGGCGTACGCTGAAGCCATGCTGGAACGACGCGGCGATTATGCCTTTGACTACAACCTCCACGGCGGCACGGCACCGGTGACGATGCAGTGGCTGTTCCACGAACAGTCCCGCCTGCCGGTGGCCGTGCAGACGTGGGAGCTGCCGCCGGGCGGAACCGAAGGCATGCATTCCCATCCGGACAGCGGCCGAGCGCTCGAGGAACTCTATGTGGTGATCGAGGGGACTGCGCGGATGACGGTGGACAGCCAGGTTCACGATCTGGCCGCGGGTGATGCGGTGCTGGCGCCGGCAGGCTCGGAGCACGATCTGGCCAATACCGGCTCCGGCCCGCTGCGCGTGCTGGTCGTCTGGGGAGAGCCCGGCACTGCGGACTACACGGCGTTCGGTTCGCACCGTTCGGCGAAGGCGGCGCGCGCCGGCGACGCCACCACCAGCTAGGCGACGCTCCCTGCCATGCCCCTACAACGTCGATCCTGACGGAATTTGAGACTATGGTCCCATGGCTGAACCTGAAGAGCTCGACGACGAGGCATCACCGGATAACCTGAACCGTGGGGTGCAGTCCGTGGACCGCGCCATCACCGTGCTGGAAATCCTGGCCCGGCGCGGGGAATCCGGGGTCAGCGACATCGCCGAGGAAATGGGCGTGCACAAGTCCACCGCCTCACGGCTGCTGGCATCGCTGGACCACCGGGGCATGGTCCAGCAGAACACGGAGCGCGGGAAGTACCAGCTGGGGTTCGGAATTCTGCGGCTGGCCAATTCCATTCCAGGGAACCTGAGCCTGGTCCGCGAGGCCCGGCCGGTGCTGGAGCAACTGGCTGAACAGTACAAGGAAACCGTGAACCTGGCGGTGCTACGTTCCAACTTTGCCGTCAACGTGGACCAGGCCCGGGGCACCTCCACCCTGGCGATGTCCGACTGGATCGGCAGCCTGACACCCTTGCACGCCACCTCCAGCGGCAAGGTGCTGCTGGCCGGGCTCAGCTCGGAGGACCGTTTAAAGATCGTTAAGCAGACGCGGTTGCCGGCGCTGACGGCCAAGACGATCACGTCCCGGCAGAAGCTGGAAAAAGAACTGCTGCTGGTATCCGCCAACGGTTACGCGGTTGTCCAGGAAGAATTCGAGATCGGCCTCAACTCCATTGCCGTCCCCGTCTGGGACCACTTGGGATCCGTGATCGGTTCCGTCAGCATTTCCGGTCCCGCATTCCGGTTCATGCCCCAGGAGATGCCCGGCCTGATCGAGGACGTCAAGCAGGCCGGGCAGGACATCAGCGCCCGGATGGGTTACTCCCGGGACAGCTGAACCGTGCCGGTGGGCCGCTGGCTGCCCAATGACGACAACGGCGGCCGGCGGCCAGTAAGGGCGGCGGCCGTCAATTGACGACGGAGGCCGGCTCGGTCAGGCGGGCAGTGACCCACTCGTGGAACGCGCTGATGTGGTGTTCGCTGGGAACCAGCACCCCGCCCTTGGCGTAAATCTTGGAGCTCATCGCCGGCTGGCAGCGTTCGCAGGCGTCGAAGTCCTGCTGATTGACCCGGTGAAACAGTTCCACCGATGCGGTGAGGTCCCTGCCCGCTTCCACCACGCTGGGCATGTACAGCCAGTCGCATTCCACCACGGTCCGGTCTGCGGCAAGCGGAAACATGCGGTGAATGATCACGTGGTCGGGCACCAGATTGACGAACACCGTCGGTTTGATGGTGATGGCGTAGTAGCGCCGGTCTTGGTCCTCGCCGATGCCCGGAATGCGTTCAAGCCCTTCGGAGCCATCCACGGTGAAGCCCTGGATGTCCTCGCCGAATGCGGCGCCGTGTCCCACGAAGTACTGCGCGGCCAGCCCGTCGGCGAACTCGGGCAAGACTTCCGTCAGCTCCGGATGGATGGTGGCGCAGTGGTAGCACTCCATGAAGTTTTCGATGATGAGCTTCCAGTTGGCCTTCACGTCGTAGCTGATCCTCCGGCCCAGGCTCAGGTTCGCGATGTCGTAGCCGGCGATCGCTCCGGCGTCGCCCAATCGCTCTTCGATCGCGCCGACCACATCGTCATCGAAGGAGGGCGGTTCATCTGCCAGGCACAGCCACACGTAGCCCATGTACTCGCGGACCGGCACGTCCACCAGCCCATACTTCTGCCTGTCAATGTCCGGCATCTTGGTCAGGTTGGGCGCCGCGATGAGCTTGCCGTCGAAGTCGTAGGTCCAGGCGTGGTAGGGACACTGGAACGAACGCCCCGCTTCCCCGCTCTCTTCCATGCAGAGCTTGACCCCCCGGTGCCGGCAGATGTTGTAGTACGCACGGACCGCGCCCTTGCGGTTGCGGGTCACGATGACCGATTCGCGTCCGATCTGCACGGTCCGGTAGGCGCCGGCCTTGTCCAGATCGGCGGACCTGACCGCACAAAACCACATCTGTTCGAAGATGCGCTCCTGCTCGGCCCGAAAGACGTCGTCGTCAACATAGGTATGGCCGGGCAGAGTGGCGATCAGGCTCTCCGAGACGATCTCAGCGGTCATGCGGTACTCCTTGTGTACAGATCGGTCAGCGTTGCTGGTTGAGGTAGAGCGCGTCAGGAGGCCGCGGCGAACGCGCCCGCCGGGGCTTCCGCATACCGTTCGGCTTCCCGGTTCAGAAACTTGCGCCACCTGGTGAACTGGCGGACTTGGTTGACCCCCAGTACGGCGACCGGTTCATCACCGGCGTAGTAGACGGCCAGAAAGCTGCGGTCTTCGAGGCACCCGTGCTCAACCTGGACACGGTCGTGCCCGTGCACGTGGCCGGCAAACTGGATCCGCGAACCGTACTGGTCGGACCAGAAATACGGCGGGTGAACCGCCCGCGGTACCGTTCCGCCCTGCAGCAAAGCGGCAACGGCCAAGGCCGGCCGCTCCAGCGCGCCGGTCCAATGCTCAACCCGGTGGTGCGCCTGCAGCCGGTGATTCCACCAGGCTGCGCAATCGCCGACGGCCACAATCGACGGGATGTTGGTGCGGCCCGCTGCGTCGCAGAGCACGCCGTTGCCCAACTGGATCCCGGAACCGATCAGCCAGTCGGTGTTCGGTTGTCCGCCGACGCCCACCAGCACAATGTCCGCGGGCAGCTCCCGGCCGTCGTCCAGCACTACATGGCTGACACTGCCGCCCAGTATCCGGAATGACTTAATGGAGGTGCCGCACAGCATGTCCACTCCGCCGGCGGCGTGCAGACCGGCCACGGCCGCCCCCATTTCGGCGCCCAGCGCTCCGGAGAGCGGGGCAGCGGAACGCTCGATGACCGTGACGTCGAGGCCTGCGGCACGTGCCGTCGACGCGGTTTCGGCGCCAATGAACCCGGCGCCGACCACCACCATTTTCCGCCCGGGCTGCAATTGCCCGCGCAGTGCACGGGCGTCGTCCAGCGTACGGAGGGTGAACACGTTGCTGCAGCCGTCGACCTCGGGCAGTACCCGGGCGGAGGCACCCGTGGCCAAAACCATTCCGTCCGCGGCGAGACTCCGTCCGTCGCTGAGGGCTACGGTCTTCGACTCAGTGTCGAGGCGTACGGCCTTCACACCGAGGAGCCACTCCGCCGCCAGATCGTCGTCGACCTCCGACAGCGCCAGATCCGCTTCAGTGATCCGGCCGGCCAGGAAGTCCTTGGACAGCGGCGGACGGTCGTAGGGCGGATGGAGCTCGGCGCCCACAATGACCAGACGACCTGAAAATCCTTGCGCACGCGCCGCCCGGGCAGCAGAGAGACCGGACAGGGATGCCCCGATGACGACGAGGGTCTGCATTGGGAATACCTTTCAAAGCGGCGGGTAGATCATCCAAGAAGCGCCATACGCAACATGAAGCGCTATGTGAAACACAATGGAGATTCGCGGCCCCGCTGTCAAGAGATTTCCGCTTCCTCTTTTTGGGCGGGAAAAATTGCCGCCGGGTCCTTGACAACGGAAGGTGACGGGGCACACTGTTGCCTATTGTGGACAACGTTGTTCACCACGGAACTGACCGCAGCACGCGGCCGCCAGAAAGAAGGCGCTCCATGCACGAAGCCTGCCCGTTGAGCCAGTTGGCACCCGGCGATGCCATCAGGCTGGACACCTCGCCTCCCATCGCGGTCTTCCACACCGAAGAAGGCGAGCTCTTTGCCATCGACGACACCTGCACCCACCAGGACGCCTCGCTGGCCGACGGCTGGGTCGAGGGCTGCGAAGTCGAATGCCCGCTGCACGCGTCAAAGTTCAATCTGCGCACGGGCGGGGTGGACGCGCCACCGGCCAAACTCCCGGTCCGGGTCCACGAGGTGATCGTCCAGGACGGCACCATCATGGTCCGGGAATCGGAAGAGGAACCGAACCTCCCGCCCGGTGTGAAGGTCGACGGTTACGTGTAGGTCGACGGACGTGTAGCAATGGCGTCCACCAGCCAGCAACGAGCCTGCCCGCCGCGGCCGGCAGATTCCACCCGCCGCACGTTGTCCCGCCGTACCCGCTTGTCCCGCCCAACCCCTTGTCCCGTCCAGCTATCTGAAGGAGCATTGCCGCATGAGCACCACCCCGCGCGTCGTCATTATTGGAGCCGGGATTGTCGGCGCCAACCTGGCGGACGAACTGGCCACCCGCGGCTGGAGAAACGTCACCGTCCTGGAGCAGGGCCCGCTGCATCTGGCCGGCGGCTCCAGCTCGCACGCCCCGGGGCTGGTGTTCCAAACGAACCCGTCCAAGACCATGACCGAGTTCGCCGGCTACACGGTGGGCAAAATGCTCTCGTTGACAGCGGACGGCATCTCCTGCTTCAACCAAGTGGGCGGTCTGGAGGTGGCTACCACGCCCGCCCGGTTCGAAGACCTCAAGCGCAAGGCCGGCTTCGCCGCGTCATGGGGCGTGGAGGCCCGGCTGATCGATCCGGATGAGTGCGAGAAACACCATCCGCTGCTGCCGGCCGGCAATGTCCTCGGCGGCCTGCACATCCCCTCCGACGGCCTCGCGCTGGCCGCCCGTGCCGTCCGGCTGCTGATTGCCCGCGCCTCCGCCGCGGGGATCGAGTTCCGCGGCTCCACCACCGTGACAGGCATCGAGCACGACGGCGGACGGGTCACCGCGGTGGCGACCGACACCGGGAGGGTGCCGGCCGACGTCGTTGTTTGTTGCGCAGGATTTTGGGGGGCGAAGGTGGGCGCGATGGCCGGCATGACCGTGCCGCTGCTCCCGCTGGCACATCAATACGTCACGACCTCGGCCCTGCCGGAACTTGCCGGCCGGAACGAGCTGCCCAATGGTGCCCGGCTGCCCATCCTGCGGCACCAGGACGCGGACCTGTACTTCCGCGAGCACGGCGACCGGCTCGGGATCGGTTCCTACGCGCACCGACCCATGCCGGTGGAGCTGGACGGGCTGCCCGCCGTCCCCGCCGCCGACATATCCGAAGATCGGATGCCGTCGAGGCTGGACTTCACGCCGGAGGACTTCGCTCCGTCCTGGCGGGAAAGCCAGCGCCTGCTGCCCGCGCTCCACGGCGCCAGCATCACCGACGGCTTCAACGGCATTTTTTCCTTCACCCCCGACGGCGGTCCGCTGATCGGCGAGTCGCCGGAAGTCGCCGGGTTCTACCTGGCGGAAGCCGTGTGGGTGACCCACTCCGCCGGCGTGGCCAAGGCGGTGGCGGAGCTGTTGGTGGACGGCAGGTCGCAGACGGACCTGCACGACGGCGACGTCCGCCGGTTCGAAGACGTGCAACTGGCCCCGGATTACATCAGCGAGACGTCCCAGCAGAATTTCGTGGAGATCTACGACGTGCTGCATCCGCTGCAGCCGCGTGAGTCGCCGCGGAACCTGCGCACCAGTCCGTTCTTCGGCCGCCAGCAGGAACTCGGTGCGGTGTTCCTGGAGTCCGGCGGCTGGGAGCGCCCGCACTGGTACGAAGCCAACGCACCTCTGCTGGCCGACCTGCCGCAGGACTGGCGGGAACCCGAACGGGAGGCGTGGGCGGCCCGCTATCACTCCCCCATCGCCGCCGCCGAAGCGTGGAAGACGCGCACCGCCGTCGCCATGTATGACATGACCCCGCTCAAGCGGGTTGAGGTCTCCGGCCCGGGCGCACTGCCCTTGCTGCAGCGGCTGAGCACCGGACAGCTGGACAAGCGGCCCGGCGCGGTGACCTACTGCCTGCTGCTGGATGCCGTCGGCGGTGTCCGGAGCGACATCACCGTGGCTCGGCTGGCGCCGGAACGGTTCCAGGCCGGCATCAACAACAACGCCGATTACGAGTACCTGCGCGGCGAAGCGGCCGCGCAGTCGGCGGCCGATCCGGCGCAGTGGGCACAGGTCACGGATATCACGCCGGGAACCTGCTGCATTGGACTGTGGGGGCCGCTGGCGCGCGAGGTCATGGCCAAGGTCAGCAGCGACGATTTCAGCAACGCTTCGCTGAAGTACTTCCGGACGGCACAGGTCCGCATCGCCGGGTTGACGGTCACGGCCATGCGGCTTTCCTATGTGGGCGAACTGGGCTGGGAACTGTACACCTCTGCAGACCAGGGCTTACGGCTCTGGGACGCACTGTTCGAGGCCGGACAGGAGCAGGGTCTCATCGCCGCCGGCCGCGCGGCCTTCAACAGCCTGCGGCTGGAGAAGGGGTACCGGCTCTGGGGCACGGACATGACCACCGAGCACACCCCGGAGGAAGCCGGCGTCGGCTTTGCGGTCAAGGCGGACAAGGGCGACTTTGTTGGCGCCTCCGCGCTGGCGGCTGCCGGGTCGCCGACCCGTCGGCTGCGTTGCCTGACCATCGACGACGGTCGGTCCGTGGTGATGGGCAAGGAACCGGTCTACGTAGACAACGTCCTGTCCGGATACGTCACCAGCGCCGCGTTCGGCTACACGGTGGGGCGGCCCGTGGCCTATGCCTGGCTCCCCGCGGACACGTCCGAAGGCCAGACTGTGGAAATCGAGTACTTCGGCCGCCGGGTTCCCGCCACGGTGGCCGCCGAACCGCTGGTCGATCCCGGCATGGAACGGTTGCGCAGCTGACCGTGGACGGCGTGGTCAGGGCCGCAGCAGCACCTTGATGGCGCGGCGTTCGTCCATCGCACTGTAGGCTTTCGCGGCGGCCTCCAGCGGCATCACGGCGTCGAAGACCTTGCCGGGGTTGATCGTGCCGGCCAGCACGTCCTCCAGCAGTTCGGGCAGATACTCGCGGGTGGGGGCGGCGCCGCCGGCCACGGCAATGTTCTTCCGGAACAGGGTCCAGACCGGCAGCTCGGCGCCGCCGACCGGTACGCCCACGAACCCGACCGCACCACCCGGCCGGGTGCAGCGGAGCGCCTGATCCATCGACTCCGCCGTGCCCACGCATTCGAGCACGGAATCGGCGAGGACGCCGCCGAGCAGCGCCTTGACCTGGTCCGCTGCGGCCTTGCCGCGTTCCGCGACGATGTCGGTAGCGCCGAACTCACGCGCCAGCGCCGCCCGGTCTGCATGCCGGGACATGGCGATGATCCGCTCCGCGCCCAGCCGCTTAGCTGCCAGCACGGCGCAGAGCCCCACGGCGCCGTCGCCCACCACCACGACGGTGCGCCCCGGGCCGGCCTTGGCGCTGAGGGCGGCATGGTGGCCGGTGCCCATCACGTCGGAGAGCGTGAGCAGGCTCTTGGCCAGTGCGTCATCCGGCTGGCTTACGCCGGGAACGGCCACGAGCGTGCCGTCGGCGAGGGGCACCCGGACTGCCTCGCTTTGGCCGCCGTCGACCGGCAGGCCGTGCTCATCGCTGCCTCCCCAGCTGGCCCGGTGCCCGCAGGACGTCTGCACGCCGTCCCGGCAGGCCGGGCACTGGCCGCAACTGATCGCCCACGGCGCGATCACCAGGTCGCCGACGGACAAGGTCCTGACCTGATCGCCGATGGCCTCCACGATGCCGATGAATTCATGCCCGATCGGATGCGGATCCCCTGGCTCACGCGCGCCGCGGTACGGCCAGAGATCAGAGCCGCAGACGCAGGAGGCCGTCACCCGGACCACTGCGTCGGTCGGGGTGAGGATTTTCGGATCGGGGCGGTCTTCGACCCGGATGTCACCCGGTCCGTGGATGATGGCAGCGCGCATGTGGCCTCCTGTGCAGTGGTATTCGATCCAGCCTAAACGGGTTTCGGCGGCCGCCAGAAAACAGTGAAGCCCGCCACCGTGTGCAGGTGGCGGGCTTCAGCAACTGATGGCGGTGCGCCTAGAGGTTGGAGGCTTCCTCGTGCTCCGGGTACACCTCGCGCAGCAGGTGCGCGGTCTCGGACGGGGTCTTACCGACCTTGACGCCCGCGGCCTCGAGAGCTTCCTTCTTGGCCTGCGCGGTGCCGCTGGAGCCGGACACGATGGCGCCGGCGTGGCCCATGGTCTTGCCCTCCGGTGCGGTGAAGCCGGCCACGTAGCCGACAACCGGCTTGGTGACGTGGTTCTTGATGTACTCGGCGGCACGTTCCTCGGCGTCGCCGCCGATTTCGCCGATCATCACGATTGCCTTGGTCTCCGGATCAGCCTCGAACGCAGCCAGGGCGTCGATGTGGGTGGTGCCGATGACCGGGTCGCCGCCGATGCCGATGGCGGTGGAGAAGCCAAGGTCGCGCAGTTCGTACATCATCTGGTAGGTCAGCGTGCCGGACTTGGAGACCAGGCCCACGCCGCCCTTGCCGGTGATGTTCGCCGGGGTGATACCCACCAGGGACTCGCCCGGGGTGATGATGCCGGGGCAGTTCGGGCCGATGATGCGGGTGATCTGATTCCCGCTGGCATCCTTCTTCGACTGTGCCAGGGCCCAGAACTCTGCGGAGTCCTGCACCGGCACACCCTCGGTGATCACTACGACCAGGCCGATTTCAGACTCGATGGCCTCGACCACGGCGTCCTTGGTGAAAGCCGGCGGCACGAAGACGATGGAGACGTCGGCGCCGGTCTCGGCCATGGCTTCCTTGACCGTGCCGAACACCGGCAGGGTCTTCTCACCGTGGGTGACGGTGGTGCCGGCCTTGCGGGCGTTCACGCCGCCCACAATGTTGGTGCCGGCGTGCAGCATGCGCGCGGTGTGCTTGGAGCCTTCGCCGCCGGTGATGCCCTGGACGATGACCTTCGAGTCCTTGTTGATGAAGATAGACATATTCTTAGTTCCTCGGTCCTTAGGCGTTGGCCAGTTCGGCGGCCTTGTCGGCGCCCTGGTCCATGGTCAGGGCCAGGGTGACCAGCGGGTGGTTGGCGTTGAGCAGGATCTGCCGGCCTTCATCGACGTTGTTGCCGTCGAGGCGGACGACCAGCGGCTTGCTGGCCTTATCGCCCAGGATTTCCAGCGCCTTGACAATGCCGTTTGCCACGGCGTCGCAGGCGGTGATGCCGCCGAAGACGTTCACGAACACGCTCTTGACTTGGCTGTCATTGAGGATGACGTCCAGGCCTGCAGCCATGACCTCGGCCGAGGCGCCGCCGCCGATGTCCAGGAAGTTGGCGGGCTTGACGTTGCCGTGGTTCTCGCCGGCGTAGGCGACGACGTCCAGGGTGGACATGACCAGGCCCGCGCCGTTGCCAATGATGCCAACCTGGCCGTCGAGCTTGACGTAGTTCAGGTCCAGCTCCTTGGCCTTGGCCTCAAGCGGATCCGCGGCGTCCTTGTCCTCAAGTTCCTCGTGGCCGGGCTGGCGGAAGGAGGCGTTCTCGTCCAGCGAGACCTTGCCGTCCAGGGCAACAATGTCACCGGCGCCGGTCTTGACCAGCGGGTTGACCTCAACCAGGGTGGTGTCTTCCTTCTTGAACACGTCCCAGAGCTTGATGATGACCTCGGCGACCTTCGGGCGCAGTTCCTCGGCGAAGCCGGCTTCGGCGACGATCTCGTCGGCCTTGGCCTGGTCGATGCCGACGGCGGGGTCAACGGCAACCTTGGCGAGGGCGTCAGGCCGCTCAACAGCCAGCTGCTCGATCTCCATGCCGCCCTCTACCGAGCACATGGCCAGGTAGTTGCGGTTGGCCCGGTCCAGCAGCACGGAGAAGTAGTACTCCTCGGCGATGTCGGCGCCCTGGGCGATCATGACCTTGTTGACGGTGTGGCCCTTGATGTCCATACCGAGGATGTTGGAGGCGTGTTCGAACGCCTCGTCCGGGGTCTTGGCGACCTTGACGCCGCCGGCCTTACCGCGGCCTCCGACCTTCACCTGAGCCTTGACGACAACTACGCCGCCAATTTTCTCAGCAGCTGCCTTGGCTTCTTCTGGGGTGTACGCAACGATTCCAGCCAGCACGGGTACTCCGTGTGCCTCGAAGAGATCGCGCGCCTGGTATTCAAACAGGTCCACGGGTTGTGTCCTTCTACGTCGAAGTCGTTTCTGACTCGGAGCGGCATCCACGGTTGGCCGTGACGGTGGCCACGGACGGTGGACGGATGCCTGCAATGCTCCATGGGGAACTCTAGTCCCTTTGGCGCCGGGGGCCGGTCCCAGACTACCGCTTTAGTGGCCAAGGGCACACTTCTACAACTTGTAGAATGGTCACGGCTTGAGGTAACGGCGCCGTGAGGCTAATGCTTGCTGCCAACTTCCGCCTGATCGGCGACGGCGGCGTCCTCGCCCTGGGCAGGGTCCTCGCCCTGAGGGGTGCCCCCACCCTGCGCGGCAGCGGCCGAGGGCGCACTGCCCCGGATGACGGTCTGGTTCAGCAGCGGGATCCGCAGCCCTTCTTCGGCCAAGGCGGCCTTCAGGCGGGCCCGCATTTTGCGCGCGATCGCCCACTGCTCCAACGGCTTGGTGCGGATCGCCAACCGGATCACCACGGATTCACCGGTCAGCGCCTCCACGCCCCAGACCTCCGGGTCGTCCAGGATCAGCCTGCGGTTGTCCTCGTCCATGCGCAGTTCCATCGCGGTCTTGAGGATCAGCTCGGAGACCTTCTCCACATCGGAGTCGTAAGGGACCGGGATGTCCAGCACTGCCCGCGCCCAGCCCTGCGAGGAGTTGCCCACCCGCAGGATCTCGCCGTTGCGGACATGCCACAGCGTGCCGTCCACGGCACGCACCTGGGTGACCCGCAGACCGACCGATTCCACGGTGCCGGAGGCTTCGCCCAGATCGACCACGTCGCCGATGCCGTACTGGTCTTCGGCCACCATGAACAGTCCTGACAGGTAGTCCTTGACCAGCGTCTGGGCGCCGAAGCCAATGGCAACACCGGCAATACCGGCGCTGGCCAGCAGGGGGCCGAGGTTGAAATTCAGCTCGGTGAGCACCATCAGGATGGTGAGGGTGGCCAGCACGATCGTGGTGATCGAACGCAGCACCGATCCGATCGTCTTGGAACGCTGGGCCCGGCGGACCGCGGCGATCGGCGAATCCTGCATCAGCCAGTAGCGCGGGTCCTTGCTGTTCTTGCGGGCCGCGACGGGATCGAATTTGTCCAGCTTGGCGGTCTCGCCGTCGGCGATCTTTCCGGTGACGCGCTTGATCACCATCCGCAGCACCATATTTGCCAGGAATCCGCCCAGCAGAATCAGCGACACGCGCAGCGGGGTGTCGAGCCAAAAGGCGGGGGTCGCCAGCCGTTCCAGGGTACTAATGTCCACGCGATCCATGGATAAGAACGGTAAGCGCCGGGTCAGGCCGCTGCCAAATGCAGCTGCCGAAACGTGGCGAATCTCCCAGCAGGGTGGCGGTGTGGTTAAACGATCTTAGTCAGAGGTGCGTAGCGCAGCAGCAGCCGCTTCTCGCCCGCGTCGAACTTCACCTTGGCTACCGTCTTGTCACCGGCTCCTTCGAGGCTCAGCACCGTTCCGTTGCCGAAGCTGGTGTGGTTGACCTTGTCCCCGATGGCCAGCGCGATGACTTCCTTTTGCGGCTGCACGCGGCCGGCCCGGGTCTTGGCGCTGGTGATTGACGGCGCCGATCCGCGCAGATTGCTGATGTCCTGGTTGCTGGCTGTACCGGCACCCCAGTGCGAGCCACCATAGCGGCTCGACCCGAAGCTGCCCGCAGAGGCAAACATGGGCCGTGCGCTGCCCTCGCGTTTCCAGTCGATCAGCTCGGCCGGCACCTCTTCGATGAACTGGCTGGCCGGATTGAACTGGCTCTGACCCCACATGCTCCGCGACTCGGACCGGGTCAGGTACAGCCGCTTGCGGGCCCGGGTCAGTCCCACATAGGCCAGCCGCCGTTCTTCGGCCAGTTCCTTCGGGTCGGACATCGACCGCTGATGCGGGAAGACCCCGTGTTCCATGCCGGTGAGGAAAACCACCGGAAATTCCAGCCCCTTGGCGGTGTGCAGGGTCATCAGCGTGACCACGCCCTGGTCCTTGGCCAACTGCGCAGCCTCCGCGTCCGGGGCGTCGGGGATCTGATCGGCATCGGCCACCAGCGCCACCTGTTCCAGGAATTCGGACAGCGACCCGTCAGGGTTGTCGCGCTCGTATTCCCGCACCACTGCCACCAGCTCCGCGAGGTTCTCCACGCGGGACTCGTCCTGCGGGTCAGTGCTTTGCCGCAGCATGGCCAGATAGCCGGTCTGTTCCAGCACGGCTTCCAGTGCTGCCGCAGCGCCTGATCCGGCGGCGACTTCGGCCAGGTCGTCGATGAGCTTCACGAAGCCGGCCACCGCGTTCACCGACCGGGTGGCCATGCCGGGCGCTTCCTCGGCGCGGCGCAGTGCCGCCATGAACGAGACCCGGTCCCGCTCCGCCAGCGCGGCCACGGCATACTCGGCCCGCTCACCGATCCCGCGCTTGGGTTCGTTGAGGATCCGGCGCAAGTTGACCACATCGTCCGGGTTCACCAGAACCCGCAGGTAGGCCAGCGCGTCCTTGATTTCCTTGCGCTCATAAAAGCGGGTGCCGCCGACCACTTTGTAGGGCAGCCCCACCCGAACCAGCAGGTCCTCGATGGAACGGGACTGGGCGTTGGTCCGGTAAAACACGGCAATGTCGCCGGGCCGTACCCCTTCAGAGTCCTGCAGCCGGTCGATTTCATCGGTAATGAACCGCGCCTCGTCGTGCTCGTTTTCGCCCACGTAGCCGATGATCTTTTCGCCGTCGCCCTCGGCGGTCCACAGCCGCTTGGCCGAGCGGTTCGGGTTCCGCGAAATGACCGAGTTGGCCGCGCTGAGGATGGTCTGCGTGGACCGGTAGTTCTGCTCCAGCAGGATGGTGCGCGCGTTGGCGTAATCCTTTTCGAAGTCGACGATGTTGCGCACGTCCGCCCCGCGGAAGGCGTAAATCGACTGGTCTGAGTCGCCCACCACGGTCAGTTCGCCGGCCGGGAGTGCCCCGTCCTCGGACTCGCGGGTCAGCTCTCGCACCAGCCGGTACTGGGCGTGGTTGGTGTCCTGGTATTCGTCCACCAGCACATGGCGGAAGCGGCGGCGGTAAGAGTCGGCAATCGCCGGGAAGGCCTGGAAGATGAAGACCACTTGGGCGATCAGGTCGTCGAAGTCCATGGCATTGGCCTGGCGCATCCGCTGCGTGTACCCGGTGTAGACCGAGGCGACCGCCTGTTCGAACGGATCCGAATAGTTGGCGCTGGAGGCAAAGGCCTCGTCGTCGATCAGTTCGTTCTTCAGCGCCGAGATCTTGTGCTGAATGGTTTTGGGCGGGAACCGTTTCGGGTCCAGGTCCAGCCCCTTGGCCACCTGGTTGACCATCCGCAGCGTGTCTGCCGAATCGTAAATGGAGAAGTTCGAGTTCAGTCCTACGTGCTTGGCTTCGCGGCGCAGGATCTTCACGCAAGAGGAGTGGAACGTGGAGATCCACATCCGCTTGGCCGGGTCCCCCACCAGCGACTCAATCCGCTCGCGCATCTCCGCGGCGGCCTTGTTCGTGAACGTGATGGCCAGGATCTCGCCCGGACGCGCCCGACGGGTGGCCAGCAGGTAGGCGATGCGGTGGCTGAGCACGCGGGTCTTGCCGGATCCAGCACCGGCGACGATCAAAAGCGGGGAGCCGGCATGCTTGACAGCCTCTTCCTGCTGCGGGTTCAGCCCCGAGAGCAGCTCTTCTGCGCCGGGCAGGTGCGGGGCGGGCGGAGAGGCAACATGCGGGTCGAATGCCGGGTCGGTGAGGAAATCCATGGTCCCTTAAGTCTATTAGCCGCCACCGACACTCGGGGACGGCCGCCAAATCTTCCGCCAACAGTCGGCAGATGGCTGCACCGGCATAATGGAGGCATGTCCAAAACCCCAGCACAGCGCGCGAAGAAACACGGTGCCGCGGCAGCCCCGGCCCCCGCTGGCGGCGCGGCAAAGCCTGCCATCCCCGGCAGCACCCGGTCCCCCCAGCGCGCGGCCGGCAACGCCAACCTGATCGTTATCGCCGGAGCGGTGGCCTCGGCGTTCTTGTTCGGCTATTCGTTCCTGCTGGTGATGCCGCAGTTCGCCCAGCTGACCGGCGGACTGGGCCTGCCGGACACCCTCATCGGCGGGTACTCCACCGAATACGCGCAGCAACTCCGGACGGCGTTCGGCGAAGACGGGGCCGGACAGTACAACTACTGGCACAAGACCGCGGACACCATCTTCCCGCTGCTGTTCGGCTTTACCTGGCTGATCCTGCTGGGCCAGCAAGTCCGCTTACGGCTCTGGCGCTGGCTGGCATGGTCCGTCGTCGTGCTCTATGTGGCAGCCGATCTGGGCGAAAACGTTGCGGTCGATGCCATGCTGGCAACGGACCCGGTGGGCGACGCCTCGCTGGCGAGCTTCCTCACGGTGGCCAAGTCCATCCTGTTCGGGCTGAGCCTGGTGGTGGCGGCGCTCGCGGTCTTCACCCGCAAGCCAAAGCCGGCCGAGGGTTCCGTTCCGGCCGAAGGCTGAGCGGGCCCGGCCCGGGAGGGGCGTGGCCTGGCGAAGCGTGAGCCACCGATGCTTCCGCCGCCCGGCCGCCGCACCGGTACGGCACGCCAGTTAAGCTAAGCTTTTGGCGTTGCCCCCGTAGCTCAGGGGATAGAGCACCGCTCTCCTAAAGCGGGTGTCGGCAGTTCGAATCTGCCCGGGGGCACTGATCCTTACCCGCGGCGTGCGCCGCTTCAGCCACCGCCGCCCCGGCCGTCGCCGCCCCGTCCCGCTGTGACACTGTCATACACGGACGCCGGCCGGACTCTGCTCAGACGGAAACAGGCCCCCGCCTGTGCAACCCCCCACGGAAGCACAGACGGTGGCCTGTTGTAGTGCATTTCCACCGAAGTGGGCAGGAATCCCTGTCAGCATGGGACCGCTGGTTCCGTTTCTTCCCGTTCCTCGGAGCCAGCAGCAGCTTCCTGCCACCTGTTGGCTGACGACCGCGCCGTTCCCCTGAAGCACATAAGCCGCTCCGGAGCCGTTCATTCCCCAGAGTGTGAGTACTCCAGGCACTGCCGCCACTTCTTATCTAAATCGATTGGATTAAATAATGCAAGCTGCAAGGCACAGGGGCGCTCAAAGTCAAGGAATATGACGAAAAGCACAGGATGTTCAGCTGCGTGTGGTACGGCCCTGCAGTCAGCTGCCCAATAGCAGCCCGCTGGCCTTCGGCGACAACGCGTCGTCCAGAACCAGGCAGGCGCCGCCGATGGCACCCACTTCGAACCCCAGCGAGGACGAGACCACCTCGACCCCATGGATGGCCCGGGAGACGAAGCGGGTGTTGATCTCTTGGTGCAGGATCGGCAGGGCAAGCTCCTCGAGCCCGTTCCACAAGGGGCCGCCGAAGATCACCCGGTCCACGTCCAAGATATTCACCACCTGAGCCACCGTGCCGCCGACCAACCGGGCAGCCCGGCCGACGATCGCCGCGGCGGCAGCATCGCCCTCAACGGCCTTCCGGCACAGGGTGATGATGCTCTCGGTGGCCTGGTGCCGGTCGCCCAGCTCGGCGTCGGACGGAAAAATGCCAGTCTCCGCGGCCTGCTGGAACAGCGTGCCGAAATTCAACGCCATGCCCACGCAATTACGTTTCCCGCACTCGCACAGGGGCACCTCCTCGTCCACCGGGAAATGGCCGATCTCGCCGATGTTGCTGGAGGCTCCGCGCAGCACCGCGCCGTCTAGGACCACGCCGGCGCCCAGGCCCGTGCCCAGATACACGAACACAAAGTTCTCGGGCTCCTGACGTCCGCTGGCCCAGAGCTCCGCCACCGCCGCCGCAGTCGTGTCCTTATCCATGAGCACCGGCAGCCCCGTCAGGCGGCTGAGTGGTTCGCGCAGCGGCACCGAACTCCATTCGCGCATCATCGGCGGGTCCACCACCGCGCCTTCGGCCGCATCGATCGGCCCCGGCGCAGCAAGCCCGATGCCCAGGATCCGGTGGCGCTCGATGCCCGAGGCGGCGATCAGTTCTTCGACCGCGGCGGCCATGGCCGCCGTCATGCCATCGGGCTGGCCCGCACCGGGGTTGTCGTGCCGGGCCCGGGCCACCACCTCGCCGTCGAGATTGAGCATGACCAAGGTCATGACCACCGGGTCAAGATGGATGCCGATAGCCAACCGGCTGGATACCTCCAGCTGCAGCACCGTTCGCGGTTTGCCCGGGCCGCTGACCGTTTTGCGGTCTTCCCGGACCAGGCCTTCGTCCACCAGCCGGCGCACTACGTTGGAGATAGTTTGCGGGGACAGCCCGGTGCGCTCCACCAGCTCCACCCGGGCGATGCCCTCGTGGGCGCGACGGATGGCATCCAGGATCACAGCCTGGTTGTAGCCGCCCAAGCGGCCCAGGTTGGTTCCTCGCTGCATTGCACCGCTTTCCGCTCATTTGTCGCCGGGGACCCCACAGCAACTCTAGTCATTGACCGGCCCAAGCACACGCTTGGCGCGGCTGGACTGTCGGCGCGGTGCGCTTCAACCCCTCCGGATCAGCTGGCCACCGTGGCGTCGCTGAGGAACTGGGTCCGGTAGAGCTCGGCGTAGCGGCCTTCCAGCGCCAGCAGCTGGGCGTGTGTGCCCTGCTCCACGATCCGTCCGCCCTCCACCACCAGGATGCGGTCGGCGGAGCGCACGGTGGAGAGCCGGTGCGCAATAACGACGGCGGTGCGCCCCGCGAGTGCCTCGGTGAGCGCCGCCTGCACGGCGGCTTCGTTGGTCGAGTCCAGTGCCGCCGTTGCCTCATCCAGGATGACCACCCGGGGATGGCCCAGCAGCAGCCGAGCAATGGTCATCCGCTGGCGTTCGCCGCCGGAGAGCCGGTAGCCGCGCTCCCCCACCATGGTGTCCAGACCATCCGGCAGAGACTTGATCAGTTCTTCCAGCCGGGCACGGCGCAGCACGTCCCAGATCTCGGCGTCGCTGGCCTCCGGCCGGGCCAGCAGCAGGTTGGAGCGGATGGTTTCGTGGAACAAGTGCCCGTCCTGGGTCACCATCCCGATGGTTCCGCGCAGCGCCTCGAAGCTCAGGTCCCGGACATCGATGCCGGAGAGTTCAACGGAACCGGAGTCCACGTCGTACAGCCGGGCCAGCAGTTGGGCCATGGTCGACTTTCCGGCGCCCGAGGAGCCCACCAGCGCCAGCGTCTGGCCGGGTTCCACCCGGAAGCTGATGCCGTGCAGCACTTCATCGCCGCCGCGGGCGTCGAGGGTGGCCACCTCTTCCAGCGAGGCCAGCGACACCTTCTCGGCGGATGGGTAGGCGAACCGCACGTCCTTGAACTCAACGGAGACGGGTCCCGGCGGGACGGTACCGGCGTCGTCCTTTTCGGTGATCAGGGGCTTCAGGTCCAGCACTTCGAAGACCCGCTCAAAGCTGACCAGTGCGCTGGAAATCTCCACCCGGGCGTTCGCCAGGGCCGTCAGCGGGGCATACAGGCGGGTGAGCAGCAGGGCCAGGGTCACCACGTCGCCCGGCTCCAGTTGGCCAATGATCGCGTAGAAGCCTCCCAGCCCGTAGACCAGGGCCAGCGCCAGCGCCGACACCAGGGTCAGCGCGGTGACGAAGACCCACTGCATGACCGCCGTCTTGATGCCGATGTCTCGCACGCGCTGGGCCCGCAGCTTGAACTCGCGGGATTCGTCGGCGGGGCGGCCGAACAGTTTGACCAGCGTGGCTCCGGGTGCGGAGAACCGCTCGGTCATCTGGGTGCTCATGGCGGAATTGTGGTTGGCGGTCTCGCGCCGGAGGTCCGCCAGACGGCTGCCCATCCGGCGGGCAGGTAGCAGGAAGATTGGGAGCATCAGCAGGGCCAGCAGCGTGACCTGCCAAGACGTGTTCAGCATGACGATCAGCGTCAGGATCAACGCCACCACGTTGCTGACCACTCCGGAAAGCGTGCCGGCGAAGGCCCGCTGGGCACCGATCACATCGTTGTTCAACCGGCTGACAAGGGCTCCGGTGCGGGTTCGCATGAAGAAGGCGATCGGCATCTTCTGCACATGGTCGAATACGGCGGTGCGCAGATCCAGGATGATGTCCTCACCCAGGCCGGAGGAGATCCACCGGGTCACCATGCTGAGTCCGGCGTCGGCGATGGCCACCAGCGCGATCACCACGGCCAGCCAGGCCACCAGCTCGATGCCGGTCTTGGCGACGATCGCGTCCACTACCTGGCCGGCCAGGACCGGGGTGGCAACGGCCAGCGCGGCAGTCACCACCGACAGCAGCACGAAGACCGTGATCTTGGCCTTGTACGGCGCGGCGAACGCAAAGGTGCGGCGGACGGTGTCGCGGGAGAACGACTTCTGGTCCTTCGAATGCGAAAGCCGGTAGAGCGAACTCCAGGCTGCACCTTCCATGGACATGATGGCTCCTTAGGGCTGATGGTCCTACTGCAACCCTAGAACCTTCCGGAGGCCCGCGCTGTTCCCGCCGGCGCCGCCGCGGCCAGAATCTGTCCTGGTGCCGTGCAGTTGGACACCCGACGCCTGTCCTCGGCCGGGCCGCCGGACGCGCGGAACCTGTCCCGGTCCGCGCTGCCGGACGCCCCGGCTCCGTCCTCGTCCAGGCTGCCGGACGCGCGGAATCTGTCCCCGTCCAGACTGCCGGACGCCCGGAACCATCCTCGTCCAGGCTGCCGGACGCCCCGGCTCTGTCAAGCTGCCGGAGGCTCCGGCTCCGTTTTTGTCGAGCGCAGGGTTTAGCGTCCAGATCGCCCGTTATAACGCCTGATCTGGACGCCACAGGGTGACCTCGCGGTGAGATCAGGGGCAGCATCCGATGAGTTGGACGCCAACCCCTGATCTGGGCGCGCAACGGGTGGCTCGGTCCGCCAGGGGCCGGTCCTCCGGCGGCCGCAGCGTCAGCTGAGCTGCTTCTCCTCGTGCGGGATGAAGCGCACCGTCATCGCCTTGAAGCCGGGGGTGTTGGACTCGCGGGCCACCAGGTCCCGGTGGACCAGCGCATTGGCTTCCGGGAAGTAGGCGGCGGCACAGCCGCGCGCCGTCGGGTAGGCCACCAACCGGAACGCGTCGGCGCGGCGCTCGGTGCCCTTGAACGTGCTGATCACGTCCACCAGGTCCCGGTCGGCGAAACCCAGTTCGGCCAGGTCGTCCGGGTGCACCATCACCACCCGGCGTCCATTGGAGATGCCGCGGTAGCGGTCGTCCAGTCCGTAGAACGTGGTGTTGTACTGATCATGGCTGCGCAGGGTCTGCAGGATCAGGTGGCCTTCGGGCGCCTCCAAATACTCCAGCGGGCTGACGGTGAACCGGCCCTTGCCAATGTCCGTGGCGAAGGAGCGGGTGTCGCGCGGCGGGTTCGGCAGCACGAAGCCGCTCTTGTTCCGGATCCTGGTGTTGAAGTCCTCGAATCCGGGCAGCACGCGGGAGATGTGGTCGCGGACCACGTCGTAGTCCTCGGCCATCGCCCGCCAATCCACCGGGTGGTCATCGCCGAAGGTGGCCTGGGCCATCCGCGCGATGATCACCGGCTCGGCCAGCAGGTGCTCGCTGACCGGTTCCAGCCGGCCCTGCGTGGAGCGGATGACGGACATGGAATCTTCCACCGAGAGGAACTGTGCGCCGTTGGGGTGCTTGTCATCCCGGTCGGTGCGGCCCAGCGTGGGCAAGATCAGCGAGGTCTTGCCGTGCACCACGTGGGACCGGTTGGGCTTGGTGGATATATGTACGGTCAGGCCGGCCTTCTGCATCCCGGCTTCCAGCGCCTCCGTTTCCGAGTTCGCCAAGGCGAAGTTGCCGCCCATCGACACGAAGACGTCCACCTTGCCTTCGGCGAAGGCGTCGATCGCCTCGGTGGAATCTACGCCGTGCTCGCGCGGGGACGTGATGCCGAATTCCTTGTCCAGCGCGGCCAGCAGCCATTCCTTCGGCTTTTCCCAGATGCCCATGGTGCGGTCGCCCTGGACGTTGGAGTGGCCGCGGACCGGGCAGGCACCGGCGCCGGGCTTGCCGAAGTTGCCCTGCAGCAGCAGCAGGTTGATGATCTCGCGCAGGGTATCCACCGAATGCGGCTGCTGGGTCAGTCCCAGCGCCCAGCAGATGATGGTGGCCTTGGATTTGGCCAACAGTCCGGCCACCTTCGCGATGTCCAGCCGGGAGAGCCCGGTGGCCTTCTCGGTCTCGGTCCAGTCGATGTGGCGGCGGGCCGCGACGTAGTCCTCGAATCCGTCGGTGTTCGCCTCGATGAAGGCCTTGTCCACCACGGTGCCGGGGGCACGGTCTTCCTCTTCCAGCAGCAGGTGTCCCAGCGCCTGGAACAGGGCCAGGTCCCCGCCCACCTTGATCTGCAGGAACTCGTCGGCGAGCTTGGTGCCGCCGCGGACCAGCCCGTCCACCGACTGCGGGTCCTTGAACGCCATCAGCCCGGTTTCCGGCAGCGGGTTGACGGCCACGATAGTGCCGCCGTTGTCCTTGCACTCCTTCAGCGCGGAGAGCATGCGCGGGTGGTTGGTGCCCGGGTTCTGGCCCACCACGAAGATCAGTTCGGAGTGGTGGATGTCCTCCAGCGACACGGTGCCCTTGCCGATGCCGATGGTGGGGTTCAGGGCGCTGCCGGAGGACTCGTGGCACATGTTAGAGCAGTCCGGCAGGTTGTTGGTGCCCAGCGAACGCGCGAACAGCTGGTACATGAACGCGGTCTCGTTCGCGGTGCGGCCCGAGGTGTAGAAGACGCAGCGGTCCGGCGTCGTCGCCCGGATGCGCTCCCCGATCAGGCTGAATGCGTCCGCCCAGGAGATCGGCGAGTAATGCGTCTCGCCCTCGCGGATGATCACCGGCTCGGTGATCCGGCCCTGCTGGCCCAGCCAGTACTCGGTCTTGGTGGCCAGTTCTTCGATGGAATGCCGCGCCCAGAACTCAGGCGTTACGGTGCGCTTGGTGTTCTCCTCGGCCACGGCCTTGGCGCCGTTTTCGCAGAACTCGGCCGGTTTGCGCGGTCCGGTGATGGATTCCGGCCAGGCACAGCCCGGGCAGTCGAAGCCGCCGCGCTGGTTGATCCGCAGCAGCGAACGGGCGGTGCGCGCGACGCCCGCCTGCTCGATGCCGCGCTCCAGCGCAATCTTCACAGCCGGAATACCGGCGGCAGCCTTCTTCGGTTCCTTGACCTTCAGGGTGCTTTCGTCAATGTCATTCACAGGTGCCGGGCGAGTCATGCCCCTAATGTATCCCGGCTCACACGTAATTCTCGACAGCCGTAGCCGGTCTCACACCAAATGGCCGACGGCGGTGCCAATCCGTGCCGGGTGCGTGTACACGTTGACGCTGCGGCCGCGGCTGAAACCGGCCAGCGTCAGACCAACTTTTTCCGCCAGTTCGACGGCGAGCGAGGACGGCGCGCTGACGGCCGACAGGGCGGGGATGCCCGCCAGATGGGCCTTCTGGACCAGCTCGAAGGAGGCCCGCCCGGAGACCTGCAGCACCGTGTTCCGCAGCGGCAGCTTGCCCTCGCGCAGGGCCCAGCCAACCACTTTGTCCACCGCGTTGTGCCGTCCCACGTCTTCGCGCAGGCAGAGCAGTTCGCCCTCGAAGCTGAACAGGCCGGCCGCGTGCACGCCGCCGGTGCGTTCGAAGACCTGCTGCTGCTCGCGCAGCCGGTCCGGCAGCTGCAGCAGGATGTCCAGCGCCACGTCACCGCCGCCGTCGGTGCCGTCAGTGCCCGCGGCGGCACCGGCGTCGTCATCATGCAGCGCGAAGCGGGAGCGCTTGGTCACCGCGTCAATCGACGCGGTGCCGCAGATGCCGCACGCGCTGCTGGTGACCACCTGGCGGTCCAGCCGCGGATCCGGCAGTGCCACGCCGGGCGCCAGCTGTGCCTCCACCACGTTGAAGGTCTGCCGGCCGTTCTCGTCCTCGCCGGCGCAGAAGCGCAGGGAGAGCAGCTGTTCGGGCGACCAGACGATGCCCTCGGAGACCAGGAAACCGGCCACCAGGTCGAAGTCGTCGCCCGGCGTGCGCATGGTGATGGAGAACGCGCGCCCGGCCAGCCGGATTTCCAGCGGCTCTTCCACCGCCATCACGTCCTCGCGGCGCCGCGGCGGCGCGTCAAGACTGAGTTTGAGCACCTTCCGGCGCTGGGTCAAGCGGCCCATGTACTTCTCCTCTACTGCCTGTTACAAGGGTAATCCACGGCACGCGCCGCGGCCGCCCGGGCGCCGGAGGCCAAGGAGGCGGGAGGGCGGCCGGAGACAGAAGGGCGGCTGCAGACGGGAGGGCGGCTGCAGACGGGAGGGCGGCTGGAGGCCAAGGAAGCGGGAGTCTAGGGACCGGGTCGCCGGCGCCGGCTCACCAGGGCAGGTCAAGGGCGGGCAGCCGTTGGCCGGGGTCCGCGCCGGCGGCCGGCACCACCATCACGCCGTCGGCGGCCGCCAGTCCGCGCATCATGGCCGAGCCGATGTGGTCCGCGGGGACGGCACCGCCGTCGGGAGCAAGTCCGTAAGGCACCAGCCGGTCCTGGTTGTGCAGCGGCCGCAGGGCTGTTCCGGCGCGCACGGTGCGCAGCGGCGCCGGCGGGCGGCCGGTCATCCCTGCCAGCAGCGGGTCCGCCAGGGTCAGCAGCGCCATCATCGCCGCCAGCGGGTTCCCGGGCAGGCCTACCAGCGGGCGCCCGTCGGCCAACCGGGCCAGCAGTGCCGGGTGCCCCGGGCGCATCCGGATGGACGGGACCAGGATGGCGGCGCCGTCGGCGTCCAGCACCCGGCGCAGATGGTCGGCGGCGGATGTGCCGGTCCCGCCGGTGGTGACCACCACGTCGCCGCCGCAGTCGGCGATGGCCTCCGCCGTGGTTGCGAAGTCGTCGGGCAGCCGCCGGCTGCCGGCGACCTGGCCTCCGAACCGGGCGATGATGGCCGGCAGGGTGGGGCCGAACGTATCGCGGACCCGGCCCGGTGCGGGGATCCCGGAGGTGACGACCTCGTCGCCGGTGAGCAGCAGCGCGACCCGCGGGACCGCAGCAACGGGAAGCGCATCGTGGCCGCAGACCGCGGCGACGGCCAGATGCGCGGGAGTCAGCACCGTGCCGGCGGCCACCACGACGGCGCCGGCTGCGGTCTCCTCGCCGGCCGGACGGATATGGCGCCCGGCGGCCAATTCCCGCTCCGTGGTCCCCGGGCACAGCTCAAGCTGCTGCGTCGCCGCAGTCCCGCATTCGCTGCGCAGCACGCTGTCCGTGCCGTCGGGGATCAGGCCGCCGGTGACCACCGGGGCGGCCTGTCCCGGCCGCAGCCCAGTGCCGGCCGGCACCAATTGCCACGGCCCGGTGCCGGCGATGGCCCAGCCGTCCATGGCGGACGAGGCGTAGTGCGGCACCGGCAGCAGCGCCGGCAGGTCGGCGGCCAGCGTGCGGCCGGTGCATGCTGCCAGCTCCACGTCGGCGGCCGGCCGAAGCGCTGCCGCCAGGCCGGCCGCGTAGGCGGCGGCCCGGGCGTCTTCCCAGCGAAGTCCGGAGCTCACTCCTGTACTGCGCCGTGGCGGCGCGCAACTTCGTCGGCCACGCGGGAGGCCGCGCGGATGGCCACTTCCGGTGTGGCCTGCCCGGTGGCGGCCGCGAAGCCGGCTGCGTAGCCCACCACGAAAGTGGTCAGCGGCGCAGCGGGACGGACCACGCTGTGCGCGGCCACGCCGGCCAGCCCCAGCACGGCGTCGATGTCCACCGGCATGTCCTCGAGTTCCAGCGCCTTCAGCAGTTCGCTGACATACGGGGAGAGCTGTTCGGCCGCTCCGGACACAATGGCCTCCGATCCGCCCGGTACACGGGCAAGTACGACGTTTGTTTCAGGCTACGGCGCGGGCGGGGCAATGCCAAAGCGGTCCGCGTCCTGCCAGGTGTCGACGTCCGAGGTGTGCAGCCCAGCCCGCTCCAACTGGAGCTCTACCGCCGGCAGGCCGGCGAGCAGGCTCCGGACCGGTTGGCCGGCCAGGCCGGCCGCTCCCCCGGCCTTCCGCACCGCCGCAGCCAGGGCCGCGCTGTCCGCACAGCACGCCAACTGTTGCCGCCTGCCGTCCGCGTCCACCGGGATCCAGAGCTTCGCCTCCGGCGCGCGGGCGGCACCGCCCAGCAGCAGTTCGGGCAGCCCGGCCAGCAACGGCATGTCGCAGGCAAAGAGCAGGGTGAACGGCGCGCGGCGCGGGGCACCGCCGTCGTTATCTGCCGCCAGGGCCTGGACCCCGGCCGCGATGCCCGCGGCCGGACCGGAGAACGGCGGGTCTTCCCGGGTCAGCAGGAGGCGGGGCGGCCCGTCGGCCACCGTCCGGCGGAAGGTGTCCACTTCCTCCAGCAACTCATCCGGACCGACGACGGCGATCCGCCGGGAGCCGCGGACGGCCTCCAGCGTGCGGCGCAACAGCGTGGACCCGTCGAGTTGCAGCAGCGCCTTGGATCTTCCGCCCAAACGCGAGGAGCGGCCGCCCGCCAGCACGACGGCATCGAAATCGGCAGCAGTCACGCGGCGGTATGGGCGTCGAGGAACTGGCTCCAGGCCGGGGCGGGCCGGTCTAGGTCGCGGATGCGCCAGCGGGCCCCGCTGGGCGGACGCGGCGTGAACCGCAGGCTCCAGCCCATGTGGGCAAGGGTGCGGTCGCCCTTGGCGTTGTTGCAGCGCAGGCAGCAGGCCACCAGATTCTCCCAACTGTCCTCGCCTCCGCGCGACCTTGGCCGGACGTGGTCCACCGTGGTGGCCGTCTTGCCGCAATATGCGCAGAGGTGGTTGTCGCGGCGCAGCACTCCGCGGCGGGTCACGGCGGTGTCCTGATTGTACGGGATCTTAATGTACCGGTTAAGCAGGATCACCGAGGGACGGCCCAGAATGTCGTTCGGCCCGACGACGGGATCACCGTCCTCAGCGATCACGCTGGCCTTGCCGGTGAGCACAAGAAGCAGCGCCCGGCGGAAGGTGACGACCGCCAGCGGTTCGTATCCGGCATTCAGAACGAGTGTGCGCATGCACATTCCTCTAGGAGTGGCCTATCCGACCGGCGCTTCAGTTCCGGCCAGGGACTGGATTTTCTGCACTAACAGTCAAAGAGTATGACGGCCGGTACGTTCTGCGCTAACTTTTTTCGCTGCCGGTGGGCCGTGTGAGAGCAGAGTAGCCAGATGCTCACCGGCTGTTTCCCGGCCGCCGGAAGATCCGGCCGGACGTTTGCCGATCGACCCAAAAACGCCGCTGGCCCCGGCGCACGCTGGGCGTGGACCGGGGCCGGTGGACGGTCCAGTGGACCGAAAAGGACGAAGCCTAGTTGACGCGGATGGCTACGTAGCCGGATCCGACGTCGGCGCTGGCCAGCGCGGTGGTGTAACCGGTCCAGCCGCCGTGGACGGCCTGGCCGTTGCCCACGTAGATGGCGATGTGCGCAACGCCGGCGCCACCGTCGGAGTAGTAAAGCAGGTCGCCCGGCTGCGGGGTGGAAACCTGCGTGCCGTAGCTGAGGAACTGCGCCGGGGCGAGGTCGCCCACCGACTTGCCGGCGGCGCGCAGGGCCTTCTCCACCATGGCGGTGCAGTCCTGCGAAATGCCGACCTGGCCGTAGGCGGAGGAGACCAGGGTGGAGGCCACGCCGCTGGCGGAGGCCGGTGCGGCTTCCTTGGCGGGGGCTGCCGCGGGCTTGGCTGCGGCTGCCGGGGCGGCCTTCTGGACGGCGCCCTGTGCAGCGTCAGCGGCCTCCTCGACAACCGGCGCCACTTCCTGGGCCACTGTTTCGACCACAGGCTCCGGCTCCGGTGCCGGAGTGGACTTGATGTCGGGGCGCGAGAAGGTCAACTGCACGGCGCTGGACGCCTGCACGGTGTCCACCTGAACGCGGCTGGGGACGGACACGGTGGATGCGGTGCGTTCGATGGTGGCTGACTGCGCGGGGATGCCTGCGGTCAGGGCCAATCCGGAGGCGGCAGCAATAACGGCTGCAGAGCGACCCATGGATCCGGCATTGGATGAGACGGCTTTGGAAATCGTCTCCAGCGGGTTGGTGCGGACGGAAACGGCGCGGTGGCGCCCCGTAGCGGTGTTATTGAACACGTTAAAGGCCTCTCCCAATGCCTGCGAGGTGAGCTGTCGGATTCGGATGGGAGTGCACCCGGCCGTATTCCTCCCCGGCAAAAGCCTGAGAGTCCTGACGACTTAACCCCAAGGGTTCCTGTACGGAACCCGAATTTGGTTCCCCCGCCTCTGCCCGCGAAGTTTTGCGAACGAACTCCGGTTGGTGGCAGAGCTCGGCAATCCACCCGGAGGCGCCAGCCGTCTGACAACTGGCACGGGTAAGAGCGTATACGATCCGGCTAGCATTGTCACGTTCTGATCACGGAACGGTGATTTTTAGGTTACGGAGGTTGCCAGGCACGCACCGAAGCGGGCGGACCCGCGCCGAATTCCGCCGTCGTGCTGTGCCCTTAATGACCGACGGCGCGCCCCGAAAGGCGCGCCGCGATACAAACCGCACGGAAAGCGTCAGGAAGGCTTTAGCCGGCCGGACGGATGAACACCGGGCCGGAGCCGATGTAAGCGCTGCCCAGGACGGTGCTGTAGCCGGCCCAGCCGCCGTGGACCGCCTGGCCGTTGCCAACGTAGATGGCCACGTGGGCCACGCCGGCACCGCCGTTGGCGTAGTAGATGATGTCGCCCGGCTGCGGCGTGGAAACCTGCGTGCCGTAAGCAAAGAACTGTGCCGGGGCAAGGTCGCCGACCGCGTAGCCGGCCGCGCGCAGCGCGTTCTCGACCAGCGCGGTGCAGTCCTGGCCCACGCCGATCTGGCCGTAGGCGGCAGCGACGATGGCGCCGGCCGCTCCGCTTGCGGCAGCTTCGCCGGCCTTCTTGGTGGACTTACCCTTGTCCGATGCGGCGTCGTCGCCGGTCGTGGGGTTGATCTCGTTGGATACCGCCTGGACCACGGTCTGCGGTGCCGGCGTGGAAGTGATGCCGGCACGTTCGAAGGTCAGCTTCACGGCCGCTGACGCCTGCACGGCTTCAACCTGCACGCGGGCCGGGGCATCAACGCTGCGCTCGGCGCTGACGGCCTGTGCCGGAATGGCAGCGGTCAGAACCAGGCCGGTAGCGGCGGCGATCACGGCACCTTGGCGTCCAACAGTTCCGGCGTTTGCGGAAACAGCCTTGGAAATAGTCTCAAGCGGGCTGGTGCGGACAGGGGTCGCACGGTGGCGGCCCGCAGTAATGCTCTTGGACACGGTTGTACCTCTCCCAAATGCCTGCGAGGTGAGCTGTCGGGTTCGGATGGGAGTTCATCCGGCCGGCCGGTTTCCGGGCTGGTGGCCCGGTCCTGATCGGCTTTACCCCAAGGACATCCTGCGATGTCCGGGAAGTGGGTCCCCCGCTTCTGCCATGCGATTCGGTGCGAACGAACTTCGGGCGACGGCAGAATTCGGCATTCCGCCCGAAGGTGCCTGGCAGTTGATGCCAGGCACAGGTGAAACCTTATAACAGTTTGGCGTCTGAGTCACATTCCGGTTACGGCGTGTCAATCAGAGCCAGCCGGTGGGGTCCACCAGCTTGCCGTTGACCATGACTTCGAAGTGCAAATGGCAGCCGGTTGACGCTCCGGTGGTGCCGCTCTCGCCCAAAACCTCGCCACGGGCCACGGCGGCGCCCACCGCAGTGTCGATGGTGCTCAGGTGGTTGTACGTGGTCTCCAGGCCGTTGCCGTGGTCCACCACAATCCGGTTGCCGCCGCCGCCAACCTGGAACCCGGCCTCGACGACGGTGCCGCCGGCCGCTGCAGCAACGGGCGTGCCGCAGGGGGCCCCGTAGTCCTGGCCGGTGTGCAACTCTCCGGCATAACCGGTGATGGGGCTGACCCGGTAGCCGAACGGCGAAGTCTTGATCAGCTCGTCCATCGGCTGCGAAAGGGATCCCTCGCTGCCGATCGCCTTGGCCTTTCCGCCGGAGGCGACCATGACCTGCTTCAGCTTGGTGTCCGGGTCGAACTTGCTGGTCAGCCCGGCCCGTTCAAATGTCAGGCGCGCTTCGGTGGCCGCGGAGATGCTGCTGGTCGCCACTGCTTCCTGCGGGCCGTCGGCTGTGGCGCCGGCCGTCGTCGGAAGCATCACCGTCAGCACCATGCCGGAGGCGGCGGCGACAATCGCGGTTTTATGGCCGACGTCGCGGGCGGCCGCTGCTACCGGCGACGGTGCCGGCTGGGCACGCCGCCGACCGGCTGTCGCTGCTGCGCGCGGGCGTGAGTACTCGACCGGGGCGGTTGAACGGCGCCGTCCCGAGGCTTTGTGTCCTGCCAAAATCTATACCTCTCCCAAAGCGCCTGCGAAGTTAGCTGTCGGATTCGAGTCAAGAGAAAACTCGGCCGCACCGCACAGAGCAACAGTGGAACGATTCACCGTGGCTTTGCCCGCTGCGGCTTCACCCCAAGGCAGCGAACAAACTGCCGCTTGGTGGGTCCTCCGCCCCTGTCTCACGGATACACTCCCCCGCCGACAGGGTTCGGCTTGCGGAGGGTGCGGGACCGATGTCTCGGTGCCCGGCACAACTATACGGAAAATTACCCGGAAGTAATAAATCCGTTATCTGCGCCGCGTGATTCCGCGGCGCAACGTTTCATTCCATCGAAACAAAGATGTGGGCCGCCACTTCCGGAGGCAATTCCAGGGCGCCTTCGATACCCGGCACGCGCACGGAAATGTACTCGCCTGCGGTCTCCAGCTGCAGTGTCGCACCCGGCTTCAGACCGCCCTCTTCCAGCTGGATCAGCAGTTCCGGCTCCACTTGGATCGGCTCCGCAAGCCGGACGATGCTGACCTGCTTATCGGGCGTATAGCTGCCCATGGCCTGCGCCAGATTGAGCAAGCCGTAGCTGGTTTCCTCTGCCGACTGGCCGCCGAGCGCCTCCAATCCCGGGATCGGGTTGCCGTACGGAGACACCGTCGGCTTGCCCAGCAGATCGTAGAGCCGCTGTTCGACCCGCTCGCTCATCACGTGTTCCCAGCGGCAGGCCTCGTCATGGACATAGGCCCACTCCAGGCCGATGACGTCGGAGAGCAACCGCTCGGCCAACCGGTGCTTGCGCATGACCTCGGTCGCCTTGCGCCGGCCCAGTTCGGTCAGTTCCAAATGCCTGTCGCCGGTGACCACCACCAGTCCGTCCCGCTCCATCCGGCCGATCGTCTGGGAGACGGTGGGGCCGGAATGGCGCAGCCGCTCGGCAATCCGGGCACGCAGCGCGACGATATTCTCTTCTTCGAGTTCGAGGATGGTGCGCAGGTACATCTCGGTGGTGTCGATGAGATCAGTCAATTGGTTCTTGCTCCTCGGCGCGCGGTAAATAAGGCTGCTCCAGCAGCAGGCATGAGGGTGGGGCCCTTCTCCAGCCTAGCCTGTTTTCCTTACACGACCGGAAGTTTCACTGCCGGTAGACGCGCCGCGGTGCCACGCAACATTCCCGGTTCCGACTAACGGCGCCCGCCGGCGTTGGGGCAGAATGATACGGGCGTTCAACGGTGAACTGCCATCGAGAACACTGCCACCACGCCAGGAAAGGTATTCATGAGCGATACCCAGTCCATCAGCATTCCCGCCGACCTGCTCCCGAAGGACGGGCGTTTTGGCGCCGGTCCGTCCAAGGTGCGCCCGGAACAGGTCGACGCGCTGGTCGCCGCGGGCCGCAACCTGCTGGGAACGTCGCACCGCCAGGCCCCGGTCAAAAACCTGGTGGGCAGCGTCCGCGAGGGACTCCACGAGTTCTTCAAGGCACCCGCAGGCTACGAGATCATCCTGGGCGTCGGCGGCTCCACGGCATTCTGGGATGTCGCCTCGTTCGGCCTGGTCGAGCGGAAGGCCCAGCACCTCTCCTTCGGCGAGTTCAGCTCCAAGTTCGCCGCGGCCACCAACAAGGCTCCGTTCCTGGCCGAATCCAGCATCATCACCGCCGAGCCCGGTTCCCGGCCGGAGCCGCGGGCAGAGGCCGGCGTGGACGTGTACGCCTGGGCGCAGAATGAAACCTCCACCGGTGTCGCCGCCCCCGTGCAGCGTGTGGAAGGTGCCGACGACGGCGCCCTGGTTCTCATCGACGCCACCTCGGCTGCCGGCGGGCTCGCCGTAGACGTCGCCCAGAGCGACGTCTACTACTTCGCGCCGCAGAAGAACTTCGCGTCCGACGGCGGCCTGTGGCTGGGCGTCTTCTCCCCCGCCGCGCTGGAACGCGCTGCCAAGATCGGCGCCACCGGCCGCTGGATCCCGGACTTCCTCAACCTGGAAACGGCGATCGATAATTCGTTGAAGAACCAGACCTACAACACGCCCGCGCTGGCCACCCTCGTGACGCTCAATGCGCAGATCCAGTGGCTGAACAGCAACGGCGGCCTGGACTTCGCCTCCGGCCGCACCGCCGATTCGGCCGGGCGGGTGTACCAGTGGGCCGAGGCCTCCGCGCTGGCGACGCCATATGTGGTCAACCCTGAGCACCGCTCGAACGTCATCGCGACCGTCGACTTCGACGAGTCGGTTGATGCCGCGGCGGTGGCCAAGGTGCTTCGCGCCAACGGCGTGGTGGATGTGGAACCGTACCGCAAGCTTGGCCGCAACCAGTTGCGCATTGCCACCTTCGTCGCCGTCGATCCGGAAGACGTCAGCGCCCTGCTGGCCTGCATCGACTACGTGGTGGAGCGGCTGCAGGACTAAGTTCCGCACCGTATACCAAATAAGGTCCGGCTTCCCGCTCACGGGAGCCGGACCTTCATTGTTTTGGCCCCACTTCTTTTGGGTCCGAACCGGCCCCCGCCTAGACCGGCCGGTCCGGCACGCCATAGGTGATGCTCAGCTTTCGCCGGGCCGAGCGATCGAACCGCAGCCGCATGTGGTGCGCGCGCCAGGCCCACAGAATCCCCACGGCGGCGGCGGCCACTCCTGACAGTGCTGCCACCCCCAGCCCCCAGCGCGGGCCGAAGCTATTGGACACCAAGCCGACCAGCGGAGCTCCGATCGGGGTTCCGCCCATCAGGATGGCCATATACAAGGACATGACGCGTCCGCGCATCATCGGGTCGGTGGTGGTCTGCACGTACGCGTTGGCGCTGGTCATGATGGTGATTGCCGCTGCCCCCACCGGCACCAGTGCCAGCCCGAAGAGCCAGACGGTCGGCGCCAGGGCCGCCGCCGTACAGGCAACACCGAAGGCCGCCGACGCGCCGAAGACATAGCGCAGCCGCGGCCTGTCCCGGCGCGCGCTGAGCAGCGACCCGGTCACCGAACCGGCTGCCATCACCGAGGAGAGCACGCCGAAGTCACCGGCATGGCCGCCGAATTCGGTGCGCGCCATGGACGCCACAAAAACGGAGAAATTCAGACCAAATGTGCCGATGATAAAGATCGCGGCCAGCACCACCACCAGGTCCGGCCGGTCCTTCACATACCGGAAGCCCTCGAGGATCTGGCCGCGGCCCTTGGCCACCTTTTGCCGCGGGTGGAGTTCCTGCCTGCGGATGGCCAACAGCGCAGCGATCATCGCAGCGAAGGTGGCGGTGTTGATCAGGAACACCGGGCCCGGACCGATGGCTACGGTCAGCACGCCGGCAATGGCCGGACCGATCATCCGGGCCAGGTTGAACGAGGTGCTGTTCAGCGCCACCGCGTTGGGCAGGTAGTCGTCGCGGACCAGGTCCGAGACGAACGTCTGCCGCGCTGGCGCATCCACCGCCGTCACCATGCCCAGTGCCAGGGCGAAGGCATACACATGCCACAGCTGTGCCACGTCGGCGATCACCATCAAGCCCAGCGCAAGGCCCAGCACCGCCATTGAAATCTGCGTGGCCATCAGCAGCTTTTGCCGGTCGAACCGGTCGGCAATCAGCCCGGCCCAAGGAGCCATCACCAACTGCGGGCCCATCTGCAGCGCCATCACAATGCCCATGGCGGCGGCGTCCTGCTCAGTGAGGATGTCGTAAACCAGCCAGTCCTGGGCGGTTCGCTGCATCCACGTGCCGATATTGGAGACCAGCGCGCCGAAGAACCAGATCCGGTAATTGAACAGCCGCAAGGAACGAAACATGCTTTACCGCCCCTTCCGGCTGTAGAACCTGCCTCGTCGATCTGTCACGTCAGGACGTGGCTTCGGTGAAGTCCTCGGTCGCGTCGATTTCGGCCGCCTCTGTTATGCCCTCGCCGGCCGGAGCCTCGGCTGCCTCGTCTGTAGTGGCCGCCTCGTCCGCTGCGTCTCCGTCCGCAGTTGCAGGGGCCGCTTCGTCCGCTGTGTCTTCGTCCACGGCTGCAGCGGCTTCCGCGGTCACGTCTTGGCCCTCAGGCGCGGAGACTTCCCCTGTGTCCGTTGCGGGAGCCGCCTCGGCGACGTCCTGCGCTTCGGTTGCCGCGGTCGCCTCAGCCGCCTCGGCTGCCTCGGCTTCGGCCGCAGCCGCCACTTCTTCAGGGCGCACGCGGTCCGCCCACGGCACCCATTCGGGAGCAAGCAGCGAACCCTCGGACGGGAGCAGGCCCACTTCGCAGACCGTGGCTTCCTTGCCTCGCGGGACACGGGCCAACGTGGCATACCATTGCCAGCCCGCATAGCCCGCCAGCTTCGCCTCGAACCGGTGGGTAACCAAGCGGTCGCCGTCGGCAAAGCTGCCGACATGCGCACCGATCTGTTCGGCCGGGGCGATCTCCAGCACGCCCTCCCGAGCCCGGTCCACCGCGGCGGCCAGGACTAGGTCAAGCTTGGCGGTGCGACGCGCAGCACGACGCCGGGGCGCGGCCTCGGCCTCGGGCCCACCGACGACGGGCTGCTCCACGGGCGCGGTTTCAGCGCCGGAGTCGATCAGGTTTTCAGTCATCAAGTCCGCTTAAGCGTCCAGGTCGTCGGCTACACGGCGCAGCACCGCGGCAACCTTGGACGCGTGGGAGCGTTCCGGATAGCGGCCTCGGCGCAGCCCGTTGGAGATTTCGTCCAGCAGTTTGATCAGGTCTTCGGTGATCACGGCCATGTCCTCGGCCGGCTTGCGCGTTGCGCGCACCACCGAGGGAGCCGCGTCGAGGATGCGGGCGGACAATGCGGACGGCCCGCGGCGGCCGTCCGCGATGCCGTACTCCATCCGGGTGCCGGCCTTCACGTCCTTGACGCCGGCCGGCAGCGCAGAAGCATGCAGGAACACTTCCTGGCCGTCTTCACTGGCCAGGAACCCGAAGCCCTTTTCCGTGTCGAACCACTTGACTTTGCCGATGGGCACTTTGCTTACCTCGTTCTGCTTAAATGTCGCGGCGGTACCGCCCGCTGCTGCGTTCTTACCATGTGCCCCGCCGGCAGTACACCGGCCGCAGGTGCGGCCTCCGCGTGGCGGGGAAAGTCTGTCTCTAGATTAGCTTGTTCCGCCGACGGCGGAGTTTTGTGTGCGGCCGTTTCCGCTCCCGGCGTGCGGGCGGGATTGGGCCGCCGCACGGACGGGAGTTAATCTGGTGCCATGTCCGGAACAGTCCCCGCCCAGAATGCACCCCGCCCCGCCGAGTCGGGTGCGCTGCACCGCGTGCTGGTCTTTTCAGCCGTCGTCCTCCTGCTGGCAGGGCTGGGCAGCCTCGGCGTTATTCTGGCCGGCGCCATGACCGGCACCCCGGTGTGGACCGGTTTCATGGGCCTGGCGTGGTTCTGCTTCCCTATCGCCTTCGTGCTGATGGTGCTGCTGATGGCCGGCAGTATCCGGCGTCGCCGCAGCAGCTAGCGGCACCGCCGGAGCCGGCGAAGGCGGGTCCGGCCCGGGCTGCGTCGGCCGCAGTGGTGCGGGGTAACGTTAATCCGGTGTCCTCCATCCGTGCCCTGGCCGGCCAGTTGGCCGCCCGCAGCGACGCCGAGCTGCGCCAGCTGTTCAGCGCCCGGCCGGATCTCTGCCTGCCGCCCGTACCGGACTTTTCCGCCCTAGCCGCCCGGGCCTGCACACGGATCAGCCTCCAGCGGGTGCTAGAGAACCTCTCCCGGCCCGAGCTTGAAGTGCTTGAAGCAGTGGTGCTCAGCACCGATGTTGATGCCGATCGCGCCGCCGACGCCCGCTCCCTGCGGCCCCTGCTCGTGCCGCCGGCGGGCACAGCCGTCCAGCCGGACCTGGACTCGTACCTGGCCCGCCTGCAGGACCTCGCCCTGCTGGTGCGCGCCGAGCTGCCCTCGTCCGGCAACAATGCCTTTCCAGCGGACGACGGCGGGGACCTCCTGCTGCCCCCGGCCTACCTTCCGGTGGCCAGCCTGGCCGAAGCGCTTGGACCGTACCCGGCCGGACTGGGCCGAAGCTATGCCACCTTGGCCGCCTCCAGCACGGTGGCCGCGGATCATCTGCTCCACACGGTGCGACTGCTGCAAGAGACCGGCTATGAGCTGCCGACCAACATCCCCGATCCTGAGGGGAACGAAGGCGTCGGCACAGCGGCCGCCCGGGCGGCAGCCGCCCTCGACGGCTGGCTGGCCGACCCGCGGACCTGGCCGGCGCTGATGGCCCAGGCACCGGAGCACACCGACGAGCTGCTCGGAAAGTTCCGCCGTTCCCCGCTCGGCGCACTGCCGCACCCGCTGGCCGGCACCGGTCCCCGCGAGGCCACCTTACCGATCGATTGGCTGGCAGCGCACGGGCTGCTGGTTCCCATCGACGCATCGCATGTGGAACTCCCCTGGCCGGCCGGCCTGGCGGTCCGCGGCGGTGCAATGGCCGACCCGTGGCACACCCTGCCGCCCGCGATAGCTGCCGGGCAGGTCCGGAATTCGCTGCGCGACAACGCGGCCTACTCCGCCGCAGCCGAGACGCTGCGGTTGGTGGCCGAGCTGCTGGACCAGGTCCGCCGGGGCCCGGTTGTCACCCTCCGCGCAGGCGGCGTGGGCGTCCGGGAGGTCCGGCGGCTGGCGGACTCCCTGCGGATCGAAGCGGACGAGACCAGCTGGTTGCTGGAGCTGGCAGCCGCCGCCGGACTGCTCGTCCTGGACGTCGATACCTCCCGCTGGGTGGTCCACGCGGACGCCATGTTCGCCTCCTTGCCGCGCCAGGACCAGTGGCTGCTGCTCGTGTCGGCCTGGCTGCAGCTGGACCGCGCGCCTTCGCTGGTGGGTGGCAGGACGCCGTCGGACACCGCCATCAATGCGCTGGCCGCCGAAGCGTCCCGTCCCGATGCGCCGGCCGTCCGGCGCCGCGTTCTCGAAGCGCTGGAAGAACTGTGCCTGCCGGCGGCTTCCGCTGGCGGACCCGGCGAACCGGACGTTGCGGCGGATGCCGTACCGGACGCGGCTGCCACCGGCAGCACTCCGGCTCCCTCTCCGGACGCGGTCACCAGCTACTTGGTCTGGCGCCGGCCGCGCCAGCAGCGGCGGTTTGAGCGGCTGGTGCCGGGCATCCTTGCCGAGGCGGCACGGCTGGGGCTGGTGGGGTCCGGCGCGCTGACCGGGTTGGGACGCGCCTTGGCGCAGGCCAGGCTCGCCGACGCCGCCGAGCTGTTGGCCGGTCAATTGCCGGAACCGTTGGTCGAATTCGTGCTGCAGGCGGACCTGACCGCGGTGGCTCCCGGCTATCTGGCCCCGGACATCGCCGCCGAGCTGTCCCTCCTGTCCACCGCCGAAGGCCAAGGCCCTGCCGCCATCTACCGGTTCTCTGCGGACAGCATCCGGCATGCGCTTGACGCCGGGCGTGACGCGGCCGGGATCCTCGGCTTCCTGAGCCGGCACTCGGCCACCGACGTGCCGCAGCCGCTGGAGTACTTGGTGGAGGACACCGCGTCCCGGCATGGCGCGCTACGGCTCGGCGCGGCCGCCAGCTTCCTGCGCAGCGACGACGAGAACACGCTGACCGACCTGCTCGCCGACCCGCGCACCGCTCGCCTGGGCCTGCGCCGGCTGGCCCCCACGGTGGCCGTTTCGCGCACCGCGGCCCGCGAGCTGCTCGCCTCGCTGCGCCAGTTTGGCTATGCGCCTGCCCCGGAGGCCGACGACGGCGTGGCGCTGGGCGGCGCGGCGGGCACCGGCGGCGGGCGCGGCAACGGCAGCGGCGGTTTCGCTGCGGTCGGCACCCCGGCGGACGGTGCCGCGACGGCGAAGGCCGGCCGGGCGCCGTCGTCGTTCCCGGTGAAAACCAATCCGTGGGAACTCACCGCCGAAGCGACCGACGCCCAGCTCGCGGCGCTGCGGAGCACGGGTATTCCGGCCCGTCCGGCCGCCGAAGCGGGGCCGCTGCTGACGCTGGAGACGCTGCGGACCGCCATCCGGTTGAAGCAGCGGGTGCGGATCGGGATTGTGGATCCGGACGGCAACCACCGGCGGCAGGTCATGCTGCCGCTGTCCGTCAGCGGCGGCAGGCTGCGCGTGTTCGACCCCGACCGCGACAGCGAGCGCACCGTCTCCATCCACCGGGTGATGGACATTGAACTACTGGAGGGCAGCTGAATGGCCGACGGACCCTTGATCGTCCAGAGCGACAAGACCATCCTGCTGGAGGTGGACCATGAGCAGGCGAACGAGGCCCGGCATGCCATCGCCGCGTTCGCGGAGCTGGAGCGGGCGCCGGAGCATATGCATTCTTACCGGATCACTCCGTTGGGGCTGTGGAACGCCCGCGCCGCCGGCTTGGATGCCGAACAGGTGCTGGACACGCTGCTGAACTACTCCCGCTTCCCGGTGCCGCACGCGCTGTTGGTGGACATCGAGGAGACCATGTCCCGGTACGGGCGGCTGCGGCTGGAGAAGGACCCGCAGCATGGCCTGGTGCTGCGCACCACCGACTACCCGGTGCTCGAAGAAGTCATGCACGCCAAGAAGATCCAGCCGCTGTTGGGCCCGCGGATCGACGCCGAGACCACGGTGGTGCATTCCTCGCAGCGCGGGCAGCTCAAGCAGCTGCTGCTCAAGCTCGGCTGGCCCGCGGAGGACCTGGCCGGCTATGTCGACGGCAGGCCGCATCCGATAGCGCTGGCCGAATCCGCGAAGCCGGGCGGCTGGCAGCTGCGGCCGTACCAGCGGCTGGCCGTGGAGAACTTCTGGGCCGGCGGATCCGGCGTCGTGGTGCTGCCGTGCGGGGCCGGCAAGACGCTGGTCGGCGCGGCCGCCATGGCCACCAGTTCCACCACCACGCTGATCCTGGTCACCAACACGGTCTCCGCGCGGCAGTGGAAGGACGAGCTGGTCCGGCGGACCTCGCTGACAGCCGAGGAGGTGGGTGAGTACTCCGGCTCGGTCAAGGAAATCCGGCCGGTCACCATCGCCACCTACCAGGTGCTGACCATGCGCCGCGGCGGGCTGTACCCGCACCTTGAGCTGCTGGATGCCAACGACTGGGGCCTGATCATTTACGACGAGGTACACCTGCTGCCGGCCCCGATGTTCCGGATGACGGCCGACCTGCAGGCGCGGCGGCGGCTGGGGCTGACTGCCACGTTGGTGCGCGAGGACGGCCGCGAGGGCGAAGTGTTCTCGCTGATCGGGCCCAAACGTTATGACGCCCCGTGGAAGGACATCGAGGCGCAGGGCTACATCGCCCCGGCCGACTGCGTGGAAGTCCGGGTGGATCTGCCGCGGGACGAGCGGGTGGCGTACGCCATGGCCGACGACGGCGACAAGTACCGGCTGTGCGCGACCTCCCCGACCAAAACGCCGGTGGTGGATGCGCTGGTGAAGGCGCACGAGGGCGAGCAACTGCTGGTGATCGGACAGTACATTGACCAGCTGGACGAGATCGCCGAGCATCTGGACGCGCCGGTGATCAAGGGCGGCACCTCGGTCAAGGAACGGCAGCGGCTGTTCGGCGCGTTCCGCCGCGGCGAGCTGCAGACGCTGGTGGTCTCCAAGGTGGCCAACTTCTCCATCGACCTGCCCGAAGCCACCGTGGCCATCCAGGTCTCCGGATCGTTCGGTTCCCGGCAGGAGGAAGCCCAGCGGCTGGGCCGGCTGCTGCGGCCCAAGGCGGACGGCCGGTCCGCGCGGTTCTACACCGTGGTGGCGCGGGACACGCTGGACCAGGACTTCGCCGCCAAGCGGCAGCGTTTCCTGGCCGAGCAGGGCTACGCCTACACCATCAAGGACGCCAAAGACGTGGTGCAGGGATAACCTCTTCGCCCCGTCTTCGCCGCGGAGAGCCGGTGTTCCGGCCCGCGGCGGGCGGACGGACGGCCTCGGTCCGGGCGTACACTCGTGGCATCCCGACCGGTTGGAGGCTGCTATGGACATCGAAGACGACGTCGCCGCCCACTATGAGCATCCCGGCCTGGAGGCCCTCATCCTGGACGGATTGGCTGCGCTTGGCCACGATCCGGACAACATCGACCCGGACGTGCTGGCGGCGGCGGACCAGCTGCACATCGGCGGCACCGACGCCACGCAGTCGGTGGCCGAAGGGGCCGGCCTGCGCGCCGGTATGCGGGTGCTCGACGTTGGCTGCGGGATAGGCGGGCCCGCCCGCTATCTGGCCCACCATCTGGGCGTCACGGTCCAGGGTGTGGATCTGACGCCCGGGTCGGTGCGGACGGCCGAATCGCTCACCCGGCGCTCCGGGTTGGAGGCGCTGGTCCAGTTCAGCGTGGCCAGCGCCCTGGAGCTGCCGTTCGACGACGGCAGTTTCGATGCGGCGACCATGCTGCACGTGGGCATGAACATTCCCGACAAGGCGGCCGCCTTCCGCGAGATACACCGGGTGCTGAAGCCGGGAGGCATCTTTGCGCTTTACGACATCATGTCCATGTCCGCGAGCACTCCGCAGTTCCCGCTGCCTTGGGCATCCACACCGGCCTCGTCATTCCTGGAAGACCGCACCGGATACCTTGCCGCCCTGACGGCGGCCGGCTTCCGGCTGGAGGGCGAACGCAACCGGCACGGTTTCGCTGTCGAGTTCCTGCAGCGGACTCAGGACAAGATGTCCGCTTCCGGTGCTCCGCCGCTGGGCATGCACCTGCATATGGGCACGGACGCCAGGGTGAAGATCGGGAACCTGGCGGCGGGAGTCCGGCAGGGCACGCTTGCCCCGGTGGAGCTGTTCAGCCGCCGCGGCTGACCGAGCCGCCGCCCTCAGCGCAGGCCATGATTGCCTGCAGCATCCATTCAGCAAACTCCCAGAAACCGGGAGCACACTGGGAACGTGAAAAAGCCTGAGCCCGAAGCCAAACTGCTGGTCGTCGACGACGAGCCGAACATCCGGGAACTGCTGTCGACTTCGCTGCGGTTCGCCGGGTTTGAGGTAGTGGCTGCCGCCAATGGCCGCGAGGCTTTGGACGCTGCCGAAGCACACATGCCCGATTTGGCCGTGCTTGATGTCATGCTTCCGGACATGGACGGCTTCACCGTGACCCGCAAGCTCCGGGCCGCCGGCCGTCATTTTCCGGTGGTCTTCCTGACCGCCCGGGACGAGACCGAAGACAAGGTCACCGGCCTGACGGTGGGCGGCGACGATTACGTGACTAAGCCGTTCAGCCTGGACGAGGTGGTGGCCCGGATCCGGGCCGTGCTCCGCCGCACCCGGCCTCTGCTGGCGGACGACGCGGTCATCCAGGTGGATGACTTGGAGCTCGACGACGACGCGCACGAAGTCCGCCGCGGCGGCGAAGTCATTGACCTCTCCCCCACCGAGTTCAAGCTGCTGCGCTACCTGATGCTGAACCCGAACCGGGTGCTGTCCAAGGCGCAGATCCTGGACCATGTCTGGGAGTACGACTTCAACGGCGACGCCTCGATCGTCGAGTCCTACATCTCCTACCTGCGGCGGAAAATCGACACGAATCCGGACACGCCGCCGCTGATTCAGACCAAGCGCGGCGTGGGGTACCTGCTGCGTACGGCCGACCGCCGCTGATCGATGGTTGAACGCTGGAGGTCAGCATCCCTGCGGTCGCAACTGGTCCTGATCATGGGTGTGCTCATGGTCGCCACCCTGACGGTCATTTCGGTGCTAACCCTGACCCTGCTGCATGACACGCTGGTGAAGCAACTCGACGCTGACTTGCTTAAGAACCGCCAGGCCATCTCCTCCTTCCTGGTCCGCGAGGCGACCAACCCCACCCAAAACCCCTACCCGTCAGAGCGGTACTACGGCGCTTTGCTGTCACGCGACGGCCAGATCAGCATCGATACCAACAACCCCGACGACCGCCCGGACCTGCCGACCATTTCTCCGGACGAGGCGGCCGCCGTCCAAGGCAAAGGTTTCTTCGTTCCGGGGATCGAGCGGGACAGCGACGGCTGGCGGGTGTTTGTGACGCCGCTGCAAAATGGTGCCGGCTCCGTCGCAGTTGCGGTGAGCTACAACGAGGTCAACGAGACCTTCAACAAGGTTTCGGTGAGCACACTTCTGATCGGCGTGTCTTCGACGGTCGCGGCCATCGGCATCGCATGGCTGGCGGTGACCCGGTCCTTCCAGCCCTTGAGCCGGGTGGACAGAACAGCCGCAGCCATTGCCGCCGGCGACCTCTCGCGCCGCGTTGAGGTGGTCAACCCCGCATCCGAGGTCGGCCGGCTCGCCAGTTCGTTGAATGCCATGCTCGCCCACATCGAAACAGCCTTCGCCTCGCGTAGCGCTTCCGAGCAGCGGATGCGCCGTTTCGTTCAGGATGCCTCACACGAACTGCGCACCCCGCTGGTCACCATCCGCGGCTTTTCGGAGCTGTACCGGCACGGGGCGCTGCAGTCGCCGGAGGACGTCGGCGCCGCGATGGGCCGAATCGAAAGCGAAGCCAAGCGCATGGGCCAACTGGTGGATGACCTGCTGACGCTGGCCCGGGTGGACGAACAGCGTCCCCTCGAAGCCAAACCGCTGGACCTTCTTATGCTCGGCAACGATGCCGCCTTGGACGCGCGGGCCAGCGCACCGGACCGGGTGATCACCGTGGTGGGGCTCGACGGCGGTGCGCCGCGGCCGGCCCCCATCCGCGGCGACGAAGCCCGGCTGCGCCAGGTGGTGGCCAACCTGGTCACCAACGCCCTGCGCTACACCCCCGAGGGTTCGCCGCTGGAGATCGCCGTCGGCGTCCAACCGGTGATCGACGACCGGCTGGATTCCGTCCTCGAGATCCGCGACCATGGTCCCGGTATTTCCGAAGACGAGGCGGCGCGGGTGTTCGAACGCTTCTACCGGGCGGACACTTCACGCCATCGCGAAACCGGCGGGACGGGCTTGGGCCTAGCCATCGTTGCGGCCCTGGTGGCCCAGCACGACGGCACGGTACGGCTGACGGAGACGCCGGGCGGCGGCGCCACCATGTCCATCAGGATCCCCTTCCATCCGCAGGCGGACGAAGACGAGCCCTTCGACCTCGGCTAATCCACAACGCTCCCGACGCATCCGGTTATCCACAACCGGCGGCCGGAGCCTCGCGGCAGCGTCCACGGCTGCCTAGCCTGAACGGTGTCGGATAGATACACCACCAGCGGAGGACACCATGGCCGTATTCCAAGTAGACAGCGAGGCCCTCGCCGCCAAGAGCATGGCGGTGCAGGGCACCATCGGGCGGCTGCAGGCGGAGGTGAACACCATGCAGTCCGGACTGCGCGAGTTGGAGTCGCTCTGGACCGGCGCGGCGGCAGCGAACTTCCAGCAACTCGTCACGGACTGGCGGGCCACCCAGCTGAAAGTGGAGGAATCCCTGGCCAGCATCAACGCGGCGTTGTCCCACGCCTCGCAGCAGTACCTGCAGGCGGAGGAAGCCAACGCCCGGATGTTCCTGGCCTGAGCACTGTCCGGCCGGGTGCGGGCGCCGCCGCTCAGCCCTGTTCGGGTGTGCCCTGGTGGAAGCGCAGGCGCCACTGTTGGCCGTCCCGCAGCCAGAGCGAACTGCGCAGGGCGGACCCCTCGCGGCGGATACTGCGGTAGGTCAGCAGGATGCTGTCTTCGCCGAGCCGTTCGACGGCGAAGACCTCCAGCGAGGCATCCAGCTCAGGGCTTTCCTGGAGTTCGCTGATCATCGCGTCCCGCGTCCACATCCGGCCGGCTTCGCCGATCTCGGCGAAGTCAGGGTGCAGCAGCACAGCCAGCCGGCCGAAGTCCGCGCGGACCGCGGGGCTGAGAAGTTGCTGTTCCAACCGGACCACCAGCTCTTCCGGCGACCCCTCGGCCGCCTCGTCGCTGGCGAAGTCCTCCAGTTCGGAGAACAGATCCGGTTCAGGGGTCATTGCCACTGCCGGCCGTGACCCGTTGCGGGCAGGAAGGGGCTCCGCCGCTGGGCGGCCGGCCGGGCTGGTTCCCGCACGGGCGGCGCCGGACGACGCAGCTCCCAGGACCGCGCTGCCCGAGGTGCCCGGTCCGCCCGGGAACCCCGGACCCGCCGGAGCACCGGTTCCGTTCTGGAAGGCCACGGCCACCGCGCGGGCCCGTTCGTCGGCGGCCTCGTTCAGCGGGTGGCCGGCGTGGCCCTTGACCCACTCGAACTCGTAGCTGCGTCCCTTGATCACTTCGTCGATGTCCTTGAGCAAGTCGACGTTCAGCACCGGCTTCCCGTCGGCCTTCTTCCAGCCGCGCCGTTTCCACCCCGGCATCCACTTGGTCACGCAGTTGATCACGTACTGGCTGTCGCACAGCACGCGCAGGTGCTCCTGGGGCACGTGCGCGGTTGCCCGGAACAGATCCAGCACGGCCATTAGTTCGCCTTGGTTGTTGGTGCCGTGCGGCCAGCCGCCGGCAGCCCACGCCGTGTTGTCGATGTACCAAGCCCAGCCGGCCGGACCGGGGTTGCCGAGGGCGGAGCCGTCGGCGGCAGCAGTGATAGTCATGATTTCCATCTTTTCAGATCCGGCCGACATTCCTGGCCCTAGGCTGGGCAGGTGGCAATACTTATCGATCCTCCGCTCTGGCCCGCCCACGGCACGCACTTCTCGCACCTCGTCTCGGACAGCTCGCTGGCCGAGCTGCACCGCTTCGCCGCGGCCGCCGGGATCCGCGAGCGTGCCTTCGACCGGGACCACTACGACGTGCCGGTCAGCCGCTACCGCGAACTGGTCGAGCTGGGAGCTGTCGAGGTCAGCGCCGGCGAGCTGACCCGCCGGCTGCAGGCCAGCGGGCTACGCGTCCCGGCCCGGCAGCGCCCGGAAAAACTGCGCCGCGTACTGCTGGGTCGGTGGAACGAGTTGCTGCCCGGGCAGGAGAATCTGGGCCGCGGACTGCTGGAGCGCTGGGCGGAACCGCACCGCCATTACCACGGCCCCGGCCACCTGCTGGCGGTCTTGGAAGCGCTGGGGCAGCTCGCGCCGTCCGTGGACTCCGGGCGCCGGCCGCGCGCGGTGTGGCTGGCGGCCTGGTTCCACGACGCGGTCTACAACGGCCGCGCCGGCCAGGATGAACAGGAGTCCGCGGACCTGGCCGCAGCCAGCCTGCCTCCCGCGGGCATCGGCCCTGACGAGACGGCCGAAGTGGTCCGGCTGGTCCTGCTCACGGCGGAACACTCCCCCGGCCCGCAGGACGAATCCGGGGCGCTGTTGTGCGATGCCGATCTGGCCGTCCTCGGCGGAGCGCCGGCAGAGTACCGTAGCTATGTCCGCAACGTCCGCCAAGACTATGCCCACGTGGCCGACGCCGACTTCGCCGCCGGACGCACCGCCGTCGTCCGCCGGCTGCTGGAACTGGACCCGCTGTACCGCACACCTGCAGCGCGGGAGAAGTGGCTGGAGCGCGCCAAGCGGAACCTGTCCGCGGAGCTGGATGCCTGGCAGCTCGAGGGCCCGGACTGGCTGCGCGCGGACAGGGGTTAAAACCGCAAGGCGCGGCTCCCGTGCTGGGAACCGCGCCTCGCGTCAACCATCGCCTGTTTACCAGGCCGAGGTAGGTGGCAGGGAAGCTTAGAAGCCGCCCATGCCGCCCATCTCGTCGCCACCCGGCATGGCCGGAGCGGACTTCTCCGGCTTGTCGGCGACAACTGCTTCGGTGGTCAGGAACAGACCGGCGATGGAGGCCGCGTTCTGCAGGGCAGAGCGGGTCACCTTGACCGGGTCGTTGACGCCGGCAGCCAGCAGGTCCTCGTACACGCCGGTGGCAGCGTTCAGGCCGTGGCCGTCACCCAGTCCACGGACCTTGTCCGCCACAACGCCCGGCTCCAGGCCGGCGTTGAGGGCGATCTGCTTCAGCGGAGCGTCGATGGCAACCTTGACGATGTTGGCGCCGGTTGCTTCGTCGCCCTCAAGGCTGAGGTTGGCGAATGCCTTGGCGCCGGCCTGGATCAGGGCCACGCCGCCACCGGCGACGATGCCTTCCTCAACGGCAGCCTTCGCGTTGCGGACGGCGTCCTCAATGCGGTGCTTGCGTTCCTTGAGCTCAACCTCGGTTGCGGCACCGGCCTTGATGACTGCCACGCCGCCGGCCAGCTTGGCCAGGCGCTCCTGCAGCTTCTCGCGGTCGTAGTCGGAATCGGAGTTCTCGATCTCGGCACGGATCTGGTTGACGCGGCCGGCAATGGCGTCGGCTTCGCCGGCACCTTCGACGATGGTGGTCTCGTCCTTGGTCACGACCACCTTGCGAGCCTGGCCCAGCAGGTCCAGGGTTGCGTTCTCCAGCTTCAGGCCGACCTCTTCGGCGATGACCTGGCCGCCGGTCAGGATGGCGATGTCGGCCAGCATGGCCTTGCGGCGGTCGCCGAAGCCCGGAGCCTTGACGGCCACGGACTTGAAGGTGCCGCGCATCTTGTTCACGATCAGGGTGGCCAGGGCCTCAGCCTCGACGTCCTCGGCGATGATCAGCAGCGGCTTGCCGGACTGCATGACCTTCTCCAGGATGCCAACCAGGTCCTTCACGTTGGAGATCTTGGAGTTGACGATCAGGATGTACGCATCCTCGAGGACCGTCTCCTGGCGCTCGGCGTCGGTGACGAAGTACGCCGACAGGTAGCCCTTGTCGAAGCGCATGCCCTCGGTGAGCTCCAGCTCCAAGCCGAAGGTGTTGGACTCCTCGACGGTGACGACGCCTTCCTTGCCGACCTTGTCCAGGGCCTCGGCGATCAGCTCACCGATCTGCGGATCTCCGGCGGAGATGGACGCGGTGGCGGCGATCTGTTCCTTGGTCTCGATTTCCTTGGCGGAAGCGATCAGCTCGGCGGTGACAGCGTCAACAGCCTTCTCGATGCCGCGCTTCAGGCTCAGCGGGTCGGCGCCGGCAGCAACGTTGCGCAGGCCTTCCTTGACCAGGGCCTGGGCCAGAACGGTTGCGGTGGTGGTACCGTCACCGGCGACGTCGTCGGTCTTCTTGGCGACTTCCTTGACCAGCTCTGCGCCGATCTTCTCGTACGGGTCGTCGAGCTCGATCTCCTTGGCGATGGAAACACCATCGTTGGTGATCGTGGGAGCGCCCCACTTCTTCTCGAGTACGACGTTGCGGCCACGCGGGCCGAGGGTTACCTTTACGGCGTCGGCGAGGATGTTCAGTCCACGCTCGAGGCCGCGGCGGGCCTCTTCGTCAAATGCAATGATCTTTGCCATAGCGGCTTACGTCCCTTCTGGACAATAGACACTGGACGCAGCTTTTGACGGCTGCTGGCCACCTGCGGTGCCCGCGACGGACGGCTCACGACGACGGCGATTTCGGTACGCCGCGCCGCTCACCTCACATCAGGTGGCGGGTTTCACCCCCCACGGAGACTTCTTAGCAGTCGGCCCGCGAGAGTGCTAACTCAATAATTAGCACTCGACGGTGTCGAGTGCAACCTGTTGGGCGGCTCAATCAGCCCACTTCGCGGAGGGCGAATCACCCTGACCCACCCCGGGCAAACAATCAGGGTGGACCCCCATGGATACGGCCGGGGCCTCGCGCGTAGATTGGCTGGTAAGAGAAACCAGCTGTTAGCAGCCCGGCAACGGGCAAGGTCGGAGAAACCATGACTGAACCAGGCGACGAGAAGAACGCCAGCAACCCCACCGAACCCTTGGGAACGGGAGCCAACCCGACGAAGCCGATCGGGCAGCCGCCGCACGGCGGTCCCGCCGGACAGCCCTCGGGCCAGCAGCCGGATGGCGCTTCGGGAGAACAGCCAAGCACTCCCGGCCAGCAGCCGTATGGCGCTTCCGGCCGGCCTTACTCGCAGCATCCGCCCCAGCCCGGCCAGCCCTACGGTCAGCCCTACGGTCAACCCGGCCCGCAATACGGCCAGTCGGGTCAGCCGGGCCAGCCGGGTCAGCCCTACGGCCAGCAGTATTACGGAACTCCGCAGGGCTATTACTACCCGGAGCAGAAGTCGCGTCTGGTCGGCGGCCTCCTGGGCATCCTCCTGGGCGGACTGGGTGTCCACCGCTTCTACCTCGGCCACATCGGCATTGGCGTGCTGCAGATCGTGGTCACGTTCCTGACCTTCGGCGTCGGCGCCGTGTGGGGCTTCATTGAAGGCATCATGATCCTGGTCGGGGCGGAACCGTTCAAGCGCGACGCCCGCGGCGTGCCGCTGAAAGAGTAGCCCGCCCGCTCACGTAACAATGCCCGCCACTCAGCACGTCCCAGCCGGCGGGCAGCACGTCCCAGTCACTGCGCAGCACGTGCCAGTCATTGCGCAGCGCGTCCCATCCGCTGCTCAGCCAGCCCCGGCGAAAAAGGCGGTGGAGGCACCCGAGCCTCCACCGCCGTCGTCGTTAATGTCCTGCTAAGGAGCGACCCGGACTTCTTCGGCCTGCGGGCCCTTCTGGCCCTGGCCGATCTGGAACTCCACGCGCTGCCCTTCATCCAGGGAACGGTAACCATCCATCTGAATTGCGGACCAGTGGACAAATACATCGGAATTTTCTTCGTCCACGGTGATGAAGCCGTAGCCCTTTTCCGCATTGAACCATTTGACGGTTCCCAGCGCCATAGTGTTCTCCATACTCAGTAGTTCCGCCTCTGCCGCAGACGGTTCAGCGGCAGGGTGGTCTCACCCTATCTACGCATGGAGCGGAAAGTGACCTAAGGCACACTTAATGTTATTGAGGCGTAACCGAAATCCTCTAAACCAGGTGCGGCCGCCTAGCGGTAGCCGGGGCCTAGCGCCACGGTGACGTATTGCGAGACGTCACCGTTTTCCTGCAGGTCGGTGATGCCGAGCAATTCCCCGAGGGCCTGGGCGTTGGCTTCCTGGCCCGGGTTGTAGAAGATCACCGATCCGGCCAGCGGTGCGCCGCCCCAGTTGTCCACCGCGGCGATGGCCCAGCCGTCGTTCTGCACGGTCTGCGATACCGTGCCGGCCAGCCCGGACACGCCTGCACCGTTGAGAATCATCACCGGATCCTGCTTGTTAACCGCCGCGGCCTCTTCGGTGGGCTCCGACGTGGCCTCGTCGCTCGGCTCCGTGGTGGCTTCCGCTTCGGCGCTTTTGCTTTCCTGCTCCGTTGCCGACGGCGATGCCGAGGCGGTTGCGGCGGGTGTGCTGGTTGCTCCGGCGACAGGGGTCGAAGGTCCGCCGGTCCCCAGCAGCGGCAGCACGAAGAAGGACAAGGCTCCGACCGCCAGCGCCAGGACGGCGGCCAGAATGATCAGGCCCAGACCGTTGGACTTCGGCGTCGCCATGCGGGCGCGATGCACACCGTGGCGGTCTGAAGTTTCAGGGACCTGGTCGAACTCATCCCGGGGGTACTTGGTCATCGCGGTGCTGCATCCTTGGTGGTGGAGTATCGGGAACCGGCCTCCCGGGCGGTCCCGGAATCAGGCGTCGGTGCCCAGCCGGCGAGCAGTGCGCGCGCGCTGGCGGGACGTACGTAGTCTACGCAATCTCTTCACCAGCATCGGATCGTGCGCCAGCGCATCCTCGGTGTCGATCAGCGCGTTGAGGATCTGATAGTAGTGCGTAGCGGACATGTCGAACAGTTCGCGGATGGCCTGTTCCTTGGCGCCGGCGTACTTCCACCACTGCCGCTCCAGCGCCAGCATCCGCTGGTCGCGCTCGCTCAGCGGGCTGGCGTCGTCAACATCGGCCTCGAGTGAAAACGCACTGGCCTCGGCCGAACCTGCCACAACACACCTGCTCTTCCTAGTACTTGCCGGCGGCAATCAATACCTTCTCCATGATAAGGGCGAATCACAGGCCTGTCATTCGATCCCCAGGGGTTCTTGTTCGCTCCCCTTCAGCCGGCCTGATTGCCGGCCGGCGGCCCTTATCCGCAAAGATAGAACGGTGAACTACGACGACGGTGCCCTCTTTCCGCTGCCTGCCCACCCGCCAGCCGCGGACTTCGGCGCGCCGTATCCGTTCGCCGCACCGCAGGAACTTGCGGGCGTGATCCACCCTGAGTGGGCCGAGGTGCTGGCGCCGGCCGAACCGCTGCTCTGGGACCTTGCCTCCTATCTGGACGGCGAGCGCGCCGCAGGCAAGACCCTGCTGCCCGCGCCGGGGAACGTCTTGCGGGCGTTCCAGCGGCCGCTATCCAAGGTCAAGGTGCTGATCGTCGGTCAGGACCCCTACCCCACGCCGGGGCATTCCATCGGGTTGTCGTTCGCGGTGGAACGGCACGTCCGGCCGTTGCCGCGCAGCCTGGCCAACATCTACAAGGAACTGCAGATGGACCTGGGGTTCCGGCCGCCGCAGCACGGGGACCTGAGCGCCTGGAGCGACCAGGGCGTGCTGCTGCTCAACCGCTGCCTGACCGTGGAAGCAGGCAAGGCCGGCTCGCACCGTAACAAGGGGTGGGAGCAAATCACGGAACTGGCGGTGCGGGCGCTGGCCCAACGCGGCGGCCCGCTGGTGGCACTGCTCTGGGGCCGGGAAGCCCAGCAACTGGCACCGGTGCTGGAACACGTCCCGCGGATCGAGACCGCGCACCCCAGCCCGCTGTCGGCGTCCCGCGGGTTCTTTGGCTCGCGGCCCTTCAGCCGGGTCAACGAACTGCTGGCCGCCCAGCACGCCGAGCCCGTGGAGTGGGCGCTCCGCTGAGACGGCGAAGTGGCTGCGCTCCGGCCGCGGCGTGGACGGTCCGCTGAGGCGGCGGCGTGGGCGGTCCGCTGAGGCGGCGGCGTGGGCGGTCCGCTGAGGCGGCGGCGTGGGCGCCGCGCTGAGGCGTGGGCGGCGCTGCGCTCCGGCCGCTTGGGGCAAGGACGTTTCCCCGCCCCATCGGCGGCGCGGCACCGACGCTGTCCACGTTTTGCGCAGACGTTCAGCGTCGCCGCAGGTCAGGAGCTTGCGTCTCGCCAAGACATGGACAGTTCCTGCTGAAGTTGGACAGCAAGTGCCGAACGTAGAGAGGCCCGGCAGTTGGCGAATATCAGATGCCCGAAGTTCCGTGACCTGCGGCCGCGCGTCCCGGCCAATATGACCTTTCGCACCCACAAATTGGGAATCACCTGCCCGTGGGTTAGGTTTGCCTAAGTAGCAGTTTCCCTTTGTCAGGAGTAATACCCCTATGCAGACGCAACCGGCAGCAGCCCCAGCCCGCCCCGGACGGAGCGGCCGGCCGCCACGGGTGCAGACCAATCTCCAGGTAACGCGCACGGAGTGGCTTTCGAAGCACATGGTCCGCGTCTTTGCCAGCGGGGATGCCTTTGATTCGTTTGCCGAGCGGTATGCAGCGAAGGAGGCGACAGACCCGTACATCAAGATCTTCTTCCTGGATCCGTCCCTGGACGTGGAGCTCCCGGTCAATGTGGCGGAGCTCAAGGAAACGCTGCCGGCCGACAAGCTCCCCGTCACCCGCACCTACACAGTGCGGCGAGTAGACCGCGAGACGCGCGAAGTTGTGGTGGACTTTGTGGTCCACGGCGATGAAGGCCTCGCCGGACCGTGGGCTGCGCGGGCCAAGCCGGGCGATTGGATGATGTTCAACGGCCCCGGCGGCGCCTACCGTCCGGCCCCCGACGCCGACTGGTACCTGCTTGCCGGCGACGATTCAGCGCTCCCCGCCATTGCCGCCGCCATTGAAGCCTTAGCACCGGACGCACGCGGCCATGCCTTCCTGGAAGTGGATTCCGAGGACGACGTCCAGGAACTGGAGACCCCGGCCGGCTTGAAGATCCACTGGCTGTTCCGCCACGGGCAGACGCCCGGGACCGCAACCATGCTGTGTGACGCTATCTCAGCCCTGGAATGGCCCGAGGGCCGGGTGGATGCCTTCGTCCATGGCGAGCGCGGCGAGGTGAAGTCGCTGCGCGACGTACTGTTCAAGGACCATGGACTGTCCCGCGATCAGGTCTCGATCTCCGGCTACTGGGCCTACGGCCGGGCCGAAGACGCTTTCCAAGCGGAGAAACGCACCGAGGTAGGGCAGATCTTCCCGGAGAACGTGCAGGCCTGATCCGACCCGCACCGGCGGTTTCGGCGCCCTTCCCGGAGAACGTGCAGGCCTGATCCGACCCGCACCGGCGGTTCGGCACACTTCCCCAAGGCCCCCCAGGACCCCCAGGCCTGATCAGACCTGCCCCGGGCGAGCACCCTTACCGGCGCCGGGCCCGCCGGCTTTCGTTCGATCCCAGTCCCTTGGTGAACGGACGGGCCAAGTTGTCGCCCAGCACCGCACCGCCGGCGATCGCCAGGATCACGGTCAGCGCACCGAACAGTCCCAGGATGCCATTGAACGGCGCCTCCGCGTTGACGGTCAGTTCGTAGATGGACCGGAACACGGACAGGCCAGGCAGCAGGAACAGCACCGCGGGGACGGCCACCACCAGCTGCGGCGAGCCCATCCGCAGGCCGACAATACGGCCCAAGAAACCGATCACCACGGCGCCGACGGCCGGGGCGATCCGGTCCCCGATTCCTGCCCACAGCACGAAGTCGTAGATCAGCAGCCCCGCCAGGCCCACGGCGGCCGTGGGCAGCAGCATGTTCAGTTTGGTCTGCTCGGTCATGCAGATGGCCATCGTCGCCACCATGAGCAGGAGCGCCCGCACCACATAGGGGTAGCTTCCCTCGCCTTGCACGAAGACTTCAGGGAGGCTGATGCCGGTCATGGTGCCCCCCACCAGCCCCACCGCGACGCCGGCGGCAATGGCGGCGAAGGTGAAGAAGGCTGAGAGGTAGCGCCCGGACGCGGTGACCGGGAAGCCGTTGATGGCATCCTGCGTGGCTGAGACCAGGCGCCCGGTGGGCAGCAAGAACAGGATGCCGCCGGCGATCACCAGCGACGGACTCAACGGCACGTGCAGGGCCCAGAACAGCAGCGCCATCACCGTGGCCAGGCAAGCGCCGATGCCGGTGATGAAGAAGTCCGGCATCCGCCATTTACTCAGCTTCTTCCCCACCAGACCCATCAACAGGGTGGAGATGCTGCCCACGAGGGCTGCGAAAATGCTGCCACCGAGGAAGGCAACGATGGCTCCGGCAAAAACGCCGCCCGCGCCGATGGCCATCCAGCGCGGGAAGGGCTTGGGGCGGGAGGTGATTTCCTGCAGCCGCTCCTTGGCTTCACTGCGGCCCACGCCGCCGTTGACGATGTCGGTGACCAGTTCGTGCACCAGGGAAAGGCCGGCGTAGTTGTTGGTCCAGGAACGCACCACGCGCATCACGGTGATCGGCACGGTGTCCGGCTTCGCGTAGTTGATCAGCACGGACTGGTTGGTGATGTCCACGTCGATGTCGCTGAGGCCGAACGCCGCGGTGACGGCAATGATGCTGGTCTCCACCTCCAGCGCGCCGGCCCCGTAGCGGAACATGGTTTCCGCCACGTCCAGGGCAAAGTCCAACGTAATCCGCGCAGAAGCGTCGATTCCGGCAGCCTGGATCATCGGGTTGGCGTACGGGCTGCCGGCCAGCCGCTCCACAATGCTCATCGGCGCGGTGGGCGGCGCCTCGCCCTGCACCAGCTTGCGCAGCATCCGGCGGGCAGCGACGTTGGAGCGCGATGCCGCCGCCGAAGCGCGCAACGGTGCGGTTCCGGTCGGAACCGGCTTGACCTGCTTGGCCACCGGCCGGTCCGTCGGGCGCGGCACGGGAGGATGGGTGGGCTGTGGCCCCGCGGTGGAGCCGGTGCGTCCGGGTGCCGTGGAACGGCCGGAGCCGGCGTCGGGAAGAGGAACGTTTTTCGGCTTGATGATCGGCAGCATTCCCGCCTGCGGAGTCATGGGCGACATGGATTCCTGGTCTGGGTCCTTGTCTTGCACTCCCACTCCGTTCTGCGTCATCGCCACCGTGACGGCGGCCTCGTTGATCCCGGTTAAATCCTTGCACACTGATACCGGGAGAACACTCCCGAAGAGGCAGAGAGCCGCGTCACCCCTCGCCGATTTCTCCGCTCACGACGTCGAGGCTGAACTCCCGCGTTCGGCCCACCACCGCGGCACTTCCGGAAGCGGCGTCCACCGGGGCCGCAGTACAGGTGAAGGCTACGGTGAAGCGGCGGGCAGCGACGTCGGCGGCGGTCACCGTGTGGACAGGATGGAAGTAGTGCGCCTCCCCGCCCGGCCCCAGTTGCTGCGGCGGAAAATCCCCCGCGTTGTCGACCGCTCCCGACAGCTGCACGCTCAAGTACTGCGGCCCCAGAACCCGCGCCCGTCCGGCAAAGACGAGCACGTCCCCGGCGCGATAGCCCGGCTCCAGCGGCCCCTTGTCCGAACTGACGATGGCATGCAGCACCATGTCGAAGCGCAACGGATAGTCTCTGGCCACTGGCAGCGGGCCGGTCTCGGGCCGCGGCCCGCCAGTGCCTTCGTCGGCCTTTCGCGTCACCGCTCCGCGCGGCCAGGCCGTCCGCAGCATCCCGGGATCGGCCGGGGCGTAGGTAAGTTCGCGGCCACCCTGCCGCTCGTACAGCACGCCAATCCGTCCGTCGGCCAGCCGCACCACGGCCGGGCCGCTGGCTCCGCTGCCCCAGATGGTGAGTTTGTGCGGCCAGGATTCGCCGTCGTCCCGCGACAGGCTGAGCACCACGTTCCGGTTCAGCACGGCATCCTGGCAGTTGGCCGCCAGCAACCAGTGGCCGCTCACCGGTGCGGCCAGCCCGCCCAAGGCTGGCAGCCCGTCGAAGCGGGTCAGCGAGCCGCTGCTGCCGGGATCGGGCAACTCCTCTACCGGCCGCAGCGGTCCATAGCTGTGCCCACCGTCGTCGGAGAGAGCCGCCCATCGGATGGGAGCGGCGCCAATCTGCAGCAGCACTCGCCCGTCGGCCAAACAGGCCGCAGCGCCCGAGTCCGGCTCCGGCTCCGGCATTTCCACTGCAGGGGAGGCCGGCGGCGCTTCGAAGGCCTCGGAGGCCCCCGGCAGCTCCGAGACCGTCGGACCGGTGGCCGGCGCATCCAGCGGCTCCCCGACGGTCCAGCTCTCACCGTGGTCGTCGCTGTAGCCGGACGCTGCCCCTGGCCGCCCGCCGCCGGCCGTCACGGCGAACTGCACCAGCAGCCGTCCGGCGAACGGCCCGGTATGCAGCCCGGTCCCTGAGCCGGCACCGGCCAGTCCGGTCACAGTGTCCGAGGCCAACCGCGGGGTGACTGTCCGGTGCTGCCAGGTGGCGCCGTCGTCGTCGGATGACATCAGTTCAAAGCGACGGTCCACGGCGGTGGGGGCAACCGGGTCAGCGCTGCTGGCGTTGTCCCGGGCCACGAAGGCCATCAGGATCCGCCCGGTCGCGGCGTCGGACAGCAGCCCGGCCCGGCCGGGCGCCTGCCCGGCCGGGCCCGCCCACACCACCTGTTGCGGCTCCCAGCTGGCTCCGCCGTCGAAACTGCGGCGCAGCAGCAGGTCGCCGGAGCGGCGTGGCCCGGCCTGCCCGCCCAGGCCTGCATAGGCGGCCATCACGCTGCCGGATGGGGCGACGGCGAGCGCCGGGGCCCGGTAGCGGCGGTAGCCACCCACGCCCCGAACGGCGAGGACCTGTTCCATTCCTCCACCGTACCGGCCATGCTGCCCGGAGGGCAGGGGCCGCCGGAATCGCCCGGGGGCGGGAAAAGGGTTCCGCGACACGCCGGGCTAATCCGGTTGCTTAGCGTAACCATCAGTGAGGATGTGAACTGAAACACATGTTCCAGTTCTGCCTCGCACCCCGTCTTTGAAAGGACGCCCAACGATGAGTTGGTTGGACCGATCGCGTACGATCGCCCCTCCGGGCTTTAACCGCTGGCTGATTCCGCCGGCGGCCCTGGCCGTGCATCTGTGCATTGGCCAGGCCTACGCCACCAGCGTGTACAAGAACGCCTTGGTGGCCCACTTTGATGTGAGCTTGACCGAGATCGGCATCATCTTCTCCATTGCCATGGTGATGCTGGGACTGTCCGCCGCGGTGATGGGCACCTGGGTGGACCGCAACGGTCCGCGAATGGCCATGTTCACGTCGGCGCTCTTCTGGAGTTCCGGCTTCCTGGTCGGTTCGCTGGGCATCTTCACCGGCCAGCTCTGGCTGGTTTACCTGGGCTATGGCGTGATCGGCGGCATCGGCCTGGGAATCGGCTACATCTCCCCCGTGTCCACACTGATCAAATGGTTCCCCGACCGCCCCGGCCTGGCCACCGGGATGGCGATCATGGGCTTCGGCGGCGGCGCGTTAATTGCCAGCCCGGTCTCCACTGCGCTACTGCAGTTCTACGACCCCAGCTTCGACGGCACGCCGGGCTGGGTGGCCAGCGGCGACGCGGTCGGCAAGCTCTTCCTGACCCTGGCCGTGGTCTACCTGGCCTACATGCTGTTTGGCGCCTTCACCATCAAGATTCCGGCCGCCGACTGGAAGCCGGACGGCTTCGACGCCGCCAAGGTCAAGACCAAGTCGCTGGTCACCACGGCGAACGTGTCGGCGAAGAACGCCATCAAGACCCGGCAGTTCTGGCTGGTGTGGATCGCCCTGTTCTGCAACGTCACCGCGGGCATCGGCATTCTGGAACAGGCCTCGCCGATGATCCAGGACTTCTTCCGCCAGCCCGACGGCGTATCCCTGGTGACGGCGGGCGTTGCCGCCGGTTTCGTGGGGCTGCTCTCGATCGCGAACATGGGCGGCCGGTTCGTCTGGTCCACCACGTCCGACTACCTGGGCCGCAAGAACAACTACATGCTGTACTTGGGCGTCGGCGCCGTGCTTTACGTGGTGCTGGCGCTGTTCGGCTACACGTCCACCGGGCTGTACGTGCTGCTGGCGGCCGTCATCATCAGCTTCTACGGCGGCGGCTTCTCCACGGTGCCGGCCTATCTGCGCGACCTGTTCGGCACCTTCCAGGTGGGTGCCATCCACGGCCGGCTGCTCACGGCTTGGTCCGCCGCAGGCATTGCCGGACCGCTGATCGTCAACGCCTTCCTGGACGCGCAGGGCAAGCCCGGCGAACTCACGGCGCAGGCCTACCAGCCAGCGCTGCTGACCATGGTAGGCCTGCTGGTGATCGGTTTCATTGCCAACCTGATGGTCAAGCCGGTGGACAGCAAGTTCCATGAGGCCCCGGCCAGAGAAGCCGGCGAATCCGCGATGGCCGGGAAGGAGGCCTGACATGAAGAAAGCACAAGTAGCCCTCGGCTGGGTGCTGGTCGGCATCCCGCTGCTCTACGGCATCACCCAGACCCTGATGAAGGTCCCGGCGCTCTTCGGCTGATCCTTCGACCCGCTTGACCGGCAGCCCCGGTGAAGCGAGACGCACCTGCAGGCCCGGCTCTCTTGAGCCGGGCCTGCAGCATTGAGCGGGGCCTGCAGCTTTGAGGTGCTGAATTGAACCCGGGCCCGCTGCGCTACGGGACTATTGCTCTTGGGCGGGTTCCGCCGGCGTCGACCGCGCCGCCGTCTGGGGCCGACGCCCGCCGCCCTGAGCCCAGGCCAACCACCTTGACACTAGACCGGTCCGCCGTAGCGTTGGAAGTGCCATGGAGTGGTTCAGCGCCGAGGGGTTCGAGCTGGCGCGGCAAGTGCTGCAGCGCGGCATCGCCGCGGTGTTCCTGATTGCCTTCGCATCCGCCTTGGCCCAGTTCCCCGCCCTGCTGGGCGAACACGGGCTGCTCCCCGTGCCACAACTGCTGGAACGGCGCACGCCGCGCGGCTTCACCCTCTTCCGCTGGGGCTACACCGACGGGAGGCTGCGCGCCGTGGCGGGCACCGGCGTCGTTATTTCAGCGCTGCTGGTGGCGGGGCTGCCGCAATGGGGCCCGCCGTGGGTGCCGCTGCTGGCGTTCCTGGTGCTGTGGTTCCTGTACATGTCCATTGTGAACGTGGGCCAGACGTTCTACGGCTTCGGTTGGGAGACGCTGCTGCTGGAGGCCGGCTTCCTGGCCGCGTTCCTGGGCTCGGACCGGGTGGCGCCGCCGGCCCTGGTGCTGTGGCTGTTCGTCTGGCTGGTGTTCCGGCTGGAGTTCGGTGCCGGCATGATCAAGATGCGGGGCGATACCGTCTGGCGGGACCTGACCGCCCTGTATTACCACCATGAGACCCAGCCGATGCCGAATCCGGCCAGCTGGTTCTTCCACCACTTGCCCAAACCGCTGCACAAGGTGGAGGTGGCCGGCAACCATTTTGCCCAGCTGGTGGTGCCCTTCTTCCTGTTCTTTCCACAGCCGGTGGGCAGCATCGCCGCCGCGGTGGTGATCTTCACGCAGCTGTGGCTGGTGGCCTCCGGGAACTTCGCCTGGCTGAACACGTTGACCGTCCTGCTGGCCTTCTCCGCGGTGTCCGACGGCGCGGTTCAGGCCATCCTGCCGGTCGGCGACTTCACTCCGCAGTACCAGCCGGAGCCGGGGTGGTTCATCGTGCTGGTGCTCGCGGTCAGCGCCCTGCTGGTGTACCTGAGCTACTGGCCGCTGAAGAACCTGTTCGCCAAGCGCCAGTTGATGAACGCCAGCTTCAATAACTGGCACCTGGCCAACGCGTACGGCGCGTTCGGTTCCATCACCCGGCAACGGTACGAAGTGGTGGTGGAAGGGTCGGCGGACGGCGTCCACTGGCAAGAGTACGGCTTCAAGGGCAAGCCCGGGGACCCGCGGCGGATGCCACGGCAGTTCGCCCCGTACCACTTGAGACTGGACTGGCTGATGTGGTTCCTGGCCTTGGGCTCGCCCGGCGCCAGCTGGTTCATCCCGCTGCTGCGGCGGTTGCTGGAGGCAGACAGGGCCACACTGAAGCTGCTGCGGCACGATCCGTTCGACGGGGAACCGCCGCTGCTGGTGCGTGCGACGCTGTACCACTACCGCTTTTCCACGTGGGCGGAGAGGCGGCGGACCGGGCAGTGGTGGATCCGGAGCGAGTCGGGCCAACTGGTGCCCCCGCTCTCCCGGCCGCGCACGGCGGAATAACCGGGCCCTGTCCGAGGTTTCCGCATGTAACCACAAGATGCATTTGCATGCACCCTCAACGCAGACGAAAGGCGGCCACAGCGTGGCGCAAACAATCGAACTCGGGCTGGACACCTTCGGGGACGTCACCACCGGGGCGGACGGAAAGCTCCTGCCGCACGACCAGGTCATCCGGAACGTCATCGCCGAAGCCAAGCTGGCCGACGAGGTGGGCCTGGACTTCATCGGCATCGGCGAACACCACCGCGAGGACTTCGCCGTGTCCGCCCCGGACGTGGTGCTGGCCGCGATCGCCGGCCAGACCAGCCGGATCCGGCTCGGCTCCGCCGTCACCGTGCTCAGCTCGGATGATCCCGTCCGAGTCTTCCAGCGCTTCTCCACCCTGGACGCCGCCTCCAACGGCCGCGCCGAGGTAATCCTGGGCCGCGGCTCCTTCACTGAGTCCTTCCCGCTGTTCGGCCTGGACCTGGCCGACTACGACGTCCTCTTCGATGAGAAGCTCCAGCTCTTCACCGAACTGCTCAAAGAAGAACCGGTCACCTGGGCCGGCCGCACCCGGCCCCGGCTGGACAACAAACGGATCTACCCGCCCACGGCGTCCGGCAGCCTGAAGACCTGGATCGCCGTCGGCGGCACGCCGCAGTCGGTGGTCCGCGCCGCCCATTACGGGCTGCCGCTGATGCTTGCCATCATCGGCGGCGCACCGATGAACTTCGCGCCCTTCACCGACCTCTACCAGCGCGCGCTGGACCAGTTCGAAAAGCCCGCGCTGCCCATCGGCGCCCACTCGCCCGGCTACGTCGCGGACACGGACGAAGAGGCCCGCGAGGAGATGTGGCTGCCGTATGCCGACATGCAGGAGCGGATCGGCCGCGAGCGCGGCTGGAGCCGGATGACCCGCGGCCAGTTCGAAGCCGAGACTGGCCCGGACGGCGCCCTGTTCGTCGGCTCGCCGGAGACCGTGGCCACCAAGATCGTCAAGGTGGCGAAGGGCCTGGGCCTCTCCCGCTGGGACATGAAATACAGCCTGGGATCGCTCCCGCACGAGAAGCTGATGAAGTCCATCGAGCTCTACGGCACCAAGGTGGCCCCGCTGGTCCGGGAGCAGCTGGCGCAGTAGGCCACCGCCGCTTCGGTGAGAGGCGACGCAACTCCGCTTAAAACACGACGCCGGCGGGAGACTTTCGCTAGAAAGCCTCCCGCCGTCGTCGTACTCGGGGCGGCCCCCCCGCTGAGCGCATTTTCCCCGGCTTCCTTCCCTGAGACGTCCCGAGGGTGCCGCACGGCCGGGTGAACGGTTTACCCTGAACAGGTGCGCACCTTCATGAAACCATTCATCGCAGCAGTCCTGCTGCTGGCCCTGGCGTTTGCCGGGCTTTCCCCGGCCTCGGCCGCAACCCGGACGGCCACGGATCCTTTCGTGGCCGAAGTGCTCCGGTTGACCAACCTGTACCGCGCACAGAACGGGTTGTCGAAAGTGGTCTGGAACCAGAATGCCGGCAACGTTGCGCAGCAGTGGTCCGAGGAACTGAATACGCGGATCAACAAGAACAAGTTGGACATGGAGAAGATCCACCGGTCCGGTTACGGCAGCAAGGAAATCCCTCGCGGCTTCGACTGGTACACCGAGAACATCGCCATCAACCACTCCGCCCGAGACGTTGTGGACTGGTGGATGGACTCCCCCGCCCACCGCGCCGGCCTGCTCAGTCCCAACGCAACGGACATCGGGATCGGTTACATGAAGACCACGCACAAGGATTGGTACGGGATGTCGGTGGCGGTGGCGAACATCGCCGGCTACGCGTCCACGAGGGCCAAACTGCCGCCGCACCCGGGCATGATCAGGGCCAGCTTCCAGCACGGGGACATTGCTGCCGTTGATTCCGGCGGAAACCTTTATGTCTACGATTCGGCCAAGGGCCATGACCTCTACAAGCGCCGCTACATCGCCAACGGATTCAAGGGTGTGGCCCAAGTGGAGGTAGCAGATTGGAACGCGGACGGCGTGCTGGATCTGGTTGTGCGATGGAAGTCCGGAAAACTCACCGCCCACTTCGGTAAGGCGACCGGCGGCCTGCAGAAAGCTGCCACCATCGGCTCCTCCGGCTGGGGCAACTACGACGTCACCGTTACCGCCTGGAAACAGGCCGACACGTATCCGACGCTGCTGGCCCGCAACACGGTTACCGGCCGGCTGTACCACTATGCAAACCCGGCCGGCCTCAAGCACGGCAGCCGCACCGACTTGGGGAAGGGGTGGAAGTCTTTGTCGATCTTCTCCGCAGACATCGACGGCGACGCAAAGATGGACGTGGTCGCCAAGACCACCACAGGGCAACTCAAGCTGTACCGCTCCAATGGCGCCGGCAAGTTCGTCTCCGAGTCCCGGAAGATCATCGCGCCCTCAGGCTGGAACACGATGAAGCACCTGTCGATGATCCAGAACCATCTCGGCGACGGGAAAACCGGGCTGCTCGCCCGGGACAGCCGCGGCAACCTGTATCACTACCCGATTCTGGCGAACAAGCTGGGCAAGCGTGCGGTCATTGGCGTCGGCGGCTGGGAGACGCTGACCATCGGGAGCTGACGAACGCCCGGGCCTCTGGACACCTCACTTAGCCGTGGGCGTGCCTGCTCTCATCCGGCGCGTGCACATGGGTATCACCGACGAGTTCCACCAGCCCTTCAACCGCAGCGGACAAGGACAGATCGGGAGTCCGGGCGATGAAGGGCAGCAACACGCGGTTCTCCTTTTCGACGTGCAGGGCGAACACGCGGGACAACGACGAGGCAACGGTGGCAGCCTCGATTCCCGCGGCGCCCCGGAGCTCATCCAGCAGCGCGGCCAGGTCTTGGTGGTCGGCGGTCAGCGCCTCTACCAGCAGTCGGGCTTCCTCCCTCGCTCCGGCCGGCCGGTATAGCTGGGCCTCTTCCGCCGCAGCATGCGGCAGCATTTCCCGCTCACCCCACTCCAGCAGGATGCCGTGCGCGTTGTAGGCGGTGTCTTCGTCTCCGATGTCGATGGCGCGCGTAAGCTCCGCCGTCGTCGCCTGCACACGCGCCACCAGTTCGGTGTGATGGCGCACCATCGCCTTCACGGCCGCGCTCTCTGCCTCAACATTGGTCTCGTCCACCGTGTGCTCCTCAGGTTGAGGTGGCCCGCCGCTCGACAGGCTGGGTTTGTCCATTGTCGGCGCGCTCGGCCGCACTGTCGAGGGTTCGGACGCCGCAGGCATCTAGCCCCTGCGATCGCTGGCCACACCGGAGCACCGACCGGCCCGAAAAGCGCCGTCGCTTCTTGCCGCTCTAGTCGTTGCCTTGGCTCAACGGGTGCAATTGCCGATGCCGGCGCCAGAGCAGTGCAGCGGCGACGATGTAGCAGACCGGCCACCAGACCATCACCCAACGATAGGCTCCCTCGCCACCGGCCAGGGTGATGCCCCAACTACCTAGAGCCACGCCGAGCGCCAGATAGAGGTAAATCTTTGTCTGATGCAGCCAAACGTAGGGCAGGAAGTGTGCGCCGCCGATCGCCGCAAAAACGGCCGGCACCAGCGCCGGATTCTGCGTATACATCATGATCACCGCAGGCAGCGCGACAATCTGCACCATGGCCAACTGAACCGACAGCGAGCGCAAGGGATGATCCTGGGCCATGGGCGCGGTTCCCAACCGTCGTTCGAGGGCGAAGGCAAGCGGCAAAGCGACGCCTCCCTGAAAGACCGCCACCAGAACGGCGACCTCAAGCGGCAGGAGGAAGGAAAGCACGGCAGCGATGGACAAGGTGATGCCGAAAGCGATGAGCCAGGCCGCGCCTTGGGCTGCCGTAGCCGATGCCGTGGTCCGCGCTTCGTTCACGGTCCATTCACGAATTGATTGTTCAGTCACGGAAATAGTCAAGAGGCCTTAAGGATAAAAGACAAGGAAAGAGCCGAAATGTTTGTCTTTGTTACGGCGTTCACCGTTTAGGATTCTTTTATGCCTCCTCAATGGACCCTCCTTATCGCCATCCATGCCATAGCAGCGGCATTTTCCATCCTGTTCGGGGCCTTTCAACTGGTACGCCGCACCAAGGGCGGGGCCATCCACCGCACGATAGGCCGCGTGTGGGTGTTCGCCATGTACGTTGTGACGCTGACATCGTTCGGGGTTCAAACTCTGAATGGCGGATTTACCTGGCTGCATGGCCTAGCAGTGTTTACCCTTTTCACGGTGTCTGTCGGTTTGTGGGCCGCACGGACGAGGAGGATCCAGGCACACCGTTCGTTCATGAAAGGCAGCTATTTCGGCGTTCTGGGAGCTTTTGTCGGCGTCGTCGTGGTCCCGGAGCGCCGGATCCCTCAAATGGCAATCCATGATCTGGCTGGCTTGGCTCTGTGGACTGCCGCAATCGTCCTGACGGCCTTTTTTACTGTCCTGGGTTTTTCGCGTCTTTCGGCGAAAACAAAAGACGTGTCGCACAGACCGCACACACCTAACGTGGTGGACTCAACCGCCGATAGTTAATCGCAGCGGCAAGGAATGTTCCGCTTCGTCATTCGATCACGGAATGTACCCAAAAGTGGCGAACGTCCGTGCAGGAGCATTTCAGCCAACCGGCACTGAATTCGTCCGGGATCCGAGCCGGACACATGGGGGATCATGAATACGTTTACTAACCGCCTGGGCCGGCCGTTGGCCGCCATCGTCACTGCCGGGGCCCTGCTGCTCGGGGGCTTCTCTGCCGCAACTCCGGCCGAAGCCGCGAGCCCGAAGGCCACAACCAGCGCTTCCTCGGTGCTGAACACTCTCCCCGTCAAGGGCAAGGCCGCCAAGACCGGCTACGCGCGAGCCAAGTTCGGCAACGGATGGAAGGACCCGGACCGCAACGGCTGTGACGCCCGCAATGACATCCTCAAGCGAGACCTGACCAAGGACCGTTTCAAGCCTGGAACCCGCAATTGCGTCATCGCCTCGGGGACTCTGAAAGACCCCTACACGGGCAAGACCATCAGGCACGTCCGTGGCGGCAACAAGGTGGACATCGACCACGTCGTCGCCCTCGGCCAGGCCTGGGTGTCCGGTGCCCAGAAGCTTTCCATCGCTCAGCGCACCGCGTTCGCCAACGACCCGCTGAACCTGCGCGCCGTGGACGCCTCCGCCAACCGTGCCAAGGGCGACCGGGAAGCCAGCGCCTGGCTGCCTAAAAACAAGGCCTTCCGGTGCTCCTACGTGGCCACCCAGATCGCGGTGAAGAAGAAGTACGCGCTGTCGGTCACCTCCGCCGAGAAAGCTGCCATGAAGCGGGTCCTCGCCTCGTGCCCAAGCCAGAAGACCGTGAAGGTCACCGCCATCAAGCCCGCTGGCAAGGCCTCGACGCCCAAGGCTCCAGCCAAAAGCACCACCTCCGCTAAGACCGTTAAAGGCGTGCATCCTGGTGCCCCCTGCAAAGCAGCGGTCAAGGGGTATAAGGGCATCGGCACCAACGGCAGGATCTACACCTGCAAGGCTTCGTCCACCGGCAGCAGCCTTCATTGGCGGGTCTGACGGGCCGCCAGGCACGTTCTGACGGCCCGTCAGGAAGTCCCTCCGGTTGAGGCCGCCGGAGGGTCTTCCCTGTTTCGTGGGAGTTGGACCTCCACAGCCTCACCCGCTACGGGTGGTCTTGTGTGCTGCCTCTTGCCACCTCGTCTCCGTGCGGCGCTTAATGAACCTGTTCTCACCGACAAGTCGATGGAGGCAGCCGTGACTGAGCAGAGCAGCACTGCTGAACCGGTCGCGTTCACCGCAGATGACTTCGCCACGCGGCAGCAGCGAGCAGCTCAAGCCGCGCACGACGCCGGGCTCGCAGGCCTGCTGCTGACGCCGGGGCCCGACCTGCTCTACATGACCGGCTACGCTCCAGTCGCGATCACCGAGCGCATCACCATGCTGGTCATCCCGGCGGACGGCGAGCCAGCAATGATCGTTCCGAAGCTGGAACGGCCCGATGCGGAGAACGCACCGGGTGCCTCCACCTTCCAGCTGCTTGATTGGACAGACGGCAGCGATCCATATGAGGCGACGGCGAAGCTGTTGGACTCTGCCGGGCGCTACGCGGTATCGGACTCGGCATGGGCTATGCACCTGCTCGGCTTGCAGGGCAGACTTGCGTCGTCGTACGTGTCGATGACCACAGCGCTCCCCATGCTGCGCGCGATCAAGGACGCCGACGAGGTGGGCAGGCTGGCCGCGGCCGGCGCGGCCGCTGACCAGACGTACGAGGAGATCCTCAAAGTCCGATTCGCGGGCCGTAGCGAGGCGGACGTGGGTGCGGACCTGGCAGAGTTGCTCCGGCAGTTCGGGCATTCGCAGGTCGACTTCACCGTTGTGGGCTCGGGCCCGAACGGAGCAAACCCCCACCATGAAATCGGTGACCGGATCATTCAGGACGGCGACATGGTGGTGCTCGACTTCGGCGGCCTCAAGCACGGCTACGGGTCGGATACCACCCGGACCGTGCATGTCGGCGAGCCCACCGAGGAGGAACGTGAGGTGCACGACGTCGTTCGCCGAGCACAACAGGCAGGCTTTGAGGCCGTGCGGCCGGGTATCGAGTGCCAAGAGATCGACCGCGTGTCACGAACCGTGATTACCGAAGCCGGCTACGGCGACTACTTCATCCACCGCACAGGACACGGCATCGGGCTCACCACCCACGAACCGCCATACATGGTGGAGGGCGAAACCCACCTCCTCCAACCCGGCATGTGCTTCTCGATCGAGCCAGGCATCTACCTCCCCGGCCGCTTCGGCGTCCGCATCGAAGACATTGTCACGGTCACGCCGAGCGGCGGGCGCCGACTGAACCAGACCCCGCACGAGATGGCGATCGTCTCGTAGCCATCAACTGTGCCCCGGAGACACGCCCTGACCCGAAGGATCAGCCCATGGGAGCTGCCCGGAAATCTGGTCGACAGCCAAACGGATGATGTTCCCATGTGCCCGAACACCCCGGTACTTCTTCACCCGAACGAGGAGGGGCCGCCGTGGCCATTTCCGACCGCGAGGGCTCCTTCGTCTTGGAGCTAGTTCTTGTAGGACTTGCTCGAGATGATGGCGTAGCCCTCGATGTGGGCCTCCCTGATGCACCTCTTCAAGTCATGGAGCATCCCCTCGGCTGCCGCCTCTGTATCCAGCTCGGACCACACCTTGCGCGTCTTGCCATCCACGGTGGAGGCGTGGATGCCGTAAACCTTCAAGCCGTCCTTCGTTTCGCCGGTGAAGTCCGCCTTGAGTTCGATTACATGGGCGAGATTCAGCAGAGCACCATTCTTCATTTCAATGAGAATCATGCTTTATTGTGACCTTTCAGTTGTAATTTTGGCGGCCTTCCTCCACTTACCATGTCCCCGGAAAGACTGAAGGCCTCACCGAAAGGGGGCAGCATGAGACGAGCGAGGCACGTGCTAGAGCTGCCGGACCGCAGAAACGGACGGGCAGTCTAGCGTTCCTCGGATGGCGATCTTCCCAACGTCGTCGGACCGACGTCTGGATCTCCGCCGCAATCTGGTTTCCGCAAACATCCACTTGGACGGCAGGCGGTTCGATGCTGGCCAGTCAGGCGGCGGATCCTTGGGCCGGGGTCGCGCGGGCATCCAAGGGCCGGCCTTATTCCCTGCGCGCCACAAGGGCTTCCATCAGGTTCTTCTCGGCAATGGCCTTTGTGCGACCCGGTGCGCTGGACGGTGAACGTCCGACGTCAAAGCCGCCGAACCGGCACCATGCCCTCCAGACGCCGGTGGTTTCGTTCTTCGCCTTCGGCGTGGTCCAGTCGCCTTGCGCGAGTTTGACGCGGGCCATCAGGCTGCCGCCCCTCGGTTGTCGCGGTACCAGGCGGCAACAGTCGGCGCCTCGTACCTGATAAGGTCTCCTCGCAATTTGGGGGGCGGACCGACGCCGGTGCCCTCCCAGTCCGCCAGGGTCTTTGGCGAGATCGCCCAAGTAGACGCCAGCTGCGCTCTGGTCAACAGCTTTACCGGTTCGTTCTCAACGGGGTGCTCCATGGCCGTCTCTCTGCATTCGGGGACGGCCGTAGCGGAACTTTTTGAGTAGAACGTGTGCAAGCGTGCGTTTGCATGCTGACCGAACATGCGAAAACCCCTCCCGACTGGCACTGCGCCAAGTCAGAAGGGGTGTCGGAGCCCCCTGCCGGATTCGAACCGGCGACCCCCTGTTTACAAGACAGGTGCTCTGGCCAACTGAGCTAAGGAGGCGAGCTGGCCCGCGGGTCAGCGTGCCGGACAAAACCGGCTAGATAAGGGTAGCCCAGGCGGCGGCTCCGCGTGAAACCCGCAAGCCGCCGCCTGGCCGCCGCGCCGGGGACCGGCGCGGCGAATGAATTAGGCGCGAGCGTCGATGACGCCCTGGGCGAACTGCTGGAAGTCGTTATCGGTGTTCGGATCCCACTTCTTTCCGTCCACGTAGACCGTAGGCGTGCCGCCCACCTGGTACTCGGAGAAGGTCTGGTTCACGAACTTGGCCCAGGGACGGAATTCGCCGTCGTCAATGCAGGAGGACACATCGGTGGCTCCCGCTGTTTCGGCAATGCTGGCCAGGGTGGCGTTGTCCAGACCGGCCCCACCTTCGGTCGGCTGCTGGGCGAACAGCTGCGTCACGTAATCGTTGAAGACCTCGGGGTTGGAGTCGGCAACACAGGCCACGGCGTTGGCAGCACGGGAGGAGTAGTTGGTGGTCGACACACGGTCGAGGAAGGTGGCCACCCGGTACTCGACGGTTGCGTCGCCGGACGAGGTGAGGTCGGTGAGGTACCCGCCGTACTGGCCTTCGAAGCTCTTGCAGACGGGGCAGCCCATGTCCACGTACATCACGATGTTTGCCGGCTCGCCCTTGGGCGCGGCGGCCACGCCGCCCGGCACAATGACGTCGCCCTCGGTGGAGGCGGGCTCGGGGATGTTCGCCACATCCACCTGGACGGGATCGGTCTCCGCCAGCCCGCTCTGGGTAACGGTGATGCCGCCGAACGCGTTGCCGTGCGCCGGCGCTGCACCGGCGTCGGCAATTTGGCCGCGCTGGTTGGTGATCACCACTGCGGCAATCACACCAATGATCACCAGTACGGCGACCACCACCCCGCCCTTGACCAGCAGCGAGTTGCGCTTTTCCCGCTTCTGCTGTGCCTCGCGCATCTGGCGGGCCTTCTCGCGGGCCGCTGCGGTGCGCTCGGCCTTGGTCGGCTTAGGGCTGTTTTGGTGAGCCATGAATCCTCGCGTCTTGTCGGTCTGCTTCGCCCCAGCAGGGCACATCAGCACCAGTTTAGTTGCAACTTCAACGTTCAGACGGCATCAGTGGCCGCGTTCACGTTTGTACTTGAGGGAACGATCCGGGGAAGCCACAGGTTTCCATTCCTTATAAGGTCATCATCAGGACGACTTCACACAAAGGAGAGTCAATTGGCGAATTCCGCTCAAAACGGTAGGGACGCAGAAGGACGCCAGTATGGGGAGTACGACTTGGTCGTCGTCTCCAATCGACTGCCGGTGGACCACACCATCGACGAGGACGGGCAGGGCGTCTGGCGCCGGTCCCCCGGCGGGCTGGTCACGGCGTTGGCCCCGGTGATGGCCAAGACCGAGGGTGCCTGGGTGGGCTGGCCCGGGGTTCCGGACGAGGAAGTAGAGCCGTTCGACCACGACAATATGCATCTGGTGCCTGTGGCCCTCAGCGCCGACGACGTTGAGCTCTACTACGAGGGCTTTTCCAATGCCACGCTCTGGCCGCTCTATCACGACGTGACCGCGGCGCCGGAATTCCACCGCACCTGGTGGGAGTGCTACAAAACGGTCAACCGGCGCTTCGCCGAAGCCACGGCGGAGATCGCCGCCGAGGGCGCCACCATCTGGGTGCAGGACTACCAGCTCCAACTGGTTCCCAAGCTGCTGCGCGAGGCAAGGCCGGACCTGCGGATCGGTTTCTTCAACCACATTCCGTTCCCGCCGCTGGAGATCTTCGCCCAGCTTCCGTGGCGCCGGCAGGTGATCGACGGCCTGCTCGGCGCCGATCTGCTGGGCTTCCAACGGCCCAGCGACACCAGCAACTTCCTGCGCTGTGTGCGCCGCTTCAGCGGTTTCAATGTGCGCCAGCAGCAGGTGCAAGTGGAAAACAGCGACGGCGGTGTCCGCCTCTGCAGGGCCGGCGCCTTCCCGATTTCCATCGATGTGGAGCACATCAGCGAGCTGGCCCACCGGCCGGATGTGATTGCCCGGTCGGAACAGATTCGGCACGAACTGGGCGACCCGGACACCGTGCTGCTCGGCGTGGACCGGCTGGACTACACCAAGGGCATCGGGCACCGGATCAAGGCCTACGGCGAACTGCTCGAAGACGGCAAGGTGGACGTGGAGAACGCGGTGCTGATCCAGGTGGCCTCGCCCAGCCGCGAGCGGGTGGAGTCCTACCGCCTGCTCAGAGAGGAAATCGAAGGGGCTGTCGGCCGGATCAACGGAACCTTCGACACGCTGGAGAACACCGCCATCCGCTACCTGCACCACAGCTACCCGGTGGAGGAGATGGTGGCGCTCTATCTGGCCGCCGACGTGATGCTGGTGACGGCGTTGCGCGACGGGATGAACCTAGTGGCCAAGGAATACGTTGCCTCCCGCAAGGAAGTGGACGGGGCGCTGGTGCTCAGCGAGTTTGCCGGTGCAGCCGACCAGCTCAAGCAGGCGATCCTGGTCAACCCGCACGACATCGACGGGCTCAAGGAGGCCATTGTCCGGGCGGTCAATATGCCGCCGGCCGAGGCCACCCGCCGAATGCGGGCCATGCGCCGGCAGATCCTGCAGAACGACGTGGAGCACTGGTCGCGCGCGTTCCTGAAGGCCCTCGAGCAAGCGGGGACACATGACTGAGCACGGCCCCGGCGCCGTCCCGGCGGAACTTCGTGCCGCGCTGGAGGAGCTGGCCGGGACGGAGACGCTGCTCGTCGCATTGGATTTCGACGGCGTGCTGGCACCGATCGTGCCGCGGGCCGAGGATGCCCGGCCGCTGCCGGCCTCGGCGTCTGCCGTCGCCGCATTGGCTGATCTGCCACGGACGTCCACCGCTTTCATCTCCGGCCGGGCGCTGGCCAGCCTACGCACCGTGGCATCCCCCGACGCCCGGACCCTGCTGATCGGCTCCCACGGCGGCGAAGTCTTCACCGGTCCGGACAGCCCGCCGCTGGTGCTGGACGAGCCCCAGCAGCGAGCGCTGGCGGCCGCCACGGCCGTCGTCGAAAAAGTCGTGGCTGCCCACCCGGGCACTCGGCTGGAAGCCAAGCCGGCCGGCGTCGTACTCCATACCCGCACTGCCGCCGACGATGTGGCAGCGGCAGCCACCGAGCAGGCCAGGGCTGCACTGCAGGAGATTCCCGGGCTGCAGATCAGCGATGGCAAGCGCGTGCTGGAGACTTCGGTGCTCAGCGCGGACAAGGGCCAGGGCATCGGCCTGCTGCGCACTTTTACCGGCGCCACCGCTGTCTTCTTCGCCGGCGACGACGTCACCGATGAGCACGCCTTCGCCGTCCTGCGCGATGCCGACGTCGGCATCAAGGTGGGGCCGGGTACCACCGCTGCGCAATACCGGGTGGAGTCCCCGCAGGCGTTCGCTGCCGCGCTGGCCCTGCTGGCCGAACTCAGGGCGGCCGCGGCGCAGGCGTAGCACCGGGCGCCGGCTGTTCACCGGTGCTTCGCCGGGTGCTTTGACAGCCGTGGCATACTAAGGGGCGTGAGCCGCCTCACTCTGTGGGCGCGGCGAGCCGCTTGGAAACTGAATATTCACCCATCACTACGGATCGTCGGGCACGTACCTGCCCGTGAAGGGAAAACATTATGGCAACGGTAACGTTCGATCATGCCAGTCGCTTGTACCCGGGCACCGAGAAGCCCGCAGTGGACGGCCTCAATCTGGAGATTGCCGACGGCGAGTTCCTCGTTCTGGTGGGCCCGTCCGGCTGCGGCAAGTCCACCTCGCTGCGGATGCTGGCCGGCCTCGAAGACGTCAACGCCGGTCGGATCCTGATTGGCGACCGGGACGTGACCGATGTACCGCCCAAGGACCGCGACATTGCGATGGTGTTCCAGAACTACGCGCTCTACCCGCACATGTCCGTGGCCGACAACATGGGCTTTGCCCTGAAGATCGCCGGCGTGTCCAAGGAAGAACGTGCCGAGCGGGTCCGCGAGGCCGCCAAGCTGCTGGATCTGGAAGAGTACCTGGACCGCAAGCCCAAGGCCCTCTCCGGCGGCCAGCGCCAGCGTGTGGCCATGGGCCGGGCGATCGTGCGCAACCCGCAGGTGTTCCTGATGGACGAACCGCTCTCCAACCTTGACGCCAAACTGCGCGTGCAGACCCGCACCCAGATCGCTTCGCTGACCCGCCGGTTGGGCGTCACCACCGTCTATGTCACCCACGACCAGGTGGAAGCCATGACCATGGGCGACCGCGTTGCCGTGCTCAAGGACGGCGTCCTGCAGCAGGTTGACACCCCGCGTGCCCTCTACGACCGGCCGGCGAACGTGTTCGTGGCCGGCTTCATCGGCTCCCCCGCCATGAACCTGCTGGAACTGCCAGTGACCGACGGCGGTGTCCAATTCGGCGGCATGACCTATCCGGTGCCGCGGGACTTGCTCGGCGAAGCGCACGGCAGCACGGTGACCCTGGGCGTCCGTCCGGAGGATCTGGAGCGGGCCGAGAACAACCACGGCCTTGCGGTGTTCGTGGATGTGGTCGAAGAACTCGGCGCCGATGCCTACGTCTACGGACACACCGAGTTTGACGGCAAGCGTTACGAGATCACCGGTCGGGTCGACGGACGGACGCCGCCGGTAGCCGGCAGCACCGTCTACGTGCGTCCCAAAGAAGGGCATGTGCACCTGTTCGACACACAGACCGGGCTGCGTTTGGGCGAGCATGCACCCGGCACTCCGGAAGCTTCAGTGGAGGACCTCAATGTCCCGGTGGAGGCCGGCAAGACAGCCGACTAGGTCCACGCCTAGGATGTAGTCACTATGGCTGCTCACTCCGGCACCGGCGGCCCTGTCAGGGGCACCGCCGACACGGCTTTGTCCGGTGAGGCCGCGGCGATCGCTTCCTTGAGCATCACCGCGGCCACCACCGACGAGCGGCTTCTTGACCAGCCGTGGCATCTGGCCTTGAAAGACTGGCCTGCGGAAAACTTGGCGGCGCTGCCCCGCGGGCTGTCGCGGCACGTGGTCCGGTTCGCTCCGCTGGGTGCGGGCGTGGTGGCCATCAAGGAGACCGGCGAAGAGGCAGCGCGGCACGAATACCAGATGCTGCGCAAGCTGCAGCGGCTGGGCGTTCCTTGTGTGGAACCAGTAGCCGTGATGACCGGACGAATGCGCACCGATGGATCGGCGCTGCAGCCGGTGTTGGTCACCCGCCACCTCCGCTTCTCGCTCCCCTACCGTGCCCTGTTCTCCCAGACGCTGCGGCGGGAGACCCTGACCCGCCTGATCGATGCGCAGGCGCTGCTGTTGGTTCGCCTGCACCTGCTTGGCTTCTACTGGGGCGATGTCTCGCTGTCCAATACGCTCTTCCGCCGCGACGCCGGCGCGTTTGCTGCGTACTTGGTGGACGCTGAAACCGGCGAACTGCACCCGCAGCTCTCCGACGGCCAGCGGGAACACGACCTTGAGATAGCCCGGGTGAATATCGCCGGCGAGATGATGGATTTGGTCGAGGGCGGCCTGCTGGAAGACAAAGTGGACCCGGTGGCGACCAGCGAGCGCATCATGGACAGCTACCGCAAGCTCTGGGCAGAGCTGACGGCCGAGGAGTCGTTCGACTTAGGCGAGCGGTGGCGGGTCAACGCCCGCATCCGGCGGTTGAACGATCTGGGGTTCGATGTGGAGGAGTTCTCCATCAAGAGCACCGCAGACGGAACCAGCATCCGGCTCCAGCCCAAGGTAGTGGACGCCGGGCACCACCAGCGCCGGCTGCTCCGCCTCACCGGCCTGGACGTCCAGGAGAACCAGGCACGGCGGCTGCTCAACGACCTGGATGCCTACCGCGCGGACCACCAGTCGGAGCAGAGCGAGGAAGTCAGCGCCCACAGCTGGGTCCGCCACGTCTTCGAACCGATCGTCAAGGCCATCCCGCGCGAGCTGGCGGGAAAGCTGGAACCGGCCGAAGTGGTCCACGAGGTGCTCGAGCATCGTTGGTATGTCTCGGAAGACCAAGACCGCAACGTGCCGCTGGCGGAGGCCGTGCAATCCTACGTCGATTCGGTGCTGCGCCACCGGCGGGACGAGGCGGCCATCATGCTGAATCCGGATGAGCAGACCGCTGCCGCCTTGGCCGCCGCCGAGACCGACGAGGGCTGACTCCCCTAGGCTTGCTGCTGCCCCTCCATCTTGCTGAAGACCGCCACCAGAAAGTCCGACGACGGCGTGAAGGGCCGCAGGTCCCAAGTGGACAACCGCAGATCCGCTGCCAAGCCGGCGGCGGAAGCGTCGGAGAAGAACTCGTCGAAGTCGTAGCCGCGGCCGGCCCCGAACCCGGTCACCAGCCGGCCGCCAGGAGCCAGGTGGCCGGCCAAGTTTCTCAACACATCGTCCGAGGTACCCGGGGCGAGGAAGGTCAGCACGTTTCCGGCGCTGACGATCACGTCGAACGGCTCGGCGATGCCCCGGGCGGGCAGATCCAGTTCGGCCAGGTCGCCCACCAGCCAGGTACAGTCCGGGTGGTCCTTGCGGGCTGCTTGGATCAACTCGGGATCCACGTCGACGCCCACCACCGTGTGACCGCGGTAAGCCAGCTCACCGCCCAGCCGTCCCGGGCCGCATCCGGCGTCGAGGATCCGGCTGCCGCGGGGCACCATTGCATCGACCAGCCGGGCTTCACCGTGCAGGTCGGCGCCCTCGGTCCGCATCTGTTCGAATCGCTGAATGTACCAGGCCGAATGGCCCGGGTTCCGGCGCTTCAATTCTTCCCACAGCGTCTCTTTCCTCATGGCACTAGCCTACGCGCGGGGCAACGGGCAAGGCCTTGCCCGGGTTGAGCAACCGCTGAGGGTCAAACACATCCTTCAGCCGGCGCTGCAGTTCCAACACCTCTTCGCTCTGCTCGCGCCCCAGCCACCGCACCTTGTACTGCCCCACCCCGTGCTCGCCGGTGATCGTGCCACCCAGCGCCAAGCCTACGTCGATGGACTCGTCCAGCGCCGCGTTGAGCGCCGGCACCTTCGCCACGTCCCCGGGGCCCACCCAGAAGGTGGGATGCAAGTTGCCGTCCCCGGCGTGCGCCACCACCTTGAGCCCGACTCCGTGCCGATCGGCAATGTCCTGCAGTTGGTGGATGTAGTTCACCAGCTGGGAACGAGGCACCGCCACGTCCTCGCCGACCCGGAAATCATCGTCCACCTCGGCTCCGCGGCTGTGCCGGCGCAGATCGACCAGCCGGACCGCCTCCGCGGCGTCGGCGGCCTTGATGTCGCCGCCGAGCCCGCTGAGCACCTCGCGGATGATGCCGGCTTCCACTGCGGCCGCATAGCCGTCGGTCTGGATCAGCAGCAGCGCCGCACCCCGGCTACGCAGGCTGGAACCCTGCTCCTTGTCCAGCTGGGCCATGGTGTGTCCGTCCAGCAGCTCCATGATCGCCGGTTGTACCCGCGCGCGGCCCACGGCCAGCACGCCGGCCGCGGCAGCCGCTACATCGGGGAAAAACGCCGCCACCGTTTCCAGTGCGGCAGGCAGGTAGCGCAACCGGACCGTCGCTCCCACTACTACACCCAGAGTTCCCTCCGATCCCACGAACAGTCCGGTCAGGTCGTAGCCTGCAACGCCCTTGAAGGTCCTGTGGCCGGTGTGGATCAGGGTTCCGTCGGCCAGCACCACGTCGAGTGCCAGCACGGATTCGCGGGTCACGCCGTACTTCGCGCAGCGCAGCCCGCCGGCGTTCGTCGCGATGTTCCCACCGATCGTGGAGACGCGGTAGCTGGCCGGGTCCGGTGCGTACATCAGCCCGTACTCCGCCACCGCGGCGTTCAGGTCGGAGTTGATCACGCCAGGTTCCACCCGGGCGATCTCGTCCTCGGGATGGATCTCGAGGATCCGGTTCATGCGTTCCAGATTCAACACCAGGCACCCTTCCGTGGCATGTGCGCCGCCGGATACACCCGTCCCAGCGCCACGGCATACCACCGGCACCCCGGCCGCGTGGGCTGCGCGCATCACCATCTGCACGTCCTCCGCGCTCTGTGCCCAGACGACGGCGATGGGCAGCTGATGGTCGACTACCGGCCCTTGGTCGACGGCGCAGGCGGCCAGATCTGCCGGTTCGGTGCTGACGCTACCGGCGGGCAGCACATGCAGAAGCCCGGCAAGGAAGGAATCGGTCACGGTCTCAAAGCCTCCAGTGGTAGTCCGATGAGGATCTGCTGCCGGCGAGAACCGGCAACTATTATTCGCGTGCCAGAATCAGGCAGGCAGGGGCACAGGCAATACGAGAGAACTGACATTCGCCGGGGCCCGGCACACTCGGATCATGCTGGGCCGCCCATGAATCGGACATAGCGGCCGATCACCTCGGGCCACCCCTCGGCATAGTAGGCCCGCTGCTGCTGGCCGTCGGGCATATTTTCCCAGCCAGAGTGGACCAGATGGATTTCAGTCCGGCCGGGGACGGCTTCCGCAAAGTCGATGCGCAGTTCACCCGATGTCGCCGGACTCGTACCCGGGTGCCAGGTCAAGCGCAGGTGTCTGTCGGGTGCCCAGTCCAGGATTTCGCCCCAGATATGGACCTCGTCCTCAACGCTGGTTTCAGTCAGGACCTTGTCTTCGAACTCCACATGGCTGCCGTCGCCGGCCACGCTGTGGCTGTCGACCGGCCACCACAGGTGGATCAGATCGGTGAAACCCTCGAACGCTTCCCTGCTGTCCCGGGCGACCGTCACGCGGCATTGCACCGGTTCCGCGCTCTTGACTGGTTCGGGCTCCCGTGGAGCGTGGGAGAACAAAGACGTGTCCATACGCCCAAGCCTAGTCTGGCTGGGGTGGTTTGGTGTGTTAACGGGGGAAGGCCCCGCCGTCGTTGGCGGGGCCTTCCCTTTTGAAAGAATGTCCGGCGGTGACCTACTCTCCCACACCCTCCCGAGTGCAGTACCATCGGCGCTGTGGGCCTTAGCTTCCGGGTTCGGAATGGGACCGGGCGTTTCCCCCACGCTATGACCGCCGTAACCCTTCGTGCACGCCCGGCACCCCTGGGGGTGTGTGGCGGCAAATCTGTGGTTACAAGCTTGTGCTTGGAACTTGTATTCAGTTGTGTTTTGTTCCCCTGGGGACAACGGGTTGTTGTCTGGGAACCACATAGCGGACGCGTAGCATGCTTTTTGATCACCCACCCCGCAGGGGGTGGTGTGGTGTAAGTTGTCGGACTATTAGTACCGGTCAGCTCCACGAGTCTTTCGTCCTCGCTTCCACATCCGGCCTATCAACCCAGTGGTCTGGCTGGGGTCCTCTCCCCCCGAAGGGGATGGAAATCTCATCTTGAAGCCGGCTTCCCGCTTAGATGCTTTCAGCGGTTATCCAATCCGAACGTAGCTAATCAGCGGTGCACTTGGCAGTACAACTGACACACCAGAGGTTCGTCCGTCCCGGTCCTCTCGTACTAAGGACAGACCTTCTCAAATTTCCTGCGCGCGCAGCGGATAGGGACCGAACTGTCTCACGACGTTCTAAACCCAGCTCGCGTACCGCTTTAATGGGCGAACAGCCCAACCCTTGGGACCTACTCCAGCCCCAGGATGCGACGAGCCGACATCGAGGTGCCAAACCATGCCGTCGATATGGACTCTTGGGCAAGATCAGCCTGTTATCCCCGAGGTACCTTTTATCCGTTGAGCGACGGCCATTCCACAATGTGCCGCCGGATCACTAGTCCCGACTTTCGTCCCTGCTCGAGCTGTCGCTCTCACAGTCAAGCTCCCTTGTGCACTTACACTCGCCACCTGATTGCCAACCAGGCTGAGGGAACCTTTGGGCGCCTCCGTTACTCTTTAGGAGGCAACCGCCCCAGTTAAACTACCCATCAGGCACTGTCCCTGACCCGGATTACGGGCCGAAGTTAGATGTCCAGAGTGACCAGAGTGGTATTTCAACGATGACTCCACCCGAACTGGCGTCCGGGCTTCACAGTCTCCCACCTATCCTACACAAGCCACACCGAACACCAATACCAAACTATAGTAAAGGTCTCGGGGTCTTTCCGTCCTGCTGCGCGTAACGAGCATCTTTACTCGTAGTGCAATTTCGCCGAGTTTATGGTTGAGACAGCGGGGAAGTCGTTACTCCATTCGTGCAGGTCGGAACTTACCCGACAAGGAATTTCGCTACCTTAGGATGGTTATAGTTACCACCGCCGTTTACTGGGGCTTAAATTCTCCGCTTCGCCCCCGAGGGGGCTAACAGGTCCTCTTAACCTTCCAGCACCGGGCAGGAGTCAGTCCGTATACATCGTCTTGCGACTTCGCACGGACCTGTGTTTTTAGTAAACAGTCGCTTCCCCCTGGTCTCTGCGGCCCTTACCCGCTCCCGAAGCGCAAGGCTTCTTCACGGTCCGGGCCCCCCTTCTCCCGAAGTTACGGGGGCATTTTGCCGAGTTCCTTAACCATAATTCTCTCGATCGCCTTGGTATTCTCTACCTGATCACCTGTGTCGGTTTGGGGTACGGGCGGCTAAAACCTCGCGTCGATGCTTTTCTCGGCAGCATAGGATCACCGAATCCCCCCATACGGGGGTCCCGTCAGGTCTCAGGCTTCACGAACGGCGGATTTGCCAACCGTTCACCCTACATCCTTGGACCGGGACTACCATCGCCCGGCTCGGCTACCTTCCTGCGTCACACCTGTTAATACGCTTACCTCCCCGGATCGGGTCCCGCGCGCCCCGCCCATACTGGCCCCGAAGGGCACGGATGAACGGTTAGGGCGGTTAGCATCACCGGATTGGCATGGGCGGTTTTTCGCCGGTACGGGAATATCAACCCGTTGTCCATCGACTACGCCTGTCGGCCTCGCCTTAGGTCCCGACTTACCCAGGGCAGATTAGCTTGACCCTGGAACCCTTGATCATTCGGCGGACGGGTTTCCCACCCGTCTTTCGCTACTCATGCCTGCATTCTCACTCGTGTAGGCTCCACCACTGGCTTCCGCCGCAGCTTCACTGCCCACACGACGCTCCCCTACCCACCAGCGCTCCTGAACCACGAAGGCTTGGATATATACGCTGATGCCACAACTTCGGCGGTGTACTTGAGCCCCGCTACATTGTCGGCGCGGAATCACTTGACCAGTGAGCTATTACGCACTCTTTCAAGGGTGGCTGCTTCTAAGCCAACCTCCTGGTTGTCTGGGCAACTCCACATCCTTTCCCACTTAGCACACGCTTAGGGGCCTTAGTTGGTGGTCTGGGCTGTTTCCCTCTCGACTATGAAGCTTATCCCCCACAGTCTCACTGCTGCGCTCTCACTTGCCGGCATTCGGAGTTTGGCTGACGTCAGTAACCTTGTAGGGCCCATCGGCCATCCAGTAGCTCTACCTCCGGCAAGAAACACGCAACGCTGCACCTAAATGCATTTCGGGGAGAACCAGCTATCACGGAGTTTGATTGGCCTTTCACCCCTACCCACAGCTCATCCCCTCCATTTTCAACTGAAGTGGGTTCGGTCCTCCACGCGCTCTTACACGCGCTTCAACCTGGCCATGGGTAGATCACTCCGCTTCGGGTCTAGATCACGCCACTGCATCGCCCTATTCAGACTCGCTTTCGCTACGGCTTCCCCACACGGGTTAACCTCGCGACGTAACACTAACTCGCAGGCTCATTCTTCAAAAGGCACGCCGTCACAGCTACAAGGCTGCTCCGACGGATTGTAAGCACACGGTTTCAGGTACTGTTTCACTCCCCTCCCGGGGTACTTTTCACCTTTCCCTCACGGTACTTGTCCGCTATCGGTCATCAGGTAGTATTCAGGCTTACCAGGTGGTCCTGGCAGATTCGCACGGGATTTCTCGGGCCCCGTGCTACTTGGGATACTCTCCAAGCGGCGTCACGCATTACGGTTACAGGGCTTACACCTTCTCCGGCCGGCCTTTCAAGACCGTTCACCTATACGCACGCACTCACTTTCGCTGTCCGGCAGAACAGCAGCGGAAAGTCCCGCAACCCCGGCCATGCAACGCCCGCCGGCTATCACACATGGACCGGTTTGGCCTCTTCCGCGTTCGCTCGCCACTACTAACGGAATCACTGTTGTTTTCTCTTCCTGCGGGTACTGAGATGTTTCACTTCCCCGCGTTCCCTCCACGCACCCTATGTGTTCAGGTACGGGTCACCCGGTCACTCGCGCGCCGGGCGGGGTTTCCCCATTCGGACATCCTGGGATCACCGTTCGGTTATCAACTCCCCCAGGCTTATCGCAGATTCCCACGTCCTTCTTCGGCTCCTGATGCCAAGGCATCCACCGTGTGCTCTTAAAAACTTGACCACAAAGATCAAAATCAGCTATTCGAGAGAACCAGGACAGCCACACCCACAAGGGGTGGGACCAAACCAGGTTCATCAAAAAAATTGCTTTGAGATGCTCGCGTCCACTATGTAGTTCTCAAACAACAACCCCGTCACCCACCAACACCACACACACAACGTGCACGGCACCGGAAAAATGCGGGAACAAGAGGAAACCAACCGGCCCCCACCTCGCATCGCTGCAAGACAAAGATCCTGTTGCCTCAGGACCCAACAGTGTGCCAAAAGACGCCCCCCACGACCCGCCCCACACGTTCCAGGCACCCCCCGAAAGGGGCACCGTACTGGCATGCGGAGAACCGCGGACAACACCGAATCCGTTGATATTCCACCCATGAGCACCCGCCGGACAACTTGCGTGTCCGCAACGGGCTTGCCCTGCAAACCACCCAACCCGCACAGTGGCGTGTTGGGAACGGTTCGAGGAAGCTCCTTAGAAAGGAGGTGATCCAGCCGCACCTTCCGGTACGGCTACCTTGTTACGACTTAGTCCCAATCGCCGGTCCCACCTTCGACGGCTCCCTCCCACAAGGGGTTAGGCCACCGGCTTCGGGTGTTACCAACTTTCGTGACTTGACGGGCGGTGTGTACAAGGCCCGGGAACGTATTCACCGCAGCGTTGCTGATCTGCGATTACTAGCGACTCCGACTTCATGGGGTCGAGTTGCAGACCCCAATCCGAACTGAGACCGGCTTTTTGGGATTAGCTCCACCTCACAGTATCGCAACCCATTGTACCGGCCATTGTAGCATGCGTGAAGCCCAAGACATAAGGGGCATGATGATTTGACGTCGTCCCCACCTTCCTCCGAGTTGACCCCGGCAGTCTCCCATGAGTCCCCGCCATTACGCGCTGGCAACATGGAACGAGGGTTGCGCTCGTTGCGGGACTTAACCCAACATCTCACGACACGAGCTGACGACAACCATGCACCACCTGTGAACCGGCCCCGAAGGGAAGGACTGTTTCCAGCCCGGTCCGGCCCATGTCAAGCCTTGGTAAGGTTCTTCGCGTTGCATCGAATTAATCCGCATGCTCCGCCGCTTGTGCGGGCCCCCGTCAATTCCTTTGAGTTTTAGCCTTGCGGCCGTACTCCCCAGGCGGGGCACTTAATGCGTTAGCTACGGCGCGGAAAACGTGGAATGTCCCCCACACCTAGTGCCCAACGTTTACGGCATGGACTACCAGGGTATCTAATCCTGTTCGCTCCCCATGCTTTCGCTCCTCAGCGTCAGTTACAGCCCAGAGACCTGCCTTCGCCATCGGTGTTCCTCCTGATATCTGCGCATTTCACCGCTACACCAGGAATTCCAGTCTCCCCTACTGCACTCTAGTCTGCCCGTACCCACTGCAGACCCGGGGTTGAGCCCCGGGCTTTCACAGCAGACGCGACAAACCGCCTACGAGCTCTTTACGCCCAATAATTCCGGACAACGCTTGCGCCCTACGTATTACCGCGGCTGCTGGCACGTAGTTAGCCGGCGCTTCTTCTGCAGGTACCGTCACTTTCGCTTCTTCCCTGCTGAAAGAGGTTTACAACCCGAAGGCATTCATCCCTCACGCGGCGTCGCTGCATCAGGCTTGCGCCCATTGTGCAATATTCCCCACTGCTGCCTCCCGTAGGAGTCTGGGCCGTGTCTCAGTCCCAGTGTGGCCGGTCACCCTCTCAGGCCGGCTACCCGTCGTCGCCTTGGTAGGCCATTACCCCACCAACAAGCTGATAGGCCGCGAGTCCATCCAAGACCAAAAAATCTTTCCACCCACCACCATGCGGTGACAGGTCATATCCGGTATTAGACCCGGTTTCCCAGGCTTATCCCAGAGTCAAGGGCAGGTTACTCACGTGTTACTCACCCGTTCGCCACTAATCCCCGGTGCAAGCACCGGATCATCGTTCGACTTGCATGTGTTAAGCACGCCGCCAGCGTTCGTCCTGAGCCAGGATCAAACTCTCCGTTAATGTTTCAAACAGACACAGCACCAAAGGCCGGGAAAACGACCAAAGACACTGCACTAAATTCAAACCAGGCTGATAAAACCGCGACACACCACAGGGGCGGCACGCCACGGCACTTCAACCAATAAATAATTGGTATCAACAAACTTGGCACACTATTGAGTTCTCAAACAACAGGAGCACCCGGCACCAAGACGACCCTCACAGGCCCTCCATCGCTCCGGAGCAACTTTTCTAACTTACCCGGTTCCCGCGACCTTTGCAAATCGCCGTTTCCGGCGGATTCAGGTCCGAATCCCGGCCCCAACAACCACCCCAGAGGCGCGTAAAACGCACCATAACCTGGCGTATTTTGAAGGGGTTTGGCCGCTGTTTTGTCTGCTTCAGCAGCAGCGACTCAGAAAACAATACACCCCTCCCCGCATCCCCGCAAATCGTCCCCACCACCCGCGCAAACACCCCCCAGACCACCCGGCCGCCGGCCCAAAAACCCCGCAACCACGCCGAACCCACACCACCCCGCCCAACCACCCGGCACCCCCGCCAGACCCACACACCGCCATGTGCAGCCGCTCACAAAACGGAGGCCTCCCCGACGTGGGCGTCTATCCGCGGCGACTTTGTGCGCAAGGCAAGCACGCACTGGAGGGAGTCGACACAAAGACTTCGTCCCAACGTACCCACTCCGAGCTGCCCGCGGCGCTCCTTGTAGGTGATGGTCTGGACCTGATCCACGGGTCCGGCCCGCCACCCCTGCACAACTTGGCGAAGCCGGACGGATCGTGCTGAAGTGTGTCGGACTGCAGAAACGCTCCGGATCCTGAATATCGGCACCGGGCGTCCCGATCAGCGTCAGGCCCGGGGCAGGATGGCGGCGGCGATGATGACGTAGTTGACGATGATCGCCGTCGTCGTTCGGGCAACCGCGTCGGCGGCCGCCTCGGCTCCCCAGTTTCCCTGCTCGAGTTCCTTGGCACGGGTGATGACTGGTGATGACCACGGGATCTCACGGTCGACCTGGGGCGGTGTGCCGCTGGCGGAGAGGAGGGCCGCGAGTGCGGCGAAGGGTGGTCTCGGTTCTGCGCCGTCGACGAGCGCACCGCGGACGTCCGCCACGAGGCTGGCTCTGCGCCCGTTTTCCATCCTCAAGGACAGCCATATCTGACCGTCCGAGCGCCTTGCGCCTTTCCCGGCGGATGTCTCCGCGCTCGATGAGCCGTTCCAACAACGGGCCACGCAGTGTCGGTCCGATCGCGGGGAGGATGGCCTGGACCCCTCGCGGCTTTTCGGAAACGTAGTCCCATGCGGAGCGGAGAAGGTCGTCCGACCGCGGGTGATTCTCGACGGAGGTCACCTGCGTGTTAGGGCTGGTCTTCACATGCCCGCCGAGGGCGAGGTCGGCAAGCACTGCGCCGGCGAGCACGTAGAAAAGGGGGTTTTTCGCCGGCGATCGTGCCGGAGTCGGGTTGGAACAGGAGGAGAAGGAGATCCTCCGCAAGGGTGGCGGCTTTGAGACCTGAGCGCGGCGCTTCACGCTGTGGAGTAGTCATGTGTGGTTCCTATCTGCTTCGGATTCGTGCGGCTCAGATCAGCACGACGACCTGGAGCGCGAGCCAGACCGAGATGGTGGCGACCGTGGTCCACAGGGCAATGGCGATCGCCTGCCAGAGCAGCACCCATGCTCGAGGCGTCCCGCCGACGACGAGGATGGCGGAGGTGAACTGGGCGGGGATCGCCAAGGGACCGAGGATGCTGGCGCCGGGGACACCGTATCGAGCGAGCCACTTCTTGAAACGCAGACGCCCCTTCGACTCCGGCTTCGCCGGCGGGGCCTCCATCGTGATCACGGTTCCTGCCGCGCCCACAGCGGCTGCGGTATGGCCGCTCTTGCGGTTCTTGACCGCGGTGCGGGCGCGGGAGCTGAGAAGGACGACGAGGACCACGCTGAGGAAGTTGCCCGCGGCTGCGGCGATCGCAGCGATGATCGGGTTGATACCGCCGACGACGCCGATGATGGTCGCTACTTCGCCATCGATGAAGGGGATAGCGCCAGCGAGCATGACGATGAACGGCTGGATGACCTCGGGGACCTGGGCCACGAGATGCTGGAAGTTGTTGACGAGTTCCTCGATGGGATTCATGGGGACGACGCCTTGCCGAGATGTTGGATGTCGAGATCTGTCTCGACGGTCCCCATGAGAAGCCGTGTTCTCAGAACATGGTCAAGTCCGGTGAGCTGATTGGCTTCAGCGACCGACTCCGTTCTCATCATTCGGGTCAAGGAGCTGCTCGTGGGCGAGGACGCTCGCACGGACAAGAACATCGAGCTGAGCAGGATTGTAGAGTTCCACCATCGCTTCGATGAACGTCTGCTGCGTGATGTGCGGGCTCTTGGATAGGTGCGCCGCTGGATTGGTCAGCCAGGGATAGTCGATCATGTTCCGCGCGAGAACCGGCGCGAGCCGGTTGGCAAGCTGCTGCCGGGCTATCTCGTCCGCATTTGCCGGGAGCGCGGCGATCTCGTTGCCGACGGCGTCGGTGTCGGCGTCCACCATATTCCTCAGATCAGCCATGGCGTCCTCGTCATACAACTGCCTGTAGATGTGGATGATCGAACTGTCGGCCTCAGACAGCCGTGATGCCACGGACTCGAACCCCGCGGGTGTGTCGGCTGGCGCACTGTCGCGCAGGACGGCCGCGATGTCCGATCGCGCCCGCTGTAGGCCTTCGATCCGCGCAGCCAGTTCCGCGTCGACCTCCACCAAGGCGTCCGTCGTGCTGTCACCACCCGCGGAGACCTCTCCGATCTGCGAAAGCGGCACGCCCAGGCTCACCAGACGTCGGATACGCAGAAGGCGCACCAGATGCCGCACCTCGTACTGCTTATAGCCGTTGTACTCACGCTCCGGCACGTCGAGCAAACCTAGCCGGTGATAGTGCCGGATAGTGTTCACCGTCGTCCCCGCCAGGTTGGCGAGCTCACGTGTACTCCACGCCACATTCGACTCCTAAGATTGGAGCCCACCTTACCGAGCGGCGCTGACCCGGACCACGAGAATGTTCCGAATCAGCCTTGCTGTCGGCGACGGTCGCAAGTGAGCCATTGTGACGGCTGAAAACTGAGCCGCCTGATCCGAACTATCCGATGGGTGATCACAGTGGAGGATTAGGCGCTGATTCGACGGTTGCATCTGGCCGGGGGTGAGTCGATGAGATCGATAGCGGAGCGGTTGGGGATCTCCAGGAAGAGGGGCCGCCGAAGTATCAGCGGGCAGTGCGGGATACGTCGGCTATCCGGCACCGTGGAGCCGAGGATATCGGATCTACTCAAGGACAATCCGCAGATGCCGGAGCGGCTGAATCGCCCCTTAGCGCAGCCACCACGAGTGGTAATCAGGCGAACGCCGCTATCTACAGGAAGGGTCATGGCCAACGAACCATCGGATGTGCAGTCTGGCATCGCCGCCATCGACAGCGGCGGACAGGCACGAGAACAACCTCAGTGCCCACCACCCCGCGAGGCGTGGCCCGGGACCACTGCGTTCCGCTGCCGGAACCGAAGCGAAGCCAGTGTAGGTTGGGGCAAAACGCCCGCCTGGGCGTGCAGCGGCCGGCGGCCCAGGCGGGCCCAGGGCACGTCCCGACCGGGCGTTCCGGCAGCGACCGCAGATAGTCGGCAGCAAATTCGGCCGTGCGGCGGAGCAGTTCGTCATCCCCCATGACGTGCATGCTACGCCAGCGGGCCAAGCTTGCGACAGGGGCTGCCAGCATTGGTGTGTTAACGGGGGAAGGCCCCGCCGTCGTTGGCGGGGCCTTCCCTTTTGAAAGAATGTCCGGCGGTGACCTACTCTCCCACACCCTCCCGAGTGCAGTACCATCGGCGCTGTGGGCCTTAGCTTCCGGGTTCGGAATGGGACCGGGCGTTTCCCCCACGCTATGACCGCCGTAACCCTTCGTGCACGCCCGGCACCCCTGGGGGTGTGTGGCGGCAAATCTGTGGTTACAAGCTTGTGCTTGGAACTTGTATTCAGTTGTGTTTTGTTCCCCTGGGGACAACGGGTTGTTGTCTGGGAACCACATAGCGGACGCGTAGCATGCTTTTTGATCACCCACCCCGCAGGGGGTGGTGTGGTGTAAGTTGTCGGACTATTAGTACCGGTCAGCTCCACGAGTCTTTCGTCCTCGCTTCCACATCCGGCCTATCAACCCAGTGGTCTGGCTGGGGTCCTCTCCCCCCGAAGGGGATGGAAATCTCATCTTGAAGCCGGCTTCCCGCTTAGATGCTTTCAGCGGTTATCCAATCCGAACGTAGCTAATCAGCGGTGCACTTGGCAGTACAACTGACACACCAGAGGTTCGTCCGTCCCGGTCCTCTCGTACTAAGGACAGACCTTCTCAAATTTCCTGCGCGCGCAGCGGATAGGGACCGAACTGTCTCACGACGTTCTAAACCCAGCTCGCGTACCGCTTTAATGGGCGAACAGCCCAACCCTTGGGACCTACTCCAGCCCCAGGATGCGACGAGCCGACATCGAGGTGCCAAACCATGCCGTCGATATGGACTCTTGGGCAAGATCAGCCTGTTATCCCCGAGGTACCTTTTATCCGTTGAGCGACGGCCATTCCACAATGTGCCGCCGGATCACTAGTCCCGACTTTCGTCCCTGCTCGAGCTGTCGCTCTCACAGTCAAGCTCCCTTGTGCACTTACACTCGCCACCTGATTGCCAACCAGGCTGAGGGAACCTTTGGGCGCCTCCGTTACTCTTTAGGAGGCAACCGCCCCAGTTAAACTACCCATCAGGCACTGTCCCTGACCCGGATTACGGGCCGAAGTTAGATGTCCAGAGTGACCAGAGTGGTATTTCAACGATGACTCCACCCGAACTGGCGTCCGGGCTTCACAGTCTCCCACCTATCCTACACAAGCCACACCGAACACCAATACCAAACTATAGTAAAGGTCTCGGGGTCTTTCCGTCCTGCTGCGCGTAACGAGCATCTTTACTCGTAGTGCAATTTCGCCGAGTTTATGGTTGAGACAGCGGGGAAGTCGTTACTCCATTCGTGCAGGTCGGAACTTACCCGACAAGGAATTTCGCTACCTTAGGATGGTTATAGTTACCACCGCCGTTTACTGGGGCTTAAATTCTCCGCTTCGCCCCCGAGGGGGCTAACAGGTCCTCTTAACCTTCCAGCACCGGGCAGGAGTCAGTCCGTATACATCGTCTTGCGACTTCGCACGGACCTGTGTTTTTAGTAAACAGTCGCTTCCCCCTGGTCTCTGCGGCCCTTACCCGCTCCCGAAGCGCAAGGCTTCTTCACGGTCCGGGCCCCCCTTCTCCCGAAGTTACGGGGGCATTTTGCCGAGTTCCTTAACCATAATTCTCTCGATCGCCTTGGTATTCTCTACCTGATCACCTGTGTCGGTTTGGGGTACGGGCGGCTAAAACCTCGCGTCGATGCTTTTCTCGGCAGCATAGGATCACCGAATCCCCCCATACGGGGGTCCCGTCAGGTCTCAGGCTTCACGAACGGCGGATTTGCCAACCGTTCACCCTACATCCTTGGACCGGGACTACCATCGCCCGGCTCGGCTACCTTCCTGCGTCACACCTGTTAATACGCTTACCTCCCCGGATCGGGTCCCGCGCGCCCCGCCCATACTGGCCCCGAAGGGCACGGATGAACGGTTAGGGCGGTTAGCATCACCGGATTGGCATGGGCGGTTTTTCGCCGGTACGGGAATATCAACCCGTTGTCCATCGACTACGCCTGTCGGCCTCGCCTTAGGTCCCGACTTACCCAGGGCAGATTAGCTTGACCCTGGAACCCTTGATCATTCGGCGGACGGGTTTCCCACCCGTCTTTCGCTACTCATGCCTGCATTCTCACTCGTGTAGGCTCCACCACTGGCTTCCGCCGCAGCTTCACTGCCCACACGACGCTCCCCTACCCACCAGCGCTCCTGAACCACGAAGGCTTGGATATATACGCTGATGCCACAACTTCGGCGGTGTACTTGAGCCCCGCTACATTGTCGGCGCGGAATCACTTGACCAGTGAGCTATTACGCACTCTTTCAAGGGTGGCTGCTTCTAAGCCAACCTCCTGGTTGTCTGGGCAACTCCACATCCTTTCCCACTTAGCACACGCTTAGGGGCCTTAGTTGGTGGTCTGGGCTGTTTCCCTCTCGACTATGAAGCTTATCCCCCACAGTCTCACTGCTGCGCTCTCACTTGCCGGCATTCGGAGTTTGGCTGACGTCAGTAACCTTGTAGGGCCCATCGGCCATCCAGTAGCTCTACCTCCGGCAAGAAACACGCAACGCTGCACCTAAATGCATTTCGGGGAGAACCAGCTATCACGGAGTTTGATTGGCCTTTCACCCCTACCCACAGCTCATCCCCTCCATTTTCAACTGAAGTGGGTTCGGTCCTCCACGCGCTCTTACACGCGCTTCAACCTGGCCATGGGTAGATCACTCCGCTTCGGGTCTAGATCACGCCACTGCATCGCCCTATTCAGACTCGCTTTCGCTACGGCTTCCCCACACGGGTTAACCTCGCGACGTAACACTAACTCGCAGGCTCATTCTTCAAAAGGCACGCCGTCACAGCTACAAGGCTGCTCCGACGGATTGTAAGCACACGGTTTCAGGTACTGTTTCACTCCCCTCCCGGGGTACTTTTCACCTTTCCCTCACGGTACTTGTCCGCTATCGGTCATCAGGTAGTATTCAGGCTTACCAGGTGGTCCTGGCAGATTCGCACGGGATTTCTCGGGCCCCGTGCTACTTGGGATACTCTCCAAGCGGCGTCACGCATTACGGTTACAGGGCTTACACCTTCTCCGGCCGGCCTTTCAAGACCGTTCACCTATACGCACGCACTCACTTTCGCTGTCCGGCAGAACAGCAGCGGAAAGTCCCGCAACCCCGGCCATGCAACGCCCGCCGGCTATCACACATGGACCGGTTTGGCCTCTTCCGCGTTCGCTCGCCACTACTAACGGAATCACTGTTGTTTTCTCTTCCTGCGGGTACTGAGATGTTTCACTTCCCCGCGTTCCCTCCACGCACCCTATGTGTTCAGGTACGGGTCACCCGGTCACTCGCGCGCCGGGCGGGGTTTCCCCATTCGGACATCCTGGGATCACCGTTCGGTTATCAACTCCCCCAGGCTTATCGCAGATTCCCACGTCCTTCTTCGGCTCCTGATGCCAAGGCATCCACCGTGTGCTCTTAAAAACTTGACCACAAAGATCAAAATCAGCTATTCGAGAGAACCAGGACAGCCACACCCACAAGGGGTGGGACCAAACCAGGTTCATCAAAAAAATTGCTTTAAGATGCTCGCGTCCACTATGTAGTTCTCAAACAACAACCCCGTCACCCACCAACACCACACACATAACGTGCACGGTGCCGGAAAAATGCGGGAACAAGAGGAAACCAACCGGCCCCCACCTCGCATCGCTGCAAGACAAAGATCCTGTTGCCTCAGGACCCAACAGTGTGCCAAAAGACGCCCCCCACGACCCACCCCACACGTTCCAGGCACCCCCCGAAAGGGGCACCGTACTGGCATGCGGAGAACCGCGGACAACACCGAATCCGTTGATATTCCACCCATGAGCACCCGCCGGACAACTTGCGTGTCCGCAACGGGCTTGCCCTGCAAACCACCCAACCCGCACAGTGGCGTGTTGGGAACGGTTCGAGGAAGCTCCTTAGAAAGGAGGTGATCCAGCCGCACCTTCCGGTACGGCTACCTTGTTACGACTTAGTCCCAATCGCCGGTCCCACCTTCGACGGCTCCCTCCCACAAGGGGTTAGGCCACCGGCTTCGGGTGTTACCAACTTTCGTGACTTGACGGGCGGTGTGTACAAGGCCCGGGAACGTATTCACCGCAGCGTTGCTGATCTGCGATTACTAGCGACTCCGACTTCATGGGGTCGAGTTGCAGACCCCAATCCGAACTGAGACCGGCTTTTTGGGATTAGCTCCACCTCACAGTATCGCAACCCATTGTACCGGCCATTGTAGCATGCGTGAAGCCCAAGACATAAGGGGCATGATGATTTGACGTCGTCCCCACCTTCCTCCGAGTTGACCCCGGCAGTCTCCCATGAGTCCCCGCCATTACGCGCTGGCAACATGGAACGAGGGTTGCGCTCGTTGCGGGACTTAACCCAACATCTCACGACACGAGCTGACGACAACCATGCACCACCTGTGAACCGGCCCCGAAGGGAAGGACTGTTTCCAGCCCGGTCCGGCCCATGTCAAGCCTTGGTAAGGTTCTTCGCGTTGCATCGAATTAATCCGCATGCTCCGCCGCTTGTGCGGGCCCCCGTCAATTCCTTTGAGTTTTAGCCTTGCGGCCGTACTCCCCAGGCGGGGCACTTAATGCGTTAGCTACGGCGCGGAAAACGTGGAATGTCCCCCACACCTAGTGCCCAACGTTTACGGCATGGACTACCAGGGTATCTAATCCTGTTCGCTCCCCATGCTTTCGCTCCTCAGCGTCAGTTACAGCCCAGAGACCTGCCTTCGCCATCGGTGTTCCTCCTGATATCTGCGCATTTCACCGCTACACCAGGAATTCCAGTCTCCCCTACTGCACTCTAGTCTGCCCGTACCCACTGCAGACCCGGGGTTGAGCCCCGGGCTTTCACAGCAGACGCGACAAACCGCCTACGAGCTCTTTACGCCCAATAATTCCGGACAACGCTTGCGCCCTACGTATTACCGCGGCTGCTGGCACGTAGTTAGCCGGCGCTTCTTCTGCAGGTACCGTCACTTTCGCTTCTTCCCTGCTGAAAGAGGTTTACAACCCGAAGGCATTCATCCCTCACGCGGCGTCGCTGCATCAGGCTTGCGCCCATTGTGCAATATTCCCCACTGCTGCCTCCCGTAGGAGTCTGGGCCGTGTCTCAGTCCCAGTGTGGCCGGTCACCCTCTCAGGCCGGCTACCCGTCGTCGCCTTGGTAGGCCATTACCCCACCAACAAGCTGATAGGCCGCGAGTCCATCCAAGACCAAAAAATCTTTCCACCCACCACCATGCGGTGACAGGTCATATCCGGTATTAGACCCGGTTTCCCAGGCTTATCCCAGAGTCAAGGGCAGGTTACTCACGTGTTACTCACCCGTTCGCCACTAATCCCCGGTGCAAGCACCGGATCATCGTTCGACTTGCATGTGTTAAGCACGCCGCCAGCGTTCGTCCTGAGCCAGGATCAAACTCTCCGTTAATGTTTCAAACAGACACAGCACCAAAGGCCGGGAAAACGACCAAAGACACTGCACTAAATTCAAACCAGGCTGATAAAACCGCGACACACCACAGGGGCGGCACGCCACGGCACTTCAACCAATAAATAATTGGTATCAACAAACTTGGCACACTATTGAGTTCTCAAACAACAGGAGCACCCGGCACCAAGACGACCCTCACAGGCCCTCCATCGCTCCGGAGCAACTTTTCTAACTTACCGGCGTCTTCAGTCTTTGTCAAACTGTCCGGCCGGTTCCTTCCGGCGGCCAAGGCCTCCGGTCGGCTTCGCACTGGCGGCTTCACCGCCCTGCGCGGATATAAACTCTAGCACCGCTCGGGCCGGAAGTAAATTCCACGACGAGACTCATCTAATGTGCTCGCGAAACGGGGCGCGTGCCTCATTTGGGAAATGCTCGCGAAAGTCTGGGGCCGAGCGGCGGGCGGCTGGGACCATGGCGGATGGGTCAGGGATTGTCGATGGCGACGAAGCGGGAGATCACGAAGCAGAAGGCCCGGGAGTATGACCGGGCGTCGAAAAAGGAGAAGGGACGGATCCTTGACGAGCTCGCCGCGACGATGGGCTGGTCCCGCGCCAACGCCAGGCGCCAGCTGAAAGCGGCCGGGAAACGGAAAGGACCTGCTTCGGCGGTGAAGCGGAAGCCCAGACCGCGGACCTACGGCTACGACACCCTGAAAGTCCTGCAGCTGGTCTGGACGCTCTCCGGCGAGCCGTGCGGCAAATACCTGGCGCCGATCATGGCTGACATGCTCGAGTCCTTGGAACGTTTCGGCGAGCTGAAACCGGTCGAAGACCGCCTGAACGATCATGTGCGTGGACAGCTGGTGGCCATGAGCGCGGCGACCATCGACCGGTTGCTGAAGCCGGCCAAGGACGCCCGGTATCCCGACGCTGTTTCATCAACCAGGCCCGGTCCGCTCCTGCGTTCGGAGATACCTGTGCGCCAGGCTCTGGACGAGATGGAACAGCGCCCCGGTTTCCTGGAAATCGATCTGGTGGCCCACTGCGGGCATTCGCTGGAAGGCGAGTTCGCCTACACCCTGACCGCGACCGATGTGTTCACCGGCTGGACCGAGAACATCGCGATCAAGAACCGGGCGCATAAATGGGTCGTTCAGGCCATGACCACCGTCGCGAAGCGGTTGCCGTACCCAATGGCCGGACTGGACTGCGACAACGGCGGCGAGTTCATCAACCACGCCCTGGTCGGCTGGGCTGCCGAACGGACCTTGTTCATGACCCGGTCCCGCCCGCATGAGTCCAACGACAACGCCCACGTCGAGCAGAAGAACGGCGACATCGTCCGCAAGAGCGCCTTCCGCTACCGCTACGACACCCCGGCGGAACTGAGCCTGCTCAACGAGCTCTGGGGCTACGTGAACCTGCGCAAGAACCTGTTCCTGCCGACCAAGAAGGCCAACGGCTGGCGCACCACCAGATCCGGGCGGAGCACGCGCACTTACGATGCCCCGAAGACACCCTTCCAACGCGTCATCGACAGCGGCGTCCTCTCCGCGCAGAAGATCGCACAGATCGAAGACCTGCGCAGGAACACCAATCCTGCCGGGCTGACGCGGAACATCGTTAGACTCCAGCAAGAACTCATCAAGGCAGCCAAAACCAAAACACTCGCCTTCAGGAACCGCGTTTCGTGAGCAGATTAGGTGAGGCACGCAGAGAACGTTTCGCGAGCATATTGACGTGAGGCACTACGTTCCGCTGCCGTTCATCCCTCCGTCACGCGGGCGGACGGCCCGGCCGACGGCTTCAGGTACATGACGCCCAACGGGGGAACCCGCAGAACGGCCGAGGCCGGGCTGTCCTTCCAGCCGCCTTCTTCTGCTGCGATCACACCCAGGTTGCCGACGCCGGATCCGCCGTATTCGGCCGCGTCCGTATTCAGCGTCTCGTCCCAGTCTCCGGCCCACGGCAGCCCCAGCCGGAAGCCTTCATGTGGAGCGCCGGCGAAGTTCGCCACGCAGACCAGCGGGTTGCCCTGCTGGTCCCAGCGGATGAAGGACAGAGTGTTGTGCACACCGTCGTTCTCATCAATCCATTGGAAGCCGGCCGGCTCATTGTCCCGCTCGTAGAGCGCCGGCGTGGAGCGGTAGATCCCGTTGAGGTTGCGGACCAGCCGCTGCAGCCCCTTGTGCGGAACGTTTTCGGAGAGCCACCAGTCCAGTCCGTGCTGTTCGGACCACTCGGATTCCTGGCCGAATTCGGTGCCCATGAAAATCAGCTGCTTGCCTGGGTGCGCCCACTGGAAGGCCAGGTAGGCGCGCAGGTTGGCCAGCTGCTGCCAGCGGTCGCCGGGCATCTTGCGCAGCATCGATCCCTTGCCGTGCACTACCTCGTCATGGCTGATGGGCAGCAGGAAGTTCTCCGTGTAGGCATAGACCATCGAGAAGGTGGCCTTGCTGTGGTGGTACATCCGGTTAACCGGGTCCTCGGCCATGTACTCGAGGGTGTCGTGCATCCAGCCCATGTTCCACTTCAGCCCGAAGCCGAGGCCGCCCGCGCTGGTCGGGCGGGTCACGCCGTCGAACGCCGTGGACTCTTCCGCAATGGTGACGATGCCCGGCACCCGCTTGTACGCGGTGGCATTGACTTCCTGCAGGAAGGAGATGGCCTCCAGGTTCTCGCGGCCGCCGTAGATGTTGGGGAACCACTCCCCCTCGTTGCGTGAGTAGTCGCGGTAGAGCATCGACGCCACCGCATCCACGCGGAGCCCGTCGATGTGGAATTCCTCCAGCCAATACAACGCGTTGGCCACCAGGAAGTTGCGGACCTCGCTGCGGCCGTAGTCGAAAATCAGCGTGCCCCAGTCCGGGTGCTCGCCCAACCGCGGGTCGGCGTGCTCGTACAGCGGCTGGCCGTCAAAGCGGGCCAGCGCCCACTCGTCCTTGGGGAAGTGCGCCGGCACCCAGTCCAGGATCACGCCTATGCCGGCCTGGTGTAGCTTGTCCACCAGGTACTTGAAGTCGTCCGGATGCCCGAACCGCGAGGTCGGCGCGTAGTAGGAGGTGACTTGGTAGCCCCACGATCCGCCGAACGGATGCTCGGCCACCGGCATGAACTCCACGTGCGTGAAGCCCTGCCAGCTGACGTATTCGGCCAGCTGGTCGGCCAACTGTCGGTAGTCCAGCCCCAGCCGCCACGATCCCAGGTGCACCTCGTAGACGCTCATCGGCCCGTTGTGCGGGTCGCGGACGGCGCGTCGCTCCAACCACTCTTGGTCGCCAAAGCGGTAATGCGACTCGACCACCCGCGAGCCGGTCAGCGGCGGGACCTCGGTCCAGCGGGCCATAGGGTCGGCCTTTTCGCGCCACTGGCCGTCCTGGCCCAGCAGCTCGTACTTGTACACGGCGCCGGCCTCCACGCCGGGAATGAACAGCTCCCACACGCCGGATCCGCCCATTGAACGCATCGCGTGGCGGGATCCGTCCCAGTGGTTGAAGTCGCCCTTGACCCGGACGGCGCGCGCATTCGGCGCCCAGACGGCGAAGCTGGCGCCGGCGGTGTCGCCCAGCGCGGAGTTGTAGCGCCGCACATGGGAGCCCAGCGCGGACCACAGCGTCTCGTGCCGGCCCTCGCCGATCAGGTGCAAGTCGATCTCGCCCAGGCTGGGCAGGTAATGGTACGGGTCATCGACGATGCTGGGGGCACCGCCGTCGTACGCCACCTCGAGGCGGTAGTCCGGGACGTGTCCGGGGTCGTCGGCAGGGAAAACCGCCACCCAGATGCCTTCGTATTCGTGCTCCATCGGCACGCGCAGCGAGGGCGTGACCACGGTGACGGAGTCGGCCAGCGGACGCCGGGTGCGGACGGTGACGTGCCCGTGGTCATCCACGTGCGCGCCAAGCACTGCGTGCGGCTGGTGGTAGGCGCCGTGCGCGACGGCGGTGAGCACCTCCGCGTCGACCGGAACCGGGGCGCCGTTTCGGCGGCCCGACGACGGGGATCCCGCCGACGCTGCGGATGCCTCGGCGGTGGGCCGGACGGGCGTGGCGGCCGTCGTGGGCCGAATGCCCGCGGCAGCGCCGGCGGGGCCGACTCCGGCGGCGGCCATGCCCCGGCTGGCCGCGGTTTGCCCGCCCGCGCCGGCCAGCGGGGCCAACGCCTCGCGGACGCCGCGTACCGGAACCTTGACCCAGCGCGGACGATTGCGCTGTTCGTAGACCACCTCATAGAGGGCCTTGTCCAGCAGCAGCGCCAGATACAGGGTGGACGAGGTGTCCACCGGGTCGCCGGTCTCTTCGCGGTAGCCGTCCAGGAAGGCGGTGCTGGCCTGCGCCGCCCACTCGTCGGCGGCTGCCGCTGCCGCATCGTCGGGCCCGGCCAGCCGGGCCACCCCCGCGGCGTAGTCGAAGGAGCGCAGCATGCCGACCACGTCGCGCAGCGGCACGTCATCCGTGCCGCGCTCGCCCATCGGCCGAAGCGGCTCGCCCTCGAAGTCCAGCACCACCCAGCCTCGTTCCGCGGAGTCCAGCACCTGGCCCAAGTGGTAGTCGCCGTGGATCCGCTGCAGCTCGGGAAGCTCGGTGATTTGGTCCAGCCGGTCCAGCAGTTCCTGCACGGCCGCGTCCATCGGGCCTACCGATGCCCCGGCCTGCGCCCAGCCCCAGCGGATCCGTTCCGCCAGCGCTGCCTTGAACGCGCCGACTTCCTGGGCATCCGCCCGGTGGCTGCCGGCCGCGTCCCGCAGGCTGCGGTGGATCCGTCCGGTGACGGCTCCGAGCTGGCGCGCCTGCGAGCTGAAGTCGGTTCCGTCCAGCGCCGAGCCGGACGCTGTGCGCCACGCGTCCTGGCTGTCCGGCAGGAACTCCCGCAGCACGCTGAGGTGGCCGGTGTCCCACAGACGGTCGCTGCCGTCGTCGTTCTGGCCGGGGGTGAGCCAGCCGCCGGTGACCCAGCCGTAGGTGGCCGGGACTTCCCGGCAGCCGGCATCCGTGAGCAGCACGCCCACTTCCACGTCCGGGTTGGCGCCGGCTTCCAGCACCCGGAAGAACTTCACAATCAGCGGTCCATGGCTGGATTGAACCACCACAGACGTATTGGACTGCTCGCCCAACAGCACCGAGGCCTCCAATCCGGTGGAGAACTCCGGCCACGTCTCGAACCCGGCGCCGGCATGGCCACGGGTGTGCCCATCGCCGGTCACCGCCTGCCGCCGCATCAGTTCCAACCAGGCGGCGACGAACACGGGATCGTGCGCGCCGTCGTAGATCCAGCGCTCCCCGGTGCCGCTGTCCGCACCGTCATCCCCGCTACCGGCCCAGGCTGCAGCAGCGTCGCCGCCGTCACCCGTGCTGCCCTCGGGTTCCTGCTGCGCGCGCCCCACCAGCGCCGCGTCCCCGCCGGCCAACGGCTCTTTGCGGTAGCTCAGCGGCACGTTGACCACATGGACGGCGTTGGCCGTGTGCACGGCAACGATGTGCACCTCCAGTCCCACCTCGCCGGACGGATCCTGTAGCCGGATGCCGCCCAGCCGGTGCAACACGGATTCCTGGCCCTTGGCCGGGAACCAGCGCTGCGCGGTCAGCCATGGGTGCAGCAGTTCGGGAATGCTCGGCGTGAATTTAGGCATGGGTTGTTGCCACCTCGGTTTCTTCAGTCGCGGGTCTGATGACCGGGAGGGTCTCAGTCTGCGGTGATGCCAGGTTGGATGCAATCGAGCGCAGGCGCAGCCAGAAGAAGTCGTGGCTGCCCAGCGTCAGGGTGAGTTGGCCGGCGTCGTCAAAGGCCGGGAACGGGGTGCCGCCGAACAGGTCGCGCAACCCGCGGCCGGCGTATTGCGGCAATTGCAGCGGGGCCGCCACCGGGTGCTGCGAGAGGTTGAAGATGCACAACAGCACTTCTTTGTCCACGCCCTCCGGATTGTTTTCCGGCACCTCGCGGAGGAAGGCCAACACCGATTCCGATTCCACCGGCACGTTCTGGTAGCTGCCCAGGCCGAAGGCGGGGTGTGCCTTGCGCACCGACAGCATCTGGCGCAGCCAGTGCAGCAGCGAGCTGTTGTGCGCCAGTTGCGCCTCTACGTTGACGTAGTTGTAGTGGTACACCAGCGACTGCACTACCGGCAGGTAGAGCTTGCCCGGGTCCGCGGTGGAGAACCCCGCGTTGCGGTCAGGGTTCCACTGCATCGGCGTGCGGGAAGCATCGCGGTCTTCCAGCCAGATGTTATCGCCCATGCCAATCTCGTCCCCGTAATACAGGAACGGGCTGCCCGGCAGCGAGAGCAGCAGCGCGTGGATCAGTTCGATTTCCGCCCGGGAGTTGTCCAGCAGCGGGGCCAGCCGGCGGCGGATGCCGATGTTGGAGCGCATCCGCGAGTCCGGGGCGTACCAGCCGAACATCGCCTCCCGCTCTTCCATGCTGACCATTTCCAGCGTCAGTTCGTCATGGTTGCGCAGGAACGTTGCCCACTGAGCACCGGCCGGGATCGCCGGGGTCTCCTCCATGGTGGCCACGATCGGCCCGGCGTTCTGGTCCCGCAGGGCGTAGTAAAGCCGCGGCATGATCGGGAAGTGGAAGGCCATGTGGCACTCCGGACGCACTCCGCCGTCGTCGTCCTGCTGGCCGAAATATTCCACCACCTCGTGCGGCAGCTGGTTGGCTTCGGCGATGATCACGCGGCCCGGGTATTCGGCGTCAACCATGGCGCGCAGGTCCTGCAGGAAGGTGTGCGTGGCGGGCAGGTTTTCGCAGTTGGTCCCGTCCTCTTCGAACAGGTACGGGATGGCGTCCGCGCGGAAACCGTCGATCCCCTGGTCCAGCCAGAACCGCACCACGTCGAACACCGCCTCGATCACCTTCGGGTTCTCGAAGTTCAGGTCCGGCTGGTGGCTGAAGAAGCGGTGCCAGTAAAACTGCCGGCGGATCGGGTCGAAGGCCCAGTTGGAGTCTTCGGTGTCCACGAAGATGATCCGCGCGTCCTGGTATTTCTCGTCCGTGTCGGACCAGACGTAGAAATCACCGTACGGGCCGTCCGGGTCGCGCCGGGACTGCTCGAACCAGTCGTGCTTGTCCGAGGTGTGGTTCAGCGGCAGGTCGATGATCACACGCACGCCGCGGGCGTGGGCCTCGGCCACCAGTCGTTTGAAGTCGCCAATGGTGCCGAACTCGTCCAGCACGTCGTAGTAGTCCTCGACGTCGTACCCGCCGTCGCGCAGCGGAGACTTGAAGAACGGCGGAACCCACAGGCAGTCGATCCCCAGCCACTGCAGGTAGTCGAGTTTCTCGATCAGCCCGGAGAAGTCGCCCGACCCGTCCCCGTTGGCGTCCGCGAAGCCGCGTACCAGCACCTCGTAGAAAACGGCCTTGCGGTACCAGTGCGGGTCGTGGGCCAGGCCCGGAGCATGCAGCTGAAACGGGCTGGCCATCAGCGGCTCCTACGGATGTGCAGGACGTGGGCCGGTTCCACGTGGGCGTCCAGCCGCACGTAGTTGTGCTCGCCCCAGCGCCAGCTCTGTCCGGTGAGCAGATCGTCCACCCAGAACGTGCCGTCGTCGTTGTAGTCCTCGTCCCGCAGCCCCAGCGCCGCCAGGTCCAGCGAAACCGTTGATTCGCGCGCACTGTGCGGATCCACATTCACCACGACGACGACGGTGTCCCGCCCGCCGCTGTGGGATTCGGGCAGGTGCGCCTTGTGTTTGGAGTACACCACCGTGGCCGGATCCGTGCTGCGGTGCACGGTGAGGTTGCCCAGGTCGCCGAGTGCAGGATGGGCCCGCCGGATGGAGTTCAGCCGGGTCAGGTACGGTGCCAGCGAGCGCCCTTCGGCCTCCGCGGCGGCGAAGTCGCGGGCCTTGTACTCGTACTTTTCGTTGTCGATATATTCCTCGGCGCCCGGCCTGGCCACGTGTTCGTACAGTTCGTAGCCGGCATAGACGCCCCAGAGCGGACTGGCCGTCGCCGCGAGCACCGCGCGGATCTTGAACGCTGCCGGGCCACCGTACTGCAGGTACTCGGTGAGGATGTCCGGAGTGTTGACAAAGAAGTTGGGCCGGAAGAACGCCGCGGTCTCGTGGCTGATCTCGGTGAAGTACTCTTCGATCTCGTCCTTGGTGTTGCGCCAGGTGAAGTAGCTGTAGGACTGCTGGAAACCGGCCCGGCCCAGCGCGTGCATCATGGCCGGCCGGGTGAAAGCCTCGGCCAGGAACACCACGTCCGGATGCTCGCGGTTCACCGTGCCGATCAGCCACTCCCAGAACCACACGGGCTTGGTGTGCGGGTTGTCCACCCGGAAGATCTTCACTCCGTGCGAAATCCACAGTTGCACAATCCGCAGGACCTCTTCGGAGAGGCCGCGCGGGTCGTTGTCGAAGTTCAGCGGATAAATGTCCTGGTACTTCTTCGGCGGATTCTCCGCGTAGGCAATGGTCCCGTCGACCCGGGTGGTGAACCATTCGGGATGCTCGGTGGCCCACGGATGGTCCGGGGCTGCCTGCAGCGCCAGGTCCAGTGCCACTTCCAGGCCGAGTGCTTCGGCCGCCGCCACGAAGGCGTCGAACTGCTCGAAGCCGCCCAGATCGGGGTGGATGGCATCGTGTCCGCCGTCCTTGGAGCCGATGGCCCAGGGCGAGCCGGGGTCCCCCGGACCGGCGGTCAAGGTGTTGTTCGGGCCCTTGCGGTTGATCTCGCCGATCGGGTGGATGGGCGGCAGGTAGATCACATCAAAGCCCATGGCGGCGACGGCCGGAAGCCGCTCGGCCGCCGTCGTGAAGTCCCCGGAGGTCCAGATGCCGGTCGCCGGGTCGTAATGCGCGCCTTCCGAGCGCGGGAAGAATTCGTACCAGGCGCCGCGGCCGGCCTGTTCGCGCTCCACCAGGATGGGGTACTGCTTCGAGGGGCTGACCAAGCTGCGGATCGGGTGGCTGCGGACCGCGGCCAGCACCTCCTCCGAGGTGCCCGCGGCCAGCCGCTCGTGCACCGAGAGGGATTCGTCGGCGAGCGCTGCGGCAGCTTCGCGCAGCACCTGCGCATTCTCTTCCGGCCGCCCGCCTTGCCCGCCGGCCTGTTCCAGCAACTGCCTGCCTTCGGTGAGCATCAGGTCCACGTCGACGCCGGCGGCGATCTTCACCTCGGCGTTGTGCCGCCAGGTGGCGTAGTTGTCCCCCCAGCCTTCAATGTGGAAGGTCCACAGGCCGGTGCCGGTGGGCCGAATCTTGCCGTGCCAGCGGTCGGTGCCGGTGGCCCCGGGCGTGAGCCGGGCGCGCTGGACCGGGTTGCCGTCCGGGTCGAACAGCACCGCGGTGGCGCCGATCTTATCGTGCCCCTCGCGGAAGACGGTGGCGGCCACCTCAATGTCCTCGCCCGGAATCGCCTTGGCCGGGAAATCGCCGCCGCCGACCACGGGCCAAACATCGACCACCGGAATCCGGCCAAATTTCAGGCGCTGCGTTGGATGGGACGGGCTGTGCTCCTGCATCGAAGTCGTCACAAGACTAGACGTTAGCGAGAATCCATCCCGATTGCGAAGGATCCAGGCGCCGCGGAGACTCATTGGCGGCCAGTTCGGCGCGCATTAACCTGCCGGTCATCACCGGTGGAGGTATCTGCGCTAACGTAGGCCGGGTGAAGGCAATCCGCAGATTTACCGTCCGCACTGTCCTCCCCGAGAGCATTGCTCCGCTGGCCCGTCTGGCAGGCAACCTGCGCTGGTCCTGGCACCGGCCAACCCAGCAGCTCTTCGAACAATTGGACCCCAAGGCTTGGGCCGAGGTGGGTCAGGATCCGGTGGCCCTGCTGGGCTCCTTTACCCGCGAACGGCTGCGCGAGCTCGCCGCCAACCAGCAGGTGGTGACCCGTGTGCGCGAACTGGACGCGGACCTGGAGCAGTACCTCACCGAAGACCGCTGGTACCAGACGCTGGGAGCCGATGCCCCGGCGTCGATCGCTTACTTCTCCCCCGAGTACGGCATCACCCACGTGCTCCCGCAGTACTCCGGCGGCCTGGGCATTCTGGCCGGCGACCACCTGAAGGCCGCGTCCGATCTAGGCGTGCCGCTGGTGGGCGTGGGCCTGCTCTATGCCGCCGGCTACTTCAAGCAGTCGCTGAGCCGCGACGCGTGGCAGCAGGAGACCTATCCCGTGCTTGACCCGGACGGCCTGCCGTTGACCTTGCTGCGCGAGGCGGACGGGCAGCCGGCCCAGGTTACCTTGCCGCTGCCGAACGGGCGCCGACTCGGCGCCTTCATCTGGCGCGCCGATGTGGGCCGGGTGCCGCTGCTGCTGCTGGATTCCAACATTCCGGGCAATGATGAGGCGGCGCGCGGCATCACCGACCGGCTCTACGGCGGCGGCGGCGACCACCGGCTGCAGCAGGAACTGCTGCTGGGCATGGGCGGGGTAAAGGCGCTGCGCGTCCACCAGCGGCTCACCGGCGCTCCGGCCCCGGAGGTCTTCCACACCAACGAAGGGCACGCGGGTTTCCTGGGCGTCGAGCGCATCCAGGAACTGGCGGCCGCCGGCCTGAGCTGGGACGAGGCGCTGGCCGCGGGCCGCGCCAACACCGTCTTCACCACGCACACTCCGGTGCCGGCCGGCATCGACCGGTTCGACAAGGCGCAGATCCAGCACTTCTTCAGTGCCGGGCTCGCCCCGGATGTGCCCACCGCCAAGATCCTGGAACTGGGCGATGAGAATTACGACGGCGGAGACCCGTCCAAGTTCAATATGGCCGTGATGGGCCTGCGGCTGGCGCAGCGGGCCAATGGCGTGGCCAAGCTGCACGGCGTGGTCTCGCGCGGCATGTTCTCCGGGCTCTGGCCGGGCTTCGACCAGCAGGAAGTGCCGATCGGCTCGGTGACCAACGGCGTGCACGTGCCCACCTGGGTGGATCCGCGGGTTGCGGAGTTCGCCCGGTCGGCGTTCGGCAACCAAACCGTGATCGACCGCCAGTGGGAGCGCGTGTACGACGCCGCCGACGAGGATATCTGGGCGCTGCGCCGGACCCTGCGGACCAACTTGATTGACGATGTCCGCCGCCGGCTGCGCGCCTCCTGGAAGAAGCGCGGCGCTGCGGATGCCGAGCTGGCCTGGACCGATTCGGTGCTGGACCCGGACGTGCTGACCATCGGCTTTGCCCGGCGTGTGCCCACCTACAAGCGGCTGACCTTGATGCTGCGCGATCCTGCCCGGCTCAAGGCACTGCTGCTGCATCCCGAACGGCCGGTTCAGTTGGTCATCGCCGGCAAATCCCATCCGGCGGACGAGCAGGGCAAGCGGATGATCCAGGATCTGGTGCGTTTCACCGACGACCCGGAGGTCCGGCATCGGATTGTCTTCCTGCCCAATTACGACATCGCCATGGCCCGCACCCTCTTCCCGGGTTGCGACGTGTGGCTGAACAACCCGCTGCGGCCGCTGGAAGCCTGCGGCACCTCCGGTATGAAGGCGGCCATCAACGGCGGCTTGAATCTGTCCGTGTTGGACGGCTGGTGGGACGAAATGTTCGACGGCGGCAACGGCTGGGCGATTCCGACGGCGAACCCCTCCACCGACGCCGGGACCGACGACGTGTTCGACCCGGATGAGCGGGACGACATCGAAGCGGCGGCGCTCTACGATTTGGTGGAAAACCATGTGGCGCCGCGTTTTTACGCCGCGGAGATATCCGAAGGCGCCGGAGCCGCCGGCCCGTCCGACCCGGTGGGGACGGACAAGGTACCGCACCAGTGGATCGCCATGATCAAGCACACGCTGGCCAACTTGGGGCCGGCCGTCTCCGCGGAACGGATGCTGCAGGACTATGTGGAGCAGCTCTACCGTCCCGCATCGACGTCCGGGCAGGCCGCCCGAGCTGACGATTTCGCCGCGGCGAAGGAACTGGCCGCGTGGACCAGCAGGGTCCGCAATGCTTGGGGCGACGTGTCGGTGGAGCATGTGGACTCGATGGGCATTACCGACGAACCGCAAATCGGCGAGTCGCTGACGGTCAATGCCTACGTCCGGCTCGGTCCGCTGGCACCGGACAGCGTCATCGTCCAAGTGGTCCACGGGCAAGTCACCGAAAACGACGATCTCGCGCAAACTTCCACCGACGACCTGACCGTCGCCGAGCAGCTGGGCGACGGCCGCTACCTGTTCACGGGCCCGGTGACCATCGACCGTTCCGGGTCGTTCGGCTACAGCGTGCGCGTGCTGCCCAAGCATGCGTCCCTGGCTAACCAGGCCGAACTCGGCCTGGTAGCCAACGCCAGCAACTGATTCCCGGCCGGCCGGCCGGTCCCTGATGATGGCCGGCCGGCATCGGAAGCGGGCGTCCCTGTCGGGCGTCGGTGTCGGGCTCCGCCCGCTGCCGTAGCCAAAATTCCGCCGATTCCCGCCGCTACCCTACCGCGGCAGCGCACCGAAATTGGCCCGCAATGGCCGGGAAATCTGCCCCATCGTACGTCCTTCTGTGTGGCACACCCCTTTATTATCAGCATGCTGACTAATAACATGAGGGTGTTCCGTCCTAATGAACCACAGAGGAGGCGAATATGGGCACCGGTACCGAGCAAGGCACCGCACCACCGCCGGACCATGAGGACAAGCCTCAGACTCCCCCACAGGTGAAGAAGGCCTCCTGGAAGTACATACTCCGCAAGACTTTCCGTGAATTCACCGACGACGACTGTACGGATCTGGCGGCTGGGCTGACGTACTACGGCGTCCTGTCGCTGTTCCCGGGTCTGCTGGCCTTGGTTTCCGTTCTGGGACTGGTGGGACAGGCCGAAAAAACCACGGACGCCATGCTGAGCATGGTGGAGAAGGTGGCGCCGGGCCAAGCGGTCGATGTCATCCGGCAGCCGATTGAGCAGCTGGCCAGCTCCCAGGGAGCGGGGTTGGCGTTCGTCATCGGCCTGGTGGGTGCCATCTGGTCTGCCTCCGGTTACGTCAACGCTTTCGGCCGGGCCATGAACAGGATCTATGAGGTCGACGAGGGCCGGCCGTTCTGGAAACTTCGCCCGGTCATGCTGCTGATCACCATTGTGGTGCTGATGCTGGCGGTGCTGATGATGCTGATGCTGGTGTTGTCCGGGCCGGTCGCACAGGCCGTCGGTTCATTGATCGGTCTCGGCGAAGCGGCACTGACCGTCTGGAACATCGCCAAGTGGCCGGTGCTGGTCATCTTCGCGGTGGTGATGATCGCAGTGCTGTACTACGCGACGCCCAACGTGAAACAGCCGAGATTCCGCTGGATGAGCCTCGGCGCCCTGATCGCGCTGCTGGTGCTGGCTCTGGCAACCCTCGGCTTTGCCTTCTATGTGGCCAACTTCGGTAACTACAACAAGACCTACGGTGCCATTGGCGGTGTGATTGTGCTGCTGCTGTGGTTCTGGCTGGCCAACCTTGCCCTGCTGTTCGGCGCTGAGTTCGACGCAGAGACCGAGCGCGGCCGGCAACTCCAGGCTGGCATCGCCGCCGAAGAAAACATTCAGCTTCCGGTCCGTGACAGCCGCAAGAGCGACAAGAACGCCGAGAAGGAAGAGGAGGACATCGCGCGGGGCCGCAAGCTCCGTCATGCCTACGGGCAGGAGGAGGAATCCCGTGAACGCACCTGAAATCACCAGGCCTGACAGGAAGAAACCCGACACAGAAAAGGAATTGCCATGACCACGAATTCAAGTTCCGGCAGTTACGACGAGGGAGTTCCCGTTTACCCGGCCGGAGGCGCGGCAGTCCCGCCACCCACGACTCCGCCGGCCACCGGCCAGCCCAGGAGCGAGACGGCCAAGACCGAAGCGAAGGAAGTAGGTCGCGAGGGAGTCGAAGCCGGCCAGCATGTGGCGCAGACGGCCAAGGGCGAGGCAAAGCAGGTGGCCCACGAGGCCAAGGAGAAGGCCCGGGACCTGATGTCCGAACTGGGCGACGATGTCTACGGCCAGGCCCACACCCAGCAACAGCGCGTGGCCTCCGGGCTGCGGTCGATCGGTGAAGAGCTGAGCTCTATGGCCCGCAACTCCGACCAGTCCGGGACCGCGACGCATCTGGTGAGCCGCGCCGCAGACAGGGCGGACTCCGTGGCCGGCTGGTTGGAAAACCGCGACCCCGGTTCCCTGCTGGACGAGGTGAAGCGCTTTGCCCGCCAGCGTCCCGGTGCTTTCCTGGCCATCGCGGCAGGCGCCGGCATCCTGGCCGGCAGGCTGGCCAAGGGCCTGACCGCCGACAGCGGCGGAACGGGCAGCGGCGTCGGAACGGGTCAACGAATGGGCACGCACCGCGCCACCGCCGGACCGGTCTACGCCTCGCCGGAGACGACGGCCGGCAGTTATGAAGCCCAAGGCGCAGCGGGCTACGCGGCACCGGGTGCGCAGACGGGGTCGGCCCTTGGTGGTGCACCGGCACAGCCTGAGACCACCTACCCGGTCGGCGAACCGCCCCTTGGCGGTCGCGGCACCGCGATCCCGGACCGCAACCCCTATGACGACGGAGGAACACGATGAGTCATCAGCAGGTGCCCGGTAACCAGCGGGTGCCCGGCCAGGATTCCGCCGAACCGACACGGGCGGAAATCAAGGCCGAGAATGAGTCCCTCGGCGACCTGCTCAGCCAAGTCAGCAAGGACATCTCCGTGCTGATGCGGCAGGAACTGGAGCTTGCGAAGGCCGAGCTTAAGGAGACCGGCACACGCGCCGGCAAGGGAGCAGGCATGCTGGGCGGAGCCGGTGTGGCCGGCCATTTCGTCCTCCTATTCCTCTCCCTGGCCCTCTGGACCCTGATGGCCTACTTCATCGGCCTGGCTTGGTCCGCCCTGATCGTGGCAGTCATCTGGGCCATCATTGCCGCCATCCTCTACTCGGTCGGCCGCAAGCAACTCAAGACCGTTCAAGGGATGCCCCGCACCGCCGAGTCAGTGAAGAAGATTCCGGAAACATTGAAGCCAAGTGAGGAAGCACGATGAGCCAGTCACCAGAAGAAATTCGAGCCGATATCGAACGGACACGCGCACGGCTGGGCACCGACGTGGACGCGGTCGCGGAGAAAGCCTCGCCGTCGAACATCGTCCACCGGCAGACGGACAAGGTGAAAGATTCCGTCGGCCGGGTGAAGGACAAGGTCATGGGCGCTGCCGACGACGCCGGCAGCAACACGAAGTCCATGATGCACGACGCCGGCGAGATGGCCAGCGACTTCCCGCACCGGATTGCGCGCAAGACGGAGGGCAACCCCCTGGCGGCCGGCCTGATCGCCTTCGGCGCCGGCTGGTTGCTGTCCTCGCTGTTCCCCGCGAGCCGCATGGAGCAGCAGGCAGCCGAACGGGTCAAGGAAGAAGCCCAGCCGGTGGTCCAGCAGGTCAAGGACTCTGCCCAAGAGGTGGCGCAGGACATGAAGGAGCCCGCCCGGGAGGCCGCCGAGGATCTGAAGTACTCGGCCCAGGACTCGATGGACAGGGTCAAGGCCGAAGGCACGTCCGCCGCCCAGGACGTCAAGGATCGGGCACAGGAGGCCCGCGGGAATGTGCAGGAGCCGCCACGGCAGGTCTGATCCGAGGTCTGATCCGTCTCGGATCGCGTCCCACCGCGCGGTAGTCCGGCGCCGGGAGAGCCCCTTGGGCCCCCGGCGCTGGATTTATGTCAGGCGGTAGATCGAGATGGCGTTGGCGCCCACAATGTCCTTCTCGCCGCTGCGGATCTTGGCCCCGCGTCGTTGATCGTCGACGTGCGAGGTGGTGTAGAGCAGCTCGAACGGAATTTTTTCGCCGCGGTGCTTGCCGAACTCCTGCAGCGACCGTGGATCGGGCATCACGATCTTCTGCGGCTGGCGCCCCCCGTTGATGACCACCAGACCGTCAATCACGCCTTGCGGCGACCCCATCAGCAGCTGGACCATGCGGCTGTCGGGGTCGTTCCAGTCCTCCGGCGTCATCGGTTCGCCGTCGGCATTGAACCAGAGCAGGTAGGAACTCTCCTCCCGCGCCGGATAGTTGTAGGGCTGGTGCGCCAGGAAGGACCGGCGGATCCGGATCAGCCGGCGGGTGACATCAAACATGCGGTGTTCGCGCTCATCCAGCTGCCAGTTGGTCCAGGCCAGGGCGTTGTCCTGGCAGTACGCGTTGTTGTTCCCCTGTTGGCTGCGCCCGATCTCGTCCCCGGCGCAGATCATCGGCACCCCCAGCGACAGCAGCAAAGTGGCCATCAGGTTCCGCGCAGTCCGCTCCCGCGCATCCAGGATCCGGCTGTCCCCGGTGTGCCCCTCGACGCCGTGGTTGTAGCTGCGGTTGTGGTCGTGGCCGTCGCGGTTTTCTTCGCCGTTCGCCTCATTGTGCTTGCGGAGGTACGACGTCAGGTCGGCCAGAGTGAAACCGTCATGGGCGGCGACGAAGTTCAGCGAAGCCAGCGCCGTGCGGCCGGAACCGACGAACAGCTCGGTGGACCCGGCCAGGCAACTGGCCAGCCTGGCCACGGTCCCGCCCTGCCCGCCGGAGGCCGCTGCGGCCTGGTCCGCCAGCCAAAAATCACGGACGGTATCGCGGAAGTTATCGTTCCAGTCGGTCCAGCCAGGCGGGAAGTGGCCGGTCTGCCAGCCGCCGTCGCCCACGTCCCACGGCTCGGAGACCAGTTTGGCTCCGGACAAAACGGAGTCGGCGCCGACGGCCACCAGGAACGGATGGCGGGGATTGAAGTGGTTCTGCCCATCGCGGCCCAGGGACACGGCCAGGTCGAAGCGGAAGCCGTCAATGTGGAACTCTTCCACCCAGTAGCGCAGCGAGTCCAGCGCTAACTGGATCACCCGCGGCTCGTTGAAGTTCATCGTGTTCCCGCAGCCGGTGGTGTCCAGGTAGTTCCCGTGGCCATCGTGCCGGTAGTACACGTGGTCCGCCAGACCGCGGAAGGAATATGTGTCCTGGTCTTTCCCGCCCTCGGCTGTGTGGTTGTAGACCACGTCCAGGAGCACCTCGATCCCCACCGAGTGCAGCTTCTTTACCATCGCGCGGAACTCGTCCTGCACGGCGCGCGGGCCCGCGGCTTGGGCGGCCGCGGTGGCGTAGCCCGGCCAGAGCGCGAAGAAGCCCAGCGTGTTGTAGCCCCAGTAGTTGGCCAGGCCCAGGTCCTGCAGGTGCGGCTCGTCCAGGTGGTAGTGCACCGGCAGCAGCTCCAGCGTGGTGATTCCCAGTTCCAGCAGGTAATCGACCATCACCGGGTGCGCCAGGCCGGCGTAGGTGCCGCGCAGCTCTTCCGGAATCTCCGGGTGCAGCATGGTCTGGCCCTTGACGTGGCACTCGTAGACCACCGTGTCCCGCCAGGGCACGTGCGGGCGCGAGTCGTCTCCCCAGTCGAAGCCGCCGGTGACGTACACGGAACGCAGCACGCCGCCGTCGTCGTCAATGGCACGCCCATACGGGTCCAGCAGCAGCTGCCCCGAGGCCGGCAGCGCCTGGCCGTGCGGCCAGAAGGCGTAACGGCTGCCGGCGTCCAGGCCCTTGACCGTGCCGTGGTGGACGCCGTCGGTGAAGGCCTTCAGTTCAACGCGCTGCCAGGCGCCGCTTGCGTCCTGGAAGTGCACGTCCAGTGTGGCGTGCCCGGGGGCGAACACCGCCACATTCACCGCACCGGGGATCGCCGGCATCCCCGGTGCCGTGGCGCTGACCCCCAGCGGGAAGGCCCGGGAAAGCTGTGGCGGGCGGACCGGCAGCTTGGGGGAAATGCTCTTGGCGTGACGGGCCAAACGGTCCACCTGCTCCTAGCGGGCGCGCTGCCGCGATATCTCGTACAAGCTGATGCCCACGGCCATCGAGGCGTTGAGCGATTCCATCGCCGAATCGATCGGGATGGAGACAATCTGGTCGCAGTTCTCCCGGACCAGCCGGGAGAGGCCCTTGCCCTCGGAACCGACGACCAGGCACACCGGCTCGGTGGCCAGGGACAGGTCGGGCAGCGACACGTCGCCCTCGCCGTCCAAGCCCAGCACGAAGATGCCCAGCTGCTGGAAGGCCTTGAGCGTGTTGTTCAGGTTGTTCGCCTTGGCCACCGGGACGCGAACGGCCGCGCCGGCGCTGGTCTTCCAGGCGGAGGCCGTCATGCCCACGGAGCGGCGCTCGGGCACCACCACGCCGTGGCCGCTGAAGGCGGACGCGGAGCGGATGATGGCTCCGAGGTTGCGCGGATCGGTAATCCCGTCCAGTGCCACGAACAGCGGGGCATTGTTGATGTACCCCTTCTTGAACTTGGCCATGGTTTCCTCGGCCAACTCCAGCGCGTCCTGGTATTCGTAGGGCGGGATCTGCAAGACCAGGCCCTGGTGGACGGCGTCGTCGGTCATCCGGTCCAGTTCGGTCTTGTGCGACTCCAGCACCGGGATGCCGCGTTCGGCGGCGATCTTCAGCGATTCCTTGACCCGGTCGTCCATCTCGATCCGGACTGCCACGTGCAGCGCCTTGGCGGGCACCTCGGCGCGCAGGGCTTCCACCACGGAATTGCGTCCGGTCACCATCTCGCCGGCGGTCTTGCCCCGGCGGGCGGCGGTGCGCTGGCCGCCCTGGTGTTTGGCGGCCGAGCGTTCGGAGAGCTGCTTGGTGCGGTACGCCTTGTGGTACGGGCGGTCTTCGGCCTTCGGCGTCGGCCCCTTGCCTTCGAGCGCCTTGCGCCCGTGGCCGCCGGTTCCTGTGGTGGGTCCCTTCTTGGACTTGCGCACCGCTCCGGGGCGAGGTTTGTTGGCCATCGAAAACTACCTTTGGTGTTGGGGAAGGTGGGTTCCCGCTGGCGCACACCGGGGGTGGCCGGCTAGCCAGACGGGAACCGTCTAGCTTAAAGGGTACCGCCAACCGTGCCGGCTGCCGTCAGCCGAGGCTCCAGCTCGCGCCCTCGGCCGAGTCCTCCACCACGATTCCGGCTTCGGCCAGGGTGTCGCGGATGGCGTCGGCACGGGACCAGTCCTTGGCCGCCCGGGCCGCACGGCGCTCCTCCAACTGGGCGCGCACCAGCGTGTCCAGGGCCTGGTGCGCGGCGGTGTCCGCGCCGCCGGAATGCCAGTGCGGATCCAGCGGGTTGATGTGCAGCACGTCGGTCATGGCCATGACCTGATGCAGCGCGCGGGTGGCCGCTTCCTTGTCCTTGGCGTCCAGCGCGGTGTTGCCGGCGCGGACCGTTTCGTGCACCGCGGCCAGCGCCTGCGGCACGTTGAGGTCGTCGTCCATCGCGGCAGCAAACGCCTCCGGCACGCGTTCGGTCACTACGAACCCGAACTGCTCGCCGTAGAGGAACTTCAGCGCCCGCTGCATGAAGCCTTCGATCCGCTCCACCGCGGCGGCCGCTTCCACCAGCGAACCGGGGTTGTAGTCCAGCGCGGACCGGTACTGCGCCTGGCCCAGGTAGTAGCGGACCACCAGCGGCCTGGCGTCCTGGAGCATTTGCGCCGGCGTGATGATGTTGCCGATTGACTTGGACATCTTCTCGCCCTCGAAGGTGACCATGCCGTTGTGCATCCAGAAGTTGGCGAAGCCCTGACCGGCCGCCCGGGACTGCGCCACTTCGTTCTCGTGGTGCGGGAACCGCAGGTCCAGCCCGCCGCCGTGGATATCGAACTCGGTGCCAAGGTACTTGGTGACCATGGCCGAGCACTCCAGGTGCCAGCCCGGCCGGCCGGCGCCCCACGGGCTGGCCCAGCTGGCGGTCTCCGGCTCCCCTTCCTTGTGCCCCTTCCAGAGCGCAAAGTCGCGCGGATCCTTCTTGCCGCGCGGGCCGGCGTCGGGCGCGGCCTGCATATCCTCGATCCGCTGGTGTGTCAGCGAGCCGTATTCCGGCCAGGAACGCACGTCGAAGTAGACGTCGCCGGAGTCGTCCAGCGCAGGGTAGGCGTGGCCGCGGTCGATCAGCTGCTGGATCAGCCGGTGCATCTCCGGGATGTGGCCGGTGGCGCGCGGTTCGTAAGTCGGCCGTTCCACGCCCAGCGCGTCGTAGGCCTTGGCGAACTCCTGCTCATAGCGGTAGGCCAGCGCCCACCAGGGCTCGTTCGGGACCGGCACCATCGGGTCCTCGGCGGCGTCCGGGCGGAAGGAATCGGCGGACTTGACCAGGATCTTGTCGTCAATATCCGTCACGTTGCGCACCACCGTGACGTCATAGCCGCTGTAGCGCAGCCAGCGGGTGAGCTGGTCGAACGCGATGGCCGAGCGGATATGGCCCACGTGCGGATCCCCCTGCACCGTGGCGCCGCAGTAATAGAGCCCCACCTTGCCCGGGACCAGCGGGACGAAATCGCGGACTTGCGCGGTGGCGGTGTCATAGAATCTCAGGCTCACCGCTCTAGCGTAGCCGCGCCCGCGGTACCGGTGCGAACCGTTGAGCCCCGTTGCGCACCGCCCCAGCGCGGAGCACGGAGCCGGCAATCCGTCCGGTGTTGGCCCCTAGCGGACGGAAACAACGACGGCGGTGGCCACCGCCGCGATCCCCTCGCCACGGCCGGTGAACCCCAACCCGTCGCTGGTGGTGGCGGAAACGCTGACCGGTGCGCCGGCTGCCTCGCTGAGTACAGCCTCGGATTCGCTCCGGCGCGGGCCGAACTTGGGCCGGTTGCAGACCAGTTGGACCGCAATATTGCCGATCTCGAAGCCGGCCTCGCGGACAATCCGGGCAGCCTCGGAGAGCAGCCGCACGCCGGAAGCGCCCGCGTACTCCGGCCGGTCGGTGCCGAAGTGCGTGCCCAGGTCGCCGACCCCGGCCGCGGAGAACAGCGCGTCGGCGGCCGCGTGCGCGGCGGCATCGCCGTCGGAATGCCCGGCCAGGCCCTGCTCCCCTTCCCACAGCAGGCCGCCCAGCCACAACGGCTGAGGGTCGGCCATGGTGGCGAAAGCGTGCACGTCCACACCGATTCCGGTGCGCGGGATGGGATACGGGAAGTCGGGCACAATCAGCCTTCCATGATGCGTCGGGGCTGGCGGGCTGCCAGCAGGGCTTCGGCCACGGCCAGGTCCAGCTGCGTGGTGATCTTCAGGGCCTGCGCTGACCCGGGCACCAGCATGACGTCCACGCCGCCGCGTTCCATCAGCAGTGCCTCGTCGGTGATGCCGTCGGCCTCTCCCGGCCCCAGGCCGGCCAGGCTTTCGTGCGCCCGCGCCAACGCCGCGGCATCGAAGCCCTGCGGCGTCTGCACGGCCCGCAGGTGCGCGCGGTCAACCGTAGCCGCCACCTTTTCGGGGGCAATATCCGCCTCCGCACCGGTGCTCGGCCTGGCCGTCTTGATGGTGTCCACCACCGCTACCGCAGGAACGACGGCGCGGGCGCCGGCCGCCAGCGCGGCCGCAACCCGCTGGAACACCTCGGGCGGGGTGAGTGCCCGGGCGGCATCGTGCACCAGGACCGCGTCGACGCCGTCCCCCAGTCCGCGCAGCGCCGCGGCGACCGAGGCCGCCCGGGAGGCACCGCCGTCGACCGTTGAAATCACTACGTCCGGATGCTGCGCGGCAAAGCCGGCACAGAGCTTCCGCAGCACCGTATCCCCGGCGGGAACGGCCACGCAGATCCGTGCTGCGACCCCGGCTGCCAGGACGCCCCGGAGTGCATGCGCGAGGATCGGTTCGCCGGCCAGCGGGACCTGAGCCTTGGGCAGGCCGTAGCCCAGCCGGGTGCCGGAGCCCGCCGCTACTACGATCACGCCTACTGATGCCTGTGCTGTGCCCATCCCCCTAGCCTAATCGGGCGGCGCGGGCCGTCCGCCGGCAAGCAAAAAGCGGCCGGCATCCCGTTCGGGACGCCGGCCGCTTGGAGCACAATCAGGAGGCGAGGACCTCGTCGAGGACCTCTGCTGCCTTGTCTTCGTCGGTCTTCTCTGCCAGCGCGAGTTCGGAAACCAGGATCTGCCGTGCCTTGGCCAGCATCCGCTTCTCGCCCGCGGAGAGGCCGCGGTCATGGTCCCGGCGCCACAGGTCGCGAACAACTTCCGCTACCTTGATGACGTCGCCGGAGGCCAGCTTTTCCAGGTTCGCCTTGTAACGGCGGGACCAGTTGGTCGGCTCTTCGGTGAACTCGGCACGGAGCACATCGAACACATGCTCGAGGCCTTCCTTGCCCACCACATCGCGGACCCCGACCAGATCCACATTCTCCGCCGGAACTTCAATAGTCAGATCGCCCTGGGCAACCCGGAGCTTGAGATACATCTTCTCTTCACCCTTGATGGTGCGCATTTTGATCTCTTCGATCTTTGCTGCACCGTGGTGAGGGTAAACAACCGTCTCGCCGACCTCAAATACCATGTGTAGTATCCCCTTTCCCGACCTCTAGTTTACCATGGATAATCCAGTCACTTCCGCGAGTTTGCGGGGCTGACGGCCCTTCTGCGGGCTAAAATACAGCCCCCGACCCCCTTGACGGATCGTCGATTTGGTGCATTTGAGCGGATTCTTACAAACGTCGAATCCAGCTTTTCACCGGTTTGCCGGTAGGCTAGGCGAGGCAAGCTGCCTAGATCTGCAGCACCGCACCTGATTGATACTGAGGAGTTTCTGCCGTGAAGATTGCGCCGAAGAACCGTGTGCAGCGCACCCTTGTAGCAGGCGCCGCCGCGCTCACCCTGCTCGCATCGACCGGATGCGGCGCAATCAATGAACAGGCCACCACCAAGTCCTACTCGGCCAGCGACGGCATTGTGGCCAACGTCGGCCCCATCGGGCTGCGCAACCTGCTGGTTGTCGCCGAGAACGAAAATTCCACCGGCCGCCTCCTCGGTACCGTGGTGAACACCTCGGACTCCCCCGTACAGCTGAGCCTGACGGGCTCGGGCACCACCGCCACCGTCACCGTTCCGGCCGATGGGCAGATCCGCTTCGAGGACGAGGCGAACGAGACCACCGTGGACCGTCCCGGAGCCGCTCCGGGCGCCCTGGCCAATGTCACCGTCCGGGTGAACAACGAATCCGCCGACGTGCGGGTGCCTGTTCTGGACGGCACGCTGCCGGAGTACAGCAGCTACGTTCCCACCCCCGCACCGACCGAATCCGCCGCGCCGACGGAAACCCCGGCGCCGTCGGAGGAGCCCACCGATCAGGCCGGCGCCTGATCCCACAGACATAGACAGACAAGGCCGGGCCGCTTCCCTTCCAGGAAGCGGCCCGGCCTTTTGGTTCTCTAGCGGGGTAGGCCTACGGCTCGAATTTGTAACCCAGCCCGCGAACGGTGACCAAGTATCGCGGCGCAGAAGGATCGGGCTCGATCTTGCTGCGGAGCCGCTTGACGTGCACGTCAAGGGTCTTGGTGTCGCCGACGTAGTCGGAGCCCCACACCCGGTCGATCAGCTGACCGCGGGTCAGGACCCGGCCGGAGTTGCGCAGCAGCATCTCCAGCAGTTCGAATTCCTTTAGCGGCAGCGACACCGGTTCGCCGTCCACGCTGACCACGTGCCGTTCCACATCCATCCGCACCGGGCCGGAGGAAACGGTGTTCGGCACCAACTCCTCCGGCTCGCCCTGGCGGCGGAGTACCGCCCGCACCCGGGCCACCAGCTCGCGCGAGGAATAGGGCTTGGTGACATAGTCGTCGGCGCCCAATTCGAGTCCCACGACCTTGTCGATTTCCGAGTCCTTCGCGGTGAGCATGATGACCGGGACCGTGGAACGCTGCCGCAGCTGTCGGCATACTTCCGTTCCGGACTGTCCCGGCAGCATCAGGTCCAACAGGACCAAGTCCGCGCCGGCCCGGTCGAACGCCACGATGGCGTCCAGGCCGTTGTCCACCACTTCGACTTCGAAGCCTTCTTTACCCAACAAATAGCTCAACGGATCGCTCAGCGACTCTTCATCTTCGACGACCAGAATGCGGGTCAAGCACCGACTCCTTGTTCATGCGCCACACCGGCGCCCTGCGTACGCGGCTCCACGGATTCAGTGGCGCCGCCGTCTTCCTGCTCCATTTCCGGCAGCCGCACGGTGAAGGTGGAGCCCTGCCCGGGCTGCGACCACACCGATACTTCCCCGCCGTGCTGGGAGATGACGTGTTTGACAATGCTCAAGCCTAGGCCTGTTCCACCGGTCTGCCGCGAGCGGGCGTCGTCGAGGCGGTAGAAGCGCTCGAAGATCCGGTCTTGCTGGTCGGGGGTGATGCCCGGGCCTTGGTCGGTCACCGAGACGGTCGCGAGGCCTTCGCGCACCCGCAGGCCCACGCCCACCTTGCTTCGTTCCGGGGCGTATCGGATGGCGTTGTCGATCAGGTTCCGCAGGGCGGTGGTCAGCAATTCGGCATCGCCGTAGACCGGTACGCCAATGTTTCCGCCGACCGACAGTTCGATGTGGCGGCTTTCCGCGGTGAGCTTGTTGCGGTCCACGGCTTCGGCGACCACTGCGTTGAGGTCCACCTCGGTGCCGCCCTGCACCACGTCCGCACCCTGCAACCTGCTCAGCTCAATAATGTCCTGCACCAGCGCGCCCAACCGGCGTGCCTCTTTGTGCATCCGGCCGGCGAAGCGCCGCACGGCTTCCGCATCGTCCGCCGCGTCGTCGATGGCTTCGGCCAGCAGCGAGATGGCGCCGACCGGAGTCTTCAGCTCGTGCGAGACGTTGGCCACAAAGTCGTTGCGCATCGCCTCGGTCCGGGTAATTTCGGTCCGGTCATCGGCCAGCAGCAGGATGTACTCCTCGCCGATCGGTGCCACCCGCACCTGCACCACGATGGTGCCTTGGCCCAGCGGGCCGCGCGGCAGTTCAAGCTGCCGCTCTTCGATCACGCCGTCGCGGCGCACCCGGGCGGTCAGGCCCAACAGTTCGGAGTGCACCATCGTGTGGCCGCGGACCAGCCCGAAGGCGTAGGCGGCCGGGCTGGCGCGCACCACGCCGTCGATCGCGTCCACCACTACATAGGCGCGGCCGACGACGGACAGCACCTCGGCGGCGCCATCCGGCAGCGTAGGCTCGGCAACTTCCTGCAGCCGTCGCCGCTGGCGGTCGCTCAGGCCGAACGCGAGCACGCCGAAGCTGCCCAGCGCCAAGCCGATGAGGCCTGCCAGCAAGCCGATAGTCAGTGGGTCCACGCCTCTAGCTTAGGCGCAGCCCCGCCCAGCTTCAGGCGCATCCAGTAGTAATCGCAGGTCCGTTCAACTAACGTTCACCTGAGGCGACGTAATAGTTAACCACAGCCTGACAAGGTGTGATGCGAATGGGATGCTAGGTCCCGTATGCTCACGAACACAACCGAAAGGACGCCAGTGCGCAAGGTTTTCCAGGCCGAGCTCCATCAAGTCGGAGAACAGCTGGTCGAGATTTCCCGGCTGGTCACCGAGGCGATGCAAAAGGCAACCACTGCGCTCGATACTGCAGACATCGAGCTGGCCCAGGAAGTCATTGCCGCCGACGCCCGGATCGATTTCCTCCAGACGGATCTGGACGAGCGCTCCATCGACATTCTGGCGCTGCAAGGACCGGTCGCTTCCGACCTGCGCATGATTGTGGGCGCACTGCGGATGAGCACCTCGCTGGAGCGGATGGGCGACCTTGCCCGGCATATCGCCCAGTTGGTCCGCCTGCGCTACCCGGACCCCGTGATCCCCGAGTCAATGCGCGGGACGTTCCGCGAATTTGCCGAGAAGGACATTGCGATCTCGGAGAAGCTGACCGAACTCCTCGAGGCCCGCGACCTGGACCTTTCCGCCGAGATCGACATGATCAACTCCCGGGTCAACGAACTGCACGCCGGCGTCTTCAAGGCCATCGCCGATCCGGCCTGGGACTCGTCCGGACCGACCACGGTGGACGTCTCGCTGGCCAGCCGCTACTTCGAGCGCTTCGCCGACCACGGCGTCTCGGTCTCCCGCAAGGTGACCTATTTGGTGACCGGCGAGTGGCGGCCCAACGGCCAGTCCGTCTAGGCGCAGACTTAAACCGGAAGGTCGGCTCCCCGCGGGGAGCCGACCTTCCGGTTTAAGTCGCGGTTACTTTTTGCCCTGGTTCGCCACGGCCTGGATGGCTTCCGCGGCGGCGTCGGCGTCCAGATAGGTGCCGCCCTGGTTGACCGGCTTCAGGTTCTCGTCCAGTTCGTACACCAGCGGGATGCCGGTGGGGATGTTCAGCCCGGCGATGTCGTCGTCGCTGATGCCGTCCAAGTGCTTGACCAGCGCGCGCAACGAGTTGCCGTGCGCGGCCACCAGCACGGTCTTGCCAGCTGCGAGGTCCACCGAAATGTCCGACTCCCAGTACGGCAGGAAACGATCCAGCACGTCCTTGAGGCACTCGGTCCGTGGCACGTTGTCCCCCAGATCCGCGTAGCGCGGGTCGTTGACCTGCGACCACTCGCTGGCGTCGTCCAAGGCGGGCGGCGGGGTGTCATAGGAGCGGCGCCACATCATGAACTGATCCTCGCCGAACTCGTTGCGGATCTGCGCCTTGTCTTTGCCCTGCAGGGCACCGTAGTGGCGTTCGTTCAACCGCCAGCTGCGCTTGACATCGATCCAGCTGCGGTCCGCAGACTCCAGCGCAATGTTGGCGGTGACAATGGCGCGCTTCAGCCGGGAAGTGTACAGAACGTCCGGCAGCAGGTTGTGCTCGACCAGCAACTCGCCTCCGCGGTGCGCTTCCTTGCGTCCCAGATCGGTCAGCGGGACGTCGACCCAGCCGGTGAAGAGGTTCTTTTCGTTCCAGTCGCTCTGCCCGTGGCGCAACAGGACCAGCGTGTGTTTCGAAGTGGAAGTCATGGCTGCAATCCTAGCGGAGTACCGCCCCGGCACCGGCGGCTCCGGCGGGACGTTACGCTGCCGGATGTCTCCGGAGCGTGGAGGAAATTCCCCCGTGAGCTTCGGCACAATCAGCCCCGCAGCGGCATCTGGCGGGCCGCGGTTCCCTTATTCTTTTTTCTCGTGCCCCAGACGTCCGCGACCGCCACCCGGCCGGTCCGCCGACCCATCGGAACCGTCACCCGGGGCACCACCAATCCCAACCGGCTGCGACGGATGGACCGCTGGCTGGCTGGCCCAGAGGCCACCCGCCTGCGCCGGGCCGCGGATCCGTTGGTCATCGACCTGGGCTATGGGGCAGCGCCAACCACCGCCGTCGAACTCCACCAGCGCCTCTGCCGGGTGCGCGCCGATGTGGAAGTGATCGGCATTGAGATCGAGCCGGCCCGCGTCGCCGTCGCCAAGCCCCTGGAACGTCCGGGCCTGAGCTTCCGCCAGGGCGGGTTCGAAATCCCGGTATCCGGCCGCCGGCCCGCGGTGGTCCGCGCGTTCAACGTGCTGCGGCAGTACCCGGAATCCGAATTCGGCGCAGCGTGGGACACGGTTCGCGCCAGGCTGGCACCCGGCGGGCTGTTCATCGACGGCACCTGCGATGAGATCGGGCGCCGGGCCACGTGGATCGCGGTCGCCCCGGAAGGCCCGCTCTCGCTGAGCATTTCGCTGCGCTTCGGCGCGTTCGCCCGTCCGTCGGAGGTGGCCGAGCGGCTTCCCAAGGCCCTCATCCACCACAACATCCCGGGCGAGCCAGTGCACCGCTACCTTCAGGCGCTGGACCGGGCGTGGGCGGACGCGGCACCGCTGGCAGCGTTCGGCTACCGGCAGCGCTGGCTGGCCATGTGCACATCAATGCACGACGCCGGTTGGCCTGTTTTGGATGGCCCCTCGCGTTGGCGCCTGGGCGAGGTCACCGTGGCGTGGCGGGCCGTCGCGCCCTCGGCGTGACGCAGTCGCTCCCTCCGCAGGAGCGGGGAGCACGCCTGTTATCAGGCTGGCGCGGCGCTCACCAGGGGTAGGCCGATCCGCCGCCCTTGACCTCGATCAGGGCGGGCTTGACGTCCGCCAGGTAGACGCCTGCAGCGGCCACGGCTGCCAGCTGGAAGATCATCCACGTCCCCAGGCCGCCGGCCCCCAGTGCGGCCAGTGCCCCTACTGCCGTGGCGGCCACCAGCACGCCTACCCAGAAGCCCTTGGTCTTCTTGAACGCGGCCTGGAAATAGTCTGCCTTGCGGCCCACGCAGTCCGCCAGCGCCCACAGTTCAATAACCAGGGCGATCAGCCCCAGGGCCATGTAGAGCCAGTACTGGATGTCGTAGGCAAGTTGCACGCCTTAAGCCTAACTGGTGGGGGTATGTTTCGGCAGCCTCACACGTCGGCGGCGGTGAGGGCCTGTTCCAGGTCCGCCCACAGGTCTGCCGGGTTCTCGATTCCCACCGACAGCCGCAGCAGGTTCTCCGGCACGCTTTCCGGCTCGTTGACATGGCGCCGGCGCCGCTCGATCAGGGATTCGACCCCGCCCAGCGACGTTGCCGGCAGCCACAGCTGCAGCGCGTCGATGACCTTGTCCGCGGCGGCGGCACCACCCTTGACCTGGATGGCGATGATGGAGCCGAAGCCATCCATCTGGGCGGCGGCACGGGCGTGGCCCGGATCTTCGGGCAGGCCGGGGTACCGCACGGCCTCCACGGCCGGGTGCTGCTGCAATTTGCGCGCCAGCTCACCCGCGGTGGCTTGGGAGCGCTCGATCCGCAGCGCCATGGTCCGCACGCCGCGCAGCGCCAGCCAGGTCTCGAACGGTCCGGCGATGGCCCCGTGCAGCGACCGGTGCACCAGCAGCTTAGAGCGCAGCTCTTCGTTGGAGGTCACGACGGCGCCCAGCACCACGTCCGAATGGCCGGCCAGATATTTGGTCACCGAATGCACCACGACGTCGACCCCCGCCGCCAGCGGACGCTGGCCCAACGGGGTGGAAAAGGTATTGTCGGCGACCACGAGTGCGCCGGCCTGGTGCGCGGCGCTGGCCAGCGCCTCCACTTCGGCGATCTCGAGCATCGGGTTGGTCGGGCTTTCCAGCCACAGCATGTCGGCGCCGCCCAGCTGAGCCGTTACTGCAGCGGTGTCCGCAATGTCCACCGTGCGCAGCTTCAGTTCGCCCCGCTCGGCCATTTGCTCGGCCATGGCCAGGCTGCCCTGGTAGCTGTGCCTCGGCATCACCAGGACGCCGCCGGACGGAATCAGCGACAGCGCGGCCGAGACGGCGGCCAGGCCCGACGCGAAAACAAGGCCGGGCAGCGCGGCGCCTTCCAGCTCGGCCAAGGTCTCTTCGAACGGGTCCCAAGTGGGGTTGGAATACCGCCCGTACGCGCGGTCCCCCTGGACCACTTCGCCGCGGCCGAAGAACGTGGAGGACAACACCACCGGCGGATTGACCGGGGCGTCGTGGTCACGGGGCGGCCGTCCGGCAGACACCACCACGGTGTCCGGAGCAAGATGCGCGGCATGCTGTAGGTCGCGGGAGGAGGCGTCGGTCATGACAGCAGATTAGTACCGGCCGTGATCCACACGCTAACTGTGACCGTCCCGCGTGCACCGACGATTCCGGCTAGGCTAATCAGGTGAGTTCCGACCGCCAGCCCGCCAACGCCAGCGGCCTCTTCATCGCATTCGAAGGCGGGGACGGGGCCGGAAAATCAACCCAGGCCAGCGCCGTCGAACACCGCCTGCGGGCCATGGGCCGCACGGTGCTCCGGACCCGCGAGCCGGGCGGCACGCCCGTCGGCGAGAAGCTGCGCGCATTGGTGCTCGAACACGGCCACGGCCAGATTGATGCCCGCACCGAAGCGTTGATCTTTTCCGCCTCCCGCGCCGCCCACGTTGAACAGGTCATCCGGCCGGCGCTCGAACGCGGCGACGTGGTGCTGTGCGACCGGTTCATCGACTCCTCGGTGGCGTACCAAGGGGCCGGACGCGGACTCGGCCTGACGGAAGTCCGGGAGCTTAACCTGTGGGCCACGGAACGGCTGCTGCCGGACCTGACCGTCCTCTTGGACGTCGCCCCGCAGCAGGGCCGCGACCGCCGCACGGCCGGCGACGCCGCCGAAGACCGGCTGGAGTCCGAACCCGACGACTTCCACTCGCGGATCCGCGGGGCGTTCCTGGAGTTGGCCGGAGCTGCCCCGGAGAAATATCTGGTCCTGGACGCGAGCGCCGGACGGGAAGAACTCACCGCGGCCATCATGGACCGTGTCCAGGAGCTGATCGCATGAGCGTCTGGTCCGATTTGCCCGGCCAGAGTGCGGTGATCGAACAGCTCAGCCGCGCGGCGGCAGCCGAACGCCCCGCGCACGCCTGGCTGTTTACCGGCCCACCCGGATCCGGTCGCAGCAACGCCGCCAAGGCCTTCGCCGCCGCGCTGCTGTGCGAACAGCAGGATCCGGCCGAGCGCGGCTGCGGAACCTGCCACGCTTGCCGCACGGTGCTGGCCGGCTCCAACGCGGACGCCACCCTGGTGGCGACCGAGAACGTGACCTTCTCCATCCAGGAGATGCGCGAGCTGGTCGGCAAGGCGCAGGACAAGCCGTCCTCGGGACGCTGGCGCGTGATCATCATCGAGGACGCGGACCGGATGACCGAACGCACCACCAACGTGCTGCTCAAGGCCATCGAGGAACCGCCGCCGCGGACCATCTGGATGCTGTGCACTCCCAGCCCGGCGGACGTGCTGGTCACCATCCGCTCGCGCTGCCGCCCGGTCAGCCTGCGCATTCCGCCGGCCGACGACGTCGCGGCGCTGCTGGTCCGCCGGGACGGCGCCGATCCCGAATTGGCCGGTTTCGCCGCCCGGGTCTCCCAGAGCCACATCGGTGTGGCCCGCCGTCTGGCCGCCGACGCCGACGCGCGCCACCGACGCGACACGATTGTCCGGCTGCCGCTGCGGCTGCGCGGCGTGGCCGATGCCGTCACCGCCGCCGGCGAGCTGGTGGACATTTCCAATGCCGACGCCGCGGCCGCCTCCGAACAGCGCAACGAATCCGAGCGCGAAGCATTGCTGATCGCGCTGGGTGCACCGGAAAAGGGCGCCATGCCGCCGGCCATCCGCAGCCAGCTCAAGCGGCTGGAAGAAGACCAGAAACGCCGCGCCAAGCGCAGCCTCAGCGACTCGCTGGACCGGGTGTTGATCGACCTGAGCACCTTCTTTCGCGACGTGCTCACGGTGCAACTGGGAACGGGCACCGAGCTGGTCAACGAATACCTGCGCCAGGACCTCACCAGCTACGCGGAACGATCCACCCCCGAACAGACGTTGGGCAGGATGGACGCCATCGCCCAGGCCAGGCAGCGCCTGGGCACCAACGTTGCCCCCGTCCTGGCCATGGAAGCCATGGCCGTCAGCCTGCTCTGAGTCCCCACCGGGACTTCGCCCGCAGCAACTACCCAGGAGCCGCCCGCATGCCCAGCACCAGCCACAGGCACCCCTCGTCACAGCTGCGCCATTCCGCTGCGGCGGTGCTGGCCGCCGTCGTCCTTCTGCTGGGCACCGGTTGTTCGGTCATCGCGCCGGAACAGGCGCGCGAGCCCGCGGATCCGGCCCAGGTGACCAACGGTGTGGCCGAAGAGCTGATGCCTTTCTACACGCAGGCCGTTGACTGGAAGCCCTGCGAAAACGGTTTGGAATGCGCCGACATTGACGTGCCGCTGGACTACGCGGACGCCGGCGGCGAGAAAATCAAGATCGCCGCGATCCGCAGCGACGCCGGCGGCTCCGCCCAGGGGTCCATCCTGGTGAATCCGGGCGGTCCCGGAGCCTCCGGCTACGACCTGCTGCGCGACGGCCTGCAGACGATGTTCTCCGAGCGGCTCCGCAGCGACTACGACCTGGTGGGCTTCGACCCGCGCGGGGTCCAGCGGTCCGCTCCGGTCACCTGCCAGACCGATGCCGAACGCGATCAGGCCCGGGAGACGGATTACAACCGCGACTCGGATGCTGATATTGAGCGTGCCATCGAGGACGCCGCCAAGCTCGCGGCCAAGTGCGCCGAGAAGACCGGTCCGGTGCTGGGCCAAGTGGACACGGTCAGCGCAGCCAAGGACATGGACATCCTCCGCGCAGTGGTCGGTGATGAAAAGCTGAATTACCTGGGCTTCTCCTACGGCACGTTCCTGGGCGCCACCTATGCCGGGCTCTTCCCGGAACGGACGGGACGGATGGTGCTCGACGGCGCGCTGGATCCCGCGCTGAGCAACGAGCAGGTCACGCTGGGCCAGGCGGCCGCTTTCGAGGATGCCATCCACGCCTACACGGCGTACTGCCTGGACAATGCCGGCTGCCCGATGAGCGGCAGTGTGGACACCGCCGTCGGCCAATTGAGGGATCTGATCCGCTCTGTCGAAGAGAGCCCGCTCACCGCGCCCGACGGCCGCCTGGTGCCCGTGGGCACCTTTGTGTCCGGCCTGCTGGTCCCGCTGTACGACGACGCCAGTTGGCCGGTCCTGACCCAGGCCCTGACCACCGCGTTCCGGGGCGATCCAAGCAGCATGCTGTTGCTGGCCGACGCCGGGGCCGGACGCGATCAGGACGGCCACTACACCAACAACACCACGGACGCCTTCATGGCGATCAACTGCCTGGACTACCCGATGGTGACCGATCTGGCCGGCATGCGCCAGGACGCCAAGGAACTGGAGCAGGCCTCCCCCACCATCGGCCGCTACCTGGCCTTCGGCGGGGCGAACTGCCGGGACTGGCCGTACGAACCAACGGGTGAACGCGCCCCGATCCACGCGGAGGGCGCCGCCCCCATCCTGGTAGTCGGCACCACCGGGGATCCTGCCACCCCCTATGAGTGGTCCGAATCGATGGCCGCGCAACTGCAGTCGGCCACGCTGCTGACCTACGAGGGCGAGGGACACACGGCCTACGGGCGCGGGAACACCTGCATCCGCGAGGCCGTGGACGGCTACTTCGCCGACGGGACCTTGCCTGCCGACGGCACCGTCTGCTCCTAGGCCACGGCGGTCCGGTCCGTTTTGACCGGCCCGCCACGGCTCCCATATAGTGGTTCTTCGTGGATTCAGCCCGGCAACGGTGCAGCGTCCCGCCTCCTTAGCTCAGTCGGTAGAGCGTTTCACTCGTAATGAAAAGGTCGCCAGTTCGATTCTGGCAGGGGGCTCCAGCGCAAAGCCCGTCACAGCGATGTGACGGGCTTTTCCATGTCTGCCAGCACTCGCCGCTGATGGCTCTGGTTGCCGGGGCCGCGTGCGGTGCGGAAACTTGACGCGTCGCGTCCCCTCAGTGAGCATCGGGGAATGAAGGAAAACCACACCGGCGCCGCTGAGGAGACGGTAATCCTGCGCTCGATAGCGCCTGTGTTCTCGACTGCCAATCTGAGGCAATGGCTGGAGCACTATCGCAACCTCGGGTTCGACGTCGAAGCCCATGACGAGGACTACGGATTTGCAGCGCTGGGACCCGTCGAACTGCATGTCTCGCGCAATCCGGACCATGACCCGCGCACTACGGCGGGCTGCGCCTATCTGGATGTCAGCAACGCGGACACCGTGTGGCGACGCTGGTCCAGCGTCTCAGGTGGCACGAACGTCGAACCCACTAATACCGATTACGGAATCCGTGAGGGCGCGCACATAGATCCAGACGGCAATCTCCTCCGCTTCGGTCATCGGTTATGAGCGACTGCTTGCTCAGCTCAAAGAGCGGGGCGTCAGCATGTCGGTGCGCTCAGTTGCTGGTCCACATCCCATCGATGATGCCTGCGTAAGATGGCTCGCTGGGTTCGTTGTTGTTTGCGTCCTCGTAGCGAAGAACGATCCAATCTGACTGGTGAGCGGACGCGCCCAGGGATTCGGCAAACTCCCGGGCGTCCTCACGGAACCAGAACTGGTAGATGGACAACTCCTGAGCTTGAAGGGCCTCCCTGCATCGGAGGTGCGCGCCGCATTCTTCGCTGGTCGTATCAAGGGCTTTCGTCACCGGGAGTCCTGCATGGCCAAACGCCTCGGCGGCAAGGCCCGGGGTCAGGTACCAGCGGTTGAAAAGGGTTCCATGGAGCAGCGCCAGTACGGGGATGAAGACTGCTATCAGCCCTAGAGTCCAGCGCCGACGACGGACTCTCCTGTACGGATCCGCATGCTCCCCCATACCTTGATCCTAGCTACTGTTTGCCGGCGCCTTACCCGAAAGGAGTCCCCGATGCGGCACACCCCGGCTTACCTGATGACGGACCCCGACGAGGTCAAGCGGCTGATCCGGAACAGCCCCTGGGCCACCTTCGTGTCCGCGACAAGCAACGGCCTGGTTGCCTCCCACTACCCCGTGTTGCTTGAGGAGGACCGTGACGAGATCACCATCGTCAGTCACTTCGGCCGCCCCGACGACGCGTTGCACGAGCTTGGCAGCCACGAGATTCTGGTCATCATCCAAGGTCCGCATGATTACGTTTCGCCCAGCTGGTACGCACCCGGTGACCTGGTACCCACGTGGAACCACGTCACCGCGCATCTTTACGGAACTCCGGAAATCCTTACCGACGACGAGAACTACGAAGTGCTCACCCGTCTCACTGACCACTTTGAGCAGCATCACCCTGGCGGCCGGCACCTCAGCGAAGACGAGCAGGGAACCCGCCGCATAGCCAAGGGAACCGTCGGGCTGCGGATGCACGTGGAACGCTTTGATGCGAGAGCTAAACTCAGCCAGAACAAGCAGCCCAACATCGTGCAGAACGTGATCGCCCACCTGGCGGAGCGCAATCCTGCCATCACCGAGGAAATGCGGCGAACGCACACCCCGTCCGCCGGCATCTAATGCCCTCTAAGTGGCGGGCGGGTGTTCGGTGGTGACGGTGCCGGCGTCGCCGTCGACGTGGATCCGCTGGCCGCTGGTGATGCGTTGCGTGGCCACCCCCGTGCCGAGCACGGCGGGGATGCCGTATTCCCGGGCCACGATGGAGCTGTGGCTCAAGGGGCCGCCGACGTCGGTGACCACGGCCGAGGCCATCGCGAACAGCGGCGTCCAGGCGGGAGTGGTGATGCGGGCGACCAGGACGTCCCCGGGCGCCATCCGGCCGAAGTCCTCCGGCCCAGCCAGGACCCGGGCGGCAGCGGTGATCCGGCCGGGACTGGCTCCGATCCCTTTGATGATGCCGTCGGCCTGCTGGGACCGCGCGGGCATCATTGACCCGAAGGCTCGTTCCATCAGCCTGCTCTCGGGCAGCATTTGCGGAGCGGCGGCTTTCAGCTGGCCCCGCCACAGCATCTTGCGCTCCTCGACGGCGTCTGCCCGGACGGGGCGGTCTGCTCCGGTAATGGCTACCGCCCGTACGTCCGGCTGCTCGGGCACGCTCTGAATTCCCGAGTTTTCCGGGGCTTCCCGGGTCCGTGGTGCGGCCAGGCCGAAGTCGACGGCGCTGGCCAGTTCCCGATGGCGCAGCCAGAACACGTCGGCAGGCTCGGCAATCACCGCCGCCTCGACCAGCCGTTGTCCGAGCTCCAGCAGCATCCGGCGGATCAGCGGCCAGGCCAGGCCGACGTCGGCCAAGGCGTCCTCGCGGATGGGTGCGGCTTTCTGCGCCCACCGCAGCAACCGGAGGAACGCGGCGCCCCTGCGGGTCCGTCCGAGCCGGGCGGCGATGCGGTTGGTGTGGTCTTCCCTGCGGGCTGCTGACATTCTCTGCCGTTCGTGCGGGTCTTGGCCCTGGCCGCGCAGGTAGAACTTCACCGTTTCCAGCAGCGGGGTAGGATCATCGGCCGGCACCGAATGGATGAAGTCAAGGTTGTAGACCGTGTGGCCGAACCGGTCGAGGTGGGCCTGGAGCCGCGGCTGCCACTGCAGCCACAGTGCAGGGTCCACCCCGGCAGGAGGGGACCCGGTGCGCTGCGCGTCGGCCAGCATCTTTGCCGATGCGCCCAGGAGCGCCGCGGCCAGGCCCGGCACCCCGCGGGCCCAGGCTGCGAGGTCGTAGAGAGACTTTTCCGCCCGGATGGGTTCGCTTTCATAGCCCAGCAGGAACGTCACGGCGGGAGGATCTTCCTTGCGGCGGACGGCCTTGTTGTAATACGCCCGGAAGGAGATTTCGCTGGTCGCGGCGATGGGAATGATGGACTGTACCGCCGTGTAGTACACGGCGCAGGCATCCACCAAGGACTGCACGCCCTCCAGCAGTTCCGCTCCCGACAGTTTTCCTACCAGCTTCGCCGACCAGTCCGCAACGATCCGCTCATAGCGGGGGTGCGAGAATTCGCGCCACCCGGTGACTCCCATGTGTGCTTTGCCGCGAACCAGTGCCGCCATCGCGGCCGGTGTCCGGCCCAACATCCGCACCATCGCCCGATTGCGGTAGTAGTAGTAGGCGTAGCCGTTGACGGTGGGCAGCCCAACGTCGCCGTCGTGAATGACGTTCTTGCCCACGGCCTCGCCCATCAGGACTCTGAGCGACCGGGACACGGCGCCGTCGATCAGGTCGGCGAACAGCGGCGAGAGCGGGTCCGGCAGCTGTTCCACGATGCTTGCGCGGAAGTAGAGCCCGTTCCGGTAGGGCACGGGCCAGCTGTCCGGGGGGTCGGCCGCGGGCTCCGGCAGCGCCGTGATGGGCCGGGACTGCAGGAAGAAGAATCCGTCACCCGTTCGAGCCCACTCGATGTCCTGCGGCGCGCCGAAGTGATCCCCGATCTGTGCGCCGTAGCGGGCCAGGGCGGCCGCCTCCGGATCATCCAGCACCTGCTGGCTGCGGCCCTCCTGCGGCACCGGCTGCACCCGGGTGCCTTGTTCCGCGTAGACAGTCATGACGTCCTTATCCGCTGTCCGCCGCGAGAGCACGTGGCCCGTCACCGCGTCGACGACGATGTTGTCGGGGGTGACCGTTCCGCTGACCACTGATTCGCCCAGGCCCCAGGCGGCACTGATCACGATCTGGTCGCGGCGCCCGTTGGCCGGATTAGCGGTAAACATCACCCCGGCCGCGTCGGCCCCGATCATCCGCTGGACGACCACTGCCAGGCGCACCGACGCCGGCCCGATGCCTTCACGCGCGCGGTAGGCCATGGCGCGGGCCGTCCACAGCGAAGCCCAGCAGCCGGTCACGGCCGTGGCCAGGGACTCCCTCCCGTGCACATTGAGGTAGCTATCCTGTTGGCCGGCGAAGCTGGCCGAGGCGAGGTCCTCCGCGGTGGCGGAGGAACGCACCGCCACCGCCGCATCCCCATGACCGAGACTCTGATAGGCGGCGCCGAGTTCGGCGGCGACCTCGGCCGGCATGGTGCCGCCGGTGAACAGGGTACGGATCCGATCCGAGGCCTGCTGGTAGTCCTGCATCGCCGCCTGCGGTCCAAGGGCGGCCAGCTCCTGGATGCCCGCCGCAAGGTGATTGGCCTCCACAAAGGCCGCGTAGGCCGCGGTGCTCAACACAAATCCAGCAGGCACTGGCACCCCGGCCCGAATGAGGCCGCCCAAGCCAACGCCCTTGCCACCGACCGCGGCAAGATCCCCTTCTCCCACATCGTCGAAATGCTTGACGTAGGCCATGAGCGTGCGTCCGTTCCGCCCGGAACCGGGCCGTCGACACTGGCACCTGATTGCCAACATGATGGCACGCCCGGACTCAGGAGGCCATGGCGCGCCGGGCTGATGCCGGCTAACGCTTCCCTGCGCCGCCGCGCCCCAGGCCAGCCAACAGGCGCTCCGCCTCGGCAAGATCGGACAGGACGACGGCGGCGTGGCGGCGCACGTTCTCGACCCCGACTTCATAGCCTTGGGTGCCGCCGAGCCTGGTCATGGCTGCTGCCTGCGCGGTCGCCGCCAGCGAGTTGCCGGCTTTGGAGAGGCTTCGGTGCACCTCGGCCAGGGGGCCGCCCGGGATGTCCAAACCGTCGGTTGGGTGCATGGATTGCGCTGCCACACAGCAGTCGCGCACCCGGGGCAGCAGCTCGGCCACCTGGTTGGCGATCGGCAGCAGTTCGCCGTACAGTCCGTCGTCCTGCACGCCCTCGAGGATCTGATGGTAGCGCTCCAGGGCTCGCCGGAAGCGGTCGTGCGCGCGGCGCCAGATGCCTTTGCCGAGGTCCTTGTCGTCCCGGCGGGCCTGCCGGGCAGCGCCGAAGAGCGCCACGGTCCTAGAGGTACTGCCCGGGACCGACATGGCGTTCGCCGCCCTGGCCGGCGTTCTCCCCCTCGGCTCCGGGAGCGCGGCGCGGTTCACCGTCGTCGCCAATCACAACGCCTGGCGCAATCATGGTGCCGGGCGGCAGCTGCCGCATCTGCATCCGCGCGGCCATCTGTTGATTCATCGCCTGCTGGGCTGCGATGGCGGTCTGGATCCCGTGGAACAGGCCTTCCAGCCAGCCGACCAGCTGTGCCTGGGCAATGCGCAACTCGGCGTCCGAGGGCGTGGAATCGTCGGTGAAGGGCAGGTTGATGCGGTGCAGTTCCTCGATCAGCTCCGGCGCCAGTCCGTCCTCGAGCTCTTTGACGGACCGCTCGTGGATTTCGGCCAAGCGGGTGCGGGCCGCGTCATCCAGCGGGGCGCTGCGCACCTCTTCCAGCAGCTGGCGAACCATGGTGCCGATCCGCATCACCTTGGCCGGTTCGTCAACCAGATCGGCAAGTTTGGAACCGCGGCTGGACCGCGGAGCGTCGATGCCGCCGTCCTCGGGCTGCGGCTCGCCGCCTTCCTGGCTCCGGCCGGACAGTGCGCCGACGATGACCGGTTCTTCGGGCTGCGACGTCTGCTCTTCACTCATGTTTTTATCTTGCCAGAGACAGCCATCCGCCGCAGGGCAGACCCTTCCTGTTCCCCAGCGGAGTGCCGCAACTTTTTACCGGGCACCGGCGCCCTGCCCTCTGGCCGCCAGCCATCCCCGTCCTCGGGGCCCAAGCCATGCAGGCGCAACGGTACCCGCACCGGACCGTTGCTGACCAACACCCAGGTGCGGGCACCGCCGTCGTACTTCGAGTCAACAGCAGCGGCCCTGCGGGTTGTTCTCCTGCCGGTCCGTCTTGTCCCGCCAGAACTCGCGTTCGCTCATGGGCTCGGTGCCGGGATGTGCTCGCCGGTGGTGCTCCAGGTAGTCCTGGTAGGCGTGCTCGCCCATGACCCCCTTGAAGTACCAGGCGAAGCGGTGCCAGCCGCGCCGCGCTTGGGGCCAGTTAACGCTCGACATCATGTTCCCGTCTGGTCGCTGCGGGCAGTGCGTTCCATTGTTTCTCCAGCTCCTTCTCAGGCCGGCTGGCAAACAGTCCCGCCGGCCCGTAGGTGGCGGACACCACTGCCGGGTCCTCGTGCGAAGGCTCCCCGCCCAGCCGCCAGGATCTAAAGGTGGCGATGAGGGCGGCTCCAATGACGATGATGGTCAGGACTACGAAGATGATGGACAGCGTGCCCTGCACCGCGGTGTTGCGGACCACCGCCTCCATTTCCTCTACCGATTTGGCGTTCCCCAAGCTGGTCTGGCCAGCGGCAAGGGCCTCGCGGTTGGCGATGTTGTTGGCCCAGTAACCCACCTTGATGTCCGGGCTGAAGATCTTCAGGATGGAAGCCCAGATGGTGATCACGGAGGCGAAGGCCAGCGGCAGCGCGATAATCCACAGGTACTTGAACGCTCCGCGCTTGGCCGCGATAGCCAGGCAGACCGCGAGCGCGATGGCAGCCAGCAGTTGGTTGGCAATGCCGAAGAGCGGGAAGAACGTATTGATACCGCCCAATGGATCGGTGACACCCAGGATCAGTATGTACCCCCAGCCAGCCACCATGATGGCTGTGCAGATCCAGACACCGGGGCGCCACGACATGTTCTTGAACTTCGGCAGGACGTTGCCGATGGTGTCCTGCAGCATGAAGCGGGCGACGCGGGTTCCGGCATCGACGGCCGTGAGGATGAACAGCGCCTCGAACATGATGGCGAAGTGGTACCAGAAGCCCATCATCGCCACGCCGCCGATCAGCCCCTGCATGATGTGCGACAGCCCGACGGCAAGGGTGGGAGCGCCGCCTGTCCGCGACACGATCGACTCCTCGCCGACGTTGCGGGCCAGTTCGGTCAGCATGTCCGGCGTCAGGTTCACGTTGGCCAGGCCCAAGCTGTTGACGAAGGCCACCGCGCCTTCCACCGTGCCACCGGTCGCCGCTGCGGATGAGTTCATCGCAAAATAGATGCCTCGGTCGATCGAGATGGCCGCGACCAGCGCCATGATGGCCACGAACGACTCCATCAGCATTCCGCCGTAGCCAATGAAGCGGCTCTGTTTCTCCTTCTGCAGCATCTTTGGTGTGGTGCCGGACGCAATCAGCGCGTGGAAGCCCGAGAGCGCGCCGCACGCGATGGTGACGAACAGGAACGGGAACAGCGAACCGGGGACGACGGGTCCGTCGCTACGGCTGGCGAATTCGCTGAAGGCCGGGACGGTGATCTCCGGCCGGACCAGCACGATGGCCAGTGCCAGCATCAGGATGGTGCCGATCTTCATGAAGGTGGAGAGGTAATCGCGCGGCGCGAGCAGCAGCCAGACCGGCAGCACGGCCGCGATGAAGCCGTAGATGATGATGCCCCAGGCGATGGTGGTCCTATCCAGCGTGAAGATCGCCGCGCCCCACCCGGTATCGGCAATCGCCCCGCCGCCGATGATGGCGGCAATGAGCAGCGCGAAGCCGATGATGGAGACCTCGCTGACCTTGCCCGGCCGCAGGAAGCGGAGGTAGATGCCCATGAAGAGGGCAATCGGGATGGTCATCGTGACCGAGAAGACACCCCAGGGCGACTCGCCCAGGGCGTTCACGACCACCAGGGCCAGGATCGCCACGATGATGATCATGATGGCCAGGGTGGCAATCAGGGCAGCCGTGCCGCCGACGCGGCCGAGTTCCTCACGCGCCATCTGGCCCAGCGAACGGCCGCCGCGGCGCATCGAGAAGAACAGCACCAGGTAGTCCTGCACGGCGCCGGCCAGGACGACGCCGACGATGATCCACAGCGTGCCGGGCAGGTAGCCCATCTGCGCGGCCAGGATGGGACCGACCAGCGGACCGGCGCCGGCGATGGCGGCGAAGTGGTGGCCGTAGAGCACGCGGCGGTCCGTGACCACGTAATCCTTGCCATCCGCTTTGTACTCCGCCGGCGTTGCGCGCCGATCGTTGGGGCGGGTCAGCTTGTTCTCGATGAACTTGGAATAGAAGCGGAAGCCGATGAAATACGTGCACACCGAGGCGAAGACGAACCAAATCGCATTGATCGTTTCACCACGCGAAAAGGCGAGCATGCTCCAGCTCACGCCGCCCAGCAGGGCGATGGCTACCCAGACAACGATCTTGGTAGGCGTCCACTTGTGTTGCTCGGCATCCGCGGCCGGATCCAGCGCTACTGGCGGCAGGTTGGGGTCCTGGACCAGCAGGTCAGAATCCGGATCATTGCCGGACTGCCCGGGCAGGGGTCCGGTGGATTTCTCACTCATGATGCTCCCCCTTCGTGGAACGCCGATGCTATTAACGATGCACCGTAGCAGCGCCGCCGTCTACAGGGAACGGAGCCGTCCGTTTCAGGAGGTGGTGAGCAGGATCTTGCCGGTGTGGGCGCCCGAATCGAAGTACTCGTGGGCGGCCGCAGCGTCCGCCAAGGCAAACGTGCGGTGCACCTGTGGTTTGACGTCCCCGGAGACCACCAACGGCCAGACGTGCTCGGCAACCGCACGCATAATCGCGGCTTTTTCCTCCGCCGGGCGGGCCCGCAGGGTGGTGCCGATGACCGCACCGCGTTTGGCCATCAGCTGGCCCAGGTTCAGCTCCGCCTTGGCCCCGCCCTGCAGGCCGATCACGACCAGCCGGCCGGACGTGGCGAGGGCGTCCACGTTCCGCTGCAGGTACTTGGCACCCACGACGTCCAGGATGACGTCCGCGCCGCGGCCCCCGGTGGCCTCCTTGATCCGCTCCACGAAGTCTTCCTCGCGGTAGTTGATCAGCACCTCGGCGCCCAGTTCACGCGCGACGTCGAGCTTTTCCTGGCTGCCGGCCGTCACCGCCGGGACCGCTCCGAAAGCATCGACCAGCTGAACCGCCATGGTGCCGATTCCGCCGGACCCGCCGTGGATCAGGACGGTTTCGCCGGCCTGCACGCCCGCGGTCATGAACAGGTTGGAGAAGACCGTGGCCGCCACTTCCGGCAGCGCCGCGGCCGTCACCAGGTCCACGCCTCGCGGCACCGGCAGCACTTGGCCCGCCGGGACCGCAACCTGTTCGGCGTAGCCTCCGCCGGCCAGCAGGGCGCACACCTCGTCGCCGACCCGTGGCGCGGTAACGCCGGCACCTACCGAGGACACGCGGCCGGACACTTCCAGGCCCGGGATCTCGGACGCGCCCGGCGGCGGCGGGTAAACGCCGATGCGCTGCTGCACATCGGCGCGGTTGACCCCTGCGGCAGCCACATCGATTACTACCTCGCCCTCCGCCGGCTGCGGGGCGTCAGTCTCCCGCAGCCGCAGGACCTCGGGGCCGCCTGCTCCCTCGTAAAAAACCGCTCTCATGCCAGCCTCGCTCACCTAGTCCGGGACGCAGAAACCTTGAGGATGCGCGCTTTGCCCGGGTACGCCCCTCCGTGTCAGACTACAAGGTGAGGAAGGTTGTCCGAGCGGCCGAAGGAGCTGGTCTTGAAAACCAGTAGGCGGTAACCCCGTCTCATGGGTTCAAATCCCATACCTTCCGCTTCACCAGCGGGTGTCTTGGCCGTGAGGCCCGGACACCTGCTGCTTTTGCACGGCATGAGGACGCGGCGACCTGCCGGACAAGACGGGCGTGCATTCTGCCTCCCCCGCGCCGCCGGTATAACCTCGGCTAGGAGCCGTTGCATCAAAAGCCCGAGGAGACCCCGTGCCCAGCCAGTCCGCGCCCGTCCGCCGCCGCCCACTCAAGGCGGCCGCCGTCGTCGTCCTCTTGGCAGCGCTGAGCGGTTGCGGATTGGGCGACGCACAGGAACCGCCGCGGGATGAATCCGGTGCGGTGACCGAAGCCGCTTCCGCCGGCGCGTACGCCATCAAGGTGGGCGACTGCCTGAACAACCCGCGCGCCGAACGCCTCACCGAGGTGGAGTTTGTGCCGTGCGATCAGCCCCACGAGCTGGAGGCGTTCGCGGCCAGCAACTTGCCCGACGGCGACTTTCCCGGCGACACGGAAGTGGCCGCCAAGGCCGAAGAGTTCTGCCTGGCCGAGTTCAAGGCCTTCGCCGGCATTCCCTACGACGACTCGGCGCTGGAGCTGATCCATTTGAACCCCACCGAGGAAAGCTGGAGCGGCGAGCAGGACCGTGAACTGCTCTGCCTGGTGGGCGCCAAGGGCGAGCCGACCACCGGTACGCTCAAGGACAGCCGCCGCTAAACCCAGTCGGCCCCCGCTGCGCCGCCGCTAGGCCCAGGCGTTGCGGCCATCTCTCGCGCCCCGCTGCCAGCGGCTAAACCCAGGCGTTGCGGCCTTCTCTCGGCCCCCGTCGTCCCGCTGCGCAACGGTCACGGCCCTTCCTGTCATGGCCTGGCGAACGTTTCACCCCTTTTGAAGCTGTTCTTTCATAGAAGTGTTCCGCTGCTTCTGGTCCTCGGGTAACCTCCCGTTCATCCCTGCCAGTTGAACTGGGGAGCGGTGCTTGCACCGTGCAGCCGTGCCGCAGCCGTTCCCTGGGTGCGCGGATCATCACTTCCACCTTGAGAGATAGGGCCACATGGCTACTCCATCACCGAAGACCGCGCTGGCCGCGGTCCTGACCGCAGGCCTGGTGGCGGCGCCTTTCGCGGCGTTGCCCGCGCATGCGGCCGATCCGGTCGACCTCAACCTCCTGAGCATCAACGATTTCCACGGGCGGATCGACGCGAACACGGTCAAGTTCGCGGGCACCGTGGAACAACTCCGGGCGCAGAACCCCGAGGGAACGCTGCTCACTTCCGCCGGAGACAACATCGGGGCCTCGGTCTTTGCGTCGTCCACGCAGCAGGACCAGCCGACCATCGATGTACTCAACGCCTTGGAATTGGCGACGACGGCGGTGGGCAACCATGAGTTCGACCGCGGCTTCGCGGACCTGACGGACCGCGTGGCCCCGGCGTCCAAGTACCCGCAGCTGGGCGCCAATGTGTACCGGGCCGGCACCACCGAACCGGCCCTGCCCGAGTATGAACTGGTCCCGGTCAACGGCGTGACCGTCGGCGTGGTCGGCGTGGTCACCGAGGAGACTGCCTCGCTGGTGTCCCCTGGCGGGATCGCGGATCTGGAGTTCGGCGACCCGGTGGACGCCGTCAACCGGGTGGCGGCCCAGCTGACCGACGGCGCCGGCGACGAAGCCGACGTCATCATGGCGTCCTACCACGAGGGCGCCAACACGAACGCGGACCTGGCCAGCGCCGTGGCGGCGAGCGCCGTGTTCAACCGGATTGTCAACGAGACCAGCCCGGACGTGGACGTCATTTTTAACGGCCACACGCACCAGGCCTACAGCTTCGACGCCCCGGTTCCGGGTACCGACGGCAAGACCCGGCCCGTGGTCCAGACCGGTTCCTACGGCGCGAACATCGGCCAGGTCCAGCTGAGCTACGACGCCGAGGCCGACGAGGTATTGACGCACACCGCCGCCGTCGTGCCGCGAACCGGCACCGCCGATGGGGAGCTGGTGTCCGCCTATCCGCGGGTGGCCGAAGTATCTTCGATTGTCCAGGCCGCGCTGGATAACGCCGAGGAAGTCGGCGCTCAGCCGGTTGGCTCGGTCACCGGCGACATCACCACCGCCTTCCTGCCCGACGGGCCGGACGCGGATACGGCGCCGGACCGGGACGACCGCGGCTCCGAATCGACGCTGGGCAACCTGGTGGCCGATTCGCTGCTGACGTCCCTCGCCTCCACCGAACGCGGCGGTGCTGACATCGGTGTGGTGAATCCCGGCGGGCTGCGCAACGAGCTCTATTACGCGCCCGACGGCACGGTCACCTACGCCGAGGCCAACGGGGTGCTGCCCTTCCTGAACAACCTGTGGACCACCACGCTGACCGGCGCCCAGGTCAAGACCCTGCTGGAGCAGCAGTGGCAGCGCACCGCAGCCGGCGAGGTACCCAGCCGCGCCTACCTGCAGCTGGGCCTGAGCAAGAACGTCAACTACACCTACGACGCGGCGCTGCCCGAAGGCGAGCGCATCACCGGCGTCTGGGTCAACGGCGAACCGCTGGACCCGGAACGCGGCTACCGGGTGGGCACCTTCAGCTTCCTGGCCCAGGGCGGCGACAACTTCCACATCTTCACCAAGGGCGCGGACACCCGAGACTCCGGCCTGGTGGACCGGGACGCCTGGATCGACTACCTCCAGGACAACAGCCCGCTCTCCCCGGACTTCGCCCGCCGCACCGTGCAGGTCACCGGGGCACCGGAATCCATCGGACCCGGCCAACAGGTCAGCGTGCAGCTAGCCAAGCTGGACCTGACGTCGCTGGGCGCTCCGCTGAACACCGAGGTGTCGCTCGCGTACGTTGACGCTGCCGGCACCAGTACCAAACTGGGCACCTTCCCAGTGGCCGACGGCGGTGCCTCCATCGAGTTCACCGCTCCTTCCGCGCTGGACGGCGGCTACTTCGAACTGAGCGCCGCGGCATCCGGAACCACCTTCCGGCTGCCGTCCGCCATCGAGGCCGGCGGCAGCGACGGCGGCGATCATGTGGTGATCAACGAGGCCTACCTGTCCGGCGGCAGCGCCGGCGCTGCCTATACCAACAAGTTCATCGAGCTGTACAACCCCACCGACGCCGAGATCAGCCTGGACGGCTGGTCGCTGCAGTACCGCTCGGCCGGTGGAACCGGAAACCCCACCGGAGTGGCAGCGCTGTCCGGCAGCATTGAAGCCGGCGGCCACTACCTGGTGCAGGCTAACTCCAACGGTGCCAACGGCGAGGAGCTGCCGGAACCGGACCTGGTGACCAGCCTGGCCCCGTCCGGGACCAACGGCACCCTGGTGCTGGCCAACCAGGCCGGCGCGGTGGCCGATCTGGGTACCGGTTCGGTGGTCGACCGCAGCACGGTGGTGGACCTGCTGGGCTACGGCACCTCGAACACCTTCGAGACCGAAGCGGCCCAGTCGCCGAGGAACAACACGGACGTGCGGTCGATGAACCGCGCCGACGGAACCGACACCAACAACAACGCGGCGGACTTCAGCCTCAGCCAAGACATCACCCCGCAGGGTTCCGGCGAGGGCAACGGCGGCGGTGATCCGGAGCCGGAGGCGGCCACCATCGCCGAAATCCAGGGCACGGGCACGCAGTCCCCGCTGGCCGGCAAGACCGTGACCACCCGCGGCGTGGTGACCGCCGCCTACGCCACCGGCGGCTTCGACGGCTACTACCTGCAGACCGAAGGTACCGGCGGCGATACCAACACCAGCGACCGGACCGCGTCGGACGCCGTGTTCGTCTACTCCCCTGAGACCGTCGGTGACGTGCAGGCCGGCGACTTCGTGGAGGTTTCCGGCAAGGTCAGCGAGTTCCACGGCCTGACCGAGATCACCGTCTCCGCCGAGGGACTGACCGTCCTGGAGGAGGCCGCGGAGGCGCCGAAGGCAGCTGCCATCGGCTGGCCGGCCACGGAGGCGGAGCGCGAGAAGTTCGAGGGCATGCTGCTCAGCCCCCAGGGCGGCTTCACCGTCACCGACAACTTCGCCCTGAACCAGTACGGCGAGATCGGGCTTGCCGCCGGGGACTCCGCGCTGGTGCAGCCCACCGCCGTCGGAGCCTACGGTTCGGACGAGTTCTGGGCCGAGACGGAGAAGAACGCCGCCCTGGCCGTCACGCTGGACGACGGCTCGAGCGTCAACTACCTGGGCGCGGACGCCAACAAGGACATCCCGCTGCCCTACCTGTCCGCCAAGGATCCGGTCCGGGTGGGTTCCCCGGCCACCTTCGCCACCAACGTGGTGCTGGATTACCGGTTCGATCTCTGGCGTTTCCAGCCGCTGAACCACCTGACGGTGGAGAACGCGGAAAGCGTCCAGCCGGCGTCGTTCCGGAACACCCGCACCGACTCTCCGGAACAGGTCGGCGGCGTGAAGCTGGCCTCGTTCAACGTGCTGAACTACTTCAGCACCACCGGCGACCAGGTGGCGGGATGCGGCTCCTTCACGGACCGCGACGGCAACCCGATCACGGCCCGCAACTGCGATGCCCGCGGCGCCTGGGACGCGGAGAACCTGGAACGCCAGCAGGACAAGATCGTGGCAGCCATCAACGCGCTGGACGCGGACATCGTGGCGCTGGAGGAGATCGAGAACTCCGCCCAGTTCGGCAAGGACCGCGACGCCGGCCTGGCCGCGCTGACCAAGGCACTGAATGCGGATCTGGGCGACACCCGCCACAACGGAAAGCACTCGGGCAAGGGGCCTCAGCACGGCGGCTGGGACTACGTCCGCTCGCCGGAGGAGCTGCCGGCGCTGGCGGATGAGGACTTCATCCGCACGGCCTTCATCTACAAGAAGGACGAGGTGAAGACGGTCCAGGAGTCGGTGATCCACAACGACACCGAAGCCTTCGCCAACGCGCGCAAGCCGCTGGCCCAGGCGTTCAAGGCCAAGAACGGACCCTCGGATACCTTCGTCGTGATCGCCAACCACTTCAAGTCCAAGGGCTCCGGCCCGAACTCGGGCGAGAACGCCGACCACGGCCAGGGCGCCTGGAATGCAGCCCGCACCGCACAGGCGCATTCGCTGGTGGACTTCGCGGAGGAGATGCAGGAGAAGTTCCGGACCGGCAAGGTATTGCTAACCGGCGACTTCAACTCCTACGCGAAGGAGGACCCGATCAAGGTCCTCACCAAGGCCGGCTACGTGGACCAGGGTGCCAAGACCGGCGAACACAGCTACAGCTTCGGCGGCATGGTCGGCTCGCTGGACTACATCTTCGCCTCGCCCGCAGCGGACGCGAAGGTCAAGGGCGCCGACATCTGGAACATCAACTCGGTGGAATCGATCGCGCTGGAGTACAGCCGGTACAACTACAACGCCACCAACTTCTACGCCCCGGATCCCTTCCGGGCCAGCGACCACGATCCGATCATCGTGGGCCTGGACATGGACAAGGACCGCGGCAACGGCGGGAACAAGCGCTAGTACCCAGGTAGACGAACAGGCCCTCCCCACCCGGGAGGGCCTGTTTTGTTCGCCGGCAAGGGCGGCGGCAGCGGCCTTTTCCGGGGAAGGGCTGCGTCAGCGGCCCTTGCTCCCGCTGCCAACGACGGCGGTGCCCGCCTGTGCCGGCTCGGCCAGGCTTCTGGTCTCGGCTGTGTCCAAGATGGCGCGGGCTATCCGGTTGGCGTCCTGCAACGTCCGGCCGCCGGTCTCGCCGGAGGCTCCGGCTTCGGCGGCAATGGACGTTCCCCACTGCACCGAAGACAGCTGCAGTCCGATCACGTACAGGTTTTGGACCGGCTGCCCGTTCCGGTCCAGCGGACGGTACGGCGGCTGCGTGACGTCCAGGCCGGAGCCGGTCACCGGCGCTCCGTTGGGTCCAATCATCAGCTTGGGCCTGGCCAGGCCGTCCTCCAACATCCGGCGCAGCAGCGGCGACCGGTTATGCGCCACCCGGTTGGCCGGCATCATCGCCTCCACCAGGTAGGCGGCGCTGTATTCGGCACCGTCGACCCACGGCGAGGTGACCCGGAAGCGGCCGGTGTCCGGATCCACTTGGTACACCGGCTCAGGGCCCGCAAACTGGACGATGCCGGCCCGCGCCAGGGCAGCCAACTGCTCGATGCGCTGGGCCGGCGGTCCGCTGGCCAGCCCCTCGACCAGCGGTTCGAACCAGCCGCGCAACTCCGCCAGCCAGGATTCCTCGGTGATCCCGCCGTCGGCCACAATCTTCTTGAGCAGCGAGCGGCCGGCGTTCAGGGCCCCGACTGCCATCTTGAGCGGATCTTCGGTGCCGCGCGCAGAGCCCTCCGCGTCGGCGTCCAGATAGTCCAGCGCCGCCTGCTGATATTCCGCTGCGGAACTGAATTTGCGGCTGCTGAAGGGCTTGGCCAACGCCTCCACGTCCAGCAACCTGTCCTCGCTGACCCGCTCGGCCAGGTACGCCCGAACCCGCGTTAGCAGCGTGCGGTTTCCTGGCTCCAATTTCTCCGCCAGCAACTGGTCCAGCCCTGCCAGCAGCTCCTGCGGCGCCACCTTCAGGCACTCCGGTGCCACCCGGGCCAGGGTGGAGTAATAGGTCCAATAAACGTCGCGGTGCAGCATGGGCCACAGGTCGTGGTCGAAGCCGGGCTGCACGCCGGCTTCGGCAAACAGGCGGGCCGCGTGCGTGGTGAAGTGCCGCAGCTCCACGCCCGCCGGTATGTAGCTCTTGATCCTGGCCTTCGCCCGGTAGGGGGTGCCGCGCCGGGACCCGGCCACCAGCCGCGGTTCCTTTCCCGACGGGAGGTAGGTCAGCGGCTCGCTGTCCGTTGCGGGCACGAACCGGCCGCCGCGGCCTTCGGTCACTTGGACCATCAGGTCGAAGAAGTTCAGGCCCATTCCGCGTACCAACACGGTGCGCCCTGGCGGGAGCCGGCCCCAGTCCACGTCGGCCGGCACATTGGGCGCCAGGTAGTGCAGGCCATTCCGCGCCGCCGCATCCTGGAGTTGCTGCTGCTCAGGGTTCAGCGCAGCAGGCACATGCCCCAGCGCCAGCACCACGGCGTCAGCCGGCAGGGTGGTGCCGTCGCTCAGCTCAAGCTGCCACCCGCCGTCGTGCCGGGCCAGGCCGGTGGCTTCCGCCGCATGAACGGTCAGCGAGGCATCAGCTCCGGTTCGGGAGGCCAGGTGTGCGAAGGTCCAGGCCAGGTAGCGCCCATAGAGCGCGCGGCTGGGAAAATCGGCCGGTCCCAGCGCCGCCGCCTCCTCGGCGTCGTCCGGCGGCACCTCCGGAAGACTGCCGGCCGCTACCGCGGAGCGCCAGGCCTCGAAAGTCATCCCGGCTACGGGCTCGGGTCCCACGTGCTCGGTCCCGGGTGCCGGCACCACCGTGGGGAACAGGCAGGGCGTGTTCATCAGGAACAATCGGGACTGGCCGGGCTGCCAGACATGCCCCGGCCCGGGCGGGAACGGATCCACCAGATGGATCCGCAGCCGGGCTCCGCCGCGTGCCTGCTGGTTGGACAACAATCGTTCCAACACGGAGGTTCCCCGCGGGCCGGCGCCCACGATCGCTACTCGAAAAATGCCCGGATTATCCACGCTTTCTAGCCTACGGCCTGCCGGGCGGCCGGTCGGGCGGGGGCCGGGCCCGGCCGCGGGAACCCGATTGGGCTGCCTCGCGGAAGGGAACTGGGACCGCGCGACCTGGTCGAGGCCTGGCTAGCGGGCGCCAAACTCCCCCGCTTGTACAGTGGGCGCCACATTCCCCGGCTTGGACAATAAGCGAAATCCTCCCCCGCTTGTACAGTGGGCGCCACATTCGTCGGCTTGGACAATGAGCGAAATCCTCCCCCGCTTGTACAGTGGGCGGGCGCCAAACTCCCCCGCTTGTACAGTGGGCGCCACATTCGTCGTGGAAGGGCCAGCATTCCTTTTGCTTGCTTGGGCGACCCCAGTGGTCCCGGCCCATCGGAGCGAAGCAGCGCCAGCTTTGCTTACCAGTGGAGGATGATGTGGCGCATACTGTCCGCCGATCGGTCACAAGCCCCGCAGGTCAATGCCCGGCGAGCGCTCCGGCCGGAGGACAACGTAACGCAGGTCGGAGACAGCGGGCTCCGCCCGGAGGTCATGGCGCTGGCTCTCAGCCGCGAGGGCGCCGGAGCGGCCGCGGCTGCATGCCTAGGATGGAGGCATGGCCCAAGATCCCGCGCAGGACAGCACGCATTTGCCCCAGGACGACTTCATCTGGCTAGAGGACATCTACGGTGAGAAGCCGCTGGAATGGGTGAAGGGACAGAACCGGCGCACCGAGGACAAGCTGGTGGACGGGCAGTTCACGGCACTGGAAGCCGGCATCCTGGAGGTCCTGGACGCGGAGGACCGGATCCCCGCCGTCACCAAGCGCGGCGCTTACTACTACAACTTCTGGCGCGACAAGGCGAATCCCCGCGGGCTGCTCCGGCGCACCACCTGGGAGAGCTACCTGACCGACTCCCCCGCGTGGGAGATCCTGCTGGACGTGGATGCGCTGGCCGCGGCCGAGGGCATCGAGTGGGTCTACGCCGGCTCCGCCTTCCTGCGGCCGGCCGACGGCGTCAGCTACCGGCGGGCCATGCTGCGGCTTTCGCCCGACGGCGGCGACGCCGTGCGGCTGCGAGAGTTCGACGTCGAGGACCGCGCCTTCGTCACCGGAGGTTTCGACATCCCGGTAGCCAAGAGCTACGTCTCCTGGCTGGACCAGGACCGGATCCTGCTGGGCACCGACTTCGGCCCCGGCTCGCTGACCACGTCCTCCTACCCGCGGACCAGCCGGATCCTGCAACGCGGCCAGTCTCCCGCTGCGGCCGAAGAATACTTCGCCGTCCCCGAGGACCACATGCTGGCCCAGGTGGGCCACGACTCCACCCCCGGCTTCGAACGCGACGTGGCGGTGGACGTCGTCGACTTCTTCAACTACCGCACCTACCTCCGGCGCGACGGCGGTTGGCTGCCCATCGACGTGCCCACCGATGTGAACGTGGACATCCATTACCAGTGGCTGCTGATGAGGCCGCAGGGCGACTGGGAGCTCGGCGGCACCGTCCACCCCGCGGGCTCGCTGCTGGCCGCGAATCTGGAGGCCTTCCTGGCCGGTGACCGCAGCGTGCGGGTGCTGTTCGCCCCGGATGCGGCAACCTCGCTGCAGTCCTGGAGCTGGACGATGAACTACCTGCTGCTGAACCTGCTGCACGATGTGTCCTCGCAGGTGCGCGTGCTTGATCCGGCGGCCGGCTGGTCCGCCTCGGAGCTGCAGGATTGCCCGGCCTTGCACGCCGTGGATGCCTCGGCGGTGGATGACGAGGATTCCGACGACTACTGGCTGGTGGCCACCGGCTACCTCACGCCGTCCACCCTCTCGCGCGGCACCATCGGCGGGCCGGCAGCGGAAGTCAAGGCTTCGCCGTCGTACTTTGATGCTTCTGCCTACGAGGTCCAGCAGCACTTCGCCACGTCCAAGGACGGCACCCAGGTGCCCTACTTCCAGGTGGCGCCCAAAGACCTCAAGCACGACGGCGGCAATCCCGTGCTGCTCTCGGGTTACGGCGGGTTCGAGATCGCCAGGACACCCGGCTACAGCGGCACCGTGGGCCGGGCATGGCTGGAACAGCGCACCGCGGACGGCCGCGGCGGTGTCTACGTGGTGGCCAATATCCGCGGCGGCGGCGAGTACGGTCCGGGATGGCACCGGGCGGCGCTGCAGGCCAACCGGCACCGGGCCTACGAGGACTTCGCCGCGGTGGCGCAGGACCTGATGGACCGCGGCGTCACGCGGCGGGAGCGGCTGGGCTGTGCGGGCGGATCGAACGGCGGCCTGCTGGTGGGCAACATGCTGACCAGCTACCCGCACCTGTTTGGCGCGGTGTCCTGCGGGGTGCCGCTGCTGGACATGGCCCGCTACACCAAGCTCTCCGCCGGCTACTCCTGGATTGCCGAGTACGGGGACCCGGAGGATCCGGCCCAGTGGGAGTTCATCCGCACCTTCTCGCCCTACCACCTGCTCCAGCCGGGCACCGAGTATCCCGATGCGTTGATCTGGACCGCCACCTCGGACGACCGGGTGGGCCCGGTACAGGCACGGAAAATGGCCGCGCGGATGCTGGAGCTGGGTGTGGAGAACGTCTGGTTCCACGAGGCATTGGAGGGCGGCCACGCCGGCGCCAGCGACAACAAGCAAACCGCCCGGTTGCAGGCGCTCTCGCACACCTTCCTGTGGCGGGCGCTGAGAAGTTAGGCCGTTCGGCGGTTTTGCTCTTGACCCTTGGTTCTGGGTAGTCTTGTGTGGCTAGCAATAGCGTATGGAGACGTGCCAGAGCGGCCGAATGGACTTCACTGCTAATGAAGGGTCGGGGTTAAACTCGACCGGGGGTTCAAATCCCCCCGTCTCCGCGTCAACTCCCCCGGGAAACCGGGGGAGTTTTTGCGTGAGGGGTGTTAGCGCGCGGGCCCGAACCAACTGGCCAGTGCCTCCTGAAGCCCGGGCTGAGCCCCGTCTCCCGTCCACGCGACATACCCGTCGGGCCGGATCAGCACGGCCGCGGGGGCGCCGACCGGGCCGATCACCGGCAGCTCCCACTCGCCGTCGTACGTGGCATCCACCAACTGCACCCGATCCGCCCACGGACCCAATTCGATGCTGCCCGGCGTGCCGAGGTTGAGCAGTACCGCACGGGCTTGGTGCAGGAAGGTGAAAACACGCAGCGGGCCGTTGGCGGTGAGGACGTCGAGATCGGGCATCCGCCGCCCGAGCAGCGGGTGCCCTTCGCCGAGGTCGTAATGGACGTCCAATCCGGTAATGAGCCCGGCCACCTGTTTCCTTGCCTCGTCGATCGTCAACAGTCCGGCCACCGTATCGGCCAACGCGCCGATCCGCGGGTCGGCCCGCTGCATCAGCGACTGCGCCATCGTGTGCTTCAGCGCGAGGGCTCCGGCCGGGTGCCGCTCGGCGTGGTAGGTATCCAGCAGGCTGTCCGGCGCCGTGCCCTTGACCACCTGGGCGAGCTTCCAGCCGAGGTTCACGGCGTCCTGGATGCCGAGCCCGATTCCCTGCCCGCCGGACGGAGCATGGATGTGCGCGGCGTCGCCGGCCAGCAACACGCGGCCGCTGCGGTAGGCGGCGGCCTGCCGTGTGGCGTCGGTGAACCGGGAAATCCAGCTCGGATGGTGGACCCCGAAGTCGGTGTCATAGATCTCGGTCAGCGCCTTGGCGAGGTCGGCCAGGGTGGGCTCGGTTGCCGGCCCAAGTTCCTTCTCGGTCACGATCACCCGCGTGGTTCGCCCGTCCTCCATCAGGTGCAGCCCGTGGATCCCCACCTCGTCGATGCGCGCGCCCAGCGGCGTCTCTCCGGTCACTTCCACTTCCGCGATCAGGCTGCTCCTCGTCGCATCCCAACCGGGGAACTCGATGCCGGCTGCCTTCCGGACCGTACTTCGCCCGCCGTCGGCGCCGACCAGGTACTGCGCGTGCATCAGGCCGCCGTCGGCGAGCTGCACATCCACCCCGCTGTGGTCCTGGCCGAAACCCGCCACCACGAGCCCCCGTTGGACCGGCACGCCCAGCTCCTCGATCCAGCCGGCCAGGATCCGCTCAATATGGTTCTGCCATAGGCCAAGCGTGTAAGGGTGCCGGGTAGGAAAGTCGCTCACGTCCAGCTTCGTGTTTCCGAAGAACGCTGCCTGGACGCGCTGCCCCTCGGCGAGGAACCGGTCGGCGATCCCGCGCTGATCGAGGATTTCGATGGTCCGCGAGTGGAACCCGCCCGCACGCGAGCCCACCAACTCCGGACTGGCGCGGCGTTCCACCATCACCGCATCCACTCCCGCCAGGGTCAGCTCTGCGGCGAGCATCATCCCGGTCGGACCGCTTCCCGCAACGATCACAGCGGCCACCGCAACCACCGCCTCTCCACGCTTTTCCGTACACCGCTTCCCGGGCACATCCGAGCTAGTTTGGGGCACGAAGGGGGCCTTGCCGCAAGCCCCCTTCTGCGCGATACATTGGAAGTGGCGGGGACACATGGCGCGGCATTGAACGTGGCCCGCACGGTCCTGCGGAACCTCTTAGACGCCTTCGACCGCTTCGAGCCGGCCGGTCCGAACCGCTTCGGTAAAGGCCTGGTAGTCCTTGTCGTTCTGGTCCGCGTAACGCTCGGAGAAATCGGTGATCGAGACGTCGAATTTGGTGCTCTTGCCCAGATAGGCGGCGATCGCGATCGGGTCACCCGATCGGGCGTGTGCGCGTGCCAGTGTCCAGCCGCAGGCGTTGGCATAGAACGTCAGGCCGCGCGGCTTCATCACTTCCACCACGGCTGAACCCTTCATGTCCCGCAGTTGGCGCCAATACAGGTACCGGTTGTCCTGCGCGCCCTTGGTCCAGCCCAGGAAGATGTCGCTGGCTGCCTGCATCATCCGCTGCCCCTGCACCACGCGCTCGCCCGGCTGCCGGAACTTGCTCTTCGGCAAATGGTCCTCGAGCACCGATCCCGTAGCTTCCTTGACCTGGAGAAAAAGCGGATCCTGTTGGTCGCGGCCCTGGAGCAAGGCGATAAACGCCCGCGTACCGACACTGCCGACGCCCACGACCTTGCGGGCGATGTCGATGACTTCGAATTGTTCCAGCAGGTGACGCCTGTCGTCCTGCAGCGTGGCCCGGTAGGACCGGAGCTGTTCACGAATCAGGTGCTGGACCTCATCGCCAGACATGCCATACGAAGCTGGCAGGTCCCGTGCGGGAATGACTATGGGTGGCTGGCTGACAATGCGGTACCTCCCGTCCACGAGCTCGGCGAGCTTGGAGAGTGCATGCAGGCTGTCTCGAGCGTGGGCCTTTGCGAGGCCCTGTCGGGCCTTCTTTCCCATGCCCTTGGCTGCCTTCTTGAGGGCTTTGCCCTTTTGAGATGCCGCGGCCAGGTCGATGGCTTCCACCAACTGCTCCTCGGACAGGCGTGCATACCAAATGTCCAGGTCGCCCATTTGCGCGAACTGGGCCATCGCTTCGCGGTAAGCCCGAACCGCCGTGAGTGTCACGTCGTGTGTTTCGTCCTTGCTGAACCCGTTGTTCCGGGCTGCGATGGTGAAGCTCGCGGACATGCGTTTGACGTCGTACTCGAACGGCCCCGGAAGTGTCTCGTCGAAGTCGTTCAGGTCGAACAGCAGGTTTCGCTCGGGCGAGGCAAACACGCCAAAGTTGGACAAGTGGGCGTCCCCGCACAGTTGGGAGATCAGGCCGGCCCGCGGCGTGTCCTTCAGGTCGGCGGCCATGATCTTGGCAGCACCCCGGTAAAACGTGAACGGTGAGGCGAGCATCCGGCCGTGGCGCACCGGCACGAGGTCCTGTTCCCTGGTTTGGTTCTGTTCCTCGAGGAGTGCAATGGGATCGGGTCGGTCGGCGGCGGGAACCCAGTCCGTGTGGCTGGAGACGGGCGTCTTCTGGCGGCATTCCTTGCCTTGGGATGCACGCTCCTCGACGCTCAGGTGCTTGACGATCTTCTCGGCCATGCCCGGCGACCTCCCTTTGATGCCAGGAACCGCCACCAACACACCAGCACTAGTGGTCAGGGCCGTTCCAGGCTGAGCGTGCTGATGTGATTGTGGCCCCGGCGAGGCCAATCGTCAACGTGCCGCCGCCTTCACTGGATCTATGGGATTGTGCCGGCGCCGTCGGCACCCACCCAAGGTCATGGCGCCGAGGTCATTCCTGGTCTTCGACGTCCTGGACGGAACGGGACAGGAGGCAGAATTCGTTGCCCTCGGGATCACTGAGGACCACCCAACTGACGTCCGGGTCCTGGCCCACTTCCGCGCGCCGGGCGCCCAGGGCGAGCAGTCGCTCAAGCTCCTGCGCGGTGGACACGCCGTCGGCCCGCAGATCGAAGTGCAGCCGGTTCTTGATGGTCTTGCTTTCAGGCACCGGCGCGACGTCGATGGTGGGCCATGTTGCATCCTGGGGCGCAATGCTGATGAAGCCGTCCTCCTCTTCGACAACGTGCCAGCCGAGGACGGCACACCAGAAGTCGGCCACCACCCGGGGGCGAACCGCGTCGATGGCTATGGCAGCTATCCGGCTGGTCATGGCACCACGATATTCCACCGCACGTGGCATGCGCCGGCGGCGCGTTTGCACCTCCGGCGCCTCGTGCCGACGAGGAGGGTTCAGCCCTTGAGCGCGAGCACGAAGGGCAGCACCGCTTCCGCCCCTGCCAGGCGCAGCGCGCGGCCGGCCACGGTGAGGGTCCAGCGGCTGTCGGCGAGGTCATCGACAAGCAGCACGGGGCCTCGATTCTGCGCCAGCCATGCTTCACCGCCGTCGGGGACGTGGAACTGGTCCCAGACATCGGCCAGCCGGAAGGCGCTGTTGCCGCCGGGGCCGCTGCGGGGGCCGCCGTGCGGGACAGCGAGTTCGCCGAGATACGGCAACTGGCCAATGTCCGAGAGGCCGCGGGCCAGCGACTGCACCAGCAGCGGCCGGCTCCGCGACGGCACGTTCACGATGGCCACCGGCCGCTGCGCCCAACCCCACTGGGCCAGGACCTGCACGCAGGCTTTGAGCATGCCGGCGGGCACCTCTCGGTCCGGAGCATCGGTGCCAAAGACCTCCCGCAACTGCCCGCCCCAGCCCAGATCCGTCAGGCGTGCCAGCGCCCGGCCGCTGCCGTTGGCCTCGGCCGGCGGGATCTTGCCCTTGACCGGCACGCCCAGCTTGTCCATCCCGCTGGGCCACATGGCCCGCGGCTCCAGTTCGACGCCGGCTCGCTGCAGGGCGGCGCCGGCGCTCTCGGTGGCTTCGGCCGCGATGCTGTCCGAGTACCACGACCCGGCGCAGTTGTCGCAGCGCCCGCACGGAGCAGCGGCCGGGTCGTCCAGCGCGCTGGCCAGGAATTCCATCCGGCAGCCGGAGGTGTTCTCGTAGTCCAGCATGGCGTTCTGTTCGGCCACCCGGGCCTGCGCAATGCGCCCATAGCGTTCCGCGTCATAGGCCCAGGGCTGGCCGGTTCCCTCCCAGCCGCCGCTGACCTTGCGCACCGCGCCGTCCACGGACAGGACCTTCAGCAGCAGCTCCAGCGGGGACCGCTTCAGGTTCACCAGCGTCTCCAGCGCCGCGGTGGACAGCACCGTGCCGGGCGCGGCGAGTTCGCGCAGCACCGCGGTGGCGGTCCCCTCGTTGGGCATCGATGCGGTGGCGAAGTACTCCCAGATGTCCCGGTCCTCGGTGCCGGGCAGCAGCAGTACATCGGCGTTGGGGGTACCGCGGCCGGCACGCCCCACCTGCTGGTAATAGGCCACGGGTGAGCTCGGTGCACCTAGGTGGACCACGAAGCCCAGGTCCGGCTTGTCGAAGCCCATCCCGAGTGCACTGGTAGCCACCAGCGCTTTGACCCGGTTCTCCTTCAGCGCCGCCTCCGCCTGCTCCCGCTCGGCGGGATCGGTGCGGCCGGTGTAGGCGGCCACCTCATGGCCGGCCTCACGCAGCAGCCGGGCCGTGTCCTCGGCGGCGGAGACCGTGAGCGCGTAGATGATTCCGCTGCCGGGCAGGTCATTCAGATGGGTGAGCAGCCAACCGAGCCGGGCACGCGGGCTGGCCAGCCGGAGCACTCCCAGCCGCAGCGAGGCTCGGGCGAGCGGCCCCCGGATGGTGAGCACCCCGCCGTCGTGCTCCCCCGTGGAACGCACGCCGAGCTGCTCTTCGATGTCATGGACCACGCGCGAATTGGCGGTGGCCGTGGTGGCCAGCACCGGCACCCGGTCCGGGAGCTGGCCGATCAGGTCCCGGATCCGCCGGTAGTCGGGACGGAAATCGTGGCCCCAGTCGGAGATGCAGTGGGCCTCGTCGATCACCAGCAGGCCCGAGCTGCTCACCAGCTGCGGCAGCTGCTCGTCCCGGAAGCGCGGATTGTTCAGCCGCTCGGGCGACACCAGCAGTACATCCACCGTGTTGGCGGCCAGCTGCTCCTGGATCTGCCCCCATTCCAGCTGGTTGGCCGAGTTGATGGCGGCGGCCCGCACGCCGGCGCGTTCGGCAGCGGCCACCTGGTCGCGCATCAGCGCGAGCAGCGGCGAGACGATCAGCGTGGGACCGGCGCCCCGCCGGCGCAGCAGCAGGCTCGCCACGAAGTAGACCGCCGACTTGCCCCAGCCGGTGCGCTGCACCACCAGGGCCCGGCGTCCGCCGGAGACGAGCGCCTCCACGGCCTCGAACTGGCCGTCGTGGAACTCCGCCGCGTCATGGCCCACCAGGGCCCGCAGCAGCGCCGTGGCCTCCTGGCGCAGGGCACCGCCGTCCGGCCCGGCCGCCGCCGTTTCCAGTGTGGCGATGTCCGTCGCCGCGATGTCCGTCGCCGCCATGTCCGTCGCCGCCATGTCCGTTGTCCCGTCGATCCGCTCAGCCATGCTGCCCAGTATTCCAGCCGCAGCTGACAACCTGTCCCTTTTCCACAGGAGCCCCTTATAAGCTGGTGGGGTGAGCAGCATAGATCTTGGCCTGTCCTTCAAGGCCTACGACGTCCGTGGGATCGTGGGCGAGACCATTACCGCCGCAACCGTCGAGGCGACCGGGGCGGCCTTTGTGGACGTGCTGTCCCTGGCCGGGCAGACGGTGCTGGTGGGCGGGGACATGCGCCCGTCCTCGCCGGAATTCGCTGCCGCGTTCGCCCACGGCGCGGCCGGCAGGGGTGCCAACATCCTGATGCTGGGACTGATCTCCACCGACGAGCTCTACTATGCCTGCGGATCCCTCGACGCAGCCGGCGTGGTGTTCACCGCCAGCCACAACCCGGCCCAGTACAACGGGATGAAGATGGCCAAGCCCGGCGCCGTGCCGGTTTCCTCCGACACCGGCATGTTCGAGATCCGCGACCGCGCGCAGAAATACCTGGAAACCGGCATTCCCGACGGCACCGAAACGGGGACCATCGCCGAAACCAACGTGCTCTCCGGCTATGCAGGGTACCTGCGCTCCCTGGTGGACCTGACCGGCATCCGCCCGCTGAAAGTGGTGGTCGACGCCGGCAACGGCATGGCCGGAATGACCACACCCGCTGTGCTCGGCGACAGCTTCCTGCCGGCGCTGCCGCTGGAGATTGTGCCGCTGTACTTTGAGCTGGACGGTACCTTCCCGAGCCATCCGGCCAACCCGCTGGAACCGGAAAACCTGGTGGACCTGCAGGCAGCAGTCCGCGAGCACGGGGCGGACATCGGCTTGGCCTTCGACGGCGACGCCGACCGCTGCTTTGTCATCGACGACACCGGGACCGTGGTCTCCCCCTCGGCGGTCACCGCACTGGTGGCCCGCCGGGAGATTGCCCGCGCCCAGGCCGCCGGCGAAGAGCACCCGGCCGTGATCCACAACCTGATCACCTCCCGCGCCGTACCCGAAACCATTTCCGCCGCCGGCGGCCGGGCCGTGCGCACCCGGGTGGGCCACTCGTTCATCAAGGCGCACATGGCGGAGGAAAAGGCTGTGTTCGGCGGCGAACATTCCGCTCACTACTACTTCCGTGACTTCTACAACGCCGACACCGGCATGCTGGCCGCCATGCATGTGCTGGCCGCGCTCGGCGAACAGCGGGCGCCGCTGTCCGAGTTGGCCGCCGAATACGACCCCTATCACGCCACCGGCGAATTGAACTCGCAGGTCGAGGACAAGGCCGCCGCCGTCGCCCGCGTGCTGGCCGACTTTGCGCCCGCGCTGGCCGCCCACCCGGCCGCTGGCGGGACTGCCGCCACCGCCGCCACTTGCCCCACCGCCTACGCGGGAACAGGAGTGAACGTGGACCGCCTCGACGGCACCACCGTGATTGCCGACAACGGATCCTGGTGGTTCAACCTGCGCCCCTCCAACACCGAACCGTTCCTGCGCCTGAACGCCGAGGCCACCAACCCGGCCCTGCTCAACACCCTCCGCGAACACGTCCTGGCCCGGGTCCGGGAAGCAGCATGAGTGCGTCGTGGCGCGACGGCATTCCGTCCGAAGTGCTTGCCGATATCGACACCCTGTTCGGCACCGGGCTGGGCGTGGCGCAGGAGCAGTTGGCCGACCACGGAGCGTTCCTGCCCGCGGCGCTGGTCACCACGCGCGACGGCGGACTGCGCCTGGTGGTGGTCTCCCCCGATGACCTCGACGCGGAGGCAACCGAAGCGGACGAGGTCAATGTGGACGGCATGATCGAGGATCTTTATGCCACGCTCCGGCAGGAACGCGGCGACTTCCGCGCCGTCGCGGTAATCAGCGACATCTTCCTGCCCGAAGAGGACGCAGACGCGATCCAGATCGCCGTGGAGCATTCCTCGGGCGTAGCCGTCTCCGCCATCCAGCCCTACCATCACGACGACGATGGCAAGTGGAGCTACCCGGACCCCTTCGTGGATCCGCAGGAACGCCTCGTCTGGCCCGATCAGGAACCCGCCGAAGAAGCCGGACCGGCGGAGGGCTGAGCAGCCTGCCGCGCTCCGCCGTCGTCGTCATGACAAGCGCCTGACGCCACCGCGCCAACGCGCCCACCCCGTGACTGGCGGCACAGCCGCAGCTTTTGTCAAGAGCGGACGGCTAATATTGCAAGCATGCGTATCAATGCCTTCTCCGATGTGTGCCTGCGGGCACTGATGCTGCTCTCCGCGGCCCCGGACGGAGAATTGATGACCACGCAGGCCATTGCCGACGGCGTCGGAACGCCGTACAACCACGTCAGCAAGGCTGTGCTGAAGCTGCGCGGGATGGGGCTCATCGAGGCGGTGCGGGGCCGGTCGGGCGGCGTGCGGATCAGCCCAGCCGGACGGGCGGCGACGGTGGGCGGCGTGCTGCGCACCCTGGATGCGCGCGAGGACCTGGTGGATTGCGAGTCCGCCCATGGCGATTGCCCCCTGAACAACAACTGCGGGCTGCGCGGGGCGCTGCGCCGGGCGCGCGAAGCTTTTTACCGCGAACTCGACTCCGTAGTGGTGTCAGCACTGCCGCACCAGTCACAAATGGAGCCGGTGTTTGTGACCTTGCTCACCCGTCGGCCGGCCTGATCCGCACTGTTCCGCCGATCTTTTCTACGATGCGTAGAAATATGGATTTAAATCGGCATTTGCGGTGCTACTTTGATCTCGTAACGATTCCCTCAGCAAGGAGTAGCAATGCTCTCGGAGAAATCCCGCCCCATCATCGAAGCCACCCTGCCCCTCGTCGGCGAGCGGCTCGGGAGCATCACCCCCAACTTCTACTCGCGGATGTTCGCCGCCCATCCGGAACTGCTGGACGGCCTGTTCAGCCGCGCGAACCAGCGCAACGGCGAGCAGCAGAAAGCCCTCGCCGGCTCGATCGCGGCCTTCGCCTCCGCGCTGGTTGCCAACCCGGACCTGGTGCCGGAGCAAATGCTCAGCCGCATCGCCAACAAGCACACCTCGCTGGGCATCACCGAGGACCAGTACCAGATCGTCTACAAGTACCTCTTCGAAGCGATTGCCGAAGAGCTGGCCGACGTGATCACGGCAGAAATCGCCGAAGCCTGGACCGAGGTCTATTGGCTGATGGCCGACGCCCTGATCAAGCTGGAGAAGGGCCTCTACGCGCGGCAGGCCAATGACAAGATGTGGACCCCATGGAAGGTCGTGGAGAAGAACCCGGCTGGCATCGGCTGCATGACTTTCGTGCTGGAACCGGCCGACGACACCCGCGCCACCGTTGCGGTGCCGGGCCAGTTCGTCTCGGTCAAGGTCACGCTTTCAGACGGGCTGCGCCAGGTCAGGCAGTACTCGCTCAGCTCGGACGTCGAATCCACCACCCGCCGTGTCTTAACCACCAAGCGCGACGACGGCGGCGAGGTTTCCCCGGTCCTGCACAACGACGTGCAGGTGGGCGACGTGCTGGAGCTGTCCAACCCCTACGGGGACGTCACCTTGGACGACGGCGATGGGCCGCTGGTCTTCGCCACCGCCGGCATCGGCTGCACTCCGTCGGCCTCCGCGCTGCGGCTGCTGGCCATGCAGGGGTCGGATCGCGAAGTGATCGTGCTGCATGCAGAGAAGAGCCTGGACGCGTGGGCCCTGCGCGAACAGATGACCGCGGACGTCGAGAAGCTGGACGGTGCCAACCTCCAGCTCTGGCTGGAAGAGCCGACCGAAGGCTTCAACGCCGGCTTCATGACCCTGCAGGATGTGGTGCTGCCGACCGACGCATCGGTCTACGTCTGCGGTCCGCTGCCGTTCATGAAGTCGATCCGCAGCCAGGCGATCGACGCCGGCATCCCTGCCACGAAGGTCCACTACGAGGTCTTCGGCCCGGACCTGTGGCTGGCTTCGGCCAACTAAGGCACCTGCTGCCGGATCAAGGCCGGCTACCTCGAAAGCATCCCGGGAGTTCCCTTTCACCTTTCTCCCGGGGTGCGGCGGCTGCGATGCCACACCCAGCCGGCGGTCCGGCGGAAGCCACCGGCCCGCCGGCTTTTTGGTGTCCGGATGCGGGAACGGGTGCCCCCGCCTGCAGCGCGGACACCATCACGCCTCGGTGGTCTAGACCGCAAAGGTCCTGACGATCAGATGGCGCGCGGGATGCGGGTTAAAAGGGATGAGACCCCGGCGCATCGGCGCGGGGTCTCATCCGTGGGCCTCCGGGGAGGCCGCTGGTTATTCGCTCAGGCGAAGCGGGCCTGCAGCTGCTTCAGTTCGGCGGCCAGCTCGGCGGGCAGCGCGTCGCCGAAGCGGGCGTACCACTCCTCGATGCCCTTGAGCTCTTCCTTCCACTCGGCCGGATCCACCTTGACGGCTTCTTCCACCTGCTCCGGAGTCATGTCCAGTCCGGTGAGGTCGATCGACTCCCCGGTCGGGATGTAGCCGATCGGGGTCTCCTTGGCATCCGCGGTGCCCTCGATGCGCTCGATGGCCCACTTGAGCACGCGGGAGTTCTCGCCGAAGCCCGGCCAGGCGAAGCCGCCGTCGGCCGTGCGGCGGAACCAGTTGACCAGGAAGACCTTGGGCAGTCGTTCCGGGTTGGCCTTGGCTTCGATGGTGCCCCAATGCTTGAGGTAGTCGCCGGCGTTGTAGCCGATGAAGGGAAGCATGGCCATCGGGTCGCGGCGGACCACACCGACGGCGCCGGATGCGGCCGCGGTGGTCTCCGACGACAGCGTGGAGCCCATGAAGATGCCGTTGGTCCAGGAGCGGGCCTGGGTGACCAGGGGGATGGTGGTCTTGCGGCGGCCGCCGAAGAGGATTGCGTGGATCTCCACGCCGTCCGGGCTGTAGTACTCCTGGGCCAGCATGTCGATCTGCGAGATCGGGGTGCAGAAGCGCGAGTTCGGGTGGGCGGCGGGGCGGCCGGAATCCGGCGTCCAGTCGTTGCCCTCCCAGTCGGTGAGGTGAGCCGGCACTTCCTCGGTCATGCCCTCCCACCAGACACCGCCGTCGTCGGTCAATGCCACGTTGGTGAAGATGGAGTTGCCCTTGGCGATGGCGCGCATGGCGTTCGGGTTGGTGCCCCAGCCGGTTCCCGGTGCAACGCCGAACAGGCCGTACTCCGGGTTCACGCCTCGCAGCTCGCCCTCCTTGCCGATGCGCATCCAGTTGATGTCATCGCCGAGGGTCTCGGCCTTCCAGCCTTCGACGGTGGGATCCAGCAGCGCCAGGTTGGTCTTGCCGCAAGCAGAGGGGAAGGCGGCCGCAACGTTGTAGGCCTTGCCTTCCGGACTGGTGAGCTTGAGGATGAGCATGTGCTCGGCCAGCCAGCCTTCGTCACGGGCAATCACCGAGGCGATACGCAGGGCGTAGCACTTCTTGCCCAGCAGCGCGTTGCCGCCGTAGCCGGAGCCGTAGGACCAGATGGAGCGCTCTTCCGGGAAGTGGACGATCCACTTCTCCTCGTTGCACGGCCAGGCGACGTCCGCCTCGCCGGGCTCCAGCGGGGCGCCGACGGAATGCAGCGCGGGGACAAAGAACGCGTCCTCGGCTTCCATCTTGCGCAGCACGTCGGTGCCGATCCGGGCCATGATCCGCATGGAGGCGACCACGTAGGCGGAGTCGGTGATCTCCACGCCAAACTGCGGCTGCTCGGCGTCCAGCGGACCCATCACGAACGGGATCACATACATGGTGCGTCCGCGCATGCTGCCGGCGAAGCGTTCCCGGAGGATCGCCTTCATCTCGGCGGGGTCCATCCAGTTATTGGTGAACCCGGCGTCCGCTTCCTTCTCGGAGCAGATGAAGGTCCGCTCTTCAACGCGGGCCACGTCCTTGGGGTCGGAAGAACCGACGAACGAGTTCGGGAACAGCTCCGGGTTCAATCGCTGCAGCGTTCCGGCCTCGACCAGGTGGTCGGTCAGACGTGCGTATTCCTCTTCGGAGCCGTCCACCCAATACACAGAGTCGGGCTGCGTCAGCTCGGAAACTTCGGCAACCCAGGCCAGAAGCTTTGCATGTGTAGTTGGGGCGTCCCCAAGTGTTTCCTCAAGAACCGGCTGACGCGTTGTATCGCCCATGACTCATCCCTTTCTTGGGCCAGTGGTGTGTATCGATGCTATGGGCCACCGGCTAGACCAGTCGGGGGCCCGTGAACCCATCTCGGCGGGGTCGAGTAGGTTGAGCCCCGCGAATCCGCGGATTTTAGATGTGACCGCCGTCAAATATGTGATTAAGGTCATATAGACCGGTCTAGTTCATATGGCGTTCTCGCGGAGTCGGCCGGGCCCCAGGACCCCAAAGGCCCGGAATTCCGGGCCGGAGCCGGGCACCCGCGCCTCGATTTGGCGACCGCCCGGTAAACACGCTACAGTTGTATCCGGCCGCGAGGCCAAGCGCCCATAGCTCAGCTGGATAGAGCGTCTGTCTACGGAACAGAAGGCCGGGGGTTCGAATCCCTCTGGGCGCACCACATGATGCGGCCCGGTCACTGACCGGGCCGCATTTTTTATGCCCGCTTTGCGGCGATGTCACACCGGACCGGCCCTACGGTGTCTTCCTTGAAACCCCCAGTTCACGGGGAAGCGACGAGGAGGACCACATGGCACGCATCCCGCTGGACCACGAGCCCAGCCTGTTCCTGCGAATCATGACCGGCTACAGCAGGCACAAGTACGGCAAGGTACTGGATCCCGGCCTGGCCATGATGCACAACCGCCGGGTGCTGTTCGCCTGGCTGCGGCACGAAACCGCCGTCGGCAAGTTCCGATCCGTCCCACCCACGCTGAGCGCGCTGGCCGTGATGGGCGCCTCCGCCGCGGTCGGGTGCAGCTGGTGCATGGACTTTGGCTACTGGGAGTATCACCACCAAGGCGTTGATCCGGCCAAGCTTCGGTCCGTCCCCCAGTGGCGCACGGCCACCGTGTACAACGAAGCGGAGCGCGACGTACTTGAATATGCCGAAGCCATGACGGCCACGCCGCCGACCGTCACCGATGAACTTGTGGATAGGCTGAGGCAAAACCTGAGCCCGGCGCAGCTGGCCGAACTGACGTACCTGATTGGCGTGGAGAACCAGCGTTCCAGAGTGAATGCCGCCATGGGCCTGACGAGCCAGGGCTTTAAGGAAACGTGCAGCATTGGAGGCTGAAGTGACGACGACGGAGCCCAACCTTGACGTGTTCCAACAACACCGAGGGCTGCTTTTTGGGGCGGCCTACCGGTTACTGGGCAGCGCGGCGGACGCAGAAGACGTGGTCCAGGAGGCCTGGCTGCGCTTTGCCGAGGTCCCCCTCGAGGAGGTCCGGGAGCCGCGCGCCTACCTGCTGCGGACGGTGACCAACCTGGCGCTCAACCAAATCCGCACGCAGCAGCGGCGTCGGGAAGAGTACGTGGGCCCATGGCTGCCCGAACCGGTCAGCAGCCCGCCGGGCACGACGGCATCCCCTGCACCCGACGAGGCCGCTGTGCTGGCCGACGATGTTTCGCTGGCCATGCTGGTGGTCCTGGAACAGCTCTCACCCCTGGAGCGCGCCGCCTACATCCTGGGCGAGGTGTTCGGTTATCCGGCGCCGGAGATCGCCAGCACGCTGGACCGCTCTCCGGCCGCCGTGCGGCAGCTAATGTCGCGCGCCCGCGCCCACGTGGCCAGCCGGCAGGCCAGGAACCAGGTGGATCCGGCCCTGCACAGGCGGATTACCGAGCAGTTCCTGCGCGCGGCCAGCACCGGGGTGGTCGAGCCGCTGCTGGGACTGCTGGCACCCGACGTCGTCCTCACCAGCGACGGAGGCGGGCAGAAGTCGGCGGCGCTGCGGCCCATCCTGGGGGTGGAGAAGGTGCTTCGCTTCCTGCTCGGCGTCACCAGCAAACCCGACACCCCGGTCCAACTGCACGTGGCCGAGGTCAACGGGCTGCCTGCGCTGGTCGCGGTCGATGCTGACGGCGCGGTGGATACGGTGGCGAGCTTCAGGATCGACGGCGGCCTGGTCCGGGAAATCTATCTGGTACGGAACCCGGACAAGCTGCGCCGCGTCCGTGTCTGACCTGCGCCACTGCCCCTCTGAAATTCGGCTGCGCAGATAACGCCCTTTTCAGCGCTAGGAATGGGCGTTATCTGCGCAGTTGATTGGGTCCGGTCAGCGCAGCACCACGAAATTGGTGACCGCCGCGTCGCGTCCGTCCAGTTCGGCCCAGCTCTTGGCATGCTGAAGCACCGTCAGGCCGGACGTCGGGTAGTGGGTGGCCATGTCCATTACGGCCTCCTCGTCCGACTCCACCGACGCCAGTCGCATCGCCAGATCCTGCACCGCCGGCATGTGGGCCACCACCAGCAGCGAGGTGATCGTGTCCGGCAGTTGGTTGATCTCGGACAGCACCCGCGCCCCCGGCGAGTCATACAGCTCGTCCGAGAGCATCGGCGTCGGTGCCTTCTCGCCCAGCTCGTTGCACACCCAGGTGCAGGTCTGCCGGGTACGCAGCGCCGAAGAGCACAGGATGAAGTCCGGGATGGAGTTGTGCTCCACCATCCAGCGTCCGATCAGCGGCGCCTCGTCGTGCCCGCGCTTGGCCAGCGGCCGCTCGTGGTCCTCGACCCCCAGCGGCCACGCGGCCTTGGCGTGGCGCATGATCATCAGCTTCTTCAGGTGGTGGTCGTTCACACCACGAGTGTAGTAGCCCCCTTGCCACCGCAACGCCGCGGTGCAAGGCTCGGCACATGCCTGAGCAAACACGTGAAGCGGACGTTGTGGTGATTGGTGCCGGCGCGGTCGGCGAGAATGCGGCGGAGCGCACCGCCAGCGGCGGACTCAAAACCATTCTGGTGGAATCGGAACTGGTGGGCGGCGAATGCTCCTATTGGGCCTGCATGCCGTCCAAGGCCCTGCTGCGTCCCGGCACGTTGCTGCAGGCGGCCCGCAGCGTCCAGGGCGCCGCCCAGGCCGTGACCGGCAGCCTGGACACCGACGCGGTGCTGGCCCGCCGAGATTCGTTCACCTCCAACTGGGACGACTCCTCCCAGGTGAAGTGGGTGGACGGGGCGGGCATCGAATTGATCCGCGGCACCGCCGCGCTCAGCGGTCCGCGTGAGGTGACGGTCACGGACGACGACGGGACGCAGACGCGCATTACCGCGCGCCACGCCGTCGTGCTGGCCACTGGATCCGTCCCCACGGTGCCGCGGGTGGACGGGTTGGACGCGATCGATTTTTGGGGAACCCGCGAGGCCACTTCTGCGCGGGAGGTCCCGGAGAGCCTGCTGGTGCTGGGCGGCGGCGTCTCCGGCTGCGAGTTGGCCCAGGCCTATGCCCGGCTGGGCACCGACGTCACGCTGGTGGCCCGCGGCGATTTGCTGGCGAAGTTTCCCGAACCGGCCCGACGGCTGGTGGAAGCCGGCTTGCGCCGCGACGGGGTGCGGATCCGCCTGCGCACCGCGAGCTCCCGTGCGGACGCGTACGACGGCGGCGTCACCCTCACGCTGACTGCGGCGGGTGCGGACGGGGAGACGGGGACGGCGGACACGGTCACGGGAGCCAAACTGCTGGTGTCCAGCGGCCGGCATCCGGCCCTCTCCGGGCTCGGCCTCGAGGGGCTGGGACTGGATCCAAAGCATCTCGGCGTGGACGCCAGCGGCCGGGTCCCCGGCGTGGACGGTGGTTGGCTCTATGCGGTGGGCGATGCGGCCGGCAAGGCGCAGCTGACTCACCAGGGCAAATACCAGGCACGCACCACCGGAGAGGCGATCGCGGCCCGCGCGGCCGGCGAACTGGACGGCGATCCGGAACCGTGGAGCCGCTATGCCAGCACGGCCGACGACGCGGCGGTTCCCTCAGTGGTTTTCACCGATCCGGAGGTCGCGTTCGTCGGCCTGACCGAAGCCCAAGCCAGGGAGCGCGGGCTGAGCATCTCGACCACCGAGCTGCCAATCGCCGTCGCCGGGTCCTCGCTCTACGCCGACGGCTACCAAGGCTGGGCGCAGATGGTGGTGGACGAGGAGCGCAAGGTGATCGTGGGCATGACCTTGGCCGGCCCCGGCGTCGGCGAACTGCTGCACGCGGCCACCATCGCCGTGGTCGGCGAAGTCCCGCTGGACCGCCTCTGGCACGCAGTCCCCTCCTACCCCACCATCAGCGAAGTCTGGCTCCGCCTCCTCGAAAAATACGGTCTCTAGCCCCGGCGACCGGAGCGGCCACGAGTGGTGAGGGGACAAAAAACACCCCGGCTCCCGGGGAATCCGGGAGCCGGGGTGCGAAGGTGGGAAAACTAGATCGAGTACTCCGGCGCAGCCCAGACGACTACTTCCGGATGCTCGTAGAACCGGTAGCCCTGGCCGCGCACGGTGCGCACGGTGTTGGCCAAGCGGCCCAGCTTCGACCGAAGCCGGCGGATGTGCACGTCGATGGTGCGTTCGTTCGGAACTTCCTCGGCGTTCTTCCACAGCCCGGAGAGCAGCTCTTCGCGGCCCACGGTACGGGTGGCGTTCTCCACCAGGTAGTTGAGCAGCTCGAATTCCTTGAACGTCAGGTTGAGGGTCTCGCCGTCCAGGTGCACCTCGCGGCGGGACAGATCGATCAGCACACCGCTGGGCCGGCTGGCATGCGAAGCCTGCTGCGGCTGGCGCTGGATCTCCACCGCCGGCGTGCGCGGACGGCGGCTGACAGTGGGGTCACCAAGGGCCTGGCGGACCACGTCGATGTTTTCGCCCGGCGCGTCGACCGGGGCCAGGGCTACTGCCCCGTGGGTCTGGGCATCCGCGGCAAGCGACTGCACATAGGCGCGGACCTGGGCGGCCAGTTTGCTCAGCGTGGTTCCCTGGGCAGCGGCGGCTTCCTCGTCGAGGCCCACATAGAGAACGAACCCGCGGGCAACGGTGTCGTTGGAGACCGCCTGCGGACCTGGAATTCCATTGGGGGTGACCACGGGAGTCGGTGCCGTGGTCGGGTTGGCGGCGCCGGCGTCGTACTGGCCCGGAACCGCACGCAGCACGCGGTAGGGCTGCTGCTCCCCCTGGTGGTGCGGTTGTCCGGCGAACTGCTGGTGCGCTCCGGCGGCCTGACGCTGGGCGGCGGCCGCACGGTTCTGTGCGTTACGGACGGAGATGTGGACGTATCCGGATGAAACTGACATTGAGAACCTCATGTGTGAATGGCCGTCATCGCGGCGCGAATGCATGGCATGCCCGCACGGGATGTGTTTCTGGCGCCCGCCGTTGGACAGTTGAATTGCCTGGATAACTCGAGGGGTGGTGAGTTAGGCCTGCATTCGGCAACAGTCCATCAGTCCGCCGGGAGACACCCCGTAACTGAAGGCTGCGGCTGCAGATGCTGTTGCGTTGTTGTTCACAACCATGAGTTTCCTCGTAACAAAGCTTACGTGCAAGTAATATAAGCCTGCTTATCTCACATACTGAGACGAACCGGCACTTTTGTGCGAGGGATCACACCATCCGGGGTGAATAAATATCAATCCAAAGTGATTGCTTCAGGCTTTCGCCGCATAAATATTCACGAAAGAGGCTCTGTGGCCGTCTGGAGGGCGGGTTAGAACGAAAACGCTTGCGTTCGCAAGGTGTCCAAAATGTGGACATATGTCGCGTAGCAGCCGCGGACGTGGGGCAGGGGCCGAGCAGCGTCTGCAGACGCCGCGATTTCGGGCCGAGGTCAGCCCGCCACGCCGTAGAGCCGATCGCCGGCGTCGCCGAGTCCGGGCACAATGTACGCCTTCTCATTCAGCCTCTCGTCGATGGAGGCCACCACGATCGAGACGTTGGTTTCCTCAAGTTCGTCGCGCAGCGCCTGCAGCCCTTCGGGTGCGGCGAGGAGGCAGATGCAGGTCACGTCGGCGGCGCCCCGGGCGAAGAGGAACTTGATGGCTTCGCGCAGCGTGCCGCCGGTGGCCAGCATCGGATCCAGCACGAACACCTGGCGTCCGGTGAGGTCGGCCGGCAGCCGTTCGGCGTAGGTGATCACGTCCAGGGTTTCCTCGTTGCGGGCCATACCCAGGAAACCGACTTCGGCGGTCGGCACCAGCTTGGTCATGCCCTCGAGCATGCCGAGGCCGGCGCGCAGGATCGGCACCACCAGCGGGGTCGGCTTGGTGAAAGCGGTGCCGATGGTCCGGGTTACGGGTGTCTCGATCTCCACCGGCTCGGTGCGGACTTCACGGGTGGCCTCATAGGCAAGCAAGGTCACCAGCTCTTCGGTGAGTTGGCGGAAGACGGGCGACGGAGTGGTCTTGTCGCGGAGAACGGTGAGTTTGTGGGCAACAAGAGGATGGTCCACTTCGAGTACGCGCATTCCACAAAACTACCGGCAGCCGGATAGCAGGGACAAACATTCGGCCTGCCAGAATGGTGCCATGGGCCCGATTGATCCGCAGCACCACCACTGGATGGGCCTTGCCCTGGACCAGGCCCGCCTGGCGCTGGACACTTTCGATGTCCCGATCGGCGCGGTGGTGGTGGGGCCCGACGGCGAGGTGCTGGGTTCCGGACGCAACGAACGGGAGGCGCTCCACGACCCCACCGGCCATGCCGAGATGGTGGCCATTCGGGACGCTGCGCGCAAGCTCGGAACGTGGCGGCTGGACGGCTGCACCTTGGTGGTCACGCTGGAACCGTGCGCCATGTGCGCCGGCGCCATTGTGCTGGCCCGGATCCCCCGGGTGGTCTTTGGCGCCTGGGACGAAAAGGCAGGCGCCGCCGGCAGCGTCTTCGACATCCTGCGGGAACGGCGGTTGAACCACTGGGTGGAGGTCTACCCCGACGTCCGGGCCGAAGAGTCGGCCGCCATGCTGCGAGCCTTCTTTGCGGGCCACCGCGGCGATCTCCCGCTCTGATTCAGCCGTCCCGCCGGACCGTTTTGGGGCTCAGGGCCAACAGCGGGTAAAGTTGACGCGTTGGTGACGTGTCCGAGCGGCCGAAGGTGCAACACTCGAAATGTTGTTTGGTGTAACAGCCAACGTGGGTTCAAATCCCACCGTCACCGCCAGCTGAGAAGGCCCCGGTTCCCTTGTAAACAAAGGGAACCGGGGCCTTTGCTTTGTCTTCAAGACTACACAGCAGTGACGCAGCAGTAACAGAGATTCGGGGACAGCCCGCAGGTTCGGTGCTTTCACCAGTTGAAGCCGTACCGACTCCAGTCCATGCCAGCTATTTGTCGGAGGCGAGGGGGCGCATCCTCATCCGGCCGTCCAGCCAGTCGACAAGGAGTCTCCCGCGGGAGTCGGCACGAGGATGAGTTTCAAGAATGCAGCTGAAACCCAGCCCTGCGCTCATCGTTATCGCCTGGCCGGTTAGTGACTCCCAGTGTTTGCGGAACAGCCGCCAGAAATTTGGACACGCTGGTGTTTAGTACAGATCCTTCGGGCACGCCGATCTGTTCATCCTCATCCGCCGAGGACCCGCACGTGCAAGCGGCTCAGCCGGCGCCCTCCCCCGTTGCCGCGCCCTCGGCGAGGCCGTCCTCGATGCCGCCGAGCGAGACGGTCGCGCTGATGAGCGTTTCGGTCATCTGCTCCAGCACGGCCATGTCCACGTTGTCGATGGTGTCGCAGGCCTGGTGGTAGCACTCGTCGTACTGGTCCCCGGCCTGCCCGCCGAACGTGAGCGCCTCGGCCTCGCTCTTGGTCCCCGCGTCGCCGGTGAACAGGCCCCCGGCCGGGATGCCGCCCTGTACGAACGCGTCGTAGTCCGAATCCTCGATGAACCCAAACGGCAGCGCCTCGACCCCCTCGGCGCTCAGGATGTCGAGGAAGGCCTGTTCGACGGCGCCCGACCCCTCGGGCCCGGCCTCCTCGCTGTCCGAGCCGTCGCCGTCATACACGAACACGACCCCGTTCGGCGAGCCCACCACGTCCACGTTCAAGTACGCGACGTGCGCGGCGGCCTCCGCGCCGGAGAGCTCCTCGACGTAGTGTTCCGAGCCGTGCATTCCGTCTTCCTCACCGCCCCAGAACGCGAATCGGATCCGGTCCCGCGACACGGCGCCCTGCTCCGCGAGCCGCAGCGCGACCTCGAGCACTGCGGCGACCCCGCTGCCGTTGTCGTTGAGTCCGGGCCCCTCCTCCACCGAATCCAGGTGCGCGCCGAGCACCAGCACGCCCCCTGAGCCGCTGCCGGTGTCGGCCAGGATGTTGAACGCATCCACGGGGTTGCGCCGGCCGTAGCTGAACTCCTGCCGCCGCGGCTCGTACCCCGCCGCACGAAGTTGCTCCTCGACGTACGCCGCGGATGCCTCGTAGCCCCCGGTGCCGTCGGCCCGGTTCCCGCCGTTCGCATCTGCCGCCGCCTGCAGCGCCTCCAAGTGCCGCCTCAGCCCACTGGGATCTACCACTTCCCGCACGAAAGACGGGTCCGGCGGGGTATCCACCTGCACCGGCGGCCGCGGCTCGTCCGAACAGGCGGCAACGCCGCCGACCAGTACCGCGCACAGCGCAACGGCCCATAGCCGGGTGCCTCGATCAGGATGGTTCTGGAAACGCTGCGGAACGGATTCTGCACGTCGCATGTCGACTCCCCCAATCCTGCGTCTTGGACGCAGGTCGCTTGTTTGGCAGACCCGGCCGCCGTCGACTCCGCAGCGGAACCGGCGGCCGGAGCCGTTGTTACACCATGGTGCGGACGATGGGATCTAGCAGGGTTGCTTGCAATACCTCCACTGTCGGGCCGGGCCATAGGACCCTACTGTGGCCAAACTGTGAAAAAGCTATGGAACAGGACTGCAACGACGGCGGGAAAGGCTCACCGGTGAGGGGATTCGTCGCGAGACGGGCGGTTGCTTGAGGCTGGCCAGGATATTGCCCGTACAGCTTCGTGGGGCAATGGAGTCACCAAAGAACCCTAGGGTTCGGTGCCCAACCTGGAGTCTCGATCGCATCTCCCGTTGACCTGACTCCCTCCATACCCTTGAAATTGACGACCAAAGTAGCTCATCATTTCGCTTCATAGTGGAACGACCGACCGATCAGCAGGCAAAGCGAGGAAAACGGTGAAGCAGTGTCCTATCTCCGACGACGGCGCCGCGACCTGCCAGCGCAGTTTAGATCCCAGCGATTCCCCCAGGACTCTGACGATCAACCAATTACTACTTGAGAGCCGCAGCGGGCTCGAGCGTGTTCACGCCTCGGATCTTGAGCGGGAGATGGCAGCGGGCGCCCTTGTTGTTGACACCCGACCGGCCGATCAGCGTGACCGCGACGGTGATCTTCCGGGTTCGGTCGTCATTGACCGAAACGTTCTCGAGTGGCGGCTCGATCCTTCCAGCCCCCACCGGCTACCGATCGCTGACGACCAAGCTCGGCGGATCGTCGTCGTCTGCAATGAGGGCTACAGCTCCAGCCTCGCTGCACACACCCTGCAACGGCTGGGACTGACCCGGGCGACCGACCTCATCGGCGGTTTCCAAGCCTGGGCAGCGCTGAGCAAGCAGTCCGACTAAATAAACTAGCCTGCGCTGGAGTCACCCCATAGGACCGCGCCGGATTTCGTATCGAAGTCGTTCCCCGTCTGAGGGGTTGTTATTTCGGAACTGAGTCCGAGGAGAAGCTGTGTCCAGGAAAGGCAGATGCAGTTGCCTCTGGCTGAAGGCCAGAGAGCCATTCAGCTGCCGCGCTCAATACATGTCCGGGATCCGATGTCGCCACAATCACCGAACTCTTGCCCCGACGTGAAGTGGCGATCATTCGGGCACGAAAGCCGTCGTTGATCGCTTCATGCCAGACACGGATCACCAACGTGGTGATAGTACCTGTCGCGGGAAGATTGTCATTAGACACTGTTTGGCACCCCTCCCATCAGTCGACGTTGGTCACGGACTGTTTCCCGACCTGCTGATCCGACCGTAAGCAGTCTGACTATGAGCCGGCTGTGAAAGATCTGTGGCTTGCTTTGTCCGCGCTCTTTGCCCAACAGAGTGGCGCGCACAGAGGCATTAACGCGGCGTGGATTGATTTTGGGCCATTCCGGGGCATCGCCACTTCAATGGGACGAGTGACTCAGTGGCGTACTCAAAAGTCCTCGAAAGTACGGCCGGCAGATACAGGGCCGACGCCGGAGTCAGTTTGCCGGTTTGATGACGTAGCCGGCACCGCGGACGGTGTGAATCATCGGCTCACGGTCGACGTCGATCTTCTTGCGAAGGTAGGAAATGTACAGCTCCACAACGTTGGCCTGCCCGCCGAAGTCGTAGTCCCAGACCCGGTCCAGAATCTGCGCCTTGCTCACCACGCGACGGGGATTCTCCATGAGGAACCGGAGCAGTTTGAACTGGGTGGTGGTGAGCTGGATGTCCTCCCCTGCGCGGATGACTTCCCGGGTATCCAGGTTCAGGGTCAGATCTCCGACCACCAACGTCGAGCTATCCGCCGCGGCTGCGCCAGATCGCTGGACAAGCCGGTGCAGCCGGAGCATCACCTCTTCCAGGCTGAAGGGCTTTGTTACGTAGTCGTCAGCTCCGGCGGCCAGACCTGCGATCCGGTCAGGCACTGCATCCCTGGCGGTGAGGAACAGCGCGGGCACGTCCGGTGCGAAGGCACGGATCCGGCCGAGCGCCTCGACTCCGTCGATACCGGGCATCATGACATCGAGCACCAGGACATCGGGGCGGCGTTCGCGGGCGAGTCGGATAGCCGCGTCGCCATCGGCCGCCACGGACACGTCCCAGCCGACCATCCGCAGGCCCAGGCTGACCAACTCGGCGAGACTTGCCTCATCATCGACTACGAGTGCGCGTATCGGCATTCCATCCGGGTGCCTCAGCCGGGGGAGGCTGTCCACAAAGGAGTGTGCGGGGTTTTCGTTCATGTGCATGCCTTTCACCGTCGCGGTTCCGGATGCCGGTCAAGAGCGCCGGCCTGGTCAGGAGGTATCCGGCAGGATTGTGGGCCGGAGACCCGGTTCGGGACCGGGAAGGCGGATGGTGAATTCGGTTTCACCCGGCCTGCTGCGCACACCAATGCGACCACCGTGCGCAGCGACAATCGCCGCAGCGATCGACAGACCCAGTCCGTGCGTTCCTCCCGAGCGGGCCGCATCCGGCCTGGTAAAGCGTGAAAATATCCGGTCGATGAAATCGGGCGCAATGCCGCGTCCGTTGTCGGCGACAGTGACGACGGCGCCGCCGCCCGGTTCCTGGGACAGGGAGGTTACCACTGAGGTTCCGGGATCGGTGTGCCGGTACGCGTTGGCCAGCAGGTTGATGAGCGCCTGCCTGAGCTGGCCCTCGTCCCCGCGCACGGTCACTGGCATTTCTGGCAGTTCCAGCCGCCAGGCATGGGCGGGAGCTGTAACCTGGGCGTCGCTGACGGATTCGATCACGACCTGGGTCAGGTCGACCTCGCTTTCCTGCGGCCGATGGCCCTCATCCAGTTGCGCCAGCAGCAGCAGGTCCTCGACCAGGGACGTCATCCGCCTGGACTCGGACTCGACCCTTTCCAAGGACAGCCGGCCCTCCGGGCTGAGCTTCTCCGTGAGCCGGAGCAGCTCGGAGTATCCCCGGATCGAGGTCAGCGGTGTCCGGAGCTCGTGGCTGGCGTCGGCCACAAACTGCCTTACGTTGGTTTCGCTCTGTTGGCGCACTGTAAGGGCACTGGCAACATTGTCAAGCATGAGGTTGAATGCCTGACCTACCCGGCCCACCTCCGTGACCGGAAGGGCCGCATCCGGGGGGATACGTACGGCCAGGGCCACTTCGCCCTTATCCAGCGGAAGCTCCGATACTTGGGTGGCGACGGCGGACAAGTCCTCCAAGGGGCGCAGCGTCCGCCGGATGATGACCATGCCCAGCAGCCCCGTGGCGATCAGCCCCGCGCCGGACACGATCACGGTTGTGGCCGTCAGGGAAGCCAGGGTGTTCTCCTTGCCCGCCAGGGGCAGTCCGGTAACGATGCTGCTGCCGTCTTCCGGGTCTCTGTCGGCAACCAGACGGTATTCGCCGACAGAGAGCGGGGCGTCAGTCGGCGGCGCATTTACCGCCAAGGTGGTGAGGATCGCAATATCCGCCGCAGGCAGATCCTGCCTGCGTCCGTCTGCCGAGAGCAGCCCGGCGCGCCTGACCTCACCGTCGCGGATACGGGCGTTAAGGGTGCCGGCGCCCTGTGCGGGAATGTTCAGCAGGTCTCGGGAGTCCGCCTCAGGCGCTCCGCGATATAGCATCCCGAAGCGGATGGCGCGGTTTGAGGCTTCCTCGAGCTGCTGGTCCAACTGACCGGTCAGATAAACACTCATGACTCCATACCCGACAACCCCCACCGTTGCGGACATGATGGCCAGCAGGGTCAGCGTGGCCAGCAGAAGTTTGGCGCGCAGCGGCCAGGAATTAAGCGGGCTGCCACGATGTGGGCCTCGTCCCCGACGCTGCGCTGCGCCGGATCCAGCCACAGACCCGCTGGTGTTGGCTCCCGCCCAGGACCACCCCATCTGGGACGACCCGGCCTGGGCCAGCTGCGGAGCCGTCGACGGGAAGGGCGGTACCTTGACATTCCGCATCGGCTGTTTCTCTCACAGGTCGTCGTTAAACTGGTAGGACGTGGCCCGGCTGCGAAACAATCAGTCGTTCTCCTGCGGCCTGTCTCGAATAGTACCTGCGCGGCAGCGGTGTCGGAATGGTTACAGCGACGCCAGCAGTCGGAAAACCATTGCTTCTATCCGGGTGAACCACAGGACTACCAGCGAGGCCAACACGACGGTTACCACGGCCGTGCCCAGGACGAACCACGGAAACTGCTCGGAGTGCCGGAACGCGGCCGGCTGGCTGGTTGTCTGCCTTCATGGTTATTTCCTTTGCGATGGGACTCGAAGTAACCCGCCGAGGGCCACCGGGTCGCCTGCACCCAATCATTGGGGCGCTCTGTTGTGAGAGGCTGTGACCAACCTGTGATTCAGCTGTCGACGGCTCACAGCGCGCGCTACCGATTGCAGCCTGAGCGCCAATCAGCGGCCGTGCGGAGCATCTGATCCGGGCTGGAAGTAGCTTCAAACGGCTCGGCCGGTCCGGATGATGTCGCTGAGGTGGCGTTTCGGCTACAGGTGATCGCAGCTTGGGGGCACTATCGGCTGCGCACCGTCGTATTCCACGGAATGAAACCCGCATCCGGTTCAATGATGTTGTCCCGGGTCGGCTGAAAGTGCCCAGGGTGCACCTTAGCCGACCCGGAGCTTCACTTCGCCGGCGATTGTGCAGCCAACTACTTAAAGGACCTCATGAAAGAGGCCTCTCCAGAGCGGCGGAGGTGGACATAGTGGCGGCACGGGCCTCTTGGGCCGGGTTGCCACCCCACAGGGATCCTAGGGTGAGCGTTGATCCCTTCATCACGAAGGAATCGGCGGCGACGACGACGCGGTCTTCGATGGTTACGCCGTAGTGGACCAGTGCGCCGACGCCCAGCGTGACGTCGTCGCCGATGACGTCGTGGTCGGATTTGAACATCCCGTCCTCTTGGGAGTGGGACTGGATCAGGGTGCCGACGTTCAGTGTGCAGCGGGAGCCGATCGTCACCAGTGTCCGCTCGGGGATTGCGCAGCCGTCGTCGAACACCCGGGAGCCAATCCGCACGCCAAGCAGACGCCATACCAGCGGCTTGAAGGGGGTCCCGTTAAGGATCGACATGTATCGGCTATTGGCCTGCAGCTTCCAGTACCGCTCGTGCCACCAGAAGTACGGGTGATAGATGGAGCAGAGCTGAGGCTTCAGCCGCCGGGTCCCGAGCAGGAGGTGCTGGATGCCGATGGGGGCCAGCACGCCAACAACGAGCATTACGACGAACGATCCGCTGAGGGCCAGGAGACCAAATTGGTCCGACAGTTCGAGGCCGGCAAACGACACCAGTATTGCAAGCGACGCGAGGACCCAGCGGACAAGCATCAAGAGGGCCATCGAACGCAGATTGTGCCTGTTCTTGGCCGCGAGGTCACGGCGGAATGTGGCGCGGTCCGCATGCTCTTCGGAAACGGCGTCCCGCAGGACCGAGCGTGGGATCTCGAACGGTGGTGAACCGAGCAGGCCCACGTCGTGGCGGACCGGTCCGTCGATGGGAACCATGACCTTGGTCGCCAACAGGCAGTTGTCCCCGGTCTTGGCTTCGGCCGGGTAGAGCACGAAGTTGCCCAGGAAGTTGCGCGCGCCGACCGACGTCCGGCTGAGCTTGAACGAAGTCGCCGAATAGTCGGCGTTCATGAACGACACCCCATCGGCGATCATCGTGCCGGTGCCGATCTCCGACAGGAACGGATTGTCGTGCTTGAACATCGTGCCCAGGTTCGATCCGGTCTGCTGGACCGTGCCCTGCTTGTAGCCGAGGGCCCGCACGTAGTTCACGACGTATGAGCTATCGCCGAACAACGATGGAAACATGCGGCTGTTGGTCATCCTCGCCACCGCCCGCTCGGCGGCATGCCTCAGCCCGAACATCGGATACACCGTGTCCGGCTTCAATGCGAGCTGGGGCACCCGTGGCACGGTCGTGATCAGGAGCAGCCCAACGACCGTCCCGCCAAAGACGGTCAAGCCGGCGTAGAAAAGAGCGTCGCCGTAGAAGACCCAGCTGGTGAACGCCAGAGCCTGCGTCTCCAGGAGCGCCGCCACGTTCGGATCTGCCAGAACGAACAGGATCACCGCCTGCCCTACCAGTATGCGGCCCAGTCCGAGTGCGGCGACGAGCTGGGTCGCGGCAAACGATCCCCGGCGCCACGGACGGTAGGGTGTCCGTTCGACCCTGCTGTAGTCCACATCTGTACGCCTGCCCGGGGAACCGTGCCAATGCTCGCCCGCAGGCACGGCTTGGCCGGTGTACAAGGAGGAGCGGTGGCCCAACTGCGAGTCGTCTCCCATTGACGAGTCGATGTCCAGGACACTGCCCTCGCTGATGATGACATCGCGGCCAAGCGTCACCGCACCGAGCTGGATGACACCGCCGTGGGCGCGGTAGCCGTTGGCGAGCACGTCCTTGCGGATCACTGTCCCCTCCCCGATGGTGAGCAAGTCGGTGCAGACCGGCAGCCGGTTGGTCAGGATCGTGACGTTGCGGCCTACCTTCGCGCCCATGGCCCGCAGGTAAAAGGTCGTCAACGGGGTACCGGTCATCAGCGTGAGGGGCGAAGTGCGCATCAAAGTCTTGACGAGCCACAAGCGGAAGTAGGCGAGGCTCCAAATGCGGATCTCCTGGGGACGGAAGCGCCCGACGATGATCCACTTCGCCGCAATGGGCAGGATGCACAGGGCCACGAACACCACCGCTGCGTAGGCCGTCGACCGCAGGTAGATTTCCAGGAAGCTCATACCGTGCTCCAACCATTCGTGGTTGCCAGGCCCGGCGGCCGGGAACACCCACTGGTACCACACGGCCGCCATCAGGCCGGCAGCCAAGCAGTAGCCGAGATAGACGAGCGTCTGCAAAGCGCCACACGTTATGTACTCCCCCGTCCGCGCGTCCATCGGCGGCGTTGTCTCCGGCACCGACGCCACGGCTGGCGAAGGCTCCTCCTGCTTGTCCTGCTGCGGGGGAACCTGCAGGGCCGCGGCGAGTGCCGAGATATTCGGATTGCCGTAGATCTCCTTCATGGACACCTTCGGAAGGTCCGGCTGCTTGCGCACACGGGCGCAGAACTGCGCCATCAATAGCGAGTCCGCACCCAGGTCCTGGAAGAAGTGACTATCCGCCGGAACCGGCTTGCCGCCGAGCACACCGGACAGCACCTCGGCCAGCCGGACTTGCAACTGCATCTGCGGCGCCGGTGCCTCTTGCGCCGGCGCCAGGGCAGCGGCCAACGCCGAGATCGTGCGGTGCTGGTAGATGTCCTTGATCGACACCGACGGCAGGTCCGGTTGCTTGCGAACACGGGCGCAGAACTGCGCCATGACCAGCGAATCCGCACCCAGGTCCTGGAAAAAGTTGGCGGCAACAGGAATGTCGTCCTTTTTCACCACTGATGCGAGAATGCCCGACAGCCGGCGCTCCAGGTCAGCGACCACATCCGTGGCCGGCATGCCTAGAGAGCCGTTCCCCGCCGGAGCCGAGGGTGCAGCGGGAACCGGAGAATTCGTCGTAGTTGTGGAACGGGGAGCTTCCTGCAGGTCGTCCACGTGCTTTTTCACTGGACAAAACTCCTTAGAGCCCAGATTAGTGAGCAACGCTTTTCTGCCCAAATGAACCCATGAAGCTGCAAGTTTGGGCTGCAGATCGTGAGGATCGGGCATTCAGCAGGACGACGAGAATGATTCAACACCGGCGGTCGGCCCTAGTGTCTGCCTGTTCGTCCATAGGGGTTGTGGCGGAGGAATGAGTTGGGGAAGGCACGGCTGAACAGGCGGCGGAATGGGCCGGGGGTCAGGCTGCCGGAGTTGCTGCTTCACGATGGTGGCTACGGTGAGCTCTTTCAAGTTTACTCGTCATAGCTCCACCGTCGAGCCCGGCCATACGCCCGCACTGTGGCGGAACTGTGAATGTGCTGTGGAGGCATGCTCGTTTTTCGCCCGGCCCTCGTCGTCCCAGCGTCCACGGTCATCGTCGTCGTTGATCTGGGGAACCGTCATGGTCCTCGTACCTCTCGTTGTTCTGTTCCTCGCGAGAGCGATCTGTCCCTTGTGGGGCCCTGCGTGCCGGTGTGGGCGTCCGCGGTGCGGCGGCGAAACGATCAGGTACGGAAGACGGCTTTGGGCGACAGGACGGCAAAGACCAATGACAGCGGTACAGGAACAAACGGGCCAGCGAACGCTCAATGAGCCGGTCGAAATTCGCTTCACGCCCCAAGGCGTGCCGTTGGCAGTGCGATGGCAGGGCCGGCTTTGGCCGGTAGCGGCCCAGCCGCTGCATTGGTTCAGCCGGTGTTACTGGCGGGAAGCAAACATGCCTGCCGGGCGCGGCCAGCGCAACATTGTTGACGTCGAATTCTGGCGCCTACAGGTACGGGCCACCTCGACCTCGCCCCTGCGGACGCTGGAGGTGCGCAAGCATCCGGGCTGGGATGGATGGCATCTCGTGCACGTCTCCGACGAAGAGTGGACATGAGGCCCTTCAAAAAGAGGCAATCGCCACCTATGTGAAGATCATCTGGCTGGTCGCTCCGCTGGCGCCGCGCGACCCCCTGCGGTGTCAGCGGATCAGGGTTTCACCCGCACGTTCGTCCGCGGCGCAGTGGAAATGCACTAAAAATGCACTGAAGACGCGGTAAAGATCGAGTGCCTAGCTGCTGGACTTGGGATCATTCAACCCGCGTACCAGCAGGTTGTTGTGCAGGTAGCGCCAGCCTTCGGCCAGGTCCTTACCGGCGTTGTAGCCGGCGAATACCAATTTCGCTTCCACGAGGTTGGTGATTTCGACCCCCGTGCCCACATAAGGGGTGGAGTCGCTGCACCCACGACCTTCGGCACCCCCTTCGCTCTGGATGACCACGCAGAGGCGGCCGTCCTCGGGGTTGACGGGCACCAGGGAGTAGAACTTGTAGCCGTCCTTTTCGGCCAACAGATGCTTGTTGGTCGATTGAGCTGCCAGGCTTTCGACATCGCTGGCGGCGGCTTCAGTTGAAACAGCACCAGTCGAACCGGCGGAACCTTCAGGTTCCGATGGTGCCGGCTTTGGTCCGCTGGTGCAGCCGGCCATCGCCAGCAGTACCGCAGCGCCAGCAATCAACCTGGTCAGCGTCCGCATGGTGCCCCTGTCCCGTGTAGCAACGTTTGTCTCACGCTAATGGCGCCGCGGTTGGGTCGGAAGTGTTCTGAGATTGCGAAGCAATAACTTCCAAAAGGTTAATAACCGACAACTGCTTAGCTGTGGCCGTTCCGCTGGAGCTACGCGACCCCCTCCCATCCAGTCCGGCTGCCGCAACGTCAACAGGAGCGCCGCCTAGGACGTTGCCTATTCACTGGCCTAACCGTCACCGGCCCAGCAAAGCGGTCGGGTATGTTCATTCCATCGGGCGGGCCAGGAGGAACGATGAGACGTTGGGTCGTAGCCGCAATGCTATGGGGCGTCCTCGTGATGTCCATGGCGGGATGCGGGGCCAGTGGTGCCGATGCCGACCCGAGCGCCACGAATGGGACATCGAACCGGTGGCATGTAGGCGTGCTCGGTCCGCGATCCGGCCCCTACGACCAATGCGTGAATGACCGAAGCATTGAAGAAGCCTTTCAATCTGCGGACATGCCTTCCTCGCATTTGGGCATCAAACTTGTGGCATCAGCAACGGCAGAAGATGCTCAGCGAATCGCAGACTGTCTGAGACAGACCCTGAAAACCGGCGAAGTATCAATCAGCAGCCCGGAAAGCTAGAGCCAATCCTGGCCAAGCAGACGGAATAGGACGGACTGGCGCCCGTCCTTCTCCATACCCGAAGCCTGCAAGCCGAATCAATGCTAGAAAGTCTGAACGTAAAACGTCTCCTCGCGGAGACACTGATCCGGTGCACGACCCAGCAGTTTTCCGATGTCGTCTCCCGGCAGGTACCCGCCGCCCAAACTGACGAGACTATGTCAGTTGAGCGCCAGCCTAACTGCTCTGCTGCCGGCCGATCAGCAGGCGCGGGAACGGGACGGGCTGTCGCCCGCCCTCCGTATCCGGAGGCTGACCAGAGGCAGGTGCCGGAGGCTCTATATGCCGCTCTGTCGTAGTCTGATGGTGATACTGGTCGCCCCGCTCACGTCAACAGGGGCCTGATGCATGGGGGTTCTGCTTGAAAAGGTCATCGGTCGGACTGACCACTGTTTTGCTATTGACGGCAGGAATGGTTGTGGGTGCGGGTTCGCTTTTGAGCGAGCCCTCGATCGAGCCAACGGCTTCCGCCCCCTCATTGCCAGGTACGGAGCCGACTTCTCCGACAGCGGCCGGCACCAACGGCGAGGTGAACGAGGGATTCGCCGCATGCTCACCCGACTATGCCACTGGCCCTGGTGCCGACATGGACAAGCGCACCATGATCGGCGCGGAGAACAGCGTCGTGGTGTCGCCGGCAGAAATGCGCGACATGGGCATGCCCGAAAGCATGATCAGGGCCCAGACCGAATCCTGGAAGAAGTTGTCACCGCAAGAACAGCAGGAACAGCTTTGCCGGGCGGCGCAACAGGATGAAATCAGGAGTCCGACCGCAGGGTCTCCCCAGCCATGAGTGTTCGCGCACGCCGGGTTCGTCGGTAACGTCGGCGGCCCTCCGATGATGCTCGGACTTCTTGCCTCTCCTTGTGCCCGTCGCGTTCGGTCTAAGAAACTAAAGTGGATTTCCTGCTGGGAGATGACGTCGATGACCTTCTACCGCGGTTAGGCCACACCATCTGCCCCTTTGCGGTTCCCCCTCTGCAGATGCTTCAGGTCAGGCTCCAAATAAGGAAAAGGACGGGCCCAAGTCTTGCTGCTCCGCCCGATGGCTTGACAGCTCTGCCGATCACGCCGATGCCCCCTCATCGGTCAATGCTCTTGTCAGCTGCGACGCCGGTTGCGACGAAAATTGCTACAGCGGGCAAGCTTCCGGCATAGGCGATGATGGCTTGCAGCTCATAGTCGGGGACGGGCAGCGGCGGGTCGACGGGCGCCACGGAGTATCGCATCGAAGCGAGGAAGAGAAGCGCTGCGATAACAGCAGCCGCCACTTCGGCTGCGGTGAACCAGGCGGCGGTTTTCGACATGCGGGCTCCTCTCATCCACCGAAAGTATCGTTCGGTACACAACGGCCATGCCGGCTGTTGGCGCCAGCCCGTGCTCTCGCAACCCGCCGATACCGGAAATTGGGGCGCGACCGTCAATCGTGTTGGCAGACTTTTCGGAGGCTGCCGGGTTGCTGGCGCGAGCTTCATCCCCCGCGGGTGATGTCGTCCTCTCCTTGGGTGGAATAGGTTTGGCCGAGCCGCGGCGTTCGGTTCCGTCGCGTCCCTCTGCACACAACACCGCAACCGGATGGAGACATGACCATGGCCGAAGAAGAAAACCCAGTCCTCGACACACTCGTCGAGATCACGACCGCATCACTCGATCACTCCAACCTCGATTCTCGGGAGCTGATGCTGGCTCGGATCGCGGCACTCGTGGCAGTCGATGCCCCGCCCGCCTCCTACCTGCTCAACGCCGGTAGCGCGATGGAGGTCGGCATCACCTTGGAGGATGTCCAGGGTGTCCTCATCGCCGTTGCGCCTATCGTCGGCACGCCCCGTGTCGTGGCGGCCGCCAGTGACCTCGCAAAGGCGCTCGGCTTCGCCATCGGGCTCGAGATCGGGCTTGAGGCAGAAGCCGAATCCGACACCGACACCGAGGCCCGGGCCGAAGACTGAACTTGGCATGCGGGGCCGAGAAGTTATGCCGTTGTCGGGGCTGTGGAGAATCGGGAGCGAGAACGGCGCAGAGGTCCCCTACAACGTCCACGACTCCGACTCATTCCACGTCATCGAGGACGAGGCGGAATTGGAAACTCCCGACGGTGGGAAGATCATGCTCGTCGCGGGGGGTGTCTACTCCTTCACGGACGGGTCCACGGCCATTTGGCGGACCCGGTCGCCCTTCCTGAAGTTCTTCGTCGTGGCCTGATCCCGACCGGCCCGAAAGCCGGGCCGCGTGCCCTCGTGCCGCATGCTGGCGAGAGACGCGGCAGATGCTGCAGTGAGGCCCTGGGTGTCCGTTGAAACCTGCAAACTGGTGTCGCCCTGTCCGCACCGGCATTGCAAGGCGGATCCTTGGTCTCTGTTCAGACCTTTCCGCCGTCGGTAGGGTGTTGATTGTATGTTTTGCGCGGGACCGGCCCCTCGGCGGTGAACCTGCCGGGGCGACGCCTGAGGAGGCGACATGTCCGCCCCAAAAATGAATCCACACATCGCGGGCGGAACCGGCGGCCAACGATGAATCCGCCAAACTCCGGCGCCCAGCCGGTGCCGTTCAACCAAAGACTCGCGCTGCTGCTGGCGATGGCCATGTTCGTGCTCGTTGTCGACACGTCGATCATGAACGTCTCGATCTCCGCCGTAGTCAAGGACATCAACAGCACCGTCAGCGACCTTCAAGCGACAATCGCGCTGGAAGCGCTAGTGTCCGCCGCCTTCATCCTGATCGGCGGCAAAGTGGGAGACCTGATCGGCCGCAAACGCGCCTATATCCTGGGGCTCTGCGGGTATGCCGTCGGCGCCATCGCGATGACAGTGGCCCAGAGCATTGTGCCGATCCTTATATGCTGGGCACTGATCGGCGGCCTCGGCGCTTCCCTCCTGCTTCCCGCCATGCAGTCCCTCATCCATGGCAACTTCGACGGAGACGCCCGGACCCGTGTCTATGCCCTTGTCGGGGCATCGGCGGCGATCGCAGCCGCCGTCGGCCCCCTGCTCGGGGGCTTCATCACCACCTTCCTGTCCTGGCGCGTTGCCTTCCTGCTGGAAGCCGTCATCATCGCAGTTGTCCTATCCGGCATCAAGATCGTTCACGACGTACCATATACGGGACCCCGGGAGTTCGACGTTGTGGGCTCGGTCTTCTCCGTGGTGGGTATGGGCGGCGTCGTCCTCGGCATTCTGGTCTGGCAGGAAGGCGGGGAGGCCGTCGGTGCCCTCATCATCGTCGGTGCCGCCGGCCTGGTCAGTCTTTTCTATTGGCTCGCGCGGCGAGAGCGCCTTCATAAGCCGACACTCCTGGACCCGGGACTGTTCCGGTCGCACGCCTTCCGGTTGGGCGCCACGCAGCAGATGCTCCAGCAGATTGCCCTCGGCGGCACCATGATCGTGCTGCCGATCTACCTCCAGATGGTGCTTGAGTACAACGCGCTGCAGGCAGGACTGTCCATTTCGCCACTCTCGCTCAGCATGTTCGCAATCGCCCTGCTCGCCGGCAAAATGTCGGGGGCGCGACGGCCGGCCAGCATCATCAGGTGGGGCTTCATCCTGCTGATGGCGGGGCTGCTCGCGGTCCTGCCGGTCGTGCCCCGCGCGGACTCCGGCTGGTGGCTCCTGGTCCCGATGGTCATCGCCGGGTGCGGTCTCGGGCTACTGGTGTCGCAACTGAACAACTACACCTTGTCCCCCATCTCTGACGAGCGCGTCAGTGAAGCCGCCGGCGTGAACTCGGCCGCTGGCTCGTTCGGCCTCTCGTTCGGGCTCGCCTTCGCCGGGGCCATCATGCTCGCGTCGCTCTCGATCATTTTCACCAGCTTGGCGACGTCAAGCACGGTGCTCCCGCCCGCCGAGCAGCAGCAGGTCGCGCAGGTCCTCGAAGAAGATGCCCAGGTACTCAGCAACACCCAACTCGCTGAACTCCTCGCCGGTCAGACACCGGAGATCCAGGCCGAAATCATCCGGATCAACACCGAGGCCCGGCCCATCTCCTTGCAGATAGGCCTGCTCATTCCGATCCTCGCCAGTGCCACTGGCCTCCTGATCTCCTTCCGCATGATGCGACTGCCCGATCCCAAGCCCTCCGGCACCGGAGGGGGGACAGTCCTGGGCTGAGTCATCGGGTTCCGAACGAATTGCAATCGGCCGTGCAGTGCCTCGAGTTCGGATACCGCTCACCGCACCGTCGCTGCGATGCCGAGGCGGATCGGTCCACCTATCAGGCCGGAGTGAGCTAGGGAGCTTCGGCCGGCGCCACTGCAAGGGCCCACAGGCCCTTGGCCTCGGCATTCTCGACCGCAATCGTGACCTTGCTGACGGGCAACTCCATGGTGGTCGTGACCTCGGAACCGCAGTCAGTGCTCCCGGTTCCGAGGTCACCGTCTGCCGCTGTGATTGTTACGGTCATGGAGCTTGCGCCCTCGCACACCATCCCGATGCTGTACCAGCCTGCCTTCTCCGGCGTGAACTCCAGGCCCGCGCCGGGCCCAATGCCACCGGAGGCGCGGTGGACGCCGGGCGCTCGCCACTGCTCTTCGCCGAACTGCTGGTTCGCCCACTCTTCGGGGTCGCGCTGGTCTTGAGTATCCTCTGCATCCAAGGACATCCCGAGTGGGCCGCAGGCCGTCACCGAGAGGAGCAGGGTCGCGGCCAAGGCACCGAAAGCTGGACGAAACGTCATGCCCGCAGCCTACCCAAGGACAGAGCATCGTTGGTGTGATCAGCGCCGCGCAGCTTGCCTGGCGTGTGAAGTCTGGCTGTTCACCCTGGTCGATTAGTAGGTCAGCCCGCGGCCTGACCCTCGCGGGCCACCTCCTCCAGAATCCTGGCTGTCGGCGATGCCGTCATCAGCGGTATTCCGGAATACCCGGACAGACCGGGCGCCCGACGCGGCGCGGCCTGCGGGATCGCTGTCGAAGACTCTCTTACATTCCGCGTAGTCCCGGACCGGATAGCCAATCTGCAAGGTGAACATCCTCGTTCCTTTCCCTCGTCTTGGGTAAGCATTACAGTAGGCCTGCCAGTCTCTTCCGGGTAGGGCCCAAGGCTGGTGGTGATCCGGTCCAGTCGATGGCGGAGCGGGAGCCGAGAATCGGGATACGCCTCCTGGAATCGTTCCAGAGACGCCAGTGGACGGCGGCGGGCGGCCCGGCCACCCGGGTATTCCCCGAGAGCTCCGCCGAATTGTCACCCGGCCGGTCCGCATAAAGAAAGCGTTAAGGACCGCTACGGCACGGCCCAGCCGGTGGTGTCATTGGAGCAGCAGACTTGCCGCGGACCACGGAGCGGCCGATGTTGTCGCCGCCGTGACCGCGGTGCTGTGATTTGCGGAGAGGATCAGATGACCACGCTCAGCATTCCCCCGGTGGATCCCTCGGCGCCAGGCCCCGGGGCCGGGGAGAAATTCAGAAGCTGGCTGCTGTTCGGCCTGCAGGATGCCAAGGGCTCTCATCAGGGGCCGGGCGCGGTGGGCGGTTCTCACCTGAAGAAGCATGCGTGGTGGCAGGTGATGTGCCTGACGGGCGTCGACTACTTTTCCACCTTGGGTTACCAGCCGGCCATCGCCGCACTTGCCGCGGGCGTGATCTCGCCGCTGGCCACCCTGGTGCTGGTGGCCGTCACGCTGCTCGGCGCCCTTCCCGTTTACCGCCGAGTGGCCGGCGAAAGTCCCCGGGGCGAGGGATCCATTGCGATGCTCGAGCGGCTGCTGCCGCGCTGGGGCGGGAAGCTCCTGGTTCTGGTCCTGCTGGGGTTCGCCGCCACGGACTTCATGATCACCATGACTCTCTCCGCCGCCGATGCTACGGCCCACGCGATCCAAAATCCCCTGGCCCCGGCTTGGATGCAGGGACAAAACGTTGCTGTCACGCTGTTCCTGCTGGCTCTGCTGGCGGCGGTATTCCTTCACGGCTTCATGGAAGCCATCCGCGTCGCCGTGGCTCTGGTGGCCATATACCTGGGCCTGAACGTAGTAGTGGTTGCCACGACAGTAGTCGAAGCTCTCACCCATCCGGTCGCCGTCGAGAACTGGTGGCTCGCCCTGACCACTTCACATGGCAGTCCCTGGATGGTCGTCGGCATCGCCCTGCTGGTTTTCCCAAAGCTTGCCCTGGGCCTGTCGGGCTTCGAAACCGGAGTGGCCGTGATGCCGCAGATCCGTGGACATGCCGGCGACACCGAGCAGAACCCGGCCGGCCGGATCAAGGGTGCCAGACGCCTGCTAACAACGGCTGCCGTCATCATGAGTTCGTTCCTGATCACCACAAGCTTCACCACCGTGATCCTGATCCCGGCCCAGGAATTCGAGCCCGGCGGCCAAGCCAACGGCCGGGCCCTGGCGTTCCTGGCCCATGAATACTTAGGGAACGGTTTCGGCACCATATACGACCTGAGCACCATCGCCATCCTTTGGTTCGCCGGCGCCTCCGCCATGGCAGGGCTGCTCAACCTTGTCCCACGGTACCTGCCCCGATACGGAATGGCCCCCGAATGGGCCCGGGCCGTGCGACCGCTGGTGCTGGTTTTCACTCTGATCGGGTTCCTCATCACCTATCTCTTCAAGGCCGACGTCGATGCCCAGGGCGGCGCCTACGCCACCGGCGTGCTCGTGCTGATGACCTCCGCAGCCATCGCCGTCACGCTTTCGGCCCGCCGACGTCAACAACACCGGCGAACAGCCGGTTTCGGGACCATCGCGCTGGTGTTCATCTACACCACGATCACCAACATCTTCGAACGGCCCGAAGGCATCCGAATCGCCACTTTCTTCATCCTGGGCATCATCGTTATCTCGCTGCTCTCCCGGATCCTGCGTTCCTTCGAACTCCACGCGACCCACGTCCACCTTGACCGCCAGGCACTGGAATTCGTCGCGAAAGCCGACGAAGGGCCCATCGGCATCATCGCCCACGAGCCCCAGCGCCTGAGCGCCGATGCCTACCGGGACAAACTAACTTCGGCCATCGAGGTCAGCCACCTGCCCGTGGACCAGCAGGCACTGTTCCTGGAAGTGATCGTGGACGATTCCTCCGACTTCGAAACAGCACTGGAGGTCCGCGGGGTCATCCGGCACGGCTACCCCATCCTGGAAGTGCACGGGCCCGTGGTCCCGAACACGATCGCCTCCGTGCTGCTTCACATCAGGGACGTCACCGGCCTGATGCCGCACATCTACTTCCGCTGGACCGAGGGAAACCCCGTCATCAACCTCCTGCGTTTCCTCTTCTTGGGCGAGGGCGAGATCGCACCCGTGACGCGCGAGGTGCTGCGCGAAGCAGAACACGACGTCACCAAACGACCGTGGGTTCACGTCGGCTGACGGCCGCTCGGTGTCCGTGCCGAGAATCGCGATGCGGCGCACCACCTGGAATACGATCCACTCAGGCACGAAAGCACACCTTCCCGCGTACCGGGATTCCGCAAAGATCGCCGGCGCACGACCGCCAATACGATGCGCTCCGATCGGTTGCGCGCTGTTGCGCCGATCTACGCCCGCATGTCAGTCGTCGAATGCCGGCGGGTGGGCAATCATCTCCTGCACCTCGGCCCGGTCCGGAGCGTAGGACCCGGGCCGGCTGACGGTCAGGCCTGAGGTGGCGACGGCCCGGTGGAGGGCCGGTTGGACGTCGGCCCAGCGAGCCTGACGAAACCGGTCGCGTCCCTGGCTGCCGCCGAGCAGGTTGGCGTCCAGCAACCCGGAGATGAGCCCGGCCATAAAGGAGTCGCCGGCGCCTACGGTGTCGGCGACCTCGACGTTCATCTGGTCCACGACCAGCATGTCGCTGTCCGACCCCAATGCCGCCCATGCTCCCCACGGACCACGGGTGATCACGACCATGGCAGGCCCCAAGTCGCGCCAGCGTCGTATGACCGCCTGCAGCGGCTTCCCCGCGTAGAGCCATTCGATGTCCTCATCGGACGCCTTAACCAGGTCCGAGAGCGAGACCAGCTCCTCGATGCGCCGCCTCGTGGCCTCCGGGGAGTGCATCAGCGCGGGACGGACATTTGGGTCGTAGGAAACGGTGGCATGGTCCCGGACGGCGCGCACGGTCTGCAGCACCTGGCTGCCACCGGGTTCGAGAGTTGCCGCAATGCTCCCGGTGTGCAGGTGGTTGACAGCGTCGAGGTCCTCCAGGGCAGGAAGTTGCCAGGTCAGGTCGAAGTCGTAGGACGCGCTGCCTGCGGCGTCCAGCGTCGCATAAGCCACCGAGGTGTGTTCGGCCCTGTCACTGCCCTCGTGCAGCCGGGCGCCCGCGGCGCGTGCCCACTGGACAATGCGCTCGCCCCTGTTGTCTCGACCGAACCACGTTCCAACTGTCGTGTCATGGCCCAACCGTGCCAAGCCGCAGCCGACGTTTAGCAGGCTACCCCCTACATGCTCCTCCGACTTTCCGTCGTGCCGAACCACGTCGATGAGAGCCTCGCCTAGGGACAGGACCTGGGGATTTTTCATGGGCTGCCTCCTATATTTTGCTCAGGCGGTGGTGCGCCAGTGGGCGACCCCGAGCTGTTCTTCCATCTCTTCCAGCGGCACGCCCTTGGTTTCCGGCATTACCCTCAGGACCCAGATCAGCTGCCCGATCATGCAGATGAAGAAGAGCGAGAAGGCCCAGCCGCCGCCCAGTAGCACGATCACCGGAGGGAACGCCCACGAGGTGATTGCCGCAAACACCCAATGGGTCAGGCTGCCCAGCGACTGGCCGCGGCCGCGGATGCGGTTGGGGAAGATCTCGGAGATGAACACCCAAATCACTGCGCCCTGGCCGAAGGCGTGGGCAGCGATGAACACCAGCAGGCCGACCAGCACGAGGACGCTGGAGGTAGGCGTGAAGACCGGCTCGTAGTAGAACATCACGGCGGCGAGGAAGCCAAGGCTGACCAGGTAGCCGATCGACCCGACCAGCATCAGCCGGCGCCGTCCGAACCGATCGATAACTGCCAGCGCAGCCATGGTGGCGATGAGGTTCATCACGCCCACTGCCACCGCCATCAGGAAGGCGGCGTCCGTGGACGCACCCGCCCTGATGAGCACCTCGGGGGCGTAGTACAGGATCGCGTTGATGCCCGACAGTTGATTGAACGCGGCGATGGCCACGGCCATCAGGATGACCCTGCGGTGCTGGGCGGTGAAGAACGGGACGTTGGGGGCATTCTCGGCTGCAGCCAGCGAGGCGCGGAGCTCACTGATCTCCAAGTCGAATTCGGCCTGGGTGGAGGTCAGCCGGCGCGCGATCTCGCTGCCCCTCTGGTCCTGGCCTGCACTGATCAACCAGCGTGGCGTTTCGGGCACGGTGAACAGCAGGAGCAGGAAGACGATCGCCGGAATCGCCATCACACCGAACATCCAGCGCCAAGCAACATCGGCAGGCAGTGCTGCCCGGATGAGGAAGTTCGACAGATACGCCAGCAAAATGCCCAGCACGATGTTGAACTGGACCAGGCCCACCAGACGCCCTCGGTGGGCGGCCGGAGAAATCTCGGCAGTGTAGATCGGGGCGCACACGCTGGCCATGCCCACCCCGACACCGCCGAGGAACCGGAAGATGATGAACATTATCTGGTCCGTAGCCAGTGCGGAGCCCACCGCGCCGACCACGAACAGCGCGCCGATCACGAAGAGCATTTTCTTGCGCCCGTACCTGTCCGCCGGTATCCCAGCAGTCAGGGCGCCCAGGATGGTACCGATGAGCGCGGTGGCCACGGTGAATCCGAGGCCCGCCGGGCTGAGGTTGAACTCCTGGGCGAGCGCTACGGTGGTCCCCGAGATCACGGCGGTGTCGAAACCGAAGATCAGGCCGCCGAGCGCGGCGACGATAGCACTGCGAATGACGAGAGGTCGCATGTGATGTCCAAAGGTGAAGAGGCCGTTCCCCCGCGCCCTCGCTCAGGGGCCGACCGGAAGTTATGTTCCAGTCGATCGACGTGCACCTCGAGGCTCCCGGAGTCTCCTCGACCATGACAGGTGTTCGACTATATGTGAGGAAGCCGGCTCTAAGCCGGTCCTCACCGCGATGGTTCGCTACGCAAACCGCCGGTTGCACCCGCCGTCGGCGCTCATTGCGTCGCCGGACAGGAGGACATGAATCGCGGCGAGAACGAAAGCGTGGCATTCTCGCACCGGCTTCGAACGGGCGTTTCCGCCCCACTTCGGTTCTCTAGGGGAATTTTATACCTGCGTGGCGAAGGCGTCTGTATTTCCTCGCGGTTTCTCAAAGCCTCGTGATAGGAGCGGGGACGTCGGATCCGGGATCCAGAGCGGCCGGTCAGCCACGGTGGGCGCCGTCGGCAGCGAGACTGTAAAGCATCAGGTTCCAGCCGCGGTCGCCGGGGACGACCGTCGCGCGCTTGACCTTGCCGTCCTGATCGAGCCACCGCAGGTGGTCGCCGTCCGCGTCTGCCCTGTAGCCGGACTGACGGGCTACCCACACACCCTCGGCAACCGCACGTTCCCGGCTGTCGGCCCACCACCACCACCGGCTGACCAAGCTCAGGACAGCAATGACGAAACCGAACAGACCGGTGAACACCCCTATCAGGGGCGGAAGGACCGGGATGTAGGTGAGCGCGACCGCGCAGGCCATCGCGGTGAGCAGGAGCCCGACCGGATGATTCCACCGGCGCGGGGCGGGAGTCGGCGGAGTGGGCGCGACGTCGGGGAAGACCCGGACCAGGGCGGGCCGTGTATGGGTATGGCCGTAGTTGTCGTAGTAGTACATCGAGTCCATGGAGGTGCTCCTGGCGCGCGAAGGCCTAGGGAAGGTAGTGATAGCCCTGTGGATAAGCCAGGATGCCCGGCCCGCAGGCCGGCTCACAAAATCCGGGCGGCTCGGCCCCCGCCGTTTCGTGCTGGCGTCGCGAATAGTTCCTTTTAATTGAAGCACTTGCTCAGACGGTGCTGTCCAGCCTGATCGCTATCTGATTGGTCACACCGGGCCCCTACCCTCCGGAGGGGCGAGCCGCGGACGGCCGAGTTGGAACTCCCGCCACCAGGCTGATTCCACCCGCTATAACGGGCGTAGCCTTGGTCCATAAAAATCCGTGGGTTCAGGAGGTAGGACAGTGGCCAACCCAGCCAATACATTGAAGCCGACCGCTATAGGCCGGGTTGTTTCGGTGACCACCGCCAACGGGGACGAGTACGTAGGTGCCCTGGCTGCTTTCCGCCGGAGCGCGGACGGCGAGGGATTCCTGGTCTACCTTCAGGGGGTTGGAGAACCCGTTGAAGTCACGGCCGAAGGGTCTGTATCAGTCCATCAACGGGTCTAGCGGGCACAGTCGCGCAAGATGCCCCCGCCAGCCGTCACGGCCGGCGGGGTTTTTGCTGCCCGGATCCAGGCAGCACCTCTCTGCCAGCCGGACAACGACCACCAGCGGACCTGTTGCATTAGTGTGTGTCACACGCTATGGTGTGACACATGGACACCGACGACGCCGCCACGCTTGCCACCCACGAACAGGAACTGCGGCGCGGCACCATCGTCCTGGCGAGCTTAGCGGCCTGCCGGACGCCGCGTTACGGCTACGCACTGCTCAGCACCCTCGCCGACGCCGGTTTCCAGATCGAAGCGAACACCCTCTACCCGCTGCTGCGGCGCCTGGAGAAACAGGGACTGCTCAAAGCGGAGTGGAACACCGACGAGGCCAGGCCGCGCAAGTACTACACCTTGACCGACCTCGGTAGCCAGATGGCCGATTCACTGCGCGACGAATGGGCCGCCCTCACCAGAAGCCTGACCACACTGTGGAAGGACGATCCCGCATGAGCTCCCTGACCGAAAAGTATGTCGCACAGGTGGTGCGCCGCCTGCCCGAGAACAGCCGGGCAGATATTGCCCGCGAGATCACCGCCACCTTGTCCGACATGGCCGACGCCCGGCTCGGCGGGGACGAATACGCGTCGCCCGCCTCCGCCGAAGCGGCCGAGCGGGCGGCCCTTGAAGAACTCGGCGATCCCTCACGCTTGGCCCTGCGCTACAGCGAATCGCCGCGGTATTTGATCGGGCCCGAACTTTTTCCTGTCTTCACCCGGCTGATGGCGTGGCTGCTGCCGATTGTGGCAGCCTCCGCCCTAGCGGTGAACGCCCTGGTTTATGTCCTGGCAACTCCGGAGCCAGCGGTCGGCGGCATGATCGGAGTGATGGTCGGCAACGGCGTCCTGGCGGTTCTGATCGCCATTGCCGTTGTCACTGTCCTACTGGCGCTGGCCGAACGCATTCTGCCGGAGAAGGACAAGGCCCAACTCACAGCACCGGCCACCCGGTCCGGATGGAGTGTTGATGACCTGGTCCGCGAGCGGCCCGTCCGGGAGATCGCCCGTCCGGAGCCGGTCGCCTCGCTGGTGATCCTTGCCGTCATGGCACTGCTGCCTTTCCTGCCGACCTCCTTCTTCTACGTGGGCCACCTCAACGACGACGGCGGATTCCTGAACCCGGCCCTGTGGGACGGCTGGATTCCGGCCTACCTCGGCTTCCTGATGGTGTTCGCACTGATCGAAGCCTGGCGGCTAACCTCCGGCAGATGGTCGACGGCGATGCTCGCCACGATGATCGTGGCTGACGCTGCCTTCGCCGTCTTCCTGACCATCGCTTTCCTGAGCCAGGAGGTGCTCGACCCTGCACTCTTCACCGCTACCGGAGGTGAGCCGGGCTGGTACCAGGGCGCCGCCGTCGTACTGATCTGGGCGGTCACCGTGTGGGACCAGGTGGCCACGGTCAAGGCCTACCGCGAGGCCCGCTCGCTCCGCCCGGCGGCACGCCGCTAATACCCGCCCCACCCTCGCCGACAGGGCCGCTGCCGTAGTACCAGGCAGCGGCCCTGTCAACGTTTTCGGGCCACATCTGACCTTTCACATCAGTCACAAAAGGTAATCCGCGTCACATTTCTGCAGCGATCGCAAACCGCCCGAAAAAGGGGTTGCGGCACGGCTGTTAAGCCGTACGCTAAGACCACCTCTGGTTGCGGCGGCGTGCATCAAGCGGCTTCCCGGAGGTAATTCGTCGGCAGGTTGGGATCGGTGGCGTTGGGGGACGTCCGGGGGCCTGCTTAGGGGGACGGGGGACCGCAGGTGGACGAATCAATGGCCGATCCGGAGGGCGACGACGCCAACCGGGACGCAGGGGCAGCGGCTGCCGGGCAAGCACCGGCGCGGCCTGACCGGGACGCCGCTCACCTGCGCAGCAAACCGAAACCATGGTGGCGCCGCCGGAAGGACACGCTAGGGCTCGACGACCTGATGGTGCCTTGCGCACCGGACCGCCGGCACTGCACCGCGGTGCGTTTCGTCGCCTGGGCCGGGGCAGTGGCCGTGGTGGCACTCAGCGCCGGCTCGCTGGTGGCACCGGGGGCGATCGCCCTCTCGGCAGCCACTGATTCCGTCCTCGATTTGTGGGAGGAACTGCCGGGCGAGTTGCCGATGGACACCGCTTTGCCGCAGCACACGGTCCTGCTGGACAAGGACGGCAAGGAGTTCGCCCGCTTCTACAGTGAGAACCGGATCGACGTGGACCTGGACCACGTCTCGGAGACGTTCCGGGACACCCTGCTGTCTACCGAGGATTCCCGGTTCTATGAACACCATGGCGTGGACCCGATGGGAGTCACCCGCGCCATGGTCACCAACTCCCTGGGCGGCGAGCGCCAAGGCGGCTCCACCATCACCCAGCAGTTGGTGCAGAACATCCTGGTCAACAACGCGCGGGACGAAACCGAGCAGTCGGTAGCGGTGGGCGAGACCTACAACGCCAAAATCCGCGAGGCCAAGTACGCCGTCCAACTGGAACAACGGCTGGACAAGGACCAGATCCTGAACATGTACGTCAACGCCGTCTACTTCGGCCACCGCGCGTACGGAGTCCAGGCGGCGGCCCGGATCTACTTCAACACGACGGCGGACAAACTCAACCTGCCGCAGTCGGCGCTGCTCGTCGGCCTGCTCAAGGGGCCGGTCTACTACGATCCGATGACATACCCGGACCGTGCGCTTGACCGGCGCAACACCGTGCTGAACGTGCTGCAGCGGCGCGGGGCGATCACCCCGGACGAAGCCGCAACGGCGCGGCAGAGCGGGCTCGGCCTTGACCCGGGCTCCGTGCCGTCCGGCTGCGCCGATTCCGATTACCCGTTCTACTGCGACCTGGTCCGGGACGAAATCCTCTCCGATCCGGCGTTCGGCAAGACCCAGGAAGAACGCGCGGACCGGCTCTCCCGCGGCGGCATGACCCTGACCACGGCGATGGACCGCAAGGCGATGGCCGCGGCGCAAAAAGCGGTGAGCAAAGCGATGGGCAACAAGAACCGAGTAGCGCTGGGCACCGCCGTCGTCGAACCCGGCACCGGGCACATTGCCGCAGTGGTGCAGAACCGCGCGTGGGGCGAGGGCAAAGGCAAGACCGAAGTGGTCTTCGCCGACAGCCCCTTCCAAGTGGGTTCGGCGATGAAGCCGCTTGTGCTGGCCACCGCGCTGTCCCAAGGAATCTCGCCACGGATGAAGCTGCTGGCCAACGGCCCCTACTACTCCCGCTTGGACAACCCGCCGGGCGGTTTCCACAACTACGGCAACAAGAACTACGGCAACATCGATGCCTACCAGGCGGTTCGCGCGTCGGTGAATGTCTACTTCGTGCGGCTGATCGAGCGGACCGGCGTGAAGGAAGTGGCCAAGCTTGCCGAGAAGCTGGGCATCACCACCATCCCCACCAAGAAACTGCACGGCAAGGAGGCGTCGCTGGCTCTGGGGTCCTACGAGATATCGCCGCTGGAGATGGCCAACGCCTACTCCACGTTCGTCAGCGGCGGGGTGCTCTGCCGGCCGGTCACCATTACCGAAGGCATCCGCAGCGACACCGGGGAGAAGATCCCGGTTCCCGAAGCCGGCTGCCACCAGGCCATCGATCCCTCGGTGGCGGCCACGGTAGCCGACGCGCTCAAGGAACCGTTCAACCCCGCCGGCACCCTGGGCGTCCTGGGCATGCCGAAGGGGCGCAAAGCCGGCGCCAAGACCGGTACCACCAACGACTTCGCCGCCAACTGGATTGTGGGCGTCACGCCGCAGTATGCGACGGCGGTGTGGCTGGGCGATCCGCGCGGCGGCGCGCAGCACCCGCTGAAGAAGGTGAAAGCCTACGGGAAGACCTTCCGAGACCTCACCGGCTCCGAGCTGGCCGGCCCGGTGTGGAAGGACACCATGGAGGGCCTCCACAAGGGCCTGCCGGCCGAGCCGATGCCGGAGGCCGATCCGCTGACCAGCAGCGTGGCCGCGTCGCGGTCGATGCCCGATCTCCGCGGGCTGGGTGTCAACGAGGCCATTACGGCGCTGCTGCGCAATAACCTGGTGCCCGTGATCGGGCAGAAGACCTCCAAACCGGATCCGCGAATCGGCAAGAACGTGGTGACAAAACAGTCGGCCCCGCCGGGCAGCAGCCTGGCCTTCCGGCAGGAAGTGACCATCACGCTCAGTGCCGGCAGCAACACCGCCATCACGGTCCCCGGACAGCCGTAGGAGTCCCGATGTCCATCTTCGAGAAGCATCCGACTGTGGCCCTGACCGTCGGCGCGCTCTGCCTGGCTTCCATCACCGCCTCCGGACTGGCGGTCCTACAATTGTCCGGCATGCCCATGGTCCTCCCCCGCGAACCGGCGCCCGCGGTGGCCGAGGCCGCATCCCCGGTGGCGATCAGCGCCGTGCTCGCGGACAGCCCGGCGTCCACGTCGTTGACCGCGCTGCTGGAGGAACCGCCCGCAAAGTGGAAGACGGACGGCCCGCTGCAGCGCGGAGTGGCGCTGCCAGTGCCCTATTCGTGCGACAGCGGGGCGGCGCCGTCCGTGGCGCTGGCGCGTTCGTTCAAGGTGGGCAAGGTGAGGGTGCAGGTGGTCAGCGCCGCCTACACCGCCGGCCTTGGCGCCGAAGCAATGGACAACCTGCTGGATAACGCGTCCGATTGTGCCGGGAATTCGGTCGGCGTCGACGGCGAGGATCTGGACACACCCGGTGTTCAGGCGCACCGGGACTACACCAACAAGAGCGGCCGCACCATGCAGGTGGTGACCTTCCGGCGCGGGGACGTGCTGACCTTCGTGGTGGGTAAGGCGGACGCTAAGCTGCGGAAGCTGGCTAAGCAACTCGACAAGAACCTGGCCGGCACGCTGGAACGCGTCTGCGCCGACCAGAAGTCCGACGCCGAGGACGCCGCCCGCTCCCCCTGGTCGACGGACGACTACAAGCCGTTCACCCGCACCAGCACGGTGGCCATCCGCTCTGTTTCACCCCCGCAGGCACCGGCCGACGCCGGCGACCGCGCCGTACCGATGCCGGCTCCCACGCTGAAGGTCAAGGCTGCCACCCCGGCGGCTGAGCCGAGCTATCCCGTCTGGCCGCTGATGCCCGAGGCCCGCAAGGTGCCCAAGCCGCCCAAGAGTCCGGCGGACGAACCTGCCACCGCGGCCAAGGTCAGGGTGCTGGCCGATGACCCCGCCGGCCCGGGCTGCGGCTGGAGTTTCACCGGCATGGCCCCGGTGCCTTTCGACGCCGAAGACGCTGCGGCAGCCAACCGCGAACGTACCAGCGCCGCGGAGGAGAAGCTGGCCGCCGGCGTCGAAAAATGGCAGCAGAGCGTGCTGGACTACTGGGCCGCCTACGACCAGTATCGGACGGAGGTGAAGGAGTACAAGGACTATGCCGCCGCCGTGGCCAAGGTGAACAAGGCCTGGGACAAGATCGCGGCGCAGTGGGACGACTACTGGAGCGAATATGCCGCCTACCAGCAGGCACTGGCGGAACGTTCGACATTCTTCGCCCGGCGGGACAACGCCGAGGCCAATTACCGCGACGCCCTGGCCGAGTGCCAGGCGGGCAACCGTGAAGCGGTGCAGGACTACCGCCAAGCGGAGCGGGACTATCAGGACGCCGTGGACGAAGCGGAAGACGAGGACGAGGACCCGCCGGAGCGGCCCGCAGAGCCTGAGCCCGTGGATTGTGACGCTGCGATCCAGCCGCCGAGCATCCTGAACTGGGCGGCCCCGGCCGAACCTACTGCACCGGCCACCCCCGCCGATCCCCGCCCTAAGGACCAGCGCTAGGGACCAGCGCTAGGGACCAGCGCTACGGCCGCAGAGTCCGGATGCCCAGGGGGCCGTTCGGATTTAGTTAGAGTGGTGGCATGGTCGATTCCACTGCCACAGCCGCCGTTGAGCACCTGGGCGCCGATGGACGTGCGGTCCCGGACGCGTACTACGTCCGTCTGGACGGCGGCCGCTTCCATTCCACGCTGCATTCGCAAGGTGCGTGGAACGACCACGAACAGCACATGGCCCCGGCTTCGGGGCTGATGGTGCACGAGCTGCTGCGCAACCATCCCCGCGCGGAGATGGTGATGGGCCGGATCAACTTCGAGATCCTGGGCATCATCCACGGCGGCGAGTTCGAGATCCAGACCCGGGTGCTTCGCCCGGGCCGGACCATCGAACTGCTGGAGGCCACTTTCACGGCCCAGGGGCGTACCGCCATCCGTGCCCAGGCCTGGCGGCTGCTGTCCGGCGACACCGCGGACGTCGCCGGTCCCGCCCATCCGGGCTTGCCGCGTCCGGACGACTGCCCGCCGGCGCCGATGCAGAGCGTCTGGGACGGCGGCTTCATCCGCGCCACGGAGTTCCGTACCGTCGCCGACCGCGGGCCCGGCAACCGCACGGTGTGGGCGCGTCCACTGCACCCGTTGGTGCTGGGCGAGGACATCCACCCGCTGGCCTGCTTCGTCAGCATTGTGGACACCGCGAACGGCGTGGCCGTGCGGCAGGACCCGCGCGAGTACATGTTCCCCAACCTGGACCTGACCATCCACCTGTTCCGCCAACCGCACGGCGAATGGACCGGTCTGGACACCCGGGTCACCTTCGGCGCCGGCGGTGTGGGCATGACCGACACCGAATTGTTCGATGAACAAGGCCCGGTGGGCCGCGCCGCGCAAATCCTGACCGTCCGCAAGTTCCCGGCAGCCGACGGATGAGCCTGCGCATCCTCACCATCGGACGCAAGCATGAGTCGTGGGTGGTAGAGGGAATAGACCGCTACGAAAGGCGGATGAAGAAGCCCTTCGACGTCACCTGGCAGGCCATTCCGCATTCCTCCCGGGAGCATGACGCCGCCCGCCGGGAAGAGTCCGAGACCCTGCTGGCCAAGCTCGCCGGCAAGCACGCGAACGACTTCGTGGTCCTGCTGGACGAGCGCGGCAAGAACATCGACTCACCCACGCTGGCGCGCACCCTGCAGCAGCCGCTGGACAGCTCCCGCAACGTCACGCTGATCATCGGCGGCGCGTACGGCGTGGACGACTCGGTCCACCGCCGCGCAGACTTTGTCTGGTCCCTGTCCAAACTGGTCTTTCCGCACCAACTGGTCCGGCTGATCGTCATGGAGCAGCTCTACCGCGCCCAGGAGATTGCCGGTGGACGGCCCTACCACCATGAATGACCATGGGTAGCGCCCTGCGCTTCGGCCGGTCGGCCGTCGTGGCCGCCGCCGTGCTCTGCCTCGCCGCCGCGGCACATACCGCCGCCGCCGGCGCCTTGCCGCCCCCCGCCGTCGTACTGGCACTGGGCGCGCTGACCTGGCTGCCGGTGATGATCCTGGCCGGGCGCAGGCTGGAACCGGCAACCATCCTGGCGGTCCTGGCCGGCGGACAGCTGGCCCTCCACCGGGCCTTTGAACTGTTCGGAACGGTCCAGTGCGCGCCGTCCCCAGCGGCCGAACACGCCGGCCACGCGGGCCATGCCGGCCATGCCGCCGTCGCACTGGATTGTGTGGCCGCATCACACGCCGGAGATTCGCCGGGCATGCTCGCCGCCCACCTGCTGGCAACCGCCGTGACCGCGCTGATGCTGGCCCGCGGCGAGGCCGCGCTCTGGGCGCTGGCCGCCTGGCTGCGCCCGCTGGTCCAGCTTCCCGCCGTTCCTGCGGCACCGGTCCGCGCGTACCTGCCGCTCGCGGACCAGGGTCCGGCGCCCCTGCACACTGCGTATCTGGTCACGGTGGTGCCGCTGCGCGGACCACCGGTGCCGGTGAATGTTCCGCTTCCGGGCTGAGGCCCGCTGTGAATTCCCACTTCTTCCGGTGCTGTGGCCGCAACCTGCCCAGCGCCTCTTGAAAGGCACCCTAGTGAAAACCATCCATCGCACTTCCCTCCGCGCCGTCCTCGCCGCTGGAGCCACGGCCGGCCTGCTGGCCGTCGGCGCCGGCGCAGCCTCCGCGCATGTCAATGTCACCCCGGAGGACAACGCCGCCGGCGGCAGCTCCGTGCTGACCTTCGGCTTCGCCCACGGCTGCGAGGGCTCGCCGACCAGCAAGATCGCCATCTCGCTGCCGGACCAGCTGGTCGACGCCACGCCCACCGTGCACCCCGGCTGGGACGTGGAGAAGGTCAGTGAAACCCTCGATACGCCGAAGACGCTGGACAGCGGAGCCACCGTGACCGAGCGGGTCAGCCAGATTGTCTACACCGCCAAGGAACCGGTGGCCGACGGGCTGCGCGACACGCTGCAGCTGCAGGTGCTGCTGCCCGAGTCCGCCGGCGAGACCCTGGCCTTCCCCGTCCTGCAGACCTGCGAGAAGGGCGAGACCAACTGGGCCGACCTCCCGGCGGAGGGCCAGGACCCGCATGAACTGGAGTCTCCGGCTCCCTCGTTCGTGATCGGCGAAGCCTCCGCCGAGAGCCACGGAGGGCACGACGGCGGTGCCTCCGACGGCGCGCAGGCCGCCGAGTCGTCGGGCACCGGGGCATCGGGCACGGATGCGGCGACGGTGGCCGGCTGGGCCGGACTTGGTGCCGGCGTACTGGGCCTGGCGGCCGGCGTGACAGCCTTGGCCAGGACGCGCAAGAAGGGCTGATCCTTCCAGATGCAGTGCCGCCGCCGGCCGATGGGATGTTCGTTGCGGACAGACCACCGGCCGGAGGTGTTTAATGTGAGCATGATGAATCGTTTCCGGTTGAGGCCGGCCGCCGCGGCCCTCTTCGTTGGCTCCGCCCTGCTGCTGGCCGGGTGCGGCCAGTCGGGCCCGGGAGCCGGCACCGCGCCGGCATCCGCCGGGCCATTGGGCGGCGCATCGCCGTCGTCCTCTGCACCAGCGCCGGAAACCGCAATCGCCACGGGAACCGAAAGCGCCGCCGCGTCGCCGGAGGCCACCAACAGCGCCGATGTCGGCGCCGCTGACGGCTCCTGCAGCGCCGGCCAGTTGGCCGCTGCCATCGAAACCGAACCCGGCGGCGGCGCCGCTGGCAGCGTCTACCGCACGCTGATGCTCACCAACACCGGCGACAAGTCCTGCACGTTGGCCGGCTACCCCGGTGTCTCCTACGTCGATGCCAAGGGCAAGCAGGTCGGCGCTCCGGCTGACCGGGATCCGGACGCCCAAAAGGCTACCGTCACGTTGAAATCGGGCGGCACCGCCGTGGCGCAGCTGCGCCAGACCAACGCGCAGAACTACGGCGAAGAATGCGGACTGACAGACGTGGCGGGCGTCAAGGTGTACCCGCCGAACCGCAAGGATTCGCTGATCGCCGAGCAGGAGACCGTCGGCTGCTCGGATGATTCGGTGGTGCTGATGACGGTGGGCACGCTCCAGGCCCCGTAACCGCCGTTCCGCCGCCCCGGGACTGCACGCTGTCGGCGGCGGACGCTAGGCTCAAACCATCGGTATGACGACGTCTGTGCTCGAACGCTTCAGCCCGGCGACCCGCGAGTGGTTCGCCGGAGCGTTCAGCGCGCCCACGGACGCGCAGACCGGCGCCTGGAACGCCATCTCCCACGGTTCCCACGCCTTGGTGGTGGCGCCGACCGGTTCCGGCAAGACGTTGGCGGCCTTCCTCTGGGCGCTGGACACCTTCATCTCCACCGCGGAGTCAGAGCCGGCGCTTCCGCTTGACATCCCGGAGCCGGCGCCGAAGCGCAGACGGGGCCAGCAGGAATCCCGCGGCACCCGCGTGCTCTACATTTCCCCGCTGAAGGCGCTGGGCGTGGACGTGGAACGGAACCTGCGCGCGCCGCTGATCGGCATCACCCAGACCGCCAAACGGCTGGAACTGCCGGCCCCGTCCATCACCGTGGGCGTCCGTTCCGGCGACACTCCCGCCAACGAGCGCCGCCGGCTGCTCACACATCCGCCGGACATCCTGATCACCACCCCGGAATCGCTGTTCCTGATGCTGACGTCCAAGGCACGGGAGACCCTTGCCTCGGTGGACACCGTGATCATCGATGAAGTGCACGCCGTGGCCGGGACCAAACGCGGCGCACACCTGGCGCTCACGCTGGAGCGGCTGGACGCGGTGCTGACGCGGCCGGCCCAGCGGATCGGCCTCTCCGCCACGGTGGAGCCGCTGGATACCGTGGCCCGGTTCCTGGGCGGCAACGCACCGGTGGAGATTGTCGCCCCGCCCGCCAAGAAGTCGTGGGACCTCACGATCACGGTCCCGGTGGAGGACATGACGGCGCTGGCCTCGCCCAGCCAGGAAGAACTGGGCCCGGGCGCCCAGCCTGCGTCGATTTGGCCGCATGTCGAAGAGAAGATCGTCGACCTGATCGCCGAGAACCAGTCCACCATCGTGTTCGCCAATTCCCGCCGCCTGGCCGAACGGCTCACCGCCCGGTTCAACGAAATCTGGGGCGAACGCCAGGCCCTGTCCCAGGCGGGCGACGATGTCTGGGACGCTGCCCCCGATTCAGGCCCCGGTTCGGGTGCCGGTACGGGTGCCGGTACAAATCCCGGTTCCGGCACCGGTTCAGGCCCCGGTTCGGGTGCCGGAATCCAGACCAAGCCGCCTGCCCAGATCATGGCGCAGGCCGGGTCTATGTCCGGCGCGGACACCATACTGGCCCGCGCCCATCACGGCTCGGTCAGCAAGGAGGCCCGCGCCGAGATCGAAGATGACCTCAAGTCCGGCCGGCTGCGCTGCGTGGTGGCCACCTCCAGCCTGGAGCTGGGTATCGACATGGGCGCCGTGGACCTGGTGGTACAGGTGGAATCGCCCCAGTCGGTGGCGAGCGGCCTGCAGCGGGTGGGCCGTGCCGGGCACCAGGTCGGCGAAACCTCACAGGGTGTGCTGTTCCCCAAACACCGGCAGGATCTGGTCAACACCACCGTCACGGTGGAGCGGATGCTCGCCGGCCGGATCGAGCCGCTGTTCATCCCGGCCAACCCGCTGGACATCCTCGCCCAGCAGACCGTGGCGGCCACAGCGCTCGGTGCCGTCGATGTGGAGGAATGGTTCGACATCGTGCGCAAATCCGCGCCCTTCGCCACGCTGCCGCGCTCCGCCTACGAGGCCACCCTGGACCTGCTGGCCGGGCGCTACCCCAGCGACGAGTTCGCCGAGCTGCGGCCACGCATAGTCTGGGACCGGCTCGCCGGAACCATCACCGGCCGTCCGGGCGCGCAGCGGCTGGCGGTGACCTCCGGCGGGACCATTCCGGACCGCGGGCTGTTCGGCGTCTACCTGGTGGGGTCCGAGGACCAGAAGAACCGCGGCGGGCGGCGGGTCGGCGAGCTGGACGAGGAGATGGTCTACGAGTCCCGCGTGGGCGACGTCTTCGCGCTGGGCGCGACCAGCTGGCGGATCGAGGACATCACCTACGACCGGGTGCTGGTCTCGCCGGCGTTCGGTCAGCCGGGCAAGCTGCCGTTCTGGAAGGGTGATTCGCTGGGCCGGCCGGTGGAACTCGGGCGGGCGCTGGGCCGTTTTGTCCGGGAACTATCCGGCACCGCGGAGGAACCGGCGCGCGAGCGGCTGGCCAGCGCCGGGCTGGACGATTGGGCCGCGGGGAACCTGCTGGCCTATCTCACTGAACAGCAGCAGGCGACCAACGACGTGCCCAACGACCGCACGCTGGTGGTGGAGCGGTTCCACGACGAGCTCGGCGACTGGCGGGTGGTGCTGCACAGCCCGTTCGGCATGCCGGTCCACGCTCCGTGGGCGCTGGCCGTCGGCGCGCGGCTGCACCAGCGCTACGGCCTGGATGGCTCCGCGATGGCCGCCGATGACGGCATAGTGCTGCGCGTGCCGATGATGGAGGACGAACCGCCTGGTGCCGAGCTGTTCCTCTTCGATCCCGAGGAACTGGACCAGATTGTCACGGCGGAGGTCGGCGGCTCGGCGCTTTTCGCCTCGCGCTTCCGCGAATGCGCCGCCCGTGCGCTGCTGCTGCCACGGCAGAACCCGGGGAAGCGCAGCCCGCTCTGGCAGCAGCGCCAGCGCTCGGCCCAACTGCTGGATGTGGCGCGCAAGTATCCAACGTTCCCGATCATCCTGGAAACAGTGCGCGAGTGCCTGCAGGATGTCTACGACCTGCCCGCGCTCAAGGACATTGCTGCCGGCATTGAACGCCGCGAGCTCCGCCTGGTGGAGACCACCACGCAGCAGCCCTCGCCGTTCGCGCGTTCGCTGCTCTTCGGCTACGTGGCGAGCTTCCTCTACGAGGGCGACTCCCCACTGGCCGAACGCCGGGCCGCCGCGCTCTCCCTGGACCCGGGCCTGCTCAACGATCTGTTGGGCCGTGCCGAATTGCGCGAACTCCTCGACGAGGGCATCATCGCCCAGACCGAGCAGGAACTGCAGCGGCTCACCGAGGACCGGAAGGTTAAGGGCGCGGAAGGCATCGCGGACTTGCTGCGTCTACTGGGACCGCTCACGACGGCGGAGATCGCCGCCCGCCTCCAGCCTCCTGAAGCGGGGTCTCTACTCGGCGCTGGCGCGCCTCCATCGACCACCGAAGAAGGCGAACCGGTGGTCGACCAAGCGAGCGCCAGCGAGCGCGTGGAGACCGGGTCTCTACTCGGCGCTGGCGCGCCTCCATCGACCACCGAGGTCGAGCCCCTGCTGGCCGAACTGGCCAGAGCCAACCGCGCCCTGAAGGTGGGCGTGGCCGGCGTCGAGCGCTGGGCCGCGGTGGAAGACGCCGCCCGGCTGCGCGATGCCCTCGGCGTTCCGCTGCCGGTGGGCGTGCCGCTGGCTTTCATCGAGCCGGTGGCAGACCCGCTCGGCGACCTGGTTAGCCGTTACGCCCGTACCCACGGGCCGTTCACGGCCGCCGAGTGCGCCCGCCGGCTGGGGCTTGGCCCCGCCGTCGTGCTTACTGCGTTGCAGCGTCTGCTCAAGGACGGCCGCGTGGTGGAAGGAGAATTCCGCCCCGGCGGCGCGCCGGATGCTGACGACGGCGGCGCCTTGGCCGGCGGGGAGCGTGCTGCGACCGGCGCGCCGGACCATCGCCAAACCGAGTGGTGCGAGGTCGAGGTGCTGCGCAAGATCCGCCGCCGGTCGCTGGCGGCGCTGCGCCGGGAAGTCGAACCGGTGGACCCTGCCACCTACGGCCGGTTCCTCCCGGCCTGGCAGAATGTCGGGGCCAAGCTGCACGGACTGGACGGCGTGGTCACGGTGGTGGATCAGCTCTCCGGGGTCCCTATCCCGGCGTCGGCGTGGGAACCGCTCATCCTGGCGTCGCGCGTATCCGACTACGCGCCGGCCATGCTGGACGAGCTGACCGCCACCGGCGAAATCCTGATCGCCGGCGCTGGCTCGATGCCCGGCAACGACGGCTGGATCAGCCTGCATCTGGCCGACACCGCCCCGCTAACGCTGAATCCCCAGTCCGATTTCGAGCCCAGCGTGCTGCAGTACGAACTGCTGAGCGCACTCTCCGGAGCCGGAGGCTACGGCGGCGCCTACTTCTTCCGACAGCTCTCCGACGTGCTGGCGGCCAACGGCACCCAGCCGGGGGACACCGCCGTCGTCAGCGCCCTGTGGGACTTGCTCTGGGCCGGCCGGATCACCAACGACACGTTCGCCCCGGTGCGGACGCTGCTGGCCGGCGGCACCACGGCCCACCGGCAGCGCAACGCGCCGCCGCGGGCCCGGTCGGCACGGCTGGGACGGATCGGACGCATGCACGGACTGAGCGGGGCCGGCCTGCGTCCGGGCACCGGGGCCGCCGCCGCGGGCGCCGGCGCTGGCCACTCCCGGACCGCGCCGCCGAACGCTGCCGGCCGGTGGTCCCTGCTGCCGGCCCCGGAGGCCGATCCCACAGTGCGGGCGCACGCCACCGCCGAACTGCTACTGGACCGCTACGGCGTGGTCACCCGCGGCTCGGTTGCCGCCGAATCGGTGCCCGGCGGCTTCGGCCTGATGTACAAGGTGCTGGGCAAGCTGGAGGAGACCGGTCGCTGCCGCCGCGGCTACTTCATCGAGCATCTGGGGGCGGCCCAGTTCGCCGTCTCCCCCACGGTTGACCGACTGCGTTCCTTCAGCCGCGATGCACAGCTGGGCGAGCGGGCGCCGTCGGCCGTGGCGTTGGCCGCGACCGACCCGGCCAATCCCTACGGGGCGGCCTTGGCGTGGCCGGCGCAGGAATCCGGCCATCGGCCGGGGCGGAAGGCGGGGGCCTTGGTGGTGTTGGTGGACGGCGAGCTGGCTCTGTATTCCGAACGCGGGGGCAAGACGCTGCTGGCCTTCACCGAGGACGAGGAGTTGTTGGCCTTGTGCGGCCGGGCCTTGGTACAGGTGATCCGGCGCGGCGCCGCGGACAAGATGGCCGTCGAGAAGGTCAACGGCGGCCCCATCCTGGACACGCCGCTGGCCCGTGCGCTGATGGATGCCGGCTTCTATTCCACCCCGCGGGGACTGAGGTTCCGTGCCTGAAGGGGACACAGTCTGGCGTGCCGCCCGGCGCCTGCATGCGGCGCTGGCCGGGCAGGAGCTCACGGGCAGCGACTTCCGCGTGCCGCGCTATGCCACGCTGGACCTATCCGGGCAGACCGTGGACGAAATCCGCTCCCGCGGCAAGCACCTGCTGATGCGGATCGGCGCGCTGACCGTACACTCACATCTGGGCATGGACGGCAGCTGGCAGATTTACCAGCCCGGCGAGCGCTGGCGGAAACCCGCCTTCCAGGCCCGCCTCATCCTCTCCACCAGCACGACGACGGCGGTCGGCTTCGCGCTGGCCGCGTTGGACGTGGTGTCGCGGGCCGACGAGGACACGCTGGTGGGGCATCTGGGCCCGGACCTGCTGGGGCCGGATTGGGACGCCGACGAAGCCCTGCGCCGGCTCCGTCAGGAGCCCGACCGGCCGATCGGGCTGGCCCTGCTCGATCAGCGCAATCTCGCCGGGATTGGCAACGTCTACCGCTGTGAGCTCTGCTTCATTGCCCGGGTGCACCCGTCCACCCCGGTGGGACGGGTGACGGATCTCCCGGCCATGGTGCTGAAGTCCAAGCAACTTCTGGAGGTAAACAAGGATCGCGGCAGGCGCAGCACCATCGGGTCGCCCGCCCGGGGCGAATCGTTCTGGGTCTACGGCCGGGCCCGCCGTCCGTGCGGACGCTGCGGTACACCGATTGTCCACGACCTCCAAGGCAATACCGACGCCGACCAACGCGACGTGTACTACTGCCCGCACTGCCAGCCGCTGGCTTCCTGATTGCATGCTGGGCCTGCGCACTTGATGGCCTCTGGGCCTTCACGCCTGGCGGTCCTTTACGCCGAGGTCAGGGGCTGCCGCCGAGATCACCCTCCACTACCCCCGCCGTCGAGCCGAGATCACCCCTTAGCGTCCGAACCGGGGTTGCAAGGGGATACCTCGGCGCGTTCCCCCGACCTCGTCGAACTGCCTGCACTCAAGGATCTACTCGGCCCTCGTGGAGCTACCTACCCTCACGGATCCCCCCCGGCCTCGTGGAGCTGTCTGCGCTCACGGATCTCCCCCGACCTCGCGGAGCTGCCCGCCCTCGCGGACCTGCCCCGGCCTCGTGGATCTGCCCCGCTCGCGCGGCCCGTGCAGAGCCCTACGGCCCGGACCGGCGTCGGCCGCGGGGTACGAACCGTAATATGGTGACGACAACAGACGAAGGGGGCCCATGAGCTGGCTGCAGACGATTCCGGCCGTGTTGGTGGCCATCGTCCTCGTCTTCGGACCCGGCCTGCTGTGGGGCGCCGTGCTCGGCTTGCGCCGGCTGTCCCTGGTGGCATTGGCCGGCCCGTTTGGCGTCACCGCCATCGTGCTCGCCGCCGAACTCGGCCGCCTGATCGGCCTGCGGTGGGCTTGGCCCCAACTGCTGGCCGTCACCGTGCTGGTCGCCGCCATGCTCTGGCTGCTGCGCCGCAGCCTGGGCCACCGCCTGCACCGGGATCCCGAGAGACCGAACGTCCCGGCGCCCTGGCGCTCGGTGGCGCTGGCTTGGGCGGTCTCGGCGGTGCCGCTGGCCGCAGCGATGATCTTTATCTTTGGCGCCCCGGACAACATCGCGCAGTCGCACGACAACATCTTCCATCTCAACGCGCTGCGCTACATTTCCGACTCGGGCAACGCCTCCTCGCTGACGCTGGGCTACCTGGGCACCACGGACCGCGGCGTTTTCTACCCGGCGGGCTGGCACGACGTGGTCTCGCTGGTGATGATCACCGCCGGGCTGCAGCCGGCGGCCGCCATCAACATCACCAACCTGGTGCTGATCACCGGCATCTGGAGCACCGGCTGCCTCTTCATGGTCAGCCGCATCACCGGCGAGCGCACCATGCCGCTGCTGGTCGCTGCGGTGGTCTCGCTCTCCTACAGCAGCTTCCCCTATCTGCTGCTGGAATTCGGCGTCGTCTATCCGTTCATGCTCTCCATCGCCATGCTTCCGGCCGCCTTGGGCGTGGTGTTCCAGCTGCTCCGCCTGGGCGTGCACACCCGCGTGTCCACCGAAGGCAACGTACTGCTGCTGATCGGGCTGCTGCCGGGCATGGCGCTGTCCCATCCGGCCACGATCATGGGACTGCTGGCACTCTCCGTGCCGCCGGTCGTCGCGGCCGCTTACCCGGCACTGCGCGCCACAGAACAACGACGGCGGCTGCGCGCCTGGGTGGGCAGCGGCGCCTTTCTGGTGGTGCTGGTGGCGCTGTGGATCACCCTGCGTCCTGCCCGCAGCAGCAGCACCAACTGGGACAACATGGGCAATGCCGCGGCGGCCCTGGGCGAAGTGGTGCTGAATTCGCCGCTCAGCCGGCCCATCTCCATCCTGGCGACCGCCTTGACGATCGTGGGCGCCGCCGTCGTGTTCAATCTGCGCAAAAACCGCTTTGCGCTGGGCATGTATGCCGTGGGCGCCGCCCTGTACGTGATCGGTAACCTGCAGTCGATGCCCGCCCTGCGCTGGTGGGTGGCCGGCATTTGGTACAACGATTTCTTCCGCATCAGCGCCATGCTTCCGGTTGCCGGCCTGCTGATAGCATCCATCGGCGGTGTGGCGCTGGCCGGGACTGCGCGCTCCTTCTTCAGGGCCTCGCTGGCCCGCCGCGAGAAGAAGGCGCCTTCGTGGATCCGCCCCGCCGCCACCGGCGTGCTGGTGGTGATCAGCCTCGCGGTGGTACCGCTGTTCGCGGTGCAGCGCGGCATCTCCGAGGCCGCCGCCAAGTACCGGTTTTCGGACCGATCGCAGTTGCTGAGCATCGATGAACTCGCGCTGATCAAGCGGATTCCAGACCGGGTGCCCGAAGGGGCGGTGATCGCCGGCGATCCGCTGACTGGAGCCTCACTGTCCTACGCCTACACCGGACGTCCCGCGCTGGTCCCCTCGGGAACCACGTCCCCCAGCGTGGAGGGCAAACTCATCATGGACAAACTGGACAAGATGCGGACCGATCCGGCGGTCTGCCCGGCCGTGAAGGCACAAAACGTGCAGTACGTGCTGGACTTCGGCAACCGCTCCGTCCATCCCGGCGAGAAATCCTCGGTACCGGGCCTGCAGGAGCTGACCGAGGCCAACGGTTTCAAACTGGTGGACTCCGAAGGCGACGCGAAGCTCTATCAGATCACCGGCTGTCCCTGAGCCGTGCCGGTTCCGCCGTGGTGCCAGTTCCGGCGCCGTGGAGCCGGTTCCGTCGCAGTGCCAGTTCCGGCGCCGTGGAGCCGGTTCCGCCGTGGAGCCGGTTCCGTCGCAGTGCCGGTTCCGCCGTGGAGCCGGTTCCGTCGCAGCGCCGGTTCGCGGGTGCCAGTCAGCCGGTACCCTTGATGGGTGATGGAATCCCCGCTCCCGGTGCGCGACGGCGTCAATGCCACCCGCTTGCGGCTGCCCGGCGAGGGCCCGTGGGAAACGGCAATGGACTACATGCTGCACCGCTGGGGCCACGTGGATCCGGACGGCATCATGGACCGGTTCGACCGCGGCGAGATCGTGGGCGAAGGCGGCGCCGTGCTCAGCCGGACCACTCCGCTGGATGCCCACACCTTCATTTGGTATTACCGCACCTTGCCGCGCGAAAAGCGGCTGCCGGTGGAGATCAACATCCTGCACCAGGACGAGAACGTCCTGGTGGTGGACAAGCCCCACTTCCTGCCCACCACCCCCGGCGGCACGTACATCCAGGAGTCAGCGCTGGTCCGGCTGCGCCGCCAACTGGATATCCCGGATCTGATTCCCATGCACCGGCTGGACCGCCTCACCGCCGGGGTGCTGCTCTTCTCCACCAACCCCGCCACCCGCGGCAAATACCAGGTGCTCTTCGAAAAGCGCCTGGTGCAGAAGGAATACGAAGCCATCGCGCCGGTGGATCCGCAACTCCGGTTCCCGCAGACGGTGCGGAACCGCATGACCAAGTCCCGCACCTACCTGCTGGCCGAAGTGGTCGACGGCGAACCCAACACTGAGACCCGGATCGAACTGCTGGAACAGCGCGGCGGGATGGGCCACTACAAACTGGAACCGCATACCGGAAAGACCCACCAGTTGCGCGTGCATCTGGCCACGCTGGGCATCGGCATCCTGCACGACCCCTTCTACCCGGTGTTGCTGGACCAGGCGCCCGACGACTTCGGGCGGCCGCTGCAGTTGTTGGCCCGCGGGATCTCCTTCACCGATCCGATCAGCGGCGAACCGGTGGAATACCGTAGCCGGCTGGACCTGTCCGAGTGGGCGGTCCGAGGCGCGACCGAGTAGTTAAGCCGAGTAGTTAAAAAGCGACCGTCCCGTCGGGCTAGTTCAGCCCGACACCAGCGTCTTGCTGCGGGCACCAGCTGCGGCGAGCGGGTCCAACGCCATGACAGCCAGTGGCTCCCGCCTGCCGTCAACATGGAATGCCAGCGTGCGGGCATCGGACAAAGGTGCGCCTTCGAACACGACGCTGACGATGTCCTCCAGGTCCCGGTCCCCGCTGACCTCGTACAGTTGCGGGAAACAGCGGCCGGTGTCATCCACTGCGGACATCTGCGCGCGGGCCAGCAGCCAGGGGACCAGCGGATCCTCACCGCGGAAGCGGGCGATGATCCGGTTGGGCAGCAACTCCACAATGGTCAGGGTCAGGGCCCGCTCGGCATCCCGGCGACACGGCACGTTGCAGAGAATGGTCAGTGCGCCGGACGAACCGTACGATTCGCTCCCCATACGAATGCAGCTCCCCCAGAAACGAAAACGACGGCCATCAACAGCTTGCGTCAATACTAAGCAGACTGTTCAGCGGGAGAGAAATGATTCCCCGCCGCCGTGACCGCCGGCGGACGGTGCAGGGCTAACCCAACAATTCCAGGTGCACCCGACGGAAGGTCTCTGCCAGCCCGGCAGAGAACAGCACAAATTCGACCACCTGCACACCGCCGTCGTACGCCAGGACCTGGCCGATCCCACGGCGGGCGACCGTCTCGGCATCCCAGCCGTACACGCCGGCTCCGATCGCCGGGAAGGCCAGCGTCTCGGCGCGCAATCCCTCGGCGACCCGCAGCGATTCCCGGAAACACCCGGCCAGCAGCTCCGGGTCGGTCTGGCCGGCGCGTCGATTGGGTCCCACCGTGTGGATCACCCATTTGGCCGGCAAGAAGTACCCCTCGGTGGCGGCCGCTTGACCGGGCGGCAGGCCGTCCGGCAACTCGGTGGCGCGCAGTCGGCGGCACGCTTGAAGCAGTTGCGGGCCGGCCGCCGCGTGGATGGCACCGTCCACGCCGCCACCGCCCAGCAGGCTGGAATTGGCGGCGTTCACGATGGCGTCCACCTGACGCTGGGTGATGTCGCCTTCGAGGATGCGGATCTCCACGTTTGCCAGTCTGCCACCGGGTGACAATTCCCGATAGATTGGGCGGATGGAGATTCCCGAGGGGCCGCTGCAGTGGGTGTACTATCCCATGACGCTGCTGCTGGTCATCCTCGACGCCGCGGTGCCGGCGGCGCCGTCGGAATTCATGGTGATCGGCGGAGGCACGCTGCTGGCCAACGGCGAACTGATCTTGCCGCTGGTGTTCCTGGCCGTGATGCTGGGCAGCTGGCTTGGCGACCTGCTGCTGTTCCTGCTCTTCCAGCGCGGCATCAACACCTGGCTCAATCGCTATAGCTGGGGCCGGAGGATCGATCGGGGCGTCACCCTGGCGCTGAGCAAAGCCGGCGAATCCTCCACCTATGCTGCAGTTGTGGCGGCCCGCTTCATCCCGGGCGGCCGGACGGCGGCGGTGGCGGCCTCCGGGCTGGCAGATGTGCCGTTCAAGCCGTTCCTGCTCGCCTCGGCCGCCGGTTCAGCACTGTGGGCCACGTGGATGATCGGATTGGGCTTCGCCGCCGGGCGGGTGTCCGCGTTCCCGTTTTGGGTCAACGTCCTCATCGGCACAGGCGTGGGCATAGTGGTGGGCTCGGTGATCGCCATGGTGATCGGCTTCCGACGGCGCCATAGCGGCCGCAGCGCGCTCCCGGTCCGCGAGTCCGCAGCCAATCCTGTCCCCGATCTAGGAGCCGAGTGAAACCGGAAACTGACCTGGTCCAGCCCGTCATCAAATCCGCGAAGCCCTTGGCTCTCAGCATCCGTGCCGCACTGGCGACGGACCTGGCCAGGCAATGCGCAGTGACCGCCTCGCTGCTGCTCTGCCTGCTGGCCGGTATGCACGGCGCCGGCTTGCTGGGCGGGACCGCGATCAAAGACGCCGCTTCCGGTGCCTTTGCCCCGGACTTCACGCTGCTGGCCTTGGAGTCGCGGGCCTTCGGCATCTGGGGCGTGATCTATCTGGGCCTGCTCGGCTACACCATCTTCCAGTGGTGGCCGGCCGACCGCGCGTCACAGCGGCAACGCACCATCGGTTGGGCGGTGGCAGCCTCGATGCTGCTCAACGCCGCTTGGATTGTGGCCGCGCAGGCTGGCAACGTCGGCCTGACCCTGGTCCTGATCCTGATGCTGGCGGCCGCGCTGGTCTGGGTCATTGACGGTTTGTCCCGCTATCCCTCGCCCTACCGGGTGGACGCGCTGCTGGTGGACGGGCCGTTGGGCCTCTACGCCGGCTGGGTCCTGCTGGCGGCCGCCCTGAATGCCGGCAGTTGGCTGACCGTCCGCGGGATCGACTGGTTGGGTTGGGGAGGCGAGCTCTGGGCCGTCATCGCGGTGGCCGTGGTCTCCCTGGCCGGAGCTGTGATGGCGATGACCGGCCGCGGCCGGATCTCTACCGTGCTGGCCCTGACCTGGGGGCTGGGCTGGCTGACGTACGACCGCTTTTTGGGCGAGCCGCAGTCCGCTCCGGTGGCGATGGCCGCCGGCTTCGGACTGTTCTTCGTGCTGGTCTGCGGCATCTCCCGCCATTTCCAGGTGGGCCACGCGGAACGCCGCGCGCTGCGGCGTGGTGAACCGCTGGACTGATCAGGCAGAACAACGACGACGGCCGGCCGGGTTCCACTGGGGACGGCAGGGTTCTGCGGGCACCGGCCGGGTTCCCTTGGGGACGGCAGGGTTCTGCGGGGGCTACGCCGGGTTCTGCGGGGACGCTGCCCCGGGACGGTCTCAGCCGACGGGCGCCCATTTGCCGCGCGAGCGCCGCAACACCGCAAGCCTTGCCGTGGTGGCGACTTCTTCGACGGCATGCCGCATATTGGCGCCGGCTTGCAGCGCCTGGCGGTTTTCGGCGGCGTAGGCGTTGGCGTCAACGGTGAACCGGACGGTGATCCGCGCGACGCCGGCGACCACGTCCAACTGGTTGGCCTCTACGATATGCGCCGAAGCCACCGCCGCCACCGCGGCCTCCATGACTGCTTCCGGCTGGTTCCCGGGCCGCAGGCCGGTGATGTTCAACTGGGCGCGGAAAGACGGCATCCCTCAACTCTAGCCGCGCCGCGCCGGCCGGTTCAGCGGCCATCGGCGCCGTCAGGGTGCCGGTACCCGCTCACCGCTGAGGCAACTGTCCACGTTTTACCGGATGCTTAAGCATCATGCCTAGTCAGACGGTGGCAGTTCACCCAGAACGTGGACAGTCATCGCTGAACATGGACAGCCGCGCCGCCGGCCGGACGGGCCGGGCCGGGCCGGTGGAGCGCGCGGCCTAGCGGCGGTGGATGGACTTGTAGCTCAGGTAGGCGTTGAGCCCCTCGATCCCGTACTCGGTGCCCAGGCCGGAGTCGTGTCGGCCGCCGAACGGGGCGGAGTGGTTGGAGGCGAAGAAGTTGATGCCCACCGAGCCGGTATCCATCCGGTCGGCAACCGCGAGCCCGGCGTCCTGGTCCCGGCCGAAGACGATGCCGCCCAGGCCGAACTCGGTGTTGTTCGCCAGTGCCACGGCGGCGTCCACGTCCGCGTACTTCAACACGGAAATGACCGGCCCGAAGACCTCCTCGCGGGAAATCCGCATCTCCGGCCTGACATCGGCGAAGACCGTGGGCTGCACGAAGAAGCCGCCTTCCAGTCCGCCGCCGAGCCGCGCAGCCCGTCCGCCGGTGGTGGCGCGGGCGCCTTCCGACGTGGCCGAATCCAGATAGTCCAGCACTGTCCGGTACTGCGACTCGGTGGCCGCGGGTCCGAAAACGGTGCCCGGATCCAGCGGATCGCCCTGCACCCCGGCGGCGATGGTCGCGGTCACCATGTCCACTACCTGGTCATAACGCGAGGCCGGGGCCAGGATGCGGGTGGAGATGTAGCAGGTCTGTCCGGTGTTGCGCATGCAGGAGCGCACCAGCACCTTGGACATTTCGTCCAGGTCGGCATCCTCGAGCACCACGGCACTGGACTTGCCGCCCAGTTCCAGCGTGACCGGCCGCAGCAACTCCCCGCACGCCGCTGCGATCTTGCGGCCCACCGGGGTGGATCCGGTGAAGGCCACCTTGTCCACGCCGGGGTGCTTGACCAAGGTGTCGCCCAGCCGCCCGGACCCGGTGACCAGATTGACCACGCCGGCCGGCACGCCCGCGGCGGCCACGGCATCCACGATCAGCCGGAAGGACAGCGGCGTGGGCGATGCAGGTTTCATCACCACCGTGCAGCCGGCCAGCAGTGCGGGCGCCAGCTTGATCACCATCAGGTTGATCGGAAAGTTCCAGGGCGCAATCAGCCCGCACACCCCCACCGGGTCGCGGCGCACCACCGACTCGCCGCCGCCGCGCGGGAACGGGCGCACGTCCTCGCGTTCCAGATACTCCGCGAGCGTGGCGAAGTAGCGGAAGATGCCGGCCGCGTTGGCCGCGGCACCGGAGGATTCGGAGACCGGGGAGCCGTTCTCGCGGGTATTGGTCAGGGACAGCGCCCCGGCCCGCTTTTCCACCTCGTCCGCGATCCGCAGCAAATACGCCGCGCGCTCGGAGGGCGCCAGCTTGGGCCACGGGCCGGCGTCGAAGGCCCGCCGGGCGGCGGCCACCGCGGCGTCGACGTCCTCGACGGTCCCGTCCGGCACGGATCCCCACACCTGTCCGGTGGCCGGGTCCGTTACGGGATTTCGGCCGGTCCCCCGGGCCGAAACCCACGCGCCGTCAACAAACACGTCGTCCACATGGGTGTAGGGCAAGTCCAGGGCCTCGCGGGCGGCCAGCGCCGGTGCCGTGGCTGGCACGGCGGCCCCTCCGTCGGCGGCGGACGACGCCGGGGCTCCCCCGGCTGCCGCGGCTGCGGTGTTCGCTGTGGTCATCGGATGACTCCCGTCTTCAGCAGCGCCCTGGACCGCTCCAGGTCTGCGCTTCCCATCGCCAGGGCCGCCTCGGTGATCAGTTCCGGAATGATCTCCTCGCCCAACCGGTCCGTGTAGACGGCCGGTGTCATGCCGAACCAGGTCGCGGCAACGGCAATGCCGGCGTGGTCGAACCGCCACAGCCGGTCCGCGTCGCGGACCAGGGCGTCCTCCAGCGAGTAGGCCACATGCCGGGTGTCGTGGCCGTCAATGATCTCGCAGACACGGTCAACAAACTCCGCAGAGTAGCCCAGATCGGGCAGCACCCTGCGGGCCACCTTGCAGCCCTCGGCCTCGTGCTCGAACCGGATGGCCGCCTTGCGCCAGTCGCCGGTGAACCCTTCGGAGAGGATCCGTTCCTCGTCCACGTGCGCCCAACCGGTGTCATGGAGCACCAGGGCAACCCGGACCAGTTCCGCGTCCGCTTCCGGGTAGGCCCGGCACAGCCGCTCGGCAAAAGCCAGCGAAATCGGCAGATGGATGTCGTTGGCCCGGGTGCGGGTCTCCGGCACCACCGCCTGCCAGAGCGGGTCCAGCCCGCCTAGGGCGGCGGGGGTTACGGAAATGGGCGTGGTGTCCACGGTCCCGGTGGCCGGCAGCGGCCGGACCGGGTGGGCGGCGGCAAAAGCCACAGCGCGCGGGTCGTCGGCCGGATCGGTCTGGCTTCCGGCCCACGCGGGGGTCGTGCCGCGGGCCTCCGGGGTCTGTGTCTCGGGGGTGCTCATGGGTAAGTCTCCTAGGGGTACGGCGGTGCCCGGAAAGGCGCCTCAGCCGTCCGTCGCAATGGTCTTGAGGACGACGGCGGGATCCGCTGCGGCGTCCGCGGGAATGTTCTGGCCCTTGGCCAGGGCGTTCTTGACCGCCATGAAGTCCAGCGGCGCGTTCACGCAGTCGGCGGCGATGATCTGCCCGCCGCGGTAGTACAGCACGGAGAACTTGCCGCGTTCCTCGTCGCGGCGGACCACGGTCTGGTCGTAGCCGAGCGTGAGCCCGGCGATCTGCAGTTTCAGGTCCGCCTGGTTGGACCAGAACCACGGGATGCCCGCGTAGTCCTCACGCCGGCCCATCAGCGAGTACGCGGCAACCTTGGCGTGTTCGATCGCGTTGTTCACGCTCTCCAGCCGGATCCGTTCGGCCTCCGGCGAGCCCGGCAGCGGGTTCGGCATGTTCGCCACGTCGCCCACCGCCACCGTGGTGCCATCGGAGGCCAGCGCGTGCCGGTCCACCACAATGCCGTTGTCCACCTCCAGGCCGAGCTGTTCGGCCAGCTCGGTGTTCGGCACCACGCCGATGCCCACCAGCACCAGCTGGGCGGGCACCACGGTGCCGTCCTCCAGCCCGACGCCGGCCACCCGGCCGCCGCCGTCCGCAGGCACGAGCTCCTGGATCCGGGCATTCAGCCGGATGTCCAGACCGCGTCCGCGGTGCGCGGTGAGGAAGTACTCGCTGGTCTCTTCGCCAACGGCCCTGCCGATCAGCCGCGGCCCGTATTCCAGCACGGTGACGTTCTTGCCCATCTTGTGCAGGCTCGAGGCGGCCTCCAGCCCGATGAAACCGCCGCCGATCACCACGGCGTCCTGAACACCGCCCAGCTGGGCCTTCAGTGCCAGCGCGTCGTCCGCGTTGCGCAGGTAGACCACGCCGGCCAGATCCGCGCCGGGCACCTGCAGCCTGCGGGCCCGGGCACCCACGGTCAGCGCCAGCCGACGGAACCGGAACTCCGCACCGGAGGCCGCGTGGGCCACGCCGGAGCCGTCAGCCTCCTTGTCGATCCGCTCGATCCGTTCGCCCTTGACCAGGGCCACGTTGTGGTCTTCCCAGTACTGGTTGGACCGGAAGATCAGCGACTCGCTCTCCACCGTGCCCTGCAGGAACTCCTTGGACAGGGCCGGGCGCTGGTAGGGCCGGTGGTCTTCCTCGCCCAGCAGCGTGATGTGCTCGTCGAAGCCCAGCGCCCGCAGCGATACGGCCAGCTGGACCCCGGACTGGCTGGCGCCGATGATCAGCAGCCCCGTGCGCACGGCACCGTCGGCCGTCTCGGCGGGCACCGCCGTCGTTGTGGTGGTGGTATCCATGGTTCTACACCTGGGTTTCCGGGGTGCTGACGTACATGTCTTGGCCCTCGCAGAGCTTGAGCTGGCAGGACAGCCGCGAATTGTCCTCGCGGTCCACGGCCGTGCCGTAGAGCATTTCGTCTTCCATTTCTTCCATTTCCGGAAGCTGGTCGAGGGTGTCCTCGCGGACAAAAACGTGGCAGGTGGCGCAGGACAGCGAGCCGCCGCATTCGGCGACGATCCCCGGCACGCCGTTGCGCACCGCGGTTTCCATGACCGAGTCGCCGGGATTGCCTTCGACGTCGCGGACGGCGCCTTCAGCGTCGGTGAAATGAACCGTAGGCATGGGTTCTCCTTTTCGGTTGCAGTGCTAGATGAACTGGCGGCCGCCGTCGACCACCATGGTTTGTCCGGAGATGTAGGAGCTGTCCGGCCCGGCCAGGAACAGCGCCGCGCCCACAATGTCCTCGGGCTGGCTGGCGCGCTTGAGTGCGCCGCGGTCCACGCCATAGTTCTCGGCGTTCTCCATCAGCCCGTAGCTGGCCTCGGTGAGGGTAAAGCCCGGCGCGATCGCGTTGACGGTGATGTTGCGCCGGCCCAGTTCCTTGGCCAGCACCCGGGTCATCGCCACCACGCCGCCCTTGGACGCAACGTAATGCAGCCACTGCTCCGAGCCGGAGTAGATGGTGGCGGAGGACAGGTTGATGACGCGGCCGCCGTCGGGCAGGTACGGGCTCGCGGCACGGGTCACCAGCCACGGACCCTTGAGGTTCACGTTCATGACCAGGTCCCATTCGGCCGGGTCGATCTCCTCGAACGGAGTGCGGGTCACCGTGGCGTAAATGGCGGCGTTATTAAGCACGACGTCGATGCTCCCCTGCCCGAAGTCGGCGCACCCTTGGGCGAGGGCCTCGGTGGAGGCGACGTCGGTGACGTCGGCTTCGAAGGCCTCGGCATCCGCTCCGGCTTCGCGGACCAGCGCCGCGGTCTTCTCGGCGCCGGCCAGGTTGGTGTCGGCCGCCGCCACCCGGTAGCCGCGGGACGCGAAGCCCAGGGCGAAGGCCCGGCCGAGTCCGCCGGCGGCGCCGGTGATCAGCACCGTCCGGGTGCCGGATCCCGCGGTGGGGTTCCCGTCGTCGGGAGTGGCTGCGGGGTCCAGTGGAGGCTGTGTCATGGTCTAACTTTCGTGTTGGGATGTGCCGGGCCGGGGCCCCGAGAAGGGGCTCGCCCCGACCCGGCACTGGGAGCGCCTTAGTGGCGAGGGTGCTCAGACGTGGCTGTGGCTGTGCGCACCGGGGCCGGCGACGGCCGGTTCGGCTTCAGCGTCCAGGATCTGTACGGTTCCCTTGGTGCCGTCCACCCGCAGCCGCTGGCCGGTCTTGATGGTGGTGGACCCGGAGCCCGTGCCGGTCACCGCCGGCAGCCCGTATTCGCGGCAGACAATCGCGGCGTGGCTCATCATGCCGCCAATGTCCGTGACGGTGGCCTTGATCTTGCCGAAGATCGGCCCCCAGGACGGCGCGGTCACCGTGGCCACCAGGATCTCGCCCTGCTGCACCTCGGCGAGCTGGTCGGAATCATGGACCACCCGCGCATAGCCTTCCACCACGCCCGGGGACGCGGCCATGCCGCGCAGCCCACCGCCTTCGACTTCCTCGCCTGCGCCCAGCCACTGCTGGACCTGCTCGGTGGTGATGCCCCAGAGCATCCGGGTGAACGGTTCGGTGATGATTTCCGGCGGGGTGTTCAGCGCCGGCGCCGGACGCGCGGTCTTGAGCGCGTTCACGATTCCGCGGCGGCGTTCGATTTCCTCCGGCCAGTAGGTGGGGCCGATCGGTTCGGCGCCGACACCCCAGCCGGTGACCAGGTCGAAGAGCGCGTCGCGGACCTCGTTGCGGTTCAGGTACAGCAGGTCTTCCGGCTCGGTCCAGAAGCCCTCGGCGTGCATCATCCGGGAGAGCTCGCGGATCTTGCGCCAGAAGACGCCCATGGTCCAGTGCTCAATGTAGAAGTTGTGGTTCTCCACGTACGGATACGCGGTGGCGGCCAGCTGGCGCTTCGCGTCGAACACCGTCTGGTTTTCACCCTCGAGCAGGTCGCGGTATTCCTCCACGATCCGCTCCTTCTCCGCCACCAGCTCTGCGACCGGGCGCATGATGTTCTGGCCTTCGTCCAGCCGGCGGATGTAGTCGGCGATGTAGCCCAGCGGAATTTCCTGGTGCTCGTTCCAGTACTTGTCGTGCCCGTAGAAACCGTTGCCCACGGTGAAGTTGAACCACGGGTCCTTGGCCTCCTCGTACCGGGCGATCCAGCGCTCGCCGCCCGCCGAGGCGCGGACCGAGGCCAAGGTGGCATCGACGTCGTCGGTGTTGGCGAAGGCGGACTGGAGGCCCAGCTCCACCGCCAGCTTGGCCAGGTGCTTGAGCTCGTCGTCCGGGCGGAACAATTCCATGTCCACGCCCTGGACCATGGTGGCGATCGACTGGTCCGGGACGTTCGGGAACACTTCCTTGCAGAAGTTGAAGAAGTCCAGGTAGGCGATGTAGCCCAGGTTCAGGAACTCGAAGTGGTACTGCCAGTTCTGGTAGGCCAGCTGGATGAGCCGGTCGTAGTTCTCCAGCAGCACCTCGGAGCCGTCCATCGCCTTGCCCGTGGTGATGTCGTCCATCGGCACCATGTCCGGCAGCTTCTTGAAGGAGAGGGTCTCCATCTCGTCGATGGTGCCGCGGACCTTCACATGCCACTGCTTGAGCAGTTCCTCCCAGTTCTGGAAGTAGTGGCCCACCCGCTGCTCGAACTCTGGGACGCGGGCGGCAATCTGGTCCTCCGGAACCGGGATCGGGGACATGTACAGGTAGCCCAGGTGCACGCGGAACTCGATGCCGTTGGCGTTGGGGATCATCAGGTGCCGGGCGTTGTACTGGCCCAGGCACTTGACCGCGAACTCACCGCCGATGGTCTCGAACGGCTTGAACACGGTGGGCCAGTGCTGGCTGTCACAGAACCAGAACTTGGCGTCTTCCTGTTCCTTGAGCTTGTCCTGGAACACCAGATAGTAGGGGTAGATCTTCTCCCAGCCCTCGGCGCCGGCAGGCACCGGCAGTTCGGACGGCTTCGGGAAGGACTTCATGGACATTGCGGTCCTTTCGGTGGAGGGCTCTGCACTGAGCCTTCAGTGGGCGGTTCGGTGGAACGGTGGAACCTTGCTGGTGACGCAGTGGAAACGGTGGAACGGTAGTGCAGTGGAACGATCAGATGGAGGCTTTCGTCAGCGAGGCGGTGATGCTGCCCAGGCTGAAGCCTGACGTGCCGGAGGCGGGGTTGCCGGAGTCCGGGTTTCCGGACGCGGAGTTTTCGGGGGTGTCCGGGGCCTTGGTCGAGGGGATGCCGGCACCGAGCACCGATGCGTAGCCGCCGGTACCCGGCGTTGCCGAGGGGGCAGCGGATTTCTTGGTGGAGTGAACGGTTTCCGGGCGGGACTGCAGCAGCAGCAGGTTTTCGCCGTCGGGCAGGTCGTGGTCCAGCGCCCACTCGATGTCCTGCGGGCACTTGTAGTGCTTCTCCGCCCGCTTGGCCATCTGTGCGACGGCCTTCAGTTCGTCGTCGGTCAGGCAGCGGCGGGAGCGCCGTCCGGCATCAACTTCCCGTTCGACCAGGCCGCGGGCTGAGGCATCCGGCACCAGTTCTGCATGCTTGTCGCCCACGTGTTCCGAGACCGAGACCAGCGTGACCTTGTCCAGCACAATGTTGTCCGGCGTGACCTGCCCGGAGACCACCATTTCGCCGACCCCGTAGGACGCGTCAATGGTGATCTTGGAGCGGTCCCCGTTGGCTGGATCCAGCGTCATCGCGACGCCGGAGACCTTGGCGTTGACCATCTTCTGCACCACCACGGCCATGGACAGGCCTTCGTCCGGGATCTTGTTCTTCAGCCGGTAGATGATGGCGCGGGATGTGTACAGCGATGCCCAGCACTGTCGGATGTGCTCGCCCACGGCAGCGAATCCCTCGAGCCACAGGTAGGTGTCCTGCTGGCCCGCGAAGGATGCGTCCGGCAGGTCCTCGGCGGTGGCGGAGGAACGGACTGCCACCGGCACCGGCGCGTCGAAGCGGGACATCAGGTCCTCGTAGGCCTCAATGGTTTGGGCGCGCATGTCGGCCGGAACCGGCCGGGAACAGATGTCTTCGCGGATGGCGGCGGACACCGTGTCCACCTGGGCAACGTCTTCGGGGTCGAGGCCGGCCAGCAGCTGGTTGATGTGGCCGGTGATGCCGGCTTCCTGCATGAAGCGGTCGAACTGGGCGGTGGTGACCACAAAGCCCGGGGGCACCGGCATGCCGGCAGAGGTCATGGTGACCAGGGATGCGCCCTTTCCGCCGAGGTTCTCAAGCTTGGGTTCGACGCCGCCGTCGAAAAACTGGATGAATTCATTGCTGTGCATGGTGTTCAGGCCTCCCAGCTAACGGGAACGGTTTCGGGGACGCGGAAGGAGATGTTCTCGCGGAACTCGATGCCCTCCGGGCTCTCCAGCTTCAGGTTGGGTGCCAGCCGCGCCACTTCTTCGAGCGCGATCTTGGCCTGCAGTTTGGCCAGCATGTTGCCCAGGCAGTAGTGGATGCCGAAGCCGAAGGACAGGTGCTCGCGGGCGTTGCCGCGGGAGATGTCGAATTCCTCGCCCTCCTCGAAGCGGGCGCCGTCGCGGTTGGCGGAGCCCATCAGCAGCAGCAGCTCGCCGCCCTCCGGGATCTTGAGCCCGCCCACTTCGGTGTCCTTGAGCGCCTTCCGGCGCCAGCCGACGATCGAGCCGGAGAAACGCAGCACTTCGTCGATGGCGGCCGGAATCTTCTTGGGCTCCTCCACCAGCTGCTGCCACTGTTCCGGGCGGGCCAGCAGCACGCGCAGCGAGTTGGCGATCAGGGTGGTGGTGGTCTCGTGCCCGGCGAACAGCAAGGAGTACAGGATCGAGGCGATCTCGTGGTCACTGATCTCCGCGCCGTCCTGCTGGGCCTTGACCAGGTCGGCGGTCAGGTTGTCGCCGCCTTCTTCATGGGCCACGCGGACCAGGCGCAGGCATTCCTGCCAGTACTCCACCAGGTTGTGGGCGTGCGGGACCTGCTCTTCGTCGCTCAGGTCGCCCCAGGTCATGGCCGCGCGGGAATCGGACCAGCGCTTGAATGTGTCCACCTGGGAGACGTCGGCGCCGATCAGGGTCAGGATGGTGACCGTCGGGACGGTGTAGGCCAGGTCTTTGACCAGTTCGCCGCGGTGCTCCGGGCGGGCCAGCATCGCTTCCAGTTGGTCGACCACGTTCTGCCGGATGAACGGTTCCAGCGCCTTGTAGCGGCGCGGGGTGAAGGCTTTTTGGGCCACCGCCCGGATCCGGGTGTGCTCCGGCGGCCGGCGGGCGGACAGTCCCGAGTAGGCGGTGAAGCCACCCTCTTCCATGATCTTGGTGGCCTGCGGGCCCCGCTTGCGCACGGGAGCCTGGGCGTTCTCGCTGGAGAAGGTTTCCCAGTCGTCGAAAACCGCCTTGATGTCGTCGTAGCGGGAGAGGACGTAGTAGCCGACCCGCTCGTCGAACATGACGGGCTGTTCGTTCCGCAGCTCGGCATAGGCCGGGAACGGGTCCTTCATCTGGAACGGCTCGTAGCCGTGGTGTCCGGCAGGGGCCTGGGCACCGTGGCCAAACGGACAAGCTGCCGTTTCGGTTGAGGATGACATCTGGAACTCCTTGGGGTCGGCTCCCGCGGCAGCCGTTTCCGACACCAGCGGGTTGATCTGACTCCAGTGTTGCCTACGTCACCATGTGACGCACACCTACCGCTTCCACTGAGTGGAAACCAATAGTGCTTAGCGTCTCTTGCTTGCTTAGCCTGACGGGCCCAGTTGATGCGCCGTCAGCGCCCCGAGCGGTTCAGGTTTTCCGTGCGGCATGGCTGCCCAACAGCGATTCAAGCGGGATATGCGCGGTGGCCCGCTCAATCTGCGCCGAAACCCCGCGCAGGGCCGGAAGGTGCCGGGTCATCGTCCCGGCCTGGGAGGTCAGCAGCACCAGCCCCAGGCCGGCACCAATCCTGCCGGTATGGAAGACCGGCACGGCGATGGAGCAGGAGCCCAGCCGGACTTCCTCCAGCGTGGTGGCATAACCCTGCTCGCGGATCTGGTCCAGCTCCTCGGCCAGCCGGCCGGGGACAATGTGGGTGTGGGCCGTGGATCGCTCCAACTGCCGGTTCAGATACGCGGTGCGGACCCATTCCTCCTCGTACGCCAGGATGACCTTCCCGACGGCGGTGGCGTGCATCGGCAGCCGTCCGCCCACCCTGGAGGCACGGGGGACGCGCTTGGTTCCGTAGATGCGCTCGATGTAGAGCACCTCATGGCCCTCCCGGACGGCCAGCTGGGAGGTTTCTCCGGTGAGCGAAAACAGGTCCTGCACGAACGGCCGCGCGGCATCGCGCAATTGGCGGCCGGCGTTCTGCGCCAACTCCCACAGGCGAATGCCCAATTGATACCGGCCGTTGGCGCCGCGGGAGAGGAAGCCCCAGTCCGTCAGTTCGGCAACCAGTCGGTGCGTGGTGCTCAGCGGCAGGCCGGAACCCTCGGCAATCTGGGTCAGGCTCAGCGCGGTCCGGGATTGTTCAAAAGCTTCAAGGATGGCCAGGACGCGGGACGTGACCGAACGCCCCGACTCGCGGCTGCCGCCGGCCATGCTGCCTCCCACGTTCCGCAGGCGGACCCGCGGAGCCGGGCACCGCCGTCGTCATTCCATCCGGGCTCCACCGCCGGCGCCCTGACGGCAGCCGGCCGACACCGAGTCTAGCGTCCGAGCAGCACCTGGCGCTGAGGCCACAGCGTGGCCGATTCCAGCGCGGACAGCGCCCGGGCCATGGCCTCGGCCTCCTCGGTGAACAGGTGGCCCAGCACGCGCTGGCTGCAGAGCCGCAAGGCCTGGCCGCGGTCCAGCCCGAACCATTCCATCACCGTGTCCAGGCCGTGCGGGCTGAGCCGCCAGGTCTTGTCCGCGTCCTTGACGATCGCGTCCTCGATCGAGAGCGCCTCCTTGCGCGAATCATGCCCGTCGATGATCTCCAGGATGCGCGGAATGAGCTCCGCCGTGTGGCCGGCGCCCTCCAGGATTCCCGCCGCCAGCCGGGCACCTTCCTTCTCGTGCAGCAGCACCAGGTCGGGCCGGCCACCGCCGGGGGCAATGGCGGAGAGCACCTCGTCCGGCGGGATCTGGGACCAGCCGATGTCGTGCAGCATGATCGCCGGAAGCACGACGCCGGCGTCGGCCTCCGGATGTGCGGCCAGCATGGCTTGGGCCAGGCCGACCGCGTACAGCGTGTGCGCGTCGTTGTCCCGGACGGTCAGTAGCGGTGCGGCCTGCTCCCAGATCAGCGCCAGATGCTCATCCAGCTGCAGGACTCCGTCCGGTTCGGCGTCGATGGCGGCGGTGACGTCGTGGCCGAACAGGTTTCCGGAAGGCAGCAGCTTGGTCATGCTCCACAGCATGCCGCGCCGGGCTGCCCCGGGCAACCGCACGTTTCCGCTGGACGGAAGGGGTGGCTGGGTGGGTGGGGTGGGTCGGTCGGGACGGCGTGGGTCGGCCGGGGCGGCGGGGGCGGGGTGGGGCGGCGGAGGCGGGGGCACGGCAAGTGCGTCCCTGGCGGTGTGAGGGGGCGGGTCACACGCCCCACGGAGGGCGGCGCGGCGGGGGAGCGGGGCTGGCCGGGACTGGCAACTGCGTTCAGGGACACCCGGACGCGGGCGGCACCCGGAGCGGCACCGTCCGCAGGCCGGCACCGGACGCAGGCGGCGCCCCTCCCTGCGCTGTCCACGTTTTACCGGATGCTTAAGCATCATGCCTAGTCAGAGGGGGGTAGTTCGCCTGAAACGTGGACAGTTATTGCTGAACATGGACAGTTATTGACTGGGGAACCCCCAGCCCCGGACAGCGCCGGCCTCGCGACGAGCCCGGCCTGCTCATCGCCGGCAGCGAGCCCGCGGCCGCCGGCCGCGCCAGAGGTGGCCGCCACGCCGGATGTCATCTGCTCGCCGCTCTCGCTCCCACGTCTTGCCGGGGCCCGCCGACATCGTCACAGGTCAGGGCGGTATTGGTCGTCCAAAACGTGGGACGTTTGGCCGATACGTGGGAGCGGAGGCCGGGGATTCATTAATCCGGCGCACACCGGACCGGCAGCCGCGCCCCACGCCAGCCGCGCGCGCCGCGTACCGGCCACGCGCCCGCCGCGCGCCGGCCCCGTTCCCGGCCCGCAGCCCGCCCTGCGCTACCCGGTATTCCGCAAGCCGGCGGCAATCCCGTTCACGGTGATCAGCATGGCCCGCTGCAGCGCCTCGTCCGGCTCCGACGCCCGGATGCGCCGCAGCAGCTCCACCTGCATGTAGGAGATCGGGTCCAGGTACTGGTCGCGGACGTCCAGCGAGCGCTGCAGCACCGGCTGGTTGTCCAGCAGTTGGTTTTCGCCCGTGAGCATCCGGATTTCCGCCACGGTGAGTTCGTACTCGGCGCGGATGTCGTCGAACAGGTGCCGCAGCTCGGCGGGAACCAGCGTGGAGACGTAATGCGCCGCAATGTCCAGATCGGTCTTGGCCAGCGTCATCTCCACGTTCGAGATGAAGGACTGGAAGTAGTGCCAGTTGCTGATCATCTCGCGCAGCAGCGGCTGGAGGCCGGCGGCCCGGGCGGCGCGCAGTCCGCTGCCCACGCCGTACCAACCGGGAACGATCTGCCGCGACTGGGTCCAGCCAAACACCCAGGTAATGGCCCGCAGCTTGCCGAACCCCGGACCGGCGGCGGGGCCGGCCTCCGGGCGGTCCGCCGGACGCGAACCGAATTTCACTGCGCTCAGCTGCTCCACCGGCGTCGACGCCCGGAAATACTCCGGCAGATCCGGATGCTCCACCAGGGAGCGGTAGCGCCCGTAGGCCGCGCCGGAGATCTCCTCCATCGCCGCGTGGTACCGGCCGCGCTCGGCCTCCGACGTCCTCGGTTCCTGATGCAGGGCCGACGCCTGCAGCATGGCCGCGAGCGCCAGCTCCAGGTTTTCCCGCGCCAGCTCCGGCAGCGTGTACTTGTCCGAAATGACTTCGCCCTGCTCGGTGAACTTGATCTCGCCGGCCAGCGCGCCATTGGGCTGGGCCAGGATCGCGTCGTAGGTCGGCCCGCCGCCACGTCCCACCGATCCGCCGCGGCCGTGGAAGAAACGCAGCCGCACGCCGTGCCGCGCCGCCACGTCCCGCAGCACCAGCTGGGCCTTATGGATCTCCCACTGGCTGGTGGCCACGCCGGCTTCCATGTTGGAGTCCGAGTAGCCGAACATGACCTCCTGCAGATCGCCGCGCAGTTGAACGATCCGGCGGTACTGCGGATCCGAGAACAGATCGTCCAGAATCTGGCCGCCGCTGCGCAAGGCCTCCACACTTTCCAGCAGCGGCGCGAACCCGATCAGCGCCTCCGGCTGGGCCCCGCTCAGTTCCAGCAGGCCGGCCTCGCGCGCCAGCACAACCGCCGCCAGCACGTCGTCTGCGCCGCGCACCCGGGACACGATGTACGTCTCCACCGCGTCCGGGCCGTACTGGCGCAGCGCATCGGCAATCGCCTGGAACACCTCCAGTGTGCGCGCTCGCTTCTTTTTCAACGACGACGGCGGTGCCAGCGGCCCGGGCGAGAGCAGCAACGAGGAGAGCAGCCGTTGCCGCGGACCGGGCCCCAGCTCCAGGTAACCTCCCGGCGCGGCAGGATCCACCGAAACGGCTGTATCTGTGACCACCGTTGACGCCGGCCCGCCCACCGGTGCCGGGGATCCCGACGCACCCGCCGCCGAAGCCGGCCCACTCCCAGGCACCCCGGCCGGCACACTCTCAGCCTCCCGCGCCGCCAGCAGCGCCGCGACGGCCTTGTGGTGTTTGCCCGCGTTGTCCCGGAAATCCAAGGTGGCCAGATGCAGTCCGATGGTGGACACCGCCCGACGCACCGCAGCCAGCGAACCGTCCGCCACCAGCGAGGCGGTATGCGCGCGCAGCGACTGCTCGATCAACGCCAGGTCGGCCAGCACCTCCGCCGTCGAGCTGTAATCGCGCCCGGGTTCGTGCGGCAGCCGGCGCTGGATCCGGGCACTGGTGTTGAGCAGCTTCGCCTTGATGCAGGTCAGCTTCAACCGGTACGGCTCGTTCGCGTTCAGCTCGCGCACCCGCGGGTCCAGGCCCGGCAGGTTCGCCAGGTCCTCGGCCACGGAGTCCAACAGCTCGCCGGTGGCGGCCACGATCGTCGTCGAGTTGGAGAGCACCGCGATCAGGGTGTCCACAAAGCCGATGTTGATCCGCACCGCATGTTGGTTCTGCAGCTGAAAGACCTCATGCGTCACGTCCACGGTCACATGCGGATTGCCGTCCCGGTCGCCGCCGATCCACGAGCCGAAACGCAGCGGGGCACCGTCGTCGGGCAGTGTCACGCCGTGTTCGGAGAGCAGTTCGGCCAGGTCCCCCATCAGCTCCGGCATGGTGTTGGTAAGGATGTTGCCCAGGTAGTAGGCCGCGTTGCGCGCCTCGTCCACCGGGCTGGGCCGCACGTGCCGCAGCTCGTCCGTCTGCCACATCTGGTCGATGATCTCGGCCAGCCGCCGGTCCTGCCGCCGCCGCGCGGTGCTGCCCTCCGCCGTCGTCGTGGAGAGCAGATCGGAGATGGCCCGCAGCTTGTCCAGAACGGTCCGCCTCGACGCCTCGGTGGGATGGGCGGTGAAGACCGGCCGGACGTCCAGCTGGTTGACCGCGCGCTGCAGCGCTTCCGGTCCGGCTTCATCGGCGATCTGCGCGACGGTGCGGAGCAGTTGTCCGTCCTCCTCGGGCCGGACGCGCAATTGGCGCACGCGGTGCACCTGCTCGGCGGCGTTGGCCAGGTGGAAGTAGAAGGCGAAGGCCCGCGCTAGATCGGTGGCTTCGTCTACGTCCAACCCGGCGAGCAATTCGCGGACCTGGTCGATCACGTCGCGGGCGGTCCACGGCCCGGTCGCTTCGCCCTCGCCGCGCGCCGCTTCCTTGGATTCCTTGGTCAGCAGCCGCACCTGTTCCACCAGATCCAGCAGGTCCGGCCCATGCTGGCGCACCAGAGATTCGCCCAGCAGCGTACTCACCCGGCGCACGTCGGCGCGCAGGCTCGCGTCGAGGTCCCGATCGCGGGCGGCGTGGGGCATGGGACATGTCCTTTCGCGTCCAACAGGGCTTGCCGGTTTGTGCCGGGGCGGCGGATTCCGCAGCGTGGCCGCGGCATCCCCTCAAGCGTACGACGGCGGCGGCCCTCCGACCGCGGGCCCGTCGCCTCCCGGGCCCGTCGCGTCCCGGGTCCGCTGGCTTGGGTGGCCCGCCTCGTTGGGAGCCCGCCGCCTCAGATACCCCGCAAGCCTGAGGTAGCCTGCCGCTCCCAACCTGTCCGGCCTACTTCGGTGCCATCCGGATGGCGCCGTCCAGCCGGATGGTCTCGCCGTTGAGCATGCTGTTGGCCACGATGTGCGCGGCAAGTTCGGCGTATTCCGCGGGCCGTCCCAGCCGGGACGGGTGCGGCACCTGATGGCCCAGAGACTCCTGCGCCTCCTGCGGCAGTCCGGCCATCATGGGAGTCTCGAAGATCCCGGGCGCAATGGTGACCACCCGAATCAGCGAGCGCGCCAGTTCCCGGGCCAGCGGCAGCGTCATCGCCGCCACCCCGCCCTTGGAGGCGGCGTAGGCCGGCTGGCCAATCTGGCCGTCGAAGGCCGCCACCGAGGCCGTGTTGATGATGACGCCCCGTTCCGGGCCGCCCAGTTCGGTTTCCACCGGTTCGGTCGCGGCCATCGCGGCGGCCGCCAGCCGGATCACGTTGAACGTGCCGATGAGATTGATCTGGACCACCTTGCTGAACGCTTCCAGCGGCAGCACGCCGCCGCGCCCCAGCACCTTGCCAGGCGTGCCGACGCCGGCGCAGTTCACCAGGATGCGCAGCGGCCCCAGCGCCGCCGCCCGGTCCACCGCAGCCTGCACCTGGTCCTCAACGGTCACATCGGCGGGCACAAACACGGCCCGCTCCCCCAGTTCGGCGGCGAACTCCTCCCCCTTCGAACCGGGCAGATCCATCAGCACCACTGACGCGCCGGCAGCATGCAGCCGACGGGCCGTCGCCGCTCCCAGTCCTGATGCTCCGCCGGTAATCAGAGCTACGGCTCCGGAAACCTCCACTGGGTCCTCCTCATCCTGTCAACGTGCTTTCTCCGCCGCCGTCCACCGGCGGCACCGCACATCCCAGCCTAGTGTGGCCCGGAGCACGCCGCCGTCACCGGCGGGGGCCCACCGGCAGAATGCCCGGCCCGCTTGGGCACTAGACGGCCGTTAGGCTAGTGCCCATGCCCACCCTGCCCGGCGGCGGCGGAGCCTTCCGCCCGCCCAACCCCACGCTGACGGCGGGCCGCGCGGACGAGGCGGCGATCGCCGTCGTCCGCCATTTCGGCCACCGTTTGCTGGGGCTGCCCTTTACGCTGCTGGGCGCCGTCCGCCGGCCCGCGCCCGGCTGGACCGGACCGTGGCACTACTGGTGGCAGGCGCATTTTTTGGACTGCCTGGTGGATGCCGGCCGGCGGGAACTGCGCCGGGAACAGCATTACGACGGCGGCAACGGACCGAGCGCGGGACGCCTGGCTGCCCGGCTGCTGCGCACAGTGAGATGGCGCAATGGCTTCCGCTTCCCCAACGCCTACTACGACGACATGGCCTGGCTGGCCCTGGCCACGCAGCGGCTGGATGCTCTGGCGGCCGACGCGAACAAGCCGCGCTTTCGGTCCAAGTCCGCGGCGCGCCGGTTGCTGCCCCAGCTGGAATCGGCGCACACCTCCGACCTGGGCGGCGGCTTGTTCTGGAGCACCGCCCGGGACTTCAAGAACACGCCGGCCACGGCGCCGACGGCACTGTACTTGGCCCGTTCGGGCGACACCGGCCAGGCCGCCCGGCTGCTGGACTGGCTGGATGCCGAGCTCTACGCACCGGAGCGGCGGCTGTATCTGGACGGCGTGCGCGTCGCCGGCGGGAAACCCGCCCTGGTGCCGGACGTCTATACCTACAACCAAGGACCGGTGCTGGCGGCGCTGCTGGCGGTGGGCCGGGATGCCGACCTGCGGCGTGCGGCCGAGCTGGTGCACGGCATCGCGGCTGGCCTGGTGCAGCAGCCCGAAGTCACCGAGGAAGAGGGCCGGAAACTCGTCCTGCGCACACACGGCGCCGGCGACGGCGGACTGTTCACCGGGATCCTGGCCCGCTACCTGGCCGTGGCGGCCCGGTCCGAGAAACTGCCCGGCGAGGTCCGCGAGCTGGCCGCGCGGATGGTCGCGGACACCGCGGAAGGCTTCTGGGCCGGGCGGGCCATCGAGAACCACCGCAGCTGGGAGGTCCTGGTCTTCTCCGCCGACCCCGCGGCACCGGCCGCCGGGAAGCCCGAGCCGGGAACAGTCCTTGAACTTTCCACCCAATTGCAGGCGTGGATGACGTTGGAGGCCGCCGCCACGCTGGCCGGTTGAACCCGGCGGCAACGCCGGCCGGTTGAACCCGGCGGCACCCCGCGGGCCGAGGGGTCAGGACGGCATTTTTTGCTGCGGGTACGGTGTTTCGTGCCGCGCCAACATCTCCACGAAGTCGGCGATCCTGCGCTGCCGGCCGGCGTCGGTCTTCAGCTGGCCCAGCCGGTGGATCAGGGCAAAGCGGTTCTGCGAGGTCAGCACGTCGAACATCGCTTGCGCCTCCGGGACGGCCGCGATCGCCGCGGCCAGGTCCGCTGGCACCTGGGCCGTGGCCGGCCCGGCGTAGGCCTTCTCCCAGCGGCCGTCGGCCTGCGCAGCGGCCACCGCCGCCCGGCCGGCGTCGTGCATCTTGCCGGCCTGCTCCAACTTTTCGATATACCCGACGTTGCGCTGCGACCAGATGCTGCGTTTACCGCGCGGGGTGAACCGCTGGAAAACGCTTTCGGCATCCCGGCGGCGCGCCTGCCCATCGATCCAGCCGAAGCACAGGGCCTCTTCCAAGGCCCCGGCGTAGTCCAGTTCCGTCACCGTGCCGCCCTTTTTGTGCAGGATCAGCCAGACGCCGGCCGACGCGGCGTGGTGTTCCTCCAGCCAGGCCCGCCAGGCGGCGGCGTCGGGCAACAGCAATTCCGGAAGTTCTGCGGGCATGCCCTTATGCCAGCACGGCGCGGCCTCGGCGTCTAGTAGTTTCTGAAGTATCTTCGTTGCTGACCTGAAGGAGAATGCCGTGCTGCGCGTGCGCCCCGTTGTGTTCACGTCCCGGATCGAGCCGTGGCGGGAGCTGCTGACCGCCGCCGGGTTGGTGTATGCGGCCGACGACGGCGGGGCTTGGCTGGAGTTTGACGCCGCCTCCGGCCGGTTGGGGCTGCGCCGGGTCGATGCCGGCGACCCCGCGGACGGCCACGTGCGGCTGGGCTTCGAGGTCCGCGACCTGGACGAGTTCGCCCGCCGCACCGCAGCCGACGGCACCAAGGCGGCGATCGAGGACGCCGACCACGGCCGCACGGTCAGGATTACGGCGCCGTCGGGCTTCAGTTTCCTGGCCGACCCTGCCTCGCCCTCCTTCGGCAACCATCCCGGCCCAGACCAGCCGGATCCGGCGCTGGCCGTGAGGCCGGTTTGGGTGACGCCGGATGTCCCGGGCGCAGTTGCCACCCTCCGCGGGATCGGCGCGCACCCCCGGTTCGGCGACGCCGGCGAATGGGCGGACTTCGCGGCGAAGAACGGCGGGCTGGTCGCCGTGCGGCACGGCGCAGCGGAGCAGCTGGAACTTTCCTTTGAGTACGACGACGACCTCACCGCCCTGCGGGACCGCCTCACCGCAGCGGGGATCACCGGCTCTGTGGCGGACGAGGCCGCCGGGCAGGCCCTGTTGGTGGAGCATCCGGACGGCGCGAAGCCTGCCATCCGGATGCTCCGGTTCACCGTCCGGCCGGATGCCTCGTCCAGACCCGCCGACACCGACTGACCCAGCGGCACGCTAATACAGACCGGGCCACCGCTCAAGGCGCGTCACTGGATCGCGGGCCGGACGCGCCGTTCCGGACGGCTGGCGTGACTGGCATCGCAACGGTGCTGTAGAACAAGTACATGAGTGTACGCACCCCCGACCCGTATCCCGGCTGGCTCTCCAACGAGGATCTGCACGAGGCCCGGCAACGCCTGCCGATGCTCTACGTGGAGGCAGTGCCGGTGCGGCTGGACTCGCTGGGCTACGTGACGGAGATCGGTTTGCTGCTGCAGGCCTCCGATGAAGGCGAGATGGTCCGCACCTTCGTATCGGGACGGGTGATGTACCGCGAGACGGTCCGCGCTGCCCTGCTGCGCCACTTGGAAAAGGACCTGGGGCCGCTGGCTTTTCCGCAGCTGCCTGCCAGCCCGGTGCCGTTCACCGTGGCGGAGTATTTCCCGTCGCCGTCCGAGACCGGGTTGACCGATGACCGGCAGCACGCCGTGGCGCTGGCCTACGTCATCCCGGTCACCGGAGAATGCAACCCACGGCAGGACGCACTTGAGCTGAGCTGGATGACGCCGGAGGATGCCCTCAGCCATGCGGTCCAGTCCGAGTTCATCGGCGGCCGCGGCAATCTCCTGCGCCAGGCGCTGGCTCACGCCGGCTGGTGCCGCTAACCACCGATCCGGCACGGTTGTCTGGTCCCCGCACCGCAAAACCCCGACGAAGATTCTGCAGGCGCCCTTTTCAGCCGCGAAAAGGGAGCCTGCTGACTCCTCGATGATCGGGACGCGGTGTCGGCCCGCCGGTCGGGCGGCGCTCCTACGCCTTGGTCGAGAGGTCCGCCTACGCCTTGGTCGAGAGGTGCTCCTACCTGGGCAGCGTCCAGGTGTACATCTGGGCGGCCAGGTCGCGGGACTGCTCCTGGTGCTGGTCCTGACAGCGCAGCCGCTTCAGCGTGACCGGCCGCCGGCTGCGCCGGTTGGCAAGATCTATCAGGATCAGGCCGGCGGCGCGCAGCAGAACGGTCAGGTGGCTCTGGCCGCGGAGCTGTTCGGGCTGAACGGGGGCGTGCGTCGGCACCTGGCCGCTGCGGGCCTCGGGGGCAAAGAGGATGCTCATGGCAGGCTTCAACTTTCACAGAACGTAGGGCTGCTGTGCGTTGGTGCGCTTCCCGGAGGCTTAACGAAGATGCGGTTCCGGAAGCTTTTCGATGTCTTAGACGCTATCGGCGATCGCGGTCACCTTTGGTCCTCGATCCCGCTCCGGATACCAAATAATTCGGGCAAGGACATTCTCCGTCGGCACGGCTCAGACCCCGGACCGTCTGGTGCCCCTTGCTGGGGCGGTGCCCCTTCCCCTCCATGAGCAGCGGGCGCCACACTCCCTGAGGAATGATCAGCATTCCTCGTGCCTGCTTGAGAGACCCCACGGCCCCCGGCCCAAAGGAGCGGACCAGCGCCAGTTTTGCTTACGACTCGGCAGGCAATGTGGCGCATGCTGTACGCCCATCTTCCGCAGCCTGCGCCAAGGACGGCTCGGCGACAGCAGCGCTGGCTCCCCTGGCTTAATGTGGCGTCTGCTGCCTCCGTCCGCCAAGTCAGGCCGTCATCCAGGCGACAAACCGATGGTCCGTCACCCAAGCAACACACCGATATGCCGTCATCCAGGCGACAAACCGACGGTGGGCAGAACCACCGACGCGCTGACGCGCACCCCCCGTGCTCCCGTGCTCGCCGTGCTCCCGCGACCTGACCGATTCTGAGATGCCGCTCACGATCCATCGTTTCATCATGGCGCTTCGCGGCACACCACAGCGGGCCTCCCAACCGAAAGGTAACGATTTCATATACTGTTCTGACGATCGCGAGCGTGACTAAGGAATTACCCATGACCGAACAACAGGCCGAGACATTCATCCACCATGTCAAGGCCGAAAGCGTAGGCGCCGGTGCCCGGTTCCTCACGCGCTCCGGTGAGCATTCCGCACCCGTGGCGGACACCGCCGTCGTACCCGATGATTTCGGCACTCCGGCGGTGGTGGTGGCTACCTTGGAAGACGGCAGCCGGGTGCGCATTGCCCACGGGTCGCGCATCCGCATTGCTTCCTCACGCCGGCCCGCCCAGTTGCCCGGCGCGCTGGCGCAGGATGATCTGGAACTGATTCCCGCCGAGGAGGGCACCCCCGAAGCCGTGGTGGTGGCGGTAGCCCGCGCGCACGCCCGCAATGCCGGAGTGCAGCGGCTGGCCGCCCGTTTGAGCCGCGGGCTCAATGCCAAAGCCGGCAGCCACTTGCAGGACGTGCGGGACCTCGCGCACACGCTGTTCGTGGAACTGGACGACCGCGAGCGCGCGCTCACGGTGTGCCGACTGATCATCGACCAGCCCTTCGACGGGAACTTCGGCCGGTGGAAATGGATCGAGTCGGCACTGGCCATGGCCGCCTACATCCTGCGCGAATCTGGCAGCGAAGAGGACAGCGCGGAAGCGCTGCGGCTGGCCGACACGTTGCGCACTCCGGACGACGCCGACGAGGATCCCTTCCGCGCGAAGATCAACGCCGAGGTCCGCCAGCGCCAGCTGAACGAACCGAACCTCTATGACAAAGAAATCCACCGGGCGATGGCTGCCGCCGACCGCACGGCGGAGCGCGAGTGGCGTGAGCTGCGGCTGACCGCGCTGTTGTACTTGCGCACGCACGGCGGGTCAGAGACTTTGGAACCGGTTGAATTGGACCGCCGAATCAGCAACGAATTGGTGGCCATCCGCGCCCTGGACGTCCAGCAACGGAACTCCTAACGCCCTGCGTCCGGGCTCTGGCCACTCCCTGCGGCCCGGGAGTAGAGTCGGCCGCATGACGGAGAGCGGAGTTGCAACGGAGCCCGGTTCACTCAGCGTCCACATCAACGCGGATGCCCGCCAGGTGTGGACCATGCTGCGCGAACCCAGACGCATCGCGCAGTGGCACGGCTGGGATATGGCTGGACTGGACGAGGAGATCCGCGAGATCTACTTCAGCGACGCCACAGAGGCCGAAGACCACAAACGGCTCACCATGGGCGACAGCGACGCCTTCATCCTGGAACCAGTGGGCGACGGCGTCCGGCTCACCCTTCAGCGCGGCCCCGAGTCCGGCGAGCAGTCCGACGAATGGTGGGAGGACGTCACCGAAGGCTGGCTGACCTTCCTGCAGCAACTGAGGTTCGCCTTGGAACGGCACCCCAATGACCCCCGCCAGACCACCTACCTCGGCGCAGACTCCATCCCGTCGGGCGGGCTGCTCTCCAGCCTTGGCCTGGACAACCTGCCGACGGCGGGTGAGACGTACAGCGCATCTCTGGCCACCGGGGAAGAGATTTCCGGAAAGGTGTGGTTCCGCTCGGACCGCCAGCTGGGGTTGACCGTTGATTCGTATGCCGACCGTGGCGGCGGCCTGCTGATCGTCGCAGAAACCCCATCGCACCCGGAGGGCAGGCCCGAGGGCGGCAGCCAGGTGCTGATCAGCTGCTATGGGCTCGGTGCCAGGCGGTTGGCCGAGATCCGGGACGGCTGGGAGGCCTGGCGCAACAACGCGCTGCCCGGCGCCGACCCGCTGGTGCTGGGCAGCACCGCCGGACCCGGCTCCGACTAGAGAACCCGGCCCTCGCCGGCGGAGTTTCCACCGACGGGCGTGCACCCCGCGCGTCAGGCCCCGCCTTGCTGCCGGCGCTGGAAGCGGCGCCGGTTCTTCTCGCGGATGGTCCGCTGGTGCATGAGATACACGAGGCTGATCCCCACCAGAGCGCCAATGGCGGTCTGCAGCGCCCTGTCCACCATCAGTTCACGCGGATCGGTGGGGGCAGCAAGCTCGGTCATGATCAGGGCCAGCGGCGTGATGAAGATCAGCGCCAGCGCGTAGTGGCGCAGCACGAACATTTCCGCGCTGAACTGCAGCACGATCACCATCAGGACCAGGACCCAAGGCTCCGGGCGCGGGGCCAGCAACAGCCCGGCTACCACCACGCCAGCGAAGGTCCCCAGGATTCGGTGGACGCCCTTTTTCACCCGTTGGGCAAGGCTGGGCCCCGCGATCGGCGCCACGGCAGCCACCATCGCCCAGTAGTTGTGTCCCAGCCCCACCACAGTGGCGAGGGTTCCTGCGGTCAGGGCCGCCAGCGCATTGGCACCGGCCTCGACGCGGAATTCCCGCCAGTGCTCGCGCGTAAACTGCGGCTTGGGCGGCGGCGCCATGGATGTGCGCCAGGTCGGCACCAGCCGGCTGCTGATCCCGATCAGTATGGCCAGCACCACACTTGCCAGGCCGGTCAGCATGGCTTGCCACAGCGGCGCGGTCAGCGGGATGGAACCGATGGCCGCATAGCCGAACGTAAAGAAGATGACGCCCGCCGGTCGCAGCTGGAAGTAGTTGACCGCCAGCGACCACAGGCCCGCCACCACCGTGGTGCCGAAGACGATGCCCCAGGGTCCGGCATCGGCCATGGCGGTGAGGGCGCCGAGGAACATGACCAGCATGATCAACACGCCGAACTGGCCCTGATGCCGCAGCCTTGCTCCGTGAGCCTCACCCCGGCCGTAGATTCCGGTGAAGGCGCCGAAGGCGGCGAAGATCATCAGATCGAACCGGCCCATCGCCAGCAGGGCGAGCAGCGGCAGGCCGACGCTGATGCCGCAGCGGGTGGCCACGATATGGTCCTGGCGCGCCGGACCTACCCGGAAGAATTCGCGCACGTACTGCGTCGCCATGCTGCCCACCTTTCGCTTGCCCCACTATCCACGATGCCTCGTCTCCATCACCCGCCGGAGGCCCCCAAATCCCGCTGGCCCCAGGATTCCACCGGCCAACTGGGCCGCCTGGGTCCCAACTCTGGCGAGGTCAATCCATGCGGAGCGCCGAAGTCCTTAGGGCCGCCGCCCCGGACTGGATTCGGGAGAGAAGTATGGGGAACCTGCGTACGGACGGGCCGGACGGCCCGCCGCCCGGGACCGCAGCCGCAAAAGTTCCACTCTCCAACCCTAATTCGATTGCCTGAGGCAATCATCATTCTGTGAGCGGGTCGACAGGTCGGCGTCCGCCGTGCCACACGCCGCATGGCCTTTCGCTGCCCGCACCACACACGCGCCCTGTGGTGCACCCGGTAGGGCAAAATGGTGGGGTGCCCCAGTCTGATTTTTCCTTCCGCGTCGGCAATCGCCTCGCCAACACCGCCAGCCCCTCCCCTGCCCGGATGGAGGAGAACGGCGGCGGATTCCAGGGCCGCACCGGTACCATCACCACGCCGCACGGAGAGATCCAGACCCCGGCGTTCATCGCCGTCGGCACCAAAGCCACGGTCAAGGCGGTGCTGCCCGAGTCCATGAAGGAACTCGGCGCGCAGGCGCTGCTGGCCAACGCGTACCACCTGTATCTGCAGCCTGGCGCGGCGGTGCTGGACGCGGCCGGCGGCTTGGGCAGGTTCATGAACTGGGACGGCCCCACCTTTACCGACTCCGGCGGCTTCCAGGTGATGAGCCTCGGCTCCGGGTTCAAGAAGGTCATCAACATGGACGCAGCCGCGGCCAGCACCGGCTCGGATGACCAGGTGGCACCCGGCAAGGAGCGGCTGGCCCACGTGGACGACGACGGCGTCTGGTTCAAGTCACACCTCAACGGCGACAAGCACCGCTTCACGCCGGAGATCTCCATGCAGGTGCAGCACCAACTGGGCGCGGACATCATGTTCGCCTTCGACGAGCTCACCACGCTGATGAACTCGCGCGGCTACCAGGAGGAGTCGCTGGAGCGCACCCGGCTGTGGGCCGAACGCTGCGTCACGGAGCACGAGCGGCTCACCGACGAGCGCTCGCACCGGCCGTACCAGGCACTCTTCGGCGTGATCCAGGGCGCCCAGTACGAAGACCTGCGGCGCAAGGCCTGCCGGGACCTTGGCGCGATGAACTTTGACGGCTTCGGCATCGGCGGCGCACTGGAGAAGGAAAACCTGGGCACCATCGTGCGCTGGTGCACCGAGGAGCTTCCCGAGGACAAGCCACGGCATTTGCTCGGCATCTCCGAGCCGGACGACATCTTCACCGCGATCGAGAACGGGGCGGACACTTTCGACTGCGTCTCACCGACGCGCGTGGCCCGAAACTCGGCGTTCTACACCCCGGACGGCCGCAAGAACCTGTCCAACCGCCGATTCAAACTGGACTTCACGCCCCTGGTTGACGGCTGCGACTGCTACACCTGCGCCAACTACACCCGCGCCTACATCCACCACCTGTTCAAGGCGAACGAGATGGTCAGCCACACGCTGATCTCCATCCACAACGAACGCTTCACCGTGAAGCTGGTCGACGACGCCCGGCTGGCCATCGACGACGGCTCCTTCTTCGACTTCAAGGCCGAGGTGCTGGGCCGCTACTACGCCTGACCTTCGCCGCTACATCTCCACAGGCGGAAGGCCGCCGTCGCATCCAAAGATAACGACGGCGGCCTTCCGCACTGAGTGCGCCTGCTGCTTAGGCGGCAAGCACGACGTCGGCCTGCTCGTCCTGCGCCAGGGGCGCCAGGATTATCAGCCGGCAGTCGACCTGTTCCGGATCGGCATGCTCGGGCAGGACCCCGGAAATCGCACACGCCTGCAAATGCCAGAGGACGGCTCCGTCCACCGAGGCATGCTGCAGATCTATGGTCACTTCCAGGCCTGCCGCCAAAGAATTTGCCCGCTTCGCGAGTGAATACACTGCCAGGACATTGCGCTCATCGACCCGCCCGCGCACGTCAATATGCGCCGATGAGCATTCCAGGTCGACGCGAACCGTCACTCCCAGCTTTCCGCTCATCGGGATCCCGCCTTCGAGCCAGCCGAGGCGCGGACAGCGGCAGCCGGAACCCGACGGCGGCGACGTGCGGCACGGGATTTGCCTTCCAGCGCCCAGGACTTGTGGAATCGGCTGCGCTGCTCCTGGGGGACCAACTGCAGGAAGACCGGATGGCCGAAGACCTGCTGCCTGGCCTCCGAGCAAAACGGCAGCACACGCAGCCGGCGGCGGTGCGCCTCGGCCAGCGCCCGGCGCACCAAGGGCTCGCCGAGTCCCAGTCCGCGGTGCCAACGGTCTTCTTTGATTTCGAGGAGCCACATTTCGCCGTCTTGGATCTTGTACTGCAATGACGCGGCCACTTCACCATCAACGTAGGCATCGAAGCGTGATGCGCCGTAGTTGTCGCGTATAACTTGCATGCCTTCTCCTCATCCATGCGCAGCCCGGCAGTGCCGCCTTTGGCGATGCCAGCCACCTGCTGCGAAACCATGGCTCCAGCGGGCCGGAGCCACAACAGTATCCGTACTTACGATGTAAGCAAAGCATGCTTAGTATCGTTCTGCAAAGTCTCCGGGTGAATTTCAGGTGGCGGGAGGATAAACATTGCCGGACGGGCATGGGCTGCCATCAGCCGAGCTGGCCATCCAGCCTGTCCAGCAGGACATCAAGCGCCGCGTCGAACTCCTGTTTGGAACGGTCCTCCGACAACAGGTCCTGCAACTCCTGCAGAAGTGGATAGTCGGTCAGGTCCGCCTGCCGGGAGGGCGATGGATCGGGATCCTCCACCGGCCCGATGTCGGCGCCGAGGGCAGCTACCTCCAGCAACAAGTTGCCGATCAGGAAACTGCTGAAGGCCCGGTAGGCTTCGACCGCCTGCTCGTTGCTGAACCCCGCTTGGGTCATCGCCCTGAGGAACGACTCGACCCAGCGCAGGCTCCGCAACGGCGGGCGGACCCACGGAGCCTCGGCGGGCCGCGTGGCAATCAGCGGGAAGACCTGGGGATGCTTCACGGCCAGCCGGCGCAGACCATGGGCCAGCCGGAGAAGGTAGTCCTGCCAACCGTAGCGCGGCTCCACATACACTTCGGGATCGCTGTACAACTCGTCGACCACCGACTCCACGATGCCGTCAAGCAGGTCCTCTCGCGAGGGCACGTAGCGGTACAGCGACATGGCTTCGACGTCCAGCTCGGCACCCAGCCGCCGCATGCTCAATTGCCGGACCCCATGCTCCTCGATGAACACTGCACCGGCCTCGAGAATCCGCTGTCGGTCCAGCCGCGGCCTGTCGCCACCGGGATGGCCCATGTCTGGCGATGCGGACGTTCCGGACTCGACCATTGAGCACTTCCCTCCTGCGATTGCGCACCAGCCTACGCGCCCGGATTCCCCCTGTCCTCCCACCGCCCGCGGACGAGCGGCCCAAGTCCTGCTCGAATCCCGCACCCGGCAGTGCGTGATTTCCGCTGCGGGCCGCGGTTTTTGCGCTGTTGGAGAAGGTTTGGAAAATTCCCGGCAAAATGCCTGATCTGGGGGTGCCAAGCGCAGACCTTACACTGTAAGCTGGCGAAACCCGGGGCTCGTTCCTTCATCCGAGGGGTGGGAGGCCCGGTTAGGGCAGAGGGACCTTCGTTCTGGCCAGATAGGAAGTTAGCAAAATGGAAGAACATCTGAAGGACGTTTGGACCGCTTCGGCAGCGGTCGAGGGGTTGCAGGTCGAGATGGACCAGGCTGAAACGAATCTGGACGTTGCCATTGATGTCGCCCTGAAGGCCGGAATCGCACCGGAGGAAATCCTCGTGTCGGCAAACTTGTCGCCGTCAGAGCTCAGCGAGCGCGTCCCGACCCTGGTCATCGACGATCAGGCTGCAGAGGAATCCGAAGCCAGCGCATTGTAGGACGGTTCACGCTTCTTCACCCAGCCGATCACCGCTGTGGTGACGGGGACGAAGAGGAACTCCACCAACGTCTTATAGACGAAGCCGACCAAGACGTAGTTGACGAACGTGGGGACGTCGTTGATGCCGATAATCGAGGCCGCAATCGAGCAGAAGATCAGTGTGTCGGCGAATTCCCCGACCCCTGTGGAGCCCATCAGGCGCGCCCACAAGCGGCGTTCGCCCCAACGTTCCTTCATCCGTACCAGCACCCAGGAATTCAGCGTCTGACCCACGAGGAAGCCGAGCAGGCTGGCGAGCACGATCAACGGCACTGGGCCGAGCGCACCCTCAAGGGCCTGCTGTTTCATCCGGCCGAAGTCGTCGTCAAAGCCGGGAAGTCCGATGATGACCCAGTAGCAAAGCGAGGCGAAGACCGACAGGGCGAAGGTGGTGATGATGGCCTTGCGTGCCACCTTGAAGCCGTACACCTCGCTGATCACGTCGCCCAGGATGTAGGCCAGCGGGAACAGGAAGAAGCCGCCGTCGGTAATAATCGGCCCGATGACCACACCCTTGGCCGCGCCGATGTTGGACAGAATCAGGACCACGGCCATCACGGCAAGCATGATGCCAAAGTAGGGGCTGCCGATCGAGGCGAAGCGGGCAGGCGTGCGGGATTGCAGTTCAGTCATTGTGGTGGTTCACCCTTATAGAAGTGGTTCGCGCAACGCTTCACACCGTCAGGTGCCTGACGAAACGTCCGCTGTATTAGCACTAATGGGTCCGTCTGCCACCCGGACCGCCATCCATTCTCCCACGGCCCGACAGTTCCTTGTTGGCCGACCTATCCTTGCTCTATGAGCCAGGAACCGGAGCTCGACGAGTTCGAGCGCAGCAACCCGCGCCACCGGGTGACGTTTGGGTTCGGCGCCTTTGTGGTGGGTTTCCTGGTGGCAATCTCGGTTTTCGCGCTGGGCGCCCTGCTGCTCACCCTGATCGGCGGCCCGGTCAACGGGCACCAGCTGGCGTCGGCAGCACTCCTGGCCCTGGTCGTCGGGCTGTATGCCGGCGGCGTCGGACTGGTGGTCGGGGCGCCGATCGCTTTTGTGCTGGGCCTGTTGCTCCGGCCGGTGGCCAACCAGTGGCTGCACGTGCTGGCCTTCTTCCTGGTGATGACCACGGCTTCCTTCCTGATCCTGGTCTCGCTCTCCAGCGGCGACCCGCTCGGCACGCTCGAACTGGCGGCGCTGATCGGGCTGGCCGCCGCGATCGGCCGCCTCAGTGTGTGGAAGATGATGGATATCCGCTGACCGGACCCGGCCGCGCAGCCGCCGCGCAGCCCGCCGCGCGTTCGCCCTGAGGCGAGCACCGCCGTCGTTATTAGGAACCGCGGGTGGAGGGGTGGAAAATGGGCGCATGTCTGTTTCCACCACCGAAACCACCGCGCCCGCTATTACGTTGACCATCGCCGGCTCCGAAGCCACCGGCGGCGCAGGCGCGCAGGCCGACCTGAAGACCTTCCAGGCGCTGGGCACCTACGGCGTCACCGCCTTGACCTGCATCGTCTCCTTCGATCCGAAGGACAACTGGAACCACCGCTTTGTCCCGGTGGACGCCGGCGTCATCGCCGACCAGCTGGAAGCCATTCAGACCTGTTATGAAGGCTCGCTGAAGACGGTCAAGCTGGGCATGCTCGGCTCGCCCCTGACGATCGACACCGTCGCCGCGGCGCTGAAGAACCAGCAGTGGGACAACGTGGTGCTGGACCCGGTGCTGATCTGCAAGGGTCAGGAGCCCGGCCACGCGCTGGACACCGACCAGGCGCTCAAGGCCCAGATGCTGCCGCTGGCCACCTTCGTCACGCCGAACCACTTCGAAGCCGAGTCCCTGGCCGGCATCACCATCAACGACGTCGAAGACCTGAAGGCGGCCGCCAAGATCATCCACGAAGCCTCCGGCGCGGCCGTGCTGGCCAAGGGCGGCGTGCGGTTGGCGGGCGCTGACGCGGTGGACGTGTTTTACGACGGCGACACCCTGGAGGTTCTCTCCGCGCCGAAGATCGGCGAAGTGGCCGTCTCCGGCGCCGGCTGTTCCCTGGCCGCCGCGGTGACCGCCGAACTGGCCAAGGGCGCCACCCCGCTGGAAGCTGCCAGGACCGCCAAAGCCTTCGTAACCGAGGGCATCAAGGCCCGGGTTTCCTCCCACGCCCCGTTCGACGCCCTATGGCAGGGCGGCGCCACGCTTTCCTGACGCTTCCCTTTAATGACGACGGCGGTGCCCGCGCCCGGGTGCCGCCGTCGCTGCGTCCGCGGCGCCCCGCGGATGCGACGACAGCGGTGCCCGCCGGGGTGCCGCCGTCGCTGCGCCCAGGGCACCCCGCGGATCCCCGCCCGCCGCGCCACGGCACCTCGAGACACAAACAATGTTGAAATAACCGTGACGGAAGTCCCGCTGCAATACTGACGTTGACACAATAAGCAGGCCAACAGCGGGGAGGACCATGGCACTGGACACAGCGACCCTCAGGGTTGCCTTCGCCGTGGTGGGCATCGTTCTGCTGGTCCTGTTCTATATGGTGACCTACCGGCGGACGCGTGCCCCCTACAGCGCCTGGTGGTGTACCGCGATCGCGATGTTCCTCACCGGTTCCGCCGGTTACCTGCTGAACGGCACGGGACACCAGTGGTGGGCCACTCCTTTGGCGAATGTGCTGGTGGTTTTCGGCGCCGCGGGTGTTTGGACCGGAACCCGGTCGCTGAATGCCCGCAAACCGGTGCCGTTACTGATCGCGGCCGGTATGGCTCTTGCGGGCGTGAGCACCGCCGTTGATAATCCAGGCACGAATGTCTGGGCCGGCGGAACGGTGTTCCTCGCGTTCTTGACCCTGTTTTTTGGCTTGGCTGCCTCCGAACTTTTCCGGCTGCGCCGCGGTTTTACGCGTTTGCGTGGCCCCTTGGCAGTCGTTTCCGGGTTCCTGTCAGCCTTCTACTTTTGCCGGTTTGCCGCCTTCCTGGCGGACGGGCCGGAAGGCCGCATCTTCCAGACCTTCTTCGGGGGCGCGGCCACCACGCTGATCAACATGGCGGTGATGGTGGTGGTCTCCTTCAGCATGGCCACGTTCAGCGAAGAGCAGGCCGCCCGGGACCTGCGCAAGCGCGCGCTGCACGACGGGCTCACCGGGCTGCTCAACCGCACTGCCTTCCTTGACCTGGCCGCGGATCGGATCGACAGCCTGCGCCGCGGCGGCAGATCCGGCAGCCTGATGCTGGCGGACCTGGACCACTTCAAGACGGTGAACGACACGCATGGCCACCCCGCCGGCGACAAAGCGCTGCGCGCCTTCGCCCAGGTCTGTACCGACACCGTCCGGTCCACCGATCTGGTGGGACGCTATGGCGGAGAGGAGTTCATCCTGCTGCTCTCCGGCGCTGCCCCGGAACAAGCCAAGCAGGTAGCCCACCTCATCAGCCAGAACCTGCGCGCGGCGGACTTTCCGGACTTCACGCTGCCCACCGTGAGCTTCGGTATCGCTGCCATCGGCGAGGGACCGGACACACCGGATGCCAACACGCTGGATGCGGCGATCGATGCGGCCGACGCGGCACTCTACGAGGCGAAGTCCGAGGGCCGCGACCGGGCCGTCCTTGCTGGCGACCGCGAGGGCGGCCAGGACCAACTGTCCGGTAGCGGAGCAGCCCGGCCCTGATTCCCGATTGCCGACGCACCGACTGTCGCTGACCTGCAGTTAAATGCCCCTCCCGCCGCCCCAGAGCAAATCCTGCGGCATCCTGTCCGCCCCCGCCACCCCTTCCAACAGCGCGGGATCGATGGGCTGGCCACGGCGGAGCACGCTGATCTGCCCGGTGGATTCGAGCACCACGCAGGCAACTTCGGACGGGTGCCGGATACCGGCCAGCCGCAGTTTGGCCCGCACTTCCTCCTCCACCACATGGGAACGGACCAGGTTGTCCCGCAGCATGTCCTGCCCGGCCATCAGCAGCACCGGACGGCTGTTGACCAACTGCGCTCCCCGCCCCAGCCGACGGACCTGTCCGGCGACTGCTTGCAGGGTCAGGAGGGTGACCAGCCCCAGCAGGCCCGCAACGAGCGTTGGCGTGTTGCCGAGGATAGCCCGGCCGATCACGGCACCGAGCGCTATGACGGCGGCCAGGTCGAAGCTGGACATGCTGGCCAGTGTGCGTTGGCCCAATACGCGGATCACCAGCAGGACCGCAACGTAAAGGGTTATCGCCGAAATGACGACCCTCAGTGCGTCAGACCATGCCAGCCCGTATTCCTGCCACATCGAGGCCTCCTCAAACGCTTCCGGCCGGCTGCCATCAAAGATCCCCGGCAGCTCGGGTACGCCGTCGGCGTACCCGAGCTACATTTTAAATGCCCGACGGCGGTGTCCACCGCTGGAGGCTCGTAAGCCCCGCTGGGGTGGGCACCGCCGTCGTCAGCGGTTCAGGTACGAATCAGACCGTCTGGACTGCGATCTCGGCGTCCAAGCGCGGCAGCCGCGGGAACCAGGGGTTCTCGCCCGGGGTGCCGACGTTGACCACCATAAAGGTGCGGTTGGCGGTTCCGGCGTTGAAGTCCTCGTCGATGCCGGCGGCGTCGAAGGCGCCCATCGGGCCGGCGTGCAGGCCCACGGCGCGGACCGCCATGATGAAGAAACCGGCCTGCAGCCAGGCGTTGTTCTTGGCCACCTCGGCGCGCATTTCGGCGTTGCCGTCGAACATTTCCTTGCGCTCCGGCGCGTGCGGGAAGAACGTTTCGAAGTGCTCGTGCCAGTCGGTGTCGTAGCTGAGCACGGCGACCATCGGAGCGGAGTGCGTCTTAGCGCGGTTGCCCTCGGCCATCCGGGCGGCCAGCTTCTCGCGGGCTTCTGCGGAGCGGACCCAGGTGATGCGCAGCGGCTGGTTGTTCATCATGGTCGGGCCCATCTTGGCCAGCTCGTAGATGGCGGCGAGCTGCTCGTCCGTGACCGGCTCCGTGGAGAACGTGTTCGCGGTGCGGGCCTCAAGGAACAGGTGGTCTGCGGCCTCGCGGCCCACGGACAGCTGGTTCTGCAGGTTGACGTCAGCGGTTTCGACGCTCATGGGACTCCTCAGGTTGGGGGTGTGGTGTCTGGTGGGTTTAACGCCGTGGCCTCGAGCCGAAATTTCTCCCGACGGGGTGACCTTCGCTACAGGGCCCGGCGGGCCGGCGGCCGGGCCCGTGGTTGGTGTCCACGTTCAGCAGGATCTGTCCATGTTGCCCGGGGCGGGCCGGGACCCGTGGTTACTGTCCACGTTCAGCCGAATCTGTCCATGTTTTGAAGGCGCGCACCGCCCTGACCTGCGGAAACTTTTTCGGGCCGCGCAAGACGTGGACAGTGCTGCGGTGGGAACTCGATCTGCGGGGGCGGAGGGGGGCGCGGGCGAGGTCCGTGCGCCGGGCGGGGGCGCTGGTGCGGGCCGGGCTCGGGTCGCCCGTGCGCCGGGCACCGGCGAGCGGTACCGGGCCAACGGCACGGGCCCTGAGCTGGCGAGGGCCGGGCGCCGGGCCTACGACGTAGATCTGGCCAAACATTGCCCCCGCCCGCCAGCACTGGTAGACAAACACGGTGACCGAAACTGCTGCGGCTTCCCGGCGTCCCGTGTGGTGGGGCCTTCTTCTGGTGATTGGCGGCTGGGCCGCGCTGGGGCTGCCGATGTTCTGGGCGCTGCTGGTGGTCTATATCGGATTCACCGGTTGCCTGCTGGAGTGCGCGGCGCCGGATCCCGCTACCGGGTTCTTCGGCTTGACCGCCCTGGTCATCATGATCGCCGCCCCGGTTCTGGCCGGCATCGCGCTGGTACGGCGCAGCAGGGCCTGGTGGATCGCGACGGCCTGCTTGCTGGCGCTGATCCTGGTGCCGTTGGCCTACGGCACAGCGATCGGAGCGTTCTGACGTGTACGACGGCGGGCACGCATCGCCGTCGTACATGGGACTGGAAATCTTGTGCACGCCTTCTTGGTGCGCCGCAGCCTAGGTCGCGGCCCCCTTTTGACCTCCCGGTTTTGGATTGCAGCGGCCTCGCCTGCCGACTGCCGGTCGCACCCGACCGCGCGCTGCGGCCCCATGGAAAGCACGGCTGCCGGCCACTAGGGTGGAGCAAAACAGGAAGTAGCAGGAAGGTAGTACCCATTTGGGCAAGAGCATGCAGGCGATGACGTATTCCCGTTACGGCGGCCCGGAGGTGCTGGAGCTGTCAGAAGTTCCGCGGCCGAAGGTAGCCCCGGGAACGGTGCTGATCCGCGTGAAAGCCTCAAGCGTGAACCCGGTGGACTGGAAGGTGATGTCCGGCGGGTTGGACCGGATGCTGGACATCCACTTCCCGGTGATCCCCGGCTGGGACGTTGCCGGCGTGGTGGAGCAAGTCGGGCCGGACACCCCTGAATTTTCACCCCGCGATGAAGTGTATGCGTACGGCCGGCGGGACACGGTGGCCGGCGGCACGTACGCGGAGTTCGTGGCCCTGCCGGTCTCCATGGTGACGCGGAAGCCGGCATCGTTGAGCTGGGAACAAGCCGCCGGTCTGCCGCTCACTGGCATGGTGGCGCAGCGGACTTTGGACGCTTTGGCCCCGTCCACCGGCGAAACCCTTCTGATCCACAATGGATCCGGTGGGGTCGGACGGATCGCCATCCAACTCGCCGTCGAGCGCGGTCTCCGGGTCATCGCGACGGCGTCGGAGAAGCACCACCAGCGGCTGCGGGAACTCGGTGCGGAACCGCTGGAATACGGCCCCGGTCTGGTGCACCGGGTGCGCGAACTAGCACCGCAGGGCGTGGACGTGGCGGCGGACTTCGTGGGCGGCGTCTTGCAGGACACCCAGGCCGTGCTGCGGAACGGCGGCCGGCACGCTTCCATCGCCGACCCGGCGGTGACAGAACACGGCGGCCGCTACATCTGGGTGCGCCCGGACGGCTCCGAACTCGCCCGGCTGAGCGAGCTGGCCGACGCCGGCAAGCTCACCGTGGATATCGACCGGACCTTTCCGATGGACCAGGCCGCGGACGCCATGCGGCACAGTCAGCAAGGCCGCGTCGCCGGGAAGATCGTGCTGACGCCGTTCGCGGAGCACGCCGGATAAGCGGCAGCGAGCCGGAGAGGCGGCAGCACGCCGGAGGCAGAGGGGACTGGACCAGAAGACCGGGCCAGAGGGCCGGACCAGAAGGCGGGACCAGAGGGGGATCAGAGATGGCGGAGAAGTTTTCGAACGTCGACGATTACATCGCGTCGTTCCCGGAAGACGTGCGGACCATTCTCCAGGAGGTTCGGCGGACCATCCACAACGCCATCCCGGGAGCCGGCGAGCAGATCAGCTACGCCATCCCCGCCATCATGTTCGAGGGGCACTACCTCGTCTACTTCGCCGGCTGGAAGCACCATGTCTCGCTCTACCCGCTGCCGGAGGCCGATGCGGCGCTGAGGCACGACCTGGAGCCCTACGTCGCAGCCAAGGGGACCCTGAAGTTTCCGCTGGGCAAACCGATTCCGTATGACCTGATCGCGCGGGTGGTCAGGGCCCTGGCCCGCCAGCGCGGCCACGACGTCACCGGTGCCTGACGGCGCACGACGTCACCGGCGGCTGACCGCGCAGGCGCCTGACGGCGCGGGTGCTCAGCCCTTCTTGTCCCCCGCCGCCTTCGGCTGCAGCTCGGCCAGCAGTTCCTTGAGCCGCGCGTCGGTCAGATAGGTCATCCCGGTGAGGACGTCCGTGATTCGGCGCCGGTCCGCGGGCTTGAACCGCGTGCTGTCCAGGATGTCGGAGACCCACAGCCCGTCCATTGCCAGCCGGACGATGATCCCCAGGATGCCCACCGGCTCGCGCGGATCCAGGTCCTGGCGGTCCAGCCGCTGGTTGAGGTAGACCAGTGATTCGGCCAGGTTCGGTTGCCTGATCGCTGTGGACAGCAGGCCGGCCTGGTTGCGGTCGGTGTTTGCCCGTGCGTCGGAGAACGCCGCGATGTAGGCCCGTTCCTCCGCGCCCAGCGGCTCCGGGTCGGCGTCGGCCCGCTCGCCCAGCTCGTGTACCAAAGCCATGATGATGGATTCGACATCGCGCTCGACCTCGTCGATCGGCGCCCCAGGTTCAAACATGTTGCCCTCTCGTGGTTCCCGGCGGGTTTGCCGCCCCAGCCAGTCTATCCACAGCCGCCACGCCGCCGGCGGCCCATCCCGCGGCCGCCCCGATGGACGCGTCCGGACCCGGATCCGAGTCAACTATTACGACGCCGCAGCCTGTCTTACGTGCCGCGCGTCACCTTCTATCGCACCGCAGTTAGTCTGTACAGGCAACTAATTGACCGGGGCCGAAGGAGCAACATGGCCGCACCCAGCGTCACCCGGCAGCGGGCAGATGCGGCGTGGATCGTCGTCGTACTGGCGGGCGTCACCGCCGCCATGCACATCTGGAAGCTGCCTACCGCCATTCCCGTCATCCAGCACGAGCTCGGCATGTCCTTGGTGCAGGCGGGCGTCCTGCTGGGCGTGGTGCAGGTGGCCGGCATGGCAGGCGGCCTGGCCGTCTCGCTGCTGGCGGAAATGATCGGCGCGAGGCGCTGCCTGCTGATCGGCCTCTGGCTGCTCATTGCCGGCTCGGTCATCGGCGGCTTCGCCGACTCCGCCGTCGTGCTGATGGCCTGCCGCGCGCTGGAAGGCGCCGGCTTCCTGCTGACCACGGTGGTGGCGCCCGGCCTGATCCGCACCAACACCCCGCTCGCGCGCGTGAACATGGCCGTTGGCTTCTGGAGCGCTTACCAGGGCTTTGCCACCTTCACCGGGCTGGTGGCGAGCGCGCTGATCCTGCAGGCCACCAACTGGCATGTTTGGTGGTGGCTCATGGCCGCCCTGACCCTGGTGCCCATCCCGCTGGTGCTGAAGTTCGTGCCGCAGGATCCGCCGCGCGACGGCTCCGGCCTGCCCGCAGCCACCCGCCGGATCGGCCGCACCGTCCGGTCTCCCAAACCCTGGATCGCCGGCGTGGTGTTCGGCTGCTATACCGTCCAGTGGATGGCCGTGGTCGGCTTCCTGCCCACCATCTACCACCAGAACGGCGTCACCGGCATCTGGGCCGGCATCCTCTCCGCGGTGGTCGGCGGCCTCAATGCCGTGGGCGCCATTGGTACCGCTCCCCTGCTGCAGCGCGGCGTCCCGCCCCGGCTGCTGCTCATCCCCACCTTCATCCTGATGGGCACGACGACGGTGCTCACCTTCGCCGTCGACTGGGCCGCGGTGCCCGGCGGCATGGCCATCCAGTTCGCCTGCGTGGCCGTGTTCTCCATGGTGGGCGCGGTGATCCCGTCCACGCTCACGCGGATGGCCGTGGATCTGGCACCGCCGGACGGTTCCACCCCGGCCGCGATGGGCCTGATGCAGCAGATCTTCAACGTCGGCAACTTCACCGGCCCGGCCATCGTGGCCTGGCTGGCCACCGTCACCGGCGGCTGGCAGTCCACCTGGTGGATGACCTGCACGTTCGCCCTGCTCGGGATCTGCCTGAGCCTCTACCTGAGCGAGAAACGGCTGGGCCTGAGCTTCGCCCACCGGTAGAGGGACGCGTGGGGCCGAGCTGGGCGGGAGCCGGCTGCTTCGGTGCCCGGAAGCGGATCATTCCGGCCCATACGCGCTGCGGGCCACAGGCCGTACGCTATACGCCACACTCCGCCAGGGGTAGACGCCTGAGAGCCGCACACGCGGGAGACCAGGGCCAAAGCTCCGCAAACGCGGATGCCTTCCGCAGGCTTGGGTCGCAATGTGGCGTATAGCGTACGGCAGGCGCGTGTGTGACGGGCTGAGCCTGCACTTAAGCGAAAGTCGTCCGGTGCCCAGCTTCACCATCGGAAAGCGACCGCCTCGCCACGCGGAAGCGGCTGCTTCCCGACTGCTTCCCGGTGCCTCAGACAGCCACCCGCGCGCCGCCGTCGAACTCTTGCCCTCGGCACGCACCAGGAGGAAGGTGGAACACGGCAACCGGCCCACACCTTTCCCTAGGAGTGATCAGCGATGACCGATGCGGCCAAATCCCCGGACCAGCCCCTGACCAATCGGCAGGGCCACAAGGTCTACGACAACCAGAACACCCGAACCATCGGCGCCCGCGGCCCGGCCACTCTGGAGAACTACCAGTTCCTGGAGAAGATGAGCCACTTCGACCGCGAGCGCATCCCGGAGCGGGTAGTGCACGCCCGAGGCACCACGGCCTTCGGCTACTTCGAGGCCTACGGCAAGTGGGGCGATGAACCGATCGCCAACTTCACCCGCGCCAAGCTGTTCCAGGAAGCGGGCAAGCGCTCCGACCTGGCCATCCGCTTCTCCACCGTGGCCGGCGGCCGCGATTCCTCCGAGGTGGCCCGCGACCCGCGCGGTTTCGCAGTCAAGATCTACACCGAGGACGGCAACTGGGACCTGGTGGGCAACAACCTGGGCGTCTTCTTCATCCGCGACGCGCTCAAGTTCCCCGACTTCATCCACTCGCAGAAACCGGACCCGGTGCACTTCCAGGCCTCCGTGCCGAACCGCGCGATGGACTTCTTCAGCCAGTCGCCCGAGTCCATGCATATGGTGATGCTGGTCTTCAGCCCGCGCGGTGTGCCGGCCGACTACCGGCACATGCAGGGCTTCGGCGTGAACACCTACAAGTGGGTCAACGCCGCCGGCGAGACGGTGCTGGTCAAGTACCACTGGTTGCCCAAGCAGGGCGTGAAGTCGCTGACCGCCGAGGACGCCGCGAACATGCAGGCACACACCCTGGGCTCGCACACCAAGGACCTCTACGACGCCATCGAGGCCGGCAACTTCCCCGAGTGGGAACTACAGGTGCAGATGATGTCCGACGACGAGCACCCCGAACTCGATTTCGACCCGCTGGACGACACCAAGGTCTGGCCGGAAGATCAGTTCCCGCCCCGGCCCGTCGGCCGAATGGTCCTGGACCGCAACGCCCAGAACTTCTTCGCCGAAAACGAGCAGATCGCCTTCGGCACCGGCGTGCTGGTGGACGGCCTGGACTTCTCCGACGACAAGATGCTGGTGGGCCGCACGTTCTCCTACAGCGACACGCAGCGGCACCGGGTGGGGCCCAACTACCTGCAGCTGCCGGTCAACAGCCCGAAGGCGCCGGTGGCCACCAACCAGCGGGACGGGCAGATGTCCTACATGGTGGACACCGCCCCGGGCCAGAACCCGCACGTCAACTACGAACCCAGCATCACGGGCGGCGTGCAGGAGGCGGCCAAGGACGAGGGCTACCACCACGTGTTTGGACCGGAGATCAGTGGACGGCTGACCCGCGAGCGGATCCCCCGGACCAACGACTACCTGCAGGCCGGCCAGCGGTTCTACTTGCAGCAGGACTGGGAGCGCGAGGACCTGATCACCAATCTGACGGACGCACTGTCGCAGAGCGACCGGCCGGTCCAGGAGCGCATGCTCTGGCACCTCTACATGGTCGCCGACGAGCTCGGCGAGCGCGTGGGCGACGGCATCGGCATCACGCTGGACGAGGTGAAGGACCTGGGGCCGCTGGCCAGCCAAAACCTCTCCGAAGCGGAGCAGGCGTGGATGGCGAACCTGGGCAAGAACGGACCGCGCGACGTCTCCGGGCTGACCATGACGCACTGCGTGCCCAACGAACGCATGAAGGTGGACCGGTAGCTCCGGCACCAAAAGCAGAACAACGACGGCGGGGCTCACCCGCCGTCGTAGTCCTGCCGGGGCTCCCGCGCCGTCGTTATCCTGTCCTGCGAAGCCGCCACGGAAGGCGAGTCAGCCGCGTCTCCGCACGGAGCAGGCCCGGAGGATAGTTTCCGTCCGGGCCTGCTTCGTTGCCAGTTGCTGCGCTTACCCGGCGATGACCTGCGGGGAGCCGAGCTGCTTGAGCCCTTCGACGCCGAACTCCAGCCCGTAGCCGGACTGCTTGGCACCGCCGAACGGCACCCGGGGATCGATCGCGCCGTGCTTGTTGATCCAGACCGTGCCGGCCTCGATCCGGGCCGCGACCTCGCGGGCCTTGGCCGGGTCGGAGGACCAGACCGAGGCGCCCAGGCCGACCTTCAGGCCGTTGGCCATCGCCACTGCCTCGTCCACGGTGGAGTACTTGATGATCGGCAGTGCCGGACCGAATTGTTCCTCGGCCACCAGCGGGTTGTCGTTGTCGATGTCCGCCACGAGCGTGGCCGGGTAGAAGTAACCGGGCTGGCCCTCGTCCGGGTTGCCGCCGGTGAGCACGCGGGCGCCGGAATCCTTCGCCGCCTGCACCAGCTTCGCGACGATGTCGTACTGGGCCTTGTTCTGCAGCGGGCCCAGCACATTGTTCTCGTCCAGCCCGACGCCCATCGGCATCTGCTCGGCGACTTCGGTCAGCGCGGCGCACACGTCGTCGTAGATGTCCTCGTGCACGTAGAGCCGCTTGAGCGCGGCGCAGGTCTGGCCGGTGTTGATGAACGCGCCCCAGAACAGGTCCTGCGCGGCGGCCTTCGGATCGGTGTCCGGCAGCACGATGCCGGCGTCGTTGCCGCCCAATTCCAGGGTCAGGCGCTTCACCGTGTCCGCGGAGGAACGGATGATCGCCTTGCCGGTGGCGGTGGAACCGGTGAACATGACCTTGTCGATGCCCGCGTGCGCGGAGAGCGCCTCGCCCACCTCGCGGCCGCCCGGGACCACGTGCAGCACGTCGGCCGGCAGCACGGTGTTGAGCACTTCGGCCAGCGCCAGCACGGACAGCGGCGTGTACTCGGAGGGCTTCATCACCACGGTGTTGCCCATCCGCAGCGCCGGAGCCAGCTGCCAGATGCTGATCATCATCGGCCAGTTCCAGGGCCCGATCGCGCCGACCACGCCCAGCGGCCGGTAGTGCAGCTCGGCGTGGTTGCCGTCTTCCTCCACCAACGTTTCCGGCTCCAGTTCGAACGCGGCGGTCGCTCGCAGCCAGCCGGCGCACGCGCCGACCTCGAACCGGGCGTTCGGCCCGTTCAGCGGCTTGCCCTGCTCGCGCGAGAGCAGCTCGGCCAGCGCCTCCGCGTTCGCCTCCACCGCATCCGCGGCCAGGTTCAGGTACTCGCTGCGCTCGGCGTGGCCGCGGCCGGCCCACTCCGGCTGCACGCGGCGGGCGGCCTCGACCGCCGCCTCCAGCTCGGCGACACCCGGCTCGGCCACGCGGCCGACCAGCTCACCGGTGGCCGGATCCTTGATCTTCCGCCCGCCCTCGGCCGGCTGGATTGCTGCGAGCAAATCCGCAGCGGTAGCGAACGTACCCTCGACTGTGGTCTCGGTGGTCATGGTTTTTCCTCCCCGTCTGTGACGACAACTGCCTCCAGCTTGCCGTAGACCCGGCGCGGCTGCTTAGACTTTGCGCGCCGAGGACTTGACGCTGAGCGCATAGCTTCCTTCAGCGGCCGCGTCAGGGCACTCCTCCTGCCGGCAAACGAAGAGGTTCCACGTGAACCGAAATCGTTCAGCGTTCGGCATGAATAACGCGCTGACCTGCAGCTATGCCTTGGGTCCCTCCGTGACGTGGCTATATTCCGTAAGCCCCTGCCCGCTTCCCGCCCTCGCCAAGCCCCGGCATCGGCGGTAGCGTCGGGAGCATGCGAATTGCGGTGGTCGGAGCCAGCGGAAACGTGGGAACAGCGCTTTTGCGGCGCCTGCATGCCGCGCAGAGCGAACGTGCGGATGATTTGGAAATAGTCGGGATTGCCCGGCGCGTGCCGGATGCCGCGCGAGCACCGTACGACGGCGTCACCTGGGTTGCGCTGGACGTCGCCTCAGGCGATGCGCGGCAGAGGCTAGCCGAGGCTTTCAAGGGGTGCGACGCCGTCGTCCATCTTGCCTGGGTGCTGCAGCCGAACCACGACGAAGAGACGATGCGCCGGGTGAACGTGGACGGCACCGCGAATGTGCTCGCCGCCGCCGTCAACGCCGGCGTCGGGCATGTGGTGTGCGCGTCGTCGGTGGGCGCGTACAGCCCAGGGCCGAAAGACTCCCGCGTCAGCGAAGACTGGCCGGCCCGCGGCATCGCGAGTTCGCACTACAGCCGGTTCAAGGGTCAGCAGGAAGAGCTGCTGGACCGGTTTGCCGACGACCATCCGGAGATCAAGGTGGCACGGTTGCGGCCGGGCCTGATCTTCCAGGCCCAGGCAGGCAGCCAGATTGGCCGGTACTTCGTGGGACCGTGGATTCCGAAGTTCTTCGTCAACCGGCTGCGGTTGCCGCTGTTTCCGTTTCCGGAGGAGTTTGTCTTCCAGGCGCTGCACGCTGATGACATGGCGGACGCCTATTGGCGCGTGCTGGATCAAGGTGCCCGCGGTGCCTTCAATGTGGCCGCCGAGCCCGTCCTGACGCCCGGGCTGGTCGCTGCCCTGTTCGGCGCCCGCCGCTGGCTGCCCGTCCCCGTACCGCTGGTCAGATTGCTGGTGGGTGCGGCGTGGTCGGCCCGGCTGCTGGCCAGCGACCCGGGATGGGTGGACATGGCCCGCGCCGCGCCGGTGATGGACACCACCCGCGCGAGGACAGAACTGGGGTGGAACCCGCGGGTTGATTCGGTCTCGGCGATCCGAGAGGTGCTCCACGGCATGGCGGCTGCGGGAGGCGTTCCGGAATCACCGGCCATGCGCCCGCGGAGCCGCTGCACCCGTGCGGAACCGAGGACCGGCGCGTAGTCTGAGCCCCAGGGTGCCGCGCGCGGAACGCGGTGTCCGGTCCGCTCCCCAGAACGACACACTCGAGAAGGAGGATGTGATGGACCAGAACGAAAATTCCCGCCCGGAACAGCCGGACGATCTGGAAGGCGAAGCCCAGCCCGCTGGCGCAGGCGAGAACGACGTCCATGAGGCGCACATCCCGGTCCACGGCGACGAAAAGCTGGCCGACGATCTGGCCAAGAAAGCCTACGGCGACAAGGACCACGATGGCGAAGCCGATACTCCCAACGCGCCGTTCCCCTAGGACCCCCAGGCAACACCTCCATCACCCACCGTATGAAAGGAGCACCCTGTGAAAGGGAAAATCATGTTCGGCGCCGGTCTGGCCCTTGGATTCGTCCTGGGCTCAAAGTCGGGGCGGTCGGCTTACGATTCGCTGAAGACCAAGAGTCAAGAGTTATGGCACAACCCAACCGTGCAGGACAAGGTTCACGAGGCAACGGACGCGGTCAAGGACAAGGCCCCGGGAGTCGCTGAGCAACTCACCGAGGCGGCCAAGAAGGCCGGATCCGCGGCGGCCTCCAAGTTGCCCGGAAAGCATGGGAAGGACGACGTCGGAACCACCGTCACCGACACCGTCTCGGACCCTGCCCTCAACGACCAAACGGGACAGGACTGGACGGACGAGGGCGGCGCCATGCCGGGCCGGCCGGCCACCGGCGGCAGCGACGACCTGCGTCCGCCCGGACCCGGAGTCTGACAGCTCGGACCGCAACCAGCGGGCCCGAGCCGGACTAAACCAGCAACTGATGGAAGGCGGAGCATGACCGAAAGCAACCAGGACAGAGAGCCTCACGGCCAAAAGGACCCTGCGGCGGATGCGGGCGACCCCGGAGATGGGACGTCAGATGAGACGTCGCCAACCGACTCCGCGTCGAAGTCTGGGGACAAAGAGGACATGAATGCACCGCCTGGGCCGGCTGAAGAGAAGGACCGGAAGACGCCGGACGACCGCGGCCTGACCACGGACACCAGTCCCAGCGATTAACCCGCGCCGGCCGGGCGGCGACAACGGTCTGTAGCCAACCTGTTGTCGCCGCCGCCGAGTGGCGGGCTGGACGGGCCGAATGGCGGGCTGGACGGGCGCCACGGTCGGTTCGCACGGCCTGGCGCACGCGTCTCGGTCGGCTGTCGGCGCCTTTAAACCTTTCAAACATCTTTGCGCGTCCGCCTCCGCCCACCCGCCCATCTCCCGCCCGCCCCATCTCCGGACGCAGTAACGCCCCAGTAACGCTGGCAGGACTAAACCGATGCCACGCTCCGTTAGCGGAGGGACCCCTCGTGCAGCGAGGGCTCGGAACTGCTGATAGAAGCGTGAGCCGTGGCCCAGAACATTCTCATCCTTCTTGACGGCGCCGGCTGCCATCTCGGTGCAGCGGGCGGCAGCGATGGATAGAGCCCGGTGTTTGAGTACAAGCTGACACCGCATTTGTCGGTCTCGTTTCAGCGCTACCGTTACCCCGACCACGGTATTGTTTACGCCACCCCTGCCAGTCTGGGTACCTTGCCGTTCTGTGCCGGTTCCGAGGGCCTGACGGTGCCTTCCCCGGACGGAGAAGCCATCTGGATCGGCTTGCTGACCCGGATGGTCTCCAGCGAACCTCTTCTCGTGGGGATGCTGGCCACCAGAGCCGACGGGCAACGCCTGGACGCAGTGGGCGGCGGGGCTGCCGAAGGGACAACGCCCTTGGCTTGGCTCCGGGTGCCGGAGATGCGGCAGCTGCTGGGCATTTCCCATCACGACGACGGCTGGTGGGCGCTGGCCCGCGAAGCGCCCTTAGTCGGGGCGCCATCCTGCGTTTCCGTGACGCTGTTGTCACGGCCAGAGCGCCCCCGGCATGCCGCCGCAGTTGTCTTGCCCATCCAACTAACCGACCCCGCCGCGTTCGAAAGCATCTGCCACACCCGCGTACCGCCGCTGCGGCAAGACTCCACCTACGGCAGCTGATGTCTATGCCTTAACCACCGGAAGCTCTGCCCACTCGGTGGTGTAGCGCGGCGAGGAGAATTCGCGTTTCATGGACCACGCGGCCGGCGCCGCCAGCCCGCCTTGGCCGAGCCCGATGGCGGCTTCTCCGAATTTCGATCGGACGGCACCGAGCAAGTCGCCGATGTTCCGCTGGTCCAAGTCGCTGACGAACGGGTCGAAGGCCTCCTGGCCGGCCGCCGGTTCGAGCCCGGACAGCAGCACTCCTGCCCGGACATAGTGGGCGCCGGGAATGAGGCAGCCGCGCATGGCAGCCACCGCGGCCTTGGTCAGTTGGATCGGATCCTGCGTGGGCGCCGGAAGGTGGACACTGGCGGCGGGAAACGACGCTTCCCCGCCGGCGAACCTGCTGGTCCCCGCCGTCACCGTCAGCACCGAGGCGCGCAGTCCCTCGGCAGCCATCCGGGCGGCGCCGCGCTGGGCGTAAACGGCCATCACCTGATCCATCTCCTCCAGCGCGGTGACCGGTGTGGAGAAGCTGCGCGAGAACATGATCTGCTGCTTGTCGGCCCGTTCCTCGGTGTGCGGGATACAGGCCGTGCCATTCAGTTCCAGCACCGTCCGCTGCAGCACCACGGAGAACTTCTTGCGGATCACCTGTGGGTCCGCGGCCTTCAAATCGGCGATCGACTCGATGCCGATGGCGTTCAGCCGCTTCCCGGTCCGCCCACCCACGCCCCACAGCCCGGTGACGGGAACACGCGACTGGATCCATTCGATGTCCGGCGCCGGCATAGAACCCAGCGAGCAGACGCCGGCCATCTGTGGATTCCGTTTGGCTACGTGGTTGGCGAACTTTGCCAGCGTCTTGGTCCGGGCTACGCCGACGGAGACCGGAACGCCCACCTGTTGGACCACGGCGGCCCGGATCCGGGCCGCCGTCTCCCGCAGCTGCGGCTCATCCCCGGGCAGGCCCAGGAACGACTCGTCGATCGAGTAGACCTCCTGCCAGGCTCCGAACCGGCCCAGCACTTCCATCACCCGGGCGCTGAGGTCGCCGTACAGCTCGTAATTGCTGGATTTTGCCACCAGTCCCCAGGCCTTGGCGCGTGGCGCCACCTGGAACCACGGCGTGCCGGTCTTCAACCCCAGCTGCTTGGCTTCCTCGGAGCGCGCGACCACGCAGCCGTCATTGTTGGACAGGACAACGACGGGGCGTCCCTCAAGCGACGGGTCGAACACCCGCTCACAGGAGACATAGAAGTTGTTGACGTCCACCAGCGCGATCCGTTCACGGAGCTGCGTCGGCGCTGCGGCGGGTCCTTCGCTAAACATGGTGCAGGCAGCGCGTGGCCACGCCCCAAATGCTCAGGTCGCCGAGCTCGCCCACCTCGGTCGGGACACCGCCGTCGTCCGTCTGCAGGCGCACACCGCCGGCGGCCAGATGCAGGCGGCGCACCACCAGCTCCCCGTCCAGCACGGCGATCACCACCGAGCCATCGCGCGGCTCCAGCGCGCGGTCCACGATCAGCTCATCGCCGTCGCAGATTCCGGCCGATGCCATCGAGTTACCGGCCACGCGCATCACGAAGGTACTGGTACGGTCCCGGATCAGGTGCCGGTTCAGGTCGAGGCCGCCGTGGAAATAGTCCCGCGCCGGTGAGGGAAAGCCGCGGGCGTCTTCGGGCGTCCCGTCACCCAGCTCCGGGCCGGCCGACGCGCCGGAGGGGCGCTCCAGACCGAACATGACAAGCCCCCATCTTCGAACAGATCTTCGAAGATCAGACTATCACCCCGGGATCTTCGAAAGCCTTGGGACTAGCTCGGCGGACGTGGACCTCGACCGGCTGCACGGCTCTCTCGGGAGGCGCCAATCGCGGACCATAGCATTCCGCTTCTTCTAGGGGCTTCTGCCCGTCCTCTCGCAGATCCCCCTCAGATTCGCCCGACGATGCCGAGGGCTGCTACCCGGCTGGGGATGGTGGTGAACAACGGGATGACAATCCCCCGCCCTTCTGAGGAAGCAGTCAGTCACGCGGCGCTTTGGATGATGCTCTGCACGTGCTTGGTGCTCAAACGGACGCTGATCGGAAGTTCAGCCCAGTACTCTGCCTCATTGGCCAGTTCGTCGAGAAGGCGCTGGATTTCCTCCGCGCTCATTCCCGCCTTGTGCCCGTCGACAATCACCCTGCCGAGGGCCTGGGCGGCGTCGTCAAAAGTCATATAGGCGTCTCTGATGCCTTCCATGGCTTGCTCGCGCAGATACGCCTCCAGTCGTGGCCCTCCCTCCCGAAACAACCGTTCAAGTTCTTCGCGCCGCTTCTCGAACGCTTCCCTGCTGTCCGTCATGAACCGCTCCTCGACTCCTGATACTGGGAAAAGCAAAGCTACGCTCCACGTCGGCCTGCTGCCGGCGCTATCCCCCTGTGTAGGCATTGTTTTCTGCATGCATCGTCAATGTGAGTCGACTCGACTCAACTTTTCCCGGCTTGTGGAATAATCTTCGGCATGAAGCGTTAACATGAGTCGAAGGCACTCAAGTCCACAGGAGGATCATCAATGCCACTGTTCTTCGGACCCACGTCCGGCAACGGATCATTCGACGAGTTCCTGGTCCGCTACCTGCAGGGCCAGCGTGCGGCGCAGTCCCGCCGCACGGTCGACCTCACCCGGCTGCTCAGCCGCCGCACCCAGGAAGTGCTGGCCCAGGCCGCCGCATTTGCCGCTGGACTCGGCCACACGGAAGTGGATGCGCTGCACATTCTGCGCGTGATGGCCGAACAGGAACCGACTGCCGGCCAGATCAAGCTCGCCGGCGCCGATCCGCGGGACATCGTCCGCGCCGCCGAGCAACGCCTGCCGGAAAAGGCCGAGCCCATCGGCGAGGCGCCGTCCCTGACCCCCTCGGCCCAGCGTGCCCTGCTGGATGCGCACCAGGTGGCCCGGGCGTTTGGCTCCACCTACATTGACCCGGAGCATCTGTTCGCCGCGTTCGTGCTGAACCAGGAAACCGCGGCTGGCCAAATCCTGGCCGGCACCGGCGTCACCCCGCAGGCGCTGCAGCAGGCCAACGCGGCGGAGGCGGCCCAGGCCCACCCGGGCGGCGGCGCCGCAACCCGGCAGGAACAAAACCCCAACTCCGCCACACCCATGCTGGACCAGTTCGGCCTTGACCTGACCGCCCGGGCCCGCGAGAACCAGTTGGACCCGGTGATCGGCCGCGCCGACGAGATCGCGCAAACCATCGAGATCCTGGCCCGCCGAACCAAGAACAACCCGGTCCTGATCGGCGAGGCCGGCGTCGGCAAGACCGCCATCGTGGAAGGGCTGGCCCAAGCGATCGTGGACGGCGATGTTCCGGAGCAGTTGCGCGGCAAGCGCGTGGTGTCGCTGGACCTGCCCGGCATGCTGGCCGGCACCAAATACCGCGGCGACTTCGAGGAACGGCTGACAAAGACCATGGAAGAGATCAGTGCCGCCAGCAGCGAACTGATCGTCTTCATCGACGAACTGCACACCGTGGTCGGCGCCGGCGGAGGCGGCGAGGGCGGCATGGACGCCGGCAACATCCTCAAGCCCCGACTGGCCCGCGGCGAGCTGCACCTGGTCGGCGCCACCACGCTGGGCGAATACCGCAAGGTGGAAAAGGATCCGGCCCTGGAGCGCCGGTTCCAGCCGGTGATGGTGGGCGAACCCTCGATCGAGGACGCCGTGCAGATCCTGGCCGGGCTGAAGGACCGCTACGAAGAGCACCACCAGGTGACCTATACCGACGGAGCCATCCGCGCCGCCGTCGAGATGTCCTCGCGCTACATCACCGACCGCTTCCTGCCGGACAAGGCGATCGACCTGATCGACCAGGCCGGCGCCCGGCTGAGCCTGCGCCGCGGCCCCCGCGTGGACGTGGAGGCGCTGCGCGGACAGCTGGCGGAGCTCGAGTCAGCCAAGAACGCCGCCGTTGCGGAGGAACGCTACGAGGATGCCTCCTCGCTGCGCGATGACATCGAGGAACTGAAGGCCAAGATCGATTCCGCAGCCGAGCCAGCCACCAACGCTACGGAGGACAACGACGGCGGCGCGCGCCTCGGCGTCGTACCCTCCGATGTGGTCGGCGAGGCGGAGATTGCCGAAATCATTGCCCGCGCCACCGGCATTCCGGCCGCCCGGCTGAGCCAGGGCGACCGGCAGCGACTGGCCCGCCTGGAGGAGGACCTGCACGCCCGGGTGATCGGGCAGGACGACGCGGTGACCGCCATCGCCAAGTCGGTACGGCGCAACCGCACCGGCATGGGCGACGAGGGCCGGCCCGTCGGCAGCTTCCTGTTCCTGGGTCCCACCGGGGTGGGCAAAACCGAGCTGGCCAAGGCGCTGGCGGAGTCGCTGTTTGGTGACGAGAACACCATGGTGCGCTTCGACATGAGCGAGTACGGGGAGCGCCACACCGTCTCGCGGCTGGTCGGCGCCCCTCCGGGCTACGTCGGCTACGGCGAGGCCGGCCAGCTGACCGAGCGGGTCCGCCGGCACCCGTACTCGGTGGTGCTGCTGGATGAGGTGGAGAAGGCGCACCCGGACGTGTTCAACCTGCTGCTGCAGGTGCTCGACGACGGACGCCTCACCGATGGGCAGGGCCGCACCGTTGACTTCCGCAACACCGTGGTGATCATGACCTCGAATCTCGGGTCGGAATTCCTGGCCAGCAAGGGCGGGGCGCTGGGCTTCACGTCCAATAACGGCGTGGACGGTTTCGCCTCCGAGCAGGACCTGCGCGCCCGGGTGATGGGCCGGCTGCGCGAGGCCATGCGGCCGGAGTTCCTCAACCGGATCGACGAGATTGTGCTGTTCCGCAAGCTGGAGAAGGAGCAGCTGCGCTCCATTGTGCGGCTGCAGCTGCGCCGGTCCGAGGCCCGTCTGGCCGCCCAGGGCATCTCGCTGGCCGTGGACGAGGACGCGGTGGACTGGATCGCCGAGGCCGGCTACGAACCGGAATACGGCGCCCGGCCGCTGCGTCGCGTGATCCAGCGCGAGCTGGACGACCGGATTGCCGACCTGCTGGTGGCCGAGGCTGTGGCCGAGGGCGGCCGGATCCGCGTGACCCCGGGAGAGGACGGACTCCGGGTGACGGCCGACAGCATGGCCGCCGTGGCATAACGGCGCCAACCACGCCAACGGCAATGGGCGGGGCACTCCACTCAAGGGGTGCCCCGCCCTCTGCCGTTGTGTGCGTCGGCTACGCCGCCCCTGCATCGATGCCACCGACCGGCTCCGGCAGATGGGCGGCGAGGCCATCGAGGATCAGGTCCAGCCCGAAGTCGAACTCGTCGCCAAAATCGTAACCGGGCTGCAGAACGTGCTGCATCGCAAACTCGCGCAGATGTGGATAGTCCCCCGTGCTGAACATTTCCACCATCGGTCCGGCGACTTCCGCTAAGCTGTCCGGCCCGTCGAACGGCAACGACGCCTCCTGCAGGGCCGAGCCATAAACGTAGGCGTCAAGCAGGGCGTAGGTATGCGCGGCCAAGGAAAGGGAAAAACCGGCCGCACGGAGGGTACCGAGGACCGCGTCATGGTGGCGGAGGTTCGCCGGCCCCGGCACCGTCCGGGATTCCATTAGGGCAATCGCCCACGGATGGCGGCGCAGTACCAGACGGGCGGATGTTGCCCGCCGCTTCAGCTCTGCCTTCCACTGGCCGCCCGGTACCGGCAGCTCGATCTCGTTGAAGACGGCATCCACGATGCCATCAAGGATCTCGTCCTTGTTGCGCACGTAGTGGTAGAGGGACATCGGCTTGGTCCCCAAGGACTTGGCCAGCGAGCGGATGGTCAGCCCGGCAAGGCCGCCCCCATCGGCAATGGCCATGGCGGACTGCACTACGCGTTCGCGGCTGAGCGGAAGACGTTCTGTGGGGGAAGCAGCGGATTTTTCATTCATTGTTCCGGCGACTATAGCATTCTCGTACTTTGTACGATACCTTCGTACAAAGTACGACTCAGTCAGCAGTCCCAGTGTCCAAAACCTCGAGAAGGATGCCTCCATGGAACCGAAAGAAACCCCCGCTCCTGCAGGACAGACGCCTCCGGCGGAGGGCAGCGCCGCCTCCCCGGGACAAACCATGCGCGCCATTGTGCAGTACCAGTACGGCTTGGCCGACGCACTGCATCTGGCCACCGTGCCGGTGCCGGACATCACCGACGACCAGGTGCTCATCGAGGTCCGCGCAGCCGGTTTGGATCGCGGGGCATGGCACATGGCCACCGGCCTGCCCTACCCGGTCCGCGTAGTGTCGGGCTGGCGCACCCCCAAGAATCCGATACTCGGCCTTGATGTGGCGGGAACTGTAGCCGCGGTAGGCGCTGCCGTCACGCGGTTTGCCGTCGGAGATGAGGTCTTCGGCTACGGCAAGGGCTCCTTCGCGGAATTCGCGGTGGCCGCGGAGAAAATGCTGGCGCTGAAGCCGGCCGCTCTGAGCTTCGAGCAGGCGGCCGCGGTGCCGGTATCCGGCACCACCGCCCTGCAGGCCCTGCGCGACGCAGGCAAACTCAAGGCGGGCCAGCAGGTGCTGATTACCGGGGCCTCCGGGGGCGTGGGTACCTACGCCGTGCAGATCGCCACCGCCATGGGCGCGAACGTCACCGGCGAGTGCAGTGCCGCCAAGGCGGATCTGGTGCGGGGGCTCGGCGCCGAAACCGTCATCGACTATACCCGCGAGGACTTCGCCGCCGGCGGACGCCGCTACGACCTGATCGTCGACGTGGCAGGCAACCCGTCCTTGAAGCGCCTGCGCCGAGCACTGGCCCCGGGCGGCACGGTGGTCATTGTCGGCGGCGAAGACGGCGACCGCTGGACCGGTGGCCTGTTCAGGCCGATCGCTGGCATGCTCCTGTCTCTGTTCAGCCGGCAGCGTTTTGTCATGTTTATGGCACGCGAGAACGCCACGGAATTCGAGCGGTTGAGTGAAATGATCGTCGCGGGCGAGGTGTCACCCAGCATCGACCGGACCTATCCGCTGGAGCAGATGCCGGAAGCAATCACCTGCCTGGATGCCGGAGAAATCCGGGGCAAAGCCGTCATCACCGTCTAGCCTTTTGGCAGGCTTCATCACTGGACCAGCAAATAAAAGGCAGCGCCGGCTCCGACACACAACGCCAAACAGTGGCGCACACCATAGCCGGGGTCCCAGACTGGGAGCGTCACCCGTTTCGGCTGCACCGCGAAGGAGCCACGGCTATGCCCAACAATGCCCATCTGCGACTCAGATCCGTCCTCGAGATCCTGGCCGAAGCGGCCTCCAACGGCACCCGCCCCGATGCCCGCGAGGTGATTAGCGAAGCGTTGCGCCGTGTACCGCCGACCGCCTACGAACAGGAACTGCTCAGCGGCGGAGTGCCGCGCGGCTTCAAGAACCTGACGACGGCGACCGCCCGGCTGGTGAAGGCGGGCTGGATGTCCAAGGGCCGCGGCGGATGGGCTGTCACCGAAGACGGGCTGCGGGCCGTCGCCGCTTTCTCCAGCCCGTCCGAACTGGCAGAAGCTCTCGATGCGGGAATCCCGCTGCCCGACGCGCCGGCACGGGCGGAGGATGCAAAGAGTGCCGCCGCGCCGGAAGCGCCGGCCCAGGTGGCGGAAGCACCCGCCCCGGTGACGGATCCCAAACGCCCCAGCGGCCAGCCGGAATCCGTGGCCGTAGTCGGCGACTTCGGTGTCCTGCTCGGCGCTGACCGGGACTGGGATCCGGCCGCCAATGCGGTGCAGATGAGTTTCGATCCGGCCGACGGGCTGTGGCTGTTGGACGGCGAGCTGCCTGCCGGGCGCTACGCCTTCAAGTTCGCGCTCAACGGTTCGTGGGAGGAGAACTACGGGGCCTACGGACTCCTCGACGGAGCCAACCACGAGTTCCAGCACGACGGCGGTGCGGTCACCATCGCGTATGACCACAGCAGCCGCGATCTGGCCCCGGCGTCCCAGCTGGCTCCTGCCTGAGGCTGGTCCGCCGCGGCGGGGCATCCTGCCCAGGCTGTTGTGTTCAATCTTCAATTCTGCACACAACAACACACGTGAAGGCCCGGCCGGGAAGACTGGGGATCTACCCGGCCGGCTTCGTGCTGCGGAATGCGAATCCCACTATGCACGCTCGAGGTCAAGGACTCGAACCTGATCGTCGGCGTCCCGGTTGAGGCCGCCGAAAAAGTGTGCCCGAGGACCGTCTTCGACAACCCTTGACTGGTTCGTTACCCAACTGTCACGATGTCTCACATGGCGCAGGGCTGCGCATCATGCGCAACTACTTCAGGTCCGGCTGGCGCCAGAACCTCGAAGGAGGAAGCATCCATGTCGGAAATTCTCGATTCGGGCTCAGCCCCGTTCAACGGCACCGATTCACGCGTTAACCCCCACCCGGCCGTCACGCTTTATACCCGGCTGCGCAAGTCCCCGTACTTTTGGAAGTCGCGGGAGCACGGCGTCGCGGCCTACAGCGTCTACAACCACACCTACCATCCGCGCCATTACGGCGACCCGGTCGGCGAGTACTGGTCGTTGCTGAACGACGTCACCCTCTGGGACGTCGGCGTGGAGCGGCAGCTGCAGATCAGCGGCCCGCAGGCGTTCGATTTCACCAACATGCTGACCCCCCGTGACCTGACCAAGTGCGCGGTGGGCCAGTGCAAATACGCCTTCATCACCGCGGCCGACGGCGGAATCATCAACGACCCGATCATCCTGCGCGTGGAGGAGAACAAGTTCTGGCTGTCGCTGGCGGACAGCGACGTTCACCTCTGGGCCATGGGCCTGGCGCACGCCGGCGGCTGGGACGTCACGGTGGAAGAAGTGGACGTGGCACCCGTCCAGGTCCAGGGCCCCAAAGCCAAGGGTCTGATGTCCGACCTGTTCGGCCCGCAGATCTTGGACATGCCGTACTACTACATGCAGCACCACACCCTGAACGGCATGGACGTGGTGGTCAGCCGGACCGGCTACACCGGCGAAATCGGCTACGAGATCTACCTCTACAACGCCACCCAGAACGCCGGGCGCCTCTGGGACACCGTCTGGGAGGCCGGCCAGCCGCACGACCTGCGCGTCATCGGCCCCTGCCACATCCGGCGGATCGAGGCAGGCATGCTGGCCTACGGCTGCGACATCACGCTCAACACCAACCCGCTGGAGGTCGGCTACGACTACAACTGGATGGTGGATCTGGACCAAAAGGCGGACTTCGTCGGCAAGGAGGCGCTGGGCCGCATCCGCGAGAAGGGCATCGACCGGCTGCTGGTCGGCGTGGACATCGACGGCGAACCGCTGGGCAGCTACAACGACGGCTCCATGATCGAACCCTTCCCGGTCTCGGTCGGCGGCGGCGCCCACATCGGCGAAGTCACCAGCGCCTGCAACTCCCCTCGGCTGGAACGGAACATTGGCCTGGCCATGGTGCCGTTCGACCTCAGCGAAGAGGGCACGTCGCTGTCCATCCACACACCGGAGGGAATCCGCAACGGCACGGTGGTGCAAAAGCCCTTCTTCGATCCCAGCAAGGAGACACCCAAGGACTGAACGCGGCCACTGCCAAGCCAACCCCGTACGACGGCGGAGCTCACCTGCGCAGGTGGGCTCCGCCGTCGTCGTGGTGGGACCGTGGCCGCGCCGCTATGCGCGGGCAGAAACCTTGCCGGCCTCGGACGGGGCGGCGTCTGGCTCAGGGGCCGCAGCCGGGCCGTCCAACTGCTCAATGTCTTGGTCGGAACGGTCCTTGGCCGCCAGCAGCGACGCCAGGCTCATGCCGGAAAAGGCGATCCAGAGGCAGGCCACCAGCCAGAGCGACCCGCCGCCGGCCATCACCAGGGCGGTGGCAATCATCGGCGTGAAGCCGGCACCGAGCGTGGAAGCCAACTGGTAGCCGATGGACGTGCCGGAATAGCGCACCGACGTCGGGAAGAGTTCGCCAACGAAGGCACCGTACGGGCCGGAGGTGAATCCCTGCACGATGGAGAGGCCCAGGAAGATCGCCAGCATGAACGCCACGGTCGACCCCATCTCCAGCAGCCCCATCACCGGGAAGGCCAGCACCATGGCACCGATGTTGCCTGCGATCAGCACCTTCCGGCGTCCCAACCGGTCGGACAGTTTCGACGCGACGATGATCATCACGATGGTGGCCACTCCACCCAGCGCCTTCAGGTTCAGCACCTCGGTCTGGACCAGCACGGCCTGCTGCACGGCGTAGGAAATGGCCCACGCACCCATCAGCCCCTGGGCCATCTGGCCGGACAGTCCCGACGCGACGGCGATCAGGAGCGACTTCGGGTGCTCGCGGAACAGCTCGGCTGCGGGAACGCGCCGTTTCTTCGCTTCGCTCTTGGCGGAGATCTCCTTGAAAACGCGGGATTCCGAGACGCGCATCCGAATGAAGATCGCCAGCGCCATCAGGACCGCGGAAAGAATGAACGGCACGCGCCAGCCCCACTCCAGGAACTGTCCATCGGGAAGCATGGTCATGGCCGAGAGCATCAGCGTGCCGATGATCGTTCCGGCCGGGGCCCCCATGTAAGCGAAGGATGCAGCGAAGCCGCGGGACTCCTTCCGCGAGTTCTCAAAAGCCAGCAGCATGGCGCCGCCCCACTCACCGCCGACGGCGATTCCTTGGAACAGGCGGAGCGACACCAGAAGGATCGGCGCCCAGACTCCGATCTGGTCAGTAGTAGGCAGCAGTCCGATCAGGGTAGAGGCGATGCCCATCATCAGCACCGTGCTGATGAGAATGGTCTTACGGCCCACCAGATCGCCGAGGTGCCCGAAGAGGAAACCGCCGAGCGGCCGGGCAATGTAGCCCATGGCCAGCGTGCCGAAGGAGACGAAGATAGCCAGGTTCGGGTCCATTCCAGCAAAGAACACGTGGTTGAAGACGATGCCGGCTGCCGTGGCGTACAGAATGAAGTCGTAATATTCGACCGCGGTGCCGAGGAAGCTGGAGAACAGGATCCGGCGCATGTCGCGCGGACTGGCGTGGTAGGCGCCGGATGGCGCGGCGGTCGTGGGAGTTGTGCTCATGGAGTGTCCTTGAGGTAGGTTATCCGGCGACGTTGCCGGCGGTGGAAACGGACAAAGAGTCTGGGCTGATCGCCCGGCTGAAACTGATCACGTCCAGGTCGTCGGGTATGCTCAGCGGCCCGCCATAGGTGCTGCGAGCCTCCAACCAGGCTTCCGGCGGCGAGTACGTGGGAACCAGATGGTGGAGGGCCAGGTGGCGAGCACCGGCGTCCTCGGCAATCTTTCCCGCTTCGGCCGCGGTGGTGTGGGCGCGGCGGTGGTGGTCCATGGTGGCTTGAAGCATCTGCGCGTCGGAGTACTGGCCGGCGAGGATGTCCAGGTTGATGGCCTCATGCAGCAGCAGGTCGGTGCCGCTTGCCAAGCGCACCATGTTGGCGCAGGGGGCCGTGTCGCCCGAAATGGTGACCGACCCGGCCTCCGTATCGAAACGGAAGGCATACGCAGGCGCCGTCGGGTGGTGTGAAACCAGGATCGCGCTGACCGTGACGTTGGCATCCCGGAAGATCTCGAACGGCTCCATGTCCGGGGCAACATTGGTGTCCGGATCGAACCCGGTGCCTGCAGGCAGCACGATTTCGCGCGGTTCGAACTGGTCCAGCGGGCTCTTGGCCAGCGAATCGAAGATCCGGTCGTTGCAGTCGGCGGCGTACGCGGCCAGCAGGCCTTCCACCAGACCCGCGACTCCCGGGGTGGGCCGGTGCGGTGCCACCGGAGCAGGAATGGAGGTGGCGCGGGGTGAGAGCGGCGGCAGTTTGCCGCGGTCACCAGGTCCCACCACGGGGATGGGTCCGCGGTTCGAGTTCTTCAACTCGAAGGCCCCGAACAGCAACAGCGAGGGCAGGTCCACGGTGTGGTCCGAGTGCATATGCGTGATGAAGATGCCGCCCAGATCGGCCATGTTGAGGCCGGCGGCGTTGGCTTGGCGCCCGGCTCCCTGACCGCAGTCCACCAGGTACCACGTTCCGTTCACCACCACGGCCGTGGAGATGCCGAAGCGGGGCGTTCCCTGCTGGTCCTTCCACCAGCGGGGTCCGCCGGCCGTTCCCAGCGTGATGACGTGAGGGCCCGAATGTTCCATGCGGCCGCTCCTCTCTCAAGAATCTTTTAGGTCTTCATCCGAGCATGGTGGCAGCCATCACATTTGTCTAGCTATAATAAGTGGGGAGACCCACAAGGAGAACTTATGAAGGAAGTAACGCTGCGTCAGCTGGAATACTTCGCGGCCATCGCGGAGACGCGCTCCGTCACCGAGGCCGCGCAGCGCTGCCACGTCTCGCAGGCGGCGGTCAGCCTGGCGCTGGGGCAACTGGAGGAAGCGCTGGGAGCCACGCTAGCCATCCGGCGCCGCGGCAAAGGAGTGGCACTGACGGCGGAGGGACAGGCCGTGGCCGTGCGGGCCCGACAGGTGGCCGACCAGATCGATGGCATGTCCGCTGCCGTCAACCAGGTCCATGGCGAGCTGTCCGGCCGGCTCGTTGTTGGGGTCTTCCGAACCCTGGCCCTGCACATCATTCCGCCGCTGATCGACTGGTTCACCAGCCGCCACCCGCAGGTGGAACTCGACTTCATCGAGGGGGCCGGTCCGGAGGTCCAGGAAGCGGTGCTCGAGGGCCGGGCGCAGTTGGCCGCGGCCTACGAGGCGCAGCTGCTGCCAGATTGCGAGGCGGAGATACTGCGCCCGACGATGCGGCAGGTGGCGCTCAGCCCGGAGCATCCGCTGGCCGAAAGAGACAAGATCACGTTGGCAGACCTCGCACCGTATCCCGCAATACTGGTCAATGAGGAACCCGCGCTCCAGCGGACGCTGGCGGAGTTCGACCGAGCCGGCGTTACGCCAACCGTGCGGTGGCGTTCGGCCAGCGTGCAGGTGATCCAGAATGTGGTGGGCCGCAACCTCGCCTACTCCCTGCTCATGCAACCGGCCCGGCAAAGTCCCGAGGGAAGGCCGCTGGTTTTCCGGCCGGTGGACGGACGGATGCATAGCAATTCCGTGGTGGCCGCACTGCCGGCGGGGGTGGCCCGGAGCGCTTTGGTGACGGAAACCCTCGTGGCCCTGCGGCACCATTGGGCCGCGGAGAGCGACGGCGGCTCCCCCGTGGATATGCACGTCGTCTTCGATCCCAGCAAGGAGACACCGAAGGACTGAACGCTTCCTCTGCCAAGCCAACCCCGTACGACGGCGGAGCTCACCTGCGCGGGTGGGCCCCGCCGTCGTCGTGCCCGCCTTTTCGAGCCGCCCCTGCGGCGATACGGTCAAAGCTATGGAGACTGACTACTTCGCCGGGGATGCCCGAACCAACCGCGAACGGATGCTGGCCGGCGACCTGTACGTTGCCGACGATCCGGAGAGCGAACGCCGGGCCAAACGCGCCCTCCGGCTGGCCGACGACTACCACCGCGCGGTGGTGGCCGATGCGGACGATGCGAGGTCGATCCTGGCCGAACTGCTGGGCGGCCTGGGCGAAGACGCATACGTGAAGCCGCCCCTGTTCGTCGACTACGGCGAACACATCTTCATTGGTCCCCGCACCTTCATCAACTACAACTTCACCGCCCTGGATGTCGCGGCCATCACCATCGGCGCCGACTGCCAGATCGGGCCCGGCGTCCAGCTCCTGACGCCGACGCACCCGATCGAATCCCAGCCGCGCAGGGACAAGCTGGAGGCGGCCCAGCCCATCACCCTCGGCGATAACGTCTGGCTGGGCGGCGGTGTAATCGTCTGTCCCGGTGTGACGATCGGCGAGAACAGCGTGATCGGCGCCGGCTCGGTGGTCACGGGGAACATTCCGGCCAATGTGGTGGCCGTGGGCAGCCCGGCCCGGGTGGTGCGGGAACTCTGAACGCGCCGGGCCCCGGGATCAACTGGACGAAACTGCGCTGCGGACGCGCCAATGGGCAGACCTGCCCGATCACAAAGGGGCTCACCGGCCCCAACCGGGACCGGCCGAGGGTGTGTCGGGCTTGCTTAGCGTGGCGCCTCGGTTGCCAGGCCCCAACAGTGCATTGGTGGTGGAGGACGTCTTGGGAAGCTTCAGGGTGAAGCTCGTCTGCGGCGAGGCATCCAGTCCTAGATGGCATGCGATGGATGCGGCCAGTTCGCCGGCCAGGGCCAGGCCGATTCCTTCACCGGTGCCACCGCTCACGTGCCGGTGGAAGATGTCGCCTTCGGGCCGTGGCCCCTCATCGGTCACCGTGATGCCCAGATGCGTGCCGGCGTCGGCGGCGCGCACGGATACTGTACCCCTGCCGTGTTTGAGCGCGTTGTCGAAGAGAACGTCGAGGATCTGCTGTACGGGCCCCTTAGGCACCCTGGCCGGTAGCGTGTCGGGCAGGGACGCCTCCAGTTGGCGACCCAACCCGTCAGCGGTGACCCGCCAGCGCGCAACGGCGTCGGCCGTAACCGACACCAGGTTGATGTCGGTTACCGCGGCCATACGCTGGTTCCTGGAGAGGTCCAGCAGATCGTTGACGGCTCCGTTCAGACGGTCCAGTTCATGCAGGGCGCGTCGCAGATCACCGGCGAGCTCGGGCGGGGTTTCCTTCCGCAGCGTGAGGTCTTCGATCTCCAGGCGGAGGGCGGTGAGCGGGGTGCGCAGCTGGTGGGAGGCATTGGAGGCAAATTCACGTTCCCTCCGTAGCATGCCCTCCAGCGCTGTGGAGCTCGATTGCAGCGCCCGTCCGATGCCGTCCGCCTCGGGGATTCGGAAGCGCGGGATGTCGGCGGCGAAGTCACCCTCCCCCAGCTTGCGCGCCGCGTCCGCGAGTTTCAGGAACGGACGGGACATGGTGCCCGCCACGAATAGCCCGGCGACTACGGCCGCCACCAGCAGCCCCAGCCCCAGGGCGGCGAGTGAGACCAGTTCCTCGGCTACCCGTGCTTCGACAAAATCGGCGGACCGCGAGAGGGTGACCGTCACGCCGTCGGGCAGGTCACGGGTCAAGACAATATTCGCCGGATCAGGCGCTAGCTCGGCTCCGGCGGCAATGACGCTTCCATCGGCCCGGACATATTCGATCCGTTCCGCCTGGTTGACGAGCCCTGCCAAGAAATCCGCGGTAACGGCCTCGTTGCGGGCGCGTTCGGGCAGCAGCACCTCTAGCAGGTTGGCCGAACGTTCGAGTTTTCGGATCTCCGTCGCACGGATGTCGTCCGCAATGATGTAGGACCGAGGGATCGCGTAGAGCGCGACCAGCGCGACGGCCAGGCAGACGAATGCTGCTACGAGGCGTTCACGCATCCGTCTGAATCGGTTCCAGCCGGAAGCCGACACCCCGCACGGTGGTCACCCTCGCCGGTGCCCCGTGTTCTTCGAGCTTTTGGCGCAGACGGCCGATGGTGACGTCGAGGGTTTTGGTGGAGCCGTACCAGTTTTCGTCCCATACGGTGTCCATCAGCCGCTCGCGTGTGAAGACGGTGCCGGGTTCGGTGTGCAGCAGCGCCAGGACGTCGAACTCCTTTGCGGTCAGGGGCAGTTCCCTGCCGCCCACCTGGGCCCGCCGGGCTTGGCTGTCCACTTCCATGCCTGGCCGAGCGGATTCCGCCGGCGACGAGGGTACATCGGTGCGATGGCGGCGGAGCAGCGCCCGTGTCCTGGCCAGCAGCTCCGCAAGCCCGAACGGTTTAGCCATGTAGTCATCGGCGCCAACGTCCAGGCCGACGACGCGGTCCAACTCCCCGCCGCGGGCGGTCAGGATCAGAACACCGCCGCCGAAGCCGTCTTCGCGCAGCCTGCGGCAGACTTCCAGTCCGTCGATGTCCGGCAAGCCTAGGTCTAGGATGACAAGATCCGTGCCGCCGGCCCGCACGTGATCGAGAGCGGGAATCCCGTGGGACACCCGGTCCACGTGATAGCCCTCGCGGTCAAGGGTTCGGAGGAGCGGAAGCGCAATGCCGTCGTCGTCCTCCACCACCAATATCTGGTGAATCATTTAATCTACTATAGCCGCGCCCTGATGGGTCTGGGCGAATGAGGGCAAGAGTCAGAAGGACCAGCACGGCGGGCGCCAGCACGACGACGAAAATCCCATAGGCCGTCCAGCCTGCTGCGGGTTCGCCAGGCCAGCCGATGGCGGCGTGCATGAGCTGGCCAACCAAGGCGAACAGGGCCAGCAGGGCACTGAAAAGCCTTGATTCGAAGCAGCCCGTCCACCACAGCCGTGCCGCCACGGCGAGGCCGGCAAGGGCACAAAAAACCAGTACCAGCCCGATATGATCTGTGCGGCCGAAGTGTGCGAACGACTGTCCGCCCTGCACCAGCGCCAGGACCGCTCCCGCCCAGGCTGCTGCACCGGTCACGGTGTTCCTGGGTCTAGAAGTCGATGTCAAGGGGGCCTCCTTCAATGACGGGTGCCGTCGACGCCGCATTTCCCTTGAGATCAAGGGCGGCCGCGGACGGCGCCCAAACCATGTTCGCGGCGGCCGACGCGGTGCGCAGGTTGTTGCTGCCGCTGCCCGTGTTGTTGAGGGCGACGGTGACGGTGGTCGCCTGCACACCGTTGACCGTCGTCGTGCCCGCCCTCATGGTGGCGTTGAACTGTGCGGTCTTGTTGGCCTTGACGAAGTTTTGCTTCAGATTCACCGAGCCGAGGTTGACCGCACTGCCGGAGCGCTGCACGTCGAGGGTGTCGCCGGTGGCGCCAAGGCCTAGCAGCGCGCCGTCCTGCAGTCGGACGGTGACGGCCTGGGGCGCACCGGTCCAGCCGGGCGTGATGGAGGACAGGTTGACCTGCTGGTTGTAGGTGTAGGTGATCGAGTCGCCCGGCTGCAGTTTGCCGACGGCTCCCCCATTGGCGGCCTGGACGTCGAATCCGCGCAGCGGCGTGTTGTCTACCTGATGGCCGCTAGTCGCATCGGAGGTTGTGCTTTTCCCTGTTCCGTCGAGCAGGACGGCCCGGAAGTCGTAGAACCCGTTGACCACGGTCGCGCTGTTCCAGCTGCAACCGTAGGGCGAGGTGGCGTCCGCACAAATATCGGTCCAGGCCGAGGTCCCGCTGGTCGAGCGCTGAATGGTCACAGAGGTGACGCCGGCTTTGGAGCTGGCTGCCGCGGAAAGCGTCACCGTGCCGGTCAGGTAGACGCCCGGATTCTCCATTGAAACGGCCGATGCATTGTTGTCCACCAACCGGCTGGAGATAGGCGTGGAGACGGTGCTGTTGCCGGCCACATCGGTGGCCACGGCGCGGAAGGAGTAGCTGCCGTCGGGCAGGGCCCTGGTGTCGAAGCGGCAGGAGTGGGGGGCGGTATTGACGGTGCAGAGGTCCTTGTAGCTGCCCGCACCGAACGGAGCGTACTGCAGCACCGTCTGCGCAATACCGGAGTGGGCGTCCGAGGCCTTGGCTTGGAATGTTCGGACGCCGGCAAGCGGCGAGCCGGGGTCCGTCATCGAGATGGTCGGTGCCTGGTTGTCCACCAGCACGTCCTCGGCAATGGCCGAGTAGAAGATGCTGCCGCCCAAGACCGCGACGGCCCGCAGATCGTAGAAGTCGTTGGCCAGCGCGCCGGTGTTCCAGCTACAGCTGAAAGGAGGGTTCATGGAGGTGCAAATCCCGGTCCACTTGTTCGCATCGGCGGCCGAATACTCGATCCGCAGCGTATAGCCGAGCGCGCCGGCGTTGTGTACGGCGGCGGACAGCGTCGGCGTTCCGCGCACCGCGTCCGCGACGTCACCCAGGGCGACCAGCACGTTGTTGGCCACCGTCGCCCGGAGAGCCTCGGAAGTGGCGGAGTACCCGGCGTTGTCGGTCGCCGTCGCCCTCATTCCATAGCTGCCGTCGGCCAGTGGCTTCGTGTTCCACTCACAGGAAAAGGGCGCCTGCGTGGCCGTGCAGACCTCGGCCCAGGACGAGGCTCCGGGGGCCAGAAAATCGAACCGCACGGTCTTGACCCCGGTTTCGGCGTCCGTTGCGGCGGCGGTCAGGGTCACCGTGTCCCTCAGTACAAAGGCGGGGGCATCGAGGACGACGACGGGCGGAGTCCAGTCAGCGGCTGTCGTCACCTGGGCGGTGCTTGTGGTGGTCGCGGTAAAGGCGGCGGTGGAGAATCCCGGCAAGCCGGCCCAGCCGACAGCAATCACGGCTGCCAACAGCGCGAGCAGTGCTGTGCGGGCCTTCATTTCCTGGACTTCTCCTGAGTCTTGGTGCATTCGTCGCTACGGGACGACCTTTGGTTCAACGTTAGGAGGGCGAAGTACACAGCTCTTCCACGCAGGATCCACGCGAAGGTAACAGTGCCGGAGGGCGCGCGCTGGCGGCGCCCTCCGGCACTGTTACTTCAATTGGGTTGAGTCAGGCCGGGTGCCCAACTTGAGCCGGGTTTGCCTGGGGCCTTGGCCGCAGGCCGCGAACAAAGTCCACCAGGAAGAAGGCGGCCAAGGCGCCAGCCGGGACCCCGATGATCAGCATCCGCTGGCTCTTATCCGCCAGGGCGATGAAGGCGTGTCCGACGTACGGAACCGTGGCCACGACCCGCGGCTGCATGGGCTCTTGCAGCCTGAACTCCCACGGATCCTGCGAACTGTTCGCGTCTCCCTTGGTCCGGAACACCAGCCCGTGGGCGTCCTCGTCGATACTGATGATCCGGTGGGTCACCAGTTGGGTCAGCCCCGAGTCCGGCGGGGGCATGTAGGTGATGACATCTCCGACCCGCAACTGGCCCACCGGGACCGGCTCTTCGAAGGCCAGGGAACCGCGTTCGAACGTGCCTGACATCGACGTCCCCGTGATGACGTAGCGCTCCATGCCCAACAGCCCGGGCACCAGGATGGCCGCTGCGGCAGCGATGCCCAACACGGCCGCCATGTTGATGAAGCCGCCAACGAGCCGTTGGCGAAGAGTGCGCTGCCTGTGTGCCATGTCAAGTCCTTTCAGGCTGAGCGTGGGCCGGCGCGGCCCTAACCGCAGGGCGCGGCCTGCGGTTAGGCCGGCGCGGCCCTAACCGCAGGCCGCGCCGTGAGTTGGTTGCTACTGCTGGGTGTAGTTCTGGCCTTCGGCCTGAACTGCGCCCCACGCATAGAGCGCTGTGGCGGTCTTGCCCTGCTCGGCGTTGGTCGCGTCCTTCGATAACGTGACGGTGAAAACGAATTCCCGCTGTTCCCCTGCCGCCCAGGAGCCGAGGCCGGTCGTGCCCAACGCGCCCAAGTTGCCGGCCCAGACTATCTTCGGGTTCTTCGCGTCGGTGATCTTCAGGGTCAGCAGGTCTGCGTTGGGGAAGGTGCTGGTGGCTGTTTCCTTCAGCGTGAAGGAAGCCGGCAGCGTACCGGAGTTGGTGATGGCCACCGAGCCGGTGACGCTGTCGCCGGGCTTCAGGTTGCTCATGTTGAACACAGCGCTGTTGGCCTTGCTGTTGCTGAGCGACAACGAGCCGGAAGTGAAAGCGTTGTCCGTATTGACCGAACTCGCGGCGAAGTCGGCACCCGAACCGACGGCCACTGCGCCGGCAGCCAGGAGCCCGGCCAAGGACAGGAGGATGCGGCCGCGGCGGGAGGGATTGGCAATTGCAGTGGTCATGGGTTTCCCTTTCAGAGGAGTGGGTTGCTGTTGGGTAAAACGTTATTCAGCCAAACCCCACAGGAATCCCACAGAAACAACCCGGGAATGCCAACAATCTTCCACAAAAAGCGTGACGGTCCCACAACCATTCGCCAGTTCCAAGAGACATCCACTACGGCTCCGTTCGGCCTCCCGCAGCAGCAAGGGAATTCCCGGTTGTTTACGCGGATGACTGCTCTCCCCGTCAGCTAATTCATCGCGGGCTATACGGGGTCCAGTAGGTGCCTGAAGGTCCCTGATGGGACAAGACTGGCCGAAGCTTTGACCATGGCAGGTCGATCGTTAACGTGGATGCCGGACGCTGCCGCCACAGACCAAGCCAGCACTCGTACTGGCTTGGTCTGTGGCCCTTCGAGTTCCACGAATAGAAAACACCATTCAACGGGTTGGCGCGCGGGTCATATCCCCGAACCAAGAACACCGGTAACGGCTGGGACACTGGCATCGCCTAGAGGTGGGCTTGGGGTGCTGGGCTTCCGGACACGCGGCCGAAATATTCGCGGCCGGCGGGGCCCGCGAAGTACGTTAGCGCTGCCCGTAGAACCGAAAGACCGGCAGGATTTCGGATCTAGCAGCTCAGCGATATTGGGCGATCGACGGCGCCTACGGATGTCCGCGGGGCCGTTCCAATGCCTCCGGATGGTGCAGTTCCGGCGCTGTAGTCCACGATCACAGTCATGGGTCAACCACGGATTTCGTGAGCTCTGGTCTTCGCGTCTGCCGCGGTAGAGCCGGCTTTTGACTTGCCCGTATCGCTGCCGGCCCTGTGTCTGCCGCGACGATGACCAGCCTTCCTCCGGCGGTGCGGCCGCGGACCGTTAGTCGGCGGCGAGCTCGCCGCGGACCAGCCGCCGGGTGACCTCGGTCAGCAGGTCCACGCCGCGCACGGCGTCATCGTCGCGGGTGAATTCTGCTTCGTTGTGCGAGATGCCGTCGACGCTGGGCACGAAAAGCATGACAGTGGGGACGACATCCTTCATGTTGGTGGAGTCGTGCCCCGCTACCGTCATGATCTCCGCGTGGCTGAAGCCGAGCTGTTCCGCGCTGGCGGTTCCCAGCGCCACTCCCGCGGGCTGGTAGGAAACCAAGCCCCACCGATGCGTCTGCACCAGCGAGATGTCCGTCCGGGAGAGGGCCTCGGCGTCGGCGATGCGCTTGTCCAGCAAGTCCATGGCGCGGGCCAGGACCTCCTCGTCCGGCGAACGCAGGTCCAGGTTCATGACCGCCTGCCGGGCGATGGTCACCGGCGAGTTAGGCAGCACGTACATCTCGGACACCGACGTGTGCAGCTGCCCGGGCGCGAACTCGGCGGCGAGATCGCGGGCGGCAGCAATCACCAGCGCAGCCCCGTAAAGGGCGTCCCGGCGGTCCTCCATCCGGGTGGAACCGGTATGCGACTGCGCGCCGTCGACCGTGACGCGGTACTTGCTGGCCGCCCACGTCCGGTCCACGATCCCGACCTGCGTGCCGGTTTCCTCAAGGTTCTTGCCCTGTTCGATGTGGATTTCGGCGTACCGGGCCACGTCCGCCAGCACCGGGGCGCCGGCACCGGTGCTGCGGTCGCCCGCAGCCAAGGCCTCGGCAACCGTTGTCCCGGCCGGGTCCGCCGTGGCCAGTGCCTGCTCCAAGGCGAGCTTGCCGGTGAACACCGAGCTGCCCATCATGCTGGGTGTGAAGCGGCTGCCTTCTTCGTTGAACCAGTTGACCACGGCAATGTTGTACACCGGGTCGAGCCCGCCGGCAGCAGCCTCGGTTGCGACGCGGGCTGCCGCATGGGCCCCCGCCAGCACGCCGTAGGCGCCGTCGTACCGGCCGGCCAGCGGCTGGGAGTCCAGGTGCGACCCGAGCAGGACATACGGAGCGCCGGGAACCACGTCAAGGGTGCCGAACTGGTTTCCCGCCGCATCCACTTTTTCGGCAAAGCCATGCTGGGCCAGCCACTCGCCGAACCAGCGGCGGGTGGCGTGGTCCGCCGTCGTGCCGGCCTGCCGGTCCACGCCGCCGCCGGCGGTAGCGCCGAAGCCGGACATGGTGGCGAAGTCGGACAGAAATTCCTGGTTGGTGGTGCTCATCGGGTTTCCTCCCCGGTCGATGCCATCGCCGGATCACGGCCTTCCTGCGCCGGGAAGATTTCTGCGCCATAGCGGATCTCGCCGCCCACCATGGTGGCCAGCACCTGCGTGGCGCCGATCTGCGATGGTTCGACGGCGGTGGGGTCCTGGTTAAGGAAGACCAGATCGGCCAGCATGCCCGGCATCAGTCGGCCCCTGGTCCCTTCAGTTCCCGTGGCGGCCGCGGAACCAGCAGTGTAGGCGTACAGCGCCTCGGCCCCGGTGATCCTCTCGTCGGGGCCATAGACCTCGCCGGAGGGGGTTAGCCGCTGGACAAACGACTGCATCACATCAAGCGGCCGGCCGTTGGAGACCGGGCGGTCCGAGCTCCCCGGCAGCGTGGCGCCGCGCTTCAGCAGGCTGTTGGCGGGGTAGGACGTCGCCGTCCGTTCCGGGCCGAGCAGCTTGGCCATGCCGTCGCCGAACTCGGTGATGAAATGTGGCTGCGGGACCAGGACGATCCCGGCCGCAGCAATCCGGTCCAGCTGTTCGGGCCGGATGACGCCGCCGTGCTCGATCCGGTTGGGCAGCGGCTTGCGGCCATATGTTTCCTGGGCTTCGGTGATGATGTCGATCGCGTGGTCCACGGCATGATCGCCGATCGCGTGCATCGCGATGGTCCAGCCGGCCCGGTACGCCTCCAGCGCGGAGGAACGCAGCTCATGGGCGTCCATCTGCAGGTAGCCGTGGTTATGCGGGCAGCCAACATACTCTTCGGTGACGTACGCGGTGCTGCCCAGCAGCGATCCGTCGCTGAAGATCTTCACCGGGCCCAGCCGGAGCCAGTCGTCGCCCAGACCGGTGCGGATGCCGGCGTCGAGCCCCCGGGAGTCCGGATCTGCGTCATGCCCCGGAACCGTGTGCAAAGCGTCCAAAACCATCATCGGTTGCATGCGCACGCTCAACAGCCCCTTGTCGCGCGCGCTCTGGTAGGCGCCGAACTCGCGCGGTGAGTAGCCAATCCATCCGCCCGCGATGCCGGCGTCGGTAACACTGGTGATGCCCTCGGTCAGGTAGTGGGAGGTCGCCAAATCCAGCGCGCGCTCGATGGTGGCCAGAGGGTAGGGCAGCATGATGTCCTGCACCAGCCGCATGGCGTTCTCCTCCAGCAACCCGGTGGGCCGGCCCGCAGCATCTCTGGCCACGACGCCGCCGTCGATCGGCGCAGCGAGGTCCGCCCCGCGGGCCACGATCAGGTCTAGTGCGATGCCGTTGACATTGCAGGCATGGCCGGAAGAGTGCTTGATCCAGACGGGGCGGCCGCCGGAGGCTGCATCGAGCCGGTCGCGGTCAGGCTGGGCCCCGTTGTGCAGCAGCGGGCTGTAACCCGAGGCCACAACCCACTCATCCTGCGCCAGCGACGCAGCGGCTTCGGCGATCACCGCATAGGCCTCTTCGAGGCTCGCGACGGACCCCAGGTTTACTTCCATCAGGCCCAGCCCGAACCACACGCTGTGGGCGTGCACGTCATTGAAGCCGGGGACAACCACGGCGCCTTCGGCGTCGACAACCCGCCGGGCACGGGGGACGCTCTGCCGGTCGACGTCGAGTGCCAACACCTTGCCGTCGTGGATCAGCAGGCTTTCAGCCACCGGCTGTGCGGGATCCTGGGTCAGAATGCGGGCGTTGCGGATCAGGAGATCGACGAGCATGAGTCCTCTTCGTGCTTTCGCTGCGGCGTGCCCGGAGCGATCACGGCGAACAGGGCCAAGCCCGGCCGCCACCTCCCCATTCAACACTGGAGTATTGTCGCACTCAATCGACAAAAGCCGCCACAATTCACAAAAGAATTAGGCGATTGCATAACATGGGTCAATGAGCGAGTCGCGCGGAGAAGACCTTCCACCCAGCACCGGCCTGCCCCGCGACTTCAATCCCGACCCGTCGGCCGAGCCCCACTGGACGGAACTCATCCAGCGGTTGTGGCAGGAACGCGATTCGCTGGTCAGCGACTTCCTGGAACGCTTCGCCACCATCTCCTACGAGGGCGCGCTGGTGCCGGACGAGGATGTCCGCCGAACCGCGGCAGACACCATGGAGATGTTCCTGTTCCTATTGGCGGGGCTGGAACTGCCCGCTGATCTTCAATCCCTCCCGAGGGACGTCGCGGCGCGCCGCGCTCGCCAGGGGGTCCCGATGGAAGCCTTCCTCAGTGCCGTCCGCAACGACTTCAGGGTCTTGTGGAAAGGGCTTGAACGGGTGGCGCGCGGGCACGGCACCGAGATCCTCGTTGCCAATATGGACCGCGTTCTGGACACGGTGGAAAGTTACGTCAGCAGCATCCAGCAGGCCTTTTCGGAAGAAGAAGCCCTGCTCGCCCAGAACAAACAGCTGCACCGGCAACGGCTGCTCTCGCGGCTCTTCAATACCGACACAGACAACGCCGGCGAGATGTCAGACATCGCCGCCGGCCTGGAAGTACAGAGCTCGGACGTGTTCGAGCTGCTGGCAGTCACCAGGGAAACCGTGGCCAAGTTGCAGCGGCAGCCTGCTGCGGACCGCCAGACCTTCTCCTATGAACGCGCCGGAGCCCTGTACCTTTTCCGCGTAGTCCGCGCCGGACGGACGTGGCAGGATGACCCACCCGAGTTCCCGGCAGGTTACGTCCCTGGCGTTGAGGGCCTGGCGGCGATCCCCCAGGCTGCGGCGTCGGCCCTGGTGTTGGCCGCCAAACATGGGGCGGATGCAGGGCTGGCGACCATCCCCGGCACCTGGATGACTATCGCCCGGGACCTCTTGGAGAAGACTCTCCCCGGGTTCTCGCTTCCGGTCACCACTGCCCTGGACCACTGCACACCGCACGAACGCCAGCGGTTGCTGCAGGTGGCACACAGCTACGGCCGGACCGGGTCGATCAAGGAAACGGCGGAGGAACTGTACTGCCACCGGAATACGGTGGTCAACCGGCTACATTCACTGGAAGAAGTCATCGGGCTCGACATGACGGTGCCCGCCCAGGCCGCACTGGCGCTGGTCACCCTCGCGGACTACCAAACCGGCACTTCCTTGTGAAAATGCACAATCCAGTGTTGTCAAGTCGGTGGGTAATGTCATTGGTTAGGTGATTGGCACTCCCTTACAGTCGAGAGGTACTTCACAGCTCTACCGCGGGATGTCCTCCGTTCAGGGCCATAAGATTTAATGGGCCGCCGTTGGCTCCACCAACGACGCCGGCCCGCACAGCTTGAAAGGCAACCACGTGACGACGCCGCTATCCGTTAATACCCCCGGCGCTCCGCCGAAAGTCTCCGGCAAGGACGCGGGCAAGATCGCCCGCGCAGCCTTCGTCGGGACCGCTCTCGAATGGTATGACTACTACCTCTTCGGTACGGCCGCAGCGCTGGTGTTCAACCGCCTGTTCTTCACGGACCTGGATCCGACGGCCGCGCTGCTGGCGTCCTTCGCCACCTTCGGCGTGGGCTTCGCCGCCCGCCCGATCGGTGCCATGCTCTTCGGTTACATCGGAGACAAGTTCGGCCGCCGGCCCGCGCTGCTGACCACCATCGTGATGATCGGCGTCGCCACCGGCCTGATCGGCCTGCTGCCCGACTTCGGCAGCATTGGCTTGGCCGCCCCGATCCTGCTCGCCGTGCTGCGGCTCGTTCAAGGCCTGGCCGTGGGCGGCGAATGGGGCGGTGCTGTGACCATGGCCGTCGAGCACGCCCCGGCGGAGAAGCGCGGCCGCTACGCCGCCATGGTCCAGATTGGCTCGCCGGTGGCGACCCTGATGGCCTCCACTGCCTTCACCCTGGTGCTGCTGTTCCCCTCCGACTTCTTCGACGCCTGGGGCTGGCGCATCCCGTTCCTGCTGTCCTTCCCGATGCTGCTGATCGCGCTCTGGATCCGACTCAAGGTCGAAGAGTCCCCGATCTTCAAGGATCTGCTCGCCCAAGAGGAGACCTCCAAGGTCCCGGCCTTCGACGTCTTCCGGCATGCCGGCGGCCGCCTGGTGGTTGCCGTGCTCGCTGCCCTGCTGGGCGTGGGCGGCTTCTACATGATCACCACCTTCGTGGTCAGCTACGGCGTCAACACCCTGGGCGTGGACCGCAATGTGATGGTCAATGCCACGCTGATCGCCGCCTTCGCGCAGATCGTCGTCACCATTCTGATGGGCCGGCTCGCGGAAAAGGTTGGTCCGGGCAAGGTCACGATGTGGGGCGGCATCCTGACCGCCGTCCTGGCCTTCCCGTTGTTCGCCATGATCGACACGAAATCGCCGCTGATGATCACGCTGGCGATCACCATCGGCATCATGCTGATCGCTGTAGCGTACGCGGTCAACGGTGCGCTGCTGACCGAACTGTTCCCGGCTAAACTGCGCTACTCCGGCGTGGCACTGGGCTACAACATCGCCGGCGCGACCAGCGGGTTCATGCCGATGATCGCTACCGCGATGCTCGGCGTCTCCGGCAACCAGTCCTGGGGTGCGGCAATGATCCTGGCCATCATCGCGCTGCTCACCGCCGTCGGCGGCTTCCTTGGCGAGCGGATGCGCGTCCAGGACAAGCGGATCGTGGCCGACGCCTAGCCCCGCTGCCCGCCCCAACAGGTGCGGGTCCCGACGGCAGGCTCGCACCGCCGTCGAAAGCAGCACTCTCCAACCACCCCGGGGGAGCCGCCCAGCCGGGCGGCTCCCCCGGGCCGTACCAAGGAGCATTGGATGATCACCGAAGAACAGTCCCGTCGCATCACCGCGGCCGTCGACGCCGCTTTCGACGCACAACTCGCCTTTACCCAAGAACTCGTGAAGCACCCGTCACTCCGCACCCAGGAAGGCAGCGCCCAGGACCTGCTGCACTCGGCGATGGCCGCGCGCGGGCTGGACATGGACCGCTGGCAGCTCGATCCCGAGGAGCTCGCCACGCATCAAGGCTTCGGGCCGGTCACCGTCTCCTACGACGACGTGACGAACGTCGTCGGGACCTATCTCCCCGCCGCCGAGGCCGGCCGCTCGCTGATCCTGAACGGGCACGTCGACGTGGTTCCGGAGGGGCCGGAAGAGCACTGGTCCCGCTCCCCCTGGGACGCACCCATCGTCGACGGTTGGATGTACGGCCGCGGCGCCGGCGACATGAAGGCCGGACTGGCCGCCAACCTCTTCGCGTTCGACGCCGTCCGGGCCGCCGGTCTTGAACCCGCCGGCCGTATCCACTTCCAGTCCGTCGTCGAAGAAGAATGCACCGGCAATGGTTCCCTGTCCGCGCTCATGCGCGGCTACCGGGCGGACGCCGTGATCATCCCGGAGCCCGAAGAGGACATGCTGGTCCGGGCCAACGTCGGGGTGATCTGGCTTAAAGTGCGCGTCACCGGCAGCCCGACCCATCCGCGCGAAATGGGCACCGGATTCAACGCCATTGACGCCGCCTATACCGCCATGACCGCGCTGCGGGAGGTGGAGGAAAAGTGGAACGCTGACCGCGGCCAGCACCGCTTTTTCGAGGACCTGAAGCACCCCATCAACTTCAATTTCGGGCAGATTGCCGGCGGCGACTGGCCCTCCAGCGTGCCCGCTTGGTGCGAATTCGATGTCCGGGCGGCCATTTACCCCGGTATCCCCGCTGAACAGGCCTGGGCGGAACTGCAGGAATGCCTCGCGCAGTTGGGGGCCGGGCCGGCACCCATCCACGCCGTCGCCACCCGGACCGGATTCTTTTCCGAAGGATACGTGCTGGAACCCGGGAGCGAAGCTGAGTCTCTGCTGGAGAGCACCCACCAGCAGGTCTTCGGCACGGAGCTTGGCAGTTTCACCACGCCCGGCTACCTCGACGGTCGCGTCTTCACGCTCTACGCCGACACTCCTACGCTGGTTTACGGACCGGTCTCCGAAGCGATCCACGGCTTCGACGAGCGCGTGTCCGTCGAGTCAGTCCGTCGAATCACCAAAAGCATCGCCCTGTTCATCGCCAACTGGTGCGGGGTGGAAGAGCGGGGATAGGACGGAAGCCGTCACTGTCGTTTCGGCCTGTGTCCCGGCCGGCCTTGGCGGCAGCCGTCTAGCTGGCCCGTTTCCGGACAAACTCCGGCAGTTGCCGGCCTTCCCACCAGCTGATCGCTTGATTGATCAGCCACCCGAGCACCAGCGACACGGCGATGGCCAGCAGTACGGCGAACTCTGTGGTCAGCTGGGGCCAGGCTCCGGAGAGTGCGCCGACGCCCACCGAGTAGGCGGACCACAGCACACCGGCAATGACGGAGTGGGCCAGGAACCGTCGGCCAGGCTGGGGAATCATCCCTGCAGCCACATTGAGCGTCAGCCGCCCCAGGGGAACAAACCGGGACGTCATCACCAGCGGCAGGCCCTTGCGCCCCAGCCTGGTCCGGGCGGCGTGGAAACCGGATTGCCAGTGGTCCCCGGAGAAGAACCTGCGCTCCGGGAGGTTGAAGTGGCGCACCAACACAAAAGTGGCAGCGTCACCGGCCACCGCCCCGGCCAGCATGGCTGCCACCAGCAGGTAGGGGTTGAGTTGGTCCGTGTGCACCGAGAGCGATCCCAGCGCCACAAACAGCGTGGTGCTCGGCACCGGAGGAAGCATGGCGGAAACGGTCACGAATACCGCCCCGGCGAGGTAGATCCACCAGTAGTCCAGACTGCGCAGCAGTTCGCCGATTTCCTCCATCCCTCTATCCTCCCCGAAGTACACGCAGTGAAGTTCGGAGAGGAGGCTTCACGGGCGATTCGGCGGCCCGCGTGCCTAGACTTAGCCCATGAGCAACATGGAGACTGCGCCCGAGGAAGTCGTCTGCACCTTGGAAGCCGACGCCGCCGCCGTGGAGGTCCTGACTCCGCGGGATGTGCCGCTGGGCGGGATCCGCGCCATGAACGTTCGCCGAACCCTGCCGCAGAAACGGCGCAGCCTGATCGGGGCCTGGTGCTTCCTCGATCATTACGGACCGGATCTGGTCTCGCAGAGTGGTGGCATGCACGTTCCGCGCCACCCTCACACCGGCCTGGCCACGGTCAGCTGGCTCTTCTCTGGAAAGATCGCGCACCGTGATTCCGCCGGGTTTGAGGCGATCGTGCGACCGGGCGAAGTGAACCTGATGATTGCTGGCCGCGGCATCTCCCACCAGGAATTCTCGACGCCGGACACCACATTTCTGCACGGCGCGCAGCTGTGGTTCGCCCTTCCGGACTCGACCCGGAACATGCCGCCGACGTTTGAGCACTACGCCCCGGAACCCGTTGTCGGCAACGGAACCGAAGTGCGGGTTTTCATCGGCTCCTTGGCCGGTTCCACCTCGCCGGTCAATACGCGCACCCCACCGCTTCTTGGCGCCGAAGCGGTTCTTCGGGCCGGATCGCGGCTGGAACTCGACCTGGACCCTGAGTTCGAGCACGGCATCCTGCTGGACACCGGTGACCTTCGGCTGGACGGGAACGAGGTACCCGTTGACCACCTCGTCTACCTCTCCCCCGGCCGCGGCCGCGTGGTGCTGGAGGCTGGGGACGTCCCGGCACGGGTGCTCCTGATCGGCGGCGAGCCGCTGGGCGAGCAGATCATCATGTGGTGGAACTTCGTGGGACGCAGCCACGACGAGATCGTCGCCTACCGCGCTGCATGGCAAGCCGAGATCGACGTCGAACCCGCCCCGGAACCAGCCGGTGGCATGTACCCGGACGGCGCCCCTTATCCCCGGTTCGGCCCCTACCCGGAGGGGATGCCGGCCCCGCTTCCGGCGCCAACGCTGCCGACGGTCCAGTTGCGCCCCCGCGGCTGACACGAGCCACCTTCAACTGACAATCCCCGACCACGGCCGACACCTACAGGAGAGACAGCATGGAATCCGCATCGCCGATCACCGTCCGTCCCAATGCCGACCGCCACCGTTACGAACTGGTCGACGGAGACAAAGTCATCGGCAAGGCCCATTGGCTGCCGTTCGAGGGCAGTGCCGGTCCGGAACGGATCTTCTTCCACACCACCGTCAAGGAGGAATACTCCGGTCAAGGGCTCGCCGGACGCTTGGCCCGGTACTCGCTCGACGACACCATTGCCGCGGACTTGGCAGTGGTCACCGTGTGCCCCTATTTCAAGGCCTACGTGGAAAAGCATCCGGAATACCAGCCGAACACCGTTCCCGTCCGCCCTCAGCATCTCCAGGCGGTCGCCGAGCTCACCAGCTAGGCGGAGCGTCACCGGGCCCACACGGATGTCCACCGTTGATCCTGTGTCGTTCGTTCCAGCATCCGGACCCGTCGGAACTCTCGCCGGGTGCGGCCAGTTGTTAAGACGAGAGATGGTCACCGAGTCCCGGCTTTGACCCCGGGCAGGCAAGGAGCAAGACGTGGGAATGTTCGACAAGCTGGTCCAAAAGGGCAAAACCATGGCGGTCCAGTATGCCAAAGAGCAGTTGTCCCAGCGCACCGGGCAGCAGCGCCAGAACCGGCCGCAGGACTCCCGGTCCGGCTACGGCCAGCAGCCCGGCTACGGTCAGGGCAGCGGGTACGAGCAGGATCCTGGCTACGGCCAGGACCGCGGATACGCCGACCGCGGCTATAGCCGCGACGGTTACGACGGCCAGCGGTACCCGTCCGCGCCGCAGCCCCGCGGCGGCAGGTCGGGCCAGGGCGCCGGGCGTGACGCCGACCAGGCGGCCATCGCCAAGTACAAATACATGCTCCACACGGCGCCGCCGCAGGATATGGAGCGGGCCCACGCCGAAGCCTTCGCCCGTCTGACGCCGCAGCAGCGCGCCATGCTCCGGGAGGACCTCAACAGCCAACTCCCTGCCTCGGAGCAAGCCGCCTCCGACCAGCCGGAAACCCTGGCCCGGACCGCAACCCGCGCCGAAGTAGCCCGGCCGGGCTTCATGGAACGGATCCTCGGCCGGAGCGGATCGGGACGCGGCGGCGGCCGCCTGGCAGCGGGAGCGGCTGGTGCCGCCGGCGGCTTGGGCGCCGGGCTGCTGGCCGGGGTGGCCGCCGGCTTCGTCGGTTCTGCCATCGCTGGTCCCCTGCTGGACGGGTTCTCCGGAATCGGCGACGGGATTGCCGGCGCGGCGGAAGGGATCGGCGATAGCGTTGCCTCCGCCGGGGAGGGCTTTGCGGACAACGCAGGCTTCGGCGGCCTCTTCGGCGACGGCGCGGGCGGTTTCTTTGGCGACGGCGCCGAGGGCCTTGGCGACTGGGAAATCTAACTAGGCCGTCGACCGGCCGCTGAGGGCGGGCCGGGTTACCACGCGTTTCGGTTCGCAGTAGCCTTGCGGGTGTCGGGCTGCCTCCTCCGGCGCCCGCGCCCAATGGATCAACCGCAACGGGCCGGCCCGCGCCGGCCGCCGGGAAGGAAGAATCCCATGCCCACGTACAAGATCGGCTATTTCGTCGGCAGCTTGTCCAGCACCTCCTTCAACCGAACGCTCGCCAAGGCTTTGATCAAGCTTGCTCCGGACACTTTGGAGTTCAACGAAATCCCCATCAGGGACCTGCCCCTGTACAGCCAGGACTTTGACGACAACTATCCGCCCGAGGGCAGGGCGCTGAAGGAAGCCATCGAGGCGTCCCACGGCATCTTGTTCGTCAGCCCCGAGTACAACCGCTCTATTCCGGGCGCACTGAAGAACGCCATCGACTGGGGCTCCCGGCCGTGGGGCACCAACTCCTTCGCGCGCAAGCCCACCGGCATTGTCGGCGCCTCCCCCGGCGGCATCGGCACCGCCGTGATGCAGTCCTCCATGCGCGGTGTCCTCAGCTTCCTTGACGCTCCGCAACTGAACGCCCCGGAGGTCTATATCTCCTTCAAACCGGAGGCATACGGGGAGGACGGCGAGGTCAAGGACGAATCGACAAAGGGCTTCCTGAGTCACTACATGGCGGAGTACGGTGCGTTCGTCGAGCGTGTCCTGGACGTCAACGCCCCCGGCCACATCGGCGACCCCGACTCCGAAAAATAGCCCCGGCTTGCTCTGGACCGAATGATGCCCCTAGCCCTGCCGGGTCTAGGGGCATCATCCATCGTCAGAGCTGCTCAGTCGTAGGTTTCCGGGCCCGGCTCATCGGACGCGTCGAACACCTCGGAGGCACCGCCGTCGTCGTTCTCCTCCGCAGCAGGCGGAGGAGTGACGAGCAGCGCCGTCCCTTCATAGGGCCCCAGCTGCAGGTAGAAACTGTGCAGGTCATCCACCGTGCCGATGGCCTCTCCGCTGAACGCGTCGGTCACTTCCGAGCCCAGCTGCAGCGCTTCGGAGCGGACGGTGCCCGCCATCTCCTGGCCGGAGAAGTTCAGCACGGTGACCTCCTGTCCGCCATCTACCAACTGGTGCACCATCACCAGCATGCCGCGCTGGGAGACGTCGGGGACATCGATCAGCGCGCTCTTGGCAATGCCGTACTGATCCCGGACCTCCAGGATCCGCGTCAGCTGCCGCGCGAAGGAAGACTCATCGTCGAGCTGCTCGGGCAGCGTGCCGTACAGCGCCCGCGCCATGGGCATGCCGGACGTTGAGGTCTGCGCCGACGGATCGAAGCCCATCAGGTCGTGCGCGCCGCGGTTGATCCAGCGGGTGTCCCCGCGGGACATCAGCCGGGCCACCTTGCTGCGGTCCAGCGGAAGGATCCCGCACAGATCCCAGCCGGAGAGCGCAAAAACACCGGGCTGCAGCGCGTTGTACATGGCCAGCAGCAGGTGGACCCGCCGGACCTCCGCCGCCTGTTCCTCGGTGATCGAGTCCAGCTCGGTGATGCCCAGCACCGCGGTGATCACACTGGCGGTGGTGCAGGCGATGCCGTTGGCGGTGAAGACCAGGTTGTACGGCGCGGCCTCGCCGGTGAGCCCGTCCCGCAGCGTCTGCTGCACTTTGTGGGCGAGCTCGGCGCCGGTGAGCTCCTCGCCGTCGAGCTCGTAGAGATCGTCCTTGTGCTTGGTGGTGAAGTGCACCAGTTCGTAGGTCAGCTCGTCGTGGTTCTGCAGCGCGTGCACCAGGGAGGCCTGATCGATGCCGATCTCCATGGCCAGCCGCAGCGTCAACCGGAGGAACTCGGTATCCGCGGTGACCAGCGCGTGGTGGTACGCCGGGCGGGTGACAAAGTCGTAGGACAAATCCGGGCCGGTTTCGGAGGTGGCCTTGATGTCGTCGATGCTGAGGTTCAGTTCCTGGAACGTGAAGGCACCGACCTTGCGGACCATGCTGCCGATGATCTGGTTGGCTGCCGCGGAAAGCGGATGCCCTTCCGACCAGCCCGGCGTTTCCTCCGCGCTTTTCTCCACGCCCAGGAACCCGTTGGCGTCCAGTCGCAGCGCCCCGGTGCCCAGGTCCACCAGCGAATGCAGCGCGTCGCCCATCACCAGCCGCATGCCGGAAAAGGTGGGGTCCAGCCAGTTGATGGACGGCTGACCGGCCTTGAAGTAATGCAGGTACACCCAGCGGTGGGGCTTGCCGTGCGTGTCCAGGACCGGCGGCGTGGCGCTCCAGTTGGTTTCCTTCACGCCGGGCTCGTAGAAGATGACCCGCTGGAGCTCGCCGATAATGTAGCCGGCCCGCTGGAGGGCGCGCTCGGTGGCGACGTCGATGTTGACCGAATCCTCCCCCTCCGGCACCTCGGGCAGCAGGTCCCAGTCCGATTCCGGAATGTCGATCATGTGGTAAATGCCCGGGTAGTCGCGGAAGTTCATCTCCGCCAGCCGGAAGTCCGCACCCTTGCCGGTGTGGCCCGGCACGATGTCGTCCACGATGGTGCCGCCGTGCTCGGTGGCGACTTCGCACATGGCCCGGAACTCGTCCTCCGTGCCGAACAGCGGGTCGATCGCCATGCTGATCCGGTCGAAATGTCCGTCCACACTGGGAGTGTGGTCCCAACCGGTCACACCGCCGGCCAGCTTCACCGGGCCAATATGGATGGCCTTGATCCCAATCTGCTGGAACGCCTCCCACAAGTCCGAGTCGCCCAGCGCCGCCAGGAACGTCTGCCCCGGACGGGTGATCAGGGACAGCGGGTAGGCCGTAAACCAGACCGACGCCTTCTCCACCGCGGCCCGCGGGTCCGGGTAGGCGTAGGGGTTTTGCCACATGCTGGCCTGCCCTGACAGTTGCCGCGCCAGCACCTTGGCATCGCCCAACATGGACTGATTGCGCAGCCACTCCACGTAGACGCTGTTGCGCGCATCCGGGTCGAACGGCGGCCGGCCGGGCATGAAGTGGCGGCGCCGGGCCGTCGGCCGCAGTGAGCGCGGGCGGGCCGGGTAGAACTGCTCGTCGAACGTGATTTCCGGAACCTGCGGTTCGGCCTCGGGCTCGACGGCGGTGCTCCCGCCGTCGCTGGCGTTAGCACCGCCGCCGTCAGGGTGAGTGCTGTCAAGGACGGGCTCGGGCCCAGGAACCGAATCGTTCATGGCGTCATCTCCTTCGTGCTCGACTGCTGGACTAATCCAGACCGGCTTGCTCCCAACACTGCCAGACGGGCGGTGCCATCACTACCCCCGCGCCACCGCAAGGACCGCCAAAGCGGCCTGAAGATCCAGCAGGAAGTGGACCACCACCAGATATGGCAAGTGACGGCCGACGCCGCAACAGGCGGGACAGCACCAGCCCGGCTACCCACGCGCCCGGAACATGGGCGCCGCGGGAAGTGCTGCCGGCCCGATTGCCTGTAGCGCGCTAAGGGCGGGCCTCGGTCGCGGCTTGCTCAACCTTGGCCAGAAGCTCCGCGAGCTGGCCTCGCTCTTTTTCGCTCAGGCCCGCCAGCAGGGCATGTTCGGTTTCCACGTGGTCCGGCAGCGCCCTGTTGACCAGGTCCAGTCCGGCCGGGGTGAGCGTGACTTGCTTGCCCCTGCCGTCCTTCGCGTCTGGGGCCCGCGTGACCAAGTGCCTCTCTTCCAGCCGGTTCAGGCGCTGGGCGATGGCCGCAGAGGTCACCATGGCGCTCTCCGTCAACTCGCGGGGACTGAGGGTAAAGGGCTTTCCGGACCGCCGCAGCGTGGCCAGCACGTCGAAACTTGCCGAGTCCACATCGTGGCGGGCGAACGTAGCGGCAAGGACCGCGTCGATTTTCCGGGCCGTTCGGGAAAGCCGGCCGACCACAGCCATCGGCGAGACATCCAGGTCGGGCCGCTCCGCAGCCCACTGCTTGAGAATCCTTGTTACCTGATCTTCCATACCGCCCAGCATAGACTGTTGCTAAGCGCTTAGCTATATTGACTAAGTGCTTAGCAACAGATGGGTCATTCTGATAACGACCGCCTTCGCCCCGCTGACCTGGGGAACCACGTATGCGGTGACCACCGAGCTCCTGCCGCCGGACAAGCCGTTCCTGGCTGCTGCCGTCCGGGCGCTGCCCGCCGGGCTCCTGCTGCTCTTGGCCACCCGCCGGCTGCCGCAGGGCGCCTGGTGGTGGAAAACAGCCCTCCTCGGGGCACTGAACATCGGCATGTTTTTTGCACTGCTCTTCGTCGCCGCCCACCGGCTCCCCGGTGGCGTGGCCGCGACCATCGGCGCTGTCCAGCCATTGCTGGTGGCGGTCTTGGCCTCGCGCTGGATCGGCGAGCGCCTGACGACCGCCAAGGTTGCCGCCGCGACCATGGGGCTGGCCGGAGTGGCACTGCTGGTACTCCAAGCCCAGGCCAGGCTCGATGCCCTTGGCGTGGCGGCGGCTTTGGGCGGAACTGCCTCCATGGCCGCCGGCCTCGTGCTGACCAAGAAGTGGGGGCAGCCGGCCACGTCACTGGCCGTCACTTCTTGGCAGCTGACGGCCGGCGGCCTGCTGTTGGTCCCGTTGGCTCTATTCGCGGAGGGGCCGCTGCCCACTCAGCTGACCGGACTGAATACGGCCGGCTACGTGTATTTGTCCCTGGTGGGGACTGCGCTGGCGTACGTGCTGTGGTTCCGCGGCCTGCAGTTGCTGCCCGCCTTCAGCGCATCGCTGCTGGGGTTGTTGAGTCCTGTCGTAGCCACCGTCACGGGCTGGCTGGTCCTCCACCAGCAGCTCTCGCCCGGCCAGACCACCGGCGCACTGCTGATCCTTGGCACGCTGGTCGCCGCCAACCTTCGGCGAAGGAGGACGGCGGAGCACTCGCCTGCCGCTGCCGACCGCGAGATTTCGCGACCCACTCGATGACGGCCGCGGCGCTGGTTTCCACACGATGATCAGCGGGTAATGGAGCAGACCTTCGGCAGCCCTCTTGCCTATCTAGGCCTATCTGCCCCAAAATGGCACCTAGCCGCGCGCGTCCCACGAACTGGACACCTCAGTTCCGGCCGCACGGTGTTTGGGGGAAGGACGGTGCGCCATGCGTACCTGCCGTTTTTTGATCATCCTGGCTACTGTCTTGGGTCTCTCCATTGCCGGGTTCGTGCCCAGCGCCCAGGCCGCCATTCATTGGACCCAGAGCGAGGCGCGGGGGCCCAACCACACCAGCCGCGTGGTGCTGAGCTACGACGACTGTCCCAAGACCCTGACCTCCTTCAAGAAGGTCATCAAACACGCCAAAAAGAAGAACATTGGACTCGTCATCGCACCCACCGGCGGGTGTTTGCAGAAGTACAAGAAGAAGTACGACGTCGACCTGGCGAAGCTGGCCCGCTCGTACGGCCAGTACGTCATTAACCACAGCATTAACCACCGCGGGGACATGAAAAAGCTCAGCTGCGCTGCCGTGGCCCGCGAACTGCGTGCTCCGGGTGTGGTGACCAATTACGGCCGCCCGCCGTTTGGCCGGATCGATGATTCGGTCCGCTGCGGCTACCGAAAGGCCGGCATGAAGCCGTGGCTGTGGACCAGAGGCAGCTATGACACCACGGGCAAGTCAAAAGCTCAGGTGGTCTCCACCGTGGCGAAGGTAGCCACCAAGGGCGGCACCATTTTGATGCATATGCAGTGGAACGGCTTCAATCCGGATGCCATCAGCAAGATCAAATCCAAACTGGCCGACCGCGGCCTCAAGGTATGCCGGGCTTACCGCGGCAAGGACAACAAAGGCTCAGTCATCACCAGTCCTGTGAAGCTGCCGTCAAAGCTGCCCTGCTAGCTGTCGCGGGCGTGGTAGTTCTCGTCGACGTATTCCGCCGTCACCAGGATCGGCAGATGGTCCGACTGGCCGCGCGGCAATGTTTCCACGCTCTGGATATCCAGCCCCAGCGACGTTGCGAAATCGAAGTGGCCGCGGAAGAGCTTGTAGCGCGTGTAGGTCCTGCGGTTGCTCAATGTCAACGCGTAGCCGGTTTCCTTCAGGTGCTCCACGAGGTTCTTCGTAAAGAACGGGTAGTTGAAATCTCCCACCATCAAGGTCATTTGCAAGCCGTCGCCGCCCATGCCCAGCAGCGCCTCGTGACCGGCCTTGATCTGGTGCCGGCGCAGGGAGTTGGTGGCCGTCAAAGGCGCGGCATGGAAGTCGCCGATGACGACTTCGTGCTTGGTTTCGTTGTCCACCATTCTGACTCCGAGCAGCCGCTCATGGGCCGGCGCAAGCACATAATCGTGCAGCGACTTCTTCAGTTCGAAAGTGTTGGTATCGACCGCGGAGAATCTTTTTTCGTCGTAATAGATGGCCAGGCCGAGCCTGTTTCCCTTGGTCGAATCGGCCAACTGCAGATGGCCAAGTTTGTCCGGGAGCTTCTCAGTGTCTGCTTCCTGCAGGCACATGACGTCTACATCGTAGCGATCGGTCAAGTCTTCGAGTTCCGCGCTCGCACTGTGCTTCCGGAGGTTGTAGCTAATGGCTTTCAGCAAGGGATCACCCTTCCAAGGCGGCGGTAGTTGTTGCCTGCGGCCCATCCTACCGAGCCAATCTGGGTGATCCACACAGCCTCCGTCCGCCGGCGTCATGAAAGAGGTGGATTCCTGCTGGCCCCGAGAGGCGGAACCAAGGCCGTGATTTCTCGGCCGTTGCTGCAGCCGGTTGGCGGCGATTTCCGGCACCGGATCCCCGTCCGGCCGCCGGAAAATGATTCCATCAACCCCTAGCACTCCCTCCGGATATAGGTAAAGCTGAAGCGAGGGGAATCAGGGCCCTGCCCACCCGGACCCACGCTGTTCTTCTCAAGCGGGCGGCCGGGACGGCCAGGACCCGATCCGCTCCTGCTTCCGGTATGGGACCGGATGACAAACACAGAGAGGTGTTGTGAGATGACTGATTTGGCAAGCACACCGGGCCAAACCACCGAAGTCACTACGGGGCTCTACATCGGGGGTGAAGTCCGGGACACCGGCGAGACCTACGCCGTCGCGGACCCGGGCAAGCCCGGCGTCGTGGTGGGTTACGCCGCTGCCGCGTCCAAGCAGGATGTGTCCGACGCCGTTGCCGCCGCTAAGTCCGCCTTCCCGGCTTGGGCTGCCCTCGGCGCGAAAGAGCGGGCGGCCCAGCTTGCTGCAGCGATCGAAGGCCTCGCGGATCTGCGGGACGAGGACGCGGCCATCCTGTCCCAGGAAAACGGAAAGATCCGGATGGAGGCCTGGATCGACGCCCTGGTCTTCGACATCCGCTTCCAGCTGGCCCTTTCCCTCGCCGACCAGTTGGACCAGGGCAAGGTCCTGGAACCGGCACCCGGCATTCCGGTGACCACCTCCGTGGCCTACCAGCCGCTGGGCGTGGTGACCGTCATCGTTCCCTTCAACTGGCCCATCGCCATCCTCGGTGCCTCGCTGCCGCACGCACTGCTGGCCGGCAATACAGCGATCGTGAAGCCGCCGCCCACCACGCCGCTGGCGATCACCCGGGTGGTGCAGCGCGTGGCGGAGAAGCTGCCGCCGGGTGTGCTGAACATCGTCACCGGGCACGACAGCGAGATGGGCGGCCTGATCCAGAACGACGACGTGGCGAAGGTCTGTTTCACCGGCAGCGTTGGCGGTGGCAAGAAAATGATGGAGATGGCCTCCAAGTCCCTGACCCGCGTGACGCTTGAACTCGGCGGCAACGACCCGGCGGTCTTCCTCGACGACGCCATTCTGGACGACACACACTTGGACCGGCTGTATGCGGCAATCTTCGATACCACCGGGCAGATCTGCATGAACGCCAAGCGCGTCTACGTGCACCGCTCGCGGATGGACGAACTGGTGGCAGGGCTGTCCTCCCGGTTGGAGAAAGCCGTCATCGGCTACGGCCTGGACGAAGGCACCACCATGGGCCCGCTGCACCAGCCCGCCCAGAAGACGTTCGTCGAAGAGCTCATCGCCGAGGCCAAGGCAGCCGGAGCGGACGTCCGCGAGTTCGGCGAGCTGCCCTCCGACCCCACACTGCAGGGCGGCAACTTCCTGAAGCCGGCGCTGGTGGTGGACCCGGCGCCGGACCTCCGCGTGGTCACCCAGGAACAGTTCGGCCCGGTCATCCCGATCATCCCCTTTGATACCGAAGAGGAAGCGGTGGCCGCTGCGAACGACACCTGGGCAGGCCTCTGCGGTTCCGTGTGGACCGCGGACAAGGACAAGGCCAACGCAATTGCGGCACAGCTGGTCTGCGGCTACGTCTGGGTCAACGACCACGGCGCCACCCGGCTTGACCTGCGGGCACCGTTCGGCGGCATGAAGCACTCCGGCTTCGGCCGCGAGCAGGGCATCGAAGGCGTCCGGGCGTTCCAGGACACCCGGTCCATCGCGCACCTGGATGAAGCAGCGGCGGCCGCGGGCCACTAACAACAACAACCACGCGTGGCCAGCCTTTCCTCGGGCTGGCCACGTGCCGTTTCGACCGTGCGGCCGGCCAGTCGACCTCAGCGTGTCGGTCTCCGCCGGAGAAGCGGGCGCCACATTGAGGCATGCTGCCCGAGGACAGCTGACGGATCCGGCACCCGGTTGTGCACGCGGCCTGAAGCCATCGCCGGACGAGCGCAAGGCGTCCTTCGCCTCACCGGGGGAATGTGGCGCGGGCTATACCGCCGGCCAGCCACACCCCGCTAAAGTCCGGCTCAGACCGCCTGCGCCGTCCGCCATCCGCCGCGGTATTCGTTCCGGGCGGTGACCGAGTACGGTGCCGGGCTCACCACCGCGCGGACCTCAAGTTGCTGGTGTGGCTCCACGGTTGTCTTGCGCGTGCCGCCGTCGGGCTCGCCCCACACCACCTTCACCTCGGTGCCGATTTCCACGTCCGGGTTGACGGTGGCCAGGGACAGCGCCCGCTTCTCGTTGGCGCTGTAGCCGGTGAACAGGGACAGGCCCACGTTCGTGCCGCCGGCGTCCACGATCGAGTCGTAGTTCGAGGACCCGTAGTTGGCGTTGGGCAGGTCGAAGTACTTGTACGGTGTGCCCTCGGTGTCGAACAGCGAGGCGAAGATCTTGGTCATGTCCTCCGCGTTCCAGGCCAGTGTGACCTTCTTGCGCTGCGTTGCCGGGTCGATCTTCTCGAGGGCCTCGCGGCCGATGAAGTCGTGGTCGAACTTGACGAAGGAGCCGTAGCCGAGCTCCCACGGGTTCAGGTAGTAGTCCTCAATCTTGTCCGAGACGAAGCTCCCGGCCACGGCGTTGGCGGCCTCATAGCTGTCCGCGCCGAGCCATTCCCGGTAGGGCCGCAACTCCTCCCCCGAGTAGATGGCAGGCAGCGGCGACGGGATCCAGCCGGATTCCAGTGTGTTGGACGAATACGCCCGGGCGCCGACGGCCAGCATGCCGAACTCCTGCCCGGCGTCCAGGATGACCTCCCGGACCCGGTCGTAGGATTCGTACGGTCCCCACAGTTCCAGCCCCGGGGCCCCTGCCATGCCATGGCGCAGCGTTCGCACCCGCGCCCCGGCCACCTGCATGTGGTCCATGCTGAAGAATTTCAGCTGCTCTAGCGTCCCGCCGTTGATCTTCTCGATGATCTGCCAGGCGTTCGGGCCCTGGATCTGGAAGCGCCAGTACTTGCGCTGCACCGGCTTGCCCATCGGCCGCGACGGCGACCGGCGGTCCACCTCCAGCTCCACGTCGTACCCGCCGGTTTCCCCGTGGTAGAGCAGCCAGTTGGCGGCCGGCGAGCGGCCCACGTAGACGAACTGGTCCTCGGCCTCGTGGAACAGGATGCCGTCGCCGATCACGTGCCCGGACGGCGTCGTCGGCACGTATTGCTTGGCCTTGTTGACGGGGAAGTTGGCCACCGAGTTGATCGCGGTGTCGGAGATCAGTTTCAGCGCGTCCGGACCCTTGATGAACAGGTTGTCCATGTGGTGTGTCTGGTCGTACAGCACCGCGGTATCCCGCCAGGCCCGGACCTCGCTGCGCCAGTTGGTGAACTCCGGTGCAACGACCGGATAGATGTAGGCGCCCAGCTGCGAGTTCCGCAGCATCTCTACGGTGTTGCCGGCCTGGTCCAGGACCTGCTGCAGGTTCTGTGCACTCATGATTCCCCTATCCCCGCCGGCCGCGGCCGGCGTATCTTCTCCCATGCTCCATTCCCTTCAGGCATGCTGTTCGATGGCGGGTGGCAGGGGAACCGGCGTGTGTCAGCTGCCGGACTCCTCGGCTGCCCGCATGATGGCAGTGGCAACGCTCTTCAGGTGCTTCTCCATGGCTGCTGCGGCCCGCTCCGGGTCCTTGGCGCAGACGGCGTCCACAATGTCCAAGTGTTCGGGCAGGGAGACGGTGGGCCGCCCCGGCTGCATGGCCAGCCGGAACTGGAAACGGACGCTCTGGCCGCGCAGCCGCGCGATCAGGGCTGCCGCCGTGTTGTGCCCGCCCAGTTCAATGACCCGGCGGTGCAGCGTTTTATTGCAGTCCGAGTACTTCAGCAGGTCCCCGGTTTCCACGGCCTCGCTCATGGTCCGGCCGAGCGCCTGAAGTTCCTGCACGTCCTCGTCGGTGACGTGTTCTGCTGCCTTCGCGGCGCAGATGGCCTCCAGCGCCGCGCGGACTTCGGTGATCTCCACGGCTTCCTCTACCGAAACTGCCCGGACCCGGGCGCCCCGGTTTTGGATCCGTTCCACCAGCCCCTCCAGCGTCAGTTCCGCCAGCGCGGCCCGTACGGTGGCGCGGCTGGCGTTGAACTCGGCGCAGATGTCCGCCTCCACCAACCGTTGGTTGGGGACCAGTTCGCCCCGGTCAATAGCCTTCTTCAGCCCGGCGACGACGGCGGAGGAGTCGGTGGACTTCGGGACGGCGGTTGGGGTGGTGCTCACGGGAGGCTGCTCCATGCTGGATAGTGTGCTGACAAAGTTGTTGCCAATAACCTAGCCCACCCGGACTCAGCGCTCGTCCGGTACATCGATCGGCGGCGTGCCGTGGGTATGGAAGGTGGAGATGGTCTGCATCCCCCAGGCCTGGCCCTTCTTGCGTTCCGCCTCGCTCCACACCACCGGCTCCCAGTCCGGTGCCAGCAGTAGCCGCGCCCCGGCGTTGGCGAACTCGATGCGGTTGCCGCCCGGCTCGTAGACGTAGAGGAAAAACGTCTGGTTGATGGTGTGCTTGTGCGGCCCGGACTCGATGTGGATCCCGTTTTCCAGGAAGATGTCCGCGGCCTTGAGGATGTCTTCCCGGGTATCCGGCGCGAAGGCGATGTGGTGCAGCCGGCCTGAGGCGCCCAAATTGTCCGCGGAGTAGACCAGGTCGTAGGACTTCTGGCCGAACCGGAACCAGTGCGCCGCGGTGCGTCCGTTATCCAGCCGGATCAGTTCGCTGTCCTTCAGCCCCAGCACCTCGGCGGAGAACGTGGCGTTCTCCTCCACGTTGGCCGCCAGGTAGTTGATGTGGTCCAGCCGGCGCGCGTTAACGCCGTGGCCGGGGAAGCGGGAGGCCTGGTTCTTCAGTGCCGGCTTGTCGTCCGAGGCCTGGTACCACGCGGTCTCGTAGTAGACGGACATCGGGTGCCCGTCCGGGTCGGTGAAGTGGAACGACGGCCCGACGCCGAATTCCCCGTCCCGCCACTCCCCGCCGAGTCCGGCCTCCTGAATCGAGCCGGCCAGCCGTTCCAGCGCCTCCGGCGACGCCGCCCGGTGGGCGACGAGTCCGACGCCGGAGGCCGCGCGCGGGGTGAGCCTGATGCTCCAGTTCTCGTAGTCGTCCCAGGTGCGGAGGAAGACCGATTCGCCGGCGCGGCCGACCTCCCGCATGGCCAGCAGGTCGTTGAAGAACCAGTAGCTCTCGTCAAATTTATCCGTAAAGAGCTCGATGTTGCCGAGATGGGCGATATCGCCGTGGTGGGGTTTCATGCTCATCCTTCAAATGGTTGCGGGTGGGTGTTCACGGGGAAAGACGGTGCCGTCAAACAGCTTCCGCGCCGTCCGCAGCACCGTGGAGGACCTGGTGGTGAGGCCGGCTGGACCCTGTTCAAGTTCCGCGCCCACGTCCAGGTAGCCGGTGGGATGCTCCAGCCGCAGCGGCCCGCCGTCCGCGGGCAACTGCGCCAGTTCATGTCCGACGGCGTCCGGCAGCTGGATGCCGGCCGCCACGGTGGTGCCGCCGAGCACGCCGATGGAGGTGTGGCAGCGCACCGGCAGGAAGCTGCGGGTGGTCACCGTCCCGCCGCGGCGCGGCGGAGCGAGCAGCACCAGCTTGGGCACCGTCTTGCCGGAGACATCGCCCATGCCCATCAGCTCCGCGGCTGCTAGCCGGATCCGCGCCAGCCGGCCGGCCAGCTCGGTGTTGGCCTCCAGATCGGGCGGACTCTCGGTGCCGCTGACGCCCACATCGGAGGCCCGCATCAGCACCGACGGCATGCCGTTGTCCACGCAGGTGACTTCGATGCCGTCCACCACATCCTTGGTGTTGCCGGTGGGCAGCAGGGCTCCGGTCGAGGAACCGGCGGTGTCCGCGAAGTCCAAGGTGACGGGGGCTGCGGTGCCGGGCACGCCGTCGATGGCCGCGGCACCGCGGTAGTCCACGCGGCCGCCGGGGGTCGCGAAAGTAGCCGTGGCAATGCTGTCCGAATTCACCATCCGGATGCGCACCGCCGTCGTGCTTTCCTGCGCCGGGACCAGGCCGCGCTCGACGGCGAAGGGGCCGATGCCGGCGAGTATGTTGCCGCAGTTCTGGCTGTCCGAGACCGTGGGTTCGTCGACGGCCACCTGCAGGAACAGGTAGTCCACGTCGGTCGTGCCATCGGCCGACGGCGAGACCACCGCCACCTTGCTGGTCAGCGGGTGTGCCCCGCCGATGCCGTCGATCTGGCGGGGATCCGGGCTGCCCATGATGCGCAGCAGGAAGTCGTCCCGCTCGGCCGGGTCGGGCGGCAGGTCGTCGGCCAGGAAGTAGGCGCCCTTGGAGGTGCCGCCGCGCATCAGCAGGCAGCGCACGCCGTCGTCGTAGTTCCGGGCCCCGCCGGGGTCCTGCCCCGCGTCCGGAAGCCGGGCGCCGCCGTCGTGCTCAGCCGTCATAGTCCTCAGCCGCCACATACTGCACCCCGAGCTTTTCCAGCAGCGGCCGCAGGCCGTAGTAGTCCAGGCCCAGCGTGCCCTCCTGGAACAGGGAGCGGGTCTTCGCTTCCTTGGCCTCGCGCGCCTTCGATGCCTCGATCGCGGCCGGGACGTCCAGCCGCGGCACGCAGACCACGCCGTCGTCGTCGGCCAGCACCACGTCGCCGGGCCGCACCGTGATCCGGCCCAGGGTGATGGGCACGTTGACCGCGCCCGCGGTGGCCTTCACGGTCCCCTGCGCATGCACGGCCGCAGACCAGGCCGGGAAGCCCATCGCCTGCAGCTCGGCGACATCGCGGATGCCGGTGCTGGTGACCACGCCGCGCACGCCGCGGACCTGCAGCGCGGTGGCGAACAGCTCGCCGAACAGCCCGTCGGTGCATTCGGAGGTGGTGGTGACCACCAGCATGTCGCCGGGCCGGCACTGCTCGATGGCCGCGTGGATCATCAGGTTGTCGCCGGGCCAGCAGAGCACCGTCACGGCGGTGCCGGCTACCCGGGCGCCGGACTGGATGGGCCGGAACTGCGGGCCGGCCAGGCCGGTGCGGCCCATCGCCTCGTGCACCGTGGCCACGCCGAAGCCGGCGAGCGCGTCGACGTCGGCCAGCTCGGCCCGCGGCGGATTGGTGACAATGACGTTTTTCATGCCAGCGTGGTGGTCACTTGCGGGTAGTAGCGCATGTAGGCCTCGCCCTTGGTGTCGGTGGTGAAGCCGAGGTTGGGGCCGGCGTTGCGCTTGACCTGCACGCCGCGGCGGGTGGCCAGGTCCGTGTAGTAGTCCCACATGTGCTGCTGCGCCGCCAGGCACTCCATCGCCTTGCGCTTGGCGGCGAACGCCTCGGTGATGTCCAGCAGCACGTTCGGCTTGAAGTCGCACTGTTCGGGCTGGTGCGGTTCGAAGAAGAACACCGGCGGCGCGCCCAGCGGGTCGCCCGGCGCGTCGTAGCCGATGGCCTGCGCCAGCACGCGCGCGTCCAGCGCCATCCGGGCGGCGGCCGGGTGGTCCCCGTTGTAGGGGTCGACCAGCGGATGGGTCAGCACCACCGTGGGGTTGACCTCGCGGTAAATCTGCACCAGCTGGTCCACGAGTTCGCGGGTGGGCACCAGCGGGTAGTCGCCGGCATCCAGGAACCGGACCTCCGCGCCGAGCGCCGCGGCCGCATTCTCTGCCTCCTCGCGGCGGATCGCCTTGATCTCCTCCAGCCCCTTGCCCTCGCGCCAGGCCTTGGCCGACTCGCCGCGTTCGCCATAGGACAGGCACACGACGACGGCGCGCTCCCCCCGCTGTGCCGCGGCGGCAATCGCTCCGCCCGCCCGCCAGACGAAGTCGCCGGCATGGGCGCTGACCACCAGCAGGGCCGGTTCGGTGTTGTTCACGAATTCTCCTTGTGCTCGGACTGTTCTGAGTGAAGTCAATCACTGAGAACCAGAATCGTCAACAATTCTGGTTACAGGTTGTGGGTGGTAGTGGGAGCCCGGCCTCGGGGGCTCCATACGCGTCCCCGTTCAGGTAGCGGTCATGCTGCGGGACGGCGGCAGTCGGAGGTCCGGCCCGACGGCCACTGCGCTGAGGCAGAGCGGACTCAGCCTCTGGGTGGGCGGGCGTACACTCGGCGCCACATTCACGCGGAAAGGCAAGCCTTGCTGCTGCTTGGTCTTGGACCCCCCGCCATTTGCAGGGCTTGGAGCCCCTCAACCATCACCGCCCCTTACGCTCCGCGGTCCAATGTGGCGCCGAGCGTACACCGCCGGGCGCTGCGTCCGCCCGAGACCGGGGATCAGGTGCCGTTCCGGCTCACTGTAGATTCCACTGAAACGGGGCAACCTGCCGGGACTGGTAGCACTTCCCATCCACCGGTGGCCCTTCCCACCGGCGGCCGACGCGACGATGATTTCGTGCATGGATGTTCCGTCATGAACAAGAGCCGGCTGGAAGCCTTCAGCGACGGCGTGCTGGCCATCATCATCACCATCATGGTGCTGGAACTTCATGTGCCCGAGGAACCCACCTGGCAGGCCCTGTTCCAACAGGCCCCCGGATTCTTCAGCTACCTCCTGAGCTTTGTCTACGTGGGCATCTACTGGAACAACCACCACCACATGCTCCACCTGGCCGGGAAGATCAACGGCACTGTCCTCTGGGCAAACCTGCACCTGCTCTTCTGGCTGTCCCTGTTCCCGTTTACCACCCGGTGGATGGACGAAACCGGCTTCGTTACCGTGCCGGTCCTGGTCTACGGGTCGAATCTGCTGCTGGCCGCAATCGCCTACTACATTCTGGAAACTTGCCTCATCCGCCAACAGGGGCGCGACGGCGCGCTGGCGCAGGCGTTGGGCCGGGACTGGAAAGCAAAGATCTCCCCCGTCATCTACGTTTTCGGCATCGCGGTGGCATTGCTGCAGCCCCTGGTCAGCATCGCGGCTTACACGGTCGTGGCGGCCCTGTGGCTGATTCCGGACCGGAGGGTGGAGCGCTTCCTAGCCCGGCAGGAGCAAGAGGACTGAGGCACCGCCGCATGGCGCGGGCTATGGCCCGGTCCCTGCGACCCTGCGGCCCTGCGGCAACCTGCGGCAACCTGCGGCCCTCGGATCAGTTTCCGCGTCGCAGCAGCCGAATCCGGGCCCGCCCCGGCGCCCGGGTTACTGAGTCCGGTCAGCTCCGCCTTGGATCGGGTGCCGTCACCGCTGGTCGAGGCGCAGCGGGTGGTCTTCGGGAACCTGCACCAGCACAAGCCGGGTGCCGTCCGGGTCTGCGATCCAGCCTTCGATCAGCCCCCATGGTTCGGCCCGTGCTTCGCGTTCAATGACCGTGCCGAGGCCGGCCAACCGCTCCAGCTCCGCTTCCACGTTGCGGACCTGCAGCCACAGAACCAATGACGACGGCGTTCCCGCCTTCCGTGCGCCGGATACCTCCAAGAGACCATTGCCCAGGAAGAAGACCATGCCCACATGCTCGCCGTCGCCGAACTGGCGGTAGACGCCCAGTTGCAGCACATCCCGGTAGAACGTCAGCGTCGCGGCCAGGTCGGTGGGGCGCAGCAGTACCCGGCTGGAGAGGATTTCCACGCCCCTATCCTCGCCGCGGCACCTCGCGACGGCAAGGAGAGCGGCGTCATGCGGCTGCCGCGTACCGCCAGAAGTCCCGCATCATGGCCGGCGGACTCGGCGAAGTCATCTCCACTTGGCTCAACAGGATCGTCACCGTTTGCGTGGCTGGTACGACGTGCGCGGCCGTCCCGGTACCGCCGCTCCAGCCATAACGCCCCGGCGAATTCCAAGTATCAATAGCTGCCACGTCCACCGAGCCGCCGTATCCCCAGCCCTGGCCTTCGAGGAACAAGGTGCCGGCGGCCCGCTGGGCTGCGGTCAACTGATCGGTGGTCATCTGCCGCACGGATTCGGCGGAGAGAAGGCGCCGGCCGCCGGCGTAGCCGCCGGCGAGCAGCATCCGGCCGAACGCCAGCAAATCGTCAGCGGTGGAGACCAGCCCGGCCGCGCCGGAGGGAAACGCCGGCGCCGAACTCCACTCGCCGCCGGGTGCGTCCACCAGCTCCAGACCGCCGTCCTGACGTGGCTGGTAGTAGCTAGTGAACCGGCCCAGCTTTGCGGCAGGCACCTCGAAGCCGGTGTCCGCCATGCGTAGCGGTTCAAACAGCCTTTCGGTCAGGAACTCCGGGAATGAACTGCCCGAAACCCGGGAGACCAGCACGCCCTGGATGTCCGAGCAGGTGTTGTAGAGCCAGGCTTCGCCGGGCTGATGGAGCAGCGGGATGCGCGCCAAAGCAGTCATCCAGTCATCCGGCGCCGCGACCTGCTGCGGCTGCGGCGGCCCTTGGTGCAGCTCGCTGAACAACAGCGCCACCGCCGGCAGGGAGAAATCGGGCGCAAACCCGTACCCGGCACGGGAGCTGAGCACATCGTGGACGGTGATCGCCCGTGCGGCCGGAACCACGTCATCGACATTGCCCTGCGGCGTCCGCACCACCTGCGGCGACTCCAATTCCGGAAGCCAGCGCGCCACCGGATCCTCGAGCCGCAGTCGGCCGTCGTCGACCAGCATCAAGACCGCCGCCGCGGTAATGGGCTTGGTCACGGACGCTATGCGGAAGATCGAGTCGCGGGACATCGGCGAAACACCCTCGACGTCGGACGTTCCCAGCGCCTCAACCTCCAGCCGGTCGGCGCTGGCAACCAAGGCCACCACCCCGGGCAACGCGGCCCCGTTCACCTGCGGTTCAAGAACGTCTTTCAATCCGCTCATCGCGTGCCTTCCCGCCATCGGAGTTGGGACGCAGTCTACGCGAACCTCTTTGCCCGCTCTCCGGCTGTTCGCGCATCGGCCTGCCGACACAAGCGCCCCTGGGTTTCCATTGCCGCCGCGGTCGGCCCCGAGTAGGCTCGCGCTTGTCTCTAGCACGCGTCCTCTGACAGGAGCTTCCCATGCCCAAGCCCACCTTCAGCCCCGGCGCACCCTGCTGGGTAGACCTGATGACCTCCGATCCGGAGAAGGCCAAGCAGTTCTACACCGAACTTTTCGGCTGGACCTACGAGGTCGGGGACCAGGAGAAATACGGCGGCTACACCACGGCCTTGAAAGACGGCCAGGCCGTGGCCGGCATCATGCAGAGTCAGGACTCCGGCTTCCCGGACGTCTGGAGCACCTACCTGCGGGTGGAGGACATCGACGCCGCCACCCGGGCAGCCGAGGCCCACGGCGGCCAGGTCTTCATGCAGCCCATGGACGTTCCGGAGCAGGGCAAGATGGCCATGATCGGCGATGCCGGCGGAGCCTCCGTGGGTCTGTGGGAGTTTGCCGGGCACACCGGCTACCAACTGGCGGCCGAACCCGGATCCCCCGCTTGGCACGAACTCTTCACCCGTGACTACCCCGCCACCGTGAAGTTCTACGAGGACGTCTTCGGCTGGGACACCGAGGTCATGAGCGACACGGACGAATTCCGCTACACCACCCTCGGCTCGGGCGAGAACGCCACCGCCGGCATCATGGACGCCACCGCCTGGCTGCCGGAAGGCGTCCCGGCCCACTGGCGCGTCTACTTCGCCGTGGCGAACACCGACGCCGCCGTCGAAAAAGCCACCGCCCTGGGCGGCAGCGTGGTCCAACCCGCCGAGGACACACCCTTCGGCCGCATGGCCACCCTGACCGACCCCACCGGCACCACGTTCCTGGTCGCGCAGGAACTGCCGCAGCAGTAATCCGGCCATCCACCCAGCCGGGCACTGCTGCCCCTTACGGCCACTGCGTTTAATAACGACGGCGGTGCCCGGCCACCGATTGCCGCCCGCCTTGGCGGAAATCTTCAAGACCGGACGTCGGCCGCGCACCTAGCTGGAGGCATGATGACTAACACCACCCAGCCAGCCCACGGCGAACACACCGACCGCGGAGTCCCGCACGGCATGACGTCCTTGACACCGTTCATTGCGCTCACGGACGCTGCGGGCGCCATCGACTTCTACACCCGTGTCCTCGGGGCCAAACTACTGGACCGGACCGACATGCCTGGCCCGGCTGGCAGCCCCGTCGTCGTCCACGCGACGCTCGATTTCGGCAACGGCTGCCTGCAGTTGGGCGAGGTCAATCCGGCCTACCATCTGGTCAGCCCGCCCGAGGGCGACGACGACTGCTACTCGCTGGGCCTCTACGTGCCGGACGTGGATGCCGCGGTGGAGCGTGCCGTGGCTGCCGGCGCCAGCGTGCGCGAGGATGTGAACACCTTCGTGTCCGGCGACCGGTACGGCAGCATCCGCGATCCCTTCGGCGTCCGCTGGTCCATCATGACCCGCGTGGAGGACCTGTCGCCGGAAGAGAGCAACCGTCGTGTGGCCGAATGGGCGGAGTCGATGGCAGCCGGAGAGGCCTAGCTCTGCGTCACGCCTTATCTCCCGGCGAGCCCGGATACCGGCGCGGCGTAAAGCCCAGCACCAGACGGAACTCCCGCGTCAAATGCGCCTGGTCGGAAAAACCAAGCTCGGCAGCCAGTCCAGCGAGGTCGGTGGCAGGCTCGGCTCGGACGCGCTCGGCGGCGTCCTGCAACCGACGGCGGCGCAACATCAGCACAGGGGACATCCCCACGTAGCGGGCCGCTAGCCGCTGCAGGCTGCGCTCGGACAAGTGCAGCGTTCTGGCCAGTTGCGGCATTGAACGGATGTTTCCCTCGTCGATCAGGTCCGCCATCTGGTTGGCGAGGGCGGCGTCGCCGGACATCCCATCATCGGACCGTTGGGCCGCGAGCGCGTGTACATAGTCCTGAAGCAGCTCGGCGGCGCGGGCACGATACGCAGCAACGCCATCGGCCGTCCCGGGATCTGCGGGTCCGAAACCGTCCGTGACCCCAGGCCTTCCCATCACTTCGCAGATCGACCGGTGCAGGGCAGCCGCCTCTACCGGAGCTTCCGCATCCAACAGCTCCGCGGGCCGTTCGGTGAACAACCGCACGCCGGCGGGCTTCAGCAACGCACCAACCGCCCACCCGCGGCCGGTCAGCACCTTCGTGGACGCCCGGCTGGTCGGCCCATAGATCGCGACGCCGTCGGGCTCCACCACCACGTTGCTGGCCGGATAGCCAAGCACCAACTGCTCTGCCTGCTCCCCCGCCGGCAAATCCCACTCCGGAATCCACACCTGGCGCACGAAGGAAGCCGCATCCGCCCGGGCCGGAAACCTCGTCACTACTGACCCGGTGCCCGGCGTCAGGTGCCCCTTCGTCGTCGGCCTCACACTCATGCTGCGATCGTAGTCCGGCCCGCACTCCGTCCTGCGGAAACAATCTCAGCGCGCCTGCACAACCGGCAAGCATTGCTGGAACGGTCCGAATCACCTCAGCCCGCCCGCTTGCCCGGTTTAGCTGGTAATTCTTGAATCGACCCTCAGGAAAGGACCACCTTTTGACAACCGTGAGCAACCCGGCCGAAGCCACCAAGGACGAGGCCGCGATTCCCTATCGCGGCGAACAGCCGTACGGCATGGTGGACGATCTGGTGGTCCCCGGCGCGCTGGATCTGGACGACGACGAGAAGTTCTGGGTGCCGCAGTCCAAGGACGTCTGCTTCAAGCCGCTGGTGCTCTCCGTCAGCCAGGGCTACTTCGTCAATATCCTCAAGGTGCGCAAGTCCGGCATCCTCTCCCGCCATCGCCACGCGGGCCCGGTGCACGCCATGGTGCTGCGCGGCCGCTGGCACTACCTCGAGCACGACTGGTGGGTGGAGCAGGGCGGCTACGCCTTCGAACCGCCGGGAGACATCCACACCCTGGAAATCCCCGACGACGTGGAGGAAATGTGCACGCTTTTCCACGTCACCGGCGCCTACATCTACGTGGACCCGGACGGCAACCCCACCGGCGCCGAGGACGTCTTCACCAAGATCGCCAACGCCCGCGAACACTACGAGCGTGTCGGTCTGGGCGCCGGCTACGTCGACCGGTTCATCAAGTGAGGGACATCGGACCGACGCCGCTGATGCAGGCAGACGCGTAAGCAAGGGGGCACGACGGCGGCCGTTCTCCTTCGGGAGGTGAGCGGCCGCCGTCGTTCTGGTGGGGTTACTTGTTCTGGTTGATCCGGATCATGTTGCCTGATGGGTCCCGGACGGCGCAGTCGCGCGGACCCCACGGCTGGTCCATCGGTTCCTGCAGGACTTCCGCCCCGAAGGAGACCAGCCGCTCGAAGAGGGCGTCCAGGTTGTCGGTGCTGAAGACGAGCATGGGAAGCACGCCCTTGACCAGCAGCTCCTGGAGTTGGTCGCCGTCGGCCTGCGAGCGGCCGGCGTGCGGAGCGGACAGCACCAGCTCCAGCTCCGGCTGGTCGGGGCTGCCCATGGTGATCCAGTGGAAGCCCTCATTGGCGACGTCGTTGCGGACTTCCAGCCCAAGGCCGTCCCGGTAGAACGGCATGGATTCCGCGGGGTCGTTGACGGTGATGTTGCAGTACTGAAGTGAAATAGTCATGCGCCCAACCTACGCAGGGGCCGGCGCTACCGCTTCTCGGATCCTGCTCGATCGCGGATCAATGGGCCGCGTCAGCAGCTTCGCGATGCAGGGCGGCATCGCCTCGGCCGCCTCATGCTTGCGGCTGCGGTAGGAACTGGGGCTCTCGCCGGCGAGTTGGGTGAACCGGGTGCTGAAGGAACCCAGGGACGTGCTGCCCACTTCCATGCACGCATCGGTCACGCTCCACCCGGCGCGCAGCAGCGCCATGGCCCGTTCGATCCGCCGGGTCATCAGGTAGTTGTAGGGCGTTTCGCCGTACGTTGCTTTGAACCGGCGGGAGAAATGGGCCGGAGACATCAGCGCCTTGGCCGCCATCGTCGGCACATCGAGCGGCTGGGCGTAATCGCGGTCGATCAGGTCCCGCGCCCGCCGCAGATGGGCCAAGTTGGCCAGCTCCTCAGGATTCACAGCTTGAGGTTACCGCTCTACGGAACCTGCCGGAAGTTCTGCCGAGGCTGCCGTGCATCCGCCGGCTTCCTTAAACCATTGCACTGCCACTTCGGTTGCGCCACGCTAATCACGTGGAACAGCGACCTGATCGCCAGCAGGCTGCCCGCGCGGCTGGCCCTGAAGCTTCCAATCCGAAGGCAGGGGATGCGGCACGCAGCGCCGCAGTGCTGGCGCGCGAGTCGAGCGAGTTCGACCGTGGGCTCAGCTTCTACGACGTCATTTACGGATTCGCCATCACGCTTCTGGTCACCAACATCGACGCTCCCTCCGCGCAAGCCTGGCAAGACCCGCGCTTGCTGCTCGAATCCGGCGTCGTACACCAACTCGCCGGCTTCGCCCTGAGCTTCGCGGTGATCGCCGTGTTCTGGCGTATGAACCTCCGGTTGATCAAAAGGCTCTCCGCACTCGATTCGGCGACGACGACGGCTAACCTCCTGGCTGCTGCATTCGTCATCCTGATTCCGTTCACCACACAGGGCGTGAGTGACCCGGAGACGTCGTCGTTTGAACTGACGACTGTGCTGTACGCCGCGAACATCATTTTGGCGTCCTTGGCCCAGCTGCTGATGTATGAGATTGCCCGTCGACACGGCCTCGAGATCGACCCGATGACGCCTCGGCACCACGCAGCCTTCGTGCTCGATTTCCTCGTTCCGCCCTTGATTTTCGCGGTGTCAATACCCATCGCTTTGGCAGCCGGCGGCACGGCGGGGAAGATCACTTGGGCCTCGCTCATTGTGCTGGGACCTCTCTCGGGCATCCTCGCCACCCGAGTCCAGCAATCAACAACAGTCCGCTAATCTGGCGCGGTCGGGGGAATTACCGGGCCAGAGGTCCACATTCGGCCGCCGGCTCTGGGCTATTCCCGGAACCACAGCTAGCCTCTCCGTTACCGGCAGCTCGCGCGAGCTGCCGGTCCCATCGTTCGTTGCCGTTCCCAACGGCTGCGTTCGGGGATGAATCGCTCAACCTTTGGAGGACATGCAGTGAAGCACCAGCCCAAGAGCAGCACCAACCAACTACCGGCCAAACCCAAGCGCTACCGTAGCCTGGCAGCGGCGGCGGCCCTCGCCGTCGTCATTCCCTTCAGCGCCGCCACTCCGGTTCTTGCCGACGCCAACTTCCCCTCCACCGAGGGCAACACCAATATCTCCAGCATCCTGACCTACGACGACGTAGTGAAGGAGCTGCGGAAACTGGGGAAGACCAGCCGCTTTGGCGTTGACGCCTTCACGCTCGAAGAAGCGGGCACACAGGTCAACAAGTCGGAACAGGGCCGCGATCTCTGGGTGGCCACGGTCGGCAACGGCGCCGAACACGTGTGGATCCAGGGACGCATCCATGGCAACGAGCCCTACGGCACCGATTCAATCCTCACGCTGCTGAAGGATCTAGGCACCAACGGTTCGTCGGACTACCAACTGCTGCGCGACAAGTTCACCTTCCACTTCATCCCGATGTACAACCCGGACGGCGCGGAGGCGAACATCCGCCACACCATCCTGTGGGACCAGGCCAACGGCCTGCCGGAGTTCGGCGCCAACGGACGTGAGCAGCGGATCGACCTGAACCGGGACTGGACACCCAACGGATTCGTGGCGAACGAATCGCTGGCCTTCTACGAATACTGGACCGATGTGAAACCGGCCTACGGCATCGACATCCACCACCAGGGGCTGAAGAAGGAATGGGGCACCGGTGACGATGTCACGCTGTCGCTGGGCATCTCGCTGGCTCCCGGCGGTCCGACCCTGCCGGGGATCAAGGACGGCGCCTACGACGAGTTGACCCGCCAGATGCATGTTTACGTGTACGACGAGCTGTCCAAGTACGGCTCCATCAACATGGACCGCTACCAGGTGGGCAACGGCCAGGAGATCGACATCAAGGGCGGCGTGGTCTCGGCGATGATGCTGGGCTTGGACTACCAGGGGATGAATCCGGAGGGGCACTCGAACCCGGTGGTCTTCTTCGAAACCTCCGGCAACACCTCGGACGGCAGCCTTGGCCAGAAGGCCCGCGGCAAGAGCATCAAGCAGAACCTGCTCGCCATGAAGGAACTGCTGCTGGGCCTGGCTACCGGCGAAGTCCAGCAGGAAGACGCCGACCGCTGGGAAGAGATCCCGCACCAGCCGGTCACCGGCTACAACACCGACTACGCGGGAACCATCCCGGTCCCGTAGCCAGCAGCAAGGACAGCAGCGCCCCCGCCCGGCCGGGCAGGGGCGCTGCTGTGTGTGAGCTGAAGGGCTGCTACGCCTCGACGATGATGACCGTGACCACCGGCTTGCGGCGGAGGGCCCGGTCGGACCAGCGGATCAGGGCCTGGGCGATCGCCTTTTCGGCGTCCGGACCGGTCTTGTCCCCGCGGAGTTGCATCAGGGTCTTCTCCACGATGCCGGTGGCCTTTTCCAACTCCTCCACGGCCGGGGCGAAGCCCACCGGGAAGAATTCCGGTTCTTCCTCCAGCCGGCCCGTGTCCGGGTTGACGATCAGCAGCGCGGTGACGGCGCCGTCCTCGGCCAGCCGGAGCCGGTCCTGCAGCGAGGCCTCGGTGGCCGCGCCAGGCACCATGTTCTCCACGTAGACGTAGTCGGCGGCGATCTGGCCAACCACCCGTGCTACGCCGTCCTTGAGGTCCACCACCATGCCGTCTTCGCCGATCAGCGCGCGCTTGGGCTCGACGCCGGTACGGACCGCCAGCTCGGCGTTCGCCTTCAGGTGCCGGTGCTCGCCATGGACGGGCAGCACGTTCTTCGGGCGGACCAGGTTGTAGCAGTAGACCAGTTCGCCGGCCGAGGCGTGGCCGGAGACGTGGACCTTCGCGTTGCCCTTGTGAACCACGTTGGCGCCGCGCTTGGTCAGGTCGTTGATCAGCCGGTAGATGGAGGATTCGTTGCCCGGCACCAGCGAGGACGCCAGCAGCACGGTGTCGCCCTCGGTCAGGTCAATCATGTGGTCGCCGCCGGCCATGCGGGCCAGCGCCGCCATCGGCTCACCTTGCGAGCCGGTGCAGATCAGCACGGCCTTGGTGGGCGCCAGCTTCTCCAGCTCCTTGAAGTCCACCAGCACACCGCGCGGGATGTTCAGGTAGCCGAGCTCGCGCGCCGTCGTCATGTTGCGCACCATGGACCGGCCCACGAAAGCGACCTTGCGACCATACTTGTGTGCCACGTCGATGACCTGCTGGATGCGGTGCACGTGGCTGGCGAAACTGGAGACGATCACGCGGCGCGGGGCGGTGCGCATGACCGTATCGATTGCCGGCACCAGATCGGCCTCGGCAGCGAGGAAACCGGGAACCTCGGCGTTGGTGGAATCCGGCAGGAACAGGTCCACGCCCTCGTCGCCCAGCCGCGCGAACCCGGCCAGGTCGGTGATCCGGCGGTCCAGCGGGAACTGATCCATCTTGAAGTCGCCGGTGGCCAGCACCAGGCCGGCGCCGGTGCGGATGGCAACGGCCAGTCCGTCCGGGATGGAGTGGTTGACAGCCAGGAACTCCAGGTCGAACGGGCCGAACTTCTTCCGGTCGCCCTCCTTGACCTGCACCATTTTGGCGTTGAGGCGGTGTTCCTGCAGCTTGGTCTTCACGAACGCCAGCGTCAGCTTCGCGGAGATCACGGGGATGTCCGGCCGTTCCTTCAGCAGGTAGGGCACTCCGCCAATGTGGTCCTCGTGCCCGTGGGTCAGAACAATGCCGACCACGTCGTTGATACGGCTGCGGATGTAGGAGAAGTCGGGCAGGATCAGGTCCACACCCGGGTGGTGCTCTTCCGGGAACAACACGCCGCAGTCCAGAATCAGCAGTTTGCCGCCGAACTCGAACACCGTCATGTTCCGGCCGATCTCGCCCAGTCCGCCCAGCGGAACAATGCGCAAGGCGCCCTTGGCAAGTTTGGGAGGAGTCTGCAGGGTCTTGGCGTTCATATGTTCCGATCTCTGTGGTGCTATTTATTTGCGGGCTACGACGCCCTACGCCGGAGTTGCCGGCACTGAAGTCTTAGTTGGCCGACACACCCAAGGCGCTTCGACGGCGTTCCGCGCAACACTGCGGACGGAAAGCATACTTGCCCTGACTTTACCATCGTGAGCGGGATGGCATCGCCGGAATCTGTCGGGCGTCTCCTTCACGAAAGGGCAAAGGCGGGCACGCGCGCTGTGCACGTGCCCGCCTTTGGTGGGCCGGTTTCAGGGCATGACGTCGCCGCTGTTGGGGCCAAGCGTCTGACCCATGTAGAGATCGCCGCCAGGCGACGAGGCGAGGAGCAGGGCCGTCGGTGCTACTTCTTCTGCGGTGCCGAAGCGACCAAGCGGTAGCTCTGCTTGCTTTTCGGCCCGCCATTCATCGCTGAGATCGCCCAGCAGCGGAGTGACAATCGGACCCGGCGCGATCGCGTTGACCAGGACGTTGTGCTCCGCGAGCTCCCGTGCCATCGACTTGGTCATGCCGATCACCCCGGCCTTGGCCGCAGCGTAATGTGCCAGGCCGGTGCCACCCTTCAGCCCGATCTGGGATGCGATGTTGATGATCCGGCCCCAGCCCTGCTGGATCATGTACGGCGCCACCCAGCGGCTGCAGAGGAACACGCTGCGCAAATCGACGGCGATCATCTTGTCGAAATCGGCCGGAGTCAGCTCGGTGAAGGGGATCTCCGTCAAAATGCCCGCACTGTTCACCAGGATGTCGATCCGTCCCAGATCGGACACGACGGTCTCGGCCAACGACTTGGTCGATTCCGCGTCGGTCACGTCCACGGCGTAGGCCGCATGTTCTTGTGCGGCCGCCGCCAAAGAGGCCGCAACATCCTTCGCCGCCTGCTCGTTCAGATCAGCGACGACGACGGTTGCGCCCTCGCGGGCATAGAGTTCCGCGATGGCCCGGCCGATGCCGCTGGCACCGCCGGTGACCACGGCGACCTTTCCTTCGAGTTGCCCTGCCATGATTCTCCTTTCGAAAAGTGTTCCTCGACCCGTTCTACCGTCGAGGGGTCAGCTCGGCCAACGCACTGTCAGGCCGCCGTCAACAATGAGTTGCTGGCCGGTGACGTAGGCCGCGTCGTCGCTGGTGAGGAACCGGATGGTGCGGGCGAGTTCGTCCACTGTTCCGACCCGGCCCCGCGGAATGAACGAGCCGGCGGCTTTCAGGCCCTCCGGCCCCAGCGAGTTCTGGGCGTCCAGCGACTGCGGGCTCTCGATCAGGCCGGGAATCACGGTGTTGACCCGGATTCCGCGCGGCGCCAGTTCGGTGGCCAGCGAGCGGCACAGTCCCAAGAGTCCGCTCTTCGAGGCTGCGTAATGAGCGTGATCGTCCCACCCGTAGACGCCTCCGGCGATGGACGAGACGGCAACCATGGATCCCCCGCCCTCGCCCATCAGCCGCGCACAGGAGCGGAACAGCCGCAGCACTCCGGTGAGGTCCACGGAGAGCATGTCGTTCCACGCTTCATCAGTCATCTCGTCCAGCGGCGCCCGGCGCAGGATGCCGGCGCTGGCCACTGCGATGTCCACGGAGCCGAATTGACGGACGGCTGCTGCGGCCAGCCGGTCCACCTGGACGGAGTCACGGACGTCCACCGGTACCGGCAGGCACTCGCCGCCGGCTTCGACCACAGCGTCAACGGTTTCATGCACATCATGCGGGTCGCCGGGAAAGTATCCGGCGACGGTCTTTGCTCCCGCCCTGGCGTACGCCACCGCCAGGGCACGGCCGATTCCGCTGCCTGCACCGGAGATGACGGCGACTTTGCCTTCGAGTCCGTCGTCGCGGGTCAGGTTGCTCATGCCAAGGCTCCTTCAGTGGCTGGTTGACGGTGATCGACCTTGCGGGCAAAGATCATGACGACGCCGGCGAGGGCCAGCGGCAACGAGCCCGCCAGCAGGGCCGCGGACGTCATCGACATTCCTGCCCCCAGCATGACGGCGATGAGCGCGGATCCAACGATGGCTCCGACGGGGGCCATCACGTGGGCCAGATTGCTGCCGGTACCGCGGACCTGGGCCGGGTAGGACTCGCCCATGTAGAACAGCATCGCGGCAAACGGACCGGTGAGGAAGAACAGGGTCATGGCGTACATGGCGATGACGAATCCGGAGCTGCTGGGGCCCGTCAGCATGATCACGCTGGCGATACCGCCAAGGACGAATCCGGCCAGCACGGTGTTCCGGCGGCCAAAGCGGTCACCGACCCATCCGTGGAAGAGGTAGCCGGCAAACGCCACCGCATTGGCGAGGATCAGGATGAACAGCGCATTGTCGAAGGAAAGGCCCTTGGCCTCAACTAGCACCGTGGTGCCGAGGACCGAGAACACCTGGATGGCCATCCAGCTGAAGAGCCAGGACAGGGACACGCTGATGGTGTGCCAGCGCAACTCCGGAGTGAAGACCCCGCGCACGCCCACCTTGGCGCCATTGCCTACTTCAAGCTCGTGCTCGGCCGCCAGTTCGGCCGCGCCCGCCAGGTCGCCGGCCTTGCGCCGTCGTTCGACTTCCTTCATGGCGGCAAACGTCGGGGATTCGGGCAGCTTGGCCGCGAGCAGGACAACGATCAGGGAGATACCGGCCGCGATGACAAAGCTCCACCGCCACCCGACGATCGGCAGGAACACCGCAGTCAAGCCGGCAGCCATCAGCGCGCCCACCGGCCAGCCGGCCTGGACCAGGCTGAACATGAACCCGCGGCCCTTGGCCTTCTTGTAGATCTCGTTGAGGTAGACGGCGTTGACCACCTCTTCGGAAATCGCAAAGCCGGAGAAACCGCGGATGATGGCCAGCGAAACGGCACCGGCTGCGGCACCCGTGAGGCCGGAACTGACGGCGCCGCCGATCACCAGGAGGATGAGGGCGCGCTTACGGCCCATCTTGTCCATGATGGTGCCGACCACCAGCGAGACCAGGAAGACACCGACAGTGGCCCATGTGTTGACCGCCGCAGCTTCGGCCGGCGACCAGCCGAAATCTTCGGCGATGACAGGAAGCAGCGTGCCGAAGAGCGTGTAGTCGTAGACGGAAGCCACCCAGGCGATGAAGCACACCACCGAGACGTAGGCCATCTTCTTGCCAGTGATAACCACATTCCATGGTTCAGTCTTTCCGACCGCAGTCTGGGTGCGGCGTTCAGCCGATGTCGTTGACTCCATGACTGCTCCTTTCGGGAGTGAGGGGGTTCACAATCGTTTGTGTAAGAGCGCCTAGGGGAGGCAGTCCGGAACGACCAGGAACCTAAGAGAACGGAATTCGCGCTACACAAACCTTTGTGTAACCACTGGACATGGACCCTACACGGAATTCGTGGCCTTTGTCACGATAGGTGAGTCACATTTTCGACGGGGCGGCTGCGGATGACGCCCTCACGACCAGCTCCGGAGCCAGCCGCACAGACTCGACCTCGTCGCCGCGGAGCAGGGCCACCAGCAGGTCCAGTCCCCGGCGCCCCATTTCGTGCATGGGGGAACGGACGGTGGTCAGCGGGATCGGAAGCTCGGCGGCCAGCGGAGTGTCGTTGTACCCCACCACCGCGACGTCGTCCGGCACGGATATGCCGCGCTCGCGCAGGACACCCATAGCCCCGATCGCGGCAAAGTCGTTGGCGGCGAAAATGGCGTCGGGGCACCCACCCGCTTCGATCATCTGGGCTGCCGCCTCGTGTCCGCCCGGCGCGTCGAACCCGCCCTGCACAATCCGGTGGGGCGGTATGTCGATCCCCGCATCCCGGCAGGCCTGGACAATCCCGGCAGTTCGGTCGATGCCGGTGGACGCGTAGGGCTGCCCAGCCAGGACGCCGACATCCCTGCGCCCGCTGGCGAGCAAGTGTTCTGCCACCAACCGGCCCCCCATGACGTCGTCGCACGTTGCAGAGACATGATTGCCCGCCCGGCGGGAGACCAGGACAAACTTGACGCCGCGCTCCGCCAACTCGTCAAGGAACGGCTCGCCGGTATGGGCGTCGCCGAAGATCAGTCCGTCCACACGGCGGGACAGCATGATCTCCGTGCGGGCAATTTGGTTGGCCGGAACATCCAGCGAGTTCGTGACGAAGGTGGAGATTCCCTGCTCGGTAGCCGCCTCTTCGATGCCCTCGTAGATCGTGGCCAGGACGTAGTCCTGAAGCCGTGGAACCAAGACACCGACAAGTCCGGAACGTCGGGTTCGAAGGCTCGCAGCCTGCGGGTTGCGCTGGTACCCACGTTCCGCAACCACCGCTCGGATGCGCTCGATCACCTCGCCGGACGCCCAGCGCCGCGCCTCTGTATCCGAGGCGTTGATGACCCGGGAAACGGTGGAGACATTGACGCCAATCTCGTCGGCGATCATGCGCAACGTGACAGGCCTAGAGCGACTTTCCATGATCTCCTCCACTGGGGGCAGGTCTCCCCTTGCCCATGCCGCAGTGAGCTCCGCAACAATCAATCAGCATATTGGATTGGACCGTAGGTGACGCAGCGCACTTGCGGCAAACGTTTGTGTAAAGCATACTGGCGTCTACTTCCGTTCCGCCGTGCAGGTGTGAACGCAACAGCTTCGGCTGCGATCCAGCCAGAAAGGTGCACCCACCATGCCTCAGATTTCGGTGTTGGCGACCGGAGGGACCATAGCCTCACGCCAAGACTCGCGGGGCGCATCGGTGGCCAGCCAAGGGGTGCAGGACCTGTTGGCCGGCGTGGCAGGAGGCGCCACAGAAGTCGTTTCCCGCGACATCTTCCAGCTCGGCTCCTACCTGCTGGACCACACCCACCTCCGCCACATTGCCGAGGAGGTTGCCCTCGAGGTCGCACGCGACGACGTCGACGGGGTGGTGCTGACCCACGGCACGGACACGATGGAGGAGACCGCGTACCTGTTGGATCTAGTGCACTCCAGCGCCAAGCCCGTCGTGCTGACCGGGGCCCAGCGGCCAGCAGATGCAGCGGATACCGATGGGCCTTCCAACCTGCGCGACGCCATCGCCGTTGCCGCAGCCGCAGAGGCGCGGGGCACCGGCGTCTCGATAGCGTTTGCGGGGCAGGTGTTCGCCGCCCGCGCAACACGCAAGGCGCACACCGTCGCTCCGGCCCCGTTCCGCACCATGGACGGCGGACCGATGGGCCGCGTCGGCGCGGACGACGTCCGGTTCATGTTCCGCCCCGTCCGGCCGCCGGCCTTGCCGCTACCGCCTGCGTCCTTTGACTCGACACGGGTCGACGTCGTGTCCCTTCATCCCGGCGCAGATGCCTCGCTCGCCCGAGCCGCCGTGGATGCCGGGGCGAAGGGTGTAATCATCGCCGGCACCGGCGTCGGCAACGGCAACCACCGCATTCTGGAGTGGGTGGAGGAAGCAGTCGGTGCCGGCATCGCCGTCGGGCTGTCCACCCGGGTTCCGGAAGGACCGGTTGTTCCGTTCTATGGAAACGGCGGCGGCGCCGATCTGGTCGGAGCCGGCGCACTCCCGCTCGGATCCTTGCCGTTATTCCACGCCCGTTTACTTCTCGCCCTCCTGCTTTCCCACGGCGATACGCCGGCCCCTGACATGTTGACCCCCTATATCTAATCCGTCCCCCCGACACGAAGGAAAGAGAATGGCAAAGGAAATTTCTGTAGCATTTGGCATCGACGTCGACGCCGTCGGCGGCTGGCTTGGCTCCTACGGCGGCGAAGACTCCCCCGATGACATCTCGCGTGGCATGTTCGCAGGCGAAGTCGGCGTCCCCCGCCTCAATGCGCTCCTGAAGAAATACGATCTGCCTGCCACCTGGTTCTGGCCGGGCCACTCCATCGAGACCTTCCCCGAGCAGTTCGACGAGGTGGTCGCCGCAGGCCACGAGATCGGCGTGCATGGCTACAGCCACGAGAACCCGATTGCCATGAGCCGGGAACAGGAAACCGAAATCCTGGATTACTGCATCAATCTCATCGAACAGCGCACCGGCAAACGCCCCACCGGCTACGTGGCGCCGTGGTGGGAGTTCTCCAATGTGACGAACGAACTGCTGCTGGAGCGCGGGATCACCTACGACCACTCGCTGATGCACCGGGACTTCGAGCCCTACTACGTGCGCGTCGGCGACAGCTGGACCAAGATCGACTACGACAAGCCGGCCAGCACGTGGATGAAGCCGCTGGAACGCGGTGAGGAAACCGATCTGGTCGAGATCCCGGCGAACTGGTACCTGGACGATCTGCCCCCGATGATGTTCATCAAGTCGAGCCCGAACAGCCACGGTTTTGTTAACCCGCGCCATCTGGAAGAGATGTGGCGGGACCAGTTCGACTGGGTTTACCGCGAATACGATCAGGCCGCGTTCACCATGACCATCCACCCCGACGTTTCCGGACGTCCGCAGGTGCTGCTGATGCTGGAACGGCTGATCGAACACATCAACGGCCACGACGGCATCAAGTGGGTCGACTTCAACACCATTGCCGAGGAATTCAAGGCCCGCAACCCGCGGCAGAAGTAGCCTTCAGGAAGCAGCCTACCTATGTGCGGAGCTTGCTCCGGCGGCGCCTACGATTGGGCCGGGCCACTCGTGTCCGGCCCAATCCGGCGCGCATCCATCGCCCGGTTTCTCAACCGCACCTGTCCCGGCATCACGGTCAAGACCTTCCCCCAGGGCTGGACCATCGCCAACCGGACAGGCGCCAGCAAAACGGCCAAGGCCTTCGACGCCCTTTTGGAAGCCGCAGCTCCTCACGCATCAGTACGCGCATGGGCCGACTTCGATGATCTGCTGGTCGCAACTTCGCCGTCGGGCTCTCCCGAGGAATTCGGCGACTACCGGCCCCGCCCGGCAGAAGAGGCGCTAGCCGCAAAGACCGTTTTGACCGGCTCACCCCTGGCGGCGGCCCACCTGCGGCTCACGGCCTTCGGGCTCGGCATCAGATCCTTTGATCACGGGCCCGTTGCTGTGAACGTGGAGCATCGGCAGGCACCGTTCAGGCTCTTGGCCGTTTCAGGACAGGTCCTCGGCTCAGCAGACATCTAACCGTTTGACCACCAGTGATTGCCGCCTGACCGGCAGGTCCAGCCACCGAGACCCAACCCGGGGCAGGAACGAACCTAGGCGTGCGGCCCATGACTCCGGGCCGCACGCCCACACACGTCAGCTCTGCTCTGCCGGCAGGTCCACTTCGATTTCGGTGAAGTCGTCGCCGGCTTTCAGTTGGCAGCCGAGCCGGCTGCGGGAATCGTCGCGCGGGGAGGCCGTGCAGTCCAGCATCTCTTCCTCGTCCTCGCCGATCTGAGGCAGCCCGTCCAGATACTCCTCGCGGACGTAGACGTGGCAGGTGGCGCACATGGCCTGGCCGCCGCATTCGCCGACGATCCCGGCCACGCCGTTGGTGACCGCAGCCCGCATCACCGAGGTGCCGGAGTCGACGTCAACGATGTCCACGGCGCCGTCGCCATGATGGAAACTGACCTTGGCCATCTCAGCGCACCTCCACCCCGGCCTTGCCCGCCGAGTCCCCGCCAAACCCGCCGGCACCCGACCCGGCTTCCGCCGTCGTCGTTCCGTGCCCGGGTTCCTGGCCCGGTTCGTCGCCCAGGCTGCGGTCCTTGGACTCGGGCATGAAGATCACGGTGACCAGGCTGACGGCGGCAACGATCGACAGGTAGACGATCACCGGAGTCAGTGACGCACCGCTGCCGCCGTAGAGGTTGGCGAGCACCAGCGGGGTGAAGCCGGCACCCAGCAGCGTGGCTACCTGGTAGCCGACGGAAGCGCCGGTGTAGCGCGAGGAGGTGCCGAAGCGTTCGGCGATGAACGCGGCCATCGGTCCGTAGAGCACCGTCTGCGTCACGATACCGAGCGTGAAGGCCAGGAAAATCGCACCCATGTTTCCGGTGGAGAGCAGCGCGAAAACCGCCGGGGTGACTGCGATAAACAAGATGTTCCCGGCGATCATCAGCGGCTTGCGGCCCACCCGGTCCGAGATCCGGCCCATCAGCAGCGTGGTGCCGATGCTGATCACGCCGGCGCCGGCGAACGCGAGCATCACATCGGAGCGCGGCACGCCCAGCGAGACGGTGTAGGTGATGGAGAACGTGGACAGCAGCGTCTGCAGCGCAAACGCAGACGTCGCCGCGAGGATCACCGTCACCAGCAGCCCCGGCCGGCGCAGCACCTGAACCAGCGGAATGGTGCGGCGGGCCTTGGGTGCCGTGGCGCGTTCGGCAGCGTCAAGCTCCAGCGCCCGCTGGAAGACCGGGCTCTCCGACACCCGCGAGCGCACATACAGCCCGAGCAACAGCAGGACGAAGGACAGCAGGAACGGCACGCGCCAGCCCCAGCTCAGGAATTGCTCCTGCGGCAGCGCCGAGAACATGCTCATCATCAGTAGGCCCAGCACCGAACCGGTCGGCGCTCCGGCGTTGGTGAAGGACGCCGCGAACCCGCGGGCCTTGGGGTCCGCATGCTCCAGCGCCATCAGCGCTGCACCGCCCCACTCCCCGCCGACGGCGATGCCCTGCAGCACGCGCAGGAACACCAGCACCACGGCAGCCCAAGGGCCGATCAGCTCCGGTGTGGGGACCAAGCCGATCGCCGTGGAGGCCAGGCCCATCAGCAGCATCGAGATGACCAGCAGTTTCTTGCGCCCAATGCGGTCACCGAAGTGACCGAAGATGATGCCGCCCAGCGGCCGCGCCACATAGCCGGCGGCAAACGTCCCATAGGAGGCGACGACGCCGGCCCACGGGTCCAGACCGGCGAAGAACACCGGTCCGAAGACCACGGCGGAAGCGGTCGCGTAGAGCAGGAAGTCGTAAAACTCGATCGTGGTACCCAAATAGCTGGAGAAGATCACGCGGCGCCGTTCGCGCACAACGGCGCCGGGGGCCAAGGCTGGCTGAGTGTTCGTAGACATCATCGTCCTTCTGATTGGTGGGTGGAGGTGGTGCGGGCCGCTGGGCTACCAGGCGACCGGAAGACTGGTCATGCCGCGGAAGACCCAACCGTCCCAGGTCTCGCTCCGATCCGGGTCCTGGCGCAGTCCTGGAAGTTCCCGGTACAGCATCGGCACGGCGATCTCGCCGACCGCTTTCTGGGCGGCCCATTTGCCGGCGCACTGGTGCACGCCGCTGCCGAACGCCAGGTTGGGTCCGCCGCCGCGGTGGATATCAAACGCGTCCGGATCGGTGAACTGCTTCCGGTCCCGGTTCGCGGAAGCCAGGATCATCCCCACCTGTGTCCCGGCGGGGACGGTGACTCCTGAAACAACGACGTCGGCGACCGTTTCCCGGGTGATCATGCCGATCGGCGAGAAATAGCGCGTGCCTTCGGTGAAGGCCTGCTTCCACAGTCCGGGGTCTGCCAGCAGTTCAGCCTTTTGCCCAGGCGAGCGGTCCAGCAGCCAAACCAGGTTGGTGATCATGTGCTGCGGTTCGTTCACCCCACCGGAGATCGCCAGCTTGACGTTGTTGCGGACCTTGTCTTCATCCATCCCGGATTCCAGCAGCATCGAGGTAATGGACGCGTCCGGGGTATGGCGCAGCCGGGCGATCGTCTCGTTCAGGGCCGCGTCGCACTCCATCCGGGAGACCTCGCACCGGTCCCAGATCTCCTGCCTGTCCAGCACGTTGCCAGTGCCGGCAATGAAGTCACGGGACCAGCGGGCCAGGTCCAGCGGCTCGACGCTGGTCATGCCCAGCATGTCGCACAGGTTCTTGGCGGCCAGCGGCTTGGCAAAGTCGAGGTTCAGGTCGGCTTGGCCCTTTCCCACCTCAAGCATCCGGTTGAGATAGAGCCGGGCGTTCGACTCGAACTTCCCGGCCCAGATCTCCATGATCTGTTTGGGCCGCAGCGTACGGTTCATCGGTGCCCGCTCCGCCGCATGTTCCGGGTCGTCCTTGCGGATCATCGGCTGCCCGCCCATCGCCCGGACCATGGTGCCGCCGGAGACGTTGGAGGAGAAAATCTCCGGATGCCGCTCGCCGAAGCTGCAGCCCTCGTAGTTGGAGATCAGGACTTTTTTCACGGCCGGGGACCAGGCCACCGGCGACTCCTCGCGCAGCCGGGCAAAGCTGGGGTACGGGTCGCGGGCCAGTTCCGCCGGGTCCAGCCAGTCGGCCTCTGGCAAGGTCTGCGCGGAGGCAGTCGGTGCGATCGTCATGATCCGCCTTTCGGTCAGTCGGCCCGGTCATCGCCCGGGTCTTCCGAAAGTATGGTGTGGATCACAACAGAACATGCTTAGAATTCGTATCATGCGAATAAGTAGCGGTTGGTGACGTGGCCAGGTCTTCCGGCGGCAGGTCCGCCATCTCCCGTGCCGTCGAGGTCTTGGAGGCATTCGACCCCTCCAGCAATGAGCTGACGCTGACCCAGATTGCCGCCCGGACCGGCCTGCCGATGGCCACCGCCCATGGCATCGTCACCGAACTGATCGGCCTCGGACTGCTGGAGCGGCGCGGCCGGGACGTCATCCTCGGTGTCCGGCTGTGGGAGCTGGCGGTCCGAGCCCCGGGCGTCGTTGGCCTGCGTGAAATCGCGCTGCCGCACCTTGAGCGCGTCCGCGACCGACTGAAACAGCACGCCCAGCTCGGCATCCTGCAGGGCGGCGAGATCCTCTACCTCGAGCGGCTGTCCGCCCCCGAGTCGGTTGTGAACTGGACCAAAGTCGGCGGCCGCATCCCCTGGTACGCCACATCCAGCGGCCTGGTCCTCGTTGCCGATGCACCGCCCGAACGGCAGGATGAGGTCCTGGGACTGCCGCGCCCGCGGTTCTCGGTCGAGCCGCACCCCAGCAGCGCCGATCTGCGCCCGGTCCTCGCGAAGGTCCGCCGCGAAGGACACGCCGTGACCCGCGGCTACATCCACCCGGACGCCACCGCCGTCGCCGTCCCCATCAAGGGGCCCTACGGACACGCCGTGGCATCCATCGCCGTCGTCGTCCCTACCGAAGGTTTCCGCGCCGCCCCGGTCCTTGAGGTCCTCGCGCCCGCGGCGCATGCCGTGAGCGCTGACCTGAAGCAGAACTACCTGGGCTAGCACCGGCGCCAACCTCGCGGCCGCCGGAGCCTGACCTCCGGCCGATTCGATAGGGTGACTGGGGTGGCTACCGGATTCCGGCCCACCTTCAGACCAAGTGAAGGAGCCAGCGACGGACCGCGTATTCGCTTCCCGGCCGTCGTTGCCGTGGGTGGTCTTGGGCATTGCCATGCTCGCCGTGAACCTGCGCGCCCCGATCATCGCTCCGACCGCCGTCCTGGGCGAGATCCAGGCCGACCTCGGTTTGACGGCGGCCGGCGCCGGCCTGCTCACGGGTCTCCCGGTGCTGCTCTTCGCGTTGGCCACCCCGCTGGCTACCCGCACCATCCGGCGTTGGGGCCCCGAAGCCACCGTGCTGCTGTGTCTGGGCGGCGTCCTCGCCGGAACGGTGATCCGCTCCCTGGGCCCGGCGGCCGTGGTGTTCGCCGGCACGGCCATCATCGGCGTGGCCCTCACCTTGGGCAACATCGTGGTGCCGGTGCTGATCCGCCGCGATGTGCCGTGGAACCGGGTGTCCGCGGTTACCGGCGCGTACTCGGCCATCATGAACGTCGGGTCCATGGCCGCCCTGTTGGGCACCGCCCCGCTCGCCGCGCTGGTCGGGTGGCGGTGGGCACTGGCGGCCTGGGCGGTAGTGGTGATCATTGGCCTGGCCTATTGGCTGCCGACAGCGCGACGGCGTCGCGAAGCACTGCAGCCTGACCGGAGCGCGGCGTCCGACAAGCCATCGGCCCACCCAGCGGCAGCAGGCGGCCGCGGCACCGACGGACCGGGCACCCCGATTGCCCCGGCATCGAAGTCCCTCCGCGGACGAAGCAACAGGTGGATCGTCGCCATGCTGACCGTGGCGTTCTGCGGACAATCCGCCGCCTACTACGCCACCACCACTTGGCTACCGCTGCTGCTGTCCGACGTTCGGGGTCTGTCCTCCACTGCCTCCGGAGCCAGCGCTTCCCTGTTCCAGGTCGCCGCCATTGTCGGCGCACTCGGAGTGCCGCTGCTGGCGGCGCGCACCCGGCTCTGGGTGCCGACGGCAAGTATTGCCGTGCTGTGGATTTCGCTGCCCATCGGCCTCCTCCTGGCTCCCGATGCCTACCTGCTGTGGTCGGTCACGGGCGGCATCGCCCAGGGCGGGGGGTTTACCGCGATCTTCTCCGTCATACCCCGCGTGGCCCGCACCGACCAGGAGGCGGCAACCGCCTCCGCCCGCATCCAGACGGGCGGCTACCTGGCCGCAACCTGCGCCCCGCCGGTGGCCGGGTGGCTGAATACCCTGACTGGCGGCTGGACCGCTCCCCTGTTCCTGGTCCTCGCTTTAGTCGTGGCTTTCGGCGTGGCCGGCCTGTCCGCCGTGCAGGCATCCGAGCGGCGATACCGACTTCCCTAAGGACGACGGCGGTGCCCACCTGCGCGTCATGCCTCACCACCGGGTGCCATCCAACGGCATAATCGGATGGGCCGGTTCATCCGTGGCGTCCGGCCACGGCAACGATGTCCGGGACCGACCAGGCATGGAGGCCGACCGCGTGCAGGAGAAGCTGTGGAGCAGGAACCTTGTGCTGGCGATCGGCACCAACCTGTTCATCTACATCGTGTTCTACCTGCTGATGACGTCCATGGCGCTCTATGCGGCGCAGCGGTTCCTGGCGTCCGACGCCGGGGCCGGTTTCGCGTCCAGCGCGTTCATCGTCGGGGCGCTGGTCTCGCGGTTCTTCGCCGGGCCGCTGATTGACAACGTGGGTCGGCGGCGGATCCTGCTGATCAGCCTGGCCGCCTTCGTCGCGGCTTCCCTGCTGTACATCCCGGCCGGTTCGCTGCCGTTGCTGCTGGCTCTGCGTCTGGTCCACGGGGTGGCATTCGGGCTGGCCAACACGGCGGTGACGGCCGGCGCGCAGGCACTGATCCCGCCGACCCGGCGCAGTGAAGGCACCGGCTATTTCGCGGTCTCGACCACGCTGGCCACCGCGATCGGCCCGCTGATGGCGGTGCTGCTGGTGGTCGACGGGAATTACGACCGCGTCTTCCTCTTCTGTGCGGCCTGTTCCGTGGCCGCGATGCTGGTGACCCTCACCCTGCGGCTGCCCAAGGCGCCGCCGGCGCCCGCCGCCGTCGTCAATCAGCGCGGCCCGGGAAGCATGACGGAGAAGATGCACCGGAGGCCCGGCAGCCTGCTGGCGAAGGTGTTCGAGCCGGCGGTCCTGCCGATCACTACGGTGCTGCTGGTGGCTGGCCTGGCTTACTCCGGTGTGCTCTCCTTCTTGGCCTCGTATGCGAATGCCGCCGGCGCCACCGATGCGGCTGCGTTGTTCTTCGGCGTGTTTGCCGCCGCCGTGCTGGTGTCGCGCCTGACCGCCGGAAGGATCCAGGACCGTCGGGGCGACAACGTGGTGATCTACCCGGCCATGGCGCTGTTCGCCGCCGGGCTGGCGCTGCTGGCGCTGGGGCCGGCCATCTGGGTTGTCCTTGCCTCCGCAGTACTGAGCGGGCTGGGCTTCGGCACCCTGCTGCCGGGGACCCAAGCCATCACCGTCGGGCTGATTCCGGAGCACCGGTTCGGCACGGCGCTGGCCACGTATTACCTGATGCTGGACATCGGCACCGGTCTGGGCCCCGTGCTGTTGGGCCTGCTGGTGCCGTTGACCGGCTTCAACGGCATGTACGCCTGGCTGGGCGGGCTGATGGTTGCCTGCATCCCGCTGTACTACTTGGTGCATGGCCGGGCGGCCCGGAAAGTGCCTGTGTAGCAAGACCGGCGGGGCCCCGCCGCCGGCACGAACGACCGGCACCACCCTGGTTGTCGCAGCCGACAGCCGGCGCCACATTGGTTGCGTCAGCGCAAGAAGAACTGACCCTTCGGGCCCGCGCTGCCGCTGGCTAAAAGGTACGCGGCACACCCAGCACCAGAAGTCCTGCTCCTCGGCGGACCGATGTGGCGCCCACTATCCGGGATGCTGCCCGATGTGGCGCCCACTATCCGGGATGCTGCCCAGTGTGGCGCCCACCTTCAACCCGCGCAAACCTACTTCCCCGGCCTGCCCTCCTCGTACACCACGGCGGCCGTGACCAGGTCTTCCCAGGCCATGCCCACGCCGGTGTACAGGCAGCAGGTGCGCGGCCGCCGCACCAGCTTGCCTTCCATCAGATCGCGCAGGTTGGGCGGCTGGATCCGCTGCCACTCCTCCACGCTGCGCGCGGGGATCAGGTCGCCGCTCTCCCGCCACGAGGAGGCGCGGCCTTCCACCACAATGTCGCTGCGCAGCACCAGCGCCGCATCCACCTCGCGGGCGTCCAGGCCGTGCTGTCCCACGGACGCGATGATCGCCCCGTCCTGGGGCAGCGTCCCGTCGAACAGCGGCTCCGGCGAGGAGGTCACGCAGAGTACGACGTCGGCGCCCGCCACCGCGGCGTCCGGCTCACCGGTTGCGTCGGCCACCTCGATCCCCTCGGCGGCCAGCACGGCCACCAGTTCCGCCACTCGGTGCGGACGCTGGCCGACCACGGTGAAACTGGCGTTGGCGAACACGGCCCGGGCGGCGCGGATGTGGTTCAGTGCCTGCACGCCGGCGCCGAAGACCAGCACCCGCGGAGCGTCCCCGAAACCTTCGCCGTCCGGCGCCGCCGCAGCGATGTTCTTCACCGCGGCCAGGGTGGTGGCCGGCGTGCGGATGGCCGTCAGTTCCGCGCCGTCCATGGTGGCCAGCGGGGCGAGCGTCTGGGCGTCGAACAAGACGTAGATGCCCTGGATCTTCTCCAGCCCGCGGCCCGGGTTCCTCGGCGCGATCGTCGCCACCTTCACCCCGCTGTAGCGGCCGCCGCCCTCGGTGGGCATGATCAGGAATTCCCCGTCCGGCGCGGGGCTGAACAGCCGCGGGCTGTCCAGTTCCGGGTCAACGCCGGACAGCAGCCCCTCCTCGATGGCACGCACCGCCCGGCTGAACGGGACGGCCGAACGCACGGCACCGGCGTCGAAATAGGGAATGGTCACAGGAACGGCTCCTTTAGCGGCGTTTGATGGACTCCGAAAGTCTGCACAGTAGCTGGTTGCCGGAGTCCTCATGGTTGGCCGGAGTCTACGTTTAACCTCCCGCAATTTCAGCATTCATGCCCGGGAGCACGCCACATGCTCCGCCCAAGACCCGGCACCTGAACACTTTTTTAGCCGCCCTGCTGGATCACGCACTGTTACTTGAATTACTTGTTAGCTGCGTCATGTTTGTCGTAGAGTGACTAAACCGACCGGTTATTCAGTTATCGAACCCGCTGTTCAAATATAGAACACAGGCCAGCCGCAAACGGCACAACGAAGTGAGGACATCCCGTGCAGTTCCACCACCACGGCTACGTATCAGGCGACCCGCGTGTCAAGCCCGCCGCCGGCGTCGGCATCAACCGCCCCGAGGAGCTTCCCGACGAGGTGGACGTGCTCATCGTGGGCTCCGGACCTGCCGGCATGCTCGCCGCGGCCCAGCTCGCCCAGTTCCCGAACATCACCACCCGTTTGGTGGAGCGCCGCGACGGCCGACTGGTGCTGGGACAGGCCGACGGCATCCAGGCCCGCAGCGTGGAAACCTTCCAGGCCTTCGGCTTCGCCGAGCAGATCACTGCCGAGGCATTCTGGCTCACCGAAATGAACTTCTGGCGCCCGGACACCGAGAACCCCCGGAACATTGTCCGCGGCGGCCGCGCCGTCGACGACGAGATGGGTATCAGCGAGTTCCCGCACCTGATTGTCAACCAGGCCCGCGTGCTGGACTACTTCGCCGACGTGGCCGCCAACTCCCCCAGCCGCCTGACGCCTGACTACGGCTGGGAATTCAAGACCCTTGAGGTGGCCGACGAGGGCGAGTACCCGGTCAAGGTCACGCTGATCCGCAGCGCCGGCCCGGATGAAGGCACCGAGCGCATCGTCCACGCCAAGTACGTGGTGGGCTGCGACGGCGCTCGCAGCAAGGTCCGCGCCTCGATCGGCAGCACCCTCGCCGGCGACAGCGCCAACCACGCCTGGGGCGTCATGGACGTACTGGCGAACACCGACTTCCCGGACATCCGCACCAAGTGCGCCATCCAGTCGCACGACGGCGGCTCCATCCTGCTGATCCCGCGCGAAGGCGGCTACCTGTTCCGCATGTACGTGGACCTCGGCGTGGTCCCCGACGACGACAACGGCAAGATCCGCCAGACCACCATCGAGCAGATCATCGCCAAGGCCAACGAAATCATGACCCCGTACACGGTGGACGTGCGCAGCGTTGCCTGGCACAGCGTGTACGAGGTGGGCCACCGCCTCACCGACCGGTTCGATGACCTGCTGCCCGAGGCCGTGGGCACCCGCACCCCGCGCGTCTTCATCACCGGCGACGCCTGCCACACGCACAGCGCGAAGGCCGGCCAGGGCATGAACGTCTCCATGCAGGACGGCTTCAACATCGCCTGGAAGCTGGGCCACGTGCTGGAGGGCCGCAGCCCGGAGAGCCTGCTCTCCACCTACTCCGCCGAGCGCCAGGTTGTGGCGAAGGACCTCATCGACTTCGACAAGGAGTGGTCGACGATGATGGCGAAGAAGCCCGAGGAGTTCGCCGATCCGTCGGAGCTCGAGGACTTCTACGTGCGCACCGCCGAGTTCCCGGCCGGCTTCATGACCGAGTACTCACAGTCGATCCTGACGGGCGCGCGCAGCCACCAGGACCTGGCCACCGGCTTCACCGTCGGCAAGCGCTTCAAGTCCGCCAAGGTCTCCCGCGTCTGCGACACCAACCCGCTGCACCTGGGCCACCTCGCCGAGGCCGACGGCCGCTGGCGCATCTACGTCTTCGCCGACCAGGCCAAGGCCGGCGAGTCCACGGCTGTGGCGAACCTGGCCGAGTGGCTGGCCACCGCGCAGGACTCGCCGCTGGCCGCCACCCCGGAGGGCGCTGACCTCGATGCCTGGTTCGATGTGAAGGTCATCTACCAGCAGAACCACGAGGACGTCGATATCAACGCCGTGCCCGCGGTGTTCAAGCCGCAGGTCGGCCCGTTCCAGCTGACCAACCTGGAAAAGGTCTTCGGCACCGCCAAGGACGAGGACATCTTCGACGTCCGCGGCCTCTCCCGCGACGGCGCCATCGTGGTGGTTCGCCCGGACCAGTACGTGGCGAACGTCCTGCCGCTGACCGCGACGGCCGAACTGGCAGAGTTCTTCGCCCCCGTGCTGCCGGCCCGCCAGCCGCAGCACTAACCAGCAGCAAAAGGGAGGACGACGGCGGTGCGCACGCACCGTCGTCGTCCTCCTTTTAAAGCGCAAAACGGTCAGCGCAGGTCCAGCCGCATGAGGATGCGGGGAAACCCGTTCAGCACCGAGTCTGTGTCAGCCGCTTTGCTGAAGCCGGCCTGCTCAAAGAGTCTCCGGGTGCCCACATAAGCCATGGTGAGATCGACCTTTTCGCCCTGGTTGTCCACCGGGTAACCCTCGATGGCGGGGGCGCCGTACCCGCGCGCGAACTCAACCGCGCCGGCCAGCAACTGGTGCGAGATGCCCTGGCCGCGGTGCCCGGGCCGCACCCGGATGCACCACACCGACCACACGTCGGCGTCGTCCACCTGCGGAATTTTCCGGCTGGTGGCAAAGCTGGTGTCGGCCCGAGGATGCACCGCTGCCCAGCCCACCACTTCGCCGCCGTCGTAGGCGAGCACTCCGGGCGGCGGATCCTGCCGGCACAAACGCCGCACCATGTCGCCGCGCTCCGTCCCGCGCAAGGCAACGTTGTCTTTCGACGGGAGGCGATAGCTCAGGCACCAACAGACATTCGCGTCGGCACGTTTCGGCCCGAGGACTGCCTTCACGTCCTCGAAGACCTCAGCTGGCCTGACTTCCACCGCCATGCACCCACACTGGCACCAACAGCCGGCCCCCCGCAATGGACCCGGCCAGCGGACTGTCAGGGCTTCCGGTCAGCGTCTCCCGGTCGCGGCGGCATAGCTTCCGGGCGCTCAGGCCTTCGCCTGCCGGCTCACCATTTCGTTGATCCAGATGGGCGCGAACGGCGAGGTGCAGTTCGGCGGCGTGGGGTAGTCCTTCAGCACCTCGAGGCGTTCGCCGATGTCGAGTGCGCGGCTGCGGTGCTCGGCGTGCTCAATCCCGATCTGGGCCAAGGTGTGGTTCATCGCCCACTGCAGCCGGTCCGGAGCGTCCTTCATCTCCGCCTCCACAGTGTCCAGCAGCCCGGGCAGGTCCAGTCCCTCGGGCTTCTTCGCCACCCGTTCGGTGGTCAGCGCCCAGCCGGCACTGGCGACCACCGGATCCGCGTCCGCGGTCCAGGCCACGCGCAGTTCTTCGGCGTGCGGGCTCTTCTTGACCACATAGTTCACCAGCCAGTCGTGCACCTTGGGCGCCCGCGACTCGCGCAGCATGGTATCCAGTTCGTCTCGCTCGAAGGCCTTCGGACGGCAGATCAACAGCGCCAGCAGCCGCGCCGCTGTATCGCCCGTTGCCCAGAGTTCGCGCGACAGATCCTGCTGGGTCTTCAGCCGCTTCGCGACCGCGCGAAGCTTGCTCAGGTTCACGCCGTGGTCGTCGCCGCGCTTCTCATTCGCCTCGCGAACCCTCGGATCCTCAAGCGTGGCCAATTCGGCCATCACCTCGGCCACCGTCGTCTCTGACATCTCACCCTCCCGGTCAATCACGTCTGCCTCCAGCATATGGGTCGCCACCGATGGTTTCGGAGGACGACGGCGGCGCTCACCCGTCGTCGTGGTGGTCCTATGCTTCCTGGCTCAGTTCCCGGCCGAGTGCTTCCCGGTCCGCGGGCTGCCAGCCGAGCGCCGGTGCGATGTCCCGGGCTGCGACGGTCAGGATCCGGCGCACCACGCTGGCCGGATAGTCGAAGGGCAACGCAATCACCAGCTCATCCGCTGCTGCGAGCGCCACGTCGGCGGCGAGCGCAGCGGCGACCTGCTCCCCGGAACCGGCGGCGACCCGGCCGAACTGGAACGGCAGGTCGGAGTTGCCGCCCTGGCGCTGCGCATCGCGGTCCAGCAGCCACTGCAGTTCCGCTTGTTCCTTCGCGTTGGTGTAAGGCGCAATCTGCCGGCTCACCGACGCGTGCGAGCGCCAGCCGGAAGCCTTGGCATGTTCCGCCCGGTAGGCCTCGATGCACGCCTGCTGGGCCTCCTCAAAGCTGAGCGCAGTGACCTCAGTGTTGAGTGTGGAGAGCTGCAGGCCCAGCCCCTGCCGCCCGGTGCGTTCGGCGCTGGCCAGCGACCCTGCGCCGTAGGCGATCCGGCCGCGCAGCCCCGGGCTGACCGGCTGGACCGACAGCCCCGTGCCGGCCTTGGCGAACGGCACCTGCTCGTCGGCGACGGCCACGGTCCGGCCTTCCACCGCGTGCAGGAACCGTTGGACGCGCTCGTCCACCACGGCGCGCAGGCTCCCGTCGATGGAGCCGTAGGCCTGCGAAAACGTCCCCTCGTTGTTGGAGTACCCGGAGCTCAGCCCCAGCTCCAGCCGGCCGCCAGTCAGCAGATCCACGGTGCCCGCTTCCTCTGCCAGCCGGACGGGATCTTCGAAGCGGATGGGGGTGACCGACGTGCCCACCCGGATTCTGCTGGTCCGCTGCGCGGCCGCGGTTAGGAACGGCAGCGGCGCCGATACGTAGTGCTCCAGATGACGGTGCCGGACGTAGCCCACGTCGTACCCCAGCTCCTCCGCCAGCTCGAAGAGCTCCAACCCTTCATCCAACCCGCGGGACCGGCCGCCGCCGATGCCCGAATGCCCAACGAAGGCCAGAAATCCCAAGCGGAAAGGCTGCGGGTTGGTGGCGGTCATCGGTGGATCCTTTGCATGCTGGCTCGAAACGGGGCATCTCCAGTCAACCATCCGCGCGGCGTTCCCCGGGTGCCATCTCCGGTGGACGCACCATGCCGTATGGTCAAGGGTACGGAGCAAATCGTTGCTCCTGTTAAAGCGCAGCATTCTTCGCTGGCGCTGAGGAGGCACTCATGGCCGACAAATCTCCCCGACAATCAGCATCCAAAAAATCGGGCAAGTCCATCAAGGAAAAGCGCAGCGACAAGAAGGCCAAGGCCGCCGGAGCAGCAGCCTCCGAGACGCTGACCACCATCAAGAAGCGCTGAGTCTTTTGACGCTGCTGTCGCTCGGAGTCCTGGCGACAACGCGCAAGGTCGATGAGCGCAGGCTGGCCCTCCATCCTGCGCACATCGAGCGCCTCGACGCCGACCTGCGCGGTCGGATCATTCTGGAACAGGGCTACGGCGAGCGCTTCGGCGCGTCCGACGCGCAGCTGGAGCAGCTGGTGGGACGGATCGCTCCGCGCCAGGAGCTCCTCGCAGCAGCGGATGTAGTGCTGCTGCCGAAGCCGCAGCCGGAAGACCTTGCCGAGTTACGGGACGGCCAAATCCTCTGGGGTTGGCCGCACTGTGTTCAGGACCGGGCGATTACCCAGCTGGCCATCGACAAGCGGCTGACCCTGATCGCCTTCGAAGCGATGAACCACTGGGCTGCGGACGGCAGATTCGCACTCCACGTTTTCCACAAGAACAACGAGATGGCCGGCTACTGCTCGGTCTTGCATGCGCTGCAGCTGGCGGGATCCACCGGCGACTACGGCCGCCCGCTCAGCGCCGTCGTCATTGGCTTCGGCGCCACCGCCCGCGGCGCGGTCACGGCCCTGAACGCGCACGGCATCCATGACGTCCAGGTGCTGACCAACCGCGCGGCGGCCGCCGTGGGATCACCGATCCACTCCGCACGGATCACCCAGTTCGACCACGACGCTACTGCGCCGCATCTCAGCCATGTCATCACCGACGACGGACGGGTGCCGCTGGCGCCGTTCCTCGCGGAGCGCGACATCGTGGTCAACTGCACGCTGCAAGACCCCAACAACCCGCTGATCTACCTGGACGAAGCGGATCTGGACGGCTTCCGGCCGGGCAGCCTGATTGTCGATGTGTCCTGCGATGAAGGCATGGGCTTCAGCTGGGCCAAGATGACCACCTTTGCCGAACCCACGTTCGAGGTCGGCGACCACGTGAGCTATTACGCCGTGGACCACTCGCCTTCCTACCTGTGGAATTCCGCGACCTGGGAGATCAGCACGGCGCTGATCCCGTTCCTGCGCACGGTCATGAGCGGACCCGGAAGCTGGAACGACGACGACACGATCAGCCGGGCCATCGAAATCCGCGACGGCATCATCGCCAACCCGGCAGTCCTGGCATTCCAGAACCGCTCGGCAGAGTATCCGCACGTGGCTGCCTGAGGCACGTAGCACTCACCACCGCAGAGGAAGGACGACGACGGCGCTTACCTGCCGTCGTCGTCCTCCTGTTTTTGAGGTGCAGTTCGGCAAAGTCACAGCAGAACCGGGCATCGATCCCGGCCGGGCTTTCGTTATTCCAAGCGAGATCATCGACCGAGAGCAGGGACACCCTTGTCCAAAGAAACCGGACGCAGCCCACGGCGGCACGCGCGGAGAACCGTCGTCATCCTCGGGATTGACGGGGCCGGGAAGACGACGGCGGCTGCCTCGCTGCTCGCTGCCGAGCGGGCAGCCGGCCGACCGGCGCAGCTGCTGCGCAATCCGGCCGGACGGCGCCGGCTGTCCCGGGCCGCTGCACGGCTTGGCATCGGCGTGGCACCGCACTGGGCCGACCGGTTCGAGTCGACCGTGCGCACGCTCAACGTGCTGGTGTCACAGCTCCGGGCCGCCGCGTTCCGCGGCACCACGGTGATGGACCGGCACCTGCACTGCCAGCAGGTCCTCCGCGATGTGCGCGGCCTGCCGCCGGGACGCGTGCTGCCCTGGCTGGTCCGCGTCCTGCCTCGGCCAGACGCGGTGGTGCTGCTGGATTTGCCCGCTGAGGCGGCGCACGCCCGGATCAGCGCGCGGGGCGAGGATTCCGAGTCGGCGGACTATCTCCGGGCGGCCCGCAACGCCTACCTGCGAATGGCCGGGTCGTTGGACTGGCAGGTCGTCGACGCGGCCGGATCCCGCAGCGACGTCCTGCGCCGCGTGCAGGCGGCTGTGTCTCCGCCTCCCACCTAAGCTGCGTCTCCCCCAGCCCATGGGGAGTAGTCCCCATTCAGTTCCGCACCGCTCCGTGGAAAAGTGACGGAGGAAACGGTTAACCGGAGGGGCGGGCGGTAATGGGCAGCTGGCGGATCAGTCCCAGGCGGCTGCATGCGGTTCTGGTGGACGTCGCCGCCGACGGGCAGTCGCTGGACAAGGCGGCAGGCGACGCAGCAGCGGCCGGCGACGACGCGTCGTCGTTGTTTGGCAGCGCCGCGGACGTAGCGGAGGCGTTCGCCGGGTTTTGGTCGCCGCGGAGCGAAGTGGGCCAGCGGATCGCCGGCCTGGTCTACGGCAAGTCCCAGGTGGTGGCCGAGGCGGCCGAGCTGTTCATCGACGCCGACGGGCAGATGTCCGCTGCCGCCGCTGACTTCGCCGAGACCCTGAATGCCGGCGATGCCCCGGTGCTCGCAGCGCGCGGTTTCGGCCCGGTGCCGCAGCCGTGACCATCAGGCTGGGCAGTGTCCCGGAGCTCGATGTGCCCTGGGGCCAATTGTCGGACGCTGTGGAGGAGATGTCGCAGCGTGCCGCATCAGCGGGCAGCTATCTGGTGGATGCTCAAGCTGCGTGGGCGGGGCTGAAGGACGCCTACCGGCAGCCGGACACGGAGCTGGAGGTCCATGCCGCGCTGGCAGAGCTGGACGGCCCGATGCAGGAATGGACCGCAGCTTTGGCCGCTGCCCGCGACGCCCTGGCAGCGTTCGTCGCCGCGGGCCGGCCGCTTCAGGCGGAGGCGGAAGAGCTGGCCGCCGCGCGGCCCGCGCTCGCCGCGCACCTGGCAGCCGTGCTGGACGGCGACGAAGCGCAGGGCGACAATCAGGCGGAGCGTGCCCTCCCCCGGGCGGAAGCCTTCAATGGACGGCTGGCCTCGCTGCGGGCGGACTGGCAAGCCCTGACCAACGAAACCTCTGCGGCGCTGAAGGGCATCAGCGGCGGCACCCTCGACTCGCTGCCGCCCACTCCGCTGCTGGCTGCCTCCGCCGCGCTCCCGGCCGCACCGCCGTGGGCCAGCTTCACCAGCGGCTTGAACGAGCGTTTCGGCCCGCTGACCCCGGAGTCGTACCTGGCCTCGCTGACCGGGCTCACCGATCAGGAGCTGCGCGAATGGGCGGCGGCCAACCCCGAAGGCGCTGCCTTGCTGGCTGCGAACAAGCTGCCGGTCTGGCGGATGCCCGGTTCCGCCGAGGCAGTGATGGCTCAGGCCATGGCCAACGACGCCGCCCTGACCGAAGCCGGGATCGGCACCATCCGGGACGCCTGGAAGGAGCTGGCTCCGGGTGACCAGGAACGCCTGCTGCTGCTCTACCCCGCGGTGTTCGGCGCGCTGAACGGGGTTCCGTTCGCCAAACGGATCCGCGCCAACACCATCACGGCCGCCGGCTACCGGGAGACGGTGGCCACCCGGCAGGAGCAGCTCGGCGCCAAGCCGGACCTCAACGACTACCTCCCTGCCGGGCAGAACCAGCACCGCGCGCACCACCAGCGGGCTTATCTGCAGTACACCGAGGACCTGGAAAGGTGGCAGACCGAGCACAACCGGCTGGCGACCCTTCGCACGGGACTGGACTTCGCCGTCGAACATCAAATGCAGGTGGTGATGCTCAGCCTGGATGGCGATGGCCGGATCGTCACCATGGACGGCGCGCTGGGTCCGGGCACCCGGACCATCGCCACCCTGGTTCCCGGCACCGGCGCGGATCTGGGCCAGCTTGAAGCGTACACACGCCGGTTGGACGCGGTGAACGGCGAGCCCTCGACGGGCACGGTCTCTTTCTACTGGCAGGGCACCGACCTGCCGGACGAGGTCAGCGACAACGTCACCACCTCGTTCAACGAGGACGGCGGCCCGCTGCTCGCGGCGTTCGACCATGCCCTGGATCTGGAGGCCCGGCCCAACGCCCGCACCACGTACATTGGCTACAGCGCCGGCGGCTCGCTGCTGGGCACCGGCGAGCGCGAAGGCCTCGATTCCACCAACATCGTCTACGTGGCTCCCGCTGGCACCGGGCACAACGTCGGCAGTCCCGAGGACACGGCCAACCCCGATGCCCACCGCTACTGGCTGCAGACCCGCGACGACCCGATCTCCGCCGCGCAAATTCTGGGCGGCGGTTACCACGGGCCCTCGTTCTGGCGCGGCGGCAACCCCACCGCCATGGACCCGGTCCGGCTGGAGACAGGCTTCCTGAGGCCCGAAGATCCCGAATCCCTGATGGGCGGCCACACCGACTACTTCCGGCGCGACTCCACCTCCGCCACTAATATCCAAGGCGTCATCGAGGGCACCGAGGTCAGCACGTACGTCGAGGACCAGATCCACCAGACCTTCTCTCCCTACGGCCCGCTCATCGTCAGTCCGCTCGAGCAGAATCCCGAGGACTACGCCTATGGCAATCTTGAGACCGTGACGGTTGAAAGTCTGGAGAAATGACCATGCGGAAACACTTCCCACCGCATGGTCCGTCCCGCCCGAGCGGCAGAGCACGACGGCGGCCGCCCGGCTTCGCCGCCAGCCTCACCACCGCGGCCACCCTTTCCGCCATCATCCTAGGAGGCTGCGCTGTGCCGCAGGAGAACCAACCGCTGGAGAGCCAGGCAACCTCGCAGGACTACGGCCGCCAGCTAGAGCAACTGCTGACCCAAGCTATGGCCGAGGCGTCCTCCGCCGCCGATTTGAAGGTGAACCTCCTCCGCGAAGAGACCTGCCTGCGCCCGGAGAACGAACAGCCGCAGACCCAAACCGCCTGGATCGCCCGCGCCACCGGCGAAGTCGCCGACACCGACCAAGCCAACGCCGCCCTCGACGCCGCCGCCGGCTACCTGACCGCGCAGGGCTGGGAGCTGAAAAACGAAACTACCGCCCAGACGGGCGACGTGCGCAAACTGTACTTCCGGCACGGCGACCTCGGTGCCACCGCCGCCCACCACACCATCGGCGGCCCCGGCACCGTGGTCCTCTCCTTCAGCAGCCCCTGCCTGGACCACCCCGACGACCACCGCATGGTCCGCTCCGAACAGGACCCGGAATACGGCAAGAACAGCCAGTACTACGACGACGGCGCCTGACCCCGCGCTGGTAAACGCCCGGGACGCCGCCGTTACGAGTCGAGCCGCCTACTTCAGGAACTTGGACATTCTGCGGTCCGCCAGCAGCTTTCCGCCGGTCTGGCAGGTGGGGCAGTACTGGAGCGAGGAGTCGGCGAAGGAGACTTCGCGGACGGTGTCACCGCAGACGGGACAGGTCTCGCCGGTGCGGCCATGCACGTGCATGGCTTTGCGCTTGGAGTCCTTCAGCTCGGCGGCGGGACGGCCCGAGGACTGGTCGATCGCGGCCTCGAGCACCTGGTGCATCGCCCAATACAGCCGTTCCACGTCCTCGGGGTCCAGCTTTGACGCGTTGGCGAACGGGGAGAGCTTGGCTGCGTGCAGGATCTCGTCGCTGTAGGCGTTGCCGATGCCGGCGATCGCCGACTGATCCCGCAGCAGTCCCTTGATCTGGCCGCTGTGGGAGGCGACCATCTGCACGAAAGCCGGGGCATCGACGTCGAGCGCGTCAGGTCCCAGCCGGGCGATGCCCGGGACATCCTGGAGATCCTTGACCACATAGACGGCCAGCGACTTCTTGGTTCCCGCCTCGGTCAGATCGAAGCCCGGCGCCGCTTCGCTGTCTGCCGCGAAGCGCACGCGCAGGGCCATCGCCCCCTTGCCCGGCCGCAGCCGGCCCGGCTTGAGCGCATCGGACCAGCGGAGCCAGCCGGCCTTGGCCAGGTGCATCACCAAGTGCGCGTCGCCGGCGGTGATGGCGATGAATTTGCCGTGGCGGGTTACTCCGGACACGGGCTCGGCGCCCAGGACCTCGAGCGGGAGGTCTGCGGTCTTCAGGACCGAGAAGGACAGCACCTCGACGTCCGCGATCCGGGCCGGCGGCTCCTCCGGCGGAAGCAGCTTCGACCGCAGGAAATCGACCAGTCCCTGCACTTCAGGCATCTCCGGCATGCCCTCACGGTAACGCAAAAAGGGCGTCAGGGGCCCGGAAACTGCTCCCCCACTCCTCCCTTCGCGCTCCCTGCGGCCCGCATTAAATCATCCGTCAAGAGTTTTCCATGGTGATACTCCTCAAAGACACGCGTGATCCTGCCCACTTAAAAAGTGTGTTACTCGCGCGAAGTTGAGTTAATTCCTGCCGTTGCTAGCGTCGAAGGTTGGCCCCGAGGGGCCGTGGCAACCAGCGAGACCGCGACCAGCAGAACCATCGATGCGAGGTACGAGACCGATATGAGCACGCCGCCCAAGCCCGCCGCGCCCGGGCACGACGCCCGGGATACCCGGGATACCCGGCCACCAGCGCCGGACACCGTTCCACCAGGGGGCGATGTCCCAGCCGAGCCCGAGCAGCGCACCAGAGTCAACAAGACCGTCTTTATCGGCTCAGCCGTCGGCGTGCTGGGCATCGCCTTGTGGGCCATCATTGACCGGGAATCGGCGGACGCCGTCATCGGCTCCGCCGTGGCCTGGGTGGGCTCCACCTTCGGCTGGTGGTACTCGCTGATCGTCGTCTCGGTCCTCGTCTTCGTGCTCTTCGTGGCCGTCTCCCGGGTGGGCAAGACCCGGCTGGGGCCGGACCACTCACGCCCGACCTTCAACCTCTTTACCTGGACGGCGATGCTCTTCGCCGCCGGCATCGGGATTGACCTGATGTTCTTCTCGGTGGCGGAACCGGTGACCCAGTATCTGGCGCCGCCCACGGGCGACGGCTCCACGGTCGAGTCCGCCCGGCAGGCCGTGGTCTGGACACTGTTCCACTACGGCATTCTCGGCTGGGGCCTCTACGCCCTGATGGGAATGGCGCTGGGTTACTTCGCCTTCCGGCACAACCTGCCGCTGAGCATCCGCTCGGCGCTCTACCCGATCCTGGGCAAGCGGATCCACGGGCCGGTGGGGCACGCCGTGGATATTGCCGCCATGCTCGGCACCATCTTCGGCATCGCCACCAGCCTGGGCATCGGCGTCGCCCAGCTGAACTTTGGCCTGAGCTTCCAGTTCGGCATCCCGGAAAACACGGTGGTCCAGATCGCGCTCATCGCCGTCGCGGTGGTGATGGCGACCATCTCGGTGCTCACCGGGATTGAAAAGGGCATCCGCCGACTGTCCGAACTCAACGTCATCCTGGCCATTTCCCTGATGGTCTTTGTCCTGATCACCGGATCCACCCGCTTCCTGCTGGACGGGATCGTGACCAACATCGGCGACACGCTCGCCCGCTTCCCGTCGATGGCGCTGGACACCTTCGCCTACGACCGTCCCGACGACTGGCTCAACGGCTGGACGCTGTTCTTCTGGGCCTGGTGGATCGCCTGGGCACCCTTCGTGGGCCTGTTCCTGGCGCGCATCTCGCGGGGTCGGACGCTGCGCGAATTCGTGGTCGGCGTGCTGGTGGTGCCGTTCGCGTTCATCCTGCTGTGGATCTCGATCTTCGGCAACAGCGCCCTCGAGATCGTGATGGGCGGCAACGCCGCCTTCGGCGAGGTGGCCATGAGCCAGCCCGAACGCGCCTTCTACGGCCTGCTGGAGCAGTACCCGATGGCCCCGCTCAGCGCCGCCATCGCCACCTTCACCGGCCTGCTGTTCTACGTCACCAGCGCCGATTCCGGTGCCCTGGTGATGAGCAACTTCACCTCCTACCTCAAGGACGCCGACTCCGACGGGCCCAAGTGGCTGCGCGTCTTCTGGTCCGTCGCCACCGGGCTGCTGACCCTGGCCATGCTGCTGGTGGGCGGTGTGCCAACGTTGCAGAGCGCCACGGTCATCATGGGGCTGCCGTTCTCCGTGGTGCTGGTGTTCATCATGCTGGGTCTCTACAAGGCACTGCGTCTGGAGACCGCTCTGGCGGACAGCTACCAGGCCGGCCTGCACGCCGTGCTCAACTCCCGCACCAACGTGCCCGCCGGCGCGGACAGCCGCCGCGGCTGGCGCCAGCGCCTGTCCCGGGCGATGAACTACCCGGGCCGCCGCCAGGCCCAGCGCTTCGTGTCCGAGGTGGCGGTCCCCGCACTGTCCGACGTGCGCGCCGACCTCGCAAGCCGCGGCATGGAGACCACGATCAAGACCAGTACGGTCGAAGCCTTTGGCATCGATTCCGTGGACTTCTGCGTAGAACTCGACGGCGAACGCACCTTCAAGTACCAGGTCTTCCCGGTGCAGAACGATGTGCCGTCCTACGCACGTTCCTCCGGCGCCGGCGGGAAGTACTACCGGATCGAGGTGTTCTCGCTGGAGGGCAGCCACGGCTACGACCTGATGGGGTACAGCAAGGACGAAGTCATCGCCGACGTGCTGGACCACTACGAGGTGCACCTGGAGTTCCTGCACCAGCATCGCGCCACCCTGCCGTACACCACGGCCGCCGAAAGCGTCCCGGCCAAGGCGGACTGGGACACCGACTACGACACGGTCGACGAACCCGTCGCCGCACTTCCGAAGGAGACACCATGACCACCACCGCCTCCACCTTATTCATCAACGGCTCGTGGGAGCCGGCCGCTTCCGGCGGGGTGCGCGAGATCCGCAACCCGGCCGACGGCGAGCTGGTCGCCACCGTGTCCGAGGCCGGCCGGGACGACGCCGAACGCGCCATCGCCGCCGCCCGCACCGCCTTCGACTCCGGCGTCTGGGCCGCCGTTCCGGCACCGGAGCGGGGCGACTTCCTGCTCAAGGTCGCCGCCGGGCTGCGCGAGCGCCGCGAGGAGTTCGCCCGCGCCGAGTCGCTGGACACCGGCAAGCGGATGGTTGAAAGCCGCATCGACATGGACGACATCGCCGCCTGCTTCGATTACTTCGGCAAGCTCGCCGGGCAGCAGGCCGGCCGCATGGTCGACGCCGGCGACCCCGCCGTCGTGAGCAAAATAGTGCACGAGCCGGTGGGTGTGTGCGGCATGATCACGCCTTGGAACTACCCGCTGTTGCAGGCTGCGTGGAAGATCGCGCCCGCACTCGCGGCCGGCTGCACGTTTGTGCTCAAGCCTGCCGAGCTCACCCCATCCACGGCCATCCTGACCATGAAGCTGCTCCAGGACCTGGGCCTGCCTGACGGCGTCGCGAACCTGGTCACCGGCCCCGGCGCGGAAGCGGGCGCACCGCTGTCCGAGCACCCGGACGTCGACCTCGTCTCCTTCACCGGAGGGCTGGCGACCGGCCGGGTGGTCGCGGCGTCCGCGGCCGGAACCGTGAAAAAGGTGGCCCTGGAACTGGGCGGCAAGAACCCCAACGTGGTGTTCGCCGACGCAGACTTTGACGCCGCCGTCGATAATGCGCTGAACGGCGCCTTTGTCCACTCGGGCCAGGTCTGCTCCGCCGGCGCCCGGCTGGTGGTCGAGGAATCGATCGCCGAACGCTTCGTGGACGAGCTGGTCCGCCGGGCGGAAGGCATCCGGCTGGGCGGTCCCTTCGACGAGAATGCAGAAACCGGGCCGCTGATCTCGGCGGCGCACCGGGAGAAGGTGGACGCGTACGTCCAGCGGGGCGTGCAGGAGGGCGCGCGGCTGCGCTGCGGCGGCGCCGCCCCGGAGGGCCCCGGCTACGACGACGGTTTCTACTACCTGCCGACCGTCCTGGACCGCGTCGAACGCGGCATGTCCGTCGTCGTCGACGAAGCCTTCGGCCCGGTGGTGACGGTGGAAACCTTCCGCACCGAGGACGAGGCAGTGGCCACCGCCAACGACACGGTCTACGGCCTGGCCGGAGCGGTCTGGACGCAGGACGCCGGCAAGGCGCAGCGCGTGGCCGGCCGGCTGCGGCACGGCACCGTCTGGATCAACGACTTCCATCCTTACCTCCCGCAGGCCGAATGGGGCGGCTTCGGCCAGTCCGGCGTCGGCCGCGAGCTCGGCCCGACGGGTCTGGCCGAGTACCAGGAGGCCAAGCACATCTACCAGAACACCAGCCCGCAGGTGACCGGCTGGTTCGCTGACCGCGCCAAGGAGAACTGAATGCACACCGACAACATCGAGAACCTGACCGACCGGGAGTTTGACTACATCGTGGTCGGCGGCGGGTCTGCCGGGGCCGCCGTCGCCGCCCGGCTGAGCGAAGACCCCGCAGTGACCGTGGCGCTGGTGGAGGCCGGCCCGGACGACCGCGGCGTGCCCGAGGTGCTGCAGCTGGACCGCTGGATGGAGCTGCTCGAATCCGGCTACGACTGGGACTACCCGATTGAGCCGCAGGAAAACGGCAACTCCTTCATGCGCCACTCCCGCGCCAAGGTGATGGGCGGCTGCTCCAGCCACAACTCCTGCATCGCCTTCTGGGCCCCGCGCGAGGACCTGGACGAATGGGAGTCCAAGCACGGCGCCGCCGGCTGGAACGCCGAGGCTGCTTACCCGCTGTATCAGCGGCTGGAGACCAACGAAGACGCCGGCCCGGATGCTCCGCACCACGGCGACGCCGGCCCCGTGCACGTGATGAACGTGCCCCCGGTGGACCCCACCGGCGTCGCACTGCTGGACGCCTGCGAGCAGGTGGGCATTCCGCGCGCCAAGTTCAACGATGGCAGCACCGTGGTCAACGGCGCCAACTTCTTCCAGATCAACCGGCGGGCGGACGGCACGCGTTCCTCCAGTTCCGTGTCCTACATCCACCCGATCATCGAGCGGGAAAACTTCACCTTGCTGACCGGTCTGCGCGCCCGCCGGCTGGTGTTCGACGCGGACAAGCGCTGCACCGGCGTCGAGATCGTGGACAACGCCTTCGGCCGCACGTACACGCTGTCCGCCCGGCAGGAGGTGGTGCTCTCCACAGGCGCCATCGACTCGCCGAAGCTGCTGATGCTCTCCGGCATCGGCCCCGCCGCCCACCTGGCGGAGCACGGCATCGACGTGCTGGTGGACTCCCCCGGCGTCGGCGAACACCTGCAGGATCACCCGGAGGGCGTGGTCCAGTTCGAAGCGAAGCAGCCGATGGTCACCGAATCCACCCAGTGGTGGGAGATCGGTATCTTCACGCCCACCGAGGATGGCCTGGACCGCCCCGACCTGATGATGCACTACGGCTCCGTGCCGTTCGACATGAACACGCTCCGGCACGGCTACCCCACCACGGAGAACGGCTTCAGCCTCACGCCGAACGTCACGCACGCCCGCTCCCGCGGCACCGTCCGGCTGCGCAGCCGCGACTTCCGTGACAAGCCCATGGTCGATCCCCGGTACTTCACCGACCCCGAAGGCCACGACATGCGCGTCATGGTGGCCGGCATCCGCAAAGCCCGCGAAATCGCAGCCCAGCCGGCCATGGCCGAGTGGGCCGGGCGCGAGCTGTCCCCGGGCATCGAGGCGCAGACCGACGAGGAACTGCAGGACTACATCCGCAAGACGCACAACACCGTCTACCATCCCGTCGGCACCGTCCGGATGGGCCCGCTAGACGATGACATGTCGCCGCTGGACCCCGCGCTGCGGGTCAAGGGCGTCACCGGCCTGCGCGTTGCGGATGCCTCGGTCATGCCCGAGCACGTGACCGTCAATCCCAACCTCACCGTCATGATGATCGGCGAGCGCTGCGCCGACCTGATCCGCGGCGGCCGGGCCAGTGAACCAGCGACGGCGGCGGCAGGCTCGGTGCGATGCTAACCGACTGGCGGCCGGAAGGCGGGGCGTCGTCGGATGACGATTCCCCGCCTTTCGTGCCTTCTGCGGGCAGTACGACGGCGGTGCCCGGCACCCCGCGCGAGGGTTGGCTCTTGCCGACCAGACCGGACCTTCGAGGAGGTGAGCCGGCTCCGCAAATCCTGTGCCCGAAACCTCTACCGCAGGGCCCCTGGAGCTTCTACGCTTTCTATACTGCTCCGTCTGTGGGGAAGGAGGGGTGTGGGAACCGCCGGCGTCGGGGTATGCCTGCCCGACGCCCCGCCGGAGGGATTTCACCCGGATCCGTCGGCCGGTTTCCGCACAACGGATCATGTGGCCCTTTCGACGCAACAGGCCTGTAGAGGTCGAGTTCGATGAACTGATGGAGACTGCCCGCCACCCGAAGAAGAAGCGCCGTCGTCGGCGCCTCGACTTGTGGCTGGTGAGCGTGGCAGTGGCGGCCTTCGCCGCGGGCGCACTCGTGGCGCCGGCGGCGGTAGGGGTCTCCGTCGTCGGAAATTCAGTCCTCGACGTGTGGCAAACCCTGCCCACTAATCTGCCGCTGAATCGCCCGTTGGCGCAGCATACGGTCCTATTGGACAAGGACGGCAAGGAATTCGCCCGGTTCTACAGCGAGAACCGGGTTGATGTTGAGCTGGACCAGGTGTCGGAGGCCTTCAAGAAGACCCTGGTCAGCACAGAGGACGCCCGCTTCTACGAACACGGCGGGGTGGACCCCCTCGGCATCACCCGGGCCCTGTTCCACAACATCACCAGCAGTGACGTCCAGGGCGCTTCCACCCTCACCCAACAACTGGTCCAGAACATCCTGATCAATCATGCTCGGAACCAGGAGGAGGATAACGTCGCTGTCGGCGACACCTACAACGCCAAAATCCGGGAAATGAAGTATGCCGTCGCTTTGGAGAAACAGCTGCCCAAGGATGAGATTCTGCTGCGCTACATGAACGCCGTCTATTTCGGGAACCGCGCCTATGGGGTGGAGGCAGCGGCCCGCTTCTACTTCAGCACGACGGCGGCGAAGCTCGACTATGCGCAGTCCGCGCTGTTGGTCGGCCTGCTCAAGGCGCCGACCGCTCTCGACCCGTTCACCCACCCCGACGCCGCCACGGAGCGGCGCAACACCGTACTGGATGTGCTGGAAAGGCAGGGGGTATTGTCGGCCGACCAAGCGCAGGCGGCCCGCGAGGCCCCACTGGGCGTGAAGCGCGGCGACGAGCCGTCCGGCTGCGGCGGGTCCAAATATCCGTTCTACTGTGAGGCGGTCCGGGAAGAAATCCTGTCCAACCCGGCCTTCGGCAAGACCGCGAAAATCCGAGAGCAGCGCTTCAACCTGGGCGGCCTGACCTTGACCACCGCCCTGGACCGGAAGGCCGCGGACGCGGCGCAAAAAGCCGTCGAAAGGGCACTGGGCAACGGCAACCGGGCGGCCCTGGGCACCGCCGTGGTGCAGCCGGGAACCGGCCATGTGGCCGCCATCGCGCAGAACCGTGTCTGGGGCAAGGGCAAAGGCAAGACCCAGGTGGTCTACGTCCGCAACGCCTTCCAAGTCGGGTCGGCCATGAAGCCGATCGTGCTCGCCACCGCGCTCACGCAGGGCATTCATACCTCCACCAAGTTCCGTGCCGACGGCCCCTATCGCTCACGGAAACTGGCAAACCCGAAGGGTGGCTACATCAACTACGACAACGTTGACTACGGAGTCATCAACGCGTACCAAGCCATCCGCGCCTCGGTGAATATCTATTTCATCAAACTCGTCGAGCGTGTCGGTGTCATCAACGCGGCCAAAATGGCCAACAAGCTGGGCATCACGTCCATCAACCCCGACAAGCTGACCGGCAGGGAAGGATCCCTCGCCCTCGGCGCCTACGAAGTCACGCCGCTGCAAATGGCCAGCGCCTACGCCGCGTTCATGACCAACGGCACGGTGTGCAAACCGGTCACCGTCATCAAGGCAGTCCAAAACGAGCCGAAGAAGGAGCTGCCCGTTCCGGACCCCGATTGTCACCGCGCCATCAAACCCGCTGTGGCGGACACCGTGGCGGATGTGCTCAAGGAGCCCTTCAACCCGCAAGGAACCCTGGGACCGCGCATCGAACTCCAGGGCAACCGGGAGGCCGGGGCCAAGACCGGAACCACCAACGACTTCGCTGCGAACTGGATTGTCGGCGGAACGCCACAGCTCGTGGCCGCCGTTTGGCTTGGTGACCCCCGCGGCGGGGCCCAGTACCCCCTCACGAAACTCAAGGCCTACGGCAAGACCTACAGAGACCTGACCGGTTCCGAAGTCGCCGCGCCTGTCTGGAAGGAAACCATGGACGGCGCGCTCAAGGGCGAGAAGAAAATCCAGTTGCCCGAAGCCCGCCGCTCGCTGACCAAATAGTCACCGCCCCAAATAGACACCGCCGTCTGGCGCACGTCCCTCTTTGCCAGCAAGGTTGCGTCTTTGCCAGCAAGGTTGCGTCTTTGCCAGCAAGGTTGCGCCGTTTGCCTGATCCAGCACATAGGGTTGATTGATCACCACATGAACTGGAGGACCGACCGCTGATGGCTTCTGGCGAACTCGACTACTCGTCCGGGGTCCCGCTGTACCGGCAGATCAAGGAGATCCTGCGCCGGGAGATCGCGGACGGAGCGGCGGATCCGCAGAAGCCTATGACGGAGGCCCAGCTGCTCAGCCGGTTCGAGGTTAGCCGCGCGCCCATCAGGCAAGCGCTCATGGAGCTAACCAGTGACGGGTACGTCTACCGCAAACAGGGCAAAGGCACCTTCCCGGCCAGAGGACTCCGGGTGCACCGCCCGGCCGACGTCCAGTCCGGACGTTTTTATCAGTTCCTGGTAGACAGCGGGATGCACCCGTCGTCGAAAGTTTCCGTCCCTGAATGGGTGGAACCGCCCACCGAAGTCGGCCAGTTGCTGGGCACGGACGAGCACGAGCGGCTCTTGCATTTCACCCGTCTGATTTCGGTCGAGGGCGCGCCGCTGGCCGAGGCGAACGTGTACATCCGCGCGCCGCGCGACTTCAACCCCACGGTGCAGGAATTGGAAGAGAGCGGCTCGGCCTTCGAACTGCTGGAGCGGGGCTATGGCATCACACTGGGCCGATCGGAACACGAAGCCTGGGCGACGGCGGCGACCGCGGATGACGCTGCAACCTTGGGCGTCAGTGAGGGAAGTCCGCTGCTGGTCATCGACACGATCTTCCGCACCGCCGGCGGCCGTCCCATCGGCTGGCGCTCTGCCCTGCATCACGCCGAAAACTTCAAATACCGCTTCACGCAGTAGCACCCCGGCGGTCTCCCGCCGGGAACTCCATCCCCACGAGTCACTCAGTTAAGCAGGTGGAACGGTGAAGTGCGTCGAGGCGACTGACTCAAACCTTGTCTGAAGGCAGTTGCTGTAGCCGCCATGCGATGATCTCGCGGATGAGCTCAGTCGGGAGCGGGGCGTCATGGCGCAACTGTATAAGGTGCTCGGTGGTTCCATATGCGGCCAGCTCTGTCGAGAAATGCGCGATCGCCTCTGGAGTCGGATAGAACCCGATGTGGCGCTTTGTTCCGGTGAAGAAAAACAACGGCTCGGTGCCGAGCTTGAAGGTCGGCATACGCCAACTGATCGATTCTTCCGCTTCATCGGGCACGGCCGACCGGATCAGTTCATACACGGACAGCAGTCGATCCCGCACATCGCCGTCGTACCGGTCGATGTACTCGCTGATCGAACTCGCAGTCATGGTGGTCTCCCTTTTCGCGACGTCAGGCGGGGGCGACGGTCGCATCTTGAGCGATGGTGAACGCCGATCATACGACAGTTGCACCGATAGATCGCCGCCGTCGAAGATCACCGACGTGCCCAGAACAACCGGTCGGTAATGGCATTGACTTTCACCTGACATCGTGTAAACCTAGTTTACAGGTAATCGGGGTCACATCCACAGGCAGTCGGCATCCAACCGCTCGGCGCTTGTTTCCTTCGTTTACCGACGCCTGCACCGAGTTCGGCGAGGATTTAATCCAGAGGTCGCGGTGCATGATCCTTCCCAACGCGTGGCGCCCCGGCGTGACGTAGAACGAAAGGTTGTGCCGATGACGGATACAACGACTTCCCCCACCGCAACCGTCAACACGGTCCTTGGACCCGTTCCTGCCCTTGACCTGGGCGTGGTCGCGGTCCACGAATCCCTGCTCTCCGTCCTGCCGGGCGCGCAGTACGCCCCGGACATCTCCATGGACCGGGCCGAGATCTTCGAGGCCCTGGCCGCGAAACTCACCGACTTCCGCGACAAGGGCGGCAAGACCATCGTCGACAGCACGGGGATGTTCCATGGCCGCGATCTCAAGCTCTACGAGGCACTGTCCCGCTCCACCGGCGTGCACATCATCGCCTCCACCGGGCTCGGCCCCGAGGAGGAACTCGGCGGCTACTTCCTGACCCCGCAGACCAACCCGCCCACGCCGTGGCCCGCCGAAAAGTTCGCAGACCTCTTCGGCAAGGAGGTCACCGAAGGCATGGTGGTCCCCCGGGTTGAACGCCGCGCCGACGCCGGGATCGTCACCACCACCGCCGACCGCTCCGGCATGACTCCTACCGAGGAGTCCCTGTTCCGCGGCTCCGCCCGCGCAGCCAAGAACACCGGTGTGCCGGTCTCCATCCGCTTCGGCGCCAATGTGCTGCACGACCTGGACGTGGTCCTCGACGAGCAGATCGGCGCAGACCGCGTGCTGGTCGGCGATCTGGACCGTAAGGACGCCGCCAAGTTCGCCCTCGAGGTCGCCGGCCGCGGAGCCTTCGTCGGGATCGACCATGTAGGCCTGGACGACGACGGGGACTACCTCAGCGACCGCGAGCGCGCCGGCCTGGTGCTGGAACTCGTCAAGGCCGGCCACGCGGACAAGATCATCCTCTCCGGCAACTCCATCGGCGTGGCCAAGGGGCTGCCGGAGTACAACCTCCCGTACAGCCACGTGCTGGCCACCTTCGTGCCTTTCCTCAAGGACCAAGGCCTGAGCGACGACGACGCGCAGCGCATCCTGGTGGACAACCCGCGCCGCCTGCTGACGGTGCGCTGACCGCCCGAGGCGAGCACCGCCGTCGTACATCAACAAAGCTTTTCTAATCACGAGGTGAGGGTCTTGACCAAAGTAAACACCGTGCTGGGAACCATCCCGGCTGAAGAACTGGAAATCGTGGCGGTCCACGAACACATCGGCTACGGCATGCCCGGCTCCGAACTGGACACCAAGTGGTGGAAGTCGCCGGAACAGGCCTACGAGGAAACCGTGCCGAAGCTGCGGAAGTTCCGCGAGTACGGCGGCGGCACCTTCGTGGACGCCACCGGCATCTGCAACGGCCGCGACATCGACTACTACCGGTCGCTGTCCAAGAAGACCGGCGTCCACATTGTGGCCTGCACCGGCTTTGTCGGCGGCGACACCGCCCTGCCGCACTTCTCGCGGGCCTCGGTGGACTACCTGGCAAAGGTGTTCATCCACGAGATCACCGTGAGCATCGGCGACACCGGCGCCAAGGCCGGCGTCATCAAGGTCGGCGTCAGCCGCGGCGGCAAGATGACCGAGTTGGACAAGCGCATCTACCGGGCCGCGGCTCGCGCCGCCGTGATCACCGGGGTGCCGATCCTGACGCACCTGGCGATCGACCCCGAACCGGCCGTGAACATCTTCAACGAAGAGGGCCTTGACTTGGACCGCGTGCTCTTCGGCCACGCCGACGACGGCCTGAACGCGCCGATCACCCCGCACGACTGGATCTACGAGCAGGGCGGCCGCATCGGCTTCGACACCTTCGGCTACGACCTCGAGCTGCCGGACCCGCCGTTCTGGGGCCGCAAGCGCGCCGAGCGGATGGAGCACTTCGTCAACCTGGTGCACAAGGGCTACGCGGACAAGCTGCTGGTCTCGGCCGATGCCAACTGCAGCCCGCTGGGCTGGCCGGGCGTGAAGGGCCACACCATTAACTACATCTTTGAGGACATGCTGCCCGACATGCGAGCCGCCGGCATCGACGACGCCACCATCAAGCTGCTGCTGGAAGACAACCCGGCGGACTTCCTGTCCATCAAGGCCTAAACCGCAACCATCCGCACCCCGCCACGCCATAGACGACGACGGCGGGACCCCACCATCCATCTCACCCCCGAGGTCGCCCCCGCGGCGTCCAGTGAAGGAACACAGAATCATGAAGACTTCCGACATCCAGAACCTGAAGGTTGCCGTTGTTGGCGGCGGCTACGCCGGCGCTTCCGCCGCTCTGGCCCTGCTCCAGCTCGGCGCCGACGTCCACGTCTACGAGCAGGCCCCCGAGCTGGGCGAAGTAGGAGCCGGCATCGGCCTGCGCCCGCCGACGGTCGAGGTGCTGCGCAAGTGGGGCGTGTTCGAAGAGTTCGCCAAGGTTTCCGCCCCCTCGGACGCCATCGAGGTCTACCAGTCCAACGGCGAGCTCATCGCCCGCGATCCGTGGCCGGGCATCAACGAGTACGAGCAGACCAACCACTGCCGCATGGTCCACCGCGGCGACGTCATCGAGACCCTGCTGCGCCTGCTGCCGGCCGAGCGCGTGAACATCGGCCACAAGATGATCACCGTCACCGACAACGGCGACTCCGCCACCGTGAAGTTCGAGAACGGCGTCGAGGTCACCGCCGATCTGGTCCTGGGCGCCGACGGCATCCGCTCCAGCGTCCGCAACCAGATCTTCGGCGAAGTCCAGCCGGTGTTCTCCCACACCATCGCCATGCGCGCCGTGATCTCCGCCGATGACGCCTACGGCTTGGTGGAGAACGACAACTTCCGCGTCTACGTGGGCCTGAACGGCACCACCGTGTACTTCCTGCCGCTGCGCCACCGCAACCAGGTCTCCTTCGACATCACCGCCCCCAGCGACGACACCGCCTGGGCGCCGGAGGTCACGCACGAATACATCGGAGCGCTGCTGGAGGGCTTCGACGAGCGGCTGCAGAAGATCGGCCAGGAACTGGACATCGCCTCGATGACCAACCGCGGCGTCTACGACATCGAGAAGCAGCCGAACTGGCACACCAACAGCGTTGCCCTGGTGGGCGATGCCGCTCACGCCATGCTGCACCACCAGGGCCAGGGCGCCAACTCCGCCATGCAGGACGCCGCCTGGTTGGCCGACGCCATCAAGGACGGCGCCGACCTGCAGGATGCCCTGCGCACCTACCAGGCCAAGCGCAAGCCGATCACCGACGTGCTGCAGGACATCTCCCGCAAGCCGTTCGACATCGGTGACTCCTTCCCGGAGACCACGTCCTTCGAGAAGGGAGCTGGTGTCGAGTGACCATCCACCCCGAAATCGGCAAACTCCTCGCCTCGCTGCCGCCGTTCGACCACAGCACGCGGCCGGACCCCGAGGGCAAGCGCGCGGGCGACCTGCAGTTCGTCGCCCCGCTGGAGGACCGGCTGCCGCTGCACGCCGTCGAGGACACCGTTGCAGCCACGCCGGCGGGCGACGTCCCGGTGCGGATTTACACTCCGGCCGAGGCCGAGTCCTACGGTCTGCTGGTGTACTTCCACGGTGGCGCGTTCTTCTCCGGCAGCCTGGAAACACACGACCACGTGGCGCGCGCCCTGGCCAAGGAGAGCGGCTACAAGGTCATCTCCGTCGGCTTCCAACTGGCACCGGAGGCACCCTTCCCCACCAGCCTGCAGGAGTGCTACGGCGTGGTCCGCTGGGCCGCCGAGCAGGGCGGGAGCCTGGCCTGGGACGGCAAGAACCTGGCCCTCGCGGGCGACAGCTCCGGCGCCAACTTCGTGGCAGCGGTGACGGCTCTGGCGCATGACGAGGGCTTCGACCGGATCACGCACTCGGTGCTGTACTACCCGTCGGTGGACCTGGACTTCGACGAGGACCGCTACGCCTCGCTGCGGGAGAACGCCACCGGCTACGGCCTGGAGACCCCGGCGCTGAAGCCGTGGAACTCCTTCTACCTGGAGAGCGGCGCGGATCCCGCCGATCCGCTGGTCTCCCCAATCAAGCGCGAGGACCTCTCCGGCCTGCCGAAGGCCCTGGTCATCACCGCCGAGTACGACCCGCTGCGTGACGAGGGCGAACTCTACGGCCAGCGCCTGAAGGACGCCGGCGTGGACACCACGGTCAGCCGCTACGCCGGGGCCAACCACGGTTTCGTCCAGGACTTCTTCTGGATCCCGGAGTTCTACCGGGCCTTCCAGGAGACGTCGGAGTTCCTGAACCAGGGCTGAGCGCGTTCAGCATCCTCCGGCCTGCCGAAAGCGGCGGCACGGGTCTTCGGACCCGTGCCGCCGCTTTTCTGCTTTCTCTGCTCCGCCCTCCCGCTTTACGACGCCGTCCTGCTCCCCTTCGCGGTCCCGCGAGCCATCTTTAAGGGGCCCTACTTTAAGGGGCCCGACGGCGATGCCCGCTTCCCGGCGCCCCGCACCAAAGCGGCGCGCACCCAGCGAAGGGTGCGCGCCGCCGTCGTTCTTCTAGCTGCCGCCCCTGCCCAAACGACTGCGCGGAAATGGCCCCTCGCCGACGCGAAAAGGGGCCATATCCGCGCAGTGCTTTTGGAAGTGGGGGAGGTTGGAAGGTGGGGAGCGCTGATGCCCGCCACTCAAGCCGTCAGCGGGCCGCCTCAAACTCCTGGCGGTAGCCGTGCAGCGTGGTGAAGAACGGGGAGGGCTCCAGCGCCGGGTTTCCGGTATAGCCGATCACTTCGGCAACCGGCTCGAACGGGGAGTAGGCCGAGTCGGTGACCTGCAGCCCGTCCTTCAGGCACTGCCGGGCGGCGGCGGCGATGCGGGACTCGAGGTCGATGCTGTACTGCAGGGCCTCGCGGGCGCGCTCTGCGTCGAGGCCGATCTCGTAGGGCTCGCCGTTCGCGTCGCGGTACGGGTGGCCCAGGAAGAGGCGGTTGGGCCCGACCTCGTCGCGCAGGTACTCCAGGCTCTTCCGGTAGGCGGCCGGATCCTCGTAGCCGGGGAAGCCGTTGGCGGCACCGTGGGCCTGCACCGCGTCGCCCACGAAGACGTCGTTCTGCCCATCGATGACATAGGCCACGGAGCCGGCGGTGTGGCCGGGAATGTGGTGCACGGAGACGGTCACGCCGCCGCCCAGGTCCAGCTTCTCGCCGCCCTGCACCAGCAGGGTCGGCTCCATCTCGCCGGAGATGACCTTGTTGGCTGCCTGCGTCTGCTCCTCGAGGGCGTTCGGGTTGTCCAGGTACTGCTGGCGCACCTGGACGTAGTTGTCCACGTGTGCGCGCCGGGAGCGCAGCAGCGGGGCGTCGCCCTCGTGGATCACCACTTGCGCCTTGCGCCCGGTGAGCTCCCACAGGGCCTGGGCCCCGCCCAGGTGGTCGATGTGGCCGTGGGTCAGCAGGATCCAGCGCACGTCTTCGATGCGGCGGCCCAGCTTCTCGAGTTCGGGGATCATGCCCTCCACCGGCGACGAGGCGATCCCGGTATCCACAATGGCCGGTTCGGGGGCGTCGATGAAGAAACTGTAGAGGCCGAACCGACCCCACGGCGACACCAGCGGATGGACTTTCACTTCGTGCGTCAACTTGATCTCCTCAACTCCGAAACCGGCTGGGTGGTCCTCAACCATTGTGGGCCCCTGAACCTGTGGCCTTGCCCACAGCCACTTTATTATAATAATATGATGGGAGCGAATGCCCGCCCGGAGCGGCATGGGCGTTCGGCCGTTGACAAGGAGTTGCACACATGACTGATTTCACGACGTGGAATGCCGGTGGGGAAAAGATCGCCATCCGCAAGGACCTCCGGGTCCCGATGCGCGACGGCGTTGAGCTCGCCGCAGACGTCTACCAGGGCATTGACGATAAGCCGCGGCCGGCACTGGTGGCCCTGAGCCCGTACGGCAAGGAGCTGCAGGCCCTGGCGCTGACCACTCCGCCGCAGCGCCGCCCCAGCCCCATGTGGGACGGCTGCATCGAGGCCGGCGACATTGCCCGGATCGTCAAGGAGGACTACGTCCACGTCATCGGCGACCTGCGCGGTTCCGGCGACTCCGGCGGCGAGCACATCGGCAACTACAACGCCGGCGGCGTCTCGCTGGGCCAGGATGCCTACGACTTCATCGAGTGGGTCGCCGAGCAGCCGTGGTGCGACGGCAACGTCGGCATGGTGGGCATCTCCTACTTCGGCTCCATGCAGGTGCTGGCCGCCGCCGAGCGCCCGCCGCACTTGAAGGCCATCTTCGTCTCCGGCGGCCACTACGACTTCTACGAGACCACCTACCACGGCGGCGTCATGTGGTTCATGCCGCGCGCCGCCCGCGAAGGCCGCGGCGGCGACTCCGGCTGGGCCTTCACCGACGGTGTCAAGTCCCGCATGGTCGAGAAGTACTCCCCCGAGGAGCTGAAGAAGCTCGTCGCCCAGCGCCTGCAGGATCCGGACGTCGCCGCCTGGCCCAACCTGGTGCACGTGCTGAACTACCCCAAGAACCACGAGGCCTGGTTCGACATCGTGATGAACGAACTCGACGGCGAGTGGTACGAGGAGCGTAACCCGATCACGCTGGCCCCGAACATCGACATTCCGGTCTGGCTGCAGCTGGACCAGGGCCGCGGCTGGACGCTGGACGGCACCATCGAGCTCTACAACGCGCTCAAGGGCCCCAAGAAGCTGGACATCGGCCCCTACCCGCCGATGCAGTCGCGCCCCTTCATCGAGGAACACGACAAGATGTTCCGCTGGTACGACTACTGGATCAAGGGCATCGACAACGGCGTGATGGACGAGCCTGCGGTGAGCGTCTTCGTCGAGGGCTCGCGCGAGGTGGTGACCGCCGAGGCGTGGCCACCGAAGGAGATCGAGTACAAGTCCCTGTACCTGCGCCCGCGCCACAAGCTCTCCGCCGAGCCGGAGCTGATGGGTGCCGAGTACGCTGCGCCGGACGGCTTCTACCAGGCCCCGCTGACCGTGACGGACAAGGTCCAGATCATCAACTGGAGCACCGACACCTTCGAGGAGGCCACGGAGATGATCGGCACCGGTGCCGCGCACATTTTCGCCGAGATCGACCAGCCGGACACCAACTTCATCCTGCGCCTCTGGGACTACGCCCCCAACGGCAAGCGCCAGTTGATCACCAGCGGCTACCTCAAGGCCTCGCACCGCGAGCTCGACGAGCGCACCACCGAGGGCAACCCGTACCACCCGCACACCCGCTCCGTGCCGGTGGAACCGGGCAAAATCGAGGAGTACGCGGTGCGCCTCTACCCGTTCGCGAACACGTTCAAGCCGGGCCACAAGCTGACCGCGGAACTGTCCAACGCCGAGCCGCTGGCCGACGAGCACAACGCGCTTCTCCCGCCGGATGCCTTCCACCTGCCGGTGGGCCGCCCCGTCACGCACAAGATCTACCGCGACGCCGAGCACCAGTCCCGGCTGGTGCTGCCCTTCACCACGCGCTAACCCCAGAGGAACAACGACGGCGGTGCTCGCCTCGGCGAGCATCGCCGTCGACGCTTCTGCGCACCTGGGCGGGCACCGCCGTCGTCGTTGTCAGTGCGCCCCGGAGAAGGAAGGGGCTAGCTGGGTAACTTGTACCGGGCTCGCAGCGGCTCGGCCGCCTCGAGCAGGATTTCCCGCAGCCAGGTCTTGAAGGCGCCGTCGGCCAGCCACGGATTCCAGACCATGTCGATGCCCAGCGGCTCCACCGGGAACGGGAACTCCTCCACCCGCAGGTCGAACCGGCCCTCGAACTCCAGCCCCACCTGGTACCGATGGATCGCTACGCCGCGGCCGGACTGCGCAATCAGATGCGGCACGAACAGGTGGTCGGACACCCGCTGGCGCACCCGGTAGGGGATGCTCTTCTCGTCCAGAATTTCGTACGGACGCAGACGCTCCGAGGGCGAGTCGGGAAACACGTGCGGGACCTGCTCCAGCAGTTGCAGGGCGTCGGCGTCCCGGGGCTCGTTCCACGACGCCACCACCACCCACCGGTCGTCGTACAGGCGCTCCCGGGGATGCGGCGAGGGAAACGCCTCGGGCAACAGCACCACGTCGGCCGCGTCCTCCACAAACGGCGCGCTGGTGGCCACGCTGGTGGTGCGCAGCTGCAGCACGGTGTTCGGCGCGCGCTCCGCCAACAGCCGGCTGAGCTCGCTGCCGATCACGAACGCGGTGCTGTTGGTCATCGCCACCGTGATCAGCCGGGTATCCACGGCGGGGTCAAAGGACGATGCGCTGACAATCCGCGCCGCCTGGTGCAGCGCCTGCCGCAGCGGTGCGATCAGTTCCGCGGCGCGCGGCGTAAGCACCATTCCCCGGCCCTGGCGCACCAGGAGCTCGTCGTTGAGCAGGCGACGGGTCCGGTTCAACCCGTGGCTCATCGCCGGCTGGGACAGTCCCACCTTGCCGGCAGCCTTGGTCACGGACCGCTCCTCCAGCAACGCCAGCAGCGGCACCAGCAGGTTCAGGTCGACGGAGGCCAGCCGCGCCAGGTCCGCATCCATCGCGGTCTCCGGCCGGGCATCCGCCGGCGGATCAAGTGACGACATCGCAACCTCCGTTCGGGGTGAGCGCGGGCACATCCAGCGCTGTTCGCCCAGTCTAGCTATCTATTCATCCGATGCACACCACGGATAAAAACTATTCATTTGCCGAACACCAGCGGCCCTGCCAAGCTTTCAATAACCCGGTTTGTGAAGCAAGCCACACACAGATTCGAGTGGAGGACACCGATGGAAATCATCCTGGACCGGCCGCGCTGCGAAGGACACGGCCTGTGCGAGGAAGTCGCACCGCAGCTGATGCACCTGGACGATGAAGGCGAACTGGTGCTGGACGTGGTGCACGTCAACGAGGACCAGCTCGACGCGGCAAAGCAGGCCGCCCGGGTCTGCCCGGTCGCCGCACTCCGCCTGGCGTGACCGTGCGGCTGGAACGCATCGTCGTCGTCGGCAACGGCATTGCCGGCCTGACGGCCAGCGACTCGCTGCGCGCCGCAGGCTTCGACGGTCAGCTGACCATCGTCGGCGACGAGCACCACGCACCCTACAGCCGCCCGGCGCTCTCCAAGGCAGCGCTGCTGGACGCGGAGGAGATGACCTCCCACCAGCTGCCGCCTTCCACCCACGAGGCCCGCGAGCTCTTGGGCCGCCGGGCTCTGCAGCTGGACCCGGACCTCAAGACGGTAGTGCTCGACGACGGCAGCATCCTTCCGTACGACGGCCTGGTCATCGCCAGCGGCTCACGGGCACGCCGCTTGAGCAGCGCTGACCCGGCCGCGCGCAGGCATGAGCTGACCCTGCGCACTCTGGAGGACGCGCTGGAGTTGCGGCGCCGGATCGCCAACAAACCCTCGGTGGTAGTAGTCGGCGGCGGCGCCCTCGGCATGGAGATCGCCTCCGGCTGCCTGGCCGCGGGCTGCGAAGTTACGCTCGCCTCGCACCACCAGCCGATGGCCCAGCAGCTGGGCCCGCATCTTTCCGAGGTCTTCCTCGCCGCAGGCCTGAGCCAGGGCCTCAAGTTCGCTCCGGCCCGGGCCGTTGGCCTGCGCGAAGCGGACGGGCATCCGCTGGTGGAGCTGGCCGACGGTTCCACCCTTGCTACCGACCTGGTGGTCAGTGCCATCGGCGACATCCCGAACACCGGATGGCTGACGGACAGCGGGCTCCTGACCGGCGGACGGCTGGAAGTCGACAGCCGCGGCCGCTTGCGTCCGGACATCGTCGCCGCCGGCGACGTGGCGGCCTTCCCGACCGCCCGCGGCATCGCCCGGATCCCGCTCTGGACCAGCGCCATCGAGCAGAGCAAGGCCGCCGCCCTGGCCCTGCTCAACGGCGACGACGCCCCGGAGCTCGACTTCCGCCCCTACTTCTGGACCGAACAGTTCGGCCTCAGCCTCAAGGCCAGCGGCCATCTCCCGCTTGACGGCGCTCCCGAGTTCCTCGAAGGCGGCCCCGACGGCGGCCCCGCGCTCATGCGCTGGACGCATCGCGACGGCTCCGGCACCGCCGTGGCGCTCAACTACCGCATCCCCATCCCCAAACTGCGCCGCCTGGCCAACCCCACCCCCGCCCTCGTCGAGTCACCCGCCTGACCGCTGCCGCGTTTGCGGCAGCGAGCTCAGCCGAGTCTGGAGTGAGCTTCCAACAGCCTCTGCTTCGTCGCCGGTACGCTCTTCCCGCCCTTCAGATGACCGATGCACGCGCCAATGCGCAAAGGGATGCTCGGGGTCACGTATCCTGTGCAGGATCCACTCGCACTCAGCGGATCTCGAAAGTACAGAAGTTGGGGAAACACCACAAATGAAAATGCACTTGCGGCGCCCGGAAACAAACCGGCGCCCGCTCCGTCCGTGGCCAATGGTCATCGGATTCATCATGTCTCTCGCACTGTTGGGCTCCGGGGCAGCAGCCTTGCCGGAACCAGCATCGGCAGCCGTCCCCTCGTCGGTCAGGGGAGAAATTTCCGCTCAGACTCCGACGCTCTCCGGCACCCTCTGCGTCGGCAGGACGCTGACGGCCAAGCCCGGAAACTGGTTGCCGTCCGAAAGGACCCTTTCCTACCAGTGGCTGCGTAACGGCCGGGGTATTCAAGACGCCACTGGGCGCGATTACACCCTGGCAACCGCCGACTTGAACACGAAAATCTCGGTCCGGGTGCGCGGCGATCTGGAAGGGTCTGATTCGGTTGAACGGACTTCGCTTGAGCAGCATGTCGCCCCCTGCGCAATCGTTCCCACCCGGGCTCTAGTGATTGCCGGAGCAGCTAAACACGGACACAAGCTGAGGGCGGACTCGAAGTGGCCCGCCGGTGTCGTGACTACGTACGCGTGGTATCGGTCAGGCAAAGCCATCAGCAAGGCTACCAAGCCTTGGTACAAGCCGACCATCAAGGACATCGGTCGGACGATTACCGTCAAGGTCACCGCTACCAAGAGTGGGTACACGACTTATAAGACGACCGCCAAAGCCGTCAAGATCAGCAAGGGCAGCTTCAGAGTTATGAGCGCCCCCAAGGTGTCCGGCACGAAGAAAGCCACCCACACTCTCAAGGCAAGCAGGGGTAGCTACTCCCCCAAACCGACGTCCTATTCCTACCAGTGGTACGCCAACGGCAAGAAAATCAAGGGCGCCACAAAATCCAGTTATAGGCTATCCGGCAGCCAGATCGGCAAGCGGGTCGGTGTCAAGGTGACGGCCAAGAAGGCAGGCTACTCCAGTTACGCCATGGAGAGCTCCGCCTACAAGGTCGGCAAGGCCGTCTTTAAGCTGAAGACCCGGCCGAAGATTTCCGGAACAAAGAAGGTCGGCCACACCCTGAAGGCGTCCAAGGGCACTTACTCCCCCCGACCGACGTCGTACTCCTACCAGTGGTATCGCAACGGCAGCCCAATCAAAGGTGCTACCAAGTCCACCTACAAGGTGAAATTGGCGGACGAAGAGTACGACATCACCGTCAAGGTCAAGGCCAAGCGGACCAACTACACGAGCAATTACAGCATCAGCAGTCGGGTGTACATCCCGTACGACTATTCATCTGATTGGGAGGACGACGACGATTATGGTTTCTCCGGCGGATACTCCGGGTACAACGGGCCCCGATGCTATGCGCCGGGCGGCCGAACCTATACCCCGTGCTGATTGCGCCGTAGCCCTCGACTGACAAGGCCAGGAACTTCGACGGCGGTGCCTGCCCTCAGCGGCAGGCACCGCCGCTTTCACCTTAAGGGCGCACCCGAGTTCCTCGAGGGCGGCCCCACACTCATGCGCTGGATGCAGGGCTCTGCGTCAGCCGGGGGTGAGGACGCAGAACTCGTTGCCCTCGGTGTCGGCGAGGCACACCCATGGCACGTCGCCTTGGCCGAGGTCGGCGTCAGTGGCGCCCAGAGCGCGCAGCCGGGCCACCTCGGCCGCTTGATCGTCACCGGGATACGGCTTCACGTCGAGGTGGACACGGCCGCACACGGACTCCGGGTCCGGCGTGCGGAGGAACTCAAGGTGCGGCCCGACGCCTTCGGCCGAGCGCAGCCGCGCATGATCGTCGGTCACCTCGTGCAGGGTCCAGTCCATCGCCTCGCCCCAGAATCGGGCCATGGCCGGCGGATCCGCGCAGTTGACCACCACCGCGGCCACCGGCCCGATGTCCCGGTAGATCGGCCGAGGCTCCCGTACACAGAACAGGTTGCCCTCCGGGTCGGCCATCACCGTCCATGGCACATCCCCTTGGCCTATGTCGGGACGCGTCGCACCGAGCTCCTGCAGGCGCGTGACCAGCTCGGCCTGGTGGGCCGCCGACGTGGTGGCGAGATCGAGATGTGCGCGGTAGTTCACCGTCTCGGGGTCGGGGACGGTAACCACGTCGACGCAGACGGCGGCGGCGTCCGGCCAGTCGAACACCGCGGGTTCAACGTTGGTCACCCCGGGCCCCTCACTGGAAACGCCCCAGCCGAGCGCCTCCGCCCAAAACGCGCCGAGAGCCGAGTCATCGCAGCCTTGAAATTCACCTGGACAAGTCGCAGCGCCATACGGCCCGACCCTATACCGAAGAAAACCTGACACGGAGGAACAGCTTGGCGTTCGGGGCGCTTCTGCGCCGATTTTCGAGCGCTGTTGCTAGGACCGGGCCGCATGGGGCTGCCCGACGCCGGCTCGCATGATCGTGCGCACCGCAGTACGCGCGTGCTCCACCGGGTTGCTGGGCTCACCCCGGAGCAGGCTGCTGAGTACTCCGTTGTAAAGGAGCAGCAGGACCGCGGAAACCGTGGCCGGATCCGGGCAGCCTGCCTCTTTCGCCAGCGTCGCCAACCGCTCGGTGACCATCTCCGTGTCCAGGCGGATCAGCTCGAACACTGGGTCATCTTGGCCGTCCGTCGGCGCGGGGCGCTCCGACGCGGTGGCCAAGAAGCTGCACCACTGGGTCTGGTTGGACGAGGCCCGGAAGGTTTCAATGGCGTCGAAGACCGCCAGCAACCGGTCCTCCGCGGTGGTGGCACGCGCGATCGCTTCGTCCCAGTGCCGGGTCCAGCTCTCCAGCCGCCGTGCGAGCACTTCGCGCAGCAGGTTGTCCTTGGCGCCGAAATGTTTGTAGAGCGTCACGATCGCCACTCCGGCCGTTGCCGCAACCCGGTCCACGCCGGTCACGCTGATTCCTTGCTGGAAGAACAACTGCTCGGCCGCATTCAGGATGCGGTCGCGGGTGTTCAAGGGGTCGGCCATGGGGCTAGTATAACGCTCGTTATGGTGTAACGGTCGTTATGCAGTCGGAGGCGGGATGAGCAAGGAAACTATCGGCCGCGAAACCCGGCCCGGGCTCGGGGTGGCGTTCGCCGGGATGCTGTTGATCGCCGCAACCTACGGCATGGCCCGCTTTGGAGTCGGCCTCTTCGCCCCGCTCCTGGCCATGCAGCGGCCGGAGCTCACGGACGTCCTCGGATGGGCGGCCGCTGCGCAGTTCACCTCGTATTCCTTAGCTGCGCTGGCAGCCGCGCGGTTCGTTGATCGCGCTCCTCGTGCCGGTCTGCTGCTCGCCGGGGCCACCGCGGCTGTTGGGTGTCTGGGGGTCGCCTCGGCCTCGTCGCCGGCGATGTTCGTAGTGGCCGTCTTTATCGGCGGCATGGGCGGGGGCTTCGCCTCTCCGTCCTTGGTCCCGGTGATTGACGCGGCGGTCCCACCTCTAGCCTCCGCTACTGCGCAGTCTCTGGTTAACTCCGGAACGGCGGTCGGAGTGATCGGCGCCGGGCTAGTGGCCTCGGCCGCGGCGTCGGTCGGTCCGGCCTGGGTGCTCATGGGGCTGTTGTGTGCGACGACGGCGGTGGCAGCGTGGTACTCCGCGCGCTCACGGACCGATCTTGGGCACTCCGCCGGCACTGCCCCAGCGCGGAGGTCGAGCCGCGGGCCTCAACCTGGACCGTGGCGGCTACTCGTCATTCCAAGCATGGCAGCGGTCATTGCCGGTGCCGGCTCGGCCTTGATCTGGACGTTCGGCCCGCTGCTGCTCACCGACGCCGAATCCGTCGCTACCGAGCAGGCCGGATGGCTATGGATCGCCCTCGGCCTGGGCGGGTTCCTCGGCGTCCTCACCGGAGCACTGGTCCACCGGCTGGGCACACAAGCAGGATGGTGCTTCTTTGCCGGCGTACTGGCGCTGGCCATTGCAGGCGTCACGGTATCCGTGGCCACCGGCAGCTCCTGGACCGCCTATGCCAGCATGGCCGTCTTCGGCGCCGGCTACATGGGCCTGTCCGGCGTGCTCATCCTCTGGGCACGCAGCGTGTGGCCTGGCAGCGCCGGAGCCGGAACCTCCATGCTGTTTATCGCACTGGCAACCGGCCAGGCGCTGGGGTCTGCCGGCTTTGGGCTGGCCTTCGGTTCCGTGCCACCCGTTGTCCTCGCAGCTCTGGCCGCCGCCCTCCTCGTCCTCGGCGGCTTCGCAGCGCTCTTTCGTCGAGGGCAGCCCGCAACCTAATCCGCGAGTTCGACAACCTCGAACTCGAGCAGATCCGCACCGCTGGCGACCGGCTGCTGTGAGCTGTTGTGATCACGCGGCGCCCGATTGTCCCGCCAGTTCTCGAAATCCTCACGCGTGGCCCACTGGGTGTACACGAAGTAGCGGTCCTCACCGGCGACGGGACGCAGCAACTGAAAGCCCTCAAAGCCGGGAGCGGAGTCCACCGCATGCTTGCGTGCCGCGAAGCGGGACTCCAGCTCGGAACCCGAACCCTCCGGGACCTTCAGTGCATTGATGACGACAATCGACACGATTCTTCTCCTTCAATCCGTGGAACCCAGCCGGGGCAATGACGCTCCCACGCTACTCCGATCCTCGTAGGGCGCACAGTAGGAGAACACGCGTCGCACTAGAACCAGCCACCCCTCGCTGGATATCAAGGAGACAGCAGCGATGAGGCGGGATTACTGCATGCCCAAAAACGGTGGACCGCAAGCTAGCAGAAACCCATGTCCTCTCTGCGCTTAGGCGGTGGCCCGGTCGACTCTTTGGGACACGACAGCTGAACGCTTTAGGACCACTCGGGCCCGCCTAAGGTTCTTCACTAAAAATTCGAGGAAGCCCGCATGAACGGTTATTGCTTCACCACAACCAATTCGTGGTTGGGGGTGGTTGTTTCGATGCCGTGTGCGGTAGCGACGGTTTGGAGGAGTGATTTGAGTTTTTTCGCTTCGGCGTTGGTGAGGCTGGAGAGGAAGTCCTTTTCGAACGTGGCGGCAGTCTCGCGCAGGGAGTCGAGCAGGTCGCGGCCGTCCTTGGACAGAACGAGGGAGTGTTCGCGCCGGTTCTCGAGATTTCTTTCGCGGGAGAGGTAGCCGCGGGACTCAAGTTCGTCCAGCAGGCCGACCATCGCGCTTCGGTGCACCAGGAGGCGGTCGCTGAGCGTTTGCTGGGAGATCCCCGGATCGTCCCGCAACTGGCTGAGGATGACGTACTGCCGGGGGTGCAGGGCATACGACTTCATGCGGTTCTTAAAGTCACGCACCGCGAGGTTGCCCAACTGGCCTAACAGGTATGTGATGCCAAGGGCCGCATTGCGGGGTTCGTCTGCCATGAAGTCGGTCCAATCCTAGAGTTCGTTTGTGGAGCCTCCTACCCACCAGTATAGGGAAACCCCCAAACAGTTCCGAATAGTAATTGTTGATATCGTGAACAAGTGCTAATCTCCTGTTACCTAGACCACACGCAGTGAAAGGGAGGCCCGTCAATGTTGACCGGCGCACAGTATCTTGAGTCGCTCGCCGACGGGCGCGCAGTATTTTTCCGGGGCGAACGCATCGCGGACATCACGGCGGTGGGCGAGTTTGATACCACCCTGAAGCGCTTTGCCGACGTTTACGACCGATTCCATGACGCTGGCGGAGATGCTGTTAATCCTCTCTTCGCCTCCCCGCGCAGTCCGGAGGAGTTGCGGGAACGGCTTGACCAACTCCACGGCGCCGACATGCTCGTGCACCTGACCTACCAGTCCTTCATGGCCCTGCTCACGGCTGCGGATCGGCTCGACGAGGTATTCCCCGAAGGCTCGGGGCGAATCCGCAAGTATGTCGAGGACTGCCGCCGCCGTGACGTGCGCATGGTTCAGTGCATCACCGACGCCAAGGGCGACCGTTCCTTGTCTCCAGGCGCCCAGCCGGACCCCGATCAGTATCTGCGGGTAGTGGAGCGACGCCCTGATGGTGTCGTCATCCGGGGCGCGAAGCTACATATCACCGGAGCCGCGATGGCGCACGAGATGATGGTCATGCCCACCAAGCGCATGAAGCCGGGCGAAGAAGCTTACGCCATCGCCTGTGGCGTTCCCGTGAATGCGCCCGGGGTTAAGATCGTCGCCGTTTCACCGGTCGCCGAAACCGAACCCGATCCGCGTGACTACCCGCTGAGCTGGAATCGTGCGATTCCTGAGGGTTTCGTGATCTTCGACGATGTGTTCGTGCCGAATGAGCGGATATTCCTCGAGGGGCAGATCAATGAGGCCGCGGTGTTCGCCCACAGCCTCGGGCTCTGGGAGCGGATGGGAGCCACAGCCGGCCAGGTGAACCGGGCAGAGCAGGCCGCCGGTCTGGCACAGCTGATTGCCGAAGCCAACGGCACCCACAAGATCAGCCATATCAACGACAAGATCAACGAACTGGTCCTGAACGCCACCCTGCTCCGGGCGGCTCTTGACGCTGCCATGGTCCACGCCTCCGTATCCAAGGAAGGCGTTTACTCGCCGAACGAGCTCTACATCAACGCAGCCAAGGTGTTCGCGGCCACAGGCTGGAGCACAGCAGTGCGCAACCTGCAAGACGTAGCCGGCGGTTCCATCGTCACATCACCATCCCTGCGGGACCTCGACAACGACGAACTCAACGGACTGCTCGACAAATACATGGCCGGAGCCGGGGAATCCGGCGAATACCGCATGCGGCTGTTCCATCTGATCCGAAACCTGACCGCAGACGGTTTTGGCGGATGGACGAACGTCACGACGATCCACGCCGGCGGAGGCATCTACGCACAGCGGTACGTGATGCGGAGCCGCTTCGACATGGAAGCAGCCAAACGCAAAGCCCTGCAAATGCTGCCCCAACCGGCCCAGCCCATCGGAGCCCAATAATGCACCAAACACCCACACCCACACCCACAAACAAGACCACCCCGCCACCCAACGCCAGTGCGCGCTTGCGCGACGAAGGCCAGCAACGCCTTGTTGACGAACTTCACCGGAGACGTGGCGCAGTCAGGGACCGCTTCGACAGCGCCGCCGTGCGAGAGCGGCTTGCCGAACTGGGGGCCCAATCTGTGCGATCGCGGATCGACGAGATCTGTGACGACGGGAGTTTTGTCGAAACAGGAACCTTCGTCGTATCTGGTCGCCCTGACGATGAGGCGACAACGCCTGGTGATGGAAAAATCGGCGGGCATGGCAGTGTCGGCGGCCGGCCCATCACGATTATCGGCGATGACGTGACTGTGAAGCGCGGCAGCACCGCGACTATGGGAACGCGTCGCAAAAAACGCTTATTTGCCCAAGCACTACAGCGTGGTAATCCATTCGTAGTCTTAGGCGAGAGCGCCGGAGCCCGGATCCCCGACATCCTCGGCGCTGAGGGCCTGACCGAGATGGACCTGGACCGAGCGGCCGCCACGCGGCAGCGTCGTATCCCGATGGTGAGTGTCATCACCGGTCAGTCTTACGGCGGATCCTCCTTTGCGGCGGCTCATTCCGACATCGTCGTTCAAGTCAAGGGGGCCTGCACGTCAATCACGTCCCCACGTTTGATTGAAGTTGCTACTGGCGAATCCGTGACGGCCGAGGAGCTGGGCGGTCTTGACGTGCATCTTAGTAAAACCGGACAAGTAGATTTTGGGGCTTCGGATTTCAGCGAAGCGGCGGACATCGTGCGTAACGTCCTGGGGTATCTTCCGTCCAACGCGGACCGAGTGCCGGAGCGACTGGACTTCGATGTGAAGTCTCTAACCGACGGCACGTTGGCGGACCTCGTTCCGAGTCGAATGAGGCGCGCTTATGACATGCGCAGGGTACTGCGGAGGCTTTCCGATGACGGACAAATCCTAGAAATCCAGCCGGACTTCGGCAAGCCACTGATTACCGCCTTTGCCAGGATCGGAGGCTATTCAGTCGGGATACTCGCCAGTCAACCGATGGTTCAAGCTGGAGCGCTTGATCCTGACTCATGCGATAAGGCCGTCCGCTTCATTTGCCTCTGTGAGTCTTTCAACCTTCCCCTGATCTTTCTCCAAGATCTGCCGGGCTTCATGGTTGGAAAGTCCGTCGAGCATAATCGGCTACTCGCAAAAGCGATCATGATGCAGCAGGCCTTCTCGCTAACGACCGTTCCAAAGCTGACGGTAGTGATGCGCAAGGCGTACGGGTTTGGATACTTCGCGCTGGGTGGTGTCTTTGAGGCCGTGGACGGGCTCTATGCCTGGCCAAGCGCCGCCTTTGGATTCATGGATCAAAAGGCAGGTGCGCAAGTCGTCAGAGGACGCGATTTGGGCGGCTTATCGGCAACTGAGCGTCAAAGTGTGCTGGCGGAATCCGGGGAGGAGTTTGACACGGAATTCGACGCATATATTCCAGCTAAGCGCATGAGGATCGACGAAGTGATTGATCCCGCCGAGACAAGGCTGACTCTTGTGAGAGACCTTGAACGGCTTGTCCCACGCTACGCAGAGCAAACGCACGATAAGCCGCTAATGAGCTGGCCGACACGGTGGTAGTAGCCATCAGGCCCAATGTTTCCGTTTCGAAGAGGGGAGAGCTTTAATGTTGAACTATCAAGAGCTGGTCCGCACGCTTGGGAAGGCGAACGAGACCCGTATCGCCATCGAAGACACTGAGAAGTCCTATACCTACGGAGAATGGCATCGGGACACCACGCGTGTTGCAGCAGGGTTCATTCAAAAGGGGCTGTGCCCCGGTGACGCAGTGGTTTGGCTGAGCCCAAACTGTGCTGACTACCTGATAGCTTATTTCGGCACCGCCAAGGCGGGGCTGCGATTCAGCCCACTCAACTTCTGGCTGCGGGGACCGGAACTTCGAGCTGCTCTTGAGCTTGTGCGCCCTGCCTGCATCATCGTGCACCCTGACTACCTCGAGAAGATGACGGAAGTGTCCGACGGCCTGGGAATCGAGCGTCGGTTTGTCCTGACTGATTCCGATGCGTCGCTGCCGAAGGGATGGGAGCGTTGGGAGAGTCTGTTTGTGGACAGCGACCCCGACGCTGTCTTCGCAAGTGACGAGAATTCGCCTCACGAGATCATTTTTACAAGTGGTACGACCGGTCAAGTCAAAGGCGTGGCGAGAACGCAACGGCAGAGGATCATGGAAGCAATCGTCTCTGTTATGGTGCAACCGCAAGGCCGGCGATCTTTCGTCCTGCGGGGGGCACCGCAGTTCCATGTCGGAGGAGGAACCGGTCCGCTACAAACGCTCCTGCAGGGTGGTAGGACGCGTATCTACAAATTCAATCCAAACCGGGCAGCGGGTCACATAGAACAAGGGATCACACACATCTCTGGCGTTCCTGCCCAGTTCGAGTTGTTGTTCGAATCCGGTGCCCTGGACGTTGTCGATACAGGCAAGATCCAGTACTGCGGTATCGGCGGCAATGGTGCAGCTCCTGACCAATTTCTGCGCATACAAAAAGCGTTCCCCAATGCGCAACTTGTGCACTTCTACGGCTCGACCGAATCGGGGATGGTCTCCTCGATTAGCGGTGACGAGTTCCACGAGAGATTATCGTCCATAGGCCGGCCCGCACCGGGAGTTGAAGTGAGGATTGTTGACGATCATGGCAACGAATTGGGGCCTGACGAGGTCGGCGAAGTGCAGGTGAAGTCTGAGTTTTTGATGACCGAATACTACGGACGCCCAGACCTCACTTCAGAAGCATTAACTAAGGACGGCTTCCTCATGATGGGAGACCTTGCCCGAATGGATGCGGAGGGATATCTGTACATTGTCGGCCGCAAAAAAGACATGATTATTTCGGGCGGCGAGAATATTTATCCCAAGGAAGTCGAAGACGTCATCACCACTGTCAACGACGTTGCAGAAGTAGCCGTCATTGGCGTACCCGATCCAATCTTTGAAGAGCGCGCGCTCGGGATTGTCAAACTATCTGGTCCCATTGCGCGAACCGAGGAAGATATTCGCCAAGACATCACGGAACGTGTGCGTGAAAGACTCGCAGGCTATAAGGCGCCGAGAGAGGTGCACTTTGTAGACGAGTTTCCGCGCAACGCGCTCGGAAAAATCGACAAGGTCGCTCTCCGCGAACAGTACTCCGGAGTACTGAATGCGCGCTGAAGAACAATCGGAAGTTCTGTTGTCGCAGACTCCAGCACCGGTCTCCTGGGAGCATGAAGTCCAGGAGATTGAGGCTAGGCGCAAGCGCGCTCTGAGAATGGGCGGAGAACAGGCTGTCGAACGTCAGCATGCCAAAGGGAAGTGGGACGTTCGAAAGCGACTATACAATCTCCTGGACGCCGGCTCTTTTGAGGAAATCGGCGGACTCACTGGAGTGGCCGACGAGTCACAAGGCGAACTAGGTTCAAGCTTCATCCCCTCCAATGTCGTAACTGGTATTGGGCAAATCAACGCGCGAGACGTGGCAGTTGCTGCTGACGATTACACTGTCGGACATGGAACCCCCAATGAGGCCAGTTCTGCCAAACGGACTCATATCGAAGAATTAGCTTCCGAGCTGCGGATGCCGTTGATTCGGATTGTGGACATGGCCGGGGCGAGTTTAAAGAGCATTGAAGATCGCGGCTATACCATGTTGCCGGGCGCTAAGTGGGACTGGCTTTCCATATTGTCTCAAGTGCCTGTTGTTTCCATCGCAAGTGGTCCCAGCCCGGGATTGGGCGCGTGGAGGGTGGCGGCCTCGCACTTCTCTGTTCAAGTGAAGGGCATTGGGCAAGTTTTCGCGGCGGGCCCGCCTATTGTTGCTGCAGGCATGAACCAAATCCTGACAGCAGAGGAACTCGGCGGCTCGGATGTTCATGCTGGACATAGCGGCGTTGTAGACAATCTAGCCATGGATGAGGCAGACGCGCTTCAACAGGCACAAAGATTCTTGTCATATCTACCGCCGAGTGTGCATGATCTTCCCTCGCGACTGTCGACTCTAGACGATCCAAATCGTCGTGAAGATTCGCTCCTCACGGCGATTCCGAGGAATGTGCGTAAAGTCTATAATTCTCGCCGTATTTTCAATGCCGTTTTTGACCAGGACAGTGTATTCGAGATAGGTCGAAACTGGGGAAGATCGAGTGTAGTTGGATTCGCACGTCTGGACGGCTATCCAGTGGGGTTCATTGGAAATGATCCGAAATTTTACGGTGGTGGCATGGACGACGCAGCGGCTGAGAAACTGACGCGTCATATCGATCTATGCGATACCTTTCACTTGCCTGTAGTTAATTTGGCAGATCAGCCTGGGACTCTAATAGGCCTAGAAGCGGAGAAGCGCGGAACGATCCGACGCGGATTACGGGTGCTTGCCGCCGTCGAACAGGCATCGATTCCGTGGTATACGGTGGTCGTCCGCCGCCTGTTTGGGGTGGGAGGCGCTGCGTATGGGCCATCGCGGCGACTGGACAACAGGATCGCCTGGCCTTCTGCGCGTTGGGGGCCCATGCCCATTGAGGGCGGTGTGGATGCTCTATATAAGAGCGATATCGAACAAGCAGTTGATCCTGATGCCCGACGACGCGAGCTTGAGGAGCAGTTTGCTGCCCTTGGCTCCCCGCTTCGTACAGCGGAGAGGTTCGGAATCAATGACGTTATCGACCCAAGGGACACTCGCCCCATCTTGTGTCGCTGGGTTCGGCGGGCCTACGGAACGCTTGAAGCGGGTGTCCGTGAACGTACCGTCCGTCCGTGACCGTAGTACTGAAGAAAGTTGAGGGATTAGCCCTGTGACAATCGTTGAAGCCGAACTGACGGCTGTTGTGTGGAAGATGCTCGTACAAGTAGGGGATGCAGTCGACGAAGGTGACGAACTGCTCATCCTGGAATCAATGAAGATGGAGATTCCTGTCGAGGCGGAAAGCCCGGGAATCGTCCATGAGATACATGTCAGCGAGGGAGATGCGGTCAGTCCTGGCGCCCCAGTGGTGACGCTCAGGCCTGGATCAGGCGCATCCCTGTAGAGGAGGGTGACGAGATGTTTTCAAAAGTTCTCATTGCGAATCGTGGAGAGATCGCGGTTCGCATCAATCGAGCGTTGCATGAAATGGGCATAGCCACCGTTGCAGTGCACTCGGAGATCGATGCCGATGCACTTCACGTTCAAGTTGCGGATGAACATGTATGTATAGGCGGCAACGCCGTTTCGGAAAGCTATCTCAATATCGAACGCGTTGTAGGAGCAGCGGTAGCTACAGGAGCGGACGCCATTCACCCTGGGTACGGGCTGCTGGCCGAGAATCCCCTGCTAGTCGACGCGTGCGAGGCGGCTGGAATCACATTTATAGGTCCAGACGCGTCGGCACTGCGTCAGATGGGTTCAAAAATCGAAGCCCGGAGTCTCATGGAGCAGGCGGGCGTGCCTATAGTCCCCGGCGTATGGAAGGCGGTGACGGATAGCGATGAAGTTCTAGCTATCGCCAACGAAATAGGCTTCCCTATAGTCGTGAAGGCTTCCGGTGGAGGCGGAGGTCGGGGTATGCGCGTCGCACGAACGGCGACGGAAGTGCAACAGGCGTTCGAGGGTGCAGTCAGCGAAGGCGAAAGATTCTTTGGCGATCCCTCGGTATATGTCGAAAAATACCTCGATGACCCGCGCCACATCGAAATCCAGATAATCGGTGACAAATTCGGAAACATCGTGCATCTATTCGAGCGCGACTGTTCCGTCCAGCGCCGGCACCAGAAACTGATTGAAGAATCTCCGGCACCAATTCTTACAGTTGAAGAAAGAACTGCTATCGGTGAGACAGCGATTCGCGCTGCCCGCGCCGTTAATTACCACTCATTGGGCACCGTGGAGGGATTATTTCAAGATGGCAAATTCTACTTTCTCGAGATGAACACTCGAATTCAAGTCGAACATGGAGTGACCGAGATGGTCACTGGCATAGACCTGGTCAAAGAACAAATTCGGGTAGCTGCGGGGGAGCCACTGTCGTTCGACCAAGACGGAGTTCAAGTCCGGGGCCATGCGATCGAATGCCGCATCAACGCAGAGGACGCTGCGAAATCCTTCCTCCCGCAGCCCGGACGAATCACGCGATGGATCGAGCCCGAGGCGGACGGGGTAAGGGTCGACAGCGGAGTATCCACAGGTGCGGAAGTGACACCCTACTACGACCCACTCCTGGCCAAGCTGATAGCTTGGGCGCCAACCCGGGCCGAGGCGACTGCCCGCATGCTTCAAGCGCTTGAGGGCATGGAAATTGAGGGCGTCACCACCCTCTTGGCCTTCCATCAGCGGCTCCTGTCCTCAGAAGAGTGGGCCAGCTCCGAGACTTGCAGGAACCTCATCGAGAATAAGCAGTGGCTGCGGGCGACGGATCGGGCGCCGAACTTGGCGCGAGCTTGAGAGGGGATACAGAGGGACTCGGCTAGCTAACCGACGAAACTATATTGATCTGATATCGCAGTCCAGATCCGATTGCAGTCGAACTGCCTGAAATCGTGACGATGGACCCGAAAGAATTGAAGGTGGCACATGAACCAGGAAGAGTCTTTGTTAGAGACAAATCCATCGTTTGCTGACAACCACGGCGATGCGCCTGAAGGACTTGCTTTCGATCTGGCAGGGGTTTCCGTCGACCTCGCGACTGAGGGTGGGAAATTATCCATTCTGCAAGACGTGAACTTCGCGATGAAAACTGGGGAAATAGTCGGCATCGTGGGTCGGTCGGGCACAGGGAAGACCACGCTGTTACGCGTCCTAGGCGGACTGCTGGCGCCGACCTCGGGCGTCGCCCGGGTGTACGGGCAAGCCATTGACGGGCCCCCGGCAACAGTAGTCACGGTATTTCAGGACTACGGCAACGCCTTGCTCCCCTGGCGCACCGTTGCACGCAACGTCGGTTTGGGCCTTGAACGAACTATGAGCAAGGCAGAGCGTGAAGCCCGCGTGGACGAAGCGCTCAAAATGGTCGGCCTGCACTCGCGCGGGAACGAGTTCCCGTGGCGCCTTTCAGGTGGAATGCAGCAACGTGTGCAAATTGCCCGCGCACTAGCGATGCGTCCACGTATCCTGCTGATGGACGAGCCGTTCGGTGCACTTGATGCAATGACCAAAGCTGCACTTCAGGACGAGCTGCTGAAGGTCAAGGAACAAACCGGCGCGACGATTCTTTTTATCACGCATGATATGGACGAGGCCGTCTATCTCAGTGATCGCGTGTTTGTCATCGCCGGGTCCCCCGGGACGCTAACTCTTCAGTACGATGTCGATCTCGCCAGGCCCCGCCACCAAATCAATACACGGGAACTGCCTGCATACCTCGCCGCACGCCATGAACTGGCCTTGGCGCTTGAAGTCGAGTAGCTGGCTGGAGGGCGACATGAAGTTAAACGCGCGAATCAATGTTCCGGGCATTGCAGTTATTTTGTTGGTCGTTGCCGTTTGGCAGGTATCCACCGCAACCTTTCTGCGATTCGAGTACCTGCCTTCGCCGATCGGAATCGCTGAGGCGTTCGCCGAGATGGTCGCAGGAGGAGAGATTCTCCTGTATGTCGGGCACACGTTGTCCATCACGCTTCTAGCTGCTGCCATAGCTATTGCCGGGGGCGTCATTCTCGGTTCGGTTATTGCTTTAGCTCCGTTTGTTCGAACTTACACACTGGGCACCGTCAATGTACTTCGCTCGCTACCGGTGGTTGCGCTCATGCCTATAGCGTTGCTTATATGGGGTCCTGAGCCTAAAACCGAGCTGATAGTTGCGGTATTTTCGGCGTTGTGGCCGATCACGATTAACTCGATCGGAGGAGTTGCGCAGATACACCCAAGGCTTCTTGAAATGGCCCGAACATTTCGACTGTCAACTGGCGACACCTTCCGAAAAGTAGTCTTTCCGGCGGCATTGCCATCCATTTTAGTGGGATCGAGACTGGCAGTCATCCATGCTTTAGTGGTTGTAATAGTCGCGGAGATGTTGATAAATCCTCAGGGAATGGGAGGAAGGCTTTATCGGACGCAAGTTGCCCTACAGCCTGAACAAATGTGGGTTTGGGTGATTATCTCAGGAATCATTGGCTACCTGCTAAACGTCATCATGATTCGAGGGGTTCGCAAGGCCCTGCCTGGAATTGGAAGCGCAATTGGAGGTGCGTCATGAGCACGATCGTGACCCAGCCACAAGCTAGCGACCCAGTCGCAGTGAAGAGAACGAGGAACGCCCGGGGCGCTCTTCTGAAACCGTTCCAGGGAGTACGCGGCCTACTGCTCCTGATCGTCCCTGTAGTTCTCTGGCAGGTTCTTGGAGGGCCGGATCCATTTTCGTTCCCCAAGCCCGAAACTTGGATACCCGCGCTAGCGGAGATGGCTAATTCGGGACAGTTGTGGCCGGCTGTCGAAAGGACTCTGACAACGTTCATACTGTCGTTGGTAGTGGCCACAGTGTTGGGCATCTTGGGCGGGATGTTGATTGGATCGAGCAACCTCCTGGATAGAGCGCTGACACCGTTTCTCGATTTTTTCCGTGCCGTTCCACCGCCGGCTTTGGTGCCGGCTTTGGGTCTGCTTTTGGGTCCTACGCTGCTTTCATCGGTCACCATTGTTGTTTTAGCCATCGTCTGGCCGATCTTATTGAATACTGTGACAGGTATTCGAACGATTCCGGCCGTACGCAAGGAGATGGCCCGAACGCTCGGCCTGACGCCGGTCGAGCGACTGACAAAAGTGATCTTCCCTTCGCTGGGGCCGAACATCATGACCGGGTTGCGAATCAGCGTATCGATGTCGCTGATTGTGACCCTCGTGACCGACATCATCGGCACTGGGCGCGGGCTCGGGCGGCTCCTGGTCGACCAGCAGCAGTTCTTCGAATCCGCTTCTGTATGGGGCCTCCTCGTCGTCATCGGCGCTTTTGGCTACCTCATCAACGTCTTGTTCGGCTTGTTCGAAACCGCGATTTTCAGTAGGTGGCCCGAAGGGGCCCGGCCTGTCGGCTAGCCTACTTAGTCTTGAGGTGTGTAATTGGCGTTTTTGCTCCACAAGGAAAGGCATAGCAAGGTCGTTGGCCTTGCTGTGCCTTTCCTTGTGGTCAGCCGCTGAGCACCCCCGCCGTGACTTCAACTAGGCGCACCATGGGCCCAAACCAGGACTGTATAGAGGTAGTGCTGTTGGATGTGCAGCAGGGCCGACGGCGGCGTTTTGTCTGAAACAGATGCTTGCCGGCTATGGAGATGTGCGTAGCCATGGGTCAGCACTTGTATGGCATATGCGGATGCCCAACACGGAGCGAACTGCACCAAAGCCGCCATTCAGGCAACTCCTACTGATCCCATTCGTGGTCGCCGATAAAAGTAGATGTCCCACCAAATCCTGCGGCCTGGGTGGCGGCGGTACCATTTGTGCTGGCGCCGAAATTTGATCTGGTACCTAGCCGAGTCTCTGTGGTGGACTGGCAAGCGTGTCACTACCAGAGCAATTTGCCTACTTTTGAGTCGTCGAACGTTCGCGCCGATGGGATCGTGACCGTCGCCCGCGGATGCTCTATCGTCCTCGCAGCAGCGGCTCCGCTGAAATTGCCCGGCGGCAACTCGTGGCACGACTAGACCAGCAAATGTCTGTCGAGGACTGATCCACGTCTAACCGCTCATGCGATCGTTCGGTTCACCTCGTTCTTCCACCCGTGCCGGGCTTGGCTCCAGGACGTTGCCTAGAGCTCGAAACACCGTCAGGGAATCACTACGCCAAGCACATCGCGTTCTCCATTGCGCCGTGCTTCTGGAGTCCCTGCGCCTTGATCGCGCCTGAGGCCACCAACCGAATTGAAGGTCGTCAAACCGATGCGGTTCGACTTCGATTCCTCATGGCACTATAAACTCCATAGTGCAACGGAAGAAAGAGGAATCCCAAACTGTTGCTGGGCAAGGTTCCGTGCAGCAGGCAGTGTGATCACTGAAGTCCAAGCACAAAACAGGCTTATGATGCCACCATAGGCGGCATCATAAGCCTGTTTGCAGCCGGTTCGCCGGAGGTCCAGATGCGAACGTCACTTTTGTAGTTTTGGTGCGATCCTCCAGAGAGTGGGAATCACGGCTGCCGCAATCCCGGCCTTAATAATTCCACCGATGATGAAAGGGTACAGCCCCCACTCAAGGGTCTGCTGGAGACTAGCACCAAGGGAAACGGCCAACCAAACCATGCCGATGGCGAATGTGACTATCGTTCCGGCCAAGAATGCTAACGCGGCCCCGACGAACTTCCTATCCCAACTGCGTTGTGAAAGCTTGCCGACAAGATAAGCGGCTGCGATAAAACCTACGATGTAGCCGCCGCTGGGGCCCATGGCAGTCGATAGCCCAGATGAAGCCTCGGAGAAGATTGGTGCCCCGGCGACGCCTGCAGTCCAGTAGAGAACCATAGACAGTGCTCCACGAACTGGGCCGAGCGTCGAGCCTACAAGTAAAACGGCCAGAGTCTGCCCGGTGATGGGCACGGGCCAAATCGGTATAGAAACCTGTGCCAGGACAGCCGTCAGAGCAGTACCGCCGACGACGAGAGCCGTGTTAGTAATGGCGCTGCTTGACACAAAAGCATCCGCCAGAACTCGGGGCCGGGCAGTTAGGGTTGCACTCGTCATTCTTTTCTCCAAATATCAGCATACAATTTTGATCTTTTACTGCGATTTGATGGCACGGTAGGGCGCTATGCCGCCACGATTTAAGCGTGCTGCACGCCTGTATGAAAGCTAACCGTCAATGAGTGACTTAGGAAATCGCGGAGTTTTCGCTAAGTCGATGATAACTTCTGGCATGATAAACCAGCGGCTCGTGGCTTTCGCTTGTACTTGAAGTATCAATTAATAACTCAACGATCACACTGCTGCCGCTCGCTATCCTGCGCAGGACTTGTCCACGTGCCCAAGTGTGCACCCCGCTAAGCAGCGGTTCCCCGGTGGGCAGTATCGACCATTCTGTGTCGATGAATCGGTTTATCCCCGGAGTGGAGAATTTCACGGCGAGCTCACGGTTACTGTGCTCAAGAAAATGTACGACTGCACTTTCAGCAGTTTGGAGGCTCTTCCACGTCCGTGAGGCCGCATTGATGGTAAAAATGAGCACAGGTGGACTCGCCGACACCGAATTGACTGATGTAACGGTGAATCCCGTGGGTCCGTCCTCCGTCTCAGCCGTAATGATCGCGACGCCGCCAGGGTGGTTCCGAAACAGGTCACGATACTCTTCGGACGTAATTCCGTCCTGCTCCGTGGTTGTCACACTCATGGATCCTCCTAGCTAGGGCTTTATCTGCCGGCGCTTCTTGACCAGAAGCTCCTCGTTCCTTCACGGGCGTCTGCCCGTTCGTCAACTGTTGTTGGCGGGTAAGGCGTTGATGTTGGCTTTTTCCGAGCGTGCCGGTCATTATCCGACCCCGATGGGCTGGGCCGGTTGGGGCAGCATTTGCAGGGCTTTGCGTTTGGCTGCTTCCATGTCGAAGCGGCTCCGCATCACGTACCGCTGTGCGTAGATGCCTCCGCCGGCGTGGATCGTCGTGACGTTCGTCCATCCGCCAAAACCGTCTGCGGTCAGGTTTCGGATCAGATGGAACAGCCGCATGCGGTATTCGCCGGATTCCCCGGCTCCGGCCATGTATTTGTCGAGCAGTCCGTTGAGTTCGTCGTTGTCGAGGTCCCGCAGGGATGGTGATGTGACGATGGAACCGCCGGCTACGTCTTGCAGGTTGCGCACTGCTGTGCTCCAGCCTGTGGCCGCGAACACCTTGGCTGCGTTGATGTAGAGCTCGTTCGGCGAGTAAACGCCTTCCTTGGATACGGAGGCGTGGACCATGGCAGCGTCAAGAGCCGCCCGGAGCAGGGTGGCGTTCAGGACCAGTTCGTTGATCTTGTCGTTGATATGGCTGATCTTGTGGGTGCCGTTGGCTTCGGCAATCAGCTGTGCCAGACCGGCGGCCTGCTCTGCCCGGTTCACCTGGCCGGCTGTGGCTCCCATCCGCTCCCAGAGCCCGAGGCTGTGGGCGAACACCGCGGCCTCATTGATCTGCCCCTCGAGGAATATCCGCTCATTCGGCACGAACACATCGTCGAAGATCACGAAACCCTCAGGAATCGCACGATTCCAGCTCAGCGGGTAGTCACGCGGATCGGGTTCGGTTTCGGCGACCGGTGAAACGGCGACGATCTTAACCCCGGGCGCATTCACGGGAACGCCACAGGCGATGGCGTAAGCTTCTTCGCCCGGCTTCATGCGCTTGGTGGGCATGACCATCATCTCGTGCGCCATCGCGGCTCCGGTGATATGTAGCTTCGCGCCCCGGATGACGACACCATCAGGGCGTCGCTCCACTACCCGCAGATACTGATCGGGGTCCGGCTGGGCGCCTGGAGACAAGGAACGGTCGCCCTTGGCGTCGGTGATGCACTGAACCATGCGCACGTCACGGCGGCGGCAGTCCTCGACATACTTGCGGATTCGCCCCGAGCCTTCGGGGAATACCTCGTCGAGCCGATCCGCAGCCGTGAGCAGGGCCATGAAGGACTGGTAGGTCAGGTGCACGAGCATGTCGGCGCCGTGGAGTTGGTCAAGCCGTTCCCGCAACTCCTCCGGACTGCGCGGGGAGGCGAAGAGAGGATTAACAGCATCTCCGCCAGCGTCATGGAATCGGTCGTAAACGTCGGCAAAGCGCTTCAGGGTGGTATCAAACTCGCCCACCGCCGTGATGTCCGCGATGCGTTCGCCCCGGAAAAATACTGCGCGCCCGTCGGCGAGCGACTCAAGATACTGTGCGCCGGTCAACATTGACGGGCCTCCCTTTCACTGCGTGTGGTCTAGGTAACAGGAGATTAGCACTTGTTCACGATATCAACAATTACTATTCGGAACTGTTTGGGGGTTTCCCTATACTGGTGGGTAGGAGGCTCCACAAACGAACTCTAGGATTGGACCGACTTCATGGCAGACGAACCCCGCAATGCGGCCCTTGGCATCACATACCTGTTAGGCCAGTTGGGCAACCTCGCGGTGCGTGACTTTAAGAACCGCATGAAGTCGTATGCCCTGCACCCCCGGCAGTACGTCATCCTCAGCCAGTTGCGGGACGATCCGGGGATCTCCCAGCAAACGCTCAGCGACCGCCTCCTGGTGCACCGAAGCGCGATGGTCGGCCTGCTGGACGAACTTGAGTCCCGCGGCTACCTCTCCCGCGAAAGAAATCTCGAGAACCGGCGCGAACACTCCCTCGTTCTGTCCAAGGACGGCCGCGACCTGCTCGACTCCCTGCGCGAGACTGCCGCCACGTTCGAAAAGGACTTCCTCTCCAGCCTCACCAACGCCGAAGCGAAAAAACTCAAATCACTCCTCCAAACCGTCGCTACCGCACACGGCATCGAAACAACCACCCCCAACCACGAATGACTGCCCGGCCTGCGAGTGACACCAAACGGCCTCACTCATCGGGCGCGAGCAGCTCCGGCCCACCGAACACGCAAAATCGCTAGTGCGGACAAAAAGGCTTCCGGATCATCGAGAATCAAGTGGTGGTGCGCATGGCGTATGGTCAAGGCATTCTGGTGACCAATCTTCTGAGCAACCGTCTGAAATTGCTGTTCGTTGACAAGCACGGATTGCTCCCCCCTGATATATCCGAATCGGCCCTTCATCGCGTCGGCAACCTCTTCCCAGGGTGCCAGCGCGGCTTCGCGCTTACGAGTCAATATGGACGGGTCAAACTTCCAGGTCCAGCCCGATATGGCGTCCCCCCTCAGGCTTTGGGAGGCTATGTGCTCCATGAGATGTTCAGCCGGTCGGGGCTGAGCCGGGACCACGCGAAAATGCGAGACCGCATCGCTTGGATCTGCGTACTTCCGTGGCGACCTATGATCCACGCCAAACTTGCGCTCCCCTAGTCGGGGGAAGCTCCAACCTATCGCCGAATCTACGACGATCAGACCCGACCATGCCTCCGGCTCCCGGAATACCGCTTCGATTGCAATCACGCCACCAAGCGAGTGTCCGACCAACAGAGGAGTCGAAGATATACCTAGGCCCTTCACCAAACCTATGACTTCCGCGGCCCATTGCTCCCGGCTGTACACCGTTCTCCAACCGGAATCGCCATGGCCTGACAAATCGATAGCGACCACGTGTCCAAAGTTTTCATCGAGAAGTGAGGGTGCCAGATGGTCCCACCATCGCGAATTTGCAGCCGCCCCATGAACAAGCACAATCGACGGAGAACTGCGATCCCCCCATTCCGATAATGCAATTGTTATGCCATTGACGTTGATCTTGCTGTTCCGAGGTAGCGCTCTTAAATTGCGACGGGTTCGATCCGTTTGACCGACGCCCTGCGAAAGAGCAGTTTTTGGCTCTGATTTTTGTTTGCACAATTCCAGCTCATTTCTCGCGCATCCAGTGTAAATCCCCTCAGCGTGCCCCAAGGCCGACCTTCTTTCCCGTCAGAAAAGCTTCGACTGCCTCTGCTGTCTCCTGCGTGGAAGCACAGGCCACCATGCGCTCGGCCTCAATTTCGAGCATTTGATCCAGATCCAGCGACTCTGCGTCGACAAGGTTCTGCTTCATTAGGCGCAATGCGCTTTGGGGCTGCAAAAGAAGCCGTTGCGCAACGCTGTCAACGTCTTCATCTACGTTGTCACATACTTGGGTAATAAGTCCGATTGAAAAGGCAAATTCGGGATCAAAGGAGCGGGCTCGGAGATACAGATCCCGGGCGCGCCCTGCGCCGATAATGCGCTGGAGAAGCCAAGTACCTCCAAAATCACCAGAAAAACCGACATTGAGAAAGGCCGTGTGGAATGTTGCGTTGCGATCGCTAAACCGCAAGTCGGTTGCGCACGCCAATGAAAGCCCCGCGCCGGCGCAAGCTCCCTTGATTGCACTGATCGACACTGCCGGCATACGACGCAGGACACTGATCACTCGCGCATATGTCCGCAGAGCACGCGACTGCGATTGCGACGATCCAGCGCCGAGGATGTCTTCGGCAATTCCAGCTTTGAGGTCTCCACCGGCACAAAATGCAGGGCCTGCCCCCTGGACCACAAGGACACGAATGGAGTCATCGCTTGCGACGGTCTCGACGCAGTCGAGAAGTCTTCCAAGGAGCGAGGCATTCATCGCGTTGAATGACTGTGGTCGGTTCAGCGTGAGCCGAGCCAGCGAACCACGAACTTCCAAGAGCACTGCCTCTTCGCTCTTCATTGGAGCCTCCACCCGCTATTTGTTACAGTTTTGAACAGTTTACATATTCCACACTTTTCTGCGCACAGGGCGCAACCCCCGCCTGAAAAATCCCCTCGCTGCAAGTCATTGACACCCCCCTACCCCCTACTTAGGATGAGGTCGTTACAGTTGCTGTTATCAACTGTTCATGTTCTTGACTAGGATTGATCGCTCGTTTGGCATCGCCGCGACCCGGGGATGCTGGTGAGCGTGTATCAAAATCAACCGCATCAAGCGGTCAACCCCACCTACGATTCCGTTTGGGAGTGTGTCAATGATGACAACGCAAGCACGCAGCAAGGCGGTAGTACGGCTGATTGCCGGCATGAGCGCAGGCCTTTTGGCTCTAGGACTAACCGCCTGCGCCACAGAAGCAAATTCTCAGACGAATCAGGGCAGCTCATCAGATTCTGATGCCATAACTGTCCGGTTCCAATACAACGTAGGCAGCTCGACCTTGCCGATCGTCGTAGCAGATCGTCTCGGATTCTGGGAAGAAAACGGCATCGATTTCCAAGGCACCGAGATCACTCCAGGCCCCGCTGGCATCGCTGCCCTCGGTTCGCAGTCTGATGTCCTGCAGACCACGCAGCAGACTTTGTTCGAGGCGGCTGAAAAGGGGCGTGACCTGAAGATCTTCGCCGGCATGGGCTTGTCAACGACTGAAGTACCGGCCTTCCCGGTGTTCACGAACGGCGACGCGGACAACTTCGCCGATCTCACGGGTGAAGTTGTCGGTGTGCCGGGCCTAACGAGCTTTCCCACAACGGCGCTGAAGTACGTTGCGGACAAAGAGGGAGGCGATTCATCTCAAATCGAGATGGTGGTCGTGCCTTGGGACACCCAGGCAGATCAGCTGAAGGCCGATCGTGTCGCCGCCGTATGGTCCATCCAGCCGCACGCGATCAACCTCGCGAAGCAAGGGTACAAGATGCTTGGCGACCCCACGCTGCTCGCCACTGACCGTGACGAAATGTTGGCCAGCGTGGTTGCAACAACTGCGGAGTATGCGGACAAGAATCCGGAGGCTCTCAAGCGCATAAAAGCCGCCCTCAACGACGCCAAGGACTGGATCGAAGGGAACGACGCGGAAGCCAAGGAGATCATGATTGACTGGATCGGTTTGCCCGAGGAATTGGTTGTCGGTCATCCCCTCACAGCTGTGAAGATCGACATCACAGTGGAGGACCTTGAACCGATGAAGTCTATTTATAAAGACCTCGGACTGTTCGCCAATCTACCTCCGCTTGAGGAAATCTACGTGAGCACCGAAGAATAAGGATGCTGCCAGTGGGGGTCCAGCGACCGGCAAAGGACCCCCCCTGGCATTGCCCCGAGCGTCCCGTAGAAACAACTCGTCGAATTCCATTCCGGGACAATAGGCGTCAAGCAGCATGCAAGCTGCTTTCGGACGTCAGTACAATCACCCGCGGGAGGACCCGAACACGCGCGGCAGTAGATACTCTGCTGCATTCTTGCGAATTCCTCCCTGGGCTCCCCCGGCTTTCGAGCGCAGCGCAAATTTAGGACCAATTTGATGACGACTTCACTTCCCTCCCCGGCCAGCCTCACAGACCTATCGGTAGGTTTTCCCGACGGAACTATAGAGCCTGAATATGAAGTGAAACTGGCGCTGGACCCGGACCCGGCCTCTGTCTTTACGCACCTCGAGCCTGAAGATCGCGCCTACTGGTCGCGGGCGCGGGCCTTCGTACAGGACGAAGTGTTGAACGTCATCGACACCTACTGGGATCGTGGCGACTATCCCTTGCATTTGGTCAGAAAAATGGGGGAATTGGACTTGCTGCGCGACGGCATCTCCGTTGACGGCTTCCCACCGATGTCCAAGATGGCCGCCGGATTAGTGAATATGGAGATTAGCCGCGGCGATGGTTCCTTGGGGACAGTCCTGGCTGTTCAAGGCGGTCTGGCGCTGCGTTCCATTGCCTTGTGCGGATCGGAAGAGCAGAAGCTGCGGCTTTTGCCAGTCTTGGCCCGCGGCGAAGAATACGGGGCGTTCGCGCTGACCGAACCCACCCACGGATCCGACTCGGTGGCACTGGAAACGACAGCCGTCCGCACCGAGGGCGGAATCCTGCTTAATGGGGAGAAAAAATGGATCGGCAACGGCTCCATCGGCGGCACCACGGTCGTCTGGGCCCGTGCCGAGGATCAACAGGTGCACGGATACCTCGTACAGCAGGACTCCCCCGGCTATACGGCTACCACCATCGACGGCAAGGCTTCATTGCGGGCCATCTGGCAGGCCCACATCCGGCTTGAAAACGTCTTCGTTCGGGCGGAAGACGAACTGCCGGGCGCCCGCTCATTCAAGGACACCGCACGAGTGCTGCTGGCTACCCGGCTCGGCGTCGCATGGTCTGCCGTCGGCCATGCTGCCGCCTGCTACGAGACTGCCGTTCAATACGCCGCACAGCGTAAACAGTTCGGCCGACCGCTGGCCGCCTCGCAGATTGTGCAGGAACGACTGGCCCGGATGCAGTCCGAACTGGCCACGATGCAGTTGATGGTGGTCCAGATGACCCGTTTGGACGAAGCCAAGGCCCTCAGCCCGGCCCAAGCCTCACTGGCGAAATTCACCTGCACGCGTACCGCACGATCCATCGCCGCCAACGCACGGGATCTGCTCGGCGGCAACGGCATCCTGGTGGGAAACCGCGTTGCCCGGCACATGGCCGATATCGAAGCGATCCATACCTACGAGGGCACCGAAACCGTTCAGGCCCTCATCATCGGCCGCTCCATCACCGGCATCTCCGCCTTCAACTAAACGGCCCCACCAGAAGCCCGGCATCACCCTAGTCGTCTCCCGTGTCCCCGCACCTCGCTGAAAGGCATCCCCATGAGCTCAGACGCCAGAACCGCCGTCATTGTCGGCGGTGCCCGCACCCCCTTCGGCCGCTTCCGCGGCGGCCTTTCCCCGCTGTCGGCCAGCGACCTGGGTACCCACGCCATACGTGCCGCCCTGGTGCGCGCCGGTGTAGCCCCTGAACGGATTGACGCCGTCATCGTCGGGCAGGTCATTCAGGCCGGCGCGGGGCAGGGACCGGCCCGACAAGCCAGTCTCGGTGCAGGGATCGGCTGGGACGTGCCTACCGTCACCGTGAACAAGCTCTGCCTCTCCGGTCTGACCGCCGTAATCGACGCCGCCCGCATGATCCGCGCCGGGGACGCGGGTTTCGTAGTCGCAGCGGGGCAGGAATCCATGACCAACGCGCCCCACTTGGTCAAGGGGCTGCGCGCCGGAGTCACCATCGGCGACACACCTTTGATCGACTCGCTGAACCATGACGGCCTGCAGGATCCGTTCAGCGGAGAGCTGATGGGCACCGCGACGGACGCAGGAAACGCCGCCCGCGGGATCGGCCGTGAGAAGCAGGACGAAGTCGCCGCGCGCTCCCACCAGCGCGCCGAGGCCGCACGAACCGCCGGCATCTTCGATGCTGAGATCGCGCCCGTCACCGTCCCGCAGCACCGGGGCGCACCGCTGACGATCGACGCCGATGAGGGCATCCGTCCTGACACGACAGCCGAAACCCTCGCCACGCTCAAACCCGCCTTCTCCACCGACGAGAATGCCACAGTCACTGCCGGTTCCTCCTCCCCGCTGTCCGACGGTGCCGCAGCATTGGTCATCGCCAGCAAGGCCGCTGCCGAAGCGGCCGGGCTGGGATGGATCGCGGAGATCGGCGCGCACGGACAGACTGCCGGCCCCGACGGGTCCCTGCATTCCCAACCCTCGCGCGCAATCGAGGCAGCGCTCAAGCACGAAGGCTTGACCATCGAGGACCTCGACCTGATCGAAATCAACGAGGCCTTCGCCTCCGTCCTCATCCAGTCAGCCAGGGACCTGGGCATCGACACGGACCGCATCAACACCGACGGCGGTGCCATCGCACTTGGCCACCCGGTCGGCGCCTCCGGCGCCCGGCTCGTGCTGCATCAGGCACTGGCCTTAAAGCGCAGAGGAGGCGGGACCGGCGTCGTCGCTCTCTGCGGGGGCGGCGGCCAAGGTGACGCCCTGATCCTGCGGGGCGCCGTATGAAATCGGTATATAAACCTCTCGCTACCGGCGATTACTCGACGCACGCGGAGCTGAAAGAGGTGCAATTACCCGCGGTCGGAAACTTCGCTCTCATCATCCTTACAGACAGCGCCCGCCGGCCAACTACCTTCAGCCCGGGGGCCTTGCTCGAACTTGGCACACTGCTGGGACAGGTCAAGAACAGGGTTGATGCCGGGGAGTTTATCGGCGTAGGCCTCACGGGGCACGATCGCTACTTTGTCGCAGGGGCTGACTTGAAAGCTCTTCAAGCAATCAGCGACCTGCATCCGGCTCGTCAAATGGCCCGGCTGGGCCACGACGTCTACGCCACGCTGGCGTCGATGGGGGTTCCGACCTTCGCTTTCATCAACGGTGCGGCGATGGGCGGCGGGCTGGAGATAGCGCTGGCCGCCGTCTACCGCACGGTCTCCGCCGGCGCCAACGGCATCTCGCTGCCGGAAGCCTTCCTGGGCCTGATCCCCGGCTGGGGCGGCGTCTACCGGCTGCCGCGGCTGATCGGCCCGGCCAATGCGGTCAAGGTGATGATCGAGAACCCGCTGAACAACAACAAGATCCTCAACGGCCCGGCCGCCCACCAACTCGGCATCGCCGACGCGCTGTTCGAACCGGCGGATTTCCTGGAACAGTCGCTGGCCTGGGCCGCCCGGATCCTGGGCGACGACGACGCCCGCCGGCAGGTGGCAGTCCGCCGCGCAGACAAATCAGCCGCCACGGAGGCGGACTGGGACCAGGCCATCGCCGCCGGACGCACGTTTGTGGAAGCCAAGACCGCCAACGCCGCGCCCGCGCCCGCCAAGGTGCTGGACGTGATGCAAGCCGGCCGGGGCAAGAGCCAGCAGCAATCCGCCGAGCTGGAAGTCGAAGCGCTCGCCGAGCTGATGCAGACCCCGCATTTCCGCGACACCGTCTACGCCTTCCTGGAGCTGGTGCAGAAGCGTTCCAAGCGTCCCGCCGGCGCGCCGGACCCGCAGCTGGCCCGGCCGGTCACCAAGGTGGGCGTGGTCGGCGCCGGCCTGATGGCCAGCCAGCTGGCCCTGCTGTTCGCACGCCAGCTGAAGGTACCCGTGGTCATGACCGACATCGACCAGGCCCGGGTGGACAAGGGCGTTGGCTACGTCCATGCCGAAGTGGACAAACTGCTGGCCAAAAAGCGCATCTCCGCGGATGCGGCCAACCGCACCAAGGCCCTGGTCACCGGTTCGGCCGCCAAGGAAGCCTTCGCGGACGCCGACTTCGTGATCGAGGCGGTGTTCGAGGAACTGTCCGTGAAGAAGCAGGTCTTCGCCGAGGTGGAGGCGGTGGTCTCCGAGAACTGCATCCTGGCCACCAACACCTCCTCGCTCTCCGTCACCGAGATGGCAGCGGACCTTCTGCATCCGGAACGCGTGGTCGGCTTCCACTTCTTCAACCCCGTCGCCGTCATGCCGCTGCTGGAAATCGTGCGCGCTCCAAAGACCAGCGACGAAGTCCTCTCCACCGCGTTCGTGCTGGGCAAGGCACTCAAGAAGACCACCGTGCTGGTCCAGGATGCGGCCGCTTTTGTGGTGAACCGCGTGCTGCTGCGGCTGATGGGCGAGGTGGCGAATGCGTTCGACGAAGGCACCCCCGCCGACGTGGCCGACAACGCGCTGAAGCCGATGGGCCTGCCGATGACGCCGTTTACCCTGCTGGCCATGGTCGGCATCCCGGTGGCCCAGCATGTCACCGAGTCCCTGCATGCCGCGTTCGGTGAGCGGTTCCGGGTCTCCGCCAACCAACAGCGGCTCATCGACAACGGCATCACGTCCCTGTGGGTGGCGGACGATGCCGGCCGGCAGGTGATCCCCGAGGCCACGCTGGCGCTGCTGGACTTCGGCGACTCCCCCAGCACCTCCGAGCAACTGCTCCGCCGCACCCAGGACGCACTGGCCGAGGAAATCGGGCTGATGCTGGACGAAGGCGTGGTCGCCGCGCCCGAGGACATCGACCTGTGCATGATCATGGGTGCCGGCTGGCCGCTGCACCTGGGCGGCATCACCCCCTACCTGGACCAGGTCGGCGCCTCAGAACGAATCAACGGCCGGATTTTCCACCCCGGACCGGAAAGTTCCGCCGTGTGATGGGCAGCAGTGAGCACAGAAAGCCGCTGAGCCCATCGGACCCAGATACTGGATCGGATCAGCGTGTCCGGTGCACTTCCAGCCCCGCTAGCAGCGTATTGACGCCGAACAGAAACTCTTCGCCGTCAGTGTCGGAGTCAGGGCCGGGTTCCAGCAGGCCGGATCGGGCAAGCTCGGCCCGGGTCTGCTCCTCTGCCACCGCACCGAGGATGTAGTGCGTCAGGCTCTTCGCCCCCCAGTGCGCATGCAGTTCGCTCAGTCCGCTCTCGGTCAAGAGCGCGGCAAGTCCAGACAGCGGGGTGAGGGACTCCGGCGCCAGGGCTTGCGCGAGTGAGACGACGTCGGAGCCGTCGCGCACGGCAAGCAGGGCAGCGCGCAGATCCTGCGCGGACCGCCGGACGGCGCCGTCCGGGTCGCCGCCTGCGTCGCCCACTTTCACGGGCTCCAGGATTCGCTCAGCCAGCACCACCAGCAGTTCCTGCTTGTTCTTGACATGCCAATACAGCGCGCCGGGCTGAACGCCAAGATCCCGCGCAAGCCTGCGCATCGAGAGGTCAGCCAGGCCGTACGAGCGCAAGATTTCCAAGGCCGTATCGACAATTTTCTGGCGCGTCAGGGCCACGTCGGGCTCCGTCCTCTCCGTCTCCGGCCGATGTCACATACCGCGTCCATCATGCACCATCCTTGACAAGCACTCCGGCCCCACCGACTATTGAACGGTGTTCAATAACTTTCATGACCTGGCTGACCGGCAGCTGACCGGCGGCACCCTGACCCGTGACGATGCGCGTGCCATCCTCGCTTCCGACGATTCGCAACTGCTGGAACTAACGGCGGCAGCAGCGACGCTGCGGCGGGCCCACTTCGGCAACACCGTCAAGGTGAACTATCTGGTGAACCTCAAGTCGGGTCTCTGCCCGGAGGACTGCACCTACTGCTCGCAGCGCCTGGGTTCGGCCGCCGAAATCCTTAAGTACACCTGGCTCAAACCGGAAGAGGCCGCCGAACAGGCCGCCAGCGGGATCCGTGCCGGCGCCTCCCGCGTTTGCCTGGTGGCCAGCGGCAAGGGCCCGACGGACCGGGACGTGGATCGAGTGGCCACCATGGTGGCCGGGCTCAAGGACGAGCACCCGCAGGTGGAGGTCTGCGCCTGCTTGGGCATCCTCAAGGACGGGCAGGCGGAAAAGCTCAAGATCGCCGGTGTGGACGCCTACAACCACAACCTCAATACCAGTGAATCCAACTACGCCGATATCTGCACCACCCACGAGTACTCCGACCGCGTGCGCACCGTCAATCATGCCAAGGACGCCGGCCTCTCCCCTTGTTCGGGCCTGATTGTGGGTATGGGCGAGAGCGACGAAGAGCTGATCGACGCGGTCTTCGCGCTGCGCGAGCTGGAGACTGACTCGATCCCCGTGAACTTCCTGATGCCGTTCGAGGGCACCCCGCTGGAGGACACCTGGCTGCTAACGCCGGCGCACTGCCTGCGGATCCTGGCGCTGGTGCGCTTCGCCTGCCCTTCCACCGAGCTGCGGATGGCCGGCGGCCGCGAGATGCACCTGCGCTCTCTGCAGCCGCTGGCCCTCCACGTGGCCAACTCGCTCTTCCTCGGCGACTACCTGACCAGTGAGGGCCAGGCCGCGAAGGCGGACCTGGAGATGATTGCCGACGCCGGCTTCACTGTCCTGGCGCCCGCCGGCGCGGTAACTTCTGCGGCCGCGGACGACGATGACGCACCGTCACCGATTTCCATCCGGCGTCGCGGCGCGGGGACGGAGCTTGCCCCCAATGCCTGAGACAGTGCTGTCCGGAAGTGCGCTGCTTGCGCGCGACCGCGGCCTGCTCTGGCATCCGTATGCCCCGCTGGACGGGCCGGCGCCCTATGCGGTTGCCGCCGCGGACGGCATGCGGCTGCAGCTGGAAGCCGCGGACGGGGTGCGCTTCGAGGCGGTCGATGCCATGAGCTCCTGGTGGTCCGCCATCCACGGCTACCGGCATCCCGTCCTTGATCACGCGGTAGGCCGCCAGGTGGAGCGGTTCAGCCACGTGATGTTCGGCGGGCTCACGCACGAGCCCGCCGTCCGGCTGGCCGAGCAGCTAGTGGAGCTGGCCCCCGACCCGCTGCGGCACGTGTTCTTCGCGGATTCCGGTTCGGTCTCGGTGGAGGTCGCGCTGAAGCTGGCTATCCAGTACCAGGCCGCTGCAGGGCGGCCGGGCCGGCACGCGTTTCTGGCCCTGCGCGGCGGTTACCACGGCGACACCTTCGGTGCGATGAGCGTGTGTGATCCGCTGGACGGCATGCATTCGGCCTTCCCATCACTGCCCGTCCAGCATTTCCTCCCCCGGCCGCCGGCCGCGCGGCTGGACGGCGGCGGCAGCTTGGTCTCCGACGGCGCAGCGGTTGCCGTTTGGACCGCGGAGCTGGAGGCCGCCGTCGCAAGGCACGGGCACGAGCTGGCCGGGATCATTGTGGAACCGGTGCTGCAGGGCGCCGGCGGAATGCATGCCTACTCGCCCGAATGCCTGCAGGCCCTGCGCCGGGTGGCCGACGCGCACGGGCTGCTGCTCATCTTCGACGAAATCGCCACCGGCTTCGGCCGCACCGGCAAGCTTTTCGCCGGCGAATGGGCGGGCGTGGTCCCGGACGTCATGTGCGTGGGCAAGGCGCTGACCGGCGGTTACCTGACCCTGGCCGCGGTGCTGTGTTCCGCGACCGTTGCGGAAGTCATCACCGCCTCCGAGTTCCGGGCCCTCCTGCACGGGCCGACCTTCATGGCGAACCCGCTGGCCTGCGCGGTGGCCTCGGCCTCGCTACAGCTGTTGGAAACCGCCGGCTGGCAGGAGCAGGTGCGGGGCATCGAAGCCGGACTGCGCGCGTCCCTGGCCCCCGCGTCCGGGCTCGGATCCGTCCGGGACGTGCGGGTGCTCGGTGCCGTCGGCGTCGTCGAGCTCCACAACGCGGTGGACATCCCTGCGGTGACCCGCGCGGCCCTGGTTCAAGGGGTCTGGGTGCGCCCGTTCCGCAACCTCGTCTACACCATGCCGCCATATATCTGCACGCCGGCTGACGTGGCGGCGATCGGCGCCGGCATCAGTGCTGCCGTTGCAGAGGTGCACGGCTGATGGGTTCCATGCAGGACTGGCTCGCCGCTCAGGCCCGAGTGCGCGCGCAACGCGGCATCATCCGGCGCACGGTACCGCGGGCAGGCGCCGTACTGGACCTGGCCTCGAATGATTATCTGGGCCTGGCCACAGACCCCCGACTGCAGGCCGCCGCCGTCGTCGCGGTGGAACGTCACGGCACCGGTGCCCGCGCTTCCCGCGTGGTGACCGGCACGCACGCCGTGCACGAGGAACTCGAAGGCGAACTGTGCGCCCTCACCGGCCGCCCCGCGGCGCTGGCCTTCTCCAGCGGCTACGCCGCGAACTTGGGTCTCCTCACCGCACTCGGCGGCCCCGGCACCCTGATGCTGACCGACGAACATATTCACGCCTCGCTCATCGACGCCGCCCGGCTCTCCCGTTCCCCGTCCGAGGTGATCCCACACGGCGACCTGGCTGTTCTGGAACAGCGGTTGGCCGCGCGCAGCCAGCCGCGCGCCGTCGTCGTCATCGAATCGATCTATTCGGTGTTCGGTGACGCCGCGGACGTGTCCGCCGTTGCGCGGCTGTGCGCCGAACACGACGCGCTGCTGGTGGTAGACGAGGCGCACGGGATCGGCGTTGCCGGCCACGGCCGCGGTGCCGTCTACGCCGCGGGACTGGCCAGCGCGGAGCATGTGGCGGTGACCGCCACACTGTCCAAGGCCCTGGGCAGCCAGGGCGGGGCCGTGCTCGGCTCCCCCGCGCTGCGCGAGCATCTGGTCAATACCGCGCGGAGCTTCATTTTCGACACCGGACTGGCTCCTGCCGCGGCCGGTGCTGCCGCGCAGGCTTGCCGCACCATCGTCCACGAACCGGAGCGCGTGGCCGCCGTCGGACGCAACGCGGCGCTGCTTGCCGCCGGTCTGGACATCGAGCAGGCTGCGGGTGCGGTGCAGTCGGTACCCGTCGGCTCGCCGCAGCTCGCCGCGGAACTTGCCGCCAAGCTGGAGGATGCCGGGGTATTGGTGGGCTGCTTCCGTCCGCCGAGCGTGCCGGACGGGATCTCGCGGCTGCGGCTGACCGCCCGCGCGGATCTGACCCCAGAGCAGCTGCGGTACGCCACCGGCCTTATTAACACGATGCTTTCCCGAACGGAGGTGCCCGCATGAACCAGGGCACGAGCTATCAGATCATCAGCGACCCCGAGCAAGTCCGCCAGGTGCTGCGCCGGGTGGACGATTTCCTGCCCACCAACGCCTTGACCTCGGTGGTGCCGCTGAGCCCGGCGGCACTGCGGATCCTGAGCCGCAGCCGCTTCGCCCTGCCGCCGGTACTGGCCTCCGCCACCGGGGAGCTGCACCGGACGGTGCGATCGGTGGTAGCGGGCTTCTTCACTCCCGCCAAGGTCGCCGCCATCGGCCCGCGGGTGCGCGAACTCACGCGCAAACATGCCGAAGCCGCCGCCGCGGAGCTCGCGCACGGCCCGGTGGACCTTGCCGAGGCTGTTGGCGCCCATATCCCGCCGGTGATCATGCAGGAACTGACCGGCTTCCAGCTGCCGGACCCGGAAGTGCTCAAGCGCTGGAGCCGGGATTCACTGGAACTTTTCTGGGGCTGGCCGGATCCGCAGCGCCAGGTGGAACTCGCCGAAACAGCCGCCGAGTTCTACATCTGGCTGCGCGCCGAGGTCATGGCCAGCCACGGGCGCGACAACCTCTTCGGCGCCCTGCACGCGGCCGGGCTCCGGACCGCCGAGGTCTGCTCGCTGGGCTACTTCCTGCTTATCGCCGGGCAGGAAACCACTGCCCTGCTGATCGGCACCGCCCTGTACCGGGCGTTGCAGGATCCCGGGTGCTGGCAAGCGCTGGCCGCCGGCGGCACCGGAGCGCCGCTGGTGCGCAGGGTGCTGGCCGAGGAACCGTCCGTGCACACCTGGCGCCGGGCCGTCCCCCGCGACACCGTCCTGGACGGCACGGCGCTGCCCGCTGGATCCGAAATCCTGCTGGAACTGGCCGGCCACCACCCTCCCGATGCCGGCCCCACGGCGTACTCGCTGTCCTTTGGCTACGGGCTGCACCGCTGCCTGGGGGCGAGGCTGGCCGAACTCGAAACCGTCCTGGCCCTGGAGGAAACAGCCCGCGCCCTGCCTGCCATACGGCTCAGCGGGCCGGAACCTGACTGGCTGCGGTTGCTGTCCTTCCAGGCGCCCCTGTCCGTCACAGTGGAAGCCGCGGCACCGGGAAGGAGCAACCGGTGAGACACCCTGACGCGGGCCTGCCCGCCCTGCCCCGGATCCTGTTCGTGACCGGCACGGACACCGGCGTGGGCAAAACGATGACGACGGCGGCGCTTGCGGCGGCGCTGTCGGCTGGCTCGCGCGCGGCTTCCGCGCGCAACGTCCGCCCCTCGGTCGCGGTCTATAAACCCGTCCAAACGGGCGTCCGGGAGGAGGAGGCCGGGGACATCGAGGAGGTCCGCCGGCTGGCCGGGATCGACGACGTCTTAGAAGGTGCCCGGCTCCGGTTACCGATGGCGCCGATCGCCGCAGCCGCCCGTGAGGGCGCCTCCCTCCCAGGACATGTGGAACATACCGAAACCATCCGTAGTCTCGCCGGGGGTTTCGACCACGTGCTGGTGGAGGGCGTCGGCGGACTGCTCGTCGAACTCGAGCCGGGTTTTTGCCTCGCGGATCTGGCTGCTGACTTCATCGACGGGACAAAGACTGCGGGCACCGGCGGCGACAGCCGGCAAACGGCGGGCATCGTTGTCGTGTGCCGCAGCGGGCTCGGGACGTTGAACCACACCCTGCTCACGCTCGAGGCACTCCAGCGCCGGTCACTTCCCGTCTCGGGGCTGGTGATCGGTGCCTGGCCGCAAGAGCCCACCGACATTGAGTTGGACAACCAACGGTACCTGAGCGACCTTCCCGTTCCGTTCCTGGGGAGGGTCCCTATGGAAGCCTCGGCCCTGCATCCGCCAGAATTCCGCGCCCAGGCTTCCGAATGGTTCCGCGGAGGCCGTCACTAGGGTGCCGTTTAGATCACGCCGAGCGCCTAACCCATGGAATTGCAGTCGCTTGCCCCCCTACACTCTTGGGACAAGCAAGGGGTAGCCTGGCCCCTTATTTGGGCCGGGCGGCAAGGGCTTCGGAGAGCGCGCTGGCAGAGGCAGCACTGCTGTCAATGCGCCAGTCGGGTTCCTTGTTGAAGTGGAACCAGACGAGGGCAGTGATGTCGGGCTGCTGGGACAGGTAGTAGACAAGGTCTTTGTTCCAAGTTGCCTTGGAGCCGCCCTCTTCTGCCGAGGACGTCTCGGCTATCAGGATGGGCTTGCCCGGGCCAGGGACCGGAGCTGCCCGAGACCGTCGGCGAAGAGCGCCCAGGGCGGGGTCCAAGTGCTCCAGGCGGCGGAGGTTCCCCAGTTGTAGCCGTCGAGGGCAACGGCGTCGACGTAACCCGCGCCTGGGTAAAGCCCATCCAGAAGCGTTGAGCCGGAATAGGGGACGTTGGGGTTCCAGACCCAGGTGATGTTCCGGGCGCCGGTGGAAGAGACCACGTCGTGGACGTGCCGCCACGCCGCGGCATAGTCACCTGCCGTGTTGCCGTTGATGCCTTCCGACCAGGGGTACCAGTTGCCGTTCATCTCATGGCCAAAACGCAGCATGACCGGGTGGCCCCAGCGTGCCAGAGCCGTGCCCCACTCGCGGAGGTAGGGGTCGAAGTCTCCGGCGGTGATCCGGTCCAGGGAGTAGGCGGGCTGTTCGGAACCTCCGCCCCAGGTCCATGGCTCCCAGGTGAGCAGGGTGACCGCACCGCGGGAGCGGACTGCTTCCAGTTCAGTGATCGGCGGGGCTTGGTTGAAGTCTTTGTAGGAGAGGATGATCGACGGCGCTTCGCCGACCAGGGCGGCGGCCGCGTCGATTTCCGAGGAGGCTAGTGGGCCGCCCGGCGTACCCAGGCCGAAGCGAAGGGGTGCCGTGCTGATCGCCGGCGCGGCGGGCGCCGGGGATGGCTGAGGCTGTGGAGGTTCCTCCTCCGAGACCGAGGGGCTGCTGTAGGTGAGCGTGAAAGGAGCCGATGCACGGGCAGCTCCGGCCCGGGCGTCGATCGAGACAACTGCCTGCTCGGACGCGGGGATCACAAGAGTGGCCCGGAAGTAACCGGAGACGAAAGTGACCGGCTCTGTTCCCCCGTTGATGGTGCCGGAGGACTTCGCCTGGCTGCTTCGCGACGGCGGCGTCACCTCAGTCCTGTTCGTCCTTCCTCCATTGCCCAGCTCGACGAGTACCTAAACGCCTTCGCAAACACCACCTTCTCCGACGAAGAATTGTGCCGTATCGACGCGTTCACCACCGAGGGAGCCAACCGGGACATCCGGGTAGCTCAGCCTCGATCTGGCCTAGAATCCCTCACGGGATCGCCAGCCAGCATGGCAGGGCTGCAAAGAACGACCGAGGCGCCCCGCCGACGCGGCGCCTTACCACTGCTGCAGTTCCCGGCTACTCAGACCTGCCCACCTCGGCTTTCGATTGCAATCCGGGCGAATTCCTTGGCTTGGGCGGTGTAGTTTTGTACCGCTTCTATCGCGGCGTTTACGTCCCGGGCAATCAGGGAGTTGGCCAGCTGCGTCAGATGCGTGTGATCCAAGAGCGTCCGCCAGTCAGCTTTGTCCCATGCTTCTCCCCAAACCCCAGCGATACTCAGACGTCGATACGAATCAAGCAACTGCACGGAACCGGATGCGCCGACCAAAGTCTGGTGAAAGTTCGAATGGAGTTCCAGAAACTCGCGGAGCGATCCGTTTTCAGAGGCGCGCAACTGCCCCATGACTTCAGTCATGCCTCTGAGCCGATCCAGGAGTGCCTGCTCAAACTCCATGATTCTGCTCGCGATCACCCCCACTTCGATGGTTGCTCTGCCATCGTAGAGGCTGTTGCTGAAATCGACGGTGATAGGCGCCGCGATGAAAGCGCCAGCGTTGGTTCGATCCACTAGACCTTCGGCAGTGAGTTTAACGAACGCGTTGAATACGTCGTCGGGTTCGGCCCGAAGCGCTTCCACCATCATGGAGATGTGAAGGTTTTCTCCCAACGGAGTCCGGCGAGCCAGCACCCACTGGCGAACATTCATGTAAGTATCCAGTTCCTTCACTCGCTCTAACCGCCCGAAGGCGCCCCGGTAGTAAGCCAGCGGCTCACCATGTGACGATTCTGCGTCGACGACGCGTCCGAAGAACACCGAGTGCGTCCCACCGCGCGGCGTCTCGTCAACGATGCAGGTGATGGCAGCAATAACGCCGTCGAGAATGGGGACACCCCCGTGCTCCGACAGCCTGAAGGAAACGCCGTCGAATTTGTCGCCTCCCTTACGGCCAAATTTCATGGCCAAGTCCCGTTGGTCCTCAGCCAAAATATTGATTGCATATAGTCCCGCCTGAGCCACGGCGTCATGAGTGCTGCTGCTTTGGTTGAGGCACATCAGCATCATCGGCGGCTCCATGGACAACGAGCTCACCGCGGAGGCCGTGGTCCCGTACAGCCGCCCCTCGTGGGCCGTGGTGATGACCGCGACCCCGCTGGCGAAATGCCCCACCACCTGGCGGAAGACATCCTGGTCGAATGCCGGTGCAGGGGCGAACATGTTCTGGTCCATTTTCGTCGTCTCCATCTGACTCAGGCGGCCGGGCGGTCGAGCTTCAGGTTGTCGCGCAGCGTGGTGCCCTCGTATTCCTGCCGGAAGTAGCCACGTTCCTGGAGTTCGGGCACCAGCTTGTGGCAAATGGCTTCAAAGCCGCCGGGGTTGAACGGGCTGTTGAGGTTGAAGCCGTCGCAGGCGCCGGAAGTGAACCAGTCGATCATCGCGTCGGCCACCTGGCCGGCGGTTCCGGCCATCCACGTGTGGCCGGTGGACCGGGCACGGTCAACGATCAGTTCGCGGAGCGTCATCTGTCCTTCCACGCTCTTCTTCCGGAAGATGTGGTATCTGCTGCCGCGGTCCGGGTCCTCGGAGAAGCGTTCGGCCGGGATCCGTTCGTCAAAGCCGATGTCGTCGATATCGATCTTCAGGTCCCCGCTGATCTGCCGGCGGCCCGCGTCCAGATCCAGGTAGCCCGCGAGTTCGGCCGCGAGTTCTTCGGCCTCCTGCGCCGTGTCCGCGATGATCGGCAGGATCCCGGGTACAACCTTGATGGAGTCGGCCTTGCGCCCCTTGGACTCGACCAGCACCCGCATCTTGGCGTAGAAGTCCTGAGCCTGCTCCTTGCGCGGCTGCGCCGTGTAGATGACGTCGGCCACTGACGAGCCCAGATCCATGCCGGGCACCGATGAACCGGCCTGCACCAGCACCGGGCGCCCCTGCGGCGGCCGCGGCATGTTGATGGGCCCCTGCACGTTGTAGAACCGGCCCTGGTGGTTCAGGGGTTTGAGCCCGGCGGGGTCGACCCAGACGCCGCTTTCGCGGTCCGCGCGGATGGCGTCGTCGCTCCAGCTGTCCCACAGCCGCATCGTGACGTCCACGAACTCCGCGGCCCGCTCGTAGCGCTGCGCGGGATCGGGAGCGGAATCACCACCGAAGTTCGCGAACCCGTCTCGGGAGGTCACAATGTTCCAGCCGGCCCGGCCGCCGGACATGTGGTCCAGTCCGGCGAACTGGCGCGCGGCGTTGTACGGCTCCGAGAACGACGTCGACATGGTGCCGATGAGGCCGATGTTTTTGGTCCGTGCGGCCAGCGCGGACAGCACGCTGATCGGTTCATAGAACCCGTTCATCATGATGTCGTTGCGGAACAGGTTGTTGGCGTGGACGATGTCCCCGAAGAAGACCGCGTCCAGTTTCGCATCTTCAGCCATCTGCGTCAGATCGGCAACGAAGGACAGGTTGCCCAGTTCCTCCGCCCTGCTGCCCGGCCGGCGCCAGCTGTCGCGGTGGTAGCCGGCGGGCAGCATGAAGGTGGTCAGCACCATGTGGTTGGTGGGATGCTTCGGTGCGGCGGTCATCGAGTGTCCTCTCAAGATTCGTTGTGCGGGACGGCTTCCGGCTGCCGGGCAGCCGGTTTGAACAGCGGAAGGCTCAGGTAGCTCTCCTGGCCGGGGCCGCTGTGGATGGTCCAGGTTCCGCTGTTCCTCGAGCTGGTGTGCCGGATGACCGGCGAGTTCAGATCCGGATCCCGGTAGACGAAGTCCCGGCCCAGGATGGTGACCACCAGCTTCTCGCCCGCATCGAAGAAGATGCCGGTGGGCCAGATTTCAACATCGAGTTCCCGCGGCCGGCCCGGCTCGAGCGGTTCCTCCGCCTCGTGCAGGTGCACCGGCTGCAGCTCGGAGGACTTCTCGGCGTCGAGCGCCTGGTGGCTGGCCCGCAGCCATCCCAGGGCCACCGGGCCGTCCTCGAAGAGTGCGTTGAAGGCAAATCGCCGCTCGGTCCCGTCCGCCGCGAATTTCCGGACGGCGACAAAGATGTCGGCGTCCTGTGCCTGGTCGGCCTGCAGCACGAGCCTCAGCCGCATGGCTCCCACCAGGTCCGTCGGATCCTCGAATACGTGCTCCAGGTCCAGTGCATCGGCCATCGGGTCGAAAGTGGTGCTCTCGGCGACGGCCGGGGCATCCGTTCCCAGGGTCCGGCTCGCCAGGTGTGCGTGCAGGCGCACGGCCTGTTCCTCGGGGACCGGCCACGGTACGTCCTGGCGGAGGGTGTGGCGTTCCGCGGTGTCTAGGACTTCCACCTGGACCTTCGGCCAGGACTGCGGGCCCGGTCCCCTGTCCAGGAGGTAGTGGTCGAAGAACACGCGCTGGCGCTCCACATTGGCGGGCTCGTAGAAGTACCGCCACTTCTTCTGCCCGTGCACCTGGAGCCATTTCTCCGCGGAGGACATCTGCCGGTACGCCTCCAGCGTGCCGCGCGTGTGCAGCCCGTGGTCGCTCCAGCTGGCCACCACGTAGGCCGGGACCTCAATCTGTGACAGATCCGGGTAACGGTTCCGGTAGTAAGGGGACATCAGCGGGTTCGCCGCGACGTTGGCGGCCGTGTCCTCGGTGCGGGTCAGCGAGTACCTCATGTTGCGTGAGGCCCGGGGGATGAAGCCGGTTTCCGGGATGCCGCCGTGGTAGCAGAACTCCCGGTACCAGTCCGAGAAGCACTCCCACGGGCTGATCGCCTTGAGCGCCTGCGGCTGCATGGCCGCGGCAATGTACTGGATGCCGGCCAGGTAGGACACGCCCAGCATGCCGACCCGGCCATTGGACCATTCCCGCGCCCCGAGCCACTCGATGGCGTCGTAGACGTCCTCGGCTTCCTGCGGGCCGTTGTGCACTCCCTCGCCTTCGGAATGCCACATGCCACGCGGATCCGTGTAGACCACGGCATACCCGTGCCGGCACCAATAGGCCGGATCCGGCGCCTCGAAGCCGGTGAGCGGGGACATCCAGCCCGGCTCGATACCGGCTGACGGCCAGAGCATGTCCTTCTGGTTGTGCTTGCCGTAGGGCCCCCAGGCCAACAGGATGGGCAGGTCGTGCTCGACGCCGGCCGGCCGGTAGATATCGGCATAGATCCGGATCCCGTCCCGCAGGGGAATGGCAACGTTCCGGTCGGTCCGCAGGCCGTCGCGGTCCTCGGTCACCTGCTCGAGCGGCGGCAGCGGCGGTTTGCCTTCGGCGGTCGTGGGATCGAGTCCGGGCTCGGTGATGGCCGTGTAGGTGAGCTGGTTCATGCTGTTTTCCAATCTCGGCTTGGCGGGCTAGCGGTCGAGGACAACGAGGGATGGCTCCGGGACGTGGAACCGGACCTCGGTTCCACCGTGCCGGTAGGTTGTGACGGCGTCCACGGTGTCCGGTACGGCCACCGTGAGGCCGGTCCCGTCCGCAATGTCCACGATGACGGTGCGGCTCTCTCCCGTGTAGGAGCTGTCCCGAACCGTGCCCGAGCCGTCGATGCCGGTCTCCTGCGGATCGCAGATGATCACGTTCGAGCTGCGGAACGCGACGAACTTGCCCGGCGCCAGGCTGGCCGTGGCGGCGCCCAGCGGCAACCGCAGCCCGCCTTGAAGCGATGCCACGGGACGTCCTGTCTCCTCGGACACCGCCTGGCACTGCAGGATGTTTTCGAAGCCGACAAAGTCCGCGGCGAAGCTGGAGACCGGGCGGGTATGGACTTCCGCCGGGGTGCCCATCTGCTCCACCACGCCGCCGTTCATGATGATGACGCGGTCGGACAGGGCCAGAGCCTCGTCCTGGTCGTGGGTGACGTAGATGGAGGTGTTGCCGAACTTGTCGTGCAGGCGCCGGATCTCGCTGCGCATGGCGATCCGCAGCTTGGCGTCCAGGTTGGACAGCGGCTCGTCGAACAGCATCACGCCCCGGGCGGACACCAGCCCGCGGGCCAGGGCCACACGCTGCTGTTGTCCGCCGGACAGTTCGTGTGGATAGCGGTTTGCATGTTGGCCCATTCCAACTGCCTCCAGCGTCGTAGCAACTCTTTGCTTCAGTTCCGCCTGCGGAGTTTTCTGCCGTTTGAGCGGATATGCCACGTTCGCGGAGACGGACATATGCGGCCACAGCGCATAGCTCTGGAAGACCATGCCGACCTGGCGTTTATGCGTTGGCAGGAACGTCTTGTTCTGTGCCTGGACGAAGGTCTTGCCTTCGACCTTGATCGATCCCTGATCCGGCGTCTCGAGCCCGGCCACGCACCGCAGCGTGGTGGTCTTGCCGCACCCGCTCGGTCCCAGCAGGGTGATGAACTCGCCGGATGAGATGGACATGTTGATGTCCTTAAGGATGGGATTGCCGTTGAAGGCCTTGCTGAGGGAGCTGATATCGATATGCATCTTCTGTCCTAAGTGGATTCTCGCGCCGTTTTAGCGCGTATTGGCCAACGCGTTCGTCTCGGCCTTCCGGCCTTCGTCTGTTCGGTTGCCGGCGGCGTCCAGGGCAGGCGGTCCGGGCAGCGGCGACGACGCACCGCCATCGTCGTTGCCGGTTCCGTCGATCCGCTTCCTCGATGCCAGGGCAGCCAACTTGGCGGCGGCAAAAGCCACGGCGGCAACCAGCAGGAAGCTGGCAATGAGCAGCAAAGCAGCTGCTGCGGCAACCGGCGCCTGACCTTCGACGTACCGACTGTAGATTTCAACCGACAGGTATTCGGAACCGGCCGACGAGAGCAAAAGCGGTATGGACAGGACGCCGCAGATGACTACAAAACAGAGCAGCCACCCACTGATCAGGCTGGGCAACATGAGCCGGACGATCACTTCCCAGATGGTGCGGTACTTGGACGCGCCCGAAACCCACGCTGCTTCCTCCAGGGATTTGGGAATCTGAGCCATCGCGGCAGTTGTGGTCCGGCTGGCCAGCGGAATCGTCGCCACGAAGAGCGCGAAGACCAGCAGCACCGGGCTGCCGTAGAAGCCCGACAGGAACGGCACCCCGAGGAACAGCCAGAGGACTCCGAGGCCGAGAATCAGGCCGGGCATCGCTAGTCCGAGCCACTGGCTGTATTCGATGAACCGAGCCACGGGGCCGGACTTGAAGCGGGCGGCCCAGGAGAACGCGGTCGCAGCAAGCATGGCCAGCAGGGCCCCGAGCATGGCCGTTCCGATGGTGTTCCAGTAGCCGCTGACCATCTTCCGGCTGTTGAACACCTCCTCATAGTTGTCAAGCGAGAACCCGCTCGACGCGCCGAGGAACGGGGAGAGCGAAACACGGACCAGCTGGATCATCGGCAGCAGGATGGTCAGCAGCGCAAACACCACGATCAGTGCAGTGAACAGCCAGCGCCAAGCGCCGACGTCGCGCCGCAGGACCCGGGACTCCTTGCCGCCGACTGTCACGAAAGAGCGGCGGCCCAGCACCTTGATCTGGATAAAGACCAGGGCCAGCAACACGACCATCAGCAGGACGGAAATCGAGCTAGCCTGAGCGAACAGCGGTCCAGTCGAGTTGGACAGATAAGCGTAAATCTCTGTGGGAATCACAAAAATGCCCGCGGGCACCCCGAGGATCTGCGGTGCGTCGAATGATTCCAGGAACAGCACAAACCCCAGAATCATCGCACCGGTGATGGCCGGCGCCAGGATCGGCAGTTCGATTTGAAAATAAGCCCGCAGCGGGCTGGCCCCGCTGGTCCGTGCCGCTTCGTCCAATGACCGGTCCATGGCCATGAACGGCCCGAGCAGCAGGAAGAACTGCAGTGCCACAAGGCGCAGGGAGGAGACGAAGACAATGCCCCACCACGACTCGGTGTTTAGGATGCCCGCACCGTCGCCGAAGGCGGCGACCAGCCACTCGTTAAGCATCCCCACGTTCTGGTTGCCCAGCAGTCCCCACGAGATGGCGAAGAACAGACCCGGGGTCGCGATGACAATGAACATCATCACGGGGATCACCTGGCGCAGCGGGGCGTTGGTCTTCGTGTAGATCGTGGCGAAGACCAGTGCCAGCAGCGTGGAGAGGACGATCGTCGCCAGCCCCATAGCCACCGTCTGGATGACGACGGAATGAGTCTCGGGCGATGCAATGACTTCCAGGAACATCTGGGCGGTGAACGAACCGCCCGAGCCGAACATTTCTGTCTTGAACGCGCCCTGCACTACCATCAGTGCTGGTCCCACGAAGCAGACCAGACAGATCAGTGCAATGGTCCACTGCGGGTTGCTGGCGGCAAACCTTAAACGCTTCAGCATCGCCCCAGCCCCTAGACCGTGGCCGTATCGCGGTCCAACGAGCCCCCGCCGATGACTCCGTCCGCCGGTAGCGCCGCCAGTTCTTCGTCGGAGTCCGGCCGCAGCACGCGGAACCACAGGTCCTTGATTTTCCATTCGCCGTTGATGCGGGTGTAGTGGCACTTGTACTTGCCTTCGGTCCATGGACCCCACACCCGCATCATGCCGAACGACGTTCTGAACTCGCATTGCATCCGATGCCAGGTCCATTCGCCGTAGGCCGCATCGCCCGAGACGGTGATCGACGGCGATGACAGCACGTAGCCGTCACGGCTCTTGACCACCTCTTCGAGGTCTGTCTTGAACATGCCCGCGATGGACTCCTTGCCCTTGTGCACGCCGTGCAACCGGATGTCGCACACTGCGTCATCGGCGTAGGCGCTGGCAACGCCGGCCCAATTACGGTCGCCCAGGTCACGGACGTACTGTTGCTGAAGCCGCTCAATCTCCTTGGCGGATTCCAGTTCGTCGACTTTCCGTTGGAGTTCCCGGACGGCTGCAATCAGGTCTTCGTCATTCATTCCGGTGGTGCCTTTCTGGATGTTTATGAGAGAAGTTGGTGCTACTGAGCGGTGATGGACTTGAACAGGTCTGCGTATTCGGCCATCTTTTCGCGCATCACGGACTGCTGGGGAAGCTCGACGAATTTGGCGTCCGCCAGCGCGGGCCAGCCGTGCGGGGAGGTGAGCGACTCGTCCTGGTTGATCGGGAAGTTGCCCGCCTCCAACGTCTTCTCCTGAGCTTCCACGGTGTAGAGGTAGCTCAGCAGCAGCTTGGCTGCATCGCTGGACGGTGCGTCCGCTGCCAACATCCACTTTTCTGTAGCAATGACGTTGTTCTCGTCGAAGAACTGCACCTCAACCGGCGCACCGTCCTGCTGAGCGTTCAAGATTGAGATGCTCGCCGATAGCGGCTGGTAGGCGAACTCGCCGGAACTAATCGACTGCAGGGCCAACTGGTCTTGGGCCACGATCTTCGCGTTGTCGCCGACGGCCTTCAGCCATGCCTCGTCGACGACTCCGGCTTGGAGCAGCGTGGTGGAGACGGTCATGGTGCCGCCAGGCTTGGAAGGATCCATGAAGGTGAGCTTGCCAGCCCACTCGTCGTCAGCCAGGTCCGCCCATGATTCTGGCAGGTCGGATTCCTGCAGTAGCTCGGTGTTGTAAGAGGATGCGAACATCAGCGCCCAAGGCGCATAGTAGAAGCCCTTCGGGTCCTCGATCTGATCCGGGCTCACGCGCCCTTCGGCCCACTCGGGCATCTCGAAAGTACCTGGCTTGTACGCTTCGGCGAATCCTTGCTCCGCATAGCGGTCAGCGTTCGGGTTGGAGAGCACGTCCACCACGCGGTTGCCGCTCTGCCGTTCCGCTTCCAACGTGGTCTGCAGCTCTGCTCCCACATACGTTTCCGGGGTGATGGTTAGGCCCGGGAAGCGCTCCTCAAAAGAATCGTAAATGCCCTTGAATTCGTCGTGATGCCCGGCGTAGATCGCCACATCTGTTTCACCGGATTCGATGGCCGCGTCGTACAGAGCCTGCAACTCCTGCTCTTGGCTGCTGTCGATCTTGAGAGGCGCCAGATCGAGCTCAGCACCTGCGGCGGCACTGTCCGGGCCTCCGCAGCCGGTTAGCAGCAAGGCGCTGACGGCAAGACCTGCAACTGCAGCTTGGGGAAGGGCTGTGATCCTGAAGTTCAGCTTCATTGATGTTTCCTTCGATTCACGACGGTCACTTTGGAAGCAGTCGGCCGGGGAAAATCCGGTGCTGCTGGGAACAGGACCATTCAGCCAGAGTGCCGATAGTTAGTCAATAGTTATCCATAAATTTCTATGAACTGGGCCACACTACGCTCACGTGAAGCGCATAAAACCGAGCGTGCGACTTCGTCTTGCCCTTGAAAAGTAGTCAAATTCTATTTCAGTTTGAGGCTCGACGTGATCTAATTCAAGAAGGAAAGTCAGTGATACTGGAGACCTTGTCGGTTAGGGACGGACGCATATGGCGAAATGGAATTTCATAGTTGTTGGCGGAGGCAGTGCCGGCGCCCTAGTTGCCGCCCGGTTGACGGAGGACCCAGCCTGCGAAGTCCTACTCATCGAAGCCGGCCCTGACTACCGGGCTCAGGACACGCCGAAGGAATTCAAGGACCGAACCAAAGGCCTCGGCCTGGCCCTTGAAGCACCGAAAAACCATCTGAATCCCGAGTTCTACTGGCACGGCATCACCGCGACCCGTGCCCAAGGGCAAGAACCATTCCAATACCGGCGGGGACGCGGCCTCGGCGGCAGCTCCATCATTAACGGCCTGTATGCCATCCGGGGAGTACCCGACGACTTCTCCGAATGGGAGAAACTGGGAGCCGATGGCTGGGGCCCGGACGCGATGCTCGCCGCCTACGGCCGGATCGAGGACGAACACGATTTCCCCGGCATGCCGTTCCACGGCACCGGTGGCCCCACTCCGGTCTACCGAGAACCGGAAGCGGGCTGGGGCGGAGTCGACCGGGCATTGAAGGAGGCAGCGCTCGACGCCGGCTACGGCTGGAGCCCGGACCACAACGACCCGGCGAGCACCGGAGTCTCCCCCATGGCCATGAACATCCGGGGTGGCGACCGAGTCTCGACCAACCATGCCTACATCGAGCCCGCCCGGGGCCGGGCCAATCTGACCATTCTCGGGGACACACTCATCGACCGCGTCCTCTTTGAGGGGACCCTCGCCGTCGGCGTTGTAGACGCTGCAGGCAGTGAGCATCGGGTGGCTGAGGGCGGGGAAGTCATCCTGTCCGCTGGTTCCAGTGCGTCGCCCGCACTCCTGATGCGTTCGGGCATAGGGCCGGCGGAGGAACTGGCGGAACTGGGCATTGAGCTGCTCGTTGACCTGCCCGTCGGCCGCAGCGCCCAGGACCATGCCGTTGTCTTCGTAGAATTGCCCGTCGATCCCGCCGCGCAGACGTGTGTTGGAAACCGCCCAACCAACATTGTCGTCCGCTACAGTTCCGGCTTCCCAGGCGGCCGGACCAATGACATGATGATCCTGGCCACCAATCATAACTACTGGTTCGGCAAGGAAACAGCCGGCCTGGCAGTCTCACTGGAGCAGCCGCTCTCGCGCGGACGGATGCGGCTGCGGTCTGCAGATCCCGCCGATGAACCGCATTTCGATCTGGATTTCCTCTCCAACCCCCGCGACCTCGCCCGAGTGAGGGACGGCTTGCAGAGGGCCCGCACGTTCCTGGAGCATCCTGCTTTCCAGCAGATCGCGACAGGTGAGCCGACCTGGCCCCAAGACGACGCCGAGATTATGGCGACCGTCAAGGACACCATGCATCTGTGCTGCACTGCGCGGATGGGCCACCCCGAAGACCCGGAAACCGTCGTCGACCCGAAGTGCAACGTGGTCGGTGTAACCAATCTTCGCGTTGTCGATGCCTCGATCATGCCGACAGTGGTCAGCGCCAACACCTACCTGACGGTCCTGGCCCTGGCAGAAGTTTTCTTTGACAAGAATCCGGAGTTGCTTGCCGGCTCCCGAGATGCCGCTGTGTCGGCAGGAGATGCCTAATGCCTATCGAAACACCAACCTCTGCCCGTGACTGTGCCGCCGAGCTGTCCCTCAAGTCCGGACATCTGATCAATGGACAACTCGTTCAGGGTACCGTCGAAGCTGTCGTGGCAGCCCCATGGGACCACAATCTGACTGTCCACTACACTCAGGCGGCCGTGGACGAAGTCCACGAGGCTGTTGCTGGGGCCCGCGCAGCCTTCCGAAAACTGCGTAAGGAGGGCGGCGGTCACCCCAGCCACTGGCTGCTCGCCATTGCCGATCGACTTGAGTCCGAGCAGGAAGAGTTCGCAACTCTAATTTCCTTTGAGAACGGCAAGCTACAACCTGCCGCACTGGGGGAAGCAGCAGGGGCAGCTGCAAGCTTGCGCTACTGGGCTGGGCTCAAGCCCTCCGAGGAGATTATCGACTCCTCGCCCACCCACGAGACAAGGTTGCTGCGGTCGCCCTTGGGTGTTGTCGCAGCCATCACTCCATTCAACATGCCTTTGCTCATGATGGTGAACAAGATCGGCGCCGCGCTGGTCGCCGGTAACACGATCGTGTGCAAGCCCTCACCGCACACTCCCCTGACGGCAATGTACTTTGCACGGTTGGTCGCGGATATTGTGCCAGCCGGGGTCATCAACATTGTCTGTGGAGGGGACGACGCCGGTCCCGCCCTGACGTCGTCGGCGGACGTGGACATGGTCACGTTCACCGGCAGCGTCGGGGTAGGCAAAGCGATTATGGCTTCGGCGGCTACAACACTGAAGCGAGTCCAGTTGGAGCTGGGCGGCAACGACCCGGCAATCATCGGCGCCGACGTCGACCTCGACGAGGTCGTGCCGAAAATTTTCCAGGCTGCCTTCAGCTCGTCCGGACAGGCGTGCGTTGCGGTCAAACGCGTGTACGCGCACCAAAGCATTGCCGACGAGGTCGCCCACCGACTAGCCGAGCTCGCTTCCATGGCCAGGCCGGGCTCACCGTACGGTTCCGACGCAACGATGCCGGCGCTAACCACCCGTGGTCAATTCGAGTTCATGCGTCGCTTGTTGGACGACTCCCGGTCACGCGGCGCGAGCATTATTTTCGAAGGACACAGTAGTGACGCCGGCGGTTATTTCGCCCAGCCAACCATCGTGACCGGTTTGCCGAACGGAGCGCCCCTCGTAGAGGAAGAGCAGTTCAGTCCAATCCTTCCGGTCGTCGCCTTCACAAATGTTGATGACGTTATCGAGCTGATTAACAGAGGGCGTTTCGGCCTCGGCGCCACGGTGTGGACTGAGGACGAGGAAATGGCCCATCATGTGACGGAACAACTGGAGTCAGGCATGGTATGGGTCAACGGTCTCGGCCGTCCCAACCCCTCCGTTCCATTCGGTGGTGCCAAGGAAAGCGGTGTTGGACGTGAAGGGGGCCAACTTGGACTGGACGCCTTCACTGAACTCAAAAGCGCAACCTTCAACTTCAAGGAACAGGCCAAATGAGCTTGCATGACGCGCTAAACGGCGCTGGGACGACCGGTTCCGGTAACGGACACACGAACGGCAATGGATATCGCCATCAAACAACTGGCGAACGATTCCGGACCTTCGTTGATTCCGCAGTAGCGCGGGCGGAGTCTGCCCTCGAATTTGAGGATCCCATGGTGCTGAGGCTGAGCCTCATGTTGCGGAAAGTGAACCAGCTGATGGCGGACGATGCCAACAGGAAGGTGCACCAGATCGAGGGATGGACGCAGGCCAGCTTCCGCGTGTGCTTTGGTCTTTGGGTGGTAGGCCCAATGCCTCCACACCAGATTGCTTCAGCGTCGAATATGAGCCGTGCCACTGTCTCTGCTGCAATTAAGAAGATCGAAGAAGACGGCCTGATCAGTCGCGAGCCATCAGCAGTAGACCAGCGATCGACCGTCTTGCGGCTCACACCGGCAGGCGAAGCCGCGGTCGTCCGCACTTATCAGTCGCACATCGGGCTTGAGCACGATTGGCTCCAACCACTCACTGAAACTGAACGGCTGCTCCTGTTTATGCTGCTCGGAAAGCTTCTGGATGGTCCTGCAGCGCAGGAAGGGCGAGCGTAGCCGGCCGGCCCTGGCTCGGACCGGCTACGCACACGGCGACGACAAGGTAGAGCGCTAAGCTAGAGCGCCTGCGGGTGCCAGGTCCTTTCGCCCGCTCCGGCTCCGAAGCCGACGCCGTCGGCCGGGGCGTAGTCGGGCCAGGCGAGGCCGGTGGGCGGCATGAAGTCGGCGGGGAGCAGGGCTTCGGTGGGGTCCGCGGCCTTGCGCTGCTTGAACTCCTCCGCGGCCGAGGCCAACAGGTCCGGCGAGGTGAGCATGTCCACGAAGGTGCCGGCGATGGTCTTGCCGGCCACCTCGATGGTCGGGTCGATGGCGGCGGGGATGCCGCCGAGGGCGTTCATGACCCAGCCGGGGTAGGCGCCCTTGCCGGGGGCGGGCTTCAGCGCGGGCCGGGAGATGTAGAACCGGACGGTCGGGGCGTAGTGCGTCATCTCCACGTAGTCGTCGCTGGTCCAGTTCTTCTGCCACGGGGCCAGGTGCTCGCGCAAGGCTGTCTCGGCGTCCTGCGGGGAGATCAGCGATTCGCACTCGTCCAGGAACGGCTTCTCCATCGGCTCGATCCCCAGTCCGGACTGGATTTCGCGCGCGGCAGCCACGGCGTCGTCGTTGTATATAGGAGCGCCGACTTCCTCAAGGTTGTTGTACAGCGCCTGGGCCAGCGCGTGGTTGGTGATGCCGGGGCGGTTGCGGGCCACCCAGGTGGTCTCCACCCGGCAGTGCGCCATCGCGGCGGCGTGCTCGGCGTTGCGGTCCAGCACGGCCAGCACGTGCTCGGCCATCTCCAGCGTGGGGCAGCGCCAGGAGTACTGGATCTGCGCGATCCGCGCCGGCAGGTTGTCCGCGGTCGCCTGCCCGGAGCCGAGGATCGCGTCCGAGAGGCTCCAGCCGCCGAAGCTGGGCAGCATGGCGTCCTGCATCACCCGCGAGCTGGTGTACATCTGCATCAGCGCCACGTTCGCTCCCGGGGCGCGGGCGGCGGAGTGCGACGCCGGGATCGGCGAGTTCGGGTTGGCCGAGAGCTGCCAGCTCTCCGGCTCGTCGCAGATGAACGAGTAAACCTTCGAGTAGTAGGAGCCGCACTGGGTGTCCCAGCGGGCGGTGTTGCACAGCGGCAGCATGTAGAACGGGTGGAAGCTGACAATCGCGTCCACGCCGTCGTAGTAGCCGCGCAGCCCGTGCACCACCTTGGAGCCCTGCACCTTCTCGGCCGGTTCGCCGGTGTAGCGCAGCGTGCCGGCGATGCCGTGCACCTCCATGGCGTGCTTGGTGCCGAGCAAGCCGGCCAGCGTGGAGATGCCCAGCGCCGAGTGCGGGTCGGTGTGGCCGGGGGCGAAGGCGCTCAGCCCGTCCCGCGGGGTCTCCTCGGTGGACGCGGCCTGGCAGTTGCCGGGCACGGCGTCGTACTCGGCATAGGTCAGCAGCACCGGTCCGCCGCCGCCCTGCGTCCACTCGGCCTTGAAAGCGGTGGGCATGCCGCCGCTGCCCTCTTCCACGTCGAAGCCCTCGGCGCGCAGCCGCTCCACGTACCAGGCGGCCGAACGGTATTCGCGCCACGCCGGCTCCGCGAGCTCCCAGATGTGCCGGTGCCAGTCGGAGAGCCGGTCCATGTTGGCGTCGATCCACTCCCGCGCGGTCGCCTTGGCGTCGGCGGCGAGGCCTGCGGGGACGGTGGCGGTGGCTTCCTGGGTGGTGCTCACGGGTAGGTCCTTTCGGGTGGTGCTGTTAATAAGGTGCAGAGGAAAGTACGACGGCGGTGCTCGGCGCCGGACGGTGCGCTCGGGTCTCCACGCGCTCGCTGGCGCTCGCTTGGTCGACCACCAAGGCTCCGGTGGTCGATGGAGGCGCGCCAGCGCCGAGTAGAGACCGGTCGACCACGGGATCGCGCTTACTCGAACAATTCGGTGGGGACGTGCAGCAGGCGCACTCCCCCGGCATCGATCGCGGCGGCGAGTGCTGGCGCAAAGTCCTCGGCGGACGTGATCCGTTCGCCGTGGCCACCGAAGGCGGTGGCCAGGGCGGCCCAGTCGGGCTGGACCAGGTCCACGCCCACCGGCGCGATCCCGCGGTCCAGTTCGTTCTGCCGGATCTCGCCGTAGCCGCCGTTGTCCGCGCAGACCACCACCAGGTCCAGCCGCTGCTCCACCGCGGTGGCCAGCTCCTGGACGGCGAACATCAGCGCGCCGTCGCCGAGCACGCAGACCACCGGCCGGTCCGGCGCGGCCACCTTGGCGCCGATCGACGCCGGCAGTCCGTAGCCCAGCGTGGCGTAGGCGGGCGTATACAGGAACGAGTGCGCCCGCTCCTGCGGCACAAAGCTGGCGGTGCCGAAGTACGTCACCTGCGAGGAGTCGCCGCCGAGGATGGCGTCGGCCGGCAGCACGGAGGCAACTTGTTCGGCGAGCGCGGCCAGCGGCGGGGCCAGTTCGCGGGCGGCCTCGCGCAGCACCGGACGCAGCCGGGCCACGCGGTCGGCGCCGCGGTCTCGACGCTCGCGGGTCTCCACGCGCTCGGGTCTCCACGCGCTCGCTGGCGCTCGCTTGGTCGACCACCGGTCGCTCGCTTGGTCGACCACCGAGAACGGCGGGACACCGCCGTCGTGCTGTTCCTGCAGTGCGGCGAGCAGCTGGGGCACGACGGCGGCGCTGTCGCCGACCAGCGGAACGTCGGCCACAACGTTCTTGGCCATCTGGCCGGGCAGGATGTCCACCCGGATCACCGTGCCGCGCGGCTGCAGCTGGTTGAACCAGAGCTCGGCCTCGCCCACCTTGGAGCCGATGACCAGCAGCACGTCGGCCTCTTCGCAGAGCTGCTGCGCGGCGGGCAGCCGGATGTCCGAGCCCAGCGCCAACGGATGCGATTCGGGGACCGCGCCCTTGCCGTTGAGCGTGGTCAGCACCGGGGCATCCAGCGCTTCGGCCAACTGCAGCAGGTGGTGGCCGGCGCGCAGCGATCCGCCGCCGGCCAGCAGCACCGGGCGGCGCGACTCCGCGAGCAGCTGGGCCGCATTGCAGATGGCCTGCGCGGAGGCGCCCGCAGGTTCGCGCGGGACGACCGGTTCCAGCAGCTCCGCCGGGCAGTCGCTCGGGCCTTCGAGCACGTTGAGCGGGACCTCGATGTGCACCGGCCGCGGGCGCCCGTAGCGGAACAGTTCGAACGCGTCGTGGATGGCCTGCGCGGCCTCGGTCCCGGAGTGGACGCGGCGCGACCACTCCACGATCGCGCCGGCGGCCCCGGTGGCGTCCTTGGTTTCGTGCAGCGCGCCGACGTCCGCGAACTCCTCGCCCTCGGGCACGCCCGGAGACAGGATGATCAGCGGCCGAGACTCGCAGTACGCGGTGCCGGCTGCGGAGAGCGCGTTGAGCAGGCCGGGCCCGGAAGTGGTGATGACGACGCCGGGCAGTCCGGTCTGCTGCGACCAGCCGTCGGCGCCGTACCCGGCACCTTGTTCATGCCGGCTGGTCACCGCGCGGATGCCCAGCGGGGCCAGATGCCGGTAGAACTCCAGGTTGTGCGTGCCGGGGATGCCGAAGATGGCGTCGATCCCGTAGTTGCGCAGCAGCGTCAGCACGCTCAGGCCCACGTTGTCGGCCACGACGCCGTCGGGAAGTTCGACGGCGTGGGCGGGCTGGGTGCCCGGCCCGGCTGGGGCTTGGGTCGGCAACCCCTGGGCCTGTTCAGACAGAGCCTGCTCAGACATGGCCGCCTCCGGCGAGCGCCGGCTCGCCGGTTCGGCCGGGCTCGGCCTCGAACGCTGGCTTGCCGCCCACCCAGGTCTGCAGCACCTGGATCTGCGCGATGCTCTCCGGTGCCACGGCCAGCGGGTCGGCGGAGAGCACGGCGAAGTCGGCGCGCTTGCCCACGGAGAGCGAGCCGAGGTCGTCCTCGCGGCCCAGCGCCCGGGCACCGTTGAGCGTGTGCCCCTCCAGCGCCTGTTCGGCGGTGATCTTCAGTGTGTCCGGTCCGAGTTTGTGGCCGCGGCGGGTCACCCGGGTGACGGCGGCCTGGATCGCTTCCAGCGGACGCGGTTCGGCCACCGGTGCGTCGGAGCTCAGGGTCACCGGCACGCCGGCGTTGATGAACTCGCCCAGCGGGTTGAACCGCTCCCCCGGGGTTCCGACGGCGGCGGTCACGCCTTCGCCCCAGTTGTAGTAGTGCTGCGGCTGGTTCACCGGGAAGATGCCGGCGTCGGCCATCCGGCGGATCTGCTCCGGCGTCGGCAGCCCGCAGTGTTCGATCCGGTGCCGGGCGTCGGAGTCCGGGTGCGCGGCCTGCGCGGCCTCGATCGCAGAGATCACCATCTCCAGCGCCGTCGGCGACTGCGCGTGCGTGGCGGTCTGCAGCCCGGCGGCGTGCGCCTTAAGGATCAGCGCGGCGTAGTCGGCCGGGTCGTGGTACAGCTGGCCGGTGCGGCAGGGGTCGCCCACGTAGCCGTCCGGGAAGTAGGCGGTCCAGCCGCCCAGAGTGCCGTCGGCGTAGAACTTGAAGCCGGCGAAGCTGAGGTGCGCGTTGCCGAACGCCCCGGTCATGCCGATCTCCAGCCCCTCCTCCAGCAGGTGGGAGAGGAAGTACATGCTGTAGCGGATCTTCAGCTGGTCGGCCTCGGCCAGCCGCAGGTACATGTCGAACTCGCGGCGGGAGACCTGGGCGTCGCCCACCGTGGTCACACCGCCGGCCAAGAAGTCCTGCTGCGCCGCGGCCAGCTGGCGCAGGTGCTCATCCGGCGCGTCGGCCAGGTGGAAGTTGGGGCCGTGGTGGCCCACCTTCACGCCGCCGAGCCCGGTGAGGATGTTACAGGCGGCGTCGGACAGCTCGCCGGTCAGCTCGCCGTCGGAGTCGCGGAAGAACTCGCCGCCGGCCGGGTTGGGGGTGTCCCGGGTGATGCCGCCCCGCTCAAGCGTGTAGCTGTTCACCACGCCGCCGTGGCCGGAGGCGTTCATCAGGTAAACCTCTCGGTCGGCGGCCACCTGGTCCAGCTCCTGCCGGGTGGGGTGCCGGCCCTCGGCCAGGTTGCGGTGCTCGTAGCCGTAGCCGCGCACCGGCTGCCCGGCCGGCGCGGTCTCCGCGGCCGCACGCAGCAGCGCCACGATCTCCGGGATGCTGCCGGCCTGATCCGGCCCGCAGTCCACCCAGGTCTTCATCTGCCCGTACATCAGCGGGTGCGCGTGCGGGTCCACGAACCCGGGCACCACGACGGCGTCGCCCAGGTCCCGGTGCTCCGGCTCGCGCAGCCCCAGCCCGGCAGCGGCCTGACGGCATTCAGCCTCGGTGCCCACGGCTGCCACCCGGCCGGCGGCGACCAGCATCGCCGTCGCGCCCTTGCCGGACGGATCCAGCGTGTGGATGGTGCCGGCGGTGACCAGCAGCGGCTGGAAATCGGCGCCGTCGTCGAACGTCTTCAGCTTGCGCATTACTTAAAGCTCTCTTTCTTCCACATACCTTCGGTGCCGGTGCCCTCAGCTCCGCCGCCGCCCGCGGCACCGTCCAAACCAGCAGCCCCGGCGGCGCCCTGCTCGCCGTACACGTCGTCGTCAACGTGCTGCGGCGCGATCGCCAGACAGACGAGGCCCAGCGCGCCCATCGCGGCGAACAGTCCGATCACCGACCACACCGTGCCGGTCGCGTCCCACAGCAGCGTGGCGGCCAGCGGGGACAGGCCGGCCCAGATGGCGGCGGCCAGGCCGTAGGAGAGCGAGATGGAGGTGTAGCGCGCCTGCGGCTTGAACAGCTGGGACAGGATGGTGGCCACCGGGGCGTAGGTGAAGTTCATCGCCACGCGGACCACGGCGAAGGCCACGAAGATCAGCCATTCCGGTCCGGTGGACATCAGCAGGAACTGCGGCACGACGAACACCACGGAGCCGATCAGGCCGATGGCCATCACGCGCTTGCGGCCCCACTTATCGCCCAGCCAGGCGATGCCCAGGCAGGTGACCAGCTCGCAGAAGGCCGCCACGGACATGGCGTTCAGGATCAACGTCTCGTTCAGTCCCACCGACGGGTCGGTGCCGTAGGCGGTGGCGAACGTGGTGGCCAGGTAGTAGCCGCCGGTAGAGATCGGCAGCAGGCCGATGCCGATCAGGATCGGCTTCCAGTTGTTGCGCAGCGCGTACTTGATCGGGACGGACTGCTCCTTGCCTTCCACCTTGTCCTCGAAGACCGGGGATTCCTCCACCCGGTAGCGGACCCAGAAGCCCACGGCGATCAGCACCACGGAGAGCAGGAACGGGATGCGCCAGCCGCCGTCCACCAGGAACGTCTCGCCCTGTGCGGACAGGATGCCGAAGATCAGCGTGGCGCCCAGCGCGCCGGCCGGGTTGCCCAGCTGGGCGAAGCCGCCGTAGAAGGTCTTGTACTTCTCCGGCGAGTGCTCCACCGCCATCAGCACGGCGCCGCCCCACTCGCCGCCCACGGCCAGGCCCTGCAGCACGCGCAGCACCACCAGCAGCACGGCGGCCCAGGAGCCGATGTTCTCGTACGTGGGCAGCAGGCCCACGAACACGGTGGACAGGCCCATCACCAGCAGCGTGATCACCAGCGACGGGCGCCGGCCGAACTTGTCGCCGATGTGCCCGAAGATGATCCCGCCCAGCGGCCGGACCAGGAAGCCGACGGCGTAGGTGGCGAAGGCCGCGGCGATGCCGGCCAGCCGGTCCGCCTCCGGGAAGAAGATGGGGCCGAAGACCAGGGCGGCGGCCGTGGCGTAGATGTAAAAGTCGTACCACTCAATGGCGGTACCGACGAAGGCCGCGAATCCCGCGCGGCGGGCCCGGGCGTGGCTGAACTGCGGCCGGGTTGCTGACGTGTGTGACATGGTCTTCCACCTTGAAGATAGGCATGAGTGCCGGTGTGATCCATGCAACTGTAGGGCGGCGGCCAAGATCCGACAAGAGCAGAAATTTTGCGTTACGCACGGTTGAATTCAGTTTTGCGCCGCTTCTCGCACATTGTTTTCCGGAAGTGCTTGCATGTGTGCTGCATCACTGGATAATTGACGACGGCGGTGCTCACTTGGGAGGTTAAGGAAACTTTGGCGGACAACGGCGAAACGATCGACACAAAACTGGTCCGCGCCCTGCAGCAGGAGGGTCGGGCCAGCTACCAGGACCTGGCGCGCGACCTGGGCCTGCCCCGGGCCACGGTCTCCGCCCGGCTGCGGGAGCTGCTGGACACCCATACCGTGCGGGTGGTGGCCGCCGTGGACCCGGCGTTCCTCGGCCAGCACGTGATCGCCCATGTCTCCGTGGTGGCGTCCGGCCCGGTCCGCCAGATTGCCGAGCGGCTGGCCGAATGGTCGGAGGCCGTGCTGGTTTCCGCCGTCGGCGGTACCCATGACCTGGTCGCCGAGATCCGCGTGTCCACCCATGACGAGCTGCATGGCGTGCTCACCCAGCTCCGCGAGCACCCCAACGTCGCCTACATCGACACCCTGGTCTACACGCGAGTGGTCAAGGGCTTCTTCATCTCCCAATACGCCGGCGAGGTCACCATCGACCACGTGGACACCCAGCTCATCGAAATCCTGCAGCAGGACGGCCGGACCAGTTACCGGGACCTCGCCGCCGCCGTGGGCCTTACCCCCACCGCCGTACGCTCACGGGTACAGCGCCTGCTGGACGCCCGGATCATCCGGATCAGTGCGGTGGAATCCCGGGGCGCCGGCGGCCGTCAACTCTCAATGGGCGTCGGCCTTAACCTCGCCGGCGACAACGATGCCGTCCTCGAACTCCTGCGCAGCTCATCCCACGTGGAGTTCGTCGCCCAGACCGTCGGCCGCTTCGACGCCATCGCCACCCTCGCCGCCCAATCCCCCCGCGACCTCCTCGCCCAACTCGAAGAAATCCGCAGCCTCCCCGGCGTCAGCCGCACCGACTCCTGGCTCCACCTCGAAGTCGTCAAGGAAGACTACGCCAGAAGAATCCTTTGAGTCGCGACAGTACGACCGGGCAGGAGCGGGCGGGTGACTGATGGTCCGCGTCCACCAGTCGAGTGATTACGTGTGAATGCAGATGCGAGCACCGTCTTGCCCTAAGGGATGCCGGCATCCTCCTCCCCGGTATCAAATCCTCGGGAAGGGGACGGTCGCCCTTCTCGATTCGAGAGAGGAAGAACTGGTTGACTTCAAGGCGCGCGGAGAGAACGGTTTGAGTCAGGTTAAAAAGCTCTCGTAGCGCGGTGAGTCGCCTGCCATAGATTCGGAAGGGGTGCTCACTAGTCACTGATGTCCTACTGTGCGTCGAAGAAAAAGTCCTCTTCAGACGCGTCGCCGTCAAACCTGGAATGTATGTGAAGGTCACCTCCAGGAAGAAGGTCAAGAAGCAATTCAGAGGCACGACCCCACCGAACACCCCTGTGGAAGTCGTGTGCACGATGCGACTGCGGAAAGTATCGATGTCGATCATGCCGTCGGGATCTGACCGAAGTCCCACGCGTGAACCAGGTCGATTTTGGCACTCGGCTGTTTTCCTTGAGGAACCGGGGCGGTGTAACCAAGGACATGGTTGACGAAACTGAGTTGACTCATGAGCGGCCGAATCACCACCCGGCATCCATCCTGAAGGAAGGGCTCCGGCGACCTCGGTATACTCGCCTATCGCGGCGCGAACGTGCATAGACCGCATATGGGGGTACCTCGAGTGGTCATATCGCTTGAGGACTTTGTTGGCTTGTGCAATGGAGTGCGCCAGACCTTCATACAGCGGTGAGGCAATTCGCGTCAGTTCACCAAGCAGGTCTGCATTGGTCCATGCCGGTCATAGAAGGCTGCCGTAGCTAATCGCGGTTAAACCCACAGGCTGCCCGTACTGCCGAATCAATACGGGCGACAGGAGCCTTCTTTGTCACGCTGCGTATGCCAAAAACAGTCCTCTCCGGCACCTCTGATCCTGCCCAAATTCCCTGGCACCTAGCACCCCATACGATCTGGTACCGTCATCATGTGGAGAAGCGCAGGGCGTTCCCGGCTTTGAGGCCGGCATGATTCATGGCGAGGTTCAAATCCTTGGGACGCCGCCTTCTTCTCCGAGTATTGCCTCAGTGGAAATTGAGTGGCAGCACCGCGTCCCCGTGGGCGATCTCCTTCTTGGAGAGAAAGACATTGCACGATACTTTCGCCCCGGGTCCGAGAATAGGTATCAATCCACTTTTGATCTATCCCCCCGATACTCCTTCGATATACGTTCGTTTAATCCAAGTGACGGATTGCTCCGTAAGATTTCCGTAGCTCTGGGACGGCAGCCAAATGGCAACAAGGCAGGCCTCCCAATGACCGACCTCCGGATAGGGACGTTGAATGGGTCGATTTCAAAGATTTCCGTTGAAATCTTTCCTGCAAATTCTGTCTTAGTGCGCGTAGCTGCACGGTTCCAGTTAGACGTAGGATCGGCAGGAACTGCAGATTTATATCAACGACTCAAGACGCTTCGATCGGCGAGGGGCCTCCAAGAAATACGCACTGTGTACGCGCTGGTTTTGCGCCATCTGACAACTGATGATTCACACTTTCTGACACCAGCGACTCGCTTCGCATTTCTTATCCAGTTGCCGGTAACTGAAGCCGAGTTCAGACGCAGTGCCAGCCGCAATCGAAAACTGCTGACAGCGTTTCACATTGGCGTGGCCAAACATGAAGATCTTGCCATTTCACTAGTTGATGATATCGAAAAAAGATGTGAAGCGCTCAACTTAAAGTCTAATACAGAGTTCATGATGGCTAACTCACAAGGAGTTACATACATACTGCCGGCCATGGGTCATTCGAGCCCTTACAAGGGGCGGTTCGCGAAGGCCACAGATCTCCTAGCGATAGCCACTTACTGCCAAGAGCTGCTTCTAGACAAAGAGGATTTAGAATCGGCGGCGCCGGCTCTATGGCAGAAGCTCGTGCTCATATCACGACGGTGGATATCTTTCGCAGGAAACACCCTTCATTCCAGTGTCAGCAATCGAGTCCTCTGGGAGGTTTTTGTAGAGTCATACCATCTCGACTCTCTCATCCAAGAACTTGTTATCCTCAATAAGATGGACGACCCGGTTTGAACCCAATATTTCTCACCTTCGCTCCACACTTCGTGATTCCAACCGCGACTGCAGCCTCCGTCGGAAATTGGGGAGGAGTTCCGACCGCCGTTTGGGTCGCAGTGGCCACTTTTGTGGCTAGTAATGTACTGGCATGGGTCCTCCGGTACCGTGACAGGGCACGTGTTCATCGGGACGACCGGATTGAGGCTGTCGTTGACCTCCTAGATGCCTGCCGTCGGCTTCTCGAGTTACAACACGGCCCGCATAAGAACTGGGCAGAGCGTACAGCTATCGAAGGCGACGCACAAAGAGCTTTGCTGCTACTTAAAAGCCGCGCCCAGTCTGGGCAGGAAGCGACGTTGCGATGGATCGCCGGCGTGATAGATGCAATTCAGTTCGAGGACTCATGGCAAGACCCTGACATCTTCCAGTGGGCAATCACTGAGCCGTTGTTCGCTTGGATCGATAATCCTGAGCTCGTCGATTGGTTTCGAGCTCGTGTCGATGACCGCTTCCAACCTGAGCCTTTAGCCGAACCCATTAATAAACGTCGGGGAGGACTCAGGCGCGCAGAAGAGTTTGCGCGCCGAAACATCTCATAGGCAATCCGGCGGAATGCTCGGTGATGGCAGTGCCCGAGAAGGTGCCGGCTTTGGTGTTCGTGGGTTGAAGGCACGGAACTTGTCCGGCACTTCGCAACAATGCCCGGGAAGTCCAGTTGCGGCAGACCGGTTGGATCACCCGCAATTTTGACCCAGGCCGTTAAAGCACCGCCAATCGACTGATACTCCGGAAAACCGGATTCTACGATCTGCAGTGCGGCGTATGCTGGCGGTGCCTCGGCTGCAGGAGGGAGTGCGGCGCCGGCTGCAACATCTGGACCGGAAACTGGACGGGGCTGCCATGCTGAACCGGGGCGACCGTCTCCCGGCGTGGACACCTAGCAGATCAAACGCTGGCTATGTTTCGGCCCTGCGGATATCTGAGATCATCCTCCAAAACGCCGTTGCCGAAGCTGCGCCTGGTCCAATGCACGTGGCTTCGTTCACCGTAAACATGGCCAAGGTGTTCGAAGACTTCGTGACCGTCGCCCTAGCTGAGGCCCTGCGGAAGCACCCTGGCCAAACCAAGGCGCAGTACAAGGTGTACCTGGATGAGCCCTGGACGGATGATGACTCACGAATAATGATGAGGCCCGACGTAGTCCACGTCATCAACAGCCAACCTGTCCTGATCTTCGACGCAAAGTACAAGGCCGCCTCATCTAGGGGGCAATACCCGAACGCTGACCATTACCAGATGCTGGCCTACTGCACTGCCTTACGCCGCGACCAAGCCTGGTTGCTTTACGCCGACTTTAAGACGGGGAGAACCCGACGTGTCAGGAACAGTGGGGTGAGTATTTGCGAGGCGTCTCTCAGCCTCGCCGAGTCACCCGAATGCATTCTGGGCGGGATCAGAAGGACTGTCACATTGGCGTACGAACAATGGGAGCACGCCGACGGCGCTTCGGGATCCGACGGCAGTCTGAAGCTGCTGGAACTAGACGCGACCCTTGAAGCCGGGAGTCACCAGACGGGCGAGGCAGATCACTAGGAGACGGTGAGGCGCCGCTGATGGCCGGGGCGCTCCAATTCATCCGATTTCGCACCGGCACGCCGGCACCTTCAAGAAACCCAGCAGCTCAGGGGATACAATCAGAGCGCATGTGAAGTACGATGTGAAGTATGACCTCCACCGTAAATCCCTACGGCATCACTCCAGTCGACGAAATTCAACTAACGAACGCCCCGCTCTTGAAGGTACTTTGTCAGGTTCGTTGGCCTCAATATACGCCTATTTCAGCGGCTTTCGATGGGATAGGCGACAAACTAGCAAGCGCCTTGGCGGCAGACTACCCGCTACGATCCAGCCAACAAGAAATGACAGTTACCCTTACCCCCGCTGGCCCGACACAAAATGCCGGGAAAACGCTGCTCCAATTCTCCTCACTAGATGAAGACTGGACAGTAACTTTTGGCGAATCGCATCTGACGCTGGAAACAAACGCCTATGTCTCTCGGGTCGATTTTATGAATCGATTTAGAAGAGTTCTCGCTGGGCTGCAAGAAATCGTGGCTATGCCCCATGCTAATCGTGTTGGATTCCGGTACATAAATAGGATTGATAATAGCCAAGACTACGGGGATCTCGAATCCCTTGTTGTATCTCCCGTGTTGGGCGCTTCGGCAATCGAATGGCCCGGGGCAGCCAGCATGCAGCACTCCATCAATGAGGCTTTATACACATGCAATCAGGCAAGACTGGTCACACGATGGGCGAAGCTACCTGCAGGTGGGACTATCGACCCAACGATTGAACCCTCCAATTCCAACAACTGGACACTTGATTTGGACGCTTTCTCAGAGGAGAAAAAGGATTTCAACCCAGATTTCTTGATCCAGACTGCATCTGATCTTGCGTCACTTGCCTACAGCTTCTTTAGGGCCATCATCAAGGATGAGTTTATAACACGATTCGGAGGGGCGAAGTGAGCATTAATTTGCAGTTGGACAGTGAATTATCTCCTAGGACCAGCAACTCGGGTTGGTCAAAATTCCTAGGCGTCGGCCTCATCACCCTCTCCCTCGCGACATCATCCGGAACCTCAGCAGTCAAACCGAACGAGATCGTCGCGCTCAGCCCTGGAACGGGTTGGCTAACTGCTGAATCACGAGACTTCCCACAGATCCTGACGACTAGCGCTGTTTCATATCCTGCCGCTCAACGTGTCGAACCCCAAGTAGAGCCAGTGGCACCCAGTGCATCCGTGTTGGTGCGGAAGCTGCATGGGATGTCCGGTCTTACGTGGGACCAGTTATCAAAGGCATTTGGCGTCTCGAGAAGGGCGCTACACCATTGGGCTTCCGGCGGACGAATGAATTCAGCCAATCGTGAGCAGCTCGCGGCCATGATCACTCTCGTCGAGACGCTCCCGGGAACGACCCCGATCGAAAAGCGCGACGCTCTATTCACTCCACTGTCCACTGGCCGTAGCTCTTTCGACGAGATGCGTTACCGTCACTCTTCAGCTACGGAGGATATCCAGCAACCGCACGTTTCTCCTGAATCCTTCCTTTCATCGGCACACGAGTCGTAAATGCCCCGATCTTTAGGCTCTGGAACAGGTTATGCTATTAGCAACCTCCGTCAAGGAGACGTTGTCCAGCTAACCGAGTTAATAGAGCTTACGGCAGTGGGGTGGGTTCCTCTGACCACACCCTTGGGAGTCGCAGTCATCTCCCAAACATGTGACATCGTGCTTGACAAGAACCCCTCAGTAAGCGTCGCCCGCATCGTCGAACTCCGCGGCGACGAGCTCCGGCGTGCCAGCAAAGGGGAATCGCCACGGTATATTGCGATTCCGCAAGCCGGGGCGTCACTTTTCGCTGACTTAGAGACAGTGGCAACTGTAAGCAAATCCGCCCTGCCTCATTTTGAAATATCACACGGATTAGATCCGTTGAACTCAGTGCAGATACGTACGTTTGCAAGGAGCATCGGACGTCGCTACAGCCGATTTGCGTTCCCAGACGAAGTGGTGCCCTGGTTAGCTCCACTTCGGGGTGTGATCACCTCGAAGTACTCTCGGCAGAACTCGGCTTTGGGACAGGTGCTACAAGAAATCGTTGAATTGCGCGTTGAAGCTAATTCGTGGCATCAGCCACACAGACAGCTGATCCTACATGTCATCGTCAAAGCGGGTACCGTTCCGACGCTTGACGAACCGCGCCCCATATCTCCAGAAATAGCATCCTTGCTCGACAATAGCCTCAGCCCCCTCACGGCCAGCGATATCGCTTCCAAAATAGCTAGTGCCATGCAGAACCCGAGCTCCGAAGAACGGGACGACCTCTATCACCTCTGGCTCGCGTTCGCTGATGCGCTTGCTGCTCAATGCAAGTTGCGTCCTACTGATTTAGACAATCCGGAGTATGCCAATGCGGTAGCTGACATTTCAGCTGAACTGTCTAGCGATGATGAGTTCACGCTCAATCAGTATCGTCGCAGCGAAATGTTGGACCTGGACTATCTCTCCGAACCTGCCCTGAGCTGATGAGATTGCATGCCTAAGCTGCCACCAAGTCCGAGTGATTGCGGCGTAACGGGGGGCCCGCTACAGCTTTGCGTGCGCCTGCAGGAACGAATAGACCTCGGTCTCGTCCACTCCGGGGAAGGCACCCGGGGGTAGTGCGGCGAGGAGGTGGGAGTTGGCGCGGGCGCTGGGCCAGGCGTTGCCGGCCCATTGGGCGGCGAGGTCGGCCGGTGGGCGGCGGCAGCAGGATTCGTCGGGGCAGTTGGAGACGGAGCGTTCTGTGGTGTCACGGCCGCGGAACCACTTCACTTCCTTGTACGGAATGCCGATGCTCAGCGAGTACTCCCCCGACGAGTGCCGCTCGGTGATGGCGGTGCACCAGAAGGTCCCGGCCTTGGTGTCCGTGTACTGGTTAAAGGCGCGGAACTTGTCCGGGACGTCGAAGACGGCGCGTGAGGTCCAGTTGCGGCAGACCGGCTGGCCTTCGATGGCGCCGGTGTGGTCGGCTGGGAAGTTCACGCCGTCGTTTTCATAGGCCTTGTGGATGATGCCGGAGACGTGGACCTTCTGGAAGTGGCACGGGATCCCCAGATGATGCGTGGCCAGATTCGTGAAGCGGTGCGCGGCCGTCTCGTACGAGACGCTGAAGGCATCCCGCAGGTCCTCGATGGCCAGCTCCTTAGAGGCCTTGGCTTTTTGCAGGAAGTCCACGGTGGCGTGTTCGGGCATAAGCAGGGCCGCGGCGAAGTAGTTGGTGTAGACGCGCTGGCGGAGGAAGTCCGCATAGTCGGTGGGTGTCTGGTGGCCGAGGACGTAGTGACCGACGGCCTGCAGCAACACCGAACGAGGGTCATGTTCGGACCGGTGGCCCTGGGTCAGGTAAATTCTGCTGTTCTTCAAATCCGTCACGGACCGGGTGGAATGGGGCAGGTCGCTGACGTACTGCAGGCTGAAGCCGAGGTGCTCGGCGATGTCCGCGGCCACGTGATGCGACAGCGGTCCGCCCTTGAAACCGACCGCTTTGAGCAGCTCCTGGGCCTGCGCCTCGATGTCCTCATAGTGGTTGTTGCGCGAGCGCATTTCCGCCCGCAGTTCGGTGTTGGCGCGGCGGGCTTCCTCCGGGGTGGCGGCCTGCTCATCCAGCCGGCGCTCCAGCTCATGCTGCAGCCCGACCAGTGATTCCAGTACGTCCATAGAAAGCCGCGAGCTGACGCGGACTTTGGGTAGCCCGAGCGATTCGTAGAGCGGCCCGCGCTGGTAGCGTTCCAGCTCGATTTCCAGTGCCGCGCGGCGGCTGGGCGGCTCGGCACCGAGCAGTTGGTCGATGCCCACACCCAGCGCCTTGCCGAGGGCCTGCAGCATCCCGAGCTTGGGTTCGCGCTTGCCGTTTTCGATCAGCGAGAGCTGTGACGGCGCGGCACCGACGGCGGCACCGAGATCGTCCAGGGTCATGCCCTGAGCCTTGCGCAGGTGCCGCACCCGCCGGCCCAGGCTGATTACGTCGACTTCGGGCTCTGTGGAGGCACCGTCGTCGTGCTTCGAGGGACGCTGCCAGCTGGTGGTTGCCATTTCTTGAGGATACGAGAAGAAGTGCAGATCTTTCCAGCATTTTCTATGGATTACCTGTTGTGACCTACGGAATAGTCGATTTCACGAAGAAGTTCGACCCGCTATCAAGGAGAACAGCAATGACTGCATCATTTGAGCCGGCCCCGATGAACGCTGAGGAAGCGGCCAAGGCACTGGAGCTCGAGTGGGCCGCCGATTCCCGCTGGGAGGGCATCACTCGCGACTACACCGCAGCGGATGTCGTCCGCCTCCGCGGCCGGGTCCAGGAAGAGCACACGCTGGCCAAGCGCGGCGCGCAGAAGCTGTGGAAGCAGCTGACCGAGGAAGCCGCCGAGGGCCGCTACACCAACGCACTCGGCGCGCTGACCGGCAACCAGGCGGTGCAGCAGGTCAAGGCCGGGCTGCGCGCCATCTACCTCTCCGGCTGGCAGGTGGCCGCCGACGCCAACCTCTCCGGCCACACCTACCCGGACCAGTCGCTGTACCCGGCGAACTCGGTGCCGCAGGTGGTCCGCCGGATCAACAACGCGCTGCTGCGGGCCGACCAGATCGAGTTCTCCGAGGGCATCCAGACCGTTGAGGACTGGCTGGTGCCGATCGTGGCCGACGCCGAGGCCGGCTTCGGCGGCCCGCTGAACGCGTACGAGCTGATGAAGTCCATGATCGCCTCCGGCGCCTCCGGCGTGCACTGGGAGGACCAGTTGGCCTCGGAGAAGAAGTGCGGCCATCTGGGCGGCAAGGTGTTGATCCCCACCGCGCAGCACATCCGCACGCTGAACGCGGCCCGGCTGGCGGCCGACGTGGCCGGCACGCCGTCCGTCATCATCGCCCGCACCGACGCCGAGGCGGCCACGCTGATCACCTCCGACGTGGACGAGCGCGACCGCGAGTTCATCACCGGCGAGCGCACCCCGGAGGGCTTCTACAAGGTCCGCAACGGGATCGAACCGTGCATCGCCCGGGCCAAGGCCTACGCCCCGTACTCGGACCTGATTTGGATGGAGACCGGCACCCCGGATCTGGAGCTGGCCCGCAAGTTCGCGGAGGCAGTCAAGGCCGAGTTCCCGGACCAGATGCTCTCCTACAACTGCTCGCCGTCCTTTAACTGGAAGAAGCACTTGGACGATGCCACCATCGCCAAGTTCCAGCGCGAGCTCGGCGCGATGGGCTTCACCTTCCAGTTCATCACGCTGGCCGGCTTCCACGCCCTGAACTACTCGATGTTCGACCTGGCCCACGGCTACGCCCGGGACGGGATGAGCGCGTACGTCGAACTGCAGGAGCGCGAGTTCGACGCCGAAGACCGCGGCTACACCGCAACCAAGCACCAGCGCGAAGTGGGCACCGGCTACTTCGACACCATCTCCACTGCCCTCAACCCCAACGGCAGCACCCTGGCCCTGGTGGGCTCCACCGAAGAAGGCCAGTTCCACTAACAGCTACATCACGACGGCGGTGCTCGGCTTCGCCGATTGGGGGTCCGCCGCGGCACGACATTCCGACGGCCGCGGGCGGCCTTACGGAATCTATTAGCCGCGTTCCGGACCCCCAATCGGCTCCATCAGTACCGCACCTCATCCGAAGGTTACCTTTGGCAACTAGGCCGGGCTCCGGCGTCGTACTTACAAAAGTTTTAGGGAGTGAATGAGCGATGAATGATCCGATTACTTTGAACGGGATTACGTTGACGGGCTCGCCGGTGTGCCGGCAGGAGGAAGTGCTGACGCCGCAGGCGCTGGCGTTCGTGGCCAAGCTGCACAAGGCCACCGCCGACCGGCGGCGCGAGCTGCTGGTGCAGCGGGAGAACCGGCGCAAGTCGATCGCCCGCGGGCACGATCCGAAGTTCCTGCCCGGCACCCGGCACATCCGCGAGGACTCGTCCTGGCGGGTCGCTCCCCCGGCGCCCGGGCTGGAGGACCGCCGGGTGGAGATCACCGGGCCGGTGGAGAAGAAGATGACCATCAACGCGCTGAACTCCGGCGCCAAGGTCTGGTTGGCGGACATGGAGGACTCCTCCACGCCCAGCTGGTCCAACGTGATCAACGGGCAGCTGAACCTGACCGATGTGCTGGAGCGGCGGATCGACTTCACCTCCGAGACCGGCAAGGAATACAAGCTGACCGGCCGGACGCTGACCGACCTGCCCACCATCGTGGTCCGGCCGCGCGGCTGGCACCTGCCGGAGAAGCACATGCTGATCGGCGGCGAACCGGTGGCCGGCGGCATCGTTGACTTCGGGCTGTACTTCTTCCACAACGCCCAGCGGCTGATCGCCCAGGGCCGCGGACCGTACTTCTACCTGCCGAAGATCGAGTCGCACCTGGAAGCCCGGCTGTGGAACGACGTGTTCGTTCTGGCGCAGGACCTGCTGGGCATCCCGCAGGGCACCATCCGCGCCACCGTGCTGATCGAGACCATCACGGCCGCGTTCGAGATGGAGGAGATCTTGTACGAGCTGCGCGACCACGCCTCCGGGCTGAACGCCGGCCGCTGGGACTACATCTTCTCGGTGATCAAGAACTTCCGCGCCCGCGGCCCGCGGTTCGTGCTGCCGGACCGCACGCAGGTGACCATGACGGCGCCGTTCATGCGCTCCTACACCGAGCAGCTGGTCCGCGCCTGCCACCGCCGCGGCGCCATGGCCATCGGCGGGATGGCCGCGTTCATCCCCAGCCGCCGCGACCCGGAGGCCAACGCCATCGCCATGGAGAAGGTGCACGCGGACAAGACCCGCGAAGCCTCCGACGGGTTCGACGGCTCCTGGGTGGCGCACCCGGACCTGGTTCAGGTCTGCCGCGAGGTGTTTGATTCTGTTTTGAGCTCGCGGCCCAACCAGCTGGACCGCCAGCGCGAGGACGTCACGCCCGACGACGGTGCCCTCCTGAACATCGCCGGCACCGAAGGGACCATCACCGAGACCGGCATCCGCACCAACCTGGAAGTGGGCATCCAGTACATCGAGTCCTGGCTGCGCGGCAATGGCGCGGTGGCCATCCACAACCTGATGGAGGACGCCGCCACGGCGGAAATCTCCCGCTCGCAGATCTGGCAGTGGATCCACGCCCACGCCCTGACCGACGACGGCGAGATCGTCACCCGCGAATGGGTCCGCGAACTGCTGGAGGAAGAGTTCGCCAACCTGCCCCGGTTCGACGGCGACCGGTTCGACGACGCCCGCGAAATCTTCGAAGAGTGTGCCCTCGGCGAAGAATTCCCGGCCTTCCTGACGATCCCGGCGTACCAGAACTACCTGCTGGAGAAGTCACCTACCAAGGTGGTTGCTGCAGCCTAAGTCTCCTCGCTCCTCCGGTCCGGGCCGCTGGCAACAGTGGCCCGGACCGGAGGGCGGGAGTGGGGGACGTGGGATGTTGCCCGGGATGTTCTGTTCACCTCCTCGCGAATGGGCACAACATCTCGGGCCATCCCATCCGCAACCGGGGCAACACGCCCTCGGCTGCACCCCTCTAACTGTCCGGCGGTTGATCTGGGTCCTATAGCCAGCCCCCCAAGTCAACCGCCGGGTTCACGTGCCGGTGCCATCACCGGGCACAAACGGTTTCCCCTCACCGAGCGGAAGCCAACCAACTCCGCGGGACCGCCCGGTCCACGCCGTTCGCCACAGGCAGCCCGAAATCCGGGCGGCTCGGGCCGGTCCTGCGGAAACGCTGCCACTGTTGCTTCCGTGATCAGATTCTCATCCTTCAATGAGCAAGGGTGCGGTGACCAACAACGATTTGCCACCCTCCGTTGTCTAGAAGTATTGACGTAAATAGTCCCTAAGCTCTTCGTTGCAGACATAGATGTAGGTGCCGAAAATCCCTCGGGTGAGCAGCACGGTGTAAATATTCCGCACGTACTCGAGCAGATCTTGGTCCGAGTATTTGATCCCGAGTTTTGGATTGTTTTCACGGCCCTTCTTGTCGTGATACTCGGATCGGTTGAAGGTGATTTCCCCCGCCGCATTGTCATAGCGAAGGTCTTCGCCGATGATGACGCCCGCATAGTTCAAGTCATAGCCTTGGACGGTGTGAATTGAACCGACTTCGAGCTCTGACCCGGGCGAATTGATCCAGTCGCGTTGACTCGAGTTCCACCGAAGCTTCACGCCGTCGAGTTCGATGTCAATCGCATTCTTGTCCGTCTTGCTGCTCCACTTCCAGGCGTATCCTGCAAGGAGGCGTGACAGTCCCTTCTCCTGATCGCGCAGGAGGATCTCATGTCTCATCTTTCCGAGATCTGAGAAGAAGCGAAGGTCATAGCCCTCGAAGTCCTCGCGCGTCAGCGGTGGCGTATCGCTAAGCACCTTGCGGACATACCCGACATAGTCTTGTTCCGCAGAAATCCTCATCTGCGATTGAAGCGGGTAGAGACGGCCTGAAGTTGATGCTTCCTCGAGGAGCGCGTTAGTGGTGGCGACGGGCAGATCCGCGGGACGCACACTTTGCCCTGTATCGAGCATCAGGATGGTGTGCCTGCTCTGCTTCCGGACCCAATCTAGCTGCGTAAATTTGGGGTCGTCCTTACCGAAAAGCTTCCGATTGATCTCCTCAAACTTCTTGTTGAGCGGGCCGGATGGCTGGTTAGCCCTTTGGTTGAGACGATGAGCTTCATCAACAATCAGCAGATCAAAAGGCTCGTCACTCGCGCCGACGGAAAAAGGTGTGAGCACGAGCTTTTCGTGGAGCCCAGGGGTAAGTTTGAACACTCGAGAGATCGACGCCCGGAGCGACTGTTGGGGGACGACCAGACCCACACGCAGTGTTGCCAAGAGTTCGGCACGTGCTGGGGTGAAATATTCGCTGAAGATGGAGTCACTGTCTAGTGGTTCTTCAGGGTCATGCCGTCGAATGTCTTCCAGCAGCTTCAGGAGATAGATAGCGACGACGGTCTTCCCCGTGCCGGGATTGCCTTGAACGACGACAGTGCTCGGTGTATCGCTTTCTAGATCAGCGAAGAGTCCGTCAAGGATGTCCTCAACAGCGATCGCCTGATCATGATTAAGCGCTTTGAACGGTGAAAGCTTGAAGAGGTCACTGTTGATGATTTCAGGGAGGGTGCGCTGGAACAGGTGCTCTTGGGTTCGGAGCTTTTCGAAGACCTCTTCGAAGCTCTTCCTGTACACTTCGCGGTCATAGTAGTCGGCGTCGGTGATGCCCGCGTTTTGGTTGAGCACCTGATACTGTCCGTCTCCGGAGAACATCCGGATGAGATACGATTCCAGATCCAGGCACGCTGACTTGTTGAAAGTTTCGTTTAGCACGACGCGAACCCAGCTGAGCCGACGCTTCTCGTCTGAGTCTAGATGCTGCCGCATACGGCTTTCGGAGTTCAACGATTCGCCGACGTACACTTCGGTGTCATTGTTCATGACGTACACAACAGGCCAGTTGCGGTGTCGAAGATCGGCCGCGCCCCACGCGCGAATTTCGTTCGGGTCGAATGGGAAGCGTTCGAGGCTAAAGTTGGTCATACTTCTCGCTTCGACCTCGTGCTTTTTCTATTGGGTACTTCTCGCCTGTTTTCTTCAGCTTCTCTAACACGATGGCTTGGGGATCGACGCCCAGTCGGTCGGCAAGGAGAATACAGTACGTGAGTACGTCCGCGAGCTCTTCTTGCGCGGAGCGAAGATTTTCTCCGCCCCATTGGAAGCACTCAAGGAGCTCCGCAGCCTCAATACTGATGCTCTTTGCAAGATTCTCGGGTGTATGAAACTGCTCCCAATTTCGTTCGGCAACGAACGCGCGAAGTGTTTCAAGGGCAGATATCTCTTGCATGAATCAAAGCTATCAGCCACCGATACAGCCCCGGGCTAGCCGCTGTCTATCGCCATAACCGTTTAGTCGCACATTGACGACCTATTATTGGCGGGCCGCGCCCCTGCGGAGGCACAGTGAACAAAACGTCGGGCGCGGCTCTACTTACGGAGCCGCACCCGGCGTTTTTCGTTGCTACATGTAGGCCACGAGCCCGGCGGCAAGGAGCAGCCGTCCAAGATCTAGCTGGCCGGGTCGTATCCGAAAGCCCGCACTTCCTGGGCGCAACGGCAAGCGACCGCGAACTTCGCGGCCCACTCCAGGGCCGCGTCATATGAGGGCAGCTCCAGCACCGAGTAACCGCCTTCGAGCTGTGTCGTCTGCGGGTAGGTGCCCTCGCTCACGGTTTCATCGCCGTCGACCCTGACAGGCGGGACGCTCCCATCGATGCCGCCGCCGAACACCCACACACCGGCATCCTTCGCCTCCTGCACCACCGCGTGCGACGAATCCGAAACGGCCGGCAGGTCCTCTTCGGAAACGGCCATGGCGGCACTCGGAAACGAGATCAGATACTTCGTCATCGCGTCGGCTCCTTCTTCGCAGCACGGGATCAACTGCATCCTTGCCGATGCCGCCGCGCTGCGCAAGGATCTCCGTGGGCAGGCTTCCCGGAGTGGGGTTGAATCCTCAGGTCACACTTCCACCCGCCGTACGCCCTTCTTGGCGAGCTGGATCTGCTCGTAGACGTGGTGGCGCAGTTCCGTGAAGCGCGGCAGGGCGCGGGTGTTGAGCTGGTCGCGCTCGTCGGGCAGGTCGATCTCCAGGTCTTCCTGAATCACGGTCGGCGAGGAGGACAGGATGATCACGCGCTGCCCTAGGTACACCGATTCGTCGATGTCGTGGGTGACGAACAGAACGGTGACGCCGAGCTTCTTCCAGACCGTGCGGATCAGGTCCTCCAGGTCGGCGCGGGTCTGCGCGTCGACGGCGGCGAAGGGCTCGTCCATCAGCAGCACCTCGGGCTGGTAGGCCACCGCACGGGCGATCGCCACACGCTGCTGCATACCGCCGGAGAGCTGCCACGGGTAGGACTGCGGCACGTGGTCCAGGCCCACAGCCTCCAGCGCCTCGTCGACCAGGCGGTCGCGTTCGGCCTTCGGCACGCCCTGATTTTTTAGGGGGAGCTCCACGTTCTCCCGCACCCGCATCCACGGGAACAGCGAACGGCCGTATTCCTGGAACACCACCGCCATCTTCTTCGGCGGTCCCACAACTTTGGTGCCGTTGAGCAGCACTTCGCCTTCGGTCGACGCCATCAGGCCAGCAATGCATTTGAGCAAGGTGGTCTTGCCGGAACCGGACGGACCGACCAGGCAGGCCAGCTCCCCGGCGCGCAGGTCGAAGGTGAGGTTGCGGACGGCCTCGATGTCACCGCCGTCGGTCTTGTAAACCTTCTTCAGGCCGCGGACCGAAAGCATTGCCTCGTTGGCGGGCAGGGTCTTGCCGGCTGGCGCCGAAATTGTGTCAGGCTGCATTTTCTACCTCTCGCAGGCCGTGATACCAGCGCAGGATCTTGCGCTCGGTGAATTGGAAAACGAACGACATGGCAACACCGATCAGACCCAGCACCACAATGCCCGACCACATTTCGGGGATCGCGAACGAGCGCTGGAACTGCACGATGGTAAAGCCCAGCCCCGACGAGGAGGCGAACATTTCGGAAATGACCATCAGGATCAAACCGATCGACAGGCACTGGCGGACGCCGGCCATGATCTGCGGACCGGCCGAGGGAAGCACGAGGTACTTGATCCGCGCCGTGCCAGAGATTCCGTAGGTGTGCGCCGAGTCCGAAAGTACCGAATCAATGGCACGGACGCCTTCGATCGTATTCAGCAGCACCGGCCAGATGCAGCCGGAGATGATGACCACGATCTTCATCGAGTCGGTGATGCCCAGGAGCAGCATCAGCACTGGCACCAGCACCGGCGGCGGGATCGCGCGGAAGAACTCCAGCACCGGCTCGGTGAAGTCACGCAGCCACTTGACCGAACCGATCAGCAGGCCCGCGGTGATCCCGATCAGGATCGCCGAAGCCACCCCAATGAGCAACCGGCCGATGCTTGGCAGCACGTCGGAAAGGAGCCGCTCCCCGAACCAGGTTTCGGCGAACCTCTCCGCCAACACACCCGGCGTCGGCGTGAAGAAGTTCGTTTCGCCCAGGGTCGCGGCCCACCAGATCAGGACCAGGATCGCCGGCAGTGCCAGCGCGTAGACGATGCCTTTCAGGACTTTCACACGATCACCTCGGAACGGATGGAGGAATGCCAGGACAACGTCTTGCGCTCAATAAAGCGCATCAGCAGGTTGATCAGTACACCGATCAAACCGGTGGCAAACACCAGCGCATACATCCCCGGAATCGCCCCGCCGGACTGCGCCAGCGCGATCTCGCGGCCCAGACCCGGAGAACCGATCACCAGTTCGGCCGTGATCGCCAGAATCAGCGCCACCGCAGCCGCCAGCCGCACACCGGTCATCAGGTACGGCAACGCCGTGGGGAAGACCACGTAACGGACCCGGGCGAACCGGCCCAGGCCGTAGGACTTCGCCGTTTGCATCGCCACATTGTCCACATCAGCCACCCCGTAGAGCACCTGGATGAAGACCTGCCAGAACGACGCATAGGCAATCAGCATCAGCGAGGACTCGATCTTCACGCCGAACAGCAGCACGGCCAGCGGAATCAACGCTACCGACGGAATCGGCCGTAGGAACTCCACCGTGGAGTTGGTGAACTTCCGCAGGAAGTTGGACGAACCGATGACGAAGCCAAGCACCACCGCCAGCAACACCGCCATCACCAGGCCAAAGACCCACGCGAGCATGGTTTCGCCAACCGCCACCCAAAATGCGGGCAGCCCGAAGTCACGCACCAGAACGGCAATCACCTCGGACGCCGGGGGCAGGAACCGCGCTTCAACAATCCCCACCCGCGGCACCAATTCCCACACCAACAGGAATCCCGCAATCCCCGCCAGGCCCAGCAACTGCTTTGTCGGCAGCTTCCTTTTCGCGCCACGTCGGGCAGAACGTCTGGTCGAAGATCGGTTGGAGACACTGAGGTCTCCGATGGCACGGCTTCGGGCATCCAGTGGCGCGTGGAGATCTGGCGTGCGAAGTTCCGTCATCGCTGATTGTCCATGACGTCGGCCGTTCGCTGGCTGACCAGATGGGACAACAATTCACGGACATCTTGGATGTCCTGAACTGCGCCCAGCAGCACCTTCAATCCATCGACCTGCGACTGGCCTAGTGGGTAAGGGGCATACTTCAGGCAGTCATCGAAGCCGTGGGCATGCTCCTCGAGCGTCAGCGGGTTACCGGGATATCCCGGCCCGATTTCAAGTTCGCGGGTCCAAACAAATCCGTCCGCGCCCTGAATAACAAGGCGCGACGCCGAGTGACCGGTGATTGCTGGATCATGCTCAACGTTGATGCGGTCAAACAGCGGATGACCTTCGAGTTCCTTCACTGCTGATGGCTCGAAGTGGGCCAGGGTGGAAGCCCCCCGGACTAACGCGTTCGTGATGCAGTACGCCGCACTGAACTGCGCATTCACCCTCGGGTTTGTCCCCGACGCGAAGGGCTTGCCGATGAGGTTGAAGGCGAACTCCGGCAAATACAGGTCGATGCGCTCCGCCGACTCTGCCCTTAGGCTCTTCTCCTCGATGGCCGTGAGCACGGATTCGGTGGGCCCCTGGGTTAGGCCACAGCAAGGATACTTTTTGAAGAATGTGCCCAGGATGGCCCACGACTCCCCTAGCCCGGCCACCATTTCTTCCGCCGTGACCTGGTCACGTCCCCAGAGATGGGTGTAGCCGAACTTCCCGGCCAGAAAGTTTCGGGGTCCCGAAATTCCGATCAGCGCGAGCTGGACACATTCGATGGCGTTGGACGCGGTGAAGCCCTGGATGAATCGCACGGCCAGGCTGGCATCTGCATTGGACTGGAAACTACCTGAACAGCGGTTGAATGCCAGGCCCATGGCGTCCCTGGTCTGGATCTCGTCGAGCCGCAGGATCCGAGCCGCCGCAGCGGTGGCGCCAAAAAGGCCTGCCACTCCCGTTGGATCGAAGCCGGCATACTGTTCCTCGGTGAGGTTCAGCTGTGCCCCGACCTCCAGCCCGACGACCAGTCCGTCCAACAGCTCGGCGCCTGTGCATCCTCCTCGGACCTCCGCGGCCACCAAGGCCGCAATGATGACGGATGAACCGAGGTGCAGGCCCGGCACCATGGTGTCGCAGTAGTCGAGCGCGCGTGCCATCGTGCCATTGAGGAGCGCTGCACTCCGTGCGGGCATCAAGTCACCGTAAACGAGGGAGCGCGCTTCGCCGACGCCGGCTTGGCCCACGAGGTGATCGCGAAGTTCCCGGATGCCGTCCTGGGCTGCCCCGGCAACGGCCGTGCCGATGACCGTCCGGAGGATCTGAACGGCCATCTGCCGCACTTCTTCAGGAGCGTCGCCGGCTGTGGCGGTAGCGGTGAAACGGGCAAGCCGGTCCTCCGGCGTGCGGTCGGCGTCCGCAGTCCTGGTCATGGTCATCTTCTCCTTGGTATTAGCCGCCGCGAGATGTGAGGCCGTCATGCTGAACCTGCCTGACCGGCCAGCGCTTTGAGTTGTTGTCCCCAAATGCGGATCTCGTCCCCGGACATGGCGGGCAGGTGGGATATCCGCAGCATCATTTCGCACCGGCCCGCAGTGTTGTGGATGGGTGCAACGAGGCTGGCGCCGGGTGCCTTCCCGTCCGCAGGTTGCGGCGGCTGCAGGTCCCGAACCCCTTCGGTGAGTAGTTTCCGGATCTCGCGATGTCGGGCCGGGGTAACCCCTTCGATCCCGTAGTCCTCCAGTGCGGGGAACAGCCGATTGTCACGGAACAGGCCTGAGTGGGATCCGGTCCAACCGTGTCTACGGAGGTGGTCGAGCCGCTGCAGTGAAACCTGCGCCATGTCCTCTCCGATGGTCGAGGCCCTGGCGAGCCATTCATCCACATCCTCCTGTGACGCCCCGGACAGGAACACCTCGCCAAAGGGCGGAGCCAGCGGAAGCTTGGATCCAAGAACCGTGGGCGTTGACACGCCCTGCCCCTTAACGATCGCCACGGCGACGGCGTGATCGCCGACCTTGGTATATGCGGTCACCTCGGCGTTGGCCTCATTGGCCAGCTCCTCCATACCGTTCCGGATGCCCTGCACAACGCTCACACTCTCGGCCACCAGCGCGTCGCTGGGAGCCACGAAGGACCCGGGCACGAATCCGCCGTATCCGCCTTGGAATTGCAGCAACGGGGCAACCGGCCGGTGGATCTGTACGTCCTTCACCAGACCGGTGGCGAGGTAGTGGTCGCCGGCCTCCGTAACCGCGGCCAGATCGCAGTCAATCGAGAGGACGACATCGTCAAGTACCGGAGCCCCGTGTGCTGAGGGCCTCCACGAAAGGCCCTCGAACTTGTCCGGCTGGCGGCGCATCAGTGCCCGACAGACATGCTCCTGGTCGTGGGCGAGGATATTCACCGTAAAGAAACCGGATTCACGGATCCGCTCGAAACTCCTTGAACTTTTCATCGGGAAAAAGCCCACCAAGGGTGGGTCCACAGAGACCGAGGTGAATGTTCCAACGATCATGCCGAGGGCTTGACCGTCACTATCCAGACTGGTGATCAGAGCGACACCCGTCGGGTGATGCCCCAGCGCTTCGCGGAGCGTGCTGTAGTCCAAAGCCTGCGCCGTCACAGCGCCTCCTGGGCGTGGAGGGCCGGTTTGGCCACGACCCCGAAGGGCACCTGCTCCCAGTCGGCACCGCTGGCGTCCATTTCGGGACCGATCCAGTCGATGGCCCGCGCCTGGTAGTTGTTGGTCGCGTGTGTCGAACAGGCCAGCAGGTCCGTCATGTAGCGCCCAAAGGACTCGGAATTGTAGACGCCCGAACCACCGGCAAGTCGGTACAGTTCGGTGCCGTAGCGTGCGGCCCGTGCCGGAATGATGGCCGACTGGAAGCGGAACTCGTTGAGCTGGCGTTCCGTCAGGAGCGTCTTTCCTTCCGCCTCCGCGATCAGCGCCGCGTAGTTGGCGTACAGCCGGCACTTGGCCTCGGACACGAAGGACCGCGCCTCGGCGATTGCCAAGGTCATCGCTGGATCCTTCGGATTGCGTTTTTTCCTCTTGCTGAACTCCACCAGGGCATCTGCCATCCCTTGGAGCGCGCCCAGCGAAGTGGGTGCCTGGGTGGCACGGGAGAACACCTGGAAAAACGGCAGGCGGTACAACAAGTCCGTGTTCACTGCGAGTCCCGGGCCTTTGCCTTCATGGACTTCATTCCACGTGAGGGTCCGGTAGTCCGGGACGAAGGCATCAGACACGATGATGTCGTTGCTGCCCGTGGCCTTCAGACCCGAGACATCCCAATTTTCGACGACGTCGTAGTCGCTGCGCGGAATCAGGAACACGTGACTCCCCACGGGGCCGGGCGCGGGGCGGGGCTCATTCTCGATGTTGGCGCCCAGCAGGGCCCAGTCGCAGTAGTCGCTGCCGGAGGCAAAGGACCAGCCCCCTGAGATTCGGAAACCGCCCTCGACGCGCTGCGCGACCTGCGGCATGTAGGGAGAACTTACCAGGACGCTGTCGTCGCGGCCCCAGATGTCTTGCTGGGCACGGTCATCGAACATGCCCAAATGGAAATGGTGAATCCCCGTCACGCCGTGGACCCAGCCAACCGAGGGGTCTCCCTCGGCCAGGATGGTGGTGACTTCGAAGGACTCGATGGGTGTCGTCTCGGCCCCGCCGTAGCGCCGAGGCTGGAGCATCTTAAAGAGGCCCGCCTCTTTGAGGTCCTCAACGGTTTCGGGGAGCAACCTCGGGAGGCCGGACTGGCGGCTCGCACGTTCCCTCAGGACGGGGACCAGTTGGCGTGCCCGCTCGACGTGGGGCGAGGAGGAGAAGTCGCCACGCAGAAAGGCCGAAATGCGGCGATCCCGTGGTTCGTCCTGCTCAGCGGTGGTCGGCATGATCGTCATCTCCTGAATCATGGAGCCTCTCATTCAAAATTCGGGATGGGCATAGCAGTAGGGTTGCCCAGCGGGGTGGAAGGGCTGATGGTCTAAGCCGGCGAGGGAACAGGCAAAGTTCCTGGTCCCCCGCCTTGCTGGTAGCGCAGAGGTGATTCGTCAGCTGGACGGCGAATACACCACTTCGTCCGGATTGACCTCTGCTTCAAGCAGGCCCCACTCGCTCATCAGTGCGGCAACGTCGCCCAAGTCGGACAGGTCGCTGGTCACGGCCAGACCCGGGGCTGACTTCTCAGCCACCTGTCCGGCAATGTCCTCGGGGATGGCCGTGTAGGTGGGAATCACGTCAGCGATCCGCTCGGGAGACTCGGCTGCGATGCTGGTCGCCTTGTCCATGGCTCGTACGAAGGCATCCACCGTGTTCGGGTTCTGGGTCACGAACTGTTTGCTGGCCACCCATCCCGCGATCGGGAAGTTCTCGGTAGGCCCTTGCCAGGCGTTCATGATTTCCCGGTAATCGTCATTGACGCCCATGGTGAGGAACGGCTCGACCAAGAAGGCTGCATCGATGTTTCCCTGCTCGAGGGCCGGCATCATGTTCGCCGGCGGGAGCTCAATGAACTTGACGGTGTGGATATCTACTCCCAGTGACTTCAGAACCGCCTTGGAGGTGATCTCTTGGATGGAGGCCAGGGAATTCAGCGCCACAGTCTTTCCCTCCAGATCCTTGGGCTTCTGGATGGGACTGTCACCCGGTACGTAGATTCCCTGCGGACTATTGCGGTTGTTGTCCCGGACCACCTGCAGCGGAAGGCCCTTGGTAACCCCCTGAAGGGTTGCCACGTAGCTGGCGTAGCTGAAATGTACATCTCCGGAGATCAGGGCCGGCACCTGCGCCGCTCCATTGGCCGCGTCAAGGATTGTCACGTCCAGGCCTTCCGCCTCGAAGAGACCGTCCTCGACGGCGATGTGCAGGGGCGCTACGTCTGCGAACGGCAACGCGCCGACGGAGATTTCCGTGGTTTCAAGCCCCGACCCGTTGTCGCTGGCGGCACTTTCGCCGGAGCAAGCGGTCAGGACTAGACCCAGTCCGAGGAGGGCGGAGGCAACGGTCGCCCTCCCTCCGCGGCTTTTTGGCATAGACGTCATCATCTTGAACTTCCTTTCCGTGACCGGCCCTCAACGCTGAATGGCCGGGGTCGAAGACTTAGCGCGCATCACGCACTGTTGTGACGAACGTTACGCAGCGAGCGTACCACTACATGGTTTTGTTAATCCATAGCATGAATTTCTTAGTCGAAAAACCACTAGATGAGTCATTTAGCGGGATAGTTGATCCATTGTGTGGTTCTGTAAAAAGGGATCCAGGGTCGCTTGCAGACCGGCAGTGAGCATGGGAAACGGGGCACAACCGCCCCTGTGGGGCGCGCCCGGCTGCCGTTGGGCATTCCGGCAGCCGCTGGTGGCCGCGGCCCGTAATGACCAATTGCACTGCGATTGCGGCGCTGCAGAGGAAAAAGACTGGGAGCCGCGCACCCCGGGCGGGGTTGTGTCTGGGCAGCCCCATGGCACGTAGCTGCACGGGGAGACGATCTGACCAGCCGCCGGAGGGGCCGCGCCCAGACAGCCCCATCAACTGGCTCGGTGTCGCCTTTAGGTGCGCGGCCTAACTGAAGACGTCAGGAAGGCAGGTTTGGGCACCGCCGGCAAAACCTGACGGGAATGCACCATTTCGCGAGGAAGGAGCGCCGCCCCTAGGCGCAGGCGCCAGGCCGTACTCCTGGCTGCCCGCTCCCCCGTGGGCTGACCGGCGCGGCGGGATGACCGCCGCGCCGGCAATCACGCATGCGGCCGGAGTCAGCTGGCTACCATCAAGGCCGGCCGTTCGGGGGACGGGTGCTGCCCGGCCCGGCTGTTTTTCAGCGGGAGCATATTCTGAGCGAAGAATGCCACCAACCCCCCGGCGTCATCGAGCGGCAGTACGTGGGAAACATACTGGTCCGGGCGGACCACAACGATGGCGCCGTTGCGGTCAATCTGGCGCTCGTCGAAGATGTCCTCGCCTGCCAAAACGCTGTATACGTTTTCGTTGTCCAACACCTTGTACGGTCCAACCTCCGGCCGGAAGATGTCCGGGGCGTCGGTGATGTTGAACTCTGTGTGCGGCTGCTGGTAAACGACGTTGAGGTCAAAGACCGCATCGAGATCCGCGTCCGCAGGGGTGTACTGCAGAATGGGTGAATCGGGCGACTCCGCGAGCCAGGTGGACAGATCGGTGAGCTTGGAGGGCTGCCCTGCGGCGGGCCGGTCGGCGAAGACATAGATCCGCCAGCGGCCGTCCGCGGTGGCCTGATGGCCCAGATGCAGCGGGTTGCCGTCGCAAACACGTGCCACGTGGGCCGATTTAAACCGCTTGCCAATGGGGAAGCCTGTGGCCAGGTCTTGGTGCTTCGGCAGGGCGGTGATCATCGAGGGATCGTAATGCGTCATGAAACCGGCCGGGAACTCGGCGTTCCTGATGGCGAAATCCTCGAGTTCGGCGGAGTTTTCGAAGTCCTCCGGCCGCTTGGCCATCAGGGTGGACCATTCGCGGTCGAAGTTGATGAGGTTCTGTGCCACCACCTGGCGTTCGGTGGAGTACGTGTCCAACAGGGACTCCGGGCTGCGCCCTGAGAGAACGTGGCCGAGCTTCCAGCCAAGGTTAAAGCCGTCGGCCATCGAGACGTTCATGCCTTGGGCGGCCTTGGCGCTGTGGGTGTGGCAAGCATCGCCGGCGATGAAGACCCGGGGCGTCTGGCCGGTGACGCCAACCGCGACGTCGTCGAACTTGTCCGTGAGCCGGTGGCCGACTTCATACACACTGTTCCAGACCACGTGGCGGACTTCGACGCTGTAGGGGTGGAGGATGTTGTTGGCTTTGACGATGATCTCGTCCAGCGTGGTTTTGCGGACCTCGCGGGATTGTTCGGCCGTGACCTCGCCGAGGTCCACGTACATACGGAAGAGGTGACCGCCTTCACGGGGGATGATCAAGATGCTGCCACCGGAGCTGGACTGGATGATGGATCGAAGCCGGATGTCCGGGAAGTCGGTCCGGGCCAGGATGTCCATGACGCCCCAAGCGTGGTTTGCCTGCTTCCCCTCCAGCTTTCGGCCGATGGCCGATCGGACGTTGCTGCGGGCGCCGTCGGCCCCCAGTACGTACTTGGCCCGGATGGTGCGCTCTTGGCCCTCGCGCTCACCGGCGGTATGGCGGACGCGGATGCTGACGGGGTACTCGCCTTCCCCGGCGACCTCGAGACCCAGGAACTCGACGCCGTAGTTCGGGGCCATCCGGGTGGGTGAATGAGCCATGGATTCAGCGAAGAAGTCCAGGATGCGCGCCTGGCTGATGGTCAGGTGCGGGAACTCGCTGATGCCACGCGGATCGTCTTCCGGCCGCGCGGTGCGGATGATGTTTTGTGGGTTCTGCGGGTCGGGCTTCCAGACGGACATCTCCGTGATGTGGTAGCCCTCTTCGCTGAGGCGGTTGGCGAAACCGAATGCCTGGAAGGTCTCCATGCTGCGCGCCTGCACGCCGTCGGCATGGCCGAGCTCCAGACGTTCGGGCCGGCGGTCAATGATCCGGGTGTGGACATCGGGGTACTGTGCCAGCTGGGCGGCCGTGATCATGCCGGTCGGTCCGGTTCCGACGATCAGGACGTCCATCTCGTCCGGCAAGTCGTCGGTCCAGTTTTCGCCGATGGACGAGGCCGGCAGGATGCGCGGGTCCGTGGACACGTAGCCTTGGTGGTGGAACTGCATATTTACTCCTCAATAATTCCTCGGTGATGCGGCTGCCGCGGCGGCTGCTCTGGTGTCGGTCGCCGCTTGCACGAGCGATGTGTCCTGTTTCAGCTCGTGCTTGGCCACCTTTCCGGTCGGTGTCAGCGGTAGCTGTTCGGCGAAGTACACGTAGCGCGGCACCTTAATCTCGGCCAGACTCCGGCGGGCGTACTCGGTTATCTCGGCGGCCGTCAGCTCAGCGCCCTCACGGACGGTGAGTGCCACCAGGATGTCCTCGTCGCCCAGATCGGAGGGGACGCCGATGGCCGCGGCAACCACAACGTCAGGATGGCTGGCGATGACCCGGTCGAGCTCGGCCCCGGAGATATTCTCGCCCCGGCACCGGATGATGTCTTTCTTTCGGGCGACGAAGTAGTACCAGCCGTCCGAATCACGTCGCACGAGGTCGCCGGTGCGGAACCACTCGCCCTCGAACGAGGCCGCGGTCTGCTCCGGATCGCGGAAGTACTCAAGCATGGTGGTGGGTGTGCGGACCCACAGCTCGCCCGTCTCGCCATCCGGCACGTTTTGGCCGTCGTTGACGATCCGGCACTCGGCCAGTGGCGCCCCGTTTCCGGGGTGCGGAGACAAGGCCCCCATGCTCCCTTGCGGCGTCGGTTGATCATAGGGTGTGGCCAGCACGCCGGGGATCTCGGTCATCCCGTAGCCGCCCACAAGATGCGGAACGCCGAACCGCTCGCGGAACGCGCCGGACAGGGTTTGGCGGATTCCGTAGATCTTGCGCAGCGTGTGATCCGGTGTGAAGGTGCTGTCGGCGCGTTTGAGCAGAATCGCGCCCACTGCCTCGATCATGTTCGTCTGCGTCACCCTGTGTTCGCGGACGGTGGACCAGAACTGGGAGGCTGAAAACTTCGGTTCGATGATGAGTGTAGCCCCGGCGGTCAGCGCTCCGGTGACCGAATAGAACATGGAGTTAATGTGGAACAGCGGCAGGATGGTTAGGCACCGGTCGTCGGGCTGGAGCCGGACCCGGGACACAAAGCTCTCTCCGGCCAACAGCAAAGTCCGTTGACTGTGCACCGCACCCTTCGGATAACCGGTGGTGCCCGAGGTGAAGATAATGATCGCCCCGGCCTCGGGCCGTCCGAGGTCCTCGGTCAGCGGTTCGGCGTCCAACAGCTCCTCGCCCAAGGGGCGGACGGTTGCCGTCGAGTCCTCGGGCATGGCCGCGGAAACTGTCCCGGCCAGCTCAACGGCCGTGAGGACGACGACCGGGTCGGCCTTCTGCAGCTGATAAGCCAGCTCCCCGCCGCGCAGGTCGGGGTTGAGGGGCACCAAAATAGCGCCCAAGCGCGCGGAAGCGAGCAGGGTCAGGACATGCCAGCCACTGTTCGGCGCAACGAGTGCCACCCGTTGGCCTGGTCCGACGCCGTGCCGGCGCAGGCAGCTGGCCAGCCGGGCGGCGCAGGAGATGCCCTCGGCCCACGTCCACGTCCGCTCCCGGTCAATGAGCATGGTCCGGTCCGGGTCGGTCTCGGCGCGGCTGGCAACCAGGTCGTTGAGGGTCCCGTTGTGTCTGCGATAGAGCGCCAGCACCTGCTCCGGCGTGTACCTGTCATGCTGGGCTGTGGCTGTCATGGCCCGTTCCCTTCCTCGCCGCCGGTGGGATCCTCCTCCGAGTAGGGAATGCCTTCACGGGTGAGCTGCCAGATGGTGCGGGCCGACGGATCGTTGTGCTCTTCGACGATGTGGCCCAGCAGTCCCGCGGCGCGGGAAACTGTGGCCATACCGCGTGCCGCACGGAGAGGGATTCCGATCTCCAGGAAGAGTGCAGCGATGACGCCGGTGGCGTTGACCGGCAGCGGTTTGCCGCGCACCGCGTCCACCGCTTCTCCCAATGCCTTCAGTCGGCGAAGGTACGGGCCGTCGATGCCGTGTTCCGCCGCGATCTCCAACAAACGCACCGACCGTGGATCGACCGGCTTGTGAACCCGGTGGCCGAAGCCGGGCAGCGGGCGTTTGGCGTCCAGGTATTCGCGCGCCACCCGTTCCGCCCAGACAGGCACATCCGCCGCGTCGTCCTCGCCGGCCAGAAGGATCTCGGCGCAGCCCTCCATGGTGCCGGCAAACACCGGACCCACGGCCAGGAGACCGGCTGCGATGGCTACCTGGGTGTCGTCGGGCACCGAATGGGCCGCGAGGCGCGTGATGATTGACGTGGGTGTCCAGCCGTGCTCCATCAACGAGACCAAGCAAGCGTCCAACACCGCTGTCTCGCCGGGGTTGGGCATGCGCCCGACCGTTAAAAAGTAGGTCATCTCGGTGAACGAGCGGTGGCCCATGAGCTCGTCGGCGAGGTCCTTGCCGCGGACGGTGATGGATGTGGCGTCGGACTTGGCGGTCCTGGTGACGGGTCCCAGCGCGGTCACTTGGCACCGCCGCTCAGAACCGGCGCCTGGAGTGTCCGGAGCTGGTCATGGTGGGCATCAAGGGCGGGCGTGTCGGTTCCGAAACCGGCCCGTGCCCCGTCGATGGACAGCGGCAGCCGGGCCAGGCGGAGCTGGTCGTCACTGTGGTCGAGGAACATCTCCATGGCCTTGACCTGCGGATGTTCGATGACCTCAGGAATGGAGTGGATCGGTGAGCATGGCACACCTGCCTTCTGCAGGATTTCGTCCCACTCACTCATGGTCTTCCGGCTGATGACCTCGGCCAACAGGGGGTTGAGCGTGTCGCGGTTCCTCGTCCGTTCGGCGTTTGTGGTGAACCGCGGATCGTTCACCCACTCGGGGCAGCCGACGGCCTGGGCCAGTTTGGAGAAGAGCCGGTCGTTCCCGGCCGCGATGATGAAAGCGCCGTCGCTGGCCTGGTATGCGCCATACGGAGTCAGGGAATTGTGGCCTGTGCCCACACGCGGCGGGACCTGGCCTGTGGCACCGTAGTCGGCGGCGTGACGGGCGGACCAGTTCACTGCCGTCTCCAGCAGGGAGGTGGATACTTCGGCTCCCTGGCCGGTGGCCTGCCGGTCCACCAAGGCAGCAAGCACCCCGATGACGGTCCACATGCCGGTGCCCAGGTCCACCACCGAGGGGCCAACGCGGGACGGCGGGCCGGCAGGATCACCGTTGACGGCCATCATGCCGCCGAAAGCCTGCAGCAGTGGCTCGTAACCCGGCCGGCTGGTCATCGGGCCCTGGTCGCCGAAGGCCGACATGCCGGCGTAGATCAGCCGCGGATTGATCGTCCGCAGGGTGGCGGCGTCCGCCTTGAGCTTGGTTTCCACGCCTGGCCGCAGGTTGTGCACGAACACGTCGGCCCAACGGATGAGGTCCAGGAAGGACTCGTAGTCCCCCGGCTCATCCAGGGACAGGACCACGGACTTCTTGTTCCGGTTCATCAGGTGGAAGCTGACACCGATGCCGTTGATGAAGGGCGGGCCCCAGCCCCGGGCATCATCGCCACCGGGCTTTTCCACCTTGATGACTTCGGCGCCAAAGTCTCCCAGGATGCTGGACGCATAGGGGCCTGCCAGGTTCTGGCCCATTTCCACAACTTTGAGGCCGCGCAGCTGGCCGAGGGCGGCTTTCTGTTCCTGTTCGTAATTCTGCAACAACGTTCTCTGCCTTTCGTCCGGACCTAGCGGTCCTACACGTGGTTCTGTGGGGCGGCGGTGAGGGGCACGCGCCATTGGGCGATCTCCTCCGGCCACGGTTTGCTCTGGCCGGTGTCTCGTTCGGCCAGCACCATGACGGATTCGGCGGTTGCGACAAGCTCCCCGTCGGAGCGCATCTGCTGCTGCAGACGCAACGAGCTGCGGCCAACCTTGACAGGCCGGGTGGTGGTTTCGACGGTGGCCGGGTGATGCACCTGCCGGATGAAGTCCACCTCGAGGTGCACCAGGACAAAGAAGGCTTCGTCCTGTCCGACCACTGGCCGGACATGGTGGTTGAGGAAGGTAAACCGGGCGTTGGCGAACAGGTCAGTGAAGGCCGTGTTCCCCATGTGCCGCTGGAAATCCAGGTCGGTCACCCGGATCCGGTCCTGCACCCTTTCCTCGGGCAGTTCGACTCTCGACATGTCAGCCCGCAAGTCCCTTGACCGAGGTCTTGTAGGTCTTCAGGGCCTCGGCCCGGTAGGCCCGCATCTTCTCGTTGGCTTGGCGGCCGAGGACGAGGCCCTCGGCCAGCGGCACGTCGGCGACGTCCATGTAAAGGCGCTTGGTGGCTTGCAGAGCCTGAGGTGACCGGCGGGCAAGATCCTGGGCGGTGCGCATTGCCTCGTCGAACTCGCGGCCTTCCTCGGCAACGCGGGTGACCAAGCCCATCTGTTGGGCTTCCTCGGCACCGACCAACCGTCCGCTGGCAACCAGATCAAACCCTGCCTTGCGCCCGATCTGTTTGGTGAGGTTGGCCATGACGACGGCGGCCACCAGCCCGTGCTTGATCTCCGGGTAGCCCATTTGGACGTTCGCAGAGGCGATCGTAATATCGCAGGCCACCGCCAGCCCGCAGCCTCCGCCGACGGCGTAGCCATGGATGGCACCGATGATCGGTGTTGCGGTGAGCGACATCGTTTGGTGCAGCCCGTAGGTCAGTCCGGCGCGTTGTTCCACACGTTCCACCTGATCAGGAGTCAGTTCCTCGAACTCGCCGACGTCGGCGCCGGTACAGAAGGCCCGGCCGTTTCCACGGATGATGATGGCCCTGACGTCCGGGTCCTCGTCTGCGGTCTTGATTTCTGTGATCAGCCGCTCGTACAGCGCGCTGTCCATCGCGTTGAGCTTGTCCGGGCGGTTCAGGGTGAGGACGGTGACCGAATCCTGCCGGTCAACGAGAAGGTGGTCAGTCATGGAAATGCGGGCTCCTACTGGGTCTGCGGGAAAAGTGGTGTTGTTTTGAGCGAGCGGGTCAATCGGCCGTGAAGAAGACTGCTTCGTCCTCGCCCTGAAGATGGACATTAAAGACGAAGTGCCGGGGCGAGTCGCCGGGCAGGGCTACCAACTGGGGCCGGTGCTCTTCCGGCACGGAGGTGTAGATAGGGTCTACGGCGTTGGCTTCGGCTTCGTCCGGGAAGTACATCTTGGTGAGCAGCGGCAGGGCCAGCCCGCGCATGACCAGGCGGACGTCGAGGTGCGGCGCAGCGGTCTGTCCGTTAGCCAGCGCAAGGGGCTCCGGCTTGCGGATGAAGGTGCGGAAATGTCCGTCGAGGGCGCGGGCACGCACCGTTTGGTTCCTGCTCCACATCTCGACAAAGGCGCCGTAGCCTACGCCTTCGCCGGCCCCGTCGAGGATTGTGCCCTCGACGAGTATGGCCTCGGGATCATTCTCCTCGACCGCCTGGACAACCGGCGCGGGGGTCATGGCGAATCCGAAAAGCGGCCCACAGGTCTGCGCGGGGGTGATGATCATCTCTGGGCTCCTTATTCGAACGGGGTGGCCCGTTCGCCACGCAGGGTGACGTCGAACCGGTAGGCAAGTAGGGAGGGGTTCCGTGCCAGACGGACACCGGGATCGGTGCGCTGGGGTGTGGGCACCACGGCACCGCTGCCGTCGACTGTCGGGAACATCCGCGGGGGTCCGAAGGACTCGGAGATCGAGTTCTCGATGTCCAGCTTGGCGATGAGTCGATCCTGACCCCGCTTATTCGGGATGGCGTTGATCATCCGGTCGTGGGCGATGAGCGGGTCACCCTCAAAGTACAGCTGGGTCACGAGGCGGTGGCCGATGCTCTGCCCAAAAACGGAAAAGTGGATGTGCGCCGCACGCCACGCCCTGCCGCCGTCGCGGAACTGTGCCGGGTACGGTCCCGGGCGGATGGTGGTGAAGCTGTAATTGCCTACAGCATCCGTCATGCAGCGCCCGGCTCCGATGAAGTTCGGGTCCAGCGGGAACCCGGAGACGTCCAGCGAGTCACGGTAGGCACCGGATGCGTTTGACTGCCAGATCTCCACCAGCGCCCCCTTCACGGGAATGCCGCCGCTGTCCGTGATCTTGCCATGAACGCGCACCCGGGTGCCGATCGGGTCAGCAACGCCGTGCACCGTCAAGTCATTGTCGAAGGCGCCGAGCTTCAGCTGACCGAAAGCCGGCCCTTCGAGGGTGTGGAACCATTCTTGCGGCAGATGGATCGGCGGCCGCACCGGAACACGGAGCTGGCTGACGGCTGAGTTGGAATCGGCCAGTGGAGGGTCCATGACCTCCACCTGGTCCGCGGCTTCCACTTGACTCATGTTCTCCTCCTGACTCCGGACCACATCCAACTGTTGGTCGTGATCTGCAACACGCTGACCGTACCACTAGACGGTTTGATCGGTCCACTGTGTAGTTCTTTGACAGTCATCGGAGTGATGTGGTTCACTGCGTGGTACAGTCGGACCGCTTAGCGGAATTACGACGAAGACAGCCGACACTAGGAGTTCCCGTGAGCCAAACGCCGATCCGCACGGTCGGACGAATGGTCGACCTCATTGAACTGTTCGACCACACCACCCCCACCAGGGACATCCGGGATCTCGTTGAGGCCTCGGGCCTGCCAAAGTCGACCGTCGTGCGCTTGGCCAGCGACCTCGTCAGTCGGGGCGTGCTGTCCGTGGACAGCCGCGGCCGTTATTCGATTGGCGCCACATTCCTGCGCTGGACCCTGTTGGCTGAACGCATGTGGCGCGTGGACGAGGCGACGCAAGAGGTATTGCAGGACCTGGTCCGGGATCTGGGCGAGACCGCCACGCTTTATGTAAGGCAGGACCTCGAACGGACGCCCATAGCCTCTGCTGATGGCCGGCATGCGGTCCGCAACGTAGTAGAAATCGGGGCGCGCATGCCGTTGACGGTCGGCGCCTCCGCGATGGTCTTGCTGTCCGGTGACCTCTCGATCATCGATCGGTTGGAGCAACGCGACCCTACGCTGGACGCCGACCGACTGCGTGAGCGGGCCCGTCAGGTCGTCGAGAACGGATATGCGTTTTCCGAGGGGGAACGCGAGATTGGTGCGGCGTCCATTGCCACGCCGATCCGAAACCACAACGGCCGCGTCATTGCCGCCCTGTCCATATCCGGCCCCGTCTCCCGCTTCACTGAACAGGCGCGGCAAAGGGCGCTGACACGGCTGCGCTCCGCCGGCGACCTGCTAAGCAACAACGGCATCGGCCCTGTAGGAGGATTGACGTGAACTCGAATCTGCTAGAAGGCGTAAAGGTCCTTGACCTCGCCAACGTGCTTTCCGGCCCCTTTGCTGCATATCAGCTTGCCCTCATGGGAGCCGACGTGCTCAAGGTCGAGGCCAGGAACGACGGCGACCTGGCGCGAAAGCTAGGGTCCTCCCCGGAATTGAGCGAACGGCATCTGGGGATTTCCTTCCTCGCGCAGAACAGCGCGAAGCGTTCCATGACGCTGAACCTGAAGTCCGAGTCTGGCAAGGAGATCTTCCGCGAGCTCGTCGAGACCCATGACGTGGTGCTGGAAAACTTCCGCCCAGGCGTGCTTGCCCGCCTGGGGTTCAGCTGGGACACCCTCCGGGACATCAATCCAGGACTCGTCTACTGCGCCATCTCCGGATTCGGTCAAACCGGTCCACTGCGCGACCGCCCCGCCTACGACCAGATCATTCAGGGGATGTCCGGGCTCATGTCCGTCACCGGCGATAATGAGACGGCGCCGCTGCGGGTCGGAGCGCCGATCAGCGATACGGTGGGTGGGTTCGCGGCCGCGTTCGCCATCTCCTCTGCCTTGGTGCGCCGTAACCGCACAGGTGAAGGGGCCTACCTCGACGTCTCCATGCTGGAGGCCACACTGACCGCCATGGGCTGGGTTGCTTCGGATTATCTCGTGGGTGGCAGCGTCCCCATCCCGATGGGCAACGAGAACCGCACGGCCGCACCGTCAGGAACCTTCACCACCGCCGACGGCAAGTTCAACATCTCCGCGAATAAGCAAGAGCAGTTCGAGGCACTGTGCCACCTCCTGGGCCGTCCAGAATTGGCCACGGACCCCCGGTTCGCACTGCGGGAAGACCGCAAGGCCCACCGCGAAGATCTCAAGAACGAGCTTGAGGCCGAACTGAAACAGCAGCCCAGCTCCCATTGGAGCGAAGTCCTGGCTGCGGCCGGAATTCCGGGGGGCCCGGTCATGGACGTCGCCTCAGCCTTGAACTCGGAGCAGATCACCGAGCGTGGACTCGTTTCCACCGTGCAGATCGAAGCGCTCGAGGGAGTGACCGACGCTGCCATCGGTCCGGCGGGATCGGTGCGCTTGCTCGGCGCCCCGGTCCACGTGGACGGTGCCGCCGTGGGACCGACGACAAGGCCTCCCCTGCTGGGAGAGCACACCGACGACGTGCTCGGCGCCCTCGGCTATTCGCCCGAGGACATCGAGTCCTTCCGATCCAAGGGAATCATCTGATGAACCGCTCAAACTGGTGGAAGACCTCCATCTCCGACATCTCGCCGGGCATCATCCGGTACCACGGCTACCCGGTGGAGCAACTGATCTCGTCGGAGCACGTGGGTATGGCCTCCATGATCTGGCTGATGACCCGCGGCGAGCTGCCTACCGTACCGCAAGCACGGCTGTTGGAACGTGCCCTCGTGGCCGGCGTCGACCATGGCCCGCAGGCCCCCTCCATCGCGATCGCGCGAATGGCAATGACCTGCGGGGTCGGCATCAACAGCGCCATGGCGTCCGCAACGAACGTCCTCGGTGATGTCCACGGCGGGGCCGGCCAGGAACTCATGGAGATCTTCCGGACCATCCTCGACGATCCCCGGCCACTTTCGGAAGCCGTGGAGGCCGAGATCAAGCGCCTGCGTTCCGACAACAGATACGTCCCGGGCTTCGGCCACCGTTTCCACCCCGTCGATCCCCGGCGGGCACCTCTCGTTGCTGCCGTCGAGACGGCTCGCGACGTAGGCGTCGTCGAGGGTCGGCACCTTGAGGTGGCTCTGGAGATCGAACGACAGATCAATCTGAACCGTGACCGACCCATCCCGATGAACATCGACGGCGCCACTGCCATCATTTACGCCGAGCTGGGCTTCGAACCTGTCCTCGGCCGAGGACTCTTCATCCTGTCCCGTTCCGTCGGGGCCCTCGCGCACGCCTGGGAGGAATCCCAGTCGAGCCAGCGCAACAAGGGGCCCGAGCACCGGTCCATCCTGCCCACCTATACAGGATCGCCCGAACGGGCCGTCCCCTAACAAGGTCCACCTGTCGCCCCACTCGGGGCCGACCATGGCCAACTAGCTGCCCATCATCCGCAGTGTTGGTCGTATCACGTTTCCAGCCGCTGCCACGCACCGGCCCACCCACCGCACCCGTCGATGCGGTGCTGCCCAAAACACCCCCCCTGCAACTGGAGAAACCATGGAAAATTCCACACTCCGCGAGAAGAACGACGATCGGCCCATGAGCCGATACCAGTGGGTCATCGTCGCAGTCGCGACGATGCTCATGATGATGGAAGGCTATGACGTCCAAGCCATGGCTTTCACGGCCAGCGCGGTCACGGAAGACCTCGGTCTGACCGGGGCCGAGCTCGGCTTCCTGCTCAGCGGCGGGCTCATTGGCATGGCCCTCGGGACCGCCGGTGTGGGCCCCTTCGCGGACCGGCACGGCAGGAGACCCGTCCTCTTGGTAGCCATGACGGTAACCGTCGTCGGGCTGTTCATGACGGCCATGGCCTCCTCACTGCCTGAGATGCTGGCCTGGCGCGTGGTCACCGGACTCGGCATCGGCGGCACCATGACGTCCGGAGTCGTGTTGGTCTCCGAATACGCCAACTCCAAGTACCGCGCCCTGGCGCTGAGCATCTATTCCTCTGGGTTTCCGATTGGTGCGACCCTCGGCGGGCTTGCCGCAGTACCGCTGATCAACACGTTCGGGTGGCAAGGGGTCTTCAACGTCGGCGGCATTGCGACGGCTCTGGCCATCGCCGCGGTCGCGCTGTTCATCCCGGAATCGATCGACCATCTGGCCGCAAAGTTCCGCTCTGGACGGAAACAGGCCCTCCAGCGTGCCGAGCAAATCGCCCTACGACTGAAGGTCGACGGCCCTGTCGTCTTGAGCGCGGCGCGCGACGGCGGACAGACTCGCCGCCGGAACGCCTACGCCACCCTGCTCTCCCGCGAGAACCGGAAGGGCACCCTGATGCTCTGGGCCATCTATTTCATGGTCATGGCCTCGTTCTACTTCGTCAGCTCCTGGACCCCCCGGCTCTTGACGGAAACGGGGTTGACCGCCGAACAGGGGATCTTCGGCGGTCTGGTGGTCATGGCCGGCGGCCTTGTCGGCAACGTGCTCTACGGGTCATGCGCGGCGCGGTGGGATGCCCGTAAGGTGATGGCCTGTTTCGCCGTCGTCAGCGCCCTGCTGATGGTGGCCTTCGTGAGCACCGCCTCAACGCTGTTCCTGGCGCTAGCCATGGGCCTCCTGTTGGGAGTGTTCATCAACGGCTGCATGGCGGCCCTCTACACCATCGCCCCGATGACCTATTCCGCGGACCTGCGCTCCACCGGTGTAGGCACGGCCATGGGCTTCGGCCGGGTGGGCAGCATCCTCTCGCCGATCGCCGTCGGCGGGCTGCTGGACATCGGGTGGACGCCCATCGCACTGTACGTGCTGCTGGCAGTCATCATCCTGCTCGCCGCCGGGATCGTGCCCAGGTTGCCTTCGCGGCAAAACGCGGCTGGGCAGGGCGCCGAGGCGCAGACCGAGCTTCCCCGGGCAGGTAACACCGCCGAACGGCAGGAGGCAGGAAAGGGGCAGCCATGACCTCCTTTCTCGACAGCACCATGACGTCCACCCTCTCCGTCGGCGGCCGAGAGGTCCGGTACATCGACGTGGGATCCATCGACGGCGCCGATTCCCTGCCGTACAGCCTCAAGGTGCTGTTGGAAAACGTCATCCGTCATGGCGGCGGTGGGGACAGTATCGAGGCCCTGCTGCAGCGGAAAGATCCTGACGAGCGGCAGGAGGGCGCAGAGATCCCCTTCAGCCCTGCCCGGGTGGTGATGCAGGACATGGCCGGGGCGCCGGTCGTCCACGACCTGGTCACCCTCCGGGAGACGGTTCAGCGCTTGGGCGGGGATGCGTCCTTGATCAACCCGCTCATCCCGGGCGAGCTGGTCATCGACCACTCAGTGATCGTGGACAGCTTCGGGAACCCATCGGCGTTCCAGCGCAATGCGCAGTTGGAGTTCGAGCGCAACCGGGAGCGGTTCCGTTTCCTGCGGTGGGCCCAAAGCGCCCTCGACAACTTCCGCGTCATCCCGCCGGGCACCGGCATCATCCACCAGATCAACATCGAGAATCTGACCCGGGGCGTGATGACTGCCGAGGTGGACGGGGAGGTCTTGGCTTACCCCGACACCTGCATCGGAACGGACAGCCACACCACCATGGTCAACGGCCTCGGTGTGCTCGGCTGGGGCGTCGGAGGTATCGAGGCTACCGCCGCCCTGCTCGGCCAGCCGCTGTCAATGCTCATCCCCCCGGTGGTTGGCGTTGAGATCGTTGGGGAACTGCAGGCCGGCACTACGGCGACAGACGTGGTGCTGACGGTAACGGAAATGCTTCGGAAGCACGGCGTGGTCGGCAAGATTGTCGAGTTTTACGGACCTGGACTGGCCAGGGTTCCGGTGGCCGATCGCACGACCATCGCGAACATGTCTCCGGAGTTCGGCTCCACCGCGGCCATGTTCCCCATCGACGCGGCCACGATCGACTATTACCGGCTAACCGGCCGCTCCCCCGAGCAGGTAGAACTGATCGAGGCCTATGCCCGAGCACAGGGGCTGTGGAACGACGGCGCCGGCACGCCGGCACGCTACTCGGATTACCTCCGACTGAACTTGTCCACGGTGGTCCCGTCCATTGCCGGACCGTACCGGCCCCAGGACCGCATCGAGCTGACCCGGGCACGTGAGCAGTTCCGGACCGATGTGAAGGACTTGCACGCGGGCAGATCCACCAGCGGCCCCGTTCAGGTGGATCTGGACGGGACACACTACGATCTGAACCACGGCGCGCTGGCCATCGCCGCGATCACCAGCTGCACTAACACGTCCAACCCGCACGTGATGATGACCGCGGCCTTGCTGGCGAAGAACGCCGTGGAGCGCGGACTGACGGTGCCGCCGTGGGTGAAAACTTCGATGGCCCCGGGCTCCCAAGTGGTGACCCAGTACCTTGAAAAGGCCGGGCTGCTGCCCTCCCTGGAGAAGCTGGGCTTCCACGTCGTCGGCTACGGGTGCACCACCTGTATGGGCAACTCAGGGCCCTTGCCGCCACCGATGTCCGCCGCCGTCCGGGAGAAGAACCTGACGCTCACATCCATCCTCTCGGGAAACCGGAACTTCGAGGGCAGGATCAGCCCGGACGTCCGGATGAATTATCTGGCGTCCCCTCCCTTGGTCATCGCCTACGCGCTGGCCGGCACCATGGACCTTGATATCCAGGAGGATCCGCTCGGACAGGACAACGACGGACACGAAGTCCACTTGCGCGACCTCTGGCCAACCCCGGAGGAAGTCGAACGTGAGCTTTCGCGGGTTGTCACCCGCCAGATGTATCTGGACAGCTACAGCGCCCTTTTCACCGGATCCGGGCAGTGGCAGGACCTGCAAGTCCCTTCCGGTGCCACCTACGACTTCGGTACCGAATCGACTTACCTGCGCAGCTCACCGTTTCTCCAGGGCATCGGCCTTGAGCCCGAACCCATCCAAGACCTGACCGGGGCACGCGTTCTGGTCAAGCTCGGGGACTCCATAACCACGGACCACATCAGCCCGGTAGGCCACATCCACTCCGATAGCCCGGCCGGACAGTACCTGCTTGACCGGGGCGTGGCTCGCCGGGACTTCAACACCTACGGTTCCAGGCGTGGAAACCACGAAGTCATGGTCCGTGGAACCTTCGCGAACGTTCGGCTGCGCAACCACCTCGTTGAGGGTACAGAGGGTGGGTTCACCAAAATACTGCCGGGCGGAGAAATGACCACCATCTTCGACGCCGCCACTCGGTACGCGGAACAGGGCACAGCCCTTGTTGTACTGGCAGGCAAGGAGTACGGCACGGGCTCTGCCCGCGACTACGCCGCCAAAGGCACCCAGTTGCTCGGCGTGCGCGCGGTACTGGCCGAGTCCTACGAGCGGATCCACCGCTCGAATCTGGTTGGCATGGGCGTGGTGCCCCTGCAGTACTTCGACGGTCAATCCGCCGAAGCTCTCGGACTGGATGGAACAGAGGAGATTTCGGTTACCGGACTTGCTGAGTTCACTGGGGGCGGGTGGCCGAAAACGGCTCTTGTCGAAGCACGCCGCGCCGACGGCGACGTCACCTCATTCACTGTCACGGTGCGGGTTGATACCCCGTTGGAGGCCACCTACATCAGTCATGGCGGCATCCTCCCCTACGTTCTGCGCTCTCGCCTTTCTCCGATCCCGCCCTCCAGCCTTAGTGCACCGGATCGGAGAGCGAATGCAGGGGGTGTCGTTTGAAGTGCTGTCTTCAATCCGCAAGAAAGCACACAACATATTCAGCCTCACCCCGCCGAAGCCGAGGCAGCGCGCTCTGGCAGTATTCGCCTAGTTGTCCGGCGGTTGCCCGGGGTTCTATAGCCAGCCCCCGGCCAACCGCCGGGTCCACGTGCCGGTGCCATCACCCGCACTCCCCAGCTCCTGTTTATCGAACTGGGGCCAACCAACTTTGAGGGCCCCTTTGGGTCCACGCGGTCCACAGTCAACCGAGATTTGGGAGGGCCAAGCCGGTTTTTCCGGAAATACGAAACGCCGCGTGTGGGCCACTTACAGTGAGCTATACAGGGCGTTTCGTGTTTCTGCTCGCCATGTTCAGGGCATGGCGTAGCCGATCTTGCTGCCGCGTTCTGACCTAAATGTCGTCCTCGTATGCGGTTCCGCCTTCACCTTCCCAGGTCTGCAGATCGACCTCGGCCTTGACGAGCCGCGCCTTCTCGACCAGATCGTCTGAGGCGAGATCATCCGTAATTGGACTATCTGATGTCCGTCGATAGCATGGGAGCGTGATACCCAACGTTGATCTCGACACACCGTCTCTCAAGCCGTGTGCGACGGTGGACAGCCCTTTCACCAGCGATCTGACGTGGCTGATGCATCGTGCGGTCGGAGTGCTGACCGGGAACTTCGACGCAGCCTGCCGGGACAACGGCTTGCACGACATGCGTGACACGCTGGTGCTTGCGGTGGCCGGAGATGGCACGCCGCGCACCCAGATCGAGATCGCCACCACACTCGGTCTCGACAAGTCCACGCTGATGTCGATTATCGACCGGCTCGAAAAGCAGGGCTACGTGGTGCGGGACGCCGATCCTGCGAACCGTCGCATCCGCATTCCACGCACCACCGACGATGGCCAGGCGGTGCTGAACCGCGCCCTTGCCGCACGCGATCAGGTAGTCGAGCAGACCCTTGCCGGCTTCGGCGAGGACGACGTCCGGCAACTGCGCACCCTGCTGTGGAAGATCGCCACCACCAAATAACCCGACCCGCCTCTCCAGCCGGTTGCCTCCCGGTGTCCGGCCCGCCCCTTGCCGCGCCCCCACCCTAAAACGAACCCCTAGTTAGGACTTGCCATGGATACCCCTGCCAGCGATATCGCCGTCGATGCGCACTACGACCTGATCATCATCGGCACCGGATCCGGAAACTCAATTCCCGGGCCCGAGTTCGAGGACAAATCGATCGCAATCATCGAGAAGGGAACCTTCGGCGGCACCTGCCTCAATGTCGGCTGCATCCCCACGAAGATGTACGTCTATGCAGCCGACGCCGCGTTGGAGACCGCCCAGGCCGGGCGGCTGGGCGTGAATGCCCAGGTCAACTCCGTGGACTGGCCCGGAATGGTCACCCGCATCTTCGAAAACCGCATCGACCCGATCGCCGGCGGGGGTGAGGAGTACCGCCGCGGTCCGCAGACTCCCAACATCGACGTCTACGACCAGCATGCTGTCTTCGACGGTGAACGCACGCTGCGCACCGGCCAAGGCCAGCAGCAGAAGATCATCTCCGGCGACCAGGTCGTCATCGCGGCCGGCTCCCGCCCCTTCATTCCCAACTCCATCGCCGCCTCCGGAGTGCGGTACTACACCAACGAGGACATCATGCGCCTGCCCGAGCAGCCAAAGTCCATGGTGATCATCGGTGGAGGCTACATCGCCATGGAGTTCGCCCACGTCTTCGAGGCCCTCGGCACCGAGGTGACGATCATCTCTCGCTCTTCGCTGCTGCGTAGCCTGGACACCGAACTGGGCGAGCAGTTCAACGCTATCGCCTCCCAGCGATACCGCCTCCTGTCCGGCCGAACCACCATCGGCGCCGAGGAGACAACCGAGGGCGTGACCGTCAGGCTCGACGACGGCACCTCCGTCACCGCAGAGGTACTGCTGGTGGCCACCGGCCGCCTACCCAATGGAGACCAACTGGACCTGGCCTCTGCCGGGATCGAAATGACCGACGACGGACGTGTCCGCGTCGACGAGTACGGCCGTTCGACCACCGCCCAGGGCGTCTGGGCCCTCGGCGATGTCTCCTCGCCCTACATGCTCAAGCACGTGGCCAACGCGGAGATGCGTGCCGTGCGCCACAACCTGCTCCACCCGGACAACCTGCGAAAGATGCCGCACGACCACGTTCCCGCTGCCACCTTCACCCACCCGCAGGTCGCCACTGTCGGGCTGACCGAGGACCAGGCGCGAGAACAGGGCCACAATCTCACGGTCAAGGTCCAGAAGTACGGGGATGTCGCCTACGGCTGGGCCATGGAAGACACCACTGGAATCTGCAAACTGATTGCGGACCGCGATACCGGCAAACTGCTCGGAGCGCACTACATGGGCCCGCAAGCCTCCACCCTGGTCCAGCAGATGATCACCGTCCTCGCCTTTGACTTGGACGTCCGCGACTTCGCGGCCAAGCAGTACTGGATTCACCCGGCTCTGCCCGAGGTCACCGAGAACGCGCTACTCGGACTTGAGTTCAATTAGAACGAGGGAACGCTTTCCTCGTGGGTGCGGCTCTACCTCAAGAGCCGCACCCGGCATTGTTCGTCGCACGTCCGGGGCCAACCGCCTCGCCGGATCCTAGCTGGCAGCGTCCAATCCGAAGGCCCGCACCTCCTGGGCGCACCGGCAAGCGACCGCGAACTTCGCGGCCCATTCCAAGGCCGCATCATACGAGGGCAGCTCCAGCACCGAGTAGCCGCCTTCGAGCTGCGCCGTTTGCGGGTAAGTGCCCTCACGCACGGTGCCATCGCCGTCGACCCTAACAGGCGGGACGCTCCCATCGATGCCGCCGCCGAACACCCACACACCGGCGTCCTTCGCCTCCTGAACCACCGCGTGCGACGAATCCGAAACGGCCGGCAGGTCCTCTTCGGAAACGGCCATGGCGGCACTCGGAAACGAGATCAGATACTTCGTCATCGCGTCGGCTCCTTCTTCGCAGCACGGGGAACACCTGCATCCTCGTCGACGCCACCGCGTCGGGCAAGGCTCTCGGCCGCCCGCGAATACCGGCGCCGGCAATGATCGCTCGACTGGCTCGCTCTCTGACCGCCGCGGCCCGTGCCGGCGGACGTGCGTGGCGATGTTGCCTGAGCTGTCCCTCTAACCCGAGCCGAGACATCAAAGTCCCCGGCAGTAGTTCTCAAATTTCGGCGGCCGACTGCGGCCATAGTGGCCAGCATTATGCGTTCAGTCCCTGACGTGACGACGCTCAGTTGTCATGCTTTGTGCGCCCAATATCGTCAGTAGCGGCGCATAGGCTCCTTGCATGGGGTGGTTCTCAGACGCAGTCGAGGCGATCTTGCATTGGCTGCAGCCAGGCGCGGACACATTGCTGCCTTACGCCCCGCTCTTGCTCCCACTGGTTGGTTTCCTTGCAGCACTGGCCGCCATCGCCACCGTACGGCAACGGACACGCGCTGATGCCAGCGACGAATGGTGGAAACGCGTGCAATTCGCACTCGGCAAGTCTGAATCTGACTCGCTGAAAACTCAGGCCATCGGCACGAAAATGCTCGATCACCTGACCGACGATTCCCGCATTTCTTACAAACCGTGGACGTGGCATAGACGCTGGAGGGTGACCAGCAGGGACTTGGAGATGATCAGTTCCGTCCTGGAGTTCGATACTTTTCCCGCGCACGGGGCGAAAGCTAACCTTGAGGCAGAAGACTTGGAGGCTGACGATGTCAAAGACGAGCGAACGGCGGATAGCCCAAAGCGAGAGCCAGAAAACCCCTTCGCTGACCATGGCAAACGAAGAAGCTCTGGAACGTCAGGTGCGCCAGATGAAGGCCGCGCTGATCGTGAAGCTGGACAAGAAGACCGGCAAGAAGACTCCTGACTACATCGTGCGCGTCGCGGAAGGCAAAGCCAGCTAAGCCGGGGGCGCAGATCAGCAGGTCTGTGCGGGAGCAGGTACAGCGCGATGGACTCCCCCGCCTAGCCGAGCACCGCCGTCGTTGCTTTCTCGCTTCGGATGCAAGCCAGCGGCGCCCCAACCTCTTTGAGGTCTGAGCACCGCTGGCTTGGGCCACCGCCGCCGGCGATGTGGATTCCATCAGTGAGGAAGCGGGCCGCGGACCTCGTTGCGTTGGCTGCCCAGCCCGGTGATGGTGCTTTCCATGACGTCACCGTCGCGGAGGAAGCGGCCCCAGTGCGAGCCGTTTCCTTGCGGTGAGCCGGTGATGATCATGTCACCGGGACGCAGCGCAATGAGCGATGAGATGTAGGAGATCAGCTTGGGGATATTGAAGATCATGTCGCCAGTGTGACCCTTCTGCATGACCTTGCCGTTTAGCGCCAGCGAAATCTCCAGGTTGTGAGGATCCGGGACGAACGCGGCCGGGACCAGATACGGCCCGGTGGGAAAGAACGTCGGATGGTTCTTTGACCGCATCCAGTCCGTGCCCATCATCGGAATGTCTTTTCGGGGTACCAAGCTTCGAGTGGTCAGGTCATTGCAGATCGTGTATCCGGCTACGTGGCCCATTGCATTGTCCTCGGACACCTGATATGCCTCGCTGCCGATGACGACGCCGAGTTCCAGCTCCCAGTCATGATCCGCCCCGAGGGGCGGAAGAACGACGTCGTCATTTGCTCCGCTTACCCCGGATGTGGCTCCCACCCACACGTAGGGTTCACCAGTGCGCGCGCGCTCATCCACTTCCCGGGCAGCCTGGTCCCGAAGCTCGTCTTCGGAAGCATCCGGGTCACCGAGCTGGTGCGCGACCGTGATCTCGATGACGTGCTGACGGTAGTTGGCGCCCGCTGCCAGCAATTGGCCCATGGGGCTGACCGGCGGCAGGATTTGCAGCCCAGCCAACGGCATTGCGGCCGCCTCAGCGCGGCGCTGCTGGTCTTCGGCGAACAGGCTGAGGGCATCAAAATTCTGTGGCCAGCGTTGCAGAAGTGTGGCCGTGTTGACGACTCCGGGGAGCACCGTGGAGATGTTGTACACGGCTTCATCGATAACGAGCCCCGGGAAGGTTGATCCGCCGTCCTGAAAAGTGCCGATCGAGAATTGGACAGTCATAAGTTGTGCCTTTCATTGTCCAGCTCCGGCGCGTATGCCCGCGTAGGCAACGCAGATGGGCCGCTGGAATTGATAGCTGTCGCGGGCCCTCTATCCGCCTGGTCCGGAAAGAGGGCCACACGCGGCTAATTCTGGAAGGCCGGCTTCTGCAGCGCGGCTTTTTGGATCAGTTCGGCTTCGCTGCCTGGGACGAGCCCCTGTTCGGTGGCAGTCGGTGCGTTAGCCGGAGGGAAGGCCTCGAGCATTGACTGCGGGAGCTCCCGATTACAGTAGAAGTCGTTGGCGCCCAGCTCAGGGGTCCACCGGTTGGGCTTCCAGTCCGGCACGTAATTGCGGTAGCCGCCGGTGTTGACTTCAATGCGCAGGCCGCTGGCCTCGCGGAAGTAGAGGTAGTCCTGTTCGCCGATCCCGTGGACCCCGGGGCCGAACTCCATCGGTGTCCCGCTCTCCATGAGCAGGTCGGCCGCGCGCGCCAACTCGGCCTGGTTGTCCACCCAGAACGCGTAGTGATGGATGCGGCCCGGGCGGTCTGACGCGTCCAGCAGAATTCCCAAGTCGTGCGACTTCTCGTTGGTGGTCAACACACCGAAGAAGGTGATGTTGGGGTTTTCGAAACCCGCGTACGCCATGATGCGGAACCCGAGCAGCTCGTTGTACCACGTTGCGAATCCCTCGATATCGGGAGAGGCGATGGTGACATGGTCCAGCTGCCGGGGAGCTATGCCGCGGTCGTTGCGCTTGGAGGGCCGGTCCGGGTAAACGGAAGCGAATTCACCCGCGCCCTTGTACAGTTCAACCTCCCAGAAGAGCTGCATCACGTGTCCAAAGGGACCTGTGAAAACGTAGGAAGGCCCAAGGCCCGCACCGGCTTCCTTCCATTCGCCGGCGTACGCTGTGCCATCGATCCTGCGGGCTGCTTCCTGAAGCGCTTCCTCGCTGGAGGTACGCCAGGCCATGGAAACCATGCCGGGTTCGTCGCCCTGGACCAGAACGACGCTGTAGGCGTAGTAGTCGCCCCAGCACCGCAGGTAGACCTTGCCGTCGGCGCGGTCGACTACACGCAGTCCGACCTGCTCTTCGTAGTAGCGGACGGACTCGTCCAGATCGGTCGCGTAGATCTCGAGGTGGGACAGGTGGGAAAGGAGCTGGATCATCGTTGACTCTCTCTACAGCAGATTTTGAGGGGTTGTGCTGGCCAGGTACTTCCACTTTGATCCAGGTCCAACTATTAGGGAAGCGACATTTTCAGATAAGCGATATCAAGCTTTCCAATATCGATCCCCACGGCAGCAGCCACCGCATTACTCGTCTGAAGATGTTCCGACTGCTTGATCCGCGCTGCTCATCGGCTGATTAGTCAGAGGCCAAAAGAGGCTCGCAAGCTCGCGACATTTGCTGTCTCAGCCATCGATGAGCCGGTTCATGCTCCTTATCGGGATGCCACCAAAAGGCTTCAGAAATCGGCGAAAGCGGAATGGGCGGCGGAACAATCCGGAGTGTCTCGGTTATGTGCACGACCTTCTCCGCCAACAAGCGCGGCATCAGAGCCACCTTGTTTGACCCCTCCAGCAGCGCCGGAATAACGAAAAAGTTCGGCGTGATGGTTGTGACGGCGGGATCGATTCCCGCGATCTGCAACTGTCGGGCAGCGGGGGTGAAGGCGCCACGGCCGCTGACGGTCATGATCCAGGGCGACTCAAGAAGTTGCTGCGGTGTTGGCTCCTCCGGCGATCCGTCGGCAACAACGCAGGCCCATTCGTCAGTCAAGACATCCAGATGGGGTTGCTGGGCGAGATAGCCGTGTGGGAGAAACATTCCGTCGACATCCCGAAGTGAATCCGGTGCCCCGTCGACATGAGCAGCAAGGACATGGTCGAAACGGATTCGGATGTTCGGCGCCGATGTGGCCAGCAATCGCAGCAGAGGCGCTCCCACGCGGGCAGTGGCGTAATCGGTGCCAAGGATATGAAATTCCCGGGAACTGCTCAGGGGGTCGAAGGCCATTTGCGCCGTCGTAATCCGCTCCACGGCCTGAAGAGCACTCGGAAGATCCTCTTTGAGGTGCAGCGCCAACGAAGACAGCGTGTAGGCGTTCCCCTGTCGCACCAACAGCGGATCGTTGAAATGCCGGCGCAGCTTGGCCAGAAGGTTTGAGGCAGTTGGCTGGCTCACTCTCAGCCTGACCGCGGCCATGCTCACGCTTCTTTCCTCAAGGAAGACGCCCAGCGGCTCGAGAAGATTGAGATCCAGCCGGGCCCGCGGAGAGCGTTCCGACGATTGGGATTCGTCCCGTTCGCTCACTTTGGCACTCGCCTCCGTTCTCTGCGGAAAATCAACCGCATATTAGTATGCCCACGGGGACAAACATACTTCCTGGGCGTTCTTCATTCGTTGTGGCGGGGCGCTACCACGGAGGGTTCGACTGAGGCTCCCATCCTCGTTCGCGCAACCCGTTTCATGCTTTCGGCAGCCTCCAGGACGAAAGTGATTTTCGACACCCCTTGTCTTATACGATACGCGTCGTTTAGTATCACATCCAACCGGAGCCAGCGAAGATGCTTGGTGCCCAACTCGCGGGTCAGACTCGACGTGGACTGTGAGGAGACGCTGGTGCGAAACGGCCATAAGGACCAGCTCGGTAGAACCGAACCCCAACCGGCGGGGCGCGGCTTGGTTGCTTCCAACCGCTATTCCGTCGGCTCCCCATCGACAGAATTATCCTGAAATCGGAGAAGACTTTCATGACACCACTCAAAAAGCCCACTGCGGCCGTCGTCGGCGCAGGACCGGCCGGTCTCGCCACCGCCCTCGCCTTGCACCAGCGCGGTTGGGACGTGGGCCTGTACGAGCGTTACCCCGAGGTCAAGGCCGCCGGCAACATCCTCAATCTCTGGCCGACACCACAGAAGGCACTGCGCGCCCTCGGTGTCGATACGAGGGATCTGGGCGCGCCGGCTTTCACCCAGCTACGCCGCCACGACGGCCGCATCCGTGCGGAGTTTCGGATGCCGGCGGAGGTCGCCAATGAATACAACGGCGGATTTATCGGACTCATCAGGTGGGGTCTGTACAAGCGGATGATGGATGCACTCCCGGAGGGAGTCCTCCAGCTTTCGCACAAGTTCAATGGGTTCATCGACGATGGCGACTCTGTCCAGGTGGATTTCGAAGGCCGCGAACCCGTCACTGTTGATCTCCTCATAGGTGCCGACGGCATCGATTCCGCCGTTCGGAAGGAACTGTGGGGGGACTCACCCAAGCGTTACCACGGACTGCACCTCATGGGCGGATGGTTTCTAACCGATGAGCCAATCGGCACGAGAGGTGTGTTTGCCCACGACCGCACTGTACAGGGATCGTACACTCCGATCCGGCACGAGGGGCGAAATGGCTACGAATGGTGGGTATTGGAGAAGTGGACCCCGCAGGCACCGTTCACCCAGACCGACATCCGCGCCTACGCCTTGGAACGGGCAGGCCACTTCGATGAACCGTTGCCGTCTTTCATCGAACGCACGGCACCGGAACACACCCATCGATGGGAGATTGTCGACCGCGTCCCAATGAAGCAATGGTCCAAGGGCCGCACGACCCTGGTCGGCGACGCGGCTCACCCCACTTCCCCATACGCTGCCTATGGGGCCGGAATGTCCATCGAGGACGGCTACTTTCTCGGTCGTTTCCTGGCCGGTGTCGCCGTGGCCGACTCCGCCGCGCTCACCTCAGCACTACAAGCCTTTGAAGATCACCGAAAGCCGCATACGTCGAAGGTAAGCCAGCAGGCTTATGTCACCGGCAAGATTTTCCATCATGTGCCGGCGTTTATTCGACCGCTGCGAGACTTCGTCTTCGACCACAGCGCGTTTCTCCAGAAGAGCCAAGGCGACGCCGTCCCTTCGCACATTATTAAGCAGCTGCCTTCAATCGAGGATGCTCCGCCGACCGCAGTCCGGTGAGCAGACCTCCGATAACCAGAATCGCCAGGTGCGGCTCCATGTCTGGAGCTGCACCCGGCGTTCTCAAGACGGCAGCACTCTTGCCACGTCAGCCAGAAACGGAGCTCGGGCTTTGCATAATCATGGCGTGGATCTTGGCGCGGAGTTCCAGGTAATCCGGGCGGGACTTGGTGCTGATTTGGTCCCGGGTGCGCCCGAGCGGCACGTCGACGGTGGCGGACACCGAGGCGGGCCTGCCCGACAGGACGATGACCTTGTCGCCCAGATAGACGGCTTCCTCGATATCGTGCGTGACCAGCACGATTGTCACGCCGAGGCGTGCCCGAATGTCGAGCATCAGGTCCTCAAGGTCCGCGCGGGTCTGGGCGTCCACGGAGGCAAACGGCTCGTCCATGATCAGGACCTGCGGGCGGTACGCCAGCGACCGCGCGATGGCCGCACGCTGCTGCATGCCCCCGGACATTTCCCACGGATAGAGGTCCTTGGCGTGCTCCAGTCCCACATCGCGGAGCGCCTCGGTCACCCGCGTGGCCCGCTCGGCCGGCGACAGGTTGTAGCGGCGGAGCGGCAGTTCGATGTTCTTGCCCACGCGCATCCACGGCATCAGCGAGCGGCTGTAGTCCTGGAAGACAACCGACACTTCCGCGGGTGGACGGGTGATGGCCGTTCCGTTGACGCGCACCTCTCCCGAATTGGCGGTGCCAAGTGCTGACAGCGTCCTCAGCAGCGTGGTTTTTCCCGTCCCGGATGGTCCCACGATGCAGACGAACTCTCCCTCCGCAGCGGAGAAGGAGACATCGGCCAGCACCTGCTTCTCGCCATACGATTTGCTGATGTTGACGGCTTCGAGCACCGGGGTTTTGGTGGCTTGCATGTCCAGATCTCCTGTTGTCATATCCGTGCCTTTCGGTGCCACGCGAGTGCGAAGTATTCGATCGCCATCAGGACGACGTTCAAGGCGTAGCCGATGATCCCGAGCAGGATCATTCCCGACCACATTTCCGGCAGCGAGAACTGCCGCTGGGCCTCGAGGATGAAGTAGCCGATCCCACGGGACGCTCCCAACAGTTCGCTGGCGAACATCAAGATGACGGAAACGGCGAGGCTCGCGCGGATCCCGGCGAAGATTTGCGGACTCGCGCTCGGGATGACCACGCGAAAAATCCAGTCGAAGGGCCTCAGGCGGTTGGATCGTGCGACGTCAACCAGGCCGGGGGAAATCCCGCGGACGCCGTCAATGGTGTTGAGCAGAATCGGCCACAGCGCGCCCAGCACGATGATGGTGACCCGCATCTCCTGACCGATGCCGATCAGCTGGATGGCCAGCGGCAGCAGCGCGACCGCCGGAAGGTAACGGAGGAACTGCAGGACCGGGTTCACTGCTGTTGCGACATAACCGTTTAGGCCGAGAAGCACCCCCAGTCCCACGCCGAGCACGATCGAGATCCCGAGTCCCCAGAGAATCGACTGAAGACTCGGCACGACGTGTTCCGGAACCAGCGCGAACAGCCACAGCTCCTGAAACCTCTCCAGAATCTGCGACAGCGGAGGGAAGAAGATCGAGGAGCCGCCTGCGCTGGCATACCACCACGCCAGGATGAGGATGAGGGGCAACAAAGCCGGCACTAGGAGCCGTGCGAGCCGTGAGCTCATGCCGCAACCTTTCGATGAGAGGGATGCCAGGCCAGGGCCTTGGCTTCAAGCTTGCCGAAGGCTGCGTTTGCTCCGACTCCAAGCGCACCGCACAGGAAGATGTAGGCGTACATGGTCGGTACCGCTCCGCCCAGTTGGGCGGTGAGGATCTGTTCGCCCAGTCCCCCGGCCGGAATGACGACCTGCGCGCTGATGGTTACCAGCAGACAGATCGCCGCCGCCAGTCGGACCCCGGTAGCGATGTAGGGCAACGCGGTGGGGACCAGGAGGAACCTGACCGTGTCCCAGCGGCGGACTCGGAATGACATGAACGTCTGCAGGGCCGTCGGGTCCACATCGCGTGCCCCGTAAATTGTCTGCATGATGACCGCCCAGACGGCTCCAAGAAAGGCCAGCAAAATGGTGCTTTCCAGGCCGGAGCCGTAGAGCAGGACGACGAGGGGCACCAACACCAGGGCGGGAATGGTGCGCAGGAAGTCCAGCGTGAAGACGGACAGCCGATATGCCAGCCGGCTGGTTCCGAGCGGGAACCCCACCACGATGCCAACAACGACGGCGAGCAGCAGGCTGATCGCCCACCCGGCCAGGGTGGTGCCCAGCGGCTCCCAGACGGCGCCACTCGCGAAAATCGCGAGCAACGCCCGGCCTACTTCAACCGGCGTGGGGACCGCTCCGAGCTGGCCCAAGCCGGCCGTGATCTGCCAGATGACCAGCAGCACGGCCACCACGGCCAGCTGGGCGGCCAGCGGCGAACCCCAACGCCCGGCAAGAAGACGACGTGCGGGAACCATCACGGCACCGCTAGTTGCCACTGGGCGCCCAGAGCAGGTCTTCGACGCCCGGGGCGTCCTCGGCAATAAACCCTTCACGCTTCATCAGGTCCACATAGGCCTGGATGTCCGCGTCCGAGATCTCTCCGTCCCAGCTGGGAATGACGGACTTGGCGATGGCTTCGGGCGAGAGCGAGGTAAATTCCGGGAGCACCTCACGCACCGCCTCCGGGTTTTCGTTCGCGTACTCCCCCGCCTTTTTGATGGCGGAGGCAAACTTCCCAGCGGTCTCCGGATTCGCTTGCACGAACGCATCGCTACCCACCCACAGCAGGGCATTCATTCCACCGAGGCCTTCGGTGAACGGCTGCGAGACGACGTCAAGACCCGCCGCTTTGGCCGCGGAGAGGAACGGATCGACGACGAAGGCGGCATCGACGCGGTTGGACTTCAGGGCGGAGACCATGTCTGGGTAAGCGATCTCGACCATCTCGACGTCGGAGGGGTCTACTCCTGCTTCTTCAAGGACCACCCGCAGGGCCAGATCCGGCGCGGACTTCAGTCCGACGAGCGCGACGGTCTTGCCGGCGACGTCGGCCAGGGAAGATATTCCGCTCTCGGGTGCCACCACCAGGGCGGTGGTATCCGCAGCGCCGTCGGTGGGGTACCGGTCGCTACCCGACACAACGCTGATCGGCAGCCCCTTCGACGCCGCGGTCACGGTCGGGACCGACGTCATCAAGGCCAGCTGCAGCTCGTCGTTGAGCAGCGACGGAATGGCGGTGGAGGCGGTCTGAATGATGGTGGGCGTGACCTCGAGGCCCTCTTCGGTGAAATAGCCCTGTTCTAGCGCAATGTAGAGGTTGGCGGCATTGGCGATCGGTGTGACGCCGACTTTCAGTTCCGTCACTTCGCTGGCTCCGGCTCCGTCCGCGGAAGCAGAAGTCTCCCCACCGGAGCAGCCGGCGAGGACGAGGGCGGCGGCGGCAATGGTTGCCACGGACGTGAGATTTCGAATGGAGAACCGCATGGTTATGTCCTTTTACTGATGGCCAAGCGGCCGGTTGGAAGAATGTTCGGGGAAGGCCCATCCTGGAGCCCGGAGGGCCTCCCCCAGCCGGATTACAGGTCCGGCTAATTCGCGACGGTGTGCCGTCCGAGCGCGAACTGGGCGTACTCTTCGAGCAATTCGGGGTCGTCGACCGCGCCCAGGTCCGCGACGTCGTCGAGCACGGCACCCTGCAGGAGGCGTTTCACCGGGACTTCCAGCTTTTTGCCCGTGCGGGTGTGCGGGATTGCCCGCATGAACACGATCTCGTCGGGCAGGTAGCGGGCGGAGAGACTATCCCGGATGGACTTCACGATCGCTGCCTCGGCCGCGGCGGGGTCGGCGCCTTCGGAGAGTTTGACGAAGAGCGGCATGTAGTATTCGGTGCCCAGCTCCGCGCCGATCACCAGCGCTTCCGCGACCTCCGGAAGAGTCTCGACGGCGGCGTAGATATCCGCCGACCCGAGCCGGAGTCCGTTGCGGTTGAGCGTCGAGTCGGACCGGCCGTGAATGAGGATCCCGCGCCAGCTGAACTCGATGTAGTCGCCGTGCCGCCACACTCCCGGGTAGGTCGAGAAATAGCTGTCGTGGTAGCGGCTGCCGTCGTCGCCCCAGAACTGCAGGGGCATGGACGGCATCGGCTGCGTGACGACGAGCTCGCCCTTCCCGGTGGTGGGGCTTCCGGCGTCGTCCCAGGCCTCCACCCGGACTCCCAGGGCGGGGGCCTGGATGTAGCCCACCCGAACGGGCAGCGTGGGCGATCCGCCGACAAACACCGACGCGATGTCCGTGCCGCCGCTCATCGAGCTCAGCCAGATGTCGCCGACGTTGCCGTAGACCCAGCGATAACCGTCCGCGGACAGCGGCGAGCCGGTGACCTGGAGCGAACGCAGGGCGGAGAGGTCATGGTCGTTCATCGGCACCAGGTCGGTCTTGGCGCAGGCGTGCACGAAACCTGCACTGACGCCGAGGACCGCGACGTTTTCTGCCGCTGTCACCTGCCAGACCCGGTCGACCGTCGGGAACGTGGGGTTCCCGTCGACGAGCACCGCCGTCGCCCCCACACCGAGTGCGGAGATCAACGAGTTCCACAGCACCCAGCTGGTCGAGGCGACGTTGTAGTACCTGTCGCCCGGCCGCAGGTCCGAATGGATGAGGAGCATCTTCATCTCCTCGAGCAGCGCGCCGCCGTGTCCGTGCACGATTCCCTTCGGGATGCCCGTGGTGCCGGAGGAAAACAGCACCCACAGCGGGTGGCTGAACTCGACGTCGTGATACACCGGCTCCGCCGGCGAGGCCACGGCTTGCTCCCAGCTGACGGCCGGCACCGGTGTTTCGACCGGTGGCGTGGTGCCGTGCCGGGTCACCCAGATGATGTGCTCCGCCGTCGGGAGCTGGGCGAAGATTTCGCGGAACTCTTCCCGGCGGTCGCGCTCCTTGCCGCCGAGCCAGTAGCTCGGCGCGACGATGACAACCTTAGGGTCCAATTGGGCGAACCGCGAGACGATCGCTCCGGCGCCGAATTCCGGTGCACAGACGGACCAGATGGCCCCGATCGAGGCAGTGGCGAGGAGCCCCGCCACCGCCTCGGCCACGTTGGGAAGGACCGCAACGACCCGGTCACCGGGGCCGACGCCCAGGTCCCGCAGGTGCTTCGCGAGCGAGGCGACCTCGCGCCGCAGCGCGTCCCAGCTGACCTCTTCCCGGGATCCGTCCTCGGCCACGGCGATCAGCGCCGTCCCGTCATGTCCTTCGAGCAGGTGGCGGGCGAAGTTCAGGGTGCGGCCGGGGAACCACCGCGTGTGCGGCATGGCATCCGGTGTGCAGACCGGTCCCTGGGAGCCGCCGAACTCCACGCCCGCAAACTGGGCGAAAAGCTCCCAGAACGTCTCCGGATGATCGACCGACCATTGCCAGATCTCGTCATACTCCTGGCCGATCTCCAATCCCTGCGCGCGCAGGAAACCGGCAAAGCGACCGATTTCCGTTTCGGCGCCAGCCGAGGAGCCGGGCCGCCAGATCACCTCGCCGTCGGCGGCTTGGGCATCAACAATCACGTTCGCTCCAAAGAGTGAGCATGCTCCTGGCGCCGGGCCGCGATCTCCGCCGCGGACAGGGGCTCCGTTCCGATCAGCACGAACAACATCCGCGCAGTGCGGTCGGTGCGGTTCGACCAGGCGTGGCTGGTGGCACGCTGGACCGCTATATCACCGGCCCGGAGGGTCGTTTCGCCTTCGTCAACCAACAGCGTGATCTCGCCGTCCAGGACCACCGCGTAGTCCAGCGAATCGGTGCGGTGGAACCAGAAGTGCTTGCCGTTGCTGTGTTCCGCGCCGGCTTCGGCCTCTTCGTGCCCGTCGATTTCACTGAAGATCACCGAGTCGGCTTCGTCCGGATAGACAGAGTCCGGCGGGAAGTCGGCGATGCGGAGGATGGTCTCGCCCGGGCCGGGGAAGCTGGGCAGATCCGCGTCCGCGGTGGCCGGGTCCTGGTCGGTGACGTGGTCGATGGGCCCCTGGGTGAGCCAGGGGACGGTGGCACCGAAGCCCGGGATCAGGTCGGAGGACCAGTGATTCGGCGCCGGTCCGTCCGACAGGATGATGGCGCGGCCTTGGTCGTCGTGTCCGGTGACTACCCGGCGGACGGGAGGTCTGGTGGTCATGCCTGCCATCCCTCGTGCGGGTAGGTACGGGGCTCGGGCCACCACGGGGCCTTTTGGCGTTCGGTGGAGATGGGGGTGCGCAGCGTCCCGACGCCTTCGAGTTCGAGTTCGATGACATCACCCGGCTGCAGGAAGCGTCCGATCTCGACGCCTGCACCGAAGCCCATGGTGCCGGAGCCGATGATGTCGCCGGGCTGCAGGCGGTCGGAAATGGAGACGTAGGCCAGCAGTTCGGCCGGGGTGTACACGAAGTCCTCCACCTTGGTGTCGGAGAGGACCTCGCCATTGACCCGGACCTGTCCCTTGAGTCCCTCGATGGATTCGATTTCGTCCATCGTGACTACCCAGGGGCCGATGCCGTAGGCGAAGTCCTTGCTCTTCTGCGGGCCCATTCCGATGGGCATCTCGACACCCTGCACGTCGCGGGCGCTGAAGTCGTTGAAGATGGTGATGCCGAAGAGGTGATCGGGCGCCTGCTCCGGGGTCAGGTCCGTGCCGGACTTGCCGACCACGTAGCCGATCTCGAGCTCCCAGTCGAGTGCCTCGGTGAAGTCCGGGTAGGACAGGACCTCGTCGTGCCCCAGGGACCTGGCGGTGGTCCCCTTGAAGTATCCGGGCCGCTGGTAGATGGAACGCGAAGGCTGCGCCTTGGCCACGATGCGGTGGAAGTTCTGGATGTGCTGCTCAAAGGTCAGGCCGTCGCGGATGACCGGTGAATCGACGGCTGCACGCCAGGAGACCTCGTCGATGGAGATCGACGCGTCATCTGCCGCCGCCAGCGCAGCGTGAGCGGCGTCGAGGAAGGCGTCGCCGCCGCCGATTCCCGCCGACAGGCTGCCCGGGAGCATGGTCAGGGCGATGGCCCGGGCGCGGTCCGGATCGGCCGCCTTCCGCTGCAGGGTCAGCGCGTAGGCGCGGGCCAGGTCGACGACGCGTCCCTCTTCGGGCCGGGCCGCTACGAGCCGGATTTGTTCGCCGTCGGGCGTTGCGACTGCGATTCTCCCTAGCTTCATGTCTTCTCCTCGGTAGTGCTTTATGTGGTGCTTCTGTTCGATACGTACAGTATCGCATGTAGTGCCCGCGATCACAATGGTTCTGATCGAAGCGGGGGGTCTGCTGTGCGCAGGTTTTGCGGTCCGGTCAGGTTTCGCAGTGCCTGCGCTTATCGCTCGACGGTTTCGGTGGCCCGGCGAAGCGGGCCAGCATCGCAGAGCGCGGCGAGTTCGATACCCTGTGGCAGCATGCCGAGGCTCCGCCGGATGTCCGTGAGCACGGCGAGGCCTGAGGAGCTGACTTCCAGGGTGTCCGGCCGGGCTTCCCACGCCGCAGCGGCCGCCGTGGAGAAGCCGCATTGCGAAAGGAAGGCCACGCCGTCGTCGGCCGAAAGAGAGCGGCAGTACTCCGCGCCGCCGACCAAGGCACGCAGGTAGTCGTGCAGCTCTTCAGAACCGACAAGCGGGGCCCGGACCACCAGCCCCTGGCCGGGAAAGTCCGGCAGCAGGCTGTTCACGGCTGCCAGGCAGCGCATGCCGGCCGCGACCGCGAGCTCGTCGATCGGCGGGCCGAGCAGCGTTGCGTCCGCATCCCCTGCCACCAGGGCGTCGAAACGCTCCCGAACTCCGCCCACCTCGACGTAGTGGACCTCGACGCCGGCGTCCTGGAGCACACGGCGGGCGGCCAGGGCGAAACCGTTCGACAGCGCATCCACCGCAAATCGGCGCCCCGCCAGATCAGCTAGGGACTCCGCCGAATCTCGCGCATAGAGCCCGAGGGGCGTGGTCTTCTCGACCTGGGCGACGAGCCGGAGGTCGGCGCCGGCCTTCGTCCACTCAAACAGGTTGTCGATGGCCGTGACCGCCAGGTCCAGTTCTCCCGAGATCAGCCCCTCCAACTGGGAGGCGCTGGACGTTGCACGCGTGGTGTCAACATCCAGCCCATCCAACATCCCTTGGTGGGCGGCCATGAGGTACGGAACGGGCGGCACGAAATGGCTCTGCCGCAGGCTCATCGCACTGGCCCGTCAGCCATTGAAACCCCGAACAGATCCCCGATCTGCCCCACGGCGGGCAGGACAGATCGGAGATCTACGACGGCGTCACCGAAGACCACCCCGGGGAAAGGTTCCCCCGCGAGCTCGAAGGTGCCGAGCGCGAAGCCGCCCGGACCGACCGTTTCGGTTGTTGGATTCCCGGCCACGGCGGCTTCCCGTCAGACCGGCGGGGCCACGTACAGGCCCTTGTCCGGGTCGTTGAACATCTCCTTGGTGATGAATTCGTCCATCTCGCCTCCGGTGCCCCACTGGTCGGACGTCTCCGGCTCGCGGACGTCGAAGATGCTGGGATGCCAAGTGTCCTCGTCGACCGCGTCGAGTTCGGTGGTGTACTCCATCGTGTTCCCGTTCGGGTCAATGAAGTAGGTGAAGGTGTTGTCGCCGGCGCGGTGCCGGCCGGGGCCCCAGATCTTCCGGAACCCGGCGCGCATCAGACGGCCGCTGCCCCGCATGTATTCGTCGATTCCGCGCAGTTCGAACGAGGCGTGCTGCAGGGAGGCATGCGGACCGCGGGCGATGGCCATGCTGTGGTGCTGGGCGTTGCAGCGCATGAAGTAGAACAGGTCGCCGGTCTGCGGGTGGTTCAGGGTGTCGGACAGGCGGAAACCCAAGTGCTGCTCGTACCAGGCCCGCATCTTTTCCGGCTCGGGCGAGTTCAGCACCACGTGCGAGAGCTTGACCGGGATGTCCTCGCGCTCTTCGACCTTCCGGTGCTTGCGGGTTGCGACGTCGGCGGAGACCTCGATGGTGCGCCCTTCCAGATCGAAGAACCGGAAGCCGTAGCCGCCGCCGAGCGTCTTGACGTCGTCGGGCTCACCGACCAGCTGCACGCCCTTCGCAATGAGGTCGGAGGCCAGCTGATCGACGGCGGTGCGGTCAGCGGCGCCGAAGGAGACCAGATCGAGCCGTTTCTCGTCGGACTTGCGGACCCGGACCGAGTACTGCTCGGGCGAGCCCTCGGCGGCGAAGTAGGTGACGCCGCCGTCGTCCTCCATGACGGTGAGTCCCCAGTGGTTCTTATAGAAGTCGATCTGCTTTTGGTAGTCGGGTACGGCGATGTCGAAGTGCCGCAGGTGGGTGATCGGGCTGAAGGCCATGGTGATCTCCTATCTTGTGCCGATTTCTGGCGGGTGTTGGTCTAGAGGGGCGCCGGTACGGCGCGGTCGACGGTGGGGATGCTGCGCACGATACGCTCGAACGCTTCGGGCGTGTCGGCGAGACCCAGGATGTAGTGGTCCGGCCGCATGACGACGGCGGAGGCGCCCGCCGTTTCAAGGATCTGGCCGACCTTGGCCGGATCGAGCAGGACGACGACGTCGCCGTCCTCCTCGAGCTGGGCGCGCAGTTCGGCCGGGACGGCTTCGTAGAGGTCGCGGGAGCTCGCCACCAGGAAGTGGGCGCCCACCATATCGTCCAGCCGGACTCCGTCGGCGAGGATCGGCTGGATGCCCAGATAGCCCGCCCGCTTGTCGGTGTCGCCTTCGTGGAGACCCGGGCCCAGGGCCGGGGACACCGGGGCCGAGGCGGCAGGATTGGTCCGGATGAATTCGTCCCGCTGTTTCGCCACCTCGGCGTCGGTGGTCTGAAGGAAGCCCGCAGCAGTGGCCGCCTGCTCCACCCAGAACCGCGCATGCGGCTTCCGCTCGGTCTCGTAGGTGTCGAGCAGCGACTCATCCGCCGAGCCGCGCTTGACCAGGTCCAGCTTCCAGACGAGGTTGGCCACGTCCCGGATTCCGGCACACAGGCCCTGCCCGAACAGCGGCGGCGCCTGATGCGCAGCGTCTCCGGCCAGGAAGACGTTGCCCACCCGCCACTGCTCGGCGATGCGGCCCCGGAATGTGTAGATGGATTGCCGGTCGGCGGTGAACTTGTCAGCGGGCAGGACGCCGCGGCTGATCCGTTCGACCGACTCCGCCGTCACGATTTCCTCGGGGTCGTCGTCCGGCATCAACATGAATTCCATCCGCACTCTGTCGCCTGGCAGTCGGATCCACAGGGCGGGCCGGGTGTGGTGGCCCAAGAAGATCATGTCGGTTGCCAGGCCGGGGCTGTCCTTGAGGATTCCGTCCACCACCAGCCACTGGGCGTCCTCACCGATGCGTTCGGTGACGATACCAAACGAATTTCGGACCTCGGACCGGGCGCCGTCGGCCGCGATGGCCCAGCGGGCGCGGACCACCGATTCGCGGCCATCGGCGTCGCGCACGGTGACCTCGACGCCGCCGTCGACGTTTCGGACGCCGGCGGCCGCGCTTCCGCAGCGGAGTTCGACGCCGGGGAGCTTGTCGACAACATCCCTGAGCAAGTGCTCGACGTCGGGCTGGTGGAAGGTGAGGTCGTCGTGCCAGGCCTGGCTCCCGAACCGCCCGGTGGGAATGGAGATGAGCACCTCACCAGCCTCGTTCTCGATGTGCATCGAGGACATCGGCAACGTGACGTCCGCGAACCGTTCCGCAACCCCCAGTGACTGGAGGGTGCGGAAGGTTTCGCCGTCGAAGTGCACTGCACGGGCGGTGGGCCAGGCCTCGGTTTCGCGCTCCAGGCCAACGGCGGTCAATCCCGCCCGGCCAAGCAGCGCCAGCGCGGTCACCCCTACCGGGCCTCCCCCGATCACCACCACGTCGACATTGACTGCGTCGGTCATTTGGAATCCTTCGGTTCAGTACGTTTCGTTTCGGATAATGTAACACCGATCACTTTGTGCTCGCAAGGGTTCCGGCGAGCCGCTCGATGCGTTGTGTCAGGCCTTCCAGACGGTCTTCAGGTTGCAGAACTCGCGGATGCCTTCCGCCGCAAGTTCCCGCCCGAATCCGGAGCGCTTGATCCCGCCGAACGGCAGCTCCTGGTAGGAAACGGTCATGCCATTGATGAACACGGCCCCGGCTTCGAGGTTCTGCAGGAACCACTCTTCCTCGGCTGCGTCCCGCGTCCAGACAGCGCTGGACAGACCGAAGGAGGTTTGGTTGGCGATCCGCAGGGCTTCCTCGCGATCGTTCGCGCGGTAGAGCGAGGCAACGGGTCCGAAGGCCTCCTCCTGGACCAGCCGCATGTCGTCGGTCAGCCCGGCCACAACGGTGGGGGCATAGAAAAAGCCTTTGCTGTCCGGAATGGTTCCGCCGGCCAGGATCTGGGCCCCGCGGTCCCGGGCGTCCTCGACGAGCTCGGCAAGTTCGTCGCGACCGGAGCGGGTGGCCAGCGGGCCAACCTCGGTCTGCGGATCGAGGGGGTCGCCGACGACGAGGTCGGCCATCCGCTGCGCGAACTCGGCGGCGAAGGCGTCGTAGACGTCGGTGTGGACGATGAAGCGCTTGCCTGCGATACAGGACTGGCCGTTGTTGTTGATCCGGGCCCGCACTGCAGTGGCCGCCGCTTCGGCAATATCTGCGGTCGGCATGACGATGAACGGATCCGATCCGCCGAGTTCCAGCACGGCTTTCTTCACGTGATCGGCTGCGATCGAAGCTACGGAACGCCCTGCGGGCTCCGAGCCGGTCAAGGTGACCGCCTTGACCCGCGGATCAGCCAGCACGTCGGCGACCTCACCGCCGCCGATCAGCAGGGTCCGGAAGGAACCGGCCGGGAAGCCTCCCCGCTCGAACAGCGTGTCGAGATAGATCGCGGCCTGGGGCACGTTGGAGGCATGCTTCAGCAGCCCGGAGTTCCCCGCCATGAGCGCAGGGGCGGCGAACCTAATCACCTGCCATAGCGGATAGTTCCACGGCATGACCGCCAAGACCGCGCCGAGTGGCTCGTAGCGGGTCCAGGCCTGGGAGGCACCCACCGCCGCCGGGTCCTGGAGCGGGCTGTCGGCGAGGAACGCTTCCGCATTCTCTGCGTAGTAGCGCATGGCCTTCGCGGACTTCTGCACCTCGGCGACCGACTGCGCGATGGGCTTACCCATCTCGACGGTGATGAGCTCCGCGAGGCTGTTCGCCTCGTCGGCGAGGATCTCCGCGGCAGCAAGCATCCAGGCCGCCCGCTGCTCGTAGGTGGTGGCGCGGAGGCGAGCTGCTGCCCCGGCGCTCTCGGCGATTCGGGCCTGGACCTCTTCGGATGAATGGGGCTCGAATTCCTTTTCGGTCAAGCCGGTGGTCGGGTTCACAGTTGCGATTCCCATATGCTGAACGCTCCTCCTTGAGACGGGGTTGTGCTGATGAGTATATGGGATACGATTCGTATCGGATGTAATGCCCATCTCATTCTCCGACCCGCTCGTTGCGGGGCCCCGTAACACGAAGGAGTGAAAGCCCGTGAGTACCGATGGCGAATTGCCGCAGAACCTTCCGCTGTTCCTGACAGATTCCGATGTAGCCAAGCTGTCAGATTGGCCCGAGGCCATTCGGGCCATTCGCGCCGCCTACAGTGCCGCCGACGACGAGGCCCGGACGCCAGGCAGGATCTTTGCCCAGTCCGAACGCGAGTGGATGCGGATCATGCCGTCTGTGCCGGGAAGCGGCCAGCTGTTCGGCGCGAAATCGATCGTCGGATCCTTCGCGGACGGGCTCCGCGTCAGCTATCTCATCTCCCTCTTCGATAAGGACACGGCGGACTTGGTCGCGCTGGTGGACGGCAACCGGGTCACCGGCTTGCGCACGGCGGCGACCTCCGCCGTCGGGGCCTCGACGCTGGTACCGCAACGGCCCTTGCGGGTCGGCGTGATCGGTTCGGGCTTCGAAGCGCGGTCGCACCTCACGGCGCTGTCCCACCTGGTCGAGTTCGCCGGCATCCGCGTGTTCAGTCCTACACCTTCGAATCGTGAGGCGTTCGCCCGCGAGTTCGACGGCGTCTCTGGCGCGGCGGCCGTCGCGGTGGGCTCTGCCCAGGAGGCAGCGGAGGATGCAGACCTCATTCTCTGCGCGGCACGGTCGAGGGACGAATCCCCCACCCTGCTGAGCGAATGGGTGGGCCCGAATACCGCCATCGTCTCCATCGGTTCCACCACGCCGGCACAGCGCGAACTGCCAGCCGACCTCATTGGCCGGGCCGCCGTCGTCGTCGTCGACACCTATGACGAGGTGGTCAACGGCAGCGGCGACATGATCGCCGCCCGCGCCGACGGCGTCGACGTCGATTCCGTCGTCGTCACGCTCAACGCTGTGCTCAGCGGTGCAACCCAGATCGACCCGGAGCAGGGCATTCGGATCTACAAATCGACAGGCTCGGGCCTGCAGGACGTCGTCGTTGCCGAGATGCTCCTCAACCGAGCCCGCGCCGAGGGCATCGGCACCGTCCTGCCGGTCGGCATTGTCACTACTCGTAAATAAACAAGGATTAAGGAGAACCCAATGGTGGATTACACACGGTCCGAGGCCCGCGCCTGGGCGAAAGAGAAGTTCCGCGGCACGATCGCCGTCACCCACCCGTCCTACACACCCGACTTTTCCGGGATCAACGAGAACGCGATCCGCCACGACGTACTCAAGCTGAAGGAACTCGGCTTTGCCGGCACCCTTCTGGTTGCCGAAGTGAATGTCACGGTGGAGGAATACGCCCGGATTGCCGCGGTGGCGCGTGAAGCCGCCGGGCCCGACTTTGGCATCTTTTTCCACGCCATCTTCAACACCCTGGAAGAGAACATCCGCGCCGCCAAGCTTGCCGAAGCCGCCGGCGTGGACCGCGCGCTGCTGGCCTACCCCGCGTCCTTCTGGCCGACGTCCCACGATCAGGTGTTCGACTACACCAAGGCCTTCTGCGACGAGACCGGGCTGGCCACCATGCTGTTCCCGCTTCCGGCCTGGGGCTTCGAGCGGATCCATCCGGCAGGCATGGATGTGGCCTTCGTTCGGCGTGTGCTGGATGCCATCCCGAACATCGTCGCGATCAAGGCGGAGCAAGCCTACCCCGGCATCCCCGGCGTCATGGAGATGTACCACCATTTCCGCGACGAGGTGCTGATCTCCTGCCCGATCGAGGCCGAGACCATCCCGCTGATGTCCGTGCTGGACTTCCAGTTCTCGGGCACGAGCAACACGAACTGGATGAGCGACTACTACCCCCGCGCCTTCGATCTGGCCCAGTCCGGCCAGTGGGAGGAAGCAATGAAGCTGTACTGGCAGGTCCATCCCGCCCGTCAGGCCAACGGCGCCGTGTCCTCGACCTCCACGCCGGGGACAAACATGATCAACCGCACCCAGTGGAAGTACCAGGAGTGGCTCGCCGGCTTCAACGGTGGGGCCCTCCGCGCGCCTTCCCCGAAGCTGCCCGACCGCTTCATGAAGCAGCTCCGGGCCTCGCTGGTGGCCTCCGGCCTGCCGGTCACGGACTCCCCGGATGAAGAGTTCGTGCGGGGCCGCGTCTCTGCCTGACGCTCACTGGGCTAGGCAGCGCTTATAGACCGCTCCCCTGGATGTGGCCGAGAAATCGGTCCTTCCAGGGGAGCGGTTTTGCGTGTGGATCCTGCTGCCCGGAGACGACGGAACCCATCGCTCGATGTCGTGAGCGATGGGTTCCGTCTGCAGGAGGCTGGTGCGCGGCCTAGCCGGCAGGTGCCCGGAGAGCACGGCCGGTTCCGCGGTAGATGGCCACCGTGCGGTCTCCGGCGCGGACGATGACGTCCACGATGACCCGCCGCGATTCATTGAAAGTAACCTCGGCCTCGGCAACCAGCCGCTCGCCAACGTGTGCGGGAGACAGGTAGGTGATGGTTGCGTCCGCCGTCGCGATGCTGGCGCCCAGCGTATTCGCTGCCATGGCGAAGGCAGTATCGGCAACACTGAAAACGAAGCCACCATGGGCAATGCCATGCCCATTGGCCATCTGCGGTTCGACCTCGAGAACTGCGACCGAGCGGCCGCCGCTGGCGCCTTCCACCGTGACGCCCAGCCGCTCCAGGCTCCGGTCTGCCTCCAGCATGGAGCGCACCGGATCGTCAATCGTCATCGTGGTGCTCATGACAGGCGTTCGATGGCCATGGCCATGCCTTGGCCGCCGCCGACGCAGAGCGTGGCCAGTCCCAGCGTGGCGTCCTTGGCCTGCAAGCCATTGATGAGCGTGCCAACAAGCCGGGCCCCGGTGGCACCGAAGGGGTGGCCGAGCGCGATCGCCCCGCCGAACGGGTTCACCTTCGCTGGGTCCGCCTTGAGCTGGCGGACAACAGGCACGACCTGGGCGGCGAATGCCTCATTCAATTCCACGACGTCGATGTCGTCGATCGACAACCCGAGTCGGGCCATGAGCCGCTGTGAGGCCTCCACCGGGCCCAGCCCCATGACCTCCGGGGAAAGCCCGCTGGCCGTGGTCCCCAGAATGCGGGCCAGCGGGGTGAGTCCCAACTCTTTGGCCCGGCCGGCACTCATCACGATGAGGGCGGAGGCCCCGTCATTGAGCGGGCTGGCGTTGCCTGCGGTGACGGTGCCCGAGGCGTGGAAAACCGGCTGAAGTCCGGACAGCCCGTCCATGGTGGTTGTGGGGCGTGGGCCGTCGTCGGCCGTGACCTTCCTGCCATCCGCAGTGGTGACCGGAGTGATTTCCCGGGCAAAGTATCCGGCCTCGATGGCGCGCGCGGCCCGGAGTTGCGACTCGAGCGCCCATTCATCCTGGTCCCGCCGAGTGGTGCCCGTGGAACGGGCAACGAACTCGGCGGTTTTGCCCATGTCGATGTAGATGTCCGGCAGTTCGCCGCGGTTCCGCGGGTCTGACCATTCGGCCCCGGATTCGAAGAGTTCGTCCGCGCGGCGACCCGCAGCCGCAAAACCCGGATAGGGGGAAGTCGTCACCGGCGGCGTCGAGGACGTGGACTCCACGCCGGCGACGAGGAAGGCCTGGCCGTCCCCGGCACGCACAGCCTGTGCCGCCATCGCCGTCGCCTGCAGGGAGGAGGCGCAGAAGCGGTTGACTGTGGCCGCCGGGAGGTGGTCCATCCCCGCCATGATCATGACCCGCCGGCCGATGTTGTCGCCCTGTGCCCCTTCAGGAACCGCGCAGCCCACATAGGCGTCGGCCAACTCGGTGGGGTCGAGTTGCGGTGTTGCCGCAAGGACTCCTGTAACGGCAGCCAGTGCGAGATCCTCGGGCCGCTCCCCCGCGAACGATCCCTTGCGGGCACGTCCGATGGGCGTTCTGCGGTAGGCGACGACGACGGCGTCATGGGGAGCTAGGGCGGGGATCACGAGGTGTGTCCTTTCGGCAGGTTCGCATGATTCATCGGAACGGACAGGAAGTCCACAGGATTTGTGACGGGCGGCGTGCCTCAGGTTGCCACTTAAAGCGAAGCATCGAGCCCTGAAAACCAATACTATACGGACCGTATCGAACCGGCAATGCAAAGGGTGCGTCCTTTAGAGGGAGCCGCAGATGTCCCTGCAGAACTCGGACTGACTGCTCCCCCGGCCTTCATCCGGCCACGACTGCCGAAAGCAACTTAGTGCTGGCTCTCGAGCCCCTCGAGAGCCGACTGCATGATGGCATTTGCCGCATCCGCGTCCAGAGGACCGGACTGGAAGAGGAGGCGGAAGTACACCGGGGAGTAGAGCAGCTCCGTCACCAGCATTGGCTCCAGGTCCGAACGGATCGCCCCTTCTTCCATTGCCCTTCGCACTATCGCCGTCACGGCGCGTGTACGGGGAAGCCAGAACCGGTTCTTGAACTCCTCCATTGTCGCCGAGTCATACTGCGCTTCCGCGACAAGTTGGGAAATGAGCCGCCCCTCCGGACCTGCATAAATCACTGCAAGCGAGGAGAGATGCTCCCGCAGGGCGTCGATTGCAGGCACATCTTCACGAACCGGAGTGCGCGCGACATGGTTCTCCAGAAAAGTATCGATGACAACGGCCGCTTTGCTCGGCCACCAGCGGTAGATCGTCGTCTTGCTCACGCCGGCTTCTCGCGCGATGCGCTCAATGGAGAGCTTCTGAACAGTGAGCGCGTCCGGCCCTGACTCGTCAAGCAGCGCCATGGTGGCTTCAAGAATCGCCTTATGACTTTGTTCGCTTCTGACCGCCATGCATCCACCTTCGAGCTTGAGACTTCCAATACGAAACGTACACCATAGATCGGTGCGCTGGGGCAACAAACCCCTGTAAATGCAGTTTCAGGAGCCAAAACATGGCCACTCAAGCCCTAGACAAGGACAGCCGGCCATCCACGCGGACCATGGAACCTAGGGGCCGCCGCCTGCGGCCTGGTGGCCTTGATCACAGCAGCAAGCCGCATTATCGTATTCAATACGATACGTTTAGAATCGAGAACTTTCACGAGATCCAGGCGGCTTTACGGCGCCGTGAGCGGATCCCGAGGCCTTGCCATCGCTGCTTGTAGGGAGCTTCCCACGGGCCGCGGTCATGATCTACCAAGGAGAAAACGAATGTCCCCAGAAGCCACTACCGTCGCCGAGGTGCTCTCCAGCCCCTGGAAGATCGACGGCCTGACGATCAAGAACCGCTTCGTGCTGAGCCCGATGGCCGTGCTCCAGCCCACGAAGGACGGTCACCCGAGCGACCAAACCATCGCCTTCCTCACCACTCGTGCCCGCGGCGGCGCGGGGCTGCTGATCATTGGCGGCGGCGTCGCCACCGAGCGAGGGAACCAAGAGGCGCCGTTCCAGCCGCTGATGCGATTCGACCGGGACGACTTCATCCCGGGGCTCAAGCGCATGGTCGATGCCGTACACGCGCACGATGTGCCGATCTTTGCCCAGATCTTTCCGAGCTTCGGGGCCATGGGCGTTCCGGCTGAAGGACGGCCCACTCTGGCGGCGAGCCCGAAACCCGTCCACATGGGCGCTCCCCGCCTCCCGCACGGGTTCTACATCCCCGGCGGGCGCACGAACCCGACTCCGCTGGAGATCACCAAGGAAGACATCCTGAAGGTCCAGGACCAGACGGTCGCCGCCGTCCGGCGTGCGAAGGCCGCCGGCTTCGACGGCATCGAGCTCGGTGCCCACATGCGCTACCTCTACTCCTCCTTCCTCTCGCCGCGGACCAACTGGCGAATCGACGAATACGGCGGCAGCGCCGAGAACCGCGCCCGCATCCTGACCGACACCGTCCGCGCGATCCGGGCCGAGGTGGGCACTGACTACCCCGTGGGTCTCCGGATGAGCGTGAACGACCACCTGCCGGACGGGCAGGGTCCCGAGGAGTTTGCGGAGACCGCGGCGATCATTGCGAAAGAGGGTCTGGGGTACATCGCACTCACCGACGGGAACTACGAGTCGATGGACAACAACCTTCCCTCGTCGTCGGGGTCCATGCTGGAGCATGCTGAGCCCCAGGCGTTCCGTGCCGCGCTGCCGAACACCCCGTTGCTGCTGAGCAGCACCTACGATCCGCAGCAGAGCGCCGACGCGATCGCCAACGGCCACGGTGACGGCATCATGCTCGCCCGGCAACTGCTGGCCGATCCCGAGTTCCCCAACAAGGTGCTCCAGGGCAGGCTCGATGAGATCGTGTGGTGCGACCATGACAACTCGTGCCTGCGCCGTTTGATCTTCAACGTACCTGTCCGCTGCCACAAGAACCCTGCCATGGGGCGCGAAGCGGTGCTCGGAGGAGTGAAGGAACCCGTCTCGGTCAAGCTCAAGCGCCCGGTGGAGGCCGCGCTGATTGCCGCCACCGGATCACCGACCCTCATGGGCATCGCGGATAAATTGGCGAGCTCCAAATCGAAGGCTTCCAAGAACTGACAGTTGGGATGGGTGCATTCAGGCTCCCTTGCTGGGAAACCTGAATGCACCCATCCACTGAAGGTTAATACGTCGACGGCGGCGCTCGCCTATGCGAGCACCGCCGTCGTCGTGGTTCTGTGGGAGTCTTCGCTGGCCTACATGATGGCGCTGGCTCCGCCATCGACCACAAGGTTGATCCCAGTGACCCACTTCGCCTCGTCGGAGGCGAGATACAGGCCCGCATAGGCGACCGCGAGCGGGTCTCCCGGCTTGCCATCGATGGTGCGCTCAATGATCGGAGCGACAGGCGCATTCTCGCCGAACTCGTCGAACATGGCGAGCACAGGCGGCGTCGCCATGACTCCCGGGCTCAAGCAGTTGACGCGGATGCCGGCCGCGACTCCTTCTGCCGCCAACTGTCGCGTGAGGGCGATGACCGCCCCCTTGGCGGCGGCATGGGCGGCCTGTGGCAGCGCTCGCGCGCCCTGGGTTCCGGCCCCCGAGCCGATGTTAACGATCGCGCCGCGTGATGCCTCCAGGTGCGGCCACGCTGCCTGGCAGGCATGCCACACCAGGTCCAGCTCGTTCTGGAGGGTGAACCGGTAGTCGTCAGCGCTCATCTGGGCAAACGGCGCGAATCGCGGCAGGCTGGCGTTGTTGTAGAGAACGTCGATCCGGCCATGGCGTGCCACTGTGTCGGCAATCCAACGGTCGATGTCGGCCCGGTCGCTCAGATCCACCGGAGCGCTTGACTCGACCGATCCGCCTTCGGCCTCGACCAGGCGGACCGTCTCCGCTGCACTGACCGGGTCGAGGTCGCAGCCGACCACGATCGCGCCCTCAGCTGCGAACAACCGCGCTGTCACACGGCCCATTCCGCCTCCGATACCCGTCAGCAGGACAACTTTTCCGTCCAAGCGGCCAGCAGCCATGGATCTTCTCCGTTCACCTCGTCGTAGCAACTAATTCCACGCAACCACGCACGGGTACGGGCCGGTACCCGATCGGTTGCATGGTGCAGTCCGTGCACACTTCTGTGCACGGACTGCACCATGGCACCGCGGAACCCCTACGCAGATGTGAGGTGGCGCACCATGGACAGCACGCACCACCTATATTCACTGCATCAAAGGAGATGATGACGATGAGCAGCACCACCGAAACGTCGACGCTACCGACCCCGCCGGGAGTCTCTGAGGCCGAACTCGAAAAGGCGCTCACCGAGTTTGCCGCGGCGATCGGCGCGGACAAGGTCGCCACCGACGCCGCGTCGCTGGAGGACTTCCAGGATCCCTTCCAGGTTCCGGGCACCGCCACCAACGTCCCGTCCGCCGTCGTCAGCCCGACGAGCGTCGAGGACGTCCAGGCCGTGGTGCGGATCGCCAATGAATACAAGGTTCCGTTGTGGCCCATCGGCCGCGGCAAGAACAACGGCTACGGCGGTGCCGCCCCGCAGGTGCGAGGCTCCGTGATGGTCTCCTTCCGGGAGATGACCGGCGTGGAGATCAACGAGGAACTCGGCTACGCGATGGTCGAGCCTGGCGTGAGCTGGTACGACCTGCATGACGCGATTAAGGCCGGCGGCCACGACCTCGTCGCCTCCATCGTCGACATCGGCTGGGGAGGCGTCGTCTCCAACACCCTTGAGCACGGGCTCACCTACATGCCCTACTCGATCGACCAGGCCTCGCATTGCGGGTTCGAGGTAGTGCTCCCCGACGGTGACCTGCTGCGCACCGGGTCGGGCGCGATGGACAATAACCCCACCTGGCCGCTGTACAAGCGCGGCCTTGGCCCCACCTCTACCGAGATGTTCATGCAGTCGAACTACGGCATCGTCACGAAGATGGGCTACTGGCTCATGCCGAAGCCGGAAATCTACATGCCGCTCTGGCTGCGCCTGTGGGACGACTCGCAGCTTCCCGCCGTCGTCGACGCGCTGCGCGAGCTCATGCTTGCCGGCACCATCGACATGCGCCCGCAGCTGTCGAATACGCTGTGCATCGCCTCGATGCTCTCGACCCGCGCCGAATGGTACGACGGCGACGGTCCGATGCCCGAGGAAGTCATCGAGCGGATCGCCAAGGAGCTCGGCGTTGGCCGTTGGATGATGCGGTTTGCACTGTACGGCGACGAGGCGGTCGTGGACCACAACTTCGCAAAGCTCCAGGCCCGTTTCCTGCAGATCCCGGGCGTTGACATCTCCGGCGAGAAGCACGGCGCCGATGTATGGGAGACCCTGCCGAATCCGCACGAGCGGGTGCAGATCGGCGTGCCGAGCCAGGATCTGTACAAGATGGCCGGCTGGTCCGGTGGCGAGGAAGGCGGCCATGTCGACTTCTCGCCGGTGATCCCGCTGACGTCCCACCACGCGCAGGCCGCCCAGAAGCTGATGTCTGAAATGTGTGCCGAGGCCGGGCTGGACTTCCTCGGCGGCATGCTGCCGATCAACGCGCGGGCAACCACGTTCATCAACGTGATTCCGTTCGACACGAAGAACCCGGAGCAGGTCGACAAGGCGTACGCGGTGGCGAAGCGGATGGTGGCCGAGGCCGGCAGGCGCGGTTACGGCGAATACCGCGCGCACCTGTCCTTCATGGATCTCGCCGCCGATCAGTTCGGCTTCAACGATCACGCACAGCGTCGCTTCAACGAGACGATCAAGGACACGCTGGACCCGAACGGGATCATCGCTCCCGGCAAGTCGGGGATCTGGGGCAGCCGCCTCCGGCAGGCAGGCTACCCGAAGGCCTGATCGCGCGCCGTCAGGGAAGGCCCTCGTCCTACCTTGGGGCGAGGGCTTCCCGCTGGAGTGCTGAGTTACCGGAGGTCCCTGGGAGCGCAACCGTGCTTCTCTCGGAACGCTCGGCTGAAGCTGGCAGGATTTAGATAGCCCCACCTCGCCGCAACAGCCGCAATGGATGTTTCCGGCGACTTTCGCAACTCTCCTGCGGCGCCTTCGAGCCGCTGTTCGCGGATCCAGGCCGACACGCCAGCGCCTGACGCCGCAAAGAGCTTGTGCACGTAGCGAGTCGACACGTAGTGGGCCCGTGCAATCTGCTCCGGGCCGAGTTCAGGATCCCGAAGGTGCTCCATGACATACCGCTGCATGCGTGCGAGGAGCATCTCGGAGCGCGGCGTTGATTCGAGCGCGCCCTCCTCGTCATCATGGCTGCGAAGGAGCGGCAGTATCATTTCCGCGGCGCCCTCGGCTTCGCGGCTCGGCAATCCCTCGCCCTCGATTACGGTCCGGGCGAGACTCGCAAGAAAGGGCGCAGCGAGGGGAGTGAGCCGTCCCTCCCCTCCGCCGATCCGTGTTGCGGTACGACGGGCGATGCCATCGGCCCGCGATCCGATGAACCACTTAGGAACGCTGAACACCAGTACTTCGAATCCGTCGCGGCCCTCGAAAGTCGACGGCCGCGACGTGTCCTGCCAGGCGATCGCTCCCGGCCGAAGGACACAACTCCGGCCGTCCTGCTCAATAAAAATCGATCCTTTAGTCAGCAGGTACAGCAGGATGCATTCCGGATCGGCGGCCGCGATCATTTGCTGTGTACGTGCCACCCGGTGCGGGAGGCCTTGGATAGAGCGGACCGCGACCGGGCCCATGTCGCCACCAGCCAATCGGGCCTCGAACGACGTGGCCCCGACTGCCTCTACGCGCATCGGGAAGAAGTGCTGGGCGATCCCCTCCGACCAGTAATCCCGGCGATCGGCGGGTGATACCGATCGGGTGTCCAGCACGGGCGCCATCAATCCAGCCCAACCGACATTACGAGCTGAGCTTTCCCATCGCTGCGCAACCAACCCATTTTCATCTGTCTCCTCTGACTACTGATCGGCGTGCACCAATTGGTGCACGCCGATCAAGATGAGCAACCGCCCGTGTACGTACCGTCGTCCCGCGTATGGAACTAAGGCGACGTTGCACTTGGAGGCTTGGCTGCCATCTTAGCTATACGTCCCCGGAGCGGCGTCAGCTGCTCGGGTTGTTGAAGTACTCCTTGAGAACCTCGTCCGGGAAGAACGTCTGCGGGTCGCCGACCAGGTCTGTGGAGTCGGTGGTTTTCCACGCCGGATCCACCAGCTCCTCAAGATTCGAACGGTCCACAATGAAGGGGTCGTTGACAAACTGGTTGATCTTCGGCCCTTCGCCCTTGAGGATGCGAAGAGCGATGTCGACAGAAACTTGCGACTGCCTCACCGTGGGAGTCGTGGAACCAACATACGGGTAGTCGGCGTTCTGTGCGGCCCAGCTTGCGAACCCTTGGGTTGCGCCCAGGTCCGCAAGGGGCGGCACTTCGAGTCCCGATTCTTCGAAGGCGTTGAGCACTCCGAGGCCCATAGTGCCCGACTGCAGCACCGCATCGACTCCAGCCGGATTTGTCGCGAGGTACTGCAAGGTGGCAGTCTGCGCTGTGGTCGCTTCGAAGAAGCCTGTCACCTCGCCGGCGATGGAGACGTCGGGGCACAGCTCAAGCACATTCTGGAAGCCGTCCTCGGCATACAGTTCGGTTGAGATTCCCGGGATGCCGGTGACACGCAGAACATTGCCTGCCCCGCCAATGGCGCTCAAAGTGCTCGCGCCGGCTTTCATCGCCTGCAGCACGCTGTTGCCCGCCACCGATACCGCGTACTCCGAATCCACGACGGACTGCATGGCGATCACGGGAATGCCCGCTTCGCCCGCCGCCTTGACCGCGTCGACCGACGGTTCACCGGCCAACGGAATGAAGAAGATGACGTCCGGCTTGAGCGCCACGGCCTGGCTGAACTGCTGCAGCTGGAGCGGCACGTTGGTGGGGTCGTCCGGCGCAAGGTCGGCGACGATTTCGACGTCGGCAGCGGCCAGCTCCTTCCGGACCGTGTCCAGCATGACGTTGACGAATGCACTGGCCGGCGGCATGCCAACAATCGCTGCCGTGTAGCCGCCGTCCTTCTCCGACTTCCAGTCAGCCCAGGCGGACTTTTTGACCGGCAGCGGGTAGGCGTTGTAGGCCGCCGCAGTCTCTGGGCTGAACTCCTTGAGCAGCCCGTCCGGATCGTTGGCTCCGAGGTCCGGCACAGAGCCACACTGGCCCGCGGCCGCCGAAGCGGCCGGCTGAGCCACCGAATCGGCTTCTGGTGCTGCAGCCGCCGAGCATCCCGCGAGTCCGAGGGCCGCCAGCGTGACAACTGCGGTCCCGATCAGGGCAGGGCGCCCTACATTCGTGCGCTTCTTCATCTATGCACTCCTCCTTGAGTCAGCGCCGTATGCGCCTGTGAGAGAACAGTAGACCGATGCGATACGTTTCGTCTAGTATTATTCGTGGCATGCGTCACACGGCGTACTCAAGGAGGAGTGATATGGAAGATGGGTCGACAGGTCTTCATCTGTCAGCGCTGCGCAAACGCTTTGGAGCGACCATCGCTCTCGCCGACGGCCACCTGCACGTCAAACCGGGCGAGGTTCACACCCTCCTCGGAGAGAACGGCTCGGGCAAGAGCACGCTGGTCAAGATCATCGGCGGCGTGCACCGCCCGGATGACGGTGGCTTAACCCTCGACGGCGATGCGCTCACCTTCCGCTCCCCCCGGCAGGCCAATGCCGCCGGGATCGCGACGGTCTTCCAGGAGGTACTCACTGCCGGCAGCCAGTCAGTTCTTGAGAACATTTGGCTCGGAACGGACGGCATGTTCCGGCGCCGCCGCAGCAACGCCGAACAGCGCGCGACGGCCGCAGAAGTGCTGGGCCGCCTGGTCGACGGCATCCGGCTGGATTCTCCTGCCGGCGCCCTCTCCCTTTCAGACCGGCAGGCCATTTGCATTGCACGCGCGCTGGTTCGCGACCCGCGTGTTCTCGTTCTCGATGAGTCGACAGCAGCACTCGATGTGCAAACGCGTGATCGTCTGTTCGCGGAAATGCGGCGGCTTAAGTCTGAGGGCTGTGCCATCCTCTTCATCTCGCATCGCATGGACGAGGTCGAGGAGATCTCGGACCGTGTCACAGTGCTCCGCTCCGGCCGGACCATCTCCACCGTGGACCGCGGCACCATGTCCATTGCCCAACTGATTTCGGATATGACGGGTACTTCGAACGTCGCTGAGCATCAGACCCAGGAGCGCGAACTCGGGCCGACAGTCCTCCGCGCGGAAGACCTCCGGCTCTCCCCCGGATCCGAGCCGATCAACTTTGAACTGCGTCGAGGCGAGCTCGTCGGGCTCGCGGGCCTTGAAGGACACGGCCAGGACGAGTTCCTTCGCCGGCTGGCTGGACTCAGCGAGGGTAACGGCGTTGTAACCCAGATTCCAGCTGACGCTGGACGACGCCGCAACTCCGGCGGGGGCATCGCGTACTTGCCGCGCGAGCGCCGCGGAGAATCCCTGTTCGAATCCATGTCAATTCAAGAGAACTTCGCGCTCCCCACCATGTCGAAGGACCGCCGGGGGCCGCTACTGAGCGCGCAGCGCATGGCCGAACGGTTCGCGAGGGCCGCCAAGGGCCTCAGCATCAAACTCGGCAGTGCCAACGACGCCATCTCGACGTTGTCGGGCGGGAACCAGCAAAAGGTGCTGCTGGCTCGTTGGCTGGCCACCGATCCCACGGTGCTCTTGCTGAACGACCCCACACGGGGTGTGGATATCACGACCAAACGCGAGATCTACGCTGCGCTGCAACAGCTCTGCGCAGAGGGAATGAGTGTGGTCATTCTCTCCAGCGAAGTTGAAGAGCACGTCGAACTCGTCGACCGCGTGCTTGTTTTCCGGAACCAGAGCGTGTTTGCCGAAATCGGGCGAGCCGAAATCGGCAACGAAGCCATTGTTGCAGCCTACTTCGGGCAGAAAGTCGCAGGTGTCGCATGAACCGGGTGCTAGGCATGTTTCAACGATGGCCCTTCGGATTCGCGATGCTGTTATGCGCGATCCTGCTGATCATCAACCTCGTTGTTTCTCCGAGCTTCGCCTCCCCGGCGCGCCTCGGCTCGACGCTGGCAACGCTGGCACCGTTCGTCCTGGTCGGCTTCGCCTCCACACCGGCCATCCTCTCCGGCGGCATTGATATCTCCGTCGGCCCCCTGGCCACCCTGATCAACTGCGTGTTCGTAGCCGTACTGATCCCCGCCGGGCTGGGTGACTGGCCGCTGGCCATCCCCCTCTTGCTGGCCCTCGCGATGGCAGTCGGTGCCATCAACGGCGTGCTCGTGGCGATTGTGCGCCTGCATCCGGTCGTGGCCACGACCGGCGTGCTCTTCCTGCTGATCGGCGCCTCGCTGACGATCGCCAAGAGCCCCATCGTGGCGCCGGACAACTGGACTCGGCCGCTGGCCGGCTCCATCGGTGTCATACCCGGTGCAGTCATCACGCTGGGCGCCGCGGCGCTTGTGTGGTTCCTGCTGAAGCGGACCGTCTTCGTCAGAAACCTTCTGGCGACCGGCGAGAGCGACTCTTCAGCCTACGGATCCGGCGTAAATGTGACGGCGATGCGAGTGCTCGCCTACACGCTGGGCGGATTGTTCGCCGGCATCGCCGGGATCGCCCTGTCGGCTCTGCTGCAGGCTTCCGGTTCCTCCCTCGCCACCACATACGCACTTCTCGGCCTGGCCGCCGCCGTCCTCGGAGGAACGAGCCTCGGCGGCGGCCGCGGCGGCTTGCTCGGAACCTTTTTCGGAGCACTCGCCATCTACCTGCTCCAGCAACTGCTCACGTCCGCCGGGGTGCAACCTAACCTCATCGAATTCACCTACGGCCTGCTGCTGATCGTCGGTGTTGTGCTCGGAGCGACGCTGCTCAGCCCTCGAATTTCACGGAGAACCGCATGACCGCCCAGCCTTCAGCCGCTGCCCTCGCTCCTGTCCCATCCCGGGAGGGGCTCTGGTCCCGCACCCGCACACTGGTACTGCAACAGCCGATCCTTCAAGTGCTGGTGCTCGGCGTCGTCGTGGTGTGGCTCCTGATCACAGTTCCCGGCATCGCAAACCTGCGGTCTGCCTCCGCACTCCTCATCATCGCGTCGCTGCTGTCGCTCGCCGCGATGGGCCAGACTCTGGTCGTGATCCTGGGCGGACTCGATCTGGCGATTCCCGGCTATGTGATCGTCGGCGCGTTCGTCTCAGCAAACCTGGCCGGCGGACAGGGCTGGCCCGTCCCGGTGGCGTTTCTCCTGACGTTCGCCGTGTGCGGCGGCGCCGGCGCAGCCATCGGCTTCCTCTGCCACCGTCTGAAGGTGGAGCCGCTGATGATGACCCTGGGCATGGGAGCCGTCCTCACCGGAGGAACACTGTTTCTGACCAACGGAAACTACGCTTCCGCACCGCCCGACTTCCTGCGCGGTCTTGCCGGGGTCACGAGCACGACGTTCGGCCTTCCGCTTCCGCCCATCATCCTGATCGTGGCGGTTGCCGCAGTGCTGTTGTGGCTGGTGCTGAACCGCACGCCCGCCGGCCGCAGCCTCTATGCGACCGGGATCAACGTCCGCGCAGCGAAGCTCACCCGCGTCAACACCACCGCGGTGTGGACACTAGTGTTCGCTGCCTCGGGTGCACTTGCCGGAATAGCCGGCATGTTCATCGCGAGTTTTAGTTCCGGCTGGGCGCAATCGATCGGTGAACCGTACCTGTTTTCCGGGTTGGCCGCCGTTCTGGTGGGCGGGACTACCTTCGGCTCCATCCGCGGCAGCTTCACCAGGACCGTGCTGGGCGCCTTAATCCTCACGGGATTATCGACGATCATTGTGAGCAACGGCTTGGCTGAGGCTCAGAGCCGGATCATCTACGGAGTCATCATCCTGATCGTCGTCGCGCTCTATGGTCGGGAGCGGCACGTGCGCGACCGGTTCTGACAGCGGGCACGCCACCCGTCAGCGTCAGCGAGAGCCGCGGTCAGAGACTGCGGCTCTCGCTGACAGCGCAGGGAGGCTGACCGGATGTGGCCCGGCTAGATGTCGTCCTCGTAGGCCGGGCCGCCTTCGCCTTCCCAGGTCTCTAGGCGCCTGACCTTGGTGGCGTTGAACTTGCGGCGGACGCCGTAGCCGCCGTGGTCGTCGTCCTCAATGAAGACGACGCCGAACTGTCCCAGGGCCCGGCGCAGCTGCTCATTCTGCTCCGGCGTCAACGGTGCGTTGCCCTTCTCAAAGTCCCTCACCTGCTGTTTGTCCAAGCCGGCGGACCGGGCGATGACCTTGGCGGAAACCTGCGTCAGGGCACGCGCCGCACGTGCCAAATCCGAGGTAATCATTAGTGGGTTCTTGCTCATGGCCCGATCATCCCAGCTTTCCGGCATGAGTCTAATCTCCTGCTTCGGCCTCATGGTGTAGTAATCGTCGGTCTAAGCCTGTGTACTGCACGGCGTTCGGCACTATTGACGGGCGGGTGCCCTAGATTGGGGGCATGGTTGCGCAGACGGTTCCCGATCCGGTCGAGGTTGTGGTCCGCAACGACGCCCCGGACGGGTGGGATGTTCTAGCCTCGCTGGGTCCGCTGGCGATCCTTGTGGCCGCACTCATCGCTGCTTTCATCGGTTGGCGCAGCATGCAGACGCAGGCTGAGGCTAATCGCCGTTCCCAGTGGTGGGAGCGGGCCGAGTGGGCGCTTGATGCCTCTACATCTTCCAGCATGGATCGGAGGGTGATCGGGCTCGGAGTGTTAGCCCTTCTCGCCGAGAGCACCCTGGCCGGCGAAGAAGAGGCGCGGATTCTGCAGGTCGCCTCGAACGACGGTCTGGCCCAGAAGGTCACGGTTCTTGAGGACGTGGAGGCCCCGCCGCCGTCCCCCAGAACAACTGAGACCTCACAGCAGGAGCGCGTCAGACTCGAGGCGGCCAGACTCCGGGTGGTGACAGACCGGAAGATCGGGCAGCAGACGCCCGAGTGGATCGTGGACCTGGCCAAGTGATGACCTACATCTACCCGATTCAGATCCTGCACCTTTTGGTGTCACCGGCTCATGCCTACTTTGGCCGGGCCAAGGATGGCGCGGCGGAGGTGCCCACCGCCGATCGCGACCGGGTGAAAGTAGTAGCGGGCAAAGGCATTGTGGGCGACAGGTTCTTCGGCAAGGCGGCCCACATGGACGCGGCGATGACGTTCATGGCCATCGAGTCGTTGGAATCCATCGCGGAAGAGCTGGACGTCCCTCCGTTCGACCCGCTTTTGGCGCGGCGCAACGTGGTGTTGCGGGGAGCCCAGCTGGCTCCGCTGATTGGCGAGGAGTTCGCGGTGGAATCCGGCGGTGAGCAAGTGCGCTTCCGGGGCGGTCGGCACGCCCACCCTTGCGTCTGGATGGACCGGATGCTCGCTCCCGGCGCCCACGCCGCCATGCGCGGACGCGGAGGCCTGCGCTGCCAGCCGCTGTCCGATGGCATTCTCCATCGCGGCCCGGCCCTTCTGCTCAGTTCGGTCCCCCTCCAGCCTGAAGAGGCGGGTGCAGCAGTCCGGCCCCGGCCCGGGCGACTGCCGTGACTAGAACGGCGAGAGTGTGGACGAGAGTGAGCTGGGCGGCGCTTGCTCTCTTGATGGTCCGGCTCGACGGAGCACTCGTGTGGGAGCCAGAGACATTGCCGGATGTTGTGTGCTAACGGCATTTAGGCACCGAACAGTTCCGGGAACATCACCGATGGCATTGATGCGGGGCCAATTACGTATTACGATATCGCTATGAGTACAGGCGAGACGATCAACGGGGCGCCGGTCTCCGAGGAGCAAATCGCGGAATGGGCAGCCGAGGCCGAAGCTGGGTACGACGTCGACGCATTGAAGAAACGCGGCCGCGGGCGGCCAGGGCGTGGCGCGAAGCCCTCGCAGGTCGTCGCTCTTCGTCTTACATCAGAAGAGCTCGCCGCTATCGATGACCGGGCGGCGCGTGAAGGGAAGACGCGTTCCGAGGTCATCCGTGAAGCTCTGGCCGCGTACGCTACGTGAAGGTCCACGATTCCGCACTCAAGCACGGCATCCCCCCTGTGGATGCAATGCAAGCTGCGACGTGGGCACTCTGGATCGAGGAGCTCGACGAAGAGAGCCCTGCGCGCCAGCTCCGGCTCGGATTCGACACGCAGGGTCGCCTGCTGGAGACGGTCGTGCTCGTGTTCGACAGTGGCAACGAACTCGTCATTCATGCCATGAAGGCGCGACCCAAAATGCTCGACCTTCTCCCGTAGGTGCCCTCCCACGGTTGACCACCCTCTGTCCCCACAACAAAAGCGGGTAGCTGGCACCTGGGACAACGCTTGGCACCGGTGCCGAGCACCGCCGTCGTTGTTTGCTAGCTCCTGAACAGGGCGCTGTAGGCGTTGAGGGCGGGCTGGCCGCCGAGGTGGGCGTAGAGCACGTTGCTGCCGGCGGGGATCTGCTTGCTGCTGACCAGGTCGATCATGCCCGCCATGGACTTGCCCTCGTAGACCGGGTCGGTGATCATCGCTTCGAGCGAGGCGCTGAGCCGCATAGCGTCCAGGGTGGAGTCGACCGGGATGCCGTAGCGGTCGCCGGCCCAGCCTTCCAGCACGGTGATCTCGTCGTCGCGTAGGTCCCGCTCCAGGCCGATCAGCTTGGCGGTGTTGCGGGCGATGCGGCCGACCTGCTCGCGGGTCTTGGCCAGGGTGGCGGAGGCATCGATGCCGATCACGCGGCGCGGGCGGCCGCCGGCGTCCTCCAGTGCGGCGAAGCCAGCGATCATGCCGGCGTGGGTGGAGCCGGTGACGGTGCAGACCACGATGGTGTCGAAGAAGACGCCGAGTTCTTGCTCCTGCTGCTGTACTTCGTAGGCCCAGTTGGCGAAACCCAGCCCGCCGAGCTTGTGCTCCGAGGCGCCGGCCGGGATGGGGTAAGGCTTGCCGCCGGCTGCTTCGACCTCGGCGATGGCGTTCTGCCAGGAGTCGCGGATGCCGATGTCGAAGCCGGACGGATCCAGCCGAACGTCGGCGCCCATCAGGCGGGAGAGCAGGATGTTGCCGATCCGGTCGTTGAGTGGATCCGGCCAGTCCACCCAGTTCTCCTGTACCAGGAGCGCCTTCAACCCGAGCTTCGCGGCAACGGCCGCCACCTGCCGGGTGTGGTTGGACTGGAAGCCGCCGATGGACACGATGGTGTCGGCGCCCTCGGCGAGGATGTCCGGGACGATGTACTCGAGCTTGCGGGTCTTGTTGCCGCCGAAGGCCAGGCCAGAGTTCACGTCCTCCCGCTTGGCCCAGAGCTGAGCGCCGCCGAGGTGCTTGCTGAGCCGCGGCAGGTGGTGGACCGGGCTGGGCCCGAAGGTGAGCGGGTAGCGTTCGAAATCCGTGATGGCCATGTGTTCCTCGTTCTGCCGGTTGACGGCTACTGGTCTCCGTCGGAGTTCTGTTGAGCGGTGATGTTGACCATCCAGTTCACGCCGAACCGGTCGGTGAGCTGCCCGAAGTAGTCGCCCCACGGCGCCTGCTCCAGCGGCTGATTGACGGTCGCGCCGTCGCTCAGGCCTTCCCAATAGCTGCGCAGCTTGGCGTCCTCGGCGGGGTCCTCTCCGCTGGAGCTGAGGCATATGTAACCGTTGTCGGCCGCGGACATATCGGCCGGCACGTCCGAGGCCATCAACAGGAAGCCGCGGTCCACGAACACCGACGAGTGCATGATGTTCGCCGCGGTCTCGGGGTTGTCGTCGCTCATTCCCTCGGCGTAGGTCATCTTGTTCAGCTCGCCGCCGAAGACGGAGTGGTAGAAGTCCATCGCCTCCGCGGCGTTGCCGCTGAACTGCAGGTAGGGGTTCAGGTCCAGTGCCATGGTGTGCCTTTCGGACAGAAGGTCTGCGGCTGCTCGCCGCCAACATTCTTGCCGGTCTTTCCTCCGCTGGGAAGAGGTGCCGCCGCCAGCACCCCGAATAGTGCCCGCGGCGAGCCAGTTGCAGGACACAGCCGTCATCGTACGCAGAAGCCGCCTTGCCTGGTGGTGGGCAAGGCGGCTTCACAGCGGTCGGCGGGCACCGCCGTCGTTGTTCTGTTGGGACGACGGCGGTGCCGAAGGAAACCCGGCGCTACGGGGCAGAGACCGTTTCCCGCTCGCGGCCGTCGCGGTCCGCCTTCTCCTCGGCGACCTTGGCGTCGTGGGCGGCGCGGATCCGGGCGTGCTCTGGGTTGCGGCGCAGCACCAGGTAGCCGATGCCGAGCCCAATGAACCAGAGCGGGGTGAACAGCAAGGCGGTCAGCGTGTCCGTCTGGGTGGTCAGCGCCCAGAGGATGAAGGCGAAGAAGGCCATGACCACGTAGGGCATGTACGTTCCGCCGGGCATCTTGAACTTGCTGTCCGCGTGCAGCTGCGGCCGGCGGCGGCGGTAGACCACGTAGCTGAGCAGGATGATGGTCCAGACGAACATGAAGCACAGCGCGGAGATGGTGGTGACCAGGGTGAAGGCTTCGGACACGCTGCCCTCGGCGTAGAGGAGCACCACACCGGCCAGCAGGAACATGCAGGAGAACAGCAGGGCGTTGCGCGGCACGCCGCGGCCGGACAGCTTGCCGAACCGCTTCGGGGCATCGCCCTCCTGGGACAGGCCGTAGATCATGCGCGAGGTGGAATAGATCCCGGAGTTCGCCGACGAGGTTGCCGAGGTCAGCACCACGAAGTTCACGACGCCGGCCGCACCCACCAGACCAGCGAGGGCGAACATGCCCACAAACGGCGAGGCATCGGCGCTGAACGCCGTCCACGGTTCCACGGCCATCAGCACGATCAGCGCGCCTACGTAGAAGATCAGGATGCGAATCGGGATGGAGTTCACCGCGCGGGGCAGGTTCTTCTCCGGGTCCTTCGTCTCGGCGGCGGTGGTACCCACCAGCTCGATGCCCACGAAGGCGAACACTGCGATCTGGAAGCCGGCCACGAAGCCCATGAAGCCGGTGGGGAACATGCCGCCGTGCTCCCAGAGATTCGAGAAGGAGGCGCGGGCGCCGTCGTGCTCGAAACCGGTGATGATCATGACCAGGCCCACCACGATCAGCGCGACGATGGCCACAATCTTGATCAGCGCGAACCAGAACTCGGTCTCGCCGAAGGCCCGCACGGTGGGCAGGTTCAGCGCCAGCAGCAGGATGATGCAAGCCAGCGCCGGCACCCACAGCGGCAGGTCCGGCCACCAGAAGGCCACGTAGTGCGCAATCGCCACCACGTCCGCAATGCCGGTGACCACCCAGCAGAACCAGTAGGTCCAGCCGGTGAAGAAGGCCGCCCACGGGCCGAGGATGTCGCCGGCGAAGTCGCTGAAGTTTTTGTATTCGGTGTTGCTCAGCAGCAGCTCGCCCATGGCCCGCATGACGAAGAACAGCATGAAGCCGATGATCATGTAGACGAAGATGACCGACGGCCCGGCCACCGAGATGGTCTTGCCGGAGCCCATGAAGAGGCCGGTGCCGATGGCCCCGCCGATGGCAATCAGCTGAATATGGCGGCTGGACAGAGCCCGCCGCAGATGAGGTTCGGTACTGGTGGTGCTCATGTCTTCCTTAGGGAGTGAGACTGCGCCGCTGCGGGAGTTTCCCGTCGAACCGGCCGGAACAGGCATCTTCGGCGTCCGGCCACAGCGATTTCAGGTCTTTGCCGCTTGCCCGGAAGGGGGCGGGCGGTGACCTACGCCACGAAAACTTATCTGCCACGGCTCCCGCGGGTCAAATCGAGAAGGGTGCTGAGCAGAGCACACGAACCATCGTGGCAGTGACAGACGACGGCGGCGGCGCAGTTGCCTCTACCGGGCCGACGCAAGGATCAGCGGGGGCTGGCCGGGCATGGTGCAGATCAGTTTGGCGCCGGGGTGCTCGCTTGGGTCCGGAATGCGGTAGACGGTGAGTGTCAGCGGGCCGGCATCGATGGTGGTGACGCTGTCGGAGGTGGTGGGCACCGCCGTCGTAATGTCCGGGACGATTCCGCCGGCGCCGCCGCTGCCGCGCACCGGGATGGCTCCGGTCAGTGGTTCGAGCTTTCCGTCCACGTCCAGGAACTGCTCGGCGCCGGAGCCGCCTTGCACAATGGCGGTGGCAAGCGCGGTGGCGTAGACCGGGTCGGCGCAGGCGTCGTAGATCCACCGGTCGCCGAGCACCGAATGCTCCATGGTCCCGGCAAGGAATTCCTCCGCCCCGGGCAGCGGGGCGCCGCGGTAGGTCAGCGGGACGTGCAGTACCTGCCCGGCGGCCGAGAGCAGATGCGTTTCCATCCCGACCTCGCCCGCCGGGTCGTCGAAGCGGAACGCGCCGAGGTGCTCCAGTTCGGCGGCGTCAGCCCCGAGTTCCTGGAACCACGGCTGCTCCGGCAGCCAAGCCTTCAGGAGATCCTGTTTGGAGGGGTTCAGCACCGCGTCGTAAATGATGGCCATGGCTGTAGCCTACCCACCGGCGAAGAAGGCCGGTTCGGAGGTAATTCGCGGGACACCGCGACGCGCCAGGTTCCCGCTCCGGGGATGGCTTCTGAATATCCTCGCCCAGGGATATTGTGCGGAGAAGGATGCGGCCGTGGCCTCCGGCAACCGGGATCAAGGGCACGAGCGGCGTCGCAGTGCAGTCGCCAGAGCGGAGGTCCGGGGTGCCGACATCACGCCAGGTTGCGGCCCTGTTCACGCCAGCGCGGCTGGTGGCCGCGGCACTCGGCTGCACCGCCGCCGTCGTGGTCAGCGGTTGCGGCGCCCCGACCGGCTCAGAAGGGCCCCCTACATCAGGAGCGTCCGCACCTGATGGGTCCGCTTCGGAAGGGTCCACCGGCATTTGGGAGCTGCTCGACGCGGCGGAGGTGGGACCGGACTCAACGGAGCTGCGGCTGGGCGTGACCCGGCTTGAATGCGCCGGCGGGGAGACAGGGACCGTGCTTGAGCCCGACGTTCAGTTCGAGAGAGGCCGGATCGTCATCCGGACGGACGTCGAGCCGCTGACCGGCGATGCCTACGACTGCCAAGGAAACAACACTGTGCCCGTGGTCGTGGAGCTGTCCGAACCGGTCGGAAACCGCGATCTGGTCGACGCGGCCTGCCTGGGCGGCGAAGCCGTGACTACTGCGTTCTGCGCGGACGGCCCCGTGCGCTGGAGCCCGTGACCGGCGGAAGACACGCGGCCCGCCACCGCCATCATGTGCTGCGGTGGCGGCTGGGCGATGCCTAGTACGTCCGCTCGACGGCGAACTGCAGCGGCGGCAGTTCGGCCCGGCGTCGCATCAGGTCGAGGGCGTGGGCATCCAGCCGCCGGTCCTCGTCGTCGCGCAGCATCAGCTGGGGAACTTCGGCGGCATGGCCGGCGTCCGTGCGGGTGACGAAGATGGTCATGCACTGGGTGGTGGGCCGCCACTCCCCGCCGCGCGGGTCGCGGGCGCGGACATGGACGGCAATGTGCATGCTGTGCGGGCCGGTGTGGATGAGCCGGGCCTCCGCCTCCACCAGGTCGCCGATGTGAACGGGGTTCAGGAAGTGGATGCCGCCCGAGTACACGGCCACCGCGTCCCGGCCGCACCAGGACATGGCGCAGGCCCGGGCCACTTCGTCGATCCAGCGCATCACGATGCCGCCGTGCGCGTTCCCGCCCCAGTTCACGTCCGAGGGCGCGGCCAGGAACCTGAAATGCTCCTTCGGCGTGGTGCCCGCATCCGTATAAGCCTGCGAGCGCATGGCATCCCGGATCTCCGCCCGCGCGGCGATCCGGCCGGCAGCGCCCTCGGCCAGCCGCGCCGATTCATCGTCCGACGGCGACCACTGCGGGATCGGTTTCGGGCGGCGGTCCTCGCCCATCGCCACGAACACCAGGATGCAGTCCATCGCGGGCCGGAACTCGCGTTCGCGGACGTCGGCCGCGTCGACCGTGACCACCACCTGCATGCTGGAGCGGCCGGTATGGACAATCCGCGCGTCAATTTCAATCAGGTCGCCGTTGCGGATCGGCCGGGTGAAGTGGACGTTGCCCACGTACGCGGTGACGCAGTAGCTCCCGCTGTACCCGGTGGCGCAGGCGTAGCCGGCCTTGTCGATCCACTCCAGCACCCGGCCGGCCTGCACCGTGGTCCCGTCCTCCGAGACATCGGTCGGTGAGGCCAGGAAGCGCAGGGTGATCCGGTCGTTCATGTCTGAATCGTAGTCTGTTGGCGGCGGCCGGGGCGCCTGCCGGGCACTGTCCGGTGGCCGGCACCGCGGGCGGCGCGACCGACCGGCTTCCGCCCCAGTGCCTACTCCGACCAGTCGTTGTTCTCGATGACCTCGACGAAGTCCCCGCGCTGGAATCCAGGCACGAAGTGGGCCAGAACGTCAGCCTTCACGTTGCCGAAAGTGGTTTCCGGGCGGTCCTTGATGCCTTCGGTGAAGGCGGCGAGGATTTGGTTTTTGAAGTCAGGTCTCGGGTGCGCGGCGGTCACGGCGGCGCGCTGTTCGTCGGTGACGGAGTCGTAGCCGATGCCCAGCACGTCCAGTTCGACGCCGCGGGTGACCAAGGCGACCTCTGGCGCCATATGGAGCGGAATCTCGGGGGTGGTGTGCAGGGCGATGGCGTTCCAGACCCGCTCGGCGGGCTCCCCGGTGATGCCATGGGCCTTCAGGAAGCGGCGTGCCTCGTCGGCGCCGTCGATCTCGAAGCGCTGGTCGGTGCGGCGGAAGCGCTCGGTCAGGCCCAGGTCGTGGAACATGGCTCCGACGTAGAGCAACTCGGGGTCGAATTCCACGCCCTGTTCGCGTCCGCGCAGAGCGCCGAAGACGAACACGCGCCGTGAGTGGTCGAACAACAGCGGGGATGCCGCCTCGCGCACCAGCTCGGTGGCCTCCCGCGCGAGGGCGCTGTCCGGAATCTGCACGCCAGCAATGGATTCAGCCATGGTGTAACCCTTTCTCTCTTGGTCCTATCCCTTCCATCCTCGCCCGGTCACGTACGCTGGTGCCATGTCTCTTCAGCCACAAAAACCACAGATTCGGCCATGACGCTGACGCACCGGATCGGTGTGATCGTTTTCGACGGTGTGACCATGCTCGACGTGACCGGTCCCGGCGAGGTGCTGCATCAGGCGGTGCTGGCCGGTCACCCGTATGAACCCGTCCTGATCTCCCCGTCCGGCGGCACGGTCACCACCTCCTCCGGACTTACCCTGTCCGGCACCACGGCGGCGGCCGACGCGGGGCCACTCGGAACGGTGGTGGTTGCCGGCGGGGACCCGCTCGCGCAGCACCCGCTCGACGACGGACTGCTCACCTCTGTTGCCCTGCTCGCCGAGGGCGCGGGGCGGGTCGCCTCCGTCTGCACCGGCGCCTTCGTGCTCGCCGAACTGGGTTTGCTTGACGGCCGCAGGGCCACCACCCACTGGCGGCATGCCGAGACCCTCGCCCTCCGCTACCCCAAGGTGCAAGTGGAGCCGGACGTCATCCACGTCCACGACGGCCGGTACATCACCTCAGCCGGCATCAGCGCTGGCATCGATATGGCCCTGTCGCTGGTGGAGGACGATCACGGGCAGGCAGCGGCCCGCAGGATTGCCCGTGAACTGGTGGTCTTCATGCAGCGCCCCGGCGGGCAGTCGCAGTTCTCCGCGCTCCCGGCACCCCCGTCCCGCACCAGCGTGCTGAAGAACCTAACGGCCTCCGTCCTGGCTGATCCGACGGCCGAGTACAGCCTTCCTGCCATGGCGGCGGCAGCTGCGGTAAGCCCCCGTCACCTGACGCGGCTGTTCCAAGCCGAACTGAACACCACGCCGGCCCGTTGGGTGGAAAGGGTCCGGCTGGATCGTGCGCAGCAGCTGCTGCTAGACGGCTGCAGCATCACAGCGGCGGCGCAGCGAAGCGGATTCGGCAGCGACGAGACCCTCCGCCGCGTTTTCGCCCGCCAGCTGGGCACCACGCCCACCGAGTACCGCCGTCGGTTCACCACCACGCAACCAGCCCCCGCCGCTGACGCGGAAGGGGCCGGATGGGAGGCGGACGAGACTGTCCTTGCTACCCGGCGGTGACCTGCCAAAGGTGGTCGTCAGGGTCGGCGAAGACCGCGGAGTAGCCCCAGGGTTGCTGGGCGGGCTCCATGACGATCTTGCCGCCGGCCTGCCTGGCCGTGGCGATGGTGTTGTCCACGTCCTCCGGCGAGGCGACCGGCAGGCCCAGCAGGCATTCGGTCTGCCCGCCGGTGGCGGTGGGCCGGTTATTGGTAACCCAGCCGAAGCCGCCGTGCGGCACGAACATCAGCCGCAGGCCGGAGTTCATATCGAACTGCAGCGGTTCGGGGATGCCGTCGTCGGCGGGTTCGCCGAATACGCTCAGGCCAAGTGCCGTGTAGAAGTCGAACGAGGCCCGGCGGTCCGCCGTCGGCAGCGCAAGAATCACTGGCCGATCGGCCGGTACGAGTGACACGGTAGGGTGCTCCTTCCGCTCGAAGGTTGCCATGCTCAGACGGACGCGGTCTCGGCCAGGATGGCGTCGATCTGCCCCATTGCGCTTTGCATGCCCTCGACCATGCCCATCTCGAACATCTTTTCCAGCTGCTCCGCGGATTCAAACCTGGATTCGGTGGTCATCCGGGTGCGCCCGCCAACGGATTCCAGCGTCACCGTGGCGTACGTAGTGCCCATGTCCGCGACCGGCTCTCCGTCGTCGTCGGCAAACCCGTCCTCAAACACCAGCTTGTTCGGGGCCTCGATGGTGGTGAACTTCCACCAACCGCCGGCCGTCTCGCCGTCCGGCCCGGTCATGTAGTAGCTGGCCTTGCCGCCGGGAGTGAACTCGTGCTTGCTGAAGGTGGCGGGCCACTCGGGCGGCCCCCACCAGCGCTCGAGTTGGCGTGGATCTTCCCAGATCTGCCACACGCGCTCGACGGGTGCGTCGAACTCCGCAACGAGGGTGAATTTGAGACCGTCAAGGTCCTGTTTGGTGTCGATAACCGGCATGATGGTGCCTTCCTATCCGTCGGCGAGAATGTCCTGGATTCGGTCAACCCGTTGCCGCCAGAGCATCTCGTATTCATCGAGCAGTCGACGCGCTCTTCGCACTCCTTCAGGATGAGGCCGCACCATCTGCTCCCTACCGTGCTTCTCTTTAACCACCAGGGAAGCCCGTTCCAATACCGCGACGTGTTTCTGCACCGCGGCGAAACTCATCTCATACCCAGCTGCCAGCCCCGACACAGAGAACTCCCCGGTGAGCACTCTCGCCACAATGTCGCGGCGGGTGGCGTCGGCGAGCGCCTGGAACAGGCGGTCCAACTCAAGGTCACTGACTTGATCTACAACCATTTGGTTGTAGGTTAGCCCTCGCTCGGGACGCGGTCAAGAGGTTTTGCAGAAAAGCCCGACGGCGGCACGCGGGTACCGCCGTCGGGCGCTTGGGGATGACGTGACGACAGCCGGTCGATGAACGGCTTCCGCGCCGTGGACTCATGGTTCTTACTACGCGGCCGGGTACTCGCCCTCGGCGAGCTTGTCGCCCCACGTGGTTTCCGGTTCGTCGCTGCCGGATTCCGGAGCTTCCCAGAGGGCCAGGTGGCACATGAAGTTGTCGGCGGTTGCGCCGTGCCAGTGCCATTCTCCTGCCGGGGTATAGACGGTGTCCCCGGGGCGGATTTCGATGAGTTCTTCGCCCCGTGACTGGACATAGCCGATGCCTTCGGTCACGTGGAGGGTCTGCCCGACGGCGTGCTTGTGCCAAGCGGTGTGCGCACCGGGAGTGAACCGGACCAGGTTGAGCCGGGTCCTGGAGGGCGCTTCACCGGCATAGTACGAGTTGAAGTACACGTCTCCGGTGAACCAGTCGGCCGGACCTTTGACGGTCGGGGTCTTGGGTTGCAATTGCGTGCTCATGCACGTTCCTTTCGTCGTCTTCAAGGACCATCCGGGCCGAGCTCTGGATGTTCAGGACTGCCGCTGCGTGCGCCTCGAACTAAACGGTGAGCAGCACCTTGGTGGCGCTCCGTTCGTCCATCGCGCGGTACGCCTTGGCGGCGTCTTCCAGCGGGAGCGTCAGGTCGAACACCTTGCCGGGCTCGATCTTGCGGTCCCAGATGAGCTGGATGAGTTCGGGAAGGAACCGGCGCACCGGGGCAGGCCCTCCGTGGAGGTGCACACCGGAGAAGAACAGGTCGAGGCCGTCCAGCTTCACATCGTGCGTGACACCCACGTAGCCGATGTGTCCGCCGGGACGTGTGGAACCGATCGCCTGCTCCATCGACTCCTGCGTGCCGACGGCCTCGACGACGGAGTGGGCGCCGAGTCCGTTGGTGAGCTCCTTGATCTTCGCAATCCCCGCGTCGCCTCGCTCTTCGACGAGGTCGGTGGCACCGAATTCGCGTGCCAGCGCCTGCCGGTCTGCGTGGCGGGACATGGCGATCACGCGCTCGGCGCCCAGCTGCTTGGCAGCCAGGATCGCCGACAATCCGACGGCTCCATCCCCGACGACGGCCACGGTCTTTCCGGGTCCCGCCTCGGCTGCCACGGCTGCGAACCAGCCGGTGCCCAGCACATCCGAGGCCGCCAGCAGCGAGGGAATGAGATCGGCATCCGGCATTCCGGGCGTAGGGACCAGGGTGCCGTCGGCCAGGGGGACCCGGATGAGCTCGGCCTGGGTTCCGACGGAACCCATCATCACGTTGTGCACGCAACGGGACTGGTAGCCCGCTTGGCAGATCTCGCAGGTGTTGTCGGACGCAACGAATGAACCGACCACGAAGTCGCCGACCTCCACGTTGCGAACATCCGCACCCACTTCGTCAACCACGCCGACGTATTCGTGACCCATCGGCGTTGGACCCGCAAGTTTCTCGATACCGCGGTACGGCCATAGATCCGAACCGCAGACACAGACTGCCGCCGCCCGGATGATGGCGTCGGTTGGCTCGAGGATGGTGGGCTTCTCACGGTCTTCGACCCGGACATCGCCCGGGGCATACATCACAACTCCACGCATGAGGAGTGCTCCTTTCGTTGGTACCTCACCAGTGAATCGCGCCCAACGCGCCCGCGGGAGTCCCTGTCGAAAGGTGTACCGACAGGGCACCCTTCGCGGGGGCGCGTTCACCTACCCTGAATGCATGGACAATCGGGCGGAGGTGCGGGATTTCTTGATGTCCCGCCGAGCGAAGATCACACCGGAACAGGCAGGACTGCCCGGCGGAGTGAATCGGCGCGTGCCCGGGCTCCGACGCACCGAGGTGGCCGTCCTCGCCGGCGTCAGCGTGGAGTACTACTCCAAGCTGGAACGCGGAGCGATCGCCGGGGCCTCGTCGTCCGTCCTTGAGGCGGTGGCCGGGGCGCTCCAGCTCGACGACACCGAACGCGCCCACCTCTTCGACCTCGCACGGACAGCAGACGGCATTCCCGCTTCCGGACGCCCTCGGCGGCGGGCCACGGCGCAGCAGGCGGCCCGGCCGAGCCTGCAGTGGGCCCTAGAGGCGATTACCGACGGTGTTGCCTTCGTCCGCGACCCCTATCAGAACCTGCTTGCGACCAATGCGCTGGGCCGCGCGTTCTATTCCCCGCTGATCGGCGACGGCGGACGCACACCCAATCTCGCGCGGTTCCAGTTCCTCGACCCGGCCGCCAAGTCCTTCTACCCCGACTGGGAACTGTTCGCCGGGATGTGCGTCGGCATCATGCGCACGGAAGCGGGCCGCGATCCGCATGACCGCGCGCTCCAGGACCTGGTCGGCGAGCTCTCCACCCAAAGTGATACTTTCCGCCGGCTCTGGGGCGCCCACGACGTGCGCACCCACGGTACCGGCACCAAACGCTTCAACCATCCTGTGGTCGGCGAGCTCACCCTCGCCTATGAAGAACTCGCCATCACGGCGGAGCCGGGCCTGGTCCTGATGGTCTACACGGCAGAACCCGGCAGCCCCTCCGCTGAACGGCTCCGGCTGCTCGCCAGCTGGGGCGTGGACCACAACCTGCCCGCCGCCCTGAATGAAAGAGAGCGTCCCGCACTCTAGGGCAGCATCCACCCCTCGTCGAGTCCCTGCGCCGGCAGTGGGTCCGGTGTGGCCGGGGACCGGAGGCAGGCACCGCCGTCGTGATTTGCAGTGGACGGGCGGTTGTAGAATTGATTGGCCGCTTTTTCAGCGCCGGCCTCTTCCCCTTCAGCAAGGTTGTTTTTCCCATGCCGCAATTCGCTTCCGCGCTCGCGCGGGGCCTGACCGTCCGCCACATCCGCTTCATGGCCCTTGGCTCCGCCATCGGCACCGGGCTGTTCTACGGTTCGGCGGCAGCCATCCAGGCCGCCGGACCGGCCGTGCTGCTGGCCTACGCGATCGGCGGTGCGGCCGTGTTCCTGGTGATGCGGGCACTGGGCGAGATGGCGGTGCGGCACCCGGTCTCCGGATCGTTCGGCCAGTATGCCAGCCGCTACCTGGGGCCGTTCGCCGGCTTCATCACCGGCTGGACGTTCGCGTTCGAGATGGCCATCGTGGCGATCGCCGACGTCACCGCGTTCGGCATCTACATGGGCTTCTGGTTCCCCGACGTGCCGCGCTGGATTTGGATCCTCGCCGTCGTCTTCTTCATTGCCGCCATCAATCTGGTCAAGGTCAAGGTCTTCGGCGAGACCGAGTTCTGGCTCTCGCTGGTCAAGGTGGTGGCGATCATCGCCATGATCCTGGGCGGCGCAGCGATCATCATCTTCGGCTTCGGCCTGCCGGCCGGGGCCAACCCGGGACTGGAAACCATGCTGGGGTCCGGCGGATTCTTCGCCAACGGGTTCTGGGGGCTGCTGGCCTCCTTCTCGATTGTGATGTTCGCCTTCGGCGGGATCGAGACCATCGGCATCACGGCCGGCGAGGCGGAGAACCCCAAGAAGGCGATTCCGGGCGCGATCAACACCGTGCCGCTGCGGATCCTGCTCTTCTACGTCTGCACGCTGGCCGTGCTGATGATGATCTCGCCGTGGGACCGGATCGACGGTTCCACCAGCCCGTTCGTGCAGATCTTCGACATGCTGGGCATCCCCGCCGCCGCGCACATCCTCAACGCCGTGGTGATCACCGCCGCCATCTCCGCCATCAACTCGGACACGTTCGGCGCCGGGCGGATGATGTATGGGCTGGCCGAGCAGGGCCACGCACCCAAGGCCTTCGCGAAGATTTCCCGTCACGGAGTGCCGTGGATGACCGTGGCGACGATGGCCGCGGTGCTGCTGGCCGGCGTCGTGCTTAATGCGCTCCTGCCGGAGTCCCTGTTCTTGATCGTCGCCTCGATCGCCACCTTCGCCACCGTCTGGGTGTGGCTGATGATCCTGCTCTCGCACATCGCGATGAAGCGGGAGATCGCGCGGAAGGGGCTGCCGACGTCGGAATTCCCGGTGCCGTTCTGGCCTGTCGCGTCCTACCTGGCGCTGGGGTTCATGGCGTTCATCGTGGTGCTGCTGGGCATCATGCCGGACACCCGGGTGGCGCTAATCGTGGGCTGCGCGTGGATCGGGCTGCTGTTCCTGGCCTACCGCTTCGGCGTCAAGGGTGCCGGGCGGCGCCGCGCTGACCTGGCCGACGAGACCGGGAAGGACGACGGCGGTGCCGCGGCTTCGGAGACGACGGCCGACGATGCCTCGGAGTCAGTGTCCGCACCGGCTGAGAACCGGTAACTGAACGCTACCGAGCCCGCCAGCCGCCAGTCAGTCGTAGTGATACCTGCAGGACGCAATCCTGATCTCGTCAGCCTCGAGACGATAGACCAAGCGGTGCTCCGCGCTGATTCGCCGCAGCCAGTAGCCGTGAAAGCCATGCTTGAGGGGCTCCGGTTTGCCGATGCCTTCGTTCCCGTTGCGGGCGATGTCACGAATGAGGTTGTTGATCCGCTTCAGCGTCTTGCGGTCCTGAAGCTGCCACCACTCGTAGTCAGCCCAAGCGTCCTCGTCCCACACGAGTTTCATTCGGCTAGTTCGTGCTCAACCCCATGCCCGCTTTCCAGCCGCTCAATTGAGGCCAACAAACGGCGGGCATTTGCCGGGTTGCGCAGCAGGTAGGCAGATTCTTTGAGCGACTCGTAGTCCTCCAAAGCCACCATGACCACCGGCTCATGTCCGGCGCGGGTGATGACCACTTCTTCACGGTCGTCAACCACCGAATTCAATGTTTCGGCGTATTTGGCCCTGGACTCTGAGTAAGACATGGTGCGCATGATGACCTCCTGACGTACTGAATATTGTACGTCCGAGGCCAAGAGCGGGACAAGGACGCAGGCTGCCAGCGCGGGCCAGCCTGCGACGCAGGAATATCAACACCGGAAGAGATGTTGACGTGTCCATGAAGATTGAGATCTGGTCAGACATCGCGTGCCCCTGGTGCTTCATCGGCAAGCGCCGCTTCGAGACGGCCTTGGAGGGCTTCGAACACAAGGACCAGATCGACGTCGAGTGGCGCAGCTACCAGCTGGATCCCACCCTGCCTGACCACTACGACGGCACCGAGACCGAGTACCTGTCCCGGATCAAGGGCATGCCGCAGGACCAGGTCAAGCAGATGTTCGGTCACGTGACCGCGCAGGCCGCGGGCGAGGGGCTGGACTACGACTTCGACAAAGTGGTGGTGGCCAACAGCTTCACCGCGCACCGCTTCCTGCACCTGGCCAAGGAACACGGCCTGATGGACCAGGCGAAGGACGCCCTGCTGTCCGGCCACTTCGAGCAGGGCAAGGACATCGGCGACACGGAGTATCTGGTGAGCACCGGCGTCGCACTGGGGATGCCCGAAGAAGAAATCCGCGAGACGCTGGCGGGCGACCGCTTTGCCGCGGAGGTCCGCGCCGACATTGCCGAGGCCCGTGCACTGGGAGTGAACGGCGTGCCGTTCTTTGTGCTGGACCGCAAGTACGGGATCTCCGGCGCGCAGCCGGCCGAGGCGTTTGCGCAGGCCATCCGGCAGGCGTGGAACGAACGCAGCCCGCTCACCGTGCTGCCGCAGTCGGCCAGCGCCGACGGCGCGGTGTGCGGCCCGGACGGCTGCAACTGAACTAACTGAGCAGCGCCGGCAGGCGATTCCGCACCGGCAGGACGTTTTCGAGCGTCCTGCCGGTTTGCTGTTAACTCACTTCGGTCCGCGGGACGGCGGCCCGTCGAGCAGGGTGGGGACGTACTCGAGCAGCTGGAGCCGGCCGTCGAAGGTCCTGCTGTCCACCATTTCGAGCGCGACGTCGGGGTAACCGTCGTAGATCCGCTCGGACCCCGTTTTGCCCGTGATCACAGGGAAGACGACCAGTCGGAACCGGTCCACCAGGCCCGCGGTCAGCAGCGACCGGCTCAGGCTGAGGCTGCCGAGCGTGCTCAGGGTCCCTGTCCTGGTCCGTTTCATCTCCTGCACGGCCTCGATGGCGTCCCCGCTGACAAGCTCCGAGTTCGGCCAGGCCAGCGGTTCCTGAAGAGTTGAGGAAAACACCACCTTCGGCACGGCGGCCAGACCAGTCAGGCTGGCCTCTTCCTCGGTGGAGAAGCCAGAGTCCGCGGCCGCAGCTTCCGCCGACATGCCGGACATCAGCCGATACGTGTTCGCGCCCATCAGGATGGTGTAGTCCTTCTGCCCCTCCTGATCGAGCCAGGCCAGGTATTCCGGCCCCTCCAAACCCCACCAGCCGGGCCAGCCATCGGCCGAGGCATACCCGTCCAGGGAAATGATCAGGTCCACCATCAGGTCAGCTGACGGCGCTGCTGCGGTTTCCTCGCCCATAGTGTTCTCCTCGGTCTGCTGCCGGCCGCCGGGTCCGCCGGCGGCGCCGGGTCCTTCGACCGCCGCCGGTCCGGGGCGGCGTCTGGCCGACATGCTACTCCCGGTGCGACAGGTTGTTGAAGGGTGGCTGGACGCACGTCCCGCCTGCGGGTGCCGTGTCCGGGCGCCGAGTGTGGGTGCCGAGCCCGGGTGCCGAAGCTCATAATGCCTCCCGCTCCGGCGGTGTGAGAACCGGCGGTAGAGTAAGAAGGCTTGGCAGTCCTCGTGGATGAGGATTTTGCCACGGACCCTTTTGTACCCGGTGACCGCTTGCCCTGCCTGTCCCGCAGTCCGGCTGTCCCGCGGTGGTCCGCTTCCCCTTGAATGTGGCGTCCGCTGCCCCTTGAGCGACGGCGGCGAAGAGCACCCTGACTGCATCACTGCGACGCGATTCCGCATGAGTGCAGGCGCACGCAATGGCAACGGCCGGTGTCCGGCCCGATTTTGGAGAGGACTGATAGCGGGATGGATCAGCAACCGGCGAGACTCTGGACGAAGAACTTCATTCTGGCGATCGTCGTCAACCTGTTCATCTCCATGGTCTTCTACATGCTGATGACCACCATGGCGCTCTACGCGGTGGACCGCTTCCAGGCCTCCGACACGGCCGCCGGCTTCGCCTCCAGCGCGTTCGTGCTCGGTTCGGTCATCGCCCGAATCTTCGCCGGACGACTGCTGGATCTGGTCGGCCGCCGGAAGCTGATCCTAGTGACCATGGCCATGTTCGTGGCCGCCTCGCTGCTCTACATCCCCACCGATTCACTGGCCTGGCTGCTGGTGCTCCGCATTGTGCACGGCATGGCCTTTGGTGCCGGAACCACCGCCGTGGCGGCGTCCGCGCAGACCCTGATTCCGCACACCCGGCGTGGGGAGGGGACCGGTTACTTCGGCTTGTCCACCACGCTTTCGACGGCGGTGGGCCCGTTTGTGGGTGTGCTGCTGGCGGGGCTGGGCAACTACGACGCGATGTTCTTCTTCAGCGCCGCCGCCTCCGTGGCCGCCTTGGTGGTGGCCCTGTTCCTGCGGGTGCCTGAGCTGCCGGCCGCGAAGCGCCCCGGCAAGTTCCGGATGAGCATGAGCGACATCTTCGAGACGGCCGCGCTGCCGATTTCCTGTGTCATTCTGCTGGCGGGAGCCTCCTACTCCGGCATCCTGACCTTCCTGACCTCCTACGCGGAAACCCGGGGATCCACCGGCGCGGCCAGCGTGTTCTTCCTGGTTTACGCGGGCGCCGTGCTGGTCTCCAGGCTCTTCGCCGGCCGGATCCAGGACCGCCGCGGCGACAACAGCGTCATGTACCCGACGCTGATCTCCTTCGTGCTGGGCCTGCTGCTGCTGATCCCCGAGCCCACCATCCTGACCATCATCGGCTCCGCGATTTTCAGCGGCATCGGCTTCGGCACCGTGATGTCCGGCGCGCAGGCGATCGCGGTCAAGGTCTCGCCGACCATTCGGATCGGCACTGCCACCTCGACGTTCTTCCTGATGCTGGACATCGGCGGCGGACTGGGCCCGATCGTCCTCGGCGCCCTCATTCCGGTGCTCGACTACCCGGGCATGTACCTGATGCTGGCCGTGGTCATGGTGCTGGCCACGCTGCTGTACTTCTTTGCGCATGGCCGGAAGGGCGGCCGGGCCGTCCGCGCCTAAGTCCTCAGGGGTTCCGGTCGCTATCCGGTCGGTTCGGTGGGGGCGGGCGAGAGCCGCGGACAGCTGAGCAGGCCCGGCGTTTGATCCACCCTGTTGACGGGAACCAGTTCTTTGTAGCCGGCGCCCACCACCACGTCCACGCTGGCGTCGGCGCGGTCGTCGGCCACGTACTCGGTGTCCGGGATGTTGCGCTGCAGGTTGAAGGCGTTGGCCTCGCCGGCCTTGCCGGAAACAACGACGGCGCTCATGCCGTAGAAGCTCAGGGTCTTGTTGCCCACGGAGCCGATGTCGTAGCCGCGATCGGCCAGTTGGGAGGCCACCTTGCTGCCCAGCCCCTCCAGCTGCGTGCCGTTGTAGACATTGAGCCGGAAGGAACCGTTGTCCGGATAGTCGTAGGTGCCGGCCGGGCAGGTGATGGGCACGGGCGGCGGCGGCGGGCCCCAGCCGGGAATCTTCAGGTCTCCGCGGGCCACGGCAGTGGCGGTCAGTACCGCGGCAATGACCAGCCCCACCAGCAGCACCAGCACCACCCCGTGCAGGATCCGGCGGTGGTAGATGTGCGGCTTCTCCACATTGCCGTCGTCTTCGAAGGCAACATCCAGATCGTCTTCGGTGATGACGCGTTGGCCCTGCCAGTCCAAGGGCTGCTTGGGCTGGCGTTTGGGTGGCTGCGGGATGCTGGTATCAGTCATCGACCACCAAAACCCTGGCGTGCAGGACGGCCCTCTGGTGGAGCGCCGTGCGGACCGCGCGATGCAGTCCGTCTTCCAGATACAGGTTGCCCTTCCACTGCACCACATGCGGGAAGAGGTCGCCGAAGAACGTGGAGTCCTCGGCCAGCAGGGCATCCAGGTCCAGCGTGGACTTGGTGGTGATCAGTTCGTCGAGGCGCACCTGCCGGGGCGGCACACCGGCCCAATCCTTGGGGCTGACGTGGCCATGTTCGGGATAGGGACGATGGTCGCCGACGGCTTTGAAGATCACGGACCCAGCCTAAGGAACTCCGGCGCTGAATGAAACGCAAACCGCTGAGAGCCGCCGACCGTGGCCAAATGGTTACGGTCGGCGGCTGCTGATGTCGGGGGGCGATTGAACACAACATCTCAGGCAACATTCCCTCCACCACCGCTTGGCACGGCCAGGTGAGCGCCCTGCCGGCGAGCGCCACTGCCATGCCGGTCGCGGCCCACGTCTTCAGGCCGCGGTGATCGGCACCTCGCGGACGCCAAGGATCTCGCCGGTGATCCAGTCCTCCCATTCGACCCGGAGCCGGTACTCCCCCGGCTCCGGCGGATGCAGAATCACGTCGTACCGCTCGGCGGCTCCGAAGGCCAGCACAGCGGTCAGCAGCGGGTAGCCCGCGTCCCGGCAGGTAGGCGACGGCGCACCCGGTACGGATGTGTCCCGGAACGGCCGGCCGTCATGGGCGATCAGCTCCGCCATCCGCACAGGTTCGCCGTCCGCCGTCGTAAAGTGCATGTGGTTGGGAAGGTAGTTGGCGTTCAGGATGCGCAGCAGCGTGGGTTTCTTGCCGCCTCCGGCCACGTTGGCCCGCAGCGCCGACAGGCTCCACACCCGGTTATCGCCGGAGCGGCGGCGGATCAGCTCGCCGCCCATCAGGTAAAAGTGCTTGGGCTCGAACCGGTTCAGCCCCACGTCTTCGCCGGAGAGCCCGGCCGCGTGGTGCAGTTCGTGCCAGCGCGGATCCAGCGAGTACGGGATCAAGATGGACTCGGTGTCGATGTCGTACTCCGGCCCGTCGACAAATGCCCGCCGCGCGCCCGGCGTCACCGGATAGTCGGGGTGGACCACCGGATCCACGATCACCGGGCCGAACATGCCCATCTGCGCGTGCAGCGTGGTGTTGACGTGGCAGTGGTAGAAGTAGGTGCCGGCCGCGCCGAAGTTGGGGTCTCCCGGCCGGCCGGGCTCCGGCGCCCACTGGTACGTGTAGGTGCCGCCGATCTCGAACGAGGTGTGCCCCACGCCGTCGTTGCGCGGGTCAGGCTCCAGCCCGTGCCAGTGGATGGTGTGCGGCCCCATCGACGGATGCACGGTGGCGTGGAAGATTTCCCCTTCCAGCGGCCGGATCAACGGACCGGGGAAGCCGCGTCCGGACTGCGGCGAATCGAAGCTCCACATTTCGAACTCCGCGCCGTCGTCGAACCGCAGGTCCCGGTTGAAGACCTCCAGGTAGACGGACGAGTGCGGCGTCTGCCGGAACTCCGTAACCGGGCGGTCCAGGTCCAGCTGGTCGGAGCTGAAGTCCACCTGGCTGCGGAACCTGTGCCGCGGGATCTCGTCGTCGTTGGTGGGCCGGGGGCTCGGCGTCGGCTGCTGGGTGGGCTGTTGCGTCGGTTCGGGCGTTGGTCCCGCGGTTGGTTCCGCAGTGGGGGACGACGTCGGTGCCTCCGTGGGCTGCTTCGTCGGCTCGTGCGTGGGGCCCGCTGTGGGCACGGTACTGGGCGAGGCCGTCGGTTTCGGTGTCGGTTTCGGCGTTGCCGTCGGCTTCGGCGTGGACGTCGGCGTCGGTTTCGGTGTGGGAGCAGTTGTCGGCTTGCCGCGGCGCTTCCGCTCGTCGTCGTCCTTCTTCTTGCGCGCCTCCGCCTCCCGCTTCTTCCGGTCCTCCTCGCGCTTGCGTGCCGCCGCGTCACGCTTCCGCTCGGCTTCCAGCCGCTTGCGCTCCTTCTCCGCGCGCTTGCGGGCTTGCTCCGCCTTGCGCTTGCGGGCCTTCTCCGCCTCGCGTTTGGCCTGCTTGGTGGATTTCCGATCGTCCGGGTCCCGCCGCAGCGGCACGGTCACGTTGCTCATGCTCCCTCCCCGGGAATCGGTGCCTTCAGGTTCCAGTGCGCCACCAGGCCGCCCGGATACATGCCGCCGGCCGCGGTTTGCGACGGTTCGGCGTGGCAGTGCATCGGGTACTCCCAGTCGGTGGTCCGGGCGTTCCAGACCTGTTCAAGGGAATCCGGCGGCCGCTTGACCGGGATGATGCAGTCCTTCCGGTCCATCGGCTCCAGCTCCACCACGTCCTCCCACTGCTGAAGCACCACGTGGCCTTCCTTGTCCACGTACCCGTCGTGCCGCGGCCAGTGGTAGTTGTTCCGCCGCACGGTCCAGAGGTGGTTCCCGTGGAAGTGGATCTGGTGGTAGACGATCCCGGAGTTGATCAGCCGGACCAGCTGGCCGCCGCGCAGGGTGCCGGCGGTGGTGCCTTCGCCGAACTGGCGCACGTCCAGCTGCCGCGGATACCCGGAGACCAGCGTTTCTTCTTCGCTGGCCAGATTCAGCGCCTCGTTCCGGGTCATCGCCAACGACTCGTAGCCGCTGCGTCCGTTGAGCGTGAAGTACCGCGGCACCGCCTTGGTCTGCAGCGGGTCAACGGTGCCGCCGGCGGCCTCGATCGCCGCCCAGTTCGACTCCACCGCGTGGCAGATCCACACCCACTGCCGCTCGAAACTGGCCTTGCCGGGCGTGATGTCCCACTGGTGCACCGGGTCCATCACCACCAGCGCGCCGAACAGCCCGAGCGTCCGCTCCACGGGAGCGTTGGTCGGATCCGTGTAGATGTACGTGCCGGCCGGCGGGCAGGGCAGCTCCAGCAGGGCGCTCTCCCCCGGCGCAATCGGACCGGTCCCGGCGTCCGCATGGTTTGGTCCGACGTCGTGCAGGACAAACTCATGGTCCATGGCCAGCCGGTTGTGCACCCGGAAGCGCAGCGTCGAGCCGACCTCGGCGATGATGGTCCGCGCCGGGAAGTAGCTGGCCCAGTGGTTGCGCCGGATGAAGTACTGCCCGGGGTTCGCGGGATCCGGGCCGTACGGCAGCGGGGTGCCGCGAGGAGGCAGCGCGGCACCCAGCGGATAAGTCCGCGATTCCACCAGCCGGCCGTCCGCGGTGAACACCTTGGGCACCACGGCCAGGCTGGGCGAGGCGTCGCGCAGCTCGGTGGGCCGGTCGCCGAAACCGCGATGGTAGACCAGCGAGTCGTCCACCATCTTCAGGTAGCCCTCGTTGATGTACAGGTCCAGCACGCCCGGGAGGGGCACGACGGCGGAGGGCCGGGTTCCGGTGGCGGCGGACTGAGCGGGGCGCCTCGGCCCAGCCGCTGTTGCCTGAGCCGGTGCCGCACCGCCCAGTCCACCCAGGGCCAGCGCGCCGAGCCCGGCGGCGGCCCCGTATTTGAGGAAGTTCCAGCGCCCCACGCTGGCGGCCCTACCCGTGGCGCCGTGGTCCGGCTCCGAAACTTGTTCAGTCATGATGGCCGCCTTCGTCCAGCCAGCCGGGTCTGAGCGCCACCCGGGGCACCTGCAGTTTCAGCGGCGCTGAGTGCAGCCACGGATCGGTGAACTCCGCCGAGAAGCTCTGTGCGTCCGCCGGCACCAAGAAGCTGATCAAGAAGCGTTCGGTACTCCAGGGTGCCAGCGCCACGGCCTCCCCCGAGTCCCGGTTGGTCACCGTCGGCCCGCCGTCGCCGATCTTCAGCCGCAGCTGTCCGGGCGCAAACAGCACGTTGCCGTCCGAAGCGTTCTGCACTTCCAGTTCCACCAGCAGGTGGTCGCCCCAGGTCATGTTGGCCGGCTGCGGCGCCGTCGCCACGATGGCGCCGTGGCCAGCGTGCCCGGAGTCACCCGGTGATGCGCCGGCCGCTGCGGACCCCGCTGCCGGCCCCGCCGCAGCGGAGGTCCCCGCGCCCGAGGCGGGAACACCGCCGTCGTACGCCAACCGATGCTGGCGCTCCGCGGACACCAGCCGCACGCTCCCGAAGGACGTTTCCACGCCTCCCGGACCCAAGCCGCCCGCCCGTTGCTGGCTGGCCGTGAGTAAACCGGCACCCCCCGCGACGCCGGCGACTCCGGTTCCAACAAGTAGTCCAAAAACACGGCGCGAGAGACCGGACGGCAGGCTCGCGCTGCCCTCCGGTTCCGATGCGACCGCGCTATCCCCAATTAGCGTTGTCATTGCGGTACCGCTTCCATTCCCCCATGGATGTTAGAGACACATCCTTGCCCCGCCAGCTTGGGAAAAACTGGAGGGGTTCAAACCGTCCCGGTGGGCGACCATACTGGGATCATGACCCTCACCGCCGGTGCCCCCGTTCGCCCCGAGCAGCCACCCATCGGGCTGTTGCTGGACGTCGACGGGCCGGTCTCCTCGCCGGTGACCCGCACGGTGCCGCCCGAGATCATCCACTCGTTGCTGGTGATGGCCAAGCGCGGCTGGCCGATCGTGTTCAACACCGGGCGCTCGGACCATTTCATCCGCGAGCAGGTGATGGAGCCGATGCTGGCTGCCGGGATGCCGGCGGGAGTGCGCTGCTACGCGGTCTGCGAGAAGGGCGCCGTCTGGTTCAGCTTCACCGCGGACGGCCCCGGCACCATCCATGTGGACCACACGCTGGCCCCGCCGCAGGAGTTCGCCGCCGAAGTGCGCAAGCTGGTCAGCTCGGGCTACTCCAGCCTCATGTTTTTCGATGAGACCAAGAAGGCCATGGTGTCCGTGGAGCAGGTGGTGGGCACGGAGAACCGGGAGTACCGCCGGGTGCAGGAAAAGTTCGACGCCGAGGTCCTGGCTTTGATGCGCCGGTTCAACATGGGTGCCACCCGGCTGGATCAGCACCTGCCGGACAGCGACGACCGGATTGACTACCGGGTGGATCCGAACATCATCGCCACGGACATCGAATCGGTGCAGCTGGGCAAGGACCTAGGCGCGCAGCGGGCGCTGGAGATGCTGGCCGCCGACGGCGTGGTGCCGCACGCGTGGCGGACCATGGGCGATTCGCGCACCGACTATGCCATGTCCGACCTGCTGCACCACCACGGGCATGCCGTGCTGCACGTGGATGTGCGGCCGGCGGAGGGAGTGCCGGAGAAGCCGTACCCGGTGCTGACCGCGGCACACCTGGGCTTCCCGAAGGCCGTCCACGAGGAAGCCGGCGCGGCGTTCCTGCGGACCTGGGCCGCGATCGCGCAGACGCTGTAGGCAAGGGACGCGCCAGGCTCGGGGCGCCCAGAGCGCGGGGAGCATGCGGTGCCCAGGCCGGGCGGCGGGGCGCATTGCTCGCCGGATTTCCCCGCACGTCAAGGAAAACTTTGCAGCCGCAGCAAATCGTAACGTCCGTAACAATTGACAGCGGAGCCGGTGCTAGCCTGCCAGCATGAACGCTTTTCAGGGAACCATTCCTGTCCTCGACATGAGCACCGCCCGGCTGGCGGACGGCAGCTTCAATCCGGACTTCATCGACCAACTGCGCGACGCCGCGCACCGCGTCGGTTTCTTCCAGATTGTTGGCTACGGCGCGGCCGACGGCCAAGTGGCCGAGCTCTTCGACGCGATCAAGCGCTTCTTCGAACTGCCGCTGGACGAGCGGCTCAAGCTGGACAACCGGAATTCCCCGCACTTCCGCGGCTACACCCGGATGGGCACCGAGCGGACCCAGGGCCGGGCCGACGCCCGCGAGCAGCTGGACTACTCGCCGGAGAGCGAGCCGGTCACCGACTACTCGGACGACCAGAAGTACTGGCTGCTGCGCGGCCCGAACCAGTGGCCGGACGCCGTGCAGCCGGACCTGCGCGAGAGGGCGATGGCGTGGGCCGAACTCATGTCATCGGTGGGCCACGACTTGCTGGCCGCCATCGGCGTCGGACTGGGCCTGCCGGAGAACTACTTTGACGAGCCGTTCGCCGACACCCCGCACTGGATGGGCAAGCTGGTGCACTACGTGGGCGGCGTCGTGGAAGAAGCCGGCGACCAGGGCGTGGGCATCCACGCCGACTACGGTTTCGTCACCCTGCTGCTGCAGGACATGATCGGCGGTTTGGAGGTCCGGCCGCCGGAGTCCGAGGAATGGCTCCCGGTGGAGCCGATCGAGGGCGCCCTGGTGGTAAACTTGGGCGAGATGCTGGAGGTCGCTACCGACGGCTACATCACCGCCACCATCCACCGCGTGCAGGCTCCGCCGCCCGGCGTGGACCGCTACTCGGTGCCGTTCTTCTGGTCGCCGCGGTTGGACGCCGTGATCGATCCGGTTCCGCTGCCGGACGAGCTCAAGGCCGAGTCCCGCGGACGCACCGACGACCCGACCAACCCGATGCTCTCCAGCTTCGGCGCCAACATGCTCAAGGGCCGACTGCGCGCCCACCCGGACGTGACCGAGAAGTACTACCCGGAGCTCCTCGCCAAGAAGTAGCAACGCCCGGCCCCGGGTGGTCGACCAGGTCAGCCAAGCCCCGGCGGTCGATCAGGTCAGCCCCGGTGGTCGACCAAGTGAGCCAAGCGCCGGTGGTCGACCGAGTGAGCGCCAGCGAACGCGCGGAGACCCGCTTCTCCCGTGCACAACCACCGCCGGCGCCCCCATAATGGCTGTGTGGGCAACATCCTGATCCGCTGGCGCGATGAGCTGCGCGGCACGTTTGCCGGACAGAGCGACACCGTCCCGCAATGGGAACTCGAGCTGGAAAACGGCGACGACGCGGGCTACTTGGCGCCGGATTCCGCGGTCTGGACGGTCCACCGCTCGATGACCACCCTGGTGGCGGGCATCCGCTCCCTGCTCACCCAGACGCTGCACCCTGGGGCGCTGGCCGGCGTTGATGACTTCTCCGCCTATCGCGCCGCCCCGCTGGCCCGGCTGGCCAACACCATCCGCTGGATCTTCACCGTGACCTACGGTGACACCGCCGCGGCCAAGTCAGCCTGTGACTTGGTGCTGCAGTTGCACGAACGTGTCCGCGGCACCTACACCGACTCGGCCGGCGAGCAGCAGTCGTACTACGCCAACGATCCGCATCTGCTCCGCTGGGTGCACCTGACCTTCACCGACGCCTTCGTCACCTCCCACTTGGCTTACGGGGGCCGGCTGCCCGGCGGGCCCGATCAATATGTGGCCGAATGGGCCAAAGCCGGCGAGCTGATGCAGGTCACCGATCCGCCCCGGACCTTCGCCGAACTGCGCCGCCAACTGGACAGCTACCGGCCGGAACTCACCGCCTCGGCTGCCATGCAGGAAACAGTAGAGTTCGTCCGCCATCCGCCGCTGCCCCGCTCCCAACGGCTGGGCTACAGCGTCCTGTTCGCCGCCGCCGTCGAGACCCTGCCCGAGGATCACCGCCGCCTGCTGGGGCTGCGGCCGATCACTCCGCTGCCGCTGCGGCTCCTGATCAAGCCGGCCACCTGGCTGGTGCTCGGGGTCGTCCGGTTGGGCCTGAGCAAGACCGGCCCCAGCGAAGCCGCTGCCCGCCGCCGGATCGCCCGGCTCCGCCAGCAGGCCTGACAGTTCCGGGGTGGACGTGCCCGATACGCCTGGCGCAACTGCCCACGTCTTGGGCCGCCGCGCCGGGCGACTACCGGTCGGAGCGGCGACGGCTCGCGGAGCGGCGAAGACTCGGCTCCACGGCCCGGTCGGGCAGCAGTACCGGGCTGCGTCTGTCCATGTTTTGGTGACGACTGAGATAAACCCGCAGGTCAGGGCCGTTTGGATCTCCAAGACGTGGACAGTTATTGCTGAACATGGACAGCCACGCCGAAATCTCGGCGAACCCAAGCGGTCCCGCGCGGACGTAGTCGGGCCTAGGCGGACCTCGGGCGACACAGACCACTTAGGCGGCGCCAAGCACCGTCGTCGTCGTTAGTGAAAAACAGCGGCCCCGGTCTGCAGTGCAGATCGGGGCCGCTGTTTTTGGCGGAGGATGGGGGATTTGAACCCCCGAGGGCGTGAACCCAACACGCGTTCCAGGCGTGCGCCATAGGCCGCTAGGCGAATCCTCCAGATGTTTTGCTCACAAGAGCAGATACCAGAGTACCCGAAACCCGGCCGATCTGCCGAATCGAGCAGATGCGCAGCGGGCGCGGGCCATCTAGCTCTGGACGGCATCCGCAGGTGTGGAAACGGCCATCTTGAGGCTTGGCACGGACGGGCTCGGGCACAATCTCCGGGCGCGAAACAGGCAGAGCGGGGCCCCTCCGGAGCGAATTCCACGTCGGCCGGTCGGATCGGACCGTAGGCTCTGGAAGCCTGAATCCGGCAGTGGCAAGATGTCGTCATAGAAGAGGTGCAGGGCTCAGGGGAAGCCTTCATCCGAGGGGAATGATGCGCCGTGGCCACCAATCCGGAGCCCGCAGAAGGCAGCGTTCCATCGGCGCGCATTGTGGACTGGCTGCTGGCCGGCGACCCGTCCATCCGGTTCCAAACCTTGCGCGATCTCTGCGATGCACCGGACTTTGAAGTGGCCAAAGCGCAGGCCCAAATCGCGGGCAACGGTTGGGGAGCGCTGCTGCTCCAGGCGCAGGATCCGGACGGCAGTTGGGGCGGCGGGCTCTACAACCCCAAGTGGACGTCCACCATGTTCACCTTGCTGCTGCTGCACTGGCTCGGGCTGCCGCCCGGGCACCCGCAGGCAGTTTCCGGGTGCCTGCGGTTGCTGGACGGGGCTGAGTACTTCGACGGCGGGCTCAGCTTTGAGCGCCATCCGAAGCGGGCCGAGAACTGCGTCACTGCGATGACCGTGCTGGTCGGCTGCGAGCTGGGCCAGCGGCTCGACGGCGATTCCCGGATCGACGACGCCGTGACCTGGCTGCTTGCCGAGGAACTCGACGACGGCGGCTGGAACTGCGAGCCGCACACCTCGATGGGCAAGCATGCTTCCTTCCACACCACCATCAGCACGCTGGAGGCGCTGGCAGCGTACCGGCACAGCGGCGGCCCGCTTCCGGTAGCTGCAGCCGAAACCCGTGGCCGCGAATTCCTGCTGATGCATTCGCTCTACCGCTCGCACCGCACCGGCAGCGTCGCCCATCCGACGCTGGCCCAGTTCCGGTTCCCGCCGCAGTGGCACTTCGATATCCTGCGCGGGCTGGAGTACTTCCGAGCCGAGAACTGCCCCCAGGATGACCGGATGTCGATCGCCATCAAGGTGATCGCCTCCCACCAGCGCAGCCCGGGCAACTGGGGCGGCTACCGGCCGCATCCGGGCCGGATGTGGTTCCGCTGGACGCCCGAGGACATCAGCCGCTGGGCCACCCTCCGGTGCGCCCGAGTGCTGCGCTGGTGGGAGTCTGGCGGCAGCGCTGCCGGGGATTTCGGGACGCCGTCCGGAGTCGGGTAGACTATTCGTCGGCCCCTCATGCGGTGTCATCCTGTGAACTCCCCCAGGACCGGAAGGTAGCAAGGGTAAGCGGGCTCTGTCAGGTGCATGAGGGGTCTTTACTTAACCCCCGCCTGCTACCTATCCCCAGCCCCAGCGCCCCGGCGTGCAAGGGCCCAGTTTCAACCGATAGGGTTTCATCGTGAGTACAGCCCTTTACCGTCGCTACCGCCCGGACACATTCGCGGACGTTATCGGGCAGGAACACGTCACCGATCCGCTGATGGCGGCGCTGCAGAAGAACCGCGTCAACCACGCCTACCTGTTCTCGGGCCCGCGCGGCTGCGGCAAAACCACCTCCGCCCGCATTCTGGCCCGCTGCCTGAACTGCGCCGAAGGCCCCACCCCCACTCCGTGCGGCACGTGCGATTCCTGCGTTGAACTGGGCCGTGGAGGTCCCGGCAGCCTGGACGTCATCGAGATCGACGCCGCGTCTCACGGCGGTGTGGACGACGCCCGCGACCTGCGTGAACGAGCCACCTTCGCCCCGGTGCGCGACCGCTACAAGATCTTCATCATCGACGAGGCCCACATGGTCACGTCCGCAGGTTTCAACGCGCTGCTGAAGATCGTGGAAGAGCCGCCGGAGCACATCAAGTTCATCTTCGCCACCACGGAGCCGGACAAGGTCATCGGCACCATCCGCTCGCGCACCCACCACTACCCGTTCCGACTGGTCCCGCCGGAACCGCTGATGCAGTACCTGGAGCTCCTCTGCCGGCAGGAGAACGTGCCGGTGGCCCCGGGGGTCCTCTCGCTGGTGATCCGGGCCGGCGGCGGTTCCGTCCGCGACTCGCTGTCGGTGCTGGACCAGCTGATGGCCGGCGCCGGTCCCAGCGGCCTAGACTACGAACTGGCCGTCTCCCTGCTCGGCTACACCCATGCTTCGCTGCTGGACGACGTGGTCGACGCCTTTGCCGCGGCGGACGCGTCCACGGTGTTCAACGCGGTGGACCGCGTGGTGCAGACCGGCCACGACCCACGCCGCTTCGTCGAGGACCTGCTGGAGCGCTTCCGCGACCTGATCATTGTGCGGGCCATGCCGGAGAGCGCCCACGCCATCCTGCGCGGCGTCCCGGAGGACCAGATCGCCCGGATGCAGACCCAGGCCAACCAGCTGGGCGCCGCCGAACTATCCCGCGCCGCGGACATCACCAACCAGGCACTGACCGAGATGACCGGCGCCACCTCGCCTCGCCTGCATCTGGAACTGCTCTGCGCGCGGATCCTGCTGCCTTCCGCCGACCAGGGCGAACAGGGTGTGGCGGCCCGGGTGGACCGGATCGAGCGCCGGCTCAGCTACGGCGGAGCCCCGGTGTCCGCGCCCATCGACAACGGACAGGCGCCCGTTGCCCATGCTGCCGCTGAACCCCAGCTCTCCGGGCCGGCGGCTGCCCGCGCGGCGCTCCGCGGAGCCAACGCCAACAAGGAGCAAACCCAAACTTCGGCCGAATCGCCGCGCCAGGATGCCGAGCGCATCACTCCCCCGCGGGTGAGCACCGCCGATTGGCCGCGCGAGGACCAGCAGGCCGCTACGGCCGCAGCCAATGCCCGGCCCGCTGCTCAGCCTGCCCAACAGCACGACGGCGGGGCTCCCGCCACTTCCGCGGGTACGGCACCGGTGGCTTCGGGAACCTCCGGGACCGCGATTTCAGACGCCGCTGGTGTATCCAGTGCCGCTGCGTCTGCTGCTCCGGCAGCTGAAGCCCCGGCAGCCGCCACACCCGCTGGCTCAGGCGCGCCCGCCGGCCCCGCGGTGGCCGGCCCTACGGCGCCTGCAGAGCCCGGCCCCACCGTTCCGTCGTCCGTTTTCGGAAACCCGCGGGACGCCGGCCAGCAGGACGCCGGCGTAAGGGGAGCGGCTAACGCCGGCCGAGCACAAGAATCTGCCGCAAGTACGGCGACTGAGACGTCGGCCGACTGGGGCGGCTCCTGGGGTGCCATGCCGGAACCGGCCCCCGCACCGGAGAAGCCCGCCACCCCGGCGCGCGCTCAGGCGCCCGTGAACGCAGCAGCCGCACCGGCGGCCCAGCAATCTGGGGCTCCCCGTACCGCCGAAGCGCCCGGCCAGCGGCAGCCGCAAGCCCAGGGACACTCCCCGGCTCAACAGCCCGCACCACAGCGTCCGGCCCAGGAAGCACCGGCCGCCCAGCAGCAGCCGTCCCGTCCGGAGCCAGCCGCAGCACCGTCGGCCGCCCAGCAGCAGCCGTCACGTCCGGAACCGGCCGCAGCACAGCCTTCGCGGCAGGACCAAGTTGCTCCGCAGACATCCGCTCCGCGGCAGGACCAAAGTGCCCCGCAGGCATCCGGCCAGATTGAGATGATCCGCCGTGCCTGGCCGGAGATCCTGAGCACCCTCAGCGGCATCCGCAAGGTGACGTGGATGAATGTCAGCGCCAATGCCTCTCCGCTGAGTCTCGACGGCACAGCGCTAACCCTCGGTTTCAAGAACCAAGGTTCCGCGACTAACTTCGGCAACGGCGACCACGCGGAGAACCTGCGGCAGGCCATCCAGCAGGTGCTCGGCATGGACCTGCGGATCCTGACCGTCGAAGACGCTTCGGTGACAGCGGGTGAGTCCGGCCCAAAAGTACCAACTAGCCGGCAGCAGCCGGCAGACGGTGGGTGGTCCGCCAACACCGCCACTGTAAACGCGCCCGCGCCCGTCCCGGAGCCCATGGCGCACAGCACTCCGCCGAATCCTGCACCGGCCTCCGCGCCGCCAGTTCCACCGGCCGGCCTCGCGCCCACCCCCGATTCGGCGCCTTCCAGGTCCTCGGCCGCATCGAGTATGTCTGCTGTTTCGGCACCGTCGGTAGTCTCGGCAACCTCCGGCTTCTCGGCACCGTCCGGCGTCTCAAGTCCATCCGCAGGATCGGGGATGACGGCTCCGTCGCCGATGTCCGCTTCCTCGACTGGATCCGCACCATCCGCCGCATCCGCTGCTTCGGCGGCTTCCGGCCACTCGGCCCCCGGCGGCATGTCCGGGCCACCGGCCGCGACCGCGGCCACCGGCATGTCCGCAGCCTCCGGCTTCTCCGCGGCATCGGGGGCGTCAGCACCCAGCGGCATGTCCGGGACCACTGCGGCCTCTGCGCCGTCGGCCGATTCACCGAGCAGCGCTTCCGGCAACGGCCAGCGTCCCGCAGCCCTGCCCGGGGAGAAGCCGGTGTTTGCCCAGCTGGCCGAGCGGATGTCTTCGGCGTCCTCCGCTGCTGCCGCCGGGGCCCCCGGTGCAATCGCCGTGAAGCCGGCCGCGGATCATGCCGCAACGGGAACTGAAGCCCCCTCTCCCAACGGAGCCGGCCAGCCCAACGTGCAGTCCCCGGGTGCACAGATTCCAGGCCGGAGCGACCCGACACCGTCGGCCCCGGCCTCGCCCTACGACGACGTCCCCTACGCCAACGACGAACCGCCCGCCGAGGAATGGGAGACAACGCCGGACCGGCAGGTGCCCGGCCAGAAGCGCAGCCGCTACCAGCAGCTGCTGGACCAGGCGAAGGCCACGCAGGCAACGGCAACCCCGGCAACACCGTCCCCGTCCGGCCGTGACCTAAACTTGAAATACGTCGAGGACATCCCCAGCGACGACGACGAGTCGATCGAAGACTCCGGACTGGTAGGCCGCGCAGCCATCGAACGGTTGCTCGGCGGACGCCTGATTGAAGAACGAAGCCACGACGGTTCCTGACCGCACGCGGAGAATGAAGGTTCAGTGTACGAAGGTGCTGTCCAGGAGCTGATCGACGAGCTCGGCCGCTTGCCTGGAATCGGCCCGAAGTCGGCCCAGCGCATCGCGTTCCATATTTTGGACGCCGATCCGGCCGACATGAAGCGGCTCGTTGATGCGGTGACCAACGTCAAGGAGCGGGTGAAGTTCTGCTCCATCTGCGGGAATGTCTCCGAACAGGACACCTGCAACATCTGCCGCGACCCGCGCCGGGATCCGACGGCCATCTGTGTGGTGGAAGAGTCCAAGGACGTCATCGCCATCGAGCGGACCCGTTCCTTCAGGGGCCGCTACCACGTGCTCGGCGGCGCGATTAACCCGATCGGCGGCGTCGGCCCGGAGCAGCTTCGCATCAAGGAACTGCTGAACCGGCTCTCGGACAAGCAGATCGAAGAAATCATTATCGCCACCGACCCCAACCTGGAAGGCGAAGCCACCGCCACCTATTTGGCGCGCATGCTCAAGGCCATTGGCATCCCCGTGAGCCGACTGGCCTCCGGACTGCCCGTGGGCGGGGACTTGGAGTACGCGGACGAAGTCACCCTAGGCCGCGCGTTCGAAGGCCGCCGCATCCTGACCTAATGCCACGGGTCCTCGGCACTGATCTGGTTCGGCGCCGGGGCTCAACGAGTCTCGCCGGCCAAGAACTTGATGATGGCCTCCGTGACGGCGGTCGGTGCATCCTGGGTCACGAGATGTCCGGCTTCTTGGATGACGTGCTCGGCCACGTTCTCGGCTGCTGCCCACGCTGGCATCGCCGTGGCGATATTGCCGGTCTTGTCCTCCGCGCCGCGTATTAAGAGCAAGGGAATAGGCGTACGGTATCCGGCATCGGGGGCGACGAACTGCACGGTTGCCCGCCACACGTCGATGAACCCGCGTTTGGTGACCTGCGCGAACGCGCGTACCGCATCGGCTCTCCCGGCGTCGGTCACGGCTGATGCCTTCGCCATGACCTTCGGCAGAGACCGAGCCGGAACAAGCGCGAGCGCGGGGCCCGCCAGCCGCAGCAGGAACCGTTCGCTGGACGTGAGCGGCCCGGCGTTCCAGGTGGAGTCCAGCACGATCAGACCCGCATACTTGCCGGGACTCCTCCGGACCAGTTCCTGCGCGATATTGCCGCCGAGCGAGTGGCCCGCCAGTACGGGGAGCTCAAGTCCCAGCTCGGCGATGAGCGCTTCCACGTCCTGAACCAACAGCTCCGCGGTCAGCCGCATCGTATTGGGTTGAGACTGCCCCTGCCCGCGCAGGTCAAGCAAGACCACCCGCTGTCCACGCTCAGCGAGCGCGGCTGCCTGCGCCTCGAACATGACGTGGTCGGCGCCGGCGCCATGAAGGAAAACAACCGCGGGTTCAATGCCGGGGATGTCCGTGTAGCGAAGTGTCACTCCAGACAGTTCGAGCTTGCCGCGCAGATTCACCATGTGGTGAATGTAGCAAGGCCTGGCCACGGCCGATTGGTCTCCACGCAGGCGCAAGCGCCTTTGGTCGACCACCGAGGGGATGCCCGGTCACTGCCAGGCCTCCACGCAGGCGCAAGCGCCTTTGGTCGACCACCGAGGGATACCCGGTCTCCACGCAGGCGCAAGCGCCTTTGGTCGACCACCGGGGATCGCGCCTTTGGTCGACCACCGGGTCTTTAGACAATATGAACGGGACGGGTGATTGGCTCGCTGTCGGCCCGGATGGCCATTATCGCCGGTCGGCCGCGTAGCGCCGGCTTGGCAGCGTCCGTCCAGTACAGCAGCAGGCGGCGCCCCCGCGGCCTGCTGCCCGGCGGTCGGTGATGTCCTGTATCCGGACGGACAGCAGGTATGTCCGTTCGCTGGAACCGGGGCCTTCCTTGTCACAGGTCCGCGGGTTGCCATCGGCTATCCCCTTTGCCCGAGGGGCTGCCGGGGGTGCAATGGTAGTGCCGCATGTGAAGCTTGGGAGGTCCCGGCTATGTTCGAGCATACTTTCATCGGTCTTGACGTTCACGCCGTCGACGTCGTTGGCTGCGCCCTCAACCCGGAAACCGGGGAACTCGTCCGGAAGACGCTGCCGCCTGACCCGGCGGTGGTCCTTCAATGGGTGCGGCGTTTTAAACCGCCAGTCAAGGCAGTGTACGAATCAGGGCCGACCGGCTATGTCCTGGCTCGGTTCCTGCAAGAAGCAGGCATCGATTGCGTGGTCGCGGCATCGTCCAAGCTTCTGCGAGCCCCGGGCGACCATGTGAAAACCGATCGCCGGGATGCACGCGTTTTGGCCGAGATGCTGGCCGTCGGCAGTGTCACCGAAGTCCGCATACCCGATGCCGAGACCGAAGCTCTCCGCGATCTCTCCCGACTGCGTGCGGCAGCGGCCAAGGACCTTGCCCACGCCCGCCAACACGTCAACGCCTTCCTGCTCCGCCATGGCATCCGCTACCCCAAAGACACCAAGTGGACCCTGGAGCATCATGCCTGGCTGCACCGACAGCGCTTTACCGACCCCGTTGATCAGTTCACCTACGACGCCGACCTGGAACAGGCCGAACTGCTCGCCGTTCATCTCAAACGCATCGATAAGCAGCTCATGGCCACGGCGTCACGCTGCAGGTATGCCCCCGTCATCAACGCGTTGATGTGTCTTCGCGGCATCCAGGTAACCACCGCGTTCGGCCTCGCGGTCGAGATCGGTGACTGGACCCGTTTCACCGGATCCTCCATCGGCTCCTACCTGGGCCTTGTTCCCAGCGAACAGTCTTCCGGCCAGTCCCGAAGTCAGGGCCCGATCACTAAAGCCGGCAGCACCTATGCCCGTAAACTCCTGATCGAAGCCGCCTGGCATCACCGCCGACCGTTCTCCCGCCCCGGCCTCAGGATGCTGCACCAACTGGATCTGGTCGACCCGGCAACCCGGATCCGCGCGCTGGAAGGGAACCACCGGCTGCACCGCAAATGGGAGCATTTCGATGCCCGGAAGAAGAAGTCCGTCAAAGCCAACACCGCGATTGCCCGCGAACTCGCAGGCTGGTGCTGGTCGCTGGCAGTCCCGCTCCAACTAGGAGAACCCATGAACGCGGCCTGACCCCCCCCAACAACGTGCCCACCGGCCGACCGCGGCAGCGACGTGGCAAGCACGCGGAGCCAACCGGAGACGCGACTATGAGCAGGCGCCTGACACGCTCCGACGCTCGATTTTAGACACCCGAACGCTCCGGCCGAATAATCGTCATGCGGTACCCAACCCGCGAATATCAGTCTGACCATGCCAGTCGAAAATGACTCGCCCCGCTGCCGTCGATCAACCGTATTGGGCACAAAAGTGAGCGGCCCCGGAACCGAACACCCGGGAGCCGCTCACCTACGACTCTTGACAGCCAAACCTACATATCAGTCGGCCGGGTTCGGGGTGTGGTCGATGGGGCCGAGTTCGTAGACGGCGCCGGGCTCGGGCGCTCCCGCGACGGTCTCCACTTCGATGCCTCGCTCGGCCAGCTCGCCGGTCATCCGGGCCGTGGCCTCGGTGAGGTGCTCGGCGATGGCGGCCGCCGCAGCCTCTGCGTTGCCGGATTTCAACGCCGCCATTATGGCCTGGTGGGAGGGCGTCACGTCCCGGCGGACCACATAGCCCTGCTTGCTGCTGAAACTCGCCAACCGGGTTTCCACCACCAACGTGGACATGTACCGGGTCAGCCGGGTGTTGCCGGCGGCCTCCACCAAGGCGAAGTGGAAGTCCAGGTCGGCGTCGCCGATAGTCCGGGCGTCCGTTCCCTTGACCGCCTCGGTTAAGTGGTCGAAGGCCGCCGTCACCTTGGCGAGGGCACCGGCGTCGTTGTGTCGAATGAGGATCCGGGCAGCGTGCGTCTCCACGGCAATGCGCGCTTCAAACAGGTCGGGAAGGCGGTCCTCGGAAACGGTCGCGACCCGCAGGCCCTGCCCCGGGATGGCGGTCAGCAGGCCTTCCTGGACCAAACGTTGCGCGGCCTCGCGCAGCGGGCTGCGGCTGACGCCGAGCTGGCGGGAGATCTCCACCTCGCGCAAGGGGGAACCGACGGGAAGACCGCCGGAGTAGATGGCGTTCCGCAGCTCGGTGGCGATCAGGTCCACCGTGGACGGACGGTGCACTCGCAGGAAAGCCGGCGCGCCGGCCGGTGCGGAGTTGTGCGGCATCTGGATCCTTTTTTCTTCCGGCACTTCGAACACAGGCGTTCGCCGCGTGAACGTTCGGTTCGGCCTCTGCAGCCCGTTCCGTAGCCAAATTGTAACCGCAGCGGCCGAGGCCCCTGCAGCCCTTGTAAACACTGGGTTATGTCGGATTGTCGACAAACATACACTCTGACTCTCTAATTGTATGTTGACCAGAAGTTCATTACCGTTGTCAACAGTCACTACCGAATTCGGGTCGGGTCGGCTGGGTTGCGCTGCATAGGCGCGGGCTGGGTGGTTCGCCCCATTACACGACCGAAAGAGGAATTGATGAACGCGCGACTGACGAAGTCACGGACCGCTTTGGCGGGCGCCAGCATCCTGGGCATGCTGCTGCTGGCGGGATGCGGCGACGGCCAAATCGACTCTGCCGAGGGCGGCGAAGCTGCCGCAACAGGAAACACGTTGGCGAAGATCCAGGATGAAGGCACCGTGACAGTCGGCATTGCCGGCGAAGCCCCCTACTCCTTCCAGGAAGGCGGGGAGCCCACCGGCGGCACCATCGCCATGCACAAGGAAATTTTCAAGAACCTGGGCGTGGAGAACGTCGAAGCGAAGCTGGTGGACTGGGACGCCCTGATTCCCGGGCTGAAAGCGGGGCGGTTCGATCTGGTCAGCGCAGGCATGTCCATCCTGCCCGAGCGCTGCGAACAGGCCGCCTTCAGCGATCCGGAAATCATGTACACCACCGCACTGATGGTCAAGGAGGGCAACCCCAAGGGCCTGACCGACATGGATTCTGTAGCGAAGGCCGATGACGTCAAGCTGGCCGTGCTCTCCGGCGGCATCGAAGCCGGTTACGCCGATAAGCTCGGCATCGACAACGTGCAGTCGGTGGGCAACGCCCAGGACGGCATGGACACCGTGGCAGCCGGCCGCGCCGATGCATTCGCGATGACCGCGATCTCGCTGAACTGGCTTGCCGATAACAATCCGAAGGCCGGAGTTGAGGTAACCGACGCGTTCGTCGCCACCATCGACGGCCAGGAGCAGATCGGCGCCGGCGGCACCGTGTTCCGCAAGGGCGACACCAAACTGATCGAGGCCTACAACCAGGAGTTGGGCAAGATCACCGAGAGCCCGGAAACCTACGTGGACGTACTGGGTGATTTCGGCTTCACCGAGGAGAACCTGCCGCCGAAGGACCTGACCACCGAGCAGCTCTGCTCCGGAGCAGCGGGCTAGTCCATCCCCATGGAGGAAAATTTTGCAGCGCTGGCTGAGGCGGCGCCGAGGATCTGGGAAGGCTTGGGCATCACGCTCCTCCTGACCCTCGGCGGCGCCCTGCTGGCGATCGTCATTGCGGTGGTCCTGGGACTGGGTGCCCGCCTGAACAACGTGTTCTTGCGCGGCCTCTGCCGGGTCTTCATCGAGTTCTTCCGCGGCACTTCGCTGGTGGTGCAGCTGTTCTTCTTCTTCTTTGTGCTGCCGCAGCTAGGCGTGGATCTTCCGGCCCTGGTCTGCGGCATCCTGGGACTGGGGCTGAACTACGGCGCCTACTGCGCTGAAGTGGTGCGCGGTTCCATCAACTCCGTGCCTACCGGTCAGTGGGAGGCGACAACGGCGCTCAGCCTGTCCAAGGCACAGCGGATGCGCCGGATCATCTTCCCGCAGGCCTGGGCGCTGATGATCCCGTCGTTGACCAATTACCTGATCCACATGCTCAAGGGCACGGCGATCGTCAGCTTCATAACGCTGGCAGATCTGACCTACCACACCGAGCAGTTGCGCAAGGACACCGACACCTTCTTCGCCTACGGCGTCAGCCTGGTCATCTACTTTGTGCTGGCCTACGTCCTGACGTTGATGATGAACGGCCTTGAGGTCCAGGCCAAGCACAAGTTGGGCCGCGGTGAATCGCTGCGCGAAACCCTGAGCTTGAAGACGCCGGACACCCCCGTTGCGGCGCAAGGAGGTAAGGGCTGATGAACGAATTATGGGATTGGGACGCCGCTTGGGCTGTCCTCCCGGAGCTCTTGCTGGCCTTTCTTCAAGTGACGCTGCTGGTAACGGTTGTCAGTACCGCGATTGCGGCCGTGCTGGGGCTGGTCATCTCGATCCTGCGGATGTCGGTACCCAAGCCGGTTGCGGTGGTCATCAACTTCATCGTCGACTTCATCCGCATGACGCCGATCGTGGTGCAGCTGCTGTTCGCCTACTGGACGTTCCTGAGCGTTGATGCGATCGTCATCGGCATTGCGGTCTTCGGCATCCACTACTCCACCTACATGGCGGAGGTTTACCGGGCCGGCATCGAGTCCGTGCCGAAGGGCCAGTGGGAGGCCACCAAGGCGCTGTCCATGTCCAAGTCCCGGACCTGGATTGCCGTGGTCATTCCGCAGGCGCTGCGTGCCACCGTTCCGGCGCTGGGCAACTACGCCATCTCGATGTTCAAGGACACGCCGTTCCTGCTGTCCATCGGCGTGGTGGAAATGGTCCGCGCGGGCCTGACCTTCGGCGGCAACCACTTCAGATATATGGAGGCCATTACCCTGGCCGGCGTGATCTTCCTGCTGGCCAGCTACCCGACCTCCCTGCTCATCTCCAGATTGGAAAAGCGCCTTGCCTACAATTACTGATCCCGAAACCGCGCCCGTCCCCGGCCCCGCCGCCAGCGTTCCCGCCATCAAGTTCGAGAATGTGGAGAAGCGGTTCGGCGACAATGTGGTCCTGAAGGACCTCAACTTCGAGGTCGCCAAGGGGGACCGCGTCACGCTGATCGGCCCCAGCGGCTCCGGCAAGACCACCATCCTGCGCCTGGTGATGACACTGGAGGAGCTTAGCGGTGGCTACATCTACGTCGACGGTGAGCCGCTCACCCACGAGGTGCGCAACGGCAAGCGGGTTGAGCTCGGCGAAAAGGCGCAGAAGCAGATCCGCAAGCGGATCGGCATGGTGTTCCAGCAGTTCAATCTGTTCCCCAACATGAGCGTGCTGGAGAACATCATTGAAGCGCCCGTGCACGTGCTGGGCCAGTCCAAGGAGCAGGCCACCGCCCGCGCTATGGAGCTGCTGGAGAGCGTGGGTCTGCCGGATAAGGCCGACGCCCACCCGCTGGAGCTCTCCGGCGGCCAGCAGCAGCGTGTGGCGATTGCCCGCGCGCTGGCCATGGATCCCGAGATCCTGCTGCTGGACGAAGTCACCTCCGCGCTGGACCCGGAGATTGTGGGCGAAGTGCTGGGGATCCTGCGGCACATCGCCGACACCACGGACATCACCATGCTCATCGTCACCCACGAGATGCAGTTCGCCCGCGACGTGTCCAACCGCGTGATGATGTTCGACGGCGGCAAGGTGGTTGAAGAGGCCACGCCCGAGGTCATGTTCACCAACCCGCAGCACGAACGGACGCAGTCGTTCCTGCAGGCCGTGCTCGGCAACGGGGAAGACCAGACCGGCACCCGCTAAGCCGCCCAGTCGGAACGACGTTCCCTGATCGACTGCGCAGATACTGCCCCTTTTGAGAGCTGAAATGGGCCGTATCTGCGCAGCCGATGGTGGCGAGACAGCGGCGCCGGTGATGTGCGGCACTGTGGCGAGACAGCGGCGCCGGTGATGTGCGGCACTTCGGTGAGGCACCGGCGTCGTTATGACCATGGCCAGTCACACTGATTGGCCGCATTCTCCGCCATAGCTGATGCGGCGTTAGAATTGCCCTTGCCGCGCCGTGTCCGCAGCCAGGGCCCGCGGCAGCATTCCATGAGTCCGGTCGCCGCCTCGCGTGGCACGATCCGGGCCCCAACCCAGGAGTTGTTTAGAGCCCACATGAGCCTGATAGTGCAGAAGTTTGGCGGTTCCTCAGTCTCGGACGCCGAGGGGATCAAGCGCGTGGCCCAACGCGTGGTCGATACCCAGGCCGCCGGCAACCAAGTGGTTGTCGTCGTGTCCGCCATGGGGGATACCACCGACGAACTGCTTGACCTGGCCAACCAAATCTCCTCGGACCGCAGCGCCCGTGAAATGGACATGCTGCTCTCCGCCGGCGAACGCATCTCCATGTCCCTGCTGGCCATGGCGATCCAAGAATTCGGCTCCAGGGCGCAGTCCTTCACCGGCAGCCAGGCCGGCATGGTCACCGATGCCATCCACGGCAAGGCGCGGATCATTGACGTCTCGCCGCACCGGGTGCTGACTACCATTGAACGAGGCGACATTGCCATTGTGGCCGGCTTCCAGGGCATCAGCCAGGAGAGCAACGACATCACCACGCTGGGGCGCGGCGGCTCCGACACCACCGCGGTGGCGCTGGCGGCTGCCCTGGGCGCCGATGTCTGCGAGATCTACACGGACGTGGACGGCATCTATACCGCTGATCCGCGGGTAGTGCACAGTGCCAAGAAGATCGACACCATCTCCAGCGAAGAGATGCTGGAGATGGCTGCCTCCGGCTCCAAGATCCTGCACCTGCGCTGCGTCGAGTACGCCCGCCGCTTCGGTGTGAAGCTGCATGTGCGCTCATCCTTCAGCACTAACGAAGGAACCTGGGTGCTGCCCAGCCCCGACGACAAGATCAAGATTCAAGAGGGAGAACCCTTGGAACAGCCCATCATCTCCGGCGTTGCCCACGACCGCTCCGAAGCCAAGGTCACCATCCTGGGCGTGCCGGATATCCCCGGCAAGGCCGCGGAAATCTTCGGCATCGTCGCCGGCGCGCACTCGAACATCGACATGATCGTGCAGAACATCTCCACCCGCGGCACCGGTAAGACGGACATCTCCTTCACGCTGCCCATGGTGGAAGGCAAAGAGGCCCTGGACGCGCTCAATGCGGCCCAGGACGTGGTGGGCTTCGAGGGCATCCTCTACAACGAGAACGTCGGCAAGCTTTCACTGATTGGCGCCGGCATGCGCTCCAACCCGGGCGTCTCCTACAAGTTCTTCGAAGCGCTGCACAAGGCCGGCGTGAACGTGGACATGATCTCCACCTCCGAGATCCGCATCTCGATTGTCACGCACGCCGATCTGCTGGATACCGCCGTCCGCGCGGTGCACGCCGCGTTCGGTTTGGACACCGATGAAGAAGCCACCGTGTACGGCGGCACCGGCCGCTGACCTGCGGCCTCCCGCCAGCTAACCGCCGGGCTCACCTGACACCCGGAGCAACTGATCAACAGGCGCCGTTCCCAGCCTTGGGAAGGGCGCCTGTTGGTTTCTCGATTGGTGTGGGGGTGCCGCGCACGGGCGGCACCGAGTCCGGCGTCAGTCCTTGTGCGGCCTGCGGTACGCGTAGCTGTGACCGGCTTCCCGCTCCACTTCGATTTGCGACAATTGTTCCTCCGACGCCTTCTCGGAGGCGTCGTGCCGGTGGACCACCGGGGAATCCGCATCGATCCGGTCCGCCGGGCCCCACACCTTTGCCGCCTTCTCCGTGGCACGCATGAATCGGTTCATGAAACGCGAATTCCCAGCCATCTGACTCACCTCTTGCTCAGAAGAATCCGTGGCATCAGTGTAACGAGGGGCGGTACGGAATAACAGGGGCCGACGAGACTCATCTAATGTGCTCGCGAAACGGGGCGCGTGCCTCATTTGGGAAATGCTCGCGAAAGTCTGGGGCCGAGCGGCGGGCGGCTGGGACCATGGCGGATGGGTCAGGGATTGTCGATGGCGACGAAGCGGGAGATCACGAAGCAGAAGGCCCGGGAGTATGACCGGGCGTCGAAAAAGGAGAAGGGACGGATCCTTGACGAGCTCGCCGCGACGATGGGCTGGTCCCGCGCCAACGCCAGGCGCCAGCTGAAAGCGGCCGGGAAACGGAAAGGACCTGCTTCGGCGGTGAAGCGGAAGCCCAGACCGCGGACCTACGGCTACGACACCCTGAAAGTCCTGCAGCTGGTCTGGACGCTCTCCGGCGAGCCGTGCGGCAAATACCTGGCGCCGATCATGGCTGACATGCTCGAGTCCTTGGAACGTTTCGGCGAGCTGAAACCGGTCGAAGACCGCCTGAACGATCATGTGCGTGGACAGCTGGTGGCCATGAGCGCGGCGACCATCGACCGGTTGCTGAAGCCGGCCAAGGACGCCCGGTATCCCGACGCTGTTTCATCAACCAGGCCCGGTCCGCTCCTGCGTTCGGAGATACCTGTGCGCCAGGCTCTGGACGAGATGGAACAGCGCCCCGGTTTCCTGGAAATCGATCTGGTGGCCCACTGCGGGCATTCGCTGGAAGGCGAGTTCGCCTACACCCTGACCGCGACCGATGTGTTCACCGGCTGGACCGAGAACATCGCGATCAAGAACCGGGCGCATAAATGGGTCGTTCAGGCCATGACCACCGTCGCGAAGCGGTTGCCGTACCCAATGGCCGGACTGGACTGCGACAACGGCGGCGAGTTCATCAACCACGCCCTGGTCGGCTGGGCTGCCGAACGGACCTTGTTCATGACCCGGTCCCGCCCGCATGAGTCCAACGACAACGCCCACGTCGAGCAGAAGAACGGCGACATCGTCCGCAAGAGCGCCTTCCGCTACCGCTACGACACCCCGGCGGAACTGAGCCTGCTCAACGAGCTCTGGGGCTACGTGAACCTGCGCAAGAACCTGTTCCTGCCGACCAAGAAGGCCAACGGCTGGCGCACCACCAGATCCGGGCGGAGCACGCGCACTTACGATGCCCCGAAGACACCCTTCCAACGCGTCATCGACAGCGGCGTCCTCTCCGCGCAGAAGATCGCACAGATCGAAGACCTGCGCAGGAACACCAATCCTGCCGGGCTGACGCGGAACATCGTTAGACTCCAGCAAGAACTCATCAAGGCAGCCAAAACCAAAACACTCGCCTTCAGGAACCGCGTTTCGTGAGCAGATTAGGTGAGGCACGCAGAGAACGTTTCGCGAGCATATTGACGTGAGGCACTACGGGGGCCGACGAGACTCATCTAATGTGCTCGCGAAACGGGGCGCGTGCCTCATTTGGGAAATGCTCGCGAAAGTCTGGGGCCGAGCGGCGGGCGGCTGGGACCATGGCGGATGGGTCAGGGATTGTCGATGGCGACGAAGCGGGAGATCACGAAGCAGAAGGCCCGGGAGTATGACCGGGCGTCGAAAAAGGAGAAGGGACGGATCCTTGACGAGCTCGCCGCGACGATGGGCTGGTCCCGCGCCAACGCCAGGCGCCAGCTGAAAGCGGCCGGGAAACGGAAAGGACCTGCTTCGGCGGTGAAGCGGAAGCCCAGACCGCGGACCTACGGCTACGACACCCTGAAAGTCCTGCAGCTGGTCTGGACGCTCTCCGGCGAGCCGTGCGGCAAATACCTGGCGCCGATCATGGCTGACATGCTCGAGTCCTTGGAACGTTTCGGCGAGCTGAAACCGGTCGAAGACCGCCTGAACGATCATGTGCGTGGACAGCTGGTGGCCATGAGCGCGGCGACCATCGACCGGTTGCTGAAGCCGGCCAAGGACGCCCGGTATCCCGACGCTGTTTCATCAACCAGGCCCGGTCCGCTCCTGCGTTCGGAGATACCTGTGCGCCAGGCTCTGGACGAGATGGAACAGCGCCCCGGTTTCCTGGAAATCGATCTGGTGGCCCACTGCGGGCATTCGCTGGAAGGCGAGTTCGCCTACACCCTGACCGCGACCGATGTGTTCACCGGCTGGACCGAGAACATCGCGATCAAGAACCGGGCGCATAAATGGGTCGTTCAGGCCATGACCACCGTCGCGAAGCGGTTGCCGTACCCAATGGCCGGACTGGACTGCGACAACGGCGGCGAGTTCATCAACCACGCCCTGGTCGGCTGGGCTGCCGAACGGACCTTGTTCATGACCCGGTCCCGCCCGCATGAGTCCAACGACAACGCCCACGTCGAGCAGAAGAACGGCGACATCGTCCGCAAGAGCGCCTTCCGCTACCGCTACGACACCCCGGCGGAACTGAGCCTGCTCAACGAGCTCTGGGGCTACGTGAACCTGCGCAAGAACCTGTTCCTGCCGACCAAGAAGGCCAACGGCTGGCGCACCACCAGATCCGGGCGGAGCACGCGCACTTACGATGCCCCGAAGACACCCTTCCAACGCGTCATCGACAGCGGCGTCCTCTCCGCGCAGAAGATCGCACAGATCGAAGACCTGCGCAGGAACACCAATCCTGCCGGGCTGACGCGGAACATCGTTAGACTCCAGCAAGAACTCATCAAGGCAGCCAAAACCAAAACACTCGCCTTCAGGAACCGCGTTTCGTGAGCAGATTAGGTGAGGCACGCAGAGAACGTTTCGCGAGCATATTGACGTGAGGCACTACGGGGGCCGGAGAGAAGAACGGCCTGCCCGGGCGCGCGTTGGGCGGTCGGGCCCCCTAGGACCGCTTCTTCGGCACGATGTAGGTGCTGCCGTCGGCCCGGGTGACCGTTTCCCACTGAGATGCCTCGGCCTCGCGCTGCTTGAGCAGGGCCTTGTTTTCCTCGGTCATGGGATGGTCGACGCCGCTCTTCTGGGCCGGGCCGAAGACCCAGCGGAACTTTCCGGTCGCCCGCATGAACGCGTTGACGCGGGACTTCTTCTCGGTCATGTGCGTGATCCTTCTTCCGGTGCCCGGTGGACTCCGCGGGCGTTCGTATCCATAATAGGGGACGAACAATTAGTGCACTAACTGACCGGGGTGATGACCGTGACAGCGGGAACAACGGAAGACCTGCTGCTGGAGCACCAGCTGTGTTTCGCGCTGTCGTTGGCCTCGCGGAGCGTGGTGGCTTCCTACAAGCCCGTGCTGGAGAAGCTGGGCATCACCCACCCGCAGTACCTGGTGATGCTGGCGCTGTGGGAGCAGAGTCCACGGATGGTCAAGGATCTGTCCGAGGCGCTGCAGCAGGAACCGGCTACGCTCTCCCCCATGCTCAAGCGGCTGGAGCATGCCGGTCTGGTGACCCGGGAGCGGATGGAAGGCAACGAGCGGGCGCTGGCCGTTGGCCTGACGGATGCCGGCGTTGCGCTGCGCGAGCAGGCGCTGGCCGTGCCGGGAACCATGCTCGCGCGACTGGGTCTGGAACGCGAGCAGCTGCGGGAACTGAACGCCGCGATGCATGCCCTGATCTCGGCGGCGCGGGAGGCCGGAGACCAGAACGCGGGCTGAGGACCGGAGGCGCCAGAACGCCTGGCTGGCTCTGGCTAGGTCTGGTTGGGTCCGCGTGCGGACGGCGAAGGCGGCCGGTGGTTCAATCCACCGGCCGCCTTCTTCCTTCCTACAGGTCCCGTTGCCCGGGACCAACTAGCTACAGTCCGGAGCGCTGCCCCGGCTGCGGGGAGGCGCCGCCTTCGACAACCACCGCGCTGCCTTCAGCCGCCACTTCCTGTGCCGCGGTGCCGTCGCCGGAGACGTTGACGGTCACCGGCGTGGAGATGCCCTCGCTGAACCGCACCAGACCCACCCAGTTGCCGGCCTCCAGGCCGGACCAGGCTGCCTTCACCGTACTGGTCTTGCCGTTGCGCAGGTTCAGCGGGTCCGGGCTGACGGTGAGGTTTCCGGAATCACCGCTGAGCGCCACCGTGTTGATGGTTCCCTTGCTGGCCTTGGCGTCCGGGCTGGAGAACAGGTGCGCGATGGCATAGTAGGTGCCCGGCGTCGGATTGTTGATCACCAGTGACTCGCTGGCCGACGCCGTGGCGGCAGAGATCACCGTGCCGGCGGGCGTGAGCACGTGCAGGTCCCAGTCCGCTCCAGCATCCGCCGCGTTGATGGCGAACTGCGCCAAGGTGGCGCCTTCCGGCACCTCCTGCGGGGCAAAGCCGGTGCTGCCGTTGGAACCGATCACGGCCGGCTGGCCGGGGGCCTTCTCCACGTCGGCGGCCTTGGCCTTAGCCAGGCCCTCGACCGCCAGATCGATGGGCGAGTTGGTGCCCGAGGTGACCTTGAACGAGCCGGTGCCGTTGCCGGCGTCGGAAGTAAAGGCCACGCTGGCCGGGGCCACGGCAGTGACCGGCCGGACGGCGATGGGTGAAGCAACCGTGTGCTGGCTCCGGCCGCTGCCCTTCCCGTTGCCGCGCTTGCCCTCTTCCGTCCAGACCAGCTCGCCCATGGCGAACTCATCCAGCGGTGCGTTCACGTTCTGGAAGGTGACCTTGAACTTGCGTTCCTGGCCGGGCTTCGTGAAGTTCAGCTTCCGGGGCGAGACCTTGACGGCCACACCGGGCAGGTCCACGTCCACCGTGTAGGAACCGGGTTCCAATGCGGTGAGCGTCCGCTCCACGGTGACCTTGCCGGCCAGCTTCCCGAGCGCGAAGGACGGAACGTTCAGGTCCTTGGACTGGATGACGTCCTTTTTCTTCAGCCCCAGGTCCAGGCCGGTGCCCTGGATGAAGCCCAGCCAGTCCTCGACGTTGGCGTCGTAGGCAAGGCCCGGGTCGCCCATCCGTGCGGTGTCCACGTGGCCGGCGCCGGTGGCGAAGCGATCTTCGTTCACCGAGCCGTCCTCGTTGACCAGTTCGCCGGCGGTGGTCATCATCGCCGACTTCACCGTGGCCGGGGACCACCGCGGGTTTTCGGCCAGCAGCAGCGCGCCGAGGCCGGCCACGTGCGGGGCGGCCATCGAGGTGCCCGACATGAAGCCGTTGGTTTCGCCGCCGAGGACGGGGGAGACTCCGGCCAGGACGTTAACGCCCGGGGCGGCTACGTCCGGCTTGAGCAGGTTCGAATCGACCGCTGTAGACGGACCACGGGAGGAGAACGCGGCGATCTGCGGGACCGGGCTCTGGGCCAGGCCGGTGGTGTCCTTGTTGCGCAGCGCAGCGGTCAGCGTCGGATCCGCGGCCACCTTGTCCTTGATGGACGGGTCGGCGATGTGGACGGTGGGCACGGCGTGCAGGTCCAGATCGAGCGATCCGGGCACCACGTTGACCAACACCATGCCGACGCCGCCGGCCTGCTTCACCGCCACGGACTTGTCCGCGCGGGGGTTCACGCCGCGGTCGCAGACCACGATCTTGCCTTCAACCTTGGCCTGATCGAGCTTGCCCGGGTAGCAGAGCTTCGCCTCGTCGGCGGTGGCGCCTGCCGCGCCGGCCTCGGCGGACAGGACCAGGGTGGTCTGCGGAACCTCGCGGTTCATGATGGATGTGCCGCGGTACTTGGTGCCGTCGGAGAGTTCCACCGTGCCCTGCAGTTCGTTGGAGAACGTGCTGGCGGCTACTGTGGTCACCCACGGCGCGCTGTGGTTGACGGTGGTGGGGCCCGGGCCGGCGTTGCCGGCGGAGGCGGAAACGAAGATGCCCACCTCGGCGGCGCTCAGGAACGCCACGGACACCGGGTCCAGCACCGAGTTGTTGTTGCCGGAGATGGAGTAGTTGAGCACGTCGACGCCGTCCAGGATGGCCTGCTCGATCGCGTCCACCGAGGCGGAGCTGTAGCAGCCGCCGGTGGCCTCGTCGTTGTCCTCCCAGCAGATCTTGTAGACGGACACCTTGGCGGCCGGGGCCACGCCGTTGCCGGTGCCGAAGTCGCGGCCGGCCACCGTCTGCGTCACGCCGCTGTTGCCGGCGGCGGTGCTGGCGGTGTGGGTGCCGTGGCTGGCGATGTCCAGCGGGGAGATGGACTCCTTCGGGTTCCGGTTCTGTGCCGGCACCGTACGCAGGAAGTCGTCCGCGTAGTAGCGGGCGCTGAGCACCTTGGAGTTGCATTCGGTGCCGTCGAAGCCGGAGCCCTCCTGGCCCGGCTGGCATTCGCCCAGGAACGTGCTGCCGTCTGCTTTGAGCATGGCGATCTTGCCATCGGCGGTCAGGTACGGTTCGCCGACTTTGGCCTTGCCGCGCAGGGGCTTGACCTCTTCGCCGGCCAGGAAATCGCTCTCCGGGTAGTAGCCTGTGTCGATCACGCCGACCACTGTGCCCTTGCCGGCGTTCTTCGCGCCGCCGTACTGCTCGGCCCAGACGCCGTCGCGGCCGGGCAGGTCCAGGTAGCCGGTGCTGGAGTAGTCGGGGTGGTGCTGCTCGTCCGGAGCCACCGCCACGACGCCAGGCTTCTTGGCCAGCTCCGCCGCCTGCAGTCCGGTCAGCTCGGCCACGAAGCCGTTCACCGCCGTCGTGAAGCTCTTCTGGATTTTCACGCCCTCGGAGGCAGCGACGTCGCCCTGCTTGTTGGTCAGGTGCGCGCGGTACTTCTTGGCATGGGCGGAGCCGTCGTTCAGCTTCTCGCCTTTGGCGGGCTTGGTGGCCCCAATGCCGGCCACACCGCCTTCGTAGGTCGCCAGCGGAGCGGAATCCAGCATCACAATGTAGCGGCCGTCCTCATAGATGGCCTGCTGTCCATCCGGGTTAGACGTGATGGTGGTCGGGAGACTGGCGGGTGCGGCCGCCGCCGGGCCGGCCAGCCCGGAGAGAATTAACGGTATCCCCAGTGCGAGTGCTGCGGCAGATCGCATTCCCTGCCTGTGCACAAAGCTGCTGCTTTGCTTGGTCATGAGAGGTATAGCCTTTCATCCGGTGAGCCCGACCGCTTTGGTCCGACCCCAGGCGCAACCGAATGCCGTACCCCGCGCAGTGAACGGCCGCGCAGGATATTGGACGTACCGGCGTGCGAAGCCGGCCCCCTCCCCCAACTGTGACGACAGCCACATTGGTGCACCTGTGCAACCAAAATACCGCAACGATTGATCTGAAAGAACTGTTTCACCTTTTTTGGGTGCGCCTTGGCCGATAGTCCTGCCGGGGCTTTCCGGCTTCGGCCGGCAGTGCTATAAGCGGCCGCCCTTTTGCCCGTGCCAAAGTGCCGCCGCTGCTGGGACAATGGAGCCATGGCGCAGCAGGTCCTCCTTGACCGGCCCCAGGTTCTTGGACCGGAGCTGTGGCTGCCGCGCGCCCGCGCCCACGCCGAGCGGGCCGGGCGTTTCACCGAACCGTACCTGCAGCGCCGCTCCGCCGGGCTTAAGCACCCCGTGGAAGACTTCCTGTTCACCTACTACAGCCTGAAGCCGGGCCAGCTGCTGCGCTGGCACCCGGGAGCGGGCGTGGTGTTGGCCGGCACCGAAGCCGGCAAGCGCCGGGGCTGGAAGTTCTACCGCGAGCTGACTGCCGCCGAGGGCCGCTCGGCAGGTTTGGAGCACGACGGCGGTGCCGTCACCGTCGACGCGGAGGCATTCCTTGCGGCGCGGGGAACCGCGGTGGCGTTCTCGCGGGAGATCCTGGCCGGTGCCGCGGCGCGGCCGGCACGGTTCGGCTGCTTCGGGTTGCACGAGTGGGCCATGGCGTACAAGTCGCGGCTCAACGGCGTCCGGCATGACTATCTGGCGCTGCGGCTCGGCGCAGAGGGAACGGACCAGGTGGTGGAGGGCAGCCGGATCAACTGCTCGCACTTCGACGCCTTCCGCTTCTATACGCCGCAGGCCGTTCCGCTGAACACGCTGCGGCCCACCCGCGAGAACCAGCGGCAGCTGGAACAGCCCGGCTGCCTGCACGCCAACATGGACCTGTACAAGTGGGCGTACAAGCTGTCCCCCGCACTGCCCAGCGAGCTGGTGATGGACTGCTTCGAGTTGTCCTGGCGGATCCGCGAACTGGACATGAAGGCCTCCCCGTACGACCTGTCCGGATGGGGCTACGAGCCGGTGCGGATCGAGACCACCGAAGGCCGGGCGCAGTATGTGGCCGCCCAGCGGGCCTTTGCCGCCGAGGCACAGGTGCTGCGCCGCCGACTGCTGGAGGCGCTGGACCTGCTCGTCGGCGGGGCAGATGTGGGCGTCGGGCACCACCTCGACGTGGCAGACGTTAGCTTTGAGAAGCACCTTGATGGGGCCGGCTGCACTCGGAACATCAGAGCGGAGGATTGATCATGGCGGTCACAGCAAGACGTTCGGCCCCGCGTCGGGCCAGAGGGCTTCGGACCGCGGCGCTCATCCTCGGCCTGCTCGCCGTGCCGTCGCTCGCGGCCTGCGGCCCGGGCAACGAGCCGGCCCCCTCGCCCGGGATCACGGCTCCAGCCTCCCCCGGGACAGGTTCCCCCGGTGCCCCCGGCACCTCGGAGCCCGCCCCCTCAGAGCCCACCCCGCCGAACACCCAGGAAGGAACAGCCATGGATGCCGATCTGACCGTCGTGCTGACCTCCGCCGGCAGCGATGCCCGGGTCGAGCGGAAGTTGGTCTGCAAAGACAACCAGCCCGCCGACGGGTCCACCGTCCGCGACGCCGACGCTGCGTGCGCTGCACTAACCAAGCACGGAGAGAAGGTCTTCTTCGAACTGCCCGACCGCAACCGCATTTGCACCCAGCAATACGGCGGCCCGCAACAGGCCCGGGTCACCGGCACGATCAGCGGCCGCGAGGTTGACAAGCAATTCGCCTTGACCGACGGCTGCCAGATCTCGGAGTGGAACAGCATGCAAGCCCTGCTCGGCAGCCGAGCCGGGGAGGCCTAATCCACGGGCGATCCGCTATCCCGCAGCAGCCCGTCCCATTCACCTGCATGCACTATCCCGCAGCAGCCCGTCCATTCACCTGCATGCACTATCCAGCAGTCGCCCCTCTCAGCGCTGAAAATGGCGGGTGCTGAATAGTGGGCGGGTAGTCTCGGGTCATGATCACGCAACCGTCCGGAGCTGCCGCCGCTTCAGTCGCCGCGGCAGCCGATGTCCGGCCTCAAGCACCCTCAGCCCCTGCTGCCGAGGTCCCGCCGGCAGCACCCTCCGCCCCGGGCTTGACGTTCCTGGCCAGCATTGCCGTAGAAGTGGCCGAGCCGATCGAAGTCGGCGAAACCGCCGAGGGCACACGGCGCATCATCCCGATCACCGGCGGCACCGTTTCCGGCCCTCAGCTCAACGGCCGGGTGCTGGCTGGCGGCGCCGACTTCCAGCTGCTGCGGTCATCCACCATGACCGAGCTCGAAGCAAAATACGCCATCGAGACCGACTCCGGCGAACGCATTTACATCAACAACTTCGGCATCCGCACCGGTTCGCCCGAAGACATCGCCGCCCTGGTGCGCAATGAGCCGGTTCCGCCGGAGCGCATCTACTTCCGCTGCTCACCGCGGGCGCTGGCCGGCGGACCGGAGTGGAGCTGGCTGTCGTCCCGGATCCTCGTGGGCAGCGGCACCAGACTCCCCGCCCAGGTCCGGCTGGACATCTGGGTGGTCGACTAGGCCCCTGGGGTTGCCGACTCGACCTAAGGTGCCGGTCAATGGCGGCCGCGCATGACTTCGCTCACCTTTTTACCGAGGTCCTCACGCGCGGCGCCCGCCGCCCGCCGGTCGTCCCGGATCTTCTGGATCACCATCCGCCCGAGACCGGCCAGCACGACGGCGGCCAGGATGGGCAACAGCATGGACTGCGGCTTGTCCTTCATGACATTCATGCTACGAGTCCGGCGGAACAACGGCACGGTGGTGGCCGCTTTCGCCGTCGTTGTCCCGTAAAATCCGCGCCTCCGGATGCCGGTAGAATGGATCCCGCAAGCTCGCGGAGCGCTGGTCAGCGTGAGACGGCACCGATTGTTGGACTGATACTGCACTGGATTCCGCGCGCCTCGCTTCGTTTGAAGAGCACAATCCAAGCACAGGAGTGACCGGATGCCCCGGATCGTTGTTGATGTCATGCCCAAGCCCGAAATCCTTGATCCGCAGGGCAAAGCCATTCTCGGCGCATTGAACCGCCTGGGCCAGACCGGGTTCAGCGAGGTCCGCCAGGGCAAGCGCTTCGAACTAGTGGTCGACGGCGAGGTCACCCAGGACATCCTGGACCAAGCCCGCCATGCCGCCACCACGCTGCTCTCCAACCCGGTGATCGAAGACGTCACGCGGGTGGAGGTCATCACCGAGGCGACCATCGGGGCCGGCGAATAATGACCGAGACTCCCCTGATCGGCGACTTCTCCCCAGCGCCCGACGCCGGCCTCTCCGGTGCGCGCATCGGCGTCGTCACTTTCCCCGGCACGTTGGACGACCGCGATGCGGCCCGCGCGGTCCGGATTGCCGGCGGCACGGCGGTCAGCCTGTGGCACGGCGACCACGACCTGCAGGGCGTGGACGGCGTGATCGTCCCCGGCGGCTTCTCCTACGGCGACTACCTGCGGGCCGGCGCCATCTCCCGCTTCGCGCCGCTGATGGACCAGATCAGCGAGGGCGCGAAGGCGAAGCACTATCCGCTGCCCGTGCTGGGCATCTGCAACGGCTTCCAGGTACTGACCGAGGCGCACCTGCTGCCGGGCTCGATGATCAAGAACAACCACCTGCACTTCCTCTGCCGCGACCAGCGGCTGCGGGTGGAGAACAACGCCACCGCCTGGACCAGCCAGTATGAAGCCGGCGCCGAGATTGTGGTCCCGCTGAAGAACCAGGACGGCCAGTACGTCGCGGACGAGAAGACACTGGACGAACTGGAAGCGGAGAACCGCGTGGTGTTCCGCTACGTGGACGTGAACCCGAACGGCTCGCGGCGCGATATTGCCGGCATCAGCAATGCTGCCGGAAACGTGGTGGGCCTGATGCCGCACCCCGAGCACGCCGTAGAAGCCGGCTTCGGCCCCGATTCCTCCGCTTTCGGCGACGTCGCACTGCGCGGCGGCACCGACGGCCTGGGCATTTTCACCTCAGTTTTGACGAAGATTGTTGCAGGTGCCAAGTAATGACCGAAATGAATCCGACCAGCGCCGCCACCCGGCTGGAGACTCCGGCCGAGGTCCGCAATGAACACGTCCAGAGCTTCGGCCAGGCGGCCGACGCGGTCGAGCGCGTCGAGGGACGCCAGTTCAACATCGATACCGTGGAGCACGCCGCGCAGACCCCTGACACGGAGATGCCTTGGGCCGAGCTGGGCCTGAAGCGCAACGAGTTCGACGAGGTGGTCAAGGTGCTGGGCCGCCGTCCGACCGCCGCCGAGCTGGCCATGTACTCGGTGATGTGGTCCGAGCACTGCTCCTACAAGTCTTCGAAGGTCCACCTTCGCCAGTTCGGCGACAAGGTCACCGAGGACATGAAGAAGCACATGCTGGTGGGCATCGGCGAGAACGCCGGCGTGACCGACCTGGGTGACGGCTGGGCCGTGACCTTCAAGATCGAATCGCACAACTCCCCGACCATGGTGGAGCCCTACCAGGGCGCCGCGACCGGTATCGGCGGGATTGTGCGCGACATCATTTCCATGGGCGCCCGCCCCGTGGCTGTGATGGACCCGCTGCGCTTCGGCGCGATCGACCACCCGGACACCGCCCGTGTGGTCCACGGCGCGGTCGCCGGCATCGGCGGCTACGGCAACTCCCTGGGCCTGCCGAACATCGGCGGCGAGGTGGTCTTCGACTCGGTCTATCAGGGCAACCCGCTGGTGAACGCACTGGCCGTGGGCATCATGCGCCACGAGGACATCCGGCTGGCCAACGCCTCCGGCAAGGGCAACAAGGTGGTGCTGTTCGGCGCACGCACCGGTGGCGACGGCATCGGCGGCGCCTCCATCCTGTCCTCGGAGTCCTTCGACGACACCAAGCCCTCCAAGCGTCCCGCAGTCCAGGTCGGCGACCCGTTCGCGGAGAAGGTGCTGATCGAGTGCTGCCTGGAACTGTTCAAGGGCTCCCTGGTCGAGGGCATCCAGGACCTAGGTGCGGCCGGCATTTCCTGCGCCACCTCGGAACTGGCCTCCAACGGCGACGGCGGCATGGACGTTGAGCTGACCTCGGTGCTGCTGCGCGACCCGACCCTGACCCCGGGCGAAATCCTGATGTCCGAGTCGCAGGAACGCATGATGGCCGTGGTCTCGCCGGAGAACGTCGAAGCCTTTGAGGCGGTTATGGCCAAGTGGGCCGTGGAATACTCCTGGCTCGGCGAGGTGACCGACACCGGCCGCCTGGTCATCAAGTGGGACGGCGAAACCATTGTCGACGTCGACCCGCGCACCGTCGCGCACGAGGGTCCGGTCTACAACCGCCCCTACGCGCGTCCGGAATGGCAGGACAAGCTCCAGGCAGCCAGCTTCCGCGCCTCCGCGGCCGGCGCCGACCTCCCGGCCAGCGCCGAGGACCTGAAGGCGGCGGTGCTGGAACTGATGGCCTCGCCGAACATGTGCTCGAAGGACTGGGTGACCAACCAGTACGACCGCTATGTGGGCGGCAACACCGCACTGGCCATGCCCGACGACGCCGGCGTGGTCCGGGTGGACGAGCAGACCGGCCTCGGCGTGGCACTGGCCACCGACGCGAACGGCCGCTACACCTACCTGGATCCGTATCGGGGCGCGCAGCTGGCCTTGGCGGAGTCCTACCGGAACGTGGCCACCACGGGTGCGGTGCCGATGGCCGTGTCCGACTGCCTGAACTTCGGCTCCCCCGAAGACTCGGATGTCATGTGGCAGCTGGCCGAAGCCATCCGCGGCCTCTCCGACGGCTGCATGGAACTGGGCGTCCCGGTCACCGGCGGCAACGTCTCGCTCTACAACCAGACCGGCTCCACCCCGATCCACCCGACTCCGGTCGTGGCCATGCTCGGCAGGTTCGACGACGTCGCACGCCGCACGCCGTCGGGCTGGCGCGAGGACGGTCAGGCGATTTACCTGATGGGCACCACCCGCGACGAGCTGGACGGCTCCGAATGGGCCAACCTGCGCGGACACCTGGGCGGCAAGCCCCCGGCAGTGGACCTGGCCGCGGAGAAGCTGTTGGGCGAGCTGCTGATCAATGCCTCCCGCGACGGCATGATCGACGCGGCGCATGACATCTCCGAAGGCGGACTGGCCGCCGCGCTGTCCGAGATGGCCCTGCGCTTCGGCGTCGGTGCCCGGATCGGCCTGGGCGAGGTCTGCGAGCGCGACGGGGTGGACCTGTTCACGCTGCTGTTCAGCGAGTCCCAGGCACGCGCCGTCGTGTCGGTGGCCCGCAGCGAAGAAGTGCGCTTCAAGGACATGTGCGGCGCGCGGGGCTTCCCGTTCATGCGCATCGGCGTGGTGGATACCGAGAACGGCGCATTGGACTTCCAGAGCGAATTCTCCGTGCCGCTGGCCGAACTGAAGGAAGCTCACGAAGCAACACTGCCGAAGTACTTCGCGTAGATTCCCGAGCTGCTTCCACCGAGTAGCCACAGCGCTCTCCGCATCGACTGTACCGATGTGGCCCCTTTCCCCGCGGAAGGTGGGCCCCATCGGTACAGTCGTTTCTTGGATGGGCCACTGGGTTTAGCTGGGCCGCCATCCCCGCTCCAGCAAAACCTTGCGAATCTTGGTGACAGCTCCGATGGCGCCGTCGCGCATGTCAGCCCTGCTGATGCGGCGTTCCAACCATCCCGCTGCTGCCGTGTTCTCGCCGCGCACGATGTCCCGTTCCAGTTGTTCGGCCGACCTGTGGTGGGCGCCCTCGTACTCAATGGCGATCTTGTCCAGGCGGTACTGCATGTCTGGCTCGTGCCAGGCGACCCCATATCAGTCATCGATCAATGGCAGGTTCAGTTCGGGTTCGGGCAGTCCGGCTCGCAGAAGCGCCAAACGCAACCGGGTTTCCGGTGCCGAATCCGCGCCAACCCGTATCAGTTCAACCGCCTCACTTGCCCGCGCGATCCCGCGTTTGCCTTTGTGCTCCAGGATGATCATCCGCAAGTCGCCGATGTCGGCGTACGCCTTCCTACGCGACTCCAGCCGAGGCCGGGGAGCCCGAACCAGATAGTCTCCAATCACCACCAGTTCGTCGACCGGGAGCTCAGCGGCGAGGTCCAACCAGGTCTTGACTCGCGAGGTGACTCTGACTCCCCGCTCAACGACCACTTCGGCCGAACGCAGTTCCGCCCGGTGCCCTGTGATCCCCTTGCGCCGAATGGCCCCCGCACCGGCCGGACGAGTCACGTGGACCGATTCGCCCTCCTCCATCCATGCCGGCAGGGGAAAGCCCCACAGCCTCGCTGCGGTGCTGTGCGAGATCGCTGCCTTTTCGGTGATCCACGAAGCTGCCCTGACCCGGGCGGCCAAGGTCAGGTCCTCCCGCCGCGGGATGCGGATGCCGCGGCTAGGAGTACTGAATCTGGCCCCGCGCAGTTGTTTCGGGCTCATGCCCGCCGCCAAAGCGACACCCTTGAGGAAAGACGATGCGGTCATGCCGCGCGGCAGTTGGGATGGACCGGGCATATTTCATCATGGCCCATCGGGACAGGACTCAACGGGTTTTCCACAGCCAAACGACTGTACCGATAAGGCCCAGTGGCCGCGTACAAATGGGCCATATCAGTACAGTCGTTGGGGGGCTAGGCCGGTGAGATGGACACTACCCGGCAACATCCCTGTTTGGCCCACAGGTGCCACCGACGGAGCTGCGAGGGGTTGTGGCCCGGGATGGACTCTTATAAGTTGCGAGCAAAGCAAAGCCTGCTTCCCCAACGACCATTCAACAGGCGGCCTTCTCGGAGTTGGAAACCCCGTCTGCTGAAGAGTCGATATTGGTGGACAGCAGGATCCTGATGGAGGACTCGGACGCCGGAGGTAACCGATGGACGCCGAAATCTCGCTGCAGGTGGACGGCCGCGCCACCACCGTCATCTTGGACACGCGCACCACGCTGCTCGACACGCTGCGCGACCGGCTGGGCATCTACTCGCCGAAGAAGGGCTGCGATCACGGCCAATGCGGTGCCTGCACGGTGCTGCTCAACGGCCGGCGGATCAACTCTTGCTTGGTCTTCGCAGTGGCCCAGGACGGGGCCAGCATTGTCACGGCCGCTGGTCTGGCCTCCGAGGGCGAGTTGCATCCGGTTCAGCAGGCGTTCCTGGACCAGGACGGCTTCCAGTGCGGCTACTGCACCCCGGGGCAGATCTGCTCCGCCGTCGGCATGCTGGACGAAGCCGCCCGCGGCGACCCCAGCTACGTCACCGGCAACCGCGCCGATGGATCCCCACCCGGGACCGCGGGTGGCAGCCCGGAAGGGACAACGAGCGGTTCCAGGGCCACGCAATCCCCTGAACTGCCCGACGACGAGATCCGCGAGCGGATGAGCGGGAACCTGTGCCGCTGCGGGGCTTACGTGAACATCGTGGCCGCCATCCGCCAGGCCCTTGAGGGCGATCAGGTCAGTGGACACACCGGCCGTCCTGCGACCGACTCGGCCATTTCACAGCCCGCGAACGGAATGAACCAGCCCGCCGGGTCCGGAACCGGCCAGATCGCTGGTGGAGAGAGCCAGTCCGGAATGAACCGTCCCTCCGGCGAAACGGGGCAGCCCGGATGAAGCCCTTCGACTACGCCCGCGCCGCCAGCCCGCCGGAGGCGGTCGCCGCCGTCGCCGGCAATCCAGCCGCCGCCTTCCTGGCCGGCGGCACCAACCTGGTGGACCACATGAAGCTGGGCATCGCCGCGCCCGAGCAACTGGTGGACATTTCGCACCTGCCGCTGGACAAGATCGAAGGCACCGACGACGGCGGCCTGCGCCTGGGCTCGACCGTCCCGAACAGCGACCTCGCCGCCCACCCCTTGGTCCGCCAGCGCTACCCGGTGCTCTCGCAGGCGCTGCTCTCCGGCGCCTCCGGGCAGCTGCGCAACGCGGCCACCACCGGCGGCAACCTGCTCCAGCGCACCCGCTGCGTCTACTTCCAGGACGTCACTACTCCGTGCAACAAGCGCACCCCCGGCTCCGGCTGCTCCGCGCTGGAGGGCTACACCCGCTACCACGCCATCCTCGGCGCCTCGATGGACTGTGTGGCCGTGCATCCCTCGGACATGGCGGTGGCGATGGCGGCGCTGAATGCCCGGGTGGAGATCCTGGGGCCGTCCGGCGACCGCAGCGTGGGCCTGCACTCCTTCCACCGGCTCCCCCACGATCAGCCGCAGCGCGACACGGTGCTGGAACACGGTGAGCTGATCACCGCGGTGGTGCTGCCTCCGCTGCCGGAGGGGACACGATCGGCCTACCGGAAGGTGCGCGACCGGGCGTCCTACGCCTTCGCCCTGGTGTCCGTGGCTGCCGTGCTGCGGCTCGAAGAGCCCACTGAAACCGACGACGGCGATGGTCCGGCTTCCCCTCCGAAAATCGCTGAAGTGCGGCTTGCCTTGGGCGGCGTGGCGCACAAGCCTTGGCGCGCCACGTTCGCCGAGGAGGCGCTGCGTGGGCAGCCGGCCACCGAGGAAAAGTTCCGGCGGGCCATCGACGCGGAACTGCAGCATGCGGTCCCGCTGCCGGACAACGCGTTCAAGGTGACGATGGTCCGCAACACCGTGGTGTCCGTGCTGCGGGAACTGTGCGGAGAGGACCAGAGCGGCGGCGGGGTGGGGGCTCCGGCTTCCGGCGGAGAGGACCGGCCATGAGCGTGCAGCCCGCAGCCACCGGACTGGATCTGGAGCGGGTCGACGGCCGGGCCAAGGTCCTCGGCCTAGCCCCGTACGCCTACGAGCACCCGGCGGAGAACCCCACCTACCTGTACCCCGTCCAATCCACGATTGCCCGCGGCCGGATCACCGCCATCGACACGGCCGCGGCCGAAACGATGGACGGCGTGGTCGCGGTACTCACACATCTGAACGCTCCGCGGCTGGCCAACGCCGCGGACAAGGAACTGGCCGTGCTGCAGTCGGACGAAGTAGGCTTCCGCGGGCAGTTCGTTGCGGCCGTGGTGGCCGATTCGCCCGAGGCCGCCCGCGAAGCAGCAGCCCGGGTCCGCGTGCAGTACCACCAAGAACCGCACCACGCGGCGCTGCGTGCGGACCACGAGGACCTCTACAAACCGGAGCAGATTAACGCCGGGCTCGAGACCGACACCCAGGCGGGAGACCCGGACGCCGCCTTGGCGAGCGCCGCCGTCGTTGTTGACCGCACCTACACAACCCCGGCCGAGCACAACAATCCGATGGAACCGCACACCACCGTGGCGCAGTGGGAAGGCGACCGGCTGCTGGTGTTCGACTCGACGCAGGCGGTGCACAACGCGCGCAAGACGCTGGCGCCGCTCTTCGACGTGGAGGTGGAGCAGATCCGTGTGGTTGCGCCGCATGTGGGCGGTGGCTTCGGCTCCAAGGGGCTGCCGCATGCGCACGTGGTGCTGACCGCGCTGGCCGCGAAGGTCACCGGCGGCCGGCCGGTGAAGTACGCGCTGACCCGGCAACAGATGTTCTTCCTGGCCGGCTACCGCACGCCGACCATCCAGCGGCTGCAGCTGGGCGCCAGTCCGGACGGGCGGATTTCCGTGCTGACGCACGACGTGGTGGAGCAGACGTCGGCGATCAAGGAATTCGCCGAGCAGACCGCGGGGATATCGCGGATGATGTACTCGGCCGACCACCGCCGCACCACCCACCGGCTGGCGTCCCTGGATGTCCCGGTGCCGTCCTGGATGCGGGCGCCGGGCGAGTGCCCGGGCTCGTTCGGCTTGGAAGTGGCCATGGACGAACTCGCCGAGGCATGCGGGATCGACCCGATCGAGCTGCGTGTGCGGAACGAACCGGCCATCGATCCGGAAACCGGCAAGCCGTTCGCCAGCAGGCACCTGTTGGCCTGCCTGCGCGAGGGTGCCCGCCGGTTCGGCTGGGAGCGGCGCAATGCGCAACCGGGAACGGTGCTGGTGGACGGCTGGCGGACCGGGATCGGCGTGGCTGCCTCCACCTATCCGGCGCGGCGGCAGCCGGCGAACACCGCACGGATCCGCTTCACGGGGGAAGGCTTCTACGAGGTGCAGATCGGCGCCGTGGACCTGGGCACCGGTGCCTGGACGGCACTGACCCAGATTGCCGCGGAGGCGCTGGAATGCGGCCCGGAACAGGTCCGGCTGCAGATCGGCGACACTGACCTGCCGGTGGCCACCGTTGCGGGCGGCTCCACCGGGACGGCCAGCTGGGGCTCGGCGATCATCGGCGCGGCCCAAATGTTCCGCAAGGAACACGGCGGGTTCCCCTCCGCCGAGGACACCTCGGAGGGCGACGGCGAGAGGAACCCGGCCGGCAAAAACTACGCGCTGCATTCCTTCGGCGCCCAGTTCGCCGAGGTCCAGGTGCACGCGGACAGCGGCGAGATCCGGGTGTCGCGGATGCTGGGGGTCTATTCCGCCGGCCGGATCATCAACCCGCGCACCGCCCGGTCCCAGTTTTTGGGAGGCATGACCATGGGCATCGGCATGGCGCTGCACGAGCAGAGCGTGATGGACGAGCGGTTCGGGATGATCGTGAATCACGACTTCGCCGAGTACCACGTGCCGTCCCATGCGGACATCCGACAGCTGGAAGCGTTCTGGCTGGAGGAAGTCGACGAGCACGCCGGCCCGCTGGGGGCACGCGGGATCGGCGAGATCGGCATCGTCGGGGCGGCCGCGGCAGTGGCCAATGCGGCCTACAACGCCACCGGCATCCGCGTCCGTGATCTGCCGCTGACCGCAGACAAGTTCCTGACCTGAGGCTGCGTCCCGGCAGTCGGGTAAGGCTAGGCCGCCCTGCGTCCCGGTAGTCGGGTAAGGCTAGGCCGCCCCGCGTCCCGGTAGTCGGGTAAGGCTAGGCCGCCCCGCGTCCCGGTGGTCGACTAAGGCCGCTTGCGGCCGCATGGAGACCCGGCAGGATGAGAAGATCTCACCAACGACGACGGCGCGGCGCACCTTCCGGTGCACCGCGCCGTTCGTTTGTACGTCGCGTTCGGCCTCTGGACGTCAGGCGCCAGGCCGCAGACGATCCACGTCTGCCAGTCGCGGATAGGCGGCCTGGGTTCCCCTCTTCGTGGCAGCTAGAGCAGCAGCGACCGAAGCGAACGCCGCCGCCTCGGCCAGGGCCTCCCCTGCGGCAAGCCCTGCCGCGAGGGCCCCGGTGAAGGCGTCGCCGGCGCCGGTGGTGTCCACGGCGTCAACCTTGGTGGGGGCGATCCGGGTGATTCGACGCCCCTCCTCGGCATGCGAATCCAGCACGATGGAGCCGTTGACGCCCAGGGTGACCACGGCGCGGTCCAGCCCCTGAGCCGCAAACTTCAAGCGCACCTGCTCCCAGTCGGCAACGTCGGCATTGGCGCCGGGCATTTCGGCGCCGCCGAGGAACTGCGAAGCCTCGTGCGCGTTGACCAGCAGGACGTCAATGAGTTCGGCCAGGCTTTGCAGCACGGGCGCGTAAGGCGAGAGGTTGAGCAGCACTGTTGCTCCGGCGTCGTGCCCCAATCTTGCTGCCGCCTCCACGGCGTCCAGGCCGACCTCGAGGCAGAGGCAAACCACGGCGGCGCCATCGAACACGTCCCTGGCTGCGACTACGTCATCCGGAACTACGGTGCCGTTAGCGCCAGGGGAAATGACGATGCTGTTCTCCCCCGCTGCGTCAACGGTAATGACGGCGACGCCGGTCTCGACGTCGGCGGCGCGGCGCACGCGGGAAACGTCCACGCCGGCCCCTGCAACGGAGGCCAGCAGCATGTCCCCGTTGGAGTCCTCGCCCACGGCGCCGATCAGGGCGACGTTGCCGCCCAGCCGGCCAGCGGCCACGGCCTGGTTGGCGCTCTTGCCGCCCGGGTTCACGGCGAAGCCTTCGCCGTGAAGGGTTTCGCCGGGGTTGGGCAGCCGCTCGGTGTAGATGGTCAGGTCCGCGTTCAGCGAACCAACGACGACGATGCGTCCGGCCTGCGGATTCACTTTTCCACCTCGGCATCGACGGGCTTGGGGATCAGCAGCGAGGCGGCGAAGGCCGCGACCGTGATGACCAGGCCGACCACCACCACCGTAAGGTAAGAGGCGCGGTCGCCCAGCGCCGAGGTGCCCACGAGCACCGCCGGCAGCACCAGGAAGCTCAGCCCGGCGCCGAGGTTGAAGGCTCCGGCGTTCATTCCCGGTAGGAAACCGGGGTTGCCCGGGGGCGAGAGCACCACGCCGAGCCCGTTGAGCATGATGTTCGCGGTGCCGGCGTACGTGATGCCGAGCAGCGCAGTGCCGGCGACCATCAGCGGCAGGCTGTTCAGGCCGAACAGCACAATGATGACCAAGGAGACGATGCTGCCGATCATGCCGATGCGCAGCACATTGGTGTAGCCCAGTACCGGGGCGAGCCGTCCGCTGATCGGGCCGAAGACCCAGCCCAGCAGCGCGTAGGGGGTCAGGATGAGCAGCGCCGTTTCGGTGGCGCCGATGCCGAAGCCGGGTGCGGCGGCCTGTACGTAGGCGGGGACAATCCCATTGATGACGGCGAAGATTCCGGTCATGGTCAGGACCGTGGTCAGCAGCGGCGCCCACGTGGAGCGCTGGCGCAGATGGACAATCTCGACCATCGGCTGCTTCGCGCGCTTTTCTGTGGCCCAGAAGGCGGCGAACGCGGCGGCGGCCACGGCGATCAGCACCAGCGAGAGGACCAGGGTCCCCCTGGAGAACCCGCCGACCAGCTTGGCCGCCTCGTTCAGCGCGGTGAGCAGGGCACCGACTGCGACAACAATATAGACGACGCCGGTCCAGTCCATCCGCGTCCCGGCCTGCGGTTTGCTCTCGGGCGTCAGGAGAGCGACGAGGACCGCGGCGATCACGCCGAGGACCACCATGAACCAGAAGATGCTGCGGAAGCCGTAGTGCTCGGCCATGTAACCGCCGAGGAAGGAATCGACGCCGGCCACGCCGCCGTTGACCGCGAGGATGACGCCCATTAGCGTGCCGTAGGTGCGCAGGTTGGGCACGGCGGTGCGCAGCATGATCAGGCACAGCGGCACGGTGGGGCCGCTGGCGCCCTGGATGATCCGGCCCACGAAGAGCCACGTAACGTCCGGGGCAAGCGCGGCGATCACGGAGCCGGCGGCCGTCAGCAGCATCATCCCGACGAGGATCCGCTTGCGGCCGACAATATCGCTCAGCCGGGGCAGGAACAGGGAGAACAGCGCGGCTGTGGTGAAGAACCAGGTCTGGGACAGGCCGATCGCGGCCTGGTCGGTCTGCAGTTCCTCCCCCATGGTGACCAGAGCAGGGCTGAGCATGGAGGCATTGAGCTGGAAGGCCACGCAGGCCGTCAGCAGGGCGACCATCAGGGCGGTGGTGCCGCTGCGGGTCGCCTTGGCTTCGTGGAGAACGGCGCTCATTTCGCTGCCACCCCAGTGGTGCCGGGCGCCGCGGAGGTGGGTGCCGCCGTCGTTTTGGTGGTGGCGGCGGTTCCAAGGTCTACCTCGCCGATCCGGACCAGCGCATCGGTAACCAGGTTCCAAAACTTGGTGCGGTCAAGATCCACGGCCACAGAGGTGTGGCAGTCGTCCGGTGCGGGCATGCGGAAGTCAGCGACGGTCATGCCGAGGGTCAGCTTGCCCTGCAATTCGATGTCGACCGGGACCTTGCGGGTTGTCATGACGGTGGGGTCGATGACGTAGGCGACGGCGCACGGATCGTGGACCGGCGGGTAGTCGAAGCCCTGTGCGTCCTTGTAGGTTTGGGCGAAGAAGTCCATCAGTTCGCGGACAAAGCGGGCCGGACCGGTGCCGACGGCCTCGATCTGCTCGACAACTTCGGGGGTGGCCAGCGCCTGGTGTGTGAGGTCCAGTCCCACCATGACCACGGGCCACTTCTCGTTGAAGACGATGTGGGCGGCCTCGGGGTCGATCATGATGTTGAATTCGGCCACGGCGGACCAGTTGCCCACGTGGTAGCCGCCGCCCATCAGCACGACTTCCTTGACCCGCTCGACGATGCGCGGCTCCTTGCGGGCGGCCATCGCGATGTTGGTCAGGCCGCCGGTCGGGACCAGGGTCACGGTGCCGGGTTCGTGCGCCATGATCGTGTCGATGATGAGATCAACGGCGTGGCGCGGGTCCAGTTCAATGGTGGACTCCGGCTGCGCGGGGCCGTCCATGCCGGACTCGCCGTGGATGTCCGGCGCGGTTTCGATGGTGCGCACGAGCGGGCGGTCGCAGCCGGCGGCGAACGGGACACCGGTGATGCCTGCGATGGTCCCTACGGCCAGAGCGTTCTTGGTGACCTTTGCCAGGGTCTGGTTGCCGACAACGGTGGTGACGGCGAGCAGCTCGATGTCCGGGTTGCCGTGGGCCAGGAGCAGCGCCACGGCGTCGTCGTGCCCTGGATCGCAGTCCAGGATGATCTTCTTCGGTCCAGGCGTCGCGGAAGTGGCGTCCATGTTTTCTCTCCACGTCATTGGGGGTCCGCCGCAGCGGGATTCAGTCACAGGAAGTGTGACACCCCTCCCCGATTCACGTCAAACGCTTGACGTGAACGTGAGTCAAGCGCTTGATGCCTTGTGGTCCCTGAAGGTGCTTATCATGGGCTCATGGATTCCGCCCGCCCTCCCCAGCGCCCGCCGCACACCGGTGGGCGGGTGACCGCGGCGATGGTGGCGGCACACGCCGGCGTCTCCACGGCGACGGTTTCCCTGGTGGCCAACGGCAAGACGCGCGGGCGGGTGTCCGCGGACAACATCTCCCGAGTCAGCCAGGCCATCGCCGAACTCGGATACGTGGTGGACAGCGTGGGCAGTTCGCTGGCCAAGGGAGTCAGCTCCATTGTGGTTCTGGTGGCGCCGGACATTTCCAACCCGTTCTTCGCCAAGGTCGTTGCCGGCGTCCGAGAGTCCCTCGGCGCGGACTTCCAGCTGCTGCTCTCCGTCACCGAGGCTGGCGAGTTTCCCCGCGCCGATGACATCCGCCGACTCCTCGCCCTGCGCCCGGCAGGTCTGCTGGTGGATGCCCCCGATGCCGCGTTCCTCGAGGACCTCTCCACCACCGGCCCCATGGTGCTGCTCGACGCGCCCGGGCTGGAGGCTTATGCGCCGTCCGTCAACCTCGACGTGGCCCACGGCGCCCGCGAACTCGCGGCGCATCTGGCCGCCTCCGGCCACCAGCGAGTGGCCTACCTGGACAGCGTTACCGGCACAGCCACCTTCACCATCCGCCGAACAACCTTCCTGGCGGAGGCGGCCGGGCGCGGAATGACCGTGGACCCGGCCCACCTGATCAGCACCACGATCGACGTCGGCGCGTCAGCCGACGCGTTTGCCGCCGCTTGGCCCCAGTGGCAGCAAGCGGGTGTCACCGCCGTCGTCTGCGCCACCGACACCCATGCGTACGGCGTGCTGCAGCAAGCGCGCGTTGCCGGCCTGCGGATTCCGGACGAACTCGCCGTCGCCGGCTTTGACGACCTGCCCTACTCCGCCACCAGTAACCCCGGCCTCACCAGCGTCCACCTTCCCGCCACCCGCCTGGGCCTCAAGGCCGGAGAACAGCTGCGCGGCCTGATCGAAGGCCGCGACCTTGAGCAGCCCCAGCTCACTTTGGAGAGCTCTCTGATTGTGCGCGGCTCCACGGAGCGGACCGCCGCCAGCTAACTAACGGCGGCGGATGTGGACCGGGCCGGGCAGCCGACGGCAGGTTCTAGGCGGTGTTGAGCGCCATGGACAGCTCGGATCGGATCGAGTCGATCCAGGCTATGCGCCGTGCAATCCGATCATGTCCACCGCTGCGTTCCCACATGTCGATGAAGGCTTGCTCTCCGCGCGCGATGCGAGCCAGAACGAAGGGACCGGAACGGTGGATACCCGCGACGACGTGATCCAAGAACTCTTCGCGCTTCGCGCCGAAGGGAATCCCGTAGACGTCCGCCACGATCCGAAACCGGGCGGCAACGTCAAGGCCCGAGCGGCCGTCGCGCGCCGCGTCCTCTGGGGTTTCAAGGGGGACCCAGTGCCGCGCCAGGACCGCGAGATCGTGCAGCGGGTGGGTCGGGGCGGCGAATTCAAAGTCGATCAGCGCGGCTGCTCGTCCCCCGCGCACAATGACGTTCTCCACACACGCATCGTTGTGCCCGATGATCTGCCCGCCCGCGGGATGTGCCAGCTCGGTGTTCCATCTGGCGTTCGCAGGTGGAACGAAGTCGGCAACGGCGTCATGGAATGCGCGCAACAGGCGTGCGACCGACGCCAGCAGGCCGGGGGAAAGCGACCACCGAGGAAACGGTGGAATGGCCACCTCTCCCGGAATGAAGCGCAGCCGCTCCCTGCCTTGTGCATCACGTCCCAAGGGCTCCGGAACTCCAGTGAAGCCCTTGGACCTGACATGTTCAAGCAGGCTAAAAACCAGTTCCGTCTGGGCCGAGGCGGGGCGGCGAACCTCATCGCCAATTCTGATGATCGACCCGGCGTTGGCGACACCGCCAGCCAGCACCTCGCCGTCGTTCATGGGCCATACCCTACCGCGGTACGCGTCGCTGGGGCGGCCTGTTTAAACGCTGGTGGGGCAGGCGCTGCCTGCCCCACCAGCTGAAAACTGCTAGGCGACGCTCATTTCGCCCATCTCGTCCCAGCCCTCGCCCTCGATCTGGCGGCTGATGATGCGCGGAGTCTCCTGCAGGTACTGCGGCTGCTCCTGCATGGCCTTCTTGAAGTGCTCGCTCTTCACGTGCGCTTCGGCGGCGTCATCCTTGAAGGCTTCCACCAGGACATACTCGTTCGGGTCCTCCACGCTGCGGGACCAGTCGAACCACAGATTGCCGGGCTCGGCGCGGGTGGCTTCGGTAAACTCGCGGACCAGCTCCGGGAAGTTATCGGCGTGCTCGTTCTTGACCTTGAACTTGACCACAATGAAAATCACGCGGATTCAGCCTTTCTCTAGGTGTCCTTCAATCCTGTCATGCGATCATCCGGCCAGGCCGCCGGCCAGCGCTTTGGCGGCGGCAACATACCGCCGCGTGACCAGCCGCTGGGCGGCTTCCGCCACCGGGCCGCCTACCCGGTAAAACCAGTTGGAGTGCCGGCTGAACGCAAACAGGTCGAAGACCACCAGCCCGTTCTCCTCCAGCAACGCCACAAAGCCCTCTTCTCCTGACTCCGGATGTCCCGGCAGCGTGCCGTAGCCAAACCCCGTCCGGGTTGGGCTACGCTCCGTCCACACCACGCGGCAGGGCGCCGACAGCCGCAGCGGTCCGACCCCGAATCCGGGTACCACGTCCACGCCTGCCGCGGCCGCGGGCGTAGACGCATCTACGCGCAGGCCAGCCAGCCGGTGCAGTTCCCAGCCCATCAGGCCCTCGGCCAGTCGGCGGAACGCGTCCTCCCCGACGCCAACCGCCGTGCGCACGGCGGTGGTCCGATATCCCGGCGGCGTGCGGCGCACGCGGGTGAGCCCCTCGTCGTCGTACGTCAGCTCGGCACCGCTGAGATCCTTGGCCAGCACCGCTCAGCCCTGCCGCACGTCGTCGCCGCGGGCCAGGCCCATCCAGCCCAGCGACTCGCGGTCCCGGCGCGGCAGCGACGCCACCACCAGATCGTACGAGTCCTCGATCATGTCGCGCAGCATGTCATCGGGCAGCGCGCCGTCGCAGCGCACCCCGTTCCAGTGCGTTTTGTTCATGTGGTAGGCCCCGGTGATCTCCGGATGCGCCGTGCGCAACTGTTGGGCGAGCACCGGTTCGCACTTGAGACTGATGCTCAACCGCGGCGACTGCAGGTCCGACAACGCGAACATTTTCGCGGTCCGCCCGGGCGCACGGACTTTGAACACCGATGCCTCCGGGCCGAACGGGAAGTCCTCGAACGTCCCGGGCAGGGAGAGGCAGAATTCACGCAGCGCGGTGGCGTCCATAGGCACGAGCCTACTGCTACCTGCCCAACCGGTCACGGGCTGCGCAGGCCAGGCCGAGGATCCGCGCGGGCTGGAGCGACGGTCAGCCTGGCCACGCCCCGGTGCGCGGCGGCGGCTTCGGTGGCAGGATGGTTTCACGGATGTTTCACGGGGAACAACGGCGGTGCTTGCGCGCCGGCACCAGCTCCTCAGGGGGCGCCACGAGGTGCCGGGCGCGGCCGGCCCAATGAGAGGAGAGCCATGGCAGACACCGGCAGGGAGGCCAAGCGGGCGGCCGGCAAGGCTGTGGACAAGACCGAGGAGGCCGCCGACTCCAAGACTTTTGAGTGGGTGGCACGCACCGGGTATGCGGCCAGCGGGCTGCTGCACGTGCTGATCGGCGCGATCGCGCTGCGACTGGCCTTCGGCGGAGGCGGCGAGGCGGACCAGTCGGGAGCAGCCTCCAGTCTGGCGCAGAACCCGGGCGGGCTGTTCCTGCTCTGGGCGGGCATGCTGGGTGCCGCGGCCCTGGCCCTGTGGCAGGTCAGCGACGCGGTATTCGGCGGCCGCAACCTGGAGCAGAAGAAAAAGTGGGGCTACCGTGCCAAGGCCGTGGGCCTGGCCATCGTGTACGGCGCCATAGCGGTGACCTTCGGCAGCTTTGCCCTGGGCTCCGGCAGCAACAGCAGCGAGAAATCGCAGGATGCCAGTACCAAGCTGATGCAGTGGCCGGGCGGCGCCGTGGTGCTCTTCCTGATCGGCGCGGTGATCATCGGAGCCGGAATTTACTACGTGATCAAGGGCTTGTTCCGGAACTTCTTCGCCGACCTCAAACCGCTGCCCGCCGGCGGAGTCCGCACCGCCGTGACCTGGGTGGGCATCGTCGGCTTTGTCGGCAAGGGACTGGCCTTGTTTGTGCTCGGGCTGCTGTTGGCGGTCGCCGCCGTGCAGAACGACCCGCAGGACGTGAAGGGCCTGGATGGTGCGCTCAAGGCGCTGCGCGAGCAGCCGCTCGGGCCTGCCGCCTTGGCGGTGGTGGCCGTCGGCCTGATTTGCTACGGGCTCTATCTGGGTGCCCGGGCGCGCTACGCGAAGATGTAAGGCTGAAAGCCCGACGGCGGTGCGCTGCCCCCGATAAGGGGCGGCGCACCGCCGTCGTGGTTCAGCTGGTGACCGCGGTTCAGCGGCTATCAGCAACCGGCCGAGGTCAGCGGACCAAGGAGTTGTGCAGCCGGAAGCCGGCAGCCTTGTGGTTCTCCGGCAGCTTGTCGCCGCGGCCAAAGAGCTTGTTGCGCAGCGTGCCCGGCTCGTAGTCCGTGGGGTAGGAACCGCGGGCCTGCAGCTGGGGCACCACGAACTCCACGACGTCCTCGAACGTGCCGGGGGTGATGGCGTAGGCCAGGTTGAAGCCGTCCACGTCGGTGTCGTCCACCCATTCGATCAGCTTGTCCGCCACCTCGGCGCCGGAGCCGACGGTGACCGGGCCGAAGCCGCCGACGCCGATCCACTGCGCCATCTGGCGGATGGTCCACGGCTTGTCCGCGTCGCCGGAGGCCTTCTTGAAGTTCTCCACCGAGGACTGGATGGCGTTGGACTTCACGTCTTCGCCGATCACGTCGTCCAGGTCGAACTGGGACATGTCGATGCCGGTCCAGCCGGAGAGCAGCGCCAGCGAGCCGTTGATGTCCGTGTAGGAGGCGTAGTCCCGGTACTTGGCCTGCGCCTCCTCGGTAGTGGCTGCCGTGATGACCGTCTGCATGGCGTAGATCCGGATGTCGTAGCGGCCCCGGCCGGCAGCCTCGGCGGCGTCGCGGATCTTGGCCACGGTGGACGTGAGGATCTCCTTGGTCGGGGAGCTCACGAAGACGGCCTCGGCGTTCTCGGCGGCGAAGCGCATGCCGCGGGCCGAGGCGCCGGCCTGGAAGATCACCGGGGTGCGCTGCGGGCTGGGCTCGGTGATGGCGATGCCGGGGACCTTGAAGTGTTGGCCCTCGTGCCGGATTTCGTGCACCTTGCTCGGGTCGGTGTACACGCCGGATTCGCGGTCCTTGACCACGGCGTCGTCCTCCCACGAGCCCTCCAGCAGCTTGTAGACCACCTCGAGGTATTCGTCCGCGTGGTTGTAACGCTCGTCGTGTTCCAGCTGGTCTTCCTGGCCCATGTTCCGAGCGGCGGAGGGCAGGTAGCCGGTCACCACGTTCCAGCCCACGCGGCCCTTGGTGAGGTGGTCCAGCGTGGCCAGCCGGCGGGCGAACGGGTACGGGTGCTCATAGGCCGTGCCGGCGGTGATCCCGAAGCCCAGGTTCTTGGTCACGGCGGCCATCGCGGACACCAGCAGGATCGGGTCGTTCACCGGCACCTGCGCGCCGGCGGACAGCGGGATTTCGTTCGTGCTGCCGAACACGTCGTAGGTGCCCAGCACGTCGGCGATGAAAAGGCTGTCGAACTTGCCCTTCTCCAGCACCTGGGCCAGGTGCGTCCAGTACTCCAGATCGTTGTAGCGGTCCGCCTGGTCCTGCGGATGACGCCACAGCCCCGGGGACTGGTGGACAACGCAGTTCATGTCGAACGCGTTGAGGCGGACGTGGCGCTGCGGGTCTTTTACGGTCATGTCAGGCTCCTTTACTGATGAGAAGAGCCCGCGCCGATCCCCGGCGGGCATGCAGTGGCCCTAGAGGAACCAACGAGAGATCGAGCTTCTCCATCGGTCCTGGCGGTAGCACCTTCCTCGAATCGAGGGGGTTGCTGCGGCGTCAACAAGCCAGGTCTCTCGGCCGCTCTGGATGGGTACCCCTCCATTGGACACCCGGAGGCGCCGCGGAGGGAAATGCCCCGCGTCACGCGGGGTAAGAAATTACGACGTCGGTGCGGCGCCGGCTGCGGCCTTCGGCCGCTTGGATGCCACCACTGCTCCGGCGCCAAAGCAGGCCAAAATCAGCACGACGACGGCGATCGCCAGCGGCACACTGTTGCCGACCAGGGTCGGGAGGTTCTGCAGGATCAGGCCCAGGATCCCCAGCAGCCCCAGGAGTCCAAGAGCGGGTGCAAGGGAGCGCTTCCAGCTGCGGGCCGGTGCTCCCTGCCGGCGGAAGAAGACCAGCACGGCGACGCTGGTGAGCGTCATCAGCACCACCACGCCCAGCGAGGAGAAGCCGGCGAACCAGGTGTAGAACTGCACGATCGGATCCCACCCGGCCACCACCGCGACCAGCAGGAACAGGGCCACCACGGCCGTGGCCGCTCCCGAGGCCCGGTGCGGAGAGCGGTGCTTCGCGTGGGTGCTGGCCAGCTTGGGCGGAAAGATTCCCTTCCTCGACAGCTGGAAGAAATAGCGGGAGCTGATGTTGTGGAAGGACAGGATGCACGCGAACAGGCTGCTGGCGAGCAGGACCTGGACAATGTGGCTGCCGGCCGTGCCCAGGTAGAGCGCGGTGGTCTCGGACAGCAGGGTCCCGGGTGCGTCCGTGGCCTTCTGCACAATCCCGTTGTCACCCCAGACGCTGATCAGCAGCCAGCTGGAGAGCGCATAGAAACCGCCCACCACTAGGAGGGCCACGTAGGTGGCGCGCGGGATCGTCTTGTCCGGGTCGCGGGCCTCGTCCCGGAAAACGGCGGTGGCTTCGAAGCCGATGAAACTCAGGATGGCGAACAGCAGCGCGATCCCGGGCGCCCCGGACAGCACGGTGGACGGGGTAATGAACCCGGCGGAGAGGCCCTCGGACCCGCCGCCGCCAAAGACGATGGCCGCATCCAGGACCAGCACAATCAGCACTTCGGCCACCAGCAGCACGGCCAGCACCTTGCCGGACAACTCGATGTTGCGGTGCCCCAGCCACGCCACGGCAACCAGCGCGGCGGCGGCCCACACCCACCAGGGCAGCGCGGGACCACCGTAGGCGCGGACCACCTCGTCGACGGCCGGGGCGAAGAGCCCGTAAACACCGGCTTCCAGCGCGAGGTAGGAGAGCAAGGCAACGAAGGCCGCGCCCAGTCCGGCGCGGCGGCCCAGGCCCTTGTCCACGTAGCTGTAGAACGCGCCGGCCGACGGCACGTGCGGCGTCATGGTGGTGAAACCGACGGCGAACAACAGCAGGATTGCGGTGGCCAGCAGGTAGATGAACGGGAGACCGGCGCCGTTGCCGCTGGCGATGGCCAGCGGAACCGTTCCGCCGATGACGCCCAGGGGCGAAGCGGCGGCCACTACGATCAGCACGATGCTAGCGACGCCGAGCCGGCCGGAGAGCCGCGGCGCGGTTCCAGCGTCGGGCGAGCCTGCGGGTGCGGCCTGCGGGGCCGCGAGGGTTTGGGGGTTGGAAACAGACATGGCTGGCCTTCTTCTTAGACTGCCGCGGAAGGGGCGGCGGGGCTGTGTGGCTGGCGCGCGGCGTCGGCGTTGGCCTCGCCGATCGTCCAGACGAACGGGGGTTCGGTGGCGTTGACTTCCCAATCGCCCACGATCCGGGACTTGTAGATGAACGGGTTGTGCGTGGCGACGGTGCGGGCATTGCGCCAGTGCCGGTCCAGCGACTTGCCGGTGCTGGTGGAGGAGGCGCCGAGCGTGTTGAACAGTTCGCCGGCTGCCTGCGGCACCAGCGTGCTGAGCACAATCTGGGCCTGGCCGGATTCCAGTTCGACGGCGATGTTGGCCGCCTTCTCGGCGTCGGCGCCTTCCTGCCGGGAGGCGAACACCCGATCCAGGCTGCGCGCCACGCTCAGGGTGGTTGCCCTGGCGGCGTAGGCCTTGGCGCTGATACCGCCGACCACCTGCAGGATCTGCGCGTCGTGCCGGACCAGCGGCGCGTTGCCGTGGCCAAACACCCGCTTGCGTTCCCGCACGTTCGTGGCCGCGTCGGTGGTGACCGCCTGCGCGATGCCGGCCAGGGCCACCAGCAGGATGTGCTGGTAGAGCGCCGTCTGGTACGGGAAGCGGTCGGCGAACGCTGACACATTCGCCGGGTCCACCTCGGCGTCGGTAAACACCGTGGTGCCGCTGCCGGTCAGCCGCTGGCCGAAGCCGTCCCAGTCGTCATAGGTTTCCACGCCGGCTGTCTTGGTGGAGATGATCACCGAGACGTCCGAGCCGTCGGGCCGCTTGGCGGTGACATCGATCCAGTCGGCGAAGATGGTGCCCGTGGTGTAGAACTTGCGCCCGTTCAGCACCAGCTTGCCGCCGGATTCGGAGAGCACCGTGGCGGTTCCGCCGGCACCCGGTTCGGTCCACGCGTTGCCGGCCAGCTCACCGGACGCGAAGCGCTGCAGCCAGTTGCTGCGGTCGCCGCTGCGGCCGTGGTGGTACAGGTTCTCCTCCACCAGGGCTATGTGCGAGCGCAGCGCCTGCGGAATATTGCTGTCCGCGGCGGCCAGCTGGATCAGCAGTTCGGTGAACTCCTCCCAGCCCAACCCGTCGCCGCCGAGCTCGGCGGGGATCCGGGCGGCGCCAAAGCCGGCGTCCTTCAGCCAACCGATCTGCTCAAACGGCAGCTCGCGGGCCAGTTCACGGTCCAGTGCTCCTGCGGCGATGCGCTGAAAGATCGGACGGTACTTGGCGGCGGCCACTTCGAAGGCCGGCGTCGGGTGGAGGGAAGTGGTTGCGTGGTCAAGGGTTTCGGTCATGGTGGTGCTCCTGGAGGTCTCGGCCGTGCACGGCCGAGGTGGGACGGGTGGTGATGCCGCGCAGACCGGGCTCTGCACGGAAGGGGTCTTGCGTGATGCGTTTGCGTGACGCGTTCTTCGCGGGGGGGGGCGCTGCGCGGGACGGGCGCTGCGCGGGACGGGCGCTGCGCGGGGCGGGCCCCGGCACGGATCAGGTGTAGAGCGAGATCGGCTGGACTTCACCCAGCAGGAAGTGGGCGCCAACCTCCACCTTCTTGTAGTCCACCGGGTCGTGCAGCGTGTGCGTGCGGACATTGCGCCAGAAGATGTCCAGCCCCACCTCGGTTTTCGCGGAGGAGGAACCGGTCACCTCGAAGATGCGGTTGGCCACCTCCACGCCCACCTCGGTGGAGACGACCTTGAGCCGGGCGATCTCGATCTCGATGTCGGCGCGTGCTTCGACCGTCAGCTGCCCACCGTCGGCGATGGCGGCGTCGAAGCGTTCGTTCGTCCGGTCCGCCAAGGCCTCCACGGCTGCCACGCGGGACGCCAGTTCCCCGTAGACCCGCTGGGTCAGCGGATCCTGGGCGTAGGTTTCGGCGCTGCTGAGGAACCAGGAGTTCTTGCGCGCCAGGGTGATCTGGCGCCCGCGTTCCAGTGCACCCTGCGCGATGCCCAAGTAGAGGTTGCCGAACGCCAACTGGATGTACGGCGTCACCAGGCTGGAAAAGGGCTCCTCCCCCACCTCGCCGATGATGTCAGTGGAGGTGACCGCCACGCCGTCGTACTTCACGGAGCCGCTCGCGGAGAGGCGCTGGCCCAGCGCGTCCCAGTCGCCGAGGAAGGAGATCCCGGCGCGGTCATGTTCCAGCGCCAGCGCCAGGAACTTGCCCTGGTCGGGTCCGGCCGTGACCGCGGCGTTGACTAGGATCGCGTCGCCCACGGACGCTCCGGTGGAGAAGTGCTTGACGCCGTCCAGCCGGTAGCCATCGCCGGCGGGGACCAGTTCCAGATTCGGGTCCACCGGGTTGACCGAGTCGCCCCAGGACCAGCCGCTTTGGGCCGAGCGGCGGAGCAGGCGTTCCTGGACCTGCGCGTCGCCGTAGAACACCACGGCGCCGAGATTGGCGTAGTGGTAGGCCAGGATCTGCGCGATCGAAGCATCGGTGCGGGCCAGGATGCGAACGGCGTGCAGCGCGCTTTCCCAGTGGCCGCCCCCGCCGCCCCACGCGGTGGGGATGATCAGGTTGAACAGGCCGGAACTGCGCAGCAGCTCCACTTCGGCCTGCGGGTCCGCGTTGCGGCGGTCCCGCTCCAGCACGTCCGCGCTCAGCACGGCGGCCACGCCCTCGGTGATCTGCTGCCAGTGGGCGAGTTCTTCGCGGCTGGCGTGTCCGGTCCAGGGCGAACGGCGGGTCTGCTGGTTTTCTTCAATAACGACGGCGGCCATGGCGCCTCCTCATGCAGGGGCTCCCGCCTGCCTGCGGCGCGCAGCAACCATTACGGTCGACGACGCAGCCTGGCGGGGGCCGTACTTGCCGGGCACCGATCTGTGCGCGGCCGGATCCTCATCTGGGGCACCCCGCTACGGAAGAGGGTTGCCGCCCAACCAGCCAGAGCTTGTCGTTGGGACTCTTGATCTTGGGGAAAGTCTGCCGGGCGCGATCCGGCGCTGTGAAGCATGTGACGGGCCATGACGTTCCGCTGCCGAATGTTACGGCCCCTCATAATGACGACGCCGCTGCGCCGGCCTCGATCGGTTCCGACCAGGTCAGAAGAACTTACCGGTTGTTAGCGGAGGCAGTTCGCTCCAGGTTGCCTGACCAGGCTGCAACCTGGGCAAGAGGGAAGATCGGCTGGACTAGCGGATAACCGCCACGCGAGCCCCGCGCCTTTCACCTCCCGGGGCTCCGGGCCGAGAGCCTGGGAGATCAAAGCATGAGGACCAGTTCCTCCATTCGATGGCTGAAAACTGTTCGCCTAGTATCGACAATTGAAAGCCCGCCGGTCCCCCATCGGCGGGCTTTCCTCTTGCACGGCGGCATCTCCGTTCGGCGTGAGCGAAAACCGCTGTGATCTGACACGGTCGCCCTGGCCTGCCGATCCGCCTGATGCCTACGCTGCAGCGCGGCTTATAGGCCGAAGCGCGGGGCTTCGATGGCCGGGCAGGTGTCCATCACGACGTCGAGTCCGGCGGCCTTGGCCCGTTCCGCGGCGGCTTCGTCGACGACGCCCAGCTGAAGCCAGACCGCCTTCGCGCCCACCTCAATGGCCTGGTCCACCACCGGGCCGACCTTCTGGGAGTTGACGAAGCAATCCACCACGTCGATCTGGCCCGGAATGCCCGCAAGCTTCCGGTAGCCGGTCAGGCCGTGGACGTCGTCGCCCTGCAGGTTGACCGGGACCACCTCCATGTCCAGCTGGTCCATCAGGTATCGGGAGATGCGCATGGCGACCCGGTGCGGGTTCGTGGACAGGCCGACGACGGCCCAGCGGCCGGGCGTGCTCAGCAGCCGGCTGACGACTTCGGGATCATTCTGGTGTGCCATGGCGCCACCCTACCCATGAGTTCCCGCTACCGGTACCTTCGCCCGCGGCTCCCCCCACCCAGCTGCCAGAAACGAGGAATGAGCTAACGTCCTAACGGCGGTTTAAAGGCGTTATCTGCCGCGCTCCCCATCCCGGTGATGAGCTCAGCGCGTGTGGTCAACCGGCGCCCCAGCAGAAGCAGAACGGGTGGCCGGCGGGGTCCGCGTAGACCTGGAATCCCGAGTCGGCCGCGGCGTCGTCGGCGGGTTTCAGCAGCTTGGCGCCGAGTGACGTTGCCAATTCATGGGCCTTGGCCAAGTCATCGATGTAGAGGTCCAGATGGATCTGCTGCGGCGCGCCGTCGGGCCATTCCGGCGAGGTGTGGTCGGGCGCCAACTGGACCGCCAGTTGCGGCTCGCCAGCCACGGAAACGGTATGCCAGTCATCCTCGGCCTTGACCGTCCCGTCCAGCATGCCTGCCCAGAAGCTGCTCTCCGCGTCCAGGTCGGCGGCGTCGAACACGATGATGTGACGGTTGATTTTCATGCGGCCATCCTGCCATCGGCACAGACCAGCGTCTACGGATTTGCGCGCTCGGGCAACCGGCGTGAGCCGATCTTTGTGCCGCGGTTTGTTACGCCGCTTTATTACGGGCCGTTTGCCGCGGATGCCGGGAGTGCCGTTTAGTTAGTCTTGACCATCCCGAGCGGCCGAGAGACCTGGATCGACGACGCCGCAGCAACCCTGGTCACCGGAAGCCATCCCAGACTGCCGGTGATAACGAGGTGACAAGCCACGGGTACGGCCGGCGGAAGCCGGACGAACGGCTTGAACCGTAGGGTGCTACTGCCAGGATCGATGGAGTGATCCCATGACTGCAGTACTGTCGTCGTCCCGCGACGTGGCTCCCGCTTCCGCTGCACCCGCTTCCGGTTCCGGCTCGGCCCTCGCGGTTTCCTTCCGCGGCCTGAACCGCACCTTCGGCGCCGGCGAGAACGCCCACACCGTGCTGCGTGACGTGAACTTCGACGTACGCCCCGGCGAAGTGCTGGCCATCCTGGGCCCGTCCGGCTGCGGCAAGTCCACCCTGCTGCGCGCCACCGCCGGACTCGACGCGCCCAGCCGCGGCAGCGTGGACATTGACGGCACGCCGGTCCAGGGCATCGACTCGCGCTGCGCCGTCGCGTTCCAGGAACCGCGGCTGCTGCCCTGGCACACCCTGCAGGCCAACGTGGCCATCGGCCTGCCCAAGTCCTCCAGCGCCAAACAGGGCAAGTCCAAGGTCGCCCGGTTGCTGGAACTGGTGGGCCTGGACACCTTCGCCAAGCACCGTCCGCGCGAAGTTTCCGGCGGCATGGCGCAGCGAGCCTCGCTGGCCCGCGCCCTGGCCCGCAACCCGGGGGTACTCCTGCTGGACGAACCGTTCGGCGCGCTGGACGCGCTGACCCGGATCAAGATGCAGGATCTGCTGCTGGACATCCACGCGGCGGAACCCACCACCGTGCTGCTGGTGACCCATGATGTGGACGAAGCCCTGCAGTTGGCGGACCGGATCATCCTGCTGGGCAAGGAAGAAGGCCGCGAGCACGACGGCGCCACGATTGTGCGCACCGTAGAGGTTCCCGGCAGCCGCCCGCGGGACCGCGGTTCCGTGGAGCTGGCCCGAATGCGCCGCTCACTGCTCGAAAGCCTCGGCGTCGACGGCCACTAGGCCGCCTCACACCTTCAGCACTTTCCGGGCCGTCCGTGCCCAAAACCACCCGTAACCGCGGAGCTTCTCCTGTTCCGCGCACCGTTCGAAGGGACCACCATGTCTATTGCCCGCCGCTTCTCCCGCCGCTCGATCCTGGGCGCGGCCGCCGTCGCCGCCACCGCCTCGCTGGCCCTGACCGGCTGCGTTGCCGGTGAAAACTCCGAAGCCACCGCGGCCGAGGGCACCGGCGACGGTGTGCTCAACATCGACTTCGCCACCTACAACCCGCTGAGCCTGATCATCAAGGAGAAGGGCTGGCTGGAGGCCACCTTGGCCGACGACGGCGTCGAGGTGAACTGGCTGCAGTCGGCCGGTTCCAACAAGGCCAACGAGGCACTGCGCTCCGGCGCCGTCGACGTCGGATCCACCGCGGGTTCCGCCGCGCTGCTGGCCCGCGCCAACGGTTCGCCGATCAAGACCATCAGCCTCTACTCGCAGCCGGAATGGGCCGCACTGGTCACGCTGCCCGACTCCGGCATCGACTCCGTGGAGGACCTCAAGGGCAAGTCCGTGGCCGCCACCAAGGGCACCGACCCCTACTTCTTCCTGCTGCAGTCGCTGGAAGAGGCCGGCCTCTCCGCTGACGACGTCACCGTGGAGAATCTGCAGCACGCCGATGGTTTGACCGCGCTGAAGCAGGGCTCGGTGGATGCCTGGTCCGGCCTGGATCCGATCATGGCCGGTGCCGAACAGGACGGCGCCGAGTTGTTCTACCGGAACTTGGACTTCAACACCTACGGCTTCCTGAACGCCACCGAGTCCTTCCTGCAGGAAGAGCCGGAGCTCGCCCAGGCCGTGGTGAACGCCTACGAGAAGGCCCGCGCCTGGGCCGCCGAAAACCCGGAGGAAACCGCTCAGATCCTCGCGGACGTCGCCGGCCTGGACCTTGAGGTCGCCACCAAGGTGATCACCGAGCGCAGCAATCTGGACGTGGAAGCCGCTCCGGGCGAGAAGCAGCGCGCCGTGCTGGAGAAGGTCGGCCCGGCGTTCGTCGAGACCGGTGACGTGAAGAGCCAGGCCGACATCGACGAGGCCCTGGCCACCCTGCTTGACGACTCGCTGGTGAAGAAGGCCGATCCGTCGGTCATCAAGGCATCCTAATGACGCACCTCGGCAACCCCGGCGCATCCGGCAACAGCGTTTACGCCACCAGCCAGGAAGGCCTCAAAGCCTCCGGCGTCCTCAAGACCGCAGAGACGGACCGGCCGCACCAGGACGGCCCCGCGCCGGAACGGAGCCCGGCCAGCGGTCGCTCCGCGGCCGGGGTGCTCGGCAACGGCTGGGCGCGCCTGCTGCTGGGCCTGCTGCTGCCGGCTGCCGTGCTGGCTGCGTGGCAGTGGAGCACCTCGGCCGGACTGTTCAGCTCCGTCCAGCTGCCGGCGCCCGGGGCGGTCGTCGAGGCCGCGGTTGACCTGATTCAGCGCGGCGAGCTGGCCCAGCACGTGGCCATCTCCACCCAGCGCGTGCTGCTCGGTTTCGCCTTCGGCGCCGCCCTGGGCCTGGTCTTCGGCGCGCTGATCGGCCTGTCGAAGGTTGCCGATGTGCTGCTCTCCCCCACCATCGGCGCGCTGCGTGCCGTGCCGTCGCTGGCGTGGGTGCCGCTGCTGATCCTGTGGATGAAGATCGGCGAGGACTCCAAGGTCACGCTGATCCTGATCGGCGCATTCTTCCCGGTGTTCACCACGGTCTCGCTGGCGCTGCGCCACGTGGACAACAACCTGGTGGAGGCCGGCCGCGCGTTCGGGCTGAAGGGCGTGAAGCTGCTGACCACCGTGCAGCTGCCGGCAGTGGTCCCGGCAGTGTTCTCCGGCCTGCGGCTGGCGCTGGCCCAGGCCTGGCTGTTCCTGGTGGCTGCGGAACTGATCGCTTCCTCCATGGGTCTGGGCTTCCTGCTCACGGACTCACAGAACAACGGCCGCACCGACAGGCTGCTGCTGGCCATCGTCCTGCTGGCCATCATCGGCAAAATCACCGACGCGCTCCTGGGAGTTGCGGAGAAATGGGCAGTCAAGAGATGGGCATAGAAGTAGCCGAAACCGCCGCCGTCCGGACAACCGCCGGAGGCACCGCCGTCGTGCTGGAAGAGGGCCAGGCGCCGTACCGCGACCAGGTCACCGCCTGGCCGGAACCGCAGACCGAGGCCGAGCGGATTGCGTTCTGGGAGCGCGCCGCCGCCCGGCTGGAGTGGAACGAGCCGTGGCACACCGCGCACTCGGCCACCCCGGTGGACACCGAGGCGCGCCGCGGCCCGGAGCTGCGCTGGTTCGACGGCGGCAGGCTGAACGCCGCGGTCAACTGCGCCGACCGGCACGTGGCGGCCGGGCTCGGCGACAAGGTCGCCCTTCATTTCGAGGGCGAACCCGGCGACCGGCGCACGGTGACCTACCGCGAGCTGCAGGAACTGGTCTCGCAGGCCGCCAACGCGCTGCTGGCGCTGGGCATCGGCAAGGGTGACCGGGTGGTCATCTACCTGCCGGTGCTGGTGGAGACCATCGTCATCACGCTGGCCTGCGCACGGATCGGCGCGGTGCATTCGCTGGTGTTCGGCGGCTTCTCTGCGGAGGCGCTGAAGTTCCGGGTGGAGGACACCCGTGCCAAGCTGCTAGTCACCACCGACGGCCAGTACCGCCGCGGTACCGCCGTCCCGGTCAAGGCCAATGCTGACGAGGCCGTCTCCGGCGAGAACGCGATCGAGCACGTGCTGGTGATCAACCGGACCGGGCACACGGACATCAACTGGGTGGAAGGCCGCGACGTCTGGTGGCACGACGTCGTCGAGTCGCAGCCGCGGGTGCACCAGGCGGAGGCGTTCGACGCCGAGACGCCGCTGTTCATCATGTACACCTCCGGCACCACCGGCCAGCCCAAGGGCCTGGTCCACACCACCGGCGGGTACCTGACGCAGGCCTCGTTCAGCCACTCGTACCTGTTCAGCAACCCGGACCCGGACACGCGGGCGGACGATGTGCACTGGTGCACGGCGGACCTGGCCTGGGTCACCGCGCACACCTACGAGATCTACGGGCCGCTGAGCAACGGTGTCAGCCAGGTGATCTACGAGGGCGTGCCGAACGCCCCGCACCCCGGCCGGCACTTCGAGGTGATCCAGCGCTACGGCGTGACCAGCTACTACACCGCGCCCACGCTGGTCCGGTCGCTGATGGGCTGGTTCCCGGACGGCATTCCCGCCGAGTACAACCTGAGCTCCATCCGGCTGGCCGGTACCGTGGGCGAGGCGGTGAACCCGGAGGCGTGGCGCTGGCTGCGCGCCCAGGTGGGCCGCGATTCGCTGGTTGCCGGGGACCCGTCGTCGGGCATTCCCATGGTGGACACCTGGTGGCAGTCCGAAACCGGCGCCACCGTCCTCTCGCCGCGTCAGACGGACGCCTCCTTCAAGCCCGGCTGCGCCACGCGCGCGTTGCCGGGGCTGGCCACGGACATTGTGGACGACGGCGGTGCCCGGGTGGGTGCCGAACAGCAGGGCAACATTGTGGTCACCAAGACCGGCCCGTCGATGGCCCGGACCGTGTGGGGAAACCCGGAGCGCTACTTCAGCTCCTACTGGGAGAAGTACGCGGCGCAGGGCTGGTTCCTGGCCGGCGACGGCGCCCGGTTCGACGCCGATGACGACACCTGGATCCTGGGCCGGACGGATGACGTCATCAACATCTCGGGCCACCGGCTGTCCACGATCGAGATCGAGTCCGCGCTGGTCTCGCATCCTGCCGTGGTGGAGGCCGGCGTCTGCCCGACGTACGACGCGAAAACCGGGCACGCCGCGACCGCGTTTGTGGTGCCGCTGGACAAGTCTCTGATCGGGGCGGAGGGTGCGGCGGCCGCGGCGCTGACGGCCGAGCAGGCCGCAGCGGTTGCCGCGCTGCGGGAGCACGTGGCCACGCAGATCGGGCCGATTGCCAAGCCGCGCGACGTGGTGTTTGTACCGGATGTGCCCAAGACCCGGTCCGGCAAGATCATGCGCCGGCTGCTGACCCAGTTGTTTGAGGGAACCACGCTGGGCGACACCACGTCGCTGCAGAACGAGCCGTGCATCGCAGAGATCCAGGCCATCTGCCAGCCGCGGTAGGGGCTTTACCGCGGCCGGCGGCCTTTCGCCGTGGCCGGCCAAAACTTCCCGGACTTTGGCCGGCCTCCTGGCTTCACCAGCCGGGCTGTCCATGTCTTGGCGGACCGCTGAGCGTTTTCCCTAGTCAGCGCCAGATGCCGCTCCAAAACATGGACAGTTCCTGCTGAACTTGGACAGCGGACCGGCTGCGTGGCCGCCTGCATGACGTTCTGGAGGCAAAACCTCTGGCGTTCAGGCAACCCGGCGCAGCATCGTCATGACCTCGGCGACAACGTTCTGAGGCGTGAAGACAAGATCTTCGTACACATACCGCAGAGTGGGAAACCCGCTCAGCATGCCGGCGTTGTTCCTTTTGCGGTCTTTCTTGAAGGCCGCACGGTCCGAGTGGAAGTCGAACCCGTCGAGCTCAATGATGATCCGGCCTTCCACCACTATGTCCACCCGACCAAGCCCCGGAATCGGAACCTGGGTTTCCACCCGCAGCCCGACGGCCCGGAACAGGTCGCGGGCGATAATCTCGAGCGGCGAATCCGCGTCATCACCGATCCCTAAAACGACTGCCCGTCGAATACCGTTCCGCTTGCCCGGAAGCAACTCCAGCAGTTCGGCTTTGCTGACTGCGCCCCGGCGCACCGCCGATTCCGCTATGACCAGCGCCTCCAGCCGAGGCCGGCACCGAATGGCGTGCAGTAAGCAGTCCAGGATGCCCACGTAATTCCCCGGTCGGTGCGGCCTCACCAAGTCTCCTCGGTGCTTGATCGTGGACGCCGGCTGCCGGCTATGGAGCGTCCAAAGGTGCAATTGCTCCGGGTCTTTGATCGTCCAGAGCCCGAGTTCCTGAGCCGCCGAGATGCAGGTGATCAGTCCGTTGGCCAGTACCGCTACGCGTTGCTCGGCGTCAGCGCTCTCCGTCCCGACGACTCCTTGGCGGAGCACGGTGATCGCGCCATTCTTGATAGCTGCCTGGATCTGGACTCGGCTATAGCCGCATCGGACCAGCTCGCTGGTCTGGAGTGTTCCACCGCGCCGTTCAATGTAACCGGCTATTGCGTCGCCCATATTCACGAGCATGGAGGCTGCGGTCGCGGACTGATAGATCGCCGCAATTCTTGTGGACAACGAACTACGTCGCCAGATCAGGCCCTGCCAACTCAGCCAAGGGAGGTCGGGTGCGCGGCCCTGTATGAGGACGCCCCAGAGCCCGTTGCCTTCAGTAGCGGCCGCCGAAGAGGTGGATCTGCGAACGGACCTTGTCGCGGTGCTCCTCGATCAGGGCGTCTTTGGCGGCGCCGTCTTGCCACGAGGCGCTGAGCCTGCGAGCAGTTGCCGCCAGAGCATGGAACAGGGCAGTTACCCTGGGCCGGATACCACCGATGGCACCAGGGCGGGCAGCCTCGCGAGCCGGCACTGAAATGGTCGACCGAACGCTTGCCGTGGCCGGCTGGATGGATGAGGGGGTGAAGGACGCGCCGAAGCGGTGTGTCCGGTCAGCGATGTCGCGGTGGTGTCGGGAATGCGTTGAAGTAGTCATGGCTTCAGATTCCGCGCACTCGCAGGCAAGAGCCACGATTCGGCAGAACCCGAATCGGGAATAAATCCGCAAAGCACTTGGAGCAGAAAGGTCCCGGGGGCCGGCGCCGCACGAGCGGCTACCGCGGGTCATCGCTCCGGCCACGGCTGCCGCCGCGGGATCCGGGCTGGGCCCCCTCCATGGCGGTTGGGTCAGCCGCCCGCAGCTAGGCAGCCGGCACTCAAAATCGCGCTCCGGTCTCCACGCTCCGATCGTGCCCACGATTCGGTCCACCCCGAATCCTCGACCGGCGCGGCGGGCGACCTTACGCTGTTCCCATGCACATTACGCTCAGCAGCGAGGACCTGACCAAGGTCCGGTTCGAGGCGGCGCCGCTGGGCGAAACTGTCGCCAGCCTTCGCGCCCTGCAGGTGGGCACGCCCATCCACCGCCCATGGATCGAGGCCACCAAGCGCCGCATCGCCGAGTCGGCCGACCCGCAAGCCCGCGACCACCTGCGCCTGCTCACCGCGCTGGTTCCGCCGAAAGGCTTCCTGGCTGACTCCATCACCCCAACGCCGAAGTACCAAGGCACGTTCGCCGAGGGCCTTGCCGCCGTCGCCGGTGTGCCGCCCGGGGTGTGGCAGCGCGACGTCACCCACCTGCTCAGCCAGAGTCCGGCCGACTACGCCCGCGAGGAACTGCAGCGGCTCGCGGAGGACTTCGACGCCGGCATCCCGCGCATTACCGCCGCCCTCGAGTGGTACTGGAGCACCGCCATCGAACCCGTGTGGCCGCGCCTGCGCTCCCTTCTGCTGGCGGATATCGACAGCCGCCTGGCCCAACTGTCGCGCGATGGCATCCTCGAGGTCTTCAAGAGCCTGCACCCCAGCGTGCGCCCCACGCCCACCGGCCTGGAAATCATGCGCGGCTGCGAGGCCGACGACGTTCCCGAGCCCGGCGGCGGGCTGCTGCTGGTGCCGAACGCATTCGTTTGGCCCAACACGTTGGTGCTCAACGTCCGGCCGTTCGTGCCCACGCTCACCTACGCACCGCGCGGAGTCGGCCGGCTCTGGGAAGCCAGCCGCGAGGCGACGCACAGCCCGGTGGCCCGACTGCTCGGCAAGACCCGGGCGCAGATCCTGGCGCAACTCGACGTGCCAATGACGACGACGCAGCTCGCCCGCTGCTTGGACCTCGCCGCCGGGACGGTCAACGAGCATCTGAAGGTGATGTCCGAAAGCGGTTTGGCGGCCACCATGCGTTCCGGCCGCGAGGTGTTCTACCGGCGGGCCGAAACCGGGGAGGCGCTGCTGGCCCGGCTGTGACGACGCCGGCCACGATCCCGGCCTGTCCATGTTTTGCGGGAAGCTTTTGCGTTTGTCCTAGTCAGCGCCAGACGCCGTTCCAAGACATGGACAGTTCCCGCTGAACATGGACAACCGGTCACGTTCAGCAGCGTCGCTCCGGCGTGCCGAAACCGGTGAGGCACTGCTGGCCCGGTTGTGACGACGCGCGGGGTTCAAGGGGACAACGCGCGGTAGGAGACGCGTCCGGCACCCACTGCCGCGCTGCCCGTCTGGGACCGTCTACCGCTCCCGCAACGCACGCACCAGCGAGTCGAACCGCTCGTTGGCGGCCAGGTCCTCAAGCAGGAAGGCTTCCCCGTCCGGGCCGGCCAGCGGGATCCGCCAGTTGGGGTATTCGTCCGCGGTGCCCGGCTGGTTCTGCGTCCGCCGCTCCCCCACGGCGTCCGTCAGGGCAACGCCCAGCAGCACCGACGGGGTCTGGGCGATGAACGCGTGCAACGCCTCCACGGTCCGCTGCTCGCCGGAGGTGCCGGCGCCGCCGTCGTGCTGTGAAGCAGCCGGAACCCGCGAACGCACCAGGGAAAGCACCGACTCCTGGGCTGCCTGATCCAGGGTGCGCTCCTCCTCCACCGGCCGGTTCAGCAGGCCCAGCGAGTCGCGCAGGTCCACATGCTCGCCGGCAAGGTACCCGGCGGTGGGCGGAAGGTCGTGGGTGGTGACGCTGGTGAGGCAGGAGCGGCGGTAGCTCTCCGGCGGCCGGGGCGTGGCGCCGTCGTACTCGAACCACAGGATGGAGGTGCCCAGGATGCCGCGCTCGGCCAGATAGTCCTGCACACCGGGCTCGAAGACCCCGAGGTCCTCGCCGATCACCACGACGCCGGCCCGTTCGGCTTCTAGGGCGAGGATGCCGATCAGGGCCTCGTGGTCGTAGTACACGTAGGCGCCTTCGCCGGGCGGGCCACCGACGGGGATCCACCAGAGCCGGAACAGCCCGAGGATGTGGTCCACCCGGATGCCGCCGGCGTGGCGCAAGATGGTCCGCAGCATGTCCCGGTAGGCGGCATAGCCGGACTCGGCGAGGCGTTCGGGATGCCACGGGGGCTGGGACCAGTTCTGGCCCTGCTGGTTGAACATGTCCGGCGGCGCGCCCACCGAGATGTCGGCGGCCAGCACCTCCTGCAAACTCCAGGCATCGGCGCCGGCAGGATGGACGCCGACCGCGAGGTCATGCACTATCCCGAGGTTCATTCCCGCATCGAGGGCGCGGCGCTGCGCGGCCTCAAGCTGCTCGTCGCACAGCCACTGCAGCCACTCGTGAAACTCGACCCGGTCCTTGAGCGCACTGCGCTGCGATTCGATGAACTCCGGATCCGACCACTCGGGAGCGCCGGGCGGAAGGGTTTCGGCGAGCGCACACCACAGGGCAAAACGCTCCAGCCCCTCGCCTTCTTGAGCACGGAAGGCGTCGAACTGCTGCTGCCGTTCCGCGGACCGAGGTACCGCGAAGACCGCCTCCAGCGCCTGTAGTTTGGCCGCGAAAACGGGATCACGGTCCAGGATGCCGGCGTCGAGGTTCGCGTTGTGGAAATCGTTCCGCAGCGGGATGTCACGGGCTTCAGGCACGTCCTCGACCCGCAGGTAGATCGGGTTGACGAAGCGGCGCGTTGCGGGCAGGTAGGGCGAGGGCTCCACCGGCGGCTTGGGCTGTGCCGCGTGCAGCGGGTTGATCAGGACGAACCCGGCGCCCTTGGCGGCAGCCGTTTCGGCCAGCACGGCCAGGTCGTCAAGATCGCCGATGCCCCAGGACGACCGCGAGCGCACCGAGTACAGCTGCGCCATCAGGCCCCAGCTTCGGTCAAGCCGATCGGCGGTGGTGAGCCGTTGCGGGGTGACCACCAGCGCGCACTGCGCCTGGCTGCCGGGCGTCGCCGGGGGATGGCTGCCGGGCGTCGCCGGGGAATGGCTGGTGAGACGCCCGGTTCGGGGCCGGTCGGTTGCGGTCTGGCCGGCTCCGGCCTGGCCGGTTGGAGCCTGGTCGGCTCCGGCCTCGGTCACCTCGAGTGTGTGCCAGCCCAGCGGGAGGTCGGCCGGCACCACCGCGGCCAGGCGATCACGCGGAACGCCCACTGCCTCATGCGGCCCGCCGACCACCACCTCGACGTCGCGGCGCGACCCGTCCTCCAATACGATCTGCACCCGGGGGCGGGCGCCCGGGCTCACATTTACCGGCACCTCAGCGGCGTCTCCTTGGCGGACGACGACGGCGGGCGGCAGCGTGCGCTGCAACGGCGCGAGTTCCGCGGCCCGGAGGGAGACGGTGACATCGTCGTCGGTCTCGCAGGGGACACCCAGCGCGGTGAGGACAGCAACCAGCGTTGCCGGGCCGACCGCTTGCTCAATGCCGTCCCAACCGCGGAAAGTAGTGCCGACGCCGTGTTCCCGTGCGAGGCGCTGCAGCGCCGTGAGCTCAGCCATGCACCCAATCTACGGGAACCGCCCGGGCCTGTCGGGAGTCTGCGCACCACCCTGGCCCGTGCCGGGAAGTCTGCGAACCCACCCGGACCTGTGCCGGGAAGTCTGCGAACCCACCCGGACCTGTGCCGGGAAGTCTGCGAACCCACCCGGACCTGTGCCGGGAAGTCTGCGAACCCACCCGGACCTGTGCCGGGGAGTCTGCTAACCCACCCGGACCGGTGGGTTTCTGCGAACCAGGCAGCAGGTGTGGGTTCCGGGCCCACCTGCGGCAAGCACCGCCGTCGTACTGGGAATTCAAGGCAAGACGCAACGCGGCTCAACAATTTTGGCGGCTACGGCGGAAGTTGCGAGAATGGACGGGACCATCCCGAGCGGTTGAGAGATCTGGCTCTTTGACACCGCAGCAACCATCCGGCCAACCGGAAAGGTGCTACCGCCAGAAGCGATGGAGAGAGCGCAAGCAATCTTTGATCCGGATGGCGCCCCCGCATCCGGGCGCGCCGCCAGGACCGTCATTGCCTCGGGAACCTAAGTTTTTAAGGAGCTGCCTGATGGCTGAACGCACATTCGGTTTCCGCACCCGTGCCCTGCACGCCGGCGGCACGCCCGACGCCGAGCACGGCGCGCGGGCCGTGCCGATCTACCAGAGCACGTCGTTCGTGTTCAAGGACACCGACGACGCCGCGAACCTTTTCGCGCTGCAGAAGTACGGCAACATCTACTCCCGCATCGGCAACCCCACGGTGGCCGCGTTCGAGGAGCGCATTGCCTCGCTTGAGGGCGGCATCGGCGCGGTGGCCACGTCGTCGGGCATGGCCGCCGAGTTCATCACCTTCGCGGCGTTGGCCGGCGCGGGCGACCACATTGTGGCCTCGTCCAAGCTCTACGGCGGCACCATCACCCAGCTGGACGTGACGCTGCGCCGGTTCGGCGTGGAGACCACGTTCGTTGACTCCACCGACCCGGCCGACTTCGCCGCGGCCATCCGCGAGAACACCAAGGCGGTCTACACCGAGATCGTGGCCAATCCGTCCGGCGACATCGCCGATCTGGCAGGCCTTGCCGCGGTGGCGCACGACGCCGGCCTCCCTCTGGTGGTGGACGCCACCTTGAGCACTCCCTACCTGATCCGGCCGATCGAGCACGGCGCGGACATTGTGATCCACTCCGCCACCAAGTTCCTGGGCGGGCACGGCACCACGCTGGGCGGCGTCGTCGTCGAATCCGGGCGTTTCAACTGGGGCAATGGCAAGTTCCCGCAGATGACCGAGCCGGTGGCCAGCTACGGCAATGTGTCCTGGTGGGGCAACTTCGGCGAGTACGGCTTCCTCACCAAGCTGCGCTCCGAGCAACTGCGCGACATCGGGCCGTCGCTGTCCGCGCAGTCCGCGTTCCAGCTGCTGCAGGGCGTGGAAACGCTGGCGCAGCGGATGGACGAGCACCTGGCCAACGCCCGCAAGGTGGCCGAGTGGCTGGAGGCCGACGAGCGCGTCTCGTGGGTCAGCTACGCCGGCCTGCCGGCGCACCCGCACTACGAGCGTGGCCGGCATTACCTGCCCAAGGGCGTGGGCTCGGTGTTCAGTTTCGGCGTCAAGGGCGGCCGGGTGGCGGGCCAGAAGTTCATCGAATCGCTGCAGCTAGCCAGCCACCTGGCCAACATTGGCGACGCCCGTACCCTGGTACTGCACCCGGGATCGACCACGCACCAGCAGCTCACCGCCGACCAGTTGGTGGCCGCCGGCGTGCCCGAAGACCTGATCCGCATCTCCGTGGGGCTGGAAGACGTGGACGATATCCTCTGGGACCTGGACCAGGCCCTCGCGCTCTCGCAGCAGGCCGGCGCCGAGCACGGCCCGAGCCGTGACCATGAGGACGACACTTTCGACACCTCCGAGTTCGCCTCGCCCACCTACGCGGGCGAGGCGTGCACCATCCCGGCCGCGCGCGCCGCGCGGACGGAGCCGGGAACCCGTGTTGTCGAGTCAGTGGAAGAACTGATCGAAGCCGAAGAAGGAGCCGCCAAGTGACCGCCACAGCAGAACGCGCGTGGGTGGGACCCTCCGCCCCGGAACGGTTGAACATTCTGCGCAACACCAAGTCCATCGCCATCGTCGGTGCCTCGGACAAGCCCAGCCGCGCCAGCTACTTCGTGGCCACATATCTGCTGTCCAGCTCGCCGTACAAGGTCTACTTTGTGAATCCAGTGGCCAAAGAGATCTTGGGCCAGCCGGTCTACAAGTCGCTGGCGGACCTGCCCGAGGTCCCGGACCTGGTGGACGTGTTCCGCAAGCACGACGACCTGCCCACCGTGCTGGAGGAGACGCTGGCCGTCGGCGCCAAGACCATCTGGCTGCAGCTGGGCTCCTGGCACGAGGAGGTCGCGGCCAAGGCCGAGGCCGCCGGCCTAAACGTGGTAATGGACCGCTGCGTCAAGATCGAGCACGCCCGCTTCCACGGCGGCCTGCACTTGGCCGGCTTCGACACCGGCGTGATCTCCTCCAAGCGCCAGCTGACCGCTTAGAAGTACCCCGGTTGGCGGCGTCCCACAAACGCGCCCCGACACAGCAGGAAGCCCGCCCGGATGACAGTCCTTCCCTTGGGAAGGCGCTCATCCGGGCGGGCTTATTTAACGTGCCCAAACTTTTCCAAAGGTCACGATGGAAGTCTCCACGGCATGGCGCACTGATCGGTTGAGCTGGACGCTGGACCGCGCTCACGCCTGTTATGAGGATCAAACACGGGCCCGGCCGCGAGCCGGACCGGCAAATTGGGGAGACATGATCATGGCCAAATCGCCGCGGCACGCTAAACGGCGCCGCCCGGCCGGAAAACAGATCACCGCACTAGCCTCGGCGAGTGCAGTCGTCTTGTCCGGCATACTCTTACCTTTAAGCACAGCCTCGGCTGCACCACCGCCGGGCCAGGACTTCAACGTTTCGCAGGGCGATCTTGAGTTCATCATCAAGCAGATCGAGATTTCGGAGGCGCACGCCGAAGACACGCTGGCCAATCCAAACTCGTCACCGCTGTGTAAGTCGACCGCGAAGTTTGATATCCCGAGCCAGACCCACATCGACCTCGACGGTGATCCCTGCGTGGGCTCGCCGCTGCTGCCGTACGGGCTGCGGACCGTCGACGGCCGGTGGAACAACCTGATGCCCGCCCAAGACCGCCACGGAAGTGCGCTGACCACCTTCCCGCGTCTGCTCGATCCCCAGTACCGGCAGGCGGAGACCATTCCGCCGTTCGCTCCCGGCTACAACCCGGACGAACCGGACGCGACCACCAGCTACGAGCAGACAGACGGCTTCGTCTACGACTCCGAACCGCGCACCGTCAGCAACTTGATCGTGGATCAGACCACGGACAATCCCGCTGCCGTCGCAGTCTCCGAGCGGGTGGAGGGCTCTGGCAAGGTCGATCCCTCCGCGGTGGGCCGGGTTGCCGGCCCCGATCGGTATACGACCGCAGCCCAGCTGAGTTTTGCCAATTTCGGGGCCGGCGTCCCGGTGGTTTACCTGGCCACCGGCGAGAACTTCCCGGATGCCTTGGCCGCCGGTCCGGCGGCCGCCGCCGGCAAGGGACCGCTGCTGCTGACGAATCGTGCCGGCCTCCCGCAGGCCACGGCGGACGAGCTGGCACGGCTGAATCCGGCCCGCATCGTCGTCGTCGGCGGGGAAGGCAGCGTCAGCGGTGCGGTCTTCAATCAGTTGGTCGCGGCCCATCCCAGCGCAACCATTGACCGTATTGCCGGTTCCAGCCGGTACGCGACCTCCGCGGCGATCAGCGCGGATGTCTTCGCCGAAGGACTGGCCAAGGTCTACATCGCCACCGGTGACAACTTCCCGGACTCCCTTTCCGGCGCCGCTCCGGCAGCCCGGGACGGAAGCCCCGTCCTGCTTGTGGAACGCAACGCCATCCCCGCCGAGGTAAAGGCGGAGCTGGAGCGCCTGGCCCCCACGGATATCGTGGTCCTCGGCGGCGAGCCAACCGTCACGGCAGCCGTCCAGTCGCAGCTCGCCAGCTATACGAACGGCGGGTCCGTCACTCGTCTGGCCGGTCCCGACCGGTTCGCGACGTCGGCAGCCATCTCGGCGGCCAGCTATGCACCGGCCACCTCGGATGTCTTCATCACCACCGGCATGAATTTCCCCGACGCGCTGGGGGCTGTCCCGGTGGCGGGGCAGCGCAAGGCACCGTTGTTGTTGGTCCCGCAGTCGGGCAAACTGCCGGCTACCACCGTGGAGGAGCTCAAGCGCTTGAACCCTGACCGGGTCACCGTGCTCGGCGGTCCGACGACCGTCAGCGAAGGGATCCAGGCTGAAATCCAATCACTTCTCAGCGGCACCAAGATCTTCATCCCGGACGTCGCCACGGATGAAGGGCTGTCCGCGTCGGCTACATCGCTGTTCGTGATTTTCGGCCAATTCTTCGACCACGGCTTGGACCTGGTAGAGAAAGGCGGCAACGGCACCGTTGTCGTCCCCCTAAATGAAGACGACCCGCTGTATGTGGAAGGATCCAGGACCAACTTCCTGACACTTTCCCGCGCTACCATTGCTGACGGCGAAGGCCGCGAGCATACGAACCGCACCACCCCGTTCGTGGACCAGAACCAGACCTACACCTCGCATGCCTCTCACCAGGCTTTCGTGCGCGAGTACATGCTCGAGGGCGGCGTTCCGGTGCCCACCGGCCGGCTGCTGAACGGTGTCGGCGGCGAAGGCCTGGCCACTTGGGCGGACGTCAAGAAGCAGGCCCGTGACGTCCTGGGCATCGACTTGGTAGACAAGGACGTGCTCGACGTGCCGTTGCTGGCCACCGACCCTTACGGTCACTTCATACCGGGAGCGGACGGCTTCCCACAACTGGCCGTGTCCGGCGGCAACGAGACCGCCTTGGTGGAAGGTGATCCGGCCGATCCGGTCTCCACTGCCGACGCGCTCAGGGCCGGGGTCTCCTTCTTGGACGACATCGCCCACGGCGCCACGCCCACCGATGACCCCAGCGGCTACGACAACGCCTCGCTGGACCGCCACTACATCACCGGCGACGGGCGCGGCAACGAGAACATCGGCTTGACCGCCGTGCACCACGTGTTCCACTCCGAACACAATCGCGTCACCGAGCAGGTCCGCGACATTCTTGAGAACGAGATGCCGGCCGGGCTGCGCGAACGCTTCCAGGAGGACGGTTTCTGGGACTATGGCGAGCGCCTGTTCCAGGCGGGACGGTTCCTGACCGAGATGCAGTATCAGCACCTGGTGTTCGAGGAATTCGCCCGCCGGGTCCAGCCAGCCATCGACCCGGTGGTCCTGAACGAGAACTCGTACCAGCCGCAGATCAACTCGGCGATTTCGGCCGAGTTCGCCCACGCGGTGTACCGCTTCGGCCACTCGATGCTGACCCAGACAGTGCCGCGCGAGTTCAACGGCCAGGTGCACGAGATGCCGCTGCTGCAGGCGTTCCTGAACCCGGCGGCCTTTGAGCGGGACCCAGACGGGAACGTCATCCCGCATGACGAGGCGGCCGGCGCCATCCTGAAAGGCCTGGCCAATCAGACCGCCAACGGCATCGACGAATTCGTCACGGATACGCTTCGCAACGAACTCCTCGGCTTGCCGTTGGACCTGGCGACGATCAACATGCTGCGGGCCCGCGACACGGGCGTTCCTCCGCTGCAGGCGGCCCGGGCCAAGTTCTTCGAGCTTTCCGGCGACTCGCAGCTGGAGCCGTACACCAGCTGGGAGGATTTCCGCCTGGCCATGAAGAATCCCGAGTCGATCGTCAACTTCATCGCCGCCTACGGCATCCACCCGACCCTAGCGGAGGCTGAGACGCTGGATGCCAAGCGAGCCGCCGGCACGGCGCTGGCTGCGGACGAAGAGTTCATGAACGCCCCGGCCGCCGACACCGGCGTAAACCGGATCGATTTCTGGATGGGAGGCATGGCCGAAAAGCCGTACATCTTCGGCGGCATGCTGGGCTCCACGTTCAACCATGTCTTTGAGCAGCAGCTCGAGGACCTGCAGAACGGCGACCGCTTTTACTACCTCACCCGCAACTTGGGCAACACGCTCTTCCACTCTCTGGAAGGCAACTCGCTGTCCCAGATTGTCCTGCGCAACACCACGGCGGACCGCGTCCCGCACGATGTCTTCGCATCGCCGCAGGTCACGTTCAACCTCGACAGCCCGCAGGCGGACCTGAATGCGGCGGGGCTCACCGGCAGCCAGGGAGGCGGCTGGAGGTACACCGGAGCCGAACATATCGTCATCCAGGACACCGACCAGCCCAGCAACATCCGCGGTGGTCTCGGTGACGACTCCATCTGGGGCAAGGGCGGCAATGATCGGATCGAAGGCGACGACGGCGTCGATGCCCTGATGGGCGGCGACGGCGACGACATCATCACCGACCTGTTCGGCGACGGTGACCGGCTCCAGGGCGAAAGCGGCAACGATGCGCTGAACCCGGGCCCAGGTGTCGGCGACCTGACCTTCGGCGGATCCGGCAAGGACTTCATGCTCGGCGGCCAGGACCGTGTGACGGCCCACGGCGGCTTGGGCGATGACTTCCTGCTCGGTTCCACGGGGCCGGACGTCCTCTACGGCGACGAGCACAACGACTGGCTCGAAGGCGGTAACGGCGCGGACCTGGTGCAGGGCGACATGGGCAACACCATGTTCAATGACCCGAACCTGTACCACGGAGGCCACGACGTCTTGATCGGCAACGGCGGGAACAACGACCTCGATGCCGAAGGCGGTGACGACATCATGGTCGCCGGCCCCGGCACGGACAGGTTCTCGGGCGTGCTCGGTTTCGACTGGGTGACCTACAAGGACCACAAGCTGCCGGTCAATGCTGACATGGGCTTCATCGTCGGCATGCCGCAGGATGTGACGAGCGTCCGCGACAGGTACCTGCAGACCGAGGCGCTCTCGGGTTGGGACGGCAACGACATCATCCGCGGTTCGCAGGGCGGGATCGATCTGACCTTCGGCCCGGACAATGAAGCCATCGGCTACGGCCACGACCTGACCCAGGAGCATCTGGACCGGGTCACCGGGCTGCGCGAGCTGCTCGGCGGCGGGGAGATTCCCGACTACGCCAGGCCGTTCCTTCAGGACGATCCGGTTAGCTACGACGGGGATGTCAACAACAACATCCTCATGGGCGGCCGGGGCAGCGACCTGATCGAACCGCGTGACGGCCGCAACTTCGTCGATGGCGATGCCTGGCTGAACGTGCGAATCGAGCACCGTCCGGAGAACGGCCCGGTGGAGACGCAGAACAGCATGGCTGCTTACAACACCCGGATCTTCAACGGCCAGATCAACCCCAAGGACCTGCACATTGTCCGCGAGGTTGTCAGCCTGGAGAACCAGCCGGGCACCATCGACACGGCAGTGTTCGAGGGTGTCGCCGATGACTACACCGTCACGGAACTCGAGCCGAACATCTTCGAAGTCTCCAACACACTGGAGGCCCCGGAGATGGCCAATGTGGTCAGGAATATCGAGCGGCTGCAGTTCAATGATCAAGTCATCTGCCTACCGCTGGGTAGCACGGCCAACTGCGGCCAGGCCGAGGGCGAGGTCCTGCTCAGCCACGACGAGCCGATCACGGAGAATGGAGTCCTCACCACCGACGCCTCCGGTGTCACGGACGCCGACGGAATCGATTCCGACCTGACGTACTCACTGCAGGTCCTCATCGAGGCCGGTACCGATCCGTTCACCAACGTGTGGGTCACCACCCAGGCCAACGAGTCGGGCGAATTCACCCTCGGCGACGCCGAAGTAGGATTCCCGGTTCGTGTCCTGGTGACCTATGTCGACGGCGCAGGTACGCACGAGCAGATCGCCTCCGCGGCCACGGATCCAGTCGCCAACGTCAACGACGAGCCCACGGGCTTGGCGATCGCACCGGCGGCTCCGAGCGTAGGAGACGTCCTGCACATCAGCACCCAGCTGTTCGATGGTGACGGTGCCGAAAGTGTGCTGGAGGAGCCGGGCGGCGTGTACACCTGGCAGCAGGGCAGTGACGCCGGCGGCTGGACCGACATCCCGGGCGCGACCGGCGATGGCACAACGGACAATACGTTTATCGTGACGGCCGACCAGCAGAACCAGCAGATCAGGCTCACGATCGCGTACACGGACGATCAAGGCACCAACGAGGTCGCAGTTTCGAACGCAACCTCCGTGGTTCCGAGCCCTGAGAATCCGGTTCCGACCCCGTAACCCAGCCGCTCCACAACATAGAATGTGCCTGCGCAGCCCCGCTGCGCAGGCACATTCTATGTGGCGGCAGGAACCTCAGCCGGCTCCAGCCGCCGCCGCCTCGAAAGCGACCACCCGGTCCAGCGCGGGCATCAGTTCCCGCACCATCTGCTCGAAAACGGAGTCGTCCTGCCGATAGGGATCGACGACGTCGTCCGCTGCCGGGTCGGTGGCCAGTACCGCGTAGCGTTTAAGGGAAGCCAGCTGCGGCAGACGGCGCCACCGTTCCGAGACCTCGGGGGCGGCGCGGCCGCAGGGTACCCGGATCGCCGGATCCGCCGCCAGCGCCGCCAGCATCCGGGCCAGTTCCCGGACGGTGAAGGTCCGTTTAAGCAGCCGAGGCGCCATGGCCACGAGAGAGTCCCGATGCCCGGTGGTCATCGCCAGCGCCAGATCCGGTGAATCCAAATGGGAGTCCTCAAGCTGCCGGGCAGTAAATCCCGAAGACTCGAGGCCGAGAGTGTGCAGCAACGCTTGGGTCCGCTGATCCATCGGTGCAGCCACCAACGCCTGGATACCCGCGCTGCGGACCTCGAACATCCCGGGGCGCAGTTCATCCAGCCTGTGCCGGAGCACGTGTTCGGCCAAAGGCGAACGACAGACATTACCCGTGCAGACAACCAATATCCGGATCATGGTCTGGGCCAGCCTCCTGACATCGAAATCGATGCGAGTCTATGCCAGAAATCCGGCTGGGTCGTCATCGGCCGGCAAAGAGACGGCCCCGCGCCCCTTGACTGCGTCCGTAAGCTGGGAACTGGAACACCGTTGGGGGATGGGGACCGGGGGGACAACCGTATGGCCGGCGTACTCGTGCATGAATGGATCGCTGCCACCGGCGGCTCGGAAAAAGTGCTGGACTCACTGGCCAGAATGTTTCCGCTGGCCGACCTGCAGTGCCTGTGGACGGATGTTCCGGACCGATTCCCGGGCCGAAACGTGCACCAGACGTGGTTGGCCGCCACCCCGCTTCGCCGCAGCAAGCTGGCAGCGCTGCCCTTCATGCCCGGGACCTGGAGCGCCCTGCCTGCAGTCAAGGCCTACGACTGGATGCTGGTCAGCTCCCATCTGTTTGCCCATCACGCACGCTTCACCGGTCCCGCACGCCACGCGGTCAAGCTCAGCTACATTCATTCACCAGCGCGCTACATCTGGGCGCCGGAGCAGGACAGCCGCGGCAGCGCCCCTGTCCTGAAGGCCGCAGCGTCGCTGCTGAAGCCGCTGGACCGGCGCCGCAGCCGCGAATCCGTGGCGCTGGCCGCTAACAGCGCCTTCATCCGGGATAGGATCCGCCGGGTCTGGGACCTGGATGCCGAAGTCATCCACCCGCCGGTCGATGTCGGCCGTATTCAGGCCGTTCCTGACTGGGCCCATCGGCTGGGCGGCCGGGACGCGGATCTGCTGGCCGCTCTGCCTGCCGAGTTCGTGCTCGGCGCCTCACGCTTTATCGGCTACAAAGATCTCCATCGAGTTATTGAGGTTGGCGCGCGCATGCAGTTGCCCGTGGTTTTGGCCGGCAGCGGCCCGCTCGGTGCCCGGCTTCGCGAAGATGCACACCGTGCGGGGGTCCCGGTGCATTTTCCCGGCACTGTCTCCGACGAACTTCTTTTTGCCCTCTACCAGCGGTGCCGGTTGTTCGTGTTTCCGCCGGTGGAGGACTTCGGCATCATGCCGGTAGAGGCAATGGCTGCCGGCGCCCGGGTCCTGGCCAACCGGGTCGGCGGCACCGCAGAGACCGTCGTCGACGGCGCCACGGGCGCGTTGACGGACTTCACGCGACCGGACGAACTGGAGGAGGCCATCAGCCGGGCCAATTCCGGCTCAGCCGAAGCAGCCAGACTGCGCGCGGCCAGCTATTCCGAGGAGATCTTCCAGAGCCGCATTCTGGCCTGGACCGCCCGGTATGCGGGCATTTCTGCAGACTCCGGCGGCGCCACGTGATTGCCGTAGACGCTCGGTTCACCGGTAACCATGGAATTGCCCGCTATGCCCGCGAGGTGACCGGACGGCTTACCGTGCCTTGGACCGCGCTTCCCGGCAGCCGAAACCCTGCTTCTGTGCAGGGCTTGCTGGACGGGTGGAAGCTGCCGCCCGGAACGAGGATGGTCTACTCCCCCGGCTTCAACGTTGTGGCCACGAAGGCGCCTCAGGTGGTCACCATCCATGATCTGATCCATCTGGGGGGATCAGGCCCACAGCCGCTGGCCTACCGCGTTTATTACGAATCAGTGATCAAGCCGCGCATTCGGTCGGCCGGAACGGTGCTCACAGTCTCGCGCACATCCGCCTTAGAGCTGCGCAAGTGGCTCGGTCGCTCGTCGGTGGAGATCGTGAACACCGGCAACGGCTGCTCCCCGGTGTTCACCCCCACCGGTAAGGCCCATACAGGGGACCGCCCCTATTTCCTCTACGTCGGCAACACCCGGCGGCACAAGAATGTGGACGTGATCCTGCATGCCCTCGCCCGGGTCCCCGAAGCGGAGTTGCTGGTGGTCTCCGGGGAAGTTGGCGGGTTTACCCGGCTCTTCCAGACGGCCGGCGTCGCCGGCCGGTCCACTGTTCTCAGTTCAGTGCCCGACTCTTATTTGGCTGAGTTGTACCGTGGGGCCGTCGCCACCCTGTTCCCCTCCACTCGTGAAGGTTTCGGCCTGCCTGCCGTGGAGTCGCTCAGCTGCGGTACCCCAGTGCTGTACTGGCGTGGCTGCGCCAGCGTTCATGAGATCTGCGACGGTTACGGCCTCGCTCTCCGCGAGGCCAATGACCCGGCCGAATGGACGCGGCTGATGCAGGGGATGCTGCGCCGGGCACGTAGCCGCGTCGATTTCGACACCGCACGCTACTCATGGAACAGGGTAGCCGACACTGTGAACGAGGTACTGGATGCCTACCGCTGCTGAGGACGTGACCGCTGTCGTCCTGAACTGGAAGGACACCGAACGCACGACGAGGTGCATTGCTTCCCTGCTGGGACCGGGCGGGCCCGGAGAGGTGATCCTTGTAGACAACGAGTCGGAAGGTCTGCTGCGCGGCCTGTCGGACAGGTTCCCGCCCGGCAAGGTACGGCTGATCGAGTCCCGCCAAAACCTGGGCTTTGCCGCCGGCATCAACTTTGGCTTGGCGGCCCGCAGGCCCGGAACCCGCTACCTGCTGGTCATTAACAACGACGCCGAGCTGCTGCCGGGGTGCCTACCTGCCCTCCTGGTTGCGGCATGCCAGGACCCGAGAGCAGGCCTCTTCGCCCCCGTCGTCCTGAATTCCGATGGCTCGGTCCAGTCAGCCGGCGAGCGCTTCTGGCCGCTGGCTGCTTCCGTGCGTGCCGTGCGCCCCGGATACCACCCGGATTACCTCACCTTCGCCTGCGTGCTGGTTCCGGTCTCCACCCTGGAGCAGATCGGGATGCTCGATGAAGGATTTTTCATGTACTGGGAGGACGTGGAATACGGGATGCGCTGCCGTCGGCAAGGACTGCGGCTGGCGGTGGTTCCCGATGCCTTGGTCCGGCATGAGCTTTCCGCCTCGCACGGAAAAGCAAGCCGCTGGATCGACCTGTATTCGATGATGGGGCTGGCGGTTCTCGCGCGCCGGATGGGCGGCACCGCCTATGCTGGCTTGGGATGGCGCCTGCTACTGCGGCTGGGCAAACGGCTGGCCCAAGGTGATCTGGTTGCCTGCCGTTTTGTGCTGCGCGGACTCGCCCTAGGAATGTTCCCGCCTCATCCGGTGGGGCATATCGGTGTGAATCGCCTCAGGAACGGTCCGGTCCCTTCTGATGAGACAGGTGCAGCATGAATCTCTCGCTGCATGACGCCCAAGGCAAGTTGCGGTGGACACCGATGCGAGCGGCCAGACGCCTGCTCCAGAGTTGCGGGTCATGGATTGCCCGCTTGATCGCCTTCAGCCTCCGGCTGCGCAACCGGTGGAGTAGGGCCACGGTGCTTGGCGACGGCGACGCCGTCGTGTGCCTGACATCCTACGGCCCGCGGCTTAAGCAGGCGCACCTGGCCATCGAATCGGTGGGCCGGGGCCAGATGCGCCCACGGCGCCTCATCCTTTGGCTCGACGATACGGTGGATGCGCATGCCCTCCCGGGGGCGCTGCGGCGGCTGGAATCGCGGGGACTGGAAATTCGGGGATCGCACGGCAGCTTCGGGCCGCACACCAAGTACTTCCCGTACGTTTCGGAGAATTCCAAGCCCGAGCTGCCTCTGGTGACTTGCGACGATGACATCCTCTACCCCAAATGGTGGCTGCACACTCTGCTGGTGGACTATGAGAGCCAGCAACCGCCAGCCGTGGTGGCCTTCCGGGCGCACAGGATCGGTCTGGCCGGCGGTGTCCTGAAGCCTTACGGGCAGTGGCAGCCAGTTCGTACCGATCGGCCCTCGCACCGCCATTTCGTTACCGGTGTATCCGGAGCCGTGTATCCACCCGCCGTGCAGCGGAGCCTCGCCGCGCTTGGGGACGCTTTCCTGCAGCGTTGCCCCCGGGCCGACGACGTCTGGCTGAATGTGGTCGCCTTGCGCCTTGGCACCAAGGTCAAGCAGGTCTCAGCCCGAAGCCGGCACTTCCCTCTGGTCCACCGCTCGCAGCAACAGGCCCTGCAACAGCACAATGTGCAGGCCGGGGGAAACGACGCACAGCTCCTCGCCACCTATGACGCTGCGGATTTGGCCAAGCTCGCTGCCGCCACCGAAACAGCCGCCCAGCTGATCCCATAGGAGGGAGACCGGGAGGCCTCGCGGGGGCAGGCCGAGTCGGCCGGGGGCGACCGGAAGACGATGAGCGATCGAACGTCGGTCTGCTACCGGCCTTGCTGGCGCTGGTCGAGATCGAACCGGACAAACGCACGCGGCCCGGGTGCGGCGATCCCCGAATCCCATTGCTCGCCCGGCACCCGAGCGTTTTTTTGGCGCAGATGCTGCAGGCGGGGTTCCGACAGGGCGTGCATGGCTGCAACTAAGCCGAAGACCAGCCAGAAGAGAATGAACGACGGCTTGCCGAAGAACGCCGAGTTGTAGACAGAGGCAAACCCGAATTCATACAGGGAGAAGACCAGCAACCCGAGCGCCGCGCCGTCATTAGTTGAGCCGGATCTCCAGCTTTTGAACATGGTGGCCAGACAGAGCAGGACCAGCAGCGCGTACGCCGTGAATAGCAGCAGGCCGCCTTCACCCAGAATCTGCCAGATGGCTCCATCCAGAATCACCGGAGAACTTTCGGCATTGATTGAGTCGGCACTTTGCGAATGGAGCCCGGCACCCACCGCAGGGCTGGCCGCTAGAATATCCAGCGCTATCGAGATGAACTCGTTGTGGGTGTCCGTGGATTCGCGGACAGAGGCGTTCTCCATCAGGAAAAGCTCCCGCACCAAGAATGATTCTCCGATGCTGCGCGTCCAGACCCTGGACGTGAACACACACAGTACCGCGATCAGGACAACCAGCGGCGCTACCGCTGTGAGCGCAATCGTTTTGGCTGGGTTGGACACGGAAAGCTGCGGCAGAGCACGGAACAGCGCCGGCAGCATGAGGCAGACGGCGGTGACAACGGCACCGGCAATGGCCATCCTGGAGAACGTCGTCAGAATTGCTAGAAAGACCACGGCGGCCGATGCCAGCCGGCTCCAGCTGAAGCAGCATGCCAGCCTGCTCAGCTGCAAGGCCAGCAGCAGCAGCAGCACATTGGCGTAGACAATGGTATTTCCCAGTAAGCCGGTGGAACGGGTGATGTCCGTACCGTGGTAGCGGAAAAGGACAGTGTCCCGCGAGTACAGGAGCCAGCCGGGCAGAACGTCGCGAAATAAAAACTGGCAGATGCCTACGGCAGAGATAAAGACGGCGAACCGCAGTACCAGGTCCATCAGCCGTTGCTGCTCGCCGCGGTTCGTCAGGACCATGGCAATGGCGACACCGGCAACGATGTACAAAACCTGGCTGCGAAAGTCCAGTACCTTGTCGAACAGCGGTTCCCTGCCATGCAGCATCAGTGCGAGGTAGGTGAGGCTTAGCACGACGAAGGCCAGCATCCACAGGCTGAACCGAATGCCGCCCCGCCGCTGGACCGCTTGGAGTATGGCCAGGCCAGCCAGCGCCAGGACCAAAACATCAATAGCCACAGTGGCCGCGTAAAGCTGGCTTCCCAGCGGCACGAGGTTGATGAACCCACTGAGAAACACCACGGTGACCAGAGCTGCCGCCAGGCGAAAAGCCGGTGACCGGCGAACCCCGCCCACGGGCGCACTCCCTCCGCTTTCCCCCACCGAAACCCCCATTGGCTCAACCTAAGGCATTCCGTGCGGCCCGGTCAGAGCTGGAGCAGCGGATCTGTTCTTGCCTCGGGACAGCATACCCGCGATAACGCGGAGGTCCACGCTGCGGATACCGACAAAACCGCCTGCCGGAACCGCGAAGTACTTGCGCATCCAGATGATGTTCAGACCACCTGACACTATGTTGCCGATCAATGTGGCCGACGCGGCCCCGATTGCCCCCAGCGGGGGTGCCAACAGAATCAAGGCCGCGAGGCTGGCGCCTAGGGCCAAGGCAATGGACCAGCTGCGCAGACCCGGACGCCCCCGAGCGTTCAGTCCCGCGCCGGCCACGGAGCCCGGGTTGCCCAGCACTGTGCCAAGCAGCAGGAGCCAGATGACCGGTACGGCGGGTGCGAAATCCGGACCGAAGAACTCCGGCACAGCCCAGGCGGCAGCGAGCGCAATGACCAGCGATATCACCCCAGTTATCATGGTCGAGATCCTGGCCGCCGAAAGCATCCGAGCCTGATCTGGACGCGAGGATTCGGCGGCGAACATCACGTCTCGAACCGCAGCGTTGAAGATTAGTGCTAGCTCGCTGATGGTCACTGCCACCGCGTAGATACCCAGTTCCACCGCTCCGGCCAGCGGCATCATGAGCATCTGGTCGACGCGAGCCAGCAGGATGCCCAACACCGCTCCCGGCCAGATGACCATGCCGTATCTGAAGAGGCCGTCCGCCGCCCGGGCAGTCGGCGCGGGGGAACGCCGGCGAATCACGGCCGGAAGAATCAGGTATATCCCTATACCGGCAAAGTGGGTGATGGCGATGGTTGCCGTAGCTGCTTCCAGCGTCAGACTGTTGGTGAGGGCCAGCGCCACGATCGCCCCGAGCCGCAGCACTGCCCCGGTCAGTCGCTCCAACCCGACAAGAGCCCACGCGTGGTACCCGGCAGCGGCGGCGCGGACGGCACCGAGCAACAGAGCCGGTATCAACGCAAGGATAGCCAGCACCATCAAGCCTTGCAGGCGGGGCTGGCTGTTACTCAGCGGCCCGGAACTTAGTACAACGAACAGAGTGGCGGCCAGTCCGATGCCCAGCAGCGTCAGGCAGGCCCGGGAAAGCAGCCGCCGCACGTTCTGCCCTCCCCGGGCGACATAGTAGGTAACCGCTTCGGGCAGGCCGCAGGCGGCCGCCGTGGTGGCCAGGATCAAAGGGGCAGTCGCGGCTGCCAGTTCGCCGCGTCCGCCTGCCCCGAGTGCCTGCGCCAGCAGGGGCGCGGTGACCAGGCCCACGGCTGGCGTCATCACGTTGCCCACTGTGGACAGCAGGACGCCCTGTCCCAGACTGCTCCTCCGGCCAAGGCGAAGCAGTTCCCCCAACTTGTTCATGGCTTGTACGTTACTGTCCGGTCGGTGCGACCGATAGAGACAAGCGTGCGGAAGGTGCAACGTTTCTTGTAGACTGCGACCCATCGCGTCGCATGGGGGGCAACGAAAAGTGCTGGAGTCAAAACCACATCAAGTGCAGCCGGGGTCATTTCAGCTGCGCGACTATGGCGTACTGGTCAAACGTCACTGGATCGCCCTGCTGTGCGCCCTGGCACTGGGGATCCTCGGTTCCATCGGCTGGCTCCAGCTGCAACGACCCGTCTACACTGCTGAGTCCAGTGGTTATGTGGCGGTCGGCTCCGGTGAGGACCTGGCATCGCTGCAGTCAGCCGAGAGCATCGCCAGGTCCAAGGCAGCAGGCTACGAGGTTGTCGCCGCCACCCGGCCTGTTGCCGAGCAGGTGATCGACGCGCTGGCGCTGGAAACCACGCCGGACAAGCTCGTATCCCGGATTTCTGTCGACGCGGTGGAAGACACTCCCGTCCTGCGGGTCACCGCGGAGGCCGGGACCCCATCCCAGGCCAGAGAGTTGGCCGATGCCTGGGTGCTGGCGTTGGCGGAACAAGCACGAAAGATCGAGGGGCAGGGATCTTCAGAAGGAAAAGAGTCCCTGGTCCGGATAGATCTGCTGTCCGAGGCCTCGACACCAACGGCACCCGTCTTCCCGAACGTCAACCTCACCGTGGCGATCGGCGGACTCACCGGCCTGCTCGCTTGGCTGTGCTACGTGCTGACCCAGGTTCACTTCGACAGGCGTATCCGCACGGCAGGGACCATCGAGGAGAATTTCAGCATTCCGGTGCTGGCAACAATTCCGCTTGACCGGACATTGGATGCGGGCGGAAGGCTTGTCGCGCAGCCCGGGCGGGCATCCACGGACCGCCGGAACGGACACGCAGTCGGGGAAGCCCTGCGTGAACTTAGGACCAATCTCAGCTTCGTGGATGTGGACAATCCGCCGCGCATCATGGTGATCACCAGTTCACTGCCCGATGAAGGCAAGACCACGGTGACGGCCAATCTAGCCAGTATTATCGCCGCTTCCGGCCAGCAAGTGACCGTGGTCGATGGCGACCTGCGCCGTCCCTCCCTCACCGAGGCCTTCGGCCTGGTTCCCGGTGCCGGAGTGACCGACGTGCTGACCGGACGCGCCGAGCTGGACGACGTCCTGCAGCCGTGGGGGCCGCAGCCCAACCTGATGGTGCTCGGCGCCGGTCGTGTCCCGCCAAACCCCAGCGAACTGGTGGGCTCGGCAGCCATGACCCACATGCTCAGGGAGTTGGCTGCCAAATCGGTTGTCCTGATCGATACCTCACCGATGCTGTCGGTCACCGACGCCGCCATTCTGGCCAGCATTGCGGATGGGGCACTGGTGGTGGTGAGCGCCGGACGGAGCCGGATCGAAGAATTGGAGCGAACCCGTCAGAGCCTTTCCCTCGTCGGAGCACGCGTCCTCGGCGTCATTTTGAACCGGGCCCCGAACCATGGCTTTGAGGCCAAGCGGTATGGATACTACGGGCAGAACTACTACGTGGACGCCCCCATTCCTGCCGCCGACATATCCGGCGCGGTTCCGGAATCGGCCGAAGGTAAACACTCAGGGTTCCAGACCGTGCCTTTGTCCCCTGGGGTCCCTGAACATTCAGCGAAGCAGTGAACGTCCTCTTCATACCCGATGCGGCCCGGGTGGTCTATGCCTGTACAAGCTGCAGAGCGCGTCCTTTAACAATGCGGTAACAGTGCCGGAGAAGACCCCAGGGATGTCTTGCGATCAACTTCCAATGCTTGCCCATGATGTGCTCCATGGCTGAATAGAACGCCGCCTCGCTCGCGCTGAGGCTGTCCGGCTGGCGGTAGGCATGAACCAGCACTTCGGGTACGAAGACCAGTGGGACCGCAGGACGCTTGAGGATCTCCAGCCAGAGGTCCCAATCCTGTAGTCGGCGCAGGCGGATATCGAAACCCGGCGTTTCCGCCAAGACGGCCCGGTCCACAAGCACTGTCTGGGTGGAAATGAAATTTTCCCACAGCAGTGCATACTTACCGGGCGTCCGCCGCGGAGACGGGACTGTCATGGTCCGTGCTCCTGGCTGATGGATTGCCAGCCGGCAAAATACGAATCCGGGGCCCGAATGCTCGCGCGCTTCGAGTTGCCGCGCAATCTTACCGGGGAGCCACTCGTCGTCGCTGTCCTGGAATGCAACCAGTTGGCCAGTGGCCTCGGCAATCCCGCGGTTGCGGGCCGCGCTGGCGCCCTGATTCGTTTGGTGCAGGCAACGGATCCTGCCGTCCTCGGCTGCCATGGCGGCCACGACATCCGGGGTGCCGTCGGTGGAGCCGTCGTCCACAACGATTACCTCGTGAACCGCCGGATGCTGCTCCAGCACGCTGCGGAGCGCCCGTTCCACCGTCCCCACCCGGTTGAACACCGGCACGACCACGCTGACGGTCAATGGATCCGACGCCGATCGGTTCATGAGTCCTCCTATGGCCGGCTCAGCAGCCGGGGTCCACAGTAGGCGGCGGGCTTAGTAAGCTCCACTGCCCTTCGCTACGGCCCTGACAGTCCGCATGATGATGGTTAAGTCCCCGGCCAGCGACCAGTTCTCCGTGTAGTACAGGTCCAGGCGGACGCTCTCATTTAGGTCAAGGTCGCTGCGGCCGCTGACCTGCCACAGGCCGGTGATTCCGGGCTTGACCAACAAGCGCCGGTTCATGGCCGAGTCGTAGAGCGCCACTTCCTCGTTTATCTGCGGCCGCGGGCCCACCAGGGACATGTCCCCCCGCAGGACGTTCCACAGCTGCGGAAGCTCGTCGAGCGAGTACTTCCGGATGAACGCGCCCACCTTAGTGATCCGTGGATCACACTTGGCCTTGTAGAAAACACGCATTCCTGAATCAAGCACTCCGGCCACGTCCTTGTCCGCGTCCGTGTACATGGAGCGAAACTTCAGGATCCAGAACGGCTTGCCGTTCAATCCGATACGCTCCTGCCTGAAGAAGACGGGTCCGGCGCTGTCCAGTCTGATCGCGATGGCAACGAGCAGCATCAGCGGAAGGACGCACAGCAGACCGACGCCGGTGGTAAGGACGTCGAAAGCGCGCTTCAGGATATATTTGGAGCCCTCGAACGCCGGCAGGCTGATACGCATTAAGGGAAGCCCCTCGACCGGCCGCCAGTTGATGCGCGGGCCGGAGATGTCTCCGACATTGCTTGCTACGACCAACACCGTTCCGGTTTCGCCTAGGGCCCAGCCCAGCTCTCGCAGCGCCGTCCTGCTCTCGTCCGTGCCCGCGATGATGACCGCGTCGATGTTGTGCCGGTTCACTGCCTCGACAATGTTATCCGGATCGGCGATGACGGGAATGCTGTGCGCACGTCCAATGGAGAGGCTAGAGGCTTCGTTCTCCCCCTGTGCGGCACTGATGGCGGCACCAACCAAGCGGTAGCCTGCATCCGGAGCCTTCAGTATGCGCTCCGCTACGAATGCGACGTCCGCTGTCCTCCCCACCAGCAAAGCCCGCTCGCTGTATGCTCCCAGGGAGCGCTGGCCGCGCAGCCATAGGCGCCAGAGGTGCCTCGTCGCCAGCAGCGCGAAGAGCCCCAACGGAAGGGCGACGGCCAGCAGGCCGCGGGCAAGGTCGATTTTCAGCAACATCGCGCAGGCAGCGAACAGGCCGAACACGCTGAACGTCGCCTCGATGACCCGCCGGTACTCGTCGGTTCCCGAGCCCAGCATGGGCACCGAACGGCTCTGATTGGTGCCCAGCGCAATCAGCCAGACAAATCCCAAGACGGCCGTGACCGCCGTGTACGGAATGCCGAGTCCAGCAACCAGAACGTGATGGCCGGGCAGTTCCAGCCAGAGTATCTGGGCCAGCACCACTGACGCCCCGATCACCAACGCGTCGGTCAGCAGCAAGCGAAACCGCAAATCCCTGCCCCAGGAACGCTCGTCCCCGCCGGTCGCACGACGGCTATCGAGCTCGCGCTGGGAGACGCTGATGCTCCTGCTGGCGGTGCTTTGACCTCCGAGCGGTATTTTCGTCGCTGCCGTTTCCACGAAGAGCCTCTCTAGTTGCCTATGAGAACTCCTTTACGTTTATCAACCGCTTCTTGGATAAACCCTAGGGGTAACGCGTGACAGGGATCTGGCCCATCGCAGTCTTAAGCTGCTCCCAGAGTGGCTTAATCTGCTCCGGGACCGCCCCGGACAGTGGCTCTCTCCGCTCTCGAGCTACCGCTGACAGATCGTCATCTGTCAGCGGTCAAGTCGTCGGGCCAGGCCTCTACACCGGGCCGGACTGGTAGGCGTCCATACCCGGCGCCGCGGCGTTCAGCCGGCCCTCGGCGGCCCGCCACGCGTAGCAAACCCTGCCGAATGCGTGCGCGCAGATCCTCACGTCCTACCGGCACTTGCCCGGCAGCGGCCGGCTTCAACGACATCCCCCACGCCGCCAGCAGGGCGGGTGGCCGGCCCTCGGTCCAGCAAGGCGGCGTAGAGGGTCCGGTCCTCGGCGATAGAGCCAGACTCGGCGGCGGACAACGTCCCGGTGAATGGACTATGGACACGGTGATGATGGCAACTGTCCACCACCGCTTGCCGGGCGCTGACATCGCGTGGCCGGCATAGCTGTGCTCTCTCCCGGCGTCAGTGCGCCGGGACAATCTCCACCGTGCTGGCGAGCCGGCGGTTCTTGAGCACGGGCAGGAATTCGCGTACTTCGTCGATCCGGCGCCGGGTCACGTCGACGGTGACCACGCCGCGCGGTTCGTCGTCCAGGTAAGCCACCGGGATCCCCATCGGGTCCAGGATCGCCGAATGTCCCACGGTGTTGGTGCTCGAGGTCCCCGCCGCGGCCACCCAGCAGGTGTTCTCGATGGCGCGGGCGCGCAGCAGCGTTTCCCAGTGCTCAATCTTGTGATCGCCCTTGAACCAGGCGGCCGGCACGCACAGCAGGTCCGCCCCTTGCGAGGCCAGCGCCCGCGCCAGCTCGGGGAAGCGCAGGTCGTAGCAGGTGAGCACGCCGATGTTCAGTTCCCCCAGTTGCACGATCTTCAGGCCGCCGTCCCCGGGCTTGATCCGCTTGGACTCCTGGTAGGAGAAGGCATCGTACAGGTGCAGCTTGCGGTAGGTGTCCACAATCCGGCCGTTGGAGTCCACGATCACCAGCGTGTTGTACGGCCGCTCCTCGCCGCTGGATTCGTAGCCGCCCGCGATGATCGCAATGCCGACCTCAGCAGCGATGAAGGACAGCTGCTGCACGAACTTGGTCCAGTTTGCGTCCACGGCAGCGGCCAGATCGCCCTGCACATGCCGCACAGTGAACATCGATTCTTCCGGCAACACAATCAGTTCCGCGGCGTCGGCCTTGGCCTCTTCCGCAAGCGAGCGCACCGTCGCAAGGTTCTCCGACATCTCCCCGCTGGGGTTGAGCTGTCCGACGCTGATCTTCATGATGCGCTCCCGTCTTGCTGGCGGCGTGTGTCCTTCCAGCCTACCTAAGGTCAACTCATCGGCGCAGGTGGGAACGTTGCATTCAGAGTACGACGGCGGTGCGCCGGGTCGAGCGCGGCGGCCGCCTTCCGGATCCCGCCGGCACGACGGCGGTGCGCCCGGGCTTCTCGGCCAGCATCACTGCGCGCAGCGCAGGATGGCCTCTACGCTTCGGTCGGCGTCCGCTTCGGTGGTGGACCAGTTGCTGACGCTGATCCGCATCGCCGCCATCCCGTGCCAGGTGGTGCCGGAGAGCCAGAGCGTCCCGTCCTCCTGTACCCGGTGGACTACTTCACGGGTGAACTCGTCCGGGTCGGAGCCGTCCTCCGGCGTGAACCGGACCAGCACCTGGTTGAGCACTACGTCGTTGAGGATCTGGACGCCGTCTGCTCCAGCCAGTTGCCCGGCCATCCGAGCTGCCAGCGAACAGCAGCGCCCCACGAGGTCCGCCACTCCGTCGCGGCCAAGGGTCCGCAGCGCGGCGTAGGCCGGGAAACCGCGGGCGCGCCGGGAGAACTCCGGCACCCAGGCCACCTCGTCCCGCTCCTGCCCGTACTCAAGGTAGGCCGCATGCGGCGGGGACATGGTGCGCTGGTGCACATCGGAGTCGCGGACAATGGCGACACCTGAGTCATAGGGAACGTTGAGCCACTTGTGCGCGTCGGTGGCCCACGAATCCGCAAGCTCCACGCCGTCCAGCAAGTGCCGGAGCTCTGGGCTCGCGGTGGCCCACAGTCCGAAGGCGCCGTCCACGTGCACCCAGGCGCCGTCCCGCCGTTGCACGCGCTCCAAAGCCGCCCGGAGGGGATCAAACGAACCGGTGTTTACGTTGCCGGCCTGCAGGTTCACGATCAGCGGCTGACCCTCGGGGATCCGTTCCAGCACGGCGTCGAGTGCTTCCAGCGTGATCCGGCCCTGCTCGTCCGTGTCCACCAGGTGAATGCGGCGGCGCCCCAGCCCCAAGTACTGCAAGGCCGACAACACGGTGCTGTGGGCTTCTTCTCCAACAACGACGGCGATCTCCGGTGCGCCGAAAAGCCCGTCGCTGATCACATCCCAGCCGGCACGTTCCAGCACTGCTGTCCGTGCCGCAGCCAGGCAGGTGAAGTGGGCCATCTGGCAGCCGGTGACCAGCCCGAAGCCGCAGTCCAGCGGCAGGCCGAACAGGTCCAGCAGCCACTGGCCCACTGCCTCTTCCACCACCGATGCGGCCGGGCCGGCTACATACAGTCCGGCATTCTGGTCCCACGTGGACGTCAGCCAGTCGGCGGCAAGTGCCGCGGGCTGGGCGCCGCCAATCACGAAGCCGAAATAGCGTGGGCCGGCCATCGCCACAGCTGCCCGCCCGCCGACGTCGGCCAGGTGTTCAATGACCTTCCGCGGGTCCTCGCCCCGCTGCGGCAGTTGACCCACCAGCTCCCGGCGCAACTCGGCTACGTCCATTCCCGTTTTGACCGGGCGTTCCGGCAGCGACCGCAGATAGTCGGCAGCAAGTTCGGCCGTGCGGCGGAGCAGTTCGTCATCCCCCATGACGTGCATGCTACGCCAGCGGGCCAAGCTTGCGACAGGGGCTGCCAGCATTGGTGGGTTAACGGGGGAAGGCCCCGCCGTCGTTGGCGGGGCCTTCCCTTTTGAAAGAATGTCCGGCGGTGACCTACTCTCCCACACCCTCCCGAGTGCAGTACCATCGGCGCTGTGGGCCTTAGCTTCCGGGTTCGGAATGGGACCGGGCGTTTCCCCCACGCTATGACCGCCGTAACCCTTCGTGCACGCCCGGCACCCCTGGGGGTGTGTGGCGGCAAATCTGTGGCTACAAGCTTGTGCTTGGAACTTGTATTCAGTTGTGTTTTGTTCCCCTGGGGACAACGGGTTGTTGTCTGGGAACCACATAGCGGACGCGTAGCATGCTTTTGATCACCCACCCGCAGGGGTGGTGTGGTGTAAGTTGTCGGACTATTAGTACCGGTCAGCTCCACGAGTCTTTCGTCCTCGCTTCCACATCCGGCCTATCAACCCAGTGGTCTGGCTGGGGTCCTCTCCCCCCGAAGGGGATGGAAATCTCATCTTGAAGCCGGCTTCCCGCTTAGATGCTTTCAGCGGTTATCCAATCCGAACGTAGCTAATCAGCGGTGCACTTGGCAGTACAACTGACACACCAGAGGTTCGTCCGTCCCGGTCCTCTCGTACTAAGGACAGACCTTCTCAAATTTCCTGCGCGCGCAGCGGATAGGGACCGAACTGTCTCACGACGTTCTAAACCCAGCTCGCGTACCGCTTTAATGGGCGAACAGCCCAACCCTTGGGACCTACTCCAGCCCCAGGATGCGACGAGCCGACATCGAGGTGCCAAACCATGCCGTCGATATGGACTCTTGGGCAAGATCAGCCTGTTATCCCCGAGGTACCTTTTATCCGTTGAGCGACGGCCATTCCACAATGTGCCGCCGGATCACTAGTCCCGACTTTCGTCCCTGCTCGAGCTGTCGCTCTCACAGTCAAGCTCCCTTGTGCACTTACACTCGCCACCTGATTGCCAACCAGGCTGAGGGAACCTTTGGGCGCCTCCGTTACTCTTTAGGAGGCAACCGCCCCAGTTAAACTACCCATCAGGCACTGTCCCTGACCCGGATTACGGGCCGAAGTTAGATGTCCAGAGTGACCAGAGTGGTATTTCAACGATGACTCCACCCGAACTGGCGTCCGGGCTTCACAGTCTCCCACCTATCCTACACAAGCCACACCGAACACCAATACCAAACTATAGTAAAGGTCTCGGGGTCTTTCCGTCCTGCTGCGCGTAACGAGCATCTTTACTCGTAGTGCAATTTCGCCGAGTTTATGGTTGAGACAGCGGGGAAGTCGTTACTCCATTCGTGCAGGTCGGAACTTACCCGACAAGGAATTTCGCTACCTTAGGATGGTTATAGTTACCACCGCCGTTTACTGGGGCTTAAATTCTCCGCTTCGCCCCCGAGGGGGCTAACAGGTCCTCTTAACCTTCCAGCACCGGGCAGGAGTCAGTCCGTATACATCGTCTTGCGACTTCGCACGGACCTGTGTTTTTAGTAAACAGTCGCTTCCCCCTGGTCTCTGCGGCCCTTACCCGCTCCCGAAGCGCAAGGCTTCTTCACGGTCCGGGCCCCCCTTCTCCCGAAGTTACGGGGGCATTTTGCCGAGTTCCTTAACCATAATTCTCTCGATCGCCTTGGTATTCTCTACCTGATCACCTGTGTCGGTTTGGGGTACGGGCGGCTAAAACCTCGCGTCGATGCTTTTCTCGGCAGCATAGGATCACCGAATCCCCCCATACGGGGGTCCCGTCAGGTCTCAGGCTTCACGAACGGCGGATTTGCCAACCGTTCACCCTACATCCTTGGACCGGGACTACCATCGCCCGGCTCGGCTACCTTCCTGCGTCACACCTGTTAATACGCTTACCTCCCCGGATCGGGTCCCGCGCGCCCCGCCCATACTGGCCCCGAAGGGCACGGATGAACGGTTAGGGCGGTTAGCATCACCGGATTGGCATGGGCGGTTTTTCGCCGGTACGGGAATATCAACCCGTTGTCCATCGACTACGCCTGTCGGCCTCGCCTTAGGTCCCGACTTACCCAGGGCAGATTAGCTTGACCCTGGAACCCTTGATCATTCGGCGGACGGGTTTCCCACCCGTCTTTCGCTACTCATGCCTGCATTCTCACTCGTGTAGGCTCCACCACTGGCTTCCGCCGCAGCTTCACTGCCCACACGACGCTCCCCTACCCACCAGCGCTCCTGAACCACGAAGGCTTGGATATATACGCTGATGCCACAACTTCGGCGGTGTACTTGAGCCCCGCTACATTGTCGGCGCGGAATCACTTGACCAGTGAGCTATTACGCACTCTTTCAAGGGTGGCTGCTTCTAAGCCAACCTCCTGGTTGTCTGGGCAACTCCACATCCTTTCCCACTTAGCACACGCTTAGGGGCCTTAGTTGGTGGTCTGGGCTGTTTCCCTCTCGACTATGAAGCTTATCCCCCACAGTCTCACTGCTGCGCTCTCACTTGCCGGCATTCGGAGTTTGGCTGACGTCAGTAACCTTGTAGGGCCCATCGGCCATCCAGTAGCTCTACCTCCGGCAAGAAACACGCAACGCTGCACCTAAATGCATTTCGGGGAGAACCAGCTATCACGGAGTTTGATTGGCCTTTCACCCCTACCCACAGCTCATCCCCTCCATTTTCAACTGAAGTGGGTTCGGTCCTCCACGCGCTCTTACACGCGCTTCAACCTGGCCATGGGTAGATCACTCCGCTTCGGGTCTAGATCACGCCACTGCATCGCCCTATTCAGACTCGCTTTCGCTACGGCTTCCCCACACGGGTTAACCTCGCGACGTAACACTAACTCGCAGGCTCATTCTTCAAAAGGCACGCCGTCACAGCTACAAGGCTGCTCCGACGGATTGTAAGCACACGGTTTCAGGTACTGTTTCACTCCCCTCCCGGGGTACTTTTCACCTTTCCCTCACGGTACTTGTCCGCTATCGGTCATCAGGTAGTATTCAGGCTTACCAGGTGGTCCTGGCAGATTCGCACGGGATTTCTCGGGCCCCGTGCTACTTGGGATACTCTCCAAGCGGCGTCACGCATTACGGTTACAGGGCTTACACCTTCTCCGGCCGGCCTTTCAAGACCGTTCACCTATACGCACGCACTCACTTTCGCTGTCCGGCAGAACAGCAGCGGAAAGTCCCGCAACCCCGGCCATGCAACGCCCGCCGGCTATCACACATGGACCGGTTTGGCCTCTTCCGCGTTCGCTCGCCACTACTAACGGAATCACTGTTGTTTTCTCTTCCTGCGGGTACTGAGATGTTTCACTTCCCCGCGTTCCCTCCACGCACCCTATGTGTTCAGGTACGGGTCACCCGGTCACTCGCGCGCCGGGCGGGGTTTCCCCATTCGGACATCCTGGGATCACCGTTCGGTTATCAACTCCCCCAGGCTTATCGCAGATTCCCACGTCCTTCTTCGGCTCCTGATGCCAAGGCATCCACCGTGTGCTCTTAAAAACTTGACCACAAAGATCAAAATCAGCTATTCGAGAGAACCAGGACAGCCACACCCCAAAAAGGAGTGGGACCAAACCAGGTTCATCAAAAAAATTGCTTTAAGATGCTCGCGTCCACTATGTAGTTCTCAAACAACAACCCCGTCACCCACCAACACCACACACACAACGTGCACGGCACCGGAAAAATGCGGGAACAAGAGGAAACCAACCGGCCCCCACCTCGCATCGCTGCAAGACAAAGATCCTGTTGCCTCAGGACCCAACAGTGTGCCAAAAGACGCCCCCCACGACCCACCCCACACGTTCCAAGCACCCCCCGAAAGGGGCACCGTACTGGCATGCGGAGAACCGCGGACAACACCGAATCCGTTGATATTCCACCCATGAGCACCCGCCGGACAACTTGCGTGTCCGCAACGGGCTTGCCCTGCAAACCACCCAACCCGCACAGTGGCGTGTTGGGAACGGTTCGAGGAAGCTCCTTAGAAAGGAGGTGATCCAGCCGCACCTTCCGGTACGGCTACCTTGTTACGACTTAGTCCCAATCGCCGGTCCCACCTTCGACGGCTCCCTCCCACAAGGGGTTAGGCCACCGGCTTCGGGTGTTACCAACTTTCGTGACTTGACGGGCGGTGTGTACAAGGCCCGGGAACGTATTCACCGCAGCGTTGCTGATCTGCGATTACTAGCGACTCCGACTTCATGGGGTCGAGTTGCAGACCCCAATCCGAACTGAGACCGGCTTTTTGGGATTAGCTCCACCTCACAGTATCGCAACCCATTGTACCGGCCATTGTAGCATGCGTGAAGCCCAAGACATAAGGGGCATGATGATTTGACGTCGTCCCCACCTTCCTCCGAGTTGACCCCGGCAGTCTCCCATGAGTCCCCGCCATTACGCGCTGGCAACATGGAACGAGGGTTGCGCTCGTTGCGGGACTTAACCCAACATCTCACGACACGAGCTGACGACAACCATGCACCACCTGTGAACCGGCCCCGAAGGGAAGGACTGTTTCCAGCCCGGTCCGGCCCATGTCAAGCCTTGGTAAGGTTCTTCGCGTTGCATCGAATTAATCCGCATGCTCCGCCGCTTGTGCGGGCCCCCGTCAATTCCTTTGAGTTTTAGCCTTGCGGCCGTACTCCCCAGGCGGGGCACTTAATGCGTTAGCTACGGCGCGGAAAACGTGGAATGTCCCCCACACCTAGTGCCCAACGTTTACGGCATGGACTACCAGGGTATCTAATCCTGTTCGCTCCCCATGCTTTCGCTCCTCAGCGTCAGTTACAGCCCAGAGACCTGCCTTCGCCATCGGTGTTCCTCCTGATATCTGCGCATTTCACCGCTACACCAGGAATTCCAGTCTCCCCTACTGCACTCTAGTCTGCCCGTACCCACTGCAGACCCGGGGTTGAGCCCCGGGCTTTCACAGCAGACGCGACAAACCGCCTACGAGCTCTTTACGCCCAATAATTCCGGACAACGCTTGCGCCCTACGTATTACCGCGGCTGCTGGCACGTAGTTAGCCGGCGCTTCTTCTGCAGGTACCGTCACTTTCGCTTCTTCCCTGCTGAAAGAGGTTTACAACCCGAAGGCATTCATCCCTCACGCGGCGTCGCTGCATCAGGCTTGCGCCCATTGTGCAATATTCCCCACTGCTGCCTCCCGTAGGAGTCTGGGCCGTGTCTCAGTCCCAGTGTGGCCGGTCACCCTCTCAGGCCGGCTACCCGTCGTCGCCTTGGTAGGCCATTACCCCACCAACAAGCTGATAGGCCGCGAGTCCATCCAAGACCAAAAAATCTTTCCACCCACCACCATGCGGTGACAGGTCATATCCGGTATTAGACCCGGTTTCCCAGGCTTATCCCAGAGTCAAGGGCAGGTTACTCACGTGTTACTCACCCGTTCGCCACTAATCCCCGGTGCAAGCACCGGATCATCGTTCGACTTGCATGTGTTAAGCACGCCGCCAGCGTTCGTCCTGAGCCAGGATCAAACTCTCCGTTAATGTTTCAAACAGACACAGCACCAAAGGCCGGGAAAACGACCAAAGACACTGCACTAAATTCAAACCAGGCTGATAAAACCGCGACACACCACAGGGGCGGCACGCCACGGCACTTCAACCAATAAATAATTGGTATCAACAAACTTGGCACACTATTGAGTTCTCAAACAACAGGAGCACCCGGCACCAAGACGACCCTCACAGGCCCTCCATCGCTCCGGAGCAACTTTTCTAACTTACCCGGTTCCCGCGACCTTTGCAAATCGCCGTTTCCGGCGGATTCAGGTCCGAATCCCGGCCCCCAAACAAGTCCCCCCCAGAGGCGCGTAAAACGCACCAGAACCTGGCGTATTTTGAAGGGGTTTGGCCGCTGTTTTGTCTGCTTCAGCAGCAGCGACTCAGA